>OY968826.1:0-1987500 GCA_963696195.1 uncultured Alphaproteobacteria bacterium
TATGTGGTGACACAATGCTGATCTCTAAAAGCCATCTCAGTTCAGATTGTACTCTGCAACTCGAGTACATGAAGGTGGAATCGCTAGTAATCGCGGATCAGCATGCCGCGGTGAATACGTTCCCGGGCCTTGTACACACCGCCCGTCACACCATGGGATTTGGTTTGACCTTAAGCAGGTGCGCTAACCCGCAAGGGAGGCAGCCTACCACGGTCGGGTCAGAGACTGGGGTGAAGTCGTAACAAGGTAGCCGTAGGGGAACCTGCGGCTGGATCACCTCCTTTCAAGGATTTTTCTCCGAGCATTTGACCAGGATTTATTCTGGCAAATTTGGAGAATCCAAGAAAATAAAAAGTCCTGTGGCGGATGCTGCAGGCAATATGTCTGGTTCATGATTGGACTGGTTATCGCTAAGCGCCATCAACGTATCCCTTCCCCATAACAGTCGCTGAAAATGCTTTGAGAGCATTTTTGGTATTTGGACTTGGACGCCACTTTTGATTACGGGCTAGTAGCTCAGTTGGTTAGAGCACACGCTTGATAAGCGTGGGGTCGGAGGTTCAAGTCCTCCCTGGCCCACCATGTGTTTAGAGCGGCCCGATTCAGACTTCGCGCGAGAGCGCTGCGTCATCGGGACGCTAGGTAGTGAGCATAAACGGAATACGGCGCGTAAATTGATTGGGGATGTAGCTCAATTGGTAGAGCACCTGCTTTGCAAGCAGGGGGTCGTCGGTTCGATTCCGTCCATCTCCACCATTTACGCGTGTGGCGCAGGTTTAGATTGTTTATGGGGAAATCGAGTTTCGATTTTCTGCTTTGTTTGTTCCTGCAAAGGTCAAGCGAAAAAGAGATCGGATGTTGCTCTCCCAGCTTCAATGTTGAGGAGCAATTTGTTCTTTGTCAGGGTGAATAGGTTTTGGTGCGTCTGGATACGTGCATCGGTTTTAGTTTTCCACGTGAGTGGGGAGCGAAGAATTGGTCTGTGTTCTTTTGCGATGGGTTGTCTGACCTAGTGAGTGGCGTGAGCTGCGAGCTAATAATCGTGAAGGAATATGAGTGTTCAGAAGCATGATGGTGTAGTGCGCGCGGTTGTGATGACCGGAGCGGCTGCATGGAATAACTTGCCGGTGCAGAATGTTTATCTTGGAAGTTTCGTTCCGAATTTGGTTTTTGAAGGCTCGTTCCTAGCGAGTTGGAGAAGGCGAAAGGAGGGCGATGCGTATGTGCTTCTGATGAATGGTTCCTGTGCATGGTGGGTAAGCGGTTCGAGTTTGTTCAATCATCTCGGACTGTGGTGAGAATTCGAAAATTGAACGACAAAAGGGCATTCGGTGGATGCCTTGGCACCAGGAGGCGACGAAGGACGTGGCACGCTGCGAAAAGTTATGGGGAGCTGCGAGCAAGCTTTGATCCATAAATGTCCGAATGGGGCAACCCCCTCGCAAGAGGATCGTATACTGAATACATAGGTATACGAGGCAAACCCGGGGAACTGAAACATCTCAGTACCTGGAGGAAAAGACATCAACAGAGATTCCGCTAGTAGTGGCGAGCGAACGCGGAGTAGGCCAGTGCCTTATTTCAAATTAGCAGAACGGTCTGGAAAGTCCGGCAAGAGTGGGTGATAGCCCCGTATGCGTAGGTTTGATTTAAGGACTTGAGTAAGGCGGGACACGTGAAATCCTGTCTGAACATAGGGGGACCACCCTCTAAGCCTAAATACTCCCTGGTGACCGATAGTGAACAAGTACCGTGAGGGAAAGGTGAAAAGCACCCCGACAAGGGGAGTGAAATAGACCTGAAACCGGATGCCTACAAGCAGTCGGAGCAGATTGTTCTGTGACGGCGTACCTTTTGTATAATGGGTCAGCGAGTTTCTGTTCGCGGCAAGCTTAAGCCGATAGGCGTAGGCGCAGCGAAAGCGAGTCTGAATAGGGCATTCAGTCGCGGGCAGAAGACCCGAAACCAAGTGATCTAGCCATGGCCAGGCTGAAGGTGGGGTAACACCCACTGGAGGGCCGAACCCACGCCTGTTGAAAAAGTCGGGGATGAGCTGTGGCTAGGGGTGAAAGGCCAATCAAACTTGGAGATAGCTGGTTCTCCGCGAAATCTATTTAGGTAGATCGTCGTACGAATACCTTCGGGGGTAGAGCACTGGATGGGCTAGGGGGTCCCAAAGACTTACCAAACCTAACCAAACTCCGAATACCGAAGAGTACTATACGGCAGACAGACGGTGGGTGCTAAGGTCCATCGTCGAGAGGGAAACAGCCCAGACCACCAGCTAAGGCCCCCAAATCGTGGCTAAGTGGGAAAGGATGTGGGAATTCCAAAACAACCAGGAGGTTGGCTTAGAAGCAGCCATCCTTTAAAGAAAGCGTAATAGCTCACTGGTCTAATTAAGAAATCCTGCGCCGAAAATGTAACGGGGCTCAAGCCACGTGCCGAAGCTGTGGGCGCAATTTATTGCGCGGTAGCGGAGCGTTCCGTAAGCCTGTGAAGCGGTACTCGTGAGAGGCCGTGGAGGTATCGGAAGTGCGAATGCTGACATGAGTAGCGACAAACACTGTGAGAAACAGTGTCGCCGTAAGTCCAAGGGTTCCTGCGCAAGGTTAATCCGCGCAGGGTGAGCCGGCTCCTAAGGCGAGGGCGAAAGCCGTAGTCGATGGGAAGGGGGTGAATATTCCTCCGCCTGCTAGAAGTGACGAATGCAAGATGTTGTCGGATCTTATTGGATTGATTCGGCTTTTGGCGCATTCCAGGAAATAGCTCTAGCGTATAGACCGTACCCTAAACCGACACAGGTGGACTGGTAGAGCATACCAAGGCGCTTGAGAGAACTATGTTGAAGGAACTAGGCAAATTACTCGCGTAACTTCGGGATAAGCGAGACCCAATAGTGGGCAACCATTATTGGGTGGCACAAAAGAGGGGGTAGCGACTGTTTAGTAAAAACACAGGGCTGTGCGAAGTCGAGAGACGACGTATACGGTCTGACGCCTGCCCGGTGCCGGAAGGTTAAGAGGAGGTGTGCAAGCACTGAATTGAAGCCCCGGTAAACGGCGGCCGTAACTATAACGGTCCTAAGGTAGCGAAATTCCTTGTCGGGTAAGTTCCGACCTGCACGAATGGCGTAACGACTTCCCCACTGTCTCCAGCATAGGCTCAGCGAAATTGAATTCCCCGTGAAGATGCGGGGTACCCGCGGTCAGACGGAAAGACCCTATGAACCTTTACTGCAACTTTGCAGTGGTATTAGGAGAGTGCTGTGTAGGATAGGCGGGAGGCATTGAAGCATGGGCGCTAGCTTGTGTGGAGCCAACCTTGAAATACCGCCCTGAACTCTTCTGATATCTAACCGCGTCCCGTTTATCCGGGACCGGGACCCTGCATGGTGGGCAGTTTGACTGGGGCGGTCGCCTCCCAAAAAGTAACGGAGGCGCGCGATGGTGGGCTCAGGCCGGTCGGACATCGGCTGCTGAGTGCAATGGCATAAGCCCGCCTGACTGCGAGAGCGACAGTTCGAGCAGAGACGAAAGTCGGCCATAGTGATCCGGTGGTTCCACGTGGAAGGGCCATCGCTCAACGGATAAAAGGTACTCTAGGGATAACAGGCTGATCTCCCCCAAGAGTCCACATCGACGGGGAGGTTTGGCACCTCGATGTCGGCTCATCACATCCTGGGGCTGGAGCAGGTCCCAAGGGTTCGGCTGTTCGCCGATTAAAGTGGTACGTGAGCTGGGTTTAGAACGTCGTGAGACAGTTCGGTCCCTATCTGCCGTGGGTGTTGGAGGCTTGAGAGGATCTGTCCCTAGTACGAGAGGACCGGGATGGACGTACCTCTGGTGTACCGGTTGTCGCGCCAGCGGCACAGCCGGGTAGCTATGTACGGAAAAGATAACCGCTGAAAGCATCTAAGCGGGAAACTTACCTCAAAACTAGGCCTCCCAGAGGGTCGTGGAAGACCACCACGTTGATAGGCCAGGTGTATAAGTCCGGTAACGGACTCAGCTAACTGGTACTAATCACCCGATAGAGTTCAATAAGTCCAATTCTCACCAACCCCCATACACAGCAACGATTCATCGTATGGCTGCGCCATCCGGGATATTCCAACCATCATCCGCACCAAAACCTCCGCACCCACCAAACAGCTTTGATAGGCTGGACGACCTGGTGGCTTTGGCGGGGAGCCTACACCCGATCCCATCCCGAACTCGGCCGTGAAAATCCCCAGCGCCCATGGTACTGTGTCTTAAGGCACGGGAGAGTAGGTCGCCGCCAGGTCCTCCAACCTATCAAACAACAATAAAAAAACCGCCCCAAAACGCACGAAAAAGCGAGGAAGGGCGGTTTTGCAGTCTTTAACGCGGGGTGGAGCAGCCCGGTAGCTCGTCAGGCTCATAACCTGAAGGTCGTCAGTTCAAATCTGGCCCCCGCAACCAGTTTTATGAATGAAAACAAAGAGATAAGACGCCACACAAGGCGCCAAATAGGTCGAAACAGCCTAGCACATGTTTAACACATGTTCACCCTCCAGCAAAAACCTGACAACCTTCGCGGTTGTAAAAGATTTTTCAAGTGCAACCGCCGCTGATCGCCGGGCGCCTTGATCCAGACCGCCCATGTCCGCGGCCCCGCTATGGGGGTGTTCGATGAACAATCACCACGAGCTGCTGGGTGGCAAGCTGCAGATTTACCTGCGCGGCAATAGCCGGTTCTGGCAGTGCTCGGCTTCGGTCGGCGGCAAGCAATGGCGGACCACCACCAAACAAGAAAAACTCGCCCTCGCCCAGAAGGCGGCGGAGGATTGGTATCTTGGGCTCTGTGGCAAGCAGTCCGCCGGCACGCTGATGACGGAGAAGACCGTCGAGGATGCGGCCGAGAAATTTACCCGCGAATATGAGGTCATCACCGAGGGCGAGCGCAGCCCGAAATGGGTGCAGGGGCACCAGATCAGGCTGCGTCTGCACCTGCTGCCCTTCTTCGGCAAAATGGGTATCTCCGAGGTGTCGCCCGGGACGGTGCAGGATTATCGGGTGCACCGGATTGAGACCGCCACGAAGGCCGGGGTTAAGCCGCCGGCGCGCAGCACGCTGCATGATGAGGTCGTCACGCTGCGCCTGGTGTTGAAGGCGGCGATCCGCCATGGCTGGCTGTCGCATCTGCCGGATCTGGCGCCGCCCTATAAGACGCAGGGCAAGATCGTTCACCGGCCGTGGTTCAGCCCCGAGGAATATAAGCAGCTTTATACCGCCTCGCGCGAATGGGCGCGCAATCCGCCGCAGCCACAATACCAATGGAATGGCGAGCAGATGCACGACTTCATCCTGTTCATGGGCAATACCGGGCTGCGGCCGGATGAGGCGGGGCATCTGCAGCACCGGGATGTGACGATTGCGACCGACCATGCCACGGGGCAGACGATCCTGGAGATCGAGGTGCGGGGCAAGCGCGGTGTGGGGTTCTGCAAGAGCACGCCGGGGGCGGTACGGCCATATGAGCGGTTGCTGAACCGGCCGAAGCCGACGCGCGGCAAGCAAAAACGGACCCGCAGCAAGAAGAGCCCGAACATGCCGCTACCGGTGGAATTGCCGGAGCCGACCGATAAGGTGTTCCCGCAGGGCGGGCAGCTAAAATTATTCAACCGGATACTGGCGAAAGCCAAACTCAAGGCGGACCGGGATGGCAAGCCGCGCACGGCTTATAGTTTGCGGCACACGTACATCTGCCTCCGGTTGATGGAGGGAGCGGATATTTATCAGATCGCCAAGAATTGCCGAACCTCGGTCGAGATGATCGAGAAACATTATGCCGCGCATATCAAGAATACGCTCGATGCCGCGGCGATCAACGTGATGCGCCCGAAAGCCGCGAAGGCGGCGGAGAAAATGGCTAAGTCCGCGGGCAGTGGGAAGAGCAACGGCACTAGCAACCAAAAACCTATTTTGAAATCGCCGCCAACTGAAAATTCCGTGCGCAAGCGGATTGTCAGAGACGCCGGACTGCGCGTGACGGATGTGGATTTGGTGCCGGGGAGTTCTGACATCCGAACCCAACGCTTGAACCAGCGGTGATGTTTGGGAGGCCGCAGGGCCGACACACAGGGCGATCCGCTCGGCGGATCGCCCCAAAGCGCACCCCTTGCGGGTGCGCAACCAGGGGCTTGGCCCCGCTAAATCATATGCATCGGCCATGCAAAACGCCGTTGCGACCAACATCTCCTCGGCGAGGGTGGACAAAAGTCCATCAAAGGCGCCGGGTATGCAACGACACTCTCCCAGTATAGCTTGCTGGTGCGAATCGGCATTTAGAGCCGAGTCGTTACTCGGTCCTTATAACCCGCGTATCACCCTCAAGGAAAGAACCGCTTTGAGCTTCTTAACCGACGAAGAAAGCGCTGCCCTGAGCGTCCGACGCATGATTTTGCATGTAGTGGGCACGGAGGGTACATTCGAAGCTCAGGAAGAGCAGCGGGAAATAGAGCATGAGCCGTTCTTTCTTGACCGAATACGCAACAACGCCATCGACGGGGTTCATTCTTTCGAACGTGAATCCGAGGCCAAGCTCCGACTGGAACGAATTGCCCAGGGGGAGCTTGCGTTCCAGACGGGTGGCCAGGAGTTGGCCCGGGCCTTTTCAAGGGCGCACGTAAGAACCAGCGTTCCCGGGGCCTTCTTCTTGTTCGAACTAGACGTGAACGCGCCTGGCACAACGCTCTACAGCATGATCAAATACGACTACCAAAATGCCCTCGAACTAGTGGCACGAGACGGGCGACAAAGTCTGAGAGTGATCGTTCAGGCGTTTGTGACTGACCGGCGAGCGATACAGAAATCCTGCTTGGTTCGCGTGGTGAATGGCTCGGCAGAGCCCCTCGTTTCCGCATTTGATCGAATGGGCAGATCCCCGGATTTGACCGACTATTTCCAGAGTTTTTTGGAGGTCCAGCGCAGCCGGGACGATGCTGAACTCAGCGCAGGTCTAAACGAGATTCTCAGGACCACGCTGAGCGCCTGCCGAGAGATTTTACCGCGCAGGGACGTTGTCGCGGCACTTGATCTCAGTAAAGAGTCGCTGCGAGGACGCGATCTGGTTGACGAAAGTGCGATCCGGGAGGCTATCTTCGTTGGGAGCGGGAGCCCGGCCGACGAACACGCCCGCACGCAACTAGACCGGGCCACAACCCGTGCCCTAAAGCACCAAAAGATGACAGGGGTCTCGTTCTGCCCTGCTCAATCTGTCCTGGCGCGCCGACCACGCCGCCAGATCAAAACTGCTGAGAGCGTAGTACTGAGCTATCCAGGCGAGGAGGAGGGAAGGTCGGTTGTGCGGGAGCGGCAGCCAGGCGGGGCAGGCTGGGTCATAACTATTAGAACGCAGAGGGAATTCGTCGAGGATGCAACTCTCGCTATCAAGGCTGGCGGAAGCGCTTGACTGCTGGAATGAGGCTGGCCGTACGACGCTGACCGAAACCGGCGATGTCATCGCAGTCAATGGGCTCTGCGCCAGCGATGCAGTCGAGCTTGCCGGGATATGCCATGAACTCTCTTGGCAGATGCAGATCGAGGATGGTACCGGAGGGGAAAGCGGAACCGACAGCTTACTGCCCGATTATGAGCCGTTCCGTTTTGTAATCACAAAATCTGCGGAAGTCGCTGGACCGGATCGCCTAGTCACTAATACAGCGCTGGCGACGATACTGGAGCACGACAGAGCTGCTGGGATTATTCGGCTGGTTCGCTGCACCATCCCATTTGAAACCGCTACCGCTCGTTTTTCGCCGTTCGACGATGACACACCTTTCCGGCCACAACCCATTGAGGCAAGACCCCGACGGGTCGTGAGAGAAAGCGGCGACCGCCGGCTTGTCGTTGAGGACCTCGGTGACTGGATCCTGCGAAGTCGCGAGTCGCTACCCTGGGCTGACGAGTGCTTCCAGGTCTGGCTCCGTTTCGCAGTCCCGAATGTCGTCCGAGCCCTTGCTAACGAGGTGGAATCTGTATCCATCGTTTTCCGAGGCCCACCGCTGGTCCGTCTTCCGTACGTCCCCGCTGAGACCAAGAGAATGGACGCCGCCGATTTCAAAGCACTCCAGAATGCAGCGGCATGGGTCTATGACAATGAGCGGGAGTTCGAAATGCGGCACGGGCTCTATGCTGCTGAGATGGCACGGACGGCATCGGGGCAAGCGGATGCAATTCAAGCGTTCCACCATTTTGCTTCCCCCGCACTGGAAAGCGCCCGTATCGCATATGGCCTGAACCTCTCGCAGGTGAGCCGCGACACGTTGAAGGCTCTTGCCGATTTGAGAAAAGCAGTTTCCGATGAAACATCAAAGCTAGCAGACAGTACCCGGACTGTCGCAGGTGCAGTCGCCACCGCCCTCTTCGCTGGGGTCGGCCTACTAATTACGAGGTCGACCACAAACGCACCCGGCGGCCTACTCATCGCATTGACCATCATTCTCGGCCTCTATGTCGGGGCTGTCGTCTGGAGTGGCAAAAAGTTCATTAATGTGCAGGCAGGAATCAGGGCCAACTGGCGTCAACGCCTCTACATTTTCCTGCCGGACAACGATTACGAGGAGATGGTGGAAAAGCCGGCACGGGACGCGGAGGGGGCGTTCTACACGGCGGCATGGTTTGGCGCCGTCATTAGCTTTTTTTTGATCTTGGGCGTTATCGCGTACGTTACGCTGGAGCCGGTGACGTCACCTGCGCCTGCAGCAGGTGTCCCGTCCAAGCCCATACAGCCGCCCTCGGCAGTAAGAGTCCCTCCCGTCGCCTTGTCGGCGGGGGCTTCGCCAGCCCTACCTCCGTCGGACAATGCCGTCATTCAAGGGCTAAAAAACCCGCAGTCCGCGACGGCACCGGCTGGAGTCAAACAGCAAACAGTAACGCCCTCCGGCACCTCAGGGGGGCATTTGGGGGGAACTGTGGGGGACGAGAAACCAATCCAAGCGGCGGCGTCATGGCGCCGCCAAAAACGCCTTAGCTTCAACAAGCAACTGGCGTGCCCTACTGGAGTTGAACCCGTGGCCTCTAGACCAGAGCACTATTTCTATATAAAAACAAAATGCGACCTACGTCCCTGTCGCAGCCTTTTACCCTTTCATTTTTAATTTGATACGAAGTGGGCGCGACCGACTGCAAACAAGGCCAAAAGAATCAGCCGTTGGCCGGCAGAGTGTAAAGCAGCCGACCATAACATGGCGGAAGGGCTTTAAGAAAGTCACCCAAGAATCCAAGGGCGCTTTGCCAAGCTGCACCTGCAGATTGCTGGGAATCGAGGTATCCGGTGTTGATCGTCACCGTCGCAGTAAACCCATCAGCGCCTGCCTCATGAAAGGTTGCACCCATGAGTTCCCAATGAAAGTGTATGTCGCGCGGCTTGGCCTCGTGCAGGTAACGATCAAAGTGAAAAAACACCTGAAAGTAGTTGGTTGCATCGGCGATCAATTCAACCGCGTTGAAAGCAAACTCGACATAGCCGCTCATGCGATGCCCCTGTCCGTCCTCGACCGGACCACTGGTACATCCGACGCTAAGAAGTCCAGATTCGGGTGCATTGATAGTACGCACAAGTTCACGAAGGGCCGGATCGCGCTCCAGCTCGGGCACGCTGTCAATCGATTCCGGGTGGGTCTTGAGGTTCTTGAATCCGTAATTGGCATCGCCGTCGAGCCGAATCTCCCCGAGCCCACTGTAGGGGATGCCTTTGCCGGACTGATTGATTTGTAGGCCGTTCGTATATTTCATCGACACTGGTGAGAACCTTTCGGACGACATCGGCGCGGATAGTCCAGCAGCAGAGTCGTTACCTACCTAACTTAATATACTGGAGTCGTACAATTCGGCACAAGGCTATGCGCTTTCACCGAAAGGTCGCCTCATTGCCCCTAAGCCTCATGGCAACATTCACGGTGTCGCAGCGGAAGGCTGACTCAGGTTCCGGGCTCCGACATGATAGTTGTCGTCCCCCCTCCAGGCCGCCCCGATCGCTGCCCTGGGCGCGGAACATGGTCTGAAGGAGAGCCGCCAAACTGATCCTGCCCTTCTAGGCAGCCGTCCTGGGGCGCGATACCGATCAGCACCGTAGTGCCGATACCTGGCCAGAGGGAGAGTTTGGCGCGCTCTTCATGACAGGTTTTAGTCCGGAGGAGAGGCTTCCGGCGCCTGTCATGGAGAAGTGCCATGGATATCAATGCGTCTGCTGCGGTGGCAGTTACGGGGACGAGCTCTGGCCGGGCTGGGTCTGCGGGTTTTAAGGTCGATGTCAGCCGGGGTGAGCGGCTGGGGCGGGTGTCGTCCGAATGGTTTTCGCGTCCCGACGATGAGCGGTTTCTGTCTCTGCCGGAGTTGTATGACGCGGTGAGGGCCCGTGCGGAGCGGGCCGAGGCGCGGACGGTGGAGAGCCGGGCCATCCGGGTGGAGGCGCGGCGTGACGATGGCGAGCGGCTGGCGCTCATTGTGCCGGGGCAGGAGCGGCCGGTGGCGCCGACGCATTGGAGTTTTGGGCAGCTTTGCGGGCTGGTTGGGGCGCCGGCCGGGTATCTGCGTGAGTTGCCCGCGCCGCTGGCCGGCATCAATCTACAGCATGGGTTGCTCAACCATCGCGCCGAGTTGGTGAAGACGCTGGAGACCGATGATGGGCGGGTGGAGCTGCGTGCCGTCACCGGGCCGGATTATGGGCGAATCTGGGACCATGAGTTGGTGGCGGCGGTGATGCGGATTGCCGGTAACGGCATTGGCGACACGGCTTGGAAAGTGCCGGGCGTGTTGGATTGGGCGACCATGACCCAAAACCCGTATGTGGATGTGACGAAGGAGACGACCACGCTCTATGCCAGCGACCGGGATGTGTTTCTGTTCCTGGTCGATGACACGCACCCGATCGAGGCGGGGCGGCTGCCGAATGGCGAGCCGGATTTGTATTTTCGCGGGTTCTATTGCTGGAACAGCGAGGTTGGCTCGAAGACTTTGGGTATTGCCTCATTTTATCTGCGCGCGGTGTGCGCCAACCGGAACATCTGGGGCGCTGAGGATTTCCAGGAGATCAGCATCCGCCACAGCAAATTCGCTACTCAGCGCTTTGCTTATGAGGCTACACCCGCGCTGATGCGCTTCGCCAACTCCTCGCCCGCGCCGTTCGTCGCGGGGATCAGGGCGGCACGCGAGCAGGTCGTCGCACGCAAGGACGAGGAGCGCGAGAGTTTCTTGCGCAAGCGCGGCTTCAGCAAGGGGGAGACGGCGAAAATTATCGCCACGGTGCTGGAAGAGGAGGGCCATCCGCCCGAATCTGTATTCGACTTCGTACAGGGGATCACTGCGTTGGCGCGCAGCAAACCACATCAGGATGCCAGGCTGGAGATGGAGGGCAAGGCGAAGCAACTGCTCGACCGCGTGAACTAAGCGCTGCGGGCATTTTGTTGCGTATGTTTGCCGTGGGCCGGTATGCGGCCCACGGCATTTTTTGTGGCGCGGGCTGAAGAGTCAGAGGGCGGCTGGGAATTTCGTGACGGGTTGCAGGCCAGGAGAGTGGCTCCGGGCTGCCCGTCATGGAGTTTCTCCCATGACCAAAACTGTTCAGAAAATCACGCTCAGCGCCTCGCGCGATATCCCGTTCGATCGGCTGGTGTTGTCACAAGCGAATGTCCGGCGGGTGAAGGCCGGTGTGTCGATCGAGGAACTGGCGGCGGATATTGCCCGGCGCACGCTGCTGCAAAGCGTCACGGTGCGCCCTGTGCTGGATGAGGCGGGTGCCGAGACCGGCATGTTTGAAATCCCCGCTGGCGGGCGCCGTTATCGGGCGCTGGAATTATTGGTGCGGCAAAAGCGCCTCGCCAAGACCGCGCCGATTCCCTGCGTCGTGCGCACGGAGGGCATCGCCGAGGAGGACAGCCTGGCGGAGAATGTGCAGCGCGCGCCGCTGCATCCGCTGGATCAGTTCCGGGCGTTTCAGGCGTTGCGCGAGAAGGGTCAGAGCGAGGAGGAGATCGCGGCGGTGTTTTTCGTTGCGGCCTCGGTGGTGAAGCAGCGGCTGCGGCTGGCTGCCGTCTCGCCCCGGCTCCTGGAGGTCTATGCCGAGGATGACATGACGCTGGAGCAGTTGATGGCGTTTTCGGTCAGCCCCGACCATGAGCGACAGGAGCAGGTGTGGGAGGCGATCCAGCGCTCCTACAATAAGGAGCCGTATCAGATCCGCCGCTTGCTGACCGAAGGCGCGGTGCGCGTTTCGGACAAGCGGGCGCAATATGCTGGTGAGGATTATGTGGCGGCGGGCGGCGCCATCATGCGCGATCTATTTCAACAGGATGATGGTGGGTGGCTGCAGGATGCCGGGCTGCTGGCGCGCGTGGTGGCGGAAAGGTTGGAGCGCGATGCCGACGCGCTGCGCGCCGAGGGGTGGAAATGGGTCGAGACCGCGACCGAGTTCCCGTATGGCCACAGCTACGGCCTGCGCCGGATTGCGGGCACGCGCCGCCCGCTGACCGAAGAGGAGGTCGCGCAGGTCGAGGCGCTGCGGGCGGAAACCGAGCGGCTCGAGGAAGAGGCCGCGCTGGTTGATGAGGTCCCGGACGATGTCGATCAGCGGCTCACCGAGATCGAGGCCGAGATCAATGCTCTGACCCAACGCCCGCCGGTTTATGATCAGGCGGAGTGCACGTTGGCCGGGGTGTTTGTCAGCGTCGATGGCAATGGCAAGCTGCGTGTCGAGCGCGGCTATGTCCGCCCCGAGGATGAGCCGCCGGTGATCGATGAGAGCGACCATGCCGATTTGGCGGGTGAGGGCGACGACGATGAGCAGGGCGCTGATGACCTTGCTGATGGCGCCGAACCGTCTACGGCGGATAGCCGTGTCATCGTTGCCCATGTCGGTGACGGGACCGAGCCGGAGCTGGAGGAAGAAGACGGCATCAAGCCGTTGTCCGACCGGCTACTGACCGAGCTGACCGCGTATCGCACGCTGGCGCTGCGCGAGGCGCTGGGCCATGAACCCGGGGTCGCTTACCTCGCGCTGTTGCACGCGCTGTGCCTGCGGCTGTTCTATCGCTATGGCGCCGAAACCTGCCTGGAGGTTGAGGCAAAGAGCGTGATGTTCGGCGCCCAGGCACCGGGCTTGGCCGATACGCTGTTGGCCGCGCGGGTCGATGCACGGCATCAGAACTGGGCGGCGCAATTGCCGGAGGATACCAGTGAATTATGGGATGTTCTGGCGGCGTTCGACAGCGACAGCCGGGAGGCCTTGTTCGCCCATTGCGTGGCACTGACGCTGAACGCGACGCATGAATCCTATAACAGGCGGCCTCGGGCGTTGGCGCATGCGGGACGGCTCGCCGAAACGATGTCGCTCGATCTGGCTGAAGCTGGATGGGTGCCGACGGCCGAGAATTATCTTGGTCGGGTCACGAAGGCGCGCATTCTTGAAGCCGTGCGCGAGGCTAAGGGCGAGCAAGCCGTGCGGCGCATCGAGGGGCTCAAGAAGGACGCCATGGTGGAGGCCGCCGCGCAAGCGCTGGCGGGCACCGGCTGGCTGCCTGAACCGCTGCGCACGAAGGGCGTTTTGACGTGTGCCGTAGGCAACGATGATACCGGGCAGACGGCGGATTCCGTGGTGCAAGCTGAGCCCATGGCCGACGATGTAGAACCCGGCGAAAGGCCGGCCGATCCGGCCGCCCTCAACGGCGCGGCGCTCGCGGCGGAATAGCCGCGACGAGGCGTGATGCGGGGCGGCGTAAGTCGCACCGCATTCGTCATGTTCGCTGCACTGCTCGGTGCCCTTCCGAAAATCTTCACCCAGCCCGGCCATCGCGCCGGGCTTTTATATGTGGAGGCCCACAATGGCTGATTACCATTCGCCGACGATTATCCAGCCTTCTATTCCCAACGCGGATATGACCCAATTGGAGCGGCTGGTCCTGACCAATATTTTTGACTTCGAACCGGACGGTGACGCGCTGTATCTGTTCACCGAGCTGGGGCCGTCCGATACGTTCGAACTCCCGGCTGAAGAGTTTCGCATGGCCTTTGCCGCATCAGCTGATCAGCCCAGCCGCGTCAGTGATTATTTGCAGTACACACTCGCGAATCTCGATGCTGCGGCTGAGTTCGTGGAGATTGATATCAGCGGCATGTCCTGGAATTTTATTCTGCAGGACATCGTCCGGCGCTCGCGCGCATTGGGCTATCTCTATGTGCTAACGGCCTTCACCTGCACCAAAATGCGGCCTGACGGCTTCGGGGGCATGGTCGTGTTCGTCACTGCCGAGACTGTCGAGGGCAAATCCACCTTTGAAATTCTCGATGAGTTCATCGTTAAATGGCAGCAGGACGGTGCCAGCGGGGGCTGAGTCAAAAGCGGGCTTGCGCCGCGCGCCTGCCACGGGCTTCGCCCGTGCAGGCGTCAGGCGGTGATGGTCTCGACTTTGCGGCGCGCTGCGGCGTTCAGCAGGGCGGTATCGCAAGATGCCAGTATCGCGCGCTTGCGAATGGCCAGTTCAAGATAGGCCGCATCGTAAAGCGTCAAATCCTCTTCCCGCGCCAGGCTGCGTGTCGCGCCCCAGGCATGCTCATCGGTTTCTTCATCGCTCTTGATCGCCAGGCGCCCAAGCCTGGCGATGGAGCGGTCGGCATAATCCTCGTCGCAGCGTTTGCGGCGCACGGCGTTACGCAGCACGTTGGCGACCTCCAGCCGCCACAGGGATGGGACCAGCGCGCCTTCGGCGACGACACGCTGCATGACGGCGTGGGCCGCCTCGGTATGCTCATCTTCGAACAGCCAGGCTATGGTCATCGACGCGTCGAGAACCAGCGTCACCCGCGCCGGCCTTCGTCGAGCAATTCCCGGATCGAGGTGCCGCCCAGGGAGTGGCGGCGGCTCTCGGCGATGATCTCATCGGCCGCACTCTGTGCGTTCTGCCGCGCCTGCGCGCGTGCTGTGTGGCGATGTACGACGAGATCTCCATCGCACGCCTCGATTTCAACTTTTTCGCCATCGGCCAAGCCGGCCGCGCGGGCGACATCCATGGGCACACGGATGGCGAGATTTTTGCCCCATTTGCCGACGATTGAATGTGACATGACCGGCGCTCCTTATCGGGGATAGTCTGGCATATCCCATCGCGGAACGCAATCTGGAAGATGGACGGGAAGGGGGGCTGCACCACTTCCGATTCGGAAGTGGCGCGCGGCTCGGATCGAAAGATAGGCTGCGCTGTTCGGCCGCCCGGCCAACCAGGCATTGGCCGAATGGCTCTTGATATGGGGGATATGACGATGTCCAAGCATGATTTCACCATGCCGGCGACGGAGATGGCACAATTATTGGCGCGCCAGGCCGAGGCAGTCTGCCGCCATTATCTGCCGGCCGGGCGGCGCCAGGGGCGCTATTGGCTGGTTGGCGACGTTCATAACACGCCGGGGCGGTCCTTATTTGTGCGGTTGAGCGGCGGCGGTTCCGGCAAGGGTGCGGCGGGGCGCTGGCAAGATTCCGCCGAGGGAACGCACGGCGATCTGCTCGATCTGATCCGCGAAAGCCGCGGCCTGACGGATTTTCGCGACGTGGCCGAGGAAGCGCGGCGGCTTCTCGGATTGGCAACGGGTGACTTCGCCCCGCTTGTTGCCAGCGCCGAGCCGGAACCAGATATCGCAGATGATTCGGAGACTATGGCAGCCCAGGCCCAACGCTCTGCTAAGCGGCTGTTTGTCAGGACGCAGCCGCTCTCCGGTACACTCGCAGAAGCCTATTTGTGCTGTCGCGGGATAACGCTAGCAGCACTTGTCGGCACAGGGTCATTGCGATTCCACCCACGCTGCTTTTACCGCGCCGATCCTGCTGCACCGCCCAAGACCTGGCCCGCTCTGATTGCGGCTGTGACCGACATGAACGGCACGATCACCGGCGTGCAGCGCACCTGGCTCGACCCTGCTGGCTTCGATCCCGTCCGACTGGGCAAGGCTCCGGTTGAGACACCACGCCGGGCGCTGGGCCATCTGCTCGGCCATGCCGTCCGGTTCGGCGCGGCGAAGCCTGCCCCTGCTAAAGTGGGGGTGCTCGCCGCCGGGGAAGGCATTGAGACCATGCTGTCACTGCGCTGTGCACTGCCCGCCATGCCGATGGCCGCCGCACTTTCGGCGGGGCATCTGGCAGCCATGCTGCTCCCTGACCATGTGCGGCGGCTCTATATCGCCCGTGATGCCGATCCCGCTGGTGATCGCGCCGTGGCAAGTTTGATCGAACGCGCACAGGCCGTGGGGATCGAGGCGATTACCCTCTCGCCATCCTTAAGCGATTTCAACGATGATCTCCGCGCGCTTGGTCTCGCCGAACTACGGGCAAATTTGCGGGTGCAACTGGCGCCGGAAGATGCCGCGCGGTTCATGATGCCTGGTTGAAATTTGCCGCCGCGGATAAGCGGATTGTTGCTCGTTACGTCGGTACCGCCTCTTTCGACGGGGCAGATACTCCCATGCCGCCGGGTGGCCGCGCCGACGGCCTTCCGAGAGGGCGATCTGTGCCGCAGGCGCCGGGCTGCGCCCTGCGCCGGCCCGCAATGGCGGCGAGGCCACTATTTTCCGCCGCCCCGGGAAATTGTCAAATAAGGTGAGCATGCTCCGAAGCCGGGGCTTTGCATCGCGAAGCAAAATAGCGGCCCCGCCGCCATCCTCCGCTGCGCTCCGGCCGTACCCCGGTGCGGGCCGTCGCCGCCTGCGGCCGGGATCGCCATGGAAGGCCGCGATGGGCGCGGGCTTCCGGCACAAAGGAGAATCCCATGACCCGCGAACACGACGATACCGGCTATGAGCCACCGCACACCGCTTCACCCACCGCGCATATTCTCAACGAACTTCAGCTCTATGGCTACCATCCCGGCCAGGACGAGCCTGACCCGCGGCCATTGCCCGAAGGACCGCTGATAGCAGGTGCCGTGGCGGACATCTTCGATGCCTTCGCCGCTACCCTGACTGACACGCGGCTGGAGCCTGATCTCGAGGAATTGCTCTGGGCGACGGTCAATCTTTTTCACCGCGCCGTAGGCCGGATTGAGCGGGCGCTCGACGATAACGAGCAGGCCCAAAAACGCAGCCAGAAGGAGCAGGATGGCTCCGAGGTGCGCTCGGTCGAGCTCGAACGCCTGACGGCGGAGGGGCAGACATTGCTGGAACGGCGCGACTGCCTGGAATTCTTCCGCGACCAGGCCGCCGAGCAATTTGAGCGCCAGACACGCTCAGCCTGGCGCCCGCGCTCCGGCTCGATGGTCAACCACCGCGCGTTGACCGCGGCACTCATCGACAGCCGCGACTTCATAGCCGCCAAGCGTCGGGCCGAGACCGAGCCACTGCTGCCCTGCGGCCCGAAAATCGCCTTTACCGGCGGGATGGAGTTCAACGACCACATGTTGATCTGGGGCAAGCTCGACAAGGTGCATGCCAAGCACCCGGACATGGTGCTGCTGCATGGAGGTAGCCCGAAGGGAGCCGAGCGCATTGCCGCCGCCTGGGCTAATGCGCGCAAGGTGACGCAGATCGCTTATCGGCCCGACTGGGCACGGCATGCCAAGGCGGCACCCTTCAAGCGCAATGACATGCTGCTGGATGGCCTGCCCATCGGCGTCATGGTGTTTCCCGGCACTGGCATTCAGGAAAATCTGGCCGACAAAGCCAAAAAACTTGGTATTCCGGTGTGGACATTCGGTGGCGGGGGCGCATAGGCCCCACAACGACATGCACCAGGCGAACTGAGCCGCCCCTCTCGGGCGGCTTTGCTTGTGGGCACAAGCCCTCGCCCTAATCCCCGCCCGACATCACCGGGGTGGGATTCATCGCGCGTGTCCCCCACTTGGTTTACAGCTGTGGGAGCATTTGAGGTGCAGTCCATCGTGCTCGTCGTTATGGATTGGCACGGGCCAGCGCACGAATTGGGACACGTCAGCCGGCCGCGACTTTCCAGCCCAGGTAAGAGCGGGTCACCACCAGCCCGTGTTTCGGCTTGCCCCATGACGTGAAGGCAAGGGCATTGTGACCGATGACCTGCGGCAGGATACACGATCTCATCTGTTGCACGGGTTCACTTATTTTCCCTTGGCTAACTTCGCCAATTGCCCGAAGGCTAGAGCGTTGCCATTCCATCTCCTGAACGCCTGCCTCGTCGCTGCGCCACGCGGCCTCTCAGGGGCTGATCTGACCGAAGGACGATCGCCTTCCTGCAATGGCGCCGCCCGGCTTTTTTCCCCGACAGCTATGCTGTCTCCTCGCGGCCGCTTCGCTGCAAAAAAGCCGGGCGGTGCCATCCTTCGCTGCGCTACGGCCGTACACGGTGCAGGCCGATCGTGCCCCCGGTCATTTGATCGCCATCGAGGCTGCGGTGGTCGCGGGCTCGAAACAGCAATGGAGATTTGACATGGCTACCATCGGAACCTTCAAGAAAGTCGGCAATGAAATCCACGGTGAAATCGTTACCCTGAGCGTGCAGACGAAGAATGTGCGCATCGTGCCAGAAGCCAACCGGGCCAATGACAACGCCCCCAGCCACCGTATCTACTGCGGCCGCGCCGAGCTGGGTGCCGGGTGGTCGAAACGCTCCGCCGAGGGCCGGGATTATATCTCGGTCAAGCTGGATGACCCGAGCTTCAGCGCGCCGATCTACGCCAATCTCTTCGACGACGAGGGCGGCGATGGCTACACCCTCATCTGGTCCCGCAGCCGCAAACCCAGCGGGGAGTAAGACCCGCGATGAACCCCGCCCGGCGATGCCGGGCGGGGCCGTGTGCGTGAAAGGGGCGGTGGCTTGTGCGGAGTATCGCCTTGGATGTGAGGCTGCACAGATGCCCCCTTCGCAGCTTTTTGAAAAAAGCTGCACCAAAAACTTCTGATCAATAAGGCTAAGTCACCCAAAGGCTGCGCTGAGTCCTTTAACGGCGCGCGAGCCGGCCTTCAGTAATGCGCCCATTGCGGCCATTCCCGGAGCTAAGCGTATACCGCCAGAAGCGGGCATTCCTTTGACTCCAGTTCATCTCCGGAACATGGTTTTAGCTAACGGGCACATAGTCAGACGGCGACCCAAGAGATTCGGATGTGGCGCTCTCCCCGGCAGGAATACCTGACAGCGCATCTGTTACGGCATCCGGATAGATCGGGCGCCAGCCATAAGCATCGAAGGAAATACCTCGCGGCCGAGCATCATCTTGGCATGCCATCTGGCAATGCGGCACCTCCAGTTCCAGCCGCGCGAAGTTGGAGATTGGCAGATATGGGATGACAATGACTTCCTCGTATCGATCGGCGCTTTCGAAGCTCGGCATTACCTCACGGCCATCGACCCAGACGCGCAGCGCAACACGCTGATCTGCCGCCGCATAGCCACGCACCCAGAGCAGCAGCGATAATGGCATGCCCGCCGGAACTGGGACGTAAATCGCGGCGCGGCGGCCGGAAATGGTCCAAACCGCGTGGCGGCCGGCAAAGCCGCCGTCGCGCTGGTGCAGTCCGCTGCCATAAAAGGCATCAGAAACGGCGTATTTTGCTGCTCCGGCCAAATAAGTTGCGCGCAGCCGGCTCAGAAGCGCTTCGGCGTGCAGCCGCTCGAATGTTTCCGTTTCATATGCTTCACCCAATGCGCGGTGACGCGCTTCGAAGAGCCGCAAAGCAGCATCATAGAGGATACGGTCATGGCGCGTGAAGCGCCATTCATCTTCCGCGCTCAGGTGAAGTGCGGGATCAGCCTCCACCCGGCTGCGGTTGAGCACCGAGGCTGGTCCGCACGGGGGCAGGCCCAGCATGGCACACAGCACGTTGCGGCTAAGATCGAACTGTTCCGCCAAGCCGACAAAGTCAAAATCCGTATGCAGAACATGCAGGGCATCGTCGAGCAAACGGCCGGCGTCGGCCAATTCCATCACGCGCTCGCCCTGCCGGCTCGCGGCCAGGGCGCGGGTGAGGTAATTGTCCACCAGCGGTCGCACCACCCCGTTGCCATGCTTCCCCAAAAACTCCGCCAACGTCAGACTTTGCGTGTCCAGTATGGCTCGGCCCGCCTCCTCGTCATGCACGGCGAGATCCTCTGCCCGCAGGCGCCGCCAGTCGGTGAATTGCGAGACGAGACGCCGCACTGGATCCCTCAGCATGGTAAAGCAGAATGTTCCCGGCGGCGCGTAGGCGCGGATGGGCGCATGGTCATGCACGACATCACTCCAATGAAACACGGCCCGCCCATATCTGATGGCCGGCTGCCGGAATGGATCGGGGAAATGATAGGCATGGCCGCCGCCATCACGCCAGGCCGGGTTGCAGGTCCGCGCCGCGGGGCCCAGCGTGTCGAGCCACGAATTCATTGTTGTTCCGGCGCATTTTTTCAGATGATAGTGAAAGATTTTCATGGCCATCCTTAAACTACCCGGCACCGGAAAACTGAATTTTGGTCATGGGTGCGATTATATTTCAGGGGGTGTTAACCAATACTGAATGATATTCGGCGCGTCCCCTCTTGCGAAGGAAAACGCGGCCGATGACTAAACAAAAAAGCTCCCAGTGCAACCGTGGTGAAATCTGGCTTGATGTTTCCCGCATGCTCTACCGCATGTTCTGTGGTAAAATCACAGGCATTGACCGCGTGGAAATCGCCTATGCCGAGCAGCTTGCAAAAGGGGCTGCGCCCCAGGCGCGCTTTGTTGCCTACGACTATTGGCGCGGGACATTCCGGATGCTGCCTCAACAGAACACAAAATCGCTGATCCTTGATTTCGCCCCGGCCTGGCAGAATGGAGAAATGCGCGAGATGCGGCGCCGGGCGTTTGCCGCCCTTGCAAGGGGACTCTTCGCCGCGCCGCGCGTGCCGCGCTGGAAGGGCGGGCCGAGGCCGACCTATATCAATGTCTCGTCGCATCCACTGCATCTTGTCGGACGGATCGGTCAGATGCTCGACCGGACCGGCGCCATTTTCATGCCGCTGGTGCATGATCTCATTCCGTTGGAGCTACCGGAATATGTTCCGCCTGCCTGGATCAGCCATCACCGCCGGCGGCTGCGCACCATTGCCGCCTATGCCGACGGCATCATTTCCAACTCAGGCAGTACCACGGCGGCATTGCGCAAATATATTCCGGACTTGCCCGTGGCCACCGTTCCGCTGGGTACCAAGCCGCTTACCCCATCCCCGGCACCAGCCCGCGCGCATCCCTATTTTGTCATGGTTGGCACCATCGAGCCACGCAAGAATCACCTGATGATTCTGCATCTGTGGCGCAGCATGGTGGAAGATCTGGGGGAGGCCGCACCGCATCTGTTCATCATCGGCCGGCGCGGCTGGGAGAATGAGCAGATCGTCGATCTGCTCGATCATTGCGATAATATCAGGAATCATGTGTTCGAAACCGGCATGATCTCCGATGGCGATATGGCCCGTCTTGTGGCTGGGGCGCAGACGCTGTTGATGCCTTCCTTTGCAGAGGGCTACGGATTGCCGGTGGTCGAGGCGCTGTCGCTCGGCGTACCCGTGCTGTGCAGCGACGTCAGCGCACACCGCGAAGTGGGAAAAGGCGTGCCTGAATGTCTCGACCCGCTGGATGGCATGGGCTGGCGGCGGGCGATCCTTGAATATGCCACGCCGGGAAATACGCGCCGCGCGGCGCAATGCGCGCGTCTGCAGGGCTGGACCGCACCTGACTGGCAGAGCCACATCGCCGCCGTGCTGGCGTTTGCCGAGCGGATCGAACCGCGCCGGCAACTGGCTCAGTCGAGCTGGTCGCGCACGATATTGGAAACCAGCATCAGCAATATCCAAGCGATAAGCCCGGTCAGCGCAGTTTCCACAATCACCAGCCAGCGCGTCGGGTAGACGGAGGAGTCCGGCGCCACTGGCTGGACGAAGCTCTCAAGATACAGCGATTTCTCCGCCGCCACATTGCGGGCGTTCTGCAAAGCCAGCAGATCGCTCGCATAAAGCTGCTGGTCAAGCGTCTGCGTTTCCACCATCGTGTCATAGCCGCTCACCACGGTGGCTAGCGGCACGGCCTTGCCGCCGTTGGCGGCGGCAAGCTGCGCGGCCACTGTCTGTTCCTGCGCCTGCTCAGCGGCGATGCGGGTTGCCAGCATCTGCACCTGCGGCGAGGAATTGCTTTGCCCCTGGGCGCGCAGTGCCGCCAGGCTAGCCTGGTCCTGCGCTAAGGCAAGCAGCAAATCGCCGCCCACGGTGCTGTTTTGCTGTGCACTCAGCTCGGGGAACAGCACGGCATAGCGGTTTCGGTAATCGGTTAGAGCGGCTTCATCCTGTCCGAGTTTGGCCTGCGCTTCCGCCGCGGTCTGGGTGGCGTAGGCCAGTGCGTTCTGGCGTGCCGCGTTGGACATTTCATCCACCAGGGCCTGGGTGCGTCTCAGCACGGCCCGCACCACAAGCGCCGCATCCTGCGGCGTGAAGGCGCGTACCTTCACGGTAATGATACCCGATGAGAGGTCGAAACTTGGCTGCACCATTTCCTTCCAGTAGGGGAGCTGGCGCTCAGGCGGGAGGCCAGAGCCCATGCGCGCGAACCAGTCGGCGCGCGGCGTGGCGTAGATGCGCTCCAGCGACACAGTTTGAGGCAGATCCGCCAGCATCTGGCCGCTGCCGATATATTGCACCACCACCTCGGAATCTTCGACCAGCGCCAGCATCGGGTTGCCCCCGGCCAGCTCGGCGGTCATGGCACCGGGTTCGGCCATCTGTGGTGCCTGCGCGCGCACGATGAATTTGCAGGTGCTGACATACTGGTTCGCCGCCAGAGCATATTCGTAAACACCTACGCCCAGGGCGGGCAAAACCACGCAGGCCGCAAATGAAAGCAGCCGCGCCCGGCGGCGCACATCCTGCAATATGCGGGGCGACGCCCAGCCTGGGGGCGTGGCGAGAGCAAAACTGTCGTGACTATCCATGGTGTTGTCTCCTCATGCCGCGTTGGCGCCCGCCGGTGGGCGCAACATGCGCTCGCGGTGGCGCGCTATGGCTGCGTCCAGATCGTCGAAAACCTCCAGCCGCCCTTGGTCGAGCACGATGCCCATGTCGCACCAGGCGCGGATCGTGCCTTCATCATGCGAGACGATGACGACATCGGACTCCGCGGCGCGGGCCTCGAACGCCTCCTGGCATTTGCGCCGGAAGCGGGCGTCACCCACCGCCGTCACCTCGTCGATGAGGTAGAGGTCGAAGCGGATGGCCAGGCAGGTGCCGAAGGCCAGACGCGCCAGCATGCCGGAAGAGTAGGTTTCCACCGGCGCACGGAAATAGGCGCCCAGCTCGGCGAAGCGCTCCACATACTCCAGCGACGCGGCAATATCGGCGCCGTACAGCCGGGCCAGGAAGCGCACATTCTCGCGTCCCGACAGATGCGGGTGGAAAGTGCCGCCGAAACCGAGCGGGAAGCTGACGGTGCCGCGCCGCAGGATGCGCCCGCAATCGAGCGGTTCCACGCCGGCGATAAGACGCACCAGCGTGGATTTGCCCGCGCCATTGGCGCCAAATACGCCAATGCTGCGCCCCGCGGGCAGATCGAGCGTCACATGATCCAGTATGACCCGGCGCTCATGCCCGCTGCGGTAGCTCTTGGCAGCTTTATGCAGGCTGATCATGCAACCCTCCGCAAATGCCGCCGCGCCGCCTGCTCGAGCGTCAACCCCAACGCCAACGCACCCGCCACGCACCACAGCAGATAAGGCGTGTTTAGCCAGAAGGGCGCATAACCCTCATAGAAACCAGCCCGGAACAGCTCGACGCCCTGCAGCACCGGATTCCACACCAGCGCATCGCGCACGGCATCGGGCATCGAGATTGGGGTGTAGTAGATGCCTGACGCAAAATAGAGCAGGCGGACGACGGAATTAAATACGGTCTCCCAGCCGGGGAAGAAATTTATGGCCACCAGATTGAGCGCGCCTATGCCCAGACCCAGCCCTGCCAGCAACAGCAACGCCGCCAACGCCGCTAGTGGATGCGCCGGTAATGCGCGAAAGCCGGCCAGCCCGAAGGCGGCGAACACCAAAGCGGCGACGGTGATCTCGGTCATCAGCTGCACGAACGTTTTGGCGGCCATGATATCCGTGGTGCGCACACGCGGCAGCAGTAGCAGTGCGCCGCCACCGGCGCGGGCATGCATCACCTCGCCCGCGACATGCGCGAACAGCAAATAAGGCAGCAGCCCAGTGCAATAAAACTCGAACAGGCTGTCGCCAATGGGCGGTGGCGCACGATTTACGTAGGCGAACATCACGCCGAGCGTGAGCAGGTGCGAGACCGGTTCCAGCAGCGCCCACACATAGCCCAAGGTGGAACGGCTGTGGCGGGTGCGCATCTCGCGCAGCGCCACGGCCCAGATGATCCGCCCGCGCTCGGCGTAGCGGGCGCGCAGCGGTATTGGCCCGGCAGGCGGGGCGCGGCGGCGCGGTGGCGGCGGTTCCCAGCCCGGCGGCGCGGCCGGAGCGGTGAACATTCCCAATTGGGCGGCCAAAGCGGCCAGATGCGTGTGCAGCGCCGCATCCGCGGGTGCCAGGGCGCAGGCGCGTTCGGCTTCGGCATGAGCGCCGGGAATATCGCCCAGCACCTCCAACACACCACTCAGCGCGCGGGCGGCGCGGGCATCATCGGGGGCCAGGACGCAAGCGCGGCGCAGCTCCGTCAGGGCATCGCCATGGCGGGCGCGGGCGTTCAGCAGCGCGGCGCGGTGCAGCGCGTAGTCCAGCTTTTCCGGTGCCAGCGTAATGGCGCGGTCCACAGCCTCTAGCGCTTTTTCGAATTTTCCGGCCTGTTGCAGCGCTACCGAGAGCATGTGCCAAGCGGATGCTTTGTCCGGCTGCATCCCCAGCACGGTGAGCAGCGGTTCCACGGCGGCGGCGTGGTGGCGCCGCGCAAACAGCACATGCGCCAGATGCAGCGCCATTTCCGGCGCGGCGGGGGCCAGCACTGTAGCGCGGCGGGCGTGGGGCTCGGCAGCCTCCGGCACCCCGGTGGCGACGAGGAATCCGCTTAAGGCACGCTGCGCGACGGCATTCTCAGGTGCCAGCGTCACTCCCTCCCGCAGCAGCGCAATTGCCTCCTCAGATGCGCCGGTACGGAACAATGTCTCGGCGGCGGTGATGAGAGAGCGGATATTCCCCGCATCTCGCCGCACCGCCGCCAGCGCGTCCGCCGCCGCTATCATCAGTACGGCGCCCCAAAATCACGCGGCACTGCCGCCACGCTTCCCACGCCGGTAATGGTTTGCAGCACCTTCGCCACATCGGCCACCGGCGCATCGCTTACATAGAGCACGTCTCCCGGCTGCAAAGCGAAGCGGCTGGCGGTGAAAAACCCCTGCGGCTGACTGAGATCGAGCTGATATACAATCTGCGCCTGGCCGGGCCGGTAGATGAACACGCCGCGCGGTGCGGCGCGTTCATCATTAAGACCGGCGGTTTCGGCCAGGGCCTGGACGAGCGTGATCTCAGGTTGGTCGTAGGGAAACATGCCGGGATGGTTGACCGCGCCGAAGGCATAGAATTCCTGACGGCGGGGGAGCAGCGTTACGCTGTCGCCGGGCGCGAGCGGCACATTCAGCGCCGGATCGGCCATGATCTCATCCAAAGGTGCCGTTGCGCTGGACGCCTGACGGCGCAGCCGCACCAGCGTCTCGCCCGGGGCATCGCGCGCACCGCCGCCCAGGGCAATGACATCGAGCAATGACCCCGTATTGGTGCTCAGCGGGTAAGCGCCGGGGCGCGCCACGTCGCCGGCTAGAATGATGTTGTCAGCCGCCGGCTGTGTGTTCAGCACCGCAGCCTGGATGGCATGGCCCTGCGCCTGCAAAATACCCATGATACGCCGCTGCAGCGCCAGCGGCGTTTCCCCAGCCACGCGCATTGTGCCGATATAGGGCAACAGCACGGTGCCTGACCCGTCCACGCGCAGCGCCGTCTGCAGCCCTGGCGGGGTCAGCAGCGTGGCGCCGCTGGGGTTGGCTTCCCACAGAGTGATCTGCAGCGTGTCACCAGGTGCGATGCGCCCTAGCGGCGTCCCAGGCGGCAATGCGGCGAAGGCGCCGGAGTCGTCCGCAGGCGCCCCCAGGCTCTGCGTCGCGGTGGCCACACCGGTGAGGGGCACAAGCTGGTAACCACTCGCCGTGCCGCCTTCCACGGCACCCGTGCTAGGGCCCGCTTCCGGCAGGCCGGCGCATCCCGCCAGTGGCGCCAGGACCGCTAAAACCAGTGTGCACCGCCTCATTCCGCAGCGCATGGCAAGGCTTCCAGCTTCGCAGCAGGAATGCCATTGGCTTCCAGATACAACTGCGCATTGCTCACGGTATCGTATTGCAGCTTTGGGGCACTGACCGCTTTTGGCCCGCAGCCCATAATGCGCGTTGCCAGTTCAGCAAAATTGCCGATATCGAAAAATTCGATCAGGCCGGGATGATATTTGGCGAACGCCCTGAACGCTCCCGTGCGCGAGGCGATGATGCGTGTGCCCATCTCCGCGGCAATGGAAATTGGCCCCGAACCCGCCTGCCCAACCTCCAGATAGGGAAATACGGCGACATCGCACAGCGCCATGGCGGCGTAGAACTGCTCATCCGGGAGCGCGCCCATGAAATGCACGCGCTCATGCAGTGAACGCGGATGCCCCGCAAGCAGAAGGCTTAACTCACCGCCGCTGGGCGCCAGGCGCAGCCCGCTTTCCTTCAACTGATCGAGAGGCGTCTGACCGATATGCGCCGTGCGCAGCAATTTCTGCACATAGGGATCGATGGTCTCTTCGCGTTTTATCCCCTGCGGATGCAGCCCGCCGAAGATCAGCAGGTGATGATCCTCGGGCAGGAGATTCAACGCCCTAATGGCGGTGTCGAAGCCTTTATAAGGGGAGAGAAAGCCAAACGTCCCAATCAGCTTTGCTTGCGGCGGCACCTTGGCCAGCAGGGGGAAGTCGGCCCGGCTGGTGCGCACGCGCAGAGCCTGGGCCTCGCTACGGGCGATGAAGGAGAGAGGATGATGCAAGACGCGTTGCAGGCCAAACAGGTCCCGCATCATGCGCATGTCCCGCTTGGTATGCACGATCACGGAGACCGGCTTGATTCGCTGCAATTGCCTTAGCTGGCCCTGAATACCGCGCCCGAGCACACGCCCGAGCCAGACATCGCCGAGCACGCGCCCAGCGCTGGCGAATTTCGCCGTGGTCACAAGGCGGCTCAGCGTTTCCCAGGGCAGGTTCTCACCGAGCAGCACGGTATGGAAGGTGACGGAGAGCGCGGGAGCTGCGCGAGCTAAACGCCGGAACCTGCGGATGATTTGCCCGGCGGTGCGGCCCAGCGTGCCGTGTTCGAGTTGGATATTCACGCTGTCAAACTGGTGCAGTGCCGCGGCGATCTCTTTGATATGCTCATTGGCCTGGCGCTGGATGCGCTTGTGCTGGCTGCGCAGCAGATACTGGTCCAGGTCGAAGACCGTGACGTCGGCATGCAAAGTGAGCTGGCGTTCCAGCGCCCGTGTGTAGCCGGCGATGCCGCACATCTCGTCATAAGTGCTGACAATGGCGATGCGTGGCCGGTACCCGGTGCGCGGAGGGAGATGATGGGCCGAGAAGGTATTGTCAGGCATTCTCGCCCTCCCGTACAAACGCGTCGCCACGGGTGGAATTGTTCCAGCATTGCGCCATCGCGTCATCTCCTCTTGAAATGAGGCTCGTTCTTTCACGACTTGATTAGGACATGGTTAACGACAGGCGATGGGCTGGCAAAAAACAGGGATGACTTAAGATTATCCCAAGTGGCGTGGCTTCGTGCTTAAGATCGGCACTTAATCAAGGCCCCCTACATCGTGAATTACACGGCCCCAGAAGGAGGCTGATGCAGGTAAGTAGTGAAAACGATCAGCCAAATATTGCCTATGACCACACAGAAGCCATCGGTTCAATAATGTAACGCCCGTCTGCGGCCGCGAGTCCTTTTCGCTGTAATTCCTCTTTCTCCCCTGTTTCAAGCTTGAATTCACCCCTTTTTCTCTTTGGCCATTGGGGCCAACAGGAGAAGAAAATCATGGGACATTCCGAATTCGACCCTAACGTCAAAGGTGGACGCCCTTGGAATGCGGGCCGAAAACTTGGGGCGAAGCGTGCTTTAAAACCGCAGAAGGTCTGGGCCATCAGGTTTTGGCTTGATCACCAGCAGCGTGTCCGGGATCGGGCGTTGTTTGATCTTGCCATCGACAGCAAGCTGCGTGGTTGCGATGTGGTGAAGATTAAAATAGGCGACATCGTGAGTGGTGGGCGGGTCAAATCCCGCGCTATCGTTGTTCAGCAGAAGACTGGCCGACCGGTGCAATTCGAGTTGCTTGAACCTGCCCGTACCAGTCTGCTCGCATGGTTGGAAGGTCGAGGCGGCACGCTCGACGATTTTGTGTTTCCTAGCAGAATCGATCATGACTGCCACATCAGTACACGGCAATACGCCCGCTTGGTGGATGAATGGGTCACAGGCGTCGGCCTGCGCCGGGAAGACTACGGAACACACTCCCTGCGGCGAACCAAGGCTTCCATCATCTACAAGCAAACGGGCAATCTCCGTGCCGTGCAAATCCTACTCGGCCATACAAAAATTGAGAGCACAGTACGGTATCTCGGCGTTGACGTCGAAGACGCTCTGACGTTAGCCGAGGGGACAGAGATCTAACCGGAAGCAAGGCCCTATGCAGTTTGTGCTGCATGGGGCTTACCGATTTGAGAAGCGGCAGCATTTTCGGTTTGTTTTTCGGAAGCAGACCGTCTCCTTCCGGCCCGAGCCCGCCAAAAACGGTCGGGTTTTCCCTGCTGGACAGGTTATGCTTCTGGTGGACTATTGACTGGGAGCTGAGGGTACCGCCGGAGACACTGGGTCCGTCCAAACCGGCATCAGGCAATAGTGCCGGCCGCCGGCATCTTGCTGGAGGTTCTTGCGGCACGCCGCCAGGGCGCTGGCGCCGTTATTGTTCTGCATCAGCTGCCCCCAGGCGATCGCCTCGGCAGGCACGGTTTTCATGGCGGCTGAGATGAGGTGAGATGCAACCTCGCCCTGGAAACGCCCGGCATTGAGCCCGGCGGCATAGGTAAAGAGGCTGGGCAAAAGGATGGCGAGCGCGAGCGCGAGCGACAGGAACACGATGCTGCGGATGCGTAGGGTGGCGATTTTTTGCCGCATGGTGCGGTCGGCGGCGTTCGCCAATTCTGGTGCAAGTTTGTTGACGATGTCCATGCCCGAGGCCTGGACCCGGGTGATGGCTTCATCGGCGATGGCGCCGCTTTGGGCTTTGAGCGTGTTGGCAATGTTAATCTGGGTCGCCTCGCTGGCCTGGTAGAGGTCGCTCAGTCCGCCAACGCACACGGCCAGGGCCTGCAACTGCTCAGCGAGCGGGTCATTTTTCAGGGCCGCCGCGGCGGCGGCGCGGCGCAAGACCATCTGGGCATCTGTGATTTGCTCGTGCAGCGCTTCCCGGCGGGCGGCTGGGCTTATGGGATCCATGATCTGACCCCGGCGAAGCGGCGATCCATGGCATCCAGCCAGACGCGCACCCGGGCGGCGTCGAATAGTCCGAGCGGTGAATTGATGGTGCCATCACGCGCCGCGGCGAAGCCGCATTGCCGGCTTTCCACTGCCTCAGCGGCATGCAGCCGGGGCATCCATAGCTTCACGCAGACTTCCGCAAGGTCGCCGTATCCGGATGAGGCTGCCAGACGGCCGAAGGCGCGTTCGCGAGTCGAGACCGGCTCGATGGCATATTCGTTGAACACCAGGGCCTGCGCCTTCGGCGTAAAGCCCCGGGCGGCCAGGGTGAGGGCGGGGAGCAGATCCTCGGGTTGGGGGCCGGTGAGATGGAACATCACCGGCGCCATGCCTGCGGCCTCGACATGCGTCGCGAGGCCCGGCATTTCGGCGGCAAGGGAGCGCAGGGTGGTGTCGCCGCCACCCAGATCGATGAGGGCTGATTGCCGCTCGGCGATGCAATATTCGATCAGATCCTGCAGCCAGGCGGCGACACCGGCGGGGTTGTCCGTGTCCGGGCGCGCGACATCGGCGAAATAGGCGGAGAAGGTGGCGTTGCTCGGGTCAACATCCGCGAGGATCGGCGCGCCGCCATTCAGGATTGAGGTTTCGGTAAGCCAGCGGAGCAGGGTGGTCTTGCCAGTTTTACCCCGCCCGGCGGCGAAGATGATTTTTGCCCGCCCCGTGAGGTCGATGCCACGCTCGATCTCGGGCTCTGGCTCCTGCGGTGGGGCCAGGCTGGTGATATCGGCGCGATGGCTGGTGAATTTTGCGGCGCTCGGACGGTAGGGCGTGGCACCAGCGGGCTTGCTGGCGTTGGACGTGGGAGCTGGTTTTGGCGTGTCTTCGGACATCGGCGCTACTCCTTGCTGTCAGGTGGCCCGAACGTCAGGCGGCGGTTGCGCTCGATTTCCGAGCGTTCGGTTTCGCTTGGCGCGCGCGGCGGCTCTGTGATGCGGAACGAGGCCGGTTTGAACCGTGGCGTGCTAGGCACATGCGGCGGCGGTGCGAGGGGCGGCGGTGTTGAAGGCGCATCAGCGGTCGAAGGTGCGGCTGGTTGGATCGCCGCCGAGCTTTCGGCATCATTCTGTCTACGTCGATAGCCCTTCAGCGGAATTTGTGCCCGGGAGAATTCGCTTCGCAGCCATTTGTCTGTCCAATGTTTGCCGGTGCGATAGGTGATCCCGGCCCTGGTCAAGGCCTGCCCGACCGCGGCCCAGGACCAGCCGCCATGCACCAGGTCGAGCAGCATGTCCCGGTGCTGGCGCAGCCATGGGCGTACAATGTCACCTTGCCTCCAGAGGGGGCGGAACTGTTCGGCCAGAGCTTCGATTTCTTCATCAGTGGGTGTGCGCTTGAGCGACATGAACACCGGCTTTCAAAAGCAGCGCCGGTAAGTGTCTGGATTTTTGGTGAGGACTTCAACTTCCGAATTGGAAGCTTGACACAGGCATCATCTCAATGGCCAGCGCAATTCATCTCTCATTCGTAAACTCAATGGCTGTAGCAATCACCATCGCAATGGCTATCACAAGAGCTATCTCTAATCCCGCAGGCCTGTTGTGGTATTATATTATGTTTCTACGACAGACCAAGGAATGCTAGCGCATTCGGGAGCGGTGGCATCATGAGTATCACGCGGTGATGTTTGCCACCGCGATTGTGCGGTGATGACCTCCAACTGCAGTGCAACGCCCTGGCCGACCAACGATGCACTCATCCTATAGGAATATTACCGATGTTTCAATTTACGCAACCATTCGTCATGCGGTAGTGCAATTTGGCGTTGTCTCCAAAATAATGGGGAGCCTTGTGATGATTGCCGATAACGATGATTGCTACGAAGAGATCGTCAAGCAAATTGGACAAGCCGAAAGTCCCGCGGCAATGCAAAAGATTGCCGGCAATATATGCAATGCCTATAATCTGGCGAACATTGCCTATCATGCGCTCTATATTCCCGGCGCAAAAGTTTTCAATCCGATCCTCGTTCTGACTTATGATCCAGACTGGATCGCGCGTTACACAGGCAATGATTACTTCAAAATCGATCCGGTGGTTGTGTGCGGCACAAAGAGCTTCCTGCCGCTGGATTGGGCGCATCTCGACCGCGAGAGCGCGGTGGCGCGAGGCTTTTTCGCTGAAGCAGATAGGTTTGGTGTCGGCAGGCAAGGTATAACTCTACCGGTGCGAGGGGCCGCGGGCGAACGCGCGTTGTTCACGATCACCGCGAATATGTCAGCGAGAGAATGGGACCAGCGCCGGATTGGCTATATGAGAGAGTTCCAGATGATCGCGCATTACATGCATGATCGGATTGTCGAACTGTCCGGCTATCGCGATGACAAACCGAGACCCGTGTTATCGGCACGCGAGATGGCGTGCTTGGAGCTCGCAGCACAGGGTGCGGCGGTCAAGCAGATTGCGGGTAGGCTGGGAATTTCGGACCGGGCCGTTCGTCTATTTTTTAACTCAGCCTGTGCCAAATTGGGTTGTGCCACGATCCATCAGGCGGTCGCTAAGACTGTCTCGCTCGAAATGCTGCGCCCGTAGTCAGGCGACGGCTGCACGACGGAAACCAATCTCGATAAATCCTTAGTCGGTTAAAGCTCCGCCCTGTCACGTTATGTGGCCAGGGCGATTTGCGTTTTCTGGTGCGCGTGTCGCCGTGTGTATTCAGAAAAAATCTTGATGAGGTGCGCGCTTGATGAAGTGTGTCAAGATTCCGATTCGGAAGATTGCCGTCCATGCAACGCGGCTTGTAAAAATGAATCCGCCGTGCCGGAGACGCTCAGGCTCTTCCGCAGGCGGCGGTAAGATTTGGTCTTCCATCATATTCAATTGGAGCAAGGCGAAGCAGAAATGATCATAAATTTGAATCAGGACGATAGAATCGAGCATCCCGCATTATTCGATCAGATGTTTCAGGCCCGCGCGGCGGTTTTTCATGATCGTCTGGGATGGGATGTGGTGGTCAAAGATGGCCGTGAGATGGATCGCTATGACGCGGAGGCCGACCCGGTCTATCTACTCGCCGTCGATGACGACCAGCGCGTGCACGGTTCTCTGCGGTTGCTCGCAACTACCGGCCCGACGATGCTGCAAAGCGAGTTCAAGCATTTCTTCGATGATGACGTGGATGTGGCGGCTCCCACGATCTGGGAATGCACACGGTTTTGCGTGCCGCCGGTTCTGGGCAGGACCACACAAGATGTGGGCACAGTCTCCTCCGAATTACTGATCGGCTTGTGCGAGCTTTGCCTTAGTTCAGGTATCGAATTTGTTGTCGGTGTCTATGAAACGCCGATGACCCGCATCTATGCGCGGATCGGCTGGAGTCCGGAGCCGCTGGCGCAGGCACGCCCGGAGGTCGGGAACATAACCGCCGGTATCTGGGAGGCGACGCCGGCGGCGCTGGCATCCATGCGTCAACGCCTGGCCGCCCGGATGAGCGGGCTGCGGGTTCTGGTGGTGTAGATGGCCGCGCGGCGGGGCAGCTTTCGTGGATATCAGCTCGCCGGTGTGCTGGCGTGCCTGATCGCGGTACGACCGGCGTCAGTCTCCGCCGCGACCATATCTGACACGGATTTTTCTGTTCTCGCGGCGCGTTGTGCGCCAGGCGTGCCAGTATGGGTTCTGCGCGGTGTTGCCCGCACGGAGAGCGATTTCCATCCATGGATGCTGCACGATAACAGCACCCGTGCCAGTGACAGCCCGGCCAGTTTGGCCGCTGCCGAGACCGGGGCGGCCGCATTGATGGCCGAGGGGCATTCCATCGATATGGGCCTGATGCAAATCAACGACGCCAACCTGCCCGCGTTGGGGATGACGATAAGCGCGGCGCTCGATCCTTGCGCGTCATTGACAGGCGGCGCGGCGGTTCTGCGGGCGGCTTACGGCGTTGGCCCAGTCGATGCCAGTCAGCAAGCTGCCCTGCTCATGGCGCTGTCGATCTACAACACCGGCTCACCCCTCAAGGGGATCATGAATGGCTATGCCCGGAAGGTGATGCACCGTGCTGATGAGGTGGCATCTGCCCTTCCCGAGTCACTGCTCCCGCCCGCCATCGCGCCGGACACGCCGCCCGCTTGGGATGTCTCGGCCACAGGCAATTACGCGCAGGCCCATGGCGCGCCTTGGTTGGTGCCACTGCGGCTGGACATGGCCGGACAAGACGCTGTCGCGGCCGCTCAGGCCGGTTCCCCACACCAAACAATGAGGTCGCCATGATGGATACGATCGCCCTGGTACACTTTGCACAGGCGCAGAGGTTGCGCCTGACCGGATTATGGTCTGTGGCGGCCCGATTGTGGCCCGTGGCATTGCTGGCGGTAATGCTTGGCGTTCCCGGGCTCGCCTACGCCCAGACCGTCTCGGGCGGGGCCAGCCCGCAGACGATGATCAATAATGTTTGCACCTTCATCCTGGGGCCCTTTGGTCAGACGATCGCCGTGCTCGGCATTATAGGCATCGGGTTTCTGTTCATGTTCGGCCGCGCGTCGCTGGGGGTGATTGCGGGCATCATCGGCGGCATCGTCATCATGTTTGGCGCTTCCTATCTCGGCCAGACCCTGACCGGGGGTGGCTGAGATGGAACCCCTTGAGGCTGATACCCTGTACCTCGCAGCGACAAGGCCCGCGATGTTCATGGGCGTGCCGCTGAGCCTGGGGGCGATGCTGCTCATGCTGGCGGGGTTGATCGTTGTGGTGTTCAAGAACCCGCTTTATCTGACGATCATGGCGCCGCTCTGGCTGGCGGCGCGGGAGCTGGTGGCGCGGGATTATAATGCCGTCGGTGTCGTGCTGCTATATCTGCGCACCGCGGGCCGGTCGGTTGACAGCAAGAGGTGGGGGGGCGCCTCGGTGTCACCGGCACCGGTTCGTGGTCATCGCCGAGGCCGGGGGATGCTCGATGTGGGGGGATAGCACCCGCGCCGAGCGCGCCGCCTCGCAATATCTGTCCTATATCGGGCATACCGGGCCGCGGAGTGTTTTGCTGGAAAGTGGCGCGCAGCTGGCGATGGGGCATGTCGAGGGGCAGGCCTTTGAGCTGGCTGATCATGCGCTGCGTAACGCTCGGCTGCGGCTGCTCAATACGACCTACCGCAATCTTGCCGATGACAATGTCACCATCCATACGCATCTCATCCGGCATGCCGATCTGGACGCAGCATACTCCCATCAGTTCCGCTCCGGCTTTGCCCAAGCGCTGGATGAAGCCTATCGGGACAAGGTGCTTGCGGGCCGGTTGTTCCGGAATGATTATTTTATCAGCCTGGTGGTCTCGCCGCGCAGCCCGCTTGGTACGGGCATGGCCAGCCAGTGGGCGCGGCTGGGGCGTAAAATCCCGGAGGCGGCGGAGGGGTTGGCGCGAGAGTTAGAGGACCAATGGCTTGTTTTGGCCAATGGGATGGAAGGGTTCAGAGTCCGGCGCCTCGCAGTGTATGAGCGGGATGGGATCGTCTTCTCGGAAATTGCCGAGGCACTGCGTCTGATCATCACAGGCCGGCCTCTGCCGGTGCCGGTCGTCTCCGGGCATCTGGGCGATTCAATCTACACTGATCGTGTCATTTGCGGGCGGCGGGGCATAGAAATCCGCGCGCCGGACAAGAGCCTGTTCGGTACGATTTTCTCCTTCCGGGAATATCCGGCGAAAACGAGGCCGGGCATGTTGAACACGTTACTTTCGGTTCCGTTCCCGATCGTGCTGGCGCAATCCTTCGCCTTCGTCACCCGCGCTCAGGCGCAGGACCGGCTGTCTCTGAAATCCGCCCAGATGATGGGTGCGCAGGACAAGGCGGTCAGCCAGATCGCCGGGTTGGAGGAAGCGGCGGATGCCCTGGCCTCCAATGAATTCGTCATGGGCGCGCATCACCTCTCGCTGGCGGTATATGGGGATTCGCTGGCGACGGTAGAGGAACACGCTGGCCGGGCACGCGGGCGGTTGGCCGATGCCGGGGCCGTGGTGGTTGAGGAGCGGCTGGGGCTAGAAGCGGCATTCTGGTCGCAATTGCCGGGCAATCTTGAATGGCGCACGCGGCCTGGGGCGATCAACTCCCGCAACTTTGCTGGGCTGTCCAGCTTCGATAATTTCCCCGCAGGTGAAAAAATTGGCCATTGGGGCGCGCCGATTGCCCGGTTCCGCACGGATGGCGGGACCCCCTATGATTATGTGCCACATGTGGCCGACGTGGCGATGACGATCATCTTTGGTCCCATTGGCTCCGGCAAGACCGCGTTGCTCATGTTCCTGTTGGCGATGTTCGAGCAAACCATGATTTCAACCGTGGGTGCCGAGGGCGCTCCATTGCGCCGGGCCGGCTCAGTGGTGTTTTTCGACAAGGACCGGGGCGGGGAACTGCTGGTCCGCGCTACGGGTGGCACGTACCTGGAATTGCGCCGTGGAGAGGCCTCTGGTCTCGCCCCGTTGCGGGGGCTGCTGAACACCGAATCTGACCGGGATTTTTTGCGTGGCTGGCTCATCGCTTTGGTGCAGAGCGATGGCAAAGGCGGGCTGAATCCAGACGACGAGAAGCGCCTGGAGCGCGCCATAACCCGGCAGATGAGCATGCCGGAAGACTTGCGCTCGCTCGCCGGTTTGCGTGAATTCCTCGGCCACGCCGACCCAATTGGTCTCGGCCCGCGTTTAGAAAAATGGTGCCGGGGCAATGCGCTGGGCTGGGCCTTCGATGGTGAACGCGACGAAGTGCGCCTCGATGGCGCGATCACCGGCGTCGATATGACTCAGCTCTTGGAACACGACGAGGTTTGCGCGCCGGCCGGGGCCTATCTGCTCTACCGGGTGACGCAAATCCTTGATGGGCGCCGTGTCGTGCTCAGCATTGATGAATTCCGATTTTATCTCAAAAATCCGCAATTCGCGACGGTGGTTGATAATCTCCTGCTCACGGTGCGCAAGAGCAATGGCGCGGTTTTCCTGGCGCTGCAGATGCCCGAGCATATTCTGGAGAGCCCGTTGGGGCCGTCGATCGTGGCGCAATGCCAGACCAAGATAATGTTCCCATCGCCGACGGCGGACCGAGCGGTCTATATCGATGGGCTTAAATGCACCGAAGGGGAGTACCGGGCGGTGCGGGAGGATATGGCGGTCGGTAAACGCCGCTTCCTGCTCAAGCGCGAGAAGGCCAGTGTTATTTGCGAATTCGATCTCGGGCAGATGCGTGATTATGTCGCGATCCTCTCCGGCCGTGCGAACACCGTGCGCTTTGCCGAAAAACTGCGCCAGGAGTTGGGCGATGAGCCAGCTAAATGGCTGCCGGAGTTTTTGCGTTCCTATCATGACGCCAAGGACTGACAGGAGGACATCATGAAATCAGCCTTGATTAAAATTACCATTGTAAGTGTCTGCGTAATACTGGACCTGACGTTGGTGCCGAATGCTGCTGCACAGGTCGCGGTGATTGATAGCGCCAATCTGGCGCAGAATCTCCAGACCGCGGCGCAGGAGGTTATCGCGGTCGAACAGCTCAAGGCGCAACTAGCCCAGCTGGAACAGACCTATCAGATGTTCACCAGCCCCACCAATATTCTGGGCATGGCGGCGGGAATGGAAAACCAGTCAATCGAAAACCCGATGCCCGTGGCGAATGCGATGGCGGGACTGGTCGGGGGATCGACGGCGCCGTCCGGCGCTGCGGCAAGTTATTATGACCAGAATCACGTCTATGCACCGATGGATGGCTCGGCCGCCAGCGCTCAGTTGAACGCCAACGGAAACAGCATCGCCAATATCGAAGGTATCGCATCGACGAACTTCGCGGCGATTCAACAGCGCATCCAGGAATTGCCAAGCCTGGAATCAAATTTGAACGCCGCGACCTCAATTACCCAGGTCGATGCGATCAATGGCCGTATCGCGACGGAATCACAATTCGTACAGGCGCAGCAAGCACAGGCACAAAATCTTCAGGTGCTGGCGAGCGAGCAGGCATTATCGCAGCAACAGCAGCAGCAAGAACAATTCGATGAGGACCAGACCAATCTTGTCGGCGAATTGCAGTCCGACGCGGCTGCGAATGGAGGGCAATGATGATGTACCCATCCAGACTGCAGATGATTATCGGCATGGCAGTTATCGTTTCTGCCGGCGGTGTCATTATTGGCGTGGATTATAATAGGCACCAGTCAATAAACGCAGCGTCGGGACAGACGGGCTTATCCGTCCCCGTTGCGGTCGTGCACACGGCCAGCTGGTATGTTGCACATCCCACCATCGCGAAACGCGATGAGACAATTTGTGGCGATAATGCCGCCTCTATATCCCCCGCGGCTTGCCAGAATGTTGAATCCGCCGAGGAGCAATTGCTTGCCGATGAGCTGCATGAGGCGGCCATGTCGAATAGCGCCAACGCTAAACCGAACGCCGCTCAGGCGCCATGAGGTAGAAAATGGCCAGCGCTGACAATTACGCACCGTTTTACACTTTTGATCAGATCATCCAGGCGCCATTCACCAGCGGCCTTGAAACAACAGTCAATGCGGCAATGTCCGCTGTGCAGGGACCGCTAACCGCGTTGGTCGTGCTGTGGATCATTGTAACCGGAATTCTGGTCATGCGCGGCGATGTTGGTGTTCGCCAGGGGATCAGCAGGATCATAACCATCAGCCTGGTCATGGGCATTTTGATGTCCACGACACTCTATGACCAATATATCGTGAGTTTTTTCACGGCGGGTCTGCCAAACTATTTTGCTTCGTCATTCCTGGGCGTGACCGGAACGGCACCGGCAGCGCATCAATTCGACGCGCTGTGGAATTCTGCATCGGAGGTTTTTGCGATTGCCGAAAACCACATGAATTTCCTGAACGTACTCTATTCGGTCCAGTTGGCAATCTTGCAGAGCTTCATGGTTTTCCCTATTGGTTTAGTATTTTTGATTTACGAATCGACGAGAATTTTAACGGATATCGTTGTCTGTCTTGGTCCGTTCGTTCTCTCGGGATACCTTTTCGGCGTAACACGCGGCGTGGCTGATCGATTTATCGGCAAGCTCATCGGTTTGATGATTTTGACGTTGTTGGTTGATATTGTGCTGGCGATTATCATCAATGGTTTCGTCACCTACGTGAACAATACGTTGGGGAATGTCGCCACGGCATCGAAGCCGGAGGCCATTCTGATTTGCACGCAGCTCGTCATTTTTCTGGCGATTGGCAGCCTGATCACCTGCTTCTTGCCTGGAATTGCCGCCTATATTGGTGGGGGAGTTTCCGTCAGCCCGCTCGCCATGGCGGCGTCTGCAACGCAAGCAGGGCGTATTGTTCGATCTTCACGAGGCAAATCAAACACAGGATTGGTCCGATGATCAGCAACGCAGGGTTTGTTCCATATTTCGCAGAGGGTGCGAGTTGCGTATTTTGGGTGTGGATTCTCTACCGCCGATTTGTATCGCCCAAACCGCTTCCGGGCATTTTGGGATTCGCCAGAAAATTCATGAAGCTTTGCCTCATTCTCATAACCTTCGGGCTTCTCGCGGGTTGCTCTAATCCCGATCCTCTCGCCGTGGCGTCAGGGCCGCTTTTTGCGCTGAATGCCGGGCATTGGCAGCCAGCACCGCAGGATTTGGCGGCGCCGCCCAAGATTGCGGACAGGTAGAGTGATGGATCAGAACTCTGGGGCATTCCCAATCGCTCCCGCCATGCTGGACAAGCATTACAAGGAGGTTCTGTCCTTTCAGGAAGCACGTGCGCGTTCGGCGCGGTTGCTTTCAAAGGGCGCGCTGGTAGCATTCGGCGTCTCCATGCTCGCCAATTTGGGACTGGGGTGGGCGGTGGCCTCGCTACTGCCACTGACCAAATTGGTGCCGGTGTATTTTTTGATCCGTCCGGATGGCACGATCGATGATTCCGTGTCGCTTTCTACTCTGCCGGCCTCCACGCATCAGGCGGTGATTCGCGCCGCACTCTGGCAATATGTGCAGATGCGGGAGGGCTACTCCTTTGACACTGCGCGCTATCGTTACGACATTGTCTCCGGCATGTCGGATGCCGCGACAAAAGCCGCCTATCAGGCGTGGTTCAATTATCCCAACCCGCAATCCCCGCAGGTGACGATCGGCAAGAATGGTGTCGTCACGGTCGAGCCGATCTCGGTGGCACTGATCGGCCCTGGCGTGGCCCAGGTGCGTTACCAGCGGATTTTCGATGCGGGCATGAATACTCCCCTGACCACCACCTGGACCGCGACGGAGCAATTCCAGCAGGTCGATACGATGCCCGATGCCGAACGACTTGATGATCCGGGCGGCATCATCATCACCAGCTACCAAGATGAGGAGGATACCGCGCCATGAGGCAGGCTTTTACGCTGGCGTTGCTTGTCGGTTTGGCGGGCATGGCGGCGGCGCCGGGCGCCTATGCCGATCAAACGCCGGATGCCGGCCGGTATGACAGCCGTATGCGCTATATCGCCTACAACCCTGGCCAGGTCGTGCATTTATCGACCATTGTCGGGGCAACGATGGTGGTGAGCTTGGCACCAGATGAGACGGTAACCTCGGTCGCGGAGACGGACAGTCTGCATTTGGCGGCGGTGCCGAGGGGCAATTATCTGTTTTTGAAGCCGAGCGCTGCACTCAAATTGCAGCCGATCATCGTGCTTACCCAGTGTGAGGATGGCGCGCTGCGGCGTTACGTCTTCGAGATCGAGACCGTGGATACGCCGACCACGGCCAATGGCACCGACGGCGTGTTCTACTCGGTGCAGTTTACCTATCCAACGGATGAGGCGGCTGCAGCGGCGGCACGCGAGGCCGTCGAGGTCCAAAAGGTTGAGCAGCTCAACCAGCTGGCCTTGCAGCGGGCCACACAAACATCTGCGCAGGCGGCATTCCAAAATGAGCGGAGCAATCCTTACGCCGGGCCGCGCAATTACAGATATGTAGCACGTGGCGATCATTCGCTAGCGCCTTTGGCAGTATGGGACAATGGCTATTCCACGCTGCTGCAATTCGCCGGAAACGCACGCATCCCTTCGATCTTTGTGATTGACCCGGATGGGAAGGAGGCAACGGCCAGCTATGCGGTGAATGGTGATATCGTGCAGCTCGACCAGACCGCCCGGGAATGGCGCCTGCGCGACGGCGGCACGGTTCTGAACATCTATAATCTCGGTTATCAGTCGGTGGGCGGTAATCCTGAAACCGGGACGACCAGCCCGGATGTGTCACGGGTCGTCGTGCCGCCCAGTGATGGCCTGCCGGGAGCCACGCCATGAGTGGGCAGACACCCCGTGGAACGGAGGCGGTGAAGCAGCCCGATCTCGGGGCGGCCTCGCCCGTGGAGGATGGGCGCTCGCCGGTCGCGGGCACTGCGCGCCGGGAGCTGACCACCGGCACCAAGCTTGGCATCCTGGCGCTGGTAGCGGTTCTCGGGCTGGGCTTCATCTGGTTCAATGCGCTGTTCAGCCATAAGCGGGCGGACCAGCAAGCGGACACATCCGCGGCCTACACGAATGGAGGCGAGGTTTTTAACGCGCCGCCAGAGTCGGCCATGAAGCCCGCCATGCCGGTTTTGCCCGCCCCCGCCAGCACGCAGACGGATTTGTTGGGTGCACCTGCGCAAGCTTCGCCCGCTGCGGCGCCGATCATGGCATTCTCCGGGTCATCGGTGCCAGTCCCAATTCCGCCAGTCTCGTCCAGTGCCAACCAGCCGGACACGTCCACAGCGCCATCCACGCCAATGCCCGATAATTCCCCCTTGGCGGCCCGGCTGAAGCCCACTGTTCTGGATGGCGAGAAGGCATCGGTACTGCAAAATCCGGACATGGTGATCACCGAGGGCACGATGATCCCCTGCACCCTACAAACCGCCATCGACAGCCAGCTTCCCGGCTTAGTGACCTGCGTGGTGCCGATCGACATTCGGGGGGCTACCGGCAATGTCGTGCTGCTTGATCGCGGCACAAAGATCGTCGGCCAGCTGCAAAGCGGCCTTTTGCAAGGGCAGAACCGGGTGTTCGTCGACTGGACCCGCGCAGAGACGCCGGATCATGTCATCGTCACGCTGGATTCACCCGGTTCCGACGAGTTGGGCCGGGCGGGGTTGCCGGGCGCGGTTGACAACCATTTCTGGGACCGGTTCGGTGGGGCGTTGATGCTGACCCTGGTGCAAGGCGGGTTGGAGGCGGCGACGATCGAGGCTGCCGGACAGGGTAACAGCAATTCTACCTCGCAGCAGGCGGGTTTGGGCTTTGTCTATGCCGCGCAAAGCAATGGCCAGTCGGTTGCCAACACGGCACTGGCAAACTCCATCAACATCCCGCCGACATTGACCAAGAACCAGGGCGATACCGTGTCGCTGATCGTGGCGCATGATCTGGATTTTTCCGCCGTGTACCGATTGCGGCTTGATACTACCGGCGCGGAGACGGGCAATGGAGGGTGAGGCGGCGCGCTTGCTGACATATCTGCTGCAGCCGCTGGCGCCCTGGCTGGATGATCCGGCCACGGAGGAGATTTGCATCAACCGGCCGGGAGAGCTGTTTGTCCGTCAGCGCGGTCAATTCCGGGTGGAAGAAGTGCCGCTCGATTATGCGGGCCTTGAGGATATTGCTACTTTGGCCGGGGCGCTGCGCAAGCAGGATGTTGGGCCGCGCAGCCCGCTTTGCGCCACTGAACTGCCGGGCGGAGAGCGGCTGCAAATCTGCATGCCGCCCGCCGTTCCGGCTGGTACGCTCAGCATCACCATCCGTAAGCCGGGGGGCTCGGTGGCGTCGCTCGAACTCGCTGGTGAGCCGCTACCGGGTGGCGGGTTGGAATAACTGGGCCAGCCGCAAAGAGGCGGCGCAGCGGGACTTTGCCGCCTTGCTCGCCCTCTATGATGCTGGGGACATCAAAACCTTCCTGGAACGTGCCGTGCAGGCGCGTCTGACCATTCTGCTGTGCGGCGCTACCGGTTCCGGCAAGACAACGATGAGCAAAACGCTGATCAGCGCCATCCCGTCGCAGGAGCGGCTGATCACCATCGAGGACACGCTGGAGCTGGTCATCCCCCAGCCCAATCATGTCCGGTTGCTCTATGCCAAGGACAATATCGGCTTGGCGCGGGTAACGCCGGAAATGTTATTACAAGCAAGCCTGCGCATGAAGCCGGATCGGATCCTACTGCAGGAGCTGCGTGATGACGCGGCATGGACCTACATCAATGAGATCGTTTCGGGTCACCCCGGCTCGATTACCACCATCCATGGGCGTAATCCCGAGCAGGCTTTCAGGCGGTTGTTTGCCTTGGTGAAGGGTAGCCCGCAGGGTGGGAGGTGGGATGACAAGACGCTGATGGAGTTTTTATCCGCCGCCGTCGATTTGATCGTTCCGTTCCACAATGAGGGCGCGGTTTATGAGATCGGCGAAGTATGGTTTGCGGCTGACGCTGCTCGCCGTGGCGAGAGTGCTGCGCATTTGTTGCGGGCGGCATGAATCATGCAGCATCTCGATCTCAGAGCAAGCCGGCCAACTCATCGTCAGAATCGGCTTTGGTGTCATCCTGGCGCTGGTCGCCTGGACTGTCGTGGCGTCCTTCGTGTTTTTGTTCGGGACCGGGCTGCTGCATGAGTTTCCACATCCATTCTGGCAATGGTGGCTTTATGCGTTGAATTTTGACGGAAACACCCGTGTGGTGCTCTGGCTTAAAATCGGTGCCGGAGTCGGCGCAGTGCCGCCGGTGTTGATGATCGCGGCACTCATCTATCGCGGCCAACAGGTGGTTGGGCCAAAACTTCGGCGGCCGCTGTTTGGCGGTATCGTCAAATCGCCGCGGGCGGTGACTGATAATCATGGTCGCGCCGCGTGGATGAGCATGGCGGCGGCGCGCGAGCGGTTCTCCGGCGTCCATCCGGCATTTGGCGGGGTTGTCGTGGGCGAAGCGTATCGGGTCGATCAGGACAAGGTGGCGGCGCGGCGTTTTGATCCGGAAGAGCCCAGAAGCTGGGGCCGGGGCGGGCAGGCGCCGCTGCTGATCGACCCGTGCCGGGAAGGGCCGACGCATTCGCTGATGATCATTGGCAGCGGCGGTTACAAAACCACCACGGCGGTCTCCACCTTGCTGCATTGGACCGGTTCGGCGGTCATTCTCGATCCCGCCGGAGAAGTGGCACCTATGTTGCGAGAAGCGCGCAAGGCGATGGGGCAGGCGGTCTATGAGCTCGACCCGCGCTCGGACGTTGGGTTCAATGTGCTGGACTGGATCGACACCAGCTCGCCCCTGGCGGCAACAAATATCGACTCCGTTGTCGCCTGGGTCTGCGGGGATCAAAAGCCAGCGGCCAAGAAAGATGACTTTTTCGACAGCATGGCGCGCAATGTGGTGCGCTGCTTTCTTGCACACATACTGTTTGACCAGACGGCGCCGGCAAAGATCAAGACATTGCGTGCGGTACGCCGGGCGATCGCCATGCCGGTCAATGAGGTCAGGGCTGTGTTGCGGGGAATCTGTGAGGCGAGTCCGAGCGCCTATGCGCGCCAGTTGGCCGGGCCAGTTTGCGGGCTGGTGGATGAGACGTTCAGCGGCGTGATTGGTAGCGCCGCCGAACTGACGACCTGGCTCGCCAACCCGGCTTTTGCCAATCTGGTCTCCGGGAATGGTTTTAAGACATCGGCCTTGCTGGACGGTAAAGTAACGATTTTCTTGAAAATGCCTTTGAAGGCGCTGGAGACCGAGCCGGGGATTTCGCGCACCATCATCGGCGCGCTGTTGAATGCCGTGTATGAGGCGGACGGTGCGATGCAGGGGCGAGTGCTGTTCCTGCTCGATGAAGCGGCGCGGCTTGGTTATATGAAAATCCTGGAGACCGCGCGGGATGCCGGGCGCAAATACGGCATCACCATGCAATTGCTTTACCAGTCGAGCGGGCAGATCGTTGAGCAATGGGGCGAACAGGGCAAACGCTCCTGGTACGATGGTGTCTCCTATCGCTGCTACGCGGCGGTGCAGGATCTCGATACTGCCACCGAACTGGAAAACTCCTTTGGCACTTACGGCGTGATGGCGAGTTCCGAGGGGATGAATACCGGGAAATCCGGAAAAGCCATGCAATCATCCTCGCTCTCGCGCGGTTCGAATATTTCTTATCACGAGATTGGGCAGCCGCTGATCCGCAAGGCGGAGCTGATGCACGACGTCCGCGATGATGAAATGTTTGTCCTGGCGCGCGGCATGGCCCCCTTACGCTGCGGGCGGGCGATTTATTTCCGCAGACCCGAGATGCGGGTGCTTGTGGCGGAAAACCGCTTCCACAAGTCGGTGCATCTGACCGGCCCCAACCAGCAATCAAACCAGGAAGGAGTATGAACCGATGTCAGGAATTGATGCCGATCTCGACCGTGCAGCCGCGGCGTACTGGCTTTCGGTGGCCGGTAAATCCACGCCGGAGAAGAATGTCGCCCTGGCCAGGGCGGCGAGTCTGCTGCGCGATGCGCGGGCGGAAGCGCGTATTCCCGATAGCACACGCCAGCCAACGCTCAATGATCTGGAAGCACCACCCTTGGACGTACCGCACCGGCGCCGGTTGACGCCGTGAGAATTCGCGCTGATTCCGCGCTGGTTTGCCGCGGCATGCCCTCGCTTGTCTGATGGAACGCGATGGCGACAGGGCGGGCCGTAGGGGGCCGCCGACATCGTCGCAATTGTCCCTCGAGGCAATTGCCATGCGGCTGGCAGCGTTGGATGCCGGGCAGGCGGCGATGAATGGCGCGCTGGGGCTGATGCTCGATACGCTGCATGTCCAGACCACGATGCTGCGCAAGCTCAGTGAATTTGCCATCGAGGATTCAGCACCATCGCCGCTGCTCAAAACCTTGCAGGGTCTGACTGCCGCGATAATGGAACTGGATGCGTCGGTTGGTAATGTGGAACGGAAATTCGATGGGCTGGCGCAGGTTTTGAGTGTGGCTTTTGGCGTACAGCCCGTCGGAGCGCCGTCGGGTCAAAACAGCGCGGAGTGGCCACAGAGGCCGGGCATAGACGGCGAGGACGGCTGAATGCTGACCTATCGCACCGGGGCGGCGGGGGCGCCGGCAGCAGCACGGTTCATGAGCGAGCATTTGCTACAGCAGACTTTGTCGCCCGAGATGGCGGCGATGGCCGAATATTATGAGCAGGGCGTGACGCCCCCAACGCTCGCCGATGCCGCCGCATCGCGGTACGGCCGGTTCATAGCGGGTGGCGCTCCTTTGCAGGGGGAAACGCTGGATGGGCTGGTGCGGTTGGAGGTGGAGCGCCTCGCTGAGAGCGGTGTCGAGCTTGCCGCTGGCCTGGGTGATGAGCGGGATGAACTGATGTTGCGTGCCTTGGCGGCTTTCGCGGTGGCGGGGCTGGTGGGCCGTGAAGAGGCGCTGGCCTGTTTGGCTCGGCTATCTGGGGCGGGACTAACCAGCGACGGGGGCGGTGAGGGGGCAGACGACAAAGAGAGGCGCTTTGACGCTGCGATGGCCGATGCCGCCGTTGCGCAAGATCGCAGCAGTGCGACGGCAGCGCCCCGGCGCGACATGAACCCGATGCTGGCGCGGCGGCTGGGGATTGAGCCGCATCGCGGGCTGAAGCCGGATGAGGTGGCGTGCCTGCTGAACGGGCAGCGCGCGGATGGCGGCGCTATTGAGGGGCGGGTGCAGCGCGCATCGAGCCTGCCGCTCGCGCAAGTTTTTGGATTGGGTGCCACGCGGATGCCAACGCGAGACCAACTGGCGCAGATGTTGGAGGGGCGCAAGGTAAATGGCGAGATGTTACCCGCCGGGGAAGCCGAGCGGGCGGTACGGCGTTTGCTCTTGGCCCTCGGTGTCAAAGACACAACGCTGGCCACCGAACAGCGCGCGCATATTCTCTCAGGGCGTGATGCCGATGGTCGCGAGGTGAGTGCCCGGCGGTACCAGACCATCTTTGAGGCCGCCAAGATGCGGATCGGCTATATCGATTTGACCTTCTCCGCACCCAAATCCCTCTCCATCGCCTGGGCCTTCGCACCCACCAAAGCCGAGCGGGCGATGCTGCACCAGGCGCACCGGGATGCCATCGATAATGTCATGGCCGCTATTGAGCGGGAGATTGGTCGGGCCTCGATCGGGGACGCCGCGAAACGGGGGTATGAGGCTGGTTCCATCGGTTGGGTGTCGTTCGACCATTACGCGGCCCGGCCTACGGTCGAGGTTGTGCATGAGGATGAACAGGGCCAGCCGGTTACGGAGCTGCATACGCTGACCGGTACGCAGGGACGCGCGCCTGGTGATATGCAGATGCACACCCATGTCGCCGTGTTCAACATTGTGGAGACGCTAAGCGGGCGGGTGGGCAGTATTAATCTTGCTCTGCTTGAGGGGCGGATTCATGAATGGGGCGCGCTGTATCAGGCCTATCTTGCCAATCATCTGCGCGCCCATGGGGTGGTGGTGGAACTCGATGCCCGTACAGAAATGGTGCGGCTCTCCACGGTGCCGGAGAGTGTCGTCGCGCAATTCAGCAAGCGAACCACAGGCGGCACCGAAGCCGCGCGGGCTTATGCGCGATCTCTTGGCCTCGATTGGGAAATACTTACCCCCGCCCGTAAAATCGCGTTGCTGAAAGCCGGGGTACAGAACCCGCGCGAGGCCAAGAGCGATGATGTCAGCGACCTCGCAGCCTGGCGGGCGACGGCGGCACGGCTGGGATATGAGCACCGGAGCGTGCTGCGCCCGGATGGTATCGCGCCTCTACCCAGCCGAGAGCAACGGCTGGAGACCGCCTTCCAGGCTGCTCTGCCGTTGCTGGGTAAGCAATTGGACCGCCGGGCGGTGATTGATGGCGCGGATGCTCGGATTGCTGCCGCCAAGGGGCTGATTGCCTCGGGGATTGGGGAGGCCGGTGATGTCGATGCCATCACTCAGGCTTTTCGTGAACGCGGTGTTCAGCGCCGGGGTGAGGGTGCGGCATTGATCTGGGGGCGTGTGCCGGGGCGCCAGGGCAGGGATCGCGTGGCGGTGACCACGACGCTCGAGGTTCGTGAGGAGCAGACGCTCATCGCGACGGCGTGGGCTGGGGCGCGGGACCGCAGTGCCGCGCTCTCGCGTAAAGCCATCGCGGTGGCGGTGGCCTCATTCCCGGAGATCGATTTTACCAGCGCGCATGGCAGGGCGCAGCGGCAGATCATAGATCAGCTTGGCAATGGCGGGCGGGTGGGGCTCGCCATCGGCGTGGCGGGCTCCGGCAAGAGCACATTGCTGAAGCCGCTGGTCCGGGCCTGGCAGGCGGATGGCAGGGTGGTCCACGGCGTCGCTCTGGCTTGGCGCCAGTCGGATGATCTGGCGGAAGCCGGGATAGCGGCCGCGAATACCCGCGCTGTGACGGCGTTCCTGCGGGATTTGGAGCGGGGAAAACTGGTCCTCAGCCGCAAATCGGTGGTGGTCGTTGATGAAGTGGGGTTGCTTGGCACGCGCCAGCTGAACGCGATCATGGCGTCGCAGGCCGAGAAGGGTTTCCAACTGGTCATGATTGGTGATCCCAAGCAGATGCAGGCGGTAGAGGCCGGGCCGGTGATCGAGCTGCTGCGCCGGGCGCTGGGCGCGGGCAAGGTGCCGGAATTGGGCTCTTCGGTCAGGCAGAAAGCGGAGGAGGAGCGCGAGACCGTGCTGATGTTCCGCAATGGTCAGACAGAGGAGGCCGTGCGCCGTAAGGATGCAAATGGCACGTTGCGGATTGTGCCGGGCGGGTATGAGGAGGCGGTGGCGCGTGTTGCTGTACTTTGGAGGGAGCGAAAAGAGGCGAACCGGGATCGGCCAGACTTCAGTATTTCGGTGAGCGCGCCGAGTAACGCGGAAGCGCATGACATCAGCCTGGCTATCCGCCAGCAGCGCCGGACCATGGGAGATATTGGGACGAACCAGATCACGGTCAAAGCCACCGATGGAGTTGGGGAACGGGAGTACGAACTGGCGCTTGCTGTGGGGGATCGGGTGCGGCTGTTCCGGCGTACAAATGCCAAATTCACAGAGGCCGGCACTGTCGGGAATATTGGTCGAAACGGATCAGTGCTGGAAATTATAGCTGTCGACGCTGCCGGGCTGACCTTGAGGAACGGTGCGGGTAGGGAAGGGGCGGTCGCCTGGGATACATTGCGCGACGAGGCCAGCGGCAAAGTTCAGTTGGCCTATGGTGATGCGCTGACCACCAATACCGCGCAGGGCACCACAGTGACGGAGCATATTCATGCGATGCCGGGCGGCACGAAACTGGTCTCGGCGTTTGGGGCCTATACATCGGGCAGCCGCCATCGGGAGCAGAGTTTTATCGTCACATCGGAGGGGGCGGAGCGAGCTGAGGTGATTGCCCGGCGCCCGCTGGGCGACCAGCGCGAGATTTGGCGCGGTGATCTGTTGAACAACATCGTCCGTAATTTTTCGCAGCAGCCCGAAAAGGAGGCGGCACTTGCATTGATCGATCGTGCCGTTGGTCTGCGGCGTGGCGCGGTTCAGGCAATGCAAAGTGTTCACCGGGCAGCGGAAGCTCGCGGAGATACCCGGCGGCAGCCGTCGATGCTATCTGAGGCGTTGATGAGCCGCCGGATTGCACATGCGTTCGCCGAGATACTGCCCGGTTTGGCAGCGCAATTGCGCCGACATGGCGGGGCATTGGCGCGCGTTGCCCGAATCGGCGCGGAGGTGGCGGAGATCCTGGCCAGGGCGGCTCGCCGGCCGTTGGTCACTCACCAGACTGAGGCGGAATTCTGGCATAAAATCGGTCAACGAGGCCAAGGTTCGCCGGATGATCATATCGCGCACCGCAAGCAAACGAGGCGCCATAGCCGATAACGGGAGCAGGCAAATTGTATTGCATAATGCGCTACAGAGATCTATATGCATCCCATGACAAAAGCCACAGCCATGACCGCCACGGCCAAGCGCAAGGACCATCCGCTGTCAATGCGGCTCCCCGAAGGTGACATCGCCATTATCGACCGTGCCGCCGATTTGCGCGGGCGCTCCCGGACGGATTTTGTGCGTGAGGCTGCGGTGCGGGCCGCCGAGGAAGTGCTTATGGAAAGCACGCTGGTACGTATGAGCGCAGAGGGGTTTGAGGCATTCGTCCAAGCCGTCTCCGCGCCCGCTGCGCCCGTACCGGAAATGGTGGCATCCCTTCGCCGCAAGGCGCCGTGGGAGAAGGGAACGGCAAAGCGCTGATGGCGGAGCCGCCGCTCTCCGCGCCCGAACTGCTGAATACCGGTCACGATGTATCCCAGTTCTCCTGCGGCAAGCTCTCGCTCGACCATTGGCTGAAGACAAGGGCGCTGGCCAATCAGCAGAAGGGGTTCACGGTGGTTATGGTCGTCCATGTGGAGGGACGGGTGGTCGGCTATTACGGCCTGGCGCCAACCGCCATCGTGCCCGCGTCGCTGCCGCGCGCGATCCGCACCGGCCAGCCGCCGAACCCGGTGCCGTGTATTTTGCTCGGGAAGCTTGCGACGGACCGCGCTTGGGGTGGGCAAGGTATTGGCCTGGGGTTGTTCAACCATGCCCTGGCCCGCAGCGTGAACGGCGCCGCGCTGATCGGCGGGCGGGCGCTGATCGTCAATGCCATTGATGACGAGGCGGCCGGGTTTTGGCGCCGCCGGGGCTTTCTGCCGTCGAAAGATGATGCGCTGGTGCTGTTCCGGTCGATTGGCGATATCGGCGCTTCGATGGGCGCGGTTGGCGATAATGCCGGTAGGTAATCTGGCTTGTTAAACGCCGTGGCGCCTCACCGCGACCTTTTCGCTACCATCGAGTACAAATATGGCACTCCCACGGATTTCCAGAAGATCTACCGCCCGGCCATGGGCCCGACCGGCATGGTGGCGAGCTGGGGCACCACGTCGAGCAGGCCCAGGCGTTTTATTGGTTCATCGGCCCACAAGGCTACGAGCCGCAATAGCCGTGGCGAATATGCCTTTGAATCTGTGGCGACGAATTGGTATAATGACTACTCTATTGGCCGTCATAGCCGGTGTCGCGGCATATTCGATTAGCGCCTACGAAGTCCGCCAAGATGCCCGGCATGACATGCAACTGCATATCGCTGAGGGAGTGCAGGCATATTCCGATAATAATTGTTCGGTAGCCTATAAGAAGCTTGCGCCGTTGAGAGACAATCTGAATCCACAGGCAATCTATATTTTGGCGACTATGTATCTTAGCGAGTGCGGCGTGCCCGCTGCCAGCGAGCGCGCCGATGATGCCGTGGCCATTCCACTGCTGACGCAAGCGGCTAATGCAGGCTATGTAAGGGCTGAGGTGGCGCTGGCCGATCTTTATGCCGGAGGAGTTGCGGGTAAGGATTTTGATGAACGTGACACGAAGTCGCTATTTTGGTTTCAGAGGGCAGCATTCACATCAAAAGCCGGAACGCCGGAAGCGCCCAGCCCTAGACGACGCTGGATCAAGCAAGCCGTGCCAGGAATCGGCTGCTCCATGACGCCGCAGGCGCCGATGATGACGTCTAACGAGGAGACCTCCCAGCCTGCCGCAGCGAGCGCCTAGCGCGCGGCCTCGGTGCCCAGGCCGGAACTGGTCTCGTCAGGCCCAACAACGGCCCGGCTAGAGATATGAAAGTTTTCCTCGATCCACCCGATGTTACGCCCCACACGTTGGTCGAATTCTGCCGACGTCACCTGCCGGCGCGGAACAATCGCGGCAGTTCCTCGGATGATGTACCCAATTGTCATGCCAAGCCCCCGTCCGAGCTTTTCAATTCAGTATCTTAACGGCCATTACGGGGGCTGACCAGCGGTGATGAGACATGGGCGCATAAGGTTAAGGCAGTGCAGCGCAATCCTCCGAGGCTGTCAGCCAGCTATCTCTCCGGACCTAAGCCGGGCCGATCATAAAACATCATCTTGTCGGAATTTCGGTGGTAAGCCGCCCGTTTGGTTAAAGATTTCATAAAAAATTGTTAAATAATGCTTGGCTTTGCTACCTTGAGTATGCCAATTTCGCGTTGTGAGGGTGCATCCACCCGCTATCAGGGGAGGCGTGACTATGGACGTTTATACGATTTGTCCGGTGCGTCTTGCTGCCACAGTTTACTGATGCTTCGGATGCGGCTGTTACGAGGGTGGCGGAGTGCTGCGGGCCCCTCCAAAATCGTCCACTACTACGCAAAACTATTATACCGAGACCGAAAGTGATGGGTTATGCTTCGCACCGCCCATTCCGCGGATTACCAAGGGCAATGCCCCTTTATGAGTAAAGTTTTTCTGTGGATTGCCGGCGCTGTGCTGCTCGTCGGCCTGGGCATTATCGGTCTGGGGTATTCGTACCTGGAAGGTGCATTCGCTCCCATAGCGATGTTGTTGCCATCCTCGCCGTCTGTACTAGGCGAGCTGTTTGGGAGTGAGTTGCACCGAGTTGAATGTAACGGATGCAGTACGGGGAAAACTTTCAAGATCGTAGCAACACTACCCCGCCCTCATTCCTTATCAAGTCTCGTGTGGAGCCCGGACGGCAAATATCTTGCTGTTGGGAGTCTGATCGAAGCCCAGGTGGATATATATGACACGTCCAACTTGCAGCTCGTGAGCCATATAACGGCTGGGGCGGCTGGAGAGAGCAACTTTATGAATCTGTTCACCAGTGACAGTCAATATCTGATCCGCCCAACAATCGGTGGCTCAAATATCGAAAGAGTGTCCATGCAAAAATGGGACATTGCAAGCGGGACCATAGCCGGAAATTTCCTTACTGAAACTCAAGGAAGCCGCACCGTGGGGGTAGCTGCAAGCAGTACAAATAATTTGATTGCTGGTACAGGAGGCGTTGGTATAAGCCCCGACATATTGTTGTACAATTCCAATGACTACTCGGTGGTTCAAAACATCCCATGCGAACCTCGCGCGATTCTCGGCACGATGGCATTTAGCAATGATGGTCACGATATAGCTGTTGGCGGCTGTCATGATGGGTACATTTCCGTATATAACGTTGACACCGGCAAAATAGAATTTGAAGCCAGCGTGGCCCGCGGCGCGGAGCTATATAATTTCATATCTTATAGCCCAGATGACACGTTGATCGCCATCTCATCCTACGATCGTGATGATCACGGAAGAGTAGTAGTACTGAAAAATTCCGATGGCAGTCTTGTTGGCTATATGCCGATAACCGATGCACTGATTACTAATTTGCAGTGGCTAGATAATGATCACGTCATAGTGTCTTATTCAGCAATTGATCCTGATGGAAGTGTTGCGCGGGTTTGGAACGTAGCATCCCAGTCGCTTACGGCTGTCTATGCGGCTAGGCGTTTGCAGATGGTTTCGTTGAGCCCCAATAAATCGCTCATTGCCGCAGCCATAGGTGATGAGATCAAGATTAGCAATTTCTAATAGAATCTCTGGGAGACATAATTAATGTCTGATTCGACGCCTTCGCCATACAATGCGATATCAAAACAAAAAATCGTAGCTACTAGGTTTTTTGCATTTATTTTCGTTTTATTGGGATTAGGCATTGGTCATGCCTACAAGGCAAAGGCACAGGTATCTTGGATGCAAATGCTAACAACGGGAACCAGAGTATGGTCGGTTGCTTGTGCTGAATGCACATGGAAAAAGTCATTTCATCAAGAAACGATTATTCAGCAGCCATGGTCTGTTTCGAGTGTCGTTTGGAGTTCTGATGGACGGTACTTAGCGGTTGGAAGTGGCCTCGAAGGTACATTTAACGTATATGATACCAAAGGCTGGACCTTGATTAGCAATATCCAGAGATGGGATATTGGCAGTAATAACTCACTCGTTAGGTTTAGTGATCAAAACACAACGCTTATTTTGCCTCGAATATGGGGCAAAAATGCCCAAATCACGGCCCCAACAATCGACGATAATGTGTCTCTAGAGAAATGGGACATTAAGCTCGGCATCGTCACTCAGAAATACTATGCGCATTTTCCCGGAGAAAATGATCGGACTTTTGCTTGGAGGAGAATGGCCAGTATAGCCCGGGCTATCGCCGTAAGCTCAGACGGTCAATTTATAGCGGCGGCAGTAGGGGGCGAGGTGCTAGTCTATAACGCGACAAGCGGTAGCGTTGTGCAGGGTATCATGTGTGGGCCGAGCAACGTCCCAGAAGCGCTAGCGTTCAGCCCAGACAGTCAGGTTATTACGGCAGGTAATTGTGGCACTCATAAAATTTCGACTTACGAGATAAAGACCGGCGAAATGATATATCAGACCGTAGTTGACCCAGGATCTGAACTCTATAACGCCATATCCTATAATCAAAGCGGAAATTTAATCGCAGTCGGCTCTTCAAGTGGAGACCATGGAACTGTGACTATATTGCAGGCTATGAATGGGTCTATCCTGGGGGTTTTACCCAATTCTGCAGCCACTCCTTCTTCAATGAGCGGCGAGAACGCAACCGTGACCAACTTACAGTGGATTGATAATGATCACGTTCTGGCTTCTTATGATGCCTGGAATCCGGATGGAAGTGTTGCGCGGGTCTGGGATGTCCATTCCCTGCACCTCGTCGGAGAAATTGGTGGAAACCATCTGCAAATGGTGGCGATCAGTCCAGACGGTTCACGCCTAGCGGCCGTGTTTGAAAAAAATGTCGTTATTGGCGACATAAAATAATACATTTGGAGTTACATCGATGCCTTCGTCACTCCTCCTACAAACCGCCTCAGACTTGTCGGCAGCGGCTTACCAAGACTTAGAAAATGGAGCCGTTATCGATGGGTACATGCTGGTCGAACATCAACATCTTCCGGATGGCTTCCGCGGCCAGGTTTGGGAATCGGTAAGTAATCCGGGGAGTTTCGTATTTGCGTTTGGAGGAACAGGCGGGGACGATAGCATTAATGACCTTGCCGGAGATATAGGAACCGACATCGAACTGGCCAGTGGTACTTTGCCGCCGCAATTTACTGATGCTTTGACATTTTACAACGCATTTGTGGATGCAAATCCGGGGGCTTCCATTAGTGTTACAGGGCACTCTCTTGGGGGAGCACTTGCAGAATATGTTACTTCGAATGGCAATCAAACAGGTGTCAATTTTCTTGGGGGCATCACTTTTGAGGCGCCAGGCATCGAACAAATTACCGGTGTGAATCCTCTAAGAACCTGAACGAAAAAGATAGTTGAGCGATTTCAGTTGGTTGTGATTCTGTTGGTTTGCAACAACTGACGGAGTCACGATGGCCTGGACTGAAACCGCTCGGCGGCGATATTGCCGGGATGAGCTGCGCTATGCAAGCAACCTTACCGATGCCGAATGGGCGCTGCTCGCGCCTTTTATGCCGGCACCGGCGCCCCGCGGACGGCCCCGCTCGGTATCGCTGCGCGTGATTGTTGAAGCGATTCTCTATATGTTATCAACTGGCTGTCAGTGGCGGCAACTCCCCAGGGAGTTCGCCCCCTTTACAACGGTACAGGCATATTTCTACCGCTTCAGCCGTGACGGCACGCTCGCACGCATCAACCAAGCCTTGGTCGCGATGGCGCGGGAACGGGCTGGACGCTCGGCATCGCCAACCGCGGGCGTGATCGACAGCCAGTCGGTGAAAACGACCGAGGCGGGCGGGCCGCGCGGGTTCGATGCGGGCAAGAAGATCAAGGGACGCAAACGGCATATCGTCACCGATACGCTCGGGAACCTGGTCGGTCTTGTTATCCATCCCGCCGATGTTCAAGACCGCGACGGCGCCCCCGACGTGCTCAAATCCATCCGCAGGAAATACCCGTCCCTGCGGCATGTCTTCGCCGATGGCGGCTATGCTGGGCCTAAACTGAAAGGACGCCTCGAAAAAATCGGGAAATGGACCATACAAATCGTAAAACGCTCCGACAACGCAGAGGGTTTTGAACTTTTGCCACGCCGATGGGTCGTCGAGAGAACCTTCGCCTGGCTCAGCCGATGCCGCCAACTCGCCAAGGATTTCGAGGCAACAATCGCCAGTGCAACCGCCTGGGTCCTGCTCGCCAATATCCGAATACTCACGCAAAAAATCGCACGTCAAAGTTAGAAGGGCTACCGTTCAGAGTCAGACTCTAAGCACGACTCTGCTAACGGACTATGTCGATCCCAATGACCCCGTCGGAACATTTGAGGGATTTGGTGCAACTGAGGGTGATAATGAACATGTCGGACAAACAATAACACTCTCGGATCCTGTATCATCATCGTTTACGTATGCTCTTGCTTCTTTTGGAGATTTGTTGAACTCAGGGCCAACTGAAACGCAAATCGTATCTTTTCTGGCAGCCTCACCGGCAGGATTCACATTAGAATACTATCTCGCAACGCACCACCTCCTTGGCGAAGTTGATGCTCGCTTAGGACTAACGCCGTATGGGTCCGGTAACTTAAGTGCGACGAATGAAGCCTATTCAACCTCACCAGTAGCCGAGGCAATAAACGATCTCGGGTACTATATTTCTGCATTCCCCACTCTGAGCTCAATCTTTTATCAAATTTTTCTAGATAATGGATTTAAGTCGCAAGCTTTCCGAAGTGCTCCAATTGTCATCAATGGCCCACAGCAAGAATCCGATGACGGACAGGTAATATCATTCTCAAATCAGAATAGTTTTTCAATTACCTGGTCGGGTGCCGTGGCAATTGAAGCCGGGGTTGAATTGGTTGGCTATACTGGTACTGCAAGCTCCGCATCATTTTCACCCGCCGCGAGTATTTCGACATTTATTCTCGTGAATGACAACGCAGCGTCGCTCAGCACGTCCAACACCTTGACTGTAACGGCGGCCGATCAAACGCTGGTTGATTTAAACAGTGGAAACGTTCTATTTAATGCGGGAACTTATGAAAACGCAACGCTTATAGCGTGGGATGAAACGGCAAGTTCACACGTCACTTTTGACGCTGGCCAGGCAAATGCCACGCTATTCGACTACAACGGTGGCGTAGGTGCGTCCAATTTCGTTGATGGCGGAACGCTAGATTTATCGGGAACCACAACCGGATTTACGCCACCGAGTTTTGTTCAGTTGAGTTCTGTGCCTTTTGATCCCAGCCCCCCCCAGGGGCTAGGGCTTAATATCGTTACGGGTAGTCGAGATAGTTTTGAATATTTTGTAACAATCGGCAGCAATACCCTCACGACATCAGGCATTGGTACGATCATCGGCGGCAATGGACTGCATATTCTCAATTTGGCTCCCGAAGATAGCACATCGGACGGAACAGATTTTGTTCTTACCCCAGATTCATCTGGCGGATTTACGCTCCTATCGTCAAACCACCTTGCTTTCGATGCTCAGGGATTTGACGACATCGTTCTAGGCCCGAAGACAGATAATTTCAGTATCGCTTCCGGCAATAATATAGACGGTCTCACAATCGCGCCTGGCAGCCAGTACGGTGCAATCACAGGTTCTGCAGATCTAACAGATATTCTCGATCTGTCGGGTGATATTGCGAGCTCAACGGATGTCTTTGGCCCAGCCGTCGAGCTTGCTGAGGTCTATAATCCAGGTGGTACCAATGAGAATTATGAACTAACATCGCCCATTGGTGGCGCCCTCAATATAAACAACATCGAGACCATTATTGGTGGAGGCTCTTTAACGACGTTTATCTTGCCCAATGACGGTACGGTTGGGCAAGCGGGCGATTTCTATGAGATCGTCGGTAGCGGTGGCACAACGTATTTTGCCGGCGGCACGGGAACTGATGATGGTTATACCATCGCAAGTGTCGGCGGCACCACCGAAATTATAATCGGAAAGGCCGCCACTGGTTATGGGTCCGCAGGTACGTCGGCAGAAGATAACTGGGCAAACATCCCAGCTAATTCATCTTCTCCCGCGACTCTATTCGTAGAAGGTTTTACTACGATTGAGACGGAGGCCGCCTATCAGGCCAGTCTACTCCCGGACGCCGTTGTCGGCAGCGGACAGACCGATAGCGTCGGTTCTGGGGATACAGTCAATAATGACGTCATAAATAACAACGGCAAACAGGTGGCGTATGCCGGCGGTGATGCGAATAATTCGATTTTCAACAGTGGTGGCAGCGGATATGACGAAGGCGGATTATTTTTTCAGCCGACTGTAGAAGCTGGTGCCAATCTTTATTCGGAGGCTCCCGCTGCGGTAATTGGTGCGGTTGTGTACGGAACAGTGAATGTATCTTCAGGAGGCGCAGTCACTAGTTCCACAATAGACGACGGCGGCAAAGAGCTTGTCTACTCCGGTGGCATCGCATCTGGTGCATATGTTAATTCGGGCGGCGACGTAACCGTTTATGCAGGTGGCGTAGCTTCCGGCATTGTGATGCATAGTGGCGGCACCGATTACGTATCCGGCGGGACGGTGCAGAACGACGGTGTTCTTGCCTATGGCTACGAATATGTGTCCTCAGGCGGTGTTGCTCTTGATACGACTGTGCAGGGTGGCACACAAATCGTCTATGCCACCGGGACGGCATCCGGAACCGTTGTTGATCAAGGTCTCGTCCCAGGTGTACTCGGGTCATTATATGTTTCCGCGGGAGGTGCGGCCGTAAGCGCGACCATCAGTGGTGGCGTCGAATATGTGTCCAATGATGGTCTTTCGAGTGAAACTCAGATTTACGCAGGCGGCGAAGCATTTATCTCTTCTGGCGGTGTGGCAAGCCAATCCACGGTCAGTACGTCCGGAATCGAAGAAGTGCTATCTGAGGGTCACGCCATTTCGGCAACCTTGGTTGCGGGAGGTTCCCAAACCATCTCGGCTGGCGGCGTAGCGAGCGGTTCGATCATAGAGTCTGGTGGCATAGAGTACGTTTCGGCTGGTGGAACCGCCTCTGATAGCATCATAATGTCCGGCGGTACCGAGTTTATCTATGCCGGTGGCATTGTCAGCGGTGCGACGGTCGCTACTGGCGGCACTCTGGCGGTATCCGCAGGCATCACAGTCTATGGCACGACAATCGACAGTGGTGGTGGCCAAACGATATATGCGAGCGGTGTTGTCAGTGGTGGCGTGGTCAGCAGTGGTGGCATCAACTATGTTTCCGGCGGGACGGTATCCGGCTTAGTCGTCAGTAATGGCGGCACAGATGAGATATTCGCCGAGGGTACTGCCGTCAGCTCGATACTGAGCGCAGGCACGGAATTTATCTTCTCAGGTGGCCTAGCCAGTGACACCGCGATAGATGCAGGCGGCACCGAAACGGTTCTGGCTGGTGGATCTGCGACAAGCACCACGATCGATGCCCATGGTACGGACCTGATCTCTGGCCTGGAAATTGGGGCAATGGTCAACAATGGCGGTATTGCGATTGTCTTTTCCGGTGGCATCACGTCCGGCAGCACAATCCAAAGTGGCGGGATAGAAATTGTTTCCTCCGGCGGGACGGCGAGTGGCACCGTCGTGGAGAATGGCGGCTATCTCCTATTGTTGCCGGGCGCTTCTTCCGGGAGCTTTGTTGTGAGCAGTGGCGGGACGATTATTTCGGCGGGAGTGGTCGTTGTTGATCCCGGTGCGGTTGGAGTTGTCTTAAGCACACTGAGTGGCAACACGGTCGGCCAAGGTGGCGTGGAGTATGTTTTCTCGGGTGGCGTCGCCGAAAGCACGACACTGACGAATGCTACACAGGGCGTCTACACAGGTGGCGTCGCCTCAGCGACAATCCTCAGCGGCAGTAACCAAAATGTCTATGCAGGCGGTATAGCAAGCGGCACAAGCTTAAATGAGGGCAGTGACCAGTATGTCTATGGCAGCGCGCTCTCCACGACAGCCGGGTATGGTGCCGAGGTTACAGTTCTCTCCGGGGGATATGTATCTGGTGCTGTAATCAGCAGCGGCGGTATATTGTTCGTGTCTTCCGGCGGTAATGCTGTCGACACCACAATCAATGCCGGCGGGCTGGAGATCGTTTGGACGGGCGGTAATTCGAGTGATCCGGATATAATAAGTGGTGGTGCGGTTGCCTCGTCTGGGATAGTATTTGTTCAATCTGGCATACCGATCGTGACGGCCTCGGGGTTAGTGAGCGGCATTGGCCTTTATAGCGGAACGACGGAATACGTCCTTAATGGCGGTGCAGCAGACAGCACTTATTTGAGCGGCGGCACAGAATATATTGAGGCCGGCGGTACCGCAAGTGGCACCTACATCAGTGGTGGTGCGCAGTATATCAATTCCGGCGGCATAGCTGATGCAACGAGCATCGTCACAAGCGGTTCGGTATTCGTCAATTCAGGTGGGTATGTAAGCGGCGCGGTCATATTCCAAGGTGGAACAATTGACGTTTATACCAGCGGCGTCGCCTCTGGAACTTGGTTGAGCGGCGGCGCCGAATATCTATCTGGAGGTACTACATATGGCGATTTAATATGGGCTGCAGGAGCACAAACAGTCTTTGGTAGTGGAGTCGCGATCAGCACGGGGGTCTTCTCTGCGGGCATCCAATACATTTCCTCGGGCGGTGTCGCCGTCGGAGCGCAAATTTACAATGATGGGTACGAGTATGTCGATGGCGGTGGCACCGCAACAGATACAACGGCAAATAGTGAAGGCGTAATCTTTGTCTATTCCGGAGGTACTACCAGCAACGCGACGATCAGCTCGGGCGGAAAACAAGATATAACTTTCAGTGGGATGGCGAGTAGCACCACAATATCGAACGGTGGCGAGCAATATGTATATTCCGGCGGCTCTGCTTATGAAACGGCCGTCGAAAATGGAGGGCTTGAATATGTCGCCTATGGAGGAGTGGCCGATAGCTCGTATGTCGGCAGCGGTGGCTACGACATAGTATTTTCAAGCGGTACGGTGAGCAATACCGTCGTCGAAGCTTACGGTGCAGAAGATGTGTATTCTGGGGGCAAAGCCAGCGGCACCACCATTTCAGCTTTTGGTGCCCAGTATGTCTCAGGTGGCTGGGTTGATGGCATAGTCATTGATAGCAGTGGGTATGAAGACGTTTACGCAAACGGTGTTGCATCATCGCTTATCATAAACAGTGGTGGGCAAGCAGACATTGTGTCGGGCGCTATCGCATATGGCGGGACAATTAATAGCCGCGGGGTCGAACAAGTTTATAATGGTGGAACGGTTTCAGGAGGAACGATTTACGCCGGTGGGGCGGAAGTCGTAGGCTCTAACGGGTTGGCCGAGGATGTCGTTGTCAGTAGTGGTGCCAGCTTGGTAATACTCTCGGGTGGAAGCGCCAGCGATATTACCGTAGACAGCGGTGGAAAATTGGTCGTCTTTTCTGGTGGTCAGCAAACTGGCCCAACAATAGCAACGGGCGGAGACGTGATTTCGGCCAATATTTTGGTTTCCAACGATGATGGCATCACCGGCTACGCAGGTTCAACAAGTGGCTTGGTCGTTGGCTCAGGGGACACTTTAAACAATATCCACCAGACTGAGACGTTTTTCGAGGAAGTTTTCAGCGGCGGTACTGCTTATAATACAGCAATAAGCGGCAACGGAGAGTTGATCGTCGAGTCTGGTGGTAATGCCTCCGGAGCCGTTATTTCAAGTGGCGGTGTTGAATACGTTCAACAAGGGGCGGTCGACTATAGCGCAAATGCTTCGATTGGCGGTACGCTCAATGTGTATGCAGGAGGGACGACAAGCGATACATATATCGGTAGTGGTGGTGTTGAAATCATTAACTCCGGTGCGACTGCATACGATACGACCGTTGCAAGTGGTGGGCATATAATTGTCTTGTCTGGTGGTAACGCATTAGGGACGGATGTTCAATCTGGTGGATTGAGCTACACGAGCGTTACAGACGTACTGACATCTAATTATTTTGCTCCCTTCTCTTCCGGCACCACTGAGACATTGATCCAAAGCGCTTCGCTTGTGCAATTTGAAGGCGGCGATGGAGACGGTGACACTGTATTTGTTGTAAGTGGCGGCACAGTCATTTCTTCGAGTGAGCCAAATTATAGCGGATACGTCGTCGTATCTTCGGGGCAGGTTCAAGTTCTTGTTGCTTGTTCCGCATCTGACATAGAACTTCTTGGTGGTACTCAATTTTTATATGAATATTCACATGTAAGCGACGTCATAGAGGCCGGAACGCAACGGATATATTCGGACGCGGTTGCTTCTGGAACTTCAATATATGGAGACGGCTCTCAGGATATCTTCAATGGAGGTGTCGCGAGCGAGACCTCCATGGATGGTGGAGTACAAAATATTTATTCCGGCGGCCTCGCGAGCGCAACGGAAACGCGTGGCGGTGGCGCCCTTATAAACGTGTATTCAGGTGGCAGGGCCGTTGATACGGGTGTATTTTTATCAACAGAAACTGTTTATTCTGGGGGTGTCGCATCTGGAATCGGGGTTAACAGTGGGTACTGCGATATTCTGTCGGGGGCGATCGCTTATAATGTCTCCGTTGCAGATAACAACTCAGATCATTACGGATTAACGACGATCTATGGGACAGTGACCGGGCTAGCTGTATACGCGGGCAAGGTGGATATTGATGGTGGCGTGGTGTCCGGCATGGTTTTGTCCGGCGGATCATCTTACAAGAATGGGGAAGTTTATAATGGTGGCGTGGCTTGTGGTACCATAATAGATAATTACGGAGACGAATATCTGAACGGAACAGATTATAACGCTGAGATCAATAGCGGCGGAGCTCTCTATGATGATGGTACAGCCGTTTCCGCTACCGTAAACGACGGTGGCGCTCTTTATATCTCCGCTGGTGGAAGCGCGGTCGATGTCACAGTCAGTAGCGGTGGAGCCCTTTATGTTTCATCGGGTGGGGTCGCGATAGATCCAGTTCTTACGAGCGGTGGCGTTCTATATATAAACGGTGGTGTAATTAGCGGAATCGTTTTACAAGCTGGAGATTCTTGCGTCACGCTCAATCAGGGGGTCCTACTGCAAAATGCTAATGGATCACAGGGCTATAGCGAAGTTGCGAATAGCAGTGGCGAGGTTATTCTATCTGGTGGGTCCACCAAGACCGCTGCTGATAGTCCAATTGACCTAATTAGCGGTGCGACTGAAAGCTACCAGGCAATATATGTCGGATCAACAACAATTTCCGCCGGGGAATTTCAAGACATCATTGGTCTGTCAGTATCCAATGTTACCATCGCAGGAGGAGTACAGGACCTCGTTTCATCTGGTTCCTCTACGAGTGCCACGGTAACAAGCGGTGGTAGTCAAGATGTTTTGTCGGGAACGACTGCATTTGCAACAACGGTTAATGATGGAGGTTCTGTTGCGGTCTATTCTGGCGGCTCCGTGTCCGGAACCGTCGTCAATAGCGGCGGAACCGAGGGGGTTAATGGAGGGGTCGCGGCCGATTCCGTCATCAACATTAGCGGCACGCTATATATCGGCGGCGGAGTTGCTGATGGTTCCATAATCAACAGTGGTGGTGATTTGGAGGAGGATGGCGGAACAGCGTCAGGTACAGTTTTGAGTGGTGGCGTCCAGTATGTTTCTGGTGGAGTAAGCTACGATACAACCGTCATGGGCGGCGGCTACGAGGACGTCATCTATGGAGGTGAGGCGATAGCCACTGGTGTCACAAACGGCAGTGCTGTAGTTTCGTCCGGTGGATTGCTATTTAGTGCTACGGTCAATAGCGGTGGCGTTGAAATTGTCGGTCCGAACGGGAGCGCACTTGACTCAACGATCATGTCCGGAGGCATAGAGGGTGTTTATGGAAATGAATACTGGAATTATAATGGCTCCTCCTGGTTCCCTGTTTTTGTAAGTGGAGCAGATACAGGCTCGTTATTAAGCGGCGGCACTCAATTTGTTGATGCGGAAGGTGTTGCCTACGGCGCGACGATCTTCGCGGGTGGCAGTCAAATGGTAGGCTGGGGAGGGACAACGTCCGACACCACCATTAGTCGCGGCGGTATTGAGCTCGTCTCTGGCGGTACGATCTACGATACCACGGTGGATAGCGGTGGGGATCTTGTCGTTTTGCCGGGGGCAACGCAGTCTGGGACCGTTATAAATTCTGGCGGTCAGGTCATTTCATCGGGTGTCGTATACGTTACCGCATCTGGTACAACACTGTACTCATCGTCCGTCGGCGAGCTATCCGCTAATTCGGGAGGTTCAATCTACGTTCTTGAAGGTGGTGTCGTTACTGGCGTTGTCCTCAATAGTTGGAGCGATGCTATAGTATACGCTGGCGGCAATGCATCTGGATTGATCGTCAATGATGACGGGCAGGTCGTCCTCTCAGGAGGCAGGGACTACAACACACAAATTTTCAGTGGCGGCGACGAATACGTCTCTTTTGGAGGAGAGGCTAACAACACCACTTTATTTAGTGGTGCGGACGAGTTTGTCGAATCCGGCGGTGCAAGCTACAATGCCGTTGTGTCATCCGGCGGCGAGATAACGATATCCTCGGGTGGTACTACTTATGGCGCGCTTACCCAAGCGGGTGGAGTTGAAGTCGTTTCTGGCGGTTCGGCTTTTAATACCACGCTAAGCAGTGACGGTCTTTTGGTAGTGTCGCCTGGCGGTACTGCTACGGGCACAACGATCATGAGTGGTGGCGTCGAGTTGGTCAGTTCGGGTGGTACGGTTTACGGCGACGTAATCAGTAGCGGCGGGAGTGAGAGCCTCTTGGTCGGTGCCACGGCCACTGGATCCATAAACTTCGCTGGCAGCAATGCGACCCTATCCGTTGGTGGCACGGTGATGCCGACGGCTGTCGTCAGCGGATTCGATCTGAACGGATCGACCGGTGACGAGATTATTTTAAGCGGCGACAGCTATTCATCCAGCGACTCCGTAACGCTGGGTGCTAACAATGTGCTCAGCGTTGACGTCAGTGGCACGGTATCGACGTTGCAACTTGATCCGTCGGCGGATTACACAGGACATAGTTTTTATCTTTCGTCGAATGCCGACAATCAACTGGTCGTGCTTGATCCGATCTCCCAGTGGCCCAGTCTCAGTTTTGGTTTCCTGCGGCCTGCGGTCGAAGCCAATGACAGTCTCGCTCTCTCGGGAACAATGTCGAACCAGCAAATTTTCCAGAGTGCTTTGGATTCACCCTCTCTGATCCGCAGCTTCATCAAGGATTGGGAGCTGCTTCAGGCGCCGGATGTGCCAGTGCCTTACTCGACGCTCAGCTCTTATGGTGGGCTTGCCTCTGGGGCGCTGGCCGCATTTGATCATGAACGGAGCAACTATGGCATCCTGCCATCGCATTTTCGTTCAACATAGCCTGGAGCGGATATTGACCTATGATCCTTGACCTAGATTTCCTACAACCGTGCGTCTCTGGAGTTGTGGTCCGGGGACACACCCTGGGGTCTGCCGGGAATCTCAGGGCACAGCCCAAAATTGGATATGGATTGAACGAATGACTTTGGCAGCTTTACCAACTGATGCAGCGGCAACGGATCAGCAACCGACGGTCGTGGATTTTCCGAGTGCTGTCGAGTCAAAGACTGCACCGCTATCAGCCGTTGAGAAAGCTCCGGAAGAAAAGCGGCCTTATCCACCGCCGGCCGCGCTACCGACTCAGACGGGGCCGCTCGGCATTCGCTTCGACTTCAATCTTGGTGCCAGGGTACTCATCCCGGAGGGCAAGTCGTGGCGCGTGCGCTTACGGGACCTGGATACGGGCAATATCTTGTTCGAGAGCGGCCCTGGCGCGGGCTTCATCAACAGTACCAAGCGCTATTATCTGCGCATGAGTATAGAGGTGCTGGATGGTGCCGGCACTGTCTTCCACCACGAATACGATGCCACGAAAGAGCGTGTACTGATCCAGTTTCCTGTGGGCACACTGGGGGATACGATGGGCTGGTTCCCCTATGCAGTGAAATTCCAGGAACAGCATAACTGCAAGCTCACCTGTGCCATGTCAGGGCTGCTGATCCCTTTGTTCAAGGACGCCTACCCGCATATCGATTTTGTGACGCATGAAGAGGTCAAGGCAGAGAAATTTTACGCGACCTATTCCATCGGGCTGTTCTTCGATGACGAGGACCGGGTTTGGCAGCCTTGCGATTTTCGGCATGTGGGGCTGCACCGCACCGCCGGCTATATTCTGGGTGTGGACCCGACAGAGGTGCCGCCGAAGCTCGGCATCAAAGACGATGGGCCGCCGATTCCCGAGCCCTATGTCTGTATCGCCGTGCAGAGCACGACTCAATCAAAATACTGGAACAATCCGAATGGCTGGCGCGAGCTTGTCGCCTTCTTGAAGGCTAAGGGCTATCGCGTGATTTGCATTGACCAGAAGCCCACCCACGGGTTCGGACTGGTCTGGAACCATACCCCCAATGGCGTCGAGGACCAGACCGGTGATCGCCCGCTGGCCGAGCGTGTTCGTTGGCTGCGCCATGCTAAGGCGTTTGTAGGGCTTTCCAGCGGCCTGTCATGGCTGGCCTGGGCCACCGGCGTGCCTGTGGTGATGATCTCCGGATTTACCCATCCGACGAATGAATTCACCACCCCCTACCGGGTCATCAACTACCATGCCTGCAACTCCTGCTGGAATGATGTCCGTGTCCGCTTCGACCACAAGGATTTTCTGTGGTGCCCACGCCACGCCAATACCCCGCGCCAGTTTGAATGCACGCGCTTGATTACGGCTGGCCAGGTGATCTCGGTGTTGAATAAAATTGTCTGAGTCCGTGCCGCGGACGCCGTTGCTGGGCCGGGGCATCTGGTGCCTGGGAATGTATGCCAGCGCCTCGACTTGGCTGTTCAATGTCACGCGCCAGGTGTTGCAGGCCGCCCAGAAGGAGAAGGTTCAAGTTGCCTTCGTCAGTGGCAGAGAAAAGACGTTTGCCTTGGGCGGCCCTGGAACGCTGACATTGATCAAATCCCACGAGATAAATAATGATAGCCGGATTGTGGATGTCGCCCGGCATAGCCGGAAAATCCTGATTACCATACGCGATCCGCGTGATGCCGTAACCTCCTTGATGCAGGCGCATGGCTACGATTTTGACCGCGCGTTGGACTTTGTCGAGCAGTCAGCCCGTTTATGTGGAAGTTTTGCCAAAGATCGCCGGGCAAAATTGTTCCGCTACGAGTCAGGGTTCTTCGAGGATATCGGCACAGTCAAAGCGGCGGCCGAACATCTTGGCTATGGGGTGGAGAATGCAACCATCCAGACCATTTACGGGTCTCTGACCAGGGCTGAGGTTGAGAAGCATATCAGCAAGATGCCAAAATTACCTGGAATTTTGAAAGATGCCGTATCGGGCGACCTTCTTGATGCCAAGACCCAATGGCATTCTCACCATGCTGGGAGAAATGGCGAAATCGGCAAATGGAAGAAGGCTTTGACGGCTAAGCAGGCGAGTGAAGTAGAACGCCGCGTCGATTTCTATTTTGAGAAGTTTCAGGCGCTGTAAACGATGGAGGATTGGCTCACGGTCATTACCTTGGACCGGACACCGGAGCGCTTTAAGCAGTTCTGCGCATGGAACCGGAACTACCAAATCCGTCGTTTTCGGGCGGCCGATGGAAAGACCCTCTCTCGTGCGCAGTGCATTCAAGACAAGCTGATCACGAAAGATAACGAATACATACCAGGTGCCCTCGGAACCGCGCTATCGCACGTCACCCTTTGGCGTCACTGTGCAGCGGGCGCAGAGGTATTTCATATCGTCGAGGACGATATCGTTCTACGCTCTGATTTTTGGGAAACCGCAAAGACAAAGCTCGCCGCGTTCTCCGACTGGGATATTGTTCTTTGGAGTCACAACCTTGATTGGCCAGTCGTCGTCGGACCAATTCTTGGTGGAGAGAATGCCATAATTCAGTATGGTGCTAAAGATACTGTGACGAAACTGGAAGCGTTTCAGGCGACGACAACATCGTCAGCTCTCTTGCCCCTTGTGTCGGCGGCGGGTATCGGTTGCTACTCCCTTACTCCACGCGGAGCTGTGAAGTTGCTCACCACTTGCCTGCCGATCGGGAACACCCGGGCACGTTTTGCGGCCGAGGATCAGTTAGGCTGGAACAACACCGGCATTGACGTGGAGATGGCGCGCCATTATCGGCAACTCCAGGCTTTTATCGCTTTTCCGCCTCTGGCCGTGACCCCGAACGAGTTCGCGAAATCGACCATTCGAGGCCATCTGGCGCCAGCGCCGAATACCATCCGACACGGCCTCTGACTCACGTGGGGGCAATTTGTTTGGGGCGTGATTCGCTGACATTGTGACCGATTTGGGTGTTGGAGGTTATCATGGGTCGGGCGATTGGGATCACCACTCTGGAATACTCGGCGACGGATTGGCGGCCCGGTAAGCGCACCCTTGGGGTAATTCTCCCCTTGGATATCATCCATAGTTCGCATTTTTCCGCGAACTCGGGTAAATTCCAGCCATTAGCACATTTTTCACGATTTACCGTAATAACTTAAATAAATTTAGCACATATATTATCACATAAAAAGAAAAACAGAAAAACTGTACAAACATTACAATCTCTTACCCGGTAGCTCGTCAGGCTCATAACCTGAAGGCCGCACGTTCAAATCGTGCCCCCGCAACCACTTTTACCGAACAAGCGAACAAACCAGGATCAGCCTCGCCCCTTGCGGAGGAAGGCATTGAAAACACTGGCTTGTCGCCCAGCCCCAGCCGCACCATCGCCGATAAGGCGCCCGTGAGAATGATCTCCGGTTCGCCGCCCTCAGTCCCCGGCCCAAAATCCACCCGTTCAATCAGATCCCGCAAGGCTTCCAGCACGACACTGTTGCTGCCGTTGGATTTGGCCAATTCTGTCTGCAGCGCCGCAACCCGGTTGCGGTAAAGTTCCGCCAGGTTCGGATGCAGCGAGGGTGCCTTGGCTGTTGGCGTCGCGAGGCGGGCCTGCAGCTGGGCCTTCTGCTGTGACAGGGCCTCCAGCTGCTGCTTTATCTCCTCGGTCCGGAAACCCTCCATCACTGCCTCGATGAGCTTGTCGATTTTGCGCTGGATGGTCGTGAGGCGGCTCTGGTCATGCGCGCGTCCGGCATTGCTCTCGGCGGCCAGCCGGTTCCACTCGGCGGTGAATTCCTTGACGAAGTCATGGACGTCGTCCGGCTCCATCAGGTTGGCCCGTAGGGCTTCAATGACTGCCGCTTCAAGCTGGGAGCGGCGGATGCTGGCGCTGTTGCTGCAGGTGCCGCGCTTGCGCGCGCCGCCACAGGCCAGGTAGTCGCGGCCGACGGCGCTCAAGGCGCCGCCGCATGATGCACAAAACAGCTTGCCGGTGAGCAAGTGTTTGGCCCGGCGAGTCTCCCAATACTTTGGCCGGTCGGGATCGTTGGCGCCAGAGGCTTCGCGGATGCCGGCGAGGCGGTGCTGCACCTGGTTCCACAGCTCCTGGTCGATAAGCCGCAGGCTCGGGACCTCCTCGCTTACCCATTGCTCGCGCGGGTTCATGCGCGACACACGTTTGCCGCTGTTGGGGTCCTTCATGTAGCGCATGCGGTTCCACACCAGCCGGCCGACATAGAGCTCGTTGCGCAGGATGCCGGTGGCTCGCTCGGCATGGCCGCGGATCGTGGTGTCCTGCCAGGGGCGGCCGTCCGGGCCGGGGATCCCTTCCTGGTTCAACTGCTTGGCGATGGCGATCGGCGACAGGCCCTCGGCAAAGCTGCGGAAGATGCGGTTGACGATGGCGGCTTCGGTCTCGTCGATGCGGCGGTCGCCGCGTTCGATCATCCCATCGCCCATGATCTTTGGGGCGAGCTTGTAGCCGTAGCACAGGCCGCCCGCGGATTTGCCGGCAGCGACACGGCCCATTTGGCCGCGCCTTGTCTTCTCGGCTAGGTCCTTCAGGAACAGGGCGTTCATCGTGCCCTTCAGTCCGATGTGCAACTCTGACACTTCGCCCTCAGCCAGGGTGAACAGGGTGATGCCAGCAAATTTGAGCCGCTTATACAGCCCGGCGATGTCCTCCTGGTCGCGGGACAGCCGGTCGAGCGCTTCGGCGAGGATGATGTCAAAGCCGCCCTCACGGGCGGCATCGAGCATGGCCTGGTAGCCGGGGCGCTGGGTGCTGGCGCCGGAGATGGCCGCATCGCGATAGACCTGCTCGAGTTCCCAGCCTTCGGTGGCGGCGATGCGCTGCCGGCACAGCCGGATCTGGTCCTCGATCGAGGCGTCACGCTGGTTGTCGCTGGAATAGCGAGCATAGACGGCAACACGCAGGCTCATGCTGACACCGGAAAATGGGGAAGAGGCCGATAATAGCCACCGGCGGCACCCAGGCAAGGAAAATTACTCACCCCTGGACTGCCCCGCCAATGCCTCGGACCAGAGTTCGTGTGCCGCCTGCCGGGCCAGGGCTTGGATAACAGCGCGGCGCTTGGCGCGGATCTCGGCGAGCATGGCCTGATCCTCGGGCGACAGGGGCGCAGCCGCCTGGGAGATCTCCTCCCGGCGGCTGCCCAGACCAGATGTGGTGCCCGAAGGCCTTCGCATGGGGCGCAGTATCCAGCCTGTGGAATACCCCTCCGGGGAAAATCGAGGGGGTGGACCCTCTCAGGGGCCACCCAGGAGCAATTGCAATTGTGTGCATCAGAGCCTGAGGGGCGAAGAGGGGGCTGGTTAGGCCCTATTTTCCTTGGAGGATTTCGGGGTGGGCGGTTTGGGCTCAGGCTCAGCGGGTGCTTCCACCAAAGGCTCGACGGGTTTGAGCCATTGCAGATCGCTCCATTCCACGGTGAAACGATCCAACCGAATTGGCGGGTAACGCTTGGCGGGCTTCTTTGCACGGGGCTTCTTCATGATGGCGGAATACCTTTCAGAGCAGCGGCCTGATCGACTTGCCGTGCCGGCGGATCAGATTCTGGCTGGCCTTGAGCAACCGCCCTGCGCGCTGCCGGTCGGCATCGCTCAAAGGGTCAGCGCTGCGAAGCTGGTCCAATAGACCCAGGAGCTTGGCTTGGAACATACGCTGTTCCTTGAACAAATCCTCCAGCGGGAACCAGACAGCCTCGAGTTCGTCATATAGCGCAGTCTCGTCAGAGCTGCGGGCTTCTGGCGTCATGCCGGGAAGATGGCTCACCTTGCGATGGGCTGCTGTATAGGTGCCTTGGTTCACGCCCCGCCGATACCCTGTGGGTGCCACACTTCCGCTCAACACGCGGGCGCCTGCCTTGGGCTCGGTGATGCCGGGAAAGAGTAGCCCATGGTGATCCATATCGAACAGTGCATCGAGCAGGAAGGCACTTAACTCGCCCGGCGTCAGGCCGAGGGAGTTGTCGATCTCCATGTCCACCTCGAATGAGTACCGGCGCCCGGAAGGTAATATGTGTCCGCTCATCGGCTTTGGTCTCCCTTGATGCGGATGATCGTGATGTCTGAAGGTGCCGTGAAGGCCAGGGCGAAACCGGGCAGCACTTGGGATTGCACCGAGTGGACTAACACCTCGGGTGCCACCAAAACATCATCCTCACCCAGGTTGATCACCTGGCCGTCCGGCCCGATGAGGCGGATGCTCGCCGGTTCAACATGGAACATCTCGCCGCCGATTAAGACCTTGTCGCCAGGCTGCATGCGTAGAACCAAACTCATTACCTCTCTCCTTTAAAGTTGAAGGAGAAATGTAGCTAAAAGGCGGCCATGGACAAGAAAATTATTGCGCCAACGGACAAATAATTATGTTGAAATTTCAACTGATTAGCTTAGAATTTTAGCGCCATTCAACTGCGACGTTGGGGTGCCATGACAGAAAATGACAAGCTGCATGAGATTGCTCGCATTTTGTATGAGTATAGCGCACGTCCGCCGCTTAAATTCCCATCGGAAGCTGAAATTCCAGAACTGGCCAAGAAGATACTGAATACGGCATATGGTCCGACGTCGCTCTGGACCAAATGGGACAAGGATCGTGAGGAACTCGTAAGCCGGGCAGTGGATGTTTGGGTTCCGCCGGACGACTTGCGAGATGCCCTGAACAGACTGCCGGGTGGACGCCTCACACCCACCGATGTCGAGCAACGAATCTACGTACTGCGCCATGAGTACAGCGGGTACACACGCGGGCCTGACGAGGAACTGAAAGACGCATCGTTCGCGGCCTATGCCGAGGAAAAGGCAACGGGAACTGAGTTCATTGCCATTCTGGGGTGGTTGGAGGAGTGGACGTGGGGGGCCGAGGAGCGTCTTCGCCGGAAGCGGGAAGAGGAGCGGCGGGAGCGCGTTGAGCAGGATAAGCGGAACGCCGAGGCACGGTTACGCTCAGGAGCCGACTGTCCATGGACCGCGGCGGCCGGTTTCACTGATCTGCGCTGCCGAAAGAATGCCCGGCTATTCCGATTGAAGGTTCTGGACAAGAACGGGTCACGACTTGCTCCCCGGTTCGAGGTGCTGGAAGTGAAATCACTCGAGGATAAGCGCGGCGTATCGATCGGCCGCTACCGCACGCGCAGCGATGCGTCCAAGGCAGTGTTGGAGGTCGCCTACAAACTAGCGGCTAACAAGTTCAGGGGACGTGATCGCGAGCTTCTCCGTGAGGTCGCACCAGTCTCGATACGACCCCATCGAACCTTTGTTGGCGGTCGTCTGGTTATCACTGGTCATGCAGTTTGGCCTCCTGTACCCTGTCCTGTTCCTGGTCGAAGACGGCCAGCTAACACAGGACCGTTGAGATGTTAGACCTGAACATAACCACCCTGAACCGCGAAGAGGCGCTCAAGATCCTGGATCGCCTGGCCCTGATGCCGTCCCAGGACGGCCAGAGGCAGGCATTGGACGACCTCCACTTGCTGATCCGGTTTCAGGCCTGATAGGCATTCCTCAGCCCGGTCCGCCCACCTTTCTGTACCTCTTCTCATTGACGGGTACACGGCGCGCATTTAAATGCCGCCACACCGATAAAATTTTGGAACACTATGAAGTTTAATGTTTTTTTGGTTGCCGCCGCCCTCGCTGCCCCCTCCGTTCTGCACGCTCAAGAGGCCGCCTCCACCCCGCCTTCGGACGCGATTACCCTGACCTGTACGTTTCCAAACGGCGATACCGTGACCTATGCCATTGACAAAAGATCGGGGCACGCCTGGATGGCTGATGCCGCGCTTGCTGATTCCGCGCCCCCGCCACCAGGGCCGGAGTATTCCATCCAGGTCGATGGATCTAAGATTACCATCAATAAGCCGAATGATTTTGACCCATCAGAGGTCGATGATGAAGTCATCGACCTTGACGCTTTATCCGACACAACCACCGTAAATTCGCACGTCGTCAATTCGGCGACCTGCACGAGAGGTTGACCCCAGCGGCTTCAGGCCATCCGCGGCCCGGGCTTCGAGCGTGGCGCCGCAGTGTCTCCCATTTGCGAGATAAATGCCTTTGCCGCGTTGGGATCGACCCCAGCCGGTCGCAAGAGTGCCGATAGATAGCGTGATCCCGAGAGCGGCCATTTGCTAATCTAGGCGATGCACGACTTGCTCCGCTGACGCCAAACCCGTTAACTATATCCATGCCAATTGATAGCCTTGAGAGGGAGCTTCTCCGCGCCCACACCAAACCTGTCGTGCATATGCGCGAACGGCGCGAGGCGCGCGCGTTCCGGCTTGTACTTGGGGCAGGGGTGAGTAAGGAGGTTGGCTTCCCCAATTGGCGGGACTTAGTATTGCGGATCGCCAGGGATCCGGAGGTGCAGGGTGAGCACCTTCTCACAGCCTCAGGAGCATCTACGAGCGATACGGCCAAGACTCAAATGCTGCTCCAGCACTATCGCTCCAAGAGACTCGATGCGCTCGGTGAGACAACCTCGGCCAAGGCGCTGCGCAAGATACATGGTGAATGGCAGCGGATTATCCAGCGTTCGCTCTATCATGACGTTCCGAACAGCGCCGAAAAGCTCCGCGAAAAGCATCCATACCTAAAGGAGGTGATTCCAATCGTCATGGATTCGTCTATGACAGTCACCTACAACTTCGATGACACCGTCGAACGCCTTATCCGTCTCGCGTGCCCTGATCGCGAGGGGAAATTCGGACGAATATTCGAGACGGTCTGGAACGCCGCGCTGCAGTTCCGGCCCGGCACTGCCGTCATATATCACCCGAACGGATTTCTACCGAACAACCTATTGGAGTACCCGAGCGAGACTATTGTCTTCTCAGAAGATAGCTTCGCTGACCAACTCATCGAGAGTATGGCTGGGCATCATGCGTCGCTATTGCATCACCTTTCGAAGACGACCTGCCTTTTTCTCGGTCTCTCACTCGACGATACCACCCTAAGGCACTTACTGCGCCAAAGCGCGCGGATTAACCCAGGTCACTTCCATTACTACGTTTCATTCATTCGCGAGGGCGCCGTACGCGATCCAGAGACCGAGCGCGCGATTCGAAAAGTAAATTTCGAGGTTTATAATCTCATTACATTGTTCCTAACGAATGCTGAGATCGCCGCATTGGCCCGATTATTGACCGTGGATTCTGATAACCTTCGTCATGCTGCGGAGGAAGAGGGCGTCGAACTCCGCCAAGTTTACTATCTTTCAGGTGCTATAGGGGGCGGCAAGACTACGGCGCTTGCATACCTCGGCTCGCTACGCACCTACGAGGAGTGGACCGAACCCCGGATCGAGCTTCTAGGTAAAGCGTGGTCAGATCTCACGCACGAAGAACGTGCCGAAACTGACCAATGGATCCGTAGGCAATTCGCCAAGAAGAACACGGCGCTCCTTGATCGAGTTTCTGGTCTGCATGTCGTGGATAGGGCCCCACTCGACCCACTTTCCTTTGCAACAGAGCATGACGTCCAAGCGAAGGCTGAGGCAATGCGGATGGCATACGGGCCGGGGCGGTCTGGCAGGCGCGTCTGTCCTGGCCAAGTTATCCTTCTTAAAGGCGATCCGGAGGAAATGGAGATCAGGGTAGTGGGGCGCCATAAAGAGAGCAATGCTGCGGTGATCGGTGATCTCCAGAACAAACTGACAAAAATTTATTCTGATTCGGCGATTATCGATACCTCTGGTCGCTCGGTTCACGAGGTCGTCGCGGCGATAAGCGAGATCGTCCATCTCCAACCCTACGCAGCCTGCGGCCTTGCAGAACGATTAGACGAGTTGGCAGAGGCTCGCGTCGCGTCGGGCGACGCGAGTTGAGTAGGCCGCTTGTCTACTTGGCCGGGCCACTCTTCAACTCTGCGGAGCGGGAGTTGAACGTGCGATTGCGTGAAATACTGATCAATCATGTCGACGTCTATCTGCCTCAGATAGACGGAACCTTGCTGGTAGACGAAGTTGCGGCGGGTGTCCCGCACGAAGTTGCTGCCAAACGAGTCTTTAATGCTGATACTGCTGCGCTTGCTCATTGCGATGCGTTGCTGGCAGTGCTCAACGGACGTGCCATCGACGAGGGCGTGGCCTTCGAAATCGGAGTGGCGTGGGCGCTCGGCAAGACCTGCGTCGGCTACAAAGATGACGTCAGGCAACTTCTTCCATCAGGCGATAATCCCATGCTGACGTCCGCGCTGGACGCTGTTTTCCTCGATACAAATGAGATTATGTCTTGGGCAGTTCACTACATGCCGCGCCGCTAAGCCCTAAAACCAGCTATGGACTGCCATTTTCAAGGGCCGAACTCGGCTAGTATCTCTTGTGCGAGCAACGTCCGGCATGTGGGCTAAATGGGCCAGAAGCGGAATGGCAAAAATCCACCCAGGTCGGCCCCGGCGCGGGCATCGCGCCGAGGTCCAAATTCGGCCAGAAGGGCCGAAAGCAGAACGACCGCATTCGGGCGGCTCCACGGGTAAGCAGCCATAGCAGGACCGAGCTTCGCAATACAAGGCTTCGGCGGCCGCATCAACGGCAAACTTCTCCTGGTTAAAGGTAAACAGTCACCGCCGCCAAGCTCCCCCCATTGCGGTTTCGTCCGATGGAACTACGGTGGCTGTGCCGCAATAGATGGGGACGGCGAAGATGACGCTGAACGTAACGAGAATCGCAACGATAGACGCCTGCGAGACCTACCTAAGCCAGATCGAGCAGCGCAAAGACGACCGGCTCCTGCTGGCGAGTAACCTGAAATATGCGCATTGCGGAGGGGCAGTAGCTCTTCTGCAGGTCATCAACACATGGTCCCGAACCTGCTCAGATCGTAACCCGACCCTGATCACCCACGCGCAGGAGCCGCACACCGAGCAGACAGTCGCCAACCTTGTCGAGACCTTACCAGGACTCGTGTCAGTCCTAATGTCCACGAAGGTGATGGCGCGCGACGGCGAAACCTCGATGCTCACGGCCGCCTACGATGATGCCCGCCGGCGGATAGAGGCGATGGACGAAGGACGCTTCCGAGAAACCGCGCGCGGAATCGCTACCACGCTATTGTGCGCCGACCACACGACAAAGCGGGCGCTACAACCCTTCTACCACTCCACCTCCAATGGCGGAGCGCATCTGCGTGGCGAATCCGACTTCGTTGACTTGGCGGCCGAGCTTATGGCGATCACCCTCGGGGACGGGCGGCGCCGCGACTTCGATTCCAAGGACATCGAAGCGGTCGGCGTGATGCTGAGGGAGCTGTTCGCGAACACGCATTTTCACGCACGGAGCGATCCACTCCGCAAACCCTACCGCCGCTCGGTAAGGGGAGTCCATTTCGCCCAGCACGCGCTCGAGGACGCCGAGAAGGTCACAGGAGGCTTCCGGCCACTCGCCGCCTATCTTAGCGCGGTGCTCCAGCGTCCGCGACGGGCCGCCCAGGCGAAGCTGCTGGAGATCTCCATCTTTGACAGCGGACCGGGATACGCTGCCCGCGCCGCGGGCCGGCTCATCGACGATGATTTCCCGATCGAGACCGAATACCGGCTCGTCCGCGAATGCCTGCTGCGCAACGTCTCCACGCGCATGCAGGAAGGCGCGGGCATCGGGCTTCCCCGGATGTTGTCCCGCCTCAAGGATCGTAGAGGCTTCCTCCGGTTACGCACCGGACGCCTGTCACTCTTCAAGTCGTTCGCAGACGCACAGGATGACAACTTGCTTGATTCCGACTTCGATTTCGACGACGCCGGATCAGGCGAGCATGGCTTCACCCGCCATGCCCCGGCTGTTGGGGCCGTCCTTACCCTCCTCATTCCGATTGGTCGCTAAGTGAATCGCCTCTTCGCGTACAGGATCACCGGCAACACGCCTCGCAACAGTGCGGAGTGGCTGGTCGTGTTCTCGCCCCAGGAAACCATCCCGCAAGGAGACCTGTTCGACCTGTTGGCAGATGACATCGGCAAGAACCTGCAACCGGATGCGCTGGTTTTCCTTGTAAGGGATAACGTTGCCAAATCGGTCTCCGATACGCTCGGTCAGCTCGGGCCGCAGGAATGGCGTGTCCCCGTTGGGATGACTGGCATCGCCGTGATCGGCTTCACGGCGACCGGCGAGTTAGGGGCCGTGCACCTGGTCAGCGGCCCCCCGATCAAAGTGGACGAAACTTGTTTCGAAGTACTCCGGAATCAAGGCTTGCGCGAGCTCTTCCACCGGCGTGACGGCCTCGTCCGTCCGAGCGAAACCACGCATTTCGTCCATCCGTCCGGAAAGCACTCCAAGGCGTTTATACGAGTAGCGAACCTTCTCGTGCTCGGGCCCGAGGTGATGTTTGTGGCCATGACGATCCTGGGGCGTCTAGATTCCGACCTCGAATATATCTGCGTGGACACATCCTCAATAGCGAGCATCGGGCATGCGGCCATCGAGCTTCGGCGCATGTTCAATTCCACCTATGCACCCCCCACGGTCAATAGCTTCTCGTCTTGGCCCGGCATCAAGGGTGCATACGACTTCTCGCAACCAAAGAAGACTCTGGCCCTGATCTCGGCGAGCACGAGTGGAAATATGGCGAGGGAGCTGGTTAAGAGCAAAGGCCTGCTGGTGGACCGCGTCCTCATCCTCTTCGCGCTCATTGAGAACACAACGGGTGTACAGGTGCTCTGCAACCTCGCGACCGATCCGAGATACGCCGGAACGCTTGGGCTCGTGACCAAAGAGTACCGTGAGGCGGATTGCCCGCTGTGCTCAGCCGGATCGACGGCGGTCCACTTTGCCGGTGACCAGTTCTTAGCCGACGCGACACGACACTGTGGCGTCACGATTATCGGTAACGATATATCGGACAAGTCCAAGGCTTTTTTCGGCCGATATCGATTCCTCGGCGCGCTCGGAATGCGGCAGGTCGGCAACAACGCGACCGCGGTAGACACGTACTTTGTGGACGTGGCTAAGCTGAAGAGCTCAGTGTTCGATGCCCGTGTGAAAGCTGCATGCGAACGCCATGTCGCCGCAAGCACCAAACTGATCGTCCATCCGGACGATCCCGGCAGCACCCAGCTTGCCGCAGACGTCGCCACCAAGTACGCCCCAACGAGCACGGGAACTCCAATAAAGCCAATAGATGCTTCGCAACTGTCCGAGCTGCCGACAGGCAGCGTCAAAGGCGGCGTGCTTATCGTCGCGGGCTGCGTCGGATCAGGTGGATGCCTCCAATCCATCAGCCGCGACCTTCGTGACCCTGCCGGTGACGAGCCGAGGACCTATCTCGTCGGCGTGGCTAAACATCCTCAACATCCCAGGCATGCGAGCCTGCGCGGCGATCTCGCCTACAGCAGCACCGATCACAAGCACACGGTCGTCATCCTGGAGGAACTGACGCTGCCGGAGCGCCACGGCCCCTCCGCCTGGGAAACTGAGCTCGCAATCCTCAACTCGCTGATCGGGCCAGAGTCAGGCAATACGATATCGGCGGACGTCAGGGATATGGTCGAAGACCGGATCGCGAAGATCAGTGACCTGGCGGACAGCGTCAACACCTTCTTCTGGGCGGTTCCCGGAGGCACTGTCCTCGCCCTCCGGAAGACGTTCGCTTTCTGGGATGGCGATTACGATGCAAGCCAGGCAAGCCAGGGAGACATCCTCTTCACCGTCGCTTGTGTGCTCGAAAATCTGCGCGACGGTCCTTCCCCCCGCCTCCACCGCACCGCCTTCCACCACGGTTTCATTGCGCCGTCGACCTTCGGTCGCTATAACGATGGCGTCATCCAGGCAGCATTCCTGCGGGCCGCAATGCCAGGTGAACTCGACTACTCCGGAGACGAGGACGCGAGCCGCGAAATGTCGCGACTCCTCGCTCGCGTTTTCACCGAGTGGGATAGCCCCCGCGGTGAGGCAACCATCGAATTTCTGGTCTCGATCATGTGCGGCCGGATGAAGCTGAAGGCAGCGGATCTAAAGAGATGCCTCGACGCGCTCAATGGGGCTCCTCCCCTATTAGCCACGTTCCGGACATGTTGTCAGCAGTTCGCTGCCGGATGAAGTAGCGGACGCCTGGATGCCCGGCAACAACGTTAATGCCGGTTGGTGGGCAGCAGTGACGGACCACCCGTCACCGACTAGGGGGTGCAGACGTCGGCAGCAAGCTGGATAAGCCAATTTGTCGATTCCACTCTCCCTGCTAGGCTGGGTGCCAGAGGGGGAATTCCGTGTATATTGCAGAAATTCGGATCGAGAACTTTCGCCTGTTCGGCGCCGACGATCAAGCCTTCGTGCTCCCGCTCGTGCCGGGACTTACCGCACTGGTCGGCGAGAATGATGCCGGCAAAACCGCCGTCATTGATGCACTGCGGTTGGTGCTAGGCACGCGCGACCAGGATATGCTGCGCGTCGACCCAACGGATTTCCATCAAGCCGCGCCGGGCAGCGGCCAGGCCGACCAGATCAACGTTCGGCTAACTTTCCGTGGATTGACAGTCGCCGATCGCGGCGCCTTTGCCGAGTTCCTAACTTATGAGACGATCGCCGGCACCACGGACACTGCGCTGATCGTCACGTGGGTCGCGAAGCGTAATGCCAAGGAAGGTAGCTCGCGTCGGGTACTGGTGCCCGAATGGCGCACGGGCGCTAAGGGCGATGGCCCGTTGCTCGATCTCGGTGCGCGATCGCTGCTGACCGCAACCTATCTGCGCCCCCTTCGCGATGCCGAGCGCGCAATGAGCGCCGGTCGAGGGTCACGATTGTCACAGATCCTCCAGCACACCAAGGAAATCCGCGATACCGGCAACCCGTTCAACAAACTGACAGACCCGCCGGCCGACCCCAAGACACTGAGCGTGTTGGGCCTCGGCGACTATGCCAGCTATTTGTTCGGTGAGAGCGAGGGCATCAAGCAGGCCCGAAAGCGGCTCAATGATGAGTATCTGAATCCGCTTTCATTCGCCAACGACCTGCTACGTGCCCGAATCGGGGTGGCCAGTGCGCAGGAAGACAGCCTGAGACTGCGTCAGTTGCTTGAGAAGCTTGAACTGACCCTCACCATGTCCGCTGACACCGAGACTACACACAGCCGGGGGCTCGGCTCCAACAATCTGCTGTTCATGGCGTGCGAGCTGCTGTTGCTCGCCACCGAAAGTGACGGATTTCCGTTGCTGCTTATCGAAGAACCCGAAGCGCATCTCCATCCGCAGCGCCAGTTGCGACTTATGTCCTTCCTTCAGGAGCAAGCGAAGAAAAAGCGCACCGACGGGCAGCGCATCCAGATCATAGTTACGACGCACAGCCCCAACCTCGCCTCGGACCTGCAACTCGGTAATCTTGCGCTGATCGAAGGCGGGCGGGCATTCCCTCTGTGTAAGGGCAAGACTAAGCTGAGCGCGTCAGACTATCAATTCCTCGAACGCTTCCTCGATGTGACCAAGGCGAACCTGTTCTTCGCCCGCGCAGTGCTGATCGTCGAGGGCGACGCCGAGAATATTCTGCTGCCGGTGATCGCCAAGCTACTCGGCCGCGACTTCCATCATCACGGCGTGTCTGTGGTCAACGTCGGCGGTGTCGGGCTCGGTCGCTATGCGCGTGTGTTTATGCGTGAGGATGAGGCGAAGGACGGGATCATAAATATTCCGGTCGCCTGCATCACCGACATGGACGTGATGCCCGACAATGCACCGTGGATCGTCGGCAAGTTGGAAGGGGGGCAGCCGATCCCGGTCCGACCACCATCCAAACGGCAATGGCGGATCAAAGGGGATTTTCCGGGCGACCAGTTGGAGCAGCGGCGGGCTGAGCGCAAAGCCAAGGCGTCGGGCCAGAAGGTCGAGACATTCGTCGCCGACGAATGGACGCTTGAATATGACCTCGCCTTTCATGGGCTCGGCAAGCATGTCTACAGCGCGGCATCGCTGGCGCTAGCCGATGACAGGCTCAACGCCGGTACCACCAACCCCGCCACCATCATCGCCGCGGCCAATGCTACATACCAAGCGCTGGTCGATGCTGGCCACGATCAGCCGACGCTCGCCTCGCATGTCTATGCGCTGTTCGAGGCCGACAGCGCATCCAAGGCGATCGGCGCGCAATATCTCGCCGAGTTGCTCGAAAAAGAGATCGCCGCTGGCGCGCTCGATACCGACGGCCTGCGTGCGTCGCTCCCGCCCTATGTCGTCGCGGCGATCGCCCATATCACCGGACCGTTCGTGCCGCTGCCCGCCGGAGGCCCGGCAGCCGAACCACTAGGCTCTGCCAAACCAAATCCGCCTGAAGCGGCCCCCAATCCGGTCAGCTGACCCATGTTCGACGATCTCATACGCGAGGAGGATGTCGCCTGGGCGGCAGCGCTGCTGGGGCTTGGTCCAGACGGTTTCGCGCCGGTCGATGGCGATGACAGTCGGCTTCAAGCAATGCTCCGGCTCGACACGGTCGATTTCGAAGCATGCCCCGGCAGCGGCAAGACTACCTTGCTGGTCGCGAAACTGGCGGTGCTGGCGATACGCTGGCCGCACCGCCAGCAAGGCATCTGCGTGTTATCGCACACCAATGCCGCGCGCAACGAGATCAGCACGAAGCTCAGCAGCTCCGCCGCCGGCATCGCGCTCATGCACTATCCGCACTTTGTCGGCACAATCCATTCGTTCGTGAACGAGTATCTGGCGCTGCCCTGGCTCAGATCAAAAGGTGCCGAGGTGCGCTGCGTCGATACGCAGATCGCGCTACTCAAGCGCTGGCGCGAACTGCCGTACAAAACACGGATCGCGCTGGAGCGGAGCCATTTGACGCCCGCGGCGCTTATCTACACCAATCCCGACTATACCGGCGGCAACAAAGGTAAGTTCGGCCCGCACACGCCCACCTACCGACTCCTTGTCGAGGCCAGCCGCAAGATCAGCGAGCAGGGATATTTCTGCTTCGACGAAATGTTCGTCTGGGCAAAGGAACTCCTCGACAAGCGACCCGAGACTGCCGCAAACCTACGTCAGCGCTTCCCAGTGGTGTTCATCGACGAGGCGCAGGACAATAGCGAAGCGCAGTCGGCGCTGCTGCACCGCATCTTCTGCGAAGGGGCTGGCCCTTCTCGCCGTCAGCGCTTCGGCGATTCCAATCAGGCGATCTATGCCAGCCCCAATCAAAGCGGGGCCGACACCGACCGCTTTCCCGGCGAGGTGGTCCACCCGATGCCGCGCAGCTACCGGTTCGGCCAAGAGCTCGCCGACCACATTAAGGGTCTTGGCATCACGCCGCAGGCGCTGGTCGGCGCCGGACCGCCCAGCCATCTCGGCATCGATCCCAAGGCGCCGGCGCTCTTTCTGTTCGACGACGCTTCGGTGCAATTGGTGCTCGGGCGCTACGGTGCCCACCTGATCGATACCTTCGATACCGCCACGCTCGACCGAGGCATATTCACTGCGGTCGCTGGTGTGCATGAGCTCGACGAAAAGGGACGCATCCCCCATGCGATGGGTCATTATGCCCCGAGTTACGATCCGGCTTGCGCGCGGAAAGAGACCGCGCCGTCAAGCTTCGCCCAACATCTTGCGCGCGCCCGGTTTGAGACAGCGGACAGCGGCAACACCGACAAACTGGTCAACGCGACGGCAGCAGCGCTACTTGCCGCGAGCGAGCTAGCGGGCGGAACCCATGGCCGGATCGCACGAAAGTCTCCTCACCGGCGGGTTATCGAGATGCTCGCCGGCACAGAAGCCGTCAGCAGTTTTCTGGCGTTGCAAGGAATCATCATCACCAACCAGGGCGACATCACGCCGGCAATCTGGGCGACCCAGGCGCTGCCGCACGTCGAGGAAACCATCAAACAGCTAAGCGGTGCCACAGCGCTTAACGCGGACGTGATGCGGTTCCTGGCTTCGCCACAGTCCGAGCCCCCGGTGGAGGCTGAAGCCGCACGTCTCGCGCGCACTGACAATCTGTTCGCCTATCCCATCGACGCGCCGCAGGTCCGTATAAAGCTGGGATCGATCCATTCCGTGAAAGGCGAAACGCATACCGCGACTCTGGTACTCGACAGCTTCTTCCACAGCCATCATCTGAGCGAGCTCAAGCCTTGGCTGCTCGGTGAAAAGTCCGGCGGCTCGACCACCAGCAAGAGGGGTAATCAAGTTTGGGAAGGCGCGCGCATGCTTGGGCGGCTCAAGCTCCACTACGTCGCGATGACACGCCCAACGCACCTACTTTGCCTGGCGATGCGCAAGGATGCGTTCGGCGAGGGAGAACTGAGAGACCCTCGCGAGACGCGGCTGGACGATCATCGACTGCTCCGCACCAGCTCACGCATAAGCTCTCGCCGTTCCGTGCCCTTATCTCGGAAGAGTAACAGCGTCTTGCCCTCCGGTAACATGCTATCGGGATCTCAACTCACGTCGAGCTCCAAGATTGGTGCCGATGGCTCGTAAACGAGTGGCAGCTTCTGAGAAGGGAGGTCGAAGGCGTAAACGGCGACAATGGGCGCAAATCAGCCGGTTCGGTCATCCCAGAGCAAATGGCGACTTCGCCTCTAAAGAGCAGTGCAATCAATTGCACGAGAAGTATCCGACGCTGCCCTCCCTGCGTTGCTGCGCGCAGCGCCTCTATTTGCAACCGCTTCCAGCGCTGCGTGAGCCATTTTTATGGCTTTCACACGGTGCCCAAGCAGGTAGTAGCGCTGGGTGGTATCAAAATTGGTGTGACCGAGCAAGGCGCCTGCCTCCATCGCATGTTCGGGGGCTTCCAGCACATATGTCGTGGCGGCCGAACTTCTGAACACGTGTGGATTGACCGCCCGCCCCAGTGCGGCTTTGGTCCGGGCCTGGATGATCTTTCGCAGCGTCTGCGATCCGATAGTAATGCCGCTGTTGCCGACCCAGAGTGTCTCGGCATTTTGGCTTTTTGGGCGGCGCGCCCTTAATGCCGGGCGCACGACGTCAAAATAGATGCGCAGGAGTTCAATCAGCGGTTTGGGCACTGGGTGATCATCCGCCCGCCTAGTTTTGGTTTCAGGCGCATCCCAATGCACGACCCACTCGCAGCTTTCGTCCTGAAGAAAGTGCTTTGCCGGTTCCACCGCCGAGAACTGGGTGATCCGAACCGGCACCATGATCAACATCAGAATAATAAGTCCGTCCCGGAAGGCGATGGGATCAACCAATTCTTCAGCCCCTCCATAGGCCGCGGCAAGCAGATGTCTGCCAACCTTGACCAGTTCACCGGCATGAACGAACTGCTTTGGCTTTGGCGGATAGTGCCTGGCATTTTCGGATGCCAGACGTCTGACGTCACGAAACCATGTCCAATCCTGCTCGGGCGCTATGCTGGTCATGATGCCGTATAAATCACATACGCCCCGCGCCAGTGAGGGCGGGGTCACCCGTGCGTGAAGATCCTTGAGATATCCAACCAGGCGGCTGGGGTTCATCCGCTCCGTGGGAAGCTCGTCCACGGAAGCCGGGTCCACCGAAAAAGAGTAATTTAGCCAACCACCGTACCACCGCGCGGCGGAGGCCACCTGCCCCGGGCTCCAGTCTGCCAGGGGGCGTTTTACCACGCCGAACCGTGCAGGTTTCGAGCTGTTGCTCCAGGCATGGCGGTCCGCCTCCGGCCAGTCCGCGTAAGGCAAGGAAATCCGAGCCTTTGTTTCAGAGGGTATCACGGTAGGCCTCCTCGCACCGGAGCAGAAGCTGTTGCATCCGCCGCCGTGCCGCCATCGGCATAACCGGGGCATAGTAATTTAACGTTGTTTCCAGGCGCTTATGGCCCAGCAGCCGCTGCACGTCAGGGTATGCGTCCGGGAACTCATCCAGGATCAACTTTCCGAGGTAAGCCCGGATCGCGTGTGGAGTCATATCCAGGCCGGCATAATAGGCTGCTGCGTCTTTTAGGCTTTGCGTCGCCAACGAACCTGAAAGATGCCCGCCACCTTGGCTAGGAAACAGGTATTTCGATTCGCCGCCGTATTCCTTGAGCAGGGCGGGTCGATATCGATCGATCCACTCGCGCAGCAGCGCCGCCGTATCGGGCTTTACGACCGAAAAAAGGTCCTGATTGTTTTTGACCTCTGAGGCTGGGTTGGCAATTTCGGCCATCCACTTCTTTCCGGCTGGTCGCAGGGACACGTGGCGCTCAAGTTCCAGGTTGGTGATATTTCCCGCGCGATTAGCCGTGTCGAGGCCGATGGCGGTGAACAATGCGGTCCGGAATAGCTTGATGCTTACGGTATCTATTTTTCCATGGCGGCGCGCCGCCGTGGCCAGTATCTTCGGTAGGGCCGCCATTTTCGTTTTTGCCGCCTCGTCGTCGAACTGGCGAAGCCGGGCAAAGCTGCGTTTTGACATCTCCCCGCGTAGTCCACGAACCTTTTCCCAGAGGGCCTCAAGCATACCCGCATGATCTGGTCGCACCTTGACGTGATCGCGGGCGGCGAAGAACAGGACCAGCGCCATATACCCCAGGTGACCGCCTTCTTCTTTCTTTGTTCTGTCCGACAAAAAGGTGAGGATTTTGAGCACGTCAGGGACTGCAACCAGATCGGCGATGCCGGCGATCGATGCAGCAGGCTTGCCGCCCTGGACAAGGATCGAGGCAGCTCGCCGAAAGGCACTGCGATAATTGTCCTTGGTCCGCTTGCGCAATGGCCGGCGCGCCCGGCCTGAACGCATATTCTCAGTTAGAAACTTGGCAATACCTGCGTTCGCGACCTCCTCCAACTGTCCCAGAAAACTCGCGTTTTCGCGGGAGAGATATTTTTCGACATCCTGCTGGAAACTTTCGGGGAAGTCGGACCATGGCAACGCATAGAATCGAGTCTGCGCCGGGGGCAGGCCAAGATCGCCGCCAGGCCACCTGTCTATGTGACGTTGCCCATGTGACCAGGCGGCAATTGTTCCCCGGATCACCTTATCGGCCTTTGAACCAAGATTGGTGGTTTTGAGGATCACCCGGAAGCGCTCCAGATGGCCACGGCAGATGTCCTCTGGGTCCCAACCCTCTTTGGATGCGACATGGGCGAAGCGGCTCAATTTGATGCTGATCTGATTGCCATCGAAGCCCGCCATGAGTTTTGTCCAGGCGGGGGTGAGCGGCGTCACGTGCTTGCCCGGCATGATATCAATGCCCGCCAGGCGCAGAGCCCGGCGCAGATTCGATTTAAACCCAGCTAAGGCACCGTCGGTCTTGAAGTTGAGCATCGCCGGCGTCAGGCGCTCGAACTCAGCCTGCAGTTTTTGGATGTCGACCGCCCCTTGCAAGCCACTCGCCGATACGCGATGCGCCATCGTCAACACGGCTTTTTTCATGTTGCTGCGGACGCCCTTGGTGAGCCCGCTTGCCGTTTCGATATCGGTCAGAACATCCGCAAACAAAATCGGTGGCACTTCAAGCGTCAGATTTTCGATGCTTATAAGCACATTACCGGCGGTGCGCTTATCTACGCAAACATGATCAGACATTTTCAAAGCTCCTCATCAATAAGAAGGGTCATGGTGTTTATGTTTATTGAATTTGGTGAATGTATTTGTGGGCGCCTGATCGAAGCCCCCCAGCGGCGATCAAGCGTGATCAGCCGCCACGATGCGCCTCGATGAACAGGCGTAACTCTGACTTCTTGAAGTAGAGCTGCCCTTTCATCCGCACGTGTGGCAGGCTACCATCGGCCACCCGGCGCCGGACGGTTACGGCCGACACGCCAAGGATTGCCGCGGCGGCGCGGATTTTAATTAGACCCTCAACGGTATTGAATGGACTGCCGGCCGTTTCTGGCTTGGCTTTTGGTGGAAGAAGCGATTTCGAAATTTTGATCATTGAAGCCTCCGCTTGATGCTTCAAGATCAGTCCCACAATTTTCTGCAGGTTTAAGCTGAAGATCCGACCGTGGCGCGTGGTCTAGTCCACTTGATTGGTCTTTCAAGCAGACGTCATCCAGCGGTTTGATGTTCCGCGAGGACAGCCGCGATTGGAAGGGTTGAACGACTCCGATCTTGAACCTCCCGCACAATTGCAATTAATTGCAAACGCCATATTCACAGCATTGTGCAAGGAGCTTGTAGAGGATCGGCAGCCCCCGAACCGTGGCGGTGTTCTCAAACCAGCACTGCCGGTCCCGCTCCGGCCAGAGTGCCACTGGCATGACGATGGAGGTGGCTTTTGCCTTGGTTTTGGCTTTGGCCGGTGCCCGCGCCATCACACATCTCCCTTGCGGCGGCGGATGCGATGGCGCTGGTGATAAGCCCCCACGGCAACGGGTTTTGTGATGCGGCGTTCCTCGAAGAGCAGCGCATTGGAATGGCGGGCAGCGGCGTCCAGCTCCAACCCACAGTAGAATTTCTGCGTGGTCTGTGGGCTTTTGTGGCCGAGAATATTGGCGGCAATTTCATAGGCACCGGGGTTTGCGCGCAGATACCGCACCGCCGCGAAGTGCCGCACGATGTGGCAATTGAACGCCGCGCCGATTTCGCGCGCGACGCGCTTGGAGAGCTGGTCGCCAAATTCTGCGGCGTCACGGTGGCTATCGCCAATTCCCGGAAAAAGAAAGTCGTTGTCCGCTTTGACCAAGAGGTGCCGGAATTTACGAATATAGTTTTCCAGCACGCGGGCAGAGGCCACCTCCACCGGCCAGCGGATCGTGGCGCGGTTTTTCACCATATGGGCGGGGACATAAATCTCGCTGATAAACGCGTTCGGGCCTGGTCGCCGCAGATTGCTGTCAAGCTTTAACTTCAGCAAATTCATCCGACGCAGCGGCAAAAACAGCAAAATTTCCAGCGCTGCTGCATACATCGCCAAGCGTGCCGCCTCATACGGATCGCGCCCCGGCTCCTCCGCCAGCTTCATCCAATGCGCGGGCAAGCCCAGCAACATCGAATAGGCCGGGTCCCCGAACAGCGCGGTGAGCCGGGTGCGGTTTTTCTCGGACATGCCAAACTCCCCGTTCGGCGTGACCATCGCGATATACTCCTGCAGATCGTCCAATTCCCCCTCGGACAGGCGCGCCTCGAACTTGGCGATCTGGCGCAGGAGCTCACCGATGTGCGCTTGGTGCGCGCACGGCGGCCGCTGCGGGGGGTTTTGCGCCCGGCCGCTGCCTCAACGGCCGCATCATCCGCGACAGCTTGCTTTTTGGCCAAGGCGAGGCTCGTGTAGGGGTTGCCCGCCTTCACCGGCGCGTCAGAAACAGGCGCCGGGTTTCTCAGAAAGCGCTCGACATCGGCATTGAGGCTGGCGGGGTAGATGTCGAACGGCAGGGCGTATTGGTCACGCTGCCCCTGGCGGCGCAGTTCGACCTGGGGCCAGCCGGGCACAGTCTTGCGCGCAAACTCCCAGTTTCCGGCGGAGCGGCGGCTCAGCTCCGTTGGGTCAGCACAAAGAATCGCGGTGCGGCACCAGGTATCGAACTGGTTGATGCTCTCAGGGTTGATCGTCTCGGGCGTGATGCCTTCCAGGGTCAGGTACCGGAAAAAGCGCAGCAGCCCCTTGCGGTATTCGTCCGTGGGCAGCGCTTGGTGCAAAGCCTCCCAGGCGGGGCTGAGCTTGTTGCGGCCATACCCGCTATCGGCGTGGGTTCCCAAACGAAACAAGACCTTGCGCAACGCCGTGACCATATTACGGAACACGTCGCGGGTCAGACCCAACACCGGCTCTCCGCTGCGCCACAATACACGGTTCAGCCCGGCGCAGCTCCAGGGGGCAAAATCTCCCAGGAGATGGCGGTTTGCCACCAGCAGATCCGCCGCATGATTCACGGCCGTCAGCAGTGGGCTGCGCTGGCTGGGCTTGAGGTCGGTCCAGGTCTCGATGGTCTCGCGGATGGACGCGGCCGTCATCGATGCCGGGTCGGCCAGCATTGGGACCTGGGCAGAATGGGACAGACGTTCGGCGGTGGCTTGGCATGGCGTGGTGTCGTGCATCGAAGTCGGCTCCTCTCCAGGACTGGCAGGATGTGGCAACATACGGTAATCAGGCATTAAGGTCCTTGTCAATTTGCCAAGTAGGCTGTGGCCCCTTTGCATTTGGCTCGATACTGCATTGATATTGCTGTATTTTTGGCCATCGACTCAGCCCTCCCCGCCCCGCTGGAGCCGCTGGATTTCGGCGTCGGGGATGAAGGGGGCTGCCCCAATTTTGATGGCTTTCAGGCGCCCTGATGCCACCCAGAGGCGAACCGTCCGCGTAGAACGGCCGAACATTTTGGCAACCTCGGCATAGGGATAAAACCGCGGCGCGTGAGGGTCGCTCGCCGGGATGGGTTCCGGCGCGTCCAGATCAGGGCCAAGATTATGACCTGGTCTCAAGTGTTCCGGGCCAAGCCCCGCGAACGACTCAATGCCGCCAGCGAGCGGTGGCTGCGTGTGATGATCGTCCGTGTACTTCCTCATTTCGGGCTCCAAAATTAAAGCGCCTGATCGGTCGCAATCCTTGGTCGCCTGAGCCAATTTTCTGTGCCCAGCCGTCACAGAAAATAATTTTTGTATTTTAAATCAGTACCTTATTCTGGAGACGGCGTTGTTCCGGACCTTGATGTGCGTTGATACCATTTTTTTGTTCGCCGCATTTTTTGCCTAGGCGACCAAGAAATTGCCCTCCGGAGAGGCGGTACCCAACGTGCCGCCCCGGCGGACGGACTGGCCCGGGGCATCCAGAAATACGGAGCAAGCGCGAAGTCCCCACCCCGGACCTTCGGGGCATGCGGCCTGCGTGGCGCACCTGGCTCCGGTCACTCCGGCAGGCGGCGGGTGATCTGGCCGAACCAAGGAGCGCGCGCGCCGTAATTCAGCGCGAGACGTTGCCGGGTTCTTCCCCGCTAGGGCGGCTTAAGGCTGCTGAAGCGGACTCCTCCGGCCCCTCCGACGGCGGTTGCCCGCCCAAGAGATAGTCGACACTTTGAAAGCCTGCGTAAGTGGGTCGCAGCACGGGGGCGCAACCTTCATCAGCATCGAGAGATGCCGAACTGCGAGGCAGACGGATTGGCGATCCGGTGAAATAACCGTGACCAGACGAAGGTCCGGTGCATGTCGACGATAGGCAACGTGAACAGGCAACCCCGAGGCGCCGCCGTCTGCATTTTCCGGCAGGCAGGGAAGCGGAGGTGGAGTTGTGAGCGCTTCTCTGGATATTGTCGCTTAAGCAAAGTGGTATAATATTTTTCGGTTTTATCGATTGATCATCGATGATCCGCGCGCAGCAGTTGAAACCAAACTGCGTTAGGCTAACGTGGGAACAATGGCATCGACAAACATGTATTTATCGTTTTGGGGCAAGGCAGCTCGCGCCGAAGATGAGTGTTCGCCTTCGCGCCAGTGGCATGCAGCGGCGTTTCATATGCTCGATGTGGCGGCGGTCGCACAGGCATGGCTGGCCGCGAACAAGCCTCAAATTCCAGGACTGACGAACATTGGCGAAGCTGCCTGGCCGGCGATTGTGGCGTTGGTGGCGTTGCATGACATCGGAAAATTTTCTAGGCCTTTCCAATCGAAACTGGAAGATATCTGGCCGGTTGCACTGGGTCGCTGCACGAAGCACGATGAACCGCGGCACGATACGGCTGGATTTTGCTTGCTTAGGGAACAAACCTTTAAGCAATTACTGACCCCGGTTCTCGGTGCCCTACACATCACTGATGGTCCGGTGTTGCTCCGTGCTGTTTGTGGCCACCACGGCAGTCCACCACGGGAGGAAATGCCTTCGTACAGCTTCTGCGAGGTTTCGCGCGCGGCGGCAGAGGCATTCATTGTAGATCTCTTGGCACTGCTGAACCCGGCGCCGTTGCCAAATTTGCCGGAGGGTGGCGTCACCGCTTTATCCTGGTGGCTGGCAGGGCTGACAGTGCTGGCCGATTGGATCGGCTCGGCAGAGGAGTGGTTCCCATATCCGGTCGTGGCCCAAACGCTTGCTGAGTACTGGCCCGTAGCGTGTGAGCGGGCGGAGCAGGCCGTCGCAAAGGCCGGGGTGACTGGAATTCCGGTAAACCCGGTATCGCCCATGCGCGCGCTGCTTGGGTCTTACGGCCCGACGCCGGTGCAGGAATTCGTCGCCACCGTGGACCTTGGCGGCTCCGAGGCCCCGGCCTTAGTGATTATCGAGGACCAGACCGGCAGCGGTAAAACAGAGGCCGCGTTGCTTCTGGCGCATCGGCTGATGCAGGAAAAGGGCGCGCGGGGGTTGTTCATCGCGCTACCGACCATGGCCACGGCGAACGCTTTGCACGATAGACTCGGCCATTATTACACCTCGCTCTTTGCGGCAGGGGAAACCCCTTCGCTCGTGTTGGCGCATGGCAAGCGTCAGTTGAATGACCGCTTTGCCGAGGCGCTTAAGCATGGCCGTACGGCGCCGGGCCATGCCGGGGCCGACGCGGATGAAACGGCTTCAGCACAGTGCGCGGCGTGGATCGGCGCGGACCGGCGCCGAACTTTTTTGGCGGATTGCGGCGTTGGTACCATTGATCAGGCGCTGCATGGCGTTTTGCCTACACGCCACGCCCCGCTCCGGCTGTTTGGCTTAAGCCAACGCGTACTAATTATCGACGAAGCCCATGCCTATGATGCTTATATGCAGCAGGAGCTTTTCCGCCTCGTTGAATTTCAGGCGAGGCAAGGGGGAAGCATTATCATTCTCTCCGCGACGTTGGCGCGCACGGACAGGCAGCACTTGGTGAATGTGTTCCGCAAAGCGTGTGGCCATGGCGAAGAATTGTGTACCCGTAACGAATATCCCCTGTTTACGGCTGTTACCGCGGCAGGTGCGGGTGAATATGCGGTGGCGCCGCGTCCGGGATTGGCGCGGCAGTTGCTGGTGCATCGGCTGGTGGATGCAGATGCCGCCATCAACATTGTGGCGGCTGCGGCGCAGCGTGGCGCAGCGGTGGGGTGGATACGCAACACTGTGGACGATGCCGTGGCGGCCTGTGAGGCGCTGATGGCGCAGGGCATTGCCGCGACGCTGTTCCACGCCCGCTTTGCCATGGGCGACCGGCTGGCGATTGAGGAAAAGGTGCAGGCGCGCTTTGGCAAGACGAGTCAACCGGGTGAGCGCGCCCATGTCGTGGTCGGCACCCAGGTGATGGAGCAGAGCCTCGATCTTGATTTCGACGTGATGATTTCCGATCTCGCGCCGATTGATCTGCTGCTGCAACGTGCCGGCCGGCTATGGCGGCACGAGCGCAGCGGCCGGCCGGAAGACACGCCTCGCCTTTATGTAATCGCCCCTGAGCCGTTGGTCGAACCTCCCTCCGATTGGCTGAAAGATTTTCGCGGTACTGGGCTGGTGTATCAGAACCATGGGGTTTTATGGCGCTCGGCCAGGGCAATATTCGCGCATCCGGTGGTGAATCTGCCGGGTGAAGTACGTGAATTAGTGGAGGCGGTGTATGCGCCTGATGCCCCTATGCCCGATGGGCTGGCGGCGAAAAGCAGCAAGGCCATGGGCCGGGAGGCTGCCGCCCGCGCGGTGGCGGGTCAGAATCTCCTTAATTGGCAGGACGGCTACGCCCAGGGCAGCGGTGCGTGGATGAGCGATGTGCGGACGCCCACGCGGCTTTCGGATTCCAGTTTTACCTTTCGGCTTGGATTTTGGGAAAACGGAGGCATTGCGCCGTGCTGCCTGCATAAGGATGCTGAAAAATCCTGGGCGATGTCGGAAATTTCCTTGCCCGCGCGGCGGGCGCAAGGCGTTCCCGCGGAAGGCGGGGAACGGGGGGCCGCGGTGGCGGCGTTGCGCGCCGGGTGGAGTCGCTGGGAGCAGGAGACGCCTGTTCTGCTCTTGGAACCCGACGGCATGGGCTGGCGTGGTGTTCTGTCCAAGGTCAAGGATGGGGTTCAGGAGGTTCGTTATAGCCGGGAAGGAGGGCTGGTTTATGTATAGCTGAGGATGATCATGGCTTTGTTGCCTTACAGAATCAGTCGTGCCAACCTGGGGTAGAGCAAAAATCGCAGGAGTCGTAATGCCATTTTCCCTCATCAACGATTCTTGGCTCCCGGTGCGGCGGGCGCATTCGGGCGCTGCTATCATCCGGCCGTCTCAGCTTACAGAACATATTGAGACAGACCCCGTGGTTGCCATCGACTGGCCGCGCGCGGATTTTTGCCTCGCCAGCCTGGAATTTCTCATCGGCCTGCTGGCCATTGCCTGTCCGCCAACCGGGCGGCGGGACTGGCCGGATTTGTTCCATAACCCGCCCAGTCCGGCGGTGCTTGAGGCGGCGTTTGCCCCTCTGGTGTTCGCGTTCGAACTGGATGGCGACGGCCCGCGCTTCATGCAGGATTTCGAGGATCTGGCGGCTGGGGAGAATGAAGTTGCGAACCTGCTCATTGAGGCGCCTGGAGAACAGACAACGAAGAAAAACGCTGACCTGCTGAACAAGCGCGGCCACGTGACGAGGCTGTCGCGGGCCAGCGCCGCGATGGCGTTGTTCACCCTGCAAACCTACGCGCCGGCGGGTGGGGCCGGAAACCGTACCGGCTTGCGTGGTGGTGGCCCGCTCACGACGCTGGTGATTCCGCCTGGCCCCACGCCTTTACCGCTTTGGCATCTGCTCTGGGCCAACGTGCCCAATGGCGAGCCCGCGACATTGGCTGAATTGCCTGGCATCCTGCCGTGGCTGGCCAAAACCAAAACCTCCGAGAACGACAAGAAAGTCGCTCCCGTGCCGGGTGAGGAGGCGCTGGCCTTCTGGGGTGTACCCCGGCGCATCCGGCTGGATTTTGCTCCCACGGAACCAGATGAGACCTGCGATCTGACTGGCGCGGCGGATAGCGTCATGGTCCGCACGTGGCGGCAGCGGCCCAATGGCGCTAATTATGACGTTTTTAAACACCCCCTGACCCCGTATTATAACCCAAAGCCCAAGGAAGCACTTTGGCTGCCCGTGCATCCTCAGCCGGAGGGTATCGGCTACCGGCATTTTCTGGGCCTGGTCTTTGCGCCGCTGGCATCAAGCGCCAGTCTTCAGCCCGCCGCCACTATCCTAGCTTGGCGCAACCACCGCAGGTACGCGGTGGAAACTGAAGGCAACACGCGCTGGCGCATCCTCGCCGCGGGGTTCGACATGGACAACATGAAGGCTCGCGGCTTTGTTGAAACCGAACTGCCGGTTGTTGACGTTGCCGACCCGGCGCAGATTCTTCTCTATGATGAGAGCCTGACCGGGCTGATCAACGGTGCGGACGAGGTAGCGGCGCTGCTGCGTCAGGCCGTGCGCGGGGCCTTGTTCAGTGAGGGAGCAAAGCCGGATATCAAAGCTGGTCTCTTCAACAATCTACGCGCCCAGTTCTGGCAAGAAACCGAACCGGCATTCTACCGCGAAGCCGCACGAGCGGCGGCTGGTGGACCTCGTGAAGATGTGTCGTCCGGTTTTCTGCAAAGCCTGCGCCAGACAGCCTTGCGGCTGTTTGATGAAGCAGCCCCCATCACCGCGTCCGACCATCCGGACCGCGTGGCCCATGCCGCGAAGTGGCTGGGGCTGGCCCTAAACGGTTACGGCAAAACCGGTGGTGCGTTGTTTAGTGCGCTGGGCCTGGAAGCCCGCGAAGCAAAACTGAAAAGGAAATCGGCATGATCAAGCCAACGCCGGAAAACGCAAAAATTATTTTGTCCTGGTGGCATGAGATGCACCCGGACAAACAGGCCGGTTATCGCGGGGACCGTGCCGGCATCGCCAAACTGCGCCATGCCGCCACGGTCATGGAGGCATCCATGGAATCGGCGGTGATCGGGCTTTGCCGTGCCTTGGCGGCTGGCCCCCAGGAGATGAGCCAGGTGGCGCTCATCGCCGCTGTGCTGGCAGATTTACGTGAGACCACCTCGGGCGAAAGCATCGCCAAGGCGCTCGGCCAGCCGGAGGGTACGCCACTCTGCTCCGCCTCGCGCTTCCGCCGCATATTGGAAGCCGTCGAGCCGGATGCACAGTTAACCGCCTTCCGCCGTGCGCTGGCGCTGCTGAAGCACAGAGGCAATCTGGACGATCTGGTGCAGAGCTTGCTGGACTGGAACGACCCATACCGCCGCGACACGCGCCGCCAGCGCTGGCTCTACGATTATTATCAAACAAACAATCCTGAAAAATTCCCATACATCGCCGTGGAGGCTCAACCGTGACCGATTTTCTGCAACTGCATTTCCTCACCTTCTACCCGCCTTCGAACCTGAACCGTGACGACCTCGGGCGGCCAAAATCCGCGATCATCGGCGGCAGCACCCGGCTGCGGATTTCCTCCCAAGCGCTCAAACGCACGTGGCGCACATCGGAGGTGTTCAAGACCGCACTCGACGGTCATCTGGCCAGCCGCACGCAGCGGATCGGCGAGGTGGTTCACGAGCATCTCCTAGGCGCGCAAGTGGCACCAGAAAAAGCGGTCAAAATCACGCGTGAGATCATCGCCGTGTTCGGCAAGCCAAAACCAGAGGCGGATAAAGCGCCGCTGTTCACCGAACAATTGGCCTTCATCTCACCCGAGGAGCGCACCGCCGCCCTCGAACTGGCGGACCGCATGGTGGCCGATGCAAAATTCGACGCCAAAAAACAGGCGGGTGAGATCCTGCGCCGGAGCGACACGGCGGCAGATTTGGCGATGTTCGGCAGGATGCTCGCCGACAACCCGGACTACAACCGGGAAGCTGCCGTGCAGGTGGCGCACGCGGTGACCACGCATAAAACCGCGATCGAGGACGATTACTACACGGCAGTTGATGACCTTAAAAAGTCGAGCGAGGATGCTGGCGCCGGATTTTTAGGCGAGGCTGGGTTTGGCGCCGGGGTTTTCTATTTGTATGCCTGTATCGACCGCGATCTGCTGCGCCAAAATTTAGGCGGCGATGATGCGCTGGCCGGCATCGCTTGCGCTGCTTTGGTGGAAGCCGCGGCGACCGTTTCGCCTGCCGGAAAACAGGCAAGCTTCGCCTCTCGCGCACGGGCCAGCTATATTCTGGCCGAGCGCGGCACGGACCAGCCGCGAGCCCTCACGGCGGCGTTCCTCAAGCCTGTGGGCGAGGCGGAACAGGACGGCATGATGGCCGCTTCCATTGATGAGCTGACGAAACTCCGCGCCGCCCTGGCCAAAGCCTATGGCGACGGCACCGGCCCCATGACGGAGATGAACGTTCTCAAAGGCGAGGGCACGTTAGAGAACATCAAGGCGTTCTGCCGGGCTGGGGTCTGATGGGAGAGAAATTTCTTACCGTCACGCTCTACGCTCCGTTCGCCTCCTTCGGCGGCCTTGCCGTCGGTGAACGCCGGTCGTCGGAGCGTTATCCCACACGATCCATGCTCATCGGCCTGCTCGGCGCCGCGCTGGGTGTGGACCGTGCCGATGAACCCGCCCAGCAGGCGCTGGCGCAAGGCTACCATTTCGCCATCCAGATTTTTGGCGCCGGCCGGCCCTTCACTGACTATCACACCGCGCAAATGCCCTCGCGTGGGAAAACCCGCTTCGCCACCAGGCGCGAGGAACTGGCAGCGCCAGAGTTGAACACGGTGCTGACCAGCCGTGACTACCGTACCGATTTCCTCGCGGGCCTGGCTGTCGCGGCAGGGGCCGAGGCACCGCATTCATTGGAAGTTTTGGGTACAGCGTTGCGCACACCGCGGTACACGCTCTCTTTTGGCCGCAAATCCTGCGCTTTCGGGCTACCTCTAGACCCTGTCATTGCCGAATACGTGGATGCGCCAGCGGCCCTCGCCGCGGTTTGGGAGTCGCGCGCGAGTAACAGCGTAAAGTCCGCTTTGTTTAAAGGGCTTGTGCCAAAGCAGGAAGCGCACGGGCAGATGGTTATGGATACCGCATTGCTGCCGCCGGGCCGGGATCATACCATCGAATTTCTGCGCGACCAGCCACTTTCCCGCAAACGCTGGCAGTTTGCCCTGCGTGAGGTGGCGGTGCTGCATCCGCAAGGCGCTGCGTCATGAGCTATCTGCTCCGCGTCCGGCTGAAACGGAGCGCCGCGATTGCCTCTATTGCAACGCTGCTGTTACCGGAGGAGACATCGCGCCGCGCCGACGCGTCGCACCGTCTCCTATGGTCCTTGTTCGCCGGCGACCCAGATGCCCCCCGCCCGTTTTTGTGGCGGGAGGACAAGGGGGGCGTCTTTTACGTTCTGTCCTCCCGGCCACCAGGAGATAGCGAGATTTTCGATGTCGAGGTCAAAGATTTCGCCCCAGTACTGGCGGTTGGCGACCGGCTGCAATTCTCGCTTCGCGCCAACGCCACCCGCGCCTACAAGCAGCCGGGTGCCACCCGCGGTAAGCGGGCCGATGTGGTTATGGCCGCACTTTCGCCCCTGTCCAAGTCCGAGCGTTCCGCGCAGCGCGAGGCTGTTATCCAAGAGGCCGGCGTGGCATGGCTGGCTGGACAGGGAGAAAAACACGGTTTTTTACTTCCCGCACCACCCCGCGTCGATGGCTATAACAAATGGAAAATCCCGCGTGAAAAAGCTGCAAAAATTGAAATCTCCACGCTCGATTTCGAGGGCATTCTGGAAGTGGCGGAGGTTGATAAATTCACCGCCGCACTGGCTAGCGGTTTTGGCCATGCCAAGGCGTTTGGCTGCGGTCTGATGCTGATCCGCCGCGCATGAACGGTCTGAAACCCCCGAAGCCGATTCCCATCAAGGAACGCGCATCCATCCTGTTTTTGGAGCGCGGGCAGCTTGATGTGATCGACGGGGCGTTTGTCCTAGTTGATGTGAATGGAGTGCGCACGGTGATCCCCGTTGGTGGATTTGTCTGCCTGATGCTGGAGCCTGGAACCCGTGTCAGCCATATGGCGGTCGTGCTTGCCGCGCGCGCAGGCACGTTGCTCATCTGGGTGGGGGAGGCTGGTGTGCGGCTTTATGCGGCGGGCCAACCAGGCGGCGCGCGGGCGGACCGGCTGCTCTATCAGGCGCGGATTGCATTGGATGAAGATGCGCGGCTGAAAGTGGTGCGCCGGATGTATGCGCTCCGCTTCAACGAAGAGCCTCCGGCGAGACGCTCGGTTGACCAGTTGCGTGGAATAGAGGGAGCGCGCGTGCGGGAGTATTACAAGCTCCTGGCTGAGCGCCACGGCGTAAAATGGTCAGCGCGGCATTACGACCCGAAAGATTGGGACGCTGCGGATGTCGTCAACCGTTGCCTCTCCTCTGCCACGGCAGCACTCTATGGCTTAGCGGAGGCCGCCATTCTGGCTGCGGGTTACGCGCCGGCAATTGGTTTTCTTCACACGGGCAAGCCACAGAGTTTTGCCTACGACATTGCTGATATTTTTAAGTTTGAAACCGTCGTGCCGGAGGCTTTCCGCGTTGTGGCGGCGGTGGAACAGAACCGGCCCCTGGATGGCGAGCGGATTCTGGACCCGGTGGCCTCCACGCGGCGCCGTTGCCGCGATGCCTTTCGCCGCACAAATCTTTTGGCGAAGCTGATTCCAACCATCGAGGATGTTTTATCGGCTGGCGGCTTAACCGTGCCGGATGCGCCTGAGGAGGCGCAGCCCGTTGCAATCATCGACGACCCAGGAATAGGCGATGCTGGTCATCGTGCTTGAAAACGCACCGCGGCGCTTGCGCGGGCGGCTGGCGGTCTGGTTGCTGGAGGTGCGGGCAGGCGTTTACGTGGGAACTTACGGCAGGCGCGTGCGCGAGATGATCTGGGAGCAGGTGGGTCAGAACATCGAAGACGGCAACGCCGTCATCGCCTGGGCAGCCCCTAACGATGCCGGGTTTGAGTTTGACACCTGCGGCAAAAACCGCCGTGAGCCAGTGGATTTCGACGGCTTCCGGCTGGTGGCATTCTTGCCCGAGACAAAGCTCGGAGCGGCGGGCAAGTAGCCAAAAAGCAGCGTTGTATGGCACCGGAAACCGGGACAAATTTCGGTAGGATCTTTGACACGTAAATAGATGAGTGAATACAATCGTCTCCACGAAGAGCGTTCCCCGCACACGCGGGGATGAACCGGTTTGCTGGTGTGCGTGCGCGGCGGCCATAATGCGTTCCCCGCACACGCGGGGATGAACCGCGTTTGCCCGCCAGCTACGTAACGCAGTGGTCGCGTTCCCCGCACACGCGGGGATGAACCGCAGAATCGCCAAGTGCACCCGAGTCGATAGCCGCGTTCCCCGCACACGCGGGGATGAACCGCTTCCCGAAAACCTGAGGGAAGCCCTAGAAACGCGTTCCCCGCACACGCGGGGATGAACCGGCTTCGTCATTCACCCCGCCATCAATCCACTCGCGTTCCCCGCACACGCGGGGATGAACCGGAACTCAGCGCATGAACACCGCCTCCGCCCGCGCGTTCCCCGCACACGCGGGGATGAACCGGCTGAATAGCGGATTAACCGACCTAATGCTTCGCGTTCCCCGCACACGCGGGGATGAACCGTCATCCCAGAACTCGCCATCCCAGAACTCGCCGCGTTCCCCGCACACGCGGGGATGAACCGTTCACCGAACAAAACACCGAAGGCTTCACCCCGCGTTCCCCGCACACGCGGGGATGAACCCGCACTTAAGGTTGATGAGGAAAGCCTCAAGCCGCGTTCCCCGCACACGCGGGGATGAACCGGTGCTGGTGGTGATAAAATTCAACACCAGATCGCGTTCCCCGCACACGCGGGGATGAACCGATGACCTCACGATTGTGGTGACCTGAGCATGTGCGTTCCCCGCACACGCGGGGATGAACCTCACTAGACAATGACGACGAATATCTATGCGACGCGTTCCCCGCACACGCGGGGATGAACCGTACCGGCACGAATGCTTTAGTGGCCGGACAAAGCGTTCCCCGCACACGCGGGGATGAACCGTACGTCGAGGAGGTCTTTGACGCTGGCGTATAGCGTTCCCCGCACACGCGGGGATGAACCGGCATCAATTGCTGGCGCATCGAGTTGGTACGGGCGTTCCCCGCACACGCGGGGATGAACCGTACGGTATTGATTGCCTGCTGCACATGCGGGTGCGTTCCCCGCACACGCGGGGATGAACCGGTTCGCCAGACCAGGATGTAAGCCTAACCCAGGCGTTCCCCGCACACGCGGGGATGAACCGCCATTTGCTTAGCTGCGGTGCGATGGATGCACGCGTTCCCCGCACACGCGGGGATGAACCGAGGTGTGGCAAGAGCTGATCCGGCTGATCGCCGCGTTCCCCGCACACGCGGGGATGAACCGTTGGATCGGCCATTGGCCGGGCCTTGATGGACGCGTTCCCCGCACACGCGGGGATGAACCGCCGTGGGCTGGCGCACCTCAAGCTCACGCGCAGCGTTCCCCGCACACGCGGGGATGAACCGGCGCAAGCAGGCAATTTACGAATACGTCCGCCGCGTTCCCCGCACACGCGGGGATGAACCGCTGATTTAGACGTCCGGCACGGAGCTGGTGAAGCGTTCCCCGCACACGCGGGGATGAACCGTCGGATTTATCGTTACTGCATTTGTGCTGCCGGCGTTCCCCGCACACGCGGGGATGAACCAGGCGCGCGGCCGGAACGGCATTGCCGGTCATGGCGTTCCCCGCACACGCGGGGATGAACCACCCCCTTGATCGTTGGCGTCGATCCGGCGACCGCGTTCCCCGCACACGCGGGGATGAACCGCCGTAGCTCCAGCCATCGCCAACGCCGCCGCCGCGTTCCCCGCACACGCGGGGATGAACCGTTCGGCGGCGGCTTGTTATTGCCGAAAACATTGCGTTCCCCGCACACGCGGGGATGAACCGCGCAACGGCAACCCCGCAGCGATCGAAACCGTGCGTTCCCCGCACACGCGGGGATGAACCGCGCTGGCATATACGGCCAATAATACCGCTACCGCGTTCCCCGCACACGCGGGGATGAACCGACCGCCGCAGAGGCGCGCGTCATTTTGGCCGCGCGTTCCCCGCACACGCGGGGATGAACCGCCGGATCAACATCATCCGTAGGCAATCAGTACGCGTTCCCCGCACACGCGGGGATGAACCGGAGATACGCGAGTGCCAGCATTGAGGCCAGGCGCGTTCCCCGCACACGCGGGGATGAACCGGGTCAGCACCGACAAAGGATTGTCCGCAGTGCGCGTTCCCCGCACACGCGGGGATGAACCGCATACGCTGCCGAAAAGGCGGACTCGCCCAAAGCGTTCCCCGCACACGCGGGGATGAACCGTGGTTTCGGGGTCTATCATTATAGTCCCAAGCGCGTTCCCCGCACACGCGGGGATGAACCTGATACGGCGGCGTTCAACTATTCGGTGTTGCCGCGTTCCCCGCACACGCGGGGATGAACCGCCTCCAACGAATGCGGTGAAGCGCATAATCCAGCGTTCCCCGCACACGCGGGGATGAACCGTGCAGGCGGAGGCTATTTACAAGCCCAGGTACGCGTTCCCCGCACACGCGGGGATGAACCGAATTCTCCCGCAATTCTGCCAGTGCTGTCTGCGCGTTCCCCGCACACGCGGGGATGAACCGGTCGTCAGCGCCGTCAGCGTCGCCCGGCCGATGCGTTCCCCGCACAGGCGGGGCCGGACACGACCAGAGCTGATAAAATTCACAATGATTTCAAAGCATTCCAGTTATTTCTCTCGAGGCATTTGGCACCCAGAAGGAGATTCGAACCCCGGCTACTGCGGTGAGAGAACATTAAAGGCGAGTTCGGTATAAGTGGTTGCGTGCCCCCGCAACCAGATTCCCAAACAAATACAGTCACTTAAAGCCACCGCAAGGTGGCTTTTGGCGTTCCGGGGAACTAGGGCAGTGTTAGGGTAATTTAACTCGAAATCCCAAACCTGATAGGTAATCCCCCCGGCGATTAAGGGGCTTTGCGGTAGAATTCACGCGGCCAGTTTCAGTTTCTGTGCGGGTGTGATCCCGCCGATGCCCATATTGGGTCGTTCATTGTTGTAGGTCCAGAGCCATTTTGTTGCGTAATCCTGTGCCTCCTCAATGCTGCCGATGATATTCTGGTCCAGCCATTCATGGCGGACCGTCCTGTTGTAGCGCTCAACATAGGCATTCTGCTGCGGCTTGCCCGGCTGAATATGGCAGATGCTGATGTGGCGCTTTTCCGCCCAGGCCAGCAGCTTGCCGCTGATATATTCAGGGCCGTTGTCAACGCGAATACTCGTAGGCACGCCCCGCCATTCAATGATCCGGTTCAAACTTCGGATCACCCTCTCGGCCGGCAGAGAGAAGTCAACCTCAATGCCTAAGCCCTCGCGGTTAAAATCGTCCAGCACATTCAGTAGCCGGAACGCCCGTCCATCCTCCAACCTGTCGGCCATAAAATCCATCGACCATGAGATGTTCGGCGCTTCTGGCACAACCAGGGCATCGGGCTTGTCTCGCTGCAGCCGTTTACGGGGCTTGATCCGCAAGTTCAGCTCCAGCTCCCGGTAAATGCGGTAGACTCGTTTATGGTTCCACCGGCGGCCCTGAACATTACGCAAATACAGGAAGCACAGGCCAAAACCCCAGTTCCGCCGCGCCTGCGTCAGCCCAACCAGAAGATCAGCAATCTCCTCGTTCTCGCCAACCAGCTTGGGCGCATAGCGATAGCACGTCTCGCTTACCCCAAACGTCCGGCAGGCCAGCGCAATGCTCACCCCGTACCTCGCCACAGCAACCTCGGCCATCTCACGGCGTTGAGATGGCCGCGCTATTTTTTTCCTAAAGCCTCCTTGAGCAGCTCGTTCTGCATGCTCAATTCCGCAAACATCTTCTTCAGGCGCCGGTTCTCGTCCTCAATCGCCTTCATCTGCGACACCATCGAGGCGTCCATGCCGCCATACTTCGCGCGCCATTTATAAAAAGAGGCGTCGCTCATCCCGTGCTCCCGGCAAAGCTCAGCTACCGGCACCCCACCCTCAGCCTGGCGTAAAATCGCAAGAATCTGCGGTTCGCTATATCTCGACGTCTTCATACAAATCTCCTCAGGTAAAATGCCGAGAAAATTCTACTTATCAATCCCCTTAATCGCCGGGGGGATTACCCACGACGGGTGGGGAGGTTGAGGGCGTGAGTCCCGCTGTTTCAAGGCTGCTGCGGTTTGGTTCCGGATCGCCACGGACGCTTTGCGGCCTCGCGATGACAAATTTTGAGAGGCTACGGGCCTGAATTAATGGGGGCCGGGCATCAGGCCCGGCCGGGGTGCAGGGGGGTGGAGCCCCCTGCTGGGTGCAGGGTGAAACCCTGCGTCTTCAGTAGGTTTTTTTCATTACCTTATTCTTGCGGCGGCGTTCTTGTTCGGTGGGTTTGGCGCCTTCGGGGCGGGCGGGGCGGGTGAATTTGGTTTTTTCCGGGCGCGGGCCGGGGTCGCGGGCGGGGCCGGCGCCGGGGGCGGTGCTGGGTTCCACGAGCAGGTCGGTCACGCCGGGGGCGGTGATGGCGGTGGCGAAGCGGTCGGCGGCGTCCTGGGCAATTTCGAATTTGGTTTCACGGTCGAAAATGCGGATGGCGCCGATTTCGGCTTTGGTGATGCCGCCGAGGCGGCAGATCAACGGGATCAGCCATTTGGGGTCGGCGTTGTGCTTGCGGCCGATGGGGGAGCGGAACCAGGCCATCGGGGCGTTATCGGTGCGGCGCTCGTAGGGGGCGTTTTCACGCACTGACCGGTCCGGGCGGTCCGGGCGGGCGGCGCGGTCCTGGCGCTGGGCGAAGGTTTCGCGCGGGGCGGGGGCCTGGATGGTTACGTTTGCCGGCTCGGGCAAATGCGAGCGGTAGAGGCGGATGAGGGCGGCGGCGATGGTCGGCGCGTCCTGGCGTTCCAGCAGTTTGGCGCCCAAGGCGAGTTCGTCCTCGGTTGGGGCGGCGGTGAGGATTTCGTCCTCCAGCAGGCGTTCCTGGTCGCGGGTTTTGATCTGGTCGGCGGTGGGTGGGTCCTGCCAGATGGCTTCGATGTTGGCGGAGCCGAGCAGGAGTTCGGCGCGGCGGCGTTTTGAGGGGGAGACCAGGACCAGGCACATGCCCTTGCGGCCGGCGCGGCCGGTGCGGCCGGAGCGGTGCAGGAGGCTGGCTTTGTTGGTTGGTAAATCCGCATGGATGACGAGGTCGAGGTCCGGCAGGTCTAGCCCGCGGGCGGCGACGTCGGTGGCGATGCAAACCTGGGCGCGGCCTTCACGCAGGGCGTTGAGCGCGGTGTTGCGCTCGTTTTGCGAGAGTTCGCCGGAGAGGGCGACGGCGTTGAAGCCGCGCGCGAGCAGGCTGGCGTGCAGGTGGCGCACGGTGTCACGCGTGGAGCAGAACACCAGGGCACGGGCGTCGTGGAAGCGGAGCAGGTTGACGAGGCCTTGTTCGATCTCATGGCCGCCGACGCGGATGGCGCGGTATTCGATGTCGGCGTGCGGCTGGTTGCGGGCGACGGTGTCAATGCGCAAAGCGTTCTGCTGGTATTTGCGGGCGAGGTTGGCGATTTCGCGCGCGATGGTGGCGGAGAATAGCAGGGTGCGGCGGGTTTCGGGCGCGGCGGAGAGGATGAATTCCAGCTCGTCCTTGAAGCCGAGGTCGAGCATTTCGTCGGCTTCGTCGAGCACCACGGCTTCGCATTCGGCCAGTTTCAGGGCGCCGCGGTTGATATGGTCCTGCAAGCGGCCGGGGGTGCCGACGACGATGTGGCAGCCGGCGGCGAGCAGGCGTTGTTCACGCCGGGCGTCCATGCCGCCGACGCAGGAGACAACGCGGCCGCCGGCTTGTTCGTACAGCCAGGTGAGTTCGGCGTGGACCTGCAAAGCCAGCTCGCGCGTGGGGGCGATAACCAGGACCAGCGGGAGGATGGTGTGGGGGAGACGCTCGGCGTCGCCCAGAATGGTGGAGGCGAGGGCGAGGCCAAAGGCCACGGTTTTGCCCGAGCCGGTTTGCGCGGATACCAGAAGGTCGCGGTCCGTGGCTTCCGGCGCCAGCACGGCGAGCTGGACTTCGGTGGGGTCGTTATAGCCGCGCGCGGCTAGGGCGCGAGCGAGCGCCGGGTTTTTTATAGGGAAGGGCATGGCGGCTCCTACCCCGGCGCGTGCCCCAGGGCTAGGTGGGCGTGTGAAGTTTGAGCGATGTTTTCGGAAATAACCCGGATTTTAGGTTGTGTAGGGGGTGGGAGGGGCATTTCGGGATTGATGGGAGCGCGGACGTGTCCTATGTTGCCCTCGCCTGGCTGGGCCGGGCGGACTTAACGATTATACCTGAACGATCACAAGAGGACTGTTTTAATAGTGCGACCCCCGAAAAATGACCGCCAGCGGCAACCGCGTCGCCGCGGTTTTGACGACGATAATTTCTTTGGCAACACGCCTCCACCCCCGCCGTCTTTTTCGGGGTTTGGGTCCGCGTCCTCCGCACCGGAGGCCAAAGCCACTGTGAAATGGTATAACTCTGAGAAGGGTTTCGGCTTTGTGGAAATGGCCGATGGCTCCGGTGATGTGTTCCTGCATGCCAACTCCTTGCAGAACGCTGGCTTCCAGGCGGTGACCCCAGGGTCCATCCTGCAGGTGCGCGTTGGCCAGGGCCAGAAAGGCCGCCAGGTCGACCAGGTGATCTCGGTCACCGAAGGCACCGGCGAAGCACCGCCTGCACGTGGCGGCTTTGGCGCTGAACGCGGCGGGTTTGACGACCGTCCGCGCGCGCCCGCCGGCCCGCGCGCTCCGCGCCAGCAGGCCAGCGGCCCCGCCGTTGAAATGGCCGGTACCGTGAAATGGTATAATGCCACCAAGGGGTTCGGCTTTATCAGCCCGCAAAGCGGCGGCAAGGACGTGTTCGTCCACGCCACCGCACTGGAACAGGCCGGCCTGCAGCCGTTGCAGGAGGGCCAGTCCGTCCGCATGAATGTCGTGCAGGGCGCCAAGGGACCGGAAGTAAGCTCGATCAGCGTCGACTGATTTAAGCTCCGGTTCGATGTATTAAGGGTGCCAGTGGCCGCGAGGCTGCTGGCATTTGTTTTTCGCGCGCGGGGTTGGTTGGGTGGCCGCGCGCAAAATAGCAGGAGTTTGCCATGGCGTTTAAAGTGAATTACGGGCTGGAGCGGGCTGATCGCAACCGCGCCAAACAAGCCAAAAAAGAGGCCAAGGCGAAGGCAAGGAAAAACCCTGGCGCCGCCAGTGATGAAACCGAAGAACCCCCCGCCGCCGAACCCCCCGCCGCGGAACCTCCCGAGCCGGAGCCGGAGCCGGCGTAAGCGCGTGGGTGAACAGCGCATCTATATGTAAGGTCTGGGCCGGCGGGGAAATTACAGCGCGGCGCTGTGGGCGCGGGTGGCGCCGGCCGCGGTCAGGCGCTCCCAGGCGGCGGCGAGGGAGCCGTTAAGGTCGATGGCGCGGCAGGCGTCCTCGATAATGGTGGTTTTGAAGCCGAAGCTGCGGGCGTCTTCGGCGGACCAGGCGATGCAATAGTCGGTGGCGAGACCGCAGAGGTAGAGTTCGGTGATGCCGCGCGAGGTGAAATAGCCATCCAGCCCGGTTTTGGTGGTGCGGTCGGCTTCCAGGAAGGCGGAGTAGCTGTCCACCTGCTGGTGCAGGCCTTTGCGCAGGATGAGGCTGGCGTGCGGGATGGCGAGGTTGGGGTGCAAAGCGGCGCCGGGGGATGCCATGACGCAATGGGTGGGCCAGAGTACCTGTTCGCCGTAGGGGAGCGCGATCGTCTCGAAGGGCTGGCGGCCGGGGTGGTTGGCGGCAAAGGAGATGTGGTTGGCCGGGTGCCAGTCCTGCGTGATGACCACGGTGGCGAACTTGGCCGCGATGCGGTTGATGAGGGGGACGATGGCGTCGCCGTCCGGCACGGCGAGCGCGCCGCCGGTGCAAAAATCGTTCTGGACGTCTGTAACCAGGAGGGCCGCGTGATTTTGCATGGCAGAGGTATAAGTAAAATGTCGGCGGGGATATAGACAGGGGAGCGAAAAATACTGTAAGGCTCCGCCCCTCAAGGAACGTGGGAGGTTTGGCGATGGTTCGCCGGGCCGGATGTACCACGGTCCATTGGCGCGTGCCAAAGGATTAAGGAGCCAGAAATGGCAAAGAAGATTGTCGGCTATATCAAGCTGCAGATCCCTGCAGGCAAGGCTAACCCGTCCCCGCCAGTGGGCCCGGCGCTTGGCCAGCGTGGTTTGAACATCATGCAGTTCGTGAAAGAATTCAACGCGGCGACGCAGGGACTTGAGCCTGGTATGCCGGTTCCGGTGGTGATCACCGCTTACGGCGACCGTACGTTCAACTTCATCATGAAGACCCCGCCGAACACCTACTTCCTGAAGAAGGCAGCGGGCATCACCAAGGGCACGACCACGCCGGGTAAAGGCGCTGCTGTCGGTAAGGTGACGATGTCGCAGCTGCGCGAAATCGCGGAAAAGAAAATGATCCACATGAACGCCAACGATGTCGATGGCGCTGTGCGGATGTTGATTGGCTCGGCGCGCTCCATGGGCGTGACCGTGGTGGAGGGCTGAACCGATGGCACACAACAAACGCCTCACGGCAGCGCGCTCCAATGTTGATCGCAACAAGAATTATGCCCTGACCGAGGCCGTGACCCTGGCCAAGGCGAATGCCAAGGCGAAGTTCGATGAGACCATCGAAATTTCCCTGAACCTGGGCATTGATCCGCGTCACGCAGACCAGATGGTCCGTGGCCTGATCTCGCTGCCGAACGGCACCGGCAAGGTGCTGCGCGTGGGCGTGTTCGCCCGTGGCGCCAAGGCTGATGAAGCTCTGGCCGCTGGCGCCGATGTGGTTGGCGCTGAAGATCTGGCGGAAAAGGTGCAGGCCGGCGAAATCGCTTTCGACCGTTGCATCGCGACCCCGGACATGATGGCGCTGGTTGGCCGCTTGGGTAAAATTTTAGGCCCGCGCGGTTTGATGCCGAACCCCAAGCTCGGCACCGTGACCATGGATGTTAAGGGCGCCGTGACGGCGGCCAAGTCCGGTCAGGTTGAGTTCCGCGCCGAGAAGGCTGGTATTATCCATGCCGGTATCGGCAAGGCGAGCTTCGACGATGCCAGCCTGGTTGAGAACGCGAAGGCTTTGATTGACGCGGTGCAGAAAGCCAAGCCGACCGGCGCCAAGGGTACTTATCTGCAGAAGGTTGCGATGAGCTCGACGATGGGTCCTGGCATCCGCGTGGATGTTGCGAGCATTACGGCCTGATGCGCGTGCCGCGGCCCCGGCCGCGGCGTGTTTCAGGTTAAAGAGATACATGGCGGCTTAGGCCGCCATGGGCAGGCGGAGTAAAAACCCGCCGATACCTGTCCGAGACCGCCTGTACCGTAAGGTTTGATGGGGTAAATCCCGCAAGTGGTAGACGAGGTGCCAGAGACTTTGCGTAAAGCAGAGGTTTTGGTGGTTCTGATGAATAGGACAGGCGATTGGTGTCAGGGGATGGTCCTTTGGCACCTTGGGTAACCTGGCGGCGCATCAATGGTGCGTTGCCGCAAGTTGGAGACGGATGTGGATCGCATAGAGAAGCGTGAATTCGTCGCTGAGTTGTCTGCGGTGTTTGCCGAGACCTCGATGGTTGTTGTGACGCGTAATGCGGGCATGACGGTTGCCGATGTCACGGATCTGCGCCGTAAGATGCGGGCGGCGGGAGCGAGCTTCAAGGTTGCGAAGAATCGTCTGGCTTTGCTTGCTCTTGATGGAACCCGGTTTGACGGCTTGGCGCCCCTGCTTAAGGGGCCTACCGCGATTTCCTGGTCGAAAGACCCGGTAGCCGTGGCGAAAGCCGCTGTCGACTTCGCCAAGACCAATGACAAGTTTGTTCTGGTTGGTGGTGCGCTTGGCACCCAGTTGCTTGATGTAGCTGGTGTTAAGGCGCTTGCCGAACTGCCGTCGCTGGATGCGCTGCGTGCCAAGCTGCTGGGGCTGCTCAATGCTCCCGCAACCAGGATCGCAGGCGTGCTTCAGGCGCCGGCCGGACAGCTTGCACGGGTTTTCGCGGCGTATGCCGATGCCAACAAGAGCGAAGCGGCCTGAAGGCACTTCGAAATCTTGTCGTAATTCGTGGGGTCGCGTGGTGCGGCCTTGCAATGAACCTATCAAAGCCTACTTAACGAAAGACATTTATTATGACCGACCTTAGCAAACTCGTTGACGAACTGTCGGCGCTGACCGTTCTGGAAGCCGCTGAACTCTCCAAGCTGCTCGAAGAGAAGTGGGGCGTTTCCGCTGCCGCTCCGGTTGCCGTGGCTGCTGCTGGCCCGGCCGGCGCTGCTGCTGCCCCGGTTGAAGAGCAGACTGAGTTCACCGTGATCCTGGCCGCCGCTGGCGACAAGAAGATCAACGTCATCAAGGAAATTCGCACCATCACGGGTCTCGGCCTGAAGGAAGCGAAGGACCTGGTTGAGGGCGCCCCGAAGACCGTCAAGGAAAACGCGACGAAGGACGAGGCTGCCGCGATCAAGAAGACACTGGAAGAGAATGGCGCGACTGTCGAAGTCAAGTAATTCCTTACTCACCGCCGTGGCCACTGGCCACGGCGGCCATATGCCTAAAGGGCAGGCGATTACCGTTAGGTGATCGCCTGCCGCCTGTTTTTGTAAGACTGAGCTAAAATTTAAAAGCGAGGGTGAATACGATGAACGCGATTACTGGTGGTCTGGGTAAAGGGTCTTTCACCGGCCGGAAGCGCATTCGTAAAAGCTTTGGGCGAATCCCTGAAGTCGCACCCATGCCAAACCTGATTGATGTGCAGCGGGCGAGCTATGACAGCTTCCTGCAAATGCATGTGAAGGCGGATTCGCGGACGCATTCGGGCATTCAGGAAGTGTTCAAATCGGTGTTCCCGATTGACGATTTTGCTGGCCGCGGCCGCCTGGAGTTCGTGCATTACGAGTTGGAAGAGCCGAAATACGACGTTGAGGAGTGCATTCAGCGCGGCATGACGTATGCGGCGCCGCTGAAGGTGATTCTCCGTTTGATCGTGTGGGATCTGGACGAGGATACCGGCGCCAAGTCGATCCGTGATATTAAAGAGCAGCCCGTTTACATGGGCGACATGCCGCTGATGACCGATAACGGCACGTTCGTGGTCAATGGCACCGAGCGCGTGATTGTGTCGCAGATGCACCGCAGCCCTGGCGTGTTCTTTGACCATGACCGCGGCAAGACGCATTCCTCGGGCAAATATTTGTTCACCGCGCGGGTGATCCCGTATCGCGGTTCGTGGCTGGACTTCGAGTTTGACGCGAAGGACGTTGTGTATGTGCGCATTGACCGCAAGCGTAAGCTGCCGGTGACGACGCTACTGTATGCGCTGCCGAGTGTTGCCACCGAGGCGCTGCGCGCTGCGCGCGCGGCCAAGGGCGAGACGCTGGAGATCAGCGAAATTAAGGGCATGGACGCCGAGGAAATTCTCGGCGCGTTCTATGGCCAGGTGCTGTTCACCTGCACCAAGGGCCAGTGGGCCCGCCCGTTTGAGGCGGAAGCCTTCCGTAACCAGAAGCTCATTGAAGACCTGGTGGATGCCGATACTGGCGAAGTGGTCGCCAAGAACGACGAGAAGCTGACCGCGCGTGTGGTCAAGAAGATCGCCGAGAAGACGAAGCGCGTGCTGGTGGCGCGCAACGATCTGCTCGGGCGCTTCATCGCCGTTGATATGTACGACCCGGAGACCGGTGAGATTTTTGCCGAGGCCGGTGAAGAGCTGATCGAGGCGAAGCTGCTGCTGCTGGAAGAAAAGGGCATCGACGAGCTGCCGACCCTGGCGGTTGACCAGGGCAATGGCCCGTGGATTCGCAACACCCTGGCAGTGGACAAGAACAGCAACCGTGAAGACGCGCTGATCGACATCTACCGCGTGATGCGGCCCGGCGAGCCGCCGACCTCCGAGACGGCCGAGGCGCTGTTCCGTGGCTTGTTTTTTGACACCGATCGCTACGACCTTTCCGCCGTGGGCCGGGTGAAGATGAACATGCGCCTTGGCCTGGAAGCCGAGGACACCGTGCGCACGCTGCGCAAGGAAGACATTCTGCGCACCGTGAAGATCATGTGTGAACTGAAGGATGGCCGTGGCAGCATTGACGACATCGACAACCTCGGCAACCGCCGGGTGCGTTCGGTCGGTGAGCTGATGGAAAATCAGTATCGCGTGGGTCTGCTCCGCATGGAGCGGGCGATCCGCGAGCGCATGGGTTCGGTCGATATCGACAGCGTGATGCCGCATGACCTTATTAATGCGAAGCCGGCTGCTGCTGCCGTGCGTGAGTTCTTCGGCTCCTCGCAGCTTTCGCAGTTCATGGACCAGACTAACCCGCTTTCGGAAGTGACGCATAAGCGGCGTCTTTCCGCGCTCGGGCCAGGCGGTCTGACGCGTGAGCGCGCCGGGTTCGAGGTGCGTGACGTGCATCCGACGCATTACGGGCGGATTTGCCCGATTGAGACGCCGGAAGGGCCGAACATCGGTCTGATCAATAGCCTTGCCACCTATGCCAAGGTGAACAAGTACGGTTTCATTGAGACCCCGTATCAGTTAGTGGTCGATGGTGTGGTGCAGCCCTCGTGGAAGTACCTCTCCGCGATGGAAGAAGAGCGCCTGACGGTGGCGCAGGCCGATGCGAAGAAGGACTCGACCGGCAAGTTCACGGCTGATCTCGTGTCCGTGCGCCGCAACGGCGACTTCCTTTTGGTCAAGCCGGAAGAAGTGACCGCGATCGACGTGTCGCCCAAGCAGCTGGTTTCGGTTGCCGCGGCGCTGATCCCGTTCCTGGAAAACGATGACGCCAACCGCGCGCTGATGGGCTCGAACATGCAGCGCCAGGCGGTGCCGCTGATCCAGTCCGATGCGCCGCTGGTGGGTACTGGCATGGAAGCCGCCGTGGCGCGCGACTCCGGTGCGACCATTGTCGCCAAGCGCGCCGGCATTATCGACCAGATCGACGGCGCGCGCATTGTGGTGCGGGCGACGGCCGAGGATGGCTCGACCAAGGGCGTGGATATCTACCGCCTGCGTAAGTACATGCGCTCCAACCAGAGCACCTGCATTAACCAGCGGCCGCTGGTTAAGGTGGGTGACCGCGTGGCTGAGGGTGATATTATCGCCGACGGCCCGTCGACCGAGCTGGGTGAATTGGCGCTGGGGCGCAACGCGCTATGCGCGTTCATGCCCTGGAACGGTTACAACTTTGAAGACTCCATCCTGATCTCCGAGCGGATTGCCCGTGATGACGTGTTCACCTCGATCCATATCGAGGAGTTCGAGGTCATGGCGCGTGACACCAAGCTCGGCCAGGAGGAAATCACCCGTGATATTCCCAACGTCGGTGAGGAAGCCCTGCGCAACCTCGATGAAGCCGGCATTGTGTATATCGGCGCCGAGGTGAATCCGGGCGACATTCTGGTTGGTAAGGTGACGCCGAAGGGCGAGAGCCCGATGACTCCGGAAGAGAAGCTGCTGCGCGCGATCTTTGGCGAAAAAGCCTCCGACGTGCGCGATACCTCGCTGAAACTGCCGCCGGGTGTTGCTGGCACCATTGTTGACGTGCGGGTGTTCAACCGCCGCGGCGTCGACAAGGACGAACGCGCGCTGGCCATCGAGCGTGCGGAAATCGAACGTCTGGCGAAGGACCGCGACGATGAGCGGGCGATTCAGGAGCGTTCGTTCCTTAACCGTTTGCGCGAGACGCTGCTCGGCCAGATTGCCGGGTCTGGTTTCAAGGGCATCAAGGCGGGTACGGAAATCACCTCCGAGGTGTTGGCCGAGCATCCGCGTGGCGCCTGGCGCAATGTGGTGGTGCAGGACGATGCCGTGATGGCTTCGATCGAAATTCTCAAGCGCGAGTTCGACTCGGCGGTGAAACGCCTGCAGGACCGCTTTGAGAGCAAGGTCGAGAAACTGCAGCGCGGCGACGAGCTGCTGCCCGGCGTGATGAAGATGGTCAAAGTGTTCGTGGCGGTGAAGCGCAAGCTGCAGCCGGGCGACAAGATGGCTGGCCGCCATGGCAACAAGGGTGTGGTCTCGCGGGTGGTGCCCGTGGAGGACATGCCGTTCCTGCCCGATGGCACGCCGGTTGATCTCGTGCTGAACCCGTTGGGCGTGCCGTCGCGTATGAACGTGGGGCAGATCCTGGAAGTGCATCTGGGCTGGGCTTGCGCGAACCTGGGCAAGCAGGTTGGCGTGGCGGTGGAAGAATACCGCCGCACCGGCGAGGCCAAGCTGGAGCTGCTGGACCTGCTGAAGGACATTTATGGCGAGAAGATCTACAACGAGCAGATCGCCGGGATGGACGACGCGGAAGTGGTCGAGCTGTGCGGTAACCTGAAGAAGGGCATCCCGATTGCAACGCCGGTGTTCGACGGTGCGCGTATTCCTGATATCGAGGACATGCTGGCGAAGGCCGGCATGGACATCTCGGGGCAGACCGTGCTGGTCGATGGCCGCACCGGCGAGCCGTTCGAGCGCAAGGTGACCGTTGGTTACATGTACATGCTCAAGCTGCATCATCTTGTCGACGACAAGATACATGCACGCTCGATCGGGCCGTACTCTCTCGTTACCCAGCAGCCGCTGGGCGGCAAGGCGCAGTTTGGTGGACAGCGGTTTGGTGAAATGGAAGTCTGGGCGCTTGAGGCTTACGGCGCTGCTTACACCTTGCAGGAGATGCTGACGGTGAAATCCGACGACGTTTCCGGCCGTACCAAGGTCTACGAGGCGATCGTGCGCGAGCAGGACAACTTTGAGGCCGGGATCCCCGAGAGCTTCAACGTGCTGCTGAAAGAGCTGAAATCGCTCGGGCTTAACGTCGATCTGGAACAGACCGCTACCTAATCTAGTGCCTGGTGCGGGGGAGACCTCGCATCCGGCGGTTCAAGGGTGATGAACGATGAATGATTTAATGAAGATTCTTGGCCAGACCGGTCAGGCCGCGACTTTCGATCAGATCAAGATCCAGATCGCTTCGCCGGAGCAGATCCGCAGCTGGTCTTATGGCGAGATCAAGAAGCCCGAGACGATCAACTACCGGACCTTCAAGCCGGAGCGGGACGGCTTGTTCTGCGCCCGGATTTTTGGGCCGATCAAGGATTACGAGTGCCTGTGCGGCAAGTACAAGCGGATGAAGTTCCGCGGCATCATCTGCGAGAAGTGCGGCGTTGAAGTCACGCTGGCGAAGGTGCGCCGCGAGCGCATGGGCCATATCGAACTGGCCTCGCCGGTCGCGCATATCTGGTTCCTGAAGTCGCTGCCGAGCCGTATCGCGACGATGCTGGATATGACGCTCAAAGACGTTGAGAAGGTGTTGTATTTCGAGTCGTACATTGTGCTGGAGCCGGGCACGACAGACCTCAAGCTGCACCAGTTGATCTCGGAAGACGAGATGTACAACAAGCAGGACGAGTTCGGCGAGGACGGTTTCCGCGCCAGCATTGGTGCCGAGGCGATCAAGCATATCCTGCTGGGCATTGATCTGGCCGAGGACAAGGCGCGGATGCGCGCCGAGCTGAAAGAGACCAATTCCGAGACCAAGCGCAAGAAGCTGGTTAAGCGTTTGAAGCTGGTCGAGAACTTCCTCGACTCCGGCACCCACCCGGAGTGGATGGTGCTGGACGTGGTGCCGGTGATCCCGCCCGAGCTGCGGCCATTGGTTCCGCTGGACGGCGGGCGCTTTGCCACCTCCGATTTGAACGACCTGTATCGCCGCGTGATTAACCGGAACAACCGCCTCAAGCGGCTGATGGAATTGCGCGCGCCGGATATTATCGTGCGCAACGAGAAGCGCATGTTGCAGGAATCGGTGGATGCGCTGTTCGACAACGGCCGCCGTGGCCGTGCCATTACAGGCACCAACAAGCGCCCGCTGAAGTCGCTGTCCGATATGCTCAAGGGCAAACAGGGCCGTTTCCGGCAGAATCTGCTCGGCAAGCGCGTTGATTACTCTGGCCGTTCGGTCATCGTGGTGGGTCCGGAGCTGAAGCTCCACCAGTGCGGCCTGCCGAAGAAGATGGCTCTGGAGCTGTTCAAGCCGTTCATCTACGCCAAGCTGGAGAAATACGGCCTGGCGACCACCATTAAAGCTGCCAAGCGCATGGTGGAAAAGGAGCGTCCCGAGGTTTGGGATATTCTCGAAGAGGTTATCCGCGAGCATCCGGTGATGCTGAACCGCGCGCCGACGCTGCATCGCCTGGGCATCCAGGCGTTCGAGCCGGTGTTGATCGAAGGCAAGGCGATTCAACTGCACCCGCTGGTCTGTACCGCCTTCAACGCGGATTTCGACGGCGATCAGATGGCCGTCCACGTGCCGCTCTCCATCGAAGCGCAGCTGGAAGCGCGCGTGTTGATGATGTCGACCAACAACATTCTCAGCCCCGCCAACGGCAAGCCGATTATCGTGCCGAGCCAGGATATCGTGCTCGGGCTGTACTATCTCTCCCTGGAGACGGCCGAGTACGCCGCGACCAAGGAAGAAGATACCCGTGCGTTCGGTACTGTTGGCGAGATCGAGTTCGCGATGTCGGCCGGGGCGCTGAAGCTGCATGACAAGATCCGCGCGCGGATTGAGACCATCGACCATGCCGGGGTGAAGGCGAAGAAGATCGTCGTTACCACGCCGGGGCGGATGCTGATCGGCCAGTTGCTGCCGTTGAGCGCGGATGTGCCGTATTCGGTGGTTAACAAGATGCTGACCAAGAAGAACGTCTCCGACGTGATCGACCTCGTGTACCGCCATTGCGGGCAGAAAGAGGCGGTGATCTTCTGTGACCGCATGATGGGACTTGGCTTCAAGCACGCGGCGCGGGCCGGTATTTCGTTCGGCAAGGACGATATGCGCATCCCCGACACCAAGGCCGGGCTGGTTGCGGCCACCCAGGCGGAAGTGCGCGAGTTCGAGCAGCAGTATCAGGATGGTCTGATCACCGCCGGCGAGCGCTATAATAAGGTGGTTGACGCCTGGTCGCGTTGTAAGGACCTGGTTGCCACGGCGATGATGAAAGAGATTTCCAAACAGGAAATCGGCAAGCCGACCAACTCGGTGTGGATGATGAGCCACTCCGGCGCGCGTGGGTCGCCAGCGCAGATGTCGCAGCTGGCGGGTATGCGCGGGTTGATGGCCAAGCCTTCGGGCGAGATCATCGAGCAGCCGATTATTGCCAACTTTAAAGAGGGCCTCTCGGTTCTCGATTACTTCAACTCGACCCATGGCGCCCGTAAGGGGCTTGCGGATACCGCGTTGAAGACGGCGAACTCGGGGTATCTGACGCGGCGTCTGGTCGACGTGGCGCAGGATTGCATCATCATCGAGGAAGATTGCGGCACCGAGCGCGGCTTGACCGTGAGCGCGGTGATGGATGGCGGTGAAGTTGTTTCCAGCCTGGCCGAGCGTGTGCTGGGCCGGACCACGGCAGCACCTGTGTTCGATCCGCTGGGTGGTGCCGAGATCGTCGCGGCGAACGTGCTTATCGAAGAGCCGGAAGCCGAGAAGATCGAGAAGTCGGGCGTGGAGTCGGTGAAGATCCGCTCTGTGCTGACCTGCGATACCAAGATCGGCGTTTGCGGCCATTGCTATGGGCGCGATCTGGCGCGCGGGACTCCGGTGAATGCCGGTGAGGCCGTGGGCGTGATCGCGGCGCAGTCGATCGGCGAGCCGGGCACGCAGCTGACCATGCGTACCTTCCATATTGGTGGTGCGGCCCAGCGAGGTGCTGAGCAGTCCAACGTGGAAGCCAGCCATGACGGCACGATTGCGATTAGAAACCGCAACGTCGTGACGAACAGCGCGGGCGTGCCGGTGGTGATGAGCCGTAACTGCGAAATCATCATTACCGACAACGCCAACCGCGAGCGCGCGCGCTTCCGGGTGCCGTATGGCGCGCGGTTGCTGGGCGACGAGGGGGCGACCGTTACGCGTGGCCAGAAGCTGGCCGAGTGGGATCCGTACACCTTGCCGATCATCACCGAGCGTTCGGGTATCGTGGAATACGCGGACCTGATCGACGGCATCACCCTGGTGGAGCGGACCGACGAAGTGACCGGCCTGACCTCCAAGGTCGTGGTCGATTACAAGCAGTCGGCCCGTGGGGCGGATTTGCGGCCGCGTCTCTTACTTAAAGACACCAAGGGTGAGATCGTGCGCCTGACCAACGGTGCCGAGGCGCGCTACTTCTTGGCTCCTGACTCCATTCTTTCCGTGGAGCCTGGCGCGACGGTGGCGGATGGCGACGTGCTGGCGCGTATTCCGCGCGAGGGTTCCAAGACGCGTGACATCACCGGCGGTCTGCCGCGGGTGGCGGAGTTGTTCGAGGCACGGCGGCCGAAGGATCATGCGATTATCGCGGAGATCGACGGGCGCGTGGAGTTCGGCAAGGATTACAAGGCCAAGCGCCGCGTGATTGTGAAGAACGATGAGACCGGGGAAGACACCGAGTACCTGGTGCCCAAGGGCAAGCACGTGTCCGTGCAGGAAGGCGACTATGTCCGCCGGGGCGACCCGCTGGTGGATGGGCCGCGCGTTCCGCACGACATCCTGCGGGTGCTTGGAGTCGAGGCGCTGTCTGACTACCTCGTGAACGAAATCCAGGACGTTTACCGTCTGCAGGGCGTGAAGATCAACGATAAGCATATCGAAGTGATCGTGCGCCAGATGCTGCAGAAGGTGGAAATCACCGAGGCCGGCGATACCACCTTCCTGGTGGGCGAGCTGGTGGACCGGGTGGAGTTCGACATCGAGAACGGCAAGCTGGCGCAGGACGAACGTCCCGCGGCTGGGCTGCCGGTGCTCCAGGGCATCACCAAGGCGTCGCTGCAGACGCAGAGCTTCATCTCGGCCGCCTCCTTCCAGGAGACGACTCGGGTGCTCACCGAAGCTGCCACCGCCGGCAAGACGGATTCGCTGTCTGGCCTGAAGGAAAACGTGATCGTCGGGCGCTTGATCCCGGCGGGTACGGGCAGCGTGATGAACCGCCTGCGGGCCGTGGCGGCAGGCCGCGACCGGCAGACGCTGGGCGGGCAGCGCCCAGCGCTGGCCAAGCCTGAGTACGCCGCTGAGTAGGCTTAAAACGGCCTTAACAGGTTGATTTACTGGAACGGCGCCTCGGTTTTGGGCGCCGTTTCGCGTTGTGGCGGGAATGGATGTGATGCGAGCCATGCCCAAATCTCCTAGCTGGGTTTTTCTGCCAATGAGTCCGCGGCAGAAGCTTGACTTGGGGGTGGGGGGCTCTTAAGGAAGGCGCTCTCGCGGTTCTGGGACTTTTTCAGGCGCGGGTTGTCGATAAAAATCTGGCGCGTGCGGCGCCGTGCGGGGGAGACCCCGGACTAAGGCCGCGTGCTAGAATCGTTTCCGCAAGCAGGGGTTCCCGGCTTGCGGCCGTTTTTTATGGATGACCTGTTCGCCAAAAGACTTGGGGCACGGGGAACACACGAAGCAGGATGAGATATGCCGACCATTAATCAGTTGATCGCCAAGGGCCGTGAGCCCGCGCCGAAGCGGAACAAGGTGCCGGCCCTTGAGGGTTGCCCCCAGAAGCGCGGCGTTTGCACGCGCGTCTATACAACGACCCCGAAGAAGCCGAACTCGGCGCTTCGTAAGGTTGCCAAGGTGCGCCTGACCAATGGCTTTGAAGTCGTGAGCTATATCCCTGGTGAGGGCCATAACCTGCAGGAGCACTCGGTGGTGCTGATCCGCGGCGGCCGCGTCAAGGATCTTCCTGGCGTGCGTTATCACATTCTGCGTGGCGTACTCGATACGCAGGGCCTGCCGAAGCGCCGCAAGCGCCGCTCGCTCTACGGCGCGAAGCGTCCGAAGTAAGGAGCAAAAATATGAGCAGACGCCGCCGCGCCGTAAAACGCGAAGTTCTCCCGGACGCCAAGTTCGGAGATATCGTTATCAGCCGTTTTATGAACGTGCTGATGTACGATGGTAAGAAATCCGCCGCCGAAGGCATTGTTTACGGTGCGCTTGATGTGTTGAAGAAGCGCGGCGGGGCGAATGCCGACCCGGTGCGGTTGTTCCACGAAGCGCTGGACAATGTGAAGCCGGCTATTGAAGTGCGTTCGCGCCGCGTTGGTGGTGCGACCTATCAGGTGCCGGTTGAAGTGCGTACCGAACGCCGCCAGGCATTGGCGATCCGCTGGATCATCGACTCGGCCCGCAAACGGGGCGAGCACACGATGGAAGAGCGGCTCTCCAACGAATTGCAGGATGCGGTGAACAATCGCGGTTCTGCGGTGAAGAAGCGTGAAGACACCCACCGTATGGCCGAAGCCAATAAGGCTTTCAGCCATTACCGCTGGTAATTACGACTACCAACTCTTTAAGTTTTTAGCCCGCACGGAGCAGACAAATGGCCAAAGCGAAATTTGAGCGGAATAAGCCCCATCTGAACATTGGCACGATCGGCCACGTCGATCATGGCAAGACCTCTCTGACAGCCGCCATCACGAAAGTGCTGGCGAAGTCCGGTGGTGCGACCTTCACCGCTTACGACATGATCGACAAGGCGCCGGAAGAGCGCGCCCGTGGCATCACGATCTCGACCGCTCACGTTGAGTACGAGACCGCCAACCGCCATTACGCCCACGTCGACTGCCCCGGCCATGCTGACTATGTGAAGAACATGATCACCGGCGCCGCGCAGATGGACGGCGCGATCTTGGTTGTTTCCGCCGCTGACGGCCCGATGCCGCAGACCCGTGAGCACATCCTGCTCGCCCGCCAGGTTGGCGTGCCGGCGCTCGTCGTGTTCCTGAACAAGATGGACTTGGCTGACCCCGATCTGGTCGAGCTGGTTGAGATGGAAGTGCGTGAGCTGCTCAGCAAGTACGGTTTTGACGGCGACAATATCCCCATCATCAAGGGTTCGGCCGTAGCCGCCCTCGAAGACAAGACCCCGGAAATCGGCGAAAACGCCATTCTGGAGCTGATGAAGGCGGTTGACGAGTACATTCCGCAGCCCGAGCGCGCCAAGGACAAGCCGTTCCTGATGCCGGTTGAAGACGTGTTCTCGATCTCTGGCCGTGGCACCGTCGCCACCGGCCGCGTTGAGCGCGGCGTGATCAAGGTTGGCGAAGAAGTCGAAATCGTCGGCCTGCGTCCGACCACCAAGACTATCGTCACCGGCGTTGAAATGTTCCGCAAGCTGCTCGACCAGGGTGAGGCCGGCGACAACATCGGCGCGCTGCTGCGTGGCACCAAGCGTGAAGACATCGAGCGCGGCCAGGTTCTTGCTGCTCCGGGCTCGATCACCCCGCACACGAAGTTCCATGCTCAGGCGTACATTCTGACGAAGGAAGAAGGCGGCCGTCATACCCCGTTCTTCACCAACTATCGTCCGCAGTTCTATTTCCGTACCACCGACGTGACCGGCGTTGTCACGTTGCCGGAAGGCACGGAAATGGTCATGCCGGGTGATAACGTGGCGATCGACGTTGAGCTGATCGCCCCGATCGCCATGGATGATGGTCTGCGTTTCGCTATCCGCGAAGGCGGCCGGACCGTTGGTTCGGGCGTTGTCGCCAAGGTAACGAAGTAAGTTTCGGCCCCCCGTATCTGTGAAAAGAGCTTGAGTTAAGATGGACAACCAAAACATCCGTATTCGCCTGAAGGCGTATGATCACCGCGTGCTGGATAACAGCACAAAGGACATCGTCAACACGGCGAAGCGCACGGGCGCGCAGGTGCGGGGGCCAATTCCGTTGCCGACACATATCGAACGTTTCACCGTGAACCGTTCGCCGCATGTGGACAAGAAGAGCCGCGAGCAGTTCGAGATCAGGACTCATCGCCGCTTGTTGGATATCGTTGACCCGACCCCGCAGACCGTGGACGCGCTGATGAAGCTCGACCTCGCGGCGGGCGTCGAAGTCGAAATTAAGATCTGAGCTTAGGTGGTATTATGCGTACCGGTGTAATTGCAAAAAAACTGGGGATGACCCGGTTATTCAAAGATGACGGCACGCATGTGCCGGTCACGGTTCTGCATCTCGACGAGGTGCGGGTTGTGGCGGCGAAGACTGTTGAAACAGACGGCTACGCCGCTGTGCAGCTTGGCTATGGCAAGGCCAAGCCGAAGAATGTGAGCAAGCCGATGAAGGGTCATTTCGCCAAGGCGAAAGTCGAACCCTCCATGAAGCTCGTTGAATTCCGCGTGGCGAACGACGCCGTGCTGGAGCCGGGCGCGCAGCTTTCGCCTTCGCACTTCTCGATTGGCCAGTTTGTCGACGTTGCCGGCATTACCAAGGGCAAGGGCTTTGCCGGTGGTATGAAGCGCTGGAACTTCGCGGGTCTTGAAGCCTCGCACGGTGTGTCCGTCAGCCATCGTAGCCTTGGGTCCACGGGTAACCGCCAGGATCCGGGCAAGACGTTCAAGAACAAAAAGATGCCTGGGCATCTCGGTCAGGAACGCGTCACCACGCTGAACCTGCAGGTCGCCGGTCTCGATGAAGAGCGTAACCTCGTTCTCATCCGTGGCGCCGTCCCGGGCTCCAAGGGCAGCTATGTTCTGCTGCGCGACGCGATCAAAAAGGCACGGCCGGCTGATGCGGCCTATCCCGCAGCGTTGAAGGGCTGAAGCCGATGAAATTTGATATTTACGACATCGATGCGAAGGCCGCCGGTAGCGCTGAGCTGCCGGACGAGATTTTCGGCATTGCTCCGCGCGCGGACATTATTGCCCGCGTGATTCACTGGCAGCTGGCCAAGCGCCGCTCCGGTAACCACAAGACCAAGGGCATGGGCGAAGTTTCGGGCACGACCCGCAAGCCGTTCAAGCAGAAGGGCACTGGTAATGCGCGTCAGGGTAGCTTGCGCGCGCCGCAGTTCCGTACTGGTGGCGTGGTGCATGGTCCGGTTGTGCGTGACCATGGCTATAACCTGAACAAGAAGGTTCGCCGTCTGGGCCTGCTTTCGGCGCTGTCTCTGAAGGCCGCCGAGGGCAAGCTGATTATTCTGGACGACGTCGGCGCCCTGGAAAAGACCAAGGACGTGGCTGCGAAAGTGAAGAACTTCGGTTGGAAGTCGGCGTTGATCGTCGATGCTGCCGTGGACCAGAACTTCCTGCGCGCCAGCCGCAATGTTCAGGGTTTGGATATTCTGCCGGTGATCGGCGCGAATGTGTACGACATCGTGCAGCATGACGTGCTGGTGATTACCAAGGCCGGCATTGATGGCTTGAAGGAGCGCCTGGCATGAGCACCGTGAAGATTACGCCGGAGCGGATGTACGAAGTCGTTCGCGCGCCGCACATCACCGAGAAGGCCACGATGCTTTCCGAGAAGAACCAGTTTGTTTTCAAGGTTGCGCCCGATGCGACGAAGCCTGAAATCAAAGCGGCGATTGAGACCCTGTTCAAAGTAAAAGTAACTGGTGTGAATACGCTGATCACTAAGGGCAAGACCAAGCGGTTCAAGGGCCGTCCTGGTGTTCGCTCCGACGTGAAGAAAGCGTTCGTGACCCTCGCCGAAGGCGAGAGCATCGATTTCACAACCGGTCTGGCATAAGGCGCGGACTATGGCACTGAAGCATTTTAATCCCGTCACGGCGAGCCTTCGCGGCACCGTCCTGATCGACCGCAGCGAGCTGTGGAAGGGCAAGCCTGTTAAAGGCCTGACCGAGGGCAAGCATTCGACCGGCGGGCGTAACAACCACGGCCGCATCACCAGCCGGTTCCGCGGCGGTGGACATAAGCAGGCTTATCGTATCGTCGACTTCAAGCGTCGCAAATACGATGTGGCCGCGACGGTCGAGCGTCTGGAATATGACCCGAACCGTACCGCGTTCATTGCGCTGATCAAGTATGCCGATGGCGAGCTGTCCTACATCCTGGCGCCGCAGCGTTTGAAGGCTGGCGATCCGGTGATTTCTGGCTCGCGCGTTGATATCAAGCCTGGCAATGCGATGCCTTTGGCCGCGATTCCGGTGGGAACGATCATCCACAACATCGAGCTCAAAGTGGGCGCCGGTGGCAAGATGGCCCGTTCGGCGGGAACCTTTGCGCAGCTGGTCGGCAAGGACCAGGGCTACGCGCAGATCAAGCTGACCTCCGGCGAGTTGCGCGTTGTGCGCGCCGAGTGCATGGCGACGATTGGTGCTGTTTCCAACGCTGACCACCAGAATGAGCAGCTTGGTAAAGCTGGCCGTCGCGTGTGGATGGGCCGCCGGCCGCATAACCGCGGCGTTGTGATGAACCCGGTGGATCACCCGCACGGTGGTGGCGAAGGCCGGACCTCGGGTGGCCGTCATCCGGTTACGCCCTGGGGCAAACCGACCAAGGGCGCCAAGACACGTAGCAATAAACGTACGGATGATCTCATCATCCGCCGCGCTAAGAGCGGGAAGGGCTGATAGATGTCACGTTCTGTTTGGAAAGGCCCGTTTGTTGACGGGTATCTGTTGGGTAAGGCGGAGGCATCGCGTGCATCCGGCCGTAACGAGATCATCAAGATCTGGTCGCGCCGCTCCACCATCCTGCCGCAATTCGTTGGCCTGACCTTTGGCGTTTACAACGGCAAGAAGTTTCTGCCGGTACAGGTGAACGAAAACATGGTTGGCCATAAGTTTGGTGAATTCTCGCCGACGCGGACCTTCACGGGTCACTCGGCCGATAAGAAAGCGAAGCGGGGCTGAGATGAGCAAACCGAAAGCCGTACGCGGCCTTGAGGATATTCAGGCACAGGCGATTACGCGCAATATGCGCGTCAGCCCGCGCAAGTTGAACCTCGTCGCTGAATCCATTCGTAATCTGCCGGCCGGTCGCGCTCTTGCGGACCTGACCTTCAGCAAGCGGCGCATCGCCAAGCAGGTGAAGAAGACGCTTGAGAGTGCGATTGCGAATGCCGAGAACAATCATCAGCTCGATGTTGATAAGCTGGTTGTGAAACTGGCCGAAGTTGGCCGCGGCATTGTCATGAAGCGTTTCCACGCTCGTGGCCGTGGCCGTTCCGCGACGGTTGAGAAGTGGTTCAGCCATTTGAAGATCGTGGTGGAGGAGCGCGAGCCGTCTGAGAAGGCGATGCGCGACGTCCGTCCTGGTCACAAGAAGTCTGAAACCGCTAAAGCAGCCGGGGAGGCCGCATAACATGGGTCATAAGATCAATCCGATCGGCTTGCGCCTTGGCATTACCCGCACGTGGGACAGCCGCTGGTACGCCGGCAAGGACTACGCCCGCCTGCTGCATGACGATCTGAAGCTGCGCAGCCATCTGCGCGCCAAGCTCAGCCAGGCTGGTGTTTCCAAAGTTGTGATCGAGCGTCCGGCGAAGAAGCCGCGCGTGACGATTTACGCCGCGCGCCCTGGTGTTGTTATTGGCAAGAAGGGCCAGGACATCGACACGCTGCGCAAGGAATTGTCAGTGATGGCGAAGGCCGAGGTTTCCCTGAACATCATGGAAATCCGCAAGCCGGAAATCGATGCGACGCTGGTTGCCGAAAATATTGCGCAGCAGCTGGAGCGCCGCGTGGCTTTCCGCCGTGCGATGAAGCGTGCCGTGCAGTCCGCCATGCGTCTCGGCGCACAGGGGATCAAGATCACCTGCGGCGGCCGTTTGGGCGGCGCTGAAATCGCGCGTGTGGAATGGTATCGTGAAGGCCGCGTGCCTTTGCATACGCTGCGCGCCGATCTCGATTACGGCGTAGCGACGGCGAAGACGACTTACGGCACCTGCGGCGTCAAAGTCTGGATTTTCAAAGGTGAAGTTCTGGTGCAGGACCCGCTGGCGCAGGATAAGCGCGCGGCCGAACAAGCACCGCAGCGCTAAGGATTATTTGCCATGATGTCTCCTAAGCGTACTAAGTTTCGTAAAGCCCATAAGGGCCGTATTCACGGTCTGGCCAAGGGTAACACGCAGCTTAATTTTGGCGCCTTCGGCCTGAAGGCTCTTGAGCCGGAACGGATTACCGCGCGCCAGATCGAATCTGCCCGCCGCGCCATTACCCGCGCCATGAAGCGTGCTGGCCGCGTGTGGATCCGGATTTTTCCGGATCTGCCCGTTAGCACCAAGCCGGCTGAAGTGCGTATGGGGTCCGGCAAGGGTAGCCCGGAATTCTGGGTTGCCCGCGTGCACCCCGGCCGCATTGTGTTCGAGATTGACGGCGTTGCCGAGCCGCTGGCCCGTGAGGCCTTGGCGCTGGGCGCTGCCAAGCTGCCGATCAGGACTAAATTTGTTACCCGGATTGGAGATGCGTGAGATGACGGTTGCAAGCGACATCCGTGCGAAGACGCCGGACGAACTGACGAGCCTGTTGCTCGATCTGCGCAAGGAGCAGTTCAATCTGCGTTTCCAGCGCGCGACCGGCCAGCAGGAAAACACCAGCCGCGTGCGTGCGGTACGGCGCGATATTGCGCGGGTGAAGACAATTCTGGCTGAGCGCGCGCGTTCGGCAGTTGCGGGTTAAGAGGATAACATGCCGAAACGTGTTCTGACCGGGCGGGTTGTGAGCGATAAGATGGACAAGACGATTACCGTCCTTGTCGAGCGTCGTATCATGCATCCGCTGTACAAGAAGTTTATTCGCCGCTCCAAGAAGTATGCGGCGCATGATGAAGCCAATGTCTGCGTTGAAGGCGATCTGGTCCGCATTGAGGAATGCGCCCCGATCAGCAAGCGCAAGACCTGGATCGTGACTGAGCGCAACGGTTCGGCACTCGCCGAGTCGCAAGCCAGCGTCTGAGGGATTTGAAAAATGATTATCGTAGAGTCGAACCTCGATGTGGCTGACAACTCCGGTGCGCGGCGCGTGCAGTGCATCAAGGTGCTCGGCGGTTCCAAGCGCAAGACCGCGTCTGTCGGCGATGTGATCGTGGTTTCCATCAAGGATGCCATTCCCCGCGGCAAGGTGAAGAAGGGTGACGTGCACCAGGCCGTGGTCGTGCGCACCGCATTCCCCGTGCGCCGCGCCGATGGCAGCGCGATCCGTTTTGACCGCAATGCTGCCGTGCTGCTGAACAAGCAGGGCGAGCCGATCGGTACTCGTATTTTTGGGCCGGTGGTGCGTGAACTTCGTGCGAAGAAGTTCATGAAAATCATCAGCCTGGCGCCGGAGGTGCTGTAATTATGGCTGCACGTATTAAAAAAGGCGATAAAGTCCTCGTGATTTCAGGCGCTTCCAAGGGAACCCGCGGCGAAGTGCTGCGCGTGATCCCGAAGGAAGACCGCGCTGTGGTGCAGGGCGTGGCTGTGGCGAAGCTCCACACCAAGCCGAAAGGCATGGGCCAGCCCGGAGGTATCGTGGAACGCGAGGCTGCCGTGCATTTGTCCAATCTGGCATTGATCGATCCAAGCACCGATAAGCCGACCAAGGTCGGTTTCCGCGTGTTGGATGGTGGCCGCAAAGTTCGTGTTGCTCGCAAGAGCGGCGCGGCGATTGATGGCTGAGGAGGCCGCAATGAGTGAAGTGAAAAGCCTGCCGCGCCTGCAGACGTACTACCGTGAGGTTGTGCGGGAGCAGATGCTGAAGGAATTCGGCTACAAGAACCCGTTCGAAGTGCCGGTTTTGGAAAAGATCGTCATTAACATGGGTGTGGGTGAAGCCGCCGCCGACCAGAAGAAGCTGGACGCCGCGGTTGCCGAACTGACCCTGATCGCCGGCCAGAAACCGGTGAAGACGATCGCGAAAAAGGCCATCGCGGGCTTCAAGATCCGCGCCGGCCTGCCGATCGGCTGTAAGGTTACACTGCGCAAGTCCAAGATGTACGAGTTTCTCGACCGTCTGGTGACCATCGCGATGCCGCGTGTCCGTGACTTCCGGGGCATTCCGAGCAACAAGGGCTTCGACGGGCGCGGCAACTTTGCCATGGGCCTCAAGGAACAGATTATTTTCCCTGAGATTGTCTATGACAAGGTCGATGCGATCCGTGGTATGGACATCATTTTCGTGACCAGTGCGAAAACCGATGCCGAGGCGAAGGCCTTGCTCAAAGGGTTCAATCTACCGTTCGCGAAGTGAACGTCGGCTTTTTAGAGTTTTGGAAAACGGCTGGGTTTTTCCAGCAGGTTCCGGAGGGGTTGCAAAAATATGGCTAAGACATCGCAGGTCAACCGAAATGGAAAGCGCGAGCGCATGGCCGCCCGTGACAAGGGCAAGCGCGCTGCGCTGAAAGAGACGATCATGGATCGGACTCTGCCAGTGGAAGATCGTTTTGAGGCGAGCATCAAGTTGGCCGAACTGCCGCGCAATGGCGCCAAGGTTCGCGTCCGTCTGCGTTGTGAGCTGACCGGCCGTTCGCGCGGCAACTACCGTAAATTCAAACTTTGCCGCATCGCGTTCCGCGATCTGGCGAGCCAGGGACAGATCCCCGGCGTCACAAAAGCCAGCTGGTAAGGAAAGGGCAAACCAATGTCGATGTCCGATCCGTTGGGTGATATGCTCACCCGTATTCGTAATGCGCAGCATGCGCGCCTCACCATGTGCGTGGCGCCGGCCTCTAATCTGCGCGCCGACGTCCTGGACGTGCTCAAGCGTGAGGGCTTCATTCGCGGCTTCTCGCGCGAGGAGCTGCGCCCCGGTATCGCGCAGTTGCGCATTGAGCTGAAGTACAGCGAGGGCCAGCCGGTGATCAAAGAGATCAGCCGCGTGTCGCGCCCTGGCCGCCGCGTGTATTCCAAGATCAAGGAACTGCCGCGCGTGTATTCAGGTCTCGGTGTTTCCATCCTCTCCACGCCGCGTGGCGTGATGAGCGATGTGGAAGCCCGCGCCGCCAATGTTGGCGGCGAAGTTCTCTGCCGCGTCTTTTAAGGGGAGAGCAAGATATGTCACGCGTTGGCAAATATCCCGTAGAACTTCCCGCTGGCGTCACCGTGGTGCTGGCTGGCAACATTTTCACGGCCAAGGGCAGACTGGGCGAACTTTCGCTCTCGCTGACCGACAAGGTCGAGACCACGATCGACGGCAACAAGGTTTCGGTTGCACCGAAGACCAAGGAGGCCGCCGCCCGTATGATGTGGGGCACGACCCGCGCCAATATCGCCAATTTGGTGAAGGGCGTTTCGGTCGGCTACGCGAAGACGCTTGAGATCACCGGCACTGGTTACCGCGCCGCCGTTCAGGGCACGAACCTGGTCGTCAATCTTGGCTTCTCGCACGACGTGGTTTATGCGATCCCGCCGGGCATTAAAGTCACCTGCGAAAAACCGACCCTGATCAAGATCGAGGGTATGGACAAGCGCCAGGTTGGTCAGGTTTGCGCTGAACTGCGCTCATACCGTCCGCCTGAGCCCTATAAGGGCAAGGGCGTGAAGTTTGAGGGCGAAGCGATCCGCCGGAAAGAGGGTAAGAAGAAGTAATGTCAACAAATCTTTCATTGCAGACGCGCCGTCGCGCCCGTCTTCGCTATCAGCTTCGGCAGAAGTCCACGGGCCGTCCGCGTTTGTCGGTATTCCGTTCCGGCAAGCACATCTATGCGCAGATCATCGACGATGCGGCTGGTAAGACAGTCGCCGCCGCTTCGACCCTGGACAAGGATCTGAAGGCAGCGTTGAAGACCGGTGCGGACAAGGATGCGGCGACCGCCGTTGGCAAGCTGATTGCCGAGCGCTCCAAGGCGGCCGGTGTTATCGCCGTCGTGTTCGATCGCGGTTCTTATCTCTATCATGGCCGGGTGAAAGCCCTGGCAGAGGCGGCCCGCGAGGGCGGCCTCGACTTCTAGGAGCATTTGGCAATGGCACGTGAAGCACGTGAAGGCGGAAGCGGCGGCGGCAGAGGCCGTGAGCGTGAACGCGAGCGCGACCGGGAGACCGGTGATGAGCTGGTTGACAAGCTGGTAACCATCAACCGCGTTGCGAAAGTGGTTAAGGGCGGCCGTCGTTTCGCTTTTGCAGCACTCGTGGTGGTTGGTGACCAGAAAGGCCGCGTTGGCTATGGCGCCGGCAAGGCTCGTGAAGTTCCCGAGGCGATCCGTAAGGCAACCGAACGCGCCAAAAAGACCATGATCCGCGTTCCCATGAAGGAAGGCCGCACGCTCCACCACGATATCCGTGGCACGTTCGGCGCCGGTGATGTGGTCATTCGCGCGGCTCCGGCCGGTACCGGCATCATTGCGGGCGGCCCGCTGCGCGCTGTGTTCGAGACGCTGGGGATTGGCGACGTGGTGGCGAAGTCACTCGGCAGCCGTAACCCGCATAACATGGTGAAGGCGACGTTCGCCGCTCTAGCCAATGTCACCAGCCCTCGCCTCGTGGCTACGCGCCGCGGCAAGAAGGTGGCTGATCTGTACGGTACGGCCGCCAAGGAAGTTCCGGTGGAGGCAAGCGATGTCTGAGAATAAAATCCGTGTTACGCAGATCGCGTCGGGCAACGGCCAGAAGCCGGGGCAGCAGGCGACACTGATCGGGTTGGGTCTGAATAAGATCAGCAAGGTTGTTGAGCTGAACGGCACGCCGGAAATTCGCGGCATGGTGCGCAAGGTTGCGCATCTGCTGAAGGTGGAGGAGCTGGCTTAAGCCAGGTTGATCATGAAACTTAATGAAATTCGCGATAATCCCGGCGCACGGCTGAAGTCCAAGCGGCTCGGCCGTGGCATCGGCTCCGGCAAGGGTAAGACTTCTGGTAAGGGTGTTAAAGGCCAGAAGGCGCGTGAAGGCGTGTCCCTGAACGGCTTTGAAGGAGGCCAGCTGCCGATCTATCGCCGGTTGCCCAAGCGGGGCTTTAACAACGTAAACCGCAAGGAATACGCGCCGCTGAACCTGGGTACGCTGGATGCCGCTTTTGAAGCCGGCAAGCTGGACGCCGCACAGCCGATCACCGAAGCCGCGCTGCGCGACGCCGGCCTGGTCCGTCTGGGCAAGGTCGATGGCGTTCGCCTGCTGGCGAAGGGCACGATTACCCGCGCCATTACCATCGAAGTCTCCGGCGCTTCGGCGGCGGCGGTTGCGGCGGTTGAACTGGCGGGCGGCAGTGTGAAGACGCTGGTGGCGAAGGCGCAAGCCGACGCAGCCTAAGCCTCTTGCCTCCGCCGGATAATATCCGGCACAATAGCGCTGAGTAACGGCGCTTGGCCGTGGCATGATGCCTTAGGCCAGGCGCCGTTTTTGCGATTTAGAAGGATTACGCATGGCATCGGCCGCAGAACAGATGGCAGCAAACCTGAACCTTGGCGCGTTTGGCAAGGCAACGGATCTGCAAAAACGTATCTGGTTTACCTTAGGCGCCCTCATTGTGTTCCGTCTTGGTACATATATTCCGGTGCCCGGCGTCGATGCGACCGTGATGGCGCATCTGATGACGCAGAACGGCAGTGGCATTCTGGGCATGTTCAACATGTTCACCGGCGGCGCGCTCGGCCGCATGACTATCTTCGCGCTGAACATTCTGCCGTATATCAGTGCCAGCATCATCATCCAGCTGATGACCTCGACGATTCCCGCCCTGGAGGCGCTGAAGAAAGAGGGCGACTCGGGCCGGATGAAAATCACCCAGTATACGCGCTACCTCACGGTGCTGATTGCGGGCGTGCAGGCCTACGGCATTTCGATGAGCCTGGAGCGGGTGAAAACCGCGCTTGGGCCGGCGGTGATCGACCCTGGGTTCTTCTTTATCTTCACGGCGGTGATCACGCTGGTCGGCGGCACCATGTTCGTCATGTGGCTGGGTGAGCAGATCACTTCGCGCGGCATTGGGACTGGTGCGAGTTTGATCATTTTCGCCGGTATCGTCGCCAACATGCCGGTTGCTATTGCCAACATCCTGGAACTGGGGTCGACCGGCGCGCTCTCCACACTGTTCATCATCTGCTTCTTTGTGGTTGGCGTCGCGCTGTTCGCTTTCATCGTGTTCATGGAGCGGGCGCAGCGCCGGATTTTAGTGCAGTATCCCAAGCGGCAATCCGGGCAGCGCATGACCGGTGGCGAGTCGACCCATATACCGCTGAAGGTCAACGTCTCGGGCGTGATGCCGCCGATTTTCGCGAGTTCGCTGCTGGTGATCCCTGCGACCTTCATTGGTTTTTCCAAGGGCGGGCCGGCGTGGCTGCAGACCATGGCGCATCTGCTCTCGCGTGGGCAGCCGCTCTATATGCTGCTGTTCGCGACCTTGATTACGATGTTTGCCTTCGTTTGGGCGGCGATTTCGTTCAACCCGGAGGATACCGCCGAAAACCTGAAGAAGAACGGCGGCTTTATCCCTGGCATCCGCCCGGGCGCGAACACGGCGAAGTATTTTGACACCGTACTGACGCGTTTAACCGCGATTGGTGCTGTGTACCTGACCGTGGTTTGCCTGCTGCCGGATTTCGTTCTCAGCAATTACAGCCTGCCGTTCTATTTCGGTGGCACGTCGCTGCTGATTATTGTGTCCGTGACCATGGATACGGTATCGCAGGTGCAGTCGCATTTGCTGGCGCATCAGTATGAGGGGTTGATTCGGAAAAACCGCGGCAAGAGTCGGAAATAAGGGAGTAGATCGTGGAACTGATTCTGCTTGGGCCGCCCGGGGCCGGCAAAGGGACCCAATCGAAGTTTCTGGAAACCCGCTACGGCGTGGCGCAGATCTCCACCGGAGATATGCTGCGCGCCGAGGTGAAGGCGGGTACACCTATCGGGCTTGAGGCCAAGGGCATCATGGACGCCGGCGGCCTGGTTTCCGATGATCTGATCATCCGCATGATCGGCGAGAGGATTTCTCGCCCGGACTGCGCCAAAGGTTTTATTCTGGACGGCTTCCCCCGCACCGTGCCGCAGGCCGAGGCGCTGGATAAACTGCTGCATGAGACCGCCGTGGACCTGGATGCGGTGATTGAGCTGAAGGTGGACGAGGCTGTGCTGGTCGAGCGGATCAGCGGGCGGTTCACTTGCGCCAAATGCGGTGCGGGTTACCACGACACCTTTCGCAAGCCCAAAAAGGAAGGCGTTTGCGACACCTGTGGCGGGACTGAGTTTACCCGCCGCCCGGACGACAAAGCCGAGACCGTGCATGCCAGGCTGGACGCCTATAACGCCCAGACGGCGCCGATTCTACCCTATTACCAAGCCAAAGGCCGGCTCTATTCGGTGGACGGCATGGCTGAGATGGACGAAGTCCAGGCTCAAATCGAAGCGGTTTTACGCAAAATTGGCGTAACCGCGGCCTAAAATGTTGGTGCTGCCCGATCTGTTCACGAAAAATTGATAGTTCATCGTTGACTCTCATCGGGCGGGCGCTATAACCCGCTTTCGCGGCGCCTCCGATCGGGGCGCCGCAACTTGTTATGACCTCAGGAGAGACCACGTGGCGCGTATTGCCGGCGTTAACATTCCCACGAATAAGCGTGTTTTGATCAGTCTTCGTTATATCTATGGCATCGGCCCGGTGAAGGCTCGTGACATTTGCACAGCGTTGGCCATCCCCGAGGAGCGCCGGGTCAACCAGCTCTCCGACGACGAGATCCTGCGTCTGCGCGAGCTGATCGACAGAGATTACCGCGTCGAGGGCGATCTGCGCCGCGAGAACGCGATGAACATCAAGCGCCTGATGGACCTCGGCTGCTACCGTGGCCTGCGTCACCGTAAGGGCCTGCCGGTTCGCGGCCAGCGTACCCACACCAATGCCCGTACCCGCAAGGGCAAGGCCGTGGCGATCGCCGGTAAGAAAAAAGTCACGAAATAATCTTTCGCCCATCCCGTCAGCAGTTACAGGAATACAGATATGGCGAAGCCCGCCTCACGCCCACGCAAGAAAGAACGCAAGAACATCATCTCTGGTGTTGCGCACGTTCTCGCCAGCTTCAATAACACCATGGTCAACATCACCGATGCGCAGGGCAACACCATTGCCTGGTCGACGGCGGGTAGCCAAGGTTTTAAAGGCAGCCGCAAATCCACCCCGTACGCCGCCCAGGTGGCTGCCGAGGATGCCGGCCGCAAGGCTCGCGAGCACGGCATGGAAATGCTGGAGATCGAAGTGAGCGGGCCGGGTTCGGGACGTGAAAGCGCGCTCCGCGCCCTGCAGACCGTGGGCTTCCAGATTTCCGCCATTCGCGATCTCACGCCGATTCCGCACAATGGCTGCCGGCCGCGCAAGCGCCGCCGCGTCTGAGCCGGAATTGAATTTTGGTTAAGGCCCAAGGCGGGTTTCCGTCACCGGGCCGGAGGGTTGAATGTTGAAAGAGTCGAATTTGTCGCTGCAACGCAATTGGCAAATGCTGATCAAGCCGGAGCATCTCGATATCGAGTTTGGTTCCGATGCCGGCCGTGTGGCCACCATTATCGCCGAACCGCTGGAGCGCGGCTTTGGCATGACGCTGGGCAACTCGCTGCGCCGGATATTGCTGTCCTCCCTACAGGGGGCTGCGGTTACAGCGGTGCGCATTGATGGCGTGTTGCATGAATTCTCCACGCTGGTTGGCGTGCGGGAAGACGTGACCGACATTGTGCTGAACATTAAGCAACTTGCCGTGCGCATGCATGGTGAGGGGCCCAAGCGCATGGTGCTGACCGCGACCGGTCCTGGTGAAGTTAAAGCCGGGCAGATCCAGTCCGGCCATGACATCGAAATCATGAACCCGGATCTGGTGCTATGCACGCTCGATGACGGCGCTTCGCTGGGCATGGAATTCACGGTAGGCGCTGGCCGTGGCTACGAAGCCGCTTCAGCTAACCGCCCCGAAGATGCGCCGATCGGGTTGATCCCCATCGACGCGATCTACTCGCCGGTGCGCCGTGTGTCCTACCGCGTGGAACAGACCCGTGTTGGCCAGGTCACCGACTATGACAAGTTGATCCTGCAAGTGGAAACCAACGGCGCCATTACCCCGGAAGACTCCGTGGCCCTGGCGGCGCGTATCCTGCAAGACCAGCTCGGCATGTTCGTGAACTTCGAGGAGCCCCAGCGCCTGCGCGCCGAGGAGCCCCGGATTGAGCTGCCCTTCAACGCCAACCTGCTGCGTAAGGTCGATGAGCTGGAGCTTTCCGTGCGTAGCGCCAACTGCCTGAAGAACGATAACATCGTTTACATCGGCGATCTGGTACAGAAGAGCGAACAGGAAATGCTGCGGACGCCGAATTTTGGCCGCAAGTCTCTGAACGAAATCAAGGAAGTGTTGACCGCCATGGGGTTGTCCCTTGGCATGACCGTGACCGACTGGCCGCCCGAGAATATCGAGGAACTGGCCAAGCGTTCCGACCAACCCTTCTAAAAGCCGAAACAGGAAAATTTACCATGCGTCACGGTCTCAGCGGTCGAAAACTCGGCGTCACCTCATCCCACCGGCTTGCCATGTTCAGAAACATGGCTGTCGCTCTCATCAAGCATGAGCAGATCACCACCACCTTGCCGAAAGCCAAGGAACTCCGCCCGGTGGCTGAAAAGCTGATCACGCTGGGCAAGCGCGGCGACCTGCACGCCAAGCGCCAGGCATTCAACCAGCTGCGTGACGAGAGCATCGTCGCCAAGCTGTTTGACGCGCTGGCAACCCGCTACAAGACCCGTGCCGGCGGTTACACCCGCGTGCTGAAGGCCGGTATGCGCCATGGCGATGCCGCCGACATGGCCGTGATTGAACTCATCGACCGCGACGTTTCCGCAAAGGGCAAAGATAGCGGCCCGCGCCCGGAAGCGGCAGCTGCCGAAGACGACGCAGAGTAAAATCCGCTCCCAAGCGAATCAAAAAGGGCAGATCTCGGTCTGCCCTTTTTGATTCAAGGCCCGCAAGTCGGTGATCACGGAGCTGGCGGGGATCCAAGGGGCAGCGCCCCTTGGCCTTACTTGCTTAAAAAAACCCCCGTCAGCGCCGTTATTACAGGGGCTTGTGCGCCTTATCGAGCAGGCGGCTGATGAGGCCTGGTTTTTTCACGGGCTTGGGCGCGGCTTTTTTGGCTTCCTCGGCGGCGGTTTTGGCTTTGTGTTTCAGCCATTCGTCGAGGGATTTTCCGGCTTTCTTGGCGCGCTCCTGTTCGTAGGCGAGTTGGCCTTTGGTCAGTTCCTTAGGTGTGCTGGCGGTCATATCGGTCTCCAATGTGGGCGGAAGGTCGCAGAATGGGGGCGCAATTTCAAGCCGCGTCGCGCTTGCGGAGCAGAAAACGCTCCAGTAGCCCCAGGACTGCGTAGATGACGATGCCGCTGATGCCGAGCAGGACCAGGGCGGCGAACATGCGTGGAATTTCCAGCCGGTAGCTGGCCTCGATGATGCGGTAGGCGAGGCCGGAGGCAAACCCGCCGGAGCCGGCGACGAATTCGGCGACGACAGCGCCGACCAGGGCGAGGGTGCCCGACACTCGCAGGCCGGTGAGGAAGTTGGGCAACGCCGAGGGCAGGCGGAGCAGGAAGAGGGTTTGCCAGCGGGTGGCGCCATTGAGGCGGAAGAGGTCCAGCAGCTCGGTGGGCGTGGCGGCCAGCCCGGCGGCGGTGTTGGAGAGGATGGGGAAGAAGGCGACGATGGTGGCGCAGACCACCAAGGCGACGAACGGCTGGTTGACCCAGAGGATGATGAGCGGCGCGATGGCGACCACCGGTGTAACTTGTAAAATAACCGCCCATGGCTGGATGGCGGCACGGAACAAAGAACTAGCGGCCATGGCCACCGCCAGGAACACGCCGAGGATGGTGGCGGCGAGGAGGGCGGTGAATGTGACGGTGAGGGTGGAAAGTAGAGCCGGGTTGAGGATGCTGTAGTCGCTCAAGTAAGCGTCAAAAATGGCGATGGGGCCTGGCACGACGTAAACCGGCACGGCCAGCGCCCATACGGTGCCTTGCCATAGGCCCAGGGCGAGCAAGCCGAACACGAAGGGCGCCAGGCGTTCCAGAAGCCTGTTCATGCCGGCATCAGCTGGCGGAGGGTTTCGGTGACCTGATGCACCAGCGCGATGTACTCGGCGCCTTCGCGCCGGTCCGGCCCCTCGGGCAGCGCGGTGCGGATATCGGCGGCGATGCGCCCCGGCCGTGGCGACATGACGAGGATGCGGCTGGCGAGAAACGCGGCTTCGTAGATGGAATGCGTGACGAAGATGATGGTCTTGCCGGTCTCGCGCCAAAGCCGGTGCAGGTCTTCCTGCAAACGGTGGCGGGTGAATTCGTCCAGCGCGGCGAAGGGTTCGTCCATGAGCAGTAGCAGGGGGTTGGAAACCAGCGCGCGGGCGATGGAAACGCGCATCTTCATGCCGCCGGAAAGCTCTTTTGGCCGCGCCCCGGCAAACTCCGCCAGACCTACCTGCGCCAGCGTGGTCTCGATCAGCGCGGCCACCTCCGCCCGGCGGCGGCCGCGCAGGCGCAGCGGCAGGTATACGTTTTCAGCGGCGGTGGCCCAGGGCAGCAGCGTGGCGTCCTGAAATACGAAGCCGACATCGCCTGACCCCGGCTGCTTGCCAGCGTCCCACTCAATATGCCCGGCACTTGGCGCTTCCAGACCGGCCAGCAGGCGCAGTAGCGTGGACTTGCCGCAGCCCGAGGGGCCAAGCAGCGCCACGAACTCGCCCGCATTTATGTCCGCCGAAATATCATCGAGCGCGCGCGTGCCGTTGGCGAACTGCTTGGAGACCGCGCGCAGTGAGAACATTTACTTGGTCAGGCCAAAGCCATGGTCGACGAATTGGAGCGTATAGCCGGCCTTGTAGTTCATGGATTTGCCGTACAGCCCGGTGGCGGCCATTTCGTTGAAGAATTTCGCCCAGCGCGCATCCGTCATGGCGTAAATCCCCAAGGTTTTGGTGTCGCCGGAGTCGACGATGCCGCGCGCCTTGATCTGCTCGTAACCGTAATGCAGCAGGCCGGGGGTCATGTCCGGGTTGGCTTTCAAGATGGCGTTGAAGGCCGGGGTGGGGTCACCGTTGAGGTAGGAATACCAGCCCTCGGTCGAGGCCTCGATGAAGCGCCGCACCAGGCCGGGGTTGGTTTTTACGAGCTTATCGCTGGTGGCGATCAGGCTTGCATAGCCGTCGAACCCGGAGTCGGAGAGCATCATCACCACCGGCCATTTACCGGTCTGCTCATGCACCAGATACGGCTCGGAGGTCACATAGGCCTCCTGCACGTCGGTCGGGTCGGTGAAAAACGGGGTCAGGCTGAAGCCGTAGGGGCGTAGCTGCGAGTCCGAATAGCCGTACTTGGCGCGCAGGTAGGCCCACCAGCTGGCGCGGGTGTCGGAGCTGACGGCAATAGGCTTGCCCTTCAGCGCGGCGAAATTATCCTCGCCCACGCCGGGGTGCGCCATGAGGATGTCCGGGTCCTTCTGGAACCCGGCGGCGACGGCGACGAAGGGTATGTTCTCCTGCGCGAAGTTCAGCGCCAGGAAGGAGTTGGAAGTGATGTCGAACGTCAGCCGCCCGGCCACCAGCAGCTCGGCGTTGTTGATGTTCGGGCCGCCCTCCTGAATGGTCACGTCCAGGCCGTATTTTTTGTAAATGCCGGTCACCAGCGCCTGATAATATCCGCCATATTCAGGTTCGGCCACCCAATCCAGGCCAAACGTCACCGGATCGGCGGCACGCGCCACGGGGGCGAGGGCAAGGCAGGCGGCAAGGGCGGCGGCAATCCGGAGGGAGGTGTTCACGGCGAAACTTCCTTAAAGGCTTGAGTGAACGGCGGGGGCCGCGCAAACTGGAGCGAAGAAGCATTTCATCGATGAAATGCTGGTGGATTGAGGGATTAGCATGAGTGAGCCACGGATCAAGGCAGGAATCTGGGTTTCCGCCGCGCTGAGAATCGGCAACGCGGACGGCAAGCCCGGCATGGTCATCCGCAAGGGCGATGCGGATGCCGGTGGCGTGCTTGTCATCCTGCGCGGGCGCAGCGGCAATATGGTGCTCACCCAGTTCCGCGAACCCAGCGGCAGCCTCGCCTGGATGCGCGGCACGGGCCCAACCCCGGTGAACGAGGAAGCCACCGATGCTTACGTTAAGAAACAAATTTCCTACGACCCGGACCTCTGGGTAATCGAGTTCGACGCGGCGGATTACCAGCCGCCGTTTGAGGGCAAGCTGGTTTAGAGATTGTTTCATAAGTCTACTCTGGCGGCCGTATAGGGGCGATTTTCTGAAACGGTCTCTTAGGCACCGCCTACGGTCTGTTCGCCCGGCGCATCGCGGCGGCCAAAGCGGGGTTTTCGTGCGCGACACCTTCGGTGGCCCCGATCTGGTCCTGCTTCAGGCGGTTCTGGCTGAGTTTGGCTTTGCCCTCCAGCCGGGTGATGTGCAGCGTGAAGCCGACGATGCCGTTGAGTTGTGCCGCGATGAAATCGGCGGGGGCGTCGGCGACCTCCCAGGGCTTGGCGCGGCCGGCCTCAAAGTGGTGGGTCAGGCGGGTGACGATGGCGAGCAGTGCCGCCGGGTCTTCGGTAATTTCCAGCCGCCCGGTGGCGTGTACCACCTGGTAGTTCCAGGTCGGCACCACTTTGCCGGTTTCCGCTTTGGTTGGGTAGAATGACGGGCTGATGTAGCTGTCGGCGGCGGTGAAAATGGCCAGCGACTCCGCTGTGGGGTCAAAATCCCGCCAGTGCGGGTTGGCGCGGGCGACGTGGCCGATGAGCCTGTCAGGTGCCTCGAACAGCAGGGGCAAATGCGTGACGAGCAGGCCGGCTTTGCCGGGCGAGATCAGCACCGGGAGCGAGGCTGCGCGCATGATCGCTTGCAGTTCCTCGGGGTCGTTTTCGACAAAGGCCGGCGGATTATACATGGTTTTACCCTTTGGGCAGGCTGGTCTCGAAGCGGATGATGGTGTCGGCGACATCGCGCCAGCGTGGCTCCAGCATGAGCATATGCGACATTTCTTCGAACATCACTGCCTCGGTGTGGTAGGTGCGCGCCGTCAGCGCTACGGCGGGCGGCGGCACCAGTTTGTCGCGTCCGCCGCCGATGACCAGCAGCGGGGCTTTGACGTGTTCGGGGTGCCGGATGCCGCGCAGGATGACCGACCCGGCGGCGCGCGCACTTTCGGCCTGGATGTTGCGTAAATACGCATCCATCGAGCGGTCGTCAGGCCCGCGTGAAAACATCTGCCGGCGCAGCGTGTCGCGGTCATCCGTTTTGGGTGAGGTTAACCCGGTGAGCAGGTTTTTGAACAGCGGCGCGAGGGCGGTTTTCGGCGGCGTCGATGCCAGCAGCACGGCGCCGCGCGCGGTATGTTGCGTCAGGTAGGATTGGGTGACGAAGCCGCCCATCGAGTGCCCGACGATCAGCGGATTTTCCAGCGTCTCCACCACCGCGCGCAAATCTCGCACATAGTCGCCTATGGAAAAACTGTTGAGCTGCGCATGGCCCTCGCTGCCGCCATGGCCGCGCAGGCTGAAGGCGACCAACTCGTAGCCCTGTGCCGCGAAATAGGGGAGGAAATACGGCTTCCAGTACCAGTTCCAGCACCAGGCGCCGTGCAGGAACACGACGCAGCCACGTCTTGCCCCCAGTGACGGCAGATGGTCGATCTCCAGCTTCATACCGCGCCGATATGCCGCAGGTAGCGGTCCAGCAGCAGCGTGGCGGCAGGGCCGGGGTGGCCGTTGCCGATGGAGACGCCGTCCAGCCGCGTGATGGGTTTCACGAAGGAGGTGGCGCCGGTGAGGAAAATCTCCCGCGCGCCGCGCAGGTCTTCCAGCGTGAACGGCGTTTGCGTGAAGGGGAAATCGCTATCGCGCAATTGCGCCAGTACCGCCGCGCGGGTGCAGCCTGGCAGAATATCCGGGCCGAGCGGCCGGGTGCGCAGCGTGCCGGAGGCATCGACAATCCACACATTGCTGGCGGCGCCCTCGGTTACATAACCCTGTTCGTCGTACAGAATTGCCTCATACGCACCGGCGAGGCGCGCCTTTTGCTTGGCCAGCACATTGGGCAGCAAATTGGTGGATTTAATGTCGCAGCGTCCCCAGCGTTCGTCCGGCAGGGTGATCGCGGCCCCGGTCCAGGCGGCGATGTCGTGCGGCGGGGCGGGGCGGGTGCGCGCGGTGATGACGAGGCTGGGCCGCACCGGCGCGGCGGGGAAGGGGTGGTCGCGCCGGGCGGCGCCGCGCGTGACTTGCATGTAAACCAGGCCGGTGCTCACGCGGTTGCGCCGCAGTACCTCGCGGATAATCACCAGCAGCGCCGCGGGTGTCAGTGTCAGGTTCAGCTCGATTTCGCCCAGGCTGCGCATGAGGCGGGCCAGATGCAACTGCGCGTCGGCGAGGCGGTTGTTGTGAACGTAGAGCACCTCATAAATGCCATCACCGAACTGGAAGCCGCGATCCTCGATATTCACCGAGGCCTCGCACAGTGGCCGGTAGCTGCCGTTCACATAGGCGATCGCGGCCATCGGCTAGCGGTTCAGTGCGCCCATGGCGGCGGCGGCGTAGCGCATGCCGAGCGCGGCGCCGGGGCGGAAGGCGGCGGAGAGGGTTTTTAGCTCATCGGCGCTGAGTGCCACATCGAGCGCGGCAATATTTTGCTCCAGATAGCCGCGCCGCTTGGTGCCCGGAATCGGCACAATATCCTGCCCCTGCGCCAGCACCCAGGCGAGCGCGATCTGCGCGGCGGTGCAGGATTTTTGTTCGGCGATGTCCTCGATGACGCCGACCAGCGCGCGGTTGAGTGCAAAGTTTTCTTCCAAGAAGCGCGGCGCGTTGCGTCGGTAGTCGTCACCGGGTAGGTCGGCGGTGGTGTTGAACGCGCCGGTGAGGAAGCCGCGGCCCAGCGGGCTGTAGGGCACTAGGCCGATGCCAAGCTCGCGGATGGTGGGCAGTATCTCCGCCTCCAGGTCGCGGGTCCATAGCGAGTATTCAGTTTGCAGCGCGCTGATCGGGTGCGCCGCATGGGCGCGGCGGATGGTCGCCGCGCTGGCCTCCGAAAGCCCAAGGTGCCGCACCTTGCCCTGCGCCACCAGCTCCGCCATCGCGCCCACGGTCTCCTCGATCGGCACTTCGGGGTCGACGCGGTGCTGGTAATACAGGTCGATGACCTCGATGTTGAGGCGTTTGAGCGAGGCTTCGGCGCAGGCGCGCACATACGCCGGCCGGCCGTTCACGCCGAGAAACGCGCCGTCCGCCCCGCGCACATTACCGAATTTGGTGGCGATAATCAGGCCATCGCGCTTGCCGGCAATGGCCTGGCCGACCAGTTCCTCGTTGGTGCCCACACCGTACATATCGGCGGTGTCGAAAAAGGTGATGCCGCGCTCGATGGCGAGGTGGATCGTGGCGATCAACTCGTCATCGTCCCGCCCGGCGTAGAACTCCGACATGCCCATGCAGCCCAGGCCGATGGCGGAGACGGTGAGTGTTGTACCTTGAGCGTTTTTACCGAGATTACGTTGTTGCATGAAAAACTCCTCGGGTTGTGGACAGGTTCAGGCCTCGGTTTGGGCCGCGGCCATTGCGTGAGCAAACTGTTCGGGCGGCAGGTAGGCGGCCAGCACTTCCTCGGGGTGGCCATCCGCCTTTATCTGTCCGCCGTCCATCCAGATCACCCGGTTGCACCAGCGCAGAATTACATCGGCATTATGCGACGACAACACAAGGATCTCCGCGCCGCGCACCATGGTTTCCAGCCTATGGCGGGCTTTGTCCATAAACGCGGCGTCCCCGGCCAAAATCCACTCGTCCATTAACAAAATTTGCGGCTTGATCGCGGTGGCCAGGGCAAAGCCAAGCCGTACGATCATGCCTGAGCTATAGGTGCGTACCGGCAGTTCAAGGAACTGGTTCAGCCCGGCGAATTCCGCCACGTCTTCCTGCAGTTGCTTAATCTGCGCCTCGGTCAGCCCGTTGAACAGACCGCGCAGGCGGATGTTCTCCCGCCCGGTCATTTCCAAGTTCATGCCCTGGTTGGCGTCCAGCAGCGCGGTGACGGCGCCATCGATGGTGATGCGGCCGGCAATGGGTTCGTAAATGCCGGCCATGCTGCGCAGCAGGGTGGTCTTGCCGGCACCATTGGAGCCGACGAAGCCCAGGCGGTCTCCGGTGCGCAGCGCAAAGGAAACATCGCGCAGCGCCTCCACCACCAAGCGGTGCTTGCGGTCTTCCCCCAGCCGGCCGGAGGCGGCGGCGAATACGGTCTTTTTCAGGCTGCGGCTCTCGCCATGATAAAGTGGAAAGGAGACGGAGACGTTCTCGATTAGCAAATTGGCCATGGGCTACACCCAGTACGCAATGCGCGCGCGAGTGCGGGCGAAGACAATGGTGGCCAGTAGCACCAGTACGGCGGAATAACCCAGGGCGGCGGTCCAGGCGCCAGCGTCGAGCGGGCCGCCGAGCAAGGGGCCGCGCATGATCTCCAGCAGCGCGTAGAATGGGTTCCATGTCACCAGCACCATGCTTATGCCGCGATGCATCAGCATGGCCGGGTTCCACATGATGGGGGTGAGGTAAAAGGCGATCTGCACCACGCTGGCGACAATCGGCGGAATGTCGCGGAAGCGCGTGCCGAATGCGCCCAGCGTCAGGCTGATCGCCATCGCATCCACCACCCAGAGCGCCACGGCGGGCAGCAGGCTGAAGCAGGCGAGGCTCGGCGTGGTGCGGAAGATAGCGAACACCACGACGATGACGACGATGTTATGCGCCAGCACCATGATATTGCGCAGCACCGCGCGCGCCGCGTGCAGCGAGAGGGGCATGCGCATGGCGCGGATCATGCCCTCCGACTGGGTGAAGCAGATGCAGCCGTCGGAGGTGATGGTGCTGATGAAAGTCCAAAGCACCAGGGAGATGGAGAGAAACGGCAGATAGACCGCGATGTTCTGGTGGAACAGGCGCGAATATAAAAAGCCGATGGCGCCGACCATGACCGCCGTGGAAAGCGTGAGCCAGAACGGGCCGATCAGCGAGCCGCGATAGCGCAGGCGGATGTCGAGCAGGCTGAGTGTCCACACAAGGGGCCACAGCCGCAGCGTTTCGGCGAGGTCCGCTCCGGCCAGGGTGAGTCTGCCGCGCCAATCGCGGCTGGCCATGATGGTTACCGGCTGACCCGGCTTCCCGGCGGCGTGAGAAATCTCAATCGCTGCCGGGCCCTGGTCTGGCACAATCATGTTCATGCCTTGGCGATAGCTGAATGGACCGGCAGCATCAACCGCCGTGTGCGCGCATGACAGGTTATTAAAGTTCCGCCCGAGGCTTTACTTATTGTTATTTTGTTATTGCGGGTGGACCGCTGTTGACGCCGCTTCGGCAATGTTCACGCTTTCCCCCGGCGCGAACGCAGGCTGCCCAGCCTGTTGCGGCTGCACGATGGAGACGATGGTGGAATCCTGGCGGCGGATAATGAGCTCAACCGCCGCCGGCGTGCTGGCGGCGGCAGGCTGCCCGAGGCTGGTGAGCACCTTCGCCAATGCCGCATTGCCGGCGGGAACATTCACCGCGCGCACGGCCACCACGGTGCCTTGGGTCATGCGGCCGGTCATCGGCGAGGTCTGTGCCACCGGGGCGGGCAGCGGCGGCGTGGCGCAGCCCGTGAGCACGGGCAGGGCGGCCAGCAGCACCAGCGCGCCAGCTGCCTGGCTCCAACTCTGGGGTAACTTCGGGGGCATCAAGGCAGTTTCCGGCGCATGGCCCTGTTTATCATCCCCAACCGCCGTGAGATAGCGTTGCGGTAACAGAAGTTTTCCTTGCTGCAAGTTCCGTTCTAGCTTAATGGGTTACAATGTCTTGTTTAAGCCGTTATTGAGCGGAATACACCGTGATAACGGCATGGTGCCAGAGGTCATACGTTCCCGGCCTCGGGTAATGGCTTTTGTCTGGCGCGTGGCAGAGTTTTTCGCCCCGCGCGCAATGCTGACGGTCCCTGGAGATCAGATCATCTTCGAGGCCCGCTGGTAATATCGTGGAGGCTTTGACTGTGAGCGCAAAATACCGTTTCCGGCCTGTGTTGGTGATGCCAGGCTGTTCCGGCCGCGGGGTCCGGCTGGTGCTGGGTTGTGCCAGCCTGGCGCTGCTGACCGCGTGTGCCGGTGGAAACCGGGTCGCGCAGACCGGGCCTTCGCTCGACTATTACCGCACCCATGCGGCGGGGGATTACACCCCGCCCGGTCCGCCGAGCGACCCCTGGGGCCCGTATATCAACGAGGCCTCCAGCCGTTTTGATGTGCCGCCGGCCTGGATCCGTCAGGTCATGCGCGTTGAATCGGGCGGGCATGAGTACATCGGCGGCCAGCTCACGGTTTCCGCCGCCGGCGCCATGGGGCTGATGCAGCTGGAACCGGCGACTTATCAGGAATTGGCTTCGCAATACGGCCTGGGGTCGGACCCATTCAATCCCTACGACAATATCATGGCCGGCACTGCCTATATCCACGAAATGTACCAGATATACGGCTCGCCGGGGTTTCTGGCGGCGTATAACGCCGGTCCAGGGCGGCTGGATTCCTACATGAACTACCACACACCGCTGCCCGGCGAGACGCTCAACTACGTCGCCATGATCGCGCCGAACATTCAGGGCTATTACCCGGCGCACCGTTCCGAGGCTGACCAGCTAGCCCTGAACACGCAACCGGCCAGCGACGCGCCTGGTATCCTGCCGCCCGGCTTCACCCCCGAGGCTCCTGGGCCGCAGGCGCCGGAAAACCCGCTGGCGCCGGAGGAGGTGGCAGCCGTTGCACCGCCCGCGGCACCGCAGTCCTCGGTGTACGCGCCTGAACCGGTGCTCGCGATGTCCGTGCCCGCCCCCATGCCGGAACCACCGCCGCCGCCCCCGGCGCCGCGTCCGTCATTTTCCATCATCCCAGCTGCGATGGCCGATACCCCGCCATCGCGGCAGCACTACTATAAGCCGCCGCAGATCGAAGCCGCGGTTCAGCCGCAATCCGAGCAGCGGCACGACTATGCGCCGGCCTCCAGCCATTCCGGCTGGGCGATTCAGGTTGGCGCCTACGACACCTCCTCCAACGCCCGCGCCGCACTGGGTATCGCCGAGCTTTCCGCCGTGCAGATGCTGGTTAACGGCCGCGCCGTGGTGGTGTCCGTGGTTGCCGCCGGCCATGTGAAGTACCGTGCCCGCGTGGTCGGCCTGCCGCATGAAGACGCCGTGAATGCCTGCAACCGGCTTTCCGCCGGCCCCACCGGCTGCGTCGTGCTACCGCCCGAGGCGTGATCCTACCCTGGCCCTGACCTGGCCCTCGTGGGGGTCAGGTCATCTGAAGCACATGCCGCTGCACGCGCTCGATCCAGTCCTTGTTCAGCGCATCGGCGAGCTTGTCGTATCCCACGTGTGAGGGAATGTCCGCGTGCAGGTCCAGCGCCATTTCCCGCGCCAGAAAACGGAGCGCCTCGTTCACGTCCTGAATAAAATTCTCGTAGGTCAGCCGCACCGGCGTTAACCCTTCGGCGCTAAAAAACCGTTCCCAGGCGTGTTTTTCGTCAATCAACCCCTGCATGATCGCGCAGATGCGTGCGAGGTCGAACTTGTCCCGCAAATCATCAGCCGGTGCATGCGCCTGCCCCACGGGCCGATGCCAGGTTCCCGAGAGTTGCGCCCGGTACAGCGAGACAGCCTGCGCGATGACATTCTTACGGTCCAGATACACCACGCGCAGGTGGGGAAACAGCATGCGCCAGTCCCGCGCGAAGGGCGTAAAATCCTGCCAGTTGGTTTTGAAGATGAAAACCGGGCTGGGTTCGGCCGCGAAAGAGCGCACGTAGCCGGCAAACAACGTCACCCCGCGCCGCTGCCGCTCCACGCCCGCCACCCCGCGCGGATTAAAAATCTCCGCCGGCCGGCCGGCATCACCCGCCGCCTGCAGCGCTGCGCACAGATGCGTGCTGCCGGTGCGCGCGGTCATGGCGATCATGATCGACGGCTTGGCGCAGCTTACCCCGGCAAAGCGGCTCTCCGCCAACTGCCGCAGATCAGGAAAAACGTCGAATATACTGTCCATCAGCCCAGCCTCATGCACGCAGGTTAGAGGGCAACCCGGAGTGGAACAACCGCCCGCGACGCTTTCCCGTCCTCCTGCCCTTGAGCTATCCGCCGGGTTTAGCTATGCAGGCCTCCGCGCGGGAGAGATGGCCGAGCGGCTTAAGGCGCACGCTTGGAAAGCGTGTGTGCGTGAAAGCGTACCCAGGGTTCGAATCCCTGTCTCTCCGCCACAACCCCCTTTTACCCACACGCAACTACAGTCAAAAATGGCTGATTTCCTTGACTTTTTGACTAATCGGTGTTTCACCCACAGTCACCTATAGGCAACCATTCTTAGACTTTTTTCTAAGAATGGTTCTGAGAAGGGTTGATGGGGGGTTTAGACGCGCCATGGCGATCAATCGGCTTAGAGCGACGCAACTTACTCTTACCAAGGGCAAGCCCGTACAACTGAACGATGGGCTGGGGCTATACTTCCAAAGGCTGGATAGCGGGTCCGCGTTTTGGTCCTATCGCTATAAATCGCCCGTGACCGGCAAGAGCCGTTCCTATGGCATCGGCCCGGCCCACCTTGTCACGCTCCATGAGGCCCGCGACGCGGCCCAGGAATGCCGTAAGCAGGTCCGGGCTGGCATTGACCCGCTGGACGCCAGAAAGGCAGCCGAGGAAGCCCGTGCCGCCGCCCTGGCCAAGATCGAGCGCACCTTTAAGACAGTGGCGGGCGAATATATCGAGAGCCATAAGGCGGGGTGGAGCAACGAGAAGCACGCCGCCCAATGGACGGCCACGCTTGAAGCGTATGCCTACCCTACCCTTGGCAAGCTACCCGTCTCCGCTATCGCCACGGGCGACGTGCTGGCCTGCCTGAAGCCGATTTGGGAAACCAAGCCGGAGACGGCCAGCCGGGTCCGCCAGCGCATTGAGGCGATCTTGGACTATGCCAAAGCCCAAAGCTGGCGCAGCGGGGATAATCCGGCAGCGTTGAAGGGCAACCTGAATTACCTTCTACCGTCACGAGCTAAGGTGGCGAGGGTAGAACACCACGCCGCCCTGCCGTGGCAAGACGTGCCCGCATTCATGGGTGAGCTTGCCGCTGCCAAGGGCATAGCCGCCTTGGCGCTGCGCTTCCTCATCTTGACCGCTGCCAGGACCGGGGAGGTTATCGGCGCGACGTGGGGCGAAATAGACATGACCGCCAAGACGTGGACCATACCAGCCGAGCGCATGAAAGCCAGGACCGAACATCGGGTGCCGTTGAGCGACGGCGCTATGGCCATTTTAGAGGCCGTCAAACCGTTCAAACGCGGCGATGACAAGCCGGTATTTCCAAGCCCAAGTGTGGGCAGTCTATCCAACATGACCCTTGCAGCCGTGATGAAGCGGTTAAAGCGGGATGAAACCGTGCATGGCTTCCGTAGCAGCTTCCGCGATTGGACAGCGGAAACGACTACATGGCCAAGGGAGATATGCGAAGCGGCGCTTGCCCATACTGTAGGCGGCGTTGAAGGTGCATACCGTCGCGGTGATCTATTCGACAAACGCCGCCAACTAATGACCGAGTGGGCCGTGTATTGTGGCGAGGAATTATAAATCTATAACCTCAACGCCTTTCCACCAATCATCTTCTTTCAACCCGGCTGCGATCTCATCAATCTTATGATCTGCCGACAACGGCAACACTGAAACCAATTCAATGCCAATAGGCGTCAAATTTACTCCGTCAACAAAGGGAACAAATTTATCATCTTTGAAGTCGATCAATATAGCTCTTTTCCCCATTTTAAGAGCCGCTTTCCCATGCTGATTTGGATTAACCGTCCGCGTTCCATAAGCGTTTGTGATTGAAACGCTAGATAACAGCGCAAACAAGCCGTACCACTCTTGACGCTTCTTTGATGGTACGATCCACCAAAACCCATCAAGCATGTACGGTTGAAGATCAATAAGAGCTTGAACAATTTGTTGGTCAAGAATAGCTACCGTTTGTAGCGTTCTTCTTGAGACGCTGCCGGGCTTACGAATCTCACCCGCTAGAATGCGAGCCATAAGATCAGTTAATTGTTCTGAAGACACCTTCTCAACCATGTCTTCAAACATCCGCATAAAGTCTTCATTTGGAGCTTCCGCATTCTCTAAGCTCTCATCCTCGGAAAGCACTTCCAGCGTTCTAATGGCAACAGTCTCGCGGCTCTTTTGCTTCGCTTCTAACTGCCGCGCCCACCGCTCAACGCCACGCAAAACAATACCTTCATCATTTGCCGCAGTAGAGGCCGCAGCGGCAGAAATCGCTGCATAAACATTATCTTTTGATTCGGTCTCTCGCCGAATATTGCGGCTTATGCTCTCCAAGTACGCCGCTGGAATATCAACTGCCCCTGAGACTAAGCGCCCGATAGCTTCTTGCACCGGCTTACTGGCAATTAGCCGAAGCACTCCACCATCCAATGCGTTCTTAATCACGTCAAGAAACGTCGAGGGTATCTGATTTGCGTTATCGTCCGACATTGAAGCCCCACACCATAGCGCGCCCGTAGTCAATTATGCGATTCGGAATCGCACCCTATCACATTGGCTAGGTGTGGTGAACTGCCGCAGTTTGCGGCGCTTCTTATGCTATGGCGGACGAATATTCCGCCAAACTATATCAAATATTTAAGGTATCTAGCTGTCTGTATGTCATGAATTTAGATCATATCATAGTTATTCTTATGTTTTGTGCAATCTAGCCCAATTCATCACGCAGTTCCCGGCAATACTTAAACAACTCGGCATAGGTGACATGATCTTTTACTCGTGCCGCTTTACGCATCATGCTTTCAGTCAAGCGCAGCAATTCATCGGTTGACATGCGCGGTTGAAAATAATCTCTGCCGTGTTTCGCAAGCAATTCTTCTTTAAGCCATACAAAACGCTTATTGCCATCATGACAAATAGACCGCAAAGTATCAAACTTGATTTTGTCATACCCACACAACGCAAGTCCGTTCTGTTCCGCATAACTATCGCTACGCAAGCAATAGGCTGCATAGGTCTCAATTATCGCCGCAGTAATCCAAGCAACGTCCCGGCCAAAACGATCAGGCTTTTCAACAACATCAGGATACATGCCAGACAAGACAACAAGATTATTCGCGCTAAAATGATTTAGCATCTAACTCAAACCTTCTTACCATCAACATACTGCTCGAACTTTGAAACCAACAGCGGCATAGAATCTACTGCCCAAAAGGTTGTGGGGTCATCATCACATTGACCGCCATCAAGGTTGCGGAAAGCATCGGCGCTATCCATGCCGATAGTTACTTGCGGCGATGGCATGACCGTATGCGCGGATGCCGTAAGATAAGCGTCAATGCTCCGCGACGGCGGCACCACGCGGGTACGCGGCGATGCAATGCCCACACTACCTTGATGGCGTTGCGGCCTCTCATAATCAGCCGCATCCGCAGCCACGTAGTCAGCTATGGGTTCATCTGCATTTAGGTAGTCGAGCAGCGTTCTCGTTTCCGGTTTGCCGATTAGATCATTCACGCTTTCCGATTTTGGCGGACCTGTTAAGTCATCAATGGTTTCCGCTTTCGGTTTGCCTATGTAGGCATCAACCGTACTCATTTGATGAAACTCCGAAAGTTGTCCGGCAAGCCGGCTTGGGTGCGCGCCTTACGGATGCGCTCGTCATCAGCGGCGCGACGGGCAGCACGCTCACGGTACTCCGCTTCGTAATCTGCGTTGCGATAATGCGGTTCGCTTTCGAGCGCATACACTTCAAGACTGTTGGACCCTTCGACAGCGTTGCGATAGTCGAGTTGATCGGCCCTTGTCACTTCACCATCTTTGACGGCGTTATATGCATCATGCGACAAAGCAATGATGCTTATAAACGATGGAGAAGCATTGTAGGCCGTTTCAGACGGATTTTCGATATTGTTGAAAGCGACTTGAACAAGTTTGTTCATTGCGTTTAGCGACGATATGCGCAGCTTATCTAATCCCTTTTCGCTGGCAGCGATAACTCCGTTGATGAGCATCGCATATCCATGGAGTTTAATATAATCGCGCGGTGGTAGGCGACGTTCTTCAGAAGCGTTAAGATGATTAAGGTGTTGCGGTAGCTTGCGCGGCTCGTTAAAGGTGAAGGTTGTACCGAGGAAGTTTTCGTCAGCCATGGGGAAATCCTTTCAGAGTGTGGGGAGAGCCGAACCCTAGACCCGTTAGTTTAACTTTTCAATCTTTTTGTATTGATAACAGATGCCAAACAGTCTATTTACAGGGCACCAACGGAGCTTTTAATCCTTTCGACGTTGGTAGCGCGGGGGCTACGCCGGAGTGACGCCTCCTCCGGCGTAGCCCTTTTCATTTGTGCTCTTACCATCACAAGGCTTTTCAATGTCCCGCAACGATCAAGAACTATCAAAGCCAAAAGGCGGATACCGCTTTCAAAAAGGGAAATCAGGCAATCCTACCGGAAGGCCGCGCGGTTCAAAAAGTGTTGCGTCAAAGCTGCTTGATAGCATGGGTACTGAAGCCGCTGGCAGCATAATGACAAGCGTGATTGAAGCTGCCCAAGCTGGCGACATGCGCGCGGCTGAGATAGTGCTGGCAAGGTTGTGGCCGGTGCGTCGCGGACGGCCTATCATTATGGAACTGCCAGACACACGCAGCCTAGAAGGCTTGCAGGCTGCAATGGCCAAAGTGGTAGAGCTAATGTCTGCTGGTCAAATCAGCACTGAAGAAGCCGCAAGCATTACCGCTGTTTTGGAAACCAATAGAAAGATAATTGAAACCGTTGAACTGCAACACCGCTTGCAAGCAGTGGAAGATAAAATCAGCCAAAGCAACGTGTATTAAAATGAATATCCGCAATAGACTGTCCAAGCTCGAAAGCCGCACTGGCATTAAAGCCGTTAAGGCGGGGCATGACGTATTCAATGAACCGCTGCCCACAAGTTTGGCTGAATGGGTTTCCTATTATCATAGGGTCATCAACGCACACACGCCGGGCGCTTGGCATCGCACGAATAATGTGGGCAGTATGAGCCGTGCCGATATTGAGGCATACTATCATTCAATAATGGGCTAAGCCGCTTTGAACTAAGAACAAGTATAATAATGCTGTATATAGCGTTTCAATATCAACTATATAACTACGTGAATTAAGATAGTTTGACGGATACCATGTCCGCCGTCGCTATGGCATTCAACTTGCCTACGGCGTTTAGGAAGCCGCTTTCGTCTCTCGAATATACCGGATATACCGGCCATCCGGTATATAATTCGGTATAAAAAATATGAGTTATTTCAATATATTATATATAATATACCAATATACAAGATAGATTCTAGGTGCGATCAAAATGTTAATATAACTAATTATTATGTTAATTAAAAAGTACATTATTTTTAGTGCATATATGCCCGGTATATCCGGTATGTTGGTAACTCGTTGAAAAGACTATGATATTTTATACCGGAAGCCCGGTATAATCCGGTAACTTGTTGATATTTCTATCTTTTCTTTTTCTTCTTGGCGTATTCGGCTAATAGAGGCTTGAATACCTCCATATTTAATTGAACGCAAAAGGCGCGACGGTTATCGCCCTCTACTCGTAATAGTTCACCATACTTAATCATGCTGTCTATCGCCGCATCAAATGCTTTGATTGCTCCCAACGGATGTTTTGAAAACACAACAGCCTTTACGCAATCGTTTCTAAGGTCAGACACTCTAATAACGACATGGCCACTATCGACATATAGCTTAACAGCGTTTTCGCGGATTTTAGCCATGCGGCGGTCATCGCCCATACCTACCTCGCCACGCTCGAATTTCTTGCATAGTTTTTCAATGCCCGGCTTCACTATATCAATAGCGATGTTTAGATGCTCACCTGTAATTGTGGGCATATGCGGATTGCAGCCAATGGCTATTAAGCTGGCAATCTGCTTAACGTGTTCTTTGGCTCTACTCCATAAGCCAGCGGTAGGCATATCTTTCTTGTTGGCGTTATCTGCTTCCAATAAGCAGATATACTCGAAATTTTTAATTGCGGCTTTAACCGTTGCATCATAGGGCCTCACCTCTTTTCTGCCTAATGGCGAAGCGTTTAACTGTTGGCTGTTCATATATCCGAAATTGTATAGCTGATACAGTTTTTCGGTGAGACTTGGCGGCAGTTCCGATAATACCGCGTCGTTTGGCATAGGTATGCCGCCTTCATATTCCAATACGGTAAAGCGCGGCAAAAAGCCTGACAATACCATGTCGGCTGATAGATCATTATAGAACGCTCCCGGCGTACCTGTTGCAAGAACGGTAAGCGCAGGGCTGATTATATCGTTTTCTTCCGGCTTGTTACCGCGCTTTGAATAAACAGCGCCACGATAGACACGGCCAGGATTAGACAATTCCATGAAGCGCAGCATTTCGCTTTTAATTTGTTCAAGATGCGGCGGTACATTGTTGCGAGACATTATCTTCATTTTGGCAACAAACTCATCTAAGTAAAACAGTGATGCTTGCGCTTTTTGAAAGTGCTGCACCAAGCCTTCTGCGCTTCCAATCTCTCGCTGCATCATATTGTTCAACATGACGATTTTAGCTAGTATTGGAGGTTTTTCCTTTTCCAGTCTGTTGATGACGGCACTTAACCATTGATCGTTAGCATCTTGTGCAAATGATTTGCCCGTTGATGTTTCAGCAAGCAAAAGCAAATACAGCGATAAACCTAGTTTTTCATAGCGATAAACGCGAGAGCAAAGCAGCGACATAGCTGAAAGGGCTGATGCAATAGCTGCTTCCGCTAATTGATGAGTAGCACCATTCCAGCACGCATCTACAAGCTCGCCAACCAAACCTGGTATCCGCATAGGCAGCATGGGCAGGGGCAAGTCAGGAAGCCCGCTAGGCGGGCTGTAGAGCGTGACTGGTAGGGATGGCTGCGGAGCATCGGGAAAGGCGTCTAGCGCGCCCTGGCTGGCCGGATAAGAGGGGTGCGCGTCACTTGGTTGCCAGGGCTGCCAAGCGGTAGGGCGAAACCAACCGACCGCCTCTAAGTTTTCATTCATAATTTCAGCATACCTTCAAAGTTTGTTGCTGAAACCGTTGACTTTATGAACAGGTGCGGCTAAGAAGGGCTATCGAAAGTTACCGCTTCTAAGGCCGCTTGAAAGTCACGATTTCAGGCGGTCTTTTTTTTATGCAGTTTCCAAAGCAGGCGATACAAGCTGCCTTGCTGACGCTGTTTCGATAACGCGCGCTCCTACCAGCTTCACACTTCGCAATTTGCCAGCATTCATCAGCCGGATAATCTTTGAATGGCTGCAACGAAATATGAAGGCGAGCTCCCCTATCGTGATAAAATCAGGGGCGTCATCAAGGCTTTTTATCGGCTCTCGAAGAATCTTTGGCATGGCATATCTCCAACGGCTAAGGCTGGCCCTCTGTGGGCATACAATCGCCCTTACGCGCAGTCATTGGAGGCCGTCAACACAAATTGTAAAAGATGCTTAAATTATCTATGTCTTTGACGATTTATAAAGCGGTAGTTTGTAGCGATAGCTAACAGCGGCATATATAGTTCAATGCGTCGCACTTCTATCGCGCAATATGGCAACAAATTGTATTGTGCAATCGTTTGAACGGCATTGAATGGGTTTGTACCGGAAGCGGCAAGCCGCGCCACCTACCGCCGCGAGTAAGACGCGCGCTTGATGCAATTACCCCGCGCGACGGGGCTTGGTAGCCAGCCATTGCTTCAAAGCGGTATTGGCGCGCGTCTGCCAGCCCGGCCCGGTTGCCCTCAACTCTGCCAGCACGTCAGCATCCAGCCGTAGCGTCACCTGGGCCTTGGTGTGGGCTGCCTTGGGCCGTCCGCGTCGGATTACTCGCGCGCCGTCATACAGCGTCGCACGCTCAAAAAATTCATCGGTCAATTCCGGGGCGTCATCCGGGTCTATCCATGGTTCGCCGCCACCGCTCTGCTTCCCGTTCATGGGCATACCTCATCGAAATTATGCGCCGCGTGCCATCACGGGGCGTCCACACAACCACAACCAGCCTACCGGCGAGATACCCCGCCGTAACGTGCCGAACCTCGCCATAGTCCTGCCGGTCATCCGGCTCGCTGGCATGGGGTCCGGTGAAAATCTCCCCAGCATCGGCAAAATCCAACCCGCGATTAGCAAGGGTGGCGTCCCGCTTGGCTGGGTCAAAGGTGATTTTCACAGCTTTATTGTAGTTACAAAAATTGGTTGATGCAAGCAGTTTACCTCACGGCACCTTGGCAGCGAATCGCTGGTACTGGTAGTCTCGCCTTAATAATGTGACGGCGCTGCCCTATGTATGGTAGGGTTATTCAAGCGACACTTGGCGACGGCGGAAGACTGCATACCGGCTATGCTTATGAAGCCCGCCCGCAGAAAATCTAATAAATTCCCTGAGAACGTAAAATCGTCTGGAACAAATTCGACTATATACCTATCAAGTTTCAAATTATAAGCCGGACTGTCTCTCCGCCAACACCCCCCCCCCTCCAGGCCCGTCCGCCGCTGTATGAAAATACAGTTATTTCAATTGGTTGTCAGATTTTCTCTCCAGCGCTGTTGACAGAAATAGGGGGTATCGCTGAATCATTTGTGGGTCAATTAGTGGGTAGGTTTTGGGGGTCATGGCACGTGTAATCAATAAGTTATCGGCAGCCAAGGTGAAAAATTCCGGCCCCGGACTTCATGCGGATGGGGCGAATTTGTACCTCCAGGTATCACCGGCGGGGGCGAAGTCATGGTCGTTCAGATTTATGTTGAAGGGGCGCACGCGGGAAATGGGGCTGGGGCCGCTGCACACCGTCGGACTGGCGGAAGCCCGCGCCAAGGCGGTCGCCATGCGGCAAATGCTCCTCGACGGCATTGATCCGATCGACGTGAGGCAGGAGGCACGCAAGAAGGCGGCTCTGGAGGCCGCCGGCACGACCACGTTCGAGGTGGTAGCGCAAGCCTATATCAAGGCGCACGAGGCAGGGTGGTCAAACGCGAAGCACGCCAAGCAGTGGACGGCGACCCTTGAGAGCTACGCCTACCCGGTTCTTGGGAAGGTTGCGGTCTCATCGGTTGACCTGGCGCTGGTGACAAAAGTGTTGGAGCCGATCTGGAAGCAGAAACCCGAGACGGCCAGCCGGCTTCGCGGGCGCATCGGGGCCGTCCTGGATTACGCCACCACCAAAGGCTGGCGCACAGGCGACAACCCGGCCCGCTGGCGGGGGCATCTGGAGAACCTGTTCCCGGCAACGGGAAAGATTTCCCGGGTCCAGCACCACGGGGCGTTGCCTTGGGCCGAGATGCCGGCCTTCATTAAGGAATTGCGGGCGCAGGGAGGGCTGGCGGCGAACGCGCTGCTTTTGACGGTGCTGACGGCCACGCGCACCGGCGATGTGATCGGCGCCCTCTGGCGCGAGGTAGACCTCGCCCAGCGCGTATGGACGGTTCCCGCGATGAGGATCAAAGGCCGCCAGCGCGACCACCGCATCCCGCTCTCCGATGCCGCCGTGGCGCTTCTGAAAATGGCCATGCCGGAGCTGGGCGAGGGCGAGGTGCCGGCCGGAGATGTTTATCCGGGGGGCAAGGCTGACCGCGGCCTGTCCAATATGGCGCTGCTCGCGGTGCTAAAGCGTATGCAGCGCCAGGGCGTGACCACGCATGGCTTCCGCTCGACGTTTCGTGATTGGGCCGCCGAGCAAACCGATTACCGGCCGAAGATTGTGGAGGCTGCCTTGGCGCATGTTGTCTCCAACAAGGTTGAGGCGGCCTATAAGCGGACTGATTTTTTTGATCTCCGGCGGCAGTTGATGGCCGACTGGGCCGATTTCTGTCAGGGCAGGCCGCCGGGGAAAAAACTGGGTAACACTGTTGAAGGGACAGGCGATGGGCAAACCAATCTGGCAGGTGACTAAGCGGCCGGCCAAATTCTCGGTGATATGCGCGATCCCCACCCCGATCTAAATGAGTATCCCTGCCGTATTGATTTGGCCCTGCCTGTAGCGCGACAATCTGGATGAGAAGCGTGTTGCCTCACCGAAAGATGTTCCCGCACCCTTCAGAATTCCTTGACCCGAAAAACTTCCCCCGTCCCCGCCTCGCGGACGAGATCAACGCGAACGCCATCCGGTAATCCCCCCGGCGATTAAGGGGATTGATAGAGTTTCTTTCTGATGATCCGAATCGTTTTGGGATTCCGGCGCGGCGGAAAATCTGATTCAAGCTTATTGCTGGATTGGAGGTCAGCATGAGATGGGTTGGCATTATTCGAATGATCTGAGTGTCCGTCCCGAAACATCTTGAATCCATAGAGTGAGTTGTGATTCGATGCTTCTGGCCCGATTCGCAGGAGCAGGCAGATGTGGACGAACGAAAACCGCGTTTCTTATGACCGCCGTGATTTGCGGTATCCGAGTGATCTGACGGATGCTGAGTGGGTTCTGGTTGAGCCCTTGATCCGGCCGGCCAAGCGTGGCGGCAACAAGCGCAGGGTGGATGTTCGTGAGATTGTAAACGGCCTGATGTACATATTGAGCACCGGCTGCCAGTGGCGGGCACTTCCCAAAGATCTACCCCCCAAGAGCACAGTTAACGGTTACTTCCTTCGCTGGACCGAGGATCGGACCCTCGATCGGCTGCATCAGGCACTCTACCTTCGGTGCCGGGAGTTGGCCGAACGAGAGGCCAGCCCGACCGCCGCCATCATCGACAGCCAGAGTGTAAAGAGCGCAGAAAAAGGGGGGCCTCGATTGACCCGCCGGGCTTCGATGCGGGCAAGAAGATCAAGGGTAAGAAGCGGCATCTTCTTGTAGACACCGAAGGATTATTGCTTCTGGCCCTTGTTCACGCGGCGAATATCCAAGACCGTGACGGCGGCATTTTATTGATGACGGCGCTCCTCAAAGACCATCCGCTGTTGCGGAAATTGTACGCCGATGGCGGTTATCAGGGACCAAAGTTTCGCCAAGCCTTACGGCATGTTCTACGAAAAATAAAAGTAGAAATCGTCAAGCGCTCGGATGCCGCCAAAGGTTTTGCCGTGCTTCCCAAGCGTTGGGTGGTGGAGCGAACCATCGGCTGGCTCAATCGGTGCCGCCGCCTCGCTAAGGATTGGGAGTGTTTGAACAAAAATGCTCTGACCTTTCTGCGCTGGGCATCCGTCCGCCTCATGCTCAGAAAGATATGTAAAACAACAAATTGATCTGGGACAGACTCTGAGGGAACGTGTTGCGGGGGCGGTTTTGTCTGGCCGCTCGTGCCGCGAGGTAGCGGCGTTGTTTTCGGTAAGCGTTGCGAGCGCGGTGAAGTGGTCACAGCGTCTGCGGCAGACGGGCAGTGCGGCGGCCAAGCCGCAAGGGCGCCGGCAAGCTCGGGCTTTGGCGCCACATCAGGCCTGGATTCTTGGCCGGCTTGATGAGCAGAAAGATTTGACGATGCGAGCGCTGGCGATTGAACTGGGCGAGCGCGGCATTGTCACCAGCGAGGTCTCGGTCTGGCGCCTGGTCCGTGACGCCCGGCTCAGCTTTAAAAAAAACGCTGTTCGCCGCCGAGCAGGATCGCCCGGACGTGGCCCGCAAGCGCCGGTTCTGGAAAAAATATCAGGCCAGACTGGCACCTGAGCGGCTGGTTTTTCTGGACGAGACTTGGGCCAAGACGAACATGACCCGCACACGCGGCTGGGCGCCATGTGGGGAGAAGCTGTTGGCCAAGGTGCCGCATGGCCACTGGAAAACTTTGACCTTCCTGGCGGCTCTGCGGTCAGATCGTATCGATGCACCATGCGTCTTGGACGGACCGATCAATGGCAAAAGCTTTGCCGCGTATATCAAACAATTTCTGGTGCCGACATTGTCACCCGGCGACATCGTCATCATGGACAATCTCGGCAGCCACAAAGGCCCAGCAATACGAAAGGCCATTCGCGCGGCCGGCGCCAAGCTCCTGTTCCTGCCGCCCTATAGCCCGGACCTGAACCCCATCGAGCAAGTCTTCGCAAAACTCAAAACCCTGCTCCGCAAAGCCGCCGAACGCACCGTCGAGGCAACATGGAAACGTATCGGCACATTGCTCAACGAGTTCAAACCGCACGAATGCGCAAACTACCTCAAGAATTCAGGCTATGCGTCAAATTAAATGAAAGAGACTCTAAGTAGAATTTTCTCGGCATTTTACCTGAGGAGATTTGTATGAAGACGTCGAGATATAGCGAACCGCAGATTCTTGCGATTTTACGCCAGGCTGAGGGTGGGGTGCCGGTAGCTGAGCTTTGCCGGGAGCACGGGATGAGCGACGCCTCTTTTTATAAATGGCGCGCGAAGTATGGTGGCATGGACGCCTCGATGGTGTCGCAGATGAAGGCGATTGAGGACGAGAACCGGCGCCTGAAGAAGATGTTTGCGGAATTGAGCATGCAGAACGAGCTGCTCAAGGAGGCTTTAGGAAAAAAATAGCGCGGCCATCTCAACGCCGTAAGATGGCCGAGGTTGCTGTGGCGAGGTACGGGGTGAGCATTGCGCTGGCCTGCCGGACGTTTGGGGTAAGCGAGACGTGCTATCGCTATGCGCCCAAGCTGGTTGGCGAGAACGAGGAGATTGCTGATCTTCTGGTTGGGCTGACGCAGGCGCGGCGGAACTGGGGTTTTGGCCTGTGCTTCCTGTATCTGCGTAATGTTCAGGGCCGCCGGTGGAACCATAAACGAGTCTACCGCATTTACCGGGAGCTGGAGCTGAACTTGCGGATCAAGCCCCGTAAACGGCTGCAGCGAGACAAGCCCGATGCCCTGGTTGTGCCAGAAGCGCCGAACATCTCATGGTCGATGGATTTTATGGCCGACAGGTTGGAGGATGGACGGGCGTTCCGGCTACTGAATGTGCTGGACGATTTTAACCGCGAGGGCTTAGGCATTGAGGTTGACTTCTCTCTGCCGGCCGAGAGGGTGATCCGAAGTTTGAACCGGATCATTGAATGGCGGGGCGTGCCTACGAGTATTCGCGTTGACAACGGCCCTGAATATATCAGCGGCAAGCTGCTGGCCTGGGCGGAAAAGCGCCACATCAGCATCTGCCATATTCAGCCGGGCAAGCCGCAGCAGAATGCCTATGTTGAGCGCTACAACAGGACGGTCCGCCATGAATGGCTGGACCAGAATATCATCGGCAGCATTGAGGAGGCACAGGATTACGCAACAAAATGGCTCTGGACATACAACAATGAACGACCCAATATGGCTTTAGGCGGGATCATACCCGCTCAGAAACTGAAACTAGCCGTGTGAATTCTACCGCAAAGCCCCGTTAAAAACGGGGGGATTACCTCTCACAAAAAAATGTTTTCACAAACCAAAAGGATAGGTATCAGGAAGCCCTTCAAGCTCCTTGGTTTCGAATGGGGTGACGGCCTGGGTTGCGTCGAACCAGACGTACTCATCGAATTGCTCCGGCAGGACGGCCTGGAAGTAATGGCTGCCACGTTCGGTCTCTGGCCGGTAAATTACCCCTATTGCCCGCTCAAGGTGGGGCGCCAGCAATTTACCCCGCACGTGCGGGGCTGCATCGGCCCGCAGCGGCAGCAGGAAACGGGGATGGCCGGTTTCGTGGCAGAGTCTTTCGTAGCTTTGCGCAAGTGAGGGCCGCACGGTTTTAACCTCCATCGCGCCGTCCCAGTCGGATGCCGCGGCGACCGTTCCCGCATGGGTGCCAAAGCCGATGGAATAGGCATTGTCGCCAAATTTCTTTTTGCATAATTGGCCGATATTGAACTCGCCGCGTGCCGACATTTCCGTCGCCGCCGCATTGCCGATGTGCGAGTTATGCGCCCAGACGATGGCCTTGGCGTCCGCGCCATGAAAATGCAGCAGAGCCTTCAATGTTTCGAACATGTGATTGTCGCGCAGATTCCAGGAGGCGTGGCTGCCCTGATACATGATCCGGTAATAACGCTCGGCATCCGTTACCAGCCGGGCATTTTGCAGCGCATCCATGAAGCGCTCGCCGTCATGGGTCGCATAGTCGCTTTGCTTGCGGAGGATATCCTCCAGCATGCGGGCGACTTCTACTTCGCAGGTACGGAAGCGGCTATTCAGCGCCGCGCGGCCATATGTTGCGGGATCGGTTTGCCAGGGCGTCAGGCAACCATAACGCTCCCGTGCAATGCGCGCGGATTCGGGGTCTACCTCGTCAAGATATTTCAAAATCGAACCAATCGAGGTGTAGAGGCTGTACAGGTCAAGACCATAAAATGCGACCCGCTGCTGGGGCGTGTATTCCGCGTTATGGGCGTGCAGCCAATTCACGAACGAGCGGACCTCATTATTCCGCCACATCCAGGTCGGGAAGCGCGCAAATGCCGTCCATTCGCTTGGTGGAAACTCGAAATGGCGGACATAATGGTCAAGGCGCGCCACGTCCGGCCAATCGCCTTCAATTGCGATAAAGCGGAAGCCTTTACGTTTTATCAATTCCTGGGAAATGCGTTGGCGCATCAGGTAGAATTCAGAGGTGCCGTGGCTTGCTTCCCCGAGCAGCACGACTTTTGCGTCACCGATCCGGTCCATAAGCCTGTCGAGGTTGGCGTCGCCGATCGAGCCGAACGGCTCGGCGGCGGCGGAGATGGCGTGAACAATATCCGCCTCGGCCAAGCGGCGCCGCGCCGGGCTGGGCGATGGCGGCGGCGGCACGCCTTCCTCGGTCCAGCCTTCCTTGCCGATAAGCGGCACAAACCGAACATCGGCAAGGTCTTCGGTTTTAAAATCGTTTTCCGAGACGCGGGTGACACGCACAAGCTCCTGCGCGCGCGTATCCATACCGACGGGGATTACCAGCCGGCCGCCAATTTTCAGTTGTTCTTTAAGCGACTCCGGAACCTCCGGCCCTCCCGCCGTGACGATAATCGCATCGTAGGGTGCCGCTGCGGGCCAACCCAGGCTGCCATCGGCGTGCAGGACATGGATATTGTTGTAGCCAAGAGATTTCAGGGTGGCCTCGGCCGTTTCGGCGAGCTGGCCAATGCGCTCCACGGTATAAACCTGGGCGGCAATTTCGGCCAGAACGGCCGCCGCGTAGCCGGAGCCGGTTCCGATTTCGAGCAGTTTTTCGCCCCCGGCCAGGCCCAGCGCCTCTGTCATCAGCGCCACGATATAGGGTTGGGAGATGGTCTGTTCAGCTGCTATGGGAAGTGGCGAATCTTCATAGGCAAATTCCTGAAGGCGATCAGAAATAAACGCCTCCCGCGGTACCTTCCGGAGTGCGGCTAAAACCAGTTTGGATTGGATGCCGCGCGCTTCTATTTGATTTTCAACCATATCAGCGCGAAGCTGTAAAAGATCGACCATAAAGCCTCCATCTATGCGATGTTAGAAAACCCCCGGCGGCAAAAAATTTTCAGAATACACCTGTTCAAACAGTGTAGATCGTTATCCACAATTCGGAATTTGAACCCAATAATCTCCTGCTTTCATATAGGACCGTTTTACGGCAGCCCACGCGATCCGGTGCGCGATTTCCTCCTGCCTTGCGTCCCCGGCATGTGCCGCGAAGGCATGATTAAAGGCTGCACGATAAATATCCTGCGCATGTTCCGGCAAATGTTCGTGGACGGAAGGCGGAAGATCGCTATTTGTACGATAGGGCATGTTTACCTTAATCTATACTGGCTTTGATTCAGGTAGGGATCCCCCTTCTTCAAGGTCAGTGCAAGACAGGCCGAACTGGGAGAGTGCTTCCTCCAAATAATCCGCGAGGAGCGGTATGCCGAGCACATAGGGTCCCGTCCGGTCGTTATGGTCACGGGCTGCCTCGCCGCGAAGTTCACCCCAGCTATCGAGATCGCCGTCGCCACGGCCTAGCCAGATCATTGTGACGAGGTCGATCTGCTCGTCTTCGTTCAAATCGAAGATCGTGCTGGTGAGCTCAGCATAAACGGGATCGTTACCGTGGTCCTCCAGGACGGAGCGCATGTCATCATCACTCGCATTGGAACTATCGCCCGGGTCGGTCAAAACGTCCTTCCCGTCAAACTGACGGGCCTTGGCGATGATGAAACACAGCTTCTCAAGCGGAATTGAAAGCGTCGGGACTTTGGCCATTTTTGCTCCTGCGTAAATTTGAGGCTTGGTAAAACGCGCGTGCTAAGGCGGTGTCCGAGAAAACCATAAAATGACATATCTCAGCGCGACAGGAAATGAGCTAAATCAAGTGAGAAGATAATTTTTGTGCATTCAGTACACGCTTTAATTATAAGCCATTTCAAAGGGTTATTACCAGCAGCCTACATGAGGAGCATCTCGGAGTGAGGGCATCGTAGGGGCGGGGGCCGAGACCAGGCACACTCGGGGAATGCCCCTGGGGCCAGCAGCCAAAAAAATTGAAAGCGTTTTGATGGGTTGAGGCTGCCGGGCTGCACGCGGTTTTTCTTAGCCGGGCAGTTTTAGGCCGGCCCAGGCTGGGGTGAGGCGCGGGTCGAATGCCGTGGTGCCGCTGGGCGGTAAACGTGATTGGCGGAAGAAATAATCGTTGAGCGCCAGTTCGAGAGCGAATGGCGAGGGGTCCGCTGGCATGTGCTGGGGGCCGTGGAGCGCGGCTGCGGAATTACCGCTGGGCTGGGGCTGTGGGCGTGGATAAAGCATGCTTGGTGTTGCATACGGGGTAGCGTGGCCCGTGCCGGTTTGGGAGAAGGGCGTGCCGCTTCCGTCTGTTGCTTGCGTTGCAACAAATTGGTCCAGAATTCCTCCTTCCCGGAGCGCGGCGCGTGGACCAAAGCGGTTTGCCGCCCCGTTGCGTCCAATGGGTGCGAAGGAACGGCCGGAAAAACCGCCGCCAAGGCGAGGCAAAAGCATTGCATCACGCCCGGCGTCTCGCTTCGCACGTGTCTGCGCGGCTGCGATAACCGCGTGGTAACCGGTCAAGGCTTCTCCCTGCCCCATCCCTGAACCTTCCGCCAGGGCATTTGGCGCCTCTGTCGCGCGCGACGTTCCCGCCAGCCCCGCGGCTTCCCCCGTGCCGGGCCGTGCGGGCGCAAACTTTTGTAGCTGCGCGCGTTGCCCTGGGACTGGCGCATAGGAGCGCTGGGGTTGGTGCATCTTCATCAGCATGTGATGAAGCTTCATGTGCTCTGGTACGGGTTTTTTGGCGGCGTTTGCGCGGGCTTGGGCGGCATAATGGCGCAGCCTCTCGACTGGCTTTTGAGGTAGCGTACCGTAGAAAGTGTTGCCGCCGAGGCTGCCCAGAACATAGAATCTAGGCCCCGGGCCTTTGTGTCCGGCTGTTACCCATGCCGTAGCACCGGGATATTCAGCGACCGGACGCGCGATGCTCTCGGTTGCCGCCGTAATGGCGTCTTGCACATGCTGCGCGTAGGCGGCTTGTTGCGGGTAGTGCGGGTCGTTAGCGTCCCTCAGGTCGTCAGTGATGTTTTCTTTCTTTTTTCTGGTAGTTCAGGATAATTATCAAAATCCTGAAATTGGCTTGGTGCTTTTAGGATATCGATCTCGTTTTGGGCACCCCGCGCCTCATAGTCCGCCGGGTTTTTCATCCGGTTCTCGATGGCCTGGCGCATATCGCGCATCTGACCCAGGTCGGTGCTTGCATCATAGTGAGGGGCCTGGGGGCCATTAGCCTCGGCCAGGAAGTCCCGCTCCATGGCGCCTTGGGGCGTATTTTCCGAGGCGAGCGAGAGCGGTTGCTTAGGATCTGGCATTTGGGCCGGGTTACTCATTCTTTAAGCCTTTGTATCAGGATTTATTGATGATGAAATTCTGACCGGATTGCCGACAGGCCTTAAGGATGTCCTCCACGTAAGACCGTTGCATCTCATTGCCCTGGTCGGCAGCGTCTTCCTTATTCCGGAGATCGTGTTTTAAATCTATTTGGAAGACAGAATCTGTCAGCGCATCTGGTTCAAATTGGTCCTGAGGGTTGGGCAGCCAAAACACCAACTGGTCTTTAGTCTGCCAATAAACATAAGCGGCGAGGTATGCGCCATCCTTCTGTCCTATAACGCAGAATTTGTTGGTTCTTTGCGTAGCGTCATGGTCCACAATATCCTGAAGTTGCGCTTTTACAGTGGAAAATTGCGAGTACAGGCTGATCGGAGACCAGCCGCCGATAGTCTTTTTAATTGTATAATTGCGGCCATATTTCCAACAATCTTGTATGATGATTTTAACGTCGGATCTGTGTAAGTAATCGTCAGTCACCGCACCATCGGGCAGGACGTCACGCGTGAGGTCGGAAAACTCGCCAGAATCGAAGATTGTTTGGCCGGAGCCGGAGGCCCATGCGATAATTTTATTTTGGACGGGCCAATATATATAGGCCAGAGGGTAATCATCGTCCCCAGTTGCATATCCAACAACGCAAAAACGGTTGACGGAATGAAAGCCCAATGCATTGACCACAGTCTGAAGCTGAGCGGGCATATCGGCAAAATTCGGATTGTTTTGAATTGAAACCGGGATCGGGCCATCCGCCGCCGAGGCCGGATTTGCTTCAGCAGCCAGGGCGACGCCCCACCCCAGGAAAAGTGCTGCGAAGATGCAAAAACAGCGAGCGGAGCCAAATTTCAAGATAAACTCCACTGGATAACATTAGGGTTTGGGGCTAATAAATGTTAGATATAATAACTCAACGGAGGAAGGCTAGTCAAGAAAATTATATTTGGAACTGAACGGCTCGCCAGTTTTGACTTTCAATTCCAAATCACAACAAAATCATACAGCGAGAGCGGATAGAATCCAACACTTGGTGCCCTTGTTTTACGGCGGTCAAAATTTCGCTGGGCTTTTTGGTCCACTGGAATTGTCGTGGGTCTTGGTTGGTCTCGCCGAGGAAGCGCTCGATCGCATCTTTGAGTTCATCGACGGAGTGGAGCACGCCGCGTGCCAGCCTCTGTGGCAAATATTAGCGCGTAATGTTGTTAATGTGAATCACTATAAATCCGAGCCCGCCCGGACTATTGCATGCGGACGTAGGAGCCGGGCGCGGCTTCGATAACTGGCAGCTTGCCCGTTCCCGGAACACGCGCCGGCACTTTTGCACCGCCGTTATTGGCGACGAGCCACTGTTACCAGTTCGGCCACCATGAGCCCTCGTGTTTCTTCGCGCCGTCAAACCATTCCTGCGGCGTTTCGGGTAGTTCGTCGTTCACCCAGAACCCATGCTTATTGGCGGCCGGCGGGTTGACCAGCCCGGCGGACACGTGATCGTCCTTCAGGGAGATCACCGTAACCGGCACTTTCACTTTGCCGAGGTCGATCGGTGTGCCGTTAATCACCACGCCGCCCGGCTGGTGCAGCAGATTTTCGCGGATCATCGCGCGGGCGTATTCCAGCAGGAAGGCTTTGGGGATATGCGCGCCGTCAGCGAACCAGAACAGCAGGTCGGAGGCCGGTGCCACGCGGTCCATCAGGTAGTGGTTCACCACCGTGGACTCGCCGGTTTCAAGTTCGACGGCATCAAGTGCGGCAATCGGCCCTTGGCGGAGGTAGTCCCAGATGCCTTTATCGGCGAGGCTCTGCCCCGGGTTGACCCAGGAGATGACGAACACGGTATGCCCCTGGTCGACGAGCCATTTGATCAGGCTGGATTTTGGTTGCAGGTCGAGAATGTAATATTTGTTGACCAGCGGCGGCACGTACAGAATCGGCCGCTTGTAGACCGTTTCGGTCGTGGGTGTGTACTGGAGCAGTTGCATCATCTCGTTCTGGAAGATGACGCTCCCCGGCGTTGCCGCGATGTGCACGCCGATTTCAAAATTGTCCTCCGCACGGCGTTTCACCATGCCGCTGGGCGAGGCTGCGCCGGCCAGCAGGTTGGCGTAGCCCGAAAGCAAGCAGGCTAACACCGCCGGTCTCGAATGCCTTGCGGATCGCCTCCGGATTGGTGAACGCGAAGTTCGCCGGCGAGAGGGCATTGATGAACTGGCGCGCATAAAAATCGGCGCGGATGCGCGCGGCGGAGTCGAGGCCGCCAGCGGCCGTTTCCAAAATTTGCCGGCTGGTAAGTAGGTAGGCCTGTTTCAGGTAATCGAACGGCGGCAGCTCGTTCCAGCTGGCGTCATTAAATCGGCGGTCGCTGCGATCAGGCGCGATCACCGGCTCGCGTTTTCGCCAAAGGCGCGGGCGGCCGTGGTGGTCCACAAATCCGACCATTCCTTGAAGAACTTCTGCTGCGCCGAGAACATGTGTGTGGGGTTCGCCGGCACCGTTGCAGTCAGGTCGGAGAACGCGCGCATCGGCGCCAGCGGGTCGTAGGGCAGGGCGGTTTTTTTGCCCGCGTGCTTTTTCGCGGTCGATTGCAGCGCATCCAGGCGGTGGCGAGTTCCTGCGGGTCCGCGAGTTTCACCTGGAATTCTTCTGGTTTGGTCATGTCTCAATTCCCCATGGATCGCGGCGGCTTGTATTGCCCGCCTGTCTGCACTCTAACTGCGGGCCAAGAACCCAACCAGCCGTTCCGCTTCGTCCACAATCGGGTTGGCGATGGCCGCCGCGCGCCGTGCGCCTGATTGCAGAATATGGTCCAGATGCGCCGGCTCTGCCAGCAGATCCTGCGCGCGGGCATTGATCGGCGCCAGATGTGCCACCAGCGCCTCCACCAGTTTTTCCTTGAATAGGCCAAAGCCTGACCCAGCGAACTCCGCCAGCACGGCGGCGGTGCTCTGGCCGGTCATGGCGGCGTAAATGCCCACTAGGTTCGCGGCCTCCGCCCGTCCGGCCAGCCCCTCCACCGTTTCGGGCAGCGGCTCCGGGTCCGTCTTGGCACGGCGGATTTTTTGCGCGATTGCATCGACATCATCGGTCAGATTGATCCGGCTCTGGTCCGAGGCATCGGATTTTGACATTTTTTTGGAACCGTCGCGCAAGCTCATCACGCGCGCGGTTTCGGGCAGAATCAGCGGCTCGATGCGCGGGAAGAACTCCACGCCGAAATCGTGGTTGAATTTCTCGGCAATGTCATTGGCCAGTTCCAGATGCTGGCGCTGGTCATCGCCCACCGGCACCTGGGTGGCGTGGTAGGCGTGAATATCGGCGGCCATCAGGTTTGGGTACACGAACAGCCCGGTGGAAACCGCCTCGCGGTCCTTGCCGGCTTTGTCCTTGAACTGGGTCATGCGGCTGAGCCAGCCGAAGCGGGCGACGCAGTTGAAAATCCACGCCAGGCGCGCGTGCGCGTGCACGGCGGATTGGTGGAACAGGATATGCTTATCCGGGTCGATGCCGCAGGCGATCAAAATCGCGGCGTTCACCCTGGTTTGCTCGCGCAGCAGCACCGGGTTTTGCGCCACCGTGATGGCGTGCAGGTCCACCAAGCAGAACACGCATTCGTTGCCGTCCTGTAGTTTCACCCAGTTTTGCACGGCGCCGAGGTAGTTGCCGAGATGCGCGATGCCAGTGGGCTGAATGCCGGAGAATATACGTGTCATGGAGGCTACGTCGCGCGGTTTTTTGCCCCGGTCAACCGGGCGCGGGTTTTCGGCGGCGCCGCTGAAGCAAGGCCATCAGTTCGGAGAGATCGAACGCCCGCAGCAGAATCCCGGAGCCGCCATATGCCACGGCGCCCGCCAGTGTGAGCAGCAGAAATTGCGGAATCGTCGTCTTGCCTGAGGGGAGCACAAAAACTTCGGTGGCATAAAGCGCCGCTGCCATAATCGCCCCTGCCAGCAGAATCCGCGGCACCCGGTGTTTGGCGGCGGTATCCAGGGTAAAATGTCCGCGCCGGTGCAGCAAAAACAGCAACACGGCGGCGTTGAAGGCCGAGGACAGGCTGGTCGCCAGCGCCGGGCCGACGGCTTGCAGCGGATGCATGAACACCAAATTCATGCACAGGTTCAGCAGCACCGCGACCACGCCGATCTTCAAGGGCGTCACCGTATCCCCGCGCGCAAAAAACCCAGGAGTCAGCACTTTAACCAGCGCGAACACCGGCAGCCCGAGCGCGAAGGCCGCCAGCGAATTCCCCGCCAGCACCGCGGTGTGCATTGAAAACGCGCCGCGCACGAACAGCACATCCATCACCTGCCGCCCTGCGACCGAAAGCCCGATGGCCGCCGGCAAAGTGAGCATCAGCACCCCCTCCAGCGCCCGATTAAGCGAGGACAACGCCTGGTTTTCCTCGCCCAGCGCGATATGCCGGGTGATCGCCGGCAGCAGCGCGGTTCCAGCGGCGGTGCCAATCACGCCGAGCGGTAGCTGGTTAACCCGGTCGGCGTAATACAAGATGGAAACCGACCCCGCCGGTAGCAGCGTGCCGATGATAATATCGATGGACACGTTCAACTGCGTCACTCCCGCCCCCACCAGCCCCGGCGCCATGCGGCGGAACAGCGTCTTCATGCGCGGCGTCAGTTTTGGGCGCGGCACCGTGATGCGCATGCCCGCGCGCTGCATCGCCCAGATCAGCAGGCCCATTTGCGCGATGCCGGAAACCGTGACGCCCCAGGCCAGCGCGTAGCCCGGATTAGGCGTGTAGCGGCTCAGCCCCAGCATGAAGGCGATGGAAAATACGTTGAACAGCAAGGGCGCGGCGGCGGCGGCGGCAAACCGGCCCATGGCGTTCAGCACGCCCGAAAACAGCGCCGTCAAGCACACGAAAAACAAATACGGAAACATGATCCGCGTCAGCACCACCGCCAGCGCGAATTTGCCATGGTTCCCGGCAAACCCAGGTGCGAGCACATACAGCAGCCAGGGCATGAAAATCTCGCCCAGCACGGTGATGCCGCCGAGCCAGAAGATCATCACCGCCGTAGCTTCCTCGGCGAACCCGGTGGCGGCATCCATGCCTTGCGTATGCAAAATGGTGGAGATGGAGGGCACGAAAGCGGCGTTGAACGCCCCCTCGCCAAACAGCCGCCTAAAAAGATTGGGTAGCCGCAGTGCCACGAAAAACGCATCCGCGACCGGCCCGGTGCCCAGAATCGCGGCGATGAGAATATCCCGGACGAAGCCCAGAATGCGGCTCGCCATCGTCCACACCCCGACCGTAAAGGCACCGCGCATCATGGGCATCGCTCTATCTTATTAGTTGGGCAGGATAAACCCATAGGTGGGATATACCGCATGGCCCATGCCATGCGCCGGCTCGTACCACACCCGCACGCGCGTCCAGTCGTTATCGGCGGAAACGTCGATGACCGGCTGGTCATGCTCAATGCGGTGGGGCAGCCAGTTGGATTGCGTCACCAAAATCTTCCGCCGCCCCTGCACCGCGGTCACCACCGCCAGATGCCCCACATGCATGTCCCCATGCGGCACAAACACCAGTACCGCCCCCGCTTCGGGCGTATGGCCGCGCGGGTAAACGCCATCGGCCTCGTTCCACCATTCATACGCATTGCCACTAAGCTGAATACCCGAGACTTCCCGCGCATAGGGAACGCAGGTCAGATGAGTCGCCGTGCCGAAATGGCTGGGTGACTCCATGCGCGGCCCAGCGCAGGCAACCAGTGCTAGGCAGAACAGCAGCGGCCGCAGGCGCGTCATGCCGGCCCCAGCGCCTGACCTCGCCACTGTTGTAGCGTCACAAAACTGCGTGTGTTCTGCCCTGTGTGGTCGAATGCCACGCCGAACCCGTTCTCCAGCCCACCCAGCGGAATATCCGTCTTGCGCAGTGCATCCAGCAATTTCGCCGCGTCACCGCCCTGTGCGTTCAGCGTGTCGAACACCAGTTTCGCGCCCGCATAGGCGGTCAGGCTGTCCGCCCCGCGCGGCGGGCTGCCATATTTGGCCTGATAAGCGTACGCAATCCCCACCGCCCCCGCCGGGTAAAACGGCGCGCCGATCACCAACGTTCCATCAAACACCGCGCCCAGTGCATCGGCCGTCTCGCGCAGCAAATAGCCGTTGTCGCAGCCGATCACCGCGCCCGGCCGCCAGCCCTGCGCCTGCATGGCCAGGTAAAATCCCAGCACATCCGCAGGTCCGCCCGCATGCAGCACCACATCCGCCCCGGCGCGTTTGAGCCGGCCAACCGGGTCGTATAAATCGGTTACGTCCTCGGGGTAGCCAATGGCCAGCAACACCCGGATCTTCGCGGCGTTGAGTGCCGCAATGGCAGCCGCCGCAATCGCCCCGCCAGTGGCCCCGGTGTTGAACAACAACCCGATCTTCCGGCCCGCAAACAGGCTCTGGATCGTGCTCGCCGCCAGATTTCCGATCATGCCCGTAGTTGGTCCGGTGCGGAGCAGAAATTTGAACCCCCGCGCGGTGATGCCGTCGGCAGGGGCGTTCAGTTCAATATAAGGTGTTTGCGCCAGCTCCGCCGCCGCCGAGCCCGGGTAGGAGAGCGCTGAAGCCCCCGTGCCGAGTATCACATTGGCATGGCTGCCGGTAATCAGCCCGTTCACCGCCGCCCCGGCATGGCTTTGGTCCACGGCATCCACCGCCACCAGCGCCACGGGCTGCCCGGCAACGCCGCCGGCCACGTTCACCGCATCGGTGGCGAGTTGAATGCCGCGCAGGCATTCGTCCCCGGTCAGCGACAAATCGCCCGAGAGCGGCAACGCAACGCCAATTACCGGCGGCGCGGCGGACTTTGCTGGGGCATTACTGGCCCTGGCGCGGCCCACGGCAAGGCTGGTTGTAAGGGCAGTAAGCAAAAAGCGGCGGGTGGGGTATGACATTGGCTGCAAACTGACATTTGGCTACAACCCCGGCAAGGTGACACAGATGAACCCACTTCCCGAGACGATGCGCTATATCGAAATTGCCGCACCCGGCGGACCAGAGGTGATGCGCATTGGCCATACCGCGCTGCCCGTGCCCAAGCCGGATGAGGTGTTGATCCGCGTCGCCGCCGCCGGGGTTAACCGGCCGGACGTACAGCAGCGCAAGGGCCTATACCCGCCCCCGCCCGGCGCCAGCCCGATTCTGGGGCTGGAAGTGGCCGGTGAGGTTGTGGCGCTCGGCACCCTGGCCAGCGGCTTTTACCCCGGCCACAAGGTAACGGCGCTGTGCAACGGCGGCGGCTATGCCGAATACGTCGCGGTGCCCGCCGCGCAATGCCTGCCCTGGCCGCACGGCTTCAACGCCCTCCAGGCAGCCGCCTTGCCGGAGAATTATTTCACCGTCTGGGCCAACCTGTTCGACATGGGGCACCTCACCGCCGGCGAAACCCTACTGGTCCATGGCGGCACCTCGGGTATCGGCATCACCGCCATCCAGCTTGCCCTGGCGGCTGGCGCCAAAGTTTTCGCCACCGCCGGCTCTCCGGAAAAATGCGCGGCCATTGAGCGTTTGGGCGCCACCGCGATCAACTACCGCACCCAGGACTTCGCCGAAGTCATCGCCACGCTCACGGAAAAGCGCGGTGTGGACGTGGTGCTGGACATTGTCGGCGCGCCCTACACCCAGCGCAATTTCAAATGCCTGGCCCTGCGCGGGCGGCTGCTGCAGGTGGCCTTCATGCGAGGCAGCAAGGCCGAAGCCCTCGACCTGCTCCCGATCATGACCAAGCGCCTTACCTATACCGGCTCCACAATGCGCCCGCGCACCACGGAGGAAAAAGCCGCCATCGCCGCCTCCCTCAAACGCAAAGTCTGGCCATGGCTGGAAGCAGGCAAGGTCGCCCCCATCATCGACAAAGTGTTCTCGCTGGAAGACGCGCCCAAAGCGCACGCGCTGATGGAAAGCAGCACGCATATTGGCAAGATCATGCTTAACCTTGCCGGTTAGTACCGCCATCGGCGCGCGAGGTTTTGACGAAACCGCCCTGCGCGCTCTATTGCCCCACACACAAGACCGGGGTGCAAAGACATGATGAAATTCCTGACGGTGGTTCTGGCCTGCGGCGCGCTTGCCGCCTGCGCGCCAGCCGAGCCGCAAAGCCAGGCCGAGCAGGCCGACGCTGCCTCCTGCACCGCCCAGGCGGATGCCGCCTATAACGCCAGCACGTTAGACCAGCAGGCCCGCCCCTCACAAAACGGCTTACTCTTCGGCACGACTCCAACCCAAGTGTTCGAAGGTGAGAAGCTTGGCGCCGAGCATGACCGCGAGAGCCAGATCAGCGATTGCGAGCAGAATGGCAGCAACGGTGGTCCCGATGTGGTGAACGGCACCACGGTCGTGACACCACACATCATCAACCCCTGAATTTTTAAAGAGAGGACTACCCCCATGAGCCGCATTATCCGCACCGACGCCAACCCGGTCCTGTCCAAGGCCGTGGAGTACCATGGCTTTGTTTACACGCAGGGCGTGGTCGCCTCCGATCCGAGCCAGGACATCACATCCCAGACCAAGGACGTTCTGGCGCAGATTGATTCCTTGCTGGAAATCCATGGCACGGATAACACCCGCCTGCTTCAAGCGCATATCTGGCTCAAGGATATGGCAGACCGTGAAGCCCTGAATAAAGTCTGGACAGCCTGGCTGCCGGAAGGTGCCGCCCCCGTCCGCGCCTGCGTGCAGGCCGTTCTGGCGGACCCTGGCTACCTGGTCGAAATCATGGTCACAGCCTGCCGCTAGACGGCGATTCTTTATTTTATCGTTAAGACTGAAGCGGTTAGCTGTTATTTTAGGATTCGCAGGCCGCCGGGAAAAACGGTGGCGGGATTCCCTGGGGGCTAAAAAACATAACGGAAAACCAAAAAAGGAATGTTGTCCTAACTTATTTCTTTACCCACGGGACAAACTGCGGATTTCCTACTCTGTGGTATTTTTGCCGCAAATTTGTATTGCGTCACGCGCAATCCACCCCTAGCCCATAAGCATGACAAATTCTCTTAACGGTAATCTTGGACGGAGCATTTGATGGCGGGTAAGAGCATGTCTAGCAGATTGGGGGCAAAAGCCTGTTCGATGCTGCTCAGCGCGGCATTCGCCACCGTATCGCTCCTCGCCGCCACCACGGCACAGGCCGCCACCCGCCACCATATCCGCCATATTCACCCGCAGCTGGCCGCCGCGCATATCCACACGCGCAGCCATACCCAGTATGTCCGCAACCACCACGTATACGGCGCTCACGTGCAAACCGCCGAATACCGCCCGCACTACACCCATTACCGCAGCGCGCGTTTCCATCACTCGGGCCTGCAATGCGTGCCCTACGCGCGGGAAGTTTCCCATATCGACCTCTCCGGCAACGCCTTCCTCTGGTGGGCCGAAGCCACAGGCCGTTACGACCGTGGCAACACCCCGGTCGAAGGCGCCGTGCTCAACTTCCGCGCCATCGGCCGCATGCCGCTCGGCCACGTCGCCGTCGTCACCAGCGTCATCAACAACCGCACCATTCTCGTCACCCAGGCTAACTGGGTCCGTGGCACTATCACCAACGACGTCACCATGCAGGACGTCTCCCCGAATAATGATTGGACCCAGGTCCAGGTCGAACTCGGGGATAGCTCCACCTGGGGTGCCGCCTACCCGACCTACGGCTTCATCTATAACAAATCCGCCGGCAGCACCGTCATCGCCGCCAATGGCCAAGGTAACGAAGTCGCCGAAGCCCCCAGCATCCAGCCCGTCAGCGCCGACGCCCCGGACCGCAACCTGCAATAATCCGCGCTTGAGACTGGAACTTTAAGGAAGTAAGGCCAAGGGGCAGCGCTCCTTGGCCTTACTTCCTTAAAACCACCAACATCAACTGCTCGAATTCCTGCACCGTCAGGGTTTCGGCACGCCGCGCCGGGTCGATGCTGGCGGCTTCCAGGAGTTGGCTGCCGCCGAGGCCTTTCAGGGCACCGCGCAGCATTTTGCGGCGCTGGCCAAAGGCGGCGGCAGTGAGTTTTTCCATTGCCTGGAGTTGTTCTTTCGGCGGCTGGTTAGCCTTTGGCACCAGCCGGATCAGCGCGGAATCCACTTTTGGCGGCGGCGCGAAGGCACTGGCGGGTATGTGCATGACAATTGCCACATCGCACAGCCATTGCGCCAGCACGGAGAGCCGCCCATAGGCCGGGGTATTGGGTTCGGCACATATCCGTTCGGCCACTTCCAACTGGAACATCAACGTGAGTGACTGATATTCCGCCGCCCGCATCAGCCACGAGACCAGCAGCGGCGTGCCGATATTATACGGCAAGTTGGCCACGACAGCGCGCGGCGCCGGCACCAGCGCGGGCAGGTCGGCTTTCATCGCGTCGGCCTGGATTATCGTCAGCCGGCCCTTCGCGGTTTCCGCCAGCGCTTTTATCGCGGCCACTGCGCGCGGGTCGTATTCTATCGCGGTAACGTGGTTTGCCTTGGTGGCCAGCAGCGCGCGGGTCAGCCCGCCGGGCCCCGGCCCGATTTCGATGACATTCACCCCCGCCAGCGGTTCCGCCCGCCCGGCGATGCTCGCCAGCAAGTTCGGGTCGAGCAAAAAATGCTGCCCCAGCGATTTATCCGCACGCAGATCGTAGGTTCGTATGACCTCGCGGAGCGGGGGCAGCAAAGTTTCATCCATCATGGTGCTTGTTAGCCGAGGCATGGCCGTGGCAACAGGGGTATGTGAGCCAGCAAGGAACGAAACCGCCGTCCCACCGGCCAATTGGCGACTGGGTGCTGCATGCGCCGCAGATACTACGCGCGCTGGTCCGGGCGGACGAAATCTGGCTGGCGATATTATCCGCCATCGTGGGGGTGCTCAGCGGGCTGGGCGTGGTCATCATCAACGCCATCACGCAACTCATGCACGAGCGGCTGTTTGCGCTGCCCACGGGGCAGGGGCTTTCGGAATCCCTGCACATCGCCCCGCTCCGGGCTTTTGTGGTGCCGGTTCTGGGTGGCACGGTTCTGGGTGTGAGCATGTGGGCGCTGGCCCGGCTGCGCCCACATAATCTGGTCGACCCGGTGGAGGCTAATGCGCTTTACGGCGGCCGGGTTTCGCTTAACGACAGCCTGATCGTGGCGGCGCAGACCGCCTGGTCCAATGGCGTGGGCGCTTCGGTAGGCATGGAGGCTGGTTACGCGCAGCTGGGTGCCGGCATCGCCTCCCGGCTGGGGCGCAGCTTCCGGCTGCGGCGTAACGACCTGCGGGTGCTCGTCGGCTGCGGCACCGCGGCGGCCATCGGCGGCGCCTTCAACGCCCCCTTATGCGGCGCCTTTTACGGTATCGAACTGATTATCGGCATATACTCTATTACGACACTACCTTTCGTGGTGATCGCCGCCCTGGCCGGCACCCTCACGGTCCAGGTCATCTCCGGAGGCAGCCCGCCGCTGCTGGTCACCTTGCCGGCGGTAGTGCCAAACGCCGCCTATGCCGCGGTGCTGGTGGAGGGCGTGGCCTGCGGCCTCGTCGGCATTGCCATCATGCGGGGCGTCACAGCTATCGAGATGTTGTTCCGCCGCTCCCGGATTCCCCTCTGGGCGCGCCCCGCCCTGGGCGGCGCCGTGGTTGGCCTGCTCGGCTGCATCACCCCCAAAGCCATGTCGTCGGGCCATTCAGCCCTGCATGCCGACATCAACATCGCCTACCCGTTTCTCGTTGTGCTCGGGTTCCTCATCATAAAATCAGTCGCCTCCGCCTTTTCCATTGGCTCCGGCTTTCGCGGCGGCCTGTTCTTCGCCTCGCTGTTTCTCGGCGCCCTGTTCGGCAAGGTTTTCGCCGGCGTGCTCGCCGTGCTGCCTTTCGTCACCCCCATGCCAAGCGGCTTTTACGCCGTGGTGGGCATGAGCGGTTTGGCGGTTGCCATCGTCGGCGGGCCCATGACCATGACGTTCCTGGCGCTGGAAAGTACGCAGAATTTCGGCGTCACCATGGCCGTCCTGGCCGCCTCCATCGTCTCGGCGATCACGGTGCGCCGTCTGTTCGGCTACTCCTTCGCCACCTGGCGCTTCCATTTGCGCGGCGAGCAAATTCGCAGCGCCGTGGATGTCGGCTGGATCCAAACGCTCACGGTTGGGCGGATGATGCGCCGTCCCACGGTAATGGTGCACCAGAGCATGAGCCTGGAAGCGTTTCGCGCGGAAGTCCCGTTGGGCGCCACGCAGCGCGCGATCGTCACCGATACCGAGTCCACCTACGCCGGCATCGCCTATCCGGCGGAGGCTTTCACCATCACGGGGGAGGGGCGCTCAGTGCGCGATATTCTCCATCACGAAGAGCATTTCCTGCTGCCCGCGATGACGGTGAAAGAGGCCCTTGCGGCATTCGAGGCAGCGGAGGCCGACGCCCTGGCCGTGCTGGACGGGCCGGACACCCGCAACGTGCTGGGTCTGCTGACCGAGCAATACGCCCTGCGCCGTTATACCGAAGAGCTCGACCGCCGCCGGCGGGAAATGTCCGGAGAATAGCGGTTACATCACGCGGCGAGAAAACCGCTGCAATGGCCGGTCATATAAAAACGTCACCAGCGCGCTCAAGCCAAGGGATACTGCCATAATAACCGTGAACACGGTGAGCGGGCTGAACATCTGCTTATCGCCGGGGTGGTAGTATATAAAGACATCGCCCAGAAACAGCACCGAAGGGTGGAATATATAAAACGGGTAGGACATCGCGCCGAGCCTGGCCAGATGCGGGCTTAATTTCAAATGTCCGCCACGCTCCAGTGCCGCCAGGGCGAAAATAATGGCTGCAAAACTGCAGGCGACCAGTGGCGTGCGGTCCACCGTCGGGTAGGCAAACCCCCAGGCGTCCAGCCGCGCCAGCAGCACCAGGGCAATACTAGCCACCCCCAGCAGCAGCCAGAGCCACCGCCGGTGCCATTTTAGCCGGGCAAAAGCAACGCCCGCCGCCAGCCCGGCGAAGAACATGACCTCATGCACCCCAAAAAAATGCCAGTCCACCGGATGCGGCAAGCGCAGGTAAATATGCATGTATTGCATCGGCAGCAGTGCCGGGTACAAATGCCACGCGACCAGGAAGATCCAGGCGCCCAGGATATAGCGGCCCACCCGCGGGAGCAGCGCCAGCGCGAACATTAGGTAGAATGCCAGCTCAAACCGTAAGCTCCATGCCGGCGGGATGATTTCAGTGAAGCTGTTGTCTCTAATGAAAGGAGAGAGCGTGAAAATCTTCACCAGATAGTCCGGGCTGCATGTGGACCAGAGGAAATACAGCGGAATTGCCAGCGACAGCCAGTAAACCGGAAAAATGCGCCAGAACCGCCGCCAGAGAAACCGCGGCAGCCGGTTCAGCCGTCCAAAATCCTGCCGGTGCGCGGTATAGATAACGAAGCCGCTGAGCACGAAAAAGAACAGCACCGAGGTGATCGGCGGCAGGTCGAATCCTCCCAGCACCGGGACGGGGCTTAGCGAGGCGGCAAAACTTACAATATGGTCGGTCCCGACGCAGAGGGCCGCGGCAAACCGGGCCACTTCCAGGCTGACCAGCTTGCCTGGGTGCTTTGTCGAACTTTCGTTCATACCAGACACGATTCGGTTAACCGGAAACTCATGCAATGGGTGATGCGGGGTTCCTCATTGGACTGTCAAGCATGGTTCGGGCGTCAGCAATATCGGCATGATACGGCATCGGAATATATGACAAAATGACTGTCTATAGATGCTTTCGGTACTATTTTTGCTTCATATTATCCCCGATATATAAGAAAAAATACAAAAATAAACTGAAAATATATGGAAATTAGGAATACCAACGTTAACAAGCGGAAAATCATATAAAAATGATATACTTAGAGTGTTGCAGAATGGGGGTAATTTTGCCGAAAAAGTGAAGCAGTTGAGGACGTTTTTGCATTTTTTTCTTGCTTTCGCTGCACTGCAACGTTAATAGCGTTGTTAACGGCGATTTAAGCGAAGGTGATGTGATGTCAGGTACAACAAGTTTAACGGTCGGCGGCTCCCCTTATACGCCAAGTGGTATTGTATCCATTCCATCGGCTTTCTCGTCGGTTGGCGCTGGGGCTGGAGTTAACGGCCTCCTTCAGGCATATCTGGACGGCATCAGTAGTTCGATTGATGGCCCCATCTCGAATTTAGTTGGTCTTATCAATGACGACGTCGCCCTTGGTACGGTTTACACGACTCCGGGTTCCAGTGGTTTCGCATTTATGGAAATCACCAACACCGATTCAGTTGGTAATACGGTTGCTGGTAGTGGTACTTACCCGGGGATCGTCGTTCCCGCCAACGTACTCGGTTTAGTTGTTCAGGCTCCGGGCAACAGCTCGGTCACCGGTAACGGTAATACTTTGTTCGCGCTGTTCGGCGCCAACAGCAACGTAGACTACACCGACACGAACGGTGGCACGGCGCTCTTTGCGGACTCCATTTTCGCGGCAGGTGGCGCTGATACCATCAACGTGTATGGCACGGGCTTCAACCCGAATTCGTCATATGACCTTACCGTCACGGGCAAGGACACTATCAACCTTGGTGCTTCCTTAGACACAGTCACGGCTGACGGTAACGCGAGCACTACCGTGTACGTCTATAACGGCGCCACGACCGTTACCGCGAACAACTCCTCTTCTGTTTCAGTGCAGTTCGCCAAGGGCGCCGGTGGTAGCCTGGACTTCATCAACAACAGCTCCAATGCGGCAACCATCTTCTCGGGTAACTATGGCGGCGGCAAATTTGCCCCGAACTCCGTCACGGCTCAAGGCGGCGCGGGTGGTGGTTATTTCGTTGGTGGCCGTGCGGGCGGCAACTCGCTGGTTGGCGGTTCCGGTGCTGTTACCCTGCAGGGCGCTGGCCCGGGTGATTACCTCGAAGGCAACTCCTCGATCGGCAACTTGATGTTCGCCTACAAGGGTAACGAAACCCTGGTTGCTTCGGCCTCCTCCGCGAACAACACGTTCCAGCTTGGCTTGGCGTACACCGGTGATACGGGCGCGATCGTTTCCAACGCCGTTGTTTCCTCGGCTGGTAGCGGTCAGCAGGCCTTCATTCTCGGCAGCTCCTCCAGCAGCACGCTAACCGGCTCGAACGCAGCCGGCGCTAGCAATCTGTACATCTTCGTGAGCAACGCCGCGACTGCTGCAAATGGCGCAAACCAATACCTCATCACCGATTTCAGCTCGGTTAACAGTGCGCTGTACCTGAACGACACGTTGTTCGGTTCGACCAACACGCTGAGCATTTTCTCGGAAGTCAACCAGACTGCTCCGAACTTCTCCGGTGCTGTCATCACGCTGAGCGATGGTTCGACCATCAAGCTGGCTGGTGTCAATGCCAGCTCCCTCACCTCGGTACAGGGTGCGGGCTACATCCAGATCACCTGATCTAATCCATCAGGCTAACAATAAAAAACCTGCGACGCCAAGGCATCGCAGGTTTTTTATTGCCTCCGTATTAGGCCGCGGGCCTCACCCCTCCGGCGTAAAATTCATTGCCACGCCATTAATGCAATACCGCAGACCGGTCGGCGCCGGTCCATCCTCGAACACATGACCCAAATGCCCGCCGCAACGGCTGCAATGCGCCTCGATCCGAATCATTCCGAGGCTGCGGTCGACTGATGTCGCCACGGCACCTTCCACCGGCTGGTTAAAGCTGGGCCAGCCAGTCCGGCTGTCGAATTTCGTGCCGCCGATAAACAGATCCTGGCCGCACCCGGCGCAGGAAAAACGCCCAGGCCGCTTCTCATGGTTAAGGGCGCAACTGCCAGGCCGCTCCGTTCCATGGCCGCGTAAAACCTCGTACTGTTCCGGCGAGAGAATTTCACGCCATTCCGCTTCCGTATGGCTGACGGGAAAGCTTGTTTCGGCGGGCAGGCTCATGCTTGGTCTCCTTCTCAATTCTTCGGGCCGCGTGGAAATATCCACACGCCGGCGCACTAAAAACTGACCGTGAGAGACTGAACCACCATGAGATTCACCCTCAAACAACCACACTCCGGACACTATATAGGGGTCTCTTGTCCAGACCCAAATTAAAGGTGGTTTCCATGCCAGCATCACAAGAACGGCACAACCCCTCGTTGTGTATAGTGGCAATTGTGGGCCTTGTCCTGGCCATGCCTCTTGCCGTGCAAGCCAGCCCAGCGGCTGTTCCACCACCCGCCTATAACCCGCCGGGATCCACGAACACAGAACAAGCAACCCTCTCGGGCGGCTGTTTCTGGGGAATGCAGGGTGTGTACGAACACGTAAAAGGCGTCGAGCATGTCTATGCCGGCTATACCGGCGGAACCGCCGCCACCGCCCAGTACGAGACGGTAAGTACGGGTACAACCGGCCATGCGGAGTCGGTCCAGATAACTTTCAACCCGCGGGTGATCTCCTACGGACAAATCCTGCAAATCTACTTCGCCGTGGCCGCGGACCCCACGGAACTCAACTACCAGGGGCCGGATAACGGGCCGCAATACCGTTCAGAAATCTGGTACGCTACACCAACACAACAAAAAATCGCGGCAGCCTATATTGCCCAACTCTCAGGGGCACATGTCTTCCCGGCCCCCATCGTGGTCCGGCTGGACCCCGCCCGGAGTTTTTACCGAGCGGAACCGTATCATCAGGATTTTTTAGTCCAGCACCCGGACTACCCATATATCGTGGTCAACGACATCCCAAAGGTGCAAGCGCTTCAAACTCAGTTCCCCGCACTTTACCAAGCCAAGCCGGTCACGGTCTTTCCGTTAAACTGAGGCGCCGTCCTCAGGAGGGCTTCATCTCATTTTTCGGAGCATCCTGCGCCGAGATGCTCAAACGGCGCCAGCGCTCCAGCGTCGCTTCAAGTGCCGGCTTGCCGTTGCTCAAAGAGGCAGCAATCAACCGGTCCATCGCGGCATTACGCAGGTCGGCTTCGGTTTTCAGCATATTTGCGGACATTGTAATTCTCCGTCGTCACAATTCAGGATCAATCATCCATGTGCGCAAACTGGATGGAGACAAAGGCGCGAATAAGGCGAAGTGCTGATATGATTGTGGCAAAAAAATTATGCAATACAGCGAAAAACTGCGTGCGGAAGGTGAGACTCATCCTGTCAAAGCGTTCATCATTTGGTATAGAGAACCGGGGTTCAGCTTTCGGGAGACGCATGGCGCGGCGGATAACTTTTCAACTTTTCAGCGCGGCTTGCGGAACCTTCTTGCTTGCTGGCTGCGCGAATCTGCCGGTGCAATCCGCGCAAACCGGCTCAGCCGCCTCTCCTCTGCTCACCGCCAGTAACCTGGTTGGTGCCACCCCGGCCACCCTTAACGCTGCCTTCGGTCAACCTGCGCTGCTGCGGGTCGACGGCTCCGCCCAAGTCTGGCTCTACCACTCCCCCGTCTGCGGTTTGAACCTTATTCTCTACCCCGATACCTCCGGTATTCCCCATGTCGCCACCGCCGTACCCGATAACGGCGATGCCGCGCGCTGCACGCTCAGCCTGGAACACGCCACGACCTCGGCGGCACTGGAGCCACCGGCCTCCTCCTGATACGCTGATCCCAACAGAGTATTGAGGATCACATGACCGGCCTTAAAATTGCAGTACAGATGGACCCGATGCACAGCATCGACATCACGGGCGACTCCACCTTTGCCCTGATGCTGGAAGCGCAAAAACGCGGGCATGTACTCTGGCACTACGAAGTCCACCATATGTGGCTGAACGGCGCCACGCTCCAGGCCCGCGTGCGGCCCGTCACCGTGCAAAACACCCCTGGCAAACACTACACATTCGACCCCGAAAAAACCGTCAACCTGGCGGAGATGGACGTGGTGCTGATGCGCCAGGACCCGCCCTTTGACATGGCCTACATCACCGCCACGCATCTGCTCGAACACATCCACCCCAAAACCCTGGTGGTTAACAACCCGGCGGCCGTGCGCAACGCCCCGGAAAAACTCCTCGTCACCCACTTCCCAGACCTCATGCCCCCCACCCTCATCGCCTGGGACCGCGGCGCCATACGCGACTTCCGCAAGCTGCATCACGACATCATCGTTAAACCCCTGTTCGGCAACGGCGGCATCGGCGTCTTCCGCATCAAACCAGACGATGAAAACCTCGGCTCCCTGCTCGACATGTTTTTCGCCGCCTCGCGCGAACCCCTCATGGTTCAGCGCTACGAACCCGCCGTCCGCCAGGGGGACAAACGCATCATCCTCATCGACGGCGAACCTTTGGGCGCGCTCAACCGCGTCCCCGCGCAAGGCGACAGCCGTTCCAACATGCACGCCGGCGGCCGCCCGGAACCCACCAAACTCACCCCCCGGGAGCTGGAAATCTGCGCCCGCATCGGCCCAACGCTCAAGCAACAAGGCCTGCTCTTCACCGGCATCGACGTCATCGGCGGCTACCTCACCGAAATCAACGTCACCTCCCCAACCGGCCTGCAACAAATCGCCCGCTTTGACGGCGCCAATCTAGCGGAAGCCATCTGGGATAAAATCGAGGCTATGCGGGCGTAAGCAGGGCCCCGGCCATTCCCGGTAGTGTCTTCGAATTGTAGCAGACGGTGCGTGGCTTGGTTTGCTAGACGGGGCGGGACTTTTGAAAGGCTGTCTGATGTTGCTTTCACGCCGGCGGTTTATCTCCACCTCGGTCGCCTTGGGTACTGGCTCGGTCTTTTACGCTGGTCAAGCGGCGGCTGATGCACAGGCACTCAATTGTGTCCTCATCGGCGACTGGGGCCGCGACGGGCATGACGGCCAGCGCGCTGTTGCGGCACAGATGGGCAAATCAGCCGCCGCGATCGGCAGTAAGTTCACGGTTTCCGTCGGTGATAATTTCTATGAAGACGGCGTGACCAGTGTAGCCGACCCGCAGTGGGAAAGCTCGTTCGAGCAGATTTACACAGCCAAATCTCTGCAATCCCCCTGGAAGGTTATTCTCGGCAACCACGATTATCGCGGCAACGTACAGGCGCAGCTCGATTACAGCGCCAAGAGCCATCGCTGGCAGCTCCCAGCGCGCTACTACGTGGAGACTCAGTCCCTGCCGGATGGCGCCCGCGCCGATTTCTTTTACCTGGATACCTCTCCGTTCATTAAAAAATACCTTGGCTCCGCGGTAAAAATCGAAGGCCAGGATTCCCAGGCGCAGCTCGACTGGCTGGATAAGTCTCTGGAAGCCTCGACCGCTCATTGGAAAATCGTAGTCGGCCACCACCCCATCTATACCGCGCTGGACGATTCAGACGGCGAGGACCACGACCAGCCAGACCTGGTAGCGCGGTTGAACCCGATTCTGGTGAAGCACGATGTGCCGATTTACATCTGCGGACACGACCATTTGCTGCAATCGGTGGCGTTGAACGGCATCACCTACGTCGTCACCGGGGCCGGATCACAGACTTACACCCCTCGCCCGGCGATCCGCGGCGGTTTTGCCTCGGGTGCGCATGGCTTTATGACTCTGCATATTACCGGTCACAAACTTAACTATAGCCTGGTCGATATGGCCGGCAAAGCGCTCTACTCTGGGTTGATAACCCCGGCCTGAGCAGCCTCTAAATTACCGCGTCCCAGGCATCTTTCTTGGGGCAGACGGTAGCCGCCAACCAGCCTGCCTACGGCAGGCTGGTTGGCGGCTACCTACAAACACAACCTGGGTGGCCGCACAGAACTCCGCGCGGAAATTTCTACTTAGAACGAGCCCTTGGTGAGCTGAAACACATCCGGGTGCAACGGATCGGCGGCGTAGGCGAGGGTGAGCGTGGTGGGACTTAACATGGATTTATCAATTTTTTGATCTTTTGTGATGGTTCCAGAAAGAATCAACAGAACGGCGTTGCCGGTGGTGTCGGTGGCGCGGAATAGCAGCACGCCGTTAGGTGTGGCGATATTTCCGGTGCTCCGGTCTGCCGGAAAGCCTTCGCCGGCAAAATATTGCTGCAGGCTTTGGCCATTCTGATACAGCATCTCCGGTGTGGTCTTCGGGTCGATCTCGGGGGACCATAGGATATTCACTTCGATCAGCTTGTGGCTCTGATAGCCGAACACATAGCTGACCGCGGCGGCACCGCCGTCCGGCACCAGGTTCGGCGCGCGCACGCTCAGCACCGCGGTGTGCTGCAGCTGGTTTTCTGTTTCCGTGATTGCGCTGGCGGGGGTTTTGAATTCGGCTTCAATCGCGCTGCGCACTTGGCTCTCGCTCATGCCGAATTTGGCGGTGCGAAAGCCGTCGATCGCTGGGCCGGTGGCGGTATCGGCTGCTTGCGCCAGGCGCAGACCGCCAAAGCCGAAGGAAACCGCGGCAAGCAGAAGAAGCCGCAAGGTGTTGTGGCGAAGTGAGTTGGTCATTGTTATCCTCGTTCAGTCGGGTTCGGGGTTTTACACTATGCAGTAGACGGTTCGCTTTATGCTGTCCGTGGAAAGATTAGGCGCCGCAAGAAGGTAATATCTTGGGAACTCACAGGTAGGAGCTCACGGGGCGGCTCCGGCTGGGTTGATCTGGTTGTTGTATAATTTGTCCTGGTCATTCTGCACAATGTTCTGCAGTTGCACCCGTTTGATGCCGGTAAAGGGCTCGTGGTCCGCGAATGCGCCGAACACGTCATCCTTGTGCGAATACGCGTCGAGAATTTGGTTGCTGATTGTGAACAGTTGCGCGTTCTTCGCAGTACAACTGGAAAGTTCGGTATTTTTGGTGGCAAGCAGCACTTTGAGCGCGGCGTTTTCCGCTGCTTCCGCCTGGTAGGCGGTTTGGGATTTGCTAAGGCCGGCATTAAGCGCCGCCACTTTCCGGGTCAGTGCTTTGAGTGCCGCGTCGTTCTTGGCTTTGGCGGCTGGGCTTTCGGAAGCGCTGCCGCCTCCGCCTGCTTTTATCTGCGCCCGCAGGGCTTCGATCATCGCCACGTCCGGCGCCTGAGACGCCTGCAGATTGGCCACCTGGTCTTCCAGCGTGGCGATTTGCGCGGTGGAAGCCTGCAGCGCGGCGCGCAATGCTGCCTCGGTGGCGTCGTCGGCGTAGGCGGCATGCTGCCCCGCCGCCGCGAGGCTCAGCGTGAGGAGGCCAAGTTTTAAGAAATTTGTGCGCATGGCTCAGAATTTCGCATTCAGGTCGAGTTGGAACACGTCGGCCTTATAAGCCTGTCCGGCGATGGAGTCGGCGGTGAGATAACGCAGACGCACCCAGACCTGTTTGCTGAGCGCGACGTTGCCGCCGATGATATAGCCTTTCAGATTGGTGCCACCCAGGCCGAAATCGGAATCGTTATACGCGTCGACGACCGCATCGGATTCGATATATTTGTAGCCGAGCATGGCATTCCAGTCCCAGCGCTGTTCCAGCACTTTTTGGCCGATATTGGCATACACAAAATAGCCGTTATTGCCGCCGACGAACACGCCCCGTGAGGGGACGGCGGGGGATATTGTCGCCTTGTTGGCGATATCGGATTTGTTGAAGGCGAGGTTGTTTACATATTCACCGTTCAGCCAGATATGCGTGGGGTCAAAATTGCTGACATCAAATTCGCCGGTGAGCGCCAGCTCGTTAAACCCGGAGGCCAGGCCAAAATACTGGTATTGCAGGGTTGTGCCATAACCGTTTGCCGCGGTTGGCACAATGTTGCGTAGCGGCATATAGGTGTTGCCGTTCTGTGCGAACGATGGACGATAGCTATCCGTGCTGCACGTGTCCGCCGAATTGTAGACGAAACAGGGCGCCGATAGCTTGCCGGTGACATTGGTGAACAGATAATCCGCGACGCCGATTTTGGCGGCGTAATCGTCGTTGAATTTGTAAGAAGCACCGCCCTGCGCCGCGAACATATATTTGTCATGGCTGGAGAAACCAACAGGGGCCGTCGACGAAGCGAAGTTAAAAGCCGTGTTCCCGACCGGGAAAGCGCCAGCCGTGAAGAACGGTGTCAATCCGTTGTCAAACTTATAGCTGCCGGTTGCCATGATCCCGTCGAAGCCAAGATCGTCTGCCCAGATGAGGTTGGTTGAGAAGAACGGATTTTCGAAGCGGCCAACTTTGAGGGTCAGATCGAGTTTGTTGCCCAGGTCTGGGGCGTAGGAAAGATAGGCGCGGTCCAGCCAGACGGCGTCCTTGCTGAAGTTGCCGCCCTGGGCGTTGTTGGCATTGCCGATGGTCTGGTTTTCCGAGACAGGAGAATTGGTCTGGCCGGTGGCAAGCCGGATGCCGAGCGCAAATCCGTCGCCGAGATCGGCGTCGACACCGAGACGGGCCCGCAATTCAAAGCGGTTGCGGTTCTCGGTATCGTTGATGCGCGGCGGGTAATCTGGATTCGCCCCCGAGACGTCGTAAGGGTTGCCCGTATTGATCGCATTGAAGTTGGTTATCTGCGGATCATTGCCCGAAGGGAACATGTCAGCTTCATAGCGCGAGCGGAAATCACCGTAGATATGTACCCGGTTGACCCATTCCGGCACATTGCTGAGGCCCGAATAACCTTGCGCCTGCTGCGCCGTGGCCACCTGCGCCGCAACCGCGGTGGCGATCTGGTCGCGCACCACCGGCGGAATATAGGTGACATGGATGGTGCCGTCCGGCGTTGTGGTGCTGGTGACGGTGACGGTGCTGACAGGTGCCGCGGGCGGCGCGGCGGCGGCCGTGGCTTGCGCGGCGCTCGCTTCGGCCTGGACTTCCTGCATGATGCTGTTGGCATCGCTTTGGCTCAGCACGCCTTTTTTGACCAGAATGGCGATCAGCAATTTATTGGCAAGGTTGGGGTCGGTTTGCGCATGGGCGGTACCGGCCAGCCCCAGCGCCGGCAGAATCGCCGCCATCGCCAGAATGCCGCAGCGGGTCTGTTTGAGTCTATTACGCATCGGATTTTGCTTCCCGCTCTGTTGGGGTTTGGTCATTACAGTGCCTGCTCGCCGGTCATGTTCATCGGAAAAATGTGAGACATGCCGTCGGGCACCGGCCCGAAATGCATGCTGGCCAGCACATTATTCGTTACGGCAGCGTCGACTGCCGGATCGCCGCTGGATTTGTCGAGCGTCACACCCGTCACCAGGCCGTTCGCATCGACCGTGACATGCAATTGCAGCGAGCCGGAGAACCTCCGTGTGATCGGGTTTTTTACCAGGGCTTGCTGAATCTGTTGCTGCATCTGCCCTTCATAATAGCCCATGGCGCTGCCGCCGCCGCCATCGCCATCGCCAAAGCCCATGCCGCCGGGCGTACCGGAGAGATCGAAGGCATTCGGGCCATTGCCGTGAATGCTCGTGCCCATATGCGACGCCGACGGCGCTTTCGGCGGCGTGTTGGTGGGAGTCACGGGCTTCATTTCCGGCGTCGTCATTTTCGGCGGCGTGATGGTTTTCGGCTGCTGCAAGGGCGGCGGCGGCGGCGGCGGTTTTTGCGGCTGGATCATCACCATGGTGACGGGCGGCGGCGGCGGCGGCTGCTGCGGGGTGGAACTATGCGTGAGTATGAAGACCAGCGCGCAGCCAATAACGGCCGCGCCACCGGCAACGATGACGGTAGTGCGGTTTTCAGCGGCGAACTTCAGGGCTGTCATTGGTCTTTCAGTTTGGTGGCGAGCCCCACCGACTGGATGTTCAGACGCCCGAGCAGGTCGAGCACATTCATGATGGTCTGGTACGAGGCCTGGCCATCGCCGCTGACCACGACCGGGAAATCTGGCGTCGCCGCTTCGTCGGCCACCAGCCGAGTCTGCAGATCCGCCATGCTCACCGGGATGGTATCGAGAAAAATGCGCCCGTCGGCGGTGATGGTGATGGCTTTGGTCGTCGGCTTGGCCAAGCTCTGCGTCGAGCTAGACTGCGGCAGATTGACCTTCATGCCCTGCACGGCGGCAGTGGTCATGATGATGAAGATGATCAGCAGCACGTAAGCGAGATCAAGCATTGGCGTGATGTTGATGTCGTCATACGGCTTGTTGCCACCGGGTTGCAGTTGCATGGCGTTAGACCTCTAAGCTTTGCGGTGCGGGGCTATAGTCTTCGGCCATCCGGCTCTCGAGCTCATCGACGAAGACATGCATGTCCGAAATGCCGGTGCTGATGCGCGAGTTGAGATAGTTGTAGCCAAACAGGGCTGGAATAGCGACCACCAGGCCCGCCACGGTGGCGACCAGGGCTGCGGAAATGCCGGGGGCAATGGCGTTGATATTGACATTGCCGGCTTCGGCAATGGTGGCGAAGGTGATCATCACGCCCATCACCGTGCCGAGCAGCCCCAGAAACGGGCCGCCGGAGATGGCGATCGTCAGCAGCACCATGGACCTGTTCAGCTTCTGAGTCTGGCGAACCATGGCGCCATCCAGCGCCGCGCGGATCGCCGCGATGGATTGCGCGGAAAGCAGCCGTTCGCCGTGCTCGTGAGCAAAACGCTTGCGGATTTCGTGCGCGCCGATTTGATAGATGCCGTAAAGCGGCGAGGCTTCAAGGCCGGCAAGATTGTCGTTGTCCTGCGGCAGAGAGGTCAGGTCGCCACTCTGGTTGCGATACCGCTCCAGAAAATTGTCGTTGGCTTTCCCGACGCGGTTCACATATGAGATTTTATCCGCCATCACCGTCCAGCTGACGAGCGCCATCAACGTCAGAATGCCGATGATGACCCAGCCATCGGGGGTCACCGAGCCGAGGATGACGGCAAAAGGGCCGCTGAACCAGCTCGCCGGTTTTTCCTCCGTGCCATAGGCCAGCAGCTTGCCGGCGAGCGGGTTGTTACCCTGCCCGTACGCGGCGAACTTGATGAAGCCCACGGGGCGCGCGACGTTGGAAATCTCCAGCTCGTCAATGCTGCCGATAAAGCCAGTGGCGGCCGCAGTGGGCGGCTCCGCTGCCGGCTTGGCGGCTGCCGCCTTGGCAGAGCTGTCCGGCGTTGCCGGGGGCGGCGTTGCAGGTGCTGTGGCGGCGGCGGCAACCGTGCCCGTGCTGGCGTCGCCGCCGAGATAGGCAATGCCGTTCAAGGCCGGCAGCGGGGCCGCCAGCGTGCCGTAGGAGACGCCATCGACATAGAGCGTGATGTTGGCGCCCGTCACCACCGTGAGCTGGTGCCAGCTCGCCGCCGTGGTCGCGGTCCCGGCGCTCGTGCGCTGCGTGCCCGCCGCGTTGGTCACGGCCACGAAGGGGATACCGTTATCCACGCCGATTTGTACGGTATTGGTGCCATCGGTGCGGCTGTAGAGCACGGCATCGGGCTGCAGGTTCGTCTCGTTCACCCAGGCCGACCAGGTCATCGCCTGGCCAGCTGTCCATGCCAGCGAAGGCGAGCCGGGCAATTGGATCGTGCTCTGGCCATCGAGCCGCTCGCCGGGGCCGATCAGCGCAAAATCATCCGCCTGGCCGGGGGTCAGGGCGTTATTGCCGTTGCTAGTCGAGTCCTTCGGCGGCGCGCTATGCTCACCAAAATGATAGACCGCGACCATGTTCGCGTCGTACGTGGCCTTGGCATCGTCGCCGGCGGTTGCCTTCTGGTTCCCGTAATACAGATAAATATTGGTCTGCGACGCGGGTTTCAGGTCCGGCACGCTCACCCAAATGAACGCCTGGCCCAGCAGATGGTCGTATTTTTCGATGTGATAGGCGAGGGGGGTCTTGTCGTCGCCAGCGACAAAACGAAGATCGCTGCCATCGGGATTGGCGGCATCGAAGGTGAAATCGCTGACATCGAGCCGGACCAGCACCGGCGTCGTGCCGATCGGGTCGGAAATATTCGCGCCTGCACTGCTGGTATCAAGGGTAATGGCCTTGCGCGCCGCCCAGTCACCGTTCCACCATGCGTGAGCAGGCGCCGGCTTTAGCGCCAGCACGGCGATGGCGCCGAGCGTGAGCGCCGCGATGAATTTACCCGCTTTTGGTCGCTGACCCATGGAACCCCCAGAAAAATACTGCTTATTGAATTGCATCAGAATTGCACCCACACGCGGAATTCGATCCGCAGTTGATCCGCCCGCGTCGCCACCGAGTTGCGCAGCGGCAATGCGACATCGACCGAACCGTTCAAATGATTGATCAGTTGAATCCGGGTGCCGGCGCCGACGCTGGCGAGGTCGAATTTTGATTTCTGTTCCGGCAGCGGGTCGAGTATCTTCGCCCAGCCGGCGTCATTAAACAGAAATATCCTCCAGTCGGAGACCTTCGGACTGATATATTGCGCGAGCGGCGGGCTGCGCAGTTCCACGGAGGTGGTGACCGCGTCATCGCCCAATACCTCGGATTCGAGATAGCCGCGCACGGTGTCCTGGCCACCCACGGAGAACTGCTCGCTGTTCACCAAAGGTTCGTCGGAAAGCTGGCCCTGCGCCTTGACGTAGATTTGAAAGCCGCGCGGCAAATTCTGCTGCCGGGACAAATCGCCGCGCAGATAGATAAAATTGCTTTCGCTGCCAGCGCGCTTGACGGTGAAGGCCGCCGGGCTTGAGCCGAGGCCGCGGACATTGAAAGTCGGGCCGATATCGAGCTGAGTGGTGGTCGATGCATCCCCTTGCCAGGAGGCGCTGTAGGTGGCCGTGAACGGATAATAGGTGATCGGCGCGATGTTGCTGCCGCTGCCCAGCGTCACGTCCTGGTCGAAATGCTTGTAGTCGAGGCCGGCACTCAGCGTGTTGAAAAATCCGCTGCCGCTTGGCAAGGTGACCAGTGCGCGTGCGCCAATGACCTGCCCCTTACCGACCACATTGGTGCTGCCGACAGTGGATACGTTGCTGTTCGAAGTCAGACCGTAAAAGAGCAGCGTTAACCAATCCGCATTGGGGATGCGGGCAACATAAGAGCCGGTGAATACCAGCGCCTCGGACGGCTCCTGTGGCGCGATCTGAAAGGCGGCGTTAATCGTATCGCCGCGCTGCCATAAATCGTCATAGGTCAAGGAACCATCGACCCGCAGCGGCATCGTGTTGGCACTATAACGGTTGTCCAAGGAGAGGCTGCCGTGCAGCGGCGGGCTGTCCTTGACGTTGAGATTGACATCCACCGTCTGCGGCTGCGCGCCCGCCTGCAGTGTCGGGATCACCTGGCGGTCCGGCCATTGGTTGAGGGCGATGATATCGTGCTTGATCCGCTTGAAATTAGGTACCTGACCAGGCGCCAGCGATGGTGCCTGCGCCTTGATCTCGTTCAACGAAAAATAGTGTGAGCCGTTGACATGCAGGCGCCCCACCGGCTCCTCCACAACCTTCAGAACCACCACGCCGCCCTGGACATGCTGCGGTGGAATTTGCACCGCAACGGTTTGATACCCTTTATCAGCATAGGCTTTTTGCAATGCCGCGCGCGCCGCATCCACGCTCCGCACGGTCTGCCCAGGGCCAAGATATGGGTACACGGCGTTGTCGATATCGATTTCGGAAAGTAGGTGATTGCCTTGCACCGTGTAACTATTAATCGTGATGGTGTTAGGCACGGTAGCACCCGGCGCTGGCTGGGCGGCGGCACTCCGCATGCCCGCCCCAGCCATCAAGGCCAGCACCACGGATGACAGGATAGGACGGCGCAGCCCAACTCGCGCCCCGCGGTGCGCCGTTTTGCCACGGTGTCCGGGGAAACCTGCGGTGCAGACGCAAATTTTTACGGCCAAATTTGTCCAACGCTGAAAATGCAGAAGCATGGGGCTGCCTATATGTGACATGCGAACCCAGCGTCCAGCCCGTTTAGGTGTCGATTTGAAGAAAGATTAACTTAATTTGAAGAAAAGTTAGTTTAAGAATTCATCATCAATCTGCTGGCTAAACTGTCACGTAATATTCTTAATATAGAGTTCCGTTCCTGCTAAGATCAAAATCTATTTCATCATCGACATGATATACTCCTTCCGGAGAAACATAAATTTTTTATGACTGGTTTGCAGTTTGTTAGTTAGTGCCGCATTATGCGGCATCACTGCACTGGTTATTTCATGCCCCGACTCTCCGCTCCGCACCTCCGGTCACTCCGGCACGGTCAGATTTTTGCCGCCCGTGCAGTGGCTGGGATCCCGCAAGCATGACCGCACCTGATCAAAATTCCGCCGGCCGCGCGCGGCAAAAAATCCTGCTCGGCGGTATCGCGCTTGCAGCCCTTGGGCTTGCTGGCGGCACCGTGATGCGCGCGCATGCGGCAGGCATTCTCTCGCAGGCTGGCTCGGCCGTCGCGCCAATCCCGTCCAGCATCACCGCCAATCTCGTGACGCAACAGCAGGCGCAGGCGGTGGCGTTGCAGGCGGAGAACCAACTATCGCGCGCCACCACCGCGATACAGGCGATGGAAAACTTGCAGGCCGCCGCAACTAACTTGGCGCTCACCGCGCCAAGTTCAGTGCCGGACGGTTTGCAGACCGGCGGCCTTGTGCCCGATAGCGGTCTGGCCTCTTCAGGCGTCGCCAATCCAGTCACCACCTGGACCGGTGCGCAAACGCCGACGCAAGTCAGCAGTGGCGGTCAAACCACGGTCACGATCAACCAGACCGCGGCGCAGGCGATACTGAGCTGGAACACCTTCAACGTCAGCCGCAACACCACGGTGGATTTCAACCAGCAGGGCAATACCAACTGGGTGGCCTTGAACGAGATTGCCGCGAGCGGCGTGCCGAGCCAGATTCTGGGATCCATCAAGGCGAGCGGGCAGGTATATCTGATCAACCCGAACGGGATCATTTTCGGCGGCGCCTCGCAGATCAATGCCGGTTCTTTGATCGCCTCTTCGGGCAATATAAACACCAGCCAGTTTCTCGCCAATGGCATCTATAGCACCGAGGCTGGATCGACCTACGCCCCCAGCTTCACCAATGCCGGCGGTGCCATTATTGTGCAGCCCGGCGCGCTCATCGCGACCAGCGCCCCCGCCGCGGTTACCGATGGCGGCGGTTTCGTGATGCTGCTGGGCAGCCAGGTGCAAAACAGCGGCACCATCAGCACGCCGGACGGTCAGGCTGTACTTGCCGCGGGCGACAATTTTCTGGTTCGCCCCGGCTATGGCACCTCAAGCAACCCAACCTCCACCACCAAGGGTAATGAGGTCGCGGTGCAGCTTAATACTTTAGGCAGCAGCCTAACTCCCGGCGGTAGCGGTCTGGTTGAGAATACCGGCATCATCACTGCTAGTACCGGCGACATTACGCTGGCCGGTGAAACCGTGAACCAGAACGGGCTGCTGCTTTCCACCACGTCGGTGGATGCGCGTGGCACCATTCACCTGCTGTCTTCGGCGTCGGATCCGTTCAGCAGCGTCACGCTGGGTAGCAACGGCTACACTTTGATCGAGCCAGACCTCTCCAGCACCGCCACCGAATTAGACAGCCAGCGCGCCGCCTTGATCGCCGCTTCCGCGACGGCCAACGCCGAGCGTGCCTCGCAGTTCAATCAACAATTCGACAACCTTAGCCAGCTCGCCGACCAGCAAGGGGCGTCGCGGGTCGAGATCGTCTCCGGCGGCACCGTGGAATTCCAGAACGGCTCGGACACCTCGGCTCCCGGCGGCCAAATTTCGGTCTCGGCCGTGACGCGCGTGCAGGCGGATAACGGTGCCATCGTCGACGTCTCCGGCAGCTACGGCGTGCCGCTCCCGATGTCGGCCAACGACATCGCCGTCAACATCCAGAGTTATGAACTGCGCGACAATCCTCAGAACCGGCTGACGCAGAATCTGCGCAACGCTAACGTTTATGTCGATGCACGGACACTCAGCCTGGTACCGGCCAGCGCCGCCTATCCCACCAACCGTGACTACACCGCTGGCGGCCTGCTGGAAGTCTCCGGTTATCTCGCCAATGTCGGCCACACGATCGGCGAATATACGGCACTTGGCGGCAGCATCGACCTTTCGACAGGTTCCGCCGGCGCGATTGTTACGCAGGCCGGCTCCAATTTTAACGTCGCCGGCGGCTCGCTGCAGTACCAGGGCGGCTATTTGGCGCAGAGCTATCTCGTGGCCAGCGACGGCCAGATTTACAACGTCAACAACGCGCCCGCCGGCCTCACCTATACCGGCATTTATACCGGTAATGCACTGAACGCGCCGGCTGAGATTTATCAGCCGGGCTACACCGTCGGCCGCGCCGCCGGGACCCTCACGCTCAGCTCTCCCACCACGATTTTTAACGGCACCATCAATGCTGGCGCGGTGAACGGCGCGCAGCAGACCGTAGCCGATCCAGCGGGCGTCACCGACCCCTACACGCTGCGGCAGAATAACGTGGCCGAGCCCGGCAGCCTTATCATCGCCACGCTGAATGGGGCCAACCTGTTCCCGGCCGATACCAATGTCTCGTTCGGCGCCACCGCGCCCATCGCCGGCGGCCTCACCACGCCGATTGCAGCGGAGCTTGCCGGAACCACCATTTTTAATGCCGGTTCGATCAACAATTTCGGGCTGGGCGGGCTGCAGGTCATCACCAATGGCAGTCTTGACATCACCGCGCCGCTGGTCCTGGCGCCGGGCGGGCAGGTCTCGCTGTTCGGTTCCAGCGTTGATATCGGCGCCAATCTGACAGCACCTGGAGGCAGCGTGTCGGCGGGTCAGATCGCCACCGTGGATGGCACGCCGACCACGATGCAATTGCCAAACCCGCCCGCCGGAGGCAGCTCCACCGGGGACACGGTTTTGGCCCCCGGCGCCACCATCAGCACCGCGGGGCTATGGACCAACCTCGTGTTGGACCCGTCAATCACCTTCACCCAGGCCTTCATCAATGGCGGCGCGGTGACCCTGGGTTCGGTCAACAATCTGACCCTGGGCGCGGGCAGCCGGATCGATACCTCGTCCGGCGGCATGATCACCGCCAGCGGTGCTGCCAAGGGAGGCGCTGGCGGCGCCATATCGCTCGCCGCCGCCACGCCGAGCCAAGCCATTCCGTTCCCCACCGGCAACCTGACCCTTGGCGGTACGCTCGACGCCATTGGCGCCACCAAAGGCGGCGCGCTGACGCTCTCGGCGCCATCCTTTCTAATCGCAGCCACGTCCGCGGCGACGAATGATCCCACCGTGGTGGCGCTCGCCCCGGCGTTTTTCACCCAGGGCTTCTCGGCCTATAACCTGAACAGCACGGGAAGCATTACGGTTGCGCCCGGCACCGTGGTCGATGTGACGGAGCCCACCTATCAGTTTTCCGCCGCCAGCGACCTGACGCCCACGGGGGCGGCGCCCGCCAGCGCGTTAACCGTGGCGCTTAACCCGCTCTACAGCCCGAACAACACCTATACCGCCATCGCCCAGCGCGCGGGCGCAAGTTTCAGCGCCGATATCGCCGTGCTCACCGGTGCCACCATCACCACCGTGCCGGTGCTCAGCATCGGTGAAGGTGCTGCCATCAATGTTGATCCCGGCCAGGCGATCAATCTGGAAGCGCCCGGCCAGATCACCATCGACGGCACTCTGCAGGCGCCCGGCGGCACCATCTCGGCCGTCAGCGATTTTAACACGCAATCCACGCTGCCCGTCAGCACTGGCATCACCTCGATCTGGCTTGGCTCGGGCGCCGTGCTCGATGCCAGCGCCCAGCCCGTCACCTTCACCAACGCCGCCGGCAATACCATTAGCCTGGCGCCTGCCGGCGGCAATATCACTCTTGGCAGCAAGACTTCGACAGCCTCGGTCATTATCCGCCAGGGTGCGGCCGTAGAGGCTTCCGGCAGCGCGGCCACGGATCAGATCGCGGCTTCCAGCCTCTCACCCGGCCTTACCAGCGCGTTGCCGGCCGGACAGCCGATCCAGGTAGAAGGTTCCGGCGGCTCAATTTCTCTCGCCTCGCAGGAAGGCATCTACAATGACGGCACGTTGATTGCCGCTGCCGGTGGCCCGGACGCCGCGGGCGGCAGTCTGGCGATGACCCTTGAAGCGGATCAGGTTCTGAGTCCCAGCGGAACCGAGTTGACGCCGCGCATCTTCACCATCACGCAAAACAATCCTGGCCCGCTACAGCCCGTGGACCTGCAACCCGGCGCAGCCAGCGCGGCCCTGGTTGACGGCACCGCGCAGATCAGCGCGCAGCAGATCCAGGCCGGCGGGTTCGGCAGCGTCACCTTGTTCACGCGCGACGCCTTCGTGTTTCAGGGCAATGTCACGCTAAGCACCGCTCAGTCGATCAGCCTGGAGGAAGGTTACGTCACCGATAGCAGCCCAACCGGCGCGGTCACGTTGAACGCGCCTTACGTGCTGCTGAGCGGCCAGACTCCTGACGTCAATGGGATCAACGGTAATCCGCTTGCGCTGATCTCCGGGTATTCGGGGCAAACGCCAAGCGGCGCCTTCACAGTGAACGCCGCGCTGATCGACATTGCCAACCAAGTGCGCTTCGGCGGCGTGCTGCCGGCGCAAGGCGCCAGCCCGGCCATCGACCTCGCTGGTTTTGCCGCGGTGAATTTGAACAGCAGCGGCGATCTGCGGTTCGCCCCGCCGCTTGCCGCCGACAGCAGCGCGGTCACCAATCTCGTCACGACCGGGAACCTTAATCTTACCGCGCGCGAAACCTACGCCATGGGCACTTCGGCCCTGGTCGTCGCGGGCTATTCTCCGGTACCGAGTGTCACCAATGGCAATTTCAATCCAAACGGCGTGCTGACCATCAGCAAAACCCCCGGAACCACGCCATCGGCCCCGGATTTGCTTGGCGGGTCGCTGACCTTTGAAGCCGCCACCATCAAGCAGGGTGGCGTCATCTGGCAGCCGCTCGGCAGCATCACCTTGGGCGGGATCGGCGAATTTATCGGTGACAACGTTGGTGGCGGCGACCCGAATACCGCGGTCGAGTTCCTCCCCGGCAGCCTCACCTCGGTCAGCGCCGCGGGCCTCACCATTCCCTATGGCGGCACGACTGACGGCGTGACCTACGATGTCAACGGTCAGCCCATTAAGAGCGCGACCAGCGCCACTTTTGGCCTTCCAGGGGTCACCAACGGTGCCGGCACCGGCACCATCACCATTGCCGCGCTGACCACCGATGTGCAGGCCGGCGCCGTGCTCGACCTGAGCGGTGGCGGCACGCTCACCGGTGCTGGCTTCATCAGCGGCCAGGGCGGCTCCAGCAACGCGCTTACCACGCCCCTGCTGAATATCAGCGCCAGCGGCGTCACCCAGCCAACCCTTGCCACCAACCCGGTCTACGCGATCGTCGCGGGCAATCAACCGGTGCAGGCAGTGGCCTATACCGCTTCCGGCGCCCAGGGTTCCACGCCGGGGCTGGGCTCCAGCATCATCATCCCAGCCGGCGTGCCGGGCCTGGCGCCGGGCCGCTACACGCTGCTGCCAGCGGCATATGCGCTAACCCCAGGCGGCTACCGCGTGGAGTTCGACGGCGCCGCCAGCCTCGCGGCCGCCACCGTTACCCCACTCACTAATGGCTCCTATTCGGTGGCCGGGTTCACGGCGCTCGCCAACACCAATGTGCGCAATACGCTGGCGAGCAATCTCACCATCACGCCGGGTGCGGTGGTGCAGAACTATTCGCAATATAACACGGAAAATTACAGCCAATTCCTGATCGCCACCGCCGCCAGCCTTGGCGCCATCCGGCCAGTGCTGCCGATTGACGCAGGCACACTGGACCTGATCCTGCCGGCCTCAACGTCTGCCTCGGTGATCAATGCGGGTCTGACGTTGTTTCAGGCGGAGGCTGGCGGCATCGGCGGCACGTTGCAGATCAGCGGCGCGGCATTTGCCGCGACGCCAGCCAGCCTCGATATTTACGGCGCGGCGCCGGTGGCGGGCCTGCCCGCCGGCACGGTTTCGCTCAGCGCGGCACAGATCGACGCCTTCAAGCCGTTCATCCTGGAACTCGGCGCCGCCGGCGCGGGAAACCAGGCCAACATCACTGGCGTCACGCTCGAAAAGGGCGCGACCTTGACCGCGGCGCGGGTGGTGATCACGGCGCTCTCCGGCGGCATAACGCTCAAATCCGGCTCCGAAATCGATACGCTCGGGCAGGGCACGCTGCTGGCCGATTCCAGCACCTTCGGCTTGCTCAACAACCAGGGCGCCAGCGTGCTCGATGTCGGGAATGGCTATCTGAGTTACGGCAACACGCCAGCCTCCGTCCCCGATTATGGCCCGATCACGGTGCAGGACGGCGCGAAAATTTATACCGGCGGCTCGATCGCCTTTTCCACCTCCGCGGCGGTCAATATCGGCGTGAACGCCAGCTATGGCGGTAAGTATCTCGATCTCGCGGTGCCTGAGATCAATATCGGCGATCCGCAGGCACTCGGCGCCACCGCGCCGTCCGGCCTGTTGCTGACACCGGCGGTGCTGCAAGCCTTAACGCAAGGCATCCCGGCGCTCGGCGTGCCGGCGGTGCAGATTATCCAACTCACCGCCGCTGATTCACTGAATTTTTACGGCACCACGGCGCTCGACCTGACCGGTTCCAATGTTCAGCTGGTCATCAACACCCCCGCCATCTACGGCTACGGTGGCGCAGGGGACATCGCCACGATCAGCGCCAACACCATCGTATGGAACGGCATTTCCACGGTCGATGCGCAGAGTGGCGCGAGCGTTTCAAGCCTGCCCGGCGGCGCCGTCACCAACGGTCCCGGCACCGGCTCTGGAACACTTGACCTTAACGCCCAGAACATCGTTTTCGGCTATTCAAATCTCGATCTGCCGCAGCGGGACGTGCCGCTGAACCGGCTGACCCTCGGCTTCTCAACCGTCAATCTGAATGCCAGCAGCGAAATCACAGCCAACAACCAGGGCAGCCTGGCGGTCTATCAATCGCAGCCGCATTTCGGGCAGGCCGGCATCGGCGGCGCGCTCAATCTTACGACCCCGCTGCTTACCGCCGCCAACCAGGCAACCATCGGCTTCACCGCCGGCGGTGCCGTGAATGTTGGCCCCGCCGCCGGGACGGCGACTGCGACCAGCCTCGCCACCGAGGCGGCTGGCGGCGAGATCGATCTCACCGGTGCGACGATCAACATTACCGGCGCGGTGATCCTGCCGAGCGGCAAGCTCAACCTCCAGGCCGCCAACAATATCTCCCTGGGCGCCGGCTCGCTGATCAACCTGGCTGGTGTCACCACCACCAACGTCAATCAAACCATCTACGGCTTCGGCGGCGATCTGGTCATGGAGAGTGCCGCCGGCAATATCAGTCAGGCGGCTGGCTCGGTGATCAATGTGTCCGCGGTCCATAACACCGCTGGCAGCGTGACCGTTACCGCGACCAACGCCGCTGCTGGGCAGGTTTCGCTGCTCGGTACGCTCCTCGGCTCGTCCACCGGCGGCTATGCCAGCGGCACGTTCGGCATTCGCGCGCAGAACCTGGGCGATTTCGCGGCGCTCAATGCCAGCCTTGACGCCGGCCAGTTTTTCCAAGCGCGCAGCTTCGATATCAAGCAAGGCGACCTCACCATTGGCAACGGCGTGCAGGCGCATGCCGTCACGGTCTCGCTCGACAATGGCAGCCTTACGGTCAACGGGCTGATCGATGCCAGCGGCAATGGCGGCGGCAGCATCAATCTCGCCGCCTCCAACAACCTCACCATCGCTTCCACCGCCGTGCTGGACGCGCATGGCACGGTGCTGCAGGTGGACAGCTATGGCGTGCCAATTCCCGCGGCAAACGCGCCCACGGTTAGCCTGACCACCAGCACCGGCGAACTCACGCTTGCCTCCGGCGCGCAAATCAATCTGGCATCCGCTGATGGCGTGGCGCGTGGCGATCTGGAGCTGAACGTGCCGCGCCTCACCAGCGCCACCTCTGGCGACGCCAATATCAACGCCGCTGGCACCGTGAACATTACGGGTGCCGCCACCATCGCGGTCAATGCCTTCTGGACCTATAACGGCCTGGCAGATCCCGCCGGCACCGTCACCGGCGCGCCGGATGCGCTGATCACGCAAGCCTATCTCGACCAGATCAACACCAGCGACACGCTGCCCTTCATGACCAACGCGGCCAGCAATACCGATCTCGCCGCGCGTGCCGCCGGGCTGAGCGCTTACGGCTCCAATTATCACTTGCGCCCCGGCGTCCAGATCGTCAGCGCCACGCCGAACGGCGATCTCACCGTACAGGGCGATCTCAACCTCGCCGGCTATCGTTACGGGCCCGGCGTGATCCCCGGCCAATACGGCTCCGGCGAGCCCGGCGTGCTGCTGATCCGCGCCGGCGGCAACCTCAACATCTATGGCAGCATCACCGACGGGTTCGAAAAGCCGATCAGCGACGCCGGCACCGAATTTGCCACGGGCTGGGTGGTGTATGGTGGCGGCGAACCCTTTGGCCAGAACCAAACATTGCCCACCGCGATCACCGCGGCCAAGGGCAGCAGCTTTGCCGATGGCACGCCATTGAATTTCGCCGTGCCGATCACCGGCGGGTCGTTTCAAGCCGGAGCCATCGCGCCGGTGGCACTCACCCTGCACGGTAGGCAGGTCACCAGCGTTGCCTTCGTCGCCACCAGCAACATCACCAACGCGCAGGGCGTGGTGCTGTTCGCTCAGGGCCAGGTGGTGCCGGCGGGCAGCGTGATCCCCAATCAAGCAGTAATTGCCGCCGGCGGCACGCTGCCGTTTTCCATCAACGTAGGTCCGGTGACTTGGCCGGCCAATACGCCATTCACCGTCACCACCAGCCTCTCCGACGGCAACACCGGCGTGGTGCTGGCCTCTAATCTGCAACTTCTGGCGGGCTCGTTCATCCCGGCCGGCAGCGCGCTGAACTTCGTCAAGGGCGAGGCCGGTCTCAAACTCCCCACCGATCCGAACGGTCAACGGCTATATTTCCCGGATGGCACGCCGGTGCCGGCGGTGGTGGATACCAGGCCGGTCGCCGGCGGAACGCAAGGCCAGCTCTATGGCTTGGCGAAGCTCTTGCCCGCGGGCGATATGTCCTGGTCGATCAGCCTGGTATCCGGTGCGGACACCTCCGCCGCCAACCCCGGGGTGGTTCGCTCATCGAGCGCTTTGGCAGCCGCTGGCGTCAGTGGTGACATCACCTTGGCCGATACCCATTACGGCCAGACCACCAACCTGATCACCGTGCCGCCGCTGCACAACCCGAGCAATCCCAAAAATGCCAAGATATGCAACAGCGATCCGGCGAGTTGCAAGCCGACCTATGCGGTCAATTACGTCTCGGTGGTGCCTGCGTTCAGCGTGGTGCGCACCGGCACTGGCTCGCTCAGCCTGATCGCCGGCGGTTCGATCAACGAAAACTCCGCCTATGGCGTGTACACCGCCGGCGCGCAGAGTGCGCCGATCCTGGTGAATGGCAAGAATCCCTATAACCTGGCGCAAGGCTATGGCACGAGCACCAGCCTGCTCGGCAAATCAAATACGGCGCTGGCGGCGTTGGTGGCCCATTACCAAGCCAATTATCCAACCGGCGGCGGCAATGTGCTGGTCTCCGCGCAAGGCAATCTGAACGGCTTCATCAACAGCTCCCAGCTGCTTAACCCGAATGGCGATTTACTGTCGGCGACCATCACCAATAGCGATGCGGTGGGCGGCTGGCTGTGGCGCCAAGGCGGGGCGGGGCAGCCTGGCGCCTGGTGGATCGAATTTGGCTCGCTCAATCTTACTGCCGGTTCAGCTCAGAGCGGCACCCCGGCCGTGCAGTACACTGGCTTTCAGGGCATCGGCACGCTGGGTGGCGGCAATCTCACGGTCGATACCGGCGGCAACGCCAGCGGGCTCAACCTGGTCGTGGCATCCAACGGCCGGGTGCAAGCCAATGGCACGCTGGTGCAGAATGGCGGCGGCGAAATGGCCGTGAAAATCGGCGGCGCGCTAAACTTCCTCTCCATCCAATCGAGTTTGTTGCCTAGCCGTACCGGGGATGCCGGCGGCGTGATTTCCAATTTGCGCGGCAACACCATGCTCAGCGCCGGATCGATTGGCAATATAGTACCGCAGTTTGGTGTCCTGGCCGGCCAGGATCCGCGCTTTCTGTCACCGCTGGTTTCCGAGGCGGCGAACTTTGGCAATGGCATAGACCTGCTGCCAGGTGACGGCACGGTCACGGTGAATGCGCGCGGCGATCTGGTTATCGACGGCGCCGGCAACCCGGGCACGGTGCAAAACATGACCAACTCCACGCCGGTCAATTTCGTTAACGGCCATAAGAAAATCAGCCGCACCAGCGGCGGCAGCACGGATTTCTCGCTATGGACGTCCTCCACGGGCATCGGCCTGTTTTCCGCCGGTGGCGATGTGGCGCCGGTGGAGTCAAATTCCGCCGACGGTAGCCAGAACACCGCGGCGAGTAATTTTTATCCACCGAATCTATCGGTGACCTCCCAGAACGGCAATATCTACTTTGGGTCCACGCCGGTGGAACTGGCGCCATCCGCAGATGGGCAGCTGCAATTACTCGCGGCCAACTCGATCATCGGCGAGGGCGCGATCGTCACAATGTCCGGCGCGGCACTCTCGACGGTCGCCACGCCGTTCAACCCAGGCATTAGCGTTAACAACGCGAACGGTTTCCCCATCTACACCAATCATAACCCGAACAGCCCTGGGCTACTGATTGATTTCGGCGCGGATACGCCAACCGGCGCGTTGCATGCGGGGGATGTGCAACCAGCACTCGTCTACGCCGGTACGGGCGATATCCTGAATATCGAATTTGGCCAGTTCACCCCCGCCAGCGGGACCACCAGCCAGCAGTTGATCGCCGCCAAACCGTTTGACATCTACGCAGGCCGCGACATCGTCGATAGTGGAACGATTGCGTCGCCCGACACCTTCCTCAACCTGTCGCCCACCGACATCACCAGCATCACCGCCGGCCGCAACATCATCGAAAGCAGTTTCAACATTGCCGGTCCCGGCAATCTTGTGGTGCAGGCCGGGGGTTACATCAATCTGGTCGATCAGACAGGCACTGGCGTCAATGCGGCGTATCAAGGGGGGACGATCGACAGCATCGGTCCGGTGTTCGATATCAACCCGAACGACCGCAACAGTGGCGCGGGCATCAGCGTGCTCGCCGGCGTGGGTACCGCCGGGCCGGATTATTCCGGCTTCGCCGATCTGTTCCTGAACCCCGCCAGCACGCTCAGCCTTACCAATGCGAGCGATATCATCAACGCCAACGATGCCTCGCTTTATAACTGGCTGCAGGCAAATTATGGCTACACCGGCACGCAGGCCGGTGCCTACGCGTATTTTCTCACCCTGGGCAGCGGCCAGCAGGACGTGTTTCTGCGGAACCTGTATTACCAAGAGTTGAACGCCTCGGGGTTGGAATACAACAACGCCTCCAGCGTGCGCTACAAAAGCTATCTGCTTGGTAAGACCGCGATTGCCGCGCTGTTCCCCGCAATGAATGCCAGCGGCCAGCCAATCACTTATACCGGCGATATCACCATGACAGGCGGCTCCGGCATCCACACCGAATTCGGCGGCAATATTGAGACGATGACGCCGGGCGGCCAGACCATCATCGGCGTCGAAGGCACGAGCCCACCCGCCTCCGCGGGCTTCATCACCCAGGGTTCCGGCGACATCAACATCTACACGCTCAACAGCGTGTTGCTAGGGGAAAGCCGTGTGCTCACCACCTTCGGCGGCAATATCGTGATCTGGTCGGAGCAAGGCAATATCAATGCCGGACAAGGCTCCAAAACCACCATCGACTACACGCCGCTGCAGCGCGTGTACGACAATTACGGCAATGTCTTCCTCTCACCCACCGCGCCGTCCAACGGTGCTGGCATCGCCACGCTGAACCCGATCCCCTCGGTGCTGCCCGGCAACATCGACCTGGTGGCGCCCTTTGGCACCATTGACGCCGGCGAGGCAGGCATCCGTGGGTCCGGTAACCTCAACATCGCGGCGTTGCACGTGCTGAACGGCGCGAACATTCAGGTGCAAGGTGCGACCACTGGCGTGCCGGCCAGTTCCGCGCCCAGCGTCGGTTCGTTCACCGGCGCCAACGGTGCTGCTGGCGCCGCGGCGCAGGCGGCGGAAAATGCCACGGGCGGGAATCAGGCGGCGCCGCAGCCCTCCATCTGGATTGTCGAAATCCTCGGCTACAGTGGCGGCAGCCCGACTCAGCCGCTTCCCGAAAAACCTAAAGCAAAGCATCCGCAAAACGTTTAAAGCGCATCAAAGTCAGGCAGCTAATGCCTGATGGCTATGCTCGATTACCGGCCTCCCGGCTTTCGCGCGACTTTGGCTTCAGTTCCAATACCTCGGGAGGTGGCCGCATACATCAATGGCATGAAGCTGCCCTGAGGAGAGGCTGGTGGAATTCCAATGACTCCAGGCGGGACTTTTCTATTCAGAAGCCGCTTGAGAGACGCTGCTCACCGTGATTAGGCGCTCGATCAGGGCGTCTCATCCACAAATAACCGGCGGGCCGTGCGTTCAGCGAGTGTGGTATAGGCGTTGTTGAGCGCTGGCGTATGCGAATGGTAATCGCCGATCGCGGGCAGGAGATCGCCGTTGGTTTCGGCTAGATAAGACCGCAAGATGAGTGCCGCGGCGGCGATGTTGAAGCAAGGATCGTCGATTAATTGTTTCTCTGTCTGCGCCGGTGAAAGCCCCGCGCGAGCGGCGAGTACTGGAATCCAGATTGTATTCACTTGCATCACGCCAAGATCCGCGGTTCCGTTGCTATCGGGCGTGACCATGCCGGCAGCACCTCCCTCGATCGACTGGATGACCGGCAGCACGCGTGGCGGCAATCCGGTCGTGGCGGCGACGATCAGCATGCATTTCAAATAGGCGATCATTCTTCAACTCTCCTGGCCCCGCATTCGCAGTTTCGCCGACTGTAGCAAGGTGTTATAGCAATGTGGTAACCGGAGCATAACAGGCAACCATGAACGACACAGAATTGTCACATAATACCGAGGCTTTTCTAAAGCCGGATGACGGAGAAGGCGGCTTCACTCTGTTAGAGCTGCTTGTTGTTATCGTTATTCTTGGGCTTTTGATCGGCCTGGTGGCGCCAGCAGTGCTGCGCCAGCTCGGCCATGCGAAGGATTCGATTGCGCGTCAATCAATCGCGCAGGTCGGCTCGGTGCTTGATCTCTACAAGCTCGATGCAGGAAGCTATCCCAGCACGCAAGACGGCTTGCGGGCATTGATCACCAAGCCGGACGATGTTGATAGCTGGGCGGGGCCGTATCTGAAAACCAACAATTTACCGATGGACCCATGGGGCCATCCGTATTTTTATCAGCAACCTTCAACACGCCAAGGGCTCGAGTACGACCTTTGTTCGCTCGGCAGCGCGGACAAGCCCGGGCAGCCGGAAGACCCCGGGATGATCTGTAACAAATAGCACCGTGTGACTCGAAGCTCATGCGCGCGAGATGAAAATTTCATCGCGCGCGCCTTTGGGCGTTGCAAACTCCCGGCGCCAGATCGAAAAAGTTTTTTTACGCGGTAAAGCTTCAAAAAAGCGCCGCCGCTGCTATGGGTTAATGTCTGAACTTATCGCGCCGCCGTCATCGGAGAGCGACAACACTTGGAACGGCGCCGCGGCGTCCGCGCCAGCGAGGCTGACGATCGCGTTGCGGCCCACGGCGAGCTTGCCGGGACCGGCGACCTGCGCGTCGATCGAGACCACCGGGAAATTGCCTGCATATGCGTTGCTGTTGGTCCCGGCCTGACCGGACAGGGTGAGGGCCTTGCGCACGACCGGATCAGCCAGAGCGGGATCCGGATCGCCAGATTGGTAAAGGCTCATATATGGCAACGCTTTCGCCAGCAGAGACGGCGGCATGCCGATCACATCGGCGAGCTCGCTGAGATCAGCGAAGGGCTGGCCCGGCGGGCCGTAGGGCAGGTTGGCGCGCCGGTAGTTGGCCAGCAGCGCTTGCGTAGCACTTTTGGAAATCGCCGGGCTGCGCCAGGCGATGATCGCATTTGCCAGCTGGTTTGCCTGGCTTGGCGCGCCGCCCACGGCCTGAAACAAGCCGGCCAGCAGCGCGGTTGAGGCGAGATTGGGGTTGATCTTGCCGGCCAGGCCGTTGATGCGCACCGTTAAGGTGACGTCGCCGCTGCCAAGCACGTGCGGGCTCCCATCGGCCGGCCAATGATTGGCACCGTTCGAGAGCAGGTGAAAGATCGCCTCGTTGATCGCACCATCATCGCTCGCACGCGCCTCGGCCGCGTCGCGCAAATTTGCGGCGAGTGTCAAAGCCGTGCGGCCGGAGGCCAGGATCTGCGTGGTCAGAAGCGTGATCAGCACCAGGCTCCACAGCACCACCAGAAGCGCGAAGCCGCGATCGCGGCCGGGCTTCACGGCGCCGCCTGGGCGCGCAGCGCCTCGTTTGGATCGGCTGAGGCGCCGGCCGGGGTGGCTTGCAGCACGCCCGGCGCCTGCGCTGCGTTATGCAAATGCTCATCCAGGTCCGCCGTCAGGTCGAGTGCCTGCTGCTGGCTGCCTATGACATGCGGCGTGATCAGCACCAGCATCTCCTTGCGCGACCGGTTATTATTTTGAGATCCAAACAATGTGCCCAGCACGGGGATGTTCTTCAGGAACGGAAACCCCTGGTTTTCATGCGAATCATTGCCGGAGATCAGGCCGGCGAGGCCGAGTGTCTGGCCGTCCTGGATCGTGATGCGGGAGGTGACCGCACGTTCGGTGAAGGTCGGCGAATTGATCCCGGCCGTGGTGAAGGTGGGGGAAACGCCGCTGATCTCCTGGTCGATATCGAGCGTGACCAGCCCATCGCTGCCTATATGCGGGGTGACACGCAGGATTACGCCGGTCTCCCGGTAGTTGATTGAGTTGATCGCCGGCGTGCCAGAACTGGTCGTGTCCTGCGAGGTTTGGGTGAGATAGGGCACGAGACTGCCGACCTGCAGGTTTGCGGCCTGGCCGTCCAGCACCAACAGCTCCGGCGCCGAGAGAACCCGCACCTTGGTTACAGATTGCAGTGCCGAGATGGCCAAAGGTGCGGCATCGCCGCCATTACCCGACAGCACGAAGCCGGGGAAGTTGGTGGCCAAGCCGGCGCTTGTTCCGGTACTCAAAACCGCATTGATGCCGCCGGACTTGAAGAAGAACTGTGTGCCATATTGCAGCGCGCCGGTCAGATCGACCTCGGCGATGGTGACGCCGATCCGCACTTCCAACGGGATGATATCGACCTTGGCAAGCATGCCCTCGATCTGCGCGTCTTCCCGCGGCGTGGCATCGACGAGCAAGGCGTTTTTTTGCATGTCCGGAATGATCCGGAGGCCCGGTGCGGTGCCGCTGGACGACGCGGCGGAAAGCGGGCCAAGTAGCGCGCTCGCTCCGGCTGCCGAGCTTTGCGATGTTGCCGCCGCGCCATTCGGCGAGGCTGCCTGGGCCGGTTGCGCGGTGACGTTATCCGGCGTGAAGGCCTGCTGCAGTAGATAGGCGGCATCGTTGGCGCGGCTGTTGCGAAGGTAAAAAACGTGCCAGCTGCGGACCGTTTCGCGCTGCATCTGCTTAAGCACCTCGTAAACGCGCTTGGCATCACTGAAATAGCTCCGCGCACGCGCGATGACGAGCACCGCGCTGATCCGTTCGAGCGGTACCACCGTGACCCCGTCAGCGCTCTCTGTATCGCCCTGTTTGGCGAGTGCCGCCGAAAAGGCGCTCGCGAAATCATGCGCCTTGCCGTCCGTGACAGGGAACAGCTCGTAACACCGGCCAGCCAATGCATCGACGTCGAACGCCTGCACGAGTGCTGCCAATGCGCCGCGCGTGGTGGGATCGCCCTTGATGACCAGCGCGTTGCGGTCCGGATCGGCGATGATCGAGCCGCCGTTCGCGGCATAAGGCTGCAGCATGGCGGCAAGTTGCGGGGCGGACGCGTAATGCAACGGTAGCACCGAAGCACCGCCGATGGCGGCATCCGCGGTGAGCGCCGGTGCGGATGCCTGACCAGCGGGCATGACGCGGTACAAGCCGTTCGACCGCACCAGCACGGCATTGTGCTGGGCGAGTAGCGTCTGCAGGGTCGGAATCATGGCGTCGCGCGTCAGCGGTGCGGCCGTGCGCAAGGTCACCGTCCCGCTCACGGACGGGTCGATCGTGTAATTTGCATGCAGGATGCCGCCGAGGATCTGCTCGACCACGGTTCGGATATCGGTATCCGCGAAGTTGAGCGAGATATCGCCGTTGACCGAGGGTGTCAGTGTCGCCGCTTCGCCCGCGGACCGCGGCAGCGTGCCGTAACTCACGCTGGCCACAGCCCCGCTAACACGGCTTGGCGGCACGGGGGCTACCGGTTCGCCAGCCGTTGGTGGCGGGCTCCAGGAGCCAAGCAGCAACAGGCCAAGCAAGGTCAGGAAACGGGTGCCGCGCATCAGTTATTATTTGCTACCGCTGCTGGGGCGGCCGCCATGAATTGCGGGTGCAGCGTGACTGCCCCCTCCGGGCCGAGCAACTCCACCTTATTGGGCGCGATGGAAGTGAGCCGGTAGGGGCCGATAGCGCCTCCTTCGGCCACCAGCATTGGCTTCTGCCCGGGTGCCGCGAAGATCGCGCTGCGCATTCCGCCGATGACAATGATCGCCGAAAGGCGCGGCAGGGTGAAGCCGGTTTCCGTGCTGGTGTTATTAACAGGGCGGCGGCTGGCGTTGAAAAGCGGTCGCGCCAGGACCGTGCCGCCCCATTGGAGGATGGCGGCATCGGTGCCTTGATCCGGTGTCCCGGCCACAATGGCGGGGGCCTCGCGCGCTGGAGCTGCCGCCGGCCCCGGCAGCAGCAACTCGGCGGCAAGCAGCACGGAGAGTGCTGCGGCAAGAGCCGGCTTGCGGAGCGCCGGCTTCATAAAAGCGGGTTGCGTAAGCCATTTAGGGCGGATCATGGCGCGCCAGCGCGAAAGCCGGTGATGGTAAAATTCGCATGCATAGGCTGGTCCTGGCCCGCCCCAGGCTGCGAGTTGTTGATGACGCTGAGGTCACCGACGATCATGCGCGGGCGCGCCGTGCCGATCGCTTCGAGCAGCGCTATGAGCACGGGCCATGCCGCCGTAACGCTCACCTGCATGCCGATGCGCCGCAGTGTGCCGGCCGGCTGCACGGGCAGCAATTCCGCGCTGTCCAGGCTGGTGCCGGCCTGGGTGGCCAGATCCTGTAACGCCGATTGAAGATTGGCGCCGGCAATCGCATCCGTGCCGCCTGCCAGCAAGAGCTGATTATCCGCTGATTGCAGGCCCGCGGCACTAACCGCCGCACGCAGCGCCGGGATTTCCTTGCTCAACGCCGCCATCCGCACGGCCAACGCCTGCTGCTGGGCAAGTGCGGCCGCACGGTCCTGATACCAGCCGATCAGCGGCGCGACCGCGGCCACCCAAAACACCGCGGCGGCGATAAGGGTGAGCGCGATCGCGAGCGCTTGGCCTCGCTTGCCGTCGGGTAGCGTGAGAGTTCCGGCCATCATTGCGCGACCGCGGCGTGCAGGGAGAATTGGTCGGCCTTGCCGTCGGCGGTGCGGGTGACGGGCGCGGTAAAATTCGGATCGCGAAGCCCCGGCACGGCGGAAAGCAGCCCGATCAACTGGGCAGCGTTGGTTGACTGGCCGTCAAACGTCAGGTCGCCCGATTTGAGCGCCAGATCGCTGAGCCAGGTGCCGTCCGGCAGCGCGGTGGTGAGGGTGGCGAGCACCGGAAGCGCATCGCCGGCTCGCCGTGCCTGCGCGATGGCCGAGCGGCCGGACGCGGCGATAGCGAGCTGCTGGCGCAGGGCCAAAGCGGTGTTCGCCACGGGCGCGCTCGCGGCGATAACGCGTGCCGCCGCATCCAGCGCGACCTGCTGGCGCATAAAGGGAGCCGCCAGGCACGCGAAGGCCAGAATACCGCAGAGCGCGGATAGACCCATTTGCATGACTCGGTTCGCACGCGGGCGCGCCCCAGCGAGCTCGATCCGCCCGCCCTGCACCTCCCCGCCTTGCACCTCAATGAAGGAGGGAGCGAGCCGGATGGGAGCCAGCGCCTGGCAGACGGCCTCCACCTGCGCGCGGAGCACGACGAAAAGATGCAGGTTAAGTTTTCCGCGCGCGTGGTCCGGCCGGATTCCAGCGACGCCCCAATACACCTCGCCGGCCGCAAAGGGCGTGAGCCGATCCATCTCAAAGCCAAGCACCGTTTGCAGGCCCTTCGCCGCCGCCAAAGGCAGCACAACGTCACGCTGGAGCACGGCGCCAGGCGGCAGCCGCAGGCCGGTGGCCAAATGCGGCACCGCCGCGGCAGGCTGCGGCCCGTCCAGATTAAGCGGTCCAATAGGAGTTTCCAGCCCGCCTTGGCGGACGAGGATTGAGCCGGCTACGTTCCGGGCGGCTCCGCCATCCGCAAATCTGTCAATCACGACAATCAGCGCATCGGGTTGCCGGCTAGCATGCGATGCCCCACCGGGGACCAACGAGCGCATTTGGTCCATCCACCAGACAGCAAAATCCATCAGCACGAGGGCTGGCTCCGCACGACCTGTGACAATTTCATGGCCGGTGGTTAATCCTTTCCAAGGAGGCAGGACAATGAAGCTTTTAAGTCAGTTACCAGGATCGGCCGGGGCTGCGACGAGGTCGGGCCAGCTTTGGCCGCTGGCGAACTGGAGATGTATCCGGACCAGAAGCGGCAGGCTGCTATCTGACCAGACATTGGACCAGGCGGGCGGCCCGCTTGGTTGCGGCGTGAGATAGGAGATTTTGAGCGCCGTCACGCCTTGGGCGAGAATTTCGATGCTGGGTGCGGGTGGGCGGGTGAGGGGGATGCCAGGCGGGTGCTCGCCATAGCGCAGTGTGAGGTCGCCGTCCGGCGCGACCATAATGGCGGCATCCGCCAGCCCTCCGTTCAGACCCGCGCCCGCGGGCAGCCGCGTGGTGAAGGCCAACTGATCCGGCCGGCCTGTCAGGCTGCCGGGGAGCGCCTGTGCGATCATCCGCGTCAGCGCCGCATCCGTTGCCGCCAGGTTCTCGGGGCCAACCGAGCGCCGCGTCGTCGCCGACCATGCGGTGAGGCCGAACCGGAAGGTCTGAGCGAGCCCGGCCATCACCAGCCCGAACACCACGAGTGCGACCAGCATTTCCAGTAATGTGAAGCCTGAGTCGCGCTGCGAGGCGTGCGATATAGCATCACGCCGTCTCACGAGCCTGACCCCAGCCGTTCGGCGGCGAGCGTCACCTGACGGTTACCAAAGCTCTCGGTGACCAGCACGCTATAGAGCTTCAACGTGCCGTTGGATTGTTCAGGCGCGATGCTGAGCCGCCAATGGAAACCGCCGCCATCATCGCCGCTCAGCTGTGCCGGATGCAGCGCGGTCAGCGCACCGATGGAAGCCAGCCGCGACTGCGCGCGTACCACCGCCTCCTGGTAGCGCGCGGCGGTGGCGGTTTCAGTGGCGCCGTTGAAACCGGCCTGGTACAGCACGATTGAGGCGAGCGAGGCGATGACGAAGGCGGCCATCACCTCCAGCAGCGTGAAACCCGCGTCGCGGTGACTCTCAGTTCGCATCGATTTGCACAGCGCCGGTCAGCCAGTCGGCGGTGACGGCAACATCCCTGCCATCGCCATCGAGCAAAACGCGCCCGCCGCTGGCGCTGCCATCGGGCGCGAAGACAATGCCGCCGGGCGGTGCCTGAACGGAAACGGTGAGCCACGCGGGCAGGTGTGGCAAGGTAAACGCCACCGGTTGGCCTTGCGCGATAGCGCGGCCACGCGCGGCGCGCATTGCCTCGGCCACCTGCTGGGCAGCCGCCTGCGCCTCCACCCGATGGCTGCGCGGCGGGCCATATCCCGTCACCAGCAACAGAATCAGCCCCATCACCGCGATCACAACGAGCATTTCCAGAAGCGTGAAGCCGCACTCGGGGTTACTGCGCCCCTTCCGCGGAGCGGAACTACTGAGCGATATCATTGAGGCTGAGCATGGCCAGCATGAGCGATGAGACGATGCCGGCCACCGCCGCCCCCATCAGCACGGTGATGGCCGGCACCAGCAGTGCCACCAGGCGCTGCAGCGCCAGCCGCGTGCGCTCCTCATGGATATCGGCGGCGCGCAGGGCCAGCGGGCCGAGCTGGGCGGTGGCCTCGCCCAGCCGCAGCAGATGCACCAGGCGCATGGGGAAAACGGCGGCCTTGGCCAGAGACGGGGCGAGGCCCTGGCCGGTTTTGACACTCTCGGCCGCCGCCAGCACCGCATTTTGCGCGGCGCGGTTGCCCAGTACGTCCTGCGCGATACCCAAAGCGCCCAGCAGCGGCACGCCGTTGATGAGCAGCATGCCCAAGGTGCGGGACATGCGCGCGGCCAGGATTTCGCGCTGCAACCCGCCGATGACGGGCAGATGCAGCATCCACCGGTCCGCCGCCAAACGCGGCCCCGGCTTTTGCAGCGCCTGGCGGGCCGCGACTGCCAGCACGGCAAGGCCCGCCAGCACGTAAAGCCCGTAGGCCGAGACGGCATTGCCGGCGGCCAGCAGAAAAGCGGTGGAGGGCGGCAAGGCGGCGCCATTCTGAGCAAAAAGCGGAACGAATTGCGGCAGCACCTGGGTCAGCAGCAGCACAACGGAGCCGATGGCACCGATGAGCAGGATCGCCGGATAGATCATGGCCGATTGCACGGCCGCATTCATGCCGCGCTGGCGCTCCAGCAGGCCCGCCAGGCGTTCGAGCGTATTGGTCAGATCGCCCCCCGCCTCGCCAGCGCGAATGAGGCCAATATAGAGGCGCGAAAAACTCTTTGGCTCACTCTGCAACGCGGTGGCCAAAGGGGTGCCGTTGCGCACCAGCTCGCGCACCCGGCCAAGCACCGCGCCGGCCCGCTTATTCGGCGCCTCTTCGGTTATCAGGCGCAGCGCGCGGTCGAGGTCCTGCCCGGCGCCGAGCATGGTGGCGAGCTCGCGCGTGAAATCCACCAGCTCCGTGCCGCGTAGCTTGCCGGTGCCGCCAATTTGCAACGAGAGCAGATCATGCCAGCGTCCGGCCGGGCTAATGGCCAGCACCATGGCTCCGCGTTTTTGCAATTGTACTGCAACATCGGCCGCATTAGGGCCGTCGCCAATACCCTTCAACAGTTCGCCGCCGCTCCCCAGCGCCCGGTAGCGGAAGCGCGCCATTATTCCTCGGCCCGGACGGCGCGCAGGATCTCCTCCACCGTCGTCTCGCCGCGCGCCACGGCCTCCATGCCGGTCTGCAGCATGGTTTTCATGCCACCGGCCACGGCGGCGCGCTCGATCTCGGCCTGGCCGGCGCCGGTCATGATCAGCCGTTCGATTTCGGCATCGGGGACCAGAAACTCGGCGATGGCCTGGCGGCCGCGATAGCCGGTATTGCGGCAGGCCGTGCAGCCGCAGGACCGCCAGATATTCGTGCCGGACAGGCCATAGCGCCGCGCGAACTCGGGCGGCATTTGCAGCGGCGTTTTGCAGGCATCGCAAAGCCGGCGGACCAGACGCTGCGCCAGCACGCCGCGCAACACCGCGGAGAGCAGATAATCCTCCAGCCCCATATCGCGCAGGCGGGTTATGGCGGCGGCGGCCGAGTTGGTATGCAGGGTGGACAGCACCAGATGCCCGGTGAGGGCCGCGCGCGCGGCAATTTCCGCTGTCTCCAGATCGCGGATTTCGCCGACCATGATGACATTGGGGTCGAGCCGGACGATGGAACGCAGCAAGGTTGGGAAGCCTAGCCCGATTTGCGGGCGCACCTGGATCTGGTTGATCCCCGGCAGCTGATACTCGATCGGGTCCTCGACCGTAATGATTTTGGTCTCTTCGGCATTGAGCGAGAGTAACGCCGTGTAAAGCGTGGTGGTTTTGCCCGAGCCGGTAGGGCCTGTAACCAGCATGATGCCGTTAGGGGCGGCGAGTGCGGCTTTGAGGCGCTCGATCACCTGCGAATCGTGCCCCTGGGCGGCAAAATCGAATGACACAGCGCTGCGGTCGAGCACGCGCAGCACAATAATCTCGCCGTGAAGGCTGGGCGCGGTGGCAATGCGGAACACCACGTCCTGGCCGCGCACGGCGATGCGGATGCGTCCATCCTGCGGCAACCGGCGCTCGGCGATGTCGAGCTTCGCCAGGATTTTCAGGCGCGAAATGATGGCGGGGGCGAGCCTGGCGGGCTGGGTTTCCGCGTCCTGCAAATCGCCATCGTAACGGTAGCGGATGCGCACCCGGTCCTCGAATGGCTCGATATGGATGTCCGAGGCCATGGTCTCGACCGCTTTCGCGATAATCTGGTTGACCAGGCGGATGACCGGGGCCTCGCTCGCCATATCCTTCAACCGTTCGGTATCGTCTTCCGCCGCTTCCGGGTTTTCCTCGGCATCCGCCACCGTTTCGGCTTCGGGATAAAGCCGGTCAAGTGCTGCTTCGAGTTCGATGGGCAGGGCGACCTCGATTCGTGTCTCTAGTCCGCAGGCAAGCCGGATGGCGGCTGGTGTGAAATGGTCGAGCGGGTCGGCCATCGCGAGCACCAGCGTGTCACGGCCATGGCGGCCCCGCTCGGCGTTACCAGGCTCTATTGCCACCGGCACCGTGCGTGCGGCCCGCAGAAAACGCGCACCCAGCCGTTCGGGCAACACCGGAACGTCTGGATATTGTTCCGGGGTCATCATGGAAACGCCAAGCATGCCGGCCCAGGCTTCCGCCAGTGTACGCTCGGAGACAAGGCCGAGCTGCACAAGTGCCAGTGAGCAACCAATACCAGTTTCGCGAGCGACGGCGCGCGCGCGCTCTACCGCGATCGCATCGCAGATGCCGCGGGCGATCAGCAGGTCGAGCGCAACATCCGCCATCGACGCGGTTTCCGCCGCTGCGGCAAGGTCGATCGGCACGGTATCCATCAGCCTCTATTTCACCGTGGCGAGCACTGCTGGCAAGTGACAGTATGATGTCACTGATCCGGCACCGGCGCGTAGGCGCCAAAGATGCGAAAGGCAGGCGGAGTCACGAGCCATAAGCTGCTCAGGGCCATGTGGCGACGTCACAATTTCGTCACACGCAAAGGGTGCGGGCTCGCTTAGAGAGACGGCGGACTTAACAACACGTAAACAACGAGTGAATTGCCATGGGCCTACGAAAATCGCTTCACTGTACTTCCTTCGTGGTATTAACCGTTGTTCTCGCGACCGCGCTGACCGCGCATGCGCAAAGTGCTACCGCCCCGGCGAACGGCGCGGTAGCGCCGGCTAACATATCCTGGACCCTGGGTCAGGGAGATAGCGTGGCCACTGCGACGCCGATCAAGCATGTCGTGGTCATCTTTGACGAAAATGTCTCGTTTGACCATTATTTCGCGACCTATCCGTATGCCACCAATCCCGTGGGCGAGCCGAAATTCACCCCGCTCCCATTTACCCCGGCCGTCGACAACCTGGTCACGGCCAAGCTGCTCAACAAAAATCCAAACTACACCAACACGGCGAATGGCGCGAATGCGGCCGAGCCGTTCCGGTTGGATCGTACGCAAGCCAGCACCGCCGTCCAGAACAACTCCTATACCGCCGAGCAGCAGGCCTATGACAGCGGCTTGGCCGACCTGTTTGCCGAATTCACCGGTAATGGCACCCCTGGCGGGGCCGGCGCATTCGGCACCAAGGGGCAGGTGATGGGCTATTATGACGGCAACACCGTGACCGCTCTGTGGCAGTACGCCCAGCATTTCGCGATGAGCGACAACGCCTTTACCGACACCTACGGCCCCTCCACCCTCGGCGCGCTAGAGGTAGTTTCCGGCCAAACCAACGGCATGCAAGTCGTCACCACCACCAAGCCGGTTTCCTCGCCCGGAAATGCTGCCTTCTATGTCAATGACGGCCAGGGCGGCTATACGATGATCAACGACGTCGATCCCGGCTATGATGCCTGCTCGAGCCCGGCCAACCAGGCGATGATGTCCGGCAAGAATATCGGCGATCTTCTGAATAACGCTCGTCTCACCTGGGGCGGGTTCATGGGCGGCTTCAATCTCGGCACCACGAACGCGAACGGCACCACCGGTTGCGCCCGCAGCACGCCCTCGCCCGTGGTCAGCGCGGCGGTGCCGGACTACATCCCGGACCACAATTGGTTCCAGTATTTCGCCTCGACTGCCAACCCCACCCATGCGCGCCCCGCAGCACTGGCCGCCATCGGCTACAGCTACGATCATAACGGCGCGGCCGATCCCGCGAACCACCAGTACGACCTGGCGGATTTCTATAGCGCGGTGAGTGCCGGCAATTTCCCGTCGGTCTCGTACATCAAACTTCCGGCCTATCAGGACGGCCACGCGGGCTACTCCGATCCGCTGGATGAGCAGGCGGGTCTCGTCAACCTGATTAACTTCCTGCAACGCCAGCCCGATTGGAGCAACACGGCCGTAATTGTGACCTGGGGTGACTCGGGCGGCTGGTACGACCATGATTTTGCGCCGCCGGCCAGCCCCTCCTTCGCCGCCGGGGCTGACCAACTTTCCGGGGCTGGCCAATGCGGCACCGGCACGGCTCCCAATGGCCTTTTGGGCAATCCTGTGAACGGCCGCTGCGGTCCTGGTACGCGCGTGCCATTCCTGCTCATCTCTCCCTGGGCGAAACAGAATTTCGTCGGCGGCAGCCGCATCAGCCAAGCTTCGGTGGTGCGCTTCATCGAGGACAATTGGCTGAACGGCCAGCGCATTGGCGGCGGTGCGTTCGACAGCGCCGCTGGCTCGATCATGCCGCTGTTCAACTTCAATGGCACCGGCAATACGCCCAAGCTGATCCTCGATCCAGACACCGGGGAAGTTCTGGTTCCAGACAGCCCGTAAGCCTGGCATATTTGAACACCCTGAGCGACGGTTACATGCCCGTGGACGGAAAGCCAGCGCGTTGACGATTTGTCCGCAAAGCCTGTGACGCGCCGGTGGGTGTAATACCAGCTTGCAAAATTCATGACTCTTTGCCGTCATTGCTTCGCTGCGCTCGCAATGACGATTTTGGATAGATCAATGTTTACGCTGACTGGTATATTGTTTCCCGCCTGGATGATTGTGCTTGTGGCGCCGATCGTAGGCAGCTGGCTCGGCGTGCTTGTACGCCGCTGGCCGCAAAACAAGCCGGTCGCGCTGGCCCGGTCGTGCTGCGACCATTGCGAGCACAGCCTCGGCCCGCTTGAGCTTATTCCTCTGGTCAGTTTTGTCCTGCTCCGGGGGCGTTGCCGCCATTGCGGCGGGTCGATCAGTTGGTTTCATCCTGCAATTGAGCTTGCTGCCGTCGCGGTTGCCTTGGCGGCGATCTTGGCCGATAACGTTGGGCTAGGGCCCTGGATCGATGCGTCCCTTGGCTGGGCCTTGCTTTGTGCCGCCTGGATTGATGCCGAAAATTTCCAGCTTCCCGATCTCATCACCCTTCCTCTCATCCTGGCGGGCCTTGGGGTTACTTGGCTCTACCAGCCCGCGGCACTTTATGACCATGCGGCGGCCGCGGCGCTAGGATATCTTGGCTTCCGTCTGCTTGACCAGGCCTATCTGACAATCAGGCATCGCCATGGTCTTGGGCAAGGCGATGCAAAATTGCTGGCGGCGGCTGGCGCTTGGCTGGGGCTGGCGAGCCTCCCTTATGTCATCATGGCCGCCGGCCTGATTGGGATTGGCATGGCAATCCTTAGCCAGCGTCCAGGCGGCCCGCGCCGGGAGCAACTTGTTGCCTTTGGCCCCGCGCTGGCTCTGGCGTTTTTCCTGTGGCGGCTGTTTGGGCGGTACGCGGCTGCACCGTTTTAGCCTAGAGCGATAATCACCTGAATTGAACCGGAAGGTTCAATTCAGGTGATTGAAATTGCTCGCCAAAACACTCTATGATTCGAGGCTTGGATTAGAGGCGCCGCGCCGCTGTCTATGCCATAAAAGTCCAAGCCATAAAAAAGGCGGCCATCTTGCGATGACCGCCCCTTCTTAAGCTTTCAGATTTTAACGATTAGCGGCCGGCGTAGCTGGCGCAAGTCGTTGCGTTATCAATGTTCAGGTTGTAGCCGCTCGTATTGTTCAGGAAGATGTGCTCGGCGGCAGTCGCGAACGGCGCCGCTTTGCTGTTGATCAGCGGCACGAAGCCGTTGTTCTTGATAATCGTGGCGTAGGCGGCGTTAGCATACTGCAAGGTCAGGAAGTTAATAAGGGCCGTGCCGGCGGCCGCGTTGGCATAGCAGCTGCTGACATCCATCGTGGTGTAGCCGACGATGGAATAACCGAGGGTGGTCTGCGGAATTTCCGGCACCCAGTTCAGGGGGTTCTGAGCGGCCGTCAGGGTGGCGGGCGGCGTTGCGTTGATCGAGTCAGCCAAGTCAGCATTCGCCAAGCCGGTGGTCGTGTTCGCGACGGTCGGCAAGTAGGCCACAAGGTTGATGCCGTTGACGACTTTAGCGACCTTGAGGGCGGTCGTGTTCGCCGACAGCGGCGCGATCGAGGTGTAGTCCGGGCTCAGATAGGTGAAGGAGCCGGAGGTGGCGACAGCTTGGGTGGCAACGCCGCTGCTGCCAGATTCAGCAGTGAAGTTCGCCGGCACGGTGGCGGACGTGAACACGCCGCCGGTCGCGGCCACGAAGGTCTTGGTGATCGGAACCGGCAGAACCGGGAAGCTGGAGTTGGTCGAGGTGCAGACAGCGTTCAAATGCTGCGTGGTCAAGAAGGTCGTGCCGCTGCCGTCCGAACGATAGACCACGTGAATGGTCGTGCCGGCCGGAATGGTGGAGACGAGTGTGTGCCAATCGGTGATCTTGCCCGACAGAACGCCGCAGATCTTCGCGTCGGTCAGGGTCAGGCCGGCAGCCGGCACGAGGCTCTCGTTATACGCCATGGCGATCGGCACCCCGATGGTCGGGAGTTGGATCAGCGGGCCATCAACAGCCGAGTTGGCATAGCTGCCAGTGGCTGGGGCGGTGAGCTGCGACGCGACAAGGAATGCGTCGCTGGCGCCTACGTCGACCTGCGTGCCAACGATCGTGCCAGAGGTGAGTGTGCCGGCCGCATAGCCGACGGTGTTTGTTCCCGACACGGGCTGGAAATAGCCGATGTTGTTGCCCAGGAACGCCTTCTGGCCGGCGCCGCTGCCGACAGCTTCATAGTTGAACAGAACCGATTTGTGGGCGGCGACGGCGGGGGTGGTGGCGGTGGCGGCGGCGCCGTTGGTATAGAGGTTGAATTCGGCGATGTAGGTCGGGGCTGCCAGGCTGGAGCCGCCGGCGTTGATGGTCGTGGTCGCCGCATGCGCGGCGCTAAACGACAGCGCGGCAGCGAAGACGCTGCATGCTAGGTTTTTGCGGGTCATAGATGGTCCTTTTGTGTGAGCTTCAGATGTACGCAAGGCTGCCGGGCCGATTGCACGGCAAGCAGGCACTCGATAGCAGACCTGTATGACAAATCTTATTGCAACATTAAGAATATTTAAAGTCAGTTCGGTCGCAGATTTGTGAATATCCCTTGTAATTTCCTAGGAATATTTAGTGCCGTCCGGCTCCGCGGCACTAAAAGCTGCAAGGCTGACGCGCACCACCGCACCGGCCGCCGCCTGCATGGGGCCGTGTGTCACGTCGCGCGTTTGCGTTGCGTTAGCGCGTTGCGGCGGGCGCCTAACCGCGCTGATCCGGCTTGCGTGTCATTGCGGGATTCGTGCCCGCAGGGCGGCATTCGGGTCGGCCGAGCTGGACGCGGGCTGCGCTGAGAGCAACGCCGGAACCCCGGCGGCGTCGGGCAATTCTGCGCGCAGGTCGGCGGTGAGGTCGGCGGCGTCCGATTGCGTACGCACGACATGCGGCGTGATCAGCACCAGCAATTCCGTGCGGGTACGCTGATTGTTCTGGGTGCTGAACAGAGTGCCCAGCAGCGGCACGTTCTTGATGTATGGAATACCCTGATTTTGGTGCGAGTCAGAATCGGAAATCAGCCCGGCGAGGCCAATGGTCTGGCCATCCTGGACGGCGATGCGCGAGGTGACGGCGCGGTCCGAAAAGGTCGGGGAACTGATCCCCGCGGTGGTCACGGAGGGCTGCACGGCGCTAACCTCTTGGCTAACATCCAGCGTCACCAGCCCGCCGTTGCCGACATGCGGCGTGACCTGCAGGATCACGCCGGTTTCCCGGTATTCGATGGAGTTGATGACGGGTGAACCGGCCACCAATGTACTCTGCGAGGTTTGAGTCAGATACGGCACCAGGTCGCCTGCCTGTAGGCTGGCGGCCTGGCCGTCCAGCACCATCAGTTCGGGCGAGGACAGCACATTAACCTTGGTGACGGATTGCAGAAGCGAAATGGCCAGAGGTGCCGCGTCCCCGCCGGAGCCGGAGAGTACGAAGCCAGGGAAATTGGTCGCCAGCGCGGCGCTGGTGCCCTCGCTCAACACCGCATTAATGCCGCCGGATTTGAAGAAGTACTGCGTGCCGTATTGCAAGGCGCTGTCCAGATTGACCTCGGCGATGGTGGCGTCGATCCGGACTTCCACGGGGGAGATGTCGACCTTGTCCAGCATGGCGCTGATGCGGTCGTCTTCCGCGGCGGTGGCGTAGATCAGCAGCGAATTGTTTCCATTGTCGGGGATAATCCGGATGGTGTCCGTGGCGGTGCCCGTGCCGCCGGAGGACAGCGGGCCGAGCAGGGCGCTGGCACCGGCCGTTCCACTCTGGTCCGTGGTTCCAGTGGCGGCCGGGGTGCTGGTGGCGCTGGAGCCGGTCCCGCTGCTGCCGGTGCTGCCGCTGGTGCTCGTCCCGCCGGATCCGGACTGGTTGGCAAACGCATTGCTGACTTGGCCGGTGGCCTGCGCCGTTGGCTGCGCCGTCACGTTATCGGGCGTGAACGCCTGCTGCAGGATATAGGCGGCGTCGTTGGCGCGGCCGTTGTGCAGATAATACACATGCCAACTGCGCAGGGTCTCGCGTTCCACCTGATTAAGCACGGCATAGACACGCTGTGCGTCGGACAGCAGATTCTCGCTCCGCGCGATGACCAGCACGGCGTTGATGCGCGTGAGCGGGACCACGGTGACCGGCCCCTGCACGCTGGGATCGGTTGATTTGTTGAGCGCGGCGGAAAAGGCCGAAGCAAAATCCGTGGCATCGCCGCCGGTGACCGGGAACAACTCATAGGACTGGCCGGCCAGCTCATCGACGTCAAAGGCCCCGATCAGATCCACCAGCGCTTGGCGGCTGGCCGGATCACCCTCGACGATCAGGGCATTCTGGTCGGCTACCGCAACGATTTTAGCGGTGGTGGTTATATAGGGCTGCAGCATGGCAGCGAGCGGGGCAGCTTGCGCATAGTGCAACGGAATCATCACGGCACCCCCCAGCGCGCCGTCACCGGCGAGATTGGGCGTGGACGCCGCCGCATCGGCCGGCATCACGCGGTAGATGCCATTCTCGCGCACCAGCACGGCGTTGTCCTGCGCGAGCAGAGTCTGCAACGTGGGGATCAACGCATCGCGCGAGAGCGGTGCAACCGTGCGCAGGCTGACGGTGCCCTGGACGGCCGGATCAATGGTGTAATTCAGTTGCAGGGTCGTACCGAGGATCTGGTCCACCACTGTGTGGATATCGGTATCGGCAAAATTGAGCGAAATATCGCCTTGCGCGGACGCAGTGCTCGGTGCCGCCACACTAAGCGCCACTGCCGGGCTGTAGCTGGCGGCGGGTGGCCGCGGCGCAGCGCCATTGTCGAGCTGGCCGTTGACCCGCGCGGTTTGCGCCACGCTTGGCGGGATGCTTTGCTGGACCAGCGGTTGCGGTTGGCTGGCGTTCATCGGTGAGGTAGCGGGCAAGGTGGAGTGCTGCGCCGCGCAGGCGGAAAAGATGAGTGCGACGGCGGGGATGTAGCGTTTCATAATAGGCCGTCCTGGTCGTGGTGGGGCACTGCCCCCGGTGAATGCGGGAGGGGTGGCCTCCACCTGCATGGCGGAGTCCCGCGCGGGGGCGAACAGACCAGCTTGGTTGAGGGAGGTGGTGATGAGTGCGTCCGGCGGCGCGGATTGCCCAGGCGGATTTGCCGCCAGTGCGCGCAACTGGCGGAGCCACCACATGAAGAACGCTGTCATCATTATGGCTGTTTAGGCAAGAATATCGGCCGCATCATTGCTCGTGGTTAAGCACGTTCCTGGCCGAAGAATAATGAACATTTCGGGTCAATGACCGGTAGCGGCCGGAGCGGCGGCCCGCTGGGTCTGACCGGGATCGCCGCCACTGCACTATCGGATATTCGCATTGGCAAGAATGGCCATCGTTCTCTCATCGCGCAGTTCAGGCAATCGCTGTTCGGGCAACGTCCACGGTGCCGGCGTCTGGCGCTCGGTGAAAGCAGGGCAACAACCACCGGAAAGACTGAAAATGACAGACTCGCCATTCCGCCAAACTCAAAATGCGGCTATTCTTCCGCCAAGAGGAAGCGGCCTGGCCGCTCATCTGGGAAATGCCGGTTAGGTTGAATCGCATGACCGCCAGCGGGGCCGTTAGTGAAGGAATACTGCTTGCGCGTTTATTTTATTAATCTCGACCGGCACACCCAGCGTCTGGCGCGGATGCGGGAGTTATTGCGGGGGATGGATTTTGAGCGGGTGCCGGCGGTGGATGCCGCCACGGTCGAAGGGCATGAGCATCGACTTAAATTTCCTCTGCGTTTTGAGGATATGACGCGTTACGAGCGGGCCTGCGCGGCCAGCCATGCCTCGGCGTGGCGGCAGTTTTTGGAAAGTGGCGAGAGCCACGCTTGTTTTCTGGAGGACGATGTTGTCCTCAGCCCGGAGTTTGCCGGTTTCATGGCGGATGCGGGCTGGATACCAGACGATTGCGACGCGGTGAAAATCGAGACGTTCATGAATCGCATCTATATCGCGCGGCGGCCGCGGCCCTGCCGGGATCGCAATCTGGCATGGTTGTATTCCACGCATCTGGGCGCGGCGGGATATGTTCTCAGCCGCGCGGGGGCGGAGAAACTGATGGCCCATGCGGCGCGGCCGGAGCGGCCGGTGGATCATCTGTTGTTTGACATTCCGGCCATCGTGCGGGGGTTTCGCGTGTTGCAGCTCGACCCTGGGCTGTGCATCCAACTGGAGCAGGCGACGCGCGGCAAGACCGAGGGCGAGTTTAAAAGCTCGATCCAGACCGGCAAGGCGTTTGCCGAGAAGCGCAAGCCGGCCGAGAAGATCATCTGGGAACTCACCCGGCCATGGCGCCAACTTATGCATTTTGTGACCCATTCGCCGCTTCGCGCGATGGTACGCATTGTTGAGTTTCGCTAAGAGCTGCGAACAGATTGCCCCCCGCTTTAGCTTTGGTTTTGCGCCAGAGTACCCTTAATGCAACGCCTGCGCCCGTACCAACCGGGCAAACGCCCCATCCTGCGCCAGCAGGTCAGTGTGGGTTCCTTGTTCGATGGCCTGGCCGCCGGCCATGACAACGATGAGGTCGGCGTCGCGCACGGTGGAGAGGCGGTGGGCGACGACGATGGTGGTGCGGCCGGCGCGCAGATGCGCCAGCGCAGTCTGCACGGCGGCTTCGCTTTCGGTGTCCAGGGCGCTGGTGGCTTCATCCAGCAGCAGGATGCGCGGGTTGCGCAAAATGGCGCGGGCGATGGCGACGCGCTGGCGCTGGCCGCCGGAGAGGCGCTGACCGTTGACGCCGACGCGGGTGTTGAAGCCTTCCGGCATTTCCAGCGCGAAGCCGCAGGCGGCGGCGGCGGCGGCGGCGTGGACGTCTTCAGGCGTGGCGCCGGGCCGGCCGAGCAGGATGTTGGCGTAGATGGTATCGTCGAACAACAGGGAGTCCTGCCCGACGTAGGCGATGGCGGTGCGCAGCGAGTGGAGGGTAACGCTGGTGATTTCCGCGCTGTCCAGCCGGATGTGGCCGCTGGTGGGGGTATAAAGGCGGGGGATGAGGGCCAAAGCAGTGGATTTGCCCGCGCCCGAGGTGCCGACCAGGGCCAGCATTTTGCCGGGGGCGGCGGTGAAGGAGAGGTCTTTCAGGCCGGGCCGGCCATCGGGGTAGTTGAAGGCGACGTGGTCGAAGACCAGTTCGCCGGGGCCGGGCGGCAGGGTGACGGCGCCGGGGGCATCGGCGATGGCGGCGGGTTCGTCGATGATCGTGAACACGCGGATGAGGCCACCCAGGCCTTCCTGGATGGCGGAGTTCATGGTGCCGAGCGCGCGCAGGGGGCGGCTGGCAATGAGCAAAGCGGAGATGAAGCCCATGAAGTTGCCCACGCCGCTGCCGCCGGTGGCGTTGCGCCAGCCTTCAAAGCCGATGACCATGGCGACGGCGACGCCGCCCAGGACTTCGAGCATCGGGTCCAGGCGGGAGCGGATCTGGGTCATGCGCAGCAGGGCGTGGTAGAGCTGGTCAAAGGTTTTATTGGCACGGCCTTGCTCGCGCGTTTCCAGCCCGTAGGCGCGCACGGTGCGGGCCTGGGCGAAGCTTTCGTTAAGCACGGCGGCGGTGTGGCCCATTTGCTCCTGCATGCCGCCCGAGGCGCGGCGCATGCGTTTGCCGATTTTCTGCACCGGGATGCCGGCCAGCGGGTAGAGCACGGCGGCGATGAGGCTGAGTTTCCAGTCGATGACGATCATGGTGACGGCCAGCCCAACCACGGTGGCGGCATCGGCCACGGCACTTACCGCCCTGGACATCGCCCCGCCAATTACCGTCGCATCAGTGGTAAAATGCGCGGCGAGCTGCGCCGGGGCCTCGCGCTCCACCCGCGCCAGGGAGGCGTTGGAGAGGTGGCGGAACATGGCGACCTGCAGGCGGCGGATGACCAGCAGCACCATGTCCTGCGTGAGCACCGCCTGGAAATACATCGACAGGCCTTTGATGGCGGTGACGATGAGCACCAGGATGGGCACTTGGTAGAGGATGCGCGGGTCCTTATGCGAGAACATGTCGAAGGCCCATTTGATAAGCGCCGGGTAGGCCGCCGTGGTGCCTGACATGATTAGCGTCGTCGCCACAATGAGCACGATGCGGCCGCGGTAGTGGCGGATGTGCTCGCGCCAGAGGCGGTAGATGAGGGCGGGGGTGGAATGTTGCTCGTCGAGGGGTAGATGCTTGGTCATGGCCCTGGGTTAACCATATTTTTGCCCGGCCACAAATTGCGGTAGGAGATGTCCATGGATACTATCTACAAGGGCGACCTCTCCACCAAGGCTGGCCGCCGCAATGCCTGGATCGACGCCTTGTTTGTCGATCATGCGGTGCTGCGCATTTTCTGGACGAATTTTCATGAGGTGAAGGTGGGGCGGCTGTACCGCTCCAACCACCCCACACCGGGCAATTTGGCGATGTTCACCCGCAAGGCGGGGCTGCGTAGCCTGATTAACCTGCGCGGGCTGGCGAAAAATGGGTCCGACGCGCTCTCACGCGATGCGGCGGCGCGGCTGGGGCTGGATTTTTACGACATGGCGCTGGAGTCGCGCGGGGCGCCGCATAGGGACCGGATTTTGCGGCTGGCGGATATTTTGGCGACCATGCGCGGGCCGGCGTTGATCCACTGCAAATCCGGCGCGGACAGGGCCGGGCTGGCGGCGGGGCTGTTTGTGCTGATCGAGGGCGGGACCGTGGAGGAGGCGTTGAAGCAGCTTTCGTGGCGGTTCGGGCATATCAAGCAGGCGAAGACGGGGATTCTGGACGCGTTTTTTCTGACGTATCAGCGTGACGGCGAGGCGAGGGGCAAGAAGTTTCTGGACTGGGTGCGCGAGGATTATTCCGAGCAGGATTTGCGCGACCATTTCAAGGCCAATTCGCTAGCCGGGTTCATCAATGACAAGGTTCTGCGCCGGGAATAGTGGGCGGGGGTGTTTCACGTGAAGCTATTGTAAGGTTTGCGTGATAATGCGTTGTTAGTGTTGGTTTATTTTTTACTTGCACCCCAATTTGTGCGGGTTTGTGCTGGAAAAGGAATAATTAGCTTCATTATTTTACCGGACCATACCTGGTTTTGCTGCCGCTGGTGACGCTGAATGGGCGATCCAGACTGCGCGCCGCGAATGCGGGGGCCGCGAAACTGATACAGATTATTATGCTTTCGGGTTGCCTGAGTAGTTTCCGGGGCTTTGCAAGTGATTGTTGGATGCCTATCTCGCAAAGGCTGGGGATCAGGAGTGGGCTGCCGGGCCGGTTTGGCCGGTGGTTGCAAATGGTTCCGTGGATTTTTTGGCTTCAGACACATAGCTTCAGACGCGGCGCCGGAGACGAGGCCGGGTGCGTTTTTAAACTTTTCCCGTTTTTAGTGAGGATGCGATGGCCAATTTCAAACGCTTTACCCTCCGCCACAGCCTGATTGCCGCGACCATGCTTGCGGGGCCGCTGATTCTGGCGGTGCCAAATTATGTGCATGCGCAGGTGGTGCTCGGATTTTCGATCACGGTCGCGCCGCCGTTGCTGCCGGTATACGTGCAGCCGCCGATGCCCGAGGAAGGCTATATATGGATGCCTGGCTACTGGGCTTATGGCGATGAGGGATATTACTGGGTGCCTGGCACCTGGGTTATGCCGCCGGATGTTGGCTTGTATTGGACCCCGCCCTATTGGGACTGGAATGATGGCGTGTATGTCTTCAATAATGGTTACTGGGGTCCGCAAGTCGGGTATTATGGCGGCGTTAATTATGGTTATGGCTACGGCGGCGAGGGCTATGAGGGCGGCCGCTGGAACGGACGGCACTTCGAATATAACCGTGCCGCGAACAATTTCGGGTCAGTGCATGTGAACAATTTTTACGAGCGTAATCTGACTATCGTTAATCACAGCAATGTAAGTTACCATGGTGGACGTGGCGGTCTCCAGTTCAGGCCCACGCAGCAGGACCTTATGGCCCAGCATGAGCGGCACATCCCGGTAACCGCCGACCAGGAGCGCCACATCAGCGCCGCGCAAAGCAATCCGGCGTTCGCATACAGCCATAACAACGGGCGTCCGGCCATTACCGCCACGTCGCGTCCCGCGGAGTTTGGTGGGGCAGTGGTCCACGGGCAGCCGGAGAATAATGCCTGGCAGCATCCGGCGGGACAAAATGGTGCGGAGCACCAGCCCGGGCAGATGAACCATCAGGCGCCACCGCCCCAGCAGATGTACCATCAGGCGCCACCGGCGGAGCAGATGAACCATCAGGCGCCACCGGCGCAGCAGATGTATCATCAGGCGCCACCGGCGGAGCAGATGTACCATCAGGCACCACCGCCCCAGCAGATGTATCATCAGGCACCACCGCCCCAGCAGATGTATCATCAGGCACCACCGGCGCAGCAGATGTATCATCAGGCACCACCGGCGGAACAGATGTATCATCAGGCGCCACCGGCGCAGCAGATGTACCATCAGGCGCCACCGGCGCAGCAGATGTCCCGGCCTGCCGGGCCGCCACCTCAACAGGAACATGCCGGGCCGCCGCCCCAGCATGGGAATGAGCAGAAAAAACCACAGTAGTCTCGGGCGGCATTAGACGAACGGGGATGGGCCAGGGTGGTCCATCCCCGCTTTTTTGTGGCGTCCTGGTCAGGAATGCGGGACGGTTAGCTGCCTTTTTTCAGCACCGCGTTAGAGACCACCTGTTGGATGCCGGTGGCGGCTTCGGTCGCGGCGGCGGCGGCGACGTCGCCCCAGTAGGGTTCGATGTCCGACGGGGCGAGCGGGTGGAGCTGGGTGACCTGGCCGATTTTGCGGTGGTTGGAATCCTTTACGGTCCAGTCGAGCTCGACCATGATTTGGCCGTTCTGGCCGGGTGAGACGAGGATGTTGCCGGTGACGGTGAAATCCGCCTGGGCGGGGTTGGTTACCAGCACGTCGTCGGGGCCGGGGAGGTCGCGGGCGAGGTTGAGGGGGAGGGAGTGGTTGCCGTCGCCAGGGGCGCCGGTGACGGGGCCGAGGTAGATGCGCGGCGGGCGGTTTTCCAGCGATTTCGGGTTGCTGCCCTGGATGCGCGCGTTGATGGCGGCCAGGGTTTGCGAGAGCGGCTTTGCATCCGCGGCGGCGGTGCTGGCCAGCGCGGTGGCATCGCCATTGGCCCAGGCGGCGGCGGGGACCGGGCCGCCGGTTTGGGTGCCGTAGGTTTTGCCGTCCGGCCCGGTGATGACGTAGGCGGGGGTGACGGTGTTGCCGGTGCGCTTGGCGGCGGTGGTGAGCAGCCAGCCGCCTTTCATGGGGGCGCCGGCGATGCTGGGGATGTCGTAATTCACCAGCGCGGCGGCGAGGTCCTGGGCGTAGAGGGCGGCGGATTTGTCATCGAGAAGGGCGGCGGTGGGGGTGGGGACCATGAGCACCGGGGCCGGAGGAATGGCCAGACGGGCGGCTTCCGGGCCGGGATTGCCGTAGAATGGCTCGGGCAGGGTGCCGCAGGCGGCGAGGGCAAGCGGGAGAAATAACGCAAATGCGCGCGGGGATGGCGGGGCGAAGGGGCGGAAGGTTCCGGCGGCGCGAAGCGCCGTTGGAAACGCCCCGGAGGGGGCCGCGCGCCAAAAAAAACAGCGTTTCATGTGCGGATTACCGAAATCTGGTGGCCGGTGGCGGGCTCGTTGCGCAGGGTTTTGCGGCGGTAGGAGAAGAAACTGTCCTCCTCGGCGCAGGTGTCGTGCGGCACTATGCCGGTGGGCACGCCCGCGGCTTTGAGGCGGAAGGCGCAGTAGCCGGGCAGGTCGAACTGCCAGCGATCCGGGCGGCCGGGTGTGAAGAAGCGCTCGGCCAGGGCGTTGTCCTCGACGATGGGGGTGCGCAGGTCGGCGGAGACCTCGTAGCTGGCTTGGTGGATGCAGGGGCCGATGGCGGCATGGATTTCCGTGGCGCCCAGGGCGCGCATGGCTGCCACCGTGGCTTCCAGCACGCCGAGGAAGGCGCCGCGCCAGCCGGCATGGGCGGCACCGATGATGCTGCCGGTGGGGTTGGAGAACAGGACCGGGGCGCAGTCGGCGGTGATGACGCCGAGCGCCAGGCCGGGGCGGCTGGTGACCAAAGCGTCAGCCTCTGGCCCGTCGCCGATGGCCCAGGGGGTGGTCACGGTGATGACCTCGGTGCCGTGCACTTGCTTGAGGCCCAGCAGCAGCGCTGGGTCCGCACCCAGCGCGAGGGCGGCGCGGGCACGGTTTTCGCGAATGTTCGCGTCCTCGTCAGCGCCGGAAAAGCTGCAGTTCAGGCTGGTGTAAGGGCCGGTGGAGACGCCGCCGTTGCGGGTAAAAAAGCCGTGGCGGGCCGGCAGGTCGCCGGTGAGAAAATCCATTATTCGAATCCTGGCAGGGTGGGAAAGCCTTTTGGGCACAGCGCGAGGCATTTGAACAGGCTGCCCATGGCCTCGGGCGCGGTGAGGCGCTGGGCGGAGAGCTTGAGCGCCTCGGCTTGCGCGGGGTTTTTGCGGGCGAGGAAGTCGCTGCGCTGAAACAGGCCGAGTGAAGTGAGGAAGGCGTTTTGCTTTACCGGGCCTTGGGCGTGGCAGCGGGCGGCGATGGCGGCAAAATCAACATGGGCCGTGAGATCGGCGGTGCCGGGGGCGTCCAGGGGACTAACGTATTTGCCGCCGGATATGGCTTGCACGCTCTCGCCGGGGGCGCTTTGCGTTGGGCCGTAGTCGATGAACAGAGCAATGGCGTTACGGGCGGACAGGGCGCCGCAGAAATCGAGCGCGGCTTCGTTGATTTCGCGGACGCTGCCCACGGGGTCGCCGGGGAGGGGCTGGTCCGAGGGGATTTCCACATAGGCGCTGTTTTGCACGTGGCGCTCCATCCAGCCGGTTTCGCGGCGGATGAACTGGCGGACGGGCAGGGCGTCGAGGAACTCGTTGGCGAGGAGGATGAGCGGGCCATCGGGCAGAGTGGCGAGCGTATCGTGCCAGGTGGCGCGGGGGACGCGGGCGGCCTGTTCGGCGCGCAGGCGGGGCGAGGTTTCCAGGAAATGCACGGCGGGGGCGGGCCAGACGCGCAAGGCGTTGGCCATGAGGACCCCGCTTCCGGGGCCGGCTTCCGCCAGGACAATGTTTTCGGGCGCGCCCAGCATGGTCCACACGGTTTTGGCCCAGGCGCCGAGCAGCTCGCCAAAGACCTGGGTCAGCTCCGGGGCGGTAACGAAGTCGCGGGAGAAGTCATGCGTGGCGTAGTAGGCGGCATTCGCCCGCGCCATGAAATGGTCGAAGCGTTCAGGCTGCACGCGGGCCCTGGCGGTAGGCCCAGACCATCATCACCAGCCCGGAGAGCAGCACCGGCAGGGAGAGGATCTGCCCCATGGTGGTGCCGAACGGGAGGAAGCCGAGGAAGTAGTCGGGCTCGCGGAAGCACTCGGAGATGATGCGGGCGATGCTGTAGCAGATAAGGAACAGGCCGGTGAGCACGCCGGGGCGCTGGCGCAGATTGTCCGAGCGGACGGCGAGGATCATGATGAGGAAGAGCACCGCGCCTTCGAGCAGGGCTTCGATCAGCTCCGAGGGGTAGCGGGGCTTGAAGGCGTTAAGCGGGTCCACGGCGCCTGATTGCGGGTAGATGACGAGCAGCGGGAACCAGTGCGTGGCGACGCGGCCCCAGAGCTCGCCGTTGATGAAATTGGCGCAGCGGCCGAGGAACAGGCCAATAGGCACGACCACGGAGATGCGGTCGGCGAAGGCGAACATGTTCATGCCGTGCTTGCGGCAGAACCAGATGATGGCGATGGCAACACCGATGAAGCCGCCATGCGAGCTCATGCCGCCTTGCCAGACGGCGATGATCTGCACGGGATGCGCCAGGAGATAGCCGAGCGATTCCTGCTGCACCTGGTAGAACAGCACGTAGCCGATGCGGCCGCCGAGCAGCACGCCGAGCACGGCCCAGGTGAGGAAGTCGTCCACCTGCCGCGCGGTGGCGGCGAAGGGGGTGAGTTTGACCAGCCGCTGCGCCAGCCACCAGCCGAGCAACAGGCCGAGAATATAGGCCAGCGCGTAATAATGGATGCCGAACGGGCCGATGCTGAACAGCACGGGGCTGAAATTGGGCCAGGAGAAGACCATCAGCGGTACATGTCCGGTTGCAGCAGGTGATTGCGGATATAGGCGTTCACCCCTTGCTCCAGCGTGTGGAACTGGTGGCTGAACCCGGCGTCGCGCAGGCGGTGCATGGGGGCCTGGGTGAAGGACTGGTATTTGCCGCGCAGGACTTCGGGCATGTCCACGTATTCAATGTTCGGCGGCACGTTGTTGGCGGCGCAGACGGCGCGGGCGAGGTCGGCGTAGGTGCGCGCGGCGCCGGTGCCGAGGTTGTACAGGCCGGAAATACTGGGCGCGGCGAGGAGGAAGTTAAGGGCGGCGATCACGTCGTCGATGTAGATGAAGTCGCGCCGTTGCTCGCCGTCGGCCAGGCCCGGCTGGTCGGATTTGAACAGGCGGACGGGGCCGCCGGTGGCGATTTCGTCGTGCTTGACCTTTACCACCGAGATCATCTTGCCCTTGTGGTACTCGTTGGGGCCGTAGACGTTGAAGAATTTGACGCCGGCCCAGGCGGGCGGGGCGGGGGCGTTGGCGGCGATCTGCCTGGCGGCCCAGAGGTCGAAGGCATGTTTGCTCCAGCCGTAGAGGTTAAGCGGCTGGAGCTTTTGCAAGGCGGGGATGGAGAAATCGTCGTCGAACCCGGCGGCGCCGTTGCCGTAGGTGGCGGCGGAGGAGGCGTAGATGAAGCGCACCTTGTGCGCGGCGCACCAGTGCCAGAGGTGCTGGCTGAGCTCCACGTTGGTTTTCCAGACCAGATCGCCGTCGGTGGCGGTGGTCTCGGAAATGGCGCCGAGATGCACGATGGCGGTGAGTTTGGGGCCGTTTGCGAGGTATTGCGCGAGGTTTTCCGGGGCGATGACCTGCGCGGGCGGGTGGTGGCGCAGGTTGCGCCATTTTTCGCCATGGCCGAGCCAATCCGTGATAATACAATCCTGCCCGCCAGCGCGTAGCGCGGCATGCAGATTAGAGCCAATAAATCCAGTGCCACCCGTGACCAATATCATGGAGGCGCTTATATGCAGATGCACCACTACAGAGAAGGGCCGCCGCCATGAATGAACGTCCTAAATTTTTTGACGACATCGCCGGAGTTGCCGGTGGTGCGATTTCCGCTTTCGCGGGGTTGCGCGAGGAGCTTGCATCACTGGTCCGTGCCCGGGTCGACGAGGCGGTGCGGCGGCTGGATTTGGTGAAGCGCGACGAGTTCGAGGCGATGGCCGAACTCGCGCGCCGCGCGAAAAGCCAGGTTGAGGCGCTGGAAAGCCGGGTGGCCCTGCTGGAAGTGGAAAAACCCGACCGGCCGGAGCCGGAAGACATCACCGGTTGAGGTAAAACGCCGGGCCGCGGGCCGTAGGTATGTTCGCTGACCGGGCTGTTCCGGGGGACAGCTTGGGCTGTGGTTTGGCCGTGTTTTTGGGGCGGTGAATCGCGCGGCCTGGTAAATTTTTCGTAATGCCAGGCCGCAACCGGCGGCGGGGTTTCCTGCATATTTATATGAAATGCAATGTTTGGTTTAGGCTTTGCTGTTGTCGTGCAATTTTTGAGACGTTCAGGGGCTCCGCAAGTGCCGGACCGCCGTATTTTAGCCACGCTACATGGAAAAAATTAACTGAAAACTTAACCGCTTGCAGTGCCTTGTGCAGAATTTTGCATGTTGTGGGGCGTATTTGTGTCAAAAACTAAGATTGGAGTTATATATTATATAAAACGTTGAATTTTAACACTTTTGTTTGATTTGCGGATATTCATTAAATTGTTCCGCAAAATAAATATCCTTGACGGATAGTTATATGCGGGACATCATTTATATTAGATTGAGTTGGATTTTAGGAAGCGCATGATGTCTTCACCAAAGCTGTGCACAGTATTACCCTGCGCGGCCTTTTTTTCTGAAGGGCTTGTGCTACCGGGGGTCGTTGCCCTGTTCATGCAGGTCAGTCTGGTGTTGTGGCCTGTGGCGTCGCGCTGGGCCCGGGGGACAACCGGAAATTCAGGTGTCCAGAGAAAACTGGCGCAAGTTGCGGGTCTCGGTCTGCAACCGCCGGTGGAGGAAATTGCGGTCCACGAGATGGAGATGCCGGCTATGGAACCTGTCATGCACCCGCCGGCGGAGTCTTTGGTCCGGCGCCGGTCTGCCTTGCGCTTGAGCAATGTGCTGCCTTTCGCCGCATTTTTGGCCGAAGGCCGGGTTGTTCCTGGAATTATTGCCTTGTTCATGCAGGTGAGCCTGGTGTTATGGCCGATGGCCGTGCGCTGGGCCCGCGCCAACGATGAGCAGACCGGCATGGAGAAAAAGCTGGCGGAGCTCTCCGAGACGCATCGCGTGCATACCGACCCCTATGCCAAGCAGCCGGTGAAGAAATTCCGTCAGCTCGCCTGAGCTTGGACGCTGCCGCCCGTACCGGGTTTATTCTGGAGAACACGGCGCGGGGGGCTTCCCGGCTGGTGCCGGACATAAAACTTCACCTGGCCTCCGAAATTACGCCGTTGTGGCTGGCGAGCGAGGCGTTTTTACAACGCCATAACATGGCGCCGCCGTTCTGGGCCTTCGCGTGGCCGGGCTCCGAGGCGTTGGCTTGCTACATAACGGAACACCCTGAACTGGTGCGCGGCTTGAACGTGCTCGACTTTGCCGCCGGCTGCGGCTTGGCGGCGCTGGCGGCGCGGCGGGCCGGGGCGGCGCGCGTGGAGGCCGCCGAGATCGACCCGCTGGCGGCGGCGGCAATTACCCTGAACGCGGCGGAAAACGGCGTGGCTGTGGAGGTGCTGCTGGGCGATATGGTTGGTGCACCCTGCCGCTGGGATGTGATCCTGTGCGGGGACGTGTGTTACGAGGCGCCGATGACGCGGCATATTCTGCCCTGGCTGCGCGATTGCGCGCGCGCCGCGGTGGTGATTATCGCCGATCCGGGCCGCAAATACGCGCCGGAGGAAGGCGGCGAGGTGATTGCCCGCTACGAGGTGCCGGCCAGCCTGGCATTGGAGGATTCTACCGTCAGGCAGGTAAAGCTGTTCCGTCTTTCTCCCATGGAATGAGCGCTGACCTAGCCGCAAACCAGACCATTTATACCCATGCGATAAGGCACGTTGACCATGCCAAATCACGGGACTAAGCAACTGCAGCATTTACGAACCTGAATGACCCGTTGAGAGAGGTTACCCATGAAGGATGTCCGCGAAGCCCTGATGGTAGGGCGTAACACGGAGGGCAAGCTGGTCCGCCGGCCGCTTTCCCCGCATTTGCAGGTTTATAAGCCGCAATTATCTTCCGCCACTTCCATTTTCCACCGCGTCACCGGCATTGCCCTGGGTGCGGGCACGCTGCTGCTCACCGCCTGGCTGGTCAGCGCCGCCGCCGGGGATGCGGCTTTCTCGGTCGTGCAGGCGATTCTCGCCTCCTGGATCGGGCTGCTGGTGCTCATGGGCTTCACGCTCGCGCTCTTCTACCATTTTTGCAACGGCATAAGGCACCTGTTCTGGGATACCGGCCGCGGCTTCGAGTTGCCGGCCATGCACCGCAATGGTGCCCTGGTGATCGCCGGGGCCGTGGTGCTCACGGTGGGGTTCTGGATTATCGGCTTTTTGGTGTGGTGAATAAAATGAGCAAAGACAGCACTCCTACCGTTGATATCATGCGCAGCCAGCTTGGCCGCGCGCGCGGCCTGGGCGCCGCGAAATCGGGCCTGCACCATTGGTGGACGCAGCGGGTCACCGCGATGGCGCTGCTGCCGCTCTCGCTGTACTTCGTGCTCTCCGTGCTGATGCTGGCAGGGGACGACCGCGCGCAGGTTGCCGCCTATCTCGGCGAACCCTGGAACACGGTGCTGTTCCTCTGCCTCGTCGCGGCGCTATTCTCCCACCTCAACCTTGGCATGCAGGTGGTGATTGAGGATTACGTGCGTAGCGACGCCAAGCGCATGATGACGCTGCTGGTGGTCAAGGGGGGCATTTTTGTTCTGGCCCTGGCCTGCGCGGTGTCTATCCTTAAACTAGCCCTTTAAGCAAAACGGATTTAACTCCCATGAACGCGTTTTCCAAACCTTCCGTTGGCACCTATCAGGTTGTCGACCATACGTATGATGTCGTGGTTGTTGGCGCCGGCGGCTCCGGCCTGCGCACCACCCTTGGCATGGGCGCCGCCGGTCTTAAGACCGCCTGCATCACCAAGGTTTTCCCCACCCGCTCGCACACCGTGGCGGCGCAGGGCGGCATCAGCGCCGCGCTGGGCAACATGGGCGAGGACGATTGGCGCTGGCACATGTACGACACCGTGAAGGGGTCTGACTGGCTGGGCGACCAGGACGCCATTGAGTATATGTGCCGCGAGGCGGTGCCGGCGATTTACGAGCTGGAGCATTACGGCATGCCGTTCTCGCGCACGGAAGACGGCAAGATTTATCAGCGCCCGTTCGGCGGCCACATGAAGGAATACGGCAAGGAGCCGGCGATGCGCGCCTGCGCCGCCGCCGACCGGACCGGCCACGCCATGCTGCACACGCTGTATCAGCAGAGTTTGAAGCATGAGGTGGAGTTCTTCGTCGAATATTTCGCGCTCGACCTGATCATGGATGCCGAGGGCGCCTGCCGCGGCGTGATGGCCTGGAATCTGGAAGCCGGCACCATCCACCGTTTTCGCGCGCAACAGGTTGTGCTGGCGACCGGCGGTTACGGCCGCGCCTTCCTCTCCTGTACCTCCGCCCATACCTGCACGGGTGACGGCGGCGGCATGGTGATCCGCGCCGGGCTGCCGGTGCAGGATATGGAATTCGTGCAGTTCCACCCGACCGGAATTTTCCCCGCCGGCTGCCTGATTACCGAGGGCGCGCGCGGCGAGGGCGGGTATCTGACCAACTCCGAGGGTGAGCGCTTCATGGAGCGCTACGCGCCGAGTGCCAAAGATCTGGCCTCGCGCGACGTGGTGTCGCGCTCGATGACCATCGAGATTAACGAAGGGCGCGGCGTGGGTCAGAACAAGGACCATATCCTGCTGCATCTGGAGCATCTGGGCGCGGATATTCTGCATGAGCGCCTGCCGGGCATTTCCGAGACCGCGCGCGTGTTCGCCGGCGTGGATGTGACCAAGGAAGCCATCCCCGTGCTGCCGACCGTGCATTATAACATGGGCGGCATCCCGACCAATTACCGCGCCGAAGTGCTGCGCCCGACCGCCAGCAACCCGGATGCGACCGTCCCCGGCCTGATGGCCGTGGGTGAGGCGGCTTGCGTTTCCGTGCATGGCGCCAACCGGCTTGGCACCAACTCGCTGCTCGACCTCGTGGTGTTTGGCCGTGCCGCTGCCCACCGCGCCGCCGAGATTGTGAAGCCGGGCGCCGCCCAGGCGCCATTGCCCGCTGGTGCGGGCGAGGCATCGCTGGCGCGGTTCGATAAAACCCGCCACGCCAATGGCGGCACCAAGGTGGCCGAGCTGCGCGATACCATGCAGCGGACCATGCAGGGCCACGCCGCGGTGTTCCGTAACTCCAAGAGCCTGAGCGAAGGTGTGGAGAAGATGACGAAGCTCTGGGGCGGGCTGGATGACATGAAGGTCTCCGACCGTAGCCTGGTGTGGAACTCCGACCTGATGGAAGCGCTGGAGCTGGATAATTTGATGGGCAACGCGATGACCACCATGGCCGGCGCCGAAGCCCGCAAGGAAAGCCGTGGCGCGCAGGCGCATGACGACTTCCCGGATCGTGATGACGTGAACTGGATGAAGCACACGATTGCGTATTGCGACGACAAAGGCGCGGTGAAACTGGAATACCGCCCGGTGAAGATGCAAACGCTCACCAACGAAGTTTCCGTTTTCCCGCCCAAGAAGCGCGTATATTAAGGGGTCACGAACATGGCAGAATTTACGCTCCCCGCGAATTCCAAGGTTGGTAAAGGTACCACTTACAAGGCCCCGGCCGGTGCCAAGCGCGTCAAGGAGTTCAAAATCTATCGCTGGAACCCCGATGACGGGAAAAATCCGGTCACCGATACTTATGAGATCGACCTGGATGCCTGCGGCCCGATGGTGCTGGACGCGATCATCAAGATCAAGAACGAGGTCGATGCCTCGCTGACCTTCCGCCGCTCCTGCCGCGAGGGCATCTGCGGCTCGTGCGCCATGAATATCGACGGCACCAACACGCTGGCTTGCCTCAAGCCGATCGACGAAGTGAAGGGCGCTGTTGCGATCAACCCGCTGCCGCATATGCCGGTGGTGAAGGATCTGGTGCCCGACCTCAGCCTGGCCTACGCGCAATACCGCTCGGTGGAGCCCTGGCTGCAGTCCGACACGCCGCCGCCGCCCGATGGCGAGCGCCTGCAAAGCAAGGAAGAACGCGCCGAGCTCGACGGGTTGTGGGAATGCATCCTGTGCTTCTGCTGCTCCACATCGTGCCCCAGCTACTGGTGGAACGGTGACCGCTACCTAGGCCCGGCCGTGCTGATGGCCGCCTACCGCTGGATCGCCGATAGCCGCGACGAACGCACCGGACAGCGCCTCGACGCGCTGGAAGACCCGTTCAAACTCTACCGCTGCCACACCATCATGAACTGCACCCAAACCTGCCCGAAAGGCCTGAACCCGGCCAAAGCGATCGGCAAGGTCAAGCAGTTGATGCTGGAACGGCAGGGTTAAGGGGCAGTAAGGCCAGGGGGGAAACCCCCTGGCCTCATTTACCCTTAGCCTGCCGTCGCAGCGGCAATTGCCTTGAGCATGGCCTGAACGCCTTTGGCGGGGCTTTCGGGGTGGTTCCATACCGCGCCGACGACTGCCAGGAATTCGGCACCGGCTTGGACCAGGGGGGCGCAGTTATTGGCGTTGATGCCGCCGATTGCGACGCAGGGGATTTCCATGATTTCCGCCCAGGATTTGAGTGTGGAAATTTCCGCCATTTCCGGGGGTTCCTTGGTGGCGGTGGGGAAGAAGGCGCCGAAGGCGACGTAGTCGGCGCCGGCCTCCCCGGCTTCCATGGCCAGGTGCAGGGAGTTGTGACAGGTCACGCCCAGGGTGAGGTCGCCGAGGATTTTGCGGGCCTGGGTGATGGGCATGTCGGTTTGGCCGACGTGGGCGCCGTCGCAGCCGTGTTTTACCGCGAGGTCCGGGCGGTCGTTGAGCAGGAAGGCGACGCCACGTGACTGCACGATGGGGCGCAGGCGCTCGATGGTTTTTTGCACGACGGTGTCGGGCACGTCTTTCAGGCGCAGTTGCAGGGCGGCGACATCGCCGGCGTCCAGTGCCGCGGCCAGTTGGTCCTCGAACTTGTCCGGTAGTGCTGGCGGGGTGATGAGGTAGAGGCGGCAGCCTGGTGTGTTCATGTAAATGTGCCGAACAAAGTGCCTACGATGGCCGTGGTGGCCATGGCGGCGGCACCCCAGAAGGTGACGCGCATGGTGCTGTGCAGGATGGGAGCGCCGCCGGCGCGGGCGGCCAGGGCGCCCAGGCCGGAGAGGAACAGCAGGGAGGCGATGGCGACGCTGGGGATAAGCAGCGCGAGCGGGACGAAAACGCCAACCACCAGGGGCAGCAGGGCGCCGCCAGAGAAGCAGGCGGCCGAGGCGAGGGCGGCCTGGCCGGGGCGGGCTTTCAGCTCTTCGGTGATACCCAGCTCGTCGCGGGCGTGCGCGCCCAGGGCGTCATGGGCCATCAACTGCTCCGCAACCTGCGTTGCGAGTTCAGGGGTAAGGCCGCGGGCGATGTAGATATCCGCCAGTTCAACCACTTCGGCTTCGTGGTCCAGGAGGAGGTGTCTGCGTTCCATGGCGAGGTCGGCGGCTTCGGTATCGGCCTGGGAGTGGACCGAGACGAACTCCCCCGACGCCATGGCCATGGCCCCGGCGAGCAGGCCCGAGACTCCGGCGATCAGGACAGCCTCATGCGTACCGTGCGCGGCGGCGACGCCAAGCACCAGGCTGGCGGTGGAGAGGATACCATCGTTTGCCCCCAGAACAGCGGCGCGCAGCCAGCCGGCGTTGCCGGTGCGGTGCTGCTCCAGATGCGCGGACAAGGCTTTATGCTTTGCCCTGGTAGATTTCGATGATCTTCGCCAGCATTTCCAGAGCTTCCTCGCGCGGGCGCTGGAAGGTGTTGCGGCCGATGATGGAGCCGTTCGCGCCACCGTCACGCAAGCCGCGGACTTCGTCGTACAGGCCGTCCAGGCCCTTGGACTCGCCGCCGGAGAACACGACGATGCGCTTGCCGGCGAAGCAGGACTGCACGATGTGCTCAACGCGCTTGGCGAGGGTGGAGCCGTCAATGTTGGCGTAGGATTTCTTCGCGGCTTCCAGTGAGACCACGGCGGTGGGCGGCTTGACCTTGATGATATGCGCGCCGAGCAGGGCGGCCATGTGGGCAGCGTAGGCGCAGATGTCGAAGGCGGTTTCGGCGGCTTTGTCCAGCTCCGGGCCGCGCGGGTAGGACCAGACGACGACGGCGAGGCCGGCGGATTTGGCTTCCTCGGCGAGTTCGCGGATTTCTTCCATCAGGTCGAAGGCGAATTCGCTGCCCGGATAGATGGTGAAGCCGATGGCCGAGCAGCCCAGGCGCAGCGCGTCGTTCACCGAGCCGGTGACGGCCTGGTTCTTGTCGGTGGCGAGAGAGTTGGAGGAGTTCAGTTTCAGGATGGTCGGGATGGCGCCGGCAAACGTGTCCGCGCCAGCTTCGATCATGCCCAAAGGTGCGGCGTAGGCGGAGAGCCCGGCGTCGATGGCGAGTTTGAAGTGGTAGTGAGGGTCGTAAGCGGCGGGGTTGGGGGCGAAGGAGCGGGCCGGGCCGTGCTCAAAACCCTGGTCGACGGGGAGAATGATGAGCTTGCCGGTGCCGCCGAGCTTGCCGTGCATGAGAATGCGGGCGAGGTTGGCCTTGGTCCCAGGATTGTCGCTCTCGTAGTGCGACAGAATCTTTTTAACCCGCTGCGAAATATGCATGTGTGCTCCACCGTGTTGAAAACCTGGCCGCATGTAACGCATGGCCGCGCGCATGTCATCCGGCCAGCCAGCTTTCCAACCGCCTTGTGGCGCCATTTTGGCGCAAATCGAGCGCTGGCGGGGCCATGGGCAGCACCAGGGCGCCATTTGCGGCGGCTAGCTCCGCAACGATGGCGAAGGCGGGTGCTGGGGCATGCAGCACGACCCCGCGCAAGCCCAGATGCAGAGCCTCTAGCGCGCGGCCGGGGGCATCCGCGCAGTCCAGCAGCGCCGGGCCGGTGAAGTTTGCCGCCGCCAGCAGCTCGCGCCACCACAGGCAGCCCGCGTATTGCGCGGCGCCAGGGGCCGAGAGCAGGGTTACCGGGCGGCCGGGCGCCAGCGCTTTTTGGGCATCGGCGAGGCTGTGCACAATGACGGCGGGGGGCAGGGCGATCATTTATTTGACTTTTAACCATTGCGTCGGGTTGAATGCCACTTATGCCCGAGTCGGAGTCAGAAGACGAAATCCTTGATCGTATTGAAATTGCGCTGCTGAAAATCGCGGCGCGCGCCCAGGCGCCCCGGCTGGCGGCCGGTGGGGAGCTGGACCCCGCTGCTCTGGCCGTATCTCTCGACAGCTTGATCGAGCGCCTGCGCGCTGGGTTGGAACTACCCGGACCGGCCGGGCAGACGGAGTAAACGCCATGGCGCAAGTTACCATCCGCATTAACGGCTACGCATATACGGTGGGCTGCGAGGACGGGCAGGAAGCGCATCTGGGGCGCATGGCCGCCGAGATCGAACAGCGCATCGACAGCATCAAGGCCATCGGCGGACAATCCGGCGAGGCGCGGCTGCTGATGCTGGCGGCACTGCTGCTGGCCGATGAGCTGCACGATTTGCGCGGCAACGTGCCCGCACCGGTGGAAAAATCCAACCCGGAACGCCGCGCGCGTATGCGCCGCGTGGCTGCCCGCGCGGAAGAGATTGCAGCGGACCTGTTGGACGCCTGAGAGCGCTTGGGTCGCGCTTAAGTTTTTCTGTGCGGCGGATTCACGGATACAGTTAAATCGCGCGGCGATTGAACTTTATCCGATCCGGCACTACGTAAGGGGTGGAGCTGCCCGGTTCGTCAGGCAAATCATCCCCAGGGCCGTAAGCATCTCCCTCGGGAGCTGGCTCTGTCCGGATCTTGGTCCGGGTATCTGGCGCCCACCTGCACAAGCAGGCCTTGGGAGGATGTAAAAAACCAACGGCCAGGGCGGCTCCACAGTGACTGTTGCAAAAGTCACCATGGTGGCTTTTGCAACAGTCACTTACAGCCCGGCGAGGGCGCGGAATTCTTCTTCGGTGAGCGTGGTAAGGCCCAATTCCGCGGCTTTTTTCGCTTTTGACCCGGCATCCGCGCCGACGACTACAAAATCGGTTTTTTTCGAGACGGATTCGGTGACTTTGGCGCCCAGCGATTCCGCGCGGGCTTTGGCTTCGGGGCGCGCCATGGAGAGGGTGCCGGTGAAGACGATGGTTTTGCCGGCGAGCGGGGAGTCAGCGTTCGCGGCACTCGGGGCGCCGGTGATGGTCAGGTACTGTTCCAGCGCGTCGAGGGTGGCGAGATTGTGCGGCTCGGAGAAGAAGGCGGCGAGGTCGGAGGCGATGGCGGGGCCGACGCCGGAGATGGAGCCGAGTTCGAGCCGGGCGTCCGAGCCGATCCCGGTGGCGGCCTGCATGCTGGCGCGCCAGTTGGCGTAGGTGCTGTAATGGCGGGCTAGCAGCTTGGCGTTGTTTTCGCCGACGCGGCGGATGCCGAGCGCGAAGATGAAGCGGGGCAGCGAAATGGTGCGCCGGGCCTCGATGGCGGCGGTGAGGTTTTGCGCGGAGAGTTTGCCCCAGCCTTCGCGTTCGGCGATTTCGGCCTCGTGTTCGGGCAGGCGGAAAATGTCGGGGGCGGATTTGATCAGGCCGTCGTTGTAGAATTCGGAAATGGTTTTTTCGCCGCAACCTTCGATGTCAAACGCGCCGCGCGAGCAGAAATGGATGAGGCGCTCGGTGACCTGCGCGGGGCAGGAAAGGCCGCCGGTGCAGCGGCGCACGGCTTCGTCACTGTCGCGCACCGCCAGGCTGCCGCAGACCGGGCAATGGGTGGGGAAGACGAACGGCTTGCTGTGCGCGCCGCGTTTGAGGTGGCCGAGGATTTGCGGGATGACATCGCCCGCGCGTTGCAGTTCCACGATGTCGCCGATGCGCACGTCCTTGCGGGCGATTTCGTCCTCGTTATGCAGCGTGGCGTATTGCACCAGCACGCCGCCGACATTCACCGGGGTGAGGCGCGCGCGCGGGGTGAGGGCGCCGGTGCGGCCGACCTGGATTTCGATGTCTTCCAGCAACGTGCTCGCGCGTTCGGCGGGGAATTTCCAGGCGATGGCCCAGCGCGGGGCGCGGCCGGCGAAGCCGAGGCGGGCTTGCAAAGCGAGGTCGTTAACTTTGTACACCACGCCGTCGATGTCATACGGCAGGGCGGCGCGGGCGGTGCCGATGTGGGTTTGGAAGGTGTTGGCGTCGGCTTCGGAGATGAGTTTGGAGAGCGGGTTGACGGCAAAGCCCCAGTCCTGGAGTTTTTGCAAATATTCCCAGTGGGTTTTGGCGACGGGGGCGGACGATTCGCCCTGCGCGTAGGCGAACAGCGAGAGTTTGCGCTTGGCGGTGATGCTGGGGTCGAGCTGGCGGAGCGATCCGGCGGCGGCGTTGCGCGGGTTGGCGAATTTTTTGTCCTGGGATTCGTTGAGGGCGAGGAAATCCGCCTTGGTCATGTAGACCTCGCCACGGATTTCGATTTTTGCCGGCGCGTCCGGCGGGAGATGGCGCGGCAGGGATTTTAGCGTGAGCAGGTTGGCGGTGACGTCCTCGCCCTCGGTGCCGTCGCCGCGCGTGGCGGCGGTTTGGAATTTGTGGTGCTCGTAGGTGAGGGAAATGGAGAGGCCGTCAATTTTTGGCTCGGCGGCGAATTCCAGGGGGGTTTCGCCGAGGCCGAGGAAGCGGCGGATGCGGGCGCAGAATTCGGGGAAATCCTCGGGGGCGAAAATATTGTCCAGCGAGAGCATGGGCGTGGCGTGGATGATTTTTTTGAATTTTGGCGCGGGCTTGGCACCGATTGTGGCCAAGGCTTCGGCGCTGCCAAGCTCGGGGTGGGCGGCGAGCAGGGCTTCGGCCTCGTGGCGCAGGGCGTCGTATTCGGCGTCGCTCATCACTGGGGCGTCGTGCGTGTAGTAGGCGGCGTTGGCCTCGGCGATGCGGGCCAACAGTTCGGTGAAGCGGGTTTTTGTGGTGGTCATGGCGGGATATTAAACGCTGGCCGGGGAGATGCCAGCTTGAAGATGCGGGTTCGCGGTCAGGCTCACTGCGCCAACAGGCTGCCCGCCGCCTCGCGCGCGGCGTCGGTGATGGTTTCACCCGCCAGCATGCGGGCGATTTCCTCGCGGCGGGTGGGGGCGTCCAGCATGTCCACCACGGTGACGGCGCGTTCGCCTTCGATGCGTTTGGCGACGCGCAGTTGTGACGCACCCCGGGCGGCGACCTGGGGGGAGTGGGTGACGACGAGGACCTGCACGTTTTGCGCGACGCGGGCCAGGCGCTCACCTACCGCGGCGGCGGTGGCGCCGCCGATGCCGGAGTCGACTTCGTCGAAGATGAGGGTTTCCACCGAAGCGCCGCCGGTTAGAACCACCTTCAAACCCAACATAAGCCGGGAGAGTTCGCCGCCGGAGGCGATTTTGTCGAGCGCGCCGGGGACCTCCCCAGGGTTGGTGCTGATGAGGAATTTTACCGCGTCGGCGCCGCGTGCGCCCCAATTGGCCTCGGGCAGCATGGCGCGTTCCACCACGAAGCGGGCGCGTTCCAGTTTCAGCGGCGGCAGTTCGGCGGCCAGGGCGCGCATTAAATCGCCGCCGGCCTGTTCACGGAGTTGGGAGAGTGCGGCGGCGGCTTCCACATAGGCGGCGCGGCGGGTGGCGGTCTCGCGGGTGAGTTCGGCGATGCCGGCGACGCCGCTTTCCAGCGCCGCCAGCCTGCCCCGCATTTCGGCGAGGAATTCCGGCAGCGAGACGACGGGGATGCCATGTTTGCGGGCGGCGGCGCGCAGGGCGAACAGCCGCTCCTCGGTGGCTTCCAGGGCGCGCGGGTCGGCCTCGGCCTCCACGGCCAGGCGGCTGAGCAGGGTTTCGGCCTCGGAAAGCGCTTCCTCGGCGCGCTCGATGGCGGCCATCGCCTCGGTGGCGGGGTTTTCACCACCCGGCGGGGCGGTGACCTTGCCTAAAGCCCGCGCGGCGGCGCGCAGGTGCGCGGCGGGGCCGGAGTTGCGGCGGTCGCGGGGGGTGAGTTCACTCAGTGCCGCGGCAATGGCCTCGGCGCGGCGCTCGCCGGATTGCAGGCGCAGGCGCTCGGTGGCCAAAGCTTCCTCCTCGCCGGGTTGCGGGTTCAGGCGGGAGAGTTCGTCCACCGCATGGCGCAGAAAATCTTCCTCGCGGGCGGCTTCGGCGATTTTTTCCTCGGCGGCCTTCAGGCGCGTTGCGGAGTCGCGCCAGGATTTATGCGCGGCGGCGACCGTTTGGCGCGCGGCGGGGGGCACGCCGAAGGCATCGAGCAGGAGCAGGTGATTGGCCGGGTCCGCGAGGCCAACCTGCTCGTGCTGGCCTTGCACCTCGATGAGCAGCGCGCTGAGGTTTTTCAGGAAATTCAGGCTGACCTGCTGGTCGTTGACCAGGGCGCGGGACCGGCCATCGCGCGAGACGATGCGCCGGAGCAGGATTTCGCCCTCCGCGTCCAGCCCTTGTTCGGCCAGCAGGTCCATGGCGGGGTGGCCGGGGGCGACGGAAAAGGCCGCCGCTACGACCGCCTGCGCGGCGCCGGAGCGGATCAGCCCGGTGTCGGCGCGGGCACCCAGGGCAAGGCCGAGGCTGTCTAGCAATATGGATTTACCGGCACCCGTCTCGCCGGTGAGCGTGGTGAGGCCGGCGGCGAAATGCAGGTCAAGCCGCTCGATCAGCACGACATCGCGGATCGACAGGCTGTTCAGCATTGCTTACCGCCCGCTTGGCATGGGCGTTAGAACGGCCAGTACCAGTGGTGTTCCTTCGGCGCCGGGGCGGTCTGCTCCATATCCGCCGGAGGGGGCGCCGGGGGGCTCAACGCGATGGTATCCGCGCCGCTCGGGTCCGCGCCGCTCTGGTCCGCGCCGGGGGCGGGGGCGAGCAGGCCGTGTGCCTTCAACGAATTATAGGCGGTCTGGTACCAGGCGCTGCCAGGGTAGTTGTAGCCCAGCACGGAGGCGGTGCGCTGCGCGGCGCCGGGCAGGCCGAGGTTGAGGTAGATTTCCACCAGCCGCTCCAGTGCCTCGGGCGCGTAGGTGGTGGTCTGGTAGGTGTTGATAATGTCCTGGTAGCGGCCGATGGCGGCGGCGTAGAGGTGCTGCTTCTCGTAGTAGCGGCCGATGACCATGTCGTGCCCGGCCAGGCGGTTGTTCGCCAGGCGCAGCTTTATGCGCGCGTCACGGGCATAGGCGCTGTCGGGGAAGCGGGTGATCACATCATTCAGGGTCTGGATCGTCTCGAAGGTCGTGGTCTGGTCACGCTGCACGTCCTCGATCTGTTCGTAATAGCAGAGCGACTTGAGGTAATAGGCGTAGGCGACGTCCGGGTTTTCCGGGTGCAGGCCGATGTAGCGGTTGAGCGAGCCGATGGCGTCATCGTAATTCTGGTCCTTGTACTGCGAGTAGCTGGCCAGCAGTTCGGCATGGGTAGCCCAGGAGGAATACGGATAATTTTCCTCGACATTGTTGAACGCCTTCACCGCGCGCTCGTAATCCTGCTTCTGCACATAGGCGACGCCCTGGGCATAGAGCACGTCCGCCGGCGGCAGGGTGACGTTGCTGGCGTAATCGCCGCCGTCGCGGGGCTCGCTGTTTTCAAGGAGGGAACAGCCGCCGAGGCCGAGCAGTAGGGCAAGGGCGGGCAGGGAGGTGCGGACGAAGCCGGAGGGAAAATTTGTCATTGCGACCGGCTTATAGCAGTTAAAACGCGAACGCGAAGCCGCCTTGCCGGAATGGCGCCGTAAAACTTGACTTGGGCGGGTTTAGGGGTATGAGACCGCCATTCACTTAACCGGACATCCTCGGGCGCGCCCAGGGTGCTCTAGCCGTTGCCTCAAACTGGCCGCGCATACCACCGGGCAACCTGCCCGCACTTAAGGACATACCCAGCCTCATGGCTTCCATTTCACCTGCTCTCCGCCATTCCGACGCCCCTGCCTATACGGGCGTTGATGATTTTGCTGCCCTTCTGGACTCCTCGCTCGGCGCCAATGCCGGGTTTGAAGGTTCCGTCGTTACCGGCACCGTGCTCCGGATCGATGACGATTTCGTGATTGTTGACGTCGGCCTGAAGAGCGAAGGCCGCGTGCCGCTTCGCGAATTCGCCCCCGTCGGCGCCAAGCCCGAGGTAAACAAGGGCGACGTGTTCGATCTGTATATCGAGCGCTATGAAGATAAAGACGGCTCCATGGTGCTTTCCCGCGAGAAAGCCCGCCGTGAAGAGTCCTGGACCCAGCTGGAGAAGGCTTTCGAGGCCCAGACCCGCGTTAATGGCGTGATCCATGGCCGCGTTAAAGGCGGCTTCACCGTTGACCTCGGCGGTGCCACCGCGTTCCTGCCGGGCTCGCAGGTGGATATCCGTCCCGTACGCGACGTCGGCCCGCTCATGGGTGTCGCCCAGCCGTTCCAGATTTTGAAGATGGACCGTCAGCGCGGCAACATCGTGGTCTCGCGCCGCGCCGTGCTGGAAGAAACCCGTGCGGAACAGCGCTCCGAGCTGATCCTCGGCCTGAAGGAAGGCCAGATCCTCGACGGCGTGGTCAAGAACATCACCGATTACGGTGCGTTCGTGGACCTCGGCGGCGTCGACGGCCTGCTGCATGTCACCGACATCGCCTGGAAGCGCATCAACCACCCGGCCGAGGCCCTGGTCATCGGCCAGCCGGTTAAAGTGCAGGTCATCCGGTTCAATGCCGACACGCAGCGCATTTCGCTGGGCATGAAGCAGCTTGAGGCTGATCCCTGGGAAGGCGTTGACGCCAAGTACCCGCCTGGGATCAAGGCTTCCGGCCGCGTTACCAACATCACCGACTACGGCGCTTTCGTGGAGCTGGAGCCCGGCGTTGAAGGCCTCGTGCATGTGTCCGAAATGTCCTGGACCAAGAAGAACGCGCATCCCGGCAAGATTGTTTCCACCTCGCAGGAAGTGGACGTGGTTGTGCTGGATGTCGACGCTTCCAAGCGCCGTATTTCGCTCGGCCTCAAGCAGGTCACGCGCAACCCCTGGGAAGAGTTCCAGGATGCGCATCCGATCGGCTCGGTCATCGAGGGCGAGATCCGCAACATCACCGAGTTTGGCCTGTTCGTTGCGGTCGGCCCGGAAATCGACGGCATGGTCCACATGTCCGACCTGTCCTGGGATGATGCCGGCGAAACCGCCATCACCAAGTACAACAAGGGCGACGTGGTGAAGGCGAAAGTACTCGATATCGACGTCGAGAAAGAGCGTATTTCGCTGGGTATCAAGCAGCTTGAGGTCGATCCGGCCGCCGGCGTGCTGGACAAGATCCACAAGGGCCAGATCGTTACCTGCGTTGTCACGGCCGTGCAGGCCAATGGCATCGAAGTTAAGGTTGACGAAGTCCTCACCGGCTTCATCCGCCGCGCCGAACTGGCGCGCGACAAGGGCGAACAGCGCACCGAGCGCTTCTCCGTTGGCGAGACCATCGATGCGAAGATCACCGCGGTGGACCGTGCGGCCCGCAAGCTGCAGTTGACCATCAAGGGCAAGGAAATCGACGAAGACAAGACGGCCGTGGCCGAATTTGGCTCCTCGGACTCCGGCGCCTCGCTGGGCGACATCCTGGGTGCGGCCATCCGCCGCCGTAACCAGACCACCGAAGACTAATACCGCCCTCCTGCGGTAGGCTAAAAGAAACCCGGCGGGATCACCGCCGGGTTTCTTGCGTTGTAGCTTAAAAAAAGCGCGTGTTCACAATAAGTTATTGACCAGTTCGCGCTCTCCTGGCATCGTTGCTCAAGGTGGGAGAATAAAATGACACGTTCGGAGCTGATCGCCGGGTTGGCGGAAGACAACCCGCATCTGACTATGGCGGATGTAGAGCGCATAGTGGCGGCGCTTTTTGATGAAATGACCGGCGCGCTGGCGCGTGGCGAGCGGGTGGAGTTGCGCGGATTTGGCGCTTTCACCGTGAAGCGGCGCAATGCCAGGGCCGGGCGCAACCCGCGCACCGGTGAGACGGTGGAAGTGGCGCAGAAATCCGTGCCGTTCTTCAAGGCGGGCAAGGAATTGCGCGAGCGCATCAACAAGCCGGTGGCCGGACCGAACGGTAGGAAGAACGGCGGAGCAAAAGCCTGAACATTCTGAAGAGCATCATCGGCTTCCTGATTATTCTGGCGCTGGTGATTTTTCTGCTTTCCAATCGGGCGGAAGTGGATATTGGCTTTTGGCCGCTTGGGCAGGTGGCTACCTTACCGCTGGGCGCCGTGGTGCTGGCCGTGTTGGTGCTGGGCTTTCTGCTTGGGCTGGCGTTTCATCTGCCGCACCGTTTTGCCCTTAACAGACGCGCCAAGCGGGCGGAAAAACGCGCGGCGGACCTGGAAGCTCGGACGCCCCCGCCGCCGGCGGCATTCTGATGCAGCGTTTAATTGCCGCGATCGACACGCCGGAGCTTGCCAGCGCGCAATCGCTCATCGCTGACGTGGCGCCGTATTGCGGGCTGGTGAAGCTGGGGCTGGAGTTTTTTCTCCGTCATGGCGCCCAGGGGTATCGCGACGCGGCCCAGGGGCGGCCAGTGTTCCTGGATTTGAAGCTGCACGACATTCCCAACACGGTGGCCGGCGCGGTGCGCTCGCTGCTACCGCTGGCGCCGCAAATGCTCACCATCCATGCCGCTGGCGGGGGTGCCATGATCGCCGCCGCCGTGCGGGCCGCCGGGGAGGCGCCGGCAAAGCCGAAAATTCTGGCGGTGACGGTGCTGACAAGCTTGGATGCGCGTGCGCTCTCCGAGATTGGCGTGGCTGGCGGCACGACCCAGCAGGTGCTGCGGCTGGCGCGGCTGGCGTTGGATAACGGCGCGGACGGGTTGATCTGCTCGCCGCATGAAATTGCGCAATTGCGGGACGCATTTGGGGAAAAGCCGCTGCTCGTGGTCCCAGGCATCCGCCCCGCCGGAGCGGCGCTGGGCGACCAGGCGCGGGTGATGACGCCGGAAGAGGCGATTACCGCTGGTGCGGACTACATTGTGGTTGGCCGGCCGATTACCGGGGCGGCGCAACCGGGGCAAGCCGCGGCGGCAATTGCGGCCGGTATCGCCAAGCTGCGCGCCGGAGTAGACTTATGAAACAGTCTCTTAGGGTCTGAAACTAAAAACCAGGGGCCATCGTGGCTGACCCCTGGTTTATGCGGCTCAGATTACGGTGTGATCGTAATTGACGGCGGAACGATATAGATACCCGGTGGCGGGGCATAATAGACCGGCGGCGGCGGGGGTTCGTAATAGACGGGCGGTGGCGGTGCCTCGAAGTAGCCGTAGCCGGGGCCGAAGCCTATGAACCAATGCCAGTGCCCATAGCCGTCATACCAGCCGTGGTAGTCGTTGTAGTCGTGCCGCCAGCCGCCATTATAGGTGCGCCAACCGTTATCGGGCGCGTAGCCGTTGTTCCAGTGCCAGTGGCCGCCGCCGTCATACCAGCCGTGATGGTCGGGGTAGTCGCGGCGCCAGTTGCCGCCGGATTGGACCCAGCCGCCGTGGTTTTCGTTGCCGCCTTGCCAGTTGCCACCATGATTTTCCTGGCCACCTTGCCAGTTGCCGCCACCACCATGGTTTTCCTGGCCGCCTTGCGGGCCGCCGTTATGGTTGCCTTGCCAGTTGCCCTGGCCGTTTTGGTTGTGTTGCCAGTCCGCCATGGCACTATGGGCGCCGATGAATGCCGTACTCCCAAGTAACGCGGCATAAAACGCGAAATGTCTCAGTTTCATATTAAAGAGCCTCCAAGCTCTTGCTTTTATGTAGGGTGCTAGCACGGCTAATTCAGGACAAGAGTAGGGTGAAATCATGGCTTACGGAGTTTTCATCGCTTTCTCCATGCCGGGCGAGCCTCTTCTTAAATTTTACAAAAAATTTGTTAAATCATAATGATGCGAGCGAATTTGCTTGCGAAATCCGCTGGCCTGGGACAGAATCGCACCGACGGTTTTTTATCTTGGTCAGGAATCCACTTTGCTTCGTGCCATCAAACATCGTCTTCGTATTATTTTGCCGCCGGCCGTGTTTTTCGCGATTACCTGGTATTTTGGCTGGAACGCGCTGCACGGTAAAAGCGGGCTGGAGGCACAGAACGTGCAGAAGGCTGAACTGGCGCAGGCGAATCAGGCGTTTGCCACTGCCGATGCCGCGCGACAGCAATGGGAGACGCGCATTGCCGACCTTTCGGGCCGGTCGATCTCTCCCGACATGCTGGACGGCCAGGCACGCAAGGTACTCAATCTGGCCGATCCGAACGATTTGGTCATTAACTTGTCACAGAATAAAAACGCCGAATAATCGGGCTTTTTTTAGCGCATGACCGGCGTTTGCGGACAAAACCGCCTGCTCAAACGAAATTTTATTTCGTGTCGTCAAAAGTTTTTCAGCCAGCGCAAGCAACTTAACCACTTTATGGTTAAGTTGCTTCATTGTAGGTGTTATAAGGGTTTTTGTGAACTTCGCGCTTGCGCAGCGCGCCCGCATGGGGATAGTTGACGGCAAATGCACTGAAAACTTAAGTGAGGAGCCCCCATGGCCGCTACCCCGGAAAAGACCAAACGAGGCAAGAAACCCGCCGCCTCGATGGACAGGGATGAATTGCTCGCCGCCTATGGCACGATGTTGCTGATCCGCCGGTTCGAGGAAAAGGCCGGCCAGCTTTACGGCATGGGGCTGATTGCCGGGTTCTGCCATTTGTATATCGGGCAGGAAGCCGTGGTGGTCGGCATGCAGCATTGCATTAGCGAGGGCGATGAAGTCATTACCTCCTACCGCGACCACGGCCATATGCTGGCGGCGGGAATGGACCCCAATGGCGTGATGGCCGAACTGACCGGACGCTCGGGCGGTTATTCGCGCGGCAAGGGCGGTTCCATGCACATGTTCAGCAAGGAAAAGGGATTTTTCGGCGGCCACGGTATTGTCGGCGCGCAGGTTTCGCTCGGCACGGGGCTGGGGTTCTCCAACTGGTACCGCGAGAACGACCGGGTTTCGCTGACGTATTTCGGCGAGGGCGCCTCCAACCAGGGCCAGGTTTACGAGAGCTTCAACCTTGCCAATTTGATGAAGCTGCCGGTGGTGTTCATCATCGAGAACAACCGCTACGCCATGGGCACCAGCGTGGAGCGGGCCTCCGCCTCGCGCGATTTGTCGCTGAACGGGGTGCCCTGGGGCATGCCGAGCTTGGCGGTGGATGGCATGGACGTGCTGGCGGTGAAGGCGGCGGGCGAACAGGCGGTGGCGCATTGCCGCGAGGGCAAGGGGCCGTTTCTGCTGGAAATGAAGACGTACCGGTATCGCGGGCACTCGATGTCCGACCCGGCGAAGTACCGCACCCGCGAGGAGGTGCAGCGCATGCGCGCCGAGCATGACAGCCTGGATTCCGCGAAGAAGCATCTGGAGGAACTGGGCGTTACCGAGGCGGCGCTGAAGCAGCTTGATGACGGCATCAAGGTGCGCGTGCAGGAGGCGGCGGATTTTGCCCAGGCCTCGCCCGAGCCAGACCCGGCTGAACTTTGGACCGATATTCTGGTGGGAGTTTAAGACATGGCGACCGATATTCTGATGCCCGCCCTTTCGCCCACCATGACTTCGGGTAAGCTGAGCAAATGGCTGAAACAGCCGGGCGACACGGTGAAATCCGGCGACGTGCTGGCCGAGATTGAGACCGACAAGGCGACCATGGAAGTGGAAGCGGTCGATGAGGGGGTGCTCTCGAAGATTCTGGTGCCCGAGGGCACCGAAGGTGTTGCGGTGAACACGGTGATTGCGGTGCTGAACGAGGGCGATGCCGCGCCTGCTCCGGTAAGAAAAACTGCACCCGTAGCGGTGCCCGTGGTGGCAAAATCCGTGGCGGCGACGCCGCAGGAACTGGCCGAGCCGGAATGGGGCGAGACCAAGCCCACCACGGTGCGCGAGGCGCTGCGCGAGGCGATGAGCCTGGAAATGCGCGCCGATACGGATGTGTTTTTGATGGGCGAGGAAGTCGCGCAGTATCAGGGCGCGTATAAAATCAGCCAGGGCATGCTGGACGAATTTGGCCCCCGCCGGGTGATCGACACGCCGATTACCGAGCACGGCTTTACCGGCATGGCGGTGGGTGCGGCGATGAACGGGCTGAAGCCGATTGTCGAGTTCATGACCTTCAACTTCGCGATGCAGGCGATCGACCAGATCATCAATTCCGCCGCGAAAACCTTGTATATGTCGGGTGGGCAGATGGGTTGCCCGATTGTGTTCCGTGGCCCCAATGGTGCGGCGGCGCGTGTCGGTGCGCAGCACAGCCAGTGCTATGCCTCGTGGTACGCCCATTGCCCGGGCCTGAAGGTGGTGGCGCCCTGGAGTGCGGCGGATGCGAAAGGTCTGCTGCGCGCGGCGATCCGTGACCCGAACCCGGTGATCTTTTTGGAAAACGAAATCCTGTACGGGCATACGTTCGATTGCCCGGCCTCGGAAGATTTCATCCTGCCGATAGGCAAGGCAAAAATCGAGCGCGAGGGCAGCGATGTTACCATTATCGCGTTCTCGATCATGGTGGACGTGGCGTTGAAGGCCGCCGAGACGCTGGCCGAGCAGGGGATTTCCGCCGAGGTTATCAACCTGCGCACCATCCGGCCGCTGGATATCGACACCATTGTGGCCAGCGTGAAGAAAACCAGCCGCGTGGTGAGCGTGGAAGAGGGTTGGCCGTTTGCTGGCATCGGGTCGGAAATTTGCATGACGGTGGTGGAACATTGCTTCGACTGGCTGGACGCGCCGCCGGTGCGCGTGGCTGGGCTGGATGTGCCGATGCCCTATGCCGCGAATCTGGAAAAACTCGCGCTGCCGCAGCCCAATTGGGTGGTGGACGCGGTTAAGAAACTTTTTTGAGGAGGGCGCGAAATGTCCACCAATATTCTGATGCCGGCCCTCTCGCCCACCATGACCACGGGCAAGCTCAGCAAATGGCTGAAAAAAGAGGGCGATGAGGTCAAGTCCGGCGATATTCTGGCCGAGATCGAGACCGACAAGGCGACCATGGAAGTGGAAGCCGTGGATGAAGGCTTTATCGCCAAAATCCTAGTGCCGGATGGGACCGATGGCGTGCCGGTGAATACGGTGATCGCGGTGTTGAGCGCGACCAAGGGCGAGGTGGTGGAAGCGCCGAAAGCGGCACCTGCCCCTGCCCCCGTGGTGGTGGCTCCGGTTGCGGCACCTGTTGCGGCCGCGCTCGGCGCGGCTCCGGCCCTGGTGGTTGCCGGGGAGGACCGGGTTTTCGCCTCACCGCTGGCCCGGCGGATGGCCAAGCAGGCGGGCGTTGATCTTGCCGCGATCAAGGGTTCCGGCCCGAACGGGCGGATTGTGAAGGCGGATTTGGAGAAAGCGCCGGTGGCTGCTCCGGCGCCTGTGCCGGCGGCGAAACTGGCCCCGGCGCCAGCACCGGTCGTGGCTGGCTCGTACAAGGCGGTGCCCAATTCCAACATACGCAAGGTCATCGCCCGGCGTTTGACGGAGGCCAAGCAAACGGTTCCGCATTTCTATCTCAACAGCCACATCGAGATCGACGCGCTGCTGAAACTGCGCGCCGAGCTGAATGCGCGCTCGCCGAAAGAGGGGCCTGGTGCCTTCAAGCTTTCGGTCAATGACCTCATCATCAAGGGCTGCGCGCTGGCGCTGCGGCGGCATCCGAATGTGAATGCCAGCTACACGGATGAGGCGATCCTGATTTATGACGATGTCGATATTTCCGTGGCGGTGGCGATCCCCGATGGGCTGATTACGCCGATTGTGCGTAAGGCCGACGAGAAGGGCCTGCCTGCGATCAGCAATGCGATGAAGGAGCTGGGGGCGAAGGCGAAGGCCGGGAAGCTAAAGCCGGATGAATATCAGGGCGGCGGGTTCTCCATTTCCAACCTGGGCATGTTCGGCATTCCGGAGTTTAGCGCCATCATTAACCCGCCGCAGGGGGCTATTTTGGCCGTTGGTGCTGGCGAGAAGCGCGCGGTGGTGAAGGACGACGCCATTGTGATCGCGACGATGATGACGGTGACGCTGTCGGTTGACCACCGCGTGGTGGACGGCGCGCTGGGGGCGCAGTTTTTGGCAACGCTGAAGGGATTGTTGGAAGACCCCTTGAGCCTCCTGCTCTAATTAATCGGGGCCTGGGGCTCGGAGCCCCAGTGGGGTCCAGGGGCAAAGCCCCTGGCTACTACATACAATTATAGGAGCCAGTCATGGCGGATGAATTCGATCTTATCGTTGTTGGCGGCGGGCCGGGCGGATATGTGGCGGCCATTAGGGCGGCGCAGCTCAAGCTGAAGGTGGCCGTGGTTGAGGCCAAGCATTTGGGCGGCATCTGCCTCAACTGGGGCTGCATTCCCACCAAGGCGCTGCTGCGCTCCTCGGAGGTGAACCATCTGCTGCATAATCTGGGCGAGTTCGGGTTTTCGGCGGACAATATCCAGTTCGACCTGGATAAGATCGTGAAACGCTCGCGCGGGGTTTCCAAGCAGCTATCGTCGGGCATCGCGCATCTGTTGAAGAAGAACAAGGTGACGGTGGTGGATGGCTACGGCAAGCTCACCGGCGGCGGGCATCTGGCGGTGAGCGGGCCAGATGGCAAGCCGAAGGCCGTGCTGCATGCGCCGCATATTATTTTGGCAACAGGCGCGCGGCCGCGGCAGATTCCGGGGATCGAGGTCGATGGCAAACTGATCTGGTCATATTTTGAGGCGATGGTGCCCACCGCGATGCCAAAGTCGCTGCTGGTAATCGGCTCGGGCGCGATCGGCATCGAGTTCGCCAGTTTTTACCGCAACATGGGCGCAGAGGTGACCGTGGTGGAAGTGCTGGACCGCGTGCTGCCGGTGGAGGATGCCGAGATTTCCGCGCTCGCCCGCAAGTCCTTCGAGAAGCAGGGCATGAAAATCCTCACCTCCGCCTCCGTGAAGGGTGTTGCGAAAGGCGCGGACAGCGTGACCGTGACGGTGGAAACTGGTGGCAAAGAGCAGAAGCTCACCGTCGAGCGGGTGATTTCGGCGGTCGGCATTGTTGGCAATGTCGAGAACCTGGGCCTGGAAGGCACTAAGGTAAAAGTGGAGCGCACGCATATTGTGGTGGACGGTTTTGGCCGCACCGGCGAGCCGGGGGTTTATGCCATCGGTGATGTCGCCGGGCCGCCTTGGCTGGCGCATAAGGCGAGCCATGAGGGCGTGGTCTGCGTCGAGCACATTGCCGGTAAAAACCCGCATCCATTTGAGACCGGGAACATCCCTGGTTGCACCTATTGCCGGCCGCAAGTGGCCAGCGTCGGGCTGACCGAGGCGAAAGCCAAGGAAGCTGGATACGAGCTGAAAATCGGCCGCTTCCCCTTCATCGGCAATGGCAAAGCGATTGCCATGGGCGAGCCAGAAGGGCTGATAAAGACCATTTTTGACGCCAAAACCGGCGAATTGCTAGGCGCGCATATGATCGGCGCGGAGGTGACGGAGATGATCCAGGGCTATGTCATTGCCCGTCAGCTGGAGACGACCGAGGCGGAGCTGATGCACACCGTGTTCCCCCACCCTACCATCAGTGAAGCCATGCATGAGTCGGTGCTTGACGCCTACGGTCAGGTTATTCACTTCTAGCCTCATGACAACTCGTATCGAGATCGACCACCGCGTCCGCCACCCGGAAAAGCAGGGTCGCCCGGACAACCCGATCAGCCGCAAACCGGCGTGGATTCGGGTGAAGGCGCCCACTAGCCCGGTGTATCATGAGACGCGCGAGCTGATGCGCAGCAAGGGGCTTTCCACCGTGTGCGAGGAAGCCGCCTGCCCGAACATCGGCGAATGCTGGTCGCAGCGGCATGCGACCATGATGATTATGGGTGAGATCTGCACCCGCGCCTGCGCGTTTTGTAACGTGGCGACCGGCGTGCCGGCGGCGCTGGACGGCAGCGAACCGCGGCGCGTGGCGGAAGCGGTGGCGACACTCGGCCTGCGGCATGTGGTCATCACCTCGGTGGACCGCGACGACGTGGCCGACGGGGGGGCGGCGCATTTTGCCGCTGTCATCAACGCCATTCGCGCGGCAGCCCCCGGCACCACCATCGAAATCCTCACGCCCGATTTTTTGCGCAAACCCGGCGCGCTGGAGGTGGTGGTGGCGGCGAAGCCTGACGTGTTCAACCACAATCTGGAAACCGTGCCCCGTCTGTATCCCACCATTCGCCCTGGTGCGCGCTATTATCAGTCACTGCGGTTGCTGGACCGGGTGAAGCAGCTCGACCCGGCGATTTTCACCAAATCCGGCCTGATGGTTGGGCTTGGGGAGCAAAAACCGGAGATTGGCCAGGTGATGGACGATCTGCGCATTGCCGATGTCGATTTCCTCACCATTGGCCAATATCTGCAGCCCACCGTGAAGCACGCGGCGGTGGACCGCTATGTGACACCCGAGGAATTCGAGGAATACGCCACCATGGCGCGGGCCAAAGGCTTTAGCCAAGTCTCCGCCACGCCGCTCACCCGCAGCTCCTACCACGCGGACTCAGACTTCGCCGCACTGCGTGAAGCCCGCGCGCGCAAACTGGTGGCTTGATGCCGACCTATACCGAGAAGAAACTGGTCCCCTACACCCCGGCGCAGCTCTCGGCGCTGGTGGCCGATGTCGGCAAATACCCGCACTTCCTGCCCTGGTGCGCGGGGGCGCGCATCCGCAGCCATGTCGGCAACGTGCTGGTGGCGGACCTGAGTATTGGTTTTGGCCCGTTCCGTGAAAGCTTCACCTCCCGCGTGACGATTCTGCCGCAGGACCCGGAAGGGGTTTGCGAGATCAAGGTGGAATACCAGAACGGGCCGTTCAAATACTTGCATAATCGCTGGCATTTTGCCCCGCACCCGCAGGGCTGCCTGGTGGATTTTTACGTGGATTTCGAATTCCGCAACATTATCCTGCAAAAAGCCATCGGCGTGGTGTTTACCGAAGCGGTGCACCGCATGGTCGCGGCATTTTTAAAGCGCGCGCGGGTGGTTTACGGCGCGCCGGCGGTGGAAATTTCGCCTGCGGCGGAGGCGGTCATCGCCACCAAGTAGGGCGTGGTTTTTCTCCGGCGTTTTTCCAAAAATGGGAATTTTCTTGCTTCGTCCTGCCTGTTAGACTAAGCCTAACGGACTAAGTCCGGAGTAATCCCATGTCCGCCATCAACATTCACGAAGCTAAAACCCATCTCTCCCGCTTGGTGGAGCAGGCCTCCTCTGGCGTGCCGGTGGTCATCGCCAAGGCGGGCAAGCCGATGGTGAGACTCGTGCCATTTGACGCTCCGGCACCGCGCGCTGTGCGCCGCCTGGGGTTTTTGGCAGGGCAGGGCAGTGTGCCCGATGATTTCGACCACATGGGGGCGGCGGAAATCGAAGGGCTGTTTGGTGGGGCATGAAGTGCCTTCTCGATACGCATCTCTTGCTGTGGGCGGGTGTGCAGCCTGAGCGGCTTTCCTCCGCGGCACTGGCATTGCTGGAAGACGCGGAAAATGAGTTGTTCTTTTCCGCCGCGAGCATCTGGGAAGTGACCATAAAACGCGGCCTCGGCCGGGCGGATTTTACCGTGGACCCGCATCTGCTGCGCAGGGGCCTGCTGGATAATGGCTATACCGAACTGCCGGTAACCGGCCAGCACGCCGCCGCCGTGGGGACGCTGCCGCCGCTGCATAAAGACCCGTTCGACCGGATACTGGTGGCGCAATCAATTTGCGAGGGGATATTGCTGCTGACGGCGGATGAGGCGGTGGCGGGGTATGGGGGAACGGTGCGGCGGGTTTGAGGGGATGTAATTGAGCCCTTCCCCTACGCAGATGCCTTGCGGCGGGTTTTGGCGGGTTTTGGTGTCAGCAGTGGCGCCAGGAAGCGGCCGGTGTGGCTGTTTGGGTTAGCGGCGATCTCTTCTGGCGTACCGGTGGCGACGATACGGCCGCCGCCGTCGCCGCCTTCCGGCCCGAGGTCGATGACGTGGTCCGCGGTTTTGATGACTTCGAGGTTATGCTCGATGACGATGATGGTGTTGCCGGCATCTACGAGCGCATGCAGGACTTCGAGCAATTTGCGGATGTCTTCAAAGTGCAGGCCGGTGGTGGGCTCGTCGAGAATGTAGAGCGTGCGCCCGGTCGGGCGTTTGGCGAGTTCTTTCGCGAGCTTGATGCGTTGGGCCTCACCGCCGGAGAGCGTGGTGGCCTGCTGGCCGAGTTTGATGTAGCCGAGCCCGACTTTGCTGAGCAGCGAGAGCCGGTCGCGGATTTTGGGCACGGCGGAAAAGAAGCCGAGTGCTTCGTCCACGGTCATATCCAGCACATCGGCGATGGATTTTTCGCGGAACTTCACTTCCAGAGTTTCGCGGTTGTAGCGTTTGCCCTTGCAGGTGTCGCACGTCACGAACACGTCGGGCAGGAAGTGCATTTCGATTTTTAAAACGCCGTCGCCCTGGCAGGCTTCGCAGCGCCCGCCTTTAACGTTGAAGCTGAAGCGGCCTGGCTTGTATCCGCGCGTGCGGGCTTCGGGCATTTCCGCGAACCAGTCGCGCATGGGTGCGAATAAATCGGTATAGGTGGCGGGGTTGGAACGCGGGGTGCGGCCGATGGGGGATTGGTCGATGTCGATGATTTTGTCGAGTTGTTCCAGTCCCTCCAGCCGCTCGAACGGGCTGGGCACTTCGCCCGAACCCATGAGGCGGCGCGAGACGGCTTTGTAGAGTGTGTCCACCACCAGCGTGGATTTGCCGCCGCCGGAGACGCCGGTGATGCAGGTGAACACGCCGAGGGGAAATGAAGCCGAGACGTTTTTTAAGTTATTACCGGTAGCACCTATAACTTTCAGCACGCGGTTGCTCTGCGCGGCCCGCCGCGGGTGCGGGATGGGAATGGCCCGCCGGCCGGAGAGGTAGTCGCCGGTGATGGATTTCGGGTTCGCCGCTACTTCCGCCGGGGTGCCTTGCGCGACCACATAGCCGCCGGCCATGCCGGCCAGCGGGCCCATGTCGATGAGGTGGTCGGCGCTGCGGATCGCGTCCTCGTCATGCTCCACCACCAGCACGGTGTTGCCCAGGCGTTTCAAACGTTGCAGCGTGCCCAACAGTCTTTCGTTATCGCGCTGGTGCAGGCCAATCGAGGGTTCGTCTAGCACATACAGCACGCCGGTGAGGCCGGAGCCGATCTGGCTGGCGAGGCGAATCCGTTGGCTCTCGCCGCCGGAAAGTGTTGCGGAGCCGCGCGCCAGTGTGAGGTAATTCAGCCCCACATCCACGAGAAACTGCAAACGCTCGTTGATTTCCCGCAAAATCCGCCGGGCGATTTCCAGCCGCTGCGGCGTTAGCGTGGCAGCCACGCCGTCGAACCATTCGCGCGCGCCGGAGATGGAGAGTTCCGCGATTTCGGCCAAATTATGCCCCGCGACTTTTACGGCCAACGCCTCGGGCTTCAGCCGCGCGCCATGGCAGGCGCCGCAGGGGCGTTCGGCGTGGTAACGGGAAAGTTCCTCGCGTGTCCACGCGGAATCGGTTTCACGCAACCGGCGCTCGAGGTTCTTTATCACGCCCTCAAAGGCTTTTTTCACAGTGTAGGACCGCGCGGTATCCTTGTAGGAAAACTCCACCTCGGTCTTGCCGGTGCCGTATAAAATCGCCTGCCGCACGTCCTCGGGCAGTTTTTCCCAAGGCGTGGTCATCTTCACTTTAAAATGCTTGGCCAGGCTGGCCAGGGTTTGCGTGTAATAGGGCGAGAGTGAATTCACCCATGGCGCCACCGCACCTTCCTCCAGCGAGCGTTGCTCGTCCGGCACCACCAGATGCGGATCAAAAAACACCTCATGCCCCAAGCCATCGCACACCGGGCAGGCGCCGTGCGGGGAGTTGAAGCTGAACAACCGGGGTTCGATTTCCTCGATGGTGAAGCCGCTGACCGGGCAGGCGAAGCGGGACGAAAACACCGTGCGCACGCCGTCATCCGCACCCTCGGCATACACGATGCCGTCGGAGAGTCCCAAGGCGGTCTCGAACGAATCCGCCAGCCGCTTTTCCAGTCCGGGTTTCACCACGAGACGGTCGACGACCACTTCGATCTCATGTTTCAGCTTTTTGTTGAGTGCCGGTACCTGGTCAATCTCATAGAGTTTGCCATCGACTTTCGCGCGCGTGTAACCTTTGCGCTGCAGCTCGGCTAGCTCCTTTTTGTACTCGCCCTTGCGGTCGCGGATCACCGGGGCGAGCAGTAGCAGCTTGGTGCCCTCCTTCATGGTCATCACGCGGTCAACCATCTGCGCCACGCTCTGTGCCTCAATCGGCAGGCCGGTGGCAGGCGAATACGGCACCCCGGCGCGCGCCCATAGCAGCCGCATGTAGTCGTGAATTTCCGTGACGGTGCCCACCGTGGAGCGCGGGTTTTTCGAGGTGGTTTTCTGCTCGATGGAAATCGCCGGGGACAATCCCTCAATGGAGTCCACATCGGGCTTGCCCATCAGCTCCAGGAATTGGCGCGCGTAGGAGGACAGGCTCTCGACATACCGCCGCTGCCCCTCGGCATAAATCGTGTCGAACGCCAGCGAGGATTTGCCCGAGCCGGACAGCCCGGTGATGACGGTAAGCTGTTCGCGCGGAATCGCAATGTCGATGTTCTTCAAATTATGTTCGCGCGCGCCGCGGACCGTGATGAAGCCCGCGTGTTTCTGTTCAGCCATTCTTGCACCAAATGTTCGTGTATTGTTCTTGTAAGATATGGGGTTGCCGCGTAGAATGCAAACTTCTTCGTCTGGCCTGAATGCAAATAATGCGTTAATCTAAAGAACAATCTAAAGTAGAGGAGGTTCTGGTGGCCGGTAGTGTCAATAAAGTGATTTTGGTGGGAAATCTGGGGAAAGACCCGGAAGTCCGCAATGCGCAATCGGGCCTTAAAATCGTCAACCTGGCCATCGCGACTTCCGACAACTGGACCGACAAGGCCAGCGGCGAGCGCAAGGAGCAGACCGAGTGGCACCGCGTGGTCATTATGAACGACCGTCTCGGCGAGGTCGCGGAGAAATATCTGCGCAAGGGCTCGAAAGTTTACATCGAGGGCAAATTGCAGACCCGCAAATGGACCGGCCAGGACGGCCAGGACAAATTCACCACCGAGGTGATGATCGGCCGTTTTGGCGGCGAGCTGGTGCTGCTGGACAAGAACCCGAATGCCGGCGCGGGCGACTATGAGCCCCGCGAGCCGCGCGCTGCTGCTCCGGCCCGTGCCGCTCCCGCGGCGCGTTCCACCGGCGGCTGGGACACGCGGCCGGGCAACACCGACCTGGACGATGAAATTCCATTTTAACGGTTGAACAGGGCAGGGGCGTAAACCCCTGCCCATGACCACCCCTCTCGACTCGCTGGCGGCACAAGCCCGCGCCTGCACGCTCTGCGCGGCGCATCTGCCGCTCGGGCCCCGGCCCGTGTTCCGGGTTTCCACCACCGCCCGCCTGCTCATCATCGGCCAGGCGCCGGGAACCAAGGTGCATGCCACCGGCATTCCCTGGAACGATGCCTCGGGCGAGCGCCTGCGCGCCTGGATGGGCATTGGCCCGGACATATTCTACGGCGAGTCGCGCATCGCCATCATGCCGATGGGCTTCTGCTACCCCGGCACCCTGCCCAATGGCGGCGACGCGCCGCCCCGGCCGGAATGCGCCCCGGCGTGGCATGATAAATTCCTGGCGCTGATGCCGGGCATCCAACTCACCCTGCTGGTCGGCTCCCATGCGCAAAAACGCTATCTGGGCGGCAAAAGCATGACGGAAAACGTGCGCAACCCGGCGGCGCATCCGCGCTATCTCGCCCTGCCGCATCCGTCCTGGCGCACCATCGGCTGGGAGGCGAAAAACCCCTGGTTCGGCGCGGAAATACTACCCCGGCTGCGCGGCGCGGTGGCCGCACTTATCTGAAGCTCGCCAGCCCCTGTTTCGCCGTGCCGTCATGCGCAAAATTCTCCGGCGCCAGCCAGGCTGCCATCGCATCGCGCCGGCTTGGCCACTCGGCGGCGGTGATGCTGAACATCGCGGTGTCGCGCTGGCACTTCTTCACCACTTTATGCGCGCGCAACACGCCCTCGGGCGTAAACCCCAGCCGGTGCGCGGCGCGGATGGAGGCGGCGTTGAGCGCGTTGCACTTCCACACCAGCCGCCGGTAGCCCAGCTCGTCCCCGGCGCGTTTGAGCAGTAGATACATCGCCTCGGTCGCCGCGCGGGTACGCTGCATGCGCGGCGAGAACCAAATATTGCCCAGCTCGATGGCGGCATGTGCTGGCTCGATCTCCATCAGCGAGAGCCAGCCCGACGCCATGCCCGTCGCCACCGGCCGCACTGCCCAGAACATCGGGTCATGCACGGCGGCACTGGCGGCAATCCACTTACCCAGCTCCGCCTGCGTACCGAACGGCCCGTAGCCCATATAGGTGAAACTCTCGTCCGCCTCGCGCATCGCCTCGAACAACTCATCGGTATGGCGCCGGTGCAGCGGCTCCAGCGACACATGGGTCCCGGCAATCGGCGTGCGGGCGGGCAAAGGGCGCGGCCAAGGGTCGACTTCGGGGCCGAGGGGCAAATCCCTACCCACGCAGCCGCGCCAGCGTCGCCGTAGTAGAGTGCCCCGGCAGCAGTTCGGCCAGCGCCACCGCCCCGCCCCAGCTTTCCACCAGCGCCGCGCCCACCACCGTCTCGCGCGTGTAGTCCGAGCCCTTAATCAGCAAATCGGGTTTGATCAGCTTGATGATCTCAAGGGGGGTGTCCTCCTCGAACAGGCACACCAGGTCCACGCTGGCGAGCGAGGCCAGCACGGCGGCGCGCGCCGCCTCGCCTTGCGCCGGGCGGGTGGGGCCTTTCAGCCGTTGTACCGAGGCATCGGAGTTGATGCCGACAATCAGCCGGTCGCACATGGCGCGGCACTGCTCCAGCATATGTACATGGCCGGGGTGCAGCAGGTCGAAGCAGCCGTTGGTGAAGCCCACCTTGTAGCCGCGCGTGCGCCAGCGCTCCGCGGCCTCGGCGGCGGCGGCGGCGGTTACCACTTTGGTCAGCGCGCCGGTGGCGGGCGCGATGGCGGCCAGAATATCGGATGGGCGCGCTACCGCGGTGCCAACCTTGCCGACCACGATGCCGCCCGCGATGTTGGCCAGCCTCGCCGCCTCGGGCAGCGGCACGTTCGCCGCCAGTGCTGCCGCCAGGGTCGCCACCACGGTGTCGCCGGCGCCGGAAACGTCGAACACTTCCCTAGCCGCGCCGGGGTAGTGGTGCACCTCCCCCGGCATAATCAGGCTCATGCCATCCTCGGAGCGGGTGACGAGCACGGCGCCGAAGTTATGATCCGCCAGCAGCATTTGCGCGGCGGTGATAAGCCCGGCCTCGGTATCCACCGGCATGCCGGTCGCGTCCGCCAGCTCGCGCCGGTTGGGGGTAATCACGTCGGCACCCTTATATATTCCGTAGTCGCGGCCCTTCGGGTCGACGATCACCTTGCGGCCGAGCTTTTTCGCCCCGGCAATCAACTGCCCGGCCACCTCGGCGCTCAGCACGCCCTTGCGGTAATCGGAGAGGACGGTGACGGTGGTGGCCGCCATGGCATCCAGGGCGATGCGCACCAGCCGCTCGGCCAGCCGCGCGGGCAGGGCCATGGTCACTTCGCGGTCGGCGCGGATTAAATGCTGGCCTTGGGCGATGTAGCGTGTCTTCAGCGTGGTGGTACGCCCGCCCTGCACCAGCAGCCAGGGTTCCACGCGCTCCTGCCCGCCGATCAGCCCGGTCAGGTCGGAGCCCGCAATGTCGTCACCCACCACGGAGACAAACGCCGCCGAGGCTCCCAGCGCGATGAGGTTGCGCACCACGTTGCCAGCACCGCCGGGCATCGCCACTTCGCGCGTGACGGTGAGAATGGGCACCGGCGCCTCCGGGCTGACGCGGGTGACCTCGCCGTACACGTAGCGGTCCAGCATCACGTCGCCCACCACCAGCACGCTGGCGCGCGAGAAGCGTTTTACATAGGCACCCAGATCGGCAATCGGCTCGGATTTACTCATGACAAACCGCTAACCCGGACGAAGCGGTATGGCAACGCCGTGAAAACGTAGTTATCCTCGATGTGATGAAAGATCTCCCGGCTTTTCTTGATTCCATCCGCCCGGACGTGCCCGACCTGGCCGTACCGCGCGGCATCACCCCGTTTTATTTGCCACGCCAGCCGGTGCGCGGGCGGCTGGTCCGCCTCGGGCCGCTCGCCAACACGCTGCTCACCCGCCACGACCACGCAGCACCGGTGCGGGCGCTCATGGGCGAGGCCCTGGCCCTGGCGGCGGCACTGGCCAGCGCGTTGAAATTCACCGGCTCCTTTAGTGTGCAGGCCCGGTCGGATGGCCCCGTCTCCCTGCTGATCGCCGATTGCACCGATGTTGGCGCCCTGCGCGGCTATGCCCGGGTGGATAAAACCGCCGAATTGCCGCCCGATGCCACCGCCGGGCAACTGCTGGGCAAGGGCTACCTCGCCTTCACCGTGGACCAGGGGCTGGACCGCGAACCGCAGCAGGGCATCGTCTCGCTGGAGGGCGACTCGCTGGCGGACATGGCCGAGCATTATTTCGCCCTCTCCGAGCAGTTCCCCTGCAAGGTCTACCTTGCCGCCGCGCAAACCCCGGCCGGCTGGCGCGCGGCGGCGCTGGTGGTGGAGCGCATCGCCGGCTCCGGCGGCCTCCCCACGGACGCTTCCGCCGAGGCGCAGGAGGAAAGCTGGCGTACCGCCGTTATTTTAGCGGACACCATCACCCCGGGGGAACTGCTCGACGATACGCTCACGCCCGAGCGTCTCCTTTACCGGCTGTTCCATGGCGAGGGCGTGGCCGTCGACCGCCCCCGGCCGCTGCGTTTTGGCTGCCGCTGCTCGCGGGCCAAGCTGGGCGGCATCCTGGAAGGCTTCGCGCAGGATGACCTCGACCACATGGCGGTAGAGGGCGACATCATCATGACCTGCGAATTCTGCAATTACGACTTTCATTTTTCGCGCGAGTCCGTCACCGGCAAGCCTGGAGCAGCCCCATGAAACTCTGGTATTTTTCTCCTCTCGCGGCGCTCGCCTTGGCCGCGTGCAGCTCACCGCCGCCGCTGCAAACCTTCGCGCCGCTGGACTATTCCTACCTGCCGCCGCTGGTGCTGAAAGTTGTCAACCTGAACGTGGTGAACAATTACGTGCCCACGCCCTCTCAGGCCACGCTGATCGGTGAGGACCCGGCCTCGCCCGTCACCACGCTGCAAACCATGTTGAACCATCGCATCGCCGCCTCTGGTGAGCCGGGCACCGCCACCATTACCATCCAGAACGCCTCCATCGACCAGGTGGGCGGCAACCTCACCGGCGCCATGACGGTGGATGTCAGCCTCGCCAGCCCTGACGGCCGTTCCACCGGCTATGCCGAAGCGCAGGTTGCCGCGAGCCAGACCGCGCCAGCCTCGGACGCTTCGCAGAACGACATGCAGGCGGCGCTGTACGGCCTGACCAAGCAGCTCATGGACGATATGAACGTGCAGTTGCAGTACCAGATCCAGCATAACCTCGGTAGCTGGGTCTCCTGGTCCGGCACACCGGGTGCTGCACCGCTGGCGGCGGGGCCAACAGGCGCGCCTGGGGCCATTCAGGCCACGCCACTCACCCCGCTTACTCCCACCACGGGTGCTGCTGCCCCGCTACTGCCGCCCACCACTCCCGTGAACACCAACCCGGCGGTGCCCAACTACCTGCCCGGCGCCGGCCCCGCCGCACTTGGCCAGCCGGCCCCGCAATGAGCCACCTCATCAAGCTCCCCGCCGCCGGCGAGGCAGCCTGGGAACCCGTCGTGGCGGACAAGATCGTGTCCGGCCAGCCGCAAACCCGCACCTGGGTGTTCTATGGCAACCCGGGTAAAAAACTTTACGCTGGCGAATGGGAGGCCACGGTTGGCAAATGGCGCATCGCCTATGCCGAGTGGGAGTACGTGCGGGTGCTTTCCGGCCACTGCGTGCTCACAGGCGATGACGGCACCACCGTCACCGCCGGCCCCGGCGATGCCTTCGTCATCGAGCCCGGCTTCACCGGCACCTGGGAGGTCACCGCGCCGATGCGCAAGCACTGGGTCATCCGCGAATAGGAGCCACCCCGCGCGCTTGCTTACTTGACGCCGCCCCCGGCCCGGTCTAGACCGCGCGCTTCGTTAAACTCACCTTTTTCCTTCGGACATCATGGCCAATATCGCATCCGCCCAAAAACGCATTCGCCAAACCGTTAAGCGCACCGCGCGCAACAAGGCCCGCAAGTCACGCGTGCATGGCGCCATCCGCAAGGTTGACGAAGCCGTCGCCGCTGGCAACAAGGAAGTGGCTCTGGCCGCCTTGCGTGCCGCGCAGCCTGAGCTGCAGCGCGCTGTCACCAAAGGCGTGTTGAAAGCCAACACCGTCTCGCGCAAAATCTCCCGCCTCTCGGCTGCGGTCAAAGCGGTTTCCGCCGCCGCCTGAGCTGACGCTGGGGTTGTGTAAACCACGGTCCCATTTTTAAGATACTGTAATGCCGGTGTAATCTCATTGTAATGAGCTTTACGCCGGCATAGTTTTGCGCCGAATGAATCTATTTTGGTTTAGCAACATAAATTTTCCGTTAAGAATCTTTAGAATTTAAATCTCATTGATTTTACAGCTAAAACCAGAGGTTTCAGAGGTTTGTCCGGTGTACCGGAACAATTGAACGCTTGCATACCCAGTCTCTTTTGACTTAAGCTCCAGCCCTTACAAACGCCTTCATGATTGTCTCATTTCTGGGAAGATTAAGCTTCATTCATGCTTTTTCACAACCAGAGAGCGATTCGGCGTGGCGGCAACAGGGTTGGAACGGAAAATTCGAATGAGCCTGGAGGTCGGTTCCATGCGTGATGGCGGCGTTGCGCTTAAGTCTTCGTCGCCCCGCCAAGGCGAGGCTGGTCTCACAGAACAGTGGGGCCGTGTGCGTGACCGCTTGCAGGCTGAGGTCGGTGAGGTCGAGTACCGCACCTGGCTCAAGCAGGTGGCGCTGGCTGGCGTTGATGGCGATGAAGTTACTGTCATCCTGCCCACGCGCTTTCTGCGTGATTGGGTGAAAAAGGAATACGGCGAGCTGATCGTCAGCCTCTGGCAGACCGAAAACCCGGCTATCCGTAGCGTGGACATCCGCGCCCAGCCCGGCCGCGGCACCGCCCCCAACCTTGCCGAGCCGGTTGCCGTGGCGGCCGTCCCCGTGGTTGCAATCCCGCGCGCCGATGTCATCGCCCCGCTCGACCAGCGCTTCACGTTCGACACGTTTGTTGTAGGCAAGCCCAACGAATTCGCCTATGCCTGCGCCCGCCGCGTGGCGGAATCCCCGGCCACCGCCGGGTTCAATCCGCTGTTCCTCTACGGCGGCGTCGGCCTGGGCAAAACGCATCTCATGCACGCCATCGCCTGGGAGCTTTCCACCCGGCACAAGGGCGGGGGCCAGGTTTCCGTCGCCTATATGTCGGCGGAAAAGTTCATGTACCGCTTCATCAATGCGCTGCGCTCGCAATCCACGCTCGAATTCAAGAACGAGCTGCGCGGCGTCGATGTGCTGATGATTGACGACCTGCAATTCCTCATCGGCAAGGACAACACGCAGGAAGAATTCTTCCACACGTTCAACGCCCTGGTCGATGCCGGCAAACAAATAGTGGTCTCGGCCGACAAATCACCGTCGGATCTTTCAGGCCTCGACGACCGCCTGCGCACACGCCTGGGTTGTGGTATGGTGGCCGATCTCCATGCCACCACCTTCGAACTTCGCATCTCCATCCTGGAAGCAAAAGCCGAACGCGCCGGCGTGGACGTGCCGGGCAAGGTGCTGGAATTCCTCGCGCGCAAAATCACTTCCAACGTGCGTGAGCTGGAAGGTGCGCTCAACCGTCTCGTCGCCCATGCCAATTTGTTCAACCGGCAGATCACGCTGGAAGCCGCGCATGAAGTGCTGCACGACGTGCTGAAGGCGCACGACCGCAAAGTCTCGATCCAGGAAATCCAGAAAAAAGTCTCGGATCACTACAACATCCGCATTGCGGAAATGTCCTCCGCGCGGCGTGCCCGCAACATCGCCCGCCCGCGCCAGGTGGCCATGTTCCTGGCCAAGCAGCTCACCAGCAAAAGCCTGCCGGACATCGGCCGCCATTTCGGCGACCGCGACCACACCACGGTCATGCACGCCGTCTCGCGCGTCACGGAACTAATGAGCCAGGACGCGGCATTCGGCGAGGACGTGGAACTGCTGCGGCGGATGCTGGAGAATTAAAGGGCTTCGCCCTTTAAAATCCCGGTTGTTTTGCGCCGGGCAGGGGGCAAAATCGGAATACGCTTCCAGGCACCGCAAAACCGCCCAAAAACCCCACACCTTCCCTATCCCCAAAACCCTTGCTACCGTAAAGAGCGAATCGGTCTCAACAGCCGCCAAAAATCCGATTTACCGTCTGGAAGGGTATCATGAAGTTCAAGGCCGACCGCGCAACGCTGATGAAGTCGCTGGCCCATGTGCAAAACGTGGTCGAAAAGCGAAACACCATTCCCATCCTCGCCAACGTGCTGCTGGCCGTGCGGGACGGCAAACTGACCATTGCCGCGACTGACCTGGAAATCTCCCTGGTCGAGGAGGTCCCCGCCCAGACCACCCGCAACGGCGCCATCACCGTGCCCGCCACGACCTTGTATGAGATCGTGCGCCGCCAGCCCGATAACGCCGAGATCGAGCTGGACCACCCCGGCGGCGATGCCCAGCTCGCCCTGCGCGCCGGCCGCTACGCCACCAGCCTGGTCGCCCTCAGCGTCGACGAATTCCCCAAGCTCGATGCCGGCAAGCTCAGCCACCATTTCGTGCTCTCCGCCCAGGAGCTGCGCGGCCTGATTGACCGCACCAAATTCGCCATTTCCACCGAGGAAACGCGCTACTACCTCAACGGCATCTTCCTGCACGCCGCTGAAGGCGACTCCGGCCCCGTGCTGCGTACCGTCGCCACGGACGGCCATCGCCTGGCCCGTGTGGAAGAACCCCTGCCGGAAGGCGCGGCGGGCATGCCCGGCGTCATCATTCCGCGCAAAACAGTCACCGAGCTGCGCAAGTTGCTGGACGAAGCCTCCGGCGAGGTGGAGGTCGCCCTCTCCGAGACGCGCATCCAGTTCACCATCGGCAACATGCGCCTCACCAGCAAACTCATTGACGGCACTTTCCCTGACTACGACCGCGTGATCCCGCGCGGCAACGATAAAATCCTGCGCATCGACAAAAAAGATTTTAACGACGCCGTCGGCCGCGTCTCCGCCATCAGCGCGGAAAAGCACCGCCCGGTAAAACTCTCGCTCGCGAAAGACCTCCTGGTCATCTCCGCCGCCAGCGCGGAACAAGGCAGCGCCTCCGAGGAACTCGGTCCCGAGCTGGTGGACTACCAGTCCGGCCCGCTGGAAATCGGCTTCCAGGCCCGCTACCTGAGTGACGTCACCGAGCAGATCAAAGGCAAGGTTGAATTCGTCTTCGCCGACGGCGCCGCCCCCACCCTGGTGCGCGACCAGGACGACGCCTCCGCGGTCTACGTCCTCATGCCGATGCGGGTCTGAGAGTCCGCTTGCAAATTCTACTCAGGCGGCCATTCATCGCGGCTTTTCTGCGTGCCGGTGCTCGCGTACTGATGTACGCTCCGCTCCGGTGCTCGCCAAGCCACGCTGACTGACTCGCCAGAGCGAATTTTCAAACGGACTCTCGCCACGCAACTCACCCGCCTCACCCTCACCGACTTCCGCTCCTATCCCGCGCTGCGTTTTAACCCCGCAGCGCGGATTTGCGTTTTTGCGGGGCCGAATGGCGCCGGCAAAACCAACCTGCTGGAGGCCGCCTCGCTGCTGGTGCCGGGCAGGGGCCTGCGCGGCGCCAAATTCGCCGAACTCGCGCGGCGGGGTAACGAGGCTACCGGCGGCTGGGCCGTGGCGGCGCAACTCTTAGGGCCAAGTGGATTATTCGAGATTGGCACCGGCACGGGAGCGGAAAACGCGCCAGACCGTCGCGTCTTCATGCTGGACGGCTCCAAACCCCGCTCGCAGTCGGAAGTCGCCGAGCGCCTCGCCGCCGTCTGGCTCACCCCGCAGATGGACCGCCTGTTCACCGACACCACCTCCGGCCGGCGCAAATTCCTGGACCGCCTGGTCATCGCGCTGGAACCCCACCACGCCCGCGAAATCGCCGCGTTCGAGTCCGCCTCCGCCCAGCGCAACCGCCTGCTGGCGGAAAACCCGGACCCGCTCTGGTTGGACGGGCTGGAGGATTCCTGCGCCCGCCATGCGGTGGCCGCCACTGCCAGCCGCGCCGCCCTCATCGCGCAACTCAACGCCACCCTGGCCGCCGGTGCCGCCGCGCCGTTCCCATTGGTGCGCCTCGGCCTCAACTGCGCCATTGCCGAAAAACTGCGCAACACGCCCGCCGTGGAGGTCGAGGATTCGCTGCGCGCCGCCTACAAAGCCGCCCGCGCGCAGGACGCTGGGCAGCGCGGCACCTCGCTCGGCCCGCATAAAACCGACATGCTGATAACCGACGCCGCCTCCGCCCGCCCCGCCGCGCTGTCCTCCACCGGGCAACAGAAGGCCATGCTCATCGGCATCGTGCTCGGCCACGCCGCCCTCATCGCCGCCACGCGGGGCACCCCGCCGCTGCTGCTGCTCGACGAACCTCTGGTCCACCTCGATGCCGCTCACCGCGCGGCACTCTTCGCCGCCGTGCAAACCCTCGACCTCGCCGCCTGGATCACCGGCACCGACATCGAACCCTTCGCCGGCCTGCAAGCCGCCTGTTACAGCATCCATGAAGGCGTTATAGGCTCCCTATGAAACTCCTTATCCTTGGCGACCTGCTGGGCCGCGCCGGCCGCGACGCCGCCATCAAAGCCATCCCGGAACTCCGCGCACAGCTGAAACTCGACTTTGTGGCGGTGAACGCCGAAAACGCCAGCCACGGCTTCGGCCTGGGGCCGGACATGGCCGACGCTTTGTTCAAAGCCGGCGCCGATGTCATCACTCTGGGCAACCACGCCTGGGACCGCCGCGAAATCATCCCCTACATCGCCCAGGAAAAACGCCTGATCCGCCCGCTGAACTACCCGCCCGGCACCCCCGGCCAGGGCTCCGTGCTGGTTACCCTGGCCGACGGCCGCAAGGTGCTGGTCGCCCAGGCCATGGGCCGGCTGTTCATGGACCCGCTCAACTGCCCCTTCATGGCCATGGACGAACTGCTCACGCGCCACCGCCTCGGCAACAGCCTGCACGCCGTGATCCTGGACATCCACGCAGAGGCCACCTCGGAGAAAATGGCGTTCGGTCACGCCTTCGACGGCCGGGTCTCCGCCGTGGTCGGCACCCACACGCACATCCCCACCGCCGACCACCAGATTTTCCCGCGCGGTACCGCCTATTGCACGGACCTTGGCATGTGCGGCGATTATGATAGCGTGATAGGCATGAGCAAGGACGCCGCCATCGCCCGATTCATCCGCAAAATGCCCGGTGAGCGCCTGACCCCGGCCGAAGGCGCCGCCACCGTCTGCGGCGCCTTTATCGAAACCGGGGAAGACGGCCTCGCCTTGCGCATCGAGCCGGTGCGCCTCGGCGGCCGGCTGCGCGCCACCATGCCGGCGGTTTAACCCATGCGCACCCGTCTTGCGCTGCTCTGCCTGCCGCTCTTCCTGCTGCTTTGCCTCACCACTTGTGATCGCGCGGGCTCCCACCGCGCCGGCCTCGCCGCGCAAGGCAAAACGGACCCCGCCGCCCCCCGGCAAACCACCCAGCAGATCAGCATCAACGCCCCGCCGGACAAAATCTGGGCGCTGCTGACCAACGTGCAGGCCTGGCCCAGTTGGGACTCCAGCGTTCCGCAAACGAGTGCCCCGCCGGACGTGCAAAACGGCACCCTGTTTTCCTACGACACCAACGGCATGAGCATCCACGCCGCCGTCCGCGAGTTTACCCCGGACGCGGCGCTGGGCTGGACCGGCGACGTGCTGAACTACCACGCCATCCAAACCTGGACCCTCGCCCCGCAACCGGACGGCACCACGCTGGTCACCACCAGCGAGTCAGTTGGCGGCTTCATGATCGGCTATTTCTATTCGCGGGATGAACTAGACCAGTCCGTCCACACCTGGCTCGTGGACCTGAAAGCCATGGCGGAAAGACCATAAATCAGGACGCGCGCGGGCTTGCGGGCGCGCCGGCCACCGCCCGGCTGTGGTGTGTGAAGGCGGCAAAAAACTGTGCGCCCATCAGATACCCCCAACTGAGCGACCGGCTGGGACGATCCAGCGGATTCCTCAGCACCGAAATACCGATGCTCTCGCCATACCAGGCGCGAATATCCAGCACCGCCACCTGCGAGGTCGCGGTGCCCTGCGCCCAGGCCAGGGTTGGCGGCAGCAAGAGGTATTTCGCGACCGGGTTGGTTTCGCCGACGCCGTCGAAGGCGGCGCCCACCCCGCTTCCCATGCTCACCTGGGGGGCAATATCCGGGCGGTTGGCGGGGTTAGGCTGGGTGGCGTCGTTATGCCCGCACTGGTCGAACAGGGTTTCCACCTGCACATGGTCCGTCCCGTGCATCGCTGCCCGCAGCGCGCCCAAATCCAGCGCGCCGCCGGGCAGGGCGGGGATATTCGTGGCCGCCTGAGTGTTTGGGTTCACCACACGCAGCAGCGGTCCAGTGTAGGCGGCGCGCAACTGCCTTGTGCCGTAGCAGGCGGCGGGGATTGTGCCGCCGATGGCATCCACCGGGTAGGGCGAGGACAGGTGGAGTAGCTGCCATCCGGCGGCGGTATCGTGGAACACCTGTTGCCCCGCCACCCAGAAATCGCCGGGCAAATAACCGGCGGCGGCATTGTCACCGGGGCCGGGCGGGCGTTGCGTTACCGGCGCGGCGGCGGCCAGCCCCGGCAGCAACATGGCCACGCCAATCAGTAACCGCCGTAACCTGTCAAAGCCGCCAGACGTCATCAAATCCCCATTCTTCAGCGCCTTGCCCAGGCTACCGGAACACGATACGCCGGGCAGGTGCATTATAGGAACCCGCCCGCTGCCGAAGGAGCTTTGAGCAACACCGTGACGGATGCAAAGGATGAAAAGTCCCCGCCACGGCTCGGCTCACTGGAACTCGGCCGCTTCATCGCGGCGTCTTTCGTCGTGGTCACGCATCTGCCAGACGCGGTAATCCCTGGCTTCATGCTGGCCGCGGTGCGCGGCATCGCCTTGGGGCCGCTCGCGGTGCAGTATTTTTTCGTGCTCAGTGGTTTTGTCATGGTCACGGCGCATTACGGTGACCCTGCCGGCTGGATGCGGCCTCTAAATTTCTGGTGGCGCCGCGCCTGCCGCATTTACCCGCTGTACTGGCTGGTGCTGCTGCCGGTGGTGCTGGCCGGCTGGCAGGCACTCCCGCCGGGCGCGCTCTGGCACCTCATTTCGCTCAACCCGGCCACCTACCCCGAGATCATCCCCCCGGCCTGGAGCCTGCGCTACGAGCTGGCGTTCTACCTCATGTTCGGCCTCTGCCTGGTTCCCGTTATTGGCCGCTACGTGCTGGGCGGCTGGGTGTTTTCGGTCCTCTGGCTGTACCTGCCCTCTGGCATACGGTGGTGTACCTGGCTGCGCGGCTGGCACTGGATGAAGGGCGGGCTGGTGGTCAAAGCCCTGGCCACGCTCAACGTCTATCTCGTGCAAACCTCCAGCCATTTTGTCAGCGCTTGGGAGGTGCTGTTCTTCGCCGGCCTCGCCGCCGGCTGGCTGTTTCTCACCCTGCGCCCCCGGCTCTGGTCAGGCGCCGTGGCGCTGCTTTTGGGGCTGGCGCTTTGTCTGCACACACTGGCCATTTCCAAATGGGGTGTGGACTATCCCAACGACTTCCAGCTACCCCTCGCCGCCGTTGGCTACGGGCTGCTGCTGTACGGGCTGGTGGTGCTGGAAGCCCGCGAACTCTTCCGCTGCGGCAAATGGGCCGTGCGGCTGGGGGCGATGTCCTACCCGTTGTATATTTCGCACCAGCCGGTCATCGCGCTGGTCTCGCACCTCATACCCAGCCCTGGCTTTGGCCCGGTGGCGCTCACCATCCTGTGCCTGGGCACGGTTGCCGCCATCTACGCCGCCTGCTTTGTCCTCACCTTCCACGCAGACCGCCCGCTGCAACGCTTTTTGCGGCGCGCCGGCCGGCAGCCGGGCTAACGCCGCCTGCTTGTTATCCCCGGTTGCCGGGCTTCCCAGCGGTCAGAAACACCATCCGGCTCGCCGTGGTCAACCGTCCCGCCTCTACCTCCGGTCGCAGCGCCGCCTCGAACACCACGCGTTCCTCCGGGGTGAATTCCTGCTTCATAATCTCCCCCAGCCCCGGCGCCCAAGGGTGCGGGGAAGTGGCGCAAAACACCGCCCAATCCGTTACCTCATTCGGCCGCACATCCATGTGCAGCTCCAGGTGCAGTTCGGCAAACCCAGCATGTTGCGCCAGCCGCAGCAAATCGCGCTCGCTGTAACTGGTAATCGGGCTGGCCGCCATCGCCGCCTCGGTATCGGGGAACTGCGCGGCCTTCCATTTATGCATCAACGCCAGCAGCACGTTCCCCGTCCCGCCGCGCTCCAGCATCTGGCGCATGGCACAGGCCGCCTGCGCCTCGTCACGGAACACCGGCTCCCCCAGCGAGATCCGCCCGCCCGGCTTGAGTACCCGGAACATCTCCGCCAGCGCGGCCGGCTTATCCGGCACATAGGCCAGCGCCGAGCGGCTGGTCACCACATCCAGGCTGGCACTCTCCAGCCCCTCCAGCCGTTCCGCCCCGCATTCCACAAACCGGCATTGCCCAGCCACGCCCAACGCCCGCGCCCGTTCCCGCGCATACCGCAGCAGCGGCGCCGAAATATCGGTCAGCACCACCCGCAGCCCTGGCCCTTCGCGCTCGATTGCCCGCCAGGCCACCACGCCCTCGCCGCTGCCGATATCCGCCATCACCATGCCCGGCGTCAGCGCAGCACCATCCAGCACGCGCTCCACATACGCATCCACCGCTTCGCGCACCCGCGCCGCCCGCGCTGCATCCCCGCCATGGCGGCGGTGCAGCAGCCAGCCGGACCAAGTATCGGACATTATTTTCTCTGACTGAGGAACACCGAAAGCATAATCAGCCCGCCACCTGAAATTTCGGTTAACGTCAGCGGCTCACCCAGCACAATCGTACCGCCCGCGGCACTCACCACGGGCAGCATGTACAAAAACCAGCCCGATTGCTCCGCCCCCAACCCCGCACTCCCCGCGTTCCATGCTACAATGGCGATCACCGAAGTGCCAAACGTCAGCGCGGCGACAATTTCCCACTGCCCCAGGCTCATATGCATCACCATGTCCGGCATCCCCGGCATCCCGGCCGCCAGCATCGGCAGCGTCCCGGCGATCACGGTAATCGCCGTAATCGCCACCGGCCCGCGCCGTTGCAGCAGCGGTGCCGCGATCACGCAATACGCCGACCAGCAGAACGCGCCCGTCAGCACCAGCGCGATCCCCTTGGCATCCCCCAGCGCCGGCCCGGCACTCAGCGCCAGCAGCGCGATGCCCGCCAGCCCCATCGCCCCCGCCACCACCGTCCAGGCCGAGGGCAGTTTGCGGCGTTGCAGCGCCAGCAGCAGTACAATGATCAGCGGCTCGGTGCCGTTGAGCAGCCCGACCATCCCGGCCGAAACCGTGCGGCTCCCGATCGCGTTCGGCAAATTATAACCCATCACGCCGACCAGCCCGCAGAACGCCCCCAAATATAGCTCCTGGCGCGGCCAGCTGCGCAACTCGCCCCACAGCATGGGGATAAAGCACACCGAGGCCAGCAAATAGCGCAGCGCGATAAAAGGCACCGGCGGCAGCCCGATATGGTTGCTCCCCACTAGATAGCGCGTGCCGATCGGCCCGCAGCCCCACATCACCACGGCGAGCAGCGTCAGCCCCGCCGCTTTCAGTTTCGGGCTCATGTTAAGAGACTGTTTCAGAAGTCGCCAGGGCGACTTCTGAAACAGTCTCCAAAAAAAGGCCCAGGGCATTACCCCTGGGCCCCATGCAGTCAATCCGGGTCAAACATTCACCCGAGGTTGGAAAGGTCTTTGCTCAGCGCTTCCACGCCGGGCAAAATCTTGCCCTCCATCCATTCCAGGAACGCGCCACCAGCGCTGGAGAGGTAGCTCAGGCGGTCTTCCACCCCGGCCAGCTTCAGCGCCGAGACGGTGTCCCCGCCCCCGCCGACCGACACGATCTTGCCTTCCTGCGTCGCCTTGGCGATGGCATCGGCCAGCGCGTTGGTCGAGGCATCGAACGGCTTGGTCTCGAACGCGCCGAGCGGGCCGTTCCAGATAATGGTCTTGATCTGCGGCAGCCGCTTGATGAATGCCGCCACCGTGGCCGGGCCAACGTCGAGCGCCATCATGTTGGCGGGCACCGCGTCCACGCCCACCACCTGGGCCGGCGCGTTCTCGGCGAACTTCTCCGCCACCACCAGGTCATGCGGCAGCACGATCTCGCAGCCCTTGCGGTGCGCCTCGTCCAAAATATCCAGCGCCGTCTGGTGCAGGTCTTTCTCCTGCAGAGACTTGCCGACATCATGCCCCTGCGCCGCCAGGAAGGTATTGGCCATGGCGCCGCCGATCACCAGAATATCCACCTTGCCGACCAGGTTGTTCAGCAGTTCCAGCTTGGTGGAAACTTTGGAACCAGCGACAATCGCCGCCACCGGCCGCGCCGGATGCCCGAGCGCGTTTTCCAGCGCATGCAGTTCCGCCTGCATCAGCCGCCCGGCAAAGGACGGCAGGTGCCGCGTAATGCCCTCGGTGCTCGCATGCGCGCGGTGCGCGGCGGAGAAAGCATCGTTGACGTACAAATCCGCCAGCTTGGCGAGTTCCGCGGCAAAAACCGGGTTGTTCTCTTCCTCGCCGGCATGGAAGCGGGTGTTTTCCAGCACCAGCACGTCGCCGTTATGCAGGGCCTCCACGGCGGCCTGCGCCACGGGGCCAATGCAGTCCGCTGCAAACGCCACCGGGCGCCCCAGCACTTTGCCAAGTGCGGCGGCAATCGGCCGCAGGCTCAAGGCTTCAACGACCTTGCCCTTCGGCCGGTCGAAATGGCTGAGCACAATCACCTTCGCCCCCTTGGCGGAGAGTTCCATGATCGTCGGCGCCAGCCGCTCCAGCCGCGTCAGGTCGGAGATCACCCCGTTCTGCATCGGCACGTTAAGGTCGGCCCGGAGCAGCACGCGCTGCCCCGCGACCTTCACATCGTCAAGGTTCTTGCTCATAGCGACCCGAAATAGGCTGCGGTGTCGGACATGCGGTTCGAGAAGCCCCACTCATTGTCGTACCAGCCCATCACGCGGACCAGCGCCTTGTCCACCACCGCGGTCTGCGGGGCATCGAAGGTGCAGGAGGCCGGCTGATGGATGAAATCGGTGCTGACCAGTGCCTCGGTCGAATAGTCGAGAATGCCCTTCAGCTCGCCTTCGGCGGCGGCCTTCATGGCGGCGTTGACCTCTTCCTTGGTCGCCGGCTTCTTCAGCACCACGTCGAAGGAGACGAGTGAGACATCCGGCGTAGGCACGCGGATGGAGGTGCCGTCCAGTCTGCCAGCAAGTTCCGGCAACACCAAGCCTACAGCCTTCGCAGCACCGGTAGAGGTCGGGATCATCGAAAGGGCGGCCGCGCGGGCGCGGTGCCGGTCCTTATGCAGCGTGTCCACGGTCTTCTGGTCGCCGGTATAGGAATGGATGGTGACCATGTAGCCGCGTTCGATCCCAAAAGTGCTGTGCAGCACTTTTGCCATCGGCACCAGGCAGTTGGTGGTGCAGGAGGCGTTGGAAATGACTTCCATCTCTTTCGTCAGCGTCTTGTGGTTCACGCCGAACACAATGGTCGCATCCACGCCGTCAGCCGGCGCGGAGACCACAACCTTGCGCGCACCCGCCGTCAGCAGGGCGGCGGCGGATTCGCGCTTGGTGAACAGCCCGGTGCACTCCATCGCCACATCAATGCCCACGAGGGGCAGTTTGGCGGGGTCACGCTCGGCAACCACTTTAATGGGCGCATAGGTGCGGCCGTTGCAGCTGATCACCAGGCTGTCGCCATGCACTTCGACGGTGCCGGGGAAGCGGCCATGCACGGAATCGTAGCGGAGCAGGTGGGCATTATCCTCCACGCTGCCGAGGTCGTTGATCAGCACGGGCACCACATCGGTACGCCCGCTCTCGATCATCGCGCGCAGCACCAGGCGGCCGATGCGGCCAAACCCGTTAATAGCGATTTTTACAGCCCCATCTTTTACAGCCACGTATCAGTTTCCTTCTTTTTTAACGGCCGCCACAATCGCCGCCTCGGTGATCCCAAAATGCTCGTACAGCACGTCCGCCGGCGCGCTCGCGCCAAAGCCGGTCATGCCGATGAATGTGCCGTTTGCGCCCAGCCAGCGCTCCCAGCCAAACCCGCAGGCAGCCTCCACGCCAATACGCGGCGCGCTGCCCAGAACCTGCGCCTGATAACTGGCATCCTGGCGCGCAAACAACTCGAAGCTGGGCGCGGAAACCACGGCCACCTGAATGCCCTCGGCCGCCAGTTTGGCCCGCGCGCCCATCGCCATCGCCACTTCGGTGCCGGTCGCGATAATCGTCGCCGCGCGCTTACCTTCCGCCTCCGCCAGCACATAAGCGCCGCGCGCGGATTTGTTGCCATTGGCCTGCATGCGTAGCGCCGGCACCGCCTGGCGCGAGAGCACCAGCAGGGTGGGGCCAGTGGTGTTGCGGATCGCCAGTTCCCAGGCTTCCGCCGTCTCCATCGCATCCGCCGGGCGCAGCACCAGCACGTTGGGCATGGCGCGGAGGCTGGCCAGATGCTCGATCGGCTGATGCGTCGGACCGTCCTCGCCCAAACCAATCGAATCATGCGTCAGCACATGAATGGCGCGAATATGCATCAGCGCCGCGAGCCTGATCGCCGGGCGCATATAGTCGGAGAATACAAAGAACGTGCCGCCGTAGGGGATCACCCCGCCATGCAGCGAAAGCCCGTTCATCGCCGCCGCCATGCCAAACTCGCGCACGCCGTAGAAAATATATTTGGCGGCAAAATTATCCGCCGTGGCAACCGGCTGCCCCTTCACCAGGGTCAGGTTGGACCCGGTCAAATCGGCCGAACCGCCAACCAGCTCGGGGATCGCCGGCACCAGCACTTCCAACGCCTTCTGGCTGGCCTGGCGGGTCGCCAGCTTCGGCTTGGTCTCGGCCAGCGTTGCCTTGTAGGTGGACATGGTCTCGGCCCAGCCTTCCGGCAGCTTGCCGCTCATCACGCGCTCGAACTCGGTGCGCTGCGGATGCTTCGCCAGCCGCTTCAACCAGGCGCGGCGCGGGGTAGCCCCACGGCTCCCGGCCTCGCGCCAGGGCTTGTAAACATCTTCCGGCACATGGAACGGCAAATGCGGCCAGCCCAGCGCCTTCTTCGCGGCTTCAGCCTCCGCCCCGCCCAGCGCCGCGCCATGGCTGCCGGCTGTTCCCGCCTTGGTCGGCGCGCCAAAGCCGATAATCGTCTTGCACGCGATCATCACCGGTTTGGTGGATTTCTGCGCCCAGGCCAGCGCCGCCTGCAACGCCTCGAAATCGTGCCCATCAACCCGCTTGACCGCCCAGCCGTAATTGGCGAACCGCTTCAACGGGTCCTCTGACACACTCAGCTCGGTGCCGCCGTCGATGGAAATGCTGTTGTCGTCCCACAGCACCACCAGCTTGTTCAGGCGCAAATGCCCGGCGAGCGAACCCGCCTCATGGCTCACGCCTTCCATGAGGCAGCCGTCCCCCGCGATAACATAAGTGCGGTGGTCCACCAGGCTCTTGCCAAACTTCGCCGCCAGCAGCCGTTCCGCCATCGCCATGCCCACGGCCGTCGCCAGCCCCTGACCCAGCGGGCCGGTGGTCATCTCAATGGCCGGATGCTCATGGTATTCCGGATGCCCGGCCGCCACCGAATGCAGCTTCCGGAAGGTCTTCAGCTGCTCAATCCCCATGCCTTCATAGCCGGAGAGGTGCAGCAGCGCGTAAAGTAACATGGAACCATGCCCAGCCGAGAGCACGAACCGGTCGCGGTCCCACCAGCTCGCATCGGCGGCATCAAACTTCAAAAACTTCTTCCACAACACGGTGGCGGCATCCGCCATGCCCATCGGCATCCCCGGATGCCCCGAGTTCGCCGTCTCCACGGCGTCAATCGCCAGCGCGCGTATCGCATTGGCCATCATGCGATCTTCCGTCAGCGGGCGGGAGAGAATCTCCGCCTGCCGCGCCAGCGCCGCTTCGTTGCCCGAACCATCACCAATACTCGCCATATGCCGTCATTCCGTCCTGGTTGCGCCGTGCATAATGCCCACGGCCCCAGGCGGCAACCCAGACCAGTTAAATGCCAGCACTGTCCTGGCGGCACGGCGCGCCGGGCCGGCCGATGAACCCCGGTATTACCCCCGCGCCATCCCAGCGGCCAATTGCGTCAGAATGGCGTCCATCTGCTTGGCGAACTCCGGTTCCACCTGCGCCACCACCAGTGCTGCGCGCATCGCATCGCTCCACTGCTTCGCGGTTTTCCCGGTAATCGCCATCTTCGAATGCCGCGTCATCACGCAAAACCCGCCCTGGGCGGTGAACCATTCGCGCGAACCGCCCATCCAGCCGGTGAAAAACCCGGTCAGCGCATCGCGCATCGGGTTCATATCCGGCGCATGCATGGCGCGCAGCTCCGCGTATTGCGGGTCGCTCTCCACCAGGTCGTAAAACGCATCAACAACCCGGCGGATCGGCTCAACCCCGCCGATCATCTCAAACGGGGTGGTCTCCGCCGGTGCTTCGGCAGTGCTGGTTTCGGTCATGTTCGGCCCTATGCAAAAATGTTTAATTCTCTCTCAAAGCAAATCCCGGGGTGTCATGCCTTGATCTATCTCATTGCCCGCTCCCATATCGGGTCGTGGAGTGAAAATCCATCCGCCATGCGGCATGCCCCGGAGGAGCCTGAAAATGAGCCTGATCCACTATAAAATTGTCCCGCACGATGGCGGCTGGGCCTATAAACTTGGTGACGTTTTTTCCGAACCCTTCCGCACGCATGCCGCGGCGAAGGCGGCGGCCCACCGGGTCGCGGCGGAGCAGAGCATCCCAGGCGAGACCCGCTACATCCAGTACCAGACCCCTGACGGCGTCTGGCACACCGAACTCGCCGCCGGCATGGACCGCCCCCAGGCCGACGTGGTCGATTAAGCCGCCGGCGTTTCGGCTGACGGCGTTTTGCCGGTATCCTTGGTGCCTTCTTCGGCCTCGGCCCGCCGCGCCTCCGCCTGTGCCGCGAGGCTGCGGTAGCTGCGCAGGCTGAACGGCAGCATCACGATATACGCCAGCCCCAGGAGCGCCCCGGCGGCATACGGGTCTGCGAATAATATCGCCGCGAACACCACCACGCCGAGCAGCAGCGGCAGCACGTTCGCGGTCGGGATTTTAAAATTCTTGAAGCTCCACACCGGCAGCGTGGAAACGCACAATATGGCCACCGTCAACAGCACGGCGCCGGTGAACAGCGGGTAGGCCACCGCCGCGTGCAGCCAGCCCATATGCAGCTTGTCCGCCTCCAGCCCCAGAAACAGCGGAAACAGCGCCAGCGCGGCCCCGGCGGGTGCGGGCACGCCAGTGAAAAAATTATACGCGAACGCTGCCTTTGGGGCGCTATCCAGCTCCGCATTGAACCGCGCCAGCCGCAGCGCCATCGCCGAAGTGTACATCAGCGGCGGCAAAAACCCCATCGCCCCCCAGGCCTGCAACGACCACGAATAAATCACCAGCCCCGGCGCGACGCCAAAGCACAGAAAATCCGACAGGCTGTCGAATTCCGCGCCAAACCGCGAAGTCGCCTTCAGCAGCCGCGCCAACCGCCCATCCAGCCCGTCGATCACGGCCGAGACCGCAATCGCAATCACCGCGCTGCCAAATTTCGCATCCATCGCCAGCCGTATCGAAGACAGCCCGATGCACAGCCCGAGCAGCGTCATCAAATTGGGCAGCATGCGGTTAAAACTTAACCCCGCAAACCGCTTGCGGCGCGGCAAACGGCGCGGGCTCATTCTTTACCCAACTCGGCGATCACGGTTTCACCGCCCACCATGCGCTGCCCCACCGCCACCAGCGGCTCGCAGCCCTCCGGCAGGTACAAATCCGTGCGGCTGCCAAAGCGGATAATGCCAAAGCGCTCACCGGCGCTTAAGCCCTGGCCCTCTTTCACATCACACAGAATCCGCCGTGCGATCAGCCCGGCGATCTGCACCACCACCACCTCCTGCCCTCCGGCCAAGTCCAAAATCAGCGAGTTGCGCTCATTCTCGTCGCTCGCCTTATCATCGGCCGCGCCAAAAAATCTGCCCGGATGATACGCGATCTTGCGCACCACGCCGCCAATCGGCGCGCGGTTCACATGCACGTCCAGCACCGAGAGGAAAATCGCCACCCGCGTGCGCGGCTCATGGCTCAACCCCAGCTCCGGCGGCGGCGCCGCGCGCTCAATGCTCACCACCAGCCCATCGGCCGGTGCTACGAATACGTCGGCGCGCGGCGGCAGCACGCGCTCCGGATCGCGGAAAAAATACAGGCAGAACACCGTGAACAGCAGCCCCGCCCAGGTGAGCGGGTGCCAGAGCAGCAGCCCGATCACCGCGACCGCGATTCCCCCCACAATAAACGGGTAGCCAGCCTTATGCGGCGGCGCCAGGACTGATTTTACACTCTCGACAATATCCATCACGGGGCCTTTTGGGGTTGGGGCAGAGTAAACTTCTGCCCTGGGTATATCAGGTTCGGGTTGCGTATCTGGCTGGCGTTGGCTGCATATATCACCGTGTACATAATGCCATGTCCGTACACATGCCGCGAGATCACCCACAGATTATCTCCAGGCTCGATAACCACATTCCCGGCGGCCACCGCTTCGGGCAGCGTCTGCAAGGTAAAGGGCACTTCCACCGGCGCCATTATGGTGCCATTCGCGCCGGTCGCCAGCAGGGTCAGCGTACCGCTGGCACCCGGCACAGCGGCAATAAAATGCCACCGCCCGTCAGCCCCCGCCACCGCTTGGCCGATCATCTTGCCGCCCAGGCTCAGCTCCACTTTATCCCCCGGCGGCGCGGTGCCGCCAAACAGCGCATGGCCATTGGCATCATAATCCACCGTGCCCATGCCCAGCGTCCCGGCGGAGGGCCCCTGGCCGGACATCACCACGCTGCCATTCGGCCCGGAAACCACGGCCAGCGCCGTCCCGCCGTTCCCCGGCACGTTGATCGAGGCAGTTTCCTGCCCCGCGATCACGGTGCCATCCGGCAGTTTCTCGGAAAGCGTGATCTCCTGCGCACCAGGTGGCAGCGGCCCGGCGGGCACCAGCACGAACGCACCTTGCGCATCCGCCGTCACCGTGCCGAGCACATTGGCGCCGTCCTTGATGGTAACGGCCGCCCCCGGCACCGCGCGCCCGGCCAGCACCGCATTGCCCTGCGCATCCACCCGCACCACATCAAAGCTCGGCGGCACCACGGTCACGGCGGGCGGCGGCGGCGGAGCAGGCGGCGTCGGCTGCAGTTGCGGCCTGGCGCTCAGATACAACAATCCGCCAATAGCCCCCACGGCCAGCAGCACGAGGGCGGCAATTCCACCATATTTCCGTGTCATCCCAGCCATTGCCGTAACCCCCGTCCTTCGCGCGCCACACGCTTGCTAACTGGCAAATAGCCTGCCACGAACCCGTCTATACAGGAAGCAAGGTAAAACAGCACCATGGGCAGCTACGCCGTCACCGTATTTTGCGGCTCTTCGCCGGGCGCCGACCCCGCTTACGCCCAGGCCGCCACCGCCCTCGGCCAAGGCTTGGCGAAACACGGCATGAGCATGGTTTTCGGCGGTGGCGATGTCGGCCTCATGGGCCTCACCGCCAACGCGGCCCTGGGTGCTGGCGCGCATGTCACCGGCATCATCCCGGATTTTCTGCGCAAGCGCGAGGTCGAATTCCACGGCCTCTCCGAGCTTATTGTCACTGACTCCATGCACACCCGCAAACGCCGCCTGTTCGCGCTGGCTGACGCCTTCGCCATACTCCCCGGCGGCCTGGGAACTTTTGATGAAACCATCGAAATTTTAACCTGGAAACAGCTCGGCCAGCACAACAAGCCGATCATCCTGGTCGACATTCTAGGCTGGGCCCAGCCTTTCGTCGCCATGGTAGACGCCGCCATCGAGCGCGGCTTCGCGCGTGAAAACGTGCGTGGGTTGTACGAGGTGCAACCCACCGTGGAAGCCACCCTGGCGCGGCTGGAGCAACTGCGCGGCTAGAGTCTCTTTCTGATGATCCGAATCGTTTTGGGATTCCGGCGCGGCGGAAAATCTGATTCAAGCTTATTGCTGGATTGGAGGTCAGCATGAGATGGGTTGGCATTATTCGAATGATCTGAGGGAACGTGTTGCGGGGGCGGTTTTGTCTGGCCGCTCGTGCCGCGAGGTAGCGGCGTTGTTTTCGGTAAGCGTTGCGAGCGCGGTGAAGTGGTCACAGCGTCTGCGGCAGACGGGCAGTGCGGCGGCCAAGCCGCAAGGGCGCCGGCAAGCTCGGGCTTTGGCGCCACATCAGGCCTGGATTCTTGGCCGGCTTGATGAGCAGAAAGATTTGACGATGCGAGCGCTGGCGATTGAACTGGGCGAGCGCGGCATTGTCACCAGCGAGGTCTCGGTCTGGCGCCTGGTCCGTGACGCCCGGCTCAGCTTTAAAAAAAACGCTGTTCGCCGCCGAGCAGGATCGCCCGGACGTGGCCCGCAAGCGCCGGTTCTGGAAAAAATATCAGGCCAGACTGGCACCTGAGCGGCTGGTTTTTCTGGACGAGACTTGGGCCAAGACGAACATGACCCGCACACGCGGCTGGGCGCCATGCGGGGAGAAGCTGTTGGCCAAGGTGCCGCATGGCCACTGGAAAACTTTGACCTTCCTGGCGGCTCTGCGGTCAGATCGTATCGATGCACCATGCGTCTTGGACGGACCGATCAATGGCAAAAGCTTTGCCGCGTATATCAAACAATTTCTGGTGCCGACATTGTCACCCGGCGACATCGTCATCATGGACAATCTCGGCAGCCACAAAGGCCCAGCAATACGAAAGGCCATTCGCGCGGCCGGCGCCAAGCTCCTGTTCCTGCCGCCCTATAGCCCGGACCTGAACCCCATCGAGCAAGTCTTCGCAAAACTCAAAACCCTGCTCCGCAAAGCCGCCGAACGCACCGTCGAGGCAACATGGAAACGCATCGGCACATTGCTCAACGAGTTCAAACCGCACGAATGCGCAAACTACCTCAAGAATTCAGGCTATGCGTCAAATTAAATGAAAGAGACTCTAACGTGCCCCGTTTCCCACCCTCACCGTCATCCGCCCCCTAACCGTCATTCCCGCGAAAGCGGGAATCTCCCCCGCCCTCACCACGTCATGGCCCGGCTCGACCGGGCCATCCCCGCCTTTTCAGGCGTTGCCCCCATTACAATCCACCCCCACCAAACCCCGCCCGCAAAAACCGCCCACACCACCACCGCCCCCACACCCGCCGCGTGCCCCCATCGTCATTGCGAGTCCCGCACAGCGGGGCGAAGCAATCCAGAACCAAACCCAACACACCCCAAAACAGTTGCCGCCTCACCACCAACCACCCCACCCGTCATGCCAGACTTGATCCGGCATCCACGCCGCATGTCCCAAAAGCGCACTTTATGGTCATCCCGCAGCCTGCGAGCCTTTCCCTGAAGGAGCAATGCGCACTCGACGGCAGTACAGCCTAAGTTGATGCAACACCGATGACGTTGCGCGCCCCAACTCAACCGGCTACGATGAAGCTCAGTCGCTCTGCCTAGATGGAGGTCACTCGATAATGCGCAATGAGAAGCTAACTCCCGCAATCGAACATTTCTCGGTTCGTCCGGCACCTCCTACCCAAGTGAAGCCGGGGACACAAGTTCCGGTGCGCCCTGCTCCTCCCCGCCCCCCAAAACCAGGCCAGGACGATTAGTCTAATCCAGGCATCGGGATATTTTGGACAGTAAAAATGGAACAGCCATTATTTGAGCGTCCTACGTTCCATGCGCTTCAAAACGCACTTTATCACACCGAACGCCGCAGCGCTCTGGATTTCCGCAACAGAATTCTCAGCTTTTTAATAATTATTCTTGGAACTGGAGTCGTCTCCAAAATTGGAGAGAAGTTTGGCGCAAACGAATGGTTGGAACTGGGCACGGTCATAGCTGCTACGTTGCAGCTTGTGTTCGATTTTGGAGGACAAGCGAGAACCCATGATTTTTTACAGCGAAAGTATTATGAATTCCTTGCGGAGATTGAAGATAAAAATTTGAATACTAGGGTCCAGACTCATAATATCCACCAAACAACCGCACTTACCAAATAGATTGATGCCGCGAAATTGACTGCCAGACGGTCATAACGGGTGGCAATGCGTCTGAAGTCTTTCAGGCGGCAGAAGGCATTTTCGATAAGATGTCGTTCCTTGTATGCTTTTTTACTGAAGCTGAAGGGCTGCTTCCGGTTGCACTTATTCGGAATGACGGGCTTTGTGCCTCGTTTTTTCAGTGACTTCCGCAGTTCGGCACTGTCGTAGGCTTTGTCGGCGAGAAATTTCTTGGCCGTCTTGGTTCTTTGGATCAACGGTTCGGCAATTGGACAGTCATGCGCCTCGCCACCCGTCAGGGTGAGGGAAAGAAGACGTCCCTTAGCATCTGCAATTGCATGGATTTTCGTATTGCGCCCGCCTCGCGACCGACCAATCGCCTGATTTTGCTCCCCCCTTTTCCGCCCGATGCCGAGCGGTGCGCCTTTATATGAGTAGAATCAATCATTTGTGTGTCAGTCGATCTTCCGCGGCGGGCGAGCTCCTCGAACAGTCTCTCCCAAACCCCACGCTCGGCCCAGCGTACAAACCGATTATAAATCGTTGTCGGCGGGCCATATTCCGGTGGGCAGTCGCACCAACGACAGCCGCTTTTCAGCACGTGCAAAATGCCGCTTAGCACGCGCCGGTCGTCAACGCGCTTCTTGCCGCGAACATCAGTTGGCAAAAACGGCTCGATCTTCGCCCATTGTTCGTCCGATAGCCAAAACAAGTTCCGACGCATATATCCCTCCCGAATCGGGAGTAGAGAATCATCAGATCATTGAAATAGCAAGATGTTTATTGGGTTTTGACCCTAATCAGTGCGTAAATAAACCGACATCAGGCAGCGTATTGAAGGGAGGGTTTTTGGAAGAATGCGGCGATCTTTTTTGAGTTCTTTTGCAGGCTACGCATGGCCGATACGACTTTGCTCTTGAAGTCGGCCTTGTCTGTCGTGGTCATGCGGCCAACCGTGTCGGCTTTCAGATGCTTCCAGACTAACTCATCTGGGTTGGTGTCAGGTGCGTAAGGCGGCAGAAAAAACAACTGAAGTTTGCCGTCCAAAGTCTCGACAAAATCCTGGGTCTTCTTTGCCCGATGCGCAGGGCCTCGATCAACAATCAGAAAGATCGGCCGTTGCTGGCCAACCACAAGCCGCTTTAGAAATTCGATAAACACCTCGGCGTTCACGCCGCCCTTCTCTTTGATCATAAACCGCTTATGACCTTTCGAGGTGATCGCCGAAATCAGACTGATACCATAACGTGCGCCAGTTGTCTGAACAATTGGTGTTTCACCTCGTTTACCCCAGGTCCGTCCGGCATGATGGTCAGAACGTATGTGCGCCGCATCGCCAAAGTAAATGTCCGCGCCTTGCGCTTTCGCCATCTTTTTGATTCTTGGGTACTCGCTCTTCAACCATTTTTGTACCAACGCCTCATCGCGCTCCATCGCCTGGTGGAGTGGCTTCTGCGAGGTAATGCCAAGTTGAGCCAACAAGCGGCCAATCGATACGACGCTGAGTTTAACCCCGAACTTAGTCTTGATCGCCGATGCCACCATCTCTCGCGTCCACAGCGCATATGCAAACTTACTCACCAGCCGGCGATATAGGCGACACTTGGCGCTCTGAAGAATGAGCGGACGAGCTCTGGTAACCGGCGAATCTCGGCGAGTTGTGCTGCGACTTTATCAAGCAATTTTTCGCCCTTGCGTAGTGGATTTCGGGCAACTCCGGTTTGCTTCATGTGGCTCCAGACCAATTCGTCCGGGTTTAGCTCCGGCGCATAGCCCGGGAGGAAGTGCAGGGTCAGACGTCCGTTCGTTGATGCCACATAAGCTTTGACGAGCAAGGTCTTGTGGGCAGGCAGGTCATGTGAAAACATACCAAATCAAGCCAACAAAAACCACAAAAATGTGGCCTTATTTACCGGCCGGTGAGTAAATTCTTGGTTTTTCAGCAGAGTGCTAGTCAAAAATCGCGTTTGGTTACTTCGCCTCGACTTGCGCCAGCAGCCAGCTACGTAAACGGCGGAAGGCGGCGTTTCTTAGCCGATTTTTGGGGTAGACAAAGTAATAAGTGAAGTTCCCCATATCGACCGATATGTCGAAGGGAATAATCAGCGCTCCAGAATCGATTTCATCCTGGAAGAGCGCACGTTGCGCCATCATGATTCCATGCCCCTTGAGGGCCGCTTGAGCGGCTAGAATCGAACTCGCATATTTATTGCCCGCATTGGGGTCCACAGTGGTGCATTTTGCCGCCTCCAGCCAATAACGCCAATCATCAGGGCGCACAATGGAGTGCAGCAAGAACTGCCCGGTCAGGTCTGAAACCGATTTTAGCGGATGCGCTGCTACAAATTCCGGGCTGCACAATGGAACAAGCACGTTGTCCAGGAGCCGCTCAACTTCCAGACCCTGCCAGGATCCGTCACCAAGCCTGATCGCGCCATCGATGTTTTCGCGTTCAAAATCGACAATCTCATTGGAGGTTGTGAGCCGAATCTCAGTGTCATTATTCTCTTCATGAAAACCGCCAAGCCGCGGAATGAGCCATTTCATGGAAAATGTCGTATGGGCACGCAGGCGGACAATTTTTACCGTCCGGCTGCCGGTTATCATTTCTGTTGCATCACCAATGGCGTCCAGGTGATAGCTGATAACAGCAAGATACTGCTCGCCTTCGGCCGTCAGCACGACTTCACGCGGCTCACGGCGAAACAGCGGAACCCCGAGATAGACTTCCAGGCTTTGCACCTGGCGGCTAACAGCGCCCGCGGTGACGGACAATTCCTCGGCGGCTCGTCTTATGCTTCGAAGCCGTCCGGCCACCTCAAATGTGCGGAGCGCATTTAACGGGGGGAGACGTTTCATGGCCCAGAGTCATGGTTGACCATTGTGTTTTTGTCAACATCAATTGGCGTGTTTATCGTTCTGTACGATGCGCCTTCCGCCCTATTATAGGGTTCCAGGAAACTAATCCTGAGCTTAGGGGGATGAATGTTAGAAAGCAAAACTGGGGCGATAGCAGCTAGCACTGCGGTGCCATCTGTGCAGCTCCGTGGAGCGCGGCGCAAGGCTTCCGGGCGTTGCGTCTTCCCTGAAATACCGGTGCAATCAGTCCTGGCATCCGCCTATGAGCCGATCACGCTGTCCACCGTAGGGCGCCTGTACAGCCACACGACCATTTACCCCACTCCCAAATCCGGCTTATCGCCGGTCATCCTCGTTTATATCGATTTTCCCGAGGAGGTCCGGGCGTTTGGTCGGCTCACCCTCCCCGCGGGCGATTTGCCTCAGATCGGCATGGAGGTCCGGGCTGTGCTGCCTGAGGATGCTGCCGGGGATTTGGAACAATATGTCTTTGTCCCGGTGGAGAGCGTGGCATGAGTACCGAAGTTTATATAGCAGGGGCGGCAATGACGGCATTCGGCCGTCACAATGAACGCTCAATGCAGGACTTGGCGCAAGAGGCCGTGCTCGGCGCGCTTGCGGATTCAGGCACGCCGGCCAATCGGATCCAGGCATTATACAACGCAAATGTCTATGGCGGCATGGTGCTCGGCCAAGTTCTAATGCGGGATCTCGGTATTACCGGTCCTGCGCTTTATAATATCGAAAATGCCTGTGCCAGCGGTGCCACCGCGGTGCATCTCGCCTGTATGGCCTTGCGGCTCGGCGTGTATGACACGGTGCTCGTCTGGGGCGTGGAAAAACTCACCAGCCTTGGCGGCGGCACAATTCCGATGCAGCGCAACGATTACAAGACGGAGCTATATGCCAAGCAGGGCATGACGCTGCCTTGTGTCTATGCGATGCGCGGGACGCGTTATCTGTATGAGCGCAACGAAAAGCCCGAGCTTCTGGCTTTGGTTGCCGTGAAGAACCGGCGCCATGGTGTGCTCAACCCTCTGGCACAGCAGCGCACGGCGGTAACGCTGGAGGAGGTCCTGGCCTCGCGCCCCGTGGCCGACCCGCTGACCCTGCTGCAATGCTGCCCCTCCATGGTGGATGGCGCGGCGGCGCTGGTGCTCACAACCAAGCGCCCCGCGCATCGTCGGCCGGTGGTGCGGATTACCGCCTCGGCGGTTCAGTCCGGGCATTTGGAGGAAGGCTGCGAGGATATACTCGACGCCGAGATTACCGCCCGCACGGCGCGGCTGGCTTATGAGCAGGCGGGAATCGCGCCGAAGGATATCGGCGTGGTTGAGCTGCACGATGCCTTTACCATCGCCGAGCTGCTTTATTATGAGGCCCTGCAGCTGGCGCCCATTGGTGAGGGTGCGGCCCTGCTCCGCTCCGGCGCGACGGCCTTGGGCGGGCGGGTTCCCGTAAACCCAAGCGGCGGGCTGCTGGCGAAGGGGCACCCTTTGGGTGCCACTGGCGTGGCACAGATGGTGGAAGTCACTTGGCAGTTGGAAGAGCGGGCGATTGGCCGACAGATTGAGTCTGTCAAAGCCGGGCTTACCCAATGCACGGGCGGCGGCATTGCCGGGGTCGATCATGCGGCATCGGCTGTTCATATTTTGGTGGTATAAGACGTGACAAAAGACAAAATTGTATTAGTGACCGGCGCCGCCCAGGGCATTGGCCTGGGGATTGCGGAGGCGTTTGTCCAGCGCGGCTATGGTGTTGCCATTCTCGACCTGAATGCTGACGCGGCGCAGGCGGCGGTCGAAAAACTCGGCCAGGCCGCGCCGGGCCGCCGCGTGATGGCGGTTGCCGGCGATGTTACGGATCGTGTGCAGGTTGAGGCGGCGTTTGCCCAGGTGGAGGCACAGCTTGGCCTGGTCGATGTACTGGTGAACAATGCCGGGGTGGTCCGGAACCGCCGCTTTGGCAATATGGAGGAGAGCGATTGGGATGTGGTGATTAACACCAATCTCCGCTCACAATTCCTCACCTGCAAGGCCGCTCTCCCCGGCATGGTGGAGCGGGGGTATGGCCGGGTTATCAATATATCCTCCCGCGCTTGGCTGGGTGGCTTTGGCCAGGCCAATTATTCCGCAGCCAAGGGGGCGGTGGTGAGCCTGACGCGTAGCCTGGCGATTGAATTCGCGGCAAAAGGCGTGACGGTGAATGCCATTGCGCCCGGCATTATCGAAACACCGATGTTCGGGGGTTTCAAAGAGGATGTGCAGGAGCGGCTGAAGAAGTCCGTGCCAATGCAGCGCATTGGCACGCCGGCGGACATAGCGCAGGCCGTGCTGTTCTTCGCCGCGCCGGAAAGCTCCTACATCACGGGGCAGCTACTCTATGTCTGCGGCGGCCGCAGCCTCTCCAGCCCGAGCGTCTGAGATGGGTATTCAATACGAAGTGGCGGATGCCATTGCGACAGTTACGATTGACCGGCCGGAGGCGTTGAACGCGCTGGATATTCAGTCGCAGTTTGATCTCCGGGAGCGGCTGACCGCGGCGCGCGATGATGACGCCGTCAGGGTTATCATCGTCACCGGGGTTGGCGATAAATCATTTTGTGTTGGTTCAGACCTGAAGAAGACACCGCCCAGCGATGCCGCCTATGTCCGTCCCTGGACGGCGACTTTGCCTGAAGCCGTGGATCTGGGCGGCTATGTGCGCCTGCTCAACCTTGAACCCCTGCGGATATGGAAGCCGATTATTGCCGTGGTGAACGGCTATTGCTTTGGCGGCGGGCTGGAGTTGGCGATGCAATGCGACCTGCGGGTTGCTGCGGAAACAGCAAGCTTCGCCCTGCCGGAGGTGAAGGTGGGCAGTGCCGCCGGCATATGCGGCCCCATGCTGCTGCGGCTGGTGCCGCACGCCTATGCGATGAAGGCGCTGCTGACCGGCGACCATATAAAAGCGGCCGAAGCGTTGCGGATAGGGCTGGTAAGCGATGTTTGGCCTAGTGCCGAGTTACGGGAACGCGCCGGTGCGCTGGCACGAAAGATCGCCGCGAATGCGCCATTGTCGGTGACAGCCACCAAGCGTCTGGCCCGTGAAACAGAAACCGTGCCGCGCGCAACGCTTTTTGAATGGACCGAAATGGTATTTGGAATGCTCAAGGACACTGAAGATCGCAAGGAAGGACGGCTGGCTTTTGCAGAAAAACGCCCGCCGCGCTTTACCGGAAGATGAAGGAACAGATGCACCAGCCTGTGTCTGCGGCGGTGAATCCTTTAACGGGGGCGCTTCAAGGTGTTCGCGTCATAGATTTTTCACAAATCGCTGCGGGGCCGATGTGTTCAATGCTGTTGGCCGATATGGGCGCCAATGTCATCAAGGTCGATCCGCCGGAAGGCGATATCGGGCGCAAACTCGGACCACCTTTTGTGCAAGGCGAAAGCCCCATTTTTCTGTCAGTTAACCGCAATAAGCGCAGCATTATTGCCGACCTTAAGACCGATGCTGCACGAGAGCGCATCCACCGCCTGATTAAGACGGCCGATGTATTGATTGAGAGTTTCCGTCCTGGCGTCGCGGATCGGCTTGGCATCGGATTTGCCGAGGCGCGTGCCATCAACCCCAAGATCATCTATTGCTCCATATCGGCCTATGGCCAGCAAGGGCCATGGTCGGACAAGCCAGGCGTTGACGGTGTCATTCAGGCTGTTTCAGGGCTGATGAGCGTGACCGGAATGGAGGGTGAACCGCCCTCCAAACTCCAGGCCCCTGTTGTCGATATGGTAACTGGTCTACAGGCAATGATCGCGGTTTTGCTGGCGCTCCGTAAGCGTGACCACGGCATTGACCCCGTACGTCTCGATATAAATCTGCTCTCCGGCGCACTCATCCTGCAGCAAATTCCATTTACGAGCTATCTGGTCTCGGACGAGCTGCCGCTGAGAACGGGCAGCGGCGCGCCTTACGCCACGCCGAATGAAGCCTACCGGACAGCGGATGGTTATGTCCTCATTGCCGCCTATCAGCCTGGGCATTGGCGGAAATTCTGCCGCGTCATCGGGGGGGAGTATTTGAGCGAAGATCCGCGCTTTGCGCAATTAGCGGAACGTATGCAGCACCGCGCGGAACTGCGCGGCTTGATTGAGCAAGTGCTCCAGGACAAACCAACCTCCCACTGGGCCGAACTTTTTGAGCAGCATGGCATTACCAGCGCGCCAATCGCCGATTACCGTGATGTGGTCAGCTATGCGCAAGTCGAAGCGGCCGGATTGCTAACGAGCGTGCATCACACGAAACTCGGCGAAATCAGAATGCCGGGCTTCTCCATCGGTGGGCCGTCATTATCTGTACATTTACCGCCCCCCATGCTTGGCGAACATGATGAGCTGGAAGACTGGCCAACATGCCCGTAACGGCGTAAGCTGAAAAGCCTTCGGCAACCGGCCTGAAAACTTAGCGTCCCTGGCCCGGTTTATGCGTAAGAGTTGTTTTAGACGAGGTTGAACGATTTTTGGCGAAGGCTAAGAGCTAGGCCCGAATCTCGATGAGACCATAATAATGAGGGAGCACCAAACTCACGTGGACAAAGACATATATCCTTCACTGGCACTTTATATCGATGGCGAATGGGTTAGCGGCGGCGGACGGCGTGAGCATCAGGTGCTCAATCCGGCCACCGGTGAAGCCTTCGCGTCCTTGCCGCTGGCAAGCACGGCGGATTTGGACCGTGCCCTGGACGCCGCCCAGCGCGGCTTCCAGGTTTGGAAAAAAGTGGAAGCCGCCGAGCGGGCGAGCGTGCTGCGCAAAGCCGCCGTGCTGATCCGCGAACGCAGCGACAAGATTGCCTGGGTCGCCACGATAGAAGAAGGCAAGACCTTTGCCGAGGCCAAGGGCGAAGCCCATATGGCAGCCAATCTCTTTGAGTTCTACGGGGAGGAATGCCGTCGGCTCTATGGCCGTGTGCTGGTGCGTCCGACGGGAACGCGCTCGGTAGTGGTGAAAGAGCCTGTCGGGCCTGTGGCGGCTTTTGCCCCCTGGAATTTTCCCATTGCCAACCCCGCGCGCAAATTCGGCGCGCCGATTGCCGCCGGATGCTCGGTGATTTTGAAACCCGCGGAAGAATCTCCCGCCTCGGCAATCTATATCCTGCAGGCGCTGCTGGATGCAGGGCTGCCCCCCGGCGTGGCGCAGCTGGTCTTTGGGGTGCCCGATGAGGTTTCCCGACATTTGCTTGCCAGCCCGATCATCCGCAAGCTCAGCTTCACCGGCTCCATTACCGTAGGAAAACATTTGCTGCGCCTCGCGGCGGATACCGTTAAGAGCACCACCATGGAGCTTGGCGGCCATGCGCCGGTGATCGTGTTCGACGATGCGGATTTTGACCGTACCATCGATGTTCTTATTGCCGGAAAATCCCGCAATTGCGGGCAGGTTTGCGTTTCGCCGACCCGGTTCTTCATCCAAGAACCGATCTTCGACAAATTCGTCCAGAAATTTGCGGAGCGTGCCTCACAGCTAAAAGTAGGCAACGGGTTGAACCCTGAAAACCAGATGGGGCCAATGGCGAATCCGCGCCGCATCCAGGCCATGCGACAATTTGTGAGTGACGCTGTGGCGCAAGGTGCCGAGTTGCGCAGTGGCGGTGAGGCCATTGAGGGTAACGGCTTTTTTTGGCAGCCCACCGTGCTGGCCCATGTTCCTGAAACCGCCCGGATCATGCGTGAGGAACCATTTGGCCCAGTTGCCACCTGCATCCCTTTCAAAACTTTTGATGAAGTTGTGGCGCGCGCCAATGCGCTTCCCATGGGCCTGGCCGCTTATGCGTTCACCACATCGGCAAAACGAGCATTGCTCATTGGGGATGCGATTGAGTCCGGCATGGTGGGCATTAATACCGTGATGATGGCCCATGCCGATGCACCATTTGGTGGCGTGAAGGAAAGTGGCTTTGGCTCTGAAGATGGGCCGGAAGGTGTCGCCGACTGCCTTGTGACAAAATCCATCCACCAGATGTAGTGGATTTAATTTTTGGGACGTTCAGGGTAATCCCCCCGTTTTTAACGGGGCTTTGCGGTAGAATTCACGCGGCCAGTTTCAGTTTCTGAGCGGGTGTGATCCCGCCGATGCCCATATTGGGCCGTTCGTTGTTGTAGGTCCAGAGCCATTGCGTGGCGAAGTCTTGTGCCTCCTCTATGCTTTCGATGATATGCTGGTCCAGCCATTCGTGGCGCACCGTTCATGTTCCGCGCACTTGCCGGCGGCGGCCGGGCTTTGCAGACACAAATGATCAACTCCACACACGTCAAAGCACACCGCTCGGCATCGGGCGGAAAAGGGGGGAGCAAATCAGGCGATTGGCCGGTCGCGAGGCGGCCGTAACACGAAAATCCATGCAATTGCAGATGCTAAGTAGGTTCGCGCTCTTCGACCGGCGCAAGGTCTTGCCATCAATCGCAATCACCTCGACCAGCGCACCCGTCAGGGCAGCAACCCAGGCTGCAAAGCAGCGCTGGAAGTGCTCGGCATCGAGGCTGGCGAAGATATCGCCCAGATGGTCATGCGAGGGCGTGCCGTCCAAAAACGGCCGGAACCTTCGCAAAAGGCTGAGCTTCTTGGCCCCAAAGCGGGCGATATCAACAAACGTCTCGGCCCCAGCCAACACCGCAAGAAGAGACAAAAGCAACACCTCATCCAGCCGATACATAACCTTGCCGCGCTGGCGAGGGTCAGGCAAATCTTCAAAATAACCAAAAAATACAACCGCCTCGCAACCCGCCCCACTCGCCGCCAAAAAAGCTTTTAGGTCATCCCTCCGTAAGCGAATCGGAGGAGACGTACAGATTCAGAGTTTTAACCGCTTGTCACGAAGTTCTTCACCCGATTGCCCTGAATACCGACCAAAGGGGCCTTGACTTATCGAGAAGCCTGTGCTCTAAAGTGTGCGATTCAAGCGTATATAGGGCGATAATCGCACATTCGGGTCATAAAAGGGAATGGGAATGCATTTCTAGGCGGTTAGAAAAATTGGGGGTTCTCGAAAAGCCTGAGCGATGCACGATGGACCGGCTTCGATAGCTCGATTGATTACAATGCTGATCCTGCCCGCATCACCGATGGGGCTTTGGGCCAGGATCTAAACGAAAGTCACAGGATGCAAATGCCGAATGAAGCCGAGCAACCGGACCAAGTATTCCCCGGTCGTTTCTCCAACAAGGTAGCAGTCGTCACGGGTGCCGCCCAGGGCATTGGCTACGAAGTCGCGAAACGGCTGGGGCTCGAGGGGGCAAGTGTTGTCATTGCCGATGCGGCCGAAGGTCCGACTCACGAAGCCGTAGAGAATTTCAAGGAAATGGGGATCGCAGCGGTCGGTGCGGTATTTGACCTTTCGACCGCTGAAGGCGCCGAAGCGGCACTGCAGTCCGCCGGGGAAGCCTTTGGGGGCGTAGATGTGCTCGTCAACAACGTTGGCGGGACAGTCTGGGCGAAACCATTCTGGCATTACTCCCCCGAAGAAATCAGCACCGAGATCAACCGTTCGTTCTGGCCCACGATGTGGTGTTGCCGGGCGGCAATCGATCATTTGCGGAAAAGAGACAAAGGGGTCATCGTCAATGTGGGCTCAAACGCCGCCGAGGCCGGAATCTACAGGGTCCCGTATTCCGCGTGTAAAGGAGCGGTCATTTCTCTCACCAAATCGTTGGCGATAGAATTGGCATGCTTCAACATCCGCGTGAATTGCGTGAGTCCCGGCGGCACCAACATCCCGGAACGCAAAACACCTCGCCAGTCTCGCCCCTTCGATGAACAGGAAGCCGAATGGTGGAGCCAACTCATGAAGCTGGCAGGCGGCACAGAATTGCTTCCGAAGCTGGCTACGCCCCAAGAGCAGGCGGCCGTTATCTCATTTCTGGCGTCGGACGATGCCCGTCACATCACCGGTGAGACAATTGAAACAGGCCGCTTTGGTGTCAGAATAAAGGACGTATTGGGTTTTATCCCATAATAGTCTAATATTATAAATATGTAACAATGGAAAATTTAGCACGTTAGGTAAATAGCATGGATAAAATGAAAAAAGTTCCGCTCGACGAGTTCATATGGCCAGATGATGTTTCCGATATTCCTAAAGAAGTATACTCACGTCCAGATTTATTCGAACGAGAACTTGAAGAATTCTTTTACGGGCCATATTGGCATCCCGTTGCGCATCAATCTGAATTACCACAGACCGGTGACTTCAAGACTATCGATCTCGGTCGGGTCCCGTTGCTCGTCGCTCGGGGCAAGGACGAGACCGTCCGGGTGTTCATAAATTCCTGCTCCCATCGCGGAACCACCGTCGAGACCGCACCCTGCGGCAATCGGAAGCAATTCCAATGCCCCTATCACCGGTGGAATTTCGCCGATGACGGGCGATTGATCGGCGCCCCCGGATCAGACGACTTCTCACCGAAGTTCTGCAAGGAAGACTACGGCCTCAAGCAGTTGAAAACGCAAGAGCTCTATGGCCTTATATACGTTACGCTGAGTGACGAGGCACCAGACCTCGTCGACTGGCTGGGCGAAGTGGTGCCCATCCTCGAAAAGCAGATCGGGCACAAGGCGGGGCTGAAGTTCCTAGGATACCAGAAGGTCAGGTATTCCGCGAATTGGAAGGCGTACATGGATAACGAGGCTTATCACGCCCCGTTATTGCATACCGGCTTCCGTCTCCTGGGTTGGCTAAGCGGTGGCGGTGAGCAAGTGTGCATGAGAAACGCGCACACCGGCATGGTATCGCAATTGAAGCCCTCAAGTTCCCCCCAGGCGCTTAAAGACCCTTCACTCATCGAATTCAAGGATGGGGAATGGGACGCGGGCTCATGCGTTATTGCGGCCTTTCCCGTGACGATCATTGTAAAGCATCTGGATATCATAAACATACGATATGCGATCCCGCGCGCGGTGGATTGCACGGAAGTACACTATGCCTATTTTGCCCGCGCGGATGACAGCGAAGAGATGATCCTGCACCGGGTGCGCCAGTCGTCGAACCTGCTTGGACCTTGCGGGATGATAAGCATGGAAGATGCCGCCATTTTCCTGCGCGCGCAAGTTGGCAACAATTCGCCGGGATTCATGACCTTCCAGAAGGGGGTAAAGGACCTCTACTCCTTCCCGACCATGGGCAAACAGAACGACGAGGTATCGAAGGTTGTAATCTGGGATCACTATCGTCGTGCTCTGGGGTTCAAGCGGAAGGGAGAGGTGAAATGACCATCATGAATAATTCTGACGTGATCGCGAAGCTGGATGAACTGCAGAATCGCTACATCTCTGCTCTCGACGGCAAGAACATGCAGGCGTGGAGTGACTGCTTTAGCAGCCGTGCCAATGCATCGTACATCTGTCGCTCTGCCGAAAATGAGGAGATGAATTTTCCTATTGCATTGATGTACGATGATTGCAGGGCTCGCATTGAGGACCGCATAACGTTCGTGGACGATATCTGGCGCGGAACTTTTCAGGAGTACAGGACTCGCCATTTCACGCAGCGAATTTTCCATAGCCAGGTTGCGGATTCTGTTTTCGAAGTGAAGAGCAACTTTTCGATTGAGTACACCCTGGACCCTAGTGCGAGCACACCTCTTGCCACGGGCGTCTACGAGGATGTGATAATCATTGAAAATGGCACTGCGCTCTTCCTGTCAAAGCGCGCGGTCTACGACACGACTGTGTTGCCGCAATATATCGTATATCCGTTCTGATCTGAGATGGCTGTGGTACGAGTGATCGATTGACCTGACCGCAACCTCTTTCGTCACGTAGGTCCACAGCATTTCGAAAGATTTTGTAACCACCCTTGCGGCTCCCGAGCCCACCGGCACCCAAGGTCTGATCGGCTCGTCTGACCGGACTTTGATCAAGCCGTGTGGCGACGGGCCGCGGAGATTTATCTTGAAAACGATTCAGCACGCTGGGGAAGCTCGGTTAAGCCAATGAACTATGATTATATTATCGTGGGCGCCGGTTCGGCCGGTTGCGTTTTGGCAAATCGGCTAAGCGCCGAACCAGACACGAGGGTCCTGGTCCTTGAGGCCGGTGCGAATGCTCGAGGCATCCGGATCCACATGCCGCTGATGGCGACAAAGCTATGGTACGACCCAAGCGTAAACTGGGGCTATATAAGCGAGCCTTTGGCAGAATGCGGAGAACGGCGTGTCCTGATTCCGCGAGGGAAACTCCTGGGAGGATCGTCTTCGATCAACGGAATGATCTACACCCGCGGGCACCCGCGCGATTATGACGAGTGGCAGGAACTTGGCGCCAAAGGCTGGGCATATAAGGATGTACTTCCCAGTTTCAAGAAGATCGAAGCTCATTGGCTGGGCGAAACGGAGCATCACGGCGCAGATGGTCCGCTCACTGTCCGGAAAAATCCCATCAGAACTGCTCTAACCGACCCCTTCCTTAATGCCGCGCGAATGGCGGGTTTCCCGGTTTCGGAGGACCCTAGTGGAGCACAGCCTGAAGGATTTTCGGTTCCAGAAGTTACAGTCGACCATCGTGGACGCCGCGCTAGTTCCAATGACGCCTTCCTTCAACCAGTATTGTCGCGTCAGAATCTTACGGTGCATACCGGTGCGCATGTGACGAGAGTCATCATTGAGAACGGAATGGCGACCGGCGTCGAGTATGTTTGCAACGGCCAGGTATGCACCGCCCATGCTGACCGGGAGATCATACTCTCTGGCGGCGCGCTGAACTCACCACAAATACTGATGCTGTCGGGTGTTGGCCCGGCCGATGCCCTGGCCCGGCTAGGGATCAATGTTATTGTTGACTCGCCCGGAGTCGGACAGAACTTGCAGGACCATCTTCTTGTCGGAATGGAAATCGGCTGCAAGAAACCGTATAGTTTCGATCACCAACTGCGACTTGATCGTCTTGTTGCCACTGTGCTGCAGTGGAGCATTGCGGGCAAAGGACAAGCCTGCGCCCTTCCCATGCCGGCAATCGGCTATATCCGCACACAGCCGGAACTTGAGCGGCCGGATATCCAGTTTATTGTGGCTGCGGTGGGAAATACTGCGCATCCCTGGTTTCCGGGTGTCATCAAGCCGGCCGGCGATACATTCATGGTCCGTAATGTGCTATTGCATCCGGAAAGCCGTGGCAGTGTGACGCTATCCTCGGCAGATCCTCTGGCAAAACCTCTCGTTCAACTGAATCTGCTCTCTTCTCAGAACGACGTGGCCACGATCCGGCAGTCATTCAAGGTAATGCGGGGCATACTTTCGCAAGCGCCGCTGGCGGAGTTGTGCCTGGGAGAGCATTCCCCTGGGGCGAGCGTCAGAACCGACGCAGAAATCGATGCTTATGTGCGTCGCACGGCAGATACAGCTTATCATCCGGTTGGCACCTGTTCGATGGGAGACGGCGGCCAAGTTGTGGTTGACCCAGAGTTGAAGGTCCGCGGTGTAAAAAATCTCCGGGTAGCCGATGCGTCCGTCATGCCGACCCTTCCTGGCGGAAATACCAATGCAGCCGCAATCATGATTGGAATGCGCGCGTCAGATTTTATATTGGGCGATAGGCATTACTCACCAGTCGGCAATATAGGTGACACTTGGCGCTCTAGCAGGCCGCTGAAAAACCTCTTGCGCTGAGACCCGCATATCTGATTCCATAGTGTGTGTTGAAGTTTTTGAGGCGGTGATTGGATGCGTGGCGTTGATCGACGGCGTGATGGCCTTTTCAGCTATGTTCGGCCGGACAGCCGGCTTCCCAAGAACCACCCACTGCGCGTGATCCGCCCGGTAACGGACGGGGCTCTGGCCTCGCTGAACGCCCTGTTTTCGAGGCTGTACGCCAAGGAAGGCCGCCCCTCGATTCCGCCGGAGCAATTGCTGCGGGCACTGTTGTTGCAGGTGTTTTACAGCATCCGTTCGGAGGGTAATCCCCCCGTTTTTAACGGGGCTTTGCGGTAGAATTCACGCGGCCAGTTTCAGTTTCTGTGCGGGTGTGATCCCGCCGATGCCCATATTGGGTCGTTCATTGTTGTAGGTCCAGAGCCATTTTGTTGCGTAATCCTGTGCCTCCTCAATGCTGCCGATGATATTCTGGTCCAGCCATTCATGGCGGACCGTCCTGTTGTAGCGCTCAACATAGGCATTCTGCTGCGGCTTGCCCGGCTGAATATGGCAGATGCTGATGTGGCGCTTTTCCGCCCAGGCCAGCAGCTTGCCGCTGATATATTCAGGGCCGTTGTCAACGCGAATACTCGTAGGCACGCCCCGCCATTCAATGATCCGGTTCAAACTTCGGATCACCCTCTCGGCCGGCAGAGAGAAGTCAACCTCAATGCCTAAGCCCTCGCGGTTAAAATCGTCCAGCACATTCAGTAGCCGGAACGCCCGTCCATCCTCCAACCTGTCGGCCATAAAATCCATCGACCATGAGATGTTCGGCGCTTCTGGCACAACCAGGGCATCGGGCTTGTCTCGCTGCAGCCGTTTACGGGGCTTGATCCGCAAGTTCAGCTCCAGCTCCCGGTAAATGCGGTAGACTCGTTTATGGTTCCACCGGCGGCCCTGAACATTACGCAAATACAGGAAGCACAGGCCAAAACCCCAGTTCCGCCGCGCCTGCGTCAGCCCAACCAGAAGATCAGAAATCTCCTCGTTCTCGCCAACCAGCTTGGGCGCATAGCGATAGCACGTCTCGCTTACCCCAAACGTCCGGCAGGCCAGCGCAATGCTCACCCCGTACCTCGCCACAGCAACCGCGGCCATCTCACGGCGTTGAGATGGCCGCGCTATTTTTTTCCTAAAGCCTCCTTGAGCAGCTCGTTCTGCATGCTCAATTCCGCAAACATCTTCTTCAGGCGCCGGTTCTCGTCCTCAATCGCCTTCATCTGCGACACCATCGAGGCGTCCATGCCACCATACTTCGCGCGCCATTTATAAAAAGAGGCGTCGCTCATCCCGTGCTCCCGGCAAAGCTCAGCTACCGGCACCCCACCCTCAGCCTGGCGTAAAATCGCAAGAATTTGCGGTTCGCTATATCTCGACGTCTTCATACAAATCTCCTCAGGTAAAATGCCGAGAAAATTCTACTTATCAATCCCCTTAATCGCCGGGGGGATTACCGTGTTGGAGGTTCGAATCCTCTCGTCTCGAAGTTCTCCGGTACTTTATTCGATCCCGCGTGGTCAAAGGCTCCGCAAACATCTCTGGCCAGTCTTTTGGTCTTGCGCCGCCAATCCAGCGGCCATGGCCCGATACCTGATTCAGGTCCGCTTACGGAAACCTCGCATAGCGTTGAGAGGCTGAGGTCCGGCGGTTCAAGGTGGGGCCGGATTGACTCGCAAGTGGAAGGCTCTACATTTGGGCGATATTCGCACAGTTGGGGCCTAAGCATGGCAGACACGAACTTCGGCACAAAGGCCTCAATTCGCGGAGGTAAGGATTTCCTGACCGTTCTGTCTCGAGGGCTTGCGGTTCTCGAGGCTTTCAGCACCCACGGACAGAAGATGACATTGGCGGAAGCCGCCAAGAGCGTCGGCCTGCCCCGTGCCACTGCACGTCGATGCCTGCTAACGCTTGAAGAACTTGGCTATGTTGAGAGCAATGGCCGTCATTTTGCGCTGACCCCCAAGGTTCTGACGATATCTCGGGCCTTTTTGTCGTCGAACTCCTTGCTGCGGATAGCACAGCCATTTCTGGATCGCATCAGCGCGATCTCAGGAACCTCATGTGCTATGGGCGTATTCCAGGATGATTTCATAATACATGTTGCCTCCTCAAGTAATCCAACACTTTCCAATATCAGACGCGGCGTTGGCGCGCATCTACCAGCATATTGCACGTCAATGGGGCGAGTAATGCTGGCTCACAGTACGCCAGATGAACTTGATGATTATTTCGAGCACGTCGAGCTGATCCAAATTACTCCTAAAACTATTTTTCAGGAAGAAGGCATCCGATTGATTTTGCGAGATGTTGTTAAGAACGGTTACTGCTACGCCTCTGGGGAGACATCTTTATACATACAAGCACTGGCCGTGCCAGTGTATAACAATCAGGGAAAAATAAAAGCGACATTGGGCATTATGAATGTCAAGGATGGAATGGAGATAATCGAGAAAGAGGATTTTATTAACAATAACCTTCCTGTTTTGAGGAAGGCTTCAGAAGAAATGGGTGCACTTTTGGTCGATTAGAAGTGCCGCCTTTGGCGGAGTTTCAGGCACCTGCTATACATCGAAAGATGGTTGAAAGCGCCTATGGAGCATAGACGGAAATCGGATCGAGCGAAATCGCGGAACCCCGCAATAGGCTGTATCGAAGTCCGCGGACACTCGGGTAAGGGCCTCCTGCACGGTTTTCATCGAGTTTTTGGACACCCCCGCATTTTTCGCGTGTATTGGCCAGTCTGCGACGGCTGCGGCAACGTCCTTGATGACCGCCGCCACGCGTCTGGCGTCGAGGCCGTGTTTTTTTGCCAAGGCTTGTGACCTGAGCGCGCGTCGGGCGGCGATTTTCGCCCTCAATGTCGAGGTAGTGCTCGCCACCAGGGCCGGGGGCATAAGTGAGGTCGAACGCCGGCGCCAGGCGCCACTCGCCTGCCGGATTCATAAGGTAGGCGTGCTGGCGCGTATGGTCGTCCTGATTGCAGGCGAGCACATTGAAAACCATCCGCCGGAACGCAGCGGCGACATCATCCGCCCGCCGCGTGACAGCGCGCGTCGCGCGCAGAAAGAGGTCGTAACTTGACGGTGCGTCGGATGGCGCCTCAATCACCCCCGCCAGGGACACCATGTGAAGGCGGCCACCGCCATTCGGACGATCGAACCGCCGGGTCGCGAAATAGCCTGGCGCCGATTTGGCCGGCAACAACCGGTGGGCGCTGACGGTCAGGCCGGCCGCCTCCGCCATGCAGGCGTAGGCTTCCTCGATGGGGCCGATGTCGAGGGGATCTGAGGGCGCCCGAAATTTCACCAGCCAGGCGGTGTGGCCCGCAGGCATCTCTGCGTGGCCTACCGAGATGTGGCCTTGGCCGTCGAACCCCACATGCACCTTGGGCCTAGCGCCGCCGGACCCACCCGCCAAACCCGCCAGCGTGTCGGCTAACCGGCTCTTTTCGCCCATGAGCAACGCTGTGGCGTCGTGCGCCAGGGCGTCCAGATCGAGGGTTTCGACATCATCCGCGGGCGTGGTGGCCGGCTTGAATACTAGCGCACCGCGGCCATGATCTCCGACGAGCGCCAGGCGCTCCATGGGCGTGAGGGCGGCAATATCAATGTTCAGTTTCGCTAGGCGTTTGCGCATCAAAAGATAGCCCCAGCCATCAGGGAGGCTATCCGCCAAAAATCCGTGCAATCCATCGAAGGACCGAGTCCGAGCCGCCATCAGGCCGGGTTCGGGTGGATAGTAGAGCGGCGATACCGGTAGCGTTCGAGCGATGACCTCTCTGGACCATTCGAGTTGGGCGAGGCCGCCGTCCATCGCGAGGCGGCCCGCCGCCAGAGGCTTGCTGCCGGGCTCGAAGGTGAGAGCGACGGAGAGGGGGGTTCCCGGCGCTAGCTTCATGGCGTCGACTTCCGGCGTGGCGCCCGCTGACGGGGTTTGTGCACCGTAGCGGCCTGGCGCTGCAGAAGCTCATCAAGACTGGAGGCGGCCGGCGCAGGGAACAGTTGACTGACGCCGTCCTCACAGCTCAGAGCAAAGGCGGCGTTAATCAAGTTCTCCACGAGGCTCGGCCCGTGAGCCTCCATGCGCTTCCAGGTGCTAAGCCCCATGCCCGCGCGCGTCGCAGCTTCCTCTTGAGACCAACCCCGCCCTATCCGCCGGACGCGGATAGCGTGGCCAAGCTCTAGCCGCAACTCTTCAGGTGTCTTTAACATAGATCATATATGACCTGTTATAGGATAAATTACAATATAATAGATCATAGTTGATCTCTATTTCGGGCGACTAAACAGAGTTTGGCGCTGCGCGTGCCTCCACGCGAGGTGCTGGGCGCGTCTCCACGCGAAGTACCAAACCTCCTTTTTGGCTATAGTCATTCCATTTAGGAATGTGACGATATTAACTCGTCCACGGATTTCCCGGAGAAGCTTTTCTGTCGTTTGAGGATAGCGAAGGCTTTTTCGATTGGGTTGAAGTCAGGCGAGTATCTGGGCAGCGGCAGCAGTTGGTGGCCATGCCCGGTAAGAATTTCGGCAATTTTGGGCTTGTTATGAAAGGGGGCATTGTCCATGACGATCAGGCTTTGCGGCCTGAGCGTGGGCAACAGCATCTCCTTAATCCATGTTGTTACCGTCAGATGGGTGCAGCTTGTCTCGAACAACACGGGCGCGATCCAATCTTTGCCCCGTTGCGCCATAATGAGATTGGTCCGTTTATGGTTGTTGCCGGTGATTTTACCAAAGACCTTGTTGCCCCAGGTGCCCAGCCATGCGGCCGGTGAACGGCGGCTTGGAAACCGCTCTCATCAAAATAAACGACATTTTTCCAACCGTGCTCGGTAACCCAAGCGCGCAATTGACGCAGAAAGGTGATTCTTTCCTCGCAACGACTTTCAGAATATCTGGTCGTTTTTTTTGGTGATGGCCAATTTCTTCAGCGCAACCCAGATCGCGTTGATCGTCACGCCGAAATGCGCGGCCCGTTCCCTCAACAAGGCGTCCGGAAAGTCACGAACATCCAAAAACTCAACGCGCCAACCCATGCAGGACTATACCATTTTTAGTATATTTTGTAAGAAAATTCGCCCCAGCCTCACGCCCGCGGATGCGCCTTGCGCCAAACCTCCATCAACTGCCCCGTATCCACATCCGTATACCGCTGCGTCGTCGACAAACTCGCATGCCCCAGCAGTTCCTGAATCGACCGCAAATCCGCCCCGCCTGCCAACAGATGCGTGGCAAACGAGTGCCGCAGCGCATGCGGCGTGGCATGTTCGGGCAACCCATTCAGCCGCCTGAAATCGCGCAAAGCCTTCTGCACCACCCCGGCATTCAGCCGCCCGCCGCGCGCGCCGACAAACAACGGCTCGCCCCGCCCCGGATTCGGGTGCAGCTTCAAATACACCGCAATCGCCTCGCGCACCGCCGGCAGCACTGGCACAATCCGCTGCTTATTGCCCTTGCCGGTCACCCGCAGCGCATCATCCGCCGCCGGCAAATCCCCCACATTCAGTGACAACGCCTCGTTAATGCGCAGCCCCGCGCCATACAGCAGCATCATCAGCGCCGTATCACGCGCCTGAATCGCGGCGGTATCGGTAGCCTCGCCAATATCCTGCGCCACCATTTTCGCATCATCTGGGCTCAGCGCCTTCGGCAAGGGCCGCTTCGGGCGCGGTCGCGAGATCAGCGCCAGCGCCGTCCCCTCCACCTCATGCCGCTTCTTCAAAAACCGGAAAAACGTTTTTATCGCGGAGAGTTTTCGCGCCCGCGTCGCGTTCCCGGCCCCGGCTTTCGCCTCGGCGGCAATCCACGCCCGGAAATCCGCCGCGCGCAGCCCCCGCAGCATGGCCAAATCCGGCACTCCACCCACGTGGGTGGAGCAAAACTCTAAAAAGGCGAGCACGTCCCGCCCATACGTTTCCAAGGTTTTCGCGGCGGCCCGGCGTTCACCGCCGAGCCAGCCTAGAAACTCCTGGGTTAACGCTTCAGGCAATCGTCTGCCCGGTTTTCGCCCAGTCGCTCAAAAACGCGGCGAGGCCCTTGTCGGTCAGCGGGTGCGAATAAAGCTGCTTAATCACGCTCGGCGGGATCGTCGCCACATCGGCACCCATTTTCGCGGCCTCGATCAAATGGATCGGGTTGCGGATGGAAGCCACCAGCACTTCGGTTTTAATGCTCGTGTAGTTGGCATAAATCTGCACAATATCGGCAATCAGCTCCATCCCGTTCTGGCCAATGTCATCCAGCCGGCCGACGAACGGGGAAATAAAGGTCGCCCCCGCCTTAGCAGCCAGCAGCGCCTGGGCAGCGGAGAAGCACAAAGTCACGTTAACCATCACGCCTTCCTGGCTCAACGCGTAACACGCCCGCAGCCCGTCCTGCGTCAACGGCACTTTAATCGCCACGTTGCTGGCGATCTTGCGCAGCACCGCGGCTTCTTTCAGCATCTGCGTGTATTCGGTGGCGGCCACCTCGGCGCTCACCGGGCCGGGGACGACCTCGCAAATCTCGGCGATCACTTCCAGGAATTTGCGGCCGGATTTGGCGATGAGCGACGGATTCGTCGTCACGCCGTCAAGCAGGCCGGTGGCGGCCAGCTCACGGATTTCAGAGATTTCAGCGGTGTCAACGAAGAATTTCATGGGTCACTTTCCGGTGTAAGAAGTCTGGTGCAAAGCATATAGCATGGAGCCCTCAAGTCGAAGCACCCGCGTCAGCGTGTTACTCCCATACCCGTTTGATGCGCCTTTTACCTATGCGGCGGGCGAAGAACTGCCGCCCGGAACCCTGGTGCGCGTGCCGCTGGGGCCGCGCATGGCGGTGGGCGCGGTATGGGCGGACGCCCCAGATGAAGCGGTGAAAACCAAACCCATCGCCGAGGTTCTTAACCTCCCACCACTGCCTAAGCCATTGATGGATTTCATCGACTGGGTCGCCGCCTACACTTTAAGCAAGCGCGGCGACGTATTGGCCCTGGCCCTGAAGGAGAGCCTGCTGGCCGCGCCCCCCAAGCGCGGCAAGGCGTTCAGCTTCGGCGGCGCGGACCCGGCACACCCCGGCCCCACGCTCTCCCGCGCCCAGGCCACCGCCGCGTCCGCGTTGCGCGACTCGGTGGCCGGCCAAAAATTCAGCGTCACCTTGCTCGACGGCGTCACCGGCTCCGGCAAAACGGAAGTCTACCTGGAAGCCGTGGCCGAGGCGCTGCGGCACCAGCAGCAAGCCCTGGTGCTACTGCCGGAAATCGCCCTCTCGGTGCAATTCCTGCAACGCTTCGAGCGCCGCTTTGGCGCCGCCCCCGCGGTCTGGCACTCCGAACTCACCCCCGCCGTCCGTCGCGAAACTTACCGGGCGGTGGCGGAAGGCCGCGCCAATGTCATCGTCGGCGCGCGGTCGGCGCTGTTCCTGCCCTTCCCCAATCTCGGCCTTATTGTGGTGGACGAGGAACACGAAAGCGCCTTCAAGCAGGAAGACGGCGTGATGTATAACGCCCGCGACATGGCCGTGGTCCGCGCCCGCCTCTCCGCCGCGCCTTGCGTACTGGTCAGCGCCACGCCAAGCCTGGAGAGCGTGGAAAACGCCGCCCAGGGCCGCTACGCAAAACTGGACCTACCCGCCCGCCACGGCGGCGCCGTGCTGCCGCAGGTAAAGGCCATCGACCTGCGCGAAAACCCGCCCGAGCGCGGCAAATTCCTCTCCCCCGTGCTGGTGGCGGCGGTGCGGGAAACCCTGGCACGCGGCGAACAGGCCATGCTGTTCCTCAACCGCCGCGGCTACGCCCCCCTCACCCTCTGCCGCCACTGCGGCCACCGCCTGGCCTGCCCCAACTGCACTGCCTGGCTGGTGGAACACCGCAGCCATTCGCGCCTCATCTGCCACCACTGCGGCCACGGCATCGCCATGCCGGAAACCTGCCCGGCCTGCGAGGCGGAAGGCAGCTTCGTCCCCATCGGCCCCGGCGTCGAGCGCATTGCGGAGGAGGTGGCGGAGCTGTTCCCCGAGGCCCGCGCCCTGGTCATGGCCTCCGACCATATCTCCGGCCCCAAACAGGCCGCCGAGGCCGCCGCGCGTATTACCGGCCGCGACGCCGACATCATCATCGGCACTCAAATGGTCGCCAAGGGCTGGCACTTCCCGCACCTCACCCTGGTTGGCGTGGTGGACGCCGACCTGGGGCTGGCAGGCGGCGACCTGCGCGCCGGCGAACGCACCGTGCAAATGCTCCACCAAGTGGCGGGCCGCGCCGGCCGCGCCCAAGCCCCCGGCACCGTGCTGCTGCAAAGCTTCTCGCCCGAGCACCCGGTCATCGCCGCATTGCTTTCAGGCGACCTGCCGGAATTCATGGCGCAGGAAGCCGCCCAGCGCCGCCCCGGCCACTGGCCCCCCTACGGACGCCTGGCAGCACTCATCATCAGCGCCACCGACGAGCGCCTAGCCGACCAAACCGCCCGCGCCCTCAGCCGCGCCGCGCCGCACGGGCCGGGCATAGAAGTCCTCGGCCCCGCCCCGGCGCCCTTCGCTCTGCTACGCGGCCGCTTCCGCCGCCGCCTGCTGCTCAAAACCGCGAAGCATATCCCTATACAAACTCTGCTGCGCGACTGGCTGGCCCGCACGGACATCCCCAAATCCGTCCGCGTCGATGCCGATATCGATCCCGTCTCATTTATGTAGCTTGCATCGCGGATTAAAGCCTAGTAAAATAAGCCTATGATATTTATAGAGAATATAGCCATTCAACCCGGTTACGCCATCTCCGGGCTGCTCGTCGGCATCCTGGTCGGCATGACCGGCGTCGGCGGCGGCTCCCTCATGACCCCCCTTCTGGTGTTGGCATTCGGCTTCCACCCCTCCACCGCCGTCGGGACTGACCTGCTGTTCGCCTCGGTCACCAAAACCGTCGGCACCAGCATCCATAGCGCCGGCAAAACCATCGACTGGCAAATTGTCCGCCGGCTGGCCACCGGCTCGGTACCGGCCACGGTCCTCACCTTGCTGGTCCTCGCCCACTTCGGCGTCACCAGCAAAACCGTCACCACCCTCATCTCCCTCACCCTGGGCGCCGCTTTGCTGCTCAGCGCCACAACGCTGCTGTTCAAGGAATGGATCCTCGCCCAGGCCACCAAACGCTGGCCCGATGTGGGCCTAGAAGCCGCCGCCTGGAAAACAATCCTCGTCGGCTTCATCGTCGGCGTACTGGTCTCGCTATCCTCCGTCGGCGCCGGCGCCCTGGGCACCATCGCCCTCATCTACCTCTACCCGCGCCTGCCCATCGTGCGCATCGTCGGCTCGGATATCGCCCACGCAGTGCCCCTCACCCTGCTCGCCGGCCTCGGCCACTGGTACCTCGGCACCGTCAACTTCCACCTGCTCGGCTCGCTGCTCATCGGCTCCGTGCCCGGCATCATCATCGGCAGCTACGCCGCCCGCTACACCCCGGACCACGTGCTAAAACCCGCGCTGGGCATCGTCCTCGCCCTCGTCGGCTTCAAACTGCTGGCCAAGTAAGTGGCTGTTTCAAAAGTCGCCCTGGCGGGTTCCCTCTCCCTCCCAAGACCCTAATCAGACCCTACAACGCGTTCAGCAACTGATGCGGCACCACCGAACTTGGGTTTGCCACCTCCGGCACAACCTCGCGCAACAGCAATACCAGCAGCACCAGTACCAGCAGCCACCCCGGCAGCCCGCCCAGCCAGCGCAGCGCCAGCGCCCCCAGCGCCACCGTGAGCACGATGAAAATATAGAGCTGGTACGGCGGATAAATTCCCCACGACGCCATAAAATTAGACGCGGCGCCGTCAACGAAGCCAGCATAGTACATTACTGATGTGAACAGGTAGAAAATGCCGGTCAAAAAATATTCCAAGGCATTGGTCATTTTTTTTGCTCCTGTTTGCTTCCTATAGCGTAACCTACGGAAACTTCCAGAATTTTCCGCGTTCGCCGCTATTCCAGCCGCTCCACGTCTCGCAGCGCGGGAAACAGTTTCATCCAAAGCAGCGCCACCAAAATCGTGCCGACCCCGCCAAGTGCCGCCGCCGGCACCGCGCCGAACAGCGCCGCGGTCATACCGCTCTCGAACTCACCCAGCTGGTTGGAGGCGTTGATGAACAGGTAATTCACCGCCCCCACCCGCCCGCGCATGTCATCGGGCGTGGCCAGCTGCACCAGCGAGAGGCGGATAATCACGCTGATGGTATCGGCCGCCCCCATAACCGCCAGCGCGGCAAGCGAGAGCACCACCCAGCGCGAGAGCGAGAACACCACGGTCGCGACGCCGAACACAATCACCGCCTGGAACATGCGCATGCCCACGCGCCGGGTAATCGGGAAGCGCGCCACCACCGCCGTCATCAGCAACGCCCCCACCGCTGGCGCACCGCACAGAATCCCCAGGCCCCACGGGCCGGTGTGCAGAATATCCTTCGCGTAGATCGGCAGCAGTGCCGTCGCCCCGCCCAGCAGCACGGCGAACAAATCCAGCGAAATCGTCCCCAGAATCGCCGGATTGCGCCGCACGAAGCCCACACCAGCAAATATCGCGCGGAAATCCGGCGGCGCCTTGGCTTCCACCGTGCGCTCCAGCTTTATCGTGCCGTTTATCGTGCCGCTCACCAGCCAGCACACCGCCATCACCGCATAAGGCGCCCCCGGCGCGACCGCATACAGCAGCCCGCCCAGCGCCGGGCCAGTGATCATCGCGGTCTGGAACACGCCCGTGGTCAACGCCGTGGACTTCTGCAACAGCCCCTCTGGCACCACGCCGGGCAACAGCGCGCTGATCGCCGGGTTCTCGAACGAGCGCGCCCCGCCCAGCACCGCCACGGCGCCAAAAATCTCCGGCACGCTCAGCCAGCCGGCAAAACTGCCCCAGGCGAGCGCCGCCGCCACCACGCCTTCGACGCTCTGGCAAATCTGCGCCACCCGCCCCCGGTCGTATTTATCCGCCGCATGGCCGCCAAAAAACGTCATCACGGCCACCGCGGCAAACTGCGCCAGCCCGACCATGCCAAGGTCGAACGCACTGTGCGTAAGCGCGTAAACCTGCCAGCCCACCGCCACCGTGGCGATCTGGTAGGCGAAACTGGAAAGCCCTCGGGCCATGAAAAACTGGCGGAACGGCATGTGGCGGAACAGCGCCAGCGCCTTGGGTGAGGGGAGGACAACGGGGCCAGATGTCATACCACGGCTATGCCAGAGCCATAAGGGCACCGCAAACCAGCCCCTGCCTTGCGTTGCCCCCCCTTTGGTTTTACTTCACCGTTCACTTTAACTGTGGAGTTTGCTGTCATGTCTTTCAGGGTTGCGGTTGTCGGTGCCACCGGTGCGGTCGGGCGCGAAATCCTCAAAACCCTCGCCGAGCGGAACTTTCCTGTCTCGGAGGTCGCCGCTTTGGCCTCGGGCCGTTCCGCCGGTTCCCAGGTGTCCTTCGGCGAGGATAAAATCCTCACCGTGAAGAACCTGGAAACGTTCGACTTCACCGGCTGGGACATCGGCCTGTTCTCGCCCGGCGCCTCGGTCTCGGCGATCCACGCCCCGCGCGCCGGCGCCCAAGGCTGCGTCGTCATCGACAACACCTCGCAGTTCCGCATGGACCCGGACGTGCCACTGGTGGTGCCGGAAGTGAACCCGCAAGCCATCGCGCAGTTCCGCAAGCGCAACATCATCGCCAACCCCAACTGCTCAACCATCCAGATGGTCGTGGCGTTGAAGCCGTTGCATGACCGTTTTAAAATTAAGCGCGTCGTCGTCTCCACCTACCAGTCGGTTTCCGGCGCGGGCAAAGAGGGCATGGACGAACTGCTCGCCAACACCAAAGTGCATTACGTGCACGACAAAAACCCGCCGCAAATCTTCCAGAAAGACATCGCTTTCAACGTCATCCCGCAGATCGACGTGTTCATGGATGATGGCGCCACCAAGGAGGAATGGAAGATGGTGGTCGAGACGCAAAAAATTCTCGACCCGAAAATCCAGGTCATCGCCACCTGCGTGCGCGTCCCCGTGTTCATCGGCCACTCCGAGGCCGTGTACGTCGAGTTCGAAAACCCGGTGACCGTGAATGAGGCCCGCGCGGTGCTGCGCAATGCACCAGGCATCGAAGTCCACGACCAGCGCATCGACGGCGGCTACATCACCCCGATCGAGTGCAAGGGCGAGGACGCCGTGTTCGTCTCGCGCATCCGCAAGGACCCCACCGTGCCCAACGGCCTCGCCTTCTGGTGCGTGTCGGACAATTTGCGCAAGGGTGCGGCCCTCAACGCGGTGCAGATCGCCGAAGTGCTGGTGGCACAGAACATGCTCACCCGCCAGGCAGCCTGAACCCAGCGCCGCGCGGCAAATTCGTTGCCGCGCGGCCCTGTTTGGGCTTACTCTCCCCAAAAACATGCGGGAGAAAACCTATGAGTCTAACACTCTACACCAACCCGATGTCGCGCGGCCGCATGGTACGCTGGGCGCTGGAGGAAATCGGCCAGCCGTATGAGGCGGAGATCATCCACTACGGCCCGGAGATGAAGACGCCGGAGTATCTGGCCATCAACCCCATGGGCAAAGTCCCGGCGCTGCGCCACGGCGGCACAATCATCACCGAAACCCCCGCCATCATCGCCTATCTGGCCGACACCTTCCCCGCCGCCCGCCTCGCCCCGCCGCCGGGTTCGGCCCTGCGCGGCGCCTATTACCGCTGGCTGTTCTTCGCCGCCGGCTGTTTCGAGCCCGCGGTGCTCAACCACAACCTCGGCGTAACCATACCGCCGGAGCGCGCCGGCATGGTAGGCTACGGCAGTTTCGAGGCGGTGATGAACGTCACCGAAGCCGCGGTCTCCAAATCCACCTACATCCTTGGCGAGGAATTTTCCGCCGCTGACATTTATCTGGGTTCGCAGATCGGCTTTGGCCTGCGGTTCGACTCCATCGCCAAGCGCCCGGCGTTCGAGGCCTATTGGAACCGCCTGCAACACCGCCCGGCCTGCCAGCGCGCCGCCGAAATCGACGACAAACTGCTGGCCACGCAACCATAACCCCCATGCCGTTCGACCTGGAGCGGTTCGTCACCGCGCAGGCCCCGGTATGGGCCTCCGTGCGCGCGGAACTGGCCGCCGGAGCCAAGCGCACGCATTGGATGTGGTACATTTTCCCGCAAATCGCCGGGCTGGGGTTCAGCGCCATGTCGCGGACCTACGCCATATCCGGCCCGGCGGAGGCCAGCGCCTACCTCGCCCACCCCATCCTTGGCCCCCGGTTGCGCGAGGCCACGGCGCTGATCCTCACCCACACCGAGCGCACCGCCGTGCAAATCTTCGGCCCGGTTGACGCCGCCAAATTCCGCTCCTGCCTAACCCTGTTCGCCACCGTCTCCGCCGAACCCGTGTTCGCCCAGGCCCTGGCGCAATTCTACGGCGGCGCGGCGGACCCGGAAACGCTCGCCAGCCCTCAACCGCCCACTTCTGAAACAGTCTCTTAGAGTTTCTTTCTGATGATCCGAATCGTTTTGGGATTCCGGCGCGGCGGAAAATCTGATTCAAGCTTATTGCTGGATTGGAGGTCAGCATGAGATGGGTTGGCATTATTCGAATGATCTGAGGGAACGTGTTGCGGGGGCGGTTTTGTCTGGCCGCTCGTGCCGCGAGGTAGCGGCGTTGTTTTCGGTAAGCGTTGCGAGCGCGGTGAAGTGGTCACAGCGTCTGCGGCAGACGGGCAGTGCGGCGGCCAAGCCGCAAGGGCGCCGGCAAGCTCGGGCTTTGGCGCCACATCAGGCCTGGATTCTTGGCCGGCTTGATGAGCAGAAAGATTTGACGATGCGAGCGCTGGCGATTGAACTGGGCGAGCGCGGCATTGTCACCAGCGAGGTCTCGGTCTGGCGCCTGGTCCGTGACGCCCGGCTCAGCTTTAAAAAAAACGCTGTTCGCCGCCGAGCAGGATCGCCCGGACGTGGCCCGCAAGCGCCGGTTCTGGAAAAAATATCAGGCCAGACTGGCACCTGAGCGGCTGGTTTTTCTGGACGAGACTTGGGCCAAGACGAACATGACCCGCACACGCGGCTGGGCACCATGCGGGGAGAAGCTGTTGGCCAAGGTGCCGCATGGCCACTGGAAAACTTTGACCTTCCTGGCGGCTCTGCGGTCAGATCGTATCGATGCACCATGCGTCTTGGACGGACCGATCAATGGCAGAAGCTTTGCCGCGTATATCAAACAATTTCTGGTGCCGACATTGTCACCCGGCGACATCGTCATCATGGACAATCTCGGCAGCCACAAAGGCCCAGCAATACGAAAGGCCATTCGCGCGGCCGGCGCCAAGCTCCTGTTCCTGCCGCCCTATAGCCCGGACCTGAACCCCATCGAGCAAGTCTTCGCAAAACTCAAAACCCTGCTCCGCAAAGCCGCCGAACGCACCGTCGAGGCAACATGGAAACGCATCGGCACATTGCTCAACGAGTTCAAACCGCACGAATGCGCAAACTACCTCAAGAATTCAGGCTATGCGTCAAATTAAATGAAAGAGACTCTAGGCATCGTGCCCGAGAGCAATGTGGTGTCGATGGGTGGCAAATAAGGGGTGTATACGCTTGACGTACACATATATACGCGGTACATACATACCGTGATCAAAAGCTTTCACGACAAGGTCACCGTCGCGCTATTCCGGGGGCTTACCCCGAAGGGCGTCGGTTCTGATGTAGTGAGGCGCGCCAAGATGAAGCTTGACCTCTTGGAGGCTGCCGCGACGCTGGATTTTCTGCGCTCCCCGCCGGGCAACCGCCTGGAAGCGTTGAGAGGTGACCGAACCGGGCAGCACTCGATCCGCGTCAATGACCAATGGCGGCTTTGCTTCACCTGGCGCGATGGCGATGCTTACGATGTTGAGTTTTGCGACTATCACTGAGGAGGGTGAGATGCCGATTTCGAGGGAAGCGTTGGAGGCCGGGGATGTCGATCTGTCCGATGTCATCGACGCGACGGCCGCCCCGGTGGCGCCAATAGCGCCGGGTGTTCTGCTGCGTGAGGAATGGCTAAAGCCGCTGGGCGTCACGGCCTACCGGCTCGCCAAGGATATTGACGTGCCGCCCAACCGCGTGACGGCAATCATTGCCGGTGAGCGCGCTATTACGGCCGATACAGCGCTGCGCCTGGGCCGGTATTTCGGCACCGACGCGCAGTCCTGGATGAATCTGCAAGCCCGCTATGATCTGGCTATGGAGCAGCGCGCGCACGGCGCGGAAATTGCGCGCACCGTTCGGCCAAGGGTGGCGGCATAATGCCCGCTTCAAACGTGGCGACAATGAACGGATGACCTAATCCGCGCCAGCGGTTCCGGGTAAAATGGGGCCGCAAGGCGCGGAGGAATCCCCGTTTACACCGCAGATTACAATACTTTGTAACTGCCCAGCTACCCCTGGTCGGACCAGCTGATTGACTGGTCACGGCGTAGTGTGAGTCAAGGTGGTAATGGCACCGCCGGGCAATCCTCCCTCGACCGAAGACCTGCTTGCCGTGATAGCGGCACAGCAGGCGCAGATTGCCGCCCTGTTGGCGAGGGTTGCTGAGCTTGAGCGTCGGCTTGGGCTGAACAGCAGCAACAGCGGCAAACCGCCATCGAGCGATGGGCTAGAGTCTCTTTCATTTAATTTGACGCATAGCCTGAATTCTTGAGGTAGTTTGCGCATTCGTGCGGTTTGAACTCGTTGAGCAATGTGCCGATGCGTTTCCATGTTGCCTCGACGGTGCGTTCGGCGGCTTTGCGGAGCATGGTTTTGAGTTTTGCGAAGACTTGCTCGATGGGGTTCAGGTCCGGGCTATAGGGCGGCAGGAACAGGAGCTTGGCGCCGGCCGCGCGAATGGCCTTTCGTATTGCTGGGCCTTTGTGGCTGCCGAGATTGTCCATGATGACGATGTCGCCGGGTGACAATGTCGGCACCAGAAATTGTTTGATATACGCGGCAAAGCTTTTGCCATTGATCGGTCCGTCCAAGACGCATGGTGCATCGATACGATCTGACCGCAGAGCCGCCAGGAAGGTCAAAGTTTTCCAGTGGCCATGCGGCACCTTGGCCAACAGCTTCTCCCCGCATGGCGCCCAGCCGCGTGTGCGGGTCATGTTCGTCTTGGCCCAAGTCTCGTCCAGAAAAACCAGCCGCTCAGGTGCCAGTCTGGCCTGATATTTTTTCCAGAACCGGCGCTTGCGGGCCACGTCCGGGCGATCCTGCTCGGCGGCGAACAGCGTTTTTTTTAAAGCTGAGCCGGGCGTCACGGACCAGGCGCCAGACCGAGACCTCGCTGGTGACAATGCCGCGCTCGCCCAGTTCAATCGCCAGCGCTCGCATCGTCAAATCTTTCTGCTCATCAAGCCGGCCAAGAATCCAGGCCTGATGTGGCGCCAAAGCCCGAGCTTGCCGGCGCCCTTGCGGCTTGGCCGCCGCACTGCCCGTCTGCCGCAGACGCTGTGACCACTTCACCGCGCTCGCAACGCTTACCGAAAACAACGCCGCTACCTCGCGGCACGAGCGGCCAGACAAAACCGCCCCCGCAACACGTTCCCTCAGATCATTCGAATAATGCCAACCCATCTCATGCTGACCTCCAATCCAGCAATAAGCTTGAATCAGATTTTCCGCCGCGCCGGAATCCCAAAACGATTCGGATCATCAGAAAGAAACTCTAATTCTGCCGTGGCGCGGCGAACTGCGTCGGCCACCGATTTCGGGCTGTGATGTGCATAGTGCTTGGCGCATGTCACCTCGCTGTCGCCGATCTGCGCCGCCACCGCGCCAAGGGGCACGCCAGCCATAACTAGGCGGCTCGCGTAGGCATGGCGCAGAATATGAAAGCGCCGATGGCCGGGATGATGCTGGCGGCCTTGCAGGCGCCCCGCATGGGCCTGCATTGGTGGCTCTTTCCCCACGCCTCGCCGCCAGGCTGTGTCAGCATGAGCGCATTTCCAGATTTACCGGCGGCTTGGACCTTGAAAAACTTTACCGCCTCATCCGTGAGCGCCACGTCGCGCGCCTTGCCGGTTTTACCTGCCCGAATATGCTGTATGCCGCTTGTGGAATTGAAGTCCGCCGCGCGAAGCCGGACCAACTCGCCATACCGTGCGCCACACAGCAAAGCGGCTTGGATCATCGGGCGGAATGCCTCGCCTGCGGCGTTCACAAGCCGCTTTGCCTCGGCGTCGGTAAAATCACGGATGCGCGGGGCGTTGGCACTTTTGAACGGTGAAACACGGCGCCATGCGTCATCTGAGGGCACTTTGCCGTCGCCGTAAGCGAGATTAAGGGCGGCCTTCAGCACGGTCAGGATGCGGTTTGCGCTGGCCCTCGGCATCATCTGGGGCAACTGGCTTGGGAAGGGTTTTTGGAGCATTCGGCTTCTTGCTCTGCCGCACGCGCGGCGCGGCGGTGGCAAGTGCGCGGTGCCATGTGCGAATGGCGCCCATGGTTAGGTCGGCAACCTTCTTGTTCCCGAGCTTGGGCAGGATGTGGGCGTTTATGGTGGTTTCCAGGCCCTTCACGTCCTTCCCGCCGCGTGCCGTGTAATCGGCCACATAGTCGGTCATAGCCTCGCTTACGGTAATAGGTTCATCCACTCACGCCGCCTTTGGACAAAGAGGGCAGCAACGCTATCTGGATGTGGATACCATGCAGTTGATGGAGGTTTGGCACAAGGTACATCCGTGGACATGAGTGTCCGTTTTCCCGATGACGGATCTTGCAAAGATGGGTTGCTTCAGCGGCTTTGGTCGCTTCGTGATGACGCCGCCGCAAAAATTTAAAGATTCTCAAGGCGAGCCTTGAGTGGGGTCCAGGGGCAAAGCCCCTGGCGGGGGTTGTTAAGGGGCGGCGCCCCTTAATCCTAAACCTTGTCGGCCCTTGACGGCGTAATGCTATCCACCATTGCCTGCGCCGTGATCAGCCGGTCGGAGGCGAGGCGGTAGGCTTCCGCGTTGGTCATGTCCACGGCGTCGTAGGCGGCTTGCGCTTCCACTACACCGGCGGTGGCTTGCGCGGGGTCGAGATCTGATTGGCGGACGATGCCGTCGGCCAGCACGGCGCAGTAGCTTTCGGTGATTTCGGCGAAACCGCCGGAGACGAAGAAGCGGTCGGTGATGGTGTTGTTCACGTAGATATCGACCAGCCCGCCGCGCAAGCCCGTGATGAGCTTGGAGTGGCCTGGCAGGATGCCGAGGTCACCTTCGGTGCCGGGGATGACGACCATGTCGACTTCCCGCGACAGCAGAAGCTTTTCCGGGCTGATGATTTCCAGGACGAGCGGCATTTTCAAGCCTTCGCGGCCATGGCTTCGGCTTTGGCGACGGCGTCCTCGATGGTGCCGACCATGTAGAAGGCAGCTTCGGGGAGGTGGTCGTATTCGCCGGCGACAATGGCTTTAAAGCTGCGGATGGTGTCTTCGACCTTCACGAACACGCCGGGCGAGCCGGTGAAGACTTCGGCGACATGGAACGGCTGCGAGAGGAAGCGCTCGATTTTACGGGCACGGGCCACGACGAGTTTGTCGTCTTCGGAGAGTTCATCCATGCCGAGAATGGCGATGATGTCCTGCAGGGATTTGTAGGTCTGCAGGATGCGCTGCACGTCACGGGCCACCTGGTAATGCTCTTCGCCCACAATGCGGGGGTCGAGCGAGCGCGAGGTGGAGTCCAGCGGGTCAACGGCCGGGTAGATGCCTTTTTCGGAGATCGCGCGGTTCAGCACCGTGGTCGCGTCCAAATGGGCGAAGGAGGTTGCCGGCGCCGGGTCGGTCAAATCGTCGGCGGGGACGTAAATGGCCTGCACCGAGGTGATGGAGCCTTTTTTGGTGGAGGTGATACGTTCCTGCAGCGCACCCATGTCAGTCGCGAGCGTCGGCTGATAGCCCACGGCGGAGGGTATGCGGCCCAGAAGTGCAGACATCTCGGCGCCGGCCTGGGTGAAGCGGAAGATGTTGTCCACGAAAAACAGCACGTCCTGGCCTTCAACGTCGCGGAAGTATTCGGCCATGGTAACGCCGGAGAGGGCGACGCGAGCGCGGGCACCCGGCGGCTCGTTCATCTGGCCGTACACTAGCGCCACTTTGGAGCCGTCGGTGTTGCCTTCGCCCAGCTTGATAACGCCGGCGTCGATCATTTCGTGGTAAAGGTCGTTACCTTCACGGGTCCGCTCACCCACGCCCGCGAACACGGACACGCCGCCGTGGCCTTTGGCGATGTTGTTGATGAGCTCCTGGATGAGCACCGTTTTGCCGACGCCAGCACCACCGAACAGGCCGGTTTTGCCGCCCTTCTGGTAGGGGGCCAGCAGGTCAACTACCTTGATGCCGGTGACCAGGATTTCAGCGGAGGCCGATTGTTCCTCGAACGCCGGGGCGTCGCGGTGGATCGGCATGCGGGCGGCCGCCACGATGGGGCCGCGCTCGTCGATTGGCTCGCCGATGACGTTGAGGATGCGGCCCAGGGTGCCAGGGCCGACGGGGACGGAGATCGCAGCGCCCGTGTCGGAGACCTGCGCGCCGCGGACCATGCCGTCCGTGGTGTCCATGGCGATGCAGCGCACGGTGCGCTCGCCGATTTCCTGCGCGACTTCCAGCACCAAAGTGCGGTCGCCGATTTGGGTTGTCAGCGCGTTCTGGATGAAGGGCAGTTCGCCTTCGAACTGCACGTCTACGACGGCGCCGAGGATCTGCGTTACGCGACCAATGTTATTGCTTGCCATTTTCTCTCTACCTTAAACGGCTTCAGCGCCGGAGATGATCTCGATGAGTTCTTTGGTGATATTCGCCTGCCGGGCGCGGTTGTAGGTCAGGGACAGTTTTTTGATCATGTCGCCCGCATTGCGCGTGGCGCTGTCCATGGCCGTCATCTGGCTGGCGTAGAAACCGGCGCTGTTTTCCAACAGCGCGGCGTAAATCTGTACCGCGAGATTGCGCGGCAGCAGCCGTTCCAACAGTGTTCCGTCGTCGGGTTCCACGTCGTAGTTCTGGTCCCCGGCGGCGTTGTCGTTGGCGGTGGGGGCGGCGGCCGGGATCAGCGGTGTCGCGGTCACGGTCTGGGTCATAACCGAATGGAAACGGTTGAAGATCAGCGTGCAGACATCGAATTTTTCGTCGCGGAACAGCGTGATGATGGTCTGCGCGATGGCTTGCGCATCGGTGAAGTCGATGATTTTTTTACCAACGAAGTTTTTCGTGCCGACGATTTTGTCTTCGAAGTCGCGGCGCAGCGAGTCGTTACCCTTGCGGCCGAGCGTGAAGATTTTCACGACCTTGCCCTGGGCTTCCAGCTCTTTGGCCTGGAGGCGGACATGCTTGGAGATGTTGCCGTTGAAGGCGCCGGCCAGGCCGCGGTCCGCGGTGATGGCGAGCAGCAGGTGGGTTTTGTCCCGCCCGTTGCCGACCAGAAGTGCCGGGGCGTTCGGGTTGGCGGCTTCAGCGGCGGCCAAAGCCGACAGCATGTCGCCCATGCGCTTGGCATAGGGACGCGAAGCCTCCGCCTGCGCTTGCGCGCGGCGGAGTTTGGCGGCGGCCACCATTTTCATCGCGCTCGTGATCTTCTGCGTGGATTTCACGCTGTTGATCCGGTTGCGGAGGGTTTTTAAGCTGGGCATGGCTCAGCCAAACGTACGCAGCAGATTTTCGATGAAGGCGATCAGCTTCGTCTCGGTGTCGGGCTTGATCTGCTGGTCGTTGCGGATCGCCTCGATGATGGCGGGCTCGCGTGCCTTCAGCTCGGAGAGCAGATGCGACTCGAACTTGCCGATCGAGGAGACCGGCAGATCGTCCATGTAGCCGCGTGTACCAGCGAACACCGACACCACCTGGTCTTCGACCGGCAGCGGGTGGTACTGCGGCTGCTTCAACAACTCGGTCAGGCGCGCGCCACGGGCGAGCAGCTTCTGGGTCGAGGGGTCGAGGTCCGAGGAGAACTGCGCGAAGGCCGCCATTTCGCGGTACTGCGCGAGGTCGAGTTTGATCTTGCCGGCAACCTGCTTCATCGCCTTAATCTGCGCGGCGGAGCCGACGCGAGACACCGACAGACCGACGTTCACGGCGGGGCGGATGCCCTTGAAGAACAGTTCGGTCTCAAGGAAGATCTGGCCGTCGGTGATGGAGATCACGTTGGTCGGGATGTAGGCGGACACGTCGCCGGCCTGGGTCTCGATGACGGGCAAGGCGGTGAGCGAGCCGGCGCCCTTGTCGTCGGACATTTTGGCGGCGCGTTCCAGCAGGCGCGAGTGTAGGTAGAACACGTCGCCAGGGTAAGCTTCGCGGCCCGGCGGGCGGCGCAGCAGCAGCGACATCTGGCGGTAGGCGACGGCCTGCTTGGAAAGGTCGTCATAGGCGATCAGTGCGTGCATCGCGTTGTCGCGGAAGTATTCGCCCATGGTGCAGCCGGTGTACGGCGCCAGGTACTGCATCGGCGCCGGGTCGGAAGCGGTGGCGGCTACGACGGTGCAGTATTCCATCACGCCCTGCTCTTCGAGCGTGCGCACCAGCTGTGCCACGGTCGAGCGCTTCTGGCCGATCGCGACGTAGATGCAATAAAGCTTCTTGCTCTCATCAGTGCCAGCGTTGATGGTCTTCTGGTTGATTATGGTGTCCATGATAACGGCGGTCTTGCCGGTCTGGCGGTCACCGATGATCAGCTCGCGCTGGCCGCGGCCGATGGGGATTAGCACGTCGATGGATTTGATGCCGGTCTGCATCGGCTCATGCACGGATTTACGTGGAATGATGCCCGGCGCCTTGGTTTCGACGAGGCGGCGCTCGGTGGCGACGATCGGGCCTTTGCCGTCGATCGGGTTACCCAGCGCGTCAACGACGCGGCCGAGGAGGCCCTTGCCGACGGGAACGTCGACGATCTGGCCGGTACGGGTAACGGTGTCGCCTTCGCGTATCTGGCGGTCATCGCCGAAGATCACGCAACCGACGTTGTCCTGTTCCAGGTTCAGCGCCATGCCTTTGATGCCGGCGGAAGGGAATTCCACTAGCTCGCCGGCCATTACATTGGTCAGGCCGAAGATACGGGCAATGCCGTCGCCGACGGAGAGGACCTGGCCGGTTTCGGCCACGTTTGATTCGGTGTCGAAATCCGCGATCTGGCGTTTCAGAATCTCGGAGATTTCGGCTGGGCGGATCTCCATGTCAGGCAGCTCCCTTTAGAGAATAATTGAGCCGGTTAAGGCGTGATTTCAGACTGGTATCGAAAAGTTTGGCGCCGATTTTCAGCACCATGCCGCCAAGCAGGCTGGCATCGGTGTGTTCGACAAGCTTGATGCTGCCGTAGCCGGCCTCGGTTAGGCGGGCGGTCAGCTGGGCGCGTTGCAGGCCGGTGAGGGGCTGCGCGGAGGTGACGTCCGCCACGACCTCGCCACGCTTGGCGGCGACATAGGCGGCAAAGCCGGTGATGAGCGCGGGCAGGCCGGCAAGGCGCCGATTCGCGATGACCACGTTCACGAAATTACGGATGATTGGCAGGAAGCCTTGTTCCGAGAGCGCCTGGGTGAGTACCGGCGCGATGCGCGAAGCGTCGGTCAGCGGGTTGCCGACCAGGCGCTTCAGCTCGGCGCTTTCGTTGATCAGGCGGCCAAGGGCAGCCATTTGGCCGATCACCTCGTTGAGGATGTTCTGGTCAAAAGCCAGGGCATAAAGCGCAGCGGAATAACGCGCGGATAAGCCTGTCTCGCCAGTGCCGGTAATGTCGACCAAATTACAATGCTCGCCTTGGGTTTTTGGTGGCCTTCGACCCCGTGCTCCAGGGTCCGGCGGGGCAGTAACATAGGGTTGCGTAGCCAGCAAGGCCGCCGGGTTGGGGAAATGGCAAGGTTTACATGTGCGCCCTCATGTATCCGCCGTGGTTTTGGCGGCCGCGCGCGCCGCCAGTGGGCCGGTTTCGTCATAGGCGAAACAGGTGTTCAGCAGGGCAACCTGAATCCCCGAGGTGGTGCGCACAACTTTGTCCTCGCTGCTGCCTGGGCTGTGCTCGCGGATGCTGTGCATGGTCTGGAACGCCACCGTGGCGATGGGCTGGAGCAGCTCGCGCAGATGCAGCAGTTTACGGGGGGGGTGGCGCGGCTTAAGGGCATGGCTCTACTCTCTGAAAGGGGCCTGAATGGCATCGTTTCGCGGCCCCGTCCTTGTCTAAAGGCTGGGGCCGGACAAAAAGCGGTTCATAGCATTTACGGATAGGCCCGATGTCCCGCAACCTTCCCGCCGCAACGCTGCCCACCGCCGGGCGGGTTTACACCCATGCAGAGCGGCCGCGGGTGATTGCGGGCATCCTGATGTGTACGCGGCTGCTGACCGCGCTGGACCAGATGGTGGTGCGGGGAAATATAACCCCCAAGCTACAGTCCCAGGTCGAGCTGCGCGGTTTTGGCGGCGGCTTTCACCGCGACATCGCCGTCGGCGAATTTGATGATGAGGGCGGCGCTGGGCGCGACCAGCGCGGCGCTGGACACGGGGGCACCTTTGGGCGTGGTGACCAGGGCAAAGCCACGCGCGAGCACGGCGGCGTAGGAGACGGAGTCGAGCCGCGCGGCGAGGTTTTCCAGCCGCAGGCGGGCTTCACGCAGCCGCCCCGGTAGGGGGGCATCCAGCCGTTGCGCCAGCAGCGCGGCGGCGTTCTGGCGGGTGCGGACCTGGTTGGGCAGAGCGGCGGTGAGGCGGTGTTCCAGCAGCGAGACCGTGTTGCGGTGGGCGGCCAGAATTTCGCGCGGGTGGCGCAGCCGGTTGGCCAGGCGCTCCAGCGCCGCGCGGCGGGCGGCGGCGTAGTTGGGCAAAGCGAGGCTGAGGCGCTCGCCCCGGTCGTCCAGCCGCTGGCGGGCGGCGCCCAAAATGCTCGGCAGGTCCGGTAGTTTGGCCCCGGCGCGGTCCAGCAGCAGCCTCGCCTGGGAGGTTGCCCGCGCCAGGGCGCCGGTGAGGCGGGCTGATTTTTGCGCGAGATCGGCCAGCAACTCTAGTCGCGCGGGGATGGCCATTTCCGCCGCCGCTGTTGGGGTGGGGGCGCGGCGGTCGGAGACGAAGTCGATCAGCGTGGTGTCGGTCTCGTGCCCCACGGCGGAGATGAGCGGGATGGAGCAGGCGGCGGCGGCGCGGACCACAAGTTCGTCGTTGAAGGCCATCAGGTCTTCCAGGCTGCCGCCGCCGCGCGCGATGATCAGCACGTCCGGACGGGGGATTTCGCCGCCCGCGGGCAAGGCGGAGAAGCCGTTGATGGCGGCGGCAATTTTTTCCGCGGCGCCCTCGCCCTGCACCGGGACCGGCCAGAGCAGGATGGGGCGGGGGAAGCGCCGGGCGATGGTGGTTTTAATGTCCTGCAGCACCGCTCCCTGGGGGGAGGTGACAACGCCGATGACGGCGGGCAGCATGGGCAGCGGGCGTTTGCGCTCGAACAGGCCCTCCGCGGCGAGCTTCACCTTCAGGGCCTCGATGCGCGCGAGCAGCGCTCCGGCGCCGGCGTATTCCAGGCGCTCGACGATGAGCTGGTACTCCGAGCGTTCCGGGTAGGAGGTGATGCGCCCGGTGGCGATGACCTCGACGCCGTTTTCCGCCTTCAGGCCGACGCGCGACGCCACGCCTTTCCAGATGATGGCGCGGATTTTGGCGCTCTCGTCCTTCAGGGCAAAATACTGGTGGCCGGAGCTGTAGGCCTTGAATTCAGTGATCTCGCCGCGCACGCGCACCCGGCCGAAAGCCCCTTCCAGGGTCTTCTTCACCGCGCCGGCAAGCTCGGAGACGGAAAATTCGGGGGTGTTTGGCAATAGGTCGCTCATGGTGGGAGACTATGATAGAGCGCGCGGCGTTAACAGAGGGGGCAGGGACATGCGGGTTTTAATCATCGGGTCCGGCGGGCGGGAACATGCGCTGGCCTGGGCGATTGCGGCGAGCCCGCTGCTGACGAAACTGTTTGTCGCCCCAGGCAATCCGGGCACGGCGGCGTTCGCGGAAAATGTGCCGCTGCGGGGGACGGATATTAAGGGCCTGGTGGCTTTCGCGGTGGAACAGAAGATTGACCTGGTGATCCCTGGGCCGGAAGCGCCGCTGGTGGCCGGCATTGCCGATGCGCTGGCGGCGGCGAGCATTGCCTGTTGCGGGCCGAGTGCCGCCGCCGCGCAGTTGGAGGGCAGCAAGGAATTTACCAAGGAAATCGCCGATGCGGCGGGGATTCCCACCGCTGCCTGGGCCAGCTTCACCCATGCCGAGGAGGCGCATGAGTATATCGAGGCCGTGGGGGCGCCGATTGTCATCAAGGCCGATGGGCTGGCGGCCGGCAAGGGCGTGGTTGTGGCGCTGACACCCGGCGAAGCGCACGAGGCGGTTACCGCCATTATGGAAGACATGGTGCACGGCGCCGCCGGGGCGAAAGTGGTGATTGAGCAATGCCTGGTGGGCGAGGAAATCTCAGTTTTTGCGTTGTGCGACGGGCTGGACGCGCTGTATATGGGCGTGGCCGCCGACCATAAGCGCGTGGGCGAGGGCGATACCGGGCCGAATACCGGCGGCATGGGCGCGATTTCTCCGCCGCCCTGGGCGACGCCGGCGGTGATCGAGGAAACCATGGAGCGGGTGATCCGCCCCGCGCTGGCGGAGATGGTCAAACAGGGCATGCCGTTCCGGGGGTTTTTGTTTGCCGGGCTGATGGTTGAGGAAGACGGGCCGAAGCTGATCGAATTCAACGTGCGTTTTGGCGACCCCGAATGCGAGACGCTGCTGCCGCTGCTGCGCTCGGATTTGCTGCCGGCGCTGGTGGCGGCGACCGACGGCACGCTGAAGCATGTGGATCTGCGCTGGAAAGACGGCGCCTCGGCGACCGTGGTGATGTGCTCCAAGGGGTATCCTGGCGCATACGCGACCGGCGGCGAGATTTTTGGGCTGGAGGAAGCGGGGGCGTTGCCCGGCGTAAACATTTTCCACGCCGGGACCATGGCGGACCAGGGCGGCATTCTGGCCAATGGCGGGCGCGTGCTGGCGGTTAACGCGGTGGGCGCGGATTTGGAGCAAGCCGTGGCGCGGGCCTACGCGGCGGTGGATGCCATTGACTGGGCCGACGGTTTTTGCCGCCGGGATATTGGCAAGCGCGCGATATTTGTTGCAAAGTGGCCGGGATGATTATCCCGCCGCCACTGCGCGCTGTAAATTCCACCCATCGCACCGTGTTGGAGCGCGAATTTGGCCCGCTGCGGCCGGACCCGGGCGTGGACATGCCGCCGGGAAACTTCCTCTTTCTCTGCTTTACCAACCGCTGTGGTTCCAACTATCTGGCGCATCTGCTGGCCACCACGGGGGCGTTTAACGAGGCGGGGGAGTTTTTTAACGCAGAGACGGTGCTGGAACATTCCCGCCCGCGCGGGCTGCGCTCCCTCTCCGCATATTTCGCCACGCTGTATCACCTCCTGCCGCACCATGGGCACATCGCCGCCAAGGCGGGGGTGGACCAGTTGGCCATGCTGGCCGATGCCGGGATTTTTGATGCGCTGGGAGAGCGGGCGCGCTTTGTGTTGCTGGAGCGCCAGGACCGGCTGGGGCAGGCGATCTCACGCGTGATCGCGACACAGACGGGGCGGTTCACCTCCGCGCAGGCGGCGCGTGTGCAAGATGACGCCCTGGTGTATTCGCGTGCCGCCATTGCCGAAGAACTGGACGGGATGGCGCTGGCCAATGAGCTGTTCTATGCCTTTTTCGCCGCCAACGGCATCGCGCCCATCCACGCTACCTACGAGGCCGTGCTGGCCGACCCCGCCCCGGTGATGGCACAAATCGCCGCCACCTGCGGCTGCGAAACGCTGGTGGCGCATCCGGAGCAAGTGGGCATCGCCCGGCAGGCCAATGCGGTGAACCAGGCTTGGCGGCGCGCCTATTTGGATGGCGCCTGAATCCCTAGATCAGTATGCGATTAGATTGAACCGGAAGGTTCAAGATAACCGCATGAAATTGATCGCTAAAACATAAAGCTAGAGCATTCATCTAAAAGATGAATGCTCTAGTGGAAAACTCCGGCATCCGGACTATGTTCTCCTGGTACATGAAATTATCGGGGGATCAGTCATGAAATATCATCAGCTTGGCCGCACGGGATTGTTCGTATCGGAAATCTGCCTGGGCTCCATGACGTTTGGCGGCGGCGCCTCGGCCGGTATGTGGAAGGCCATCGGCGAGCTGGGGCAGGCGGATGTGGACCGCATCATCAGCCGTGCGCTGGCGGCGGGAGTGAATTTCATTGATACCGCCGACGTGTATTCCAACGGCGGGTCGGAAAAACTCGTTGGCCAGTCACTGAAAAACCTTGGCGTGGCGCGCAAGGATGTGGTGATCGCGACAAAGGTGTTCGGCGCCATGGGCACCGGGCCGAACGATCGCGGCGCCTCGCGCGGGCATATCATGGACTCCGTGCACGCTAGCCTGGAGCGGTTGCAGACGGACCATATCGACCTCTACCAAATTCACGGCAATGACACGGTTACCCCGATCGATGAAACCCTGCGCGCGCTGGACGATCTGACCCGCCAGGGGCTGGTGCGCTATGCCGGCGTCTCCAACTGGTCCGCCTGGAAAATCGCGAAAGCGCTGGGTGTGAGCGAGACCAAAGGCTATGCCCGTTTTGAGACCCTGCAGGCATACTACTCCATCGCCGGGCGTGACCTGGAGCGTGAACTGGTGCCGATGCTCACCGAGGAGAAACTTGGGCTGATGGTCTGGTCGCCGCTGGCCGGGGGGTTGCTCTCCGGCAAATACGGCCCCGGCGCCCCCACGCCCGAAGGTGCCCGCCGCGCTGCCTTGGCCTTCCCCCCGGTCGATACCGACCGCGCCTGGGCCTGCATCGCGCAAATGGGCAAAATCGGCGAAGCGCACGGGGTTCTCCGCCGCCCGGGTCGCCTTGGCCTGGCTGCTCGCCAAACCACACGTCATGAGCATCATTATTGGCGCCAAAACCATCGAACAGCTCAACGACAACCTCGCCGCCATAGACTTGGTGCTAAGCGCGGATGAGATCGCCACGCTCGACGAGGTGAGCAAACTGCCGCCTGAATATCCGGGATGGATGCTCGACCTCCAGGGCAATTCCCGCCTCCCCGCGCCGTTTACGCCCGCGGCAACTTCCTGAATTAGCGCCTGCGCCCGCACGAGCCGGGCGAAGCCGCCATCCTACGCCGATAATTCGGTGTGGGTTCCTTGTTCGATAGCCTGGCCGTCCGCCATTATCTGTTGAAAACTTGGCCTGGGTCAGCTGCATTTCGACCAGCCGCATTGGTGGCAGTTCAGGCAGGCCCCTTCTTTCGAGACGCCCGGCTGGCCGCATTGCGGGCAGAGCATGCCCAGGGCACCGGCTGGAACGGCCATGTCAGCAACGTGGTGATGCTCGGGCGGGTCCCCGGCGCTTAGAAATCCGGTCTCGATCATGTGCTGTTCGATGATCCCGCCGATCGCGGCAATCAGCGACGGCACGTAGCGCCCGCCGCTCCATTGCCCGCCGCGCGGGTCGAAGATGCTCTTCAGCTCCTCGGCGACAAACGCCACTTCGCCGCCACGGCGGAACACCGCAGAGATCATCCGGGTCAACGCCACCACCCAACTGAAATGCTCCATGTTCGCCGAGGAGATGAATACCTCGAAAGGACGCTGGCGGCCTGCTTCCTCGATGTCGTTGATGGTGATGTACATGGCGTGCTCATTGTCCAGCCAGCGCAGCTTGTAGGTGCTGCCGACGAGCTTGGCTGGCCGGGGAATCGGTGAGTGGTTCGGCTCGACCGGAATCGCCACTGCGGCGGCCACGGCCTCCGCCGCGGTTGCGGGCTCGGGCGTGACGGACAGGATGGAGCCGGTGATCGCGTTCGGCCGGTAGGTGGTGCAACCCTTGCAGCCCAGGCGGTAGGCCTCGCGGTAAACCTCACGGAAGGCCTCGAAGGGGATGTCCTCGGGCACGTTCACCGTCTTGGAGATCGCGCTGTCGACATGCCGCTGCAAGGCGGCCTGCATGCGGATATGCTCCAGCGGGGTCAGCGTCTGCGCCGTGACGAAATACTCCGGCAATTCCGCCTCCGGGCCGAATTTGGCGCGGTACAGCCGCACGGCGTAGTCCTCCACCAGTTCTTCGCGCTTCGAGCCGTCGGGCTCGGTCACTTTGCGCATGAAACTATGTGCGAATACCGGCTCCACGCCGGAGGAAACGTTATCCGCCAGCAGCGAGATCGTGCCGGTCGGCGCGATAGAGGTCAGCAGCGCGTTGCGAATGCCGTGTTCGGCAATCAGCGCCCGCACGTCCGCATCCAGTTTGCGTACCGTCTCGCCGGCAAGGTAGGCTTCGCGGTCGAACAACGGGAACGGGGACTTCTCCGCGGCGAGATGGGCCGAGGCGATGTAGGCGGCGCGATTAACCTGGGCAGCCCAGCGTTCCGCCGCTTCCGCTGCCGGTTCCGAGCCGTAGCGCAGCCCGGCCATCATCAGCGCATCGGCAAGGCCGGTCAGCCCCAGGCCGATGCGGCGCTTGGCCATGGCCTCCTTGTGCTGCGCCTCCAGCGGGAAACCCGAAACGTCGATGGTGTTGTCCATCATGCGCACCGCGACGGCGACGAGATCCGCCAGCGCGTCCTCGTCGAGACGGGCGGCGGGGGTGAACGCGTCGCGCACCAGGGTCGCCAGATTGATCGAGCCCAGCAGGCAGGCGCCATAGGGCGGCAGCGGCTGCTCGGCGCAGGGGTTGGTGGAGTGGATGGTCTCGCAGTAATACAAATTGTTGCGCTTGTTGATGCGGTCGATGAACAGCACGCCCGGTTCGGCGTAGTCATAGGTCGCGCGCATCACACTGTCCCACAACGCGCGGGCGCGCAGGGTGCGGTAGGTGGTGCCAGCGAACACCAGGTCCCAATCGGCATCGGCCTCCACGGCTGCCATGAAGGCGTCGGTAACCAGCACCGACAGGTTGAAGTTGCGCAACCGCCCCGGTTCGCGCTTGGCGGCGATGAAGGCCTCGATATCCGGATGGTCGCAGCGCATCGTCGCCATCATCGCGCCACGCCGCGCCCCGGCGGACATAATGGTGCGGCACATCGAATCCCACACATCCATGAACGAGAGCGGGCCGGATGCATCGGCGCTGACGCCCTTCACCACCGCCCCTTTTGGCCGCAAGGTTGAGAAATCGTAGCCGATGCCGCCGCCCTGCTGCATCGTCAGCGCGGCCTCGCGCAGATGCGCGAAGATGCTGCCGAGGTCGTCCTCGATGTCGCCCATGACGAAGCAGTTGAACAGCGTTACGCGCCTATCGGTGCCAGCACCTGCAATGATGCGGCCAGCGGGCAGGAACTTGAAGTCTTCCAGGGCGGCATAGAAGCGCTTCGCCCACAGCTCCGGCTGCGCCTCGGCGGCGGCAAGTGCCGTGGCGACGCGGCGCCAGCTATCCTCGATCGTAATGTCGACCGGCGTGCCGTCGCTGAGCTTAAGGCGGTACTTGTCCGCCCATATCTGGCGTGAAATCGAGGTGATCCGCTCGTGGATGGGGCTCTGCGGGCGTTCAGTGATCATATCCATCGTACTGTCCTGTTTTCTTGACGAACCGGCCGGCAGCCACTCACGATCGTTGAACACCCATGCCCCCGATGCGCCGCCATGCTGGAGAACAGGCTGGCGCGGGAAGGGGCGCGTGGATTATCTTGTGCGGTAGCTCGACTCCACAGGCGCGCGGTCTAGACGTTTTAAGCTCGGAAAACGCCGAGTACAATACAACCTTGTGGGAGTATCAGGGCAATCGGGTGAAGAACTTCGTGACAAGCTGTTAAAACTCTGAATCTGTACGTCTCCGCCGATTCGCTTACGGAGGGATGACCTGGAAGCTTTTTTGGCGGCGAGTGGGGCGGGTTGCGAGGCGGTTGTATTTTTTGGTTATTTTGAAGATTTGCCTGACCCTCGCCAGCGCGGCAAGGTTATGTATCGGCTGGATGAGGTGTTGCTTTTGTCTCTTCTTGCGGTGTTGGCTGGGGCCGAGACGTTTGTTGATGTCGCCCGCTTTGGGGCCAAGAAGCTCAGCCTTTTGCGAAGGTTCCGGCCGTTTTTGGACGGCACGCCCTCGCATGACCATCTGGGCGATATCTTCGCCAGCCTCGATGCCGAGCACTTCCAGCGCTGCTTTGCAGCCTGGGTTGCTGCCCTGACGGGTGCGCCGGCCGAGGTGATTGCGATTGATGGCAAGACCTTGCGCCGGTCGAAGAGCGCGAATGGTCCGATCCACATGGTCCCGGCCTTTGCGACGCGTCAGCGGCTGGTGCTTGGACAGGTAAAGGTTTCTGAAAAATCCAATGAAATCGTCGCCATCCCCAAACTGCTCGACATGCTGGCGATCGAGGGGGCCATCGTCACCATTGATGCGATGGGGTGCCAGCGCCAGATCGCCCAAAAGATCATCGACAAAAAGGCTGATTACGTTATGGCACTAAAGGGCAATCAGGGCACGCTGCGCGATGATGTTGAACTGTTCGCCGCCGGGCAAAAGGCCCGCGGCTTCGCCGACAGCAAAATCAGCCAGGACACCACCATTGACAGTGACCACGGCCGGATTGAGACCCGCACAACCACCGTTATCCATGACGTCGAATGGCTGCAAAAGCGCCATAACTGGCCCGGCCTGAAGGCCATCGTGATGGTCGAAAGCAGCCGGGAAATTCAGGGGAAGATCGAGCCAGAAACAAGGTTTTATCTCACCTCTCTGGTCATGGTGGCCGTCCTCCTCGGGCCTGTCATACGCAGCCTCTGGGCGATCGAAAACAGCCTGCACTGGGTGATGGATATGGTCTTCCGCGACGACGAATGCAGGGGCCGAACCGAACACGCCCCCGCCAACTTTACCACCATCAAGCACATGGCTCACAAGCACATGGCTCACAATTTGATCCGAAAGGCGCCGGGCAAAGACTCCATGCGCCTCAGAAAAAAGGGCGCAGCTTGGGACAACGAGTTCCTCGTCAGCCTCATCTCACCGTAAAACTTTCCCCCGATTCCCCTGGGGCATATCTGGGGCCGCATGGACCTAGACCTAATGTCCGCTGAGTGATCGGAGGCACACTGCTTATACCGAACACGACTGGCTAAGGCAGACAAAAACCAAGGCAACTCTTCCGCCGGCCCTCACTTTAATCAACCGGAGGCCCCCTTTTAGCGGCGATGATTCGAGTAAAACGCGTATATAATTAGCAAAAAAAATTACTTGTAATTGTTTTCGGTCGGGTATCTTATGGCGCTTCCCCATCACTGCCGAGGGTCACAAATTGGAATTAACCTCCAGCCGTACACTGTCTGAGGACCGTTGGGCGGAAATGCGACACTCAAAACGCGTGCGGACGTCAAAAACGGGCAGGTTGGCTTATGGAGGTTTGCACCCCGGGATGGTTGGCTGCCGAATCCTCGATCTGTCGGACACAGGCGTTTGCGTTGAAACTTATGCCACTCTTGTTAATGCCCCGGAGTTTTTGACCCTAGAATTTTGTGGTATTTACATCCGCGTGCGGAGGTGCTGGGTTCTTGGCAATCAAATTGGTCTTGAATTCATTTTTGACACAACGTAGCGCCCACCTTTCAGACCGCACCACTGGAGTATGCCCCCTGGTCACACGCCTGATGGAAGGCTATCAGTATACGATGCGAGCTCGCCACGGCTCTGGCCGGATTTGCGCCCGAAACCTGCCAAAGAGCGTAAGCGTAAGTTGGATAAGGCGGCGCTTGCTGCTCATGTGCGAGACTTTCCGGAGGCGTTGCTGCGGGAACGGGCGGCGTATTTTGGCGTGACGAATGCGGTGATCGAGGCCGGGCTGGCGACGTGGGGGAGCGAGGGGCGGGCGGGATCGTTGATTCTGCGTGGGCAGGGGCGGCTGCTGGCGGATGTGGACCAGTTGGAGAAGCTGGGGGCGATCCAGGCGCTGTTCGAGCGGCTGGAGACCGAGGAGACGATGCTAGAGTCTCTTTCATTTAATTTGACGCATAGCCTGAATTCTTGAGGTAGTTTGCGCATTCGTGCGGTTTGAACTCGTTGAGCAATGTGCCGATGCGTTTCCATGTTGCCTCGACGGTGCGTTCGGCGGCTTTGCGGAGCATGGTTTTGAGTTTTGCGAAGACTTGCTCGATGGGGTTCAGGTCCGGGCTATAGGGCGGCAGGAACAGGAGCTTGGCGCCGGCCGCGCGAATGGCCTTTCGTATTGCTGGGCCTTTGTGGCTGCCGAGATTGTCCATGATGACGATGTCGCCGGGTGACAATGTCGGCACCAGAAATTGTTTGATATACGCGGCAAAGCTTTTGCCGTTGATCGGTCCGTCCAAGACGCATGGTGCATCGATACGATCTGACCGCAGAGCCGCCAGGAAGGTCAAAGTTTTCCAGTGGCCATGCGGCACCTTGGCCAACAGCTTCTCCCCGCATGGCGCCCAGCCGCGTGTGCGGGTCATGTTCGTCTTGGCCCAAGTCTCGTCCAGAAAAACCAGCCGCTCAGGTGCCAGTCTGGCCTGATATTTTTTCCAGAACCGGCGCTTGCGGGCCACGTCCGGGCGATCCTGCTCGGCAGCGAACAGCGTTTTTTTTAAAGCTGAGCCGGGCGTCACGGACCAGGCGCCAGACCGAGACCTCGCTGGTGACAATGCCGCGCTCGCCCAGTTCAATCGCCAGCGCTCGCATCGTCAAATCTTTCTGCTCATCAAGCCGGCCAAGAATCCAGGCCTGATGTGGCGCCAAAGCCCGAGCTTGCCGGCGCCCTTGCGGCTTGGCCGCCGCACTGCCCGTCTGCCGCAGACGCTGTGACCACTTCACCGCGCTCGCAACGCTTACCGAAAACAACGCCGCTACCTCGCGGCACGAGCGGCCAGACAAAACCGCCCCCGCAACACGTTCCCTCAGATCATTCGAATAATGCCAACCCATCTCATGCTGACCTCCAATCCAGCAATAAGCTTAAATCAGATTTTCCGCCGCGCCGGAATCCCAAAACGATTCGGATCATCAGAAAGAAACTCTAAGGCTGCTGGATTTGGCGGAGACGTCTGACGGGGTGCGGATTTTTATTGGGGCGGAGTCCGGGTTGTTCGGCTCGGCGGGGGTTTCGATGATCGTGGCGCCGGCGAGGAATGCGCAGGACAGGATTGTGGGGGCGATTGGGGTGATTGGGCCGACGCGAATTAATTACGGGAAGATTATTCCAGTTGTGGATTATACGGCGAGGGTGATTGGGCGGTTGCTGGGGTAGGAAAGCAACACCGATTATATACTTGTCGACCGCTTTGACCTTCTCATCTCTTAAATTTGAAGTTCGGAGACTGAGCGTGAATTTCTAAAAGCTCAAAGATTGTCAGCGTGTCTACACCCACCAATTGCGCTCCGTCCGGAATCGGGACTCTATTTTTCTGATTTGGATTACCCTTCTCATGCGTTACGATCGTCGCATTATATCGAAGTCCAGCAGCTATCAAAAAAGCATCTGCCCTCTTATAATCAGAGAACACATTTTTAGCGGTCTGCAAATATTTTGACGATCCATTAACGGCCGTAATCACACTTCCATAATGCTGCATAAGAGGCACGTCCTTTTCGTCCTCCAGAAAAAAAGTTGTTGGCATCTCCTCCGCCCACATTCTCGCGGGGTCATCTTTCTTGCCTTCAAACAGTTCAGATTTTACCTTTTTTATGCTGTAAACAAGCTTATTCTCGTGTGCTACGGAAATCCAATCCCAAAATCCATCGCAAAATTCTATCTTGTAATGAAAGTTTTTTGCCTGAATCAATACGTTTGAATCGATAAGATATCTAGTCATTGATCTTCATTTTCTGAGAAAGAGAGATCACGGTTGTCGTCTTAATATTTAATAAAGTGGCAGCATCTCGCAAAAGAGTTTGTCCACTAATTGCACTTCCAACCAACGCAGAGGTAAGCCGCTTACTATTTCTGACCGGGTAAGTGGCATAGGGGTTTCCTCCGCCTTCTCCGTCATCAACCGGAGGCTTCGAATTTGCACTCGCTTGTGCAATCGCGCTATATTGGTCTTTTGTAATTTTCTTAAGGTCATACGCACGACGGGCAATAACGAGTCTGCTCACCTTAAAATATTTTGCCAACTGGCCAAGATCAGAACTTTCAAAAAATTTCTTATTAAACTCTGCCTCTGGAACCAAAACCTCAGCTGCAACTTTGTTACAAAACGCCTCAATCCCAAGCTTATTTTCTTTATATGGAAAATCACTTACGCCACTTTGGCCAATCCAAATATGGCTAATTTCGTGCAAAAGCGTAAAGACAAATGCGACCTCCCAATCCTTTCCGTTGACAAAGACTAGGGGCGCTATCGGATCAGACAACGCAAATCCACGAAACTCGCGCGGCGACAAACCTTTGCTTGTGTTCGATTTTACAATTCCACTCTTGAGAACAAGAATCCCTGCATCTTCTGCTTTCAGGGAAAGCATACGAAAATACTGATTTTGATCGGAACAATCCTGCCTTTCCTCGGTCGATATTTGTAGCTTCTGGCGAATATCTTTAGCAACTTCTAGGGGAGAGTCGCTTTGATCAAAGCTTCCAACAAAATCAAGCGGCCGTGCACCACCATTCAAAAGGTATTCTTTAAACCACTCTTGTTTTCTTGTTGCATCTTCAAGGACTTCAAAAAAATCCAAGCTCAGCGGAATGGCATTAGTCGCTTGTCGTAAATCTGGGATATTCTGCCTAATGGTTTCCGGCGGGTGCTTAAGAAACAAAACGCCAAATGGAACCCGCGTTCTCTTGGCATACTTTATAGCTTGAGAGGGTGTTAGGTGCCCATTTAAGACCTTTTTGAAAGAAGCATCCCCTTTAGCAATTGCCCTAGCGGCCGCGTCAAAACTCTCCCCCGCCTGCTTGGCGGCCCATTCCAATACTTCAGTTGCTAAAGCAAAATCCTCCATAAAGAATCTTAACCCAAAGATATGTTTATGCGAAGGCATTTTTTCATTTTTTCAATGTTTTTCAACCCAAAGGCGTGCCATTGCCGGGGGCGTGAGCGGCGGAATGTGCTGCGCTTTTCCGCCCTACGGGTGTTGGGGTGGGGTGAGTGAGGGCAAGGGGTTTTGCTGCTTGGAACCTCGCGAAAGGCAGCGGCTTTGGAATTCATTGCAAGAAATCTTATTAATGCGTTCGAAGGGCGCGGCCCTTCGTGGGGGTCGAGGGGGCAAAGCCCCCTCGACTTCTCGCCGATTATGCCGACAGCGCCGCGGGTTCGGTGCGGGTGCGTTTGGTGATTAGTTTGTTCAGGGCGTGGACGTAGGCGCGGGCGGCGGCGACGATGGTGTCAGTGTCGGCACCTTGGCCGTCGACCATTTTGCCGTCTTCTTCGAGGCGGACGGTGCAACGGGCCTGGGCGTCGGTGCCCTCGGTTACCGCGCCGACGGAGAACAGCAGCAGGGTGGCGGTGTGGGGGAAGAGGGCGTGGATGGCGTTGAAGGTGGCATCCACGGGGCCGTCGCCCAGGCAGTCGGCGGATTTGGATACGCCGTCAATTTCCAGTTCCAGCAAAGCGCGGGGTTTGGATTTGGAGCCGCCCCAGGTTTCCAGCGAGACGAATTTGATGTGCTGGTGGGCGCGGGTGACTTCGTCATCGACCAGGGCCACGATGTCTTCGTCGTAGACGATCTTTTTACGGTCGGCCAAGTCCTTGAAGCGGCGGAAGGCGTCGTTCAGGGCGTTGTCGCCGATGTCGCCGTAGCCCATGGCGTTCAGTTTGTCGCGGAAGGCGGCGCGGCCGGAGTGTTTGCCCATGACCAGGAATGTTTTCTGCCAGCCGACGCTCTCGGGGGTCATGATTTCGTAGGTGGCGGCGTTTTTCAACATGCCGTCCTGGTGGATGCCGGATTCATGCGCGAAGGCGTTGCGGCCGACGATGGCTTTGTTGGGCTGAACGTCAAAACCCGTGATGGTGGCCAGCAATTTCGAGGTGCGCAGGATGCGGGTGGTGTCGATGTTGTGGTGGTAGGGGTTGGCGTCCGGGCGGGTGCGGATGGCCATGACGATTTCTTCCAGCGCGGCGTTGCCGGCGCGTTCGCCGATGCCGTTGATGGTGCATTCGATCTGGCGGGCACCGGCGCGCACGGCGGCCAGAGTGTTGGCGACGGCCAGGCCGAGGTCGTTATGGCAATGGCTGGAGAAGATCACGTTCTCGGCGCCGGGGACTTTTTCGCGCACGGTGGTAAAGATGCGGGTCATGTCCTCGGGGACCGCGTAGCCCACGGTGTCGGGGATGTTGATGGTGGTGGCGCCGGCTTTGATGGCGGCTTCCACGCAGCGCAACAGGAACTCCATGTCGGTGCGGGTGCCGTCCTCGGCGGACCATTCCACGTCATCGGTGAAGTTACGCGCCAAAGTGACGGAGGCGATGACGGCTTCCAGCACGGCATCCGGCTCCATGCGCAATTTGTACTTCATGTGCAGCGGGCTGGTGGAGATGAAGGTGTGGATGCGCTTGCGCTCGGCGGGGCGGATGGCCTCGCCCGCGCGGGTGATGTCGGCCGGGGCGGAGCGGGCCAGGCCGCAGATGACCGGGCCCTTGATGGATTGGGCGATGCGGTTCACGGCCTCGAAATCGCCGGGGCTGGCGACGGGGAAGCCGGCTTCCAGCACGTCAACGCCCAGCTCGGCCAGGGTTTCGGCCATACGCAATTTTTCGTCCAGGTTCATGGAGAAGCCGGGGGATTGCTCGCCGTCGCGCAAGGTGGTGTCAAAGAGGATGACGCGGTTGGCGTCCATTTTGCCGAAATTCGGGTGGATGATGGTCATGGTTTTGTTCCATTTAAAATGCCGTTGGTGTGGATTTTAGGCATTCCCCTGAGCGGTGTGGCGCGGTTTTTGGCGCGCGCGAAAGGACTTATGCGCTCAGGGGCGGATAAGTCGAAGGAGCAGCCCGGCGGTGGGGGCGGTGGAAGCCATAGGTGGGAGATAAGGGGTTTTTGGCGCCACTGCAAGGTTTGAGTGAGGTGGGGTGTGCGATTACATGGTTGGGGGGTTGGGGCGGCAAAGATGGATTGCCACGCCGCGCTTGCGCGCGGCTCGCAATGACGGTGGGGGAGTGAGGGGTTTCCTTACGGCAAGCGGAGGTGGAACGCCTGCGGGCGGGTGAGGTGCTCGTAGCCCCAGATGGAGAGGGTGTGGCCGCGGCCGGTGTCCTTCACGCCGGTCCAGGGGAGCGCGGGGTCGAGGTAGTCGCAGCGGTTGAGGAAGACGGTGCCGGTTTCGATCTGGGCGCCAATGGCCTCCGAGGCGGCGACATCGGTGGAGAAGATGGCGGCGGTGAGGCCGTATTCGCTGTCGTTCATCAGGCGGATGGCTTCGGCATCTGAGGAGACCTTCATGATGCCGACCACGGGGCCAAAGGTTTCCTCGGTCATTACGCGCATGTTGTGGGTGACGTCGACCAGGATTTGCGGCGCGAGGTAGGGGGTGCCGGGCTGGTTGGCGGGGAAGAGGGCGGGGTCAATAAGGGCGCGGGCACCTTGGGAGACGGCTTCCTCGGTCTGGGCGCGAATGAAGGCGGCGGCTTTGGCGGAGACCACCGGGCCGAGGTTGGTTTCCGGGTTGGCGGGGTTGCCGAGGCGGTATTGCTTGGTGACCTCCACGGCTTTGGCGACGAATTCATCGTAGACGGCTTCATGCACATAAATGCGCTCGATGCCGCAGCAGGACTGGCCGGAGTTGAAGAAGGCGCCGTCGACGAGGTTTTCCGCGGCGAAGGCGACGTCGGCATCGGCGCGGACGTAGGCGGGGTCCTTGCCGCCGAGTTCCAGGCCGACGGAGATGAAACGGTCCGCCGCCGCGCGGGAGACGGCGTGGCCGACGGGAACAGAGCCGGTAAAGGCGACGTGGGCGACGCGGGGGTCTTTGACCAGGGATTCGGCGGTGGCGCCGGAGACGTGCAGGTATTGGAACACGCCCTCGGGCAGGCCGGCTTCATCGAACGCCTGCTGGAAGCGCTCGGCGATGACCTGGGTTTGGGCGGCGTGTTTGAGCACCACGGTGTTGCCCGCCATGATGGCCGGCATGATGGTGTTGATGGCGGTGAGGAAGGGGTAGTTCCACGGCGCGATAACGAAGACGACACCTAGCGGCACGCGCTTGACGTAGCGCTTGAAGCCGGGTTTGGGGCCAGGGTCGAGCGGGGCGAGCCCTTCAGCGGCGGCATCGATCATGAAGCGCGCGCGCTCGACGCAGCCGCGGACTTCGCCGGGGGCCTGGGAGATGGGGCGGCCCATGGACCAGGCGAGGTCGAGGGCGATTGCGTCGCTGTGGCGCAGCAGGGCCTCGCAGAATTTCTGGCCGAAGGCGGCGCGCTCTTCGAGGCTGCGGGCGGCCCAGGCGTGCTGCGCGGTGACGGCTTTGGTGAATACCGCATCAATGCGGGCCGGGTCCGCGAAGGGGCGCTCGGCGTAGACGCTGCCGTCCACCGGGGAAATCGTCTGCTGCATGCTCATGATTTTCGTTTCCTCATGTTGATCCACAGTTCGTGCCCCGCGTAACACAAGGCCGCGACGCTCGCCGGGCCGAGAAAATACAGCACACGGAACAGCAGGATTGCCCCCAACGCCGTGGCCGGCGGTAAATAGGCGGAAAGGCCGAGCAGGAGCACGGAGTCGAACACGCCGACGCCGCCCGGCAGGCCGGAAAACACCCCGCCGGCGAAAGCCGCGAGGTAGACGCCTAGCACATGCGGGTAGCTTAGGCCCGGCGTGTTGGGCAGCACAACATAGAGTATGGCGCAGGCGGTGGCGGTGTCGGCGCAGCCGTACAGCACTTGCAGCAGGGCGAGGCCCGGGCCGGGCAGCGCCACGCCGTGGCCGAAAATCTCGATCGCCGGGCGGCTGCCCGCCGCCGCGACATAGAGCGCCATGGCTAAGACCAGCGCCGCGCCGGCCGCGCGCAAGGTCCAGGAGGGGACGGCGTGGCCGAACAGCGGCACGGCAACCGGGTCCAGCAGCAGCAGCAGGCCGAGCAAAGTGAGCAGGCCGAGCGTGAACATGCTGCCGGAAATGGCGACGATGCGCGCGATGCCGGAGGCCGGCACGCGCCACTGCGCGTAGAGACGCAGGCGGATGGCGGCGGCGGAAATGGCCGGGGCGCCGAGCACATGGCTGAGCGCATAGGCGCAGAAAGAGGTGAAGGCGACATGGAGGGCGCCAATGCTGGGCAGGTTTTCACCCCGGCGGGCGAAGAGGATGCCCGTGGCGTCATAGCCCGCCATGAGGCAGACCGAGCCCGCCAGCAGCATTAGCGCGTGGATGAACTCGTGGCGCGGGGTGGCGGCGACCGCTGCCAGCACGTCACCCAGCCCGATGCGTTTGAGCGCGCCGTGCAGGCCGATGATGGTGCCGGTCAGGACGATGAGGCCCAGGACCGGCGGGATGTATTTAAGGGCGCGCTGCTTCATGGTGGAATGCCAGCGCGGGTTTACACTGCCTCCGGGTCGCGGGCCAGGGATGTTTCGATGAGGGAGATGGTGCGCCCGACGCCGTAGAGGGCGATGAAGCCGCCGAAGCGGGGGCCTTCGACCTGGCCGAGCAGCACCTGGTACAGGCAGTCGAACCAGGATTTGAGCGGCGCGAAGGGGTGGCGCTTGCCGACGGCGTAGACGAGGTTTTGCAGTTTTTCCGCCTTGGTGTCGCCGGGGTGGGTGTCCTGCTCGCCGGTTTCCAGGCTGGCGGCGAGGTCGCTCAAGCCGGCGCGTTCCACCGCCGTAGGGGCGCGGAACTGCTTCTTCGGCGCCACGAAGTCGCGGTTGTAGACGATGGCGTGGTGGACCAGCCGGGCGAGGAAGGGGTAGGTCTCGGCGTTGGCCTCCGGAATGTAGGCGCGGATGAAGCCCCAGAGCATTTCCGGGCTGTCGGCGTTGATGACCGAGGCCAGGTTGAGCAGCATGGTGAAGCCGATCGGCGAGCCAGCGTGTTCGGGCAGCACGCCGCCGTGGATGTGCCAAGCGGGGTTGGCGTGCGGGTCTTCGGCGATGGGCAAAGCGGCCACGCTGGCGATGTAGTCGTCGGTGGCGCGGGGGATGACATCGAAGAACAGCCGCTTGGCGCGCTGCGGGGCATGGTACATGAACTGGCCCAAGCTCTCCTTCGGAGCGTAGGTGAGCCATTGCTCGACCGACAGGCCGTTGCCCTTGGATTTGGAAATTTTCTGCCCCTTGTCGTCAAGGAACAGCTCGTAGGTGAGGCAGACCGGCGGCTCGGTGCCCAAGGCGCGGACGATGGCCGAGGAGAGTTTGACCGAGTCGATGAGGTCTTTGCCGGACATCTCATAGTCAACGTCCAGCGCGTGCCAGCGCATGGCCCAGTCGGCCTTCCATTGCAGCTTCGCGGACCCACCGGTAACGGCGGTCTCGTATTTGGTGTTGGTGTCCGGGTCGGTCCAGAACACCGTGCCGTGCTCCACGTCCACCTGGCCGATGGGTACCTGCATGACGATGCCGGTGCGCGGGTGGATGGGCAGGATGGGCGAATAGCTGGCGCGGCGCTCTGGCCCGAGCGTGGGGCGGATGATGTCCACGATGGCGTCGTGGTGCGCGAGGACGTGCAGCAGGGCGTTGTCGAAGCGGCCGGAGGCGTAATAGTCCGAGGAGGAGGCGAACTCGAACTCGAAACCGAACTCGTTGAGGAAGTCCTGCAGCATGTTGTTGTTGTGCTCGCCGAAGCTGGCGAATTTGCCGAAGGGGTCCGGCACTTTGGTGAGCGGCTTGCCGAGGAATTCCCTCAGCATGTCCTTGTTCGGCACGTTGTCGGGGACTTTGCGCAACCCGTCCATGTCGTCGGAGAAGGCGAGCAGGCGCGACGGCAGGCCCGTGAGGTCCGTAAAAGCCTTGCGCACCCAGGTGGTGCGGGCGACTTCACCAAAGGTGCCGATGTGGGGCAGGCCGGAGGGGCCATAGCCGGTTTCGAACAGTGCTTCGCTCTTGCCTTTGTGTTTCAGGCGCGCGGCGACACGTTCGGCTTCACGGAAGGGCCAGCTTAGCTGGGAGGCAGTTTGTTCGCTCATGATGCGCCCTGCTCTATGGTCAAATTTCAGCCGCGTCTATACGGAGAGCAATGACTTTACTGCCGGACTCCCCCGCCCTGGTTGCCGGGCATGGCCATGCCGTGCTGCTGACGCGCGAGGGCGGCGTGGTGGATTTGCGGCCGGGCACGGTGGCAAAACAGCTCGGCGGGGCGGTGCCACTGGTGGTGCATGGGCCGGCGGCGCTGAAGCGGCTGGGTAATCCGGCAGTGCAGGTGCTGGATTTGTTGGAATTGTTTGCGTTCGTGTGCCCGGCGCGCAGCCTGGCGCCGACGCCTGCGGGGCTGGCGCGGGCGCTGGATATGGACGTGCCGGAGAGCCTGCCCGAGGCGGCGCGGATGCTGGCGCCGATGGCCGAGGTGCTGTTGGCACGGCTGGCGGCGGGCAAGAATGTGCCGGCGAACCAGGATGCGCCCGGGCTGGCGGCGCGGATGGGCGCGGCTGGCTGGGGCTGGGCGCCTTATGTGCTGGCGGCATTGGGGCAGCCCGCCGCGCGGGCGGATGGCATGGCGATGCGGCTGTGGAAGCGGCTGCCGAAATGGGAGGAGACAGCCCCTCGCCCGCCGCCGTCGGCGTTTCCGGTAACCTCCGCCCAGGCGCGGGCACGGTTGGCGGCGCTGCTGGGGCCGGAGGCGGAGCAGCGCCCGGCGCAGGCGGATTATGCCTCGGCGGTGACGGCGGCGTTTGAGCCACGGCAGGCGGAAGGGTTTCCGCATGTGGTGCTAGCCGAGGCGGGAACGGGAACGGGCAAGACGCTGGGGTATCTGGCGCCGGCGAGCTTGTGGGCGGAGCAGAACAAGGGCGCGGTGTGGATTTCCACCTTTACCCGGCATTTGCAGCGGCAGATTGAGCAAGAGGCTTTGAGGCTGGGGGCTGGCACCAAAGTGGTGCTGCGCAAGGGGCGGGAGAATTACCTGTGCCTGCTGAACTTTGAAGACGCGATGGGCGTGGAGCGCTACGCCGTGCCGCTGGGACTGGTGGCGCGCTGGGCGATGGCGAGTGCTGATGGCGATTTGTTTGGCGGTGATTTGCCCGGGTGGTTCGCGGAATTGTTCGGGCACAATCTGCTGGCCCAGATCGCGGACCGGCGCGGTGAGTGTATTCATGCCGCCTGCCCGCATTATTCCACCTGCGTGATTGAGCATGTGGTGCGCAACGCGCGGCAGGCGGATTTGGTGATTGCCAACCACGCGCTGGTGATGGCGCAGGCGGTGTGGGGCGGGCTGGACGATGATTATGTGCCGGCGCGCTATGTGTTCGATGAGGGGCACCATATTTTTGATGCCGCGGACAGCGCGTTCTCGGTGGAGCTTTCCGGCGGGGCAATGGCGGAGTTGCGGCGCTGGCTGCTGGGGGCGGAGGGCACGCGCTCGCGGGCGCGGGGGTTGGCAAGGCGGCTGGAGGATTTGGCCGCAACCGACGATGCCATAAACCGCGCGCTGGATGCGGTGCTGCTCGCGGCGAAAGCGCTGCCGGCGCCGATGTTCTCGACGCGGCTGGACCCGGAGCTGGAGTCTGACAAGAACCCGGCGGAGGCGTTTTTGCGGGCGGTGCGCACGCAGGCGCTGGCGCGGGGAACGGAGGCGGAGATTAAGGGGGCGTTGCCGTTCGAGGTGGATTTGCACCCGATTGATCCGGATATTTTGCCGGTGGCGGCGGCACTCTCGACCGCGCTGGAGAAATTGCGGGGGCCGCTGGTGGCGTTGCGGCAGCGGTTTTTGGAGCGGCTGGAGAGTGAGGCGGAGACGCTGGATGAGACCTCGCGGCAGCGGTTGGAGGGGAGCGCGCGCAGTTTGAAGCGCCGGGCGATCGATAGCATTACGGCATGGCGGCGGATATTGGATGGGCTGGCGGTGGAAGCCAAACCCGGCGAGCGGCCGGCGCGGATTGAGTTTTTGCGGCTGGACCGCGAGGCGGGGACGGACCGGGACGTGCTGCTGCTCTCGCATCTGTTGGACCCGACGGAGGCGTTTATTGAGACCATTGCGCGCCCGGCGCATGGCATGTTGATCACCTCCGCCACGCTGCGCGACGGCACGGATAACGAGACGGCTTGGGAGGGCGCGGAGGCGCGCACCGGGGCGGCGCATCTGGCGATGCCGGCGATCCGCGCGGCGTTTGATTCGCCATTTGATTATGCCGAGCGCACACGGATTGCGTTGATTTCGGACGTGAACACGCAGGATTTGGGCGCGCTGGCGGGGGCATATCAGGCGCTGTTTCAGGCGGCGGGGGGCGGCGGGTTGGGGCTGTTCACCGCGATTTCCCGGTTGCGGGCGGTGCAGGGGCGGATTGCCAAACCGCTGGAGGCGGCGGGGATACCTTTGTACGCGCAGCATGTGGATGCGATGGATAACGCCACGCTGGTGGACATCTTTCGGGCCGAGGAACACTCCTGCCTGCTGGGCACGGATGCGATGCGCGATGGCGTGGATATTCCCGGCAATGCGTTGCGGCTGGTGGTGTTTGAACGCACGCCTTGGCCGCGACCCGATATTCTGCACCGGACCAGGCGCACGCATCTCTCCAGCGGGGCGCCCAAGGAATATGACGATGCGATTGTGCGGCTGCGGCTGCGGCAGGCGTTTGGGCGGCTCATTCGGCGGGCCGATGACCGGGGCGTGTTCGTGCTGCTGGACCGGCAGATACCCTCGCGGCTGCTGAGCGCGTTCCCCGAGCGGGCGCCGATCATCCGCTCCGGGCTGGCCGAGGCGGTGGTGGGGATACGGCGGTTTTTGGAGGGGTGAGACTGGCGTGCGGCGAAGTGGCGGCGCGAGTGCTGGCCAATGGCTACCGGGCGGATTTGCGGGCGGCGGGGCTGGCCAGCGTCTTCTCGCCCTTCAGAGCGGCCAGCGCCACTTTGGCCTTGAACGCCGGCGCATGGTTACGGCGGGTACGCTTCGTCATCTTCTCTCCTGTTCTCCGGCATCATCGCCGAGTTCAGGCAGAAATTCCACTTAAGCAGGTGTGCGAATTTGCCCAGCCACCTCTTTCGCAAAAGGCTGAGCTTCTTGGCCCCAAAGCGGGCGATATCAACAAACGTCTCGGCCCCAGCCAACACCGCAAGAAGAGACAAAAGCAACACCTCATCCAGCCGATACATAACCTTGCCGCGCTGGCGAGGGTCAGGCAAATCTTCAAAATAACCAAAAAATACAACCGCCTCGCAACCCGCCCCACTCGCCGCCAAAAAAGCTTCCAGGTCATCCCTCCGTAAGCGAATCGGAGGAGACGTACAGATTCAGAGTTTTAACAGCTTGTCACGAAGTTCTTCACCCGATTGCCCTGTACCACCGCCTTGGGTGACTTGCGGCCGCACACAAAACGGGTCACAATCCCTCCCGGTGTAATTCTGGTGCTTAGAAAAGTTTTAGGATTTACGCGGGACTATTCGATATTCATGCTGTGCGGGGTTGATGCGGCGCTGTCTCCCTCATCCGGCACCAGCTTTTGTGGGATCATATGATCATCTCCGCGCCAAAAATATTTAACGATGGTGCGTTTGCCGGCTCAGGCGGCGTGGAAGTCCGGGATGGGCGGATCGTTAAAATTTTTTCCGGGCCTGTGGAGGCGGATATTCGCCTCACGCATGGGTTTTTGAGCCCAGGGCTGATCGATTTGCAGAATAACGGCGCTTTTGGCGTGGATTGCGCCACGGCGAGTCCGGCACAGTGGGATGTTTACATTGAAAAACTGGCGGCGCGCGGGGTGACCTCGGTGCTGCCGACGGTGATTACCGCGCCGCTTGCGGATTTGCGGAAAGCCGCGGCGAATGTAGCCGTGGCGATGGGGCGGCATGGGGCGATCCTCGGGCTGCACCTGGAAGGGCCGTTTCTGGCGCCAGGACGGCGCGGGGCGCATCCGGCGGAATGTTTGTGCCCGCCCGATGCGGCGGCGTTGGATGAGTTGCTGGCGGGCGAGGACATGCGCGTGGTGCTGCGCCTGCTGACCCTGGCGCCGGAACTGCCTGGGGCGATCCAGGCGATCAAGCGGCTGGCGGCGGCGGGGGTTGTGGTCTCGCTGGGCCATACGGATGCCACGGCGGCGCAGATGACCGCCGGTGTGGATGCGGGCGCGCGCATGGTGACGCATGTGTTTAACGCGCAGTCACCCATGAGCCACCGCGCGCCGGGTGCGCCGGGGGTGGCGTTGAGCGATAAGCGGCTGTTTGCGTGTTTGATCGCCGATGGCGTGCATGTGGACCCGATGCTGTTGCAACTGGCGTTTGCCGGGTGTCCGCGGGCGATTGCGGTGACCGATTCCATCGTGATCGCCGGGCTGGAGCCTGGGTCGGTGCGGGAATTTGGTGGGTCCGCGGTGACTTTGGGGCCGCAAGGCGTGGGGTTGCGGGCGGATGGCACACTCGCCGGGTCAGGGATTACGCTGGATGAGGGCGTGCGGAGGTTGGTCGCTTATGGCGTGGCGGCGGAAATTGCCCTCGCTGCCGCCACCTCCCGCCCGGCCGAGGCTCTGGGACTGGTGGACCGGGGGCGCATCGCACCAGGCGCGCGGGCGGACCTCATCTGGTGGGGGGATGATTTTTCCGTGCAGCGGGTGTGGACGGCGGGGGAAGCCGTGGCCGCGCCGCGTAAGCCGCGCGGCACCGAGACGGCGCGGGCGGAACTGGCCGATTTTGACGAGCGGCCAACGCTGGAGATAGTGCGGGCGTTTCTGGCACAGGAGGCGGCGGCGCAGGTGGCCTTGAATGCCGTGGCCGCGGCGCTGGCGGCGCTGGCGGATGGCGTGGCGGCAAGGCTGCAAGCCGGCGGGCGGTTGTTTTATGTGGGCGCGGGAACCTCGGGGCGGCTTGGGCTGCTGGATGCGGTGGAATGCGGGCCGACCTTTGGCGTGCCGCCGGGCGTTATTGTCCCGCTGCTGGCCGGGGGGGCGGAAGCGTTTATTCAGGCGGCGGAAGGGGCGGAGGATGACACTCAGGCCGCTGTTGCCGCGTTGCGGGAGTACAATTTTACCGTTGCGGATGCGCTTGTCGGCATTGCCGCTTCCGGTGCCACGCCGTTTACCTTGGCGGCGGTGCGTTATGCACGCAGCCTCGGCGCGCTAACGGGGGCGATTGTGAACAACCCCGGCTGCCCGCTGGCGGAGGCGGCCGGGATTGCGGTGCAGATTGCGTCCGGGCCGGAGGTGATCGCCGGGTCGACGCGGCTTTCGGCCGGGACCACGCAGAAAATTGCGCTGAATACGCTCTCCTCCACGGTGATGCTGCGCCTGGGCAAGGTTTTTGGCCCCTATATGGTCGACATGCGCGCCACCAACGACAAACTACGCCGCCGCGCGCTGCGCATGACCGTGGACATTACCGGCGCCGATGAAGCGGCCTCCCGCATTGCGCTGGAGCAATGCCATAACCATGTAAAAACCGCCGTGCTGATGCTGTTGCGCCATTTACCGGCGGAGGAGGCGGCGCAAAAGCTCGCGGCGGCAGATTTTTCTTTACGGCGGGCGCTGAACGCTGAAAGATAGGCGCAGGAAACGAGGCGAAATTTTGGCCAGCAAGCTTATCACCATCGCCAAGGCGGTTGACGACTTCATCATCGACCGCGCTTTGCAGCCGGGCGTTAACCTGGTCTCGCAGCTGTTTGCCATCCCGCTGTATACGGTGGCGAAAGTGTGCACCGTGCTCGGCGCCGGGGTGGGGGTGATCTGGGTGCACAGGTTCGACAAGCTCCTGGGCTCGGATTTTTACCAGGACACGCTCTGCCTCGGCATCATGGTGTTCGCCACCTTCCTGCAAATCCGCGCGCATGAAGCCCGCGAGCCGAAGTCTCAGGCGTTCATGCCGGCGGCGCGCATTACGGGACTATTGTGGCGCACACTCTGGCTGCTCGACCTGGCGGCATTTCCCTTCCAGCTACCGGTGGAAGGTCATCAGGAACTGGCGCTGAACTTTGCCTGGACCTTTCTGGTGGTGCTGCCCTATTGGATTATCTGCTGCCGCCGCCCGCCGCCGCCGGTGGAACGGCGCGCCATGGTCTTCACTCCGGTCCCGGTGCCCGCAAGATAGCTTTTGATTGAGAGGCCGATTTACGCCTTCGATTGCCGCGCAAAGCGCGCAACCTCCGAGGATCGGACTCTGGTTGATTGCAAGCGACTCGCGTGGCTATGGTTTGTAAATTGAACCATCCAGGAGAAAGTCGTGAAATCGCCCGAAATCGTCAAAAAACTGCCGCTCGGTAAAATCTCCAAACTCAACGATTCCATCGCTATCCGCTCCAACCAGATATTCGCCACCATGGGGTTCTTCTGGTTCTGCCTTGTGTTTTCACTGCTGCCGCTGAAATGGCCGGCAACCATGCCCTTCGTGCAATACGCCAGCTCCGGCGTATTGCAACTCATCGCCCTGCCGCTGCTCGGCGTCGGAACCCTGCTGGCGGCACGCTCCTCCGATAAACTGGCCAAGGAGCAACACGACGCGGTGATGGAAACCGTACAGGATATGCAAATCCTGATGAGCGAACTGCACCAGCTGCACCTGGAACTCCACGCCAAACTGGACAACGCCCTGGCGGCAAGCGACGAAACGCCGCCGGGCTGATCCGGCGGGGGGGTTAAGCAAGCGAGTCCAGGGGGGCTTTGCCCCATAAGCGCTAGTGCACTGAACCAAACAGAGGATTCACTCTGGGCATTATTTGTGCGATTCTATCCGCATGGCACAGACCGTCAATATCCTCCTTAACGCTGGCGACGAAGCGGATTTAGTTTTGTTTTAGCGAGCAATTTCATTCAGTTAAATCGAACCCACCGATTCGATTTACTCACCAGCCGGCAATATAGGTGACACTTGGCGTTCTGAAGAATGAGCGGACGAGGTCTGGTAACCGGCGAATCTCGGCGCGTTGTGCTTCGACTTTATTGAGCAATTTTTCGCCCTTGCGTAGTGGATTTCTGGCAACTCCGGTTCGCTTCATGTGGCTCCAGACCAATTCGTCCGGGTTTAGAGTCTCTTTCTGATGATCCGAATCGTTTTGGGATTCCGGCGCGGCGGAAAATCTGATTCAAGCTTATTGCTGGATTGGAGGTCAGCATGAGATGGGTTGGCATTATTCGAATGATCTGAGGGAACGTGTTGCGGGGGCGGTTTTGTCTGGCCGCTCGTGCCGCGAGGTAGCGGCGTTGTTTTCGGTAAGCGTTGCGAGCGCGGTGAAGTGGTCACAGCGTCTGCGGCAGACGGGCAGTGCGGCGGCCAAGCCGCAAGGGCGCCGGCAAGCTCGGGCTTTGGCGCCACATCAGGCCTGGATTCTTGGCCGGCTTGATGAGCAGAAAGATTTGACGATGCGAGCGCTGGCGATTGAACTGGGCGAGCGCGGCATTGTCACCAGCGAGGTCTCGGTCTGGCGCCTGGTCCGTGACGCCCGGCTCAGCTTTAAAAAAAACGCTGTTCGCCGCCGAGCAGGATCGCCCGGACGTGGCCCGCAAGCGCCGGTTCTGGAAAAAATATCAGGCCAGACTGGCACCTGAGCGGCTGGTTTTTCTGGACGAGACTTGGGCCAAGACGAACATGACCCGCACACGCGGCTGGGCGCCATGTGGGGAGAAGCTGTTGGCCAAGGTGCCGCATGGCCACTGGAAAACTTTGACCTTCCTGGCGGCTCTGCGGTCAGATCGTATCGATGCACCATGCGTCTTGGACGGACCGATCAATGGCAAAAGCTTTGCCGCGTATATCAAACAATTTCTGGTGCCGACATTGTCACCCGGCGACATCGTCATCATGGACAATCTCGGCAGCCACAAAGGCCCAGCAATACGAAAGGCCATTCGCGCGGCCGGCGCCAAGCTCCTGTTCCTGCCGCCCTATAGCCCGGACCTGAACCCCATCGAGCAAGTCTTCGCAAAACTCAAAACCCTGCTCCGCAAAGCCGCCGAACGCACCGTCGAGGCAACATGGAAACGCATCGGCACATTGCTCAACGAGTTCAAACCGCACGAATGCGCAAACTACCTCAAGAATTCAGGCTATGCGTCAAATTAAATGAAAGAGACTCTAGCTCCGGCGCATAGCCCGGGAGGAAGTGCAGGGTCAGACGTCCGTTCGTTGATGCCACATAAGCTTTGACGAGCAAGGTCTTGTGGGCAGGCAGGCCGTCAACCACCAAGTGCACGGGCCTTTTGCGGCCCCGCATCATTTTCTTCAGCAGAGTTACGAAAAGTTCGGCCGTGAGGCCACCCTGATAAGTGCAATACCAGAAGGCGCCACGATCATTGATCGCGGATGCAGCACTGATTGATTGGCGTTGACCTAGCCGCTCAACGACCTCGCGTCCACAGACCGAAATCCAAACCGTATTGGCGTGGATCTGCCGTTAACCCAACGAAAAACCTGCTGCTCCTGCTTCGGCGTCAAGCTGCGCGGGCGCCCAGGCAACGGCTTTGCTTGCAGCGCCCTTAACCCAACGCCCGGCTGAGAGGCCGCCTTGATCCATCTGTAGATTGCAGTGCGACAGAAGCCGTACGAAGCGATAACCACAGATGGAGACTCACCATCTCGTACCCGCTCGACCGCCATTAAACGGATGACCGCCAACGTATGATGATCAAGACTTCGTCCGTCGCGCTTCATGTGAAAACATACCAAATCAAGCCAACAAAAACCACAAAAATGTGGCCTTATTTACCGGCCTGTGAGTAACTGAATATTGCTCTAGACTCGGCCGGGATTGAGAAGATGGGTCGCTTTCATGCACGGCACAGGAACATAAATCGCGCGCTCACGGCAACATCTTCTGTTATGCGCTGGCGCCGGGTGGCGGCTTCATCGTCTGGTCCCCAACGTGTTTCCTGCCATAATTCGCCGAGGCTGGCGCATTGGCAGGCTCCATCGGGCGTTAATTCGCCCGTTTCCAGCGCCAGAGCCAGTACCAGGCTTCCCAGGGCCGGCACTATGACGCCAAGCCCAGCGAGCTGATATTCATCCATCTGCCGCAGGCAGGCGATAAACACCTCCCGGGATTCGGGGGCCTGTTCAAGGGGCATGACGCCCGGCGTGGAGAGCAACCTGATGCCAAGCCGCCGTTCCAGCCAGTCAAGCCAGGGCTGCCATGCCTCGGCCTCGTGCTCCACCAAACCCGGCGGGCCATCGGCGCGGTAGCAAAGCAGGTCGTTCATGCCATAAGCCGCAAGTTGCCCGATGATCTCCTCGCGTTGTGGCCGCACGCGGTTTTGCGCCGTCGTGGCTAGTCGCGTCAGGGGTAGGTCATCGGGGGTAAAATGCGCGCCAACCGCGGCCCATTCGGCGGCAATCGCCTCGGCCAGCGCGCGAAACGGCACGGTAAGGGCTTTGCCGCCGGGGAGTTTTAAGGGGCGGCTGTCCAACCGGATGGCAAAATCCGAGTCTTCCGGCACGGCAAATGTTCCGGTCCAGAACCGCTTCATTGGCCGAGCAGGGAGTTCAATAGATTTTTAGGTCCGCCTGGTGGACCTGGTACGGTGGCCGGTAGCGCGGAGGTCATCGGCAGTGCGGTAGGCCCAGGCTGGCCGAACCGGCCCAAGGTCAAAGCCGCGGGGCAGACGTCGCTTCCAGCCTGTGGTTGCGTCAGGTTAGCGGCTCGCGCCGCCGTCGCGGGGGGAGATGTTGTGGTGGGCGAGAGGAAACTGCCGCCGATCTCCACCGCGTTGCCGGTTCCATTCGCGGCTGCCGGTATTTGCGGGAGCAGGATGATACCGAGTGTTTCCTGGCCCAGATCGAAGCTGCCCCCGCCCTGGAGCAGAAGCCGGCTAGAATCCAGCGTCAACGCCCGGATTGTGCCGATGCCGTTGGCGGCATCAACCCGCAGGGCCATGCAGCGTATGGGTAACGGCCCCGGAGCCTCAGCCTGGGTTGCCGGCAAACCGGCTGTTTGCAGCACGGTGCCAAATAGCTTCCGCACGGCGGAGCCGCTGGCGACACCGTTGACCATGGCCAGCCCGAGTTGCCCATTCAGGTTGCCGGCAATGGCGCGCAGGCTGTCCCCGCTCCCGCTGGCGGAGATTTGCGCCTGTACCGTGCCTTGGGCGGTGCCGGACAAGCCAAAAGTATTCAGCACGGGGGCGAGTGCCAGGGCAGGGGCGCTCAGTTTCAGGGCTTCCGTGGCGGGGTCCTTGCTGGCATCCAGCACGGCGCTCGCTGTTATGCCGCCGCCGGGTAGTTGCGCGGTCACCGGGTTCAGCGTGAGCACCCCGTTTGCAAGCACCGCATGGCCTTGCAGCGCGGTATAGGCCGCCTGGTTCCAGATCAGCGTATCGGCGGAGATTTGAACATCGGCGCTGGCGGTTTTCAGGATTTGCAGCGGCAACCGCACGTCCGGGATCACATTTTGGTTCGCGGGCGCTGGAGTCACAGGGGCTGGAGTCACAGGGGCCGGCGCGGCCGGAGTCGGGACGGCGGCGCTCGGCGGCGGCATCGCCGCCAGTAACGCATCGGCATTCACCTGGGAGAATTTAACCGCGAGTTGCAATTTGGGCCGCGGGCCGAAAAACAGGCTGGCATCGCCCCCAAAGGCGGCATTGTCCATGCTTACGGTCAGCGCATCGATGCCCACGGCGCTGCGCAGGCCAAGCCCGCCGGGGTCGATTAGGGTGGTTTGTGCCGTGATGTTTTTCCAGGCAGGCAAACTGGTGCCGGCCGCCGGGCTGAGCGCGGAAAGGTCAGGAATGTCCAAATTCAGTGACAATGCGGCCCCAGAGAGCGTTTCAGGCGTTGCTATCGCCCCGGTGAGGCTGGCGTTTGCCGCCCCGTATTGTGCAATCATCGTTACCGGAAAGCTGCCTTGCGGCGGCATGCTGGCCGGCAGCAAGGCAGGGTTCAGTAAAGCCTGCGGCGGACCAAAATTGCCGGTGAGTGCAATTGGGGTGTCGCCGAGCTTGGCGGTCGCGTTCAGCGACAGCCGCTGGTCGAGCGATGCCATCTCTATATCCAGCGCGTTCAGCACCAGGCCCGGCCGCAGGGCGGAGAGATCGGAGACGCCGGTTTTGATGGAAAGATCGTCAATGGCTGGGACGGCCGAGTTCTGGTCCACGATTCGCGCCGTGGCATTGATACCATGGATCGGCGGCAGGGTCAGGCCGCCCAGCAGGGTGGGGGGGAGGCTGCTCGCCAGGGTTTCCAGCGCCGGAACGGTGAGTGCCACGGACAGGTCGTAGCCTTGGGCGGTACGCGGGCGCTTAACCGCGCCATGCACTTGCGCGGTTGCCCCGTCCATTTGAACGGTCAGGTCGACCGGCCAGGGTTCTGTTCCGACCCCGGAAAACCGTTCAACCGGCCCGACCACGCCAGAGACATTAAAAGGCGTCGCCCCCAGGACCGCTTTAGCAGTCAGATGCAGGGGGGCCGCGGGCGAACCGGCCGTTCCGGTTAGGCTGGGCAAGGCGATTATGATTGGCGCGCCGCCTTGGGCGGGTTTGATCGTGAGCAGACCGCTTTTGATTTCCACGGCTTGCAGTGCGATTTTAAATCCATGGGCGGGTGCGGCTGCCGGGTGAAGGGGGGTAAAATCCCAGTCAGATGTTCCGGCTTGCCCCCGCTCCAGTACGATATCAGGATTTACCAGCACCAGTTTAAGAATGTTCAGCCGGTGCTCCAACAGCGGCAACAACGCGATTTTGGCTTCAACCCGGTTTAACGTCAGCAGGTGGGGGTCGGCAAAGCCCGGCGGGTTGGAAATGCTTATGTTGCCGGCCTCGATCGCCGGGTTAAGGGAGAGTTGCATGGTAATCGGCCCGCCCAGCGTCAGTTGCCGGCCCGTTGCCTGGTCTACCGCCGCGATGATCTCCGGGGCAAAACGGTTTGGGTCGAACCGGGCGACCAGAACCAGGACGGCAAGCAAAGGCGAAGCGACGAGGAGCAAAACTAGGACGGCGATCCACCGCCTCATGCTCGTGGTTCGACTCTGATCCCGGCCTGTATTTTTGCTCAAATGGTTCATTCGGGGTGCCAGATAGTCTGTTTTGCATGGATATACGAGAGCCATGCTTGTGAAGTGCCAGGACTCGCGCTAGACGGCGCGGCTTGATGTTGGTATCGCGCGGGACGGTTAACGTAGCTGCGCCCCAACAAAGGGAAGCGGGCGTGGTGAAATTGGTAGACACGCCAGATTTAGGTTCTGGTGGCGCAAGTCATGGGGGTTCAAGTCCCTCCGCCCGCACCAGGTTGTGGTTTTGTTATTGATTTTTGAGGATTTTTTCGTCGATGCAGGTTACTGAAACGCTCTCCGACGGCTTGAAGCGCGGCTTCACGGTCGTGGTTCCCGAACCCGAGCTTGCCGCCAAGCGTGAGAAGCGTTTGGCAGAGCTTGGCCGCACCATGCAAATGCCAGGCTTCCGGCCGGGTAAGGTGCCGATGTCGATGGTCCGCAAGCGCTATGGCGACGCCGTCGCCGCTGAGATTGTGGAGGGCGCGGTGAACGAGGCCTCCGATCGTGTACTGTCCGAGCGCAACCTGCGCCCCGCGATGCAGCCGAAGCTGGAAGTCACCAAGCCGGGGCAGAATTCGGATCTGGAGTTCACCCTTGAGCTTGAGATTCTTCCCGATATTACCATTCCCGAGCTGGGTGACATCACGCTGTCCAAGCCGGTTGCGGCCGTCAGCGACGAAGCTGTTGCCGAGGCCCTGGGCAAGATGGCCGAGCAGCGCAAGAGCTTTACCCCGGTTGAGGAAGCCCGCCCTGCCGCCGCGGGTGAGCAACTGACGGTGGACTTCATCGGCCGCATCAATGGTGAGGCTTTCCAGGGCGGTACCGCTTCGGATGTCGCAGTGATCGTCGCCGGTCAGGGCTTCATCCCCGGCTTCTCCGAGCAGATGGAGGGTATGTCCCCCGGCGAGACGCGCACGATCACCGTGAGTTTCCCGGAAGAGTACGGCGCCAAGGAACTCGCCGGCAAGCAGGCCGAGTTCGAAGTCACGGCCAAGGCCCTCGCCGTGGCACAGATTCCGGCTGTTGACGATGAATTCGCCAAGGCCGTGGGCGTGGAGTCCCTCGAAGACTTGCAAAAGAAGGTTTCCGAGCAGATTGGCCGTGAATACGAACAGATGACGCGCATGAAGCTCAAGCGCAGCCTGCTCGACGCCCTGGCCGAGCGTGCTCAGTTCGCAGCCCCGGTTTCGCTGGTGGATGCCGAGTTCGAGGAAATCTGGCGCCAGGTGGAGCAGGAAAAAGCCGCGGGCCGCGTTGATCCGGAAGACGCGTCCAAGGACGAAGAGACGCTGAAGGCTGAGTATAAAACGATTGCCGACCGCCGCGTGCGCCTTGGCCTGCTGGTTGCCGAAATCGGCCGCTTCAATGAGATAACCGTTTCCGATCAAGATCTTCAGCGCGCCATGTTCAATGAGGCGATGAAGTACCGTGAGCAGGCGATGCAGGTCCTGGAGTTCTTCAAGAAGAACCCGCAGGCGCTTGAGCGCTTCCGCGGCCCGATCTTTGAGGACAAAGTTGTCGACTTCCTGCTCGGCCGCGTCACCCAGGAAGAGACCAGCGTTACCCCGGAAGAGCTGGCGGCTGACCCTGAATCTTAACATGGGACTAGACGCGCGCGTTTGATCCACTAACTTAGGTTCATGACGTCCCGTTCCGCCCGCACCGCGGCCTTATGAAAGGCGCGGTGCGGTGCCGGGGCAGGCGGTTATATAGAACGAGGAATTTACAGTATGTGGGATCGGGATCCAGTCGAGGTCTATAATAACAACCTCGTGCCGATGGTGGTTGAACAGACGGCGCGCGGTGAGCGTTCCTATGATATCTATTCCCGCCTGTTGAAGGAGCGGATCATCTTCCTGACAGGTCAGGTTTACGATCAGGTCAGTGCGCTGATCTGCGCCCAGCTACTGTTCCTGGAGAGCGAGAACCCCAATAAGGACATCTCATTCTACATCAACAGCCCCGGTGGGGTCGTGTCGTCCGGTCTCGCGATCTACGATACGATGCAGTACATCCGCAGCCCGGTTAGCACGGTGTGCATCGGCCAGGCGGCATCCATGGGCAGCTTGCTGCTATGCGCCGGCGCGCAGGGTAAGCGTTTTGCCCTGCCCAATGCCCGCGTCATGGTGCATCAGCCATCCGGCGGCGCCCAGGGGCAGGCCACGGATATCGAAATCCAGGCGCGCGAAATCCTTAACCTGCGCAAGCGCTTGAACCAGATTTATGTGGATCACACCGGCCAGCCGCTCGAAGCGATCGAGGCGAAGCTGGAACGCGATTCGTATATGTCGGCGCAGGAAGCCAAGGAATTCGGCATCGTCGATGAAGTGGTGAAGAGCCAGCCGGCCCCGAGCGAGGGTAAAACCGACGTGGTTGATGTCCAGGGAACAACGAAATAAGCGGATTTTTAGCGGTTTTTTGGCGTTCCGAGCGTCGAATTCAGTCTTGAATTCCTGTTCAGGGGTGAATTTTCACCCTTTTTGGGCCGCCTTTACCCTAAATTTTACCGCAATCCGTTGTTAAGTTTTTGAATTCTCTGGGATTTGTCCCCTCTTATGCCGGCGCTTGTGTGCTCCCGCACGGGGGGCTAGTCTTTTCTCTTATATTTCGCGCTGTGGAGTGGTTATGAGCAGCAAATCGAGCGACACCAAGAACACACTGTATTGTTCCTTTTGCGGGAAGTCGCAGCATGAGGTCCGCAAGCTAATTGCGGGCCCGACCGTTTTCATCTGTGATGAATGCGTCGAGCTTTGCATGGACATCATCCGCGAGGAGCACAAAACCCATCTCGTGAAGTCACGGGATGGCGTGCCGACGCCGCGCGAAATTTGCAAGGTGCTGGACGATTATGTGATCGGCCAGGGCCATGCGAAAAAAGTGCTCAGCGTAGCGGTGCATAACCACTACAAACGGCTCTCGCACGCGACCAAGAACAACGACATCGAGATCGCCAAATCCAACATCATGCTGGTTGGCCCGACCGGCTCGGGTAAAACCTTGCTGGCCCAGACCTTGGCCCGGATTCTCGATGTGCCGTTTACCATGGCGGATGCGACGACCCTGACCGAGGCCGGCTACGTGGGCGAGGATGTGGAAAACATCATTCTCAAGCTGTTGCAGGCCGCCGACTACAATGTCGAACGGGCGCAACGCGGTATCGTCTATATCGATGAAGTCGATAAAATTAGCCGTAAATCAGACAACCCCTCGATTACCCGCGATGTGAGCGGAGAGGGTGTGCAGCAGGCCCTGCTGAAAATCATGGAAGGCACGGTTGCCTCCGTACCGCCGCAGGGTGGGCGCAAGCATCCGCAGCAGGAGTTCCTGCAGGTTGATACCACGAATATCCTTTTCATCTGCGGCGGCGCTTTTGCCGGGTTGGAGAAGATCATCGGGCAGCGCGGCAAAGGGTCGGGCATTGGTTTCGGCGCGGATGTCCGCAGCCAGGACGAGCGCCGCACCGGGCTGATCCTGCGTGAGGTGGAACCGGAGGATTTGCTGAAATTCGGCTTGATCCCGGAGTTCATCGGCCGTTTGCCGGTGGTTGCCACTCTGGATGACCTTGATGAAAATGTTCTGATCGAGATTTTGACCAAGCCGAAGAACGCCCTGGTCAAGCAATACGGCCGCCTGTTCGAAATGGAGGGCGTCAAGCTCACCTTTACCGAGGATGCGCTGAAAGTCGTCGCCAGCCGGGCGATCAAGCGCAAAACGGGGGCGCGTGGTTTGCGCTCGATCATGGAGTCGATCTTGTTGACCACCATGTTCGACCTGCCAGGCCTTGACGGCGTGGCCGAGGTCGTCATCAGCGGTGAAGTGGCCGAAGGCCGGGCCGAGCCGCTGTTCCTGTACGCCGAGAAGCTTGCGGAGACGGCATCCTGAGGCGGGCGCCGGACCAAATTGAGTACCGGCAGGCCTTGCGGGCCTGCCGGTTACTACCGATATGTCCATTTGTGGCCGGATAACCGGCGCCGTGAGCTGTGCCTATGAGGGCAGCGCATGAGGCTTAAAGGAACCCGATATGTCTGACGTTACAAAACCTACCCCATCTTCCGACACCCTGGCCGTACTCCCGCTACGCGATATCGTGGTGTTCCCACATATGATCGTGCCGTTGTTTGTCGGCCGTGATAAATCAGTGCGCGCGCTGGAAAGCGTGATGAAGGAGGACAAGCAGATTCTCCTGGTGGCGCAGAAAAATGCCGCTCAGGACGATCCGTCCGCGGAGGATATTTATAAAGTCGGAACCATTTCAACGGTTCTGCAACTGCTCAAACTGCCCGACGGCACGGTAAAAGTGCTGGTGGAAGGCGTTAAGCGCGCCCGGATTACGAGCTTCAAGGAAACAGAAGATTATTTTGAGGTTTTTGCTGATCCGATCGAAGATCAGGCTGACGATGACAAAGAGGTCGAAGCACTCGGCCGTACGGTCGTCTCGCAGTTCGAGCAGTACATCAAGCTTAACAAAAAGATCGCGCCGGAAGTGCTGGTCTCGGTTAACCAGATCGATTCGCCCTCCAAGCTGGCGGACACGGTTGCCAGCCATCTTGGCCTAAAAATTTCTGATAAGCAGGAATTGCTGGAACTTGGCAGTACGAGCGAACGGCTTGAGCGCGTGTTCAACCATATGGAATCCGAAATCGGGGTGCTTCAGGTTGAAAAGAAAATCCGCAGCCGCGTGAAGCGGCAGATGGAAAAGACGCAGCGCGAGTATTACCTCAACGAGCAACTGAAGGCGATCCAGAAGGAGCTTGGCGAAGGCGAGGACGGCAAGGACGAATCCGCTGAGCTGGAAGCCAAGATCAAAGCCACCAAGCTCTCCAAGGAGGCCCGTGAAAAGGCCATATCAGAGCTCAAAAAATTGCGCAGCATGAGTCCGATGAGCGCGGAAGCCACGGTCGTCCGCAATTATCTGGATTGGATACTGGACATTCCCTGGAAGAAGCGCAGCAAGATCAAAAATGACGTGATCGAGGCGGAGCGTGTTCTTAATGCCGACCATTACGGGCTTGAGAAGATCAAGGAACGCATCGTCGAATACCTGGCGGTACAGTCGCGCAGCCCGAAGCTGCGGGGGGCGATCCTTTGCCTCGTTGGCCCGCCTGGCGTTGGCAAAACCTCCCTTGGCAAGTCGATTGCCAGGGCAACGGGCCGTAATTTCGTGCGGATGTCGCTTGGTGGCATGCGTGACGAGGCGGAAATTCGTGGCCATCGCCGGACCTATATCGGGTCCATGCCGGGCAAGATCATTCAAGGCATGAAGAAATCCAAAACTTCTAACCCTTTGTTTTTGCTGGATGAAATTGACAAGCTCGGCGCCGACTGGCGGGGAGATCCATCTTCGGCCCTGCTTGAGGTGCTGGATCCGGAGCAGAACGCGACCTTCGCCGATCACTACCTGGAAGTCGATTACGATCTGTCCGACGTGATGTTTGTCACCACGGCGAACAGTCTGAATATGCCACAGCCTTTGCTGGATCGCATGGAGATCATCCGTATCCCCGGTTACACTGAGGATGAAAAGGTCGAAATTGCCAAGCGCCATCTGGTGTCCAAGCAGGGCGAAGCGCATGGGCTCAAAAAAGACGAGTGGTCGGTCACCGACGACGCGTTGCATGAGCTTGTCCGCACCTACACCCGTGAGGCCGGCGTTCGTAGTCTTGAACGCGAAATCGCCACGCTTGCCCGTAAGGCCGTGAAGGAAATCGTGACCACCAAGACCAAGAAGGTCACGATCAGCAAACGCAACCTCGAAAAATTCTCCGGCGTCGCGAAATACCGTTACGGCGAGACCGAAGCCGAGGACATGGTTGGCGTGGTCACGGGGCTTGCCTGGACGGAAGTCGGTGGCGAAATCCTCACCATCGAGAGCGTTTTGCTGCCGGGTAAAGGCAACATCAAACAAACCGGCAAGCTGGGCGATGTCATGCAGGAAAGCGTGCAGGCGGCCTATTCGTACGTCCGCTCGCGCGCGGCTCAGTTTGGCATCAAGCCGCCGTTCTTTGATAAACGCGACATCCACGTGCATGTGCCGGAAGGTGCAACGCCCAAGGATGGCCCTTCCGCGGGCATCGCGATGGCGACTTCCATCGTCAGCGCCATTACCGGCATCCCGATTCGCCGGGATATCGCCATGACCGGGGAGATCACCCTGCGCGGCCGTGTTTTGCCGATCGGCGGGTTGAAGGAAAAGCTCCTGGCAGCGTTGCGCGCTGGGATCACGACCGTCATCATCCCCAAGGACAATGAGAAGGATCTCATTGAAATTCCAGCAAACGTCAAAAAAGGTTTGACGATAATCCCTGTTTCCCATGTCGACGAAGTCATTGGGCGGGCGCTCAGCCGCAAGCCAGAGCCTATCGTCTGGGATGACATAACCGAGGAGCTTGCCGTGGCGCCTGGCGACATCAGGGCGCCATCCTTGCCTCACTAACGGCGGTTGTTTGACTGCCGCCCCTCAAGTTAGGTATCTACTGGCGTTGCTATCACTGGTGACCCACCTGCATCTAACACCAGATGCAGGTGGGAGTTTTTTGTATGAACCATAACAGGGAGTTTTACCCGTGAATAAAAACGATTTGATTGCTGCCGTTGCCGAAGAAACTGACATCACGAAGGCCAAGGCGGCTGAGGTGGTAGACGCCTTGTTTGGTGCCATTGAGAAAACACTGAAAGCGAAGGAAGAAGTCCGTCTGGTCGGTTTCGGCACGTTTGCGACCGCGGAGCGTGAAGCTTCCAAGGGCCGCAACCCGCGTACCGGCGCGGAGATTGATATCCCCGCTTCCACGTCCGTTCGCTTTAAGGCGGGCAAAACCTTAAAAGACGCTGTTAACTAATTTTATTTGCATGGGACGGCGCGAGCCGTCCTATTTTTAAAGTTTGGGCGGTTAGCTCAGCGGTAGAGCGTCTCGTTTACACCGAGAGGGTCGGCGGTTCAAACCCGTCACCGCCTATACTTTTTCTGTTTGTTGGCTGTCGTTTATCTCTTGTGTATCGCGGTTTTGGTGGTTTGCCTTTTGCATCTGATGCGTTTGTCATGCGCGTGTGATGCGCTTGACGGTGGCCACTTCCCCCTTTACACCGCCGCTTACTGAAATGCGGGTGTAGCTCAGTTGGTTAGAGCGCCGGCCTGTCACGCCGGAGGTCGCGGGTTCGAGCCCCGTCACTCGCGCCAGTATGGCTAAAAGCCACACTGGCCACACAAATCAAACCTCTCCATCGTAACCTAGTCTTGACCATATCCTGTTGCGGTGCGACACGGCGGATACGGTTTTGTTGTTGGTTTTGCCAACCCTGATCAAGCCAAGGATAAGGAGATACGCGGTGCAACCGGTCCTTTCGCAGTACTTCCCGATCCTCGTTTTCGGAGCGATCGCAGCGCTCATCGGTGTGGCGTTCGTTTTTGGCTCTCTTTTCGCAGCTCACCAGAAACCCTATGCCGCCAAGCTCTCGGCGTATGAATGCGGCTTCGAGGCTTTTGGTGATGCGCGGCGCCGGTTCGATGTCCGCTTCTACCTGGTCGCCATTTTGTTTATTATTTTCGACGTAGAAGTCGCCTTTCTCTTCCCCTGGGCGGTCAGCCTCTCGCGAATTGGTCTTTTGGGCTTTTTCTCGATGATGGGCTTTTTGGGGGTTCTGACGGTCGGCTTCATCTACGAGTGGAACAAGGGCGCACTGGATTGGGAGTAGCTAAATGAGCGTTTCCACGGATACCGCGCTCGCCTGGAACCAGGATCACTTGCCGCAGGGTGATGCGCAGGATGCTGTCATCAAAGGCATCACGGGCGAAATCGCGGGCAAGGGCTTCGTTGTCGCTAATATGGATAAATTGGTGAACTGGGCTCGCACCGGAAGCCTGTGGCCGATGACTTTTGGCCTGGCATGCTGCGCGATAGAGATGATCCACGCCTACATGCCGCATTACGACCTCGACCGGTTCGGGGTTATTCCCCGTGCCAGCCCGCGCCAGAGCGATGTCATGATCGTCGCTGGTACACTGACCAATAAAATGGCTCCCGCGCTGCGCCGGGTCTACGACCAGATGCCCGAGCCTCGCTGGGTTATCTCCATGGGCAGCTGCGCCAACGGCGGCGGCTACTACCATTATTCCTATTCCGTGGTGCGCGGCTGCGACCGTATCGTGCCGGTGGATATTTATGTCCCCGGTTGCCCGCCGACGGCGGAAGCGCTGGTTTATGGCATCATGCAATTGCAGAAAAAAATCCGGCGGACAGGGACAATTTTGCGTGGCTGACGAATCAAACGAGGCGGATACCGTGTTGGACGCCATCGCGGCGTTGCCTGGTGTAACGGCAGCCCGGCGTGAGCTGGGTGAACTGGTGGCCGAGGTAGCGCGCGCTGATGCCCATGTTTTGTTTACCCGTCTACGGGACGAGTTCGCCTTTGCACAGGTCATGGACATCTGTGGCGTGGATTTTCCCGAGCGCGCCGCCCGCTTCGATGTTGTCTACAACCTGCTTTCGGTCACCCGTAACGAGCGGGTGCGTGTTGTGTTGCGGGCCGGCGAACTGACTCCGGTGACCTCCGTGTCCTCGCTTTGGCCGAGTGCGGCCTGGTGGGAGAGGGAGGTTTGGGACCTTTTCGGTATTACCTTTGAAGGGCTGGCGGACCATCGGCGGATCGTCACCGATTACGGATTCGAGGGGCATCCCCTGCGCAAGGATTTTCCGCTAACCGGCTACCTCGAAGTCCACTACGATGCCGAGCAGAATGCCGTGGTCTACGACAAGGTGAAACTCACCCAGGAATTCCGCAATTTTGATTTTCTTTCACCGTGGGAAGGCATGACCACATTGCCGGGCGATGAAAAAGCGCGCGGAGAGCGCTCATGAGCGAACTCACAACCCGCACGGCTAAGACAATAGAGATCGACAACCACACGATCAACTTCGGCCCGCAGCATCCGGCCGCGCATGGCGTGCTGCGCCTTATCCTGGAGATGGATGGCGAGGTTATCGAGCGTGCCGACCCGCATATCGGACTGCTGCACCGTGGCACCGAAAAGTTGATCGAATATAAGAGCTACCTGCAGGCGGTCCCGTATTTCGACCGTCTGGACTATGTCGCGCCGATGGCCTGCGAACATGCTTTTGCCCTGGCCACGGAAAAACTGCTGGGAATTACCGCGCCGGATCGCGCGCAATGGATACGCGTGATGTTCGCGGAAATCACGCGCGTGCTCAACCATCTCCTTGGCGTTTCCAGCTTCGCGCTGGACTGCGGTGCGCTCACGCCCGGCCTGTGGGGCTACGTGGAACGCGAAAAGCTACTGGAGTTTCACGAGGCGGTTTCCGGCGCGCGCTTTCATTCCAACTATTTTCGTCCGGGCGGTGTCGCGAAAGATCTTCCCGCCGGTCTGGCCGATGACATTGCCGCCTGGGCCGAGACCTTCCCGAAATTTATTGACGATGTGGAAGCCCTGCTCACCGGCAACCGCATCTGGAAACAGCGCGTCGTGGACATCGGCGTCATCTCGGCTGAAAATGCGCTGGCCTGGGGATTCTCCGGCCCCTGCCTGCGCGCTTCCGGCGTTGCCTGGGATCTGCGCCGCTCCCAGCCGTATGATAAATACAGCGAGGTCGAGTTCGAAATTCCGGTCGGCCGGCATGGTGATTGCTATGACCGCTATCTCGTCCGTATCGCCGAGATGCGCGAGAGCGTAAAAATTGTGAAGCAATGTCTGCAAAAAATGCAGCCAGGGCCAATCAAGGTCCAAGACCATAAAATCGCGCCGCCTACCCGCGCGGCGATGAAGCAGTCGATGGAAGCGTTGATCCATCACTTCAAGCTTTATACCGAAGGCTACCATGTCCCCGCCGGCGCCACCTACACGGTGGTTGAGGCACCCAAGGGTGAGTTTGGTGTGTATCTTGTCGCGGACGGCACGAATCGCCCATACCGTTGTAAAATCCGTTCAACAGGCTTCGCGCATTTGCAGGCGATCGAGACCCTTGCAAAGGGCCACATGCTGGCCGATACGGTTGCGATTATTGGCTCCCTTGATATTGTTTTTGGTGAGATCGACCGGTGAACACACAGACAGAGCCAACAGATTTCGTGTTTGATGACATCGCCGAGGGGGCTGTCACCAAGGCGATTTCAAATTACCCCGCGGGTAAGCAAGCCAGTGCGGTTATGGCGTTGCTGGACATTGCGCAACGGCAAATGGGGCGCCAGACCGGTTCAGCATGGGTGCCGCGCATTGCCATGGATGTCATTGCCCGCCGTCTTGGTATGGCTGCTGTTCGTGTATACGAAATGGCAACGTTTTACTTTATGTACAACACCAAGCCGATTGGCAAATTTCACTTGCAGGTTTGTACCACAACACCGTGTTGGTTGCGTGGCTCGGACGATATCGTTGCAACTTGTAAAAAAGTTTCTGGTATTGCTGATTTTGGCCAAACCAGCGCCGATGGTCTCTTTACCATGACCGAAGTGGAATGCCTGGGCGGCTGCGTGAATGCCCCCATTCTGCAAATTAACGATGATTACTACGAAGATCTGGACGCCACTCGGACCGAGGCTTTGTTAACAAATCTGAAGGCGGGCGCCCCAATGCCTCCCGCGGGCTCCAGCATCGGCCGTCAGGCTTCTGCGCCGGAGAGCCACCAGACAGCCTTGCTGAACAACACCAGTCCGGCGGAGTGAAACGTGCTGAACGACGCTGACAGGATCTACCAAAATCTCTACGGCCAGCAGGACTGGAAGCTTGCCGGCGCGCGCGCGCGTGGCGACTGGAATGGCACCGCCGGCATTCTCATGCGTGGGCGTGACGCCATCGTCGAAGAGGTTAAATCCTCCGGTCTACGCGGACGCGGTGGTGCGGGATTCCCCACTGGGCTGAAGTGGTCCTTCATGCCCAAGCAGAGCGACGGCCGGCCGTCTTACCTCGTGGTCAACGCTGATGAGAGTGAGCCCGGTACCTGCAAGGACCGCGATATCATCCGGAACGAGCCGCATAAGCTGATCGAGGGCAGCCTGATCGCCGGTTTTGCTCTGGGTGCCAACACCGGGTTCATCTATATTCGCGGTGAATATTATAACGAGGCCGCGCGCCTGCAAGCCGCCATTGAAGAAGCTTACGAGGCTGGGCTGCTTGGGAAAAATGCTGCTGGCTCGGGCTGGGATTTCGATCTGGTTTTGCATCGCGGCGCGGGCGCCTACATCTGCGGCGAAGAGTCCGCATTGCTGGAAAGCCTTGAAGGCAAAAAGGGCATGCCGCGGATGAAACCGCCATTCCCCGCCGCCATGGGCCTCTACGGTTGCCCGACCACCGTGAACAATGTTGAGTCCATCGCCGGTGTCCCGACCATTCTGCGCCGTGGCGCGCCGTGGTTTGCTGCCCTTGGCCGGCCAAAAAATTCCGGCACGAAAATTTTCTGTATCTCCGGCCACGTCAACCATCCCTGCAACGTCGAGGAAGAACTCGGCATTCCGCTAAAGGACCTGATCGAGAAACACGCCGGTGGCGTACGCGGTGGCTGGGATAATCTGCAAGCTGTCATTCCTGGCGGCGCGTCGATGCCAATCCTGAACAAGGAAATGTGCGAGACTCAGTTGATGGATTTTGACTCGCTCGCGGCGGTGAAGAGCGGGCTCGGTTCCGGTGCCGTCATTGTTATGGACAAGTCGGCTGACGTTATCAAAGCGATCTGGCGCCTGTCTAAATTCTTCAAGCACGAGAGCTGCGGCCAGTGCACGCCCTGCCGCGAAGGCACGGGCTGGATGATGCGCATGATGGATCGCATTGTGCAGGGTAAAGCCTCGTTGGCGGATATCGCGCTGATGGAGCAGGTCACCACGCAGGTTGCCGGCCACACCATCTGCGCCTTTGGCGACGCGGCTGCGTGGCCGATCCAGGGCCTGATGCGCGCCTTCCGCCCGCTGGTCGAACAACGGGCAACGGACTATCAGCCGCCCCAACCACTCGCCCAGGCGGCGGAGTAAACCATGGCAAAAGTCACCGTCGACGGCATTGAAGTCGAAATCGCAAACGGCTCCTCGGTCTTGCAGGCGGCGGAAGCCGCGGGCAAGGAAATCCCGCGCTTCTGCTACCATGAGCGTCTCTCGGTCGCCGGTAATTGCCGCATGTGCCTGGTTGAGATCGAGAAAATCCCCAAACCCGTCCCCTCCTGCGCCCAACCGGTGGCCGAGGGCATGGTCATTTTTACCGACACCGAGAACGTGCGTAAATCCCGCCGTGGCGTGATGGAATTTCTACTCATCAACCATCCGTTGGATTGTCCGATCTGCGACCAGGGCGGTGAGTGCGATTTGCAGGACGAAGCCGTGAGCTATGGCCGCGACACCTCGCGGTATGACGAGAGCAAGCGCGCCGCCGCCCAGCCTGATTGGGGGCCGCTGGTAAAAACCACCATGACGCGCTGCATCCACTGCACGCGCTGCATCCGTTTCTCGGCCGAAATTGCCGGCGTGCCGGAACTCGGCGCCACGGCGCGTGGTGAGAGCATGCAGGTGGGCACCTATGTCGATAAAGCGCTGAGCTCCGAACTTTCGGGCAATCTCATTGATCTTTGTCCCGTCGGTGCGCTGACCTCAAAACCCTATGCCTATACCGCCCGCTCCTGGGAGCTGCGCAAAACCGATAGTGTGGACGTGCTGGACGCAGTCGGCGCCAACATCCGCATTGATGCCCGCGGCGCCGAAGTGCTGCGCATCCTGCCGCGCCTCAACGATGACGTGAATGAGGAATGGCTCGGCGACAAATCCCGTTTCTCGGTCGATGGCCTGAAGCGCCGCCGGCTGGATCGCCCGTGGGTTCGCGAAAACGGCAAGCTCCGCGCCGCGAGCTGGGAAGAAGCTTTCGCCGCCATCGCGAACAAAGTGAAATTCTCCACGCCGGATCGTATTGGCGCCATCGCGGGCGACCTGGCTGATGTTGAGAGTCTGCTGGCCTGCAAGGAAATGTTCGAGGCACTTGGGTCACCGAATATTGACTGCCGCCAGGATGGCGCCGTGTTCGACGCCTCGCAACGTGGCTTCTACCTCTTCAACACCAGCATCGCAGGTATCGAAGAGGCTGACGCGCTGCTGATTATTGGCAGCAACCCGCGCCACGAAGCCCCCGTGCTCAACGCGCGTATCCGCAAGCGCTGGCTAGCGGGCAATTTTCAGGTTGGCCTGATTGGCGTTCCACATGACCTTACCTACGCCACCACCCAGATCGGTGCTGGCCCGGATGCCATCGCCTCCTTGCTCGACGGCGCGCATCCCTTCGCGGAAGTTCTGAAGGCCGCGAAAAAGCCGATGCTCATCCTTGGCGTGGGCGCATTGGCGCGGTCCGATGGTGCCGCCATCCATGCCGCCGCCTGGAAGCTGGCTGCGCAGTTCAACATGTTGAACGACGACTGGCATGGCTTCAACGTGCTGCACCACGCGGCTGCGCGCACCGGAGCGCTCGACATAGGCTTCCTTCCCAGCACCGGCGGCAAATCGACCGCCCAGATGCTCGGTGGCGGCACGGACCTCCTCTGGCTGCTCGGCGCCGATGCGCTGGACACACATGCGATCGGCGCTGACACCTTCGTGGTCTACCAGGGTCATCATGGCGATGCCGGCGCCGCCAGGGCGGACGTCATCCTCCCCGGCGCGGCTTACACGGAAAAAGACGGCACATACGTTAACACCGAGGGCCGCGCGCAACAGGGCTTTATCTCCGTGAAACCGCCCGGCGACGCGCGCGAGGACTGGCGTATCTTGCGCGCCATCAGTGCCTATCTAGGGCACGCCCTGCCATACGACAATTTGCCGGAATTGCGCGCGCATCTGACCAAAACCTATCCCGTGTTTGCGGTAACGGGTGAGTTGCGCCGTCTCGCGGGGACAAACCTCACGGCCCCGGCCGGTGATCCCGCCGCGATAAGCGCCGCGCCGTTTCAGCCGGTGCTTGCAAACTACTACCAGACCGACCCGATCAGCCGTGCCAGCCCCACCATGGCGGCCTGTGTCGCCGCCCATTATCCTGCCTTGGCGGAGGCCGCGGAATGATCGAATTTTTCCAAACCAACCTCGGCATTGTCATCCTCACGCTGCTTGAGTCGCTGGCCATCATTGTGCCGCTGCTGCTTGGCGTCGCCTACCTTACTTGGTTCGAACGCAAGGTGATGGGCGCCATCCAACTGCGCAAAGGCCCCAATGTCGTCGGCCCCTTCGGCCTCGGGCAGCCTTTTGCCGACGCCATCAAAATGCTGTTCAAGGAAACCATTTTTCCCACGGGCGCGGACAAAGTGCTGTTCACCATCGCGCCGATGATCACCTTCGGCCTCGCCGTGGTAGCCTGGGCGGTGATCCCGGTGAACGACCATTGGGCGGTTGCCAACATCAATGTGGGCATTCTCTACCTGTTCGCGATCTCTTCGCTGGGCGTCTACGGCATCATCATCGCGGGCTGGGCCAGCAACTCCAAATACGCCTTCCTCGGCGCCCTGCGCAGCGCCGCGCAGATGGTTTCGTACGAAGTCTCGATGGGTTTCGTCATCGTCACGGTGCTCATCTGCGTCGGCAGCCTGAACCTCAATGACATCGTGCTGGCCCAGCGTCATATCTGGTTCGCCATCCCGCTGTTCCCGCTGTTCATCATCTTCTTCATTTCAGGCCTGGCGGAAACCAACCGCGCCCCGTTTGACCTCGCGGAAGGTGAAACCGAAATCGTTGCCGGCTTCTTCGTCGAGTACAGCGCCATGGCTTTCGCGTTGTTCTTCCTCGGTGAATACGCGAACATGATCCTGATCAGCGCCATGACGACCACGCTGTTCCTGGGCGGCTGGCTCTCTCCCATCCCCTTCATGCCATTCACGCTCATTCCCGGCGTGTTTTGGTTCCTGCTTAAAATCCTGGTCTGCCTGTTCGTCTTCGTCTGGGTGCGCGCGACGCTGCCGCGTTTCCGTTACGACCAGATCATGTCCTTGGGGTGGAAGGTGTTTCTTCCCATTTCACTCATCTGGCTGGTGCTCACCGCGAGCTTCCTGGAAATTTTCGGACTGCTCCCCCATGCTTGAGGTTTGCAAATGACACGTTTAGGCAGAATGGCGTGGGGGCTGGTGCTGTGGGAAATCCTCTGCGGCCTGGCGCTGACTTTGCGGTATTTCTTCAAACCCAAAGCCACCATCAATTATCCGTTCGAGAAAAACCCGATCAGCCCGCGGTTCAAGGGCGAGCACGCGCTGCGCCGTTACCCAAACGGCGAGGAGCGCTGCATTGCCTGCAAGCTGTGCGAGGCAGTGTGCCCGGCGCAAGCCATCACCATCGAAGCCGCCCCGCGCGACGACGGTTCGCGCCGCACCACGCGCTACGATATCGACATGACCAAATGCATCTACTGCGGCCTGTGCGAGGAAGCTTGCCCGGTCGATGCCATCGTCGAGGGGCCGAATTTTGAGTTCGCCACCGAAACGCGCGAAGAGCTGCTGTATAATAAGGCCAAGTTGCTGGACAATGGCGACCGGTGGGAGCCGGAGTTGGCTAAGCGGCTAGAACTTGATGCGCCGTACCGGTAGAACCCAGCCATGATCCCAAACCTCATATTCGACCTCTTTTCCTTCATCCTTCTGGGTTCCGCGGTGATGGTTGTCAGCGCCCGCAACCCCGTGCATGCGGTGCTTTTCCTCATCCTCGCCTTCATCAACGCCGCCGCGCTGTTTCTCCTGGCAGGGGCTGAGTTTTTGGCGATGGTCCTGGTCATTGTCTATGTCGGCGCCGTCGCGGTCATGTTCCTGTTCGTCGTTATGATGCTGGACGTGAATTTCGCCGCCTTGCGGGAAGGCTTCCAACGCTACGCCCCGATCGGTGCGCTGGTTGCCCTCATCCTGTTCGTCGAACTGGCCGTGGCTGTCACCGGGTCGGCCATCGCCCCCGGGGCCGCCTCGGCGCGGTTGTTCCCCACGCCGGATAATATCACCAACTCCCAGGCGCTAGGTTCGCTTCTCTATACTAACTACCTGGTGCTGTTCCAACTTGCCGGCATCATTCTGCTGGTCGCCATGATCGGCGCCATTGTGCTGACGCACCGTGACCGCAAGCGCGCCAAGCGGCAGAATCTGGATGTCCAGCATGCCCGCCTCCCGGCCGGCACGCTCACCATGGTCTCCGCGCAATTAGGTGCTGGTGCCCCGATGCCTAAGCCAGAGAAGGAGACGCTGTAATGCTGATCCCGCTATCGCATTACCTATTTGTCGCCGGCCTGCTACTCGTCATCGGCGTCTTCGGCATTTTCATGAACCGCAAAAACATCATCATCATCATGATGTCGATCGAGCTGATCCTGCTTGCCGCGAACATCAACTTCGTCGCCTTCTCCGGCGCGCTGCATGACATGGTTGGCCAGGTCTTCACCATGTTCGTGCTCACCGTCGCGGCCGCTGAATCCGCCATTGGCCTTGCCATCCTGGTCATCTATTTCCGCAATCGTGGCTCGATCGAGGTCGAGGACGTGACGTTGATGAAGGGTTGATATGTTCACGCTAATCGCCGTTTTCGCTCCCCTTATCGGCGCCGTTCTCGCAGGCGTCGCGCGCCTGTTCATCGGCAAGCGGGGGGCCATTGGCGCCAGCATTTTGTTCATGGTTGTCTCGGCCTTGGCTGGCGTGGCTACGCTCGTTACTTTTGTTCAGGGCGGCGTACCCCTCGCGCCACTGCATCTGGCCGCTTGGATTTCCGTTGGCAGCTTCACGCCGGACTGGACCTTGCGGCAGGACACGTTGAGCCTGGTCATGGTGGCCATGGTCAGCACCGTTTCCATGCTCATCCATATCTACAGCGCGGGCTACATGGCGCATGACAAAACCGTTCCCCGGTTTTTCGCCTATCTCTCGCTATTCACTTTCGCCATGCTCATGCTGGTCACGGCCAACAACCTGCTCCAGCTCTACTTCGGCTGGGAAGGCGTCGGCCTCGTCTCTTATCTGCTTATTGGCTACTGGTACGAGCGCCCCGCGGCCAACGCCGCCGCCATCAAAGCCTTCATCGTCAATCGCGTCGGCGATCTCGGTTTCGCCGTCGGCATCGCGCTGACTTATCTGGTGTTCCACACCATTTCCTTCGACGAGATTTTCGCCGCCGTTCCGGCTCATGCTGGGGATGGCTACACCCTGTTCGGCACCTCGTTCCCGGTGCTGGAGGTGATCTGCATCCTCTTGTTCATCGGCGCCATGGGCAAATCGGCGCAGCTCTTCCTGCACACCTGGCTGGCGGACGCAATGGAAGGCCCCACCCCGGTCTCCGCTCTCATCCATGCCGCCACCATGGTTGCTGCCGGCGTATTCCTCGTCGCACGTATTTCGCCGCTGCTGAATGCCGCCCCGGTGGCCATGGAATTCGTCACCATCATCGGCGCATCCACGGCACTCTTCGCCGGCACAGTTGGCTGCGTGCAGAACGACATCAAGCGCATCATCGCCTATTCCACCTGCTCGCAGCTTGGCTACATGTTCCTGGCCGCCGGTGTCGGCGCCTATCCGGTGGCGATGTTCCACCTCATCAACCACGCCTTCTTCAAGGCGCTGTTGTTCCTGGCCGCCGGCTCGGTCATCCACGCGATGTCCGACGAGCAGGACATCCGCCTCATGGGCGGTCTCGCCCGCAAACTTCCCATCACCTGGGTGGTCATGCTCTTTGGCGCGCTGGCTCTCGCAGGTATCCCGCCTTTCTCCGGCTATTACTCCAAGGACGCAATCCTGGCCGCGGCCTTCGCCTCCGGCACGCCGGCCGGTCTCTACGGTTGGGCCTGTGGCACCATCACCGCTGGTCTCACGGCGTTCTACATTTCCCGCCTCTTCCTGCTCACTTTCCATGGCGCATCGCGCGCGCCAAAACACGTGCAGGAGCATGTGCATGAGAGCCCGCTGGTCATGCTGCTGCCTTTGGTCGCGCTCGCGGTTGGCGCGCTCGCCAGCGGCTACCTGCTGCGCACAAACTTTATCGGCGCCAACTTTGCCAACTTCTGGGGCGCCAGCCTCGCCGTCCCGGCCAACTCACCTATGACAGCGCTCGGATCCATCCCCGCCTGGGTGGCCACGGCCCCGCTCGCCGTCGGCATCGCGGGCATCCTCGTCGCTATCATCTTCTACGTCCTGGTGCCGTCGCTGCCCGCTGCCCTCTCGCAAAACGTTGGCGGGCTGTACCGTTTTGTTCTCAACAAATGGTATTTTGACGAAGTATACGATGCCATTTTCGTCAAACCCGCTTTGCGCCTTGCCAGATTTGCCTGGCGTGTCGGCGATGAGCAGGTGATCGACGGTGCCGCCAGCGGCCTTGCCGCCCTCACGGCGGATGCCTCAAGACAAACGGTCAAGCTGCAAACCGGCTCGATCGCGCTCTATGCTTTCATTATGCTGATCGGCCTGCTTGGCTTCCTCAGCGTCTTTCTCTGGGTGCGATAACCATGAACCAAGCCGGTTTTCCCATCCTCTCGCTCATCACCTTTCTGCCGCTGCTGGGCGTTGTCTACATTGCAACTTTGCGCGGCGACGCAGAGGCCATCGCCGCCAAGGCGCGTGCCGGCGCCCTCGTCACCAGCCTCGCCGTGCTGGCGCTTGGCATCTATCTCTGGATCAAGTTCAACCCATCCCAGGCTGGATTTCAATTTGTCGAAGCCGCGCCTTGGCTCTCGGGCGTCAATGTCGAATACCGCATGGGTGTGGATGGCATCAGCCTGTTTCTTATCCTGCTTATCCTATTTCTTACTCCCATAGCCATCCTTTCCAGCTGGTCCATCACCAAGCGCGTCCGCGAATTCATGATCGCGTTCTTGCTGCTGGACTCGTTGACGACCGGAATGTTTTGCGCCCTCGACTTTGTATTGTTCTACATTTTCTTCGAGGCTGTGCTGCTCCCGATGTATCTCATCATCGGCGTTTGGGGCGGGGAGCGCCGGATCTACGCCGCCGTTAAATTTTTCATTTTCACGCTCACAGGTTCGCTTTTCATGCTGCTGGCCCTAGTCTGGCTGTGGCGCGATGTCGGAACCACCAATATTGTCACCCTGCTGAACACTCCCATTCCGCCGCATACGCAGATGTGGCTGTTTGTTGCGTTTCTTGCCTCCTTCGGCGTGAAAGCGGCAGTTTGGCCGTTGCACACCTGGTTGCCCGATGCCTATGGCGAGGCCCCGATTCCCGGCACCATCATGCTGGCCGCGGTGCTTTCCAAAATGGGCGCTTATGGCTTCATCCGCTTTGCCGTGCCGATGCTGCCGCAGGCCGCCGCGGCTGCCGAGCCGCTGATGTTCACGCTCGGCGTCGTCGCGGTCATCTACATCTCCTTCGTGGCCCTGGCCCAGACCGACATGAAGCGCATGATCGCCTATTCCTCGGCGGCGCACATGGGCGTCATTATCATCGGCATTTTCACCTTCACGGTCGAAGGCATTGAGGGTGCGCTGTTCCAGATGCTTTCCCACGGCATCGTCATCGCCGGCCTGTTCGTCTGCACCGGCGTGCTGCTTGCCCGTGGTGAAACGCTTGTGCTCTCCCGCCTGGGGGGAATCGCCGCCCGGATGCCGGCCTACGCCGCGCTGCTCATGCTATTTTCCCTGGCCAACATGGGCCTGCCCGGCACCTCCGGCTTTGTCGGGGAAATCCTTGTCATCGTCGGCGCCATGAAGGTGAATTTCTGGGTCTCGCTGCTGGGCGCCGCGGGCATGGTGCTGGGGGCTGCATATATGCTGGTACTTCTGCGTTCCGTGTTGTTTGATAAAATTACGCGGCCGGAGCTTGGGGCTCTCAAAGACCTCAAACCCGCTGAATACGCCATGCTGCTCCCGCTTGCCGTCATGGTTCTCTGGCTCGGTATCTACCCGGGCAGCTTCACCCATATTTTTGACGTGCCGGTGAATGCCATGGTGCAGGCGCATTTCGCCGCTCTTACCCCCCACACGGCCTTGGCCATGGTGACAACAAAATGAGTTTAGCACCTCTTATCCCCGGTCTTCTCCTTGCCGTGGGAGGCATGGCCCTGCTGCTCATAGGCGTGCTCTCCAAGTGCGACAAAACTTCTGTCACGACCTTTGGCTCCATCCTTATCCTCGCACTGGCCGCCGGTTTCTCCGTCGCGGCGCCGGACGGCATGCTCTTTGGTGGTTTGTTAAAAACCAGCCTGTTCACCCGTTTTGCCGATGTGCTGGTCTATCTCGGCGCGGCCGCCGCTCTGCTACTTTCGCTCGACTATAACAGGCGAGAATCCATGGCCCGGTTCGAGTTCCCGATCCTGGTTCTCTTCGCGGTCTTGGGCATGATCGTGATGGTTTCGGCCGCCGACCTCATGAGCCTCTATGTCGGGTTCGAGCTGCAATCCCTGGCGCTCTACATCCTCGCCGCCTCGGCGCGGGATTCCATCCGCTCGACGGAGGCCGGCCTGAAATATTTTGTCCTGGGCGCGCTCGCCTCCGGCCTGCTCATCTACGGCATTTCGCTGGTCTATGGCTTTGCCGGCACCACCAACTTTATTTCGCTGGCAGCGATCCTCGCCAACGGCGCGGGTTATGGCACGGTCATTGGCATCGTCTTCGTTCTGGTTGGTCTTGCCTTCAAAGTCTCGGCCGCCCCGTTTCATATGTGGACGCCTGATGTGTACGAGGGCTCGCCCACCCCTGTAACGGCATTGTTCGGTACAGCACCCAAAATCGCCACCATGGCACTGCTCCTCTCCGTTATGCTCGGGCCATTCGGTCATCTGTTTGCGCAATGGCAGATGCTTATCGAAATCCTCAGCATCCTCTCCATGGCGCTGGGTGCGCTCGCCGCCATCGGTCAGAAAAACATCAAACGGCTGCTGGCTTATTCCTCCATCGGCCACATGGGCTACGCGCTCATGGGCCTGGCCGCTGGTACGGCGGCAGGCGTGCAGGCCACCCTGATTTATCTGGCCATTTATATCGTGATGTCCTTCGGTGCGTTTGCTTGCGTCATTGCCATGCGCCGCGGTGGCCAGGCGGTGGAAACCATTGCCGATCTTGCGGGCCTCTCCACTGAAAAACCTGGTTTTGCCCTGGCGCTCGCCATTTTCATGTGGGCCATGGCGGGTATCCCGCCACTCTCCGGATTCTTCGGTAAACTTTATGTATTCTCCGCCGCCATCAATGCCGGGTTGGATACACTCGCCATCGTTGGCGTCATCACCAGCGTGATTGGCGCCTTCTACTACCTGCGCGTTATCAAGGTGATGTATTTCGACGCTGGCACTCCCGGTTTCGACAAAACCGCCAGCGGCGTGCGCTTCGTCATGGTTGTGGGCGCACTTGCCACCTGCCTATTCGTATTCATCCCCGGCCCGCTCATTGCCGCCGCCGATGCCGCCGCGAAGGCTCTTATTGGTTGATCTCCTGGCGGCTTGAGACCTACGGCGAGCTAGGCTCAACTTCCGACCTTTGCACCGCCCGCGCCAAAGCGGGCGAGGCGGAGGGCCTTGCGGTACTCGCGCATAAGCAAACAGCCGGGCGCGGCAGCCGTGGCCGCGGCTGGCAAGCGCCGGAGGGCAATCTCAATCTTTCGCTTCTGCTGCGTCCGGCACTACCGGCGGCCCAGGCAGGCTTCTATTCGCTGTTGGCGGGTGTTGTGGTGGCGGAAGCCATAGAGCAGTTTTTTGCCCCCCCCACCATGCTGAAATGGCCGAATGACGTACTCCTAGCCGGCGCCAAGCTGGCGGGAGTTCTGATCGATGCCACGCCGAATGGCGAGAACCTTGACTGGCTGGTCATCGGCATCGGCATCAACCTGCGCTCCACCCCGGAAATCCCCGGCCGTGTGACGACCTCGCTGGCGGCTCATGGTGTCACTCTTACCGCGCCAGATGCCGCGCAGGCCATTCTGTCAGGCTTTTCGCGTTGGCATGGTGCCGGCACAGCCTCCATTCGCGATGCCTGGCTGGCCCGCGCGCACCCCATCGGCACCAAGCTGGAAGTCAAATCCATGCACGGCGTTCAAACCGGCACCTTCGCCGGTCTCTCGCCCTCCGGCGAATTGCTGTTGCACGGCAAAAATCGTATCGAACGGATCAGCACGGGCGACGTCATGCTAGGCCTGGCGTGAGGGGGATAAAATGCTTCTGGTGATTGATACCGGCAACACCAACATTGTGTTCGCGGTGCATAACGGCACGGAATGGCGCGGCACCTGGCGCCTTGCGACCTCGGCACAACGCACTTCGGATGAATACGGCGTTTGGCTGGAAGCCCTGCTTACTCGTGCCGGCATCAGCCCGACCCAGATCAACCGTGCCGTCATCGGCACCGTGGTTCCTGCCGCCCTTTACGATTTGCGCCGGCTCTGCCGTGAGTGGTTCGACGTCGAACCCCTGGTCGCCAATGCCAGGCTCGACTGGGGCTTTGATATCAAAATCGATAACCCCGATGAGGTCGGCGCCGACCGGTTGCTGAATGCGCTTGCTGCCCACAACCATTATCGTGGCCCCCTGGTGGTGGTCGATTTTGGTACCGCCACAACGTTTGACGTCGTCGATGCCGACGGCGCCTATCTCGGCGGTGTTATCTCGCCGGGCATCAATCTGTCCATCGAGGCACTGCATCAGGCCGCCGCCCGGCTACCACGCATCGGCATCGGACGCCCGCAAACGGTCATCGGCCGCTCCACCATCCCGGCCATGCGCTCGGGCATGTATTGGGGCTATATCGGGCTTATCGAAGGCCTGCTCAATCGCATTGAAGGCGAGTATGGCGCCCCCCTGAAGGCCATCGCCACCGGTGGTCTCGCGCCATTGTTTGCCGAGGGTACCGCCAAGTTTACGGCCGTGGACTCCGACCTCACGCTGGATGGCCTGCGCCTGCTCTCGCTGCGCAATAGCCCGCCCCCTTTGCCGCGCGACCGCGCACGGTTTATCGAGACCGAATAATCTAAAATCTACCCAGGAGTTGTGTATCTTATGAAAAAATCCACCGGCAAATCCCCGGCGCCGGTCCGGGGCGATGCCCAGGGCGGGTTCATTTTCGTGCCACTCGGCGGCACCGGTGAAATTGGCATGAATTTCAACCTCTATGGTTGCGACGGCGCCTGGCTGGCGGTCGATTGCGGCATGGGGTTCTCAGGGCCGGAAACGCCGGAGGCGGAAATTTTCCTGCCGGACCCAGCTTTCATCGCCGGCCAGCGCGATGCTTTGCTCGGCCTCGTCATCACCCATGCGCATGAGGACCATATTGGCGCCGTGGCGCGGCTGTGGCCGCAACTGCGCTGCCCTATTTATGCAACTCCTTTTGCCGCCGCGATCATCCGCCGCAAACTGGCGGAGGCAGGGCTGGGGCGTGAGGTCAAACTCAAAATCCTCAAACCCGGCGCGTCATTCGAACTCGCACCGTTCAGTCTCCGCTATTTCCCAATAACCCATTCCACGGTGGAATCGCAGTCTCTCGCCATCACCACCAGTTACGGCACTGTTCTGCATACCGGCGACTGGAAGTTCGACCCCGACCCCGTCATTGGCGATTTATCCGACGAAGCCGGCCTCAAAGCCCTGGGCGATGCCGGCGTGCTTGCCATCGTCTCGGACTCCACCAACGCCATGGTGGAAGGGCATTCCCGCTCCGAGTCGGAGGTCAAGCGCAGCCTCAAAGGCCTCATCGCGGATATTCCCGGCCGCATTGCGGTAACCTGCTTTGCCAGTAACGTCGCGCGCGTTGCCAGTGTTATCGCGGCAGGCCAGGCCGCTGGGCGGCATATCGCCCTGGTTGGCCGCAGCCTGGGCAATTACGTCGCCGCCGCGCAGGAGGCGGGCTACTTGCAGGATGTCCCGGACTTCATTCCGGAAGAGGATATCAGCTCCATCCCGGACGACAACCTGCTGCTGCTGGTCACCGGCAGCCAGGGTGAGCCACGCTCCGCTTTGTCCCGCATCGCGGCTGATACACATCGCCATGCGGTGCTGGGAGAGGGTGATACCGTGATCTTCTCGTCGCGGATGATCCCCGGCAATGAACGCGCCATTACGGCCGTGCAGGACGCATTGGTCCGCCGCGGCGTCGATGTCATTACCGATCAAGATGAATTCACCCATGTATCGGGCCACCCCAAGCGGGACGAAATCCGTAAGCTCTATAAACTCGTCCGGCCGCAATACATCGTCCCCACCCATGGCGAATGGCGCCATCTCTCCGCCCAGGCTGCTTTGGCCGAGGAGGAGGGGCTAATTCCTCTCGTGCTGGAAAATGGCGACGTGCTGCAATTCGGGCCTGGGACTCCGGCCATCGTGGACTCCGTCCCCACCGGCCGCCTGGTTGTGGACGGTGAACGCATCGTGCCGCTTAAAGGTGGCGTCCTTTCGGCCCGCCGGCGGATGCTGTTCAACGGCGTCGTCATCGGTAGCTTTGCCGCCGATGCCAGCGGCAAACTCGTTGGCACGGCAAAAATCTCAGCCCCCGGCTTGCTTGACGAAGCAGATGGAATACTCAGGCTTGAAGCCGAGGCGGAGTTTTTTGAGCTTCTCTCGGATCTCCCCGCCACGGTACGCCGCCAGGAGACAGCCTTCCTGGAGGCCGCACGTACTGGCCTGCGCAAGATCATTGGCAAACGCTTCGGCAAACGGCCGCTCGTTGAGGCGCATTTGCTGAGAATCTAAAGTAGCCTAAAAATTAACCGAAAAAGAATTTTATCGATTAAATTAAAGGCAACTTATGTCCATAAGCTTAAAAAACACGCGAGCTGATAACGTTTTCTGCTGGACTTATGCTTTTGTGCGATGCACTATAGCTACAGGATGTAGTTTTGGTTCTTCATCCTGCTGTGTGACTGGTGTTTCCTCCCTGAACTTGGCCCGCCGCCCAAAGGGCTGGCGGGCTTCTTTCTGTATGTTTAGGAAGTGAGACTGCAATGAATGTCAGACAGGAAATTCCCGACCTAACTGTATGCCGCGCCGTTTTGGCGGCTTGGGTCTTTACCTATCACGTTGATCTTTACCTCAATTTTTCGGCCTGGCTTGGCCCGTGCGCGGAGATAATCCGGCACGGTTACCTTGGCGTGGACGGCTTTTTCATCCTGTCAGGGCTGATTTTGGCACGGGTGCACCCGGAGCTTAGCCGTAGGGGGATGTATCCCAAGCTTGATCGGGACGAATTTGGCAGGCTACAGCCATTTCATCCTCGCGTGTGGAAATTTTGGGGCAAGCGTCTGGCGCGTATTTATCCGCTCCATTTTGTGACAATCATACTCTTCGCGGCCGTCTTTGGGGCTGGGCTCGCAGCCGGCGTCATACCGCGCGATCCATCCCGGTTCAGTACTCCGGCACTTTTGGAAAATCTTACGCTTATTCAAGGCTGGGGTTTTTCCAGTAATGGTGCTTGGAATTATCCATCCTGGTCAGTCAGCGCGGAATGGGCCGGCTACCTGATATTTCCTATTTCATGGTACATTATTAGCTATCTTGAGCCGGTCGTGTCAGCAGCAATCATTACCTGCGCCTTAGCTCTTTTGGGGTTCATTGAGGTCCGGCATCTGCACAATCTGAACCTGGCCTTTGCCGGTGGGCTGCTGCGCTTTTTCCCGGAATTCCTGATCGGCATGGCCACCGCACGGCTCGTGCCTAAATTCGCGGATGCTCTGCCGTCGGGTATTTTTGCAATAATCGCGCTCGGGGTCATCTTTATCTTTGCCTCGGCGGGCATTGACGTACTCACAATAATGGGCCTCTGGCTTCTTCTCTTTAGCCTCACCATGCAGGCTGACGCCGAGCGCCCCGCGTTGATCGGCCATTTGCGGGTGCTGCGTTGGCTCGGGTTGCTCTCCTACGCGTTTTACATGAGCTTTGCCCTGGCCGAGTTGCTGCTTTCACAAATTTTCCGGCACCAGGGCTGGGCCCCGGCAAGCCACAGCCTGGTCTTCGCCACCGGCATGCTCACGGTTACTTTTGCCGTCGCGGCCGTCCTGCATGTCACCGTCGAGGTTCCATGCCGCCGCGCGGCCGACCGCTGGCTGGATCGCCCCGCCTCGCCTTCAACACCGATCCGCTCTAAACAGCAGCTGTCATAACAAAGGTTATTCATGCGTCTCTCCCAAAGCCTGATCCCCACATTGAAAGAAACGCCGGCCGAAGCGCAGATTGCCTCGCACCGGCTCATGCTGCGTGCTGGCCTGGTCCGCCAGATGGCCTCGGGCATCTACGCCTGGCTGCCAGCCGGCCTGCGGGTGCTCAATAAAATTTCCCAGATCGTGCGCGAGGAACAGGACGCCGCCGGCGCCCAGGAAGTCCTGATGCCCACGATCCAGAGCGCGGATTTATGGCGCGAGAGCGGGCGCTACGACGCCTACGGCAAGGAGATGCTGCGCATCACCGACCGCCACGACCGCGAACTCCTCTACGGCCCAACCAACGAGGAAATGATCACCGTGATCATGCGCGACAGCACCAAGAGCTACCGCGATCTGCCGCAAAATCTCTACCACATCCAATGGAAATTCCGCGACGAGGTCCGCCCGCGTTTTGGCGTGCTGCGCGGCCGTGAATTTCTCATGAAGGACGCCTACAGCTTCGACCTAGATTACGAAGGCGCGCTCATCGCCTACAAAAAAATGATGCTCGCCTACATGCGCACGTTTCAGCGCATCGGCATCACCGCCATCCCCATGCGCGCCGACACCGGCCAGATCGGCGGCGATCTTTCCCATGAATTCCACGTTCTCGCCCCCACCGGCGAGAGCGGCGTGTTCTACGATGCCACCTTCGAAGCCGGCGATTCTCTCGCCGTCACCGATGTCGAAGCCTTCTACGAACAGATGACGACGATCTACGCAGCCACCGACGAGAAGCATGATCTCGAAGCCTGGGCGAAAATCCCCGACGAGCGTAAACGCGAGGGCAGGGGTATTGAAGTCGGCCAGATTTTTTACTTCGGTAAAAAATACTCCGAATCCATGAATTTTACCGTCACCGGTCCTGACGGCAGCAAAATCTTTCCGGAAATGGGCAGCTACGGTATCGGCGTTTCGCGCTTGGTCGGCGCCATTATTGAGGCCCGCCACGACGAAGCCGGGATCATCTGGCCAGACGCCATCGCCCCCTTCCGTGCCGCGATCCTCAACCTGCGCCAAGGCGACGCCGTCACCGATAAAATCTGCAACGATCTTCACGAAAAGCTCGGCGCGGATAGCCTGTACGACGACCGCGAGGAGCGCGCAGGCGCCAAATTCGCGGACGCTGACCTTATGGGCCACCCCTGGCAGATCATCGTCGGCCCGCGCGGTGCCGCCAACGGCCTGGTGGAACTAAAGCGCCGCGCCACCGGTGAGCGCTTTGAGCTTTCCGTTGCTGACGCCTTAGCAAAAGTGATGGCCTGATGTTCAACGCCTTCGAGCGAAAAGTCGCCGCCCGCTACCTGCGCGCGCGCCGGGGTGAACGGTTCGTCTCCGTCATCGCGATGTTTTCACTCGTCGGCATCGCACTCGGCGTTGCCACGCTCATCATCGTTATGAGCGTAATGAATGGTTTCCGCCAGGAGCTCATTTCCCAAATCCTTGGCCTGAATGGCGACATCGGCGTCTACAGCGCCGGCGCGCCGCTCACGGGCTACGATGATATGTCGGCGAAGATCCGTGCCATCCCCGGCGTCACCGCGGCCTTCCCCGTCGTGCAGGGCGAGGTTCTGTTCTCTGGCCCGCAAGGCGGCACCGCCGGCGGCATTGCGCGCGGCATAACCCCGGATGGCCTGGCGGCCCTTCCCACGGTCGCCAACCACATCATTGCGGGCAATTTATCAGACCTCACAGGTGGCGGCGTCATCGCCATCGGCGGCGGTCTCGCCAGCCAGTTCGGCATCACCGTTGGCCAAAACATCACCCTCATCATGCCGCAGGGCAAAGCCACCATCATCGGCACCATCCCCAGCATCCAGAGCTTCCGTGTTGTCGCCATCTTCCAGACCGGCATGCAGCAATACGACTCCAGTTTCGTCTTCATGCCGCTGGCTGCCGCGCAAAACCTGTTTCAGCAACCCAACGCCGCCACGCAAATTCAGGTTTTTGTCACTGACCCGGACCACGATGACGCGGTGAAACAATCCATTGTCAACGCGTTGCCCAACACGCCACTCAACATCCAGGATTGGCGCCAGAACAACGACTCCTTCCTCGCCGCCGTCACGGTTGAGGGCAATGTCATGTTTCTCATCCTCACCCTCATCATCGTGGTCGCCGCCTTCAATGTCATCTCCTCACTTATCATGATGGTGAAGGACAAAGCACGCGACATCGCCATCCTGCGCACCATGGGCGCCACCTCGGGCGCTATTCTCCGTATCTTCCTCATGTGCGGCGCTTCCGTGGGCATACTTGGCACGCTCATCGGCTTTGGCATAGGCGTAGTCTTCTGTGCCTACATTGAGCAAATCAAGGAGTTCGTCTCCAAAATCACCGGCACCCCGCTGTTTGACCCCACCATCTATTACCTGGAATCCCTACCCGCGAAGCTGGACTGGCATCAGGTCATGGAAGTCCTGCTGATGTCCTTTGCGCTCTCGATTCTCGCCACCATCTACCCCAGCTGGCGCGCGGCCCGCATCGACCCGATCGAGGCACTGCGCAGTGAGTGATTTTCTGCTCCACCTCCAGGCCATCAACCGCACCTACAAAACAGGCGCTGAATCCCTCACCGTGCTCGACGGCGCGGAGTTATTCCTCCAACGCGGGGAAATTGTTGCCCTGGTCGCGCCCTCCGGCTCCGGTAAGTCAACATTGCTGCATCTTGCGGGCTTGTTGGAAAAACCAGACGGTGGCGCCGTTATCATAAATGGCAACGACGCCGGCAAACTACCCGACAATGCCCGCACGGAAATCCGCCTGCGCACCATCGGCATCGTCTACCAGTTTCATCATCTGCTTGCTGAGTTCACAGCACTGGAAAACATTGCCCTGCCGCAGATGATTGCCGGAAAAACCAAGGTGCAAGCCAATATCCGCGCCATGGAGTTGCTGACAAAGTTCGGCCTCGCGGCACGCGCAGACCACCTGCCCGGCAAACTTTCGGGCGGCGAGCAGCAGCGGGTCGCCATTGCCCGCGCGCTTGCCAACAACCCTTCCTTGCTCCTGGCCGACGAGCCCACGGGCAACCTTGATGTTCACACCGCCAACATCGTGTTCGAGGAACTGCTGCGCATCGTCCGCTCGGAAAATGTCGCGGCGCTTATCGCGACCCATAACCCAGATCTGGCGAAACGCATGGACCGCCAGTTAACCCTGCGCGACGGGAAACTGGTTTAAGTTTACGCCAGCGTCCGGCACCGCTCCAACGCCGCAATCAACGCCGTCCGCACCCCAGGTTCCAGGGCCGAGTGTCCGGCATCCGGCACTATGGTCAGCCGTGCGCTGGGCCATGCCGCCGTCAGCTCAAAAGCCGACTGCGCCGGGCAGATCATATCATAGCGTCCCTGCACAATTTCACCTGGAATACTCCGCAACGCGTCCATATGGCCGAGCAATCCTACTTCAGGCAGGAACAGGTTATTCACAAAATAATGCGCCTCGATCCGCGCCAGCCCAAGCGCCGAGCGGTCCTGCGCAAACGCCGATACGGCTTCAAAACTGGGCAATAAAGTCGAGCACGAGCCTTCGTAAATGCTCCAGCACCGAGCGGCCGGCCCGTGGATCATTGGGTCAGGGTCCGTCAGCCGCCGCAAATAGCTGGCCAGCAAATCGCCACGTTCATGCTCCGGCAGAAACTGCGCAAACGCCGCATGCGCCTCGGGAAACACGCACGCCATGCCATGGAGAAACCATTCCACCTCCGCGGCCCGGCCAAGAAAAATCCCGCGCAGCACCGCGCCGATAACGGCCTCGGGATGCGCCTGCGCATAGGCCAGCGCCAGCGTCGAGCCCCAGGAGCCGCCGAACAGCAGCCAGCGCTCCACCCCCAAAAAATTACGCAACACCTCGATGTCTTCCACCAGATGCGGCGTGGTATTCGCCACCAGGCTGCCCAATGGCGTCGATCGCCCCGCTCCGCGCTGGTCGAAAATAATCACCCGCCACACGCTGGGGTCAAAAAACCGCCGGTGTACTGTACCAGCACCCGCGCCCGGCCCGCCGTGCAGGAACAGCACCGGCTTGCCGCGCGGATTGCCGACCTGCTCCCAATACATCACATGCCCGTCGGAAAGCGGCAGATACCCGGTCTGGTATGGCCCGATTTCGGGGAACAGATCGCCGCGCGGCATGTTGGCTTAAACCAGCACGGCGCGCAGCACCGAAGCCACTCGCGCGGCCTGCGCATCGCTCAAATCCGGGTGAATCGGGAGCGCCAGTATCCGGTGCCCCAACCCTTCCGCCACCGGCAGCGAAACGCCGTCATGGCAAGAGGCATAAGCCGGCTGCTGGTGCAGCGCGCGCGGATAATACACCGCATGCCCAATCCCCGCCGCCTGCAACGCCGCCTTCGCCTTTTCACGTTCCGCCTCATCACGCAGCAGCACCGAATACACTGCCCAGGCACTCACGCTCTCGGGCACCCGCACAGGCGTTTCCAGCACATTCGCCAGAGCCGAATCATAAATCCGCGCGATCTCGTCCCGCCGCGCAATCTCCCACTCAAACACTTCAAGCTTTGCCAGCAACACGGCAGCCTGCATCGTATCTAGCCGCCCGTTCATGCCAATGCGCATCACCTCATAGCGCGTGGTACCCTCACCATGCGTCCGCAGCGACCGGAACAGTGCCGCCCGCTCCGCCAACTCCGTAAACAGCGCGCCGCCATCGCCATACGCACCCAGCGGCTTGGAGGGGAAAAAACTGGTTGCGGTGGCGTCGGCGGCCTTGCCCAGCCGCTCACCTTTCAGCGCCGCGCCAAAACTCTGCGCGCAGTCATCCAGCGTAAACAGCCCCTCGCGCAGCGCAATTGCACGAATCCCATCCCAATCGGCGGGCTGGCCAAACAGATCCACGCCAACAATGGCACGTGGCCGTAACACCCCAGCCCGTTTCACGTCGGCAATCCGTGCTTCCAGGCTCGCCAGATCAATCTGGAAACTGCGCGGGTCAACATCCACGAACACCGGCGTCGCGCCAAGCAGCAGCGGCACCTCGGCGGTGGCGGTATAGGTAAAGGCCGGTAGAAACACCGCATCGCCGCGGCCAATGCCCTCGGCCATCATCGCGATCTGCAATGCATCGGTGCCGGAACTCACCGTCACGCAATGGGCCGCGCCACAAAACGCCGCCAACCGGTTCTCCAACTCGGCCACCTCGGGCCCCAGAATATACTGCCCGTGCGCCAGCACCGCATCGAGTCTGGCACGTAGACTTGGGCCAATCCGCGCCTGCTGCGCCTTCAAGTCGAGAAACGGTACCGGGGAAAAATTTTCAGCGTTCATAATACCAATCCTACCTCGCCGGGCTCAAAACGGCGAGACCATCCGCCGGCACAAATTCAGGCACCATCCGTGCCAGCACGGTCAGTGCCCCGGCGGTGTCGCTAGCCACGCAAGCCGCCTCAAGATCGCGTATCGCCGCTGCCACCAGCCGCACATCGGTTACCCGCGGACATGCCATCAGCAGCCCTTTATAACCCGTCGGCTCTGGCTGCTCACCGTCGTGGAACATTTCCTCGAATAATTTTTCGCCGGGACGAAGGCCGGTAAATTGGATCGCCACATCCACATCCGGCCGCAACCCGGCAAGCCGGATCATCTGCCGCGCCAGATCCGCGATTTTCACCGGCGCACCCATATCCAGCACGAAAATCCCTCCATCGGGGATCGCCGCTTCGCCGCTGCCCACGACCGAGGCCTGCAATACCAGCCCCACGGCTTCCCGCACGGTCATGAAGTAGCGCTGCATTTGCGGGTGAGTCACCGTTAACGGCCCGCCTTGCGCCAACTGCCGGCGGAATAGCGGCACCACGGAGCCCGTGGACCCCAGCACATTACCAAACCGCACGGTCACGCAGCGCATCGTCCGGTTTTCCCCGCGCCGCGCTTGCACGTCCAAGCCCTGGCAGTACATCTCGGCTAGCCGCTTTGTCGCCCCCATAACCGAGCTGGGGTTCACCGCCTTGTCGGTCGATATCAAAACCATCATCGCCGCTCCACTGGCCGCCGCGGCATCCGCTACCGCCCGTGTACCCAGCACATTGGTCTGCATCCCCTCCAGCGGGTTCGCCTCCACAATAGGCACATGTTTCAGCGCGGCGGCATGAAACACCAGTTCAGGGCGGAATGTCTGGCACAACGCCATCATCCGCGTGGCATCGCGCACATCGCCGATCACCGCGCGGCGCGGCAATTCGGGGTTCAGCTCCGCCAGTTCCATGTCAATTTGCCAAAGCGCAAACTCGCCATTGTCCAGCAACAGGATTTCCGCCGGAGCAAAGCCCGCGACCTGCCGCGCCAGCTCCGCGCCAATGCTGCCGCCGGCACCCGTTACCAGCACCCGCTTGCCCGCAATCAACCGCGCCATGCTTACCCGGTCCGGCCGCACCTGCTGGCGGTTCAGCAAATCCTCAATGGCAATCGGCTGCAATTCCAGCTTTTGTTCCACCGGGGCCAACCGCGTCAGGCTGGGCGCCCGCAGCACCCTGATACCGCTGCGCTCGGCGACAGCCAGTAGCCCCGCCAGGGCATCACCGGCCAGTCCGCCGGCGGTGATAATCAGCAAATCAGGCTTTTGTTCCAGCCGTGCCAGTGCCGTCTCGGCGCCCTCAACCGCGCCAAATACATCCAGCCCATGCAGCCGCTGGCCAACATGTTTGGCCGAGAGCGCCATCAATCCCACTACCCGGTAAGGCGAGGCCGTGGCCTGGTGATGCGCGGTCAGAAACAGCTCAGCACTTTGCGCATCTCCGACCAGCACCGCCCTTTGTGCCGCCGTCCGCCGCTCCGAGTTGCGGAGCCGAGCCAGCCGGTACAGAAATTTGGGCGCAACCAAAAATACCACAAGGGCAAGCGCCAGGATGGCCGGAAAAGCCGGGGAGGGCAGTGGGATGCCTGATCCGACCATGAGCAGCACCAGCATCACCGCCGTCACCAGCGCGGCGGTGCCGATAACCGCCAGGTCACGGAAAGAGATAAACCGCCAATGCAGCCGGGCGAGCCCAAGCGGCATCCCGATCAACCAGATCGCCACGGCGCCACTTATCGGCAGCGTGTGCGGTTGCGGCACGGGCGACGCCGGATTGGCCAGCCAGAAGCTCAAGCCCACCGCCAGGGCCGCCAGCACGCCGTCAAGCAGTATATTCACCGCCATGCGGGCTGGAAGACGCGAGGAACTGTGCTGACTCATGGTTACAAGCTTATACCCATGGAACCTATACCCATGGAAGCTGGGCTTGATCCATAAGCAAGATCAGCTTTACGGATTTGGGAGTTTCCAAGTCCCGCGGATCCATGGTGGCGATCCCGGTCCCAGCCAGGACTCAGCCGATCCAGAACGTTCCTTCGACTTCAACAGCGGCGTCCAAAGGCAGGGACGCCACACCAACGGTCGAGCGTGCATGCCGCCCGGCCTCGCCAAAGGCAGCCACGGTCAGGTCCGAAGCCCCGTTCATCACCACGGCATGCTGCGAGAACTCCGGCGTCGCGGCAATAAAACCGCCCAGCCGGATTACCTTGGTAATGCTGGCCAGGCCGCCCGGCAGCGCCACTTCCAGCTGTGCGAGCACATTGATCAGGCAAAGCCGCGCCGCGTGCTGGCCTTCCTCGATGGACACATTCAGCCCGAGTTTCCCCGTTACCGCCACCTTGCCGCCGATCGCGGGCAGTTGTCCGCTCACGGTTACAAGGTTCCCGGTGATGCTCACCGGCACGTAGGTGGCCACCGGCGGCATTGGCTTGGGCAACGTGATCCCAAGGTCCGCGAGTCGTTCGACTACATTCATGCGTTGCTCACCAGTTTCAGGCTCTTGCGGCGCTCACGCGGGGCGGGAACCGGCAGGTCGAGCGGCAGCAGCGGCGCGCGATCAGCCGCGCCGTCACCCACGGTATCGGCGGCTTCCGGCGTCGCCGGCGCCAGGTTCGTCTGCCCCAGATAATTCACCGCCAAGTTACGGAACACATAATCGATCATCGAGGTTGCCTGCGGCACCGCCGGATCGCCTTCCACCGCCCCGGCGGGGCCAAAGCGGGTAAAGGTGAACGCCTCGATATAATCTTCCAGGTTCACCCCATGTTGCAGCCCCAGGCTCACCGCGATGGCGAACGCGTCCATCAGGCCGCGGAAGGCCGAGCCCTCCTTATGCAGCGCGATGAAAATCTCCCCCAGGCGGCCGTTGGTGTACTCGCCGGTGGAGAGAAACAATTTATGCCCGCCAACGCTGGCTTTCTGCGTATAGCCGCTGCGCCGCGCGGGCAGGGTCTCGCGGTTGGATTGCCGCCGTGCGGGCATCGGGGCGGCCGGGCGAGCCGGCATCCGCGCCACCAAGGGCTCCAGCGCGTCAAACATGGCGGCATGCGCCGCCGGGCGCACAGGGGTGAACAACGGTTCACCGCCGAGCATTTTAACCAGCGCCGCTTGCGCGCTCAGGCCCTGCGCCGCCAGCCGCGCATGCGCCCAATGGCTGAGCTGTCCCTCGGCATTCAACGGCGAGAGGGCAGGGGCAAAATTACGAACTTCCGCACCCAGCAGCGCCTCCACCTCGGGCGTCTCGGCAAAACCCAGCAAGCTCTCATGCCGGCGCGTTCCGGCCGCCAGAGCTTCCTGTTGCGCGGCTACCGCCGCTTCTTTCAGCCCCGGCACCACACACTCCGCCGGTAGCGCAGCCGCCGTCACCGGGTATCCCGGCGCCGCGCCACGCGCCAGCAACCCGGCCGAGGCGATATCCGCCTGCGCGCCGATAAACGCCGTCACCATCACGGCCACATCCCGGGCCTGCGCGGCGTCATAATCCAGCCCCAGCCGCGCCAGGAACAGGTTAAGGTCGGTGAACCCAATGTTCAGCCGGTGCGCGGAGGGTGTGCCCAGGGTCAATGCCGTTACCGCAATCCGTATGGCATCGCCCAACCCAGCAACATCAAAAACGCCGGCCGCGTCGAGAAACGCACTAAGGTTGAACACAAAGCCCGGCTGCCCGAGCATTTTGTTCTGCCACACATTGGTGCTCGGGCTGCCCATCCGCGCCGCCAGAAGCGCGTGCAGTTTCGCGGCCAAGTCCGAGGAAATCCCGGCGGTTTCGGCCCGTGCCGCAATCGGTGCAATCCAGGCCTGCGCCGCCAGGGCAATATCCAGCGCCCCCCGGTCCGGCAGCATCGCCGCCAACGCATCAGCGGCCGCGGCCCCCCAGGCGGCGGGGATTTTCACTTCCACCGCGATGGCGTCGGGGTCCATGCGTCCGGCGAAAACCGTCTGTTTAATGCCGTGCCAGGATTTGTCAGTTTTATAATTGCCCATGCCCTCATCCTATGCCGAGCCGTGCGCCAGTTAAAGTGCATATAGTGGTAAATTTTGCATCCAACCACAAAATACTGTGGATAGTCTGTATCCAACTTCAAGATGGACCACGGCGCAAGCATCACTTATATCAGGCGGCATGAGCACTTCCCACACCGATGCCAAAGTCTCAATCAGCCAGCTTGGCGGCCTGCGCGGGCTTATCTTTAATCCCGGCCTAAGTCTCTACACGCTCCGCCATGGCCGTCTCGCCGGGCGGGACGAGATGGGCAACCATTATTTTGAGCGCCCCGCCCATGGCATCGCCCGCAACGGCCGCCGCTGGGTGGTTTATGCCGGAGCCCCGGACCCTTCGGTTATCGGCCCGCGCTGGCATGCCTGGCTGCATCATCTCACGGATCAACCGCTGCCCGAGACCGGCGCCAAATCCTGGGAAAAACCGCACCAGCCCAATCTTACAGGCACGGCGGCGGGCTATCGCCCCGCCGGGCATGACTATCAGGGGGGGCAGCGCGCGGCAGCCTCGGCGGACTATGAATCCTGGACACCGGACCAGAAATAATGACCCGCAAACTTCCCGAGCTTTTCACCGGCTTTGCCGTCATCATCACCGCGGCCGTGTTTCTGGTCTACGCGCTCAGCCAGTCCGGCGAGATCAACGCCGGCGGCTACCCGTTGCAGGCACAATTCTCCAGCATCGGCGGGCTTACCGTTGGCGCGGACGTTAAAATCGGCGGCGTGGTCATTGGCCATGTCGCGGAGGAACGCCTCGACCCCAACACCTATGCCGCCATCGTGCAACTGGTCATCAACAATGGCATCAAAGTCCCTGACGACAGTAGCGCCGCCATTACCTCCGATGGCTTGCTGGGCGGCAACTATGTAGCGGTTTCGCCAGGTGGCTCGAACAGCATGCTGGCTGCTGGACAGTCTTTTCCGGTGACCCAGTCGGCGATCAATATCGAGGATCTGCTGGGCAAATTCATCTTCTCCATGGGCGGCAGCTCAGGTGGAAAAACAAGCGGCTCACCGGCGCCGTCCGCAGGCAATCAGGGCGGCTTGGCCAATCCCGCCGCACTCACGTCCACCCCGGCGAAATAATGCGTCTTTGCGCCACCGCTACCCTGCTCGTGCTCTCCACCGGCGGCCTGGCCTGGGGGCAGGCGCAAAATTCCGTGGCGGTTCCGCCAGCGCCCGCCATTGTTTCAGCCCCGCTTGCCAACCCGGCGCCTGCACCATCCGTGGTACCGGCCCCGCCGCCAGGCCTTGTACAAACCCCGGTACCGCCGGCGCCTCAAGCCGGGACGGCCTCCCCGGCCACCACCGCACCCGCCGTGGCGGATACCGCGCCGGCCATCCCCAACGACTGGACAACGGGCACCACCGCGTTGCTGGGTGTGCTCAACAAGGTCGACGGCAGCACTTCCCAGCTGTCCATCCCGGTCGGAAGCCAGGCGAATGTGGGAGATCTCCAACTCTCCGTGCAGTCCTGCGTCAGCCGTCCCTCCGGCGAACTCCCCGATGCCGCGATTTTCCTTACCGTGCAGGCCTTAGCGAATTCTGCGGGGCCGCCGCTTTTCCGGGGCTGGATGGTCCGTTCCACCCCAGGCGCCACAGTCGTCGGCGATGCGGGCGAAACCTTCCGGGTCATCGGCTGCTTCTGATTCGCATTGCCTGCTTCACAGCGCAAAAATGTACCAAAAATACAACAGCTATAAAATGTTAACAGATGAAATGCATTTACCTTGTTGAATCCTGCCTGACATTGCTAAATACGCTCAGTACCTAATACAATTGATATAAGACATTGCCTGTTTGACTTATATCAACAATAAAATGACGGAAGTATAATAAAGTTCCCGTTGTGAGATAGGGCCACATAAATTAAACTTAACAAGTACAGGGGCTTATAATGAAATACAAGTTAGCATTGCTTGCTGTTACCGCGGTAAGTGTACCGCTCATTTTTGCATCTGTCGCGAAGGCCCAGCCAGTTACCGGCCCATATGTGGGAGGTGGCTTTGGCTTGAATTTTGAGAGCAACCAGAAGGCTCAATACACCTACCATTATGTGGATCCTGATGCCACGATCGTCATGAAGGACGGTTACGCCGGTGAGGTCAGTCTCGGATACGGTTTGGGTAATGGCTTCCGCGCCGAGATCGAGGGTGACTACATCTATAACAATGCGGATCACGTTAAGCTTCCCGGTTTTGAGCTCGCCGCTCGTGGAAACGAAGCCCGCTATGGCGCTTTCGCCAACGTATTGTACGATTTCGACATCGGCCTGCCTTATCTTTACCCCTATGTTGGTGCTGGCGTGGGCTGGCAGGAAGACGATGTTAACAATTTCACGGCCGGCCCCGTCCGGGTGAACCAGACTCGCAGCGCATTTGCCTATCAGGGTATCGCCGGTCTGGCCGTTCCGATCGGCTTTGTTCCCGGGCTTTCCGCCACGCTGGAATACCGTTTCGTTGGTTTGGCCGGCTCGCGCACCTTCGATGGCACAATTGATCTCCCCCCCGTTGTTCCAGTCTCGGCCAAGGTGTCGGGTGAATACAACAACCAGATCCTGATCGGTCTGCGCTATCAGCTGTTTACGCCGCAACCGCCGGCGCCGGTGGCTGAGGTTGTTCCTCCCCCGGTCGCGGCTCCTGCCCCGGCTCCGGCCAAGACCTATCTGGTGTTCTTCGACTGGGATAAGTACAACCTGACCTCGCGCGCCACGCAGATCATCGCGCAGGCCGCTTCGGACAGCAAAACCCAGTCCACCACGACGATTGATGTGAACGGCTATACCGACACCTCCGGTACGCCGGTCTACAACCAGGGCCTCTCCATCCGCCGTGCGAAGGCCGTTGCGGGTCAGTTGGTGGCCGATGGCGTCCCGGCCTCGGAAATCACGGCCCGGGGCTTTGGCGACACGAACCTGCTCGTGCCAACAGGGCTGGGCGTGCGCGAGCCGCAGAACCGCCGCGTGGAAATCATCCTCAACTAAGCGAGGCTGTTTCGCGGCCAAGAAAAAAACCCCGGCAGTCACCTGCCGGGGTTTTTGTATAAACCAGCCTGCTTCAGGGCTGGCTGGCCGTTGCCATGTAGGCCACCGTGGCCGGCACTGCCGGTGGCTGATCGGTCGCAAAACTATCCAGCGCCTGTGGTGTCCGCAGCGCCAGCACGGCTTTGAATTCGGCGCTGGTGTTCAGGCAAAAGAACGAGCCCTGCGTTTCCGCGCTCACCGACTGGTTGTTCGCCAGCAGCGTCACGAAATCATCTTCCCGGCTTTGGCCGGCACGTCCGCCCACGCGGTGGAAGTAACCGTCCATCACATGCTGTGCCGCCAGAACATGCGGCTGGAAATTGGTCATGAAGGCATCATACTGGCGCTGCTGCCCGCAGGAGAGCGCGCCGACCATCAAAGCCGACTTCAGCGCGATAACATTGAACGCCTGCTGATAGGTTACCTCTTGCGCTGGGGTAATTTTAATCCTGTGGGACGCCGGGGCGGGCACCGCTACCATGGTCGGGTAGACATGCCCCACCGGCGGCGGCGGCGGCGGTGCAATTTCCACGACTGGTTCCGGTTTGGCGCAACCCGCTAATGTCAGCATGGTCAGGCCAACCGCCATCCCGGCTCTATGATAACCCCCGGCGGTCCCCGTTGAATGCAATGTGAAATCCTTCTGATTGATTCGAAAATATAATTTCCACGGCATCAATACAGAGAATCCGCAACGCCGCCAAGGCACAAATCACTCTTATTAAATCCCGCAACCCATTCACAATAAAACATTTCATCGAAACCCATGAATTTGTAACCCGCGCTCACACTCTCACCACCCGTAATGCATTGGTCGTCCCCGGCTGCCCGAACGGCACCCCGGCCACCACGACGATCTCCTCGCCCTTTTTGGCGAACCCTTCCTGCCGGGTAATTTTAACCGCCTGCGCGACCGCTTCGGTCATGGAATGCACGCCGTTTGTCAGCACGGCATGCACCCCCCACACCAGCGCCATGCGCCGCGCCATTTCGGCGCTGGTGGTCAGCCCCACCACCGGGCAGTCCGGCTTGTCCCGTGCCACCCGCCGCGCGGTGGACCCAGACTGCGTCAGCGCCACAATCGCCTGCGCGCCGATGGTGTGCGCCACCTGCACCGCGGCGGCGGCAATCGCATTGGCCGAGGATTTCTCCGGCGCGGGCCGCTTCGCATCAATCCCCCGCCGCCAGTCCTCATCGCGCTCCACGCGGGCAATAATCCGGTCCATCATATTCACCGCCTCGCGAGGATACTGCCCCACCGCGGACTCGGCCGAGAGCATCACCGCATCCGCCCCATCATATACGGCGGTCGCCACGTCGGAGGCTTCCGCGCGCGTCGGCGCGGGGGCGGAAATCATACTCTCCAGCATCTGCGTTGCCACCACCACCGGCATACCCCGCTGCTGTGCCGCGCGGATAATCCGTTTCTGCGCAATCGGTACATCCTCCGGCGGCAACTCCACGCCCAGATCACCGCGCGCCACCATCACCGCATCAGCCAGGCGCAAAATCCCCTCCAGATTTTCCAGCGCCTGCGGCTTTTCCAGTTTGGCCATCACCAACGCCCGGCCCGCCGCCAAATTCTTGGCCTGCGCCACATCCTCCGGCCGCTGCACAAACGAAAGCCCGACATACTCAATCCCCAGCGGCAGCACGAAGTTCAAATCGTCAATATCCTTCGCCGTCAGCGCCGGTATGGGCAGCACCACATCGGGAATATTCACCCCCTTGCGGTCCGAGAGCACACCACTGTTCAACACCTCGGTGAGCAGATGATCCTCGCGCTTGCGCAACACCCGCAGCCGCAATTTGCCGTCATCCAACAACAGCATCGAGCCAATTTCCACCGCCCCCAGAATTTCCGGATGCGGCAGACACACCCGCCGCGTATCACCCGGTGCCGCATTCATATCCAGCGTAAACTTCTGCCCCGCCTGCAACGTTACTCGCCCGGACTGAAACTGCCCCACCCGCAGCTTCGGCCCCTGCACATCCGCCAAAATCCCAATAGGCCGGCCAAACTTCTTCTCCAACGCCCGGATCATGCCGATCCGCGCCGCATGGCCCGCATGGCTTCCGTGCGAAAAATTCAGCCGGAACACATCGGCCCCGGCCAAAAACAATTGCGCCAGCACCTCTGGCGTGGCGCTCGCCGGCCCCAGTGTTGCGATAATCTTGGTACGGCGATGGCGGCGCAGGCGTTCGGTCATGCAAACCTCATAAAATCATTACAGCACGAATATCGTTGACATTGGTCCGCGTCGGCCCGGTGAAGATCAAATCACCAAGAGATTTAAAAAAACTGTAGCTGTCATGCGCCGCCAGGCTGTCCGCCGCATCCAGCCCCAAAGCCCGCGCCCGGATCAGCGTATCCGGACCAATCATCGCCCCAGCCGCATCTTCGGTGCCATCAATCCCATCGGAATCCCCCGCAAGCGCGTAAACATTTCTGGCTCCATCCAGCGCAATCGCCATGCTGAGCAAAAACTCCATATTCCGCCCGCCGCGCCCAGGTTTTTGCGCGCCGATCGTCACGGTGGTCTCGCCGCCCGAGAGCAACAGCACCGGTCCGCTCTCCGCCAACGCCAACGCCGCCATGCCGCACCCCAGTTCAGCGGCTTCGCCCTCCAGCGCATCCCCCAGTATTTTCACCTTCATGCCGCTGGCTTTCGCCGCCGCCCGCAACGCCAGCATCGGCGTTGCAATCAGCCGGTAATCCGCCCCCTCAATCCATGTCGGCCCGGACCCGATCACGGCCGGATCATCCCCCGGAACATCGGAAATCGCCAATGTCACCAGCTTTGCCGGCGCGCACGCCGCCGCCAGCCTGCCGCCTTTAATCCCCGAAAGCTGCCGGCGAATCCGGTTCATCGTGGCAATCGGCGCACCGGAGGCCAGCAGCGCTTTGTTCACCAGAATCTTATCCTCCAGCGTTACCCCCGGCGCCGGCAGCGCCAGCAGCGCTGATGCCCCGCCGGAAATCAGCGCAATCACCTGGTCTTCCGGCCCAAGACCCCGCACCGCCGCCATAATCTGGCTCGCCGCCGCCTCGCTCGCCGCATCCGGCACAGGGTGCGCCGCCTGTAAAACCTCAATTTTCCGCGTCGGCACCGCATGGCCGTACCGGGTCACCACCACGCCTTCAATTCGCTGCCCTTCCGGCCACGCGGCCTCGACGGCCGCCGCCATCGCAGCCACGGCCTTTCCCGCACCGATTACAATATTACGCCCCTTGCCAGGCGGCGGCAGATGCGGGGCCAGGCAAACCGCAGGATCGGCGGCCGCAATAGCCGCCTGGAATATCGCGCGCAGACGATTGGCGGTATCATGCTCCACAACGCCAGTATGCCAGGAGCCCCAGGATGAGCAAACCCGAGATCGACGCCGCCCATACCGAAAAACTGGAAGCCGCCGCCTTCCGTGCCCTGGTCGCGCACTTACGCGCCAACCCGCAGGTGCAAAATATCGACCTGATGAATCTCGCCGGCTTCTGCCGCAACTGCCTCTCCCGCTGGTACCGCGAGGCGGCGCAAGCCCAAGGCATCCCCCTGTCCGACCCCGACGCGCGCGAGATTATTTACGGCATGCCCTACAAAGAGTGGCAGGCGCAACACCAAAAACAGGCCAGCCCGGAAGCCCAAGCCGCCTTCGCCGCCAAACAGGGGCATTGACGTTGAGGGTTCTAAGCCTCTATCCCCGCGCTCCCTGAGAAGTAAGGAACTACCATGGCGCTTGATGCAACGGATGAGAAACCGACCAACGTCGCGGGCGACCGTCTGCGCAGCATTATCGACCGCATCGAGCGGCTCGAGGAAGAGCGCAAAGCTCTCGGCTCGGACATCAAGGACATCTATTCCGAAGCCAAATCCGCCGGTTTCGACGTAAAAGTGCTGCGTCAGCTCATCCGCATCCGCAAGCAGGAGCCCGCCGAGATCGAGGAGCAGGAAACCCTGCTGGACGTCTACCGCCGCGCCATCGGCATGTAAGGCGCGCGGCGCGTCACTGCAAAAACCGCGCCTTCGCCTGTGCCGGATCCGGTACGGCGCAGGCGCGGGCCAAATACAAAATTGCCACGCTGAACAGTGCCAGTACGCCGGCCCCTGACGCATTGTTCAGCACACCGGTTCCATGCAGCGGTCCTAGAAACGTAATCAGCCACAACCCGCCAAAATACGGTCCAATCCACCACGCCCCGCGCCATTCCAGATGCGCCAAGCTGCCATGGGTCACAGCTTGATATGCGCAATACACCACAAACGCGGCCAGCAATCCGCCGAACAGGTGATCCACCACCACCGCCCCCGCCCAGAACACCACGAGATTGGCGACAATAAACGCCAGCGGTGCGATCACATCGGCCCACCCCAGCCGGAACGGGCGCGGAAACTGCGCCTCGGGCAGCGTCCTGCGAAACGCGAACAGCACCACCGGCCCGATGCCATAAGCCAGCACACCGATGGACGACAGATACGTCACCAGCACCCGCCAAGACGGCAACGGCAGCAAAAACAGCAACCCGGCGGCAAAGCTCAACGCCAGGCTGGTCACGGGCACGCCATTGGCGGAAATCTGAGCAAACCGCCCAGGTAGCAGCCCCGAGTCCGCGGTTGCATAAATCACCCGTGACGCCGTGGTGTTGTAAATAATCCCTGTCCCGCCCGGTGAAATCGCCGCGTCAGCATAAAGTGTCACCGCCAGCCAGGTCAGCCCCAGCCCGCCGGCCAGCCCCGCAAACGGCCCGGAAATGCCCGGAAACTTCAAATGCCCCCACCCCTGCGCCAGGTCCGCCGGGCTGAGCGCGCCGATGAACGCCAGTTGCAGCCCGCAATACAGCAGCACGCACAGCAGCACCGACCCCAAGATGGCAAAGGGCAGCGCCTTTGCTGGATTAGCTGATTCGCCAGCCAACTCAATCGCCTGCCGGAACCCGAGATAGGTGAAAATAATCCCCGACCCCGAAACCGCCGCGAACACCCCATCCGCCCCCGCCGGTGCAAACCCGAACTGCGTAAAATTGCTCACCCGGAAATGCACGCAAATCAGCGTCACCACGGTCAGGGCAGGGACCGCCAGCTTCCACCAGGTAATCGCATTGTTAATCCGCAGCACCAGCCGGATCGCCAGCAGGTTGATGACCAAAAACACCACCATCAACCCCGCCGCCCCCCCGAGTCCCCGCAGCGTGAGCACACCCGTTACCGGCACTACCATGCCCGGCAGAAAATTATTGCCGTAGGATACCACAGCCACGGCCTCGATCGGCGCCACCGCGACATAGGCGAGAAAATTGATCCAGCTCATCACCTGCGCCGCCAGCCGCCCAAAGCATAAATCCGGAAACACAATCACCGCCCCCGGCCGCGGAAACATCGTGGACAGCTCGGCGAATACGAACGCCAGCAACAGCACCGCCCCCCCGCCGATCACCCAGGAGACCATCGCCGCCGGCCCGGCAATCTTTGCCGCGTTCAACGCCCCAAACAGCCAGCCGGAACCGATCATGCCCCCCAGGCTGGCAAATAACAGGCCCACAGGACCAGCGTCGCGTCTCAGGCCCGGTGCGGACATGCAATCTCCTACTTTAAAAGTCTAAATACCGGCTTCCCCCGGCATAACCAAATGCCGCCCCGGTTTGACCTCGGCGCAGTAACGCTTACATCTGGCGGCAACATCGAAGGAGCGGTTTTCCATGCGGCAATCCCGGATCGTGCGGCACCCAGAGGGTATCTCCAGCAGCGGCACTGACTTGCCAGCCTGGAACCTGAATGACCTCTACGCCGGGCTGGACGACCCGCGCATCACCGCTGACCTGCAAACCGCCCAGGACGCCGCCGCCGCCTTCGAGTCCCGTTACAAGGATAAACTCACCACCCTGACCGGCGCCGACCTTGCCACCGCGGTGCATGAGTACGAACGCATTTCTGAAACCCTCGGCCGTGCCGCCTCCTTCGCGCAACTGGTGTTCGCAGCTGACTCCAACAACCCCGAGCACGGCAAATTCTACCAGACCATGTCCGAGCGCGTGACGCTCATCAACACCCACCTGCTATTCTTCACGTTGGAACTGAACCTCCTCTCGGAGCCCGATCTGGCCGCCAAATTGCAAGACCCTGCTTTGGCCCGCCACGCCCCGTGGTTCCGTGACCTGCGGGTATTCCTACCGCACCAGCTCTCCGGCGAGCTGGAAAAACTGCTGATGGAAAAAGACGTTACCGGCCACGCCGCCTGGAGCCGCCTGTTCGATGAAACCACCGCTGCCATGCGCGTGCCGGTGAACGGCGAGGACCTCATTCTCTCCGCCGCCCTCAACAAACTCTCCGACCCTGACCGCTCCACCCGCGAAGCCGCTGGCAAGGCGGTAGGCGAGGTAATGGGCCGCAACGAAAAGCTCTTCGCCCTGATCACCAACACCTTGGCAAAGGACAAGGAGATCGACGACAACTGGCGCCACTATCCCGCCCCGGCCTCCTATCGCAACCGTTCCAACATGGTCGAGGACGAGGTCGTCGAAGCCCTGACAACGGCGGTCAAATCCTCCTACGCCCGCCTCGCGCACCGCTATTACGGCATGAAGGCCAAATGGCTCGGCCTGGAAAAGCTTGAATACTGGGACCGCAACGCCCCCCTGCCCGGCGATGAAGACCGCAACATCCCCTGGCCCGAGGCGAAAGACACGGTGTTGGCCGCCTACAGCCGCTTCAACCCCGCCCTGGCCGCGCAGATCGAGCCGTTCTTCAGCAAAAACTGGATCGACGCCGCCCCCCGCCCCGGTAAATCCGGCGGCGCCTTCGCCCACCCCACCGTGCCCTCGGCGCACCCTTACGTGCTGATGAACTACCACGGCCGCACCCGCGACGTGATGACCCTGGCGCATGAACTCGGCCATGGCGCCCACCAGCGCCTAGCCGCGGGTCAGGGCTACCTGATGTCCGGCACCCCGCTTACCCTGGCCGAAACCGCCAGCGTCTTCGGCGAAATGCTAACCTTCCGCTCCCTGCTGGGCGCCGAGACCGACCCGCAGCGCCGCCGCCTCATGCTGGCTGGTAAGGTGGAGGACATGCTCAACACCGTCGTCCGCCAGATCGCCTTCTACCAGTTCGAACTCAAAGTGCATGCCGAGCGCCGCACCGGCGAGCTGCTCCCCGCCCGCATTGGCGAAATCTGGCTGGAAGTGCAGACCGAGAGCCTCGGCCCGGTCTTCCACTTCGCCGAGGAATACCGCCTCTTCTGGGCCTATGTCCCGCATTTCGTGCATTCGCCGTTCTACGTCTACGCCTATGCCTTCGGTGACTGCCTGGTGAACGCGCTCTACGCCGTCTATCAGGAGAGCGCAGACAAAGCCGCCTTCGCGGAAAAATACACCACCATGCTCCAAGCCGGCGGCACTTTGCGCCACAAAGAGCTTCTGGCCCCGTTCGGCCTGGATGCGAGCCATCCTGAATTCTGGCAAAAGGGGCTGGACGTGATCGCCGGGTTTATCGACGAACTGGAAGCATAATGGCCGAGCGTGAAGGCAACATCTTTGGCGACATTGGCCGCTTCGCCCGTACTTCGGGCGCCGTAGGCGGCATCGCCGCGCGCATCGCCGGGGAGCGTGTACTCGGCATCAAAACCGACCAGGCCCGCCACGCTCGGGATTTGAAAGCCGTGCTGGGCGGCCTCAAAGGCCCTATGATGAAGGTGGCGCAGTTTCTCTCTACCGTGCCTGATGCATTGCCCCCCGAATACGCAGCCCAACTGGCCGAGCTGCAAGCCAACGCCCCCCCCATGGGCTGGGCCTTCGTGCGCCGGCGCATGCAAAGCGAACTAGGGCCGGACTGGGAGAAAAAATTCAGCTCCTTTGGTCACGAGGCCGCCGCTGCCGCCAGCCTCGGCCAAGTCCACAAGGCCGTGCTGCCGGACGGCACGCAAGTCGCCTGCAAGCTGCAATATCCCGACATGCCCAACATCGTCGAAGCCGATTTGCGCCAGGTGAAAATGGCCATGGCGCTCTACCGGCGCATGGATAACGCCATCATCCAGGACGACATCTACGTCGAGCTATGCGAGCGCTTGCGCGAGGAACTGGATTACCAGCGCGAGGCCGCCCAGATGCGCCTCTACCACGCCATGCTGGACGGCACCCCGGACATCAACGTGCCCGAGCCGGTGCCCGAATACACCACCCCGCGCCTGCTCACCATGAAATGGTTGAATGGCGCCGGCCTGAAAACCTGGCTGGAGGGCGACCCCAGCCTGGAACGGCGCAACGCGCTCGCCACCGCCCTTTTCCGCGCTTGGTACATCCCCTTTTACCGCTATGGCGTCATCCACGGAGACCCGCATCTGGGCAACTACCAGGTCAGCTCCTCTGGCGGCCTCAACCTGCTGGACTACGGCTCCATCCGCGTCTTCCCAGCCAAATTCGTCGGCGGCGTGCTGGAACTCTACGCCGCGGTGCGCGACTCCGACGGCAATCGCGCCCGCCACGCCTACGAAATCTGGGGCTTCACGGGCATCACGGACGAGCAAATCACTATCCTCAACGATTGGGCGCAGTTCCTCTACGGCCCGCTGTGCGAGGACCGGGTCCGCCTGATCCAGGATGACGGCGACACCCAGTTCGGCCGCGCGGTGGCCCAAAAAGTGCACGCCGGCCTGCAACGCACCGGCGGCGTGCGCCCGCCGCGCGAATTCGTGCTCATGGACCGCTCCGCGATCGGCCTTGGCTCTGTATTCATGCGCCTGAAAGCGGAGTTGAACTGGAGCCGGCTGTACCATGAGACAGTCGACGATTTCGACGCCGAGCGGCTTACCGCGCGCCAGCAGGAGGCATTGCGCATTGCCGGGGTGCCGGAAGCAAAGTAACCTTGGCGGCAGTGAATAAAGCATAAAAATAAAAGAGGACGTTAATGGCGATATTTAAAACTGGCCTACGCGAGGGCTTCATCGCCCGCGCGTACCGGAAGGTTCTGCACTCTTTCTATGCCAACGATTTGTGGATCGACCTTCGCCTGCACGCCAAGCGCGAGGCCGTGGACTACATCATCGCCCATATGGGCGAGGCAATGGTGCTGCCCGATCGGCTGGACCTGCTGAAATTCGCTCTCTCCCGCGCTCCCGCTGACGGTCTGGTCATGGAATTCGGCGTGGAAAAGGGCGCCTCGCTTCGCCATCTGGCGAGCCTGACACAACGCAACGTGCACGGTTTTGACAGTTTTGAGGGCCTGCCGGGCGACTGGAGCGGCACCAAGGAAGCCGCCGGCGCCTTTTCACTGCGCGGCCGGCTGCCCAAAGTCCCCGCCAACGCAATCCTGCACGCCGGCTGGTTCGACCAAACCCTACCGCCCTTTCTGGCGGAAAGCCCCGCCCCCTGCGCCCTTATCCATGTGGATTGCGACATTTACATCAGCACGGCGATCGTTTTCGAGCTGCTACGCCCGCGCATCGGCAGCGGCACGGTTATCGTCTTCGATGAATATTTCAATTATCCAGGCTGGCGCGCCCACGAATACAAAGCGTTCCAGGAGTTCATCGCCGCCGGGGGACTAAAGTATCGCTATCTCGGTTTTTCCGCCGAAAAAGGCCACGTAGCAGTCGTTATTTTGTAACTTTGGCCCGTATGTCCCAGGCTTTCCGGAGGTTACGCGGAACCGTGCCGCACATAGCGAGCGGCTGGCGCTCTTGAACAATTACGCCGCTTCCATCATGCTGCGGCGCAATCGGTTGGTTTTTAGGGAATGGTTCATGCGTCTTGCGGTTTTAAAAGAACGTCGTGCCGGGGAAGCCCGTGTGGCGGCGACACCAGACACAGTGAAAAAATTAATCGGGCTTGGCCTGAGCGTTGCTGTTGAAGCAGGCGCCGGGCTCACCGCCGCGATCTCCGATGATGAATTTGCCGCCGCGGGCGCGCAAATCACCACCGATGCCGCTACTGCCTTGAAAGGCGCTGAAATCCTGTTTGCCGTGCAGGCGCCGCAGGCTGACATCCGCGCTCTCATCGCCCCCGGCACCCTGCTGGTCTGCACCATGAACACCTTTGGCGACCCGGAACTGGTCCCAGCGCTCGCCGCCGCGAAAATTGACGGCGTGGCGATGGAAATGATGCCCCGCATCACCCGCGCCCAGAGCATGGACGTGCTCTCCAGCCAGGCCAACCTGTCCGGCTACCGCGCCCTCATCGAAGCCGCCAACGCCTTCGCGCGCGGCTTTCCGATGATGATGACCGCTGCCGGCACCGTGCCGCCCGCCCGTGTGCTCGTCATCGGCGCCGGCGTGGCCGGCCTGCAAGCCATCGCCACCGCGCGCCGCCTCGGCGGCATCGTCTCCGGCACGGACGTGCGTCCAGCCGCCAAGGAAGAAATCAAGTCCCTCGGCGCCACCTACATCGGCGTTGATGACGAAGAATCGGCCAAGCAAACCGGCCCTTATGCCGGCCAGATGTCCGAGGAATTCCGTAAGAAGCAGGCCGACCTCATGGCCACGACCGTCGCCAAAAACGACATCATCGTCTGCACCGCCCTGGTGCAGGGCCGCAAGGCGCCGGTGATCGTCACCTCCGAGATGGTCGCCTCCATGCGCGCGGGCAGCATCATCATCGACCTCGCCGCAGATTCCGGGGGCAACTGCGCCGGCACCGTGCCGGGCGAGACCATCACCACCGCCAACGGCGTCACCATCATTGGCCACCGTAACTGGCCCTCGCGCATCGCGGTGGCGGCCAGCCAGCTTTACGCGCGCAACCTGCTAACCTTCATCACCACCTTCTGGGATAAAGATGCAAAGGCGCCGAAGCTGACCGAGACTGACGACATCATCAAGGGCGTGCTGCTGACTAAGGGCGGTCAGATCATCCACCCGAATTTCATTCCCGCAGCCGCTTAAGGGGGGCGCAAAACCATGACACCAGCTGATTTAGCCGTGCAGGCGGCAGACCTCGCGCATCAGGCCAGCATACTCGCGCAGAACGCCGCCGGCGTCGCCGCCGTGGCCGCGCAGAACGCGCCTCCCGCCGCGCCCTTCGTCTATTTGTTCAGCATTTTCGTGCTGGCGATTTTCGTGGGCTACTACGTGGTGTGGAACGTCACCCCGGCGCTGCACTCGCCGCTCATGGCGGTGACCAACGCCATCTCCTCGGTCATCATCGTCGGCGCCATGCTGGCCACCGGGCTGCATGGCAGCAATGTCGCGCATCTGTTCGGCTTCCTGGCCGTGGTGCTGGTCAGCGTTAACATTTTCGGCGGTTTTGTGGTGACCAACCGCATGCTCTCGATGTTCCGTAAAAAGTAAGGCCCACGCCAGATGAACCAGTCACTTACTTCCTTCGCCTATCTGGTCGCCGCGGTCCTCTTTATCCTGGCGCTGCGTGGCCTCTCGCACCCCACCACCTCGCGCCGTGGCAACCAGCTCGGCATCATCGGCATGACCCTCGCCATCCTGGCGACGCTCCTGCACAGCGGCATGTCGTTTGGCGGCGTGGCGCTCATCGTGCTCGGTGTCGCCATCGGCGGCTCCATCGGCACCGTGGCGGCGCTGCGCATTAAAATGACTGCTCTGCCCCAGCTCGTCGCCGCCTTCCACTCGCTGGTTGGTCTGGCCGCCGTGTTCGTCGCCGCCTCGGCACTGAACGCGCCGCAGAGCTTCAACATCGGCACCACCGGGCATATCCATCTGGAAAGCCTGGTTGAAATGTCGCTCGGCCTGGCCATCGGCGCCGTCACATTCACCGGCTCGTTGATCGCCTTCGCCAAGCTGCAAGCGCTTATGTCCGGCACGCCGATCACCTTCCCCGGCCAGCATAAACTAAACCTCGCGCTGGGCATCCTGCTGTTTATCCTGATCGTGGCCTTCATCTTCTCCGGCGGCAGCTACATACTGTTCACGGCGGTGGCGATCCTGGCCCTGGTCATGGGCTTCCTCATCATCATCCCCATCGGCGGCGCGGATATGCCGGTCGTGGTCTCGATGCTGAACTCCTACTCCGGCTGGGCAGCCGCGGGCATCGGCTTCACCATCGGCAACATGGCGCTCATCGTCACCGGCGCGCTGGTTGGCTCCTCGGGCGCCATCCTGTCCTACATTATGTGTAAGGGCATGAACCGCAGCATCCTTAACGTGCTGCTAGGCGGCTTCGGCACCTCCGGCGGCGAGGCTGTGGCCGGCACCACCTCGGGCGACAAATCGGTGAAAATCGGTTCCGCCGAGGACGCCGCCTTCATCATGAAGAACGCCTCGAAAATCATCATCGTGCCCGGCTACGGCATGGCGGTGTCCCAGGCGCAGCACGCCCTGCGTGAAATGGCGGACGTGCTCAAAGCCGATAACGTCGTGGTCAAATACGCCATCCACCCGGTCGCCGGCCGCATGCCCGGCCACATGAACGTGCTGCTGGCCGAAGCCGGTGTCTCCTATGATGACGTGTTCGAGCTGGAAACGATCAACAACGAGTTCGCCTCGGCGGACGTGGTGTACGTGATCGGCGCCAACGACGTCACCAACCCGGCGGCGAAAACCAACCCCGCCAGCCCGATTTACGGCATGCCGATCCTGGAGGTAGACAAGGCCAAAACAGTGCTGTTCGTGAAGCGCTCGATGGCGTCGGGCTACTCCGGCGTCGACAACGAACTCTTTTTCCGCGACAACACCATGATGCTGTTCGGTGATGCCAAAAAGATGACCGAGGAAATTGTCCAGTCGCTGAGTCACTAAACTCCAGCAACGTGAATTTAAAAGGCGGGCCGCTTGGTCCGCCTTTTTTACGTTCGCGGCGCCCGCCTAAAAATGAACCAGTCAATTTCGCTGCCGTAAAAAAAGGCACATTTCCGCCTATCTCCCGGCGGGTGGCATTGCTCAACAGCAATCTTTTAGGATACGACCAGTGCAAGCCGGCACACCCGGTTCGCGCTATATTGTCGGCATGACGGAGAGATACATCTGTGAAGCATTTCAAACGCCTTCTGGTCGCCAACCGGTCCGAAATCGCCATCCGCGTCATGCGCGCGGCGGCCGAACTGGGCATTCAGACCATCGCCATCTACCCGGAGCACGACAAATTATCGCTGCACCGGTTCAAGGCGGACGAGGCGTACCTGATCGGCCGCGGCATGGGCCCCATCGAGGCCTATCTCTCCATCGAGGAAGTCATCCGCGTCGCCAAACAGGCCAACGCTGACGCGATCCACCCCGGCTATGGTTTCCTCTCCGAAAACCCTGACTTCGCCGAAGCCTGCGCCGCCGAGGGCATCGTCTTCATCGGCCCCTCGCCGGACACCATGCGCCGTCTCGGCAACAAGGTCGCCGCCCGCAACCTGGCCATTTCCGTCGGCGTGCCCGTCATGCCTGCCACCAACCCGCTGCCGGACGACGCGGCGGAAATCAAACGCCTCGCCGCGCAAGTCGGCTACCCAGTCATGCTCAAAGCCTCCTGGGGCGGCGGCGGGCGCGGCATGCGCCCCATCGAGTCCGAGGACACCCTGCTGGAATCCGTGCAGGCCGCCAAACGCGAAGCCAAGGCCGCGTTCGGCAACGACGAAGTCTACCTGGAAAAACTCGTCCGCCGCGCCCGCCATGTCGAGGTCCAGCTCCTGGGCGACTCCCACGGCAACCTCGTCCATCTGTTCGAGCGCGACTGTTCCATCCAGCGCCGCCACCAAAAGGTCATCGAGCGCGCCCCGGCCCCCTACCTGAATGAGTCCGAACGCGCCGAGATATGCAACGCGGCACTCGCCATCGGCCGCGCCACCAACTACTGCAACGCCGGCACCGTCGAATTCCTGATGGATATGGACACCGGCAAGTTCTACTTCATCGAGGTCAACCCGCGCGTCCAGGTCGAGCACACGGTCACCGAAGTCGTCACCGGCATCGACATCGTCAAAGCCCAGATCCACATCGCCGAGGGCGGCCACATCGGCAACCTGCCGGAAACCGGCGTCCCCGAGCAGCAGAACATCCACCTCAGCGGCCACGCCCTGCAATGCCGCATCACCACCGAGAACCCGGAAAACAACTTCATCCCGGACTACGGCCGCATCACCGCCTATCGCGGCGCCTTCGGCTTCGGCATCCGCGCGGATGGCGGCACCGCCTACGCCGGCGCGGTTGTGACTCGCTTCTACGACGCCCTGCTGGAGAAAGTCACCGCTTGGGCGCCAACTCCCGAGGAAGCCGTGGCCCGCATGGACCGCGCCCTGCGCGAGTACCGCATCCGCGGCGTCGCCACCAACCTCACCTTCCTGGAAGCCCTGCTCAACCACCCGGACTTCATCGCTAACCGCTACACCACCCGCTTTATCGACAACACGCCCGAGCTCTTCCAGGTCCGCAAACGCCGCGACCGTGCCACCAAACTGCTGCGCTACATCGCGGACGTCACCGTCAACGGCCACCCTGAAACCCGCGGCAAACCGCTCCCGGCGGCACATGCCCGCACCCCTGAGGCCCCGCGCTTCGGCAACAAACGCACCGACGGCACCAAGCAGATCCTCGACCAGCTTGGCCCCAACGGCTTCTCCAAATGGATGCTGGAACAAAAGCGCGCCCTGGTCACCGACACCACCATGCGCGACGCTCACCAGTCGCTGCTCGCCACCCGCATGCGTTCCTACGACATCATCACCGCCGCCAAAGCCTACTCAGTCGCCCTGCCGCAACTCTTCTCTCTGGAATGCTGGGGCGGCGCCACGTTCGACGTCTCCATGCGCTTCCTCTCGGAAGGCCCGTGGGAACGCCTGCGCGGCATCCGTGAGCGTACTCCCAACCTGCTGCTGCAAATGCTGCTGCGCGGCGCCAACGGCGTTGGCTACACCAACTACCCCGACAACGTGGTCAAATTCTTCGTCAAACAGGCGGCCGAAGGCGGCATCGACTTGTTCCGCATCTTCGACTGCCTGAACTGGGTGGAGAACATGCGCGTGGCGATCGACGCCGTCGCCGAAAGTGGCAAACTGGCCGAAGGCGCGCTCTGCTACACCGGCGACATCCTCGACCCCGGCCGCGCCAAATACTCGCTCAACTACTACGTCGATCTAGCCAAACAGCTCGAAGCCGCCGGCTGCCACATCCTCGCCATCAAGGACATGGCCGGCCTGCTCAAGCCCGCCGCCGCCAGCGTGCTCGTCAAAGCCCTGAAGGAAAATGTGGGCCTGCCGATCCACCTGCACACGCACGACACCTCCGGCATCTCCGGCGCCACCGTCTTCGCCGCCGTCAACGCCGGGGTGGACGCCTTCGATGCCGCCATGGACCCGATGTCCGGCCTCACCTCGCAGCCCTGCCTCGGCTCCCTGGTCGAAGCCCTGCGCCACACCGAGCGCGACACCGGCCTCGACCCCGACGCCATCCGCCGCATGAGCTTCTACTGGGAAGCCGTGCGCGGTCAGTACGCAGCGTTTGAGAGCGACCTGCAATCCGGCGCCTCGGAAGTCTACCTGCACGAAATGCCCGGCGGCCAGTTCACCAACCTGCGCGAACAGGCCCGTTCACTCGGCCTGGAAACCCGCTGGCACGAAGTCGCTCGCGCCTACCGCGACGCCAACGACCTTTTTGGCGACATCGTCAAAGTCACCCCCTCCTCCAAAGTCGTGGGCGACATGGCGCTGATGATGGTCAGCCAAAACCTCACCGCGAAAGACGTCGCCGACCCGGCGAAGGAAATTTCTTTCCCGCAATCCGTCGTCGAAATGCTGCACGGCGACCTCGGCCAGCCCCCCGGCGGCTGGCCCGAATCCCTGCAGAAAAAAGTGCTGAAAGGCAAAGCCCCGATCACCGTCCGCCCCGGCTCGCTCATCCCCGCGGCTGACATCGAAGCCGTGCGCAAAACCGCAACCGAACGCTGCGGCATCGAGTTCAACGACCAAATCCTGGCCTCCTACCTGATGTACCCGGAGGTCTTCACCAACTTCAACGCCTCCATGCGCACCTACGGCCCGGTCTCCGTCCTGCCGACGCCCGTCTATTTCTACGGCATGAAACCCGGCGACGAGATATCCGTCACCCTGGAGGCCGGCAAAACCATGATCGTCAGCCTGCAAACCCTGGGTGACACCGATGAAGACGGCAACGTCCGCGTCTTCTTCGAACTCAACGGCCAGCCTCGCGTCATCAGCGTGCCCAACCGCAACGCCACCGCCGCGCGCCCAGCCCGCCGCAAAGCCGACGAAGCCGACCCCAAACAAGTCGGCGCTCCCATGCCTGGCTCCATCGCCGCCATCCTGGTCCGCGAAGGCGACACCGTCACCCAAGGCGAACCCCTGCTCGCCATCGAAGCCATGAAAATGGAAGCCCAACTCACCGCCCCCCGCGACGGCGCCATCAAATCCATCCTCGTCCGCCCAGGCGAACAAGTGGACGCCAAAGACCTCCTCATCGAATTTGCGTAAGAGGTAGGGTTAAGTGAACAAGGCCAAGGGGCTTTGCCCCCTGGCCTTACTTACCTTCCCAACCTCTTACCCGAAAAATCCGGGGTTTTGCGCCAGTTCGGTGGTGATGAAGGCTGCCGCCGCGCGGACGTGGGCGGATTTTCGGTTGTCTTCGTGGATATGCATGAAGAACGAGCGTTTCAGCGAGATTTCCTCCGGCAGCACGGGCGCCAGTCCGGGGTGCAGGCGGGCGATGAACACTGGCAGCACGCACAGGCCGCTGCCGGCGGCGGTGGCGTAGGCCTGGGCGGTGAGGTTGGTGCTGCGGATACGCGCGTTGATGCCGGGGCCGATGCTGCTGAGATAGTTCAATTCCGGGGTGAACAGCATGTCCTCGATATAGCCTACGAAGTCGTGGTGGGTGAGATCGGCGGGGCTGGCGATGGGCGGGTGTGCCGTGAGGTAGTCGCGTGAGGCATAGATATGCAGCCGGTAATCAGTGAGGCGGCGGGAGACGACGCGCGCGTGTTCCGGCGAGGTGAGGCTGATGCCGATATCCGCCTCGCGTTTGGAAAGGCTGAACACGCGTGCCGTGGCCAGAAGTTCGATCTCCAGCTTGGGGTGCAGGGCGGCCAGCTTGTGGATGCGCGGGGCGAGGAACCCGGTGCCGAAACCGTCCGGCGCGCCGATACGGATGGTCCCAGATACCGTTGGATTTTCGTTTTCCATTGAGGCGGCCCGCAGGTAGCTCGCTTCCATGGTCTCGGCGATGGGCCGCAATTGTTCGCCGCTGGCGGTCAAATCGTAGCCGAGGTTGCTGCGGTAAAATATGCGCGTCGCCAGGCGTTCTTCCAGCCGCTGAATATGCCGTGCCACGGTGGTGTGGTCGGTCCCCAGCATTTCCGCCGCGGCCGAGAGCGTACCGCTACGCGCCACCGCGAGGAAATGGCGGAAATCATCCCAGTTTTACATGCGCTTACGTCCGGCCATGGCCTGCCCCTATGCGCACGGGCTGGTTGTGCAAATATGCGCAATGATTGCGGAAGAATTACCCTTCATCAGACATGTTAACGCGGATAGACAGCTCCGGCAAAAACTGCCCAGAGGAGAGACCCATGGCACGTGAATTAAACCATTTTATTGGCGGCAAAACCGTCACCGGCACATCCGGCCGCTTTGCCGATGTTTTTGACCCCAACACCGGTGCCGTGCAGGCGAAAGTCGCACTGGCCAGCAAGTCCGAGGTTGAGGCCGCGATTGCCAACGCCGCCGCCGCGCAGCCAGCCTGGGCCGCGACCAACCCGCAGCGCCGCGCCCGCGTGCTGATGAAGTTCCTCGACCTCATCAACGCCGAAATGGACTCCCTGGCCCGCCTGCTCTCCTCCGAGCACGGCAAGACCGTGCCTGACGCCAAGGGCGACATTCAGCGCGGCGTTGAAGTGCTGGAATTCGCCATCGGCATCCCGCATTTGCTCAAGGGCGAATACACCACCGACGCCGGCACCGCGATTGACGTCTATTCCATGCGCCAGCCGCTTGGCGTCGCCGCCGGCATCACCCCGTTCAACTTCCCGGCCATGATCCCGCTGTGGAAGGCCGCCCCGGCCATCGCCTGTGGCAACGCCTTTATCCTCAAGCCCTCCGAACGCGATCCTTCGGTCCCGCTGCGCCTGGCCGAATTGTTCCTTGCCGCTGGCGGCCCACCGGGCATTTTCAACGTGGTGAACGGCGACAAGGAAGCTGTGGACACCATCCTGCACGATCCGCGAGTCATGGCGGTCGGCTTCGTCGGTTCCTCCTCCATCGCCAACTACATCTATGCAACCGCGGCGCAGAACGGCAAACGTGCACAGTGCTTCGGCGGCGCGAAAAACCACGCCATCATCATGCCGGATGCGGACATGGACCAGGTGGTCGATGCCCTTGTTGGCGCCGCCTACGGCTCCGCCGGCGAACGCTGCATGGCGCTTTCGGTTGCCGTACCGGTCGGCAAAGCCACCGCCGATGCGCTGGTGAAAAAACTGATCCCGCGTGTTGAAGCACTGCGGGTTGGCCTGTCCTCCGACGCTGGCGCCGACTACGGCCCGCTCGTCACCAAGGACGCGCTGAACCGCGTGAGGGGCTACATCGATGCCGGTGTCGCCGAAGGTGCGAACCTGCTGGTCGATGGCCGCGGCTTCAAGATGCAGGGCTATGAGAACGGCTTCTTCATCGGCGGCACGCTGTTCGACAACGTCACCGCGGACATGAAAATCTACAAGGAAGAGATTTTCGGGCCGGTGCTGACGGTGGTCCGCGCCGCCAATTACGAAGACGCGCTGCGCCTGCCCAACGAGCATGAATACGGCAACGGCACCGCTATCTTCACCCGTGACGGCGACGCCGCGCGCGATTTCTGCTCGCGCGTACAGGCCGGCATGGTCGGCGTGAACGTGCCCATCCCCGTTCCTATCGCCTACCACACTTTTGGCGGCTGGAAGCGTTCGGGTTTCGGCGATCTCAACCAGCATGGTCCGGACTCGATTCGCTTCTACACCAAGACCAAGACAGTCACGTCGCGCTGGCCGTCGGGCGTTAAAGACGGCGCCAGCTTTGTCATCCCGACGATGGATTAATGACCATGGGTGGCCTCTCGTTCAACCTTGATGACGATCAACTCGCCATTCGTGAAATGGCCCGGACGTTCGCGACCGAACGACTGGCGCCATCCGCGATTGAGCGGGGCCGGAGGGGCCCCGGCGCCAGTTATTATTTAACCACGCCCGGCCACCTTGCTTTGACCCCCGGCAAGCGTAGTGGAGCGGCGGACAGGCTGGGCAGCGCTTTTGCGTGGCGGGGGTGCTTCACGTGGAGCATTTGTGAGGTTTCCGCTATAACGAATTGTTAGTGTGGCTTAATTTTTTACTTGCACCCCAATTTGTGCGGGTTTGTGTCGAAAAAACAACAAAATTGTAGGTTTAGCCGGTAGCATGGCCTATGAATCTGTACTTGCGCGTACCACGGGGGCTGCTGATTAATTTCGTAGCAAGCGTAGGATGGGTAGCGCTGCGTTCACCCATCCTACAACTTACTTTAAAAAAATCAAAGGCAATACAGAGATTATAGGGATGCGATGGCGGCTAGCCGGTTGGCGTAGGTGTGCTCTTTGAGCACCCGTTTTTGCCCCGCGGCCCCAATGGTGGCGGCTAATGCTGGTTCACGGCGCAGGCGCGCGTATATGCCGTTCAACGCCTCAACGGAGTCATAGACCAGCACCTCTTTCCCTGGCTCAAAGCATTCGGGTAGATCCGCCACGTCGTCGCTGACGACGGGAGTGCCAGAGAGGTATGGGTCAAAACTGCGCTGGTTTAACCCGCCCACCACCTGCCCTCCATTGGCGATGTTGAGGACCGCTAAATGGCTCTGATAGATGCGCGTCACGGCGTCGAAGCCAATCCTGCCAGGGTGAACATCATGTGCGATCGAGTGAAAAAATGGCCAGTCCGGACCATAAATAGTAATAGGGCTTTCCATCCTCGTAAGCAGATCAATACGGTTCAGCGCGGGGCGGCCAACAAATACCAGTTCCGGCCTGCGCGCCATGTTTGGCACCCCGGTGAAGCTGGGGCTGGCCGCATGAGGTACGTAGCTGGCCGTGTTTGGAAAACCTAATTTCTGGTGCAGGGATATGAAATACCGATCGGTATAGGCCACCGCGTCGTAGCAGGCAGCCTTGGCAATGTCTGATGCCGGGAACAGGTCCCCAACCCAGGCAACGAGCTTCCCCCTGCCAGGAATGGCGCAGACGCGCTCAAGGATGCTCAGGGGAGTTTCAAAGCCGTAAGGCGCCAAAATCAGGTCCGGCTTAAAGCGGGTGATGTCGCGGACGATTTTGGCGGTACGCGGTGCGCCGATTAATGGGGAGCGCAGCAACTGGTCGATGGACTTGTTCAGTGCGGGATTACGCGTGACGCAGATTTGCACTGTATGTCCGGCAGCGGAAAAACCCGCGTAGCAGTGTTCCAGCCACTGGGGCCCAGTGTTAATTCTGCCGAGCAAGGTAATTTTCATTTTGACGAATAGCCTCCCGAGGAAAAGGATTGGTTACGCTGCGCTAACCCATCCTACACCCGCACCAAATGATTCACTGGGCCATGCCCGGCGCCGAAACCGGGGGCGGTGGCGATGGCTTGTTGCAGGTAGTTGCGGGCGCGGTGGACGGCGGCTGAAAGTGTCATGCCTTGGGCGAGGCCGGTGGCGATGGCGGAGGCCAAAGTGCAGCCGGTGCCGTGGGTGTTTTTGGTGTGCAGGCGGGGGAGGGAAATGGTTTCCACCGCGTCCGGGGTGATGAGATAGTCGGATAAAATATCCCCGCTTGCGTGGCCGCCCTTGATGAGGGCCGCATGCGCGCCCATCGCCAACAGGGCGCGGCCGGCGGCGATTTGTTCGGCTTGCGTCCCCACGGGCAGGCCGGTGAGTTTGGCGGCTTCGGGCAGGTTGGGGGTGACCAGGGTGGCGCGGGGGAGGAGGAGTTCGCGCAGGGCGGCGATCGCGGCATCGGGCAGCAGCACGGCGCCGGAGGTGGCGACCATGACTGGGTCCAGCACCACGGGCACGTTCGCGGGCAGGCAGGCGGCGACGGCGCGGATGATGTCCTCGTTGGCCAGCATGCCGAGTTTGATGGCGTCCGCGCCAATGTCGGCGAGCACGGTCTCAATGCTAAGGCGCACGAAATCAGCGGGCAGAGGGTGGACGCCAAAAACGCCCAAAGTGTTCTGCGCGGTGACCGCCGTGATGGTGGTGCAGGCGTAGCTGCCCAAAGCGGAGATGGTTTTGATGTCGGCTTCAATGCCGGCGCCGCCGCCGGAATCCGAGCCGGCAATCGTCAACACGCGGAACATTTACTCAGCCGCTTGCGTGGTGGCCAGCGCGATGGTGCCGCAAAGTTCGCCGACGATCTGGTGGATGAGGGCGGAATCCTCGCCCTCCGCCATGACGCGGATCAGCGGCTCGGTGCCCGAGGGGCGGATGAGCACGCGGCCGGTGTTGCCGAGTTTTTCCGCCGCCGCCGCAATGGCGGCTTTGATTTCCGGCAGGCGCAATGGCGAGGGGCCGGAGAAGCGCACGTTGCGCAGCAGTTGCGGCAGGGGGGCGAACACGCGGCAAGCTTCCGAGGCGCGTTGACCGGAGCGGACCAGCACGGCGAGCACCTGAAGTGCTGCGATCAGGCCGTCACCCGTGGTGGCGAAATCCGAGAGGATGACGTGGCCGGATTGTTCACCGCCGAGGTTGATGGATTTTTCGCGCATCGCCTCGGCCACGTAGCGGTCCCCCACCTGGGTGCGGTGCAGAGTGAGGCCCTGCGCGCCGAGAAACCGCTCCAGCCCGAGGTTGGACATGACGGTGGCGACGATGCCGCCGCCGGTCAGACGCCCGGCTTCGTGCATGTCGCGGGCGATGAGGCCGAGGATTTGGTCGCCGTCGATGATTTCACCGTGCTCGTCGGCGAGGATGACGCGGTCGGCGTCGCCGTCGAGCGCGATGCCGATGTCGGCGCCATGTTCCAGCACCGCGGCGCAGAGGTTTTGCGGTACGGTGGAGCCGACGTCACGGTTGATGTTGAAGCCGTCGGGCTCGACGCCGATGGAAATGACGGTGGCGCCGAGTTCCCACAGCGCGGCGGGGGCGACTTTATAGGCGGCACCGTTGGCGCAATCCAGCACGATGCGCAGGCCGTTCAGGCGCAGGCCGCGTTCCAGGGAGGATTTGGCGGCTTCGATGTAGCGCCCGGCGGCGTCGACCAGGCGCGACGCGCGGCCAAGTTTGTTGGAGGCGGCGAGGCGGGTGGAGAGGTCCATGTCCATCAGGGCCTCGATTTCCAGCTCGGTCTCGTCGGAGAGCTTTGAACCGTCCGGGCCGAACAGCTTGATGCCGTTGTCCTCGTAAGGGTTGTGCGAGGCGGAAATCACCACGCCGAGGTCCAGGCGGAGCGAGCGGGTGAGCATGGCAATCGCCGGGGTGGGCAAGGGGCCGGCGAGGGTGACGTTCATGCCCGCGGAGATGAATCCGGCGGTAAGGGCGGGTTCCAGCATGTAGCCGGAGAGCCGTGTGTCCTTGCCGATGATGACGCGGTGGCGGTGGTTGCCGCGCGTGAACAGCAGCCCGGCGGCCTGGCCGAGTTTCAGGGCTATTTCAGCCGTCATGGGGGCGGTGTTCGCAGTGCCGCGAATGCCGTCCGTGCCGAAGAGCCGGCGTTTAGAGATTTGGTCCATCGTCACCCGCTGTCAGCCTTTCCCATACGCGCAAGGCCTGCACCGTCTCCGGTACGTCATGCACGCGCAATATATGCGCCCCTTGTGTCACCGCATAAAGCCCGGCGGCAATGGACCCTGGCCCGCGTTTGGCCGGGTTGGGCTCGCCACCGAATTCGCCGATGAATTTTTTGCGGGAGAGGCCAATGAGAAGCGGGTGGCCGAGGGCCGCAAAACGGGCGGTGGCCCGCAGGAGCAGAATGTTTTGCGCGCCAAGCTTGGCGAAGCCGAAGCCGGGGTCCAGGGCGATGTTCCCGGGCTTTATTCCGGCGGCCAGCGCGGCGTCGCGCACGGCGGTCAGCTCGGCTAGCACGTCGGCCGCGACGTCATCGTAATGCGCCAGGGTGTTCATGGTGGCGGGCGTGCCGCGCGTGTGCATCAGCACCACCGGGCAGCCGCGTTTTGCCGCCAGGGCGCTGGCATCGGGGTCATGGGTGAGGCCGGAAACGTCGTTGATAATCCTAGCGCCCGCATCCAGCGCCGCCGCCATGGTGGCCGCCTTGCGGGTGTCCACGGAGATTAACGCGCCCTGCGCAGCCAGCGCCTCGATGGCGGGGAGAATGCGGTCCATCTCCTCCGCCGAGGAAACCGGCTCGGCACCTGGGCGCGTGCTCTCGCCGCCAATGTCGATAATATCAGCGCCGGCCTCCAGCATGGCCTCCCCGGCGGCAATCGCGGCCTCGGGCGTGTCGTACCAGCCGCCGTCGGAGAAGGAATCCGGCGTGACGTTGAGGATGCCCATGACGAGGGGGCGGTCCAGCCGGAGTCCGGCCCAGGCGAGGGGGGGCGTTTGGAGCATAAAAGCTGGTTATCATAGGCTGCCGGGACGGCCAAAACATGCTACGCCGCGGCGGCCAAGCGGAGAGACGAATTATGGATGCAAAACTTTATCTGGGCACCAGGCGCTATTCCTCCTGGTCGTTGCGCGGCTGGCTCATGGTCAAACTGGCGGGGATCGAGGCCGAGGAGATCGTCATTCCGCTCGCCGGGGGTAACACGCCGGGGGTGAAGGCGGCCTCGCCCAGCGGCATGGTGCCCTATCTGGAGCACAACGGCGCGCGGATATGGGAGAGCTTGGCCATCGCGGAATATTGCGCGGAGTTTGCGCCCAGCCTGTGGCCGGCGGAGCAGAAAACCCGGGCGCACGCCCGCTCCATCGCGGCGGAAATGCACGGCGGCTTCCGCGCGCTGCGCCTGACCATGCCGATGAACCTTGGCCGTAGCTACCCTGGTTTGGGGCAAAACCCCGAGAGCCTGGCCGATGTTGCCCGCATCGACGCCATCTGGTCGCGCACACGTGAAACTTTTGGCGCCGGCGGCCCTTATCTCTTTGGCGCCACGTTCAACGCCGCGGATGCCATGTTTGCCCCGGTGGCGGCGCGCTTCCTCACCTACCAGCCGCCGCTCAGCGCCACCGCCACCGCTTATTGCGCCGCCGTGCGTGCGCATTTGCTGGTTGCCAACTGGTACGATCTGGCGGCAAAAGAACCCGTCTCCTGGCAACTTGAAAAATATGAAAGCCTAGCATGAAGATTAATCTGGGTTCCGCCTTGCTGACCGCGTTGTTGCTCGCAACACCTGCCGCAGCGTTGCTCGCAACACCCGCCGCCGCCCTGGCCGCGCAGGATATCACCGCCGACCACGGCGCCGTCTGGCCGGTAAAAAAGATCGGGCAGTCAACGCAGGGGTTTGTGCAAATCCATAATACCAGCGGCACCGCCGATGTGCTCATGGCGTGGAACTGTACCATCGCGGATACCACCGCGCTGGTGGGCGCGGACGGTAAACCGTTGCAGAGCCTGGTCATCCCGGCCGGGCAGACCGTTACGCTGGCGCCCGATGGCCCGCACCTGCTGTTGCAGACCGCGCATTTCCCGGTTGCCATGGGCAGTATCGTGCCTTGCGCGTTCACCTTCCAGAATGCCGGCGCTATTGCCGTGTACCTCAACGAAGTGCCTACCCCCGCGGCAAATTAACGCACGCGCGCGCAGGCCATTATGCGCGTTATCCTTGTAACGTAAGGGGATATAAGTAATCTGGGTTTATGTGCCGCCGCACGGAACGGCGCAAGTATGGATGAGGCTTCGATGGCAGATATCGACGATCCGGCCGCAACGGCGGAGGAGGCAGCCAGCCGCGGTGAAGCTGCTGCAAATCCCGCCGTGGCGTTTGACGAGGAGACCTATCTTCGCCTGAACCCTGACGTGCGTCTGGCCGTGGCCAGCGGCGCCTTCCGCTCCGGCTGGGAGCATTACGAAAGATACGGCCGCGCCGAGGGCCGTCCCTTTATCATGCCGCAAGGGGTGGTGCGTGGACGGATTAACATGGCCGCCCACGCCGATATGCGCCGCGAAAAGCTTAAGCCGCCCGCCGGCGCGGTGGACGCGGTCAAGCTCTCGCATGCCGGCGGCATATATGTGGCCGGGTGGGTCAACGACAGTACCGACCCGCTCGACAGCCTGGAGCTGTATTTTTCCAACTGGTCGGTCTCGCTGGATGGGCGCAGCCTGGCCCGCCAGCGCCGCCCGGATACCGAGGAGGCGCTGGCCACCGCCGCGCGCCACCCATACGGGTTTATCGGCTTCCTGTTCGCCGCGCGGCGGCTGCCCGGCGGGGTGTGCAGCGTGGTGGCGCGGCTGAAATCGGGCGCGGAAATCAGCTTCATGGTCACGGCCGAGATGGTCGAGGACCACGACATGCGCAAGCTGATGCTCAGCCAGTTCGCGCAGGCCAAATATTACGGCAACCCGTATTTTGAGGCCGTGGCCGCGATCGACGCTTCGATTGGCGAGCAGATGGTCGATTTTAACAAAATGCTCAGCCGCCGCGCGGTGAATGAGCCTTATGTTGAACGTTTCGGCGGCGCCGGCCAGCGTTATAAAGGCTCGATTATCGTCTGCCTCTACGGCAAGGCGGAATATATGTTCCTGCAACAGGCAATGTTTTCCAAACTGCCGGGCATGCGCGACTACGAGTTCATTTACGTGGTCAACAGCCCCTGGATCGCCGAAAACGTGCTCAAGGAGGCAAAGCTATGCAGCCTGATCTACGGGCTGGACATGAGCGTGGTGATCCTCAACAGCAACGCCGGGTTCGGCGCCGCCAACAATGCCGCCGCGGAACACGCGAGCTCGGACCGGCTGCTGATTATGAACCCGGATGTGTTGCCCAAGGACGGCGCCTGGGCGCAAAAGCACACCAGCCTGGTTGAAACCCTGCCGCCCTCGCAAACCGCCCTGTTTGGCGCCCCGCTGTACTATGACGACGGTTCACTGATGCACGCGGGCATGTATTTCCAGGCCGATACGCTGCCCGGCTTTCCCGGCCGGCGCAAACATGAGACCAGCATTCTGCGCGTTGAACATTACGGCAAGGGCGCCCCGCCCGATACGGCGCAATTCCTCAAACCCCGCCCGGTTCCCGCGGTTACCGGCGCTTTCATGTCGGTGGATCGCCCCTGGTTCGAGCGGCTTGGCGGTTTCACCCAGGATTATGTGTTCGGCCATTACGAGGACGCGGATTTGTGCCTGAAAAGCATCGAGGCCGGGCGCTTGCCCTGGCTGCACGATATCCGGCTCTGGCATGTGGAAGGGGCCGGCTCCGATCGCCGCCCGCAGCATGAGGGTGGATTGGCCGTCAACCGCTGGCTGTTCACCAGAAATTGGAGCGAGATGGTGCATGACGGCCTGTTGGGGCCTGAGCCAAGCTACCCTGGCTTTGGCGGTGAGGTGTCGCCATGAAAGTGCTGATAATCTGCATGTACCACCCCGAACTGGTACGCGGCGGCAGCCAGCAGGTGGCCTACGAGCTGTTTCAGGGCCTGCGCCAGATGCCGGATGTGGAGCCGGTCCTGCTCGCGACCATCACTGAGATGTCTCCAAGTTTGTACAAAAGCGGCGCGCGGATTACGGGCTTCGATGGCCGGCCCGATGAGTATGTCTTTCTCAGCCAGGAATATGACTACCCCTGGCAGAAGGGCGGCAACGTGCAACTGGCGGAGGCCTTCGCGGATTTCTTGGCGCTCATCAACCCGGATGTGGTGCATTTCCACCATTTCCAGACATTGGGCATCGACTACCTGACACTCACCCGCAGGGTGCTGCCATCGGCGAAAATAGTCTTTACGGCGCATGAGTTCCTGACCATCTGCGTGGCCGACGGCCATATGCGCCGCTTCACCGATCAATCGCTATGTACCAGCGCCTCCGCCGTGCGTTGCCACCAATGCCGGCCGGAACGCCCGCCGGAACATTACTTCATGCGTGAAATGTGGATGAAGCGGCACCTGGAAGCCGTGGATGTGTTCACCACGCCGAGCCGCTTCATGGTCGAGCCCTTTGTTAACTGGGGCCTGCCGCGCGAGAAATTCATGTACATGCCTAACGGGATGGATCTGCGCCGTAGCCAGGCGTTGCCCGCGCCTGCCCGCCCGCGCCGCAACCGCTTCGGCTTCTTCGGCCAGTTGGTCGACGCCAAGGGCGTGCAAGTGATCCTGGACGCCGTGACCCTGCTGCGCGCCGAGGGGTTCACCGATTTCAGCGTCGAGATCAACGGCGGCAACATCCAGTTCGCCAGCCCGGAATGCCGCGCCGGGATCGAGGAATTTATTGCCGCCGAGGCAGCGTTGCCCCAGCTCGAACGGAAAATCGTCTTTAACGGCGGCTATCATCCGGACCAGCTGCAGGCGCTCATGGCGCGGATCGACTGGTGCCTGGCGCCCTCGCTGTGGTGGGAGATTTTCTGCCTGGTGATCTCCGAAGCCTGGGGCTTTGGCCGCCCGGTCATTGCTTCCAACGCCGGCGGCCCGGCCGAGCGCATTACCGATGGCGTGGACGGCCTGCTGTTCGAACTCGGCGATGCGCGTGCCCTGGCCGGGACCATGCGCCGCGCCGCCACCGAGGAGGGTTTGTGGGAACGGTTGGCGGCGGGAATTACACCTCCCCCCTCGCGCGCCGCGATGGCGGAAGGCTTCCTCAATGTTTACCGCAGCAATGTTTACCGCAGTTCCGGCGTGGCCGTGCGCGTGGCGGCGGAGTAATCTTCAGGTAGTAACCGGCGGCCGCGCGTGGAACAGTTTTCCGCGCTCGGCCCAGGCGGCCATGGCCAGCCCCAGCATGCCGCACACGCAGAACCCGAGGCACAGCGGCGCCAGCGTGCCGTTGAAATTCTGCCCGATATACAGCCCGATAAGCGCGCCGCCGAACATGACCATGAACCCCTGCACGGATGCCGCCGTGCCCGCGATATGCCCCAGCGGCTCCATGGAAATGGCGCCGCAGTTGCCGCCGAGCAGGCCGAACCAGAACATCATGGCCGATTGCAACAGGGCAAAGCGGAGCAGGTTGTCGTGCCCGCTCACCCCCAGCGCCGCCTGCGCCAGCGCCACCAAAATGTAGCCAACCAGCGCCAGATGCGCCAAGGGCCGCATGCCGATGCGCTCCACCAGCCGCGCGTTGGTCAGCGCCGCCACCGCCATGCAGATGGAACAGGCGGCGAAAATCAATGGAAACAGTTTTGGCACATGGAACACTCCGGCGAACACCTGCTGCGCCGAGTTGATGAACCCCAGCCAGCCGCCGAGCAGCAGGGTGGAGGTGAGGGTGTAGCCGAGCGAGAAGCGGTTAGTCAGAGTCAGCCGCAGCGCCGCCGCCGCCTCGTGCCAGACGATCGGGCGGCGGTCCTCGGGGTGCTGGGTTTCGGGCAGGCGCAGCCCGGCCCAGGTGGCGATGATCAGGGCGTAGACCCCGAGGCCGATGAAAATGACCGGCCAGGGGGCCACGAGCAGCACCAGCTGGCCGAGCGAGGGGGCAAAAATAGGTGCCGCGAGAAATACCATGAAGGAGAGCGAATTCACCTGCGCCATGCGGCGGCCGGAATAACAGTCGCGCACAATGGAAACGGTGGCCACCTGCGCCCCCGCGGCGCCGAACCCCTGCGCCACGCGCGCGGCCAGCAGCCAGTGGAACCCGGGCGCCGCCGCCGCCGCGAAAGCGCATAATGCGTACAGGCCCAGGGCGAACAGTAGAATCGGCCGCCGGCCGAAGCGGTCCGCCGCCACGCCGTAGAGCAACTGCGCCACGCCGAACCCCAGTACAAAGGCGGTGATGACCCATTGGCGCTGATTGGCCACGGTCAGATGCATCGCGGCACCTATTTGCCCCAGGCCAGGCACCATCATGTCGATGGCCAGCGCCACCGTCGCCTGGATCAGCGCGATGCACGCCACGAATTCGCGGAAGCTCATGCCGGGATGCGGCACCGCGGCGTCGCCGGGCGAAGTGTTAAGAGACTGTTTCAGAAGGCGCTCCGGCGAGTCGTATAGCGGGGATTTTTGAGCACCGGAGCGCAGAAAATCGCTGCTAGACGGCCGTCGGAGCGCCTTCTGGCGCAGTCTCTAGGCGGCAATGCGGCGCGAGCGGCGGAGCAACACCATGCCCAAAGTCGCGGAGGCGATGAACATGGCGCCACCGAGTATCAGCATATGGGCGTGTGTTGGCGCGCTACCCTGGCCGAACACGGCGAAGATGAGGGTTTGCGGAATAAACCCGATGGCCGAGGCGGCGAGGAAGGGCAAAGCGGGGATGGAGGACAGCCCGGCGGCGAGGTTGAGCAGGATATTGCTACCCACCGGCATCAACCGCAGCGTCAGCGTCGCGATGAAGGGCTGTGCCGCCAAAGTGGTGTCGATCTTGCGGAGCACCTTGCCGAAATAGCGGCTGATGAAGGTCCGCCCGACGGCGCGCGCCCAGATAAAGGTGAGGCTGCACGCCAGCACCTGGCTGACCAGCGCGATGGCGGTGCCGTACCACGGGCCAAACGCATAACCCGCGATGAACGCAGGCACTTGGCGGGGCAGGCCGATGGCGGTGAGGAAGGTCGCTGCCAGCAGGAACATTGCCGGACCGCGGACCCCGCCCTGTGCCAGCAGGTTCACCAGCGTCACCTGCGCCGAGGCGGCACCCAGCAGCGGCAGTGCCGCCGCTACCGAGATCATCCCGCACGCCATCAGCGCGGGTTTTATCGCTTTGGTTGCGGCGATGGCGGTAGGAGACGTCGCGCGGTTCATGCTGTCACTCATGGTGTGGGGTCAATATGTGGCAGTTTCCAGCGGCGTTGCAACCAGGCGACGCCGAACAGGTCGACAATGCCGACTTTCAGGCGGTCCCAGGTGCCATAATGTGAGGCGCCGTGGGTGCGCTGGTGGTGGCGTACCGGCACCGAGACCACATGGCCGCCGGCGCGAATGAACAGTGCCGGCAGAAAGCGGTGGATATGGTCGAAATGCGGCAGTTCCAGAAACGCCGCGCGGCGGAACAGTTTCAGGCCGCAGCCGGTGTCGGGGGTGCCGTCCTTCAGCAGGTAGCCGCGCACCGTATTGGCAATGCGCGAGCCCCAGCGCTTGGCTTCGTTGTCCCGGCGGTGCACGCGGTGCCCGGCGATGAGCACTGGCTTTGGCCCGGTGGCCTCCGCCTGTATCGCCGCGTCGAGCATGGCGGGAATATCCGCCGGGTCGTTCTGGCCGTCGCCGTCGAGCGTGGCGATGAACACGCCGCGCGCGGTTTTCACGCCCGTTATCACAGCTGCGCTCTGGCCGCAGCTTGCGCGGTGGCGCACGCGCACCAGCGTGGGCAGCTTGGCGGCAATCTCCGCCAGAATCTTCGGGCTGGCGTCGGAGCTGCCGTCATCGACGTAGATAATCTCATGCTCAACACCGGCCAGCGCGGCGCTGATCGCGGCGATCAGAGGCGGGATATTCTCCGCCTCGTTATGCACGGGCACCACCACGGAAATTAGCGGCGTACCCGGAACGGTTTCAGGTAGTGTGAGGAATTTTGGTTCGATGTTCATGGGGTGCATTCAGCCGTGGCATTAAGGCGTATATGTGGCTCAAATCCGTCAAGAAGCAGGTCGCGCCCGCCGAATCCTCCTGGTTTTAGTAAAAAATTGTAGTCCCCGGCGGCGAGCCAGCGCAGCCCCGCCACGGCGGCGCCGGTGGTTAGGCGAGTTACCCCCAGCCGGTCCAGCACGGCGCTGGCGGTGTCATTGCCGGTCAGCACAAACCGCCGCACCCCGGCCTCGGCCAGCCCGGCGGCGATCTCCGCCAGCAACGCCGCCACCGGCAAATCCCGGCGCAACCGGTCCGGCGCGCCGGATGCGGCGATAATCACCGGCGCCCCGCCTTGTGTGGCGGCCCAGGCCAGCGCCTCCGCCACCGGGTTGGCCCCGGCGAAATCCAGTTGCAGAAACGGCAGCACATGCCGCGCGGTGCCAAGCTGGAATAAGGTCTGCCGGTCCACGGCGCCGGAGAGGATCACCAGCCGCCCGCCAGGCGCCGCCGGCTCATCGCCACCCTCGCCAGGGCACAGCCAGGCCGGACCGCCCGTTAGCGTCTGCGACTCCACCGCCAAGGCAATGGCGGCGCATTGCGCCATGTCCACCGCGTCCAGCAGCGCCAGCGCCGCGCCTTGCTCTTTGAACGCCGCCAGTTTGCGCCGGATCGCGGGCACCCCGGCCGCCACCACCTCATGCGGCACAATCCCCACACGGCCGGAAAGCACCTCGCGCAACGCATGGTGCAAATTCACCACCAGCCGGCCGTCCTGGAACAAATGCCCCTGGTATACCGTGCGCCCCTGCGCCGGGGCGGCGAAACTCGCCACCATGAAACCAGTGCCCGCCTGCTCGATGAGACAATCCAGCACCGGCGCCAGCGCCCCAATTCCGGGCGTCGATTCCTGGTTGCCGAAACTGAAAAACCGCCGTCCGGCGCCCGTTCGCAACGCAGCCGCCGCCTCGTGTACCGTCAGCGTCAAGCCAGCCGGCGCCAGAACCCCGCCCGGCGAATGGCTGCCCCGCGCTACCGCACAGCCAGCCCCCCAGGCGCAAGCCAGCGAAACAGCGTCCTGCAACGTCCACGCCAGGGTAAACGGACTTATTTGAGGAATTTTTGCCATTGTCCGGTCATCAACATACGCAATAAATGGCACGGCCCACGCCACGCATCCAGATCACGCGGGATAAAAAAACCTCACCGCCGCAAACCACTGCTTTAATTGTTTTTCCGGCCTTGGCTTGGCCGAGGGGCATCGCTATAAGCCCGCTCAACCATGGGGGCCAGTTGCGGCCCGCATGAATAGAATTGAAGGAAACGGACGGCATGCTAATTTCGTTGCCACCGGACTACCGCCCCTCGGATACCGAGGAGTTCATGAACCCCATGCAAACCGAGTACTTTCGCCAGAAACTGCTGCGCTGGCGGGCTGAATTGGTAAAGGAAGCCAACGGAACCCTCGCCTCTCTGGGCGAAGGCGGCATCCTGGAAGCCGATATCACCGACCGCGCCAGCGTGGAAACCGACCGTGCCCTGGAACTGCGCACCCGTGATCGGGCCCGCAAACTCATCGGCAAAATCGACCAGGCCCTCGAGCGTATCGAAAACGGAACCTACGGCTATTGTGAGGAAACCGGCGAACCCATCGGCCTGCGCCGCCTGGAAGCCAGACCCATCGCAACCCTCTCCATCGAAGCCCAGGAACGCCACGAACGCATGGAACGCGTCCACCGGGACGACTAACCCCGGGCCTTGCCACGGGTTAAGGGAGCAAGGCCGGGGGCTTTGCTTCCCCAGATCACCCCGTTATCCCGGTATCAGGCCATTCGGGCTTGTACGGCGCGGACGGCTTGGCGTTGTTCGGCGACTTGGGTTTTCATCGACTTTTGCAGTTTCTCGAAGGCGCGGACTTCGATTTGGCGGACTCGTTCGCGCGAGACATTGTAGTTCTGGGAGAGGTCTTCCAGCGTGGTCGGGTTGTCCTTCAGGCGGCGTTCGACCAGGATATGGCGTTCGCGTTCCGAGAGGGTTTTGAGCGCGTTGGCGAGAAGGGCTTTGCGGCCTGTGAGTTCCTCGCGTTCGGCGAGTTCACTTTCCTGGCCTTCGCTGTCGTCGACGAGCCAATCCTGCCATTCGCCTTCGCCGTCCATTTTGATGGGGGCGTTGAGGCTGCTGTCGGCCGAGGAGAGGCGGCGGTTCATGCTGACCACATCCTGTTCGGGCACGTCCAGCAGGTGGGCGATTTTGGCGACTTGTTCGGGTTGCAGGTCGCCCTCGTCGATGGCTTGCATCTGGCCTTTGAGCCGGCGCAGGTTGAAGAACAGTTTTTTCTGCGACGCGGTGGTGCCCATTTTGACGAGGGACCAGGAGTGCAGGATGTATTCTTGAATCGCCGCGCGGATCCACCACATTGCGTAAGTGGAAAGGCGGAAGCCGCGATCGGGGTCGAAGCGTTTCACCGCCTGCATCATGCCGACGTTACCTTCGGAGATGAGTTCGCCGACGGGCAGGCCGTAGCCGCGGTAGCCCATGGCGATTTTGGCGACGAGGCGCAGGTGCGAGTTGACCAGCGTATGCGCGGCCCTCTGGTCGCCAGTGTCGCGCCATGCGCGGGCGAGGCGTTCTTCTTCCTCGTGCGCCAGCATGGGGTATTTGCGGATTTCCTGCATATACCGCGTCAGGCTGGCATCGGGACCGAGAGTTGAAATCGTGGAGGCCATTAAGTGGATACTCCTAAAAGCTTTCTTCGTTTTGTGGTGCCCGAGGGATTCGGCGCGTCACGTAACGAAATGGACAGAGTATAATATCGTTACCGTCCGGATTACGTATCGTTACCAGCATTTGCCGGTGGTTACCCCTTAAAAGGCAGTAACAATCCGGCCAGATGCGTGGCCCGTTGGGTTAGCTCGGAGAGCAGTCTATGGGGTGCTTGCGCATTTCGTCAATCAAAAAGGACTGTTGCAGTCCTGTTTCAACTGCATGCTTGCAATGCATCCATGAGGGCCTGGAAGTCGGCCGGCGGGGGGGCGGAGAAGCGCAGGGCCACGCCCGTAATAGGGTGGGAAAAGCCCAGGGTTTCCGCGTGCAGGGCCTGGCGGGGGAAGTCTAGCGCGAGGTCCAGCGCTGGCTGCGCGAGCGTTTTGGCGACCGCTGGGCGGCGGCGCAGATACACTGGATCACCGACCAGCGGGTGGCCGATATGGGCGAGGTGGACGCGGATTTGGTGCGTGCGGCCGGTGGCCAGGCGGCAGGAAAGCAGGGCGGCGGCGGTGCCAAAGTTACGAATTATCCGGTAATTGGTTAGAGCGTGTTTGCCGTTGCGGGTGACCACGGCCATGCGCTTGCGTTCGCGCGGGTCGCGGCCGATGTCGCCATGGATGGCGCCGCTGGTGGGCGAGGGGATGCCCCAGCAGATGGCTTTGTACTCACGCTCCAGGTCGCGCGCGGCGAAGGCGGCGGAGAGGCGGGTGTGCGCCAGCTCGGTTTTGGCGACGACCATGACGCCGGAGGTGTCTTTGTCCAGCCGGTGGACGATGCCGGGGCGGCGCTCACCGCCGATGCCGGTGAGGCTTTCCCCGCAATGGGCGATGAGGGCGTTGACCAGTGTGCCGTCCGGGTTGCCGGGGGCGGGGTGGACCACCATGCCGGCGGGTTTGTTGAGCACCAGGAGGTATTCGTCCTCATAGAGGATGGCCAGGTCTATGGCCTCGCCCTGAGGCGTGGCGGGGGCGGGGGCCGGCGGGCGCAGGCTGTAGGTGGCGCCGGGGCGCACCGGCTCGGAGGTGTCGGCGGTGATGGTGCCGTCGCGGGTGAGCAGGCCTTCCAGGATCATGCTCTTGACGCGGGACCGCGAGATGGTGCCGATGGCCCTGGCCAGGAACATGTCGAGCCGCACGCCGGCATCTTCCGGCGCGGCGGTGACGGTTATTTCAGGGAGTGGATATGCGGGATCAACCACAGGGGGATTTGCGGGGGCTGAAGGCGCTGGTGGGCGGCATGGGGCTGCTGATCGTGCTCGGCACGGCGCTGGTTATCGGGACGGTCATCCACCGCATCTATGCCAGGAAGCCCGTGGCGTCGATGGTGGCGGCCCCGCTGGCCGTGCCGGGCGGGAGCGTTGCCGTGGCCGTGGCTGGCGCCGGGCTGGCGGCGGGCGAGCATATTGCTGGCATTGCCGGGGCGGGGGGAGATGTGGCGGTGTGGGTAAACGGCCCAGCCGGCGACCGCCTGCTGCTGGTGGACCCGGCGAGCGGGAGGGTGAGAGTGGTTTTAAGCCCAACCCACTGAAAAGTGGCCGGTTGGGGCGCCGTTGCAGTGGTGCAGGAAATATTCCACCGCATGGCTTGTAAAAATTATCCCCCTGGCTTAATGCGCTCCTGCCTCGTCCCGTTCGTCTAGAGGCCCAGGACACTGCCCTTTCACGGCGGCGACAGGGGTTCGAATCCCCTACGGGACGCCAAGGCTTTTCAATGAGTTATGGCCATATTCGTTACGGGGCACGATTCGTGCTGCCAATTTACTGCCTATGCGGTGCCGGACAGTGCCGGGTTCGAAGGCGGGTATTTTTGAGGCAGCAAGCGAACGGCGTTCGCATTAAATGCCCTGCCGGGGCCGCGTCGCTAGTGCTCTGACTCAGTCGGATAGTACATGGATTCGACCGGCCTTGGCGAGGATGTCGCCAGCCGGTTTTGTCCAGACAAAAGGTTTTGGTTTTTTATTATGATTTTTGATGAAGCTACGAATGGCATGCAGCGGCCAACGACGGTGCCATCGAGAATATTGAGGGCTGCGAACGGCGTGGTGGTGCCGTGCCGTTTGTAGTCATGGGTCATGGTGCCGCACTTGCCAGGTTTCAGCGGCAAACCTGGTTGGCTACGGTCGAGCGCCTGAATTTGGCTTTTTTCATCGATTGAGACGACCACGGCGTGGGCGGGCGGGTTCATGTAAAGCCCGACGATATCTTCAACTTTCATGGCAAAAGCCGGATCGTTGGATTTTTTGACGGTACGGATGCGGTGTGGCTGGAGACGATGAGCCTGCCAGATGCGCTGCACGGCGCTCAGGCTGACGCCGGTGGCTTTGGCTACCATGCGGCCAGTCCAGTGCGTGGCATCCTTCGGGGCTGGCCCGCAAGGTAGCGCCAGAATCTTCGCAATCATCCGGGGCGAGAGCGGAGCGCGCCCGGGTTGGCGGGTCTTGTCCCGAAGCAACCCATCAACGCCCTCCTCGGCAAAGCGTCGCTGCCAGCGCCAAACAGAAGGCCGGCTTGCACCACTGCGTTCAGCAATATCCATAACCGTTAGCCGCGCCGACGAACGAAGAATGATCTGGGCACGCTGAACATGTTTCTGCGGACGATTGCGATCAGCAACCACGGCAACTAAATTCGCTTCGTCGCCAGCGTTAAGGAAGATATTGACGGTCTGTGTTATGCGGATAGAATCGCACAAATAATGCCCCGAGTGAATCCTCTGTTTGGTTCAGTGCACTAGCTAAACTAAGAATAGGAAGAAGTGAGTTGGTAGGGAGTGGGCTGCCACGGCTGGTCTTCTATAGTGAACTGTCTGCCTCACTCAGTTTATACTTGGATGGTCTACCGTCTGAGCTTGCAGCGCAGATTGCAGTATTGCCACCGAGGCGGCTGGATGCCGATTTTTTGATGCTTGCGGGCGCCGGGCTGGTCATCTTTGTACGTGGATTCGAGCAGGTCTGGCATAGTGGTTTACTTGCTGCGCTGGAGCGTATCGGTGTGCCCTGTGCGTGGTTCACCGATGACGATCTGACGGCGCTGCGCCGCGAGCAACCTGGTTTTGGATTCTACAGCCAGCCGAGGGTCCATGAGTTTGCGGCTCACATGGTGGCGCTGATCGGCAGCACACCCGCTCTATGTGACCGGCTCTCAGCTTATCATCAGAATGTCCTACACTGGCCTTGTGTCCTGAACGAGAAGTTGCTTGCGGCTTTCCCTCAAGGGGATCAATGCGGCATGAAAATATTCCCGCGCATTGCATTTGTTGGCGGCTCATTCCGCGTTGAGGGTCTGAAGAGCCTTGTTTTGCAGGCGCTTGAGACGCTCCCGCGGTCTCAGCTTGTGGTCGTGGATGGGCCGGCGGCCAAGATCTCAGGTGCGTGGGTGCTTCCATTCGAACGGGATTTCAATTGCTTTATTTCTGCGTGGCGCGCGGTCTCTCCAGATATTCTGGTGCATCCGCCAGGGCAAAGCCGGAATATCGTCAACAAGGGGCCAGGCATCCTGCTTACCGCACTTTATCTTGGGGCTGCGCCGATCGTTGGCGATGAGGCGGCTTTCCAGGGGCTTGGCGCCGACGATGGTGTCTTGCGGGCCGGCAACGCCAGTGATTGGCGCTCCGCTCTCGCCGAGTTTGCCGTACCGGACGCACGGCGGAAGTATCTCGCTCGTTTGTTGGCATATGCCCGCGTCGCTTGGGCGCCAGGGCGGCCGCAAACAGTCATGGATGCCTTGCTGGTTCATGCGGCACCAGATGGGGATGCGGCGCTTATGCGCCAGAGTTCCGCAAGTGCACTTGGATGGCGTCCCCCGGCAAGCTTTATGTGGGGGAGCCGGCTGCGCCGCTTCGCCAGCCGGTACCGATGATCCGGGGCGGGCGCATCTCTACGCCGACCTTCACATCGCGGCAGCCCGCCATCAACACCTCGAGCATGGCCTGGGGGCTGAATCGATAGTAATCTCCGGGGTAGTTGTGTAGGGCGAGCGTTGGCGCCGCGCTCGCCCACCCGGGCGCCATGCGTTCCATCAGTCTGGCTATCCACGGCACCTGGGCGGCATGCCGCGCGAGACGCAACAGCGGTGGCGGCGGCATTTCCGCATATCCAGGAACCCCGATAACGATCAGCGCGCCGGCGCGCGCGATGCGCTGAATCCCCGCCAGCGTGCGCCAGAATTGCGCGTCGTGTTCCAGCACTGAATTGCACAGTATGGCATCGAAGCTGCAATCCGCAAAAGCAGCCAGCCCATCGGCGGCAACTTGCACGAAGGAGAGGCCGTGATACGAGCATTCGAAATTAAGATTGATGCCAACTCGAAGTGCCGCATGGCGCAGAGCTGGAAGGTTGAGCAAGGTATCCGCCTCGGCTGTCGCCCCGACTTCGAGTACGCGTGCCCCCGCCGGCAGATGGGTGCGGCAGATTGCGTCAAAGGCGTTAAAGATGGCGGGGTGCATGGCGCTAGCCGGCCAGGTTGGAAGTGGACTGTGGTAGCGTGGCGTACACTGCCACAATCTGGTCAACGGTTGCAGCAAAATTATGCCGCTCGGCCAGACGGCGTGCCGCTTTGCCCATCGCCTCCCGGCGGACTGGATCGCGCAGGGTGAGCAGCCGGTTCGCCAATTCCGTGGCCTCGGGTACGTCAAGCACAAAACCCTCGCACCCCTCGGTAATCCCATCTGCGGCGCCATTACGCCGGGTGGTAATCACCGGCAGGCCACAGGCCATTGCTTCCAGTGTGGCGAGGCTGCAAGCATCATGCGCGGTGAGGTGGACGAACACATCAGCGGCGGCGAACAGCGCTGGCATATCGGTCCAATGGCCCAGGAAGCGAACGCGGTCTGCCACGCCCTGCTGGTGCGCAAGTGCTGAGAACGTGCCGATGTCTCCTTGCCCCGCGACCAGAAGGAACGCCTCTGGGTATTGAGGCCGGATCACCGCCAATGCGGCGATGGCATGGTGAATCCCCTTCAGCTGGAAATTGCCCGCCGCGGCGAGCAGCACAAGCGCATCTGATGGGAGGCCTAAACGTTCGCGGGCCGCATGGCGCAAGGGCTGACACCGATCAGGGTGGAACCGCTGCGTGTCGACGCCGTTGGGGATCAAGCGGATACGAGCCTCAGGTACGCGGTAGCGGCTGTGGAATTCGGCTGCAGTCTCACGGGAGACCGCAATGATGCAGCGCGAGGAGGTGAGTTGTGCTTGTTCCAGCCGTGCGACCGCCCTCACCCAGCGCCAATGCGCGGGTGAGAAGGTGCGGCGAAGCCGTCGAGGAAGGCTCTGTTGGGCATCGTCGCGCAGCACGTTCAGCATTCGGCAGCCCATTTGTGGCTGGAATACATCCGCCCCCATGCCGGCGCCCGTATCATGGATGATGTGATCGCCAAATGCCCGCGCGGCCGCGGCGAACAGATGCGCCTGCTGCTGAATCCGGGGGGAGACGGGGACAAGCGTGATGCTGACGCCCGGTGGATAGACGCTTGCCTTGGTGGTGAGCACGCGGACAATATGTCCGCGCGCGGCAAGTGCCACCGCCAGGTCGTGGACCCAGGATTCGAGGCCGCCGAGCTGTGGGACAAATCGCTCGACCAGCAATGCGATGCGCCACTTGTCGCTAGTATTGACCACCGGAACCACCCATGATTGAGATACCCCGTATATGCTTTCGCCGAAGCAATCGCCGGAGGCAACTCCCCAAACAGGGGCTCGCTGGGGGTATCGCTCAATGAATTATGCCTTGCCAGTTGCCCCTAGGCTTGCCGCCCGCATTGCCGCTCTGCCGCCACCGGTTATTGTATTCAACAAATCTCATTCGGGAAGCCGGTTGCTGGCAGCATTGCTGCAAAGCCAAGGTGTATTCATTGGCAGTGTGCTGAATGATTCGCGCGATGCGCTGCCCTTTATTCCCCTCGTTGAACATGTCGTGCTGGAATACTACCCGGATTTCCAGCGTTTGTGGCAGCAGCCGGAATTACCTGCAAAAATCCAGGATTTATTGGAGCGCGCGTTGGACGCACATCTTGCCCAGCATCCGCCGGGCGCCCCCTGGGGATGGAAGTTGTGCGAGACGGTCTACATCCTGCCGTTGCTTGCGGCGGTATTTCCCGCGAGCCACTTTGTCCATCTTATTCGTGACGGCCGCGATGTCGCGTTTTCAGATCATGTTGCGCCGGAACAGCCCTTTTGGCGGAAAGTCTATTTTGGCACCGATGCCGTGAAGAGTTGGCGCGGCATGCGCCTCGACCAGGCTGCCTATGAGCGGCGGCGCTATTTGTACAATGCGTGTCATTGGCAGGAGAGTGTGCGGGTAGGGCGTGCTTTTGGTGCGATGCTCGGCCCCGCTTATCGAGAGGTACGCTACGAGCTTCTATGCGCGGATTTGCCAGCCGAGGGACGTGAGCTACTCGATTGGGTTGGTCTTAGTGCTGACGAAGCCGCCTTGGCGGCATTGGCGGCCCGGGTCGATCCGCGTCCGGTGGGCAAGTATCTCAACCGCCCGCGACGTCAGCAGCGTGCGGTACAGAGGGTGATTGAACCGGCACTCCTTGCTTGCGGCTATGTCTGTGAGCCGCTGCCGTACGTTTTCAGTGACACGCTTAGCGCTTTCGTCCAGCGGCTAAAGCGCGGAATACGGCGGCGCCTTGGGCGTGCAGGCCATGGCTAACCGCCGGATACCAGAGCGATGGCGCTCCCCTCTGCGGCGAACCCGTGACGGGGTGTTCCGGTTCCTGGACCGGTTGGTTGCTTGGGTTTGCCCGGCTGGCCCGCGGCGCGGCGCGGCGATTTTGATGCCGCATGGGCTGGGCGATCTGATTGTTTTTACCGCGGCCTACCGGCATCTCAGGGCGCATTACGCAGAGCATCCTATCCTGCTGGTCTGCTCGGGAGCAGGTATTGCCTATGCCAAGGCATATCTCGGGCCGGAGCGGACAATCGAGTTGGACCGGATCCGGTTCAGGCGCGACCCGTGGTATCGGATGACGAAGGTTTATGCGCTGGCGCGAGCCGGCATCGCGATCATCATTCAGCCGGCTCAAAATCGCGAACACATGGTGGACGACGCGCTGATGCGCGCCAGCGGGGCGGTTGAGCGGATCGGTGCCGCGGGGTCGCCGTTATTCATTGCGGATTCGGAACGGAGTATTGGTGACGGCTGGTACACGCAATTGCATGTGAATACACCCGGCTCAATTCATGAAACTGAGTATTATGCTGCATTCGCGGAATGGGTAACGGGCAGCAGGCCCCGGCACCGGATGTTGCCGCTCGCGCGCCCGCTCCGCCATCCGGATGCGCCAGATTGTGACTACCTCGTGATTGCGGCTGAGGCTTCATCGCTCATTAAAGCATGGCCTTTTGACCATTTTGTCGCAGCTGCGGCAGCGATTGCGGCCAGCAAGGGACTAACGATCGTCCTGGCCGGCCAGGACGATCGAAATCGGATATCTTCAAGTCCGGCTATCGTGGATCTGCGCGGGCGCACTGATATTCAAGGGCTGGCGGCGCTTTTTGCCCACGCCAGGCTTGTGCTTTGCAACGATAGCGGACCGGCGCATCTTGCCGCTGCCCTGGGAGCGCCTGTGGCCGCGGTTGGCAGCGGGGGAATGCCCGGCCGTTATCTGCCTTATCCCGAGGATGAGCCGGGAGTTTTTGCGCCCATTCTTGTGTTGGCTGACCCGCCCTTGCCTTGTTTCGGCTGCGGCTGGCGGTGCAGGTATCTGCCGCCACGCGGTGCGCCGGTCCCCTGCATCGCGGAGGTCCCGGTCGAAGCCGTCGTTGGCGCAGCTTTAGCCATTCTATCAGAATTGACGGTTCAGCCCTGATATGGCTTCGCTTTTTAACGGATTTTCTGGGAGCTGCCATGCTATTATCCCTGCTTCGTAAGCTCCGGCGCATTTGCCGGGGGGATAAACCTGGGTTATCGCTTGCGGCGCGGGACGAGATGACCGTTTGTCAGTTGCGCAAGCTCGGTGTGCGGATCGGAGCCGATTGCCGCATCTACAGCACTGAATTTTCTACCGAGCCGTATCTCGTGCAGTTTGGCGACGGTGTTTGCGTGTCCGGCGGCGTGAAATTCCTGACCCATGATGGGGCCGCGCGTCTGCTGAAGTCCCGCCGCCCGATGATCCAAAGCTTTGGCCGCATCGAGGTGGGCGACGGCAGCTTCATTGGTGAAAATGCTATTCTTCTGCCTGGAACGACGATCGGACGCAATTGTGTGATTGGTGCCGGGGCCGTGGTTCGGGGCGCTATCCCTGAGAATTCACTGGTCATCGGCAATCCCGGTCAGGTTATCGGACGGGCCAGTACTTTTCTGTATCGGCTTGAACGGAGCGAGAATACGCTTGATACATTCGGCCTTCCGGAAATGGAGCGGCGAAAAGTTATTCTCGCGCATTTTAATCTGCCAATGAAGGTAACCGAATAATGCCCGTGAATGAGGCGCCGGCAATGAGGGCCAGGATAGTCGTGGTGGAGGCGGTGCGGGAGACAGCCGGCCTCCGGGCGGGCGAGATCGCGCTTGGCGCTCGTCTGAAAGAGGATTTGGGGGTTGATTCGTTGGACTTCGTGCGCCTGATCCAGCTTGTGGAAGAGGGGCTGGGGATTACAATCAGTGATGAAGCGGCAGCTGTTGCCGAGACTGTTGGCGATCTGGTTGTATTGAGCGAAGCGGCTTTGCTTGCGCCGTCATGAAAGAAATATTTTTAGATGGGGCCTTCACTAAAGCCAGCTCAATGATTCTGATTACCGGTGGTGCTGGCTTTATCGGTTCTAATTTGCATGCCGCGCTGTATTCCCGCGGGTATGAAACTGTTGTGGTAGACAGGCTGCGATCTGGCGGAAAGTGGCGCAATTTGTCGAAGCATCCGCCATCGCGGCTGCTGCCTCCCGGCGAGCTCCAGGCGTTTCTCGCGACGAATCCCCCGGTTGAACTGGTGTTTCACCTGGGCGCGATTAGCCACACCTTGGATAGTGACGCTGAGATCGCGTGGGCTGTTAATGTGGAGCAGTCTAAGTGGCTGTGGGACTGGTGTGCGGCAAGGGGGGTCCGCTTCATCTATGCGTCTTCCTCGGCAACTTATGGTGACGGATTACACGGCTTTCATGACGGCGTGGCGGTAGACTATCTGGAGCAGTTAAGGCCGTTTAATCTTTACGGTTGGACCAAACACATCTTTGATCTGCACGTGGCCCGTGTTGTGGCGGCTGGCGGCAAGCAGCCGCCACAATGGGTGGGACTCAAGTTCTTCAACGTGTTTGGCCCAAACGAGTACCACAAGCGAAACATGGTCTCGCTTGTAAAGGCTATGTACGATCGTATCCACTCTGGCCAGGCGCCGCGCCTGTTTCACTCCGATCGGCCCGAGATTGCGGATGGCGCCCATCAACGGGACTTCATCTTCGTGGATGACGTGGTTGCCGTTATGCTGTGGTTCATGGAAACGCCGTCTGCCAGTGGGTTGTTTAACCTGGGCACAGGACAGGCACGTAGCTATCGCGACTTGGCGCATGTGGTGTGTGGTGCCGCTGGAGTAGAGAAGCGGATTGAATTTGTGGACATGCCTGAAACGCTGCAGGGGGGATACGCATCTTTTACCGAGGCTGAAATGGGGCGCCTGCGCGCCGCAGGCTACGCAGGCGTATTCGCGCCACTAGAAGAGGCGATAAGGCGCTATGTTCATGATTTCTTGGTTCAGCCTGATCCGTATCGATGACGATGGTTATGGGACGCTTTTGTATGAGAATCGCGCCCCGTCGGGAGCCGAAGCTTCTGTGGCGCTATAAGAGGGCTTGCCGCTCGGGAACATCTGCCGGTGAGGCAATGCGCTTCTCATCCAGATTGTCGCGCTACAGCCGTCCATAGATGTAGATTGTCGTCCGGCTGAAGCCATAGGAAGCGATAACCACAGATGGAAACTTACCATCCAGCAGCTCATCTTGTGAAGTGCGCCATCAAGGGCGCCATAAAAATCAGCCGTAAATGACTACCGCATAGCGGTTTTGTTCAATCCCCCAGAGAGTCAAAAACCGCGTCGGATGGTATTAGCCGGCATGGGTCACGCATTCCGGTTTTGCTCTGAGGCGGGGCAGTGAGGCTAGGGTATCCAACGGCGGATCACCGCTGCGGGACACGAATGTTGGTGGTGGCGCCATCGTTGATTCCACAAGAGCCGAGCGACTGGTTTAAGACGGACCGGCTGTCTCAATGTCGTTGACACATTCCGGTCGCCTCACCTCTCTCCTTCCGGCCAACTCCCGGGCGGCGAGTGTTGTTCGTTTTATTGTTTCATCAGGCTGAAAGCGAGCGCATTTTTGGAGCTTATAATGTCTATGGACTTTAGCAGCCTGTCGAGCAGCTCGGCGAGGTTCGCCTGCTCCATCGCATTCAGGTCGGCAACATATTCGTCCTGTATCTTGCCATGCGCAGCCGCCGCGTGCTCCACCGTTGCTTTTCCTTTAGGTGTAAGCTGCACAAGACGGCTGCGCCTATCCGAGCCGCTTTCTCGCCGGCTAATGAGGTGAGACTTTTCAAGCCGATTAAGAATTTTCGTCAAGCCGCCAGAACTGAGAAGTTCTGAACGGCAGATCGCCGTTGGCGTCAGTTCGTAGGGAGGCCCGGACATCCGCAAAGCTGCGAGCACGCCGAAGTCCCCGGTTTGGATCTGAAAGGGTGCGATTGCCGCAGCGTGGAGCAGCAACAAGGAGTCAGCGGCGCGGAGGATCTGGATCACCGCCTTGTGCATCGACGCATCCGGCCAATTCCTTGTGGCGAGCAAAATCCATTCGTCAACTGAGAGTCGTTCGTATTTTTTGCCATTCATGTTCATATGCATCCACTAGGAGCCTGCCCACGTAATCGCGTTCGTGTTTGATGACGCACGGATTTTAGAGCTTATGGCTCGTCCTTTGTTCATTGTCCGTCGTTGAACGATTTGCGACAGTTGGTTGCCTGAATTAACGGCGGCTTTGGCTTACCTGCTTGGTTAAAGTTTAAGCTGCTATTTGGTTATGGCGCAAGCTTCTTTGCTGGATGGTTTGGCGCTTGATTTGTTTCCGCTCGCGCCGGATATCCTGCGCCCTTCCCTGATAGGCATCGGCGGGTGTGACGTTGCCGAGGCTCTCATGGTAGCGGCGGTGGTTGTAATGCTCGATGAAGGCGGCGATCTGGCGTTCGAGGTCGCCGGGCAGGTAATAGTTTTCGAGCAATATTCGGTTTTTCAGTGTCTGGTGCCAGCGCTCGATTTTGCCTTGGGTTTGCGGATGGCATGGCGCGCCGCGTATATGCTCGATATTTCGCCTGCCCAGCCATTTGGCCAGGTCGGAGGCGATGTAGGATGGCCCGTTATCGGACAGCAATCGTGGCTTGTGCTGGCCTTTGGCTGAGGCGCAGCCTGAGGCTTCGAGGGCCAGGTTCAGCGTGTCGGTGACATCCTCGACCTGCATAGAGGTGCACAGCTTCCAGGCGATGACGTAACGTGAATAATTATCGAGGATGGTTGAGAGATATATCCAGCCCCATCCTATCGCTTTCAAATATGTGAAGTCGGTCTGCCAGAGCTGGTTCGGCGCCGTTGTCTTGCGGTGGAATTCATCAGCCGCTTTGACAACGATGAAGGCTGGCGAGGTGATCAGGTTATGCGCCTTGAGCAGGCGGTAGACGGATGCCTCGGAGACGAAATAGTTTTGGGTGTCCGTGAACGTCACAGCCAGTTCCCGCGGGCTAAGTTCCGTCTGCTCCAGGGCGAGTTCGACGATCTTGCCCCGCACGTCATCGCCGATGCGGTTCCACACGCGGTCTGGCTTTGAGGGGCGGTCGTGCAACGCTTCGGGCCCGCCGGCGCGATATTGCTCGTACCAGCGGTAGAAGGTCGGGCGGGGGGATGCAAAGCTGGTCCAACGTCCGGCGTACCGGCAGATGCGACTGCTCGACCAGCCGGATGATCTCCAGCTTCTCGGTGGCGGGATACTTCATTCTTGGCCGCCCCCAGCCCCAATCATGCTTTTTTTTGAGCATGCGTAGCTCAAGGGCTTGTTCCGCCACCACCTCCTTCAGGGCCTGTGCCTCATGCCGTAGCGCCTTTACCTCGCCCGATGTCGCCTCCCGTGCCGTATCACCCGCCAGGCGGCGCTTGCCGGCTTCCAGGAATTCTTTTGACCAGGAATAGTACATGCTCTCGGCGATACCCTCACGCCGGCACAGCTCGGCGATGCTGTGCTCACCGCGCAGTCCCTCGAGCACAATGCGGATCTTGTCCTCCGTCGAATAATGCCGCCGCCTGGCCCGGCGGATGTCCCGCACCACTGCCTCGGCGGGCGCTTTGGAAGTCAAGGATTTCTGGCTCATCTGCACTCCTTCGTCGTTACGATGAGCCAGAAATCCTCCCTTGTTCAAGATGCCAAATTTGTCTCATAGGCCATGACGGCGGACAAGCGCCAAGTGTCGCCTATATTGCCGACTGGTGAGTAATTTCGGGGGGGATTACCAATGGACCTCGGTTTTCGGGGCGGAGCGGCTGACCGGCGCGCTGCCCCACCACGTCCACATCCTGGAGATGAACGGCGAGAGCTACCGCCTGCGTCAATCCAAAGGCCGCCGGATCAAACCCACGGCAGAGCCGCCCGAAGAAATGCCGTCGGCCTGCCGATGATCCCGATCCGCCGCCAGATGACCGATGATCAGACCGCCGTGAGACTTGAACAAAGCCCCGATCGGGGCTCTGTTCAAGTCTGTCACCAACGTCATTCAAAATAACCGACGTTTACGCCCCTCATGGCCAAATTGCTCGCCGCCGTTGACACATCAAACCATCAAGCCAAAACACTTGCGCCACAATCGGATAGCCGCCTAAACTTTCAACCCAACAGGTGAGCCAAACCCTTCGTTAAGTTAGATAGCCAATTGTCTCAAAGCATTCGCCGACGGACAGTTACAGTTTACGAAATGGTCTGAACCTGTCCCCAATCTTGAACTAGCCTTTACGAGAAAAGCCGACCTCGATACACGCTCCGTTATGCCTTATTCAGCTCAGGGATCACATGAGTTCCGAATAATTCCCAGTTATGAGCAAGTTGCTCGATCGACGAGTCGCCCGAGAACACGACTTGGAAATGGCCGGCACCGATTTCCTTGCACTGCTCGATAATCGTTGCGGCGGCCTGCGCGGGCCTGCCGCCGATGAACTCGTCATCGCCCATCGTGTAGCTATGCGTGCCGGGGCTGTCGAGCGCCTTGCGGGCTGGCACCACGACGCGATTGTCGAACGAAGCAATCATGTTGCGGAAACTTTCAGCGAAGCCGCTGGACCTGCCGACAGTGCCTTCCTCTTCCAATTCGAAGATGACCTGGCGCCTCAGACCAAGCTGGTCCGGTCCGGTTGGATTGCCAGCTTTGGCCGCCTCCTCGTTATAGGCGTCGAAAATCTCCTTGGCGCGTGCGGTGGGCACAAAACCTGTAACGATTTTCGAACCGCGCCGGGCCGCCTTCTTGGCGGATTCTATGCTGATCACCGTCGTCCAAACGGGCGGACGTGCCTGAACCGGCCGCGGGACAAGGGTGATATTGTCGAAATTCCAGTATTTCCCGTGATGGGTAAGGACCGGATTGTGCAGACCCGCATCGATGATCTGCAAGCCCTCTTCATAGCGTGCACGGGCTTCCTCCGGCGCAAGGCCGATTTTTGCGAATTCTCCAGGAATCCCCGCTGCGGTACCCACCTCAAGCCGGCCGCCTGTCAGAATGTCGAGCATACCGATTTCCTCAACCAGCCTCCATGCATTATGATAGGGGATCACCATGCCCATCACGCCCAGGCGGATCGTCTTCGTTTTCGCCGCGATAAGGGGCAGGAGGAGGTTAGGGGACGGGCTATAGCCGCCGCCAAAGTGATGCTCGCTCAACAGTAGGCCATGAAAGCCGAGCCGCTCCGCGCTTGCCCAAAGCTCAACATAGGCGTCGAAGTACGGAATGATCTTGCTAGCATATTCCGCACAGACGGCTTCGCTGGGATTAGCGCCAGCGCCACCGATAATTTTTTCAATATCCGGCGATACGAAGAAGAACTCAAATGCCCATGATTTAATCATTTTTCTCTACTTTATTACAGTTGGAAGTTAGACTTTTGGAAGTTAGATTTCGTATTAAGCTACCAGCATCCGTGACACTCTTCAACCCCCCCCCCAGGGGCGATTTATTAAACTGCTGCGATCTTCATCCGGCCAAGCAAGCCAACTGACAATGCATTCGCGGAAGCTTTCAATGGGCGGGTGCGGGCCGAGTGCTTGAATGTAATTTGGTTCTTGAGTCTGGATGACGGGTGGGTAAAATGTGAGGCGTGGCAGACGGCATACAACGCGCTCCGTCCACACAGTTCCCGTGGCAACCGAACGACATTGGGCACGCTTTTGGCTTGGAGCAGGCATGCCTGCTCCAAGCCAAAAAAGGCCGGTCTTTCTCATTATAATCGGACCACAGTTGGGGACAGGTCCGCTCGCAAAAAATACATTAAAGGCATTAAAGGAGGACTATTTCTGGGGGGCAGACCAGAATTTGCCGCCGCCGATTACAGAGCCAGTTTGGAACGGTCACTTCTGGAGCGACAAACACCGGACAATTTATGTTATCGGCAGACTTGACTTCCAGTTTTGTTTAGGGGTAACTATCTTCCACGAAAGATACCTTCCGGGAAGAGAATGGCCGCTATGAACGATGGAGGGCCAAACTGTGAATAATCATTCACCTAGCGTGAAAAGAATGTGCCGCGGCCGCTTTGGCTGCTAAGTTTGTAAGCAATTAGGAGGAACGTGAATGCTCACGACTAATGATATTAAGGGTGTGTTTGGGTTTATTCCGACACCGGCAAAGCCAGGGGCGGAGCGGTGGGATGCCTCGAATACGGTCGATTTGGACGAGCTGGCACGCCTTACAGAGGCGCTCATTACGGCGGGCGTGGACGGATTTGCCGCCATGGGTACGACGGGCGAAGCTGCCACGCTGACAAATGCCGAATGGGAACAAGCGGCGTCCTGCATAGTTGAGACTGCACGGAAGCGTGTTCCGGTATTCATTGGGACGACGGCGCTTGGAACCCATGAGATCGTTCACCGCACCCGGTTCCTACAGGATATTGGCGCGGACGGCGCGATGCTGGGGCTGCCGATGTGGCAACCCCCTACGTTCGAGGCGGCCGTGTCGGTTTTTGCGGAGATGAGCGAGGCGTTTCCGCGTTTCGCCATGATGGTGTACAATAACCCAGGTATGTTCCGCTTTTCGTTCCCACCGGAATTCTGGGCCCAGATCATTCGCCGCGCGCCAACTGTGATTTGCGCCAAGCTCTTTGGGGACCTTATGATCCGTGAGCTCCTCGATATTACTGAGCGCCGGATCCGCTTTTTACCGCACGTTTCGGTGGCCTATAAGCACGCCTTGCTGGAGCCCGAGCACAATATTGCTTTTTGGGCTACCGAGGCATCTATGGGACCGGAGCCTGCGTTGGCGCTGCGCGATGCGCTGCAAAATCGTGACTGGGCTCGGGCCGCAGAAATCGATGCAGAAATCGGTCATACGCAGGAAACCTTCTTTCCGCCGGGCGGCCACCAGGAATTCGCCAAGTACAATATCCAGCTGGAAAAGATTCGAATAAACGAGGCGGGGTACTGCAAGGCAGGACCAATTCGGCCGCCGTATCACATTGTACCGGAGAATATTGCCGAGGGCGGACGCGAATGCGGCCGGCGATGGAAGGCCTTGCGCGCCAAGTATGCTCTCTGAGGTGCGGGCATCGCGTCTCGGTTATTCGACGCCGGAATGCGGGGGTGTGCCGAGGCCGGATGCGCGCCGGGAAACGGTTGCTTGTTCTTTTTGGAGGCGTATTTGCGCCGGATGCCCGGGTTTAAGTTTGGGAGAGAAACATGGTGAACATTAGGGAATTGGTTGACGTCAAGGCTGGCACGCAAAGCCGGAAGATATTTTCTGACCGAGAGATTTACGAGTTGGAGCTTGAGCGGGTTTTCGGCCGCTGTTGGCTGTTTCTCGGCCATGAAAGCCAAATTCCGAACGCAGGCGACTATGTCGTGACCAAGATGGCCGAGGACGACGTTATTGTCTGGCGGCAGGAAGACGGCAGCGTCAAGGCGTTTCTGAACCAGTGCGGCCATCGTGGCATGAAGCTGTGCATGGCTGAGGCGGGGTCCGCTGGGAGCTTGAGCTGTATTTATCACGGATGGACATACGGTGCCGATGGCGACTTGCGGGTTGTTCCGCTTGAGAAGGCGGTCTACGGACCTGAATTTGACCGGAGCAAATGGGGCCTGCGGGCCGTCCCGCGGGTGGAGAGCTACAAGGGGTTCGTGTTCGGGTGCATGGATCCGCAGGTGATCAGTTTGCCGGATTATCTTGGCGACGAGAAATGGTACATCGACATTTGGAACGATATACCCGGCGGCATTGAGTTGCTCGGTCCGCCGGCCCGGTCGATTGTCAACACGAATTGGAAGCTTCCAACCGAGGGCTTTGTCGGGGATGTTTATCATCTGGGCTGGACTCACGGGTCCATTGTGGCGGCGTTGGGTGCGTCGGCAACTCGTTTAAGCCCCGGCAAACTGACCGACTCTGAGACGGGCATGCAGGCGACCTCCCGGTACGGCCATGGGCACGCGGCCCAGTTCGGCAGCCATGAAACGCTCCGGAACCAGTTGTCTCCGGAGATGGCTGAGATGGTACCTTTGCGCAAGGTTGAAGACGTTCCGGCGGAGAAGGGGAAGGCCCATGCCAATCTCTACACCGCCATGTGGGATGGCAGCATCTTTCCGAACTGTTCTTATCTGATCGGCTTGAATGTCTTCAAGGTTTGGCACCCGATCGGTCCGGACAAGGTCGAGATCGTGTCCTGGACGATCGTTGAAAAGCGTATGTCGGATGAAGTCAAGCAGAGGATGAAGGTTTCAGTCATGCGTTCATTCGGCACCGCCGGCATGCTTGAAGCGGACGACATGGACAATTTTGAATATTGCATCCGTCCCAATCAGGGCTATTTTACGCGCCAGGGCGTCCTCAACGCCCAGTTGGGGCTTGGTATGGCGCGTGAGGATCCGAACTATCCCGGCATTGTCAGCGACATGTTAAGCGAGCTCTCCATTCGCGGATATTATAAATTCTATGCGGATTGCTTGGACTCGCAAAACTGGCAAGAACTCAATCGTAAAAGTGAAAATTGGAAAGAGCAGATGCTCGGATGATTTCGTCCGTGTTATCATGTCTGGAGGAGACAAAAATGCAGGACTCCCGTCGGGTTTCCGGAGATATCCATTATCAGATTGAACAGTTTCTGTATGATGAGGCGCGAATGCTCGATCAGGAGCGCTTTCGTGAATGGGTCGACACGGTGATCGATCCAGCTATCAGCTATCAAATGGTGGTTCGGGAAGAGCGCTATCTGAAGGATAAGACGCCGGAAGTGAACCGGGAGCTCAAGATTTACGACGACGATCTGCGTACGCTAGACTTGCGCGTCCAGCAGTTTGAAACCGGATTGCAGCGGATGATGGACCCGCCACAACGGCTCCAACGCTTTATCTCCAATGTCTCGGCATTCCACCAGGCAGAGGACGGTAAGTTCAGGGTACTGTCTTACGGCAAGGTGTATCGGTCCCGCCGTGAATATGAGCGTAGCGAGGTTGTGTATCGGCGGGAAGATACACTGCGCAAGGAGGGGAACGAGAAATTCCGCATTGTTAATCGCCGCATTGATTTGATCGAGCGCGTCGTTACCAGTAAGAACCTGCTTTTCTTTTTATGAGGCGTACGTTTGCGGTTCCGGACGCTCTAAATAAATCGTTTTAGTGGGCTGTGTTGTTTTTATGTGGGGCGGGATCAGATTCGCTCTCCATAGTTATTGTTTGAACGCGGAGTTTTCCAATGCCAAATGTTTCGATCGCAGCGCTTCTTGATCCGATAAAGATTCGTGATCTCAAGTTCCCCAATCGAATTCTTATGTCACCAGTGGTTCGCGCGGTCGAACCTGACGGGATCCCGCGGGACGCGCAAGTTAGCTACTACAGAAAACGCGCCGAAGGTGGCGTCGGGACGATCTATGTTGGATCGGTTCTGGTCGAGCATAGGGGCAATAACGAAGCATTTGGTGCAGGCCCGGGAAGCGCGCCGAACCTCACCTCAGAGGAAGCCCGGGGCGGATGGCGCAAGGTTGTCGAGAGCGTGCACCAAGCGGGTGGCCTGATCTTTCCCCAGTTGCTTCACGTCGGCGTTCAGAAAGCGGTTACCGGCAAGCCGGACGATATCAGTTACGGGCCCAGTCCTACTTGGGGGCCAACCGATCGGAAAACTGGAAATACGCCGGAATCTGTTGCGGCGTTGAGTCAGCGTAAGATCCACGCATTGAGTGATTCAGAAGTGGCGGAGGTCATAGAAGCTTTCGCGATAGGCGCTAAAAGGGCGAAGGACATTGGTTTCGATGGAATTGCCCTTCATGGTGCGCATGGATATCTTGTTGACGGCTTCTTGAGCGGCGACACAAATCTGCGCACGGACCGGTGGGGTGGCAACCATGTCGAGCGTACGCGTTTCGCCGTCGAGGTTATCAAGGCCGTCCGGCGCGAAATTGGTGAGGGAATGCCAATCTCCCTTCGCTTCTCGCAATGGCGTCCGCAGGACTATGATGGCCACTTGGCCGAGACGCCCAAGCAGCTTGAGGAAATTTTGCAGCCAATCGTAGAGGCTGGCGTTGATATTCTTGAAGCCAGCACGAGGGATTTTTCTGAGCCGGCGTTTGCCGGGCTGCCGGATAATTTCCCCTACTGGACCCGGAAGATCACCGGCAAGCCGACGGTTATGTGTGGCGGTACGGGCGTTCGCCGAGGACAATATGATAACGCCCTAACGCCTCCGCAAACCGTTAACAATATGGATGAAGTCATGCGCCGCTACGAGCATGGCGAATTCGATCTGCTCGCCGTGGGTCGGTCACTCGTGAACGATCCGATGTGGCTCCGGCGCGCGCGCGCGCAGGAGGACTTCCTCCCATTTAACGGTAAGTGCCTCAGTCCCCGATACATCGAGTAAGCCTTTGCAGTACATGCGCAAGTGATCGACATGCTGATAATATTTGGTAAGTGTTACGCTGCGGCGTAGTTATTTCAGGGAGTGAAATGATGAAAACGTCGATCGGAGCGGAGGGCTATGCCGACGAATACGGACATTTCGTTGGCGGCGCGTGGGTCGGCGGCGCGAGCGGTGAGACCATTGCGCTGCTCAATCCCGCCACGGGCGCGCAGCTCTCGAAGATTCAGTCCGGTTCGAAGCCCGATGTAGAACGCGCCGTCGCTTCGGCGAAGAGCGCGGCCGAGCGCTGGGCGGGATCGAGACCGGAGGAACGGCAGGAATTGCTGGCGGAAATTGCGCGTCGCATGAAGGCCAAGACGCGCGACTACGCCCGCCTCGAGGCGCTGAACAACGGCAAGCCCATCAGCGAGGCAATGATGCTCGATCTGCCGTTCGCCGCGGGCCAGTTTGAACTCTTCGCGGGCGCAGCATTTCATATTCATGGTGAGACCATGACCTATCCCGACGCGATTGGCTTCACATATCGTGAGCCGTTGGGCGTCTGCGCGCAGATCATACCCTGGAATGCGCCGCTGCTGATGTTTTCGGCCAAGGTGGCGCCGGCGTTGGCCGCCGGCAATGCGGTGGTATTGAAGCCGTCCGAGGTGGCGTGTCTGTCCGTCATGCAATTCATGTTCGACATCGCCGACATTCTTCCACCCGGTCTTGTGAATATCGTGACCGGCTATGGCGCCGCCGTTGGTGAAAGCCTGGTGTCGCATCCTGACGTGCGCAAGGTAGGCTTTACGGGATCGACGGTGACGGCGCGAAAGATCATGAATTATGCCTCCGCCAATATCATTCCTCAAAGCCTTGAGCTTGGCGGTAAATCTGCACACATTGTCTGCGCCGATGCCGACATTCCCGCTGCCGTTGAAAGCGCGATCATGTCGACAATCCTCAATAAGGGCGAGGTCTGTCTTTCGGGATCGCGATTGTATCTGCATGAGGCGATTGCCGATGAGTTTCTCGAGCGTATGAAGGCTGGCCTGCGGAACGTGAAGCAAGGCGATCCCTTGGACCCGGCGGTCCAGATCGGGGCGCAGGTCTCCGACGCGCAGATGACGAAGATCAAGTCCTACCTCAAGCTTGGCGTTGAAGAGGGTGCGACGGTTTATGACGGCGGCGATGTGGCGCGGGTGGCGGGGATGGAGGCCGGTTTTTTCATCCAACCGACCATCTTTACGGACGTAACGCCTCAAATGCGGATCATGAAGGAGGAGATATTCGGGCCGGTCGTGTGTGCGGCCACGTGGTCGGACGAGGCGGAGATGATCAATCTCGCCAATCAAAGCCGCTATGGTCTAGCTGCAGGCGTGTGGACAAAGGATGTCGTGCGCGCGCACCGGCTCGCGCAGAGGCTTCAGGCCGGATCGATCTTCATCAACCGCTATTATAATCTAAAAGTCGGAATGCCGATCGGTGGCTACAAGGAAAGCGGCTTTGGGCGTGAGTTCGGATTGGAAGCCATCAAGCACTATACCCAGGTCAAAGCCGTTACTCTTAACATGACGGATGGCTTGATGGGAATTTACCGCTGACGCTCTAATGCTTTCGCTTGGACAGGCCGCGCCGACCGCGCGGGTAGGTTCAACCTAAGCGTGTGGGGTGCAGCCACGATCGGGAATTGAAGTTATTGGCGTATACAAAGAATTGCGGCGTATAATGAGCGGCAATTATTGAACAAATCTCATGCATGCAGCAACATCTCTTACTGGTGGGTGCGTGTGGAGAAACAAGAGGAGAGACCGTGTAATGAAATCAGGTGCAGGTATGTGCGATGGCGAGCGGGAGCGCGCTCAGCAATTTGATTTGTTCAACGTTCCCAAAGGGTACATTGAAAATCCTTTTCCCTGGTTCCGGCTGTTGCGTGATCATGATCCGGTGCATCGCAATGCCGACGGCAGCGTCCTGCTCACGCGATATGAGGATGTTCGTAGGGCTTGGCGTGATCTTACCTGTGTGGTGGACAAGCGGGACCAGTTTAAACGCAAGTTCGGTGAGGGGCCGCTGCTGGAGCATCATACAACGACCATGCTTTTCCGCGATCCGCCTGATCACGACCGGTTGCGGCATGTCGTCAATTCGTATTTTAGCGCCCAATCGATCGAGCGCCTTCGCCCGACTGCGGTTTCGATCGTCGAACGCCTTTTGGCGTCGATTGAGGACGGGCAAGAGTTCGATTTTTTGCGCGAGTTTGCCTTTCAGCTCACGATCGATTTGATCTGCAAGATGCTGGGCGTTCCGCGCGAGGACGGGGATCGCATACAGGGCTATGGAAAGCGCGTGCTCATTCCGATCGATCCCTCGGCCACGGCGGAGGCCATTGCGGATGGCCATCTCGCGGTCGCGCAGTTCAAGGAATATTTACTCGATCAGGTCAATCGGGTTCGTGCGCAGAAGGATATCGACAACACCGAGAGCGTGATCTGCGCCCTCGTCGATGCCGAGCGCAACGGTGCGCACGTGTCGGAGAACGAGATCCTCCATATGTGCATTCTGCTGCTGAACGGCGGCCATGAAGGGGTGACCAATTTCATAGCGTTGTCGCTCCATTACATGATCGAGTTTCCCGCAGTGATGATGCAATTCCGATCCCAGGGCGACGATGTCGGGGTCGCGATTGAAGAATTGGTGCGGTTTATTTCGACGCTTCAATTGCAGGGACGGCGTACGACGCGCGAGATGGAGTTTCAGGGCGTGAAGTTTCCACCGCACACCGAATTGGTGTTCGGTGTGGGCGCCGCAAATCGCGATGATCGTGTGTTCGTCGACGCCGACCAATTGGTGCTTGATCGGGATCCAAACCCGCATCTGGCGTTCGGCGGCGGCGTTCACATTTGCATCGGCCGCATGCTGGCGCGCATGGAGGCCAGCGTGGCGTTGCCGATGTTCCTGCGCGCCTTCCGCACCATTGAACGGGCGGGGCCTGCTGAATTTGCGCCGACCGTCCGCTTCCGGGGTATGCTGCGCCTGCCGGTGAGGGTTGGTCGGTGAGGCGGTCGGGTAATATCGCGCTTCCGTGATTCTAGGAAGTGTGCGGAGCGCTGAGAAAGGGATCAAGATGCAAACGTATTTTCCTGACCGCTTTTATGGGAAGGTCGCGGTGGTGACCGGCTCTGCGCAGGGCATTGGATTTGAGACGGCGAAGCGGCTTGGACAAGAGGGCGCTTCCATTGTCGTCGCTGACGCCGCCGAGGGTCCCACCTATGAGGCGGTCAAGTGTTTTACTCACAAGTCGGCAGTTAAGTTGACATTTTTATAGCTTTTGTTGGCTTGATTTTGTATGCTTTCTTATGAAACGAGATGGACGCGCTTTGATCATCAGACGCTGGAAGCCATTCGCCTGATGGCGGTTGAGCGGGTACGAGATGGTGAGTCTCCATCTGTGGTTATCGCTTCCTATGGCTTCAGCCGGACGACAATCTACAAGTGGATTTCTGCTGCATCTCTGCCGGGAATTGGGCTGAAAGCACTGCTTTCCAGGCCGGCAACCGGGCGGCCACGCAGTTTAGCAGACCGGCAGGAGCAGCAGGTTTTTCGTTGGGTTAACGGCAGAGAGCCACGTCAATATGGTTTGGATTTTGGTTTGTGGACGCGAGATGTTGTGGCGAGCCTGATTGAGCGAAATTTGCCCTTAGATTGGGTTTGACAGCGGTCGGGGAGTTGCTCGCCAAGCTCGGACTGACGCCGCAAAAGCCGTTGCAACGTGCTTACCAGCGCGACCCAGAAGCGATTTATCCGTCGTCAGGGGATTTGAGACAAGCTGCTGCTTGATTTAATGGAGAGTACGCGAATGGAAACGAAATCGATATCAAGCAACGCCGTTCAAGACATTTCGGATAAAGGCGCCGGCGATGAGATCCAGCGCGATCTCGACGCCAAGCTGGCCCTTTCGCGTGCAGGAGTTGAGCGAGAGCCTTACCCAGACGTTGCGCTGCGCAAGGATCGCCTGCGGCGCGCCCTCGATGTGGTGTTGAAGAATGAAAGACGGATCGTCGAAGCCGCGCAAGAGGATTTCGGTCAGCGGCCTGAGGTGTCTACTCTGGCGCCGGATGTCTTATTTCCAACCATGGCGTTCCGCCACGCCTTGCATAATGTTGAACGCTGGATGCGCGTTGAGAAACGCAAGGTGGATTTCCCGATAAATCTGCTCGGCGCGCGGGCTTATGTTTTTTATCAGCCGCTTGGCGTCGTCGGGATCATATCGCCGTGGAATGTGCCTTTTGGTCTTGGTTATGGCCCGCTGGCGGGCGTGCTGGCGGCAGGGAACCGCGCGATGATCAAGCCGTCAGAGCTGACGCCGCAAACCTCCGCGCTCATGGCCGAAATCACAAAAGAGGTGTTCGCCCCTGACGAGGTGACGGTGGTGCAGGGCGGCGTCGAAGTCGCGAGCCGGTTTTCGGCACTGCCGTTCGATCATTTGCTCTTTACGGGCAGCGCCTCGATTGCGCGTTCGGTGATGCGTGCGGCGGCGGATCACTTGACTCCGGTCACGCTTGAGCTGGGTGGCAAGGCGCCGGTTATTATCGCTAAAGGCGCCGATCTTGAGACTGCGGCGACCAAGGTCCTGACCGGCAGATTAGCAAATGGCGGCCAGGCGTGCATGGGGGTCGACCATGTCCTCGTTCATAGCAGCGATCGCGACGCTTTTATCGATGTGCTAAAGCGCAAGGTAGCGGAATGCTTCCCCGACTATGCCAACAATCCTGACCTCACCTATGTTTTTCTGCCGAACCAGCGGCAGCGGATCGCAAAGCTGGTCGAAGACGCGGCACAGCGCGGTGCGAAAATCGATATCGTCGGCGGCGGCGGCCTTGGGGCGCTTACATCACAGCCGAATTTTCCGTTGACACTGATCATCGAGCCCTCGCTGGACTCTGCGGTCATGCGCGAAGAGATTTTTGGCCCGGTCTTACCGATCATCGGGTACGACACGCTTGAGAACGCGGCGAGGCAGGTCCGCTCTCGGGAACGACCGCTGGGGCTCTACTTTTTTGGCGGCAGCAAGGAGGACCAACGTTACCTGCTGCGCAACACTTGGGCCGGAGGCGTCAGCTTCGACGATGTGATGCTGCATCCCATGATGCAGGATTTGCCCTTCGGCGGCGTTGGTAAAAGCGGAATGGGCCGATACGGCGGCCATGCCGGTTTTAAGACCTTCTCAAATGCCAAGTCAGTCGCGCACAGGCCGTGGATTGAGATCATCAATACGACGCCGCCGTACACCCAAAAGCTAGTCGAGACACTGCGTTCGGTGATTAGAAGATCGTGAAGCGGCAATCGTATTTTCCTGACCGCTTTTATGGGAAGGTCGCGGTGGTGACCGGCTCAGTGCAGGGCATTGGATTTGAGACGGCGAAGCGGCTTGGACAGGAGGGCGCTTCCGTTGTCTGAGCTGGCCCCCGGAAACTGGACATGTGGCTAAGATAGAATCCTGCCCCTACACTGGCGTTGAGCCAAGGGGTTATCGTGACGAATATCAGGAAGAAGCACAGCGCAGAATTCAAGGCGAAAGTGGCGATGTCGGCGATCCGTGAGGAGGGGACGATTGCCGAGATTTCGAGCAAATACGGGGAGCACGTGAGCTAGGTGAATGCCTGGAAGAAGACGGTTTGGTCGTAACCGATACGAGCACCCCACCTCGCGGCGCGGGTCTTTTTGCTGAACACTGAAGCCCTGAGTTTGGGTGAGGTGATATTGTGGATAATGACGGTCCTAATGCCAGGCATCAGCACAGTCCTCAGAACGCTGAGTACCGCCGGGTTGAGCTGATCACCGGCCGGCGTCGGCGCCGGGATTGAAGATCGCGGAGGTCGCGCGCCGTTATGGGGTCAGCCGGGGTTTGCTTTGGACATGGCGTCGCCAGGCGATGAATGATCTGGCGGCGGAGACGGCGGCGCGTTTTGTCCCGTTGCGCATTGAGGATGGGGCTGCCGAGAGCACCGCTGTTGTTTCGCAGGCGCCGCCGCCATCGGGCCGGGATCAAGCTGCGGGATCGATTGAGCTAGAGATCGGCCGTGCCCGGGTCCGCGTGGAAGGTGCTGTCGATCCGGAGGTTTTACGTCAGATGCTGGGTCTGATCGGACCTGCCCGGTGATCCTGGGCATTCCTTCCCGGCCGGGGCTGCGGGTGATGGTGGCACCAAAGCCTGTTGATTTTCGCAAAGGTATGGATGGCCTCGTAGCCATAGCGCCCCGATAAACTCAAGCTGATTCTTTGGGACGGCTCCGGGCTCTGCCTGGTGACAAAGCGGCTCGAGGCTGGCGGATTTATCTGGCAGCCAGTGCAGGATGGTGCGTTTACGCTGAGCACGGCGCAGTTGCGCCTGCTGTTTTCCGGAATGGACTGGACGCAGATTCCTGCGCGCTCTGCGATGCCGGTAAGAACGATAATTCCGCCAGAAAAAGTGCCGAACACGCCATAATTTTCGGGCGAAACCCTGAGCGGGTTTGATACTTTGCAGGCATGCCGGATGGCCAGATATCCCCGCATGACCCGGAACGTTTGCTGGCGTTGAACGCGGCATTGCGGACGGAGAACGAGAACCTGAGGGCGATCGTGGCCACCCTGAAGCGGGCCTTGTACGGCGCGCGATCCGAGAAACAGGCGGAACCGGCAAGCCAGTTGCCGCTCGGCTTGGATGATCTCTCAGCGACACCGGTTGAACCAGTCAAACTACCCGCGCCGGCGAATTCAAATCGCCCGCCGCGGCCACAGGCGGTACGCAATATTGGCGGCCTGCCAGCGCATCTGCCGCGCGTGGATATAACCATCGAGCCGCAGAGCAAGGCTTGTCCCTGCTGCGAGGGTAAGCTGCACCAGATCGGCGAGGATGTCAGCGAGATGCTCGATGTGGTTCCAGCCATTCTGCGGTCCTACGCGATGGATGATCGCCCGTGGTGCGGCCCGGCCCCGCCGGCGGCGGTTTACCTTTATGCCGAAGACCGCAAGGGACGGCATGTCGATGAACATCTCCTGCGCTTTAATGGTGTGCTGCCGGTCGACGCCTATGCCGGTTATAACCGGTTGACCGAACGCAACCGCGCCGGCGGTGAGAGCTGGGCGATTTTGGCATCACTCATTAACTCCGCAAAACTTCACGATCTCGATCCGCAGACCTATCTTGCCGACGTGCTGGAGCGCATCGTATCGGGCCAAACCAAGGTCAACGCGCTCGTCGAATTGCTCCCCTGGCACTGGAAGGCTGCTCGAGCCGAACGGGCGCAAGCTGCATGAACCCGCGCCAGGCACGCGCGCCTCAAAGCACCCCGGGGACTATGGTCGTGCCGCCCTGGATACTTGGCTGGAGCGGCTGAAACCGGCCGCTAAGGTGGATGGCGTCTCGATGCTGGACGGTTATCTCGCCGCCATCATTGTCGGACCGTGCTCCATACCACCCGACGAATGGTTCTTCGATCTGCTCGGGGCCAAAGGCAATATTGGAACTGCTCAGGGCAAGACGCTCAAAGCCATCATGGCAATTGTGGAGCGGTTTAATGCAACCGGCGAAATCCTCTCAACCGCCCCCACCAAATACGCGCCAATCTTCCAGCGTGCTGACGATGGTACCGTGTTCGCTGGACCGTGGTGCCTGGGATTTACCACGGCCATGAAGCTGCGCTGGAAAGCATGGGAACCGTTACTCACTGCCAAAAGCATCGAATTCGGCTTGCTAGTGCACTGAACCAAACAGAGGATTCACTCGGGGCATTATTTGTGCGATTCTATCCGCATAACACAGACCGTCAATATCTTCCTTAACGCTGGCGACGAAGCGAATTTAGTTGCCGTGGTTGCTGATCGCAATCGTCCGCAGAAACATGTTCAGCGTGCCCAGATCATTCTTCTTTCGTCGTCGCGGCTAACGGTTATGGATATTGCTGAACGCAGTGGTGCAAGCCGGCCTTCCGTTTGGCGCTGGCAGCGACGCTTTGCCGAGGAGGGCGTTGATGGGTTGCTTCGGGACAAGACCCGCCAACCCGGGCGCGCTCCGCTCTCGCCCCGGATGATTGCGAAGATTCTGGCGCTACCTTGCGGGCCAGCCCCGAAGGATGCCACGCACTGGACTGGCCGCATGGTAGCCAAAGCCACCGGCGTCAGCCTGAGCGCCGTGCAGCGCATCTGGCAGGCTCATCGTCTCCAGCCACACCGCATCCGCACCGTCAAAAAATCCAACGATCCGGCTTTTGCCACGAAAGTTGAAGATATCGTCGGGCTTTACATGAACCCGCCCGCTCACGCCGTGGTCGTCTCAATCGATGAAAAAAGCCAAATTCAGGCGCTCGACCGTAGCCAACCAGGTTTGCCGCTGAAACCTGGCAAGTGCGGCACCATGACCCATGACTACAAACGGCACGGCACCACCACGCTGTTCGCAGCCCTCAATATTCTCGATGGCACCGTCGTTGGCCGCTGCATGCCAAAACATACCCACCAGGAATTCATCAAATTCCTCAATGCCATCGAGCGGGCGGTTCCGGCAGGTAAGGCCATCCATGCCATTGCCGATAATTACGCCACCCACAAACATCCCAAGGTCAAAGACTGGCTCGCAGAACATCCAAGGCGGGTATTCCACTTTACGCCAACATCAGCTTCCTGGATCAACGCTGTCGAAGGCTTCTTCTCCATCATCACCCGAAGGCGCATCCGGCGCGGCGTGTTCAAATCCGCCGCATCAATGTGGCGACCTTCGCGCGGCCGATGACGATATCCCCGGCGCGCAGCAGATCGCGCAGCATCCGGCTGCCGGCGAAGGGGTAATTCAGGTGCAGTTCGTCGATCCGGCGCATCACCGCCAACTCCCCCGCCGGCACCGGCCGGGGCGCGTAATACAGGCTGCCGCGGCCAAGCCCCAACAACGCCGCCCGCCGGGACAGCGGCAGTTCATGCCCACGGTCGATCATCGCTTTGCGCTCAGAAGCCCGGCCTTGCTGAGCGCACCGGACAAAAAATCATTCTCAAGCGTGAGTTCTCCGATCTTCGCATGTAGCGGCTTCAAATCTACAGCCGGTGCTGGCTCACCACTCGCCGGCGCGCCGCCGAACAGCCCGGCAGCACCTTCCGCCAACTGCGCCTTCCAGGTCGTGATCTGGTTCGGGTGAACGTCATAAAGCTGCGCCAGCTCAGCCAGTGTCTTCTCGCCCTTCAGAGCGGCCAATGCCACTTTGGCCTTGAACGCCGGGGCATGGTTACGGCGGGTACGCTTCGTCATCATTTCTCCTGTTCCACGGCAGCATCGCCGAGTTCAGGCAGAAATTCCACTTATCCAAGTGTTCGAATTTGGCCAGCCACCTCTCTCCTTGGGGTGACAGTTCCACTTGCCCGCTGCGGGCAGTCGGTCTTTAAACCGCTCTGGGTTGATGAGGCAAAGCTCAGGGCCCGCAATATTGTCCGTCTTATCCTGGCGCTCGAGCAGAAAGATCCATTCGTCCACGAAGACATAAAAAAGACAGACAGCAGAATACCAACTTGCAATTGAACTATCTGATATATTCACACTACTAACGGTTGCGGACGATAAGGATATGCAACCAGTTTTTGATGCGGTGCAGGTGATTGTCTGCAACATAATCGAGCTTTTTGCCCCGGCGGTCGGTAGCGTAAGGGTTCACATCTATATTGAGCGGATGACGTTGCCGGCGTACAAGCGGCGCGCACTTGTGTTAATTCTCTGCGAGCTTCTGCTCGCTTCACTTCAGCACGGCCTTGCGGGGCACCACTCGGGAAATATCACCGTCACTCTTGGCAGAACCGAGAGCAAGGGAATGGCCCAGCTGAGTGTAGGAGACGATGGTTGGGGAATTTCTGGGGATTGGTTGCCGCCGCGGCGAGGAAGCATCTCTGATTTAGCAGCACTCCTGGAATCGGATGTGACGTATTATCTGCGTAAAGGAGGAGGTACAGAGGGACAGGTTCGGTTTCCTGTTACTGCATTGGCATAGGAGTCTAAACGATAACTGATCGTCCTCAGGACTAGAGGAAAGATACGCTTGCAAAAGTACTTTGTTTAAATGTAAGATAGAAAGGCTTTTCAGAGGATCGTGCGATGGCATCTAGGACATTAAACAGAATCCATACGGAAACGTCCGATAGCAGCAGCCCAGATATCAATTTTCGGATTATCGGCGGGCCTGCGTTTCTAGAGCGCTGGGTAAAGTCTAACGTTGCTCTGATGAAATTCCACGTTGAGCTCAATCAAGAGGAACCTCCCTTGATACAGCGCAAACTGAGTCTGCCGAAAAATCGTAAAATCAGGTCAAAATATTAGCATCGCTTTTGAAGAGATTAATCTGATGCACGCCATAGAGCCTTAGTTCATAATCATTGCCAAAATGATTTTTGTGCTGCAGTGCGTCAAATTATGAGCAATAATCATAACTCCACTATTGGAGCCATTGTAGTAATTTAAAAGGAACAAATAATTACCAAATTTTAATCTAAAATCATAACGAAGTCGTTGTATATAACAAGATTTTAATGTATTTTTAACTTAGAAAATAAACTTGGAACACCCAGATCGAGATGTAGGAGTTTAGTCTCCATAGTACGTTTTTTTGGTAAAAGACGATGGTGAGCAGTCATATAAATAATTCGAAAGATGCCATTCATGACAGGGAGCACCGGCGTGCGATCATTTTCAATTATAAATACTGGCTCGACAAGTGTCGGTTCGTCAAATGAAAAACAAAACGATACAGTTCGTGAAAATGAATTTATGGCCGGTGACTGCCCTGCCATGCAGGAAGTACTTTACCGGATAGACCAATTTGCACAATGCGATGCCCCAATTCTCATTTCGGGGGAAACTGGAACAGGCAAGGAGTTGGCGGCACAGGCCGTACACCAGCGGTCGCCTCGCCGTCACGGTCCATTCATTGCCATAAATTGCGCGGCATTGCCTGCAACTCTTATTGCCTCCGAGCTCTTTGGTTATGAAAAAGGAGCTTTCACGGGTGCCAATGGACGAAAGGTTGGTTTGGTAGAGCAGGCCAATAATGGCACGTTATTTTTGGATGAAATTGGAGACTTGCCATTTGATGCTCAAGGGCATTTTCTCAGGTTTTTGCAGGAGCAAACCATCACCCGCATCGGAGGGCATCTGCCAATCGGGGTCAATGCCAGGATTATCTCCGCAAGCCATGTTCAGCTGAATCACGCCATGGCGCTTGGCCAGTTCCGGGAAGATCTGTTCTACCGAATCGATGTTTTACCTCTGCATATGCCTGCCTTACGTGAGCGGGGCAGTGATATTGATCTTCTGGCGGAGTTTTTTCTGCATAAAATTTCTCGTGAATTTGGCCGTAACGTCGTTGGCTTCTCCGCCGAGGCAAGGGATGTAATGCGATCTTTTCCCTGGCCTGGAAATGTTCGCGAAATGATTGCCGCCATTCGGCGTGCCGTTGTTATGGGTTCCGAACCATTGATCACAACAGCCGACCTGGCTCTCCATACCCCTGAGGACGCGCCGACGCAGGCATACGCCCCCAAAAAGGCTGCAGCGCCTCGGCTGCTCCCGGGATCTGAGCAAGAACGTGCGTTATTGCACCAAGTACTTGCGCGAAATCATCAGAACATTACCAGGGCGGCCGCTGAGTTAGAGATATCAAGAGTTACGCTTTATCGCATGATGAAGCGCAATACCCGGGGAGTGGGGCCGCTAACCGGCTCTGATAAATAATTCAAATTTATGCCAAGCGCGGATACACCGCGGCTTAGGTGCGTTTTTGTACGATCAGGCATTGGCTCTCAGAGGCATGAGTGAGCGCCAATGACCGGAAGCTGTTTAGCTTGCCGTCAGGCTCGGTGGCATGAACATCCTGCCAGCAGGTTCCATGCCGGGAAAAAGTACCTAATCAAGTATGACTATAGTCTATTTGTATAAGTAGAAGAAATATACATGAACGCCGGCCTGATATGATCAAATACGGCCTGATGGTTTTCATATAATTATCAAAGAGTCCAGTGCGAGTTTCGTGGCGGCGGCGCCAGGCGCGGGCATTTCCGATGCAGAAAGACAGGCCCATCTTTTTTAATCACTCTGAAATATCACGGAATTTTAACTATCTTGCCCATGACTATGCATCACGGACAGTAACGTTTACAGTAACGGTTACAGTAACAGTGACGCCTCCTTTGGGCACACTTAACGACAGTATTAATATGCATCTTAATCAGCATTCTTAGGTATCACTAATAATTACCTGAAATTCATGCGCTTTATTTTAAGTGATTTCCCGCGCATCAACCTGGCACGATGCTTGCTCTATTAGTATGCGGCGCGACGGCAAAGCCGGATCTCATAAGACGAGTTGGAAGTGTTGCCGAGCAGTATCTAAAACACGAAAAAACGAAGAAGGAAAATACCAATCATTAAAGTGTGAGTTTTTTAAGCGGACGCGGTCATGGTGTACGCCATGAACGCTTCGGCAACATAAACAATTGTTAGTTCGTCTCGAATTATTCGTGCCGGCGGGAGAACCAATCCGCGAGCTGCGATGATAATTATCTAATGGTGATCTTCTGAACGCTCATGGGCGTTTGATAAAACTTGTCTATTTGTTTGGTGTATTTGAGCACCTGTCCGCTACTCGGCGGATATTCTATTCACGGCGGTTATAACAGGAGTATTTCTCATGCGTAAATTACTTTTTGCGTCAGTTTTTGTTTTGGCCCCTCTCTCTGCCCTGGCGTTTAGCCCCCCTCCGGGGACGATCAGCGTCGCGACCGCTCAGGCCGGAACGCTCATCGCTTCCGGCTCCTCGGCCGGTACTACGTCTGGTGGCGGCACGGCGTTGTCCGGTTCCGGCGGCTTTGGTAATGCTACGACAACTGCGAGCACCGTTAACCCAGGCGCGCCGACGGTAACGTCGACTGGATTTTCGGCACACATCAGCGGCGGCACCAGCACTGGTACTGGCTCTACTCTGTCTGGTGGCCTCTCGTTGGCGGGCGGCACTGGCACTGCGACCCAATATAACTACACTCCCTAAACTGCGCTGATTGCCACGTAACGGGCTCAAACGGGCCAGTGGTCCGTTTGAGCCGCCTCGTAATGTTCAGGGAAAGCCGCAGGCCACCTCTGAACCTTTCTTGAAAAGATGGGAGGTTAAAATGCGGAAGCTGTTATTTATTATAGCTGCAACGGTGGTGTTTGGGCAAAGCGCTCATGCAGCCGGAAGTTCTTCAACCAGTAATTCCACGGCAGGCACTAATTCAGTCTCAGCGTCTGCGGGTTATGCCGTGATCAACCAGACCTCCAACAGCAGTGGTTCGGTCACAATTCGTAATACGCCGAATTTGAGTCCGCCAGCTATTTATGGCGGGACAAATGTGTGCGCTATCGGCGGTTCTGGCGGCCTCTCGCTGGCCGGCATTGGTATTGCCGGGGGCGGCATGTGGGATTCCAAAGGCTGCGAGCGCCGGAATATCGCGGTGATTCTGTTCCAGGCGCATATGCCCGACGTGGCGACTGCGTTGCTGTGCCAGGATCCGAATATTGACACGGCCTTCGCACAGGCGGGGCAACCTTGCCCAGCCAATCCGGCTCAGCCCGTGTCGCCAGCGGTCGCTGTTGTTGCGCCTGCTCCTGCTCAGCCAGAGTCACCGCCGGTTGCGGCCGGTGTCCCTGCTCCTGCGTCATCGTCGCAAATGACAGCGCCAAGCTATGCTGGAGCACCTGCGCCAGCTGCGGTTGTGGCCCCTGTTTCGCCGCCAGCCGGATCTAACGCTGCGTCTGAACCAGCTACGCCCGTTATGTATCAACCCGCGGGTACGGCGACTCCAACCAGCATGTCGAGCAAGCAATCGTGGTGCAATTCGGCGACGCCTCCCGCAGCGGGCGATATGAGCCCTGACGCGGCCTCCTACCGCTATTACTGCAAATAAAACAGCATGGCCGGCGCAGGAGTGGCGGGCCAGGAATAATCGGAAAAGCCTGAAGACGTTTTCGTTTTTGAAAAATAAGTAAATGGAGGTTGTTATGCGTTATCTTATAGCTGTTGCAGCCACGCTCGCGGTGTTCGCCCACGGCGCCTATGCGCAGAGTAATAATTCTTCCAGTACTGCCTTGTCCTCTTCCACCTCGGGGTCTCTGGCGGAGTCGGCCGGGGCGGCGGTGGTCAACCAAACATCCAACCTGAGTGGGACATCCACAATCCATAACACGCCGGATGTAAACGCACCTGGCTTGTACGGTGGCACCAATAATTGCCTCGTGAGTGGGTCTGGCGGCGTCTCGGTGGCGGGATTTGGCCTGTCCGGTGGCGGCATGTGGGAAGCCCAGGGGTGCGAGCGCCGGAATGACGCCGTGATCCTGTTCGAGGCCAATCTGCCGACGGTGGCGGTGGCAATGTTGTGCCAGGACGACGAAACCAGAAACGCTTTCATGGCGGTTGGCAAGCCGTGCCCCGCGGATCGGCAGCCTGGCGTCGTTTATCCAGCTTATGCTACCGTGGCGGTTTCATCTGCCGTGGCAGTAACTAGGCCAAAATGGTGTAATTCGATGGTAAGGCCCGAGGATAGTGATGTCGGCCCTGATGCCACGACCTATCGCTATTATTGCAAGTGATTGAGCGTTCCTCTGAAAAATATTCACTAGTGTAGGTTTTTGTGGCTTCGGTGCAAACCGCGAACATGTGGTGGATGTTAAGCGCCCTGCAGGAGTATACAACGATGACAAAGTCATTCAAGATATTATCGCCTGGCGTGATGATGGCCGTTCTGCTTGGACTCATCGTCACGCCCGGCATGGCGCAAGCCTCCGCCGGCGGGGCGGGTCTCGGTTATAGCACGGGATATAGCACTGTAATTCCGTTTCCTGAGGGTTATTATACTCATCCCCGTGCTTTCGTGTACCCGCCATATTTTCATGCGTCGCCGGTTCCGTCTCCTCCTGGCTTCACATGCTATGCCGGCGCGTATGTTTGTCCGTTGCAGGTTATGAACCCAACTAACGGGCCATGCACCTGCCCGACGGATAACGGCTATCGCGCCAATGGGACAGTGCAATAAAATTAATAAAATTGCAGATCAGGAGTAGAGACGATGCCGCGAAGAGCCCGCCGTACCCATGCACCAAGTTTCAAGGCCAAGGTGGCGATGGCGGCCCTCAAGGGAGATAAATCGCTGTCTGAGTTGGCCGAGCTTTATGACCTTCACCCAAACCAGATTATAGCCTGGAGAGGGCAGCTTATTGCGGGCGCGGCAAATCTTTTTGGTGGCGGCTCCATGGGGCACGAGTCCGCGCCGGCTATTGATGTGAAGCGGCTGCATGCCAAGATAGGCGAACTGGCTCTTGAGAATGATGTCTTGCTGCATGAGATTAGCAAGGTGCGGCAGGTGAACTTAAAGCGCTGACAGGCGGTGGCGGCACGCGTTACCGGGCACCTTTGGGAGCGGCCGGTAATGCAAGAGGCGGCTCCACTGGGCGAGCCGGCGCGGGCACGATTGTTGCCACTTAGGCCTTTGGTTAGCCCTTGAAATTATCCAGCAATCCGAAAATAGTTTTTAATTATGTTTTCGTCCGGAGGGCGGAGCGGCCGCGCCGCATTCCCCCCGGTTGCGGACCATTGCACGGCTAACCTTTATTCATGGATTCCAAAGGCGAGCTTTTGGCGAGCGGCCAGAGGGTAGAATCCCCCATAGCCTTACTTCCTCCGCGCGGAAAGCCAGCACCGAGCCAGAGTGCCAGGGCGAGCAGGGGCCGCCAGTGGGCGCGGATCAATGTTTGAGCAGAGTCAGGCGGCGTGGGGTGGCGGGGCGTCAAGCTGGCGGGGGGTTTTGGCAATTCGGGGGAAACAAGTTAGAGCAAATCAGCGGTTATGGATGATCCGAGGCAGGAATGATGGGGTGGTTTGAGGGTTGGCGGGATTACTTCGGCAAGACCGCCATTATTCTATGCTTCCTGTTTTGCGCGCTGCCCGTGGGGGTGATGACGGTGTTGCTGACCCCGCCAGGACAGTCGCCCGATGAGCCGGCTCATATGGCGCGGGCAGAAGGGTTGCTGCACGGGGCAATTCTGGGCGTGCGCAAAACCAATATCGACGCCAACACCGGCAAGCCCGAGGCGATTACCGGGGTGAAGGTGGATTGGGGACTTTATCAGGTTTCCTTCGGCCAGACCACGCGGATCAATAACCACCAGGTTATCACAATGGAGGATCTCCAAACGATACGGCAGTGGGCGCCGGCGCATAACAAGATTTTTGCTTCGATTCCCAATACCGCGGCATACTTCCCCACGGCCTATTTGCCGGCGGCGCTGGGGCTGGGGATTGGCTTGGCGGTGAATGCCTCGCCTTATACATGCTTTACGCTGGCGCGGTTTTTCATGCTGGCGGCGTTTCTGGCGCTGGGCGTGCTGGCCTTGCGCATTGCCGCCTTTGGCGAAGCATTGCTGCTCACGGTGCTGCTGTTGCCGATGACCTTGTTCCTGGCCTCCACGCTGAACGAGGACGGCGTGCTGATTGCCATGGTGTGCCTTGCCTGTGCCGCGCTGACACGGGGGACAAGGGGGTTGCGGGTACTGGGGCTGGCGATGTTCGCGTTGTTTCTCGGCTCTAAACCGCCGTATCTTCCGCTGCTGGCAGTGTTTGTGCTGCCATTGTTTGGTGTTGGGTTCTGGGGCCGCGTGCGCGATGCGGTGGTGGCGAGTGTGCCTGTGCTGGGGTGGGTGGCGCTGATCTCGTTGTTTGTCCTGGTGCCTTTTGCCAAGCCGCCCTATCATCCTGGGCCGTTTTATGCGGGAGACCGGAGTATCTGGCTTGACCATACGGACCCAGCCGCGAATTTACATATTCTGCTGGCCGATCCAGCACGGTTCACCACGCTGCCGGTGCATACGGCTCTGAGCGATGCCCCACAGATAATGAAGGAGATGATTGGTGTGCTGGGGCTGCTCCAGATACAGCTGCCGGTTGCCGAGTACATCGCTTGGTGCGTCAGCGGCGTTACGGCATTGCTTGGGCTGCTGCTCTGCGCGCGTCCGGCGGCTGTGCCGGGCGGGGCGGCGCGGATGAATTTCATCGCAGTGAGTTTTCTGCTGTTGTTCACCTACTGGCTGATGATGATCAGTTTCTATCTCAGCTGGAGCAATGTTGGAATCGATCATATCGATGGCATGCAGGGGCGCTATAGCTTGCCGCTTCTGCCGTTTCTGCTGTTTGCCATTCCGTGGGTGCGCTGCCGGTTCACGCCGCCGCCGCTGCTGCCGGCCTTGCCGGCGGTGGTGATGGGGATTTTCGATATTGGCTATCTGCCGATAAAACTTGTGTGGAATTATTATCTGCATTAGGCGGAATGGGATATGAAATCCGCAACAATCGCTGTTCTTGTCCCATGCTTCAACGAAGCGATTGCGATCGGCAAGGTGGTGGGCGATTTCCGCGCGTGCCTGCCTGGCGCGGTGGTTTATGTTTACGATAACAATTCGACTGACGGTACGGCGCAGGCTGCCATTGAGGCTGGGGCGGTGGTGCGGCGCGAGGGGTTGCAGGGCAAAGGCCATGTGATACGGCGGATGTTTGCGGACATCGAGGCCGATGCCTATGTGCTGGTGGATGGCGACGATACCTATGACGCCAGCGTGGCGCCGGAGATGGTGCGCCTGCTGCTGGAGGAGCGGCTGGATATGGTGAACGGCCAGCGTAGCGAAATGGACGGGCCGGCCGGCGCGTACCGGCGCGGGCACCGGCTTGGTAACCACGTGCTCTCCGGCCTGGTGCGGGCGGTGTTTGGCGACCGGATCAAGGATATGCTCTCGGGATACCGGGTGTTCTCGCGCCGGTTCGTGAAAACCTTTCCGGCCCTGGCCTCGGGGTTTGAGACCGAAACGGAATTTACCATCCACGCGCTGGACCTGATGATGCCGCTGGCCGAATTGCCCGTTGCCTACCGGGAACGCCCGGCGGGGTCGGCATCGAAACTGCGCACATACTCGGACGGGCTGCGGATTTTGCGCACCATCATCGTGCTGGTGAAGGAAGAACGGCCGTTGCAGTTCTTCACCGTGGCCGGTGGATTGCTGATGCTACTGGCAATCCTGCTCGGTATCCCGGTGGTGACCACCTACCTGCAAACCGGACTGGTGCCGCGCCTGCCAACCGCCGTGCTGGTAACCGGAATTTTCATGATCTCCTTCCTCTCCTTCGTCTGCGGACTAATCCTGGATTCTGTCGCCCGAGCCCGCAAAGAAACCAAACGCCTCGCCTACCTCGCCATCCCACGCTGGGGAGCTCCAACCCTCCGGGATTAGGTCCCCGCGAGGGTGGTGCGGATGGCGGTGAGGGCGGATTGCCAAGCGTTGCCGTCGGGGCCGCCGGCTTGGGCCATGGTTTTGTTGCCGCCGCCGCCGGCGCCGCCGACCGCGGCTGCGGCGAGGCGGACGAGGTCCACGGCGCTGTGCTGGGCGGAGAGGGAGTCGGAGATCGCGACGATAATAGCGGCTTTGCCGTCGGCGGTGGAGATGAGGGTGACGATGCTTTCGCCCAGGGATTTGAGCAGGTCGGTGGCGATGGGGTTGAGTTCTTTCGCCGGGATGTCGCCGACGTGGCGAAGCAGGGTTTTGGTGCCGTTGATGGTCTCGACGCTGCTGGCGGCGGTGCTGAAGACCAGTTTCTTTTGCAAGTCCGCGACCTGGCGTTCCAGGCGCTTTTCTCGTCCTGCAACTGGGTGATGCGGGCGGGGAGTAATGATGTCTTGCTGCATGAGATTAGCAAGGTGCGGCAGGTGAACTTAAAGCGCTGACAGGCGGTGGCGGCACGCGTTACCGGGCACCTTTGGGAGCGGCCGGTAACGCAAGAGGCGGCTCCACTGGGCGAGTTGGCGCGGGCACAATTGTTGCCGCCGTTAGGCCTTGGGTTAGCCCTTGGATAAGCCCTTGAAATTATCCAGCAATTCGAAAATAGTTTTTAATTATGTTTTCATCCGGAATGCGGCGCGGCCGCTCCCCCGGTAATCCCCCCGTTTTTAACGGGGCTTTGCGGTAGAATTCACGCGGCCAGTTTCAGTTTCTGTGCGGGTGTGATCCCGCCGATGCCCATATTGGGTCGTTCATTGTTGTAGGTCCAGAGCCATTTTGTTGCGTAATCCTGTGCCTCCTCAATGCTGCCGATGATATTCTGGTCCAGCCATTCATGGCGGACCGTCCTGTTGTAGCGCTCAACATAGGCATTCTGCTGCGGCTTGCCCGGCTGAATATGGCAGATGCTGATGTGGCGCTTTTCCGCCCAGGCCAGCAGCTTGCCGCTGATATATTCAGGGCCGTTGTCAACGCGAATACTCGTAGGCACGCCCCGCCATTCAATGATCCGGTTCAAACTTCGGATCACCCTCTCGGCCGGCAGAGAGAAGTCAACCTCAATGCCTAAGCCCTCGCGGTTAAAATCGTCCAGCACATTCAGTAGCCGGAACGCCCGTCCATCCTCCAACCTGTCGGCCATAAAATCCATCGACCATGAGATGTTCGGCGCTTCTGGCACAACCAGGGCATCGGGCTTGTCTCGCTGCAGCCGTTTACGGGGCTTGATCCGCAAGTTCAGCTCCAGCTCCCGGTAAATGCGGTAGACTCGTTTATGGTTCCACCGGCGGCCCTGAACATTACGCAAATACAGGAAGCACAGGCCAAAACCCCAGTTCCGCCGCGCCTGCGTCAGCCCAACCAGAAGATCAGAAATCTCCTCGTTCTCGCCAACCAGCTTGGGCGCATAGCGATAGCACGTCTCGCTTACCCCAAACGTCCGGCAGGCCAGCGCAATGCTCACCCCGTACCTCGCCACAGCAACCGCGGCCATCTCACGGCGTTGAGATGGCCGCGCTATTTTTTTCCTAAAGCCTCCTTGAGCAGCTCGTTCTGCATGCTCAATTCCGCAAACATCTTCTTCAGGCGCCGGTTCTCGTCCTCAATAGCCTTCATCTGCGACACCATCGAGGCGTCCATGCCGCCATACTTCGCGCGCCATTTATAAAAAGAGGCGTCGCTCATCCCGTGCTCCCGGCAAAGCTCAGCTACCGGCACCCCACCCTCAGCCAGGCGTAAAATCGCAAGAATCTGCGGTTCGCTATATCTCGACGTCTTCATACAAATCTCCTCAGGTAAAATGCCGAGAAAATTCTACTTATCAATCCCCTTAATTGCCGGGGGGATTACCCCCCCAGTTGCGGACCACTGCACGATGATAGATGCCGCCGTCTTGCCAAGGACTGGGAATGCCGGAACCGAAACGGACTGGCTTTTTTGTATTGGGCATCCGTGCGCCTCATGCTCAGAAAGCTCTGTAAAGTCACAATATGATCAAATACAGACTCTTGGAAATGTAGGGTGGGTTAGCGTAGCGTAACCCACCACCCGGCCTCTACCCCCGCAAATACCCCCTAATATCCCCCACAACCTTCTCAAACATCGCCGCGTTCAACCGTTTCGTACTCGTATTGTATCGCGACACATGATAGCTATCCGCCAGCAACAACCCCGCGCGCAGCGCATGCATCGCCCCATGCGCAAAAACATACCCCGCCGGCTTGCTCCCCAGCGCCTTCAGCGTCATCAGATGCGAAATTCCCCCCAGCGCCAAAATCGCCCGCAATTTTGGCATCGCCGCGATCTCGGCCCGCAAAAACGGATTGCAATGCGCCTTGTCGGAAGTCTCCACTTTATGCTGCGGCGGCGCGCAGCGCACCGCGTTGGTAATCCGGCAATTCACCAGTTCCAACCCGTCATCGGCCCGCTCCTGGTACACGCCTTTCGCAAAGCCAAACTTCACCAGCGTTTCATACAGCAGCACCCCGGCATAATCCCCCGTAAACGGCCGGCCCGTGCGGTTCGCCCCGTTCACCCCCGGTGCCTGCCCGACCACCAGCAGCTCCGCCTCCAGCCCGCCAAAGCTCGGCACCGGCGCATTGAACCACCCCGGCTCGCGCCCCCTATATTCCTCCCGGTACGCCACCAGTCGCGGACACAGGCTACAATCACGCTCTGGCGTCATGCGAGGTCGTCATCCCGATTCGCCGTCCGCCCGCGCGGCTCGGAGGCCTTGCGCGAAAACTCCGGCGCAATCTCCGACAGCTCGACAAACTGGTCCGCCTGCCGCCGCAGCTCATCCGCAATCATCGGTGGATTGGTCTTGATCGTGGAAATCACCGTCACCCGCACACCCTTGCGTTGCACCGCTTCCACCAGCCGCCGGAAGTCCGAATCCCCCGAAAACAGCACCGCATGGTCAAGCTTGGGCGCCAGCTCTAGCATATCAATCGCCAGCTCGATATCCATGTTTCCCTTAATCCGCCGCCGTCCCAGCGCATCAGTGAACTCCTTCGCCGGTTTGGTCACCAGACTGTAACCATTATAAGCCAGCCAGTCGGTCAGCGGCTTCAGCGGCGAGTATTCCTCGGTATCCAGCAGCGCTGAGTAATAATAGGCTCGCACCAGATTGGATTTACTACTAAAGTAATCAAGCAACCTGCGGTAGTCTATATCAAAGCCCAGACTACGGGTGGCCGCATATAGATTAGCCCCGTCGATGAACAAGACCGTGCGTTCCTGGGGAACAAAGCGCATGTTAAATTTTTCCTGCCATGAAATAATAGTGAAAATGGATGTACAATTATTCAATAAATGTTAGATTATAAATACTCTTACCTAAATTTGTCCCGTTCTGGAAGGGAAGCCGTGAAGCACTTTCGTTTATGATACTCATAGCAATCGGTGCCAATCTTACCGCTGCCAACGGGTCCACTCCGCACGAGACCTGTTGTGCCGCCGTGCCTTTGCTGTGTGAGATTCCCGGCCTTTCCTTCGTCGCATTGTCCAACTGGTACCGCACGGTGCCGCAGCCGCGCGCTGATCAGCCCGACTACTGCAACGGCGCCATCCGATTCTTTGGTGACATCGACCCCGAGGAACTGTTGCACCGTCTGCAGGCGATTGAGGCGCATTTTGGCCGCGAACGCGCCGAGGTGAACGCGGCGCGCACCCTCGACCTCGATATCATCGACATCAACGGCATCATCCGTGCCACCCCGCCACCCATCCTGCCGCACCCGCGGGCCCACCTGCGCGCCTTCATGCTCCGCCCGATCCTGGACGTCGCCCCAGGCTGGCGCCACCCCACGCTGCGCCAGAACGTCTCGACCCTGCTGGCCGAACTCCCCCCGCAAGGCATACAGCCCTGGCAAGAGGAACTGGCTTAACACCCCGTTTCACGACCCAGCCATCCCCCCTCAAGGGTTGCATCGCTCAAGCGCTCGGGCTAAGGCGGGCGTTCAATTTTCTCCCTGGAGCGTTTCGGATGGCCCGCGTCACCGTTGAAGACTGCGTTTTAAAAGTTCCGAACCGGTTTGAACTGGTTCTCCTGGCGGCCCAGCGCGCCCGCAATATCAGCCGCGGCGAGCAGCTCACCATCGACCGGGACAATGACAAGAACCCGGTCGTCGCCTTGCGTGAAATCGCCGAGGAAACCCTCGCCCTGCCCGAGTTGGAGCAGGACCTGGTCAAATCCCTCTCCCGCGTGCCCGAGCCCGAGCCGGTGGACGAGGAGGTGCTCGACCTGATCCCGACCGATCAGAACATTTTCGGCCTGCAGGACGTCTCCGCCGAGGAAGAAGCCGCCGCCATGGCCGCCGAAGCCGAGGAAATGACCCCGGAAGACATCCAGGCCGCCATCGAGGCTGAACTCGGCGGCAAAACCCGCCGCTAATTTCTCCGCGGGTTCCCGCTGCAAGCCGGCACGGTTTGCACTCCGGTTTGCACTTTCTGGGGCGCCAAGCGTCTTTTGATATCTTGATAGAGTCGGTCCCCCGGCCAGACTCTATTTATTTTTATACACAATGCACTTCCCCCCGCATTGAGTGCTTTGCACCGCAGCATGGCTGCCGTAAGCTCACTCCATTATGGTAGCAGCTTGCAGGGGACCAGTTATTTGTTACGCGCCCGAGGGCGTGGCGGCTGCCGGGGTACATCCGGAACTCGGCGGCCTGCTCTCGCGCATCTCCGCCTACGACAGCAAAGCCGCCCCCGTCCTCATTAACGAAGCCTACGGTGTGGCCCTCAAAGCCCATGAAAACCAGAAGCGCGGCAACGGCGAACCCTACATCACCCACCCGCTGGCCGTGGCGAACATCCTCGCCGGCTACCGGCTCGACTCCGCCTCCATCATCACCGCCCTGCTGCACGACGTGGTGGAGGACACCTCCGTCACCCTCGCTGCCGTGCAAAAACAATTCGGCCCGGAAGTCGCCGGCCTGGTCGACGGCGTCACCAAACTAACCCGCCTCGAACTACAATCGGACCGCACCAAACAGGCCGAAAATTTCCGCAAGCTCGTGCTCGCCATGAGCAAGGACATCCGGGTTCTCATCGTCAAACTCGCCGACCGCCTGCACAACATGCGCACCATCGGCGCTATCGGTGCCGCCCCCAAACGCCAGCGCATCGCGCGCGAGACCATGGAAATCTACGCGCCGCTGGCCGAGCGCATCGGCATGGAATCGGTCAAAACCGAGCTGCAAACGCGTTCGTTTGCCGAAATCGACCCCGAGGCGTTCGACACCATCCAGGCCCGCCTCAACTTCCTGCGCGGCCAGGGGGCCGATGTCATTGAGGAAGTCCGCCAGGAACTCATGCGCGTCTGCGACGGGGCTGGCGTCGATGTCGTGGAAATCGCGGGCCGCGAGAAATCCCCCTACTCCATCTGGGAGAAAATGCAGCGCCGCAACGTGGCGTTCGAACAGCTCTCGGACATCATGGCTTTCCGCATCATCGTTCCCACGCGCGAGGCCTGTTACGTCGCCCTTGGCGCCATCCACGCCGCCTATCCGGTTATCGCCGGCCGCTTCAAGGACTATATCTCAACCCCCAAAGCCAACCGCTACCAATCGCTGCACACCGGCGTCACCCTGCGCCACCCGCGCAACCAAAAAATCGAAATCCAGATACGCACGCCCGAGATGCAGATCGTCGCTGAAAACGGTGTCGCCGCGCACTGGCTCTACAAACAGGCCGACGCCTCGCAGGCGGACATCAAACAATTCCGCTGGGTGCAAGACCTTCTCGAAATTCTAGAAAACTCCGCGGCACCGGACGACTTTCTGGAAAACACCAAACTCGAACTCTACCAGGATCAGGTTTTCTGCTTCACCCCCAAAGGCCAGCTCATCCAACTTCCGCGCGGCGCCACCTCGGTTGATTTCGCCTACGCCGTGCACAGCCAAATTGGTGACTCTTGTGTGGGTGCCCGCATCAACGGCCGTCTCATGCCGCTGCGCTACGAACTACAAAACGGCGACCAGGTCGAAATCCTCACCGCGCGCGGCGGCACGCCATCCCCGGCATGGGAACGTTTCGTCATCACCGGTAAGGCCCGCGCCCGCATCCGCCGCTTCCTCACGCAACAACTGCGCGAACAGCACCGTGACGCCGGTAAATCCACTCTCGCGAAAGCCTTCCGCCAGGAAGGCGTCGACGGCTCGGAAAAAGTGCTGGAAGCAACGGCCAAGACCCTCAAGCAAGCCTCGCTCGACGACCTCTTCGTCGCCGTCGCCACCGGCACGCTTGGCCCCAAGGAGGTCGTCTACGCCGCCTACCCGGAACTGAAGGAAGCCCGCGCCCCGCGCATGCTCCCCGCCTTCATGGGCCAGTCGCTCACCGCCCGCTCGCCGCGCAACGCCGCCCACAAACCCGAGCCCGGCATGGCCCTCACCGGCCTCGTCGCGGGCATGGACGTTCACTACGCCGGCTGCTGCCACCCGCTCCCCGGCGACAAAATCGTCGGCATCGTCGCCACCGGCAAAGGTGTGACCGTCCACACCAAAGACTGCGCCACGCTCGACACTTTTGCCGCCACCCCGGAACGCTTCATCGACGTCGATTGGGACACCGCCCACCTCGGCCGCGCCGACCCCAAATCCAGCCGTTTCCTCGGCCGCATCAGCGTCATCGCTACCAATGCCCCCGGCGCACTCGCGGCCCTCACCAACGCCGTCGCCAAACAGGACGGTGCCATCGCCAATCTCAAAATCACCCACCGCCAGCAGGACTTTTTCGAAGCCCTGATTGACGTCGAAGTCCGCGATGTCCGCCACCTCGGCCAGGTCATCGCCGGCCTGCGCGGCGCCACCGGCATCGCGCAGGTCGAACGCGCCAAGTCATGATCCTCGGCCTCGGTTCCGACCTGTGTGACATCCGCCGCATCGAGGCCAGCCTGACGCGTTTTGGCGAGCGGTTTACGCAACGGGTATTCTCGGAACTGGAGCGGGCACGGGCGGAAAAGCGGCCGCATTCGCGCGCATCGAGTTACGCGAAACGGTTCGCGGCGAAGGAGGCTTGCGCCAAGGCTCTGGGCACCGGGTTTCGCGACGGCGTATTTCTGTCGGATTTACGCGTGGTGAATTTACCCTCCGGCCAGCCGACGATGCAGTTGCACGGCGCCGCGCTGGCGCGGTTGCAGTCCATGGTTCCGCCGGGGCATGAGGCGCGGATCGCGTTGTCCCTGACGGATGAATACCCCTACGCTTTCGCCCAGGTGATAATTTCCGCCGAGCCGTTAGCCCCCGGTTAACTCCCGCCCTGCTAGCATGTGAAAGAAACCGGATCTTAACCAATCCGGCCTGGCCCTTTCCAGGGCAAGACTTTTTCCAAGGTGGGACAAAATGATCGCCAATGCATTTGGAGCGATAGCGTATATTGCGATGGCACTTGCAGTGAACGAAATGTTCGCCGCGACGGAGTCCTCCGTGCTGGGGCAGCGGCGCTGGGTCTTGCTGGCGGTACTTGCCGTCGGCGCGCTGGTGCAACTGCTGCTGGGGCTGGCGGTATATTTCAATTTTCCGTCCATGCTACCGGGCTTGCAGATGGCGGCAGCAGTCTGCCTGGTCTCGATCCCGTTGAATTTCTGGCCGGTGGTGGCGCGGATCAAGGCTCGCCGCCTGCGTGTCCTCAACACCCGGCTATCGGCCCGCGTGCAACGTGCCGAGGCCTCCGTCACGGCGTTACACGCTTGGCTCGCCCTCGCCGAGCAAAGCGGCCATGTGGGCCACTGGCAGCTCACCGTGCCGGAAAACCAGTTCATCTGGTCGGACGAGATTTACCGCATCCATGGCCTGTGGCGGGAGCACTACAACCCGCGGATTGAAACCGCGCTGGCCACGTTTCACCCCGTCGACGGCAAGCGGGTCGAGATCCTCATGCGCGAGGCCGTTGCCACCCAGGGAAATTTCGAGGTCGCGGCGCGCCTGCGCCGTCCCGACGGTGAAATCCGCCAGGTCATCATGCGCGGCGCCGCGGCACTGGATGGCGGCGGCCACGTGGAGTCACTGAACGGCGTGATGGTGGACGTCACCGAACCCAAGCGGGCGGAAGCCAGATCCCTGCCGCATTCGCCGGCCCGCGACCTGCCGCTGGAAGACGATCTCACCGGTCTGGCCGACCGCCGCCAATTCGATCTCAGCCTTGGATACGAGTTCAAACGCGCAGTGCGCAGCCGCAAGCCGCTGGGCATGGTGCTGCTGGAGATCGACCATTTCCGCGCCTTCACCGCCTATTATGGCTTGCTGGAGGCCGACGCCTGCCTGCGCATGGTGGCCCAGGCGGTACAGGCCGTCCCCCGGCGCACCGGCGATGTGGTGGCCCGCTATGGCGACACCGAAATCGCCGTATTGCTGCCCTTGGCGGACGCTGCGGGCGCGCAGCGCGTCGCCATGCAAATTCTCGAAGCCGTCCGCGTCCTCGGCCTGCCCAATGCCGGCCATGAATTGGGCACGCTCACCATCTCCTGCGGCGCCGCCGCCTTCGTCGGCATCGACGACCTCTACAACCCGCTGGAACTAACCCGCCGCGCCGCCCGCGCCCTGGCCGATGCCAAGAATTCCGGAGGCAGCCGTATCCGTGGATACCGTGAGGTGGAATTACTTGACGCTTGATCGTCTAGTAGTTGAATATCGGGCGATTAGCTAAATGTTAAACCGTTGTAATCTAGGCTCGGGCGAGCCCGAACGTTCGGAACCACCGCACGGGATTCCGGCTTGATACACACACGGCAGCACGGGCGCGAGCCTGTCCTGACCCGGCTGGAGGTTAATGGCGATGGTGATCTGGCAAGCCGAACTCTCCGCGTTAATGAGCACCCTGGCCTATGCCGCGGTCGCCCTGGCCCTGGTTCGGCTGTTCCGGGAGCACGATGCAGCCACGCTGGGCAGCCGGCGCTGGCTTATCGCCGGCGTCCTGGCCGCTGAGGCCGTGTTGCAGGCGGGACTGCTGCTGGGCCTCCTCCAGGGCTGGCAGGGGGCGGCAGCCGCTTTACCCCTGGCAGCAGCCGCCGGGCAACTGGTCATCGGCATCAGCCTGTGGCCCTTGCTGGCGGGGATAAAAGCTCGTTTCGCGCGCGCCATGGGCCGGCGTATTCGCCAGCAGGTGGAACGCGCGAATACCGAGGCCGCAACCGCCAACACCTGGCTGGAACTTGCCGAGGAGGCAGCGCAGTTCGGCCACTGGCAGGTGGATCTGTCCAGCCAGGAGTTTATCTGGTCGGCGGCGATGTACCGCCTGCACGGCGTCACCCCTGATGACTTCATCCCAACGCTCGAAACGGTCCTGGCGCTGTTCCACCCGGATGACCGTAAAACCCTTTCCGGCAACCTCGCCCTGGCCATGACCGGCGGCGGGGATTTCGAGGTCAAACTACGCCTGCGCCGGCCGGACACCGAACTGCGCCACGCCGTCATGCGCGGCCGCGCCCTTGGCAAAACCATGTTCGCCGGCGTGCTGGTGGACATCACCACGCAGCATCAGGCCGAGGCCCGCCTGCGCGAGGCCAACGCCGCCGCCCTGCAAGCCAACGCGGCCCTGCGGGAAATGACTCTTGATGACGACCTGACCGGCATCTCCAACCGCCGCCAGTTCGACCTCAGCCTGGTGCATGAGTTCAAACGCGCGGTGCGCAGCAGCCTGCCGCTCGGCCTGGTCCTTATCGATCTCGACTATTTCCAGGCCTATAACGAGACCTATGGCCAGGCCGCGGGCGATGCCTGCCTGCGCCGCGTCGCTCAGGCGATCAAATCCGTACCCCGCCGCACGGGCGACGTGGTCGCCCGCCACGGTGGCGGACAAATCGCCGTGCTGCTGCCGCTCGCGGACGATAAAGGTGCCGCACGCGTGGCCAGCGTTATCCTTGAAGCCGTGCAGGCCTTGCGCATTCCCCATGCGGGTAGCGAGACCGGCGTCCTAACCATCAGCTGCGGCGCCGCCGCCTTCACCGGAGTTGCCGACCTCAACAACCCGCAGGAACTCGTCCGCCGTGCCAACCAGGCTTTATACAAAGCCAAGACCGACGGCCGTGATCGGGTAATAAAATTCGACAAAACTCTGAACGGCGACCCGCGCGAATTCTACAGCCAGCCAGTGGCGCAGGACATGGAGCGGTTCATCAAAAGCCGGGTGAGTTGATCCCGGACGTTTTGCGGACATATCCTGCTAGAGCAATATGTGATTAGGTTGAACCGGCAGGTTCGACATAATCACATGAAATTGCTCGCTAAAATAAAGGTCAGAGCATTCATCTAAAAGATGAATGCTGGGAGGCTGGATATGAGTGCAAAACATTTCTACGAACCGGCATCAGGCCATGGCCTGGCGCACGATCCATTCAACGCCATCGTGGGACCAAGACCCATCGGCTGGGTTTCCACCCAAGGTGCCGATGGTTCGGTCAACCTGGCGCCGTACAGTTTCTTCAATGCTTTCAACTACAAGCCGCCGATCATCGGCTTTTCCAGCATCGGGGCCAAGGATTCGCTGCGGAATGTGCGTGAGACCGGCGAGTTTGTCTGGAATCTCACCACCCGCCCCCTGGCCGAGGCGATGAATGCCAGCAGCGCCGCCTCTCCCTACGGCGTGGATGAATTTACCCTGGCCGGGCTCACCAAAGCGCCCTCGCGTCTGGTCGCCCCGCCGCGCGTGGCGGAAAGCCCTGTGAATTTCGAGTGTAAACTGGCGGACATCGTACAACTGAAAACCGCATCCGGCACCCTGGTGCCAAGCTGGCTGGTGTTGGGCGAGGTCGTCGGCGTGCATATCGACACAGCCTTGCTAAAAAACGGCGTGTTCGACACCTTTAGCGCCCAAATCCTGCTCCGCGCCGGTGGCGCAACAGCTTACGCCGAAATTCTCCCAGCCAGCCGGCTTGACATGGCCCGCCCCGCATAGGAGCCAAAAAAGCCGCGCGCAGCCATTCTCAGATCGCAAGGATCGGGTTAGCAGCATGTGAACACCCCGCCCGCGAGAGAAACCTAATGCGCACGCCCACCCCGTCCGCCACCGAACCAAGGCCCGCACTCCACGGCAAGCGCCTGCTGGGTCTAAGCATCGGCGCGCTCGGCGTCGTCTACGGCGACATCGGCACCTCGCCGCTTTACGCGGTGAACCTGATGTTCTTCCGTAATAACAATGTAACCATTCCCCCCGCTGACGTCCTGGGCGGCATCTCTCTGGTGCTCTGGGCGCTCACCATCGTCGTCAGCATCAAATACGCAATTCTCGTTTTGCAAGCCGATAACGACGGCGAGGGCGGCGTCTTCGCGCTTTACGGCCTGCTCGACAAATTCACCAAAAACCGCAAATCCCTGCTCGCCTGGATGATGCTGCTCGGCGCCGGCCTGCTGTTCGGCGACGGCTTCATCACCCCCGCCATCAGCGTACTTTCCGCAGTCGAGGGCATCTCCGTCGCCACACCGGATTTCGCAACCGCCGTCATTCCCATCACCCTGGTGCTGCTCACCTGCGTGTTCGCCTTCCAGTACAAAGGCACCGGCGGCGTCGGCCGCGTCTTCGGTCCCATCATGATCGTCTGGTTCACCGTCATCGCCGTGCTTGGCCTTGGCCAGATCACCCAGCACCCGGAAATCTTTAAAGCCTTCAACCCGCTCTACGGCATCGATTTCCTGCTGCGCGGTTCACTACGCGGCAGTCTGCTGGTGCTTGGCGCCGTCGTGCTGGTGCTCACCGGCGGTGAGGCCATGTATGCCGACATGGGCCATTTTGGCGCCAAGCCTATACGCCTTAGTTGGGTCAGCCTGGCGTACCCGGCGCTCATGCTTAACTACCTGGGGCAGGGGGCGTTTCTGCTTCAGGGCGTGCCGCGCGCCGGTGCCAATTTGTTCTACAGCCTAGTCCCCTCGCTCAGCCTCTACCCCATGGTCGTGCTCGCCACTCTGGCCACCATTATCGCCTCGCAGGCACTCATCTCCGGTGCCTTCTCGCTCACCTCGCAGGCCATCGCGCTGGGCATGTTCCCCCGCCTGCGCGTGCACCACACCCACCACGCCCAAGCCGGCGAGGTCTACGTCCCCTTCATCAATTGGTCACTCTATATCGGCTGCGTACTTCTGGTGCTCGGCTTCAAATCCAGCGCCGCGCTTGGCGCCGCCTACGGCCTGGCCGAGTCCGGCGTCATGATTACCACCTCAACCGCAATGTTCTTCATCGCACGGCGTTACTGGTCCTGGAGCATCCCCCGCGCCGGCGCCGTGTTCGGTGTGTTGGCCACCGTGGATTTCGTGTTCCTCTTCGCCAATTCGCTGAAATTCCTGCAAGGCGGTTTCGTGCCGCTCACCATCGGCGTGCTGGTATTTTCCATCATGGTTACGTGGCGCTGGGGCCGCAAAATCACCTACGGCGCCTACGCCGCTAAACGCACGATGACGATGCCCGAGTTGATCGAGCAGCACCGCAACGCCACGACCTTTATCGAGCGCACCGCCATCCTCATGGTCCCGGCTCCCGCCCCGGTAAACGCCACCAGCCCGCACATGCCCACCCTGATGCAGCTCCTGTGGGACCGTCTAGGCATCCTGCCGCGCAACCTCATTTTCGTGCAGGTCGTGCACCCCAAAGTCCCCTACATCCACGAGAACCGCTATTCAGTTACGGTGCTGGAGCGTAACGCCAAGGGCAGTATCGTGCGCGTCGATCTGAAATTTGGCTTCATGGAGGAACCGAATGTCGAGCGCGTTCTGGAAGAACTGGTCACTCACAAGGAGATAGACCTTGCGGTTGACCGGCGGCAATGGATTGTGCATGTCGCGCACGAGCACTTCCTGCCCGGCAAGACCATGCGCCTGGGTAAGCGTTTCCGCCTGAAATTATACGAACTACTGCGCCACGCCTCCCGCCCAATGTACTACCACTACGGGCTGGGCGACGAGGTACAGCTCTCCACGGAGATTTTGCCGGTACGGGTGCATTAAGCCCGATCCCCCGGGTTCTGGCGCGCTAGCAACGTGCCAGTCCAGCCTCAGGCCCCGGCTTCGAGCGGGAAATCACGCGCCGGATCAACCCCGGCGGCTTCCAGGAATTTACGCATTTCAACGACGTCTTCCTTCGACAGCGTGTGACGGCTCTCATGAAACCCATGCGTATGGCCGTTCAACTTGATCTTAACGTGGCCGTTGCCACCATGGGCAATCTCGCCGCCCAGCTCCTCGATCACCGCATGCACCAGGTGCGGGTCAATATTGCTGCTGACCGGATGAGCGAACAGAGCGTGCAATGTGTTGCGATGCTTATGGTTCATTTGAACTCAAACTCCTTATAACCAGTATTTCCCGGATGAAGCGGTCATTGCGCTTCAATGGAGTAATGATAGTCCCCGGAAACCAGATTTGAAAGCTTGAGCGGCTGCCAGCCTTATCCCGATGCGTTAACGGAGCGGACAAAAAACCGGGCGGCCATGCTGTGGCCGCCCGGTTTATCTGCTTAATTAGGGAGGCTTCAGTTATTACGGCATCCCGCGGGGGTGTATCTCAGGTGAGGGCAGCCCGGCATGCCATTGGCGGTTTACCATGAACATGCCGGAGGATTTGTGTTCTTTCTTACGGGATGTCGCGGGCAGCGGCTGCTCCAGCGAGCTCATCATTCCCGCACAAAACACCGCTTCGCTGATCCGGTACCGGTGGCAGACATCTTGCATTGTGGAGCCAGCTTCCACTTCCCGGGCAATGCTGAAGAGGCGTTCATCCGTAAGTCTTCTGCTTAACATAGCAATATTCCCCTATTCAGGCCAAAAGCACGACAAAAAGATCCAAGACTCTGACGGCTTTATCCTTTATTATCAGCAGGTTATCTTGTTATGTTCTAGGGATTTATTTGATCCTGGGGTTAATTCATATTAAAATTGTTCAACATGCAAGAGAAAAAACCTTTCCTGCTGGTTCACATATTAGTTATCGTCATTCACAGGCCAAATCAAAAAATCCTTCTCACAGACTTGTAATTCTTTAATTTGTCAAATTTGTACCGCTAACAATCTCGTTTGCTTCAAAAATAAGACAAAATTTGAGTGGATGCTCAACATATAGTCAGAACTATCTGTTTTTTCACTAGTTTTAGTGACGCCTTCATACGGCTATGTTTCGTGTGGGGAATTGGTGGCGATGTGGTGAGCCGCGGATTGCCCCGCCGCCATAATCGGTGGGCATATTAGCGCACGGCTACCTCTGGCCTATCGCCGGGCTTCGTCACTTCACTTGTCTGGTCAGGCGTTGGGGGCCGCGGCCCCCAGGCGCTTACCCCTCAGCCGCCGCCTTGAAGTAGGCTTCCACCTTGCCCTTCAATTTCATCGTCAGCGGCTTGCCGTGGCGGTCCACGGTCTTGCCCACGGCAACGCGGACCCATCCCTCAGAGGCGCAATACTCCTCCACGTTGTTCTTTTCCACGCCGTTAAAGCGGATGCCGATGCCCCGCTCCAGCGCCGGCTCGTCAAAAAACGCGGATTTCGGGTCGTTGCTCAGGTGGTCGGGGGGTGTATCGCTCATAGGTATTGGCTCAGTTTGCGTTTGAGTTTGGTGATAAAGCTGGCGGGCGCTAAGTCCGCCAGGGCGACCGCCGGGGTGGTGGCAAGCGTCTTGCCGTCCAGCGTATAGGTAATGGTCCCCAAGGTCTCGCCCTTAATGGCCCCAGGCGTCAAATCGGCGGTGTAGGCAATGGCGTGGGTAACTTGCGATGCTGCGTCAGTGGGCAGGGTGAGGGTAATATCTGTCCCGGCGCCCACCGCCACGCTGCCCGAAATCGAGCGCCTGGCTCGCCAGCGTGTCCACTTGCTGCCCGGCGGTGGCAACCTTCGCATCGGTGAAAAACTTCTGCCCATAATCCAGCAGCGCCTCAATGGCGGCGGTGCTGGAGGTCCAGGTCGGCCCGCCCATCACCACGGCGATCATCCGCATATTGCCGCGCAGCGCCGTCGCGTCGATGCAATGTCCCGAGGCATCGGTCAGCCCGGTCTTCATCCCGTCCACTGTGGCATCATGCGCCAGCACCGGGTTCCAGCTCGCCTGCGTGATATTGTCATAGGTGTAGCTCTGCTGCTTGGATATCTGCAGGAACTCCGGCTCATCGGCGATGATGTTGCGCGAGAGAATCGCCACATCCATCGCGCTGGTATGTTCAGCCGGGTCGGGCAGCCCGTCCACATTGGTGTAGACCGTATTGGTCATCCCCATCGCGGTGGCGTCCTTGTTCATAATCTGCACAAACGCGTCCGTGCTGCCCGCAACCTGCTCGGCCAGTGCCACCGCGGCGTCATTGCCCGAGACAATAATTAGCCCGTGCAGCAGTTGGTCCACCGTAACCGTGCTGGTGGTATCGATGAACATGGTCGAACCGCCCGCATGCCAGGCATCCACGCTAATCGGCACCACCTGGTCAGACTTCAGCGCCCCGCCATGCAGAGCCTGAAACACAATATGCGCGGTCATCAGCTTAGTCAGGCTGGCCGGCGCCACCTGCAAATTAGGCGCCGCTTCAGCCAGAATCGCGCCGGTCGCGGCGTCCATCAACACATAGGCGGTGGCCTGGGGCAGGGTGGGCGGGGCAGGGGTGTTCTTATCCGCCGCGGGGCTATCGGGCACTGGCGCTGGTCCCGCCGGCCCTGCCGTGGCGGTATCCTTGTTCTTGGCGCTCGGCGCGGCGCCATGCGCGGCGTGGTGGTGCGTCTTGGCCAGCGCCGCCGGGGCGGCCGCGGCCAGGGCAAGGCTCAGCGCCAGGAGGGAGATGCCGGTGGGTTTCATCTTGAACAGCTCTTTCTTCATGCAAGGCAGGCGGGAGGGGGCTTTCTGCACCGATTTCTTGACAAGCCGCAAGCACCGGGCTTCATGCGGCAACTCCACGGATAAGGTTGAACATGGCACGGCACGAACGCAAATCCGGCACGGCTGCCGAATTTTTCAAGACGATCTTCTGGGCCGGGCTTATCGCGGTGGGCATCCATACCTTTCTGTATGAACCATTTTTCATCCCCTCCGGCAGTATGGTGCCCTCCCTGCTGGTCGGCGACTACCTGTTCGTGAACAAATTCGCGTACGGCTACTCCCATTACTCCTTCCCCTTCTCGCCGGATTTCTTCTCCGGCCGCATCATGGGTAGGCTCCCGCCGCGCGGCGCCGTGGTCGTATTCCGCCCGCCCGGACAGCCGGATGAAGACTTCATCAAGCGCGTCATCGGCCTGCCGGGTGACACCATCCAGGTTACCAACGGCCAGCTCTATATCAACGGCCAGATCGTGCCCCGCACCCCCCTGGGCACCTACACGGACGATAGCTCCGGCGGCCCCGTGGTCGCGCAGGACTTCACCGAGACCCTCCCCAACGGCAAAACCCACGCGGTCCTCAAGGAGACCGATGAAGGCTTCGCCAACAACACCCCCCTCTACACCGTCCCCGCCGGTGACCTCTTCATGATGGGCGACAACCGCGACAACTCCGAGGACTCGCGTTTCATGGACGGCCCCGTCGGCTACGTCCCCCTGGAAAACGTCATCGGCCCAGCCGACCGCATTTTCTTCTCCATCGACCTGCAATACCCCTTCGCCGAGTTCTGGGAATGGCCTTTTGAAATCCGGTGGGACCGGATGCTCCAAAGAATCTCTTGAGCAGGCTCGAACACGCACAGACTCTCCTGGGTCACCGCTTCACCCGGCCTGACCTCCTGGCCGAGGCCCTGACTCACCGTTCCGCCGCCGGCGCCAAAGGTGTCGGCTCGAACGAGCGTCTGGAATTCATCGGCGACCGCGTGCTCGGCCTCATCGTCGCCGAATGGCTGATCGAGCGCTTCCCCAACGAGCAGGAGGGCAAGCTCGGCCCCCGCCTTGCCGCCCTGGTCTCCAAACCTGCTTTGGCTGAAATCGCCCAGACCCACGGCCTCGCCCCCCTGCTCAACGTCGCGGCCGGCGAGTCCAAACGCGGCGTCCGTAACCAAGCCACCGTCCTGGCCGACGCCCTGGAAGCCATCATCGGCGCCCTGTACCTCGACGCCGGACTGGACGCCTCCCGCAATTTCCTCCGCCGCGTCATGGCTGACGTGGTGGACAAACAGTTCATCCCGCCCAAAGACCCCAAAACCGCCCTGCAGGAATGGGTGCTCAAACGCGCCCTCCCTTTGCCGGAGTACGAAGTTGTGGAAATGTCCGGCCCCTCGCACGCTCCGCATTTTGTCATCAAAGTGTGCGTGGGCGACGCGTCGGGGCGCGGCGAAGCCGGTTCCAAGCGCGCGGCGGAACAGGCGGCGGCACAAGCCTTATTGGAGTTACTGCCATCATGACCAAATGCGGCTTCATCGCGCTTATCGGCGCACCAAACGCGGGGAAATCCACCCTGCTTAACCGCCTCACCGGCGCCAAGCTCTCCATCGTCACCCCGAAGGCGCAAACCACCCGTGCGCGCGTCCTGGGCATCCTGCCCCGCGGCGACGCACAGATACTCTTCGTCGACACCCCCGGCATTTTCGCCCCCAAGCGCCGCCTCGACCGCGCCATGGTCGCCGCCGCCTGGGACGGCGCCACCGAGGCCGACTACGTCCTCCTCCTGGTCGACGCCAAACAGGGCCTCACCGACGCCGTGCGCGAAATTGTCCGCCAGATCGCCGCCACTGGCCGCAAGCTCGCCCTCGTTCTCAACAAGGTCGACCTCACCCCGCGCCACAAACTACTCCCCCTCACGCAGGACCTCGCCGCCCTGGCTGATTTCGAACAGGTCTTCATGATCTCGGCCGCCACCGGCGACGGCCTGGACGTGCTGCTCGATTTCTGCGTCGCCAAACTCCCCGAAGGCCCGCACCTCTACCCCGACGACGAACTAACCGACCTGCCGGACCGCCTGCTGGCCGCCGAAATCGTGCGCGAACAAATCTTCCTGCAAACCCGCGACGAAGTCCCCTACGGCGCCACCGTGGAAACCGAAAGCTTCAAGGTAAAAAAAGGCGGCATCCGTATCGACGCCATAATCTACGTCACCAAAGCCAGCCACAAAGCCATCCTCATCGGCGCGAAAGGTGCTCGCATCAAGGAAATCGGCATGCGCGCCCGCAAGGAACTGGAAAAAGTGCTGGAAACCAAGGTCGACCTCTTCCTGCGCGTCAACGAACGCCCCGGCTGGGACGAAGAAGCCGCCCGCATACGCGCCACCGGGTTGAATGACCCAAAAGTCTGAACAATTCTGGCTGCGCTGGGCACCTAGCTTGGCCGGTGCGGGGCTGTACCTGATTTTTGCCGTGCTGTGGCTTTACGCACCTCAGGCCTACAACGAATTCCTCCTGATTTCGGGCGCTGCGCCGCTGGAGGCGCAGCCGTTTGGCGACCTGGGAGCCGTACTCCGTGCCGGTGCCTGTTGGCGGGAGGGTGTAAATGTGTATGCGCCCAGTACATGCATGCATGGTGGCGTTTATAATTACTCCCCCTTTTTACTGCGGGCGACCTATTTGCCTCTGGGGTTACAGGACCAGATGCCAGGCGGTATCATATTGGGGGTGGTATTCCTGGCAGCACTTGCGTGGCTGCCAGCGCCTCAGTCCCGCGCCGAACTATTGATTCGTATTTGCGCCACTTGCTCAGAAAGTGTGATTTTTGTCCTCGAACGCGCCAATCTGGATGTCGTGATCTTCTTATTGACATTGCTAGGCGTCATGCTGCTGCTCGTAAACAGGTTGACAGCGCTAGCTGGCTATGCGGTGTTTCTACTTGCCGCGGCAATGAAATTCTATCCAGCCGCCCTACTGGCGCTTGTGTTGCGGGAACAGTTCAAACAAATTTTCATTGTCGTGGTAGCCGTTTTTGTTTGCGGCGCCGGATATATGCTGGCTTTTTCGCATGGAACAGCGGTGGCGATCAGTATATTACCTGGCGGCTTGCCGTTCAGGGGCGTATTTGGCGCATCCAATCTGCCAAAAGGCCTAGCCTTGCTGTATTTTCTGCCGGTTTTTACGCTGCGCCCTAATTTAGCACAGTATCTAAGCGTGGCCCATCAACCGGGTATCCTGGCTTTCAAAACGATAACCACCAATATTCTCACGCTTGCCGCCGTGATCGCGGGTGCCATGACCGCTCCCCGTTACATGGAAAAGTTCAGTGGTCTCGATCAAAAGCGCAGCCTCCTCCTCCTGACGGGTGGAGTGACAATTACGTTTTGTTTTTTCGCCGCACAGAACATAAGCTATCGTTGTATATTTATGCTGCTGACCCTGCCTGGCCTATGCTCGATGGCCACTCAGTCCGGGGGGACGGCACGCCAAAAACTATTACTGCTGATTTTCGCAATCCTCTTTCTGTTCTGGGATGATTTCTTCAGGGACATCATTTCTGTGAGTGCGATTTTAGCTCTTAAACCGTCTCAAGAGGCTTATCCGGAGTTTGCCTTCTGGTTATTTGCCGAATGCGTCTGGTGGTGGGTGGTCATCCAGCTTCTGGCCTTTGTGTTCTGCTTTCTCCAGGAAGCCGCCGCGCCAATTCTGCGGACGTTGAAAACCCGCCCGGCATCCAGCCCCGCAGCCCGGGTATGACGGCGGATCAGTCAAAACCGCGAGGCAGCGCCTTCATACTGCGTTACGGAGCAAGCCTTTTCGGTCTGGTTTTGTATGCGCTCTTTGCTGCTCTTTTTGTCGCTCTGCCGCAATATCAGATCGCCCTCACCCGGCTAGCCAACTTCGTCCCCAACGTGCAAATTTTTAACGACCTCGGCGCCATTCTGCAAGCGGGCACATGTTGGCGGTCCGGCGTTAACGTCTACGTCCCCAGCACCTGCATGCACGGCGGGGTTTATAATTACTCGCCACTGCTGCTGCACGCCGCAAATATTTCATTCGGTCCCCAAGATCGCATCGCGGGCGGTATTTTCCTGAACATCCTCCTCATTGCATCACTTGCTCTGTTACCGCCGGCGAAATCACGCGCCGAAGTTGCTTACCGATGTGCCGCGATATGTTCAGGAAGCATAACTTACGCGCTATCCTCTGCTAATTTTGATAATGTAGTCTTTCTCCTTACTCTGCTGGGAGTGTTATCTCTTTCTGGCAATAAAATCGTCTCGCTCGCCGGTTATGTGACGTTCCTCTTTGCAGCGGCGCTTAAATTTTATCCCGCCGTCCTACTTGCACTGATGGCACGAGAGCGTCCGGCGCGCATGCTAGCGATCGCCATGCTGGCGTTGCTTTCATTTGCCGCCTATCTCGCTTGCTTCGCCGGCAGCACGGCGGCGGCCTTGCACATAATCCCCAAATGGATGCCATTCCTCAGCTCGTTCGGCGCGCAGAACCTACCCTTCGGCCTGTTGCTGCTGCATTATGTGCCGGTCCTCACCACGGCCCCCACAATGCCGCAATACTACGCCGCCGTTGCGCATCCCTTCGCCGCTCCATTCGTGACTTTGGCCACCCGTGGCCTCGGCCTTGCCGCCGCTACCGCTGGCGTTCTGCTCTCCCGGTGCTACACCCAGGTCTGGGCCGCACTGGACCCGTGCCGCGCGCTTTTCCTGACGGCTGGTGCACTGGTCATCGTTTTATGCTTCCTCACCGTGCAAAACCTTGATTACCGCGCCATCTTCCTGCTTTTTACCATGCCCGGCCTATGGGCCATGGCCACGCGGGCAATCGGCCTAACGCGCCTGCGTCTGCGCGTACTGCTCATTGGCACCCTACTGCTGCTCTGGGAGGCAAATTTAACGCACCTCGTCGCCGCCCTCACCACAGCGCTGCTCCCGTTGTCGCTGGCCGCATGGCCGCAAGCGGGTTTTTGGCTGCTGCGCGAGTGTCTGTGGTGGTGGGTCATCATCCAGTTCGCCGCGCTCATCATCTGCTTTCTACGCGCCGCCTTCTCCTGGCTACCGGGCCTGCAACCCCATGCCTGAACCGCGCAACACCGCCTGGCACGTGGGCGCCCTGGCACTCTATGCCGGTGCGTCATTCGGCTACGTCGCCCACGGTGCCTCCCTAACAGGTACATTATACGGAAGCAGCAGCGATCCGTTTATATTCATCTGGTTCTTAAGCTGGTGGCCCTGGGCGCTTACGCATCATCTAAACCCCTTATTCACAACCCTCATCTGGCAGCCAACAGGTCTGAATCTAGCCTGGACCACCAGCACCCCCTTTCTGGCTCTGCTGGGCCTACCTTTCACCCTTCTCTCCGGCCCAGGTCTGGCATTCAATGTCCTCACTCTAGCCGCCCCGGCCCTGGCCGCCTGGGCTGCCTATTTCCTCTGCCTGTACATCAGCCGCGTCCCCGCCGCCGCCCTGGTTGGCGGCTATCTGTTTGGCTTTTCCAGCTACGAGCAGGCGCATGCCGGGATGCATCTCAACCTCACGTTCACCGCCCTCATCCCCTGCCTGCTGCTCCTCGCCCTCCTGCGGCTGGATGAAAAAATCAGCCGTTGGCCCTCTGTGCTGGGTACCGCAATTCTGCTGGTCTGCCAGTTCGGCACCTCGGTTGAATTATGCGCGACCACCTTGCTCTTCGGCGGCTTCGCCTGGGCCGTGGCGTTCGGGCAGTTTCCCGCGCGCAGGTCCGCGCTGCGGTGTCTCGCGGTGGATGGCCTCATCGCGGCGCCCTTGTTTGTCCTCCTGGTATCGCCATTGTTATGGGGCATGTTCAGCCGTCCACGCGGCATTCATCTGCCCGCGCATTGGCCGCTGGTCTACGTCACGGACCCGCTCAATCTCGTCATCCCCACCATCGTCACGGGTTTTGGCGGCGTATTCGCCTTGCCGCTCAGCGGCAATTTCGCCGGCCTGCTCAACGAGCAGGGCGCCTACCTCGGCCTGCCCCTCTTGTTCATCCTCTGGCAGTATTGCCGCAACCATTCGCGGTTTTTTGGCATCCTCCTGGCCAGCATCATTTTGGCCAGTTGCGGTCCCCAGCTCTGGCTCGGCGGGGTGGCCACCCATATCCCGCTGCCATGGGCTTTGTTCCGCCATCTGCCCCTCATTGGCATGGCCTTACCCGCCCGCTTCATGCTCTACGCCAATCTGGCAGCCTCCATTATCACGTCCCTATGGATTGCCGTAGCGCCCGCCGGACAAAGCCGCCGCCTGCGCCTGCTCACCGGCGTTCTCGCCTGCGCGGTACTCATCCCCGCAACCCACGCAGTACAACCAGTCCCCACCTCAACCTTCTTCGCTCCCGGCCGCGAGCAAGCGGTGCTCGGCCCAAACAAACGCCTGCTCATCCTCCCCTTTGGCATCATGGGGCCATCCTCCTTCTGGCAGGCGCAAAGCCAGTTCAGCTTCGCCCAAACCGGCGGCTACCTCGGCTTCCCCCCCGCCGTCATCCAGCCGGACAAACCCATCATGTGGTTCTACTTCGGCCTCGACTATCCCGGCTTCACGCCCGACTTCATCCATTTCTGCCAATCCACCCACACGGACTTCATCGTCGCCGGCCCCGGCACCAGCCCCCACGTCATGGCGCAGATGCAGGCACTTGACTGGCGCGCGCAAAAAATCGACGACGTAACTGTGTTCACAGTACCCGCCCCATGACCCAGCTCATCTCCCTCGTCGTCCCGTTCTATAACGAGGCCGAGGCGATCCCCCATCTGCGCGCCACGCTGCTCCCCTGCCTGGAAGCCATCCCCGACACCACCTGGGAAATCATCTGCATCGACGACGGCAGCACCGACGCCACGCTGCTGCAACTCGTGGCCCTGGCAGAAGCCGACTCGCGTTTCCGCGTCATCGAATTCTCGCGCAACTTCGGCAAGGAAGCCGCCCTCACCGCCGGCATAAGCGCCGCCCGCGGCGCCGCCGTCATCCCCCTCGATGCCGACCTGCAAGACCCCCCGGAGCTGATCGCGCAAATGGTCACCGCCTGGCGCGCGGGGGCCGAGGTCGTCCTGGCCCGGCGCATCGACCGCACCAGTGACGGCCTGCTCAAGCGCAAAACCGCCGCCTGGTTCTACCGCCTGCACAATCGCATGTCGCACACCAAAATCCCCGAAAACGTCGGTGATTTCCGCCTGATGGACCGCATCGTGGTTAACGCGCTCAACCAACTGCCCGAGCGTCAGCGCTTCATGAAAGGCCTGTTCGCCTGGGTCGGCTTCCACACCGTCACCATCGACTACGCCCGTGCCCCGCGCGCGGCGGGCGTCACCAAATTCTCCGGCTTCGCGCTATGGAATTTCGCTTTGGAAGGCTTCACGAGCTTCTCCACCGCACCCTTAAAAATCTGGACCTACCTCGGCGCGCTCACCGCCCTGGGCACCGTTCTCTACACCCTCTTCATAGTCATCTACACGGCCGTCTTCGGCAACAAAGTCCCCGGCTACGCTTCGCTCTTTGTCGCCATCACCTTCTTTGGCTCGGTGCAGCTCATGAGCATCGGCCTGCTCGGCGAATACATTGGCCGCATCTACGTTGAAACCAAGCAGCGCCCTAGCTACCTGATCCGCAAAACCTACGGCCAGAACGATGCAGCCTGAAGCCTATCTCGACATGGCGGCTGTCGAGGCCCGCCATTGGTGGTTCGCCGGCCGGCGGCGCATTTTAAGCGCCGTCATTCGCGGCCTCAAACTCCCAGCCAACGCGCAAATCCTCGAACTCGGCTCGGGCACGGGCGGCAATTTCCCGCTGCTGGAAAGTTTCGGCCGCGTCACGGCCGTGGAAATGAACGTCACCGCGCGTGAGATTTCCGAGGCGAGGGGAGGGGCGACGCAAGTCCACCCCGGCATGCTGCCGCACGACCTGCCGTTCGACCAGCATAGGTTCGACCTTATTTGCCTGTTCGACGTACTGGAGCATGTCCAGGAGGATGCAGCCGCCCTGCGCGTCCTGTGCGGCCTGCTCGCCCCCGGCGGCCGGGCGCTCATTACCGTCCCGGCCCACCCCAGCCTGTTCGGCCCGCACGACATCGCCCTGCACCATCACCGTCGTTACGCCCGCGCTGAGCTGGCCGCCAAGCTGCGCCACGCTGGCCTGACCATCCAGAAACTCAGCTACATGAACATGGCCCTCGCCCCGCTCGCATTTGCGCTGCGCTGGCTGGACAGGTTTCGCGGCGTCAGCCAAGCCAGTGGCACCAGCATCCCCCCTGGCCCGCTTAACGCAATCTTCACCCAGCTTTTCGGCGCGGAAGCCTGGTTGCTGCCCAGGGCCGACCTGCCCTTCGGCCTCTCACTTCTGGCCGTGGTCAGCGCCGTCGATTAAAGCTATGTTCATAGCTAGCTGAAGGAGACCGGACATGCGCATGAGCGTAATTCAAATGTCCCCAGGGGCGGACAAGGCGCAGAACATCGCCCAGGCCCGCGCCTTAATCGAGGGTGTGATCGCGGCGGAAAAGCCCGATCTCATCGCCTTGCCGGAAATGTGGACCTGCCTGGGCGGCAGCCGCGCGCATAAATTCGCCACCGCTGAACCCTTGCCCGAGCACGGTGATACCGGCGGCCCCGCATACGAATTCCTGCGCGAGATGGCCGAAACCAACGGTATCCACATCCACGGCGGCTCCATCAGCGAGCTTGCCGGCGATAAACTCTACAACACCAGCCTGGTCTTTTCCCCCGTCGGCGTGGAAATCGCCCGTTACCGCAAAATCCACATGTTTGACATCACCACGCCCGACGGCCAGGGCTACCGCGAAAGTGCCACTTTTGGCGCCGGCGACAAAATCGTCACCTGCCACATCGGCGCCACCCATATCGGCCTCGCCATCTGCTATGATCTGCGTTTCCCCGAGCTTTTCCTCGCCCTGCGCCGCAAAAACGTAGACCTCATCGTCCTCCCCGCCGCCTTCACCCTACAAACCGGCAAGGACCACTGGGAGGTGCTGCTGCGCGCCCGCGCCATCGAGACCCAATGCTGGTTCGCCGCCCCCGCCTGCACCGGCATCCACCATGACGCCGACGGCGAACCCCGCGTCACCTACGGCCATTCCATGATCGTCGACCCCTGGGGCCACGTCGTCGCCAAAGCCTCCGACGGCATCGGCTGGACCACCGCCCGCATCGACAAAGCTTATATGGCCCGCGTCCGCGCCAACATGCCGGTGCTTGAACACAGGAAACTGGTTTGAAAATCGCCTTCATCGCCGCCCGCACGGACATCGCCGGCGCCGCCCAGGCACGCCTCATCACCGCCTACGGCAATTGCGACCCGCGCGAGTCCGACGTCATCGTCGCCTTGGGCGGTGACGGCCTCATGCTCGAATGCCTGCACAAAGTCCTGGGCACCGCGCAACCCGTCTACGGCATGAACTGCGGCTCCGTCGGCTTCTTGATGAACGAGTTCCACGAGCCGGACCTGTACGGCCGCATCGCCCGCTCCCACCCCAGCATCCTGCACCCCTTGCGCATGCACGCCATCACCGCGTCCGGCGTGGTGGAGGAAGCCATGGCCCTCAACGAAGTCTCCCTGCTCCGCCAACTCCGCCAGGCCGCCAAAATCCGCATCCATGTGGACCACACCGTGCGCCTGGAGGAGCTGATCTGCGACGGTGTGCTCATCTCCACCCCCGCCGGCTCCACCGCCTATAACCTCTCCGCCCACGGCCCGATCATTCCGCTCAGCGCCAACCTCCTGCCGCTCACCCCCATCTCCGCTTTCCGCCCCCGGCGCTGGCGCGGCGCCCTGCTGCCATCCACGGTGGACGTGCTGTTCGAAATCCTGGAACCCGACAAACGCCCTGTTGCCGCGGTGGCCGACTTCACCGAGGTCCGCAACGTTGTCTCGGTGGCCGTTAGCGAGGACCGCAGCATCTCCGCCACCGTCCTTTTCGACCCCGACCGGGCACTATCCGAGCGCATCATCACTGAACAATTCACGGTCTGAACCCGCCGCCAATAGTACGGTACCGGTCAATACGGTACTTGATAGTTTTTGCCTTCCCACACTCTGCCCCCTCAAGCGCCCCCGGCCTGACCGCCGTGCAGCGAAATCAAAAACGAAATGGGAGCAGACGATGCGGCAAGCCGGTGGCATAGGCGTATCAAGAAAGCTGCGACATCCATGACGAACCGGTAGCTTATTGATTTTATAGTGATTCAAATTAATAATAAGGCATTGTATTGTTGGTCTCGCGATGGAGACTGCGAATGAGCTATAGCGTTGATCTTCGTGAACGAGTGGTAAATTACGTTCGCAATGGCGGTAGCCTGGCGGCGGCTGCGAAACTCTTCCAGGTGGGCCGGGCCACGATCTATCGCTGGCTTGGTGTGCCTGATTTGCAGCCCAAACCCGCGAAGGAGCGATGCCGCCACTGCTCGGCCGGGAGCAATGGGCCAAAGCAGAAGGCAAACGGATCGCCGAATCGCTGCGGCCGGTCCTATGCGATGCGGCACGGACATCTCGGTGGGGCCGCTTCCAGGACAAAGGGCGGCGCGAAGCCCAGGTGACGGCCAAACAGCAGGCCGAGAAGGCCAGCACGGCAGAAAGCAGAGGCCCAGCAACTACGGGACGAAAACCGGCGGCTCAAGGACACCATAAGGGAATGGGTCGACGTGTATGATGATGGCTTGACCGATGACCAGGCGACCGAGTTGGCGGCGCTTGCGGATCGGATGCGCTCGGCAAACCGGCGCGCTGCAGTAGCGGCAGCCGATGCGCCGGAGGAGCATCTGCGGCAGGATGACGGACCCGTACCGGGGAAATGACCGAAGCCACCCAGGGATAAGCTGGCGGCAAGAATCCGGCTCTATTCCGCACAATCCCGCGCCGTATAGTGAGTAAATTGTGAGTACGGATCGTAATCCGCACCAAATATTACTAATAACTCATTGAAAAGCCTTGGTATCCCGTACGAGATTCGAACTCGTGTTACCGCCGTGAGAGGGCTAAAACTTGACACGAGGAGGAGCAAATAATATCAATATATGCCAATACTATAGGCCATATTGACCAGGCTTGCACCGTGACGAACGCCGAAGTATTCTTGGTAAGGTTCTTGGTAAATTGGAAGATCTTTATGCCCCGCGCTATCAGCGATGCCCCTTTGACTACCCGAGCTGCCCGCGAACGTCTTCCAACCAGGCATCAGCCTTATTGGCGGGGAATCGATGCCGGCGCCGCTGTCGGCTATCGAAAAGGCAACACGGGTGGCGTTTGGCTAGTGCGGATTACCGATCCGACAGCCGGCGGGGGATACCGCCAGGCCACGCTCGGGCGGGCGGATGATACCCTGAAGGCGGCGGGGGAAAAGGTTCTGGACTTCCGGCAGGCCGAGACTAGTGCACGCGAGTGGATCGCCCGGTTTCATCGCGTCGCAGCCGGTCAGGAGCCGGAGCCCACCGCTAAGCCCGTTTCTCCTTATACTGTGGCTGATGCAATTGCCGACTATTTAGCCGATTATGAAGCCCGCGGCGGAAAAGCGCTCAGCACCGCGCGGCAGACTTCAGAGGCCCACATTCTACCCCAGCTAGGCAAGCTGCCGATCGGTCGCCTAACCCGCGACAAGCTAAAAGAGTGGCTTCGCGCGCTTGCCGCCTCTCCGCCCCGCTTGCGCTCGAAGAAGGCGCCATCGGCGCAGCAGCAGTATCGAAATACCGAAGGCGATCCGGAAGCGGCTAGGCGGCGGCGTTCTTCCGCAAATCGAGTGCTGACTGTGCTGAAAGCTGCCCTGAACTATGCGCGGGCAGAAGGCAAAGTGACATGCACAGCAGATGCCTGGTCGGCGGTCAAATCATTCCGAGAGGCTGACAAGGGTAAAATTCGGTATCTGCTGGATGCCGAAATCACCCGATTGGTAAACGTCTGCCCTCCGGACTTCCGCGAACTGGTGACGGCCGCATTGTTGACGGGGTGTCGATATGGCGAGCTCGCCACTCTGAAGGCGGGCGAGTTCGATCCGCAGGCCGGGACCGTCCATATCGGACGGAGCAAGAGCGGCAAGCCGCGTCATGTCGCATTAACCCAAGAGGGCCGGGCTTTCTTCGCGCAGGTGACCGCAGGCAAGACGGGCGCCGACCGGATATTTACGCGCGACGAGGTGGTTCAGCAGGCGACCCGTAAGTCGCCGGTCCAAACGAAACGCAGCGCTTGGGGTAAGAGCCATCAGTCCCGTCCGATGCAGGACGCCTGTACTGATGCGAAAATCGCGCCAGCTGCATCTTTCCATGAATTGCGGCACACCTACGCATCACGGCTAGCCATGCGGGGTGTTCCACTGGGCGTGATTGCGGCCCAGCTAGGGCATTCGGACACTAGGATGACGGAGCGTCACTACGCCCACCTTGGGCCGACCTATGTTGCCGATACGGTACGGCAGGCGTTCGGGGAACTGGGTATTGTACCCGCAACCGTCATAAGGCAGCTGCAGCCGGAGCTCTCAGCTAGTTCTTCCACCAAGGCGACACCGATCCTGCGGAGCATTAGGCCGTGACAGAAATTAGCTCTCCGAAGCGCATTGGTGACTCCGCCTTCAGGGGGCGCATGCTCTACTTCAGATCAACTAGCAGTGGCGGCGGCCTCTAACCGCTTACCCCGCGTGGTCTGTTGAGGTGTGTCCTGGGGATCAGGGTAGCCTTGACGGTCCTTCGCCGCGTGTCCACTGCCTAATCGCAGCTATTGCCGCAGTGCGGGCATCATCCCATGCTATTGTCAGGTTTTGTCAGGTATCGTCGGGTATTGTCTGGCCTATGCACCAGCGCCATCCTGATGCTTGCTTACTGTTTGCTACCGAACGTGGACCACAGAAGCACGAGCTGGCCTACACACGCTTGGACTACCTTTGGTTGAAGAGGCGTGTACGAATTTGACTGACTTGCAGTGCGCACCGCAGGGGTCTTCACCTGATCGTTGATCGGGTTTCATGTTCCCCTTCGGCCGAACTGCCGGTGATCCGGCCTTATGCGCCCAGTTTTTCAACGGTTATCCCTAAAGCCAAGCGAAAATATTTACTTATAGTGCCGAGCCATCGCAACCAAACGAAGGCTAGATATAATGAAATATATCTCCCAGGAGCTCGGCCTGACAAAGGCCGCCTACTCAGTTAACGATACAATTCAGTTGACCTGCAACTCGCGCACGGGACTTTACGCGGACGTGAAGGCCGGCAAGCTTCGCCTTACCAAAAATGGTCGCAAGTCGATTTTCCTCTCCGCCGATATCGCTGAATTCCTTTCCAATTTGCGCAACGGTGAAGGTGTGAAATGAGGCTGAGCGGAAGCACCCAGTCCAGTGCGCAGTTCTATGAACGCGCAAAAAGTGGAAAATTTTTCGCTGCAAAAGGCGATTCGGAGGCCTTCTCCGAAGAGGCAAAGAGGCTCGAATGACTCAGATTGCTCTTCCTGTTACGGGACCATTGGTGTCGACCTACCAACGGCGCATCATTGTCGACGCACCACGTTCGCTTTTCTACTACGTGGATCGCCAACGCGGAGGCCCAATACCTGATACACCTAAAGCGCGTCAGTGGGCCATCGAAAAGCGTGGTGCCACCCATTTCGACAATTTTACTTTTCACAGATTCAATCTCGAGAGAGCGCCCAGCGCCTACAAGGTGGGGGATTTTTACTGCAGAATAAGCTCCAAAAATTATCAGTCCATCGACAACCGCGATATAATCAAATTTGTTGTATCGCTTCTACTTTTTCGATTCCATTTGGACGACACGTCCCCCTGCAAGCTTATCTACTTGGGAAAACACACATTAGGGTTGATTATACCGGCTAGCGTATTTGGTATTGATCATGGAGGGGAATTTTTGCCTCATTTATACAAAGCGTTTCACACTATCATGATAACTTCAGCCGCTCAGCAATATTTTGGCTCCTTGGACATCCAACTCCCCGATCGCGTCGACGTAGAGAATAAACGGATCGGCACCGGCGCATATGCCGTTCCGTTCAGGATCGGAGAAATCGATTCAGCTTCTGACATCTCTCTAGGGAATCTCTCGAGGGCGCCACGTGCTGCTCCTGAGAAGGAATGGGGTCAAACTATCGACCCTGAGATCTTGAAGGAATTGCAAATGACCGCGCTTGATGCCTGGCGCGAACAGCCAAGCGGCATCAAATGCCATATACTGCCTAAGTTGCCACCTATTACACTCTTGGGGGATACGAAAATAGGCGCTTCCATGTGCAGTTTAGATCACACAATTTCTACAATGAAGTGCGCTCGCAAGCTGGTTGCATGGATGTCCAAACGCAATCTTTCCGAGTTTTGTCGTAGAAATGCCCTTAGAGTCTGTCCCAGATCAATTTGTTGTTTTACATATCTTTCTGAGCATGAGGCGGACGGATGCCCAGCGCAGAAAGGTCAGAGCATTTTTGTTCAAACACTCCCAATCCTTAGCGAGGCGGCGGCACCGATTGAGCCAGCCGATGGTTCGCTCCACCACCCAACGCTTGGGAAGCACGGCAAAACCTTTGGCGGCATCCGAGCGCTTGACGATTTCTACTTTTATTTTTCGTAGAACATGCCGTAAGGCTTGGCGAAACTTTGGTCCCTGATAACCGCCATCGGCGTACAATTTCCGCAACAGCGGATGGTCTTTGAGGAGCGCCGTCATCAATAAAATGCCGCCGTCACGGTCTTGGATATTCGCCGCGTGAACAAGGGCCAGAAGCAATAATCCTTCGGTGTCTACAAGAAGATGCCGCTTCTTACCCTTGATCTTCTTGCCCGCATCGAAGCCCGGCGGGTCAATCGAGGCCCCCCTTTTTCTGCGCTCTTTACACTCTGGCTGTCGATGATGGCGGCGGTCGGGCTGGCCTCTCGTTCGGCCAACTCCCGGCACCGAAGGTAGAGTGCCTGATGCAGCCGATCGAGGGTCCGATCCTCGGTCCAGCGAAGGAAGTAACCGTTAACTGTGCTCTTGGGGGGTAGATCTTTGGGAAGTGCCCGCCACTGGCAGCCGGTGCTCAATATGTACATCAGGCCGTTTACAATCTCACGTACATCCACCCTGCGCTTGTTGCCGCCACGCTTGGCCGGCCGGATCAAGGGCTCAACCAGAACCCACTCAGCATCCGTCAGATCACTCGGATACCGCAAATCACGGCGGTCATAAGAAACGCGGTTTTCGTTCGTCCACATCTGCCTGCTCCTGCGAATCGGGCCAGAAGCATCGAATCACAACTCACTCTATGGATTCAAGATGTTTCGGGACGGACACTAAGAGGTGGCTGGCCAAATTCGAACACTTGGATAAGTGGAATTTCTGCCTGAACTCGGCGATGCTGCCGTGGAACTGATCTGCTGCTGGTTTCGTGGACACCTTGTTTAGGTGTTTAACGGAACAGGAGGGTATTTGTGGCTCGCAGGCAGTTTACGCGTGAATTCAAACTTGAAGCGGTCCGGCTGATCACGGATCGCGGTGTTTCTGTTGTCCAGGCGGCGCGTGACTTGGAGGTTGGCGAGGGCATGCTGCGCCGCTGGGCCAAGGAGGTTTCGGGCGATCCCCAGCAGGTTTTTCCTGGCCAGGGGCAAATGAAGCCCGAGCAGTTGGAGCTTGAGCGGCTCCGGCGCGAGGTGACGAAGCTCAAAGCCGAGCGTGACATTCTAAAAAAAGCCGCGGCCTACTTTGCCAAGGAGTCGATGTGAAGTTCGGCTTCGTTGCAAAGCATCGAGGAATTTGGCCGGTGCGGTTGCTTTGTGAGACGCTCGATGTCTCGCGCAGTGGGTTTTATGCCTGGGCATCACGCCCGCCCAGCGCCCGTGCGCGCAGCGATGAGCGGGTTGGGCCTCTGGTCAAAACCAGCTTCCTTGTCAGCGACCGCACCTACGGCGCCCGGCGTGTCTGGCATGATGTGCTGGCCGAGGGCATTGCCTGTGGGCTGCACCGCATTGAGCGGTTGATGCGGGCCCAGGCCCTGCGCGCCCGTCCCCGGCGCAGACGGCTGCCGGCCGACAAAGGTGAGCGAAGTGAAGTGCCTGCCTGCAACGTTCTGGACCGGCAGTTTGTGGCCTCAGCACCCAACCGCAAATGGATCGCTGATTTTACTTATATCTGGACCGCTGAGGGCTGGTTGTATGTGGCGGTGGTGATCGATCTGTTCTCGCGCCGCGTGGCCGGCTGGTCGATGAGTGCCACGATGACCGCGCAACTGGTCACCGATGCTTTGGTGATGGCGATCTGGCGCCGTGGCAAGCCCGATGCCCTGCTGCACCATTCCGATCGCGGCAGCCAGTACACGTCCGAGCCATTTCAGCGGCTCATGAAGGATCATGGCGTGGTCTGCTCCATGAGCAGGTCAGGCAATGTCTGGGACAACGCCGCCATGGAGAGCTTTTTCTCTTCTATGAAAACCGAGCGCATCGCGCGCAAGGTTTACCGTACCAGGGACCAGGCACGGGCCGATGTATTCGAATATATCGAGCGGTTCTACAACCCGCGCCGGCGCCACTCGACGATCGGCTATCTCAGTCCTATGGAATTCGAACAAATCGCAGATTCAGCTTAAGGATGGTGTCCATCAAACCGGCAGCAGCTCACTTGCGCAAACTGCGCCATGGAGTAGCCGTTGAGCTTCAGCGTCCGCGCCAGGGGCGATATATTATTGGGCAGCACGGAACTGTATCCCGGCCCCGCCGGGGCGATGATCGACATTGAGGGCGGCCGTGACCTTGCCTTCATTCAGGAAGCGTATTTCCACGCCACTGGCTACCGGATCGGCGGCGCACCGGGACAATCGCCAAAAACATCATCACCGAGCGTCTACTCGGCCTGCCGCAGGACCCGCACCCGGACAAAGACGCGCCATTCGCCCGGGTTCCATTTGACGAAGCGCCGGCTAAGGCGCTTGGTATGGTGGCCTAGCACCCGGCACATCAGCCTTTGCGGGCGGTAAGTGCTTGGGTACGGGATGTTTTAAGGGAGATGAACTCACGCAAAGGGTACCGGCGATGTTAATCGCTCTACTCGATCATCACCTTGAATAAAATCAATTTCCTTAATGTGGCGAAGCTCGCTAGAAGAGCTTCCGTTAACGCCAATTTCCAGGAGCAAAACATGTCACTGATTAATACCGTCGTTAAACCTTTCGCGGCCCAGGCTTTCAAGAGCGGCGCGTTCGTCCCCGTGACGGATGCCGATCTCAAGGGCAAGTGGTCCGTGGTGTTCTTCTACCCGGCCGATTTCACGTTCGTCTGCCCGACCGAGCTGGAAGACCTCGCGAACAACTATGCCGAGTTCAAGAAGCTCGGCGTTGAGATCTACGCGGTTTCCACCGATACGCATTTCTCGCACAAGGCGTGGCACGACACCTCCGAAGCCGTGAAGAAGATCGACTATTTCATGGTTGGCGACCCGACCCATGCGATCTGCCGCAACTTCGAAGTGCTGATCGAGGGCGTTGGCCTGGCCGATCGCGGCACCTTCGTGGTTGACCCGAACGGCGTGATCCAGATCGTCGAAGTGAATGCCGGTGGCATTGGCCGTGATGCCAGCGAACTGCTGCGCAAGGTGAAGGCCGCGCAGTATGTCGCCTCGCACCCCGGTGAAGTCTGCCCGGCGCATTGGCATGAAGGCGATAAGACCCTCTCACCGTCGCTCGACCTGGTCGGCAAGATCTAAGCATTGACGAAATCTCCACCGCCGTTGCGCGGCGGTGGAGACCCTTTACAAGACTAAAATAACGAGCCTGCCCCACCCCGCCAGATACTCTGGCCCCGCGGGTAGAGGCACGAAATTTTCCCATTGGAGCGGTTTTATGTTGGACAACAGCCTTAAGGGCCAGTTGAAGGCCTATCTCGAACGTGTCACCATGCCGGTTGAGCTGGTGGCGACGCTTGATGACACGCCGAAATCCCAGGAGCTGCTTGGTCTACTGCAGGATATCGTCGCGCAAACGGACAAGATCACCCTGAAGCTCGACGGGCATGACGAGCGTGTCCCCTCCTTCGCGATCAACCGCGTCGGCAGCGATGTGAGCGTGCGCTTTGCCGGGCTGCCGATGGGGCATGAATTCACCTCGCTGGTGCTGGCCCTGCTGCAAGTGGGCGGGCATCCACCCAAGGTGGCGCCAGAGGTGGTCGAGCAGATCATGGCGCTGCCCGGTGAATATCATTTTGAGACCTATTTCTCGCAATCCTGCCAGCTCTGCCCCGATGTGGTGCAGGCGCTGAACCTGTTGAGCGTGATTAACCCGCGCGTCACCCATGTGGCGATCGACGGCGCGCTGTTTCAGGCCGAGGTGGAGGCGCGCAAGGTGATGGCGGTGCCGACTGTGCTGCTGAACGGTGCGGAATTCAGCCAGGGGCGGGTGAGCCTGGAGGAAATTCTCGCCAAGCTGGACAGCGGCGCGGCGGAGCGGGAAACCGCGGCGATTGCGGCGAAAGAGGCGTTCGACGTGCTGATCGTGGGCGGTGGGCCGGCGGGTGCGGCGGCGGCGGTTTACGCGGCGCGCAAGGGCATCCGCACTGGCGTGCTGGCCGAGCGGTTCGGCGGCCAGGTGCTCGACACCATGGCGATAGAGAATTTCATCTCCGTGCCACATACCGAAGGCCCAAAATTCGCGGCGGCGCTGGAACAGCATGTGCGCGGCTACGGCGTGGACATCATCAACCTGCAGCGCGTCACCGGCATCGTGCCGGCCAGCGAGCCGGGCGGGTTGATCGAGGTGCGACTGGCCAGCGGTGCTGCGCTGAAGATGCGCTCGCTGGTACTCTCGCCGGGCGCGCGCTGGCGGCAGATGAACGTGCCGGGCGAGGATGAGTACCGCAACAAGGGTGTTGCCTATTGCCCGCATTGCGACGGCCCGTTGTTCAAAGGCAAGCGCGTCGCGGTGATCGGCGGCGGCAATTCCGGCGTGGAGGCCGCGATCGACCTCGCGGGGATTGTGGCGCACGTCACCTTGATCGAGTTTGACCCCCAGTTGCGCGCCGATGCGGTGTTGCAGCGCAAGCTGGCGAGCCTGCCCAATGCTACGGTTATCACCTCCGCGCTGAGCACCGAGGTGCATGGCGACGGCAGCAAGGTAATCGGCCTGAGCTACACCGGCCGCGTGAGCGGTGCATCGCACCGGCTCGATCTGGACGGCATTTTCGTGCAGATCGGCCTGGTGCCCAACACCGAATGGCTGAAGGGGGTTGTGAAGCTTTCGCCGCGCGGCGAGATCGAAATCGATGCCCGCGGCGAGACCTCGGTGCCGGGCGTGTTCGCCGCCGGGGATGCCACCACGGTGCCGTACAAGCAGATCATCATCGCGGCGGGCGAGGGGGCGAAGGCGGCGCTGTCGGCGTTCGATTACTTGATCCGCCTGGCGCCGGTGGCCTGAAAGGTGAGCCGTCTGGGTTGTAGCCGCAAGGCCGCACACCAGATGGTGAAACCATAATGTGATCGAGAAAGCCGATGGTTTACCTGCCCACGCCGCAACAGCTGCGTTACCTCGTGACTCTGGCCGAAACCGGGCATTTCAGCCGCGCGGCTGCGTCCTGCGCGGTGTCGCAATCCACGCTCTCGGCGGGGATTCTGGCGTTGGAGCGCCAGTTGGATGCTGCGATTCTCGACCGCAGCGCCGTTAAACATGCGGTATTCACGCCGTTGGGGCTGGAACTGGTGGCCAAGGCCCGGACGGCGCTGAACGCGCTGGCAACCCTGGCCGAAGCAGCTGACGCCGCCCGCGCGCCGATGACTGGGCCGCTCCGGCTGGGGATCATCCCCACCATTGGCCCATTCCTGCTCCCCCGCCTGATGCCGGCACTGCGCAAGGCTTACCCGGCGCTCAAATTATTCCTGCGCGAGGACCAGACCGAGCGGCTGCTGGACCAGTTGGAGGCGGGGCATCTCGATGCGCTCATTCTGGCCGAGCCTTGTGCCTGCGGCGGTGCCGAGACCCTGGCGGTGCTGCGCGATGAATTTCTGGTCGCCTTGCCGAAGGGGCATCCGCTTGCCGCGCGTGAAAGCGTGGCCATGGCAGCCTTGGCCGCCGAGCCGTTTTTGCTGCTGGAGGAGGGGCATTGCCTGCGCGACCAGGTGTTGAGCACTTGCGGTTCGGGCGTGGGCAGGACCTCCGAATTTGCCGCGACCTCGCTGCATACGCTTATTCAAATGGTCGCTGGCGGGTTGGGGCTAACGCTGGTGCCACGCCTCGCGGTGCTGGCCGGCATTACCCAGGGTGCTGATGTGGACCTCCGCCGGTTGGAAGGGGCGGGCGGCTGGCGCAGCATCGCGCTGGCTTGGCGCCCGAACAGCCCGCACGCGGCGGAGTACCGCGCGCTGGCACCGTTAATTGTCTCCGCCGGTAGCGGAACGATTTCGACCTCGACGTTGTAGAGATGTTGCAGAGCCCGCCGAACGCAGGGCGGGTACGCGGCACATCAGGCCGCCGCCCCTTGAGTTGCCGGGCATCTACGGCCACAAGCCCTGCATGGCTCCTCCTCTGCTGCTGCTCACCGACATCCGTGTCTCCCTTGGTTCCGTGCCCCTGCTGGATGGCGCGGGGATTGGCGTCGGGGCGGGCGAGCGTATCTGCCTCGTCGGGCGCAATGGCTCGGGCAAGTCGACGCTGCTGAAAATCGCCTCGGGCGAGATCGCGTTCGACGGCGGCACCCGCTTCCTGCAACCCGGCACCACCATGCGCTATCTGCCGCAGGAGCCCGACCTCTCCCACTTCGCCAACACCATGGAATACGTGGAAGACGGCCTCGGCCCCAACGACGACCATTACCGCGCCCGCTACCTGCTGGAGCAGCTTGGCCTCACCGGCCTGGAAAAGCCCAAAAACCTCTCCGGTGGCGAGGCCCGCCGCGCCGCCTTGGCCCGCACCCTAGCCCCCAACCCGGACCTGCTGCTGCTGGACGAACCGACCAACCATCTCGACCTCCCGGCCATCGAATGGCTGGAATCCGAGCTGAAAAGCCTCTCCGCCGGCATTGTGCTGATCAGCCATGACCGCCGCCTGCTGGAAAAACTCTCGCGCAGCATCGTCTGGCTGGACCGTGGCCAGACCCGCCGCCTGGACCGTAGCTTCGCGCATTTCGAGGCCTGGCGCGACGAAGTGCTGGAGCAGGAAGAGCGTGATTTCCACAAACTCGGCCGCCAGATCGCGCGCGAGGAAGACTGGCTGCGCTACGGCGTCACCGCGCGGCGTAAACGCAACGTCAAGCGCGTCGCTGGGTTGGCGGCGCTGCGTCAGGCCAAGCGCGAACATAACAAACAGGGCGAAGCCGTCAAAATGGGCGCCGCGGATGCTGCCACCTCCGGCAAGCTGGTGGTGGTGACCGACAAAATCTGCAAATCTTACGGCGGCCGGCCGATTGTCAAAGACCTTACCCTGCGCGTGCTGCGCGGCGACCGGCTGGGCATCGTCGGCCCCAATGGTGCGGGAAAATCCACGCTGCTGAAGCTCTTTCTCGGGCTGGAACTGTCAGATTCGGGTGAACTTAAACTCGGCACCAACCTCAACGTCATCACCCTGGACCAGCAGCGCGCGGCGCTGGACCCGGCGGTCACACTCGCCAGCACGCTCACCGGCGGTAAAACGGACATGGTGCAGGTCGGTGACCAGAGCCGCCACGTGATCGGCTACATGAAGGACTTCCTCTTCAAGCCCGAGCAGGCGCGCACCCCCGTAGGCACACTCTCAGGCGGCGAGCGCGGCCGGCTATTGCTGGCGGCCGCACTTGCCAAGCCCTCCAACCTGCTCATCCTCGACGAACCAACCAACGACCTCGACCTCGAAACATTGGATTTGTTGCAGGAAATGCTTGGCGAGTATCCCGGCACTATCCTGCTCGTCAGCCATGACCGTGACTTCCTGGACCGTGTCGCCACCTCTACTTTGGTAGCCGAAGGCGACGGCAAATGGGTGGAATATGCCGGCGGCTATTCCGACATGCTGCTCCAGCGCGGCGAGGCGCTTGCGGTTGAACCGGTGAAGCAGAAAACCACCGCCCGCACGGCGGCGCTGGCGCCAACAGCGGCACTGGTGGCAGGCAAACTGACCTTCAAGCTGCAACATGAATTAAAAACACTGACGGCGGAGATCGAAAAACTCCACGCCACCGTGAAGAAGAACGAAGCAACCCTCGCCGAACCGGGCCTGTACAACAAGGACATAAAGAAATTCAAAGCCGCCTCCAATGCCCTCACCGAGGCGCAGGAGCGCCTGGCGGTCGCGGAAGAACGCTGGCTGGAACTGGAAGTTTTACGCGAAGCCGGTTAGGGCGATGCTAAGCGCGAGCGCGTAAAACAGGAGGGCGCGCATAGCGGCCTCGTACCCGCCAGCAACCGCGCGGCGAGGGGAAATGGATGATCGTTTTATGGCGTTTACGGCGCGGGGATCGGGTATTTCCGCAAATACTCTTCGTGAATCCGCCGCAACTCGGGATCGTTGCGCACGCGGGCGGCGTATTCGGCGTACCGCGCCTCAAGCCGCGCGCGTAATTCCCGGTAGCCGGGCTTCGCTTCCAAACGTGCCAGTTCACGCTTCATGCTGGCCAGCATGGGTTCTGGCTCAAGCGACAAATTCCCGGGCCTGGCCGTCCCCGCCCAGCCGAAAAACTGGTCGTAGTTGCGGATGCCGCCGGGGCCCAGGTGATCGCCGCGCCGCATCTTCACCAAGAACTCCTCGAAGGATTTTCCCCAATAATGGTCGATCCAGCCACCGGCATCGGTTTTGTGCGCGTCGCCCCATATCGTCGCCAGATCAACCGGCGCGAAGGCGGTGTCGCGAATGCTGCTGCCCGGCTCCAGATGCGGAAAATGCACATCGTGCAATGAGTTTATATCGCGCAGGCGCGTCACCGCCTTGAACAGACGATGCGGCGTGGCATGCGGATAATTTTCCGCCAGCAGGCCCGGCTTGCGCTCAAAGCCGCGATCATAGAGCCGCCACCGCCAGGGGAATAATATGGCATGGGTCTCCGCCGGGGCCGCAGCCAGCATGGTGGGCAGGCGATAGTCAAATTGCGCGCCGGGGATGAGAAATTCATCCGCGTCCACTACCAACACCCATTCATACAGCCGCAGTTCCGGCAGCAACAGCAAAGCGTGCGCGTAATTGCGGTGCTGAATGTTCACGCCCGGCGCGGTGGATGAAAATATCGGCACCACCGGCGTGCAGGTCGCGGCCCAGCGCAGCAGATCATCCGTGCCGTCGGTATTGTCGTTGGTATACACAAAGATTTTTTCGGCACCGATGGCCAGGTAATGCGCAATCCATTCGGCCAGATGCGGCGCCTCGTTACGCGCCACGCACAGTACCGCCAGTTTGTGGCGCGGCTTTATCGCGCGCAGTGCCGCCATCGTGTCGCGCCGCGCAGGGCTCCATTCCGCAACCGGGGTATCAAAGGCCAGCTCATCGAACTCCGGCCCCACGGGCGCGGGCAGGCGGAAGATGTCATCGGCCCAGTCAGGTGAGGCAATTCGGCGCCTCGCCGCGTTCAGGGCCGCCTCGATCATGCCGGGCTACTTGTCGTGATACGGGTTCTCCGTGCCGCGCAGCATAATGCGGATCGGCACGCCGGGCATTTCGAATGCTTCACGCAACGAGTTCACCAGGTAGCGCATATAGGTATCGGGCACCATTTCAGCGCGGGTGCCAAACAGCGCAAAGGTCGGCGGGCGGGCTTTCACCTGCGTGATGTAGCGCAGCTTCAAGCGGCGGCCTTCCACCATCGGCGGCGGAAAACGCTCCAGCGCATGTTCGAACCAGCGGTTCAGCGCGCTGGTCGGCACGCGCAGGTTCCATTTCTCATAGGTCTCGCGGATGGCGGGGAACAGTTTAGCCACCCCCTCGCCGGTCTCGGCCGAAACGGGAACCAGCGTGATCCCCTTCATCTGGCTGAGCGAGATGGAAATACGGTCGATGGCGGCCTGCTTGGCTTTCACGCGGTCTTCCACCGCGTCCCATTTGGTCAACGCGATAATGCACGCGCGGCCCTCGCGCTCGATCAGCCGGGCAATGTGCAAATCCTGCTCCTGCACGCCCTGCACGGCGTCCACCGCCAGCACCACCATTTCCGCGCGCTTCAGCGCCTCGATGGAGGAGGAGGTGGACATGCGCTCCAAACCTTCATCCACTTTCGCGCGCTTGCGTAAACCTGCGGTGTCGACCAGCCGGTACAATTTGCCATCCGGCCCGGTCAGGTCCACCGCCACGGAGTCGCGCGTCAGCCCTGGCTCCGGCCCGGTAATCATGCGCTGCTCGCCCAGCAGATGGTTCAGCAGCGTCGATTTCCCGGCATTCGGCCGGCCGACGATGGCGAAGTGCAGCGGCAGGTTTTCCGGGTCCACCTCGCCCTCTTCCGGCGGCCGCGGTAGCAGATCCGCGATGTCACGCATCAGATCATACACGCCCTCGTTATGCTCGGCGGAAATCCCCACCGGCTCGCCCAGGCCCAGCTCATAGGCTTCCATGGTGGCGGCGGCCCCGCCGCGCCCTTCGGCCTTGTTGGCGACCACCAGCACTTTTTTGCCGGTGCGGCGCAGCCAGGAGGCAAAATGCTTATCCTCGGGCAACAGCCCGGCGCGCGCGTCGAACACGAACAGCACCAGGTCCGCCTCATTCACCGCGTGGCTGGTGGAGGCGCGCATGCGCCCCGGCAGCGTGTCGGGCGCGGCTTCCTCCAGCCCGGCGGTGTCCACCAGCAGCACTTTCGTGCCGGCCAGCGTGGCTTCGGCTTCCTTGCGGTCGCGTGTTACGCCGGGCGTGTCTGCGACAAGCGCCAGCCTTGATCCCACCAAGCGGTTAAATAGGGTGGATTTACCGACATTTGGCCGCCCAGTGATAACGACGCGGGGTATCACAATCGTATCAGGCGTAGGCTGTGAGTTTAGCGTCGCGCGTAAGCTGCAGCAGCAACCCGCCCGCCGCGATTGGCGGCATATCCGCGGGGCCTTCCAGCTTGGCGATCGACTTGATAGCACCCGCCACCGGGTCGACCAGCGCGAGATCGCCGTAGTTACTGGTCAGCAGCAGGGTGCCGTTAACCAGCGCCGGCCCATACCAGAGCACCGCGCCTTTCTTTGACTTCGGCTTATGGAAAGCAGGCAGTTGCACTGCCCAGCTGACCAGCCCGTCGTCGGCATGGATCGCGGTAAGCGTCTGCGAATTATCCAGCAAAAAGGCAAACCCGCCCGCCAGGCAGAAGGGCTGCACGCCTTTGGCGGTATGCGTCCACACCGTGGCGCCGGAATGCAGGTCGACCGCCATGGCGGTGTTGCCCAGGCCCACGGCATAGACCACGCCATCGGCGATCACCGGAGCGGCGGCGATGTCGGAGAAGTCGAGCGAGCTGGCTTGCCCGGAGGCAGCGGCGAGGCTCTGCTCCCACAGCGGGGAGCCGGAATTGGCATCAAGCGCGGCCAGCATGCCGGTGGAGAAGCCGGCGACGACAATGCCGTCGGCATAGGCCGGGGCGCCGGAAACGGCGACCGCCGCGTTGTTGTTGGCCAGCACCTTACCGGTGAAGCGCCAGCCCGGCGCGCCGGAACCGGCATCGAAGGTCAGCAGCAGGTCGTTCTGTGTCACCAGGGCGACCAGCCCGCCGGCGATCATCGGCGCGCTGCGGGTGGGGAAGTCCAAGGTCTGGCGCCAGAGGATTTTGCCCGTACCGGCATCCAATGCGAGCAACTCGCCGTAGCCGGTGGTGGCGTAAATTTTGCCCTGGTCGTAGCCAATGCCGCCACCGATGTTTGGCTCCGAGGCGTGCTTCGGCCGCGTGGTGGTGTGCCAAACCTTGGCGCCGTCCGTGGCGGAGAAGGCGGAAACCGCGGCGTTGGCATCCATGGTGAAGACCTGGCCATTGGCCAGCAGCGGGCTGGCGAGCAGCGGCTGGCGGTAGCTGCCCGCTTGCCCGGCGGAAACCATCCAATGCTTAGAAAGCCCAGTCGGCCCGGCGGCATTGCCCACCGCATGCGCGGCATTGCCCAGCACCTGCGGCCATTCGGCTAGCGCGGTAGCGGGTGGCACGCTCACGGGCAGCGGGGTGGCAGCCACATTCAGCGCCCCGGTATCCGGCAGCACGGGGATCTGCACACCGGGGATCTTCGGCTGCGGCTTGGCGCAGGAGGCGGCCAGAAGGCCGAGCGAGAGGGTAAGGGCCGTACGACGTTGCATCATGTTTTTTGTCATCCGTTCAACTTTGCGAGCAACCCGCCGGCGCGGTTACGCACACCGTCCGGGGAGCCGGGATCGGCGGCGACCTGCGAGAGCAGGGCCTTTGCCAGATCGTTTTTGCCTTCATGCATATACACCAGCGCCTGGGTTTCGCGCGCCAGCCCGTGGTAGGCGTTCGTATCGGCGGTCAGCGGTTGCAGCCGCGATAGCACATCGGCATCCGGCGCGTTGCCCAGCGCGTGTTGCGCCCATAGCAGGTTCGCGAGGTCGCGTAGCAGCGGGTCGGCACTGGTGTTGGCGGCAATATTATTCCAAAGCCCTTGCGCCTGCACGGTCTGCCCGGCGCTGGCGTACAGCCCGGCGGCCCGAAAATCGGCCAAAGTCTGGTAGCCCACTGGCGCGGTGGCCGCGAAATCAGTGAGGGATTTGGCCGCGGCCAGGGCCTGATCGCTGGTCAGCGGGGCGCTGGCGGCATCGAGCGGCTGGGTCAGGGCCAAATAGGCGGTAGCCGCTTTTTCGCTCTGCTGCTGCTGATGCCAGGTCCAGAATTGCTGCCCGCCAACGGCCGCCAGCACCAGCAGCATCGCTGCCAGCAGCAATCCGCCATAGCGTTTGGCAAGCACCATCGCGCGCTCGTTGCGCAGATCCTCGGAAACCTCGTCAAAAATATCAACCACGCGACGCGACCTTACAGTTCAACCCGAACCGTCTTAGCCGGGCAGCGCCTGCTATACAACGAACCGCCGCAACCGCGCCATGGTGCGGTCATGGCCGATAAGCGGCAGCAGCCCCGCCATTTCCGGCCCCTGGTCCTCGCCGGTGAGCGCCAGGCGCAGCGGATGGTACAGCGCCCGCCCGGTTGCCCCGGTCGCGTCGGTGATCGCCGTGGTCCAGGCTTTCCAGGAATCCGGCCCAAGCGGGGCAGGGGGGAGCGTCTCCAAGGCGGCTTTCAACACTTCGCCGTCGCCTTTGATATCGCGGGGCACAAAATCGCCGTGCACCACTTCCCACCAGCGCCGCGCCTCGGTCAGCATGTCCAAATTCCCGCGAATCGCCAGCCAGAAGTCTTCCCCGGCACCTTCCGGCAAGCGGGCCTTCACGTCGTCAAACTCCAGGGCATGCAAAAACTTGCGGTTCAGCGTCAGCAACTGCTTGGCGTCAAACCGCGGCGGCGAGCGGCCAAAATCCGCCAGGTTGAACGCCGCGATCAACTCGCTCATCGGCAACGGCGCCGCATCCTTATTCGTCCCCAGCCGCGCCAGATACGCCGTAATCGCCGCCGGCTCCATGCCATCCGCCCGCAGGCTGCGCAGCGAAATACTGCCGATCCGCTTGGAAAGCTTCTCGCCCTCACCACCGGAAATCAGCGGCAGATGCGCAAAGCGGGGTAGCGGCCCCTTGCTCACGGCCTGAAACAGATCAATCTGCACGGCGGTGTTGGAGACATGATCCTCGCCCCGGATGATATGGGTAATCCCCATATCCGCGTCGTCCGCCACCGAGGTAAACGTATACAGCGGCGTGCCGTCGGCGCGGATCAGCACCGGGTCCGAGACGGTGCCGAGCTTAATGTTCCGGCTCCCCAGCACCAAATCGTTCCAGGCGGCGTTGCCATCGGAGAGCCTGAACCGCCAGTACGGGCGCTTGCCGTTGGCCTCCGCCGTGGCCCGCTGTTCGGCCGTCATGGCCAGCGCGGCGCGGTCATACACCGGCGGCAGCTTGCGCTTCACCAGCGCGGCGCGCTTGGCCGCCAGCTCGTCCTCATTCTCAAAACACGGATACAACCGCCCGGCGGCCTTCAACTGTTCTGCGACTTGCTCATAGCGTGCGGTACGGTCGGACTGTTTCGACGTCTCGTCCCAGGTAATGCCGAGCCAGTGCAAATCGTCGATAATGCCCTGCTCATACTCCGGCCGGCCGCGCTCGGTATCGGTATCGTCCAACCGGAGGAGAAATCTCCCCCCCTCATGCCGGGCGAACAGAAAATTCACCAAAGCGGCGCGGGCGTTGCCGACATGCAGATACCCCGTGGGGCTGGGCGCGAAGCGAACTTTTGTCATCAGCGCGGGTTAAACCATTCTGCGCCCGGCGTGAAGTTGCGTCAGGTAATGGGCACGAAATAAATGTTTCTCATTTGTTCTGTTTGTGTTACCGGCTAAAAATCAATCTAAAGAGGTATTTGTGCGGGATAATACAACTATATTGACGGTGGCTGACAAAGCGTTCACTCCGTCCAACAAAATTAATTGCAGCGGTTACGTGAAGGACGTGGCCCATTTACTCGGCGTATATATGCCGCTTGGGGCTAATGCCAACGAGCTCGTAAAATACATGCAAACCGACCACTTCTGGACGAAGCTGGGCAATAACGATGTAGAGGCGAGCAAACTGGCGGGACAGCATTATCTGGTCGTTGCCGGGTGGGTAAATCCGAATGGTCATGGTCATGTTGTGATCATCATGCCAGGATGGGAAAACGGACACCCGAAAGGCTCTTGGGGGTCCTTGCACAATGCGGGTGATGCCAGGCTGGACGCCAGTCTAAGCCGCACATTTACGGCTCATGAACTGCGAGATGTTCAATATTTTGCCATTCCGGTATCGTCATTAGTTGCATCACAATGAAAAACGGATTTTGGAGTACCGGAATACGCCTCTCAGCCCTTACCGCGCTGCTGGCCTTGCCTAGCCCCGTCCTCGCCGCCCCGTGCGTTCTCACCCCCGCAACCATCTGGTATAATACCATCTACGCAGGCCCGTATCAGCTGCAATTCGACGATCACGACCCGCCGGGGCCGCATGGCAACATCTTTGTTGCGAATACGGCGATGCGTATTGCCCATCCCGATGGCAGCTCCTGTCTGGCTTCCGAAGATGTCGAACTTCTGAATGTGCCAATATATATTGCCGCAGGGCATTACTTATATATTGATACAATTCTTGGCTCCGATGGCGTTTTATTCGTGGTCGATGCCCGCAACTGCGCCACGGTCTGGAAAAGCCCGGAGTTATACGGCATTGGCTTCGGCCGCACGAAAGCTGGTTTCTACCTGCCCGGTATTGGCTGGATGACCATTGGCAAGAACTGCCTTCCCGAAAAAATCGCCGGCAAACCGCTGCCGCCCCTGCAGGCGCCGCCCTTACCGTAGGCCCTCACGCCTTCTTGTACGGACTATCCGCCGTCATCGCCTCCATCGCCTCTTCCATCCCCCGCCGCTCTTGCTCCAAAAATTCCGCCACCGCGTGCCGCAACCCCGCGTGTCTTAAATAATGTGCCGAATACGTCGGCCGGGGCAGATACCCGCGCTGGATTTTGTGCTCGCCCTGCGCCCCCGCCTCCACGCGCGCCATGCCATGCGCAATCGCGTAGTCGATCGCCTGATAATAGCACAGCTCGAAATGCAAAAACGGCACATCCTCCGTACAACCCCAGTTGCGCCCGTATAGCACATGCTTGCTCCGCAAATTCAGCGCGCCCGCAATCGGCCGCCCATCCCGCTCGGCCAGCATCAGCACCACCCGCTCGCCCAGCCGCTCACCCAATAGAGTGAAAAATTCCGGCGTCAGATACGCTCCGCCCCATTTGCGATCCACCGTCGAGGTGTAGAATTTGTAAAACGCCCGCCATACTTCCGGCGTCAGCGCCGCGCCGCTCAAGGCGCGGAACACCAGCCCCTCCTGCGCCTCGCGCCGCTCCCGCCGTATGGCCTTGCGCTTGCGCGAAGCCAGCGCGCCGAGGAAATCCTCGAAACTCTGGTAGCCGTTATTCTCCCAATGATATTGCGTGCCGAGCCGTTGCAGCCAGCCCGCATCCCCCAACGCCGTGTACTCCGCGCCGGTGCAAAACGTCGCATGCACACCAGAGCAATCCAGCTCCACCGCCAGCTGCTGCAACGCCGCCGCCAGCGCCGCATAAGGCACCCCCGCGCGGCACAGCAAACGCGGCCCTGGCACGGGGGAAAACGGCACCGCCACCTGCAATTTCGGATAATAATTGCCGCCCGCCCGCTCCAGCGCATTCGCCCAGGCGTGGTCGAACACATATTCGCCGTAGGAGTTGGTTTTGGCGTAGGCCGGCGCCACCGCCACCACCGCACCCGCCTCATCACACAACGCCACATAGCGCGGATGCCACCCCGTGCGCGCGCCAACGGAACCGCTATCCTCCAGTGCGGAGAGAAACTCATAAGACACAAATGGATTATCGCTCGCCGCGCAGGCATCCCACGCCGCTTGCCCGATCTCTCCAATCCGGGGATAAACCCGCAAGCTTAAATGAGGTATACCATCGGCCATGCCGCACCATATGCGACGGGCGGGGCATTTCGCTAGTATGATAAGGAACACACATGGCCGACGGACAGATTTCACCGCGCAAGGCAATTAACCTGGCCGATTACACGCCGCCGGTATTTCTGGTGGACGAGGTGGCGCTGGATTTCACCCTCGACCCCGCCGCCACCATCGTGCGCGCCGCGTTGCAAATCCGCCGCCACGCGCCGGGACCGTTGGTGCTGGACGGGCGGCATCTGGAACTGCGCTCCATCGAACTTAACGGCGAGCTGCTCGGCGACAACCGCTACGCGCTCACCGAAACCTCGCTCACCCTGCATGACGTTCCGGATGTTTTCACCCTGGAGACCGAGGTTAAAATCAGCCCGGAGACCAACACCGAGCTTTCCGGCCTGTACATGTCCGGCACCGGTTTCTTCACGCAATGCGAGCCGGAGGGCTTCCGCAAAATCACTTTTTTCCCGGACCGCCCGGATGTGATGGCGCGCTATAAGGTGACCTTGCGCGCTGAGGCAAAAAAATATCCCGTGCTGCTCTCCAACGGCAACAAGATCGCCGAAGGTGAAACCGGCGCGCAAATCTGGACCACGTGGCAAGACCCGCACCCCAAGCCCTCTTATCTCTTTGCATTGGTGGCGGCTGATCTCGTTCCGGTGAAAGATACGTTTACCACTGCGTCGGGCCGCAAGGTCGATCTCGGCATCTGGGTTGCCGCCGGCGATGAAGCGCGTTGCGGCCACGCCATGTATTCGCTGAAAAATTCCATGAAATGGGATGAAGACACTTTCGGCCTGGAATACGACCTCGACATTTTCAACATCGCCGCGGTGAGTGACTTCAACGCCGGTGCCATGGAGAACAAAGGCCTCAACATTTTCAACACCGCCTATGTGCTGGCCAGCGCCGCTACCGCGACGGATGCGGATTTCCAAGGGGTGGAGCGCGTCATCGCGCATGAATACTTCCACAACTGGACCGGCGACCGCGTCACCTGCCGCGACTGGTTTCAGCTCTCATTAAAAGAAGGGCTCACCGTGTTCCGCGACCAGGAATACATGGCCGACCAGTTTTCCGCCGCGGTGAAGCGCATCTCCGACGTGCGCGGCCTGCGTGCTACGCAGTTCCGCGACGACGCCGGGCCACTCGCCCACCCGGTGCGCCCCGCGAGCTACCTGGAGATAAATAATTTTTATACCACGACGATCTACGAGAAAGGTGCTGAAGTGGTGCGCATGTACCGCACGCTCATCGGCCGGGAAGCTTTCCGCAAAGGCATGGACATCTACATTGCCCGCAACGACAACTCCGCCGCCACGGTCGAGGATTTCTGGTCCGCGATGCAGGCGGCAACGGATATCGACCTCAAGCAGATCATGCGCTGGTACGAGCAAGCCGGCACGCCGGAGATTTCCTTCGATGAATCGTACGACACCGCCGCGCGCACCTATACTCTCACGCTGCGCCAGCTTAACCGCCCCACGCCAGGCCAGCCGGAGAAGCAGCCGTTTTTAATTCCGGTGGCCATGGGGCTGCTCGATGCCAAGGGTAACGACATCCACACCGAAACGCTCATCTTCTCGCAGCCCGAGCAAACATTCACCTTTCATAATATAAGTGAAGAGCCAACGCCCTCGCTGTTCCGCAATTTCTCGGCACCCATAAAATTGAAAGGTCAGTCCCGCCAGCGCCTGGCTTTTCTGGCGGCGAGGGACACTGATTTGTTCAACCGCTGGGATGCCTTGCAGCAATACTCCACGCTGGTGTTGCTCGATGCCGTCAAGGCGCATCAGGACGCCAAGACTTTTACGCTGGACGTAGGGCTGCTTGAAGCGATCACCGCCACGCTGCGCGACGCCGCGCGCGACCCCGCCTTTGCCGCCGAGGCATTGCTGCTTCCGGCGGAAACATTGCTCGCCGATGCAATGACAATCGTCGACCCCGACGCCATCCGCTTTGTGCGCGAGGCAACGCGCCGGGCGCTGGGCGAGGCACTGCGCGTGGAATTTTTCGCCGCCTATGCGCAGTTCGCCGCGGCGCCGCCGTCGGATGTGTCCGGCCCCGCCATCGCCAGCCGCGCGCTGAAAAACGCCGCACTTGGTTATCTCACCGCCGCCGGAGACACCACATTGGCCGGCGCGCAATTCCTCTCCGGTGAAAACATGACCGACACGCTGGCCGCCTTGGCCAATCTTGCGGAGACGGCCGATGCCCGCCGCGACGAAGCGTTCGCCAGCTTCTACGAGCAGTGGAAAAGCAACGCGCTGGTGCTGGACAAATGGTTCTCCGTGCAGGCCCGCGCCGGTTCGCCCGACACCCTCGCGCGCGTGCAGGCGCTCACCGAGCACCCGGATTTCGACCTGCGCAACCCCAACCGCGTGCGTTCGCTCATAGGCGCCTTCTCCGCCAATCCGGCGAAATTCCACGAGGCGTCGGGTGCCGGCTACCAGCTTCTCGCCGGCACCATTCTCGCCCTCGACGAGAAAAACCCGCAGATCGCCGCGCGGCTGACCACCGGCATGGGTAGCTGGCGGCGTTACGACTTGGCGCGCCAAAACTTGATGAGGGGGCAACTGGAGCGCATCCTTGCAAAGGACAACCTCAGCCCCAACACTTACGAGATGGCTTCTAAAGCCCTTGCATAAGGATGCCGCAGCATGATCGAGCTATTCTACTGGACAACGCCGAACGGGCATAAGATCACGATTTTCCTGGAAGAATTGAGCGTCCCGTATAAAATCATCCCGGTCAACATCGCCAAGGGTGAACAGTTCGCGGAGGATTTCCTGAAAATCGCGCCGAACAACCGCATCCCGGCGATTGTGGACACCGCCCCGGCCGACGGCGGCGCGCCGCTCAGCATTTTTGAATCCGGCGCCATTCTGGAATACCTGGCCGAGAAGGAAGGCAAATTCCTGCCCGCCGCACCGCGCGCAAAATACGAGGTGCTGCAATGGCTGTACTGGCAAATGGCTGGGCTGGGGCCGATGGCGGGGCAGAATCATCACTTCGTTACCTACGCGCCGGAGAAAATCCCCTACGCGATGGAACGCTACATAAAAGAGACCAACCGTCTCTACGGCGTGCTGAACAAGCGCCTCGCCGACCGTGAATTCATCGCGGGTGATTACTCCATCGCCGACATGGCGTGTTATCCGTGGATCGTTCCGCACGAACGCCAGCAGCAAAACCTCAACGACTTTCCGCATCTGAAACGCTGGTTCGAAACCATCGCCGCTCGCCCGGCGGTGGTGCGCGCCTACGAGCTGGCCGGCGTATTCAACACCGAGCCAACGGTCACGCCGGAATCCCGCGCCATCCTTTTCGGGCAGACGGCGCAATGAAACGTATCCTCTACGATCTGGCGGCGGCGGATGAAGCCCTGCGCTTCAGCCCATACTGCTGGCGGATAAAACTTGCCCTGGCGCATAAAAACCTGAGCTACCAGACTGTCCCCTGGCGCTTTACCGAAAAGGACGTGATTGCATTTTCCGGCCAAGGCAAGGTTCCGGTCCTGGTGGATGGCGAAACAACAATCTCCGGCAGCCAGGAGATCGCCGATTACCTGGAGCGGCAATATCCCAACGAGGCCTCGCTGTTTGGCGAACCGCCGGCGCGAGCACTGACCATGTTTATCAGGGCCTGGACCGAGGACGTGCTGCACCCCGCCATTGCACGGATTATTCTGCCGGATATTTTTGCCCAGTTGCACCCCAAGGACAAAGTCTATTTCCGAGCCTCGCGCGAGAAAGCCTGGGGCATGGCCATCGAGGATTTCCACGCCGGGAGGGAAGGGCATGTTAAGGCGCTGCAAGCCATGCTGGCACCGCTGCGCCGCACGCTGGCGGGGCAAAGCTTCCTCGCCGGTGATGCACCCTCATATGCGGATCACATCGTCTTCGGGGCGCTGCAATGGGGCCGGCTGATGTCCACCACGCCGCTGCTGGCCGCCGATGATCCGCTGCTGACCTGGATGCACGCGGTACTCGCGGTGTACGGACTTTAGCGTAAATACATAACGCGCAACACCACGAACCAGTTCTCGCGGTTGCCGCTTAATTCACCGGAAGCATTGACCTGCAGGTGCTCCATTGTCACCGCGTCATCCACATTGCCGCCAATAATGCTCAACTGCTCCGGTCCGCTCGCCACCACGATGCTGCAATGCGCTGGAAAATCCTGCGTGGTCGGCAGGTCCTGGAAGCGGAGCTGGCTGGCGGCGTCGCGCGGGAAGCAGACCAGATCGCCCAGGCGCGGCGCGTAGTTTGCGGGATCTTGCGCGATGAGCAACGGATTTTGCACTTCGCCCCGCGCGGCACGGGCGGCGTAGTTAATATAAGTAGCGTGATCCGGCGCGTAGGGAAATTGCCTTCCCGCCCCGGCCATGCGCATGACATAAGAGATAAACGCGGCGGACCACGCATAGGTGCCGTCATCCGCCGCGGGAAATACGTTGCCCTGCGCATCGTGCTCGCCGGTGTAGCCGGCGTCGGGCTCGGCGGCGTTCATGCCCTCCCACCAATACTCGCCCACGCGCTCCCATAGGCCGGGCTGACGCTCCGCCATGTTGGCTTCTGTCTTCACGTAGTCAGCGCCCTCGGTGTCGTCCACACGCTCGCCCCAGAGCCGCCATTCGTCCATTGCCACGGCCACCGCATCGGTACGCGAGAACGGCGCATAGGGCACTTGCGCGAAGTGTGGCGCGTGGGCATCCGGCGCCACCGCGCAGCCGCTTAACCCCAGCAGCAGTGCGAGGGTTTTACGCAAGGTCCGTGAACATTGCGCGCAGCGCGAATTCATTTGCATCGCACAAGCCTCGCTCGGTAATCAGCCCGGAGACCAGCCGCGCCGGTGTCACGTCGAACGCCGGGTTCGCCGCCGGGCTGTCTTTCGGCACAATTCTAATCGTCGCGATCGAACCATCCATCGCGCGCCCGGTCATTGTCGTTACCTCGGAGGCCGCGCGTTCCTCGATGGGAATATCGGAAAGCCCGTCGCTGATCGTCCAGTCGATGGTGGTGGAGGGCAGGGCGACCCAGAACGGCACGCCGTTATCGCGCGCCGCCAGCGCCTTCAAATATGTGCCGATCTTGTTGGCGACATCGCCCGAGCGCGTCACGCGATCGGTGCCGACGATTACCAGGTCGACATCGCCGCGCTGCATCATGTGCCCGCCGGCGTTGTCGGCAATCACGGTGTGGTTAACGCCATGTTTCCCAAGCTCCCAGGCGGTGAGCGACGCACCCTGGTTGCGCGGCCGTGTTTCCTCGACCCATACATGCACGTCGATGCCCGCGTCATGCGCCATGTAGATCGGCGCCAGCGCGGTGCCCCAGTCCACCGTCGCAATCCATCCCGCGTTGCAATGCGTGAGCACATTCACGCGCCGCCCGCCTGCCGCGCGCGCGGCGATCAGCGGCAGGCCGTGTTTGCCGATCGCCTGATTGGTGGCGGCATCCTCATCGCAGATCGCCGCCGCTTGCGCATACGCGGCGGCCGCGCGTGCAGCGGGGCTAAGCGGTTTGAGCGCCTGTTCCATACGCGCCAGCGCCCAGCGCAGGTTAATCGCGGTCGGCCGCGTGGCGCCCAGTACGGAGATCGCCTGGGCAAGGTTTGCGTCCGATGCATCGGCGCGCATCGCCAGCGCCACGCCGTAAGCGGCGGAAGCGCCGATCAGCGGTGCGCCGCGCACCAGCATGGCTTTAATCGCATGCGCCACGGCATCCATCGTGGTCAGCCGCACGAGGTCGATCGACCACGGCAGTTTGGTCTGGTCGATAATACGGACTGACCAATGGTCAGTTTCATCCACCCAGATTGAGCGGAAAGGGGTGCCGTCAATTTTCATCGTATTCGGATCCTAAAGCTTTTGGTGCAGTGCGCAGACCAGGGTGAATAAGCGCCGCGCGGTGGGAAAATCAATCACCACCTTGCCGGCGAGCCGTTCGAGCATCAGCTCGGCACCTTCGTTGTGGAGGCCGCGCCGGCCCATATCGATCGCCTGGATTTTCGCCTCGCGGCCTTCGGCAATGGCGCTGGCGTAGCTGTCGAGCAACATCTGATAATCTTTGATTAGCATTTTGAACGGGCCCATGGCGAGCACCACCACGACCATGGGGAGATCGTCCGCATCGCGGATGTCGAACACCAGGCGGCCTTCCTGGATGGAAAGATGAAGGATGCTTTGCAGGCCAGGATGTGCGGCGGGATGGAATTCATTCTCCGCCTGCAAATCGGCGACCGCCTGTTCCCGGTCGGCTTCCTGCAATGCTGAAATCCGGTGCAGCGAAGCGCCGTCCAGAACAACCCGTGTCAAATGTCCCGTCGCTTCAGCCATTGGGAACCTCTCGCTTCAGGCCTAGTTTCAGCAGCACGCCGATGACCGCGCCTTTTGCCATGCGCAAGGCGGCCATGCAGATCAACGCCAGCACGACCAGCAGGAAGCCGGCCATCAAAATGCCTGGATGATAGTAGCCTTTATAAAAAAATATGACAAAGAGTGCCAGGACATGCAGCACGACGAGCATGGCGATGTAGGGCGGGGCGTCGTCGGAGGGCATGTCGCCGAGCGGCGCGCCGCAGTGCAGACAAAGCTTATGCACCCTGAGATAACCATCGAAGATAGGCGCCGCGCCGCAGTGCGGGCAGCGGCCGATGATGCCGCGCCCGATGGTGACGGGCCATTCCGGCATCGCCAATTCGGGTTTAGGTTGTGTCCCGGCGGGCGGCCAGCTCTCAAAATCCGGGCGGTAGTCTGGCAGTTTGTCCATGCGCCGCATTAGTCACCGCATTGCGCTCAAGTTCAAGCGGCTTGGCACGCATGGCGGCCTTATACACGCCGTATGCGTGGTTTTTAGGCAACGATTGCCGGGCCTCCCGGGAAAAAACAGGACGAATTTTCTGGTAAAATTTTCCGCCGGTGATCTCTGAGGGATATTCCGGCCCGATCCAGGCAGAATCCAGGCACAGTCCAGACGCGGGTTTTTGTTTTTGTTGGGCAATGTGTTTAGTCGTGCCGCAGGTATAAAACATACGAAGGATTCATTTCGTAGCGATCTTTTTGCACGATCTACAAAAAAAATGATCGAAACCGTGTAAAACATGACGCTTTTTGTTGACAGCGCGATGCGACGGGCAGAATAGCGATTCTTGCGTGCGTTGCGCGATTCGCGCCGCAACCGAGTCAACATCGTATCGGTCAAGAGGCCCCGCACGCGAACAGGAAGGACGGTCACTGACCGTGACTAGAGACTATCCAGTGTTGGACGCCAATGAACCGAACTTAATTCACCTTGATCAAGGAGCACCCCCTGTGACCATCGACGATACGACCGAAACCCTGCGTGCCCAACCGCTCGCCGTAAAAGCAACGGCGAAGAAGACCGCAGCGAAAAAACCTGCTGCGAAAAAACCCGCCGCGAAGAAGCCGGCGGCGAAAAAAGCAGCCGTGAAGAAACCGGCTGTTAAGAAAGCCGCCGTGAAGAAGCCGGTTGTTAAGAAAGCCGCCGTGAAAAAGCCGGCCGCTAAAAAGGCAGCCGTGAAGAAAGCGGCGCCGAAGAAGGCTGTTGCCGCCAAGAAGGCCGCGCCGAAGAAGGCCGTTGCCGCGAAGAAGCCGGTTGCCAAAAAGGCTGCCGCCGTGAAGAAGGCCGCGCCGAAGAAGGCCGTTGCCGCGAAGAAGCCGGTTGCCAAAAAGGCTGTTGCCGTGAAGAAGGCCGCGCCGAAGAAGGCCGTTGCCGCGAAGAAGCCGGTTGCTAAAAAGGCTGCCGCCGTGAAGAAGGCCGCGCCGAAGAAGGCCGTTGCCGCGAAGAAGCCGGTTGCCAAAAAAGCTGCTGCCGTGAAGAAGGCCGCGCCGAAGAAAGCCGCTCCCGCGAAGAAGCCGGCCGCGAAAAAAGCTGCCGCGCCAAAGGCTGTGGTGAAGAAGGTGAAGAAGCCGCGTAAAGTGAAAACCCCGGCTGCACCGGTCGAGATGCCGGTGATTACCGTCGAATCGATCGAGAGCTAAGAGTTAAAGGCTTTTTCGTGAGTCGAAGAAATGCGGGGGCAGTTGCTCCCGCATTTTTTGTGGGTGTTAGCCCGCGAGCCAATCCTCGATCAATCGCCGCGCGATGGAATCCTGCGGCGGTAGATTGAAGCCAAGCGCCTTGCGGTTGGCAATGTCGGCGCGGCTGAACCACCGCGCGTCGCGCATTTCCGCTTCTTCCAGCACAATTTCCTCGGTCAGCGCCTGGGCATAAAAGCCCAGCATCAGCGAGGCGGGAAACGGCCAGGGCTGGCTGGAGTGATACGCGACCTCGCCAACCCGCACACCGACTTCCTCAAACACCTCACGGCGCACCGCATCCTCCAGGCTTTCACCGGGCTCCACGAAGCCGGCGAGCGTGGAGTAGAAATTGCTGTTGGGTGGAAATTTATGTGACTGGCCGAGGAGCAGATATTCACCGCGCACCACCAGCATAATCACCGCCGGGTCGCTGCGCGGAAAATTCTCGGCACCGCATTGCGAGCACAGCATCACCCAGCCGCCGCGCGCGGGCACCATTGCGCCGCCGCAGGCAGGGCAGAATTTATGCGTGGAGCGCCAGTGCAGCATGCCGCGCGCGGTTGCCAGAATCGTTGCGTCATCCGTGGGCAGCAGCGCGGTGAGGTTGCGCAGGTCTGTGAATGCGCCGGTCGCTCGCGGTAGCACGGCATACGGATCCGCGTGCGCGGAGAGGTCCATGGCGAAAATGGGTGTGTCGTCCTGCAGGCCAAGAAATACCCAGGGGGCGTCGCTCTCCGGCCGGGCGGTCAGGGCAGCTTCCGGCACGTTCTCGCCGGTAATCAGCGCCTGGCCGTTCCAGAAAATGGTGAACTGGCTTGCGGGGTGGTGCAGCATGGCGTGGAGCACGGCGTCATCCGCGCGCAGATGCCCCGCCCGGTCCAGCCGGCCGCCGGTGTAGGGATTGGGCCGCCCCGGTATGATCCTCCGCATGGCGTGAACTTGGCAGCACATGAAGTTGCAGGCAACCTTGCGCGCCGGCGCGGAAGAGGAGATAACCGCCTCGGGAGGTCGGCGGCGGACATGTGCCTCGCCAACCCGGTCAGGGCCGGAAGGCAGCAGCCGCAACGAGTTTCCACATGGGTCGTTGTCCGGCCTCCCACCCCTTTAGTAGAAGGTTATCTACCGCGCATGGGTTTGTTCGATGATGACACAGCGGATGACACAGCGCCCCCCGCCTTCTCCGGCCCCTCGCTGTTTGGCGACGAGCCGGAAGCTCCCGCCAAAGCCGCTGCCTACCGTGTGCTGGCGCGCAAATACCGGCCGGCAACTTTTGACGACCTGATCGGCCAGGAGGCGCTGGTTCGCACCCTGCGCAACGCCTTCGCCATGAACCGCATCGCCCATGCGTTTATGCTCACCGGCGTGCGCGGTGTGGGAAAGACTACCACAGCGCGAATTTTGGCGCGCGCACTCAACTGCACCGGGCCGGATGGCACCGGCGGCCCCACGCCCGACCCTTGCGGCGTGTGTGAAAACTGCATCGCGATTCTGGCCGACCGACACCCGGATGTGGTGGAAATGGACGCCGCCTCCAATACCGGTGTGGATGACGTGCGCGAGATTATCGAGGCGACGCGCTTCCGCCCGCTTTCGGCGCGGACCAAAGTGTTCATCATCGACGAAGTGCACATGCTCTCCAAGCAGGCGTTCAACGCGTTGCTGAAAACGCTGGAGGAGCCGCCACCGCATATTAAATTCGTGCTGGCCACCACGGAAATCCGCAAGGTGCCGGTGACGGTGCTGTCGCGTTGCCAGCGGTTTGATTTGCGGCGGGTGGCGGTGAGTGAGCTTTCCGCGCATTTCACGCGGATTGCCGGGAAAGAGGCGGTTGCGATTTCGCCGGGGGCAATTGAGCATATAGCGCGTGCGGCGGATGGCTCGGTGCGTGATGGTTTGTCGTTGTTGGACCAGGCGATTGCGCGCGGCAGCGAGGATGGCACCGAAATTACCGCCGAAATGGTGGCGGAAATGCTGGGGCTGGCGGACCGTACCTATGTGTTTGACCTGATGGACGCGCTGGTGGCTGGCGATGCCGCGAAGGCGCTGGGGATTGCCGATGGCGCCTATGCGCGCGGGGCGGATCTGGGTGTGCTGCTGGCCGATTTGCTGGGCCTGGCGCACCTGCTGACGCGGATGAAGTCCGTGCCGGCGCTGATGGCCAGCAACACGCTGCCGGAGGCTGAGCGTACCCGTGGGTCGGCTCTGGCGGGGGTTTTGAGCATCCCGTTCCTGGGCCGGTTGTGGCAGATGTTGCTGAGGGGTGTGCAGGAAGTGGAGGCGGCGCCGGACCGGCGGGCGGCGGCGGAGATGATACTCATCCGCCTGTGCCATGTGGCCGATATGCCGCCGCCGGGTGAGCTTTTGCGCCGCATTACCGAAGGGGGCGCGGTTGCCCAGGGTGGTGCCGCGCCTGGACCTGTTGGCGGGGGTAGCCGGGCCGTGGCCAATGGGGCGCCGGCGGTGATGGAAGCAGCACCTCGGGCGATTACGTTTAATGACGTGGTGGCGCTGGCCGGGGCGAAGCGGGATGTGATGCTGTATGCGCATCTGCGCCAATCGGTGCATTTGGTGCGGTTTGCGCCGCCGGTGATTGAGTTGCGGCTGGAGCCGCATGCGCCGCGTGACTTGGCGGGGAAACTGGCGGCGCTGCTGGAGGCGGAGACGCACCGGCGGTGGACCATTGCGGTGACCAACGCGCCGGGTGAGCCGACGATTGACCAAGCGGAAGGCAAGGCGGAGAGCGAGGTGTTGCAGTCGGCGGCGACGCATCCGCTGGTGCTGGCGATTTTGGCCGAGTTTCCTGGCGCAAAAATTGAGAAGTTGCACGCCGAGGAGGCGAAGGCAGAGCCGGAGCTGCCGGCGGACTGGGCGGCGTTGGCGCCGCCGGATGAAATCTACGAAGGAGATGACGAATGAAGAATATCGCCGGGCTGATGAAACAAGCGCAGCAGATGCAGCAGAAAATGGCTGATATGCAGGCCAGACTGGAGGCCGCCGAGATTGAGGGCGCGGCGGGCGCTGGGCTGGTGCGGGTGATACTGACCGGCAAGGGGGCGCTGAAGCGGGTTAAAGTTGATCCGAAACTGGCAGACCCGGCGGAGACGGAGATGTTGGAGGATTTGATTGTGGCAGCGCATGCCGATGCCAAGGGCAAGCTGGATGAGCTGACGGAATCCGAGATGAAGAATGCGACGGGCGGGTTGAACCTGCCGGCGGGACTCAAGCTGCCGTTTTAATGGGTGGTCCTGAACTCGAACGGCTGATTAATCTGTTTGCCAAGCTGCCGGGGCTTGGCCCCCGTAGCGCGCGGCGGATTGTATTGAAATTGTTGCGGGAACGCGAGACGCGGCTGGTGCCGCTGGCGGAGGCGATGCAGGCGGTGGCGGCATCGGTGCGCACGTGCTCGGTTTGCGGGAATTTGGATTCCTGTGATCCGTGCATGATTTGCGTGAACCCGGCGCGCGAGAAGCGGATTTGCGTGGTGGAGAGTGTGGCGGATTTGTGGGCGTTGGAGCGGGCGCTGATTTACCGCGGGACGTACCATGTGCTGGGCGGCTCGCTCTCGGCGCTGGCGGGGCGGGGGCCGGAGGATTTAGCGATCGGATCATTGCTGGCGCGGTTGGAGCGGGAGCGGCCGGAGGAGATTATTCTGGCGATGCCGGCCACCGTGGATGGGGCGGCGACGGGGCATTATCTGGCGGAAAAATTAAAAGGGTTTGGCGTGCCGATTTCCCGCCTGGCGCAAGGAGTGCCGATGGGCGGGGCGCTGGAAGTGCTGGACGAGGGGACGCTGGCAACGGCGCTGCGGGCACGGCGGCTGGCGTGAGGGGGGTGTTTCACGTGAAACAGTTGTGAGGATTCGCGTATAACGCGTTGTTAGTGTAGCTTAATTTTTTGCTTGCACCCCAATTTGTGCGGGTTTGTGTTGGAAAAGGAATGATTTTGGGGTTTTGCTGGTGAGGACAGGGGGTTAACCGGAAAGTGGTTAATTTTTGTTGGGCCGACGAAGCTACTTCGCGCTTGCGTATTAGAGGTGGTTATGTAGACTTTGATATAATTTCTAGTTGTGACGTATTTAATGATGGACGGAAGCTAAAATGAGCGCCAAGCCAAGCCAAGCCAAGCCAAGCCAAGCCAAGCCAAGCCAAGCCAAGCCAAGCCAAGCCAAGCTCAGTGAGGTAAATCCTCCTGGTAAAAACCGGCTTTATTATGGCGATAATCTTGACGTCCTGCGCCGGAAAATAGCGTCGGAGAGCGTTGATCTCTGCTATATTGATCCGCCGTTTAATTCCAAGCGCAACTATTTTCAAATTTATAATAATATTGGTAGCGACGGGGACAAGGCACAGGCTCAGGCTTTTGAAGATACGTGGGAATGGGGCGATGAGGCCATTTCAGGGTTGGTCTATATCCTTGATGTTACGAACTTACAAAATGGAAAATTCACGGAACAAACGGTCGAATTGATTCGAGGATTACACAAGGTTTTAGGGGAAGGTAGTTTATTCGCTTATCTTGTCCACATGACACTAAGAATTGTGGAAATTCATCGTGTCCTAAAATCTACAGGTAGCTTTTATCTTCATTGCGATCCAACGGCATCACATTACTTAAAAATGGTTTTAGATGGAGTATTTTGTGGTCGGGGAGGAGACTTCAGAAACGAGATAATTTGGTATTACTACAATAAAATGCACGATAGTCGGAAGCGACTTTTTCCACGAGCGACGGACACGTTGCTTTTTTATGTTAAAGATGTACGGGAGTTTACCTTCAAACAATTAAAGGAATTGCGTGATAAGCCCGTAAAACAACTAGCGAGAAAAAAAGTAGACGGTAAAATGGTAAATGCGAAAGGTGATGATGGCCATGTCATTTATCGCCTTAAAGATGATAGGACCATAGATAACGTCTGGCGGATACCTTGCATACAACCGGCTGATCGTACTCAGCGGATGGGTTATCCAACCCAAAAGCCTGAAGCATTGTTGGAAAGAGTTATCGAAGCAAGCAGCAACGAGGGTGATCTCGTTCTTGATGCCTACTGTGGATGCGGCACCACGATTTCAGTAGCGCAAAGGATGAATCGCCGTTGGATCGGGATAGACATTACATACCAGAGTATCGGCTTGATACTCAAGCGTCTTGAGGACCAATATCCCGAGAAATGGGATGAGATCGAGGCGAATATCCAACTTGATGGTGTACCGAGAGACATGGCGTCGGCCGTCGCCTTAGCAAACCGGAAAGACGACAAGACGCGCAAAGAATTTGAAAAATGGGCTGTGCTTACCTATTCAAAGAACCAAGCGCGAATCAGCGACAAAAAAGGTGCGGATAAGGGAATCGACGGGATCGCATTTTTTATGGTTGATAAAGACCAAAATGGGAAAGCGATAATCCAGGTGAAGTCCGGCGGGGCGAACCGGGCGACCATGGCAACGCTGAATAGCGACCGGCAGAGAGAAAATGCTGAGATTGGCATATTGATAACGATGGATGAGCCGACAAAGCCGATGAAAGAGGAGGTTCTAGCGGCGGGGAAATACCTGCATCCGTTGCTGGACCGGGAGGATGACCGGTTAAAGATTGTGACGATAGAAGAGATATTGAGTGGCAAGCGGTTAGATTTGCCGATGGGTCGGATCGACATGGTTAAGTCGGCAGAGGCTGTTGTGGATACGTCGAAACAACTTGGCTTGCTTTGATATTTAAGGCAGCGGCGCTATTAATCCAATAGCGGTGTGGTGAGGTTAGATTGGCGGGTTGCGCTGCGCTTCCCGCCCTACGGTTCAAAATTTTATTGATGGTTGCAAGAGATTTCTGGTTTTGTGGGGATGGTGGGGTGGGGGTGTGTCTGGGTTACTGTTTGGTTGGGGAGGAAGGCGTGGATGCCGGCTCAAGTCCGGGCGGAAGTTTTGGGAATTGTTGGGGGTTGGTTCTGGATTGCCGAGCTTGAGCGTCGCCTTGGGCTGAACAGCGGCAAACCGCCATCGAGATGAAGTAGGGTGACATGAAGCCGCGGTCGAATTGCATGCCCTCGACCACCTCCAGCATTGTTTCGGTCGACTTCGACTCCTCCACGGTAATGACACCGTCATTCCCTACTTTCTCAATAGCATCGGCCACCAATTCACCGACAGTTGGGTCGTTATGCGCGGAAATGGTTGCAACCTGCGCCTTCTCCTTGCGGGTCTGCACCGGGCGCGACATTTCGCGTAACTTTGTAACCGCGACAGCGGTCGCCCGGTCCAGTCCACGCTTCAGGTCGATGGCGCTGGCCCCGGCGACAACATTACGGGTGCCATCCGCGAAAATAGCGTGCGCCAGAACGGTCGCGGTGCTGGTCCCGTCACCCACGACCTCGCCAGTCTTTTCAGCAGCTCGAATTCCTTGGCGATCGTCACGCCGTCATTGCAAATAATCGGGGCGCCCCATTTCTTTTCGATCAAAACCGATTTCGACCGTGGCCCCAGCGTTACGCGCACAGCATCGGCAAGCTGCGTTGCCCCGCGCAGAATTTTATCGCGCGCGGCGGAGCGGAAGAGAACTTTTTTGTACGGCATCCATATAATCTCCGATTACTACGGGCACGATAGGTAACCTGGACCTGAAATACCGCCGCCGTTTGTCAGTTAGACAGAATTTAGAAATAGAGCAGGCTTTACACTGCAACCGGCGCCTGAACGCATTGACCCAGGTCAATTTAGTGTATCCGGTAAAAGCCGTTTTCGAGCGGTGCCAGAAACCTGACATGAGTGACCAAAGTCATTGACCGCCAGCCGCCGTCCGAACATGGTGTTGTAATGGTTGAGCAGAGCCCGTTGCTGACCGATCTTTATGAGATGTCGATGCTGGAGGCGTACAGAGCGCACGGCATGGATGGGATCGCCGTGTTCGAGTTGTTTTTTCGTAAGCTGCCGCCCGAGCGGGGATTTCTGATGGCGGCTGGGCTGGAGCAGGCGGTGGCTTTTCTCGAGAGCATGCGCTTTACCCCCGAGGATTTGGCCTGGCTGCATGGTTCGGGCTTGTTCGAAGCAGATTTTGTAAACTCGCTGGCGGGGTTGCGCTTCACCGGCGATGTCGATGCGATGCCGGAGGGCACCTTATTCTTTGCGGATGAGCCGGTGCTGCGGGTCACAGCACCCCTGCCGCAGGCGCAATTGGTGGAGACGCGGCTGATTAATCTTGTGCATTTCCAGACCGTTATCGCCTCCAAGGCGGCGCGCATGGTGCTCGCGGCACCCGGCAAGATGCTCGTGGATTTTGGCCTGCGCCGCTCGCATGGCGCGGAGGCCGGCTTGCTGGCCGCGCGGGCGAGCTATCTGGCGGGATTCGACGGCACGGCGACCCTGCTGGCAAACCAGCAGTTCGGGATCCCGGCCGTTGGCACGATGGCCCATTCCTTCGTGCAGGCGCATGACGACGAGGCAACCGCGTTCGAGCATTTCGCCCGGGTGCGCCCGAAGGCGTTGACACTGCTGATCGACACCTACGACACCGAGCGCGGCGCCGCCATTGTGGCGGCTCTTGCCCCTCGGCTGGCGGCGGAGGGCATCATGGTGAATGCGGTCCGGCTGGACAGCGGCGACCTCGCGGTGCATGCCCGGGCCGTGCGGGCCATCCTCGACGCGGCTGGCTTGCAGCGTATCCAAATTTTCGCCAGCGGTGGTTTGGACGAATACAGTCTGCTGAAATTATGCCGCGGCGCGCCGATCGATGGGTTTGGCGTGGGCACCAGCCTGACGACATCCTCGGACGTGCCGGCGCTCGACTGTGCCTATAAATTGCAGGAATATGCGGGCCAGCCCCGGCGCAAGCGCAGCGAGGGCAAGGCGACATGGCCGGGACGCAAACAGGTGTACCGGCGCTATACGGCGGAGGGATTCATTGCCGGCGATGTGATCGCCTTGCTCGATGAACCCGTGGCCGGCGAGGCGCTGCTGCAACCGGCGATGCGAGACGGCAAAATTGTACCCGGCCTGCCCGGCCTGAAGCAGGCGCGCGCTCATGCCGCTGCTTCGCTGGCGCAATTGCCGGAAGCGCTGAGGCTGCTGGAACCGGGGCACGTACCCGTGCAAATAAGCCCGGGGCTGCGCCAGTTGACCGGCCGGATGGACAGGGCCGCGTCCCAAACGGACACGCCATGACAGACGCGGCGGGCGAGCAGGCGGAGGTGATCGCGTTTCTCTCGCGGCCCGCAAGCTATGGCCTGCGGGAGGGCAGGGTGGAGCGGGTCGAGACGCATTGTTCGATCGTGTTTCTGGCGGCGGACCGGGCCTACAAGCTGAAACGGGCGATCCGTTATGCCTCGCTGGACTATACGGCGCGGGAGTCCCGGCGCGCCGCATGTGAGGCAGAACTGGTGCTGAACCGGCGGACCGCGCCGGAACTGTACCTTGGCGTCGCCGCGATCAACCGCGATGCAAGTGGCGAACTTGGCTTCGACGCGGCGGGCCCCGCGCTCGACTACGTGGTGGTCATGCGCCGGTTCGCGCAGGAGGATTTGTTCGACGCCATGCTGGCGCGTGGCGCGTTGACGCCGGCGTTGATGCGCGCGCTCGGCGAGGCGATTGCGCGGCTGCATGGCGTGGCGGAGGTGACGCCGGGCCATGGCGGCAGCGGCGCCATCCGCCGCGTGATTGCGGACAATGGCCGCGAACTGGCCCGGGTTGCCACGGCGCTGGATGGTGCCGCCGTTGGCGCGTTGGCCGGGCGCACCCGCGCGATCTTGGCGGATGTGGCGGACCTGCTCGACCTGCGCCGGCGTGAAGGAAAGGTGCGCCGCGGCCACGGTGACCTGCGGCTCGCCAACATCTGCCTATGGTCCGGCGAGCCGGCATTATTCGACGCGATCGAATTCAGCGATGAGATCAGCTGCATCGATGTGCTGTACGATCTCGCCTTCCTGCTGATGGATTTGCAGATGCATGGCCGTGGCGGCCTCGGCAATGTGGTGTTCAACGCGTATCTCGATCTGGCGCCGGAAACGGCGGGTTTGCGCGCGCTGCCATTATTCCTGGCCCTACGCGCGGCGACGCGCAGTTATGCGCTGGCCGGAAGTGCTGGCCGGCAGACGGACCAAAGACAGGCCAAAGCCAAGTTGGCGCTGGCGCGGGAGCATATTGCCGCGGGCATTGGTTTTCTCGCGCCGCGCCGCCCGTTAATTGTGACATTGGGCGGTGGCACGGATGAGGAAAGAGCGGAAGTAGCGGCACTGCTCGCTGGCATCACGCCACCGGCTCCAGGCGCGCGATTGTTGCATATCAGCGCGACCAGCACCGCCGTCTGGCGCGACGCGTCCGCCCTCCTCACCGCCGGATGTTCGGTCTTGGTGGAAGGCAGCTTCGTGGATCAGGCGGTGTTGCGAGGGGCTGCGCAATTGGCAGCGGGCTGCGATGCACGGTTTCTTGGACTTTGGCTCGGTTCGTCCCCAGCCTGGTTAGAGCCTGGGCTGTGTCAGACCGTCACCGCTGGGCAGGGAGCGTTAGCAGCCTTGGCCAGCGCCGCCCCGCTGCTGGCGGCCGCGTGCGCACAGAAACAGACACTTGGCGCCTATTCTGTTGACGTAGATCATTGCATGCCTCCCCTGAGTGTCATTGAGTGTCTTCAAAGTGGAGACGCGGAGGATGACCTCTAGCAAGAGCCAAATGGTCCCGGTAAGCCTTTCCCCCTTTGGGCGGGAGGGGTTACTTGGTCTACCCGCCACGCCACCGCGCGGGATCGTGCTGTTTGCCCACGGCAGCGGCAGCAGTCATCGGAGTCCTCGTAATGTGTTCGTCGCCGAAGCGCTGGGGCGGGCAGGTTTGGCTTTTCTGCTGTTCGATCTGCTGACGGACGAGGAGGCTGCGGACAGGCGTAACGTATTCGATATCGGGCTGCTTGCGGAGCGGCTTAACGCGGCTGCGGCCTGGGTTGAAACCGGCGTCCCCGGATGGCCTCTGCCACTCGGGTTTTTCGGCGCGAGCACCGGGGCGGCAGCCGCGTTGGCCGCTGCGGCCGGGCGGCCCGATGTACGCGCGGTTGTCAGCCGTGGCGGGCGGCCTGACCTGGCGGGTAACACGCTTGCCGAGGTCACGGCGGCGACATTGTTGATCGTGGGCGGCGATGATCCGGAGGTGCTGGCCCTCAATCAGGCGGCTTATCGCAAGTTGCGTTGCGAGCGCCGGCTCGAGGTAGTGCCAGGCGCGACCCACTTGTTCGAGGAGCCGGGCACGCTGGAGGCCGTGGTTGCCCTGGCGCGCGACTGGTTCCTCCAGCATCTGACGACCGGACCGGCGGAGACAAAACATGCTGTTCGTTGATCGATGCGAGGCTGGTAGGAAACTTGCAAAACGGTTGCTGGCGTTTAGGGACAAGCAGCCCGTGGTCCTGGCGCTGCCCCGTGGCGGTGTGCCGGTGGGGTTTGAGATCGCGCAGGCGCTGGCGGCACCGCTTGACCTTGTGCTGGTCCGCAAGATCGGCGTGCCCTTCCAGGAGGAATTGGCACTGGGAGCCGTCGCCGATGGCGAATATCCCGAGTTGGTCATCGATCAACAACTGATGAACGCCCTGGATGTCTCGCAAGACTATGTGGACGAGGAAAAAGCAGCCGCATTGCAGGAAATCGAGCGCCGCCGCCGCATCTATCTCGGCGGCCGGCAGCCGGTGGAGGTCGCGGGCCGTACGGCGATCATTGTTGATGACGGTATCGCAACCGGGTCCACCATGCTCGCCGCCCTGCGCGCCACCAGGCGGCGCGGGCCGGCGCGGCTGGTTCTGGCGGTTCCGGTCGCGCCAGCGGACACGCTGCGGCGGTTGGAGCGCGAGGTGGATGAGACGATCTGCCTGGACACACCGGCAAACTTCCGCGCCGTCGGCCAGTTCTACCGCGAATTCAGCCAAGTGCAGGATGCCGAAGTGATTGAACTGCTCGATCAGGCGCATAAAATCTTCGCAAACAAACAGCATGGGAGCCGCCAATGAGCCCTCGCCCGCTTTCCCTCTTTGGCCTGAACGGCAGCCGCGAACTCGCCGGAAGCGTTGCGGCTTGCCTGGAGGTCACGCTTGCGGAGCAGGAGGAGCGTAACTTTGAGGACGGCGAACACAAGGTACGCCCCCTGCAGGATGTGCGCGGCCACGATGTGTACGTGCTGCACAACCTGCATGGCGACGCCAACGAGAGCGGCAACGACAAACTTTGCCGGTTGCTCTTCTTCTGCGGCGCGCTACGCGACGCGGGCGCGGCGCGCGTCACAGCGGTAACGCCTTATCTCTGTTACGCGCGCAAGGACCGCCGGACCAAACTGAATGATCCGATTACCACCCGTTACGTCGCCGCACTTTTCGAGGCGGTGCGGATTGACGCCATGGTGACGGTGGAAGTGCATAACGTGGCGGCGTTCGAAAACGCATTCCGCTGCCCGGCGTGGCATATTGAAAGTACGCCGCTGTTCGCGGCACATTTTGCGCCGCTGCTGCGTGAGGAGGCCGTCGTATCCGTCTCGCCCGATGCCGGGGGGGCCAAGCGCGCGGAACAGTTCCGCCAAGCGCTGGAGCCGCTGATCGGCCGCGCTGCCGGCAGTGCCTATATGGAGAAATACCGCAGCGGCGGCGTGGTCAGTGGTACGCTGCTGGTTGGTGATGTGCGCGGCAAGGTGGCGGTTATCATCGATGACCTGATTAGTACGGGCGGGACACTGGTGCGCGCCGCCAACGCCTGCCGGGAAGCGGGGGCGGCGCGGGTTTTTGCCGCGGCGGCCCATGGCTTGTTTGTCGAGGGCGCGCCAGCGCTGTTTGGCGCATCGGCGCTTGACGGCATTACGGTAACCAACACGGTGCCACCGTTCCGCGTGGCGCCCGATGTGGTGGCGCGGCGGCTGACCACGGTTGACGTCAGTGATGCCATCGCGCGCGCCATCATGGCTTGCCATGATGCGATCTGACCAGGAATTACCGCGCCCAAGGCCGGCTTCAGCGCGGCGTTTTGGGCAATTAAACCAAGGAGGTTGAAATGCAGGAACAAGTTCACATCGCCTTTCGGGGCATGGATGCGCCAATCGGGATTGAGGAGTCGATCCATAAACACGTTGAGCATCTCGAGCATTTTTTTAACCGGATCACCGCGTGCGGCGTCGTGGTCGAGCTCGACCACCGCCACCATCGTCAGGGCCGGATGTTTCTTGTCCGCATCAATCTGGTGGTGCCGGGGCGCGAGATCGTCGTGCGGCGCGAGCCTTCCGAGCATCACGCGCATGAGGAGCTGCCCGTCGCGATCCGGGACGCGTTCGATGCGGCCAAGCGGCAACTACAGGATTACGTCCGTGAGATGCGAGGAGACATCAAGGCGCATGAGGCGCCTGCCATTGGGGAGATTGTGAGCCTGGAAGCCGAGAAGGATTATGGTTTCCTCGTCACCAGCTCTGGTGAGGAGATTTATATGCACCGCAAAGCCGTGCGGGGCGATGGCTTCGATAGACTGCGCGTGGGCGATAAAGTTCGCTACGTGGCGGACGAGGGTGAAGGCGAGCGGGGGCCGCACGCCTCGCTGGTCATCCCGCTGTGAGCGAGAGCGAACGGCTGGATGTGCTTGCAGCGGTTCGAGCCGCCTTGCACAGCGAACCGCGAATTCATGCAACGGATGCCCCGATCCATCTCGCGTTTTCCGGCTACGAGCTTACGATGGAAGGCGAGGTGGATCACATTGCGGGCAAAAAACTGGCGCTGGAGGTTGCCGCCCGGATTCCAGGTGTAAGCCGGATCATCGACCGGTTGCATGTGCGGCCGGCAACGCCGATGGGCGATGGTGAGATTCGTGACAAGGTGCGCGATGCGCTGGTGGAAGAGGTTGCATTGGGCTCCTGCGCCATTCGCGTATGGGTGAAAGGGCAACTGGAGACAGCGCAGGAGCCGCCGGATGCGACCGGCACGATCGAGGTCAGTGTTGAAAACGGCATCGTGACCCTGGACGGCGATGTGGCCGGCCCGGGGCAGAAGCGGCTGGCGGGCGTGCTCGCCTGGTGGGTGCCGGGAAGCCGCGACGTGATCAACGGCATCGGCGTCACGCCGCCGGAGCAGTACAGCGAGGCGGCCGTCACGGATGCAGTGCTGCAGGTGCTGGAGAAGGACCCGTTTGTCGATGCGGCGAGCATTCAGGTATACACGCGCGGCGGGGTTGTGACGCTGACCGGCAGCGTGCCGCGCGAGGCCGAACGCAAGCTGGCCGAGGATGATGCCTGGTATGTTTTCGGTGTTGACCGGGTGGTGAACCAGCTTGAGGTGCGCGCCTAGGCACTCAGGGCCGTGCGTAGAGACCGATCAGCTTCGCCGTCTCCAGAGCCTCGGCACAGGCCGCCGCGACCTCGCGGCAGCGCGGATGTGCTGCGAGTGGAAGCCGTTGAACTGAGCTGCTGCCGGTTTCGTGGACACCTTGTTTAGGTGTTTAACAGGCCGCTGCAAAACTCTTGCTTTTAGTTGGATTGACTGGTTCTTTTCTCCCTGAGGGAGGATGAGATGCGCGGTCAATCTGCTTCTGATGATGAGCTTTTCAGTTTTGTTCGTCTGGAGGAGCGGGTGCCTGTGGATCATCCGTTACGGGCGATCCGGTCTTTGGCGGATGAAGTTTTGGCGGGCTTAAGTGGTCGCTTCTCAGCGCTTTATGCGCGGACGGGTCGGCCCTCGATCCCGCCTGAGATGCTGCTGCGCGCCACGCTCTTGCAGGCACTGTACCCGGTGCGCTCCGCGCGGATGCTGATGGAGCAAATCAACTACAATCTTTTGTTCCGCTGGTTTGTGGGGCTGTCGATGGACGCGCAGGTTTGGCACCCAACGGGCTTCACCCATAACCGCGACCGCCTGCTGCAAGCCGATGTGGCGCGGGGTTTTCTGCAGGGGCTGCTGGCGCTGCCCCGGGTCAAGCGGCTGCTGTCATCTGAGCATTTCTCGGTGGACAGCACGCTGACGCACGCCACCGGCACGGCCGGGCGCTTGGCCACGCTGACCATGCTCGACCGCCGCCCTTCAACACGGCGCATCACGCTGGGCGCTGACAAGGCCTATGACGTTGCTGACTTCGTGCGCGAATTACGGGCCCGCAAGGTGACGCCGCATATCGCTGTTAACGGCACGGTCCATAAAACCGGCAAGCGGCGCAAAACCGCCATCGGCAACCGCACAAGGCGCCATCCCGGCTACGACATCAGCCTGCGATGCCGAAAACGCATCGAGGAGGTCTTCGGCTGGGCCAAGGCCAGCGCCGGATTGACCAAGTTCAAACTCAGGGGCCTCGACAAAACCACCGCCGTCTTCAACTTCTTCGCCGCGGCCTACAACCTCATCAGACTGCTAAAACTGCTCACCCAATAGCCTGCGTGAGCCAGGACGCGGAGAGCGCCCAAGCCTCAAGCGGGCCGTAGCCGATGAAAAAAAACGCCAATCAGAAAAATGGCTTCTGCCAAGAGGCGTTTTGCAGCAGCCTGCTAATGCAACAGGAGGGTCCATATGTCGCCAGCCTCTTCCGGGGCAGCCTTGGCGGTCGCCACGTTCTTTTGCTTGGCGTAGCGGAAGGACCAAATTTCGCCGGCCTGGATGCGCTTGGAGGTGGGCAACGTTCAGAAGGTTTGCACGCCGCCAACCTTCTCCGCCCGTATTTGTTCCGGTGGCGCGCCAAACCAGCGGCGGCACGCCCGGCTGAACGGGCTCAGCTCTGCATAGCCCAGCAACTGGCTGATACATGAGATCGACAGATGCGGCAGCGACAAATAACTCAACGCCAGCGCTTGGCGCACCTGCCGTACCGCATCCGAGTAACTAAGCCCCAGTTCCGCCAACCGCCTCTGCAAGGTCCAGCGCGCCACGCCCAGCGCGTCCGCCACCTCGTCCATCGGCGGATACCCATCGGGCAACCGCGCGCGAATTTCCCCGCGCACCCGCTCTGCCAGCGGCACCGCCCCGCGCGGCAACCGGCGCATGCAGGCCTCGGCCAGCAGGCGCGAGAATTTCCCAGCGTCAGCCCCTGGCATCGCCCGGTTCAAATCGCGCGGCCTGAAGGCAATCGCATTGCTGCACTGGCCAAAATACACCGGCGCGCCAAAACTCGCCTCATGCTCGGCGCCATGCCCTGGGCTCGGATGCTCAAAATGCACTTCCTCCGGCACAAATCCCGGCCCAAATGCATGCCGCAGCAGGTTCTGGAACATCGCAATGGTCAGCTCGGCATCCTGCCGCCGGTCAAAAATCCGCCAGTCGAGAATCCGGTATTCCAGCCGCAGCAATCCGCCCTCGGCACGCAGACCCACATGGCTGGCTTCCTGGTGTAACGGAAACAAATCCACAAACTGCCGTAGTGCCATGCCGATGGTCGGTGCCGCCAGCGCAACGTCGCCCACCAGCCCGTGGCTGGTGGGCGGAAACTGCCGCCCGTAGCGCAGCCCGAAATTCTCGCAGCCGGAAACTTTGGCCGCCCGCTCCATCATATCCACATAGGCCAAAAGGTGCAGGCTTTCCTCGCTGGCGCCATTCAACCGGCCAGCATCAATCCCCGCCGGCCCCATCACCCGGTCGGCATCCGCGCCGATCTCATCGAGAAACGGCAAAAGTCCCAAAGTCGCCACCAGGGCGACTTGCGCGCCTTGGGTTTGCTCGGCCAATCGGCTCATAATTTCAAACTCCGCCCTGCATCGTGGGTGCGGTGCGCATGTTGTAGCCCGATGTTTGCACGGTAGGCCGATTACGAACTAGCGCGCAACCCGCCCGGTATCCGGCCGATCAAACCCGGCGATCAACCGCAAGGTGGTGGGGCCAGCCACCAGCAGCAATAGCATCATCAAACGTTTCATTTGATACTCAAACCGAAAACCTAGGTGCAGTATCAAGACCGAAGCGGATTACGATTGGGCGCTCAAGGAGATCGAGCAGTATTTCGAACATGAGCCCGCCCCCGGCACGCCGGAGGCCGAGCGGTTTGACGTGCTGGCCACCCTGCTCGAAGCCTATGAGGCCAAGCACTGGCACATCGAGGCGCCGGACCCCGTGGCGGCGATCCTGGAAGTCATGGACCGCCGCAACCTGAAGCAGGCCGACCTTGCCCACCTGCTTGGCTCCCGCTCGCGTGCATCTGAAATCCTCGCCCGCAAACGCCCCTTGACGATGAAGCAGGCATGGAGCCTCCATGAGCAGTGGCATATCCCGGCCGAAGTGCTGCTACGGCCAACCGTGGAGGGGTGAGCCGGTGAGTGGAAGAGGCAGATCGAACGGTAAACACCTTCCCTACGGGGGGATTTTGGCCGAACCGTTGCCAAAATTCTCCGCCTTAGACCCTGACGAGAAAGCGGCCACTGTGCTGCTAGAAAAGACCGTGGCGCTCTTCAAACACTACGGCTTGAAGCCTGACGACGCTCATCCCCTGACAAATGCTTCGCCCTGGGCAGAGTTAGCCTTCGCTCTGGCACGGGAGCATGTTCCCGGCTTCAAGCCGGCGCCCCCTCATTCTCGCCGCACAGCTTCGGCGCATAGCGATAGCACGTCTCGCTCACCCCAAACGTCAGGCAGGCCAGCGCAATGCTGACCCCGCGCCGCGCCACCGCAACCTCGGCCATCTCGCGGCGTTGAGATGGCCGCGCTATTTTTTACCTTATGCCTCCTTGAGCAGCTCGTTCTGCATACTCAATTCGGCAAACATCTTCTTCAGCCGGCGGTTCTCATCCTCAATCGCCTTCATCCGCGAGACCATCGAGGCATCCATCCCGCCATACTTAGCTCGCCATTTATAAAAGGACGCATTGCTCACGCTTCTCTGCGCTCGCACCTCATGCTTAATATCGTCCCACGTCACGCCAAACCCCTGGCGCAGTATCTCGGCAATCAGCGTTCGCACCGCCTCATGCCCTGGCCGCGCGGCCAGTTTGGTCATAATCTGCGGCAAATCGTCCCGGCGCCATTTTGCGTTCATGTTTATTGACTACCCGCCCATCCCCCATTCGGCTGGACTCAATTCCATGAGAGCCTCCGAGTCGCACAGCCAGCCCGACCTTTTCGCCCCGGCCGAACAGAAGGAACCGCTGTTCCTGGACATCCTGTCGGATGAAATTCTCGCCTTGCGCCGCGTCCAGGCCAACACCATGCTCAAAATGGTCCAGGAAGCCACCGTCTTCCCCTGGAAGAACCTGACCGTCGCCAGATGCGAGGAAATGCGCTTCAACGCCATGGCCCGCCTCTTCCCGCCCGCTGAGGGCACCGCCTTGCTGGAAGCCTTCGCCACCGAAATCACCCGCCTCTACGACGTCATCGACGAACCCTGGATGCCCCTCTACTATTCCGTCCTGCAAAAACTCTACGCCGCGCAACCCAACTCATTCCTTTTCCGACACAAACCCGCACAAATTGGGGTGCAAGCAAAAAATTAAGCTACACTAACAGCGCGTTATAACGCAAACCTCACAATAGCTTCACGTGGAACACCCCGGCAACCACAAAACGTCACAAATCCGCAGCGCCCCCGCCGCCAGCATCGCCAGCCGGTCAAACCCCAGCGCAATCCCAGCACATGGCGGCAACTTCGCCACCGCGCTCAAAAACCCCTCATCCATCTCCCAATCCGGCCCATACAGCGCATGCCGCCGCGCCCTATCCGCCAAAAACCTTGCCCGCTGCTCATCGGCATCGGTCAGCTCCACAAACGCATTCGCCAGCTCAATCCCGCACACAAACAACTCAAACCGTTCCGCCACCCGCGCATCCGCCGGGTCACGCCGCGCCAGTGCTGCCTGCGCCGTGGGGAAATGCGTCAAAAAAGTCGGGCACTCCCGCCCTAAATGCGGCTCCACCCGCTCCAGCAACAACCGGAAAAACAAATCCTCCCAATCCTCACCCTCGCGCAAACTCACCCCCGCCTGCGCCGCCAGCGCCCCCGCATCGCCCTCGGTCCCCAGCACATCGGCGCCCACATACCGCGCAAACGCCTCCACCACCGTAATCCGCTCAAACCGCGCCAAACTGGTCCGCACCCCCCGGCACTCCACCACCGGCGGCAGCACCGCGCGCAGCAGCGCCTCGGTCTCATCCATCAGCGCGCCCATGTCCGCCCGCAGCGAGTACCACTCCAGCATGGTAAACTCCGGCGCATGCGTGTCGCTCCACGGCTCATCGCGCCACACCCGCGCCAACTGAAAAATCGGCCCCGATCCCCCCGCCAATAATTTTTTCATGGAGAATTCCGGGCTGGTATTCAAAAACTTCCCCCCCGCCGGCACCGCGCGCAAATGCACCTCTTCCCCAGGTGCCGCCACCACATAAGGCGTCTCCACCTCGGTAAATCCCCGCGCGCCAAAAAACGCCCGCACCCCGGCGGCCAGCAAATTGCGCCGCCGCAGTGCCGCCATGCGGTCTTCCAACCGCTCCCAAGCTTGAGACATTTGCGCTCCCACTATAAATCCCACCTATGCCAGACGGTATTCTGCCCCAAAAACGCACGCTGCGCTCCGTTGAAGACATGATCCAGTCCGGCCTGGCAAGCGAATCCGCGCGCGGCGCACTCAGCCAAGTCTCCGTACGCTACGCCATCGCCATTCCCCCCGCGTTGCGCGCCCTCATCCAGTCGCCAGATGACCCCATCGGCCTGCAATTCATCCCGCACGCAACGGAACTCGTCACCGCCCCGCATGAGAGCGCCGACCCCATCGCCGATGAAGCCCTCTCCCCCGTCCCCGGCATCGTCCACCGTTACCCGGACCGCGCTTTGCTCAAACCTCTGCTGGCCTGCCCGGTCTACTGCCGCTTCTGCTTCCGCCGCGAACAAGTCGGCCCAGACGGCGGCCTGCTGACTGACGCGGAACTATCCGCCGCCTACGCCTACCTGCACTCCCACACCGAAATCAAAGAAGTCATCATCACCGGCGGCGACCCGCTGATCCTCTCGCCCCGCCGCCTCGGTGAAATTCTGGCCAGCCTCGGCGCCATCCCGCACATTGAGGTCTTGCGCATCCATACCCGCGTCCCGGTGGCGGACCCCGCCCTCATCACGAATGCCCTGCTAACCGCGCTGGACATCGAAAAGCCCCTGTTCATCGCCGCCCACATCAACCACGCGACGGAACTCACCCCAGCCGCCACCGGCGCCCTACGCAAACTGCAACGCCTCGGCATCCCCATCCTCGGCCAAACCGTCCTGCTCGCCGGCGTCAACAACTCCGAGGAAGCTTTAGGCAACCTCTTCCGCGCCATGCTGCGCGCCCGCATCAAACCCTATTACCTGCACCAGCTAGACGCCGCCCCCGGCACCGCCCGCTTCCACGTCCCCCCCGAACGCGGCCGCGAAATCCTCGCCAACCTGCGCGGCAAAATCAGCGGGACCGCGCTGCCCACCTACATCTTTGACCGCCCCGGCGGCCTGGGCAAAGTCCCACTCTGAGGCCAATGGCAACCGGATGCTAGGAAAGCACCCGGTGGTGGGCCAGTTTGAATTTCCAGTTTGCGCCTAGTCAAGGCTGTATATTGTATTCGGCAGCGATCTTAAAAGCGCCCATCCTGGCTTTGGCCTTCCTCGTTAAAAACTACATCGCAGGTGGACAACTTCTAAGCGGCCAGATCAGTTTAGGTTCAACGATCTTGATCAGCCGAGGATATCTCCGGAACTTCAATTGCCGCAAGGCGCGCAGAAATGCGATTCTTTTTTTCGCAACAAATCTCAGAATATTTGGTCGTTTTTTGGGTGATCTTGAGCTTTTCAACGCAACCCAGATCGAATTGATCCGTACGCCAAAATGAGTTGCCCGCTCTCGCAAGAGCGCATCTGGAAAGTCTTCCACATGAGCAGCAAGAGCCGCCTTATCCAACTTGCGTCTGCGTTTTTTGGCAGCTTTCGAGCGTAAATCCGATGCGCCAAGCCAGCGATATAGGGTCATTCGGCTGACCTGGAACAACCGCACCGCCTCCGTCGGGCTGCCGCCCCCACGCACATAGCCGACAACACGCTCACGTAAATCAACACTGTAACTCATCATTCGCCCCCATAAGGTGGCAAACATTAATACGTAACATTATTAATGTAAATCGCTATATTTCTATCCACTTTTGATTTAAGATGAATTGCCCGGCTTTACCGGCGAGCAATGGTATCGCGGCATCTTCGCCTTCGCCAAAGGCATGATCACGGCCCCGCCGTCCGCTTAGGCGTCGGCTCCGGACGCGCTTGGGTCAAGAATGCAGGCGGGCGGTTCGCATTGCCGCTCCTGCAGCGGCGGCCGGCCGGTCAACGTTCGGCGGCTACTCCTCCAGCGCCGACGTCGCCCAGGCAAGCCACGCTTCATCGTCGGTGAGGGTGTGCAGTTCGCGGAGCATCTGCTCACGAGTCTGCTTGAAGCACTGGATGATCTGCTGATCCTCGCCGTCTGCAATCTGATAGCTCACTTCCAGCCGTACTCCGTTGGGGTCGTAGAAATAGACCGAATAGACGCCCGGCGCCGACTCCAGCGGCCCCACCCGATTGACTCCCGCCGCGTCGAGCCGCTGGACGAGCCGCTCCGTCTGCGCAAGCGTCATTGAGAAGGAGACATGCTGCATCGCTGCGACCGCATTGCGATCGACCTGGTCCTTCGCCCCTTTCGGTAGTTCAAAGAAGGCCAGCAAGCTGTCGTTACCCATGTCGAAGAAGTAATGACGCAGCCGCTCGAATGGAGGATTTCCCCGACTGATCCCCGCTGGCACCCTCATCGCGTGGATGAGCGGCATGCCGAGCACCCCGGCGTAAAAATCAATCGTAGCTTTGATGTCATCGGTATTGAGGGCGAGGTGATGCACGCCACGGAACGCGCCATCGTGACGCGTCCGCCCGGACATGTCCTGCGTCTCGCTCCGTGTCCCCGACAAGGCTTCAACTCCATTCATCGCAACTGTCCTCCCAGGTACAATCTCTTATACGACTTCTCCTGGGTGAGCGGCCGAGCCGCTCACCCAGGAGAAGTCGTAGCTGCTTTGTGCGGGCGTGGGAATAGGGGGGCTGTCATTTCTGATCTTTCCGGTGGTTGCCGCTCTGCCTTTTGTTGCGATTTGACCGATCCAACTAGGTTTCGGCGCGTTTTGTTTGGCAATAAGCGCACTTCGCCTGTTGGTGGCCCCAATATTGGGAGTCTGGAACAGGGTTAAGGAACCCGTACTTTGGCACATCGATACCGTCAGAGACCGTCCACCCCATCTCTGCATAACTCTGTGATTCCCATTTCATTTTGAATTTTGTATAGGAATATTCCGCGCATGACCCCAGGCTTTGTATGACCCCAGGCTTTCAGGCAACCACCGCCGGCATCACCGTCACGGTACGGGTTTTATATCTGGCCGGCCAGTCAGACCCCGAGGCCGCGCGCTTCACCTGGGCCTACCGCGTCACCATCGCCAACGGCAGCCCGATCATCGTGCAGTTGCTTCGCCGCACCTGGCACATTACCGATGCGCACGGCCGCACCCAGCATGTGCACGGTGAGGGCGTGATCGGCGAAACCCCGGTGCTGGAGCCGGGCGAAAGCTTCGAATACACCTCCGGCACGCCACTCTCCACGCCATCGGGCTTCATGACCGGCCAGTACCACATGCTCGCCGTTGACGAGGACCGCCAGTTCGACATCGCAATTCCCACCTTCAGCCTGGACAGCCCGCACCAGAACACCCGCCTGCATTAAAAAGCGCATCACCGGGTTGCAGGTTTTTCATCCTTGCCCATATCGCGTTTTAGGGCTTCAAATGCCCCCCGGCATAATATTCCGCAGACGGAGACCCGCCTTGAACGTAGTCACATCGAAAGCCAAGCTCACCAAACCGCGCGCCGCCAAAAAACCCAGCCGCGCCGAGGCCGAATCCGCCGTCCGCACCTTGCTGCTCTGGGCCGGCGAAGACCCGGAACGCGAGGGTCTGCTGGACACGCCCGGCCGCGTCGTCCGCTCATATGAGGAATTTTTCCGTGGCTACGCCGAGGATCCGGTTGCCTTGCTCGCCCGAACCTTCGAGGAAATCGAGGGCTACGACGAAATGGTCGTTCTGCGCGACATTCGCATAGAAAGCCATTGCGAGCACCACATGGTCCCTATCATCGGCAAGGCGCACGTCGCCTACCTGCCCGGCACCCGCGTCGTCGGCATTTCCAAACTCGCCCGCGTGGTGGACGCCTACGCCCACCGCTTCCAGATCCAGGAAAAAATGACGGCGCAGATCGCCAATACCATCAACGACGTGCTGCAACCGCGCGGCGTCGCCGTGGTTATCGAGGCCGGACACCAGTGCATGTCCACCCGCGGCGTCCACAAACCCGGCGCCAGCATGGTAACCAGCCGCATGCTCGGCGCCTTCCGCGATGACCCTTCCACCCGCCGCGAATTTTTAGCGATGATCTCGCCGCGCAGTTGCTCCTCGGTGGAGGCTTAACACCGCCGCACGTTGCCCGAACCTGCATTCACGGTTAAGCAACGGCCGGACCACATCCGGCCGTTTTAACTTGGGCGTTTTAATTTGGGGGCGAATCATTTTGCGTAGCCAAACTCTTTCCCGTGTTACCGCCCTCGCGGCGCTCTCCCTGCTTTCCGGCTGCGGCCACATCCCCGGCCTCGGCGGCAATCAGGCCAATTCCAGCCTCGGTGAAACCGCAGCCGCCCCCACCGTGTTCGGCTACGTCACCGCCGACGAACCCCAGGCGGCCATCGCCGCCCGCCAAATCCTCAACCAGGGCGGCAACGCCGCCGATGCCGCCGCCGCCGCCGGGTTTGTTCTCAGCGTCACCCTGCCGTCGCGCGCCGGGCTGGGCGGCGGCGGCGCCTGCCTCATTAAAATGCCCGACGCCCAAGGCAACGCGCAGCCGCCGGTGGCATTGCTGTTCCCGGCCAGCGCCCCCGTAAGCCCCGCCGGGGACCGGCAAAACAATTCAGCTGGCAACCGCCCCGCCGCTGTCCCCAACATGGCGCGCGGCCTCCTCGCCTTGCAGGCCCGCTACGGCATTCTCCCCGCCGCCAGCATCATCGTCCCCGCCGAGCGCCTCGCCGGCGGCGTCCCCGTATCCCCCGCCCTGGAAGCCGACCTCCAGGTTGTCGGCAACGCCCTGGCCGCCGACCCCGCCGCCGCCTCGGTATTCGCCCCCGGCGGCGCCCTGCTTCCGGCCGGCGCCAACCTGACCCAGCCAGACCTCGCGGCCACGCTGGAATCCCTGCGCGTGCTCGGCATCCAGGGCTTTTACGCCGGCACCTACGCGCAAAACTTCGTCACCGCCGCTGATCAGGCCGGTGCCAGCCTCCAGGCTTCGGACCTCGCCGCCAACGCGCCGCAATTCACCAGCGCGGACACCACCACCTCCGGCAATCTCACCACCGCCGCTCTGCCCGCCAGCCCCCCCGGCACCGCGCAACCGGCCATCGCCAGCTTCTCGGCGCTGGACAAAAACGGCGGCGTCGTGAGTTGCGCCGTCACCATGAATAATCTCTTTGGCACTGGCCGCATCGCACCCGGCACCGGCATCCTGCTCGCCGCCGCCCCGCGCCCCAGCCAGCCCGCAACCCTCGCCGCCACCATCACCTACACCACCAGCGGCTCCACCTTCCACGCCACCACAACCGGCACCGGTCAGGGCGCCATCTCGCGCGCCAACGCCATTACCTGCCCTGGCGGCGTCCCCGGCGGCGAAGCCTCCTGCACCGCAACCGCCGACCCGTCCGGCCAGGGCCTGGCCATCGGTGGGCGCTGAGTCAGCAAACGCGGCCCGCCCATGAAAATCGGCACGGGGCGGGCAGTGCCGCCGTTTCAGGTGATGGACGTCATCATCCGGGCCAACGAGCGTGAGCAGCGGCGCCAACCGGGCGATGCGCGGGTTTTGCGCATGGAGGTTGGGCAGCCCGGTACGGGCCTGCCCGAGGGTGCGCGTCTGGCGGTCGAGGCGGCGCTGCGCAGCGGTGACACGCTGGGTTACACCGAGGCTTTGGGCCGGCTTGCGCTGCGCGAGTCCATCGCGGCGCATATTCAAGACTGGTACGGCATTACGGTGCCAACCTCCCGCATCGCGGTAACGTTCGGCGCTTCGGGGGCGTTTCCGCTGGCCTTTCTGGCGGCGTTCGACCCCGGCGACACCATCGCCCTGGCCGCCCCTTATTACCCGCCATATGTAAACATCGCCACCGCGCTGGGCCTGAAGCCGCTTATCCTCCCCTGCGGCATCGAAACCGGCTTCCAACCCACGGTCGCCATGCTGCAAGCCCTGGAGACCAAGCCCGACGGCCTGATTATCGCCAGCCCGGCCAATCCCACCGGCTCCATGCTGGCACCCGAGGACCTGGCCGCGCTGGCCCGCTATTGCCACGGCAACGGTATCCGTTTGATTTCAGACGAGATTTACCACGGCCTGACCTACGGCAAGCCCATCGCCTCCGCGTCGCAGTTCTCCGAGAGTGCCATCGTCATCAACTCCTTCTCCAAGTATTTTTCCATGACCGGCTGGCGCGTCGGCTGGATGGTGCTGCCCGAGGAGCTGGTGCGCCCCACCGAGCGCCTGGCGGCGAATTTCTTCGTCTCGCCATCCTACATCTCGCAAATCGCCGCTCAAGCCGCCCTGGGCTGCCACGCGGAACTGCAAGCCAACCGCGCCCGCTACGCCGCCGCCCGCCAACTTATGCTCAGCGGCCTCGAATCCGCCGGTTTCACTAAAATTTCTCCCCCGGACGGCGCGTTTTACCTCTACGCTGACTGCACCAGCTTTGCCTCCGACAGTGCCGCTTTTTGCGCCCGGCTGCTTGACGAAGCCAATATTGCCGCTACACCCGGCTACGATTTTGACGCAACGAGGGGCAAGAACTTTTTCCGAATGAGCTACTGCGCCGCATTACCGGACATAGAGGAAGCCATTTTCCGCCTGTGCCGCCTCAATTCCTAGACTAATGTATTGTACGCAAGAGGCCTTTCCTCTCGCAACAACATCCAATATCAGCGAAACGCCCTCCAATGGGCCATAACCGAGATAGAATAGAACCATGAAACTGCTGGTCGCCGTGAAACGGGTGGTCGATTACAACGTGAAAGTCCGGGTAAAATCGGATCGCACCGCTGTTGAAACCTCCGGCGTTAAAATGTCGATGAACCCGTTTGATGAAATCGCCGTCGAAGAAGCTATCCGCCTGAAGGAAAAGGGCATTGTCACCGAGATCATCGCGGTTTCGCTTGGCGTGACCCAGTGCCAGGAAACCATCCGCACCGCGCTCGCCATGGGCGCTGACCGCGGTATCCTGGTGGAAACCGATGCCGCGCTGGAGCCGCTGGCCGTCGCCAAGATGCTGAAGGCGATTGTCGTCAAGGAAGGCATCGAGCTCGCCATTCTCGGCAAGCAGGCGATCGACGACGACATGAACGCCACCGGCCAAATGCTCGCCGCCCTGCTTGGCTGGCCCCAGGGCACCTTCGCCAGCAAAATCGAAATCGCCGATGGCACCGCCACCGTCACCCGCGAGGTTGATGGTGGTCTGGAGACCGTGGCCCTGACCATGCCGGCCGTCGTCACCGCCGACCTGCGCCTCAACGAGCCGCGCTATGCCTCGCTGCCGAACATCATGAAGGCCCGCAAGAAGACCATTGACGTGGTGAAGCCGGAAGACCTGGGCGTTGACCCGGCCCCGCGCCTGACCATCCTCACGGTCAACGAGCCGCCCGTGCGCAAAGCTGGCATCAAGGTGCCCGACGTTGCGGCCCTTATCGACAAACTCCGTAATGAAGCCAAGGTGATCTAATCATGACCTCACTTGTTGTTCTCGACTTCGATGCCCATGGCATCAAGCAGCCGTCCCGCTCGGCCATCGCCGCGGCCGCCCTGCTGGGTGAAGTCCATGTCCTGATCGCCGGCAGCGGCGTCGGCAATGCCCCCGCCGACGCCGCCAAAATCGCCGGCGTGTCGAAAGTGCTGGCCGCTGACGACGCCTCGCTGACGCACGGCCTGGCTGAACCGCTCGCAGCCCTCATCGTCTCGCTCGCGGGCAACTACTCGCACATCATGTGGGCCGCCACCGCCGCCGGCAAAAACGTGCTGCCGCGCGTCGCTGCCTTGCTCGACGTGCAGCCGCTCAGCGACATCTCCGGCGTGGTCGATGCCGATACCTTCATCCGCCCGATCTATGCCGGCAACGCGCTCGCCACGGTAAAATCCTCCGACGCCAAAAAGATCATCACCGTGCGCGCCTCCAGCTTCGACCCCGTCGCGGCCGAGGGTGGCTCCGCCGCCATTGAGACCCTGACCGTCGCCGCCGTGGCCGCGCAGTCCAAGTACCTCTCCTCCGATCTCTCCAAGAGCGAGCGTCCCGAACTCACCGCGGCGAAAATCATCGTCTCCGGCGGGCGCGGCATGCAGAACGGCGAAAACTTCACCAAGCTGCTCGACCCCGTGGCCGACAAGTTGGGTGCGGCCGTTGGCGCCTCGCGCGCGGCCGTGGATGCCGGGTTTGCCCCCAACGACTATCAGGTCGGCCAGACCGGCAAGATCGTCGCCCCGGACCTCTACATCGCCGTCGGCATCTCGGGCGCCATCCAGCACCTCGCCGGCATGAAAGACTCCAAAGTCATCGTCGCCATCAACAAGGACGAGGACGCCCCGATCTTCCAGGTTGCCGATTACGGCTTGGTTGGCGACCTCTTCACCATCCTGCCGGAGCTCGAAAAAGCGCTATGACAATCAATGCGCGCGGGGATGGTGGGGCGGCCGCGCGCCCTATAAGTGTCATTGGCGTCATCGGCGCCGGACTCATGGGCAATGGCATTGCCCACGCTTCCCTGCTCGCTGGCTTCAATGTGACACTTGTGGATGCGTTTGAAGCGGCGCTCCCCAAGGCGGTCGCCACCATGACGAAGAACATGGACCGGCAGGTCGCCAAGGGGGCGTTGACCGCCCAGGCGAAGGACGAGGCGCTCAGCCGCCTCGTCACCTCCACGGATTTTAACTCCCTCGCGGGCGCGCAAGTTATCATCGAGGCGGTGCCCGAGCGCGAGGAGCTGAAAGAGACCATCTACAAGGCGCTCGCCGCCATCATCGGGCCGGATACCATTCTGGCCTCCAATACCTCGTCGATTTCCATCACCAAGCTCGCCAGCATCACCGGGCGCGCCGATAAATTCATCGGCATGCACTTCTTCAACCCGGTGCCGGTGATGAAGCTGGTGGAAATCATCCGTGGCATGGCGACCTCGGACGAAACCTACAACACCATCTACGCACTGGCGGAAAAGCTCGGCAAAACCATTGCCACGGCGGCGGATGCGCCCGGCTTCATCGTCAATCGCATTCTCTGCCCGATGCTCAACGAGGCGATTTTTGCCTTGGCGGAAGGTGTGGGGACCGTCACCTCCATCGATGCCGGCATGAAGCTCGGCGCCAACCACCCGATGGGGCCGCTGGAACTGGCCGATTTCGTCGGGCTGGATACGCTGCTGGAGATTATGCACGTGCTGCACCGCGGCCTTGGCGAGGACAAATACCGCCCCGCCCCGCTGCTGGTGAAATACGTCGAAGCTGGCTGGTACGGGCGCAAGTCCGGACGCGGTTTTTATGATTATTCGGTGACGCCGCCGAAGGCGACGCGCTGAGGGGAAGCAAGGCCAAGGGGCGCCGCGGGGTATAGTGATATCTAAAAAGAGAGCCACTTTTGGCAACATCTTGCGGTTGGGCAGCCCAAGCTGCGTGGAACTTTTTGCATTATTGCTAGCCATGAGACCGCATTGGTGCCTTGAGTAGTGGGTGATTTTTGGCCTAAGTGCCGTCTAAAAATGCGACTTTGAGCGCCTTGCGGTTTTTGGACAGGCCTCAGATAGTGAGTCTAGAGATAAGCCAGCTCTCCGGAGCTAATTCAAGGGGATGTTTACTTGCAAACCGATAGGGCAGGGGAATTTCACTTCAAATAGCCTGACCGGTAGATTTGGGCTTGCGCGGCTTCGGGGTGATTGATTGGCTGGGGTGCATTACGCGCCGGAGGCCGCCGCCTTGGAACATTTTCTGACCTGCTGGCAGGAGCTGGACGACCCGCGCACGAGCAACGCCCGCCTACATGATTTCCACGAACTTCTGATGATTTTGCTGTGCTCGGTGTTGTGTGGCGGGCAGACGGCGGTCGATATGGCGCTGTTCGCGGAGGCGAAAGAAACGTTCCTGCGCGGGTTCCTCAGGCTCGAACACGGCCTGCCCAGCCACGATACTTTCAGCCGGCTGTTCCGCAGCCTCGACGCCGACCAGTCCCGCGCCGCGTTTCAGCGCTTCATGTCCGGGTTTTCCGAGCAAATTTAGGGTGTCGTCGCCATCGATGGCAAAGTCCCGCGGCGGCCGTTCGATCACGCGAGCGGAAAATCGCCGTTGCACATGGTCAGCGCCTGGGGCTGCGAGCAGCGCCTCGTGCTGGCGCAGATCGCCACCGATGTGAAGTCGAACGAGCCGGGTGGAATGACGCCTACCTCACTAAACTCCTCATCCTGTTTTGAAGTGCGAGTGCCCTGATTACCGTCGCCTTTCCCCTTTTATAGGGTAGGGGGGTATGCTACATTGCCGCATGACCCATACCGTCCACGGCAAACAAAAGCTCCTCGCGCGCGTGCGCCGGATCAAAGGACAGGTCGAAGCCATCGAGCGCACACTGGAGGCGGAAGCAGGCTGCGAGCAAGTGATGCATCTTATCGCGGGCGTGCGCGGCGCCATCGCCGGGCTGATGGCGGAGGTTGTTGAGGAGCATGTGCTGACACATCTGGTCGACCCTGAAAAATATCCCGGCGCATTGAATACCGAAGCTGCCGAACAACTGCTCGACGTTGTCCGAGCTTATCTGAAATGAGACACCCATGAGCGAGCCCCGCCAGCCTCCCCCTGCCCTCCACGATCACGTGTTCCTCGGCGCCGGGCACGCACGGAACGAGCGCCGCACCTGGATCGTGATCTGGCTCTGCGCCGCCATGATGGTCCTGGAAATTGCAGGTGGCGTCTGGTTTGGCTCCATCGCGCTGGTGGCCGACGGGCTGCACATGAGCACCCACGCCGGGGCGTTGCTGCTGGCGGCGTTGGCCTATACTTTCGCGCGCAAGCACGCGCACGACCCGCGATTCTCCTTTGGCACGGGCAAATTTGGCGACCTCGCCGGGTTCGCCTCAGCCATCATATTGGGCATGATCGCGCTGTTGATCGGCTATGAGGCCGTGCACCGCTTTTTTGCGCCGGTGCCGATCCATTTCGCCCAAGCGATCCCGATCGCGGGACTCGGGCTGATTATCAATGTTGCCAGCGCCTGGCTGTTGAGCGGCGGCCACCATGGCCACGGGCACAGCCACGGGCACGACCATGGCCCTGAACACGCGCATGACGAGGTGCAGCGGCTTGAGACAGCCAACGGCACGCTGAGCCTGGAGATTTTCGAGGACGGCACACCGCCGCGCTTCCGCCTCTATGCAGGTACAGCGGCGGCACTACCCACGGCGGCGCGGATCGAGATTGCCCGCCCCGGCGGTGGCACCGAAACTTTCTCCCTGCTCTCGCGCGGCGGCTACCTGGAATCAGCGGAAGAAATTCCCGAGCCGCATGAGTTCACCGCGACGGTGCATCTGGCGGAGGGCAGCTACGCGGTAGCCTTTGCCGAACATGAACATGCCCCCAAAAAAACCGGGACCAAAACCGGGCGCGACAATAACATGCGCGCGGCACTTGTGCATGTCATCGCCGATGCGGCCGTCTCCGTGCTGGTCATTATCGGCCTGTTCACGGCTAAACTTTTCGGCCTGATGTGGATGGACCCGCTGGCCGGCATGATCGGCGCGCTTGTCATCGCCAGCTGGGCGATGGGGCTGATCCGCGATACCGGCGGCATCTTGCTCGACATGACACCGGATAAAACAATGGCGGAGACCCTGCGCCAAACCATAGAGGCCGATGGCGATGAGCTGGCGGATTTACACTTGTGGCGGCTAGGGCCGGGGCATCTGGGGGCGATTGTCTCCATCGCCACGGACAAGGAGCGCGACGCGGATTACTACCGTTCCCGCCTGCAACGCTTCCGTGCGCTGTCGCACATTACCGTGGAAGTACAGCGGGCTAGTTAGTTTTGGTCGCGGTCGGGATGGCCAGATGCGTCATGGAAAGCCCCATGACGATCCGCACCAAAATCCCCGGCGCGATCACCCAATGCAGGATGATCGCGCCCGTGGTGTGGCGTGTTTAGGCCACAGGCTTATTTGACGAAAGCCGCGCTGATGATGAGCGTGACGTCGTCGCCGATGATGGGGACGTAGGTCTTCTGGTTGAAGGTACTACGCTTGATCTGGCCGGTGGCGTTGAAGCCAACGGTGTACTGCTTGCTCAGGAAATTCACGCCGGACGCGTTGAAGGTGACGTTCAGGGTTTCAGGCGCGGTGACGCCGTGGAAGGTGAGCTCGCCGGTCACTTTCGCGGTGTCACGCCCGGTGCGGACGATTTTCTCCGACTTGAACTCGATGGTCGGGTATTTAGCCGTATCAAACCAGACCGGGCTGTTCAGTTCACCATCCAGCTTGGTGTTGCTGGTGGAAATGGTGTTGGCCGGGATAACGATGTCGAACGAACTGGTGGACAGCGCCTTCGGGTTGAGGGTGAGCGTGCCCGAGACATGGGTGAACTCACCATACCAAGTGGTGAAGCTCATGTGCGACACGGCAAACAGCACGCGGGTGTGGCCGGGCTCGATGCTGTAGGTCGCGGCTGGCACGGCCGCGGGGTTGGTGTTGGTGGGCGGTACCGCCTGCGCTTGAGCGAGCATCGGGGCGGCGAGTAGTGCCGCACCAAGGGTGAGGGTTTTGATGTTATGTTTCATGGTGGTTTTTCCCTGGCTTAAGCGGCGAGAGCAGCAATTTGCGCCTGCGCGGCGGCGATGGCGGCGGGTTTCAGGTCCGGTACAGCCATACCCTCGGCGCGGATGATGGTGACGTCGGAGAGACCGATGAAGCCCAGGGCGGCTTTCAACAGGGTTTCCTGGTGGTCGAGGAAGGCTGTCGGCGAACCGGCGCTATGCACGCCACCACGCGAGGAGGCGATGAAGACTTTTTTGCCCGCCGGGAGCAGGCCTACCGGCACGCCAGCCTCGGAGTATTTGAAGGATTTGCCGGCGATCAGCATGCGGTCGATCCAGCTTTTCAGTTGCGTCGGCAGTGAGAAATTATACATCGGTGCGCCAATGACGATGCTGTCGGCGGCCATCAGCGCGTCCAGATGCGCGGCACCGGCGGCGATGTCTGCCTGCACGGCCGTGTCAGCCGGGGGGTGGCCGAACATGGCGCCGATATGCGCGGGAGAGAGATGCTGGAGCGGCTGCTGCGCGAGGTCGAGATAGGAGACTTCCAGCCCAGGGTGCAGCGCCTTCTGTTTCGCGACGATGCCCGCCGTGAGGCTGCGCGAGACGGAGTTGTCGCCTAGGACACTGGAGTCGATGTGCAAGAGCTTCATGGTAAAATCCTAAAAAATAGTTCGATGGCGCTGATATAGCGCTTCTCCAAGCCACCTTAAAAGCCTATATATTGGAATAGATACTATCGTTATCCCAGATACATTAAGGATGTCCCCATGCTGGACGGTGTCTCTTTCGACCAGTTACGTTGTTTTATCACCGCCGCCGAGGAAGGCAGCTTTTCCGCCGCCGGGCGCCGCCTGCACCGGGCGCAGTCGGTGATCAGCCAGACCATCGCGAATCTGGAGGCACAGATCGGCGTGGTGCTGTTCGAGCGGGCCGGGCGCTATCCGGTGCTTACCGATGCCGGCCGCCTGCTGCTGGCCGATGCGCGAACCGTCGCCTACACGCTCAATGCCCTGAAGGCGCGGGCGAAAGGCATGGCATCAGGCGTGGAACCGGAGCTCTCGGTGGCGATCGACGTGATGTTCCCAATGTCCGTGCTGACACGCGCGGCGGCCTCGTTCGGCGAGCACTTCTCCGGCACGCCATTGCGCCTGTACGTGGAGGCGCTGGGCGGGGTGGCGAAAGCGGTGCTGGACAGCCAGTGCCGCCTGGGCGTGATGGGCACGCTGCCGGTGAGCGCGCCGGACCTGGTGACCGAGCGGCTGCTGGGGGTGGAAATTGTGTTTGTCGCCGCATCCGCGCACCCGCTGGCGCAACTGGCCGGGCCAGTGGCTGAATGCGAGCTGGCCAAACATATCCAGCTGGTGCTTACCGACCGCACCGAACTTTCCAAGGGCCGGGAATTCCGCGTGATGTCGCCGCGCAACTGGCGCCTGGCGGATTTGGGCGCCAAACATGCGTTTCTGCTGGCCGGGCTGGGCTGGGGCGGCATGCCGCTGGCCATGGTGGCGCGCGACCTCGCGGAGGGCAGCTTACGGGAGATTAAGGTGCAGGATGCGCCGGGCGGGCGAGAAATTATGCCAATGTCGGCCACCTACCGCGCCGACTCGCCCCCCGGGCCGGCTGGGCGCTGGTTTGTTGAACAGCTAAAACTGTTCGCCACGGAGGAAGCAGAGAAACCTCCCAGGAAAGCGGCATAATGGATGGAAATGGTGGGCGTTGTAGGGATCGAACCTACGACAAGCTGATTAAGAGTTATTGGGTTTTATCATCCCGCCACGTCCCGGCCAATTTCGCTCCGTAAAAAATACCAAGCAAAATCTGCTGATTATATGCCATTTACCCACTAACTTCCGTTTTGCAGCGTTTCACTACGGCTGGGATTATTGAAGCCCCGCTGAAGCCCCAGTGAAGCCCCACGGAGAATGGCATGGCAGTGAACATCACAGAGACGGCGATTGCGGCGGCCACGAAGAAGGCGGCCAGCACCGAAAAGCGCGTCGAATTGATCGACACCACCCAGCCCGGCCTGCGCCTGCGCATTACCCCCACGGGGGGCAAACCTGGGCTGTAGCCATGCGTGACACCCACGGGCGGATGCGGCGTTTCCCCCTGGGCAGCCACCCCGCCGTGGGCATCTCCGGTGCACGCGATGCCGCCCGCGCCTCATGGGGCAAGGTGCGGGCTGGCGCAGACCCGGTGGAGGACGCCCGGCACAAACGCGCTGTCGCCAAGGCGGCGAAGGAGGGCATCGGCACCCTCTCGGCGCTGCTGGGCCTGTACGAGAAGAAACAAGGGAAACACCCTCAAGAGTTGGCCGGACTGCCGCCGCCGCATTGAGAGCGTGTTCAAGCCCTTCCTCAAGAAACCGCTGGACGTGCTGAAGGCGCGGGACTTCCAGCTTCAGGCCGATTCGTGGCCTTCCGCACAATCAGCGGCGGCGGCGGTGCGGTACATCCGGCCCATGCTGAAATGGGCTGCTGCATCGGGCCGGGGATATGTGCCGCGCGACCTGGCAGACTTGGCCCCTCCGGCCACACCAGGGCGGCGTGACCGGGTTTTGTTGAGGGATGACTGTCCCCGGCTATTGCCTGCCCTCAAAGCCACTGACAGCCCCTACAGCGCCGCCATGCGGTTGATGCTGCTCACACTGGCCCGGCGGGAAGAGGCTGGCGCGGCTGTATGGGGTGACGTGGACTTTAACGCCAGGACTTGGACCATTCCAACCACGAAAAACGGCCAGCCGCATGTTGTGCCTCTCTCCGCCCAAGCTGTGGAATTGCTCAAGAGCTGCCAGCCCAAGGACAAGACCGGCAAGATTTTAACCCCCGGCTCCGATGTGCTGATCTTCCAGGCGCGCGGCGGGGGCAGACTCGCCAACTGGGACAAGGGAACAAAAACTGTCATGGTGGAAAGCAAAACGGAGGGCTGGACGCGCCACGACCTGCGCCGCACAGGCGCTACCATGCTGGGGGAGATGGGCGAGATGCCGGACATTATTGAGGCGGCGCTGAACCACACCAGCATCCATTCCCCCCTGGCAGCCACATACAATCGCTCACGCTACCGGCCGCAAGTTACAGCGGCACTGCAACGGCTAGCGGATGCGCTGGATGGGATTGAGAGCGGCGGGGCGAAGATTTTGTCTATGAAGCGCGGTAAGGCCGGGAAATAAGGGGGGAACCCCTTTTTTTCGAGATAGCCCCGGCACCCGCCGAGGCCTCCGCAAAAAAATTTAAAATTGTAAAGTCGGAAAGTCTTCTGACAACACAAACACAACCGGGATGATTGATGGCCCTAAAAAATGAAAGCGGACCGAAAGCCCCGGTAAAGGCATTATAAACGTGCATCGGCAAAGAGCTTGATACGGTCGAAAGAGCGTTAAGGAACCTCTGCGTAGGGTGACTTGGTTTCATCTGGCGGTTCGATCCAGCGCTTCAGTCTCTCGATTTTTTCTTGGCTTTTTCTGAAATCTGGATTTTCAGCGCCCTGGGGGCAGGTATTCTATGCAGTTCGGAACCTGTGCCGCAGGATATACAGATTTGTCAGCCTGCAGGTTGCGAACAACCGGTTTGCATTCTTCTCCAGGCCACGATACCGCACCTTGGTGAAGCCAAATTTGAGCTTGATCACGCCGATCACATGCTCGACGCGTGAGCGTACCCTGGAATTCTCCCGGTTCCTGGCGCGCTCGGCCTCATTCACGACACCGCGGTGCCGGTAACGGCGGTTGGTGCGGTCGCGCGCCTTGGGGGCCTTCTCTTCGTTCTTGGTGGAGCTCGGCGCGTGGATGATCGTCGCGTCCACAATCGTGCCGCTGGAGAGCCGCAAGCCTTTGGCTTGCAGGTACTCATGCACGCGCTCGAACATCCGCCGGCCGAAATCATGCGCCTTCAGAAGATGCCGGAAACGGCAGATCGTCGTCTCGCCGGGCACCGGTTCGCGCCCCAGATCAATGCCGGCAAACCGCCGCATCGACAGCGAATCGTACAACGCCTCTTCAGCAGCAGGGTCAGACAGGTTGAACCACTGCTGCAGGCAGTAAATCCGCAGCATCCGCTCCAAACCAAAAGGCCGCCGGCCAGCCTCACCCTTGGGATAAAACGGCTCAACCAGATCACACAGCTCGGACCACGGAACCACCTGCTCCATCTCCGCCAAAAACGCCGCCCGCTTCGTCGTCTTCGCGTAGCGATCAAACCCAGCCGTCGAAAATGTCGTCTGCTTCAAAATCGCCCCCCAGGCAAATGCAGGAGCAATATACAAAATTCAAAATGACATGGGAATCAAAGAGTTATGCAGAGGTTCCCTAGACCCGGACGAATTGGTCTGGAGCCACATGAAGCGAACCGGAGTTGCCAGAAATCCACTACGCAAGGGCGAAAAATTGCTCGATAAAGTCGAAGCACAACTCGCCGAGATTCGCCGGTTACCAGACCTCGTCCGCTCATTCTTCAGAGCGCCAAGTGTCGCCTATATTGCCGGCTGGTGAGTAAGCATCCGTGCAACCGCTCATTTTTCAGCGATTTTCTCGTCCGGGGAGAGAAAAATGGCGTGTTCAGGCGCCCAAGACCTTGCGGAGCGAAGCCTCGATTTGGCCACCGCAATATGCCTCTCCATAATCTTGCCGCGCCTTAGCGGCCAGCTTGGCAAGGGATGGCAGATTGGTGACCCGCCATGTCAGGGCGGCGGTCATGGGAGCTGCGTCCTTGAGTATCGCCTCTATCTTGGGGAAGCGGTCGGCCATGGCCGACCATAGGGTCGCGGTCACGATGTCGGCGATTCCCGGCGCCTCGCCGCCGAGCAGGAAACCGGCATCCGGCGTCAGGCCGTGGCGACGGCCTGACTCCTCCCAGAGCGACATCCATTTTTTCAGGCGGGGCAGGAATTCCCCCCAACGCTTTTTCGTCCACATCTGGCGGCCGCCATCCAATGTTATCTCGTCGAGCACATCATTGGCGTCGTTGACGATTTTGATCGTCATGGCGCGCAAAGACGGAGCGGCTGGCATAAGGCCGAGTGTCTCTCCCAGGTAAAGGATAATGGCCGGCATTTCGGCAATGGCGAAATTCGCTTTTCTGTCGACCAGCAGAGGCGGCCCCATGAACGGGACCGGCATTTTTTCAACGCGCCCTTCCATCAACATTGAGATTGCTTCGTCACCACCCTCGGTCCAGCTTTTCCCGGCATAGGCCAGGACGGCGCGCACGAACTGCCCGCGGAAGGGCACGGACCAGTAGTAGAGGTCGTAATCGGACATCTTAGGGCTCCAATCTATTTGGCTGGTATATGCCATTAGCGCGGCCAGGCCCGCTCCGTCATCATTTTCTTTGCCGACCCAGATGGCCTATGGAGAAAGGTGCTCTTCGGCTTGGTTGCCCAAGGCCAGCCAAATGCGAGGAGAGCTATTAATAAAGCGTGCGTTACCAGAAATTGCGCAGCAAAGTGGCCGGCGGGAGGTTGTATCCCGCCCATTGCTGCCCTAATCTCCCTGCAGGATGCCCGAAAACAAAAATTATCCATGACAAATGCCACGCTGCGCGCCGCAGGCCAGGATGACACCCAGTTCGGCGTCGGTCAGGAACGGGCTTGCGCAGAGCTTGCGGCGGGGCTTACCCGCCCCCAGGCGAGTATCGCGCCAAAATATTTTTACGACACGCAGGGGTCGAAATTATTCGAGGCGATCTGCGCTTTGGATGAATATTATCCCACCCGTTCCGAGCGCGAGATTTTTCGTCTGCACGGCGCCGCCATTGCCGAAGCCGCGGGGCAAGGTGCTGCGCTCATCGATCTCGGTGCCGGCAATTGCGAGAAAGCTGCGAGCCTGTTTGGGAGCCTGCGCCCTCGACTTTATGTGCCGGTCGATATTTCTACGATTTTTCTGCAGAGTGCCGTCGCGCAGCTGCGCCAGACTTTTCCTGGCGTTGCCATTCATCCGCTCGGCATGGATTTCTCCGAAACTCTCACCTTGCCCGCCATCGTCCAGGCGCAGCCGCAAAAGCTTTTTTTCTATCCAGGTTCTTCGCTGGGCAATTTTGGGCCGCTGCAAGCACTCCGTTTTCTGCGCAACATCAGGGAGCAAGATGGGGATTTGTTGATCGGGCTGGATCTGGTCAAGGATGTAGCGATTCTGGAGGCAGCCTATGATGATGCGCTCGGCGTTACGGCTGCGTTCAATCTAAACAGCCTGCGCCACGTCAACCACATTTTGAAAGCCGATTTCGATCTGGGTGACTGGTCACACCAGGCATTTTTCAACAGTGCGCAAAGCCGGATCGAGATGCATCTGTGCGCCCGCCGGGCGTGCCGCGTCAGCTGGCCCGGTGGCGCCCGGGTGTTTGAACCGTTGGAAACAATCCATACCGAAAACAGCTATAAATTCACCCGGGATTCCGCCACGGAACTACTGCGCCGCGCCGGCTTTGCGCATATCATGAGCTGGACCGATCCACAGCAAAACTTCCTCGTGTGTCATGCTCGAGCAGCTTGAACTGCCGCCACCGGCGCTCGGTGACCGTTTTGTTAACGTACGCAAAGCATCCGTCATGCGCGCCGCACCGCTTTCTGACGAGGATTGCGCCGGGCAATCCATGCCGGATGCGAGCCCAGTCAAATGGCATCTTGCCCATACGACATGGTTTTTTGAAACCTTCATCCTCGAGCGTTTTGAGCCTGGGTTCGCGCCATTCAATCCTGCTTTCCGCGTGTTGTTCAACTCCTACTATAACGGCATTGGTAAGAATCATCCCCGCCCGCAACGTGGTTTGCTCACGCGGCCGTCGCGTGCGGAAATCATGGACTACCGCACCCATGTCGATACACACATGGCGAAATTATTTGCGCAACCAGCGCCCGAGGATTTCGTCATGCTATGCGAGCTCGGGTTGCAGCATGAGCAACAGCACCAGGAGCTGATGCTTACGGACGTTCTGCATCTTCTGGCGCAAAATCCGTTATTGCCGGTCTATAGCGCGAGCGCCCTCGTACCTGCCTCCGCGTCTTGCGCAGGCTGGCAGGAATTCCCCGCCACACTCACCCAAATCGGCGATGACGGCTCGGCGTTTTGCTTTGACAATGAATTGCCCCGCCACAGGGTGTTTCTTGAATCCTACGCACTCGCGAGCCGTCTTGTAACTAATTTGGAATATTCATCCTTCGTGGAGGATGGGGGGTACCAGAATCCAGAATTCTGGCTCTCCGAAGGCTGGGAGTTTATCCGCGCCCAGAACATCACCCAGCCGTATAACTGGCATGAGACGAAGACGGGCTGGCAACAATTTACCCTCGCCGGGCTGCAGCCGCTCGATCCTGAGGGCACCGGCGCTGCACCTTTCCTATTTCGAGGCAAGCGCCTATGCGCACTGGGCCGGCGCGCGGCTGCCCACTGAAGCGGAATGGGAACATGCAGCACTCACTGCCCCGCATCTGCCGCAACTATTTGGCGCTGCCTGGCAGTGGACCAGCAGCAGCTATGCCGCCTATCCTGGGTTCCGCACGCCGCATGGGGCTATTGGCGAGTATAATGGCAAGTTCATGGTCAACCAGTATGTTTTGCGCGGCGGCTCTCTGGCCACACCCGCAGGCCACACACGCGCCAGCTATCGCAACTTTTTTCCCGCTACCGCCCGCTGGCAATTTAGCGGGGTCCGCCTCGCTCGCGAGAGCAAGCTAGTGCACTGAACCAAACAGAGGATTCACTCTGGGCATTATTTGTGCGATTCTATCCGCATAACACAGACCGTCAATATCTTCCTTAACGCTGGCGACGAAGCGAATTTAGTTGCCGTGGTTGCTGATCGCAATCGTCCGCAGAAACATGTTCAGCGTGCCCAGATCATTCTTCGTTCGTCGGCGCGGCTAACGGTTATGGATATTGCTGAACGCAGTGGTGCAAGCCGGCCTTCTGTTTGGCGCTGGCAGCGACGCTTTGCCGAGGAGGGCGTTGATGGATTGCTTCGGGACAAGACCCGTCAACCCGGGCGCGCTCCGCTCTCGCCCCGGATGATTGCGAAGATTCTGGCGCTACCTTGCGGGCCAGCCACCTCTAACATCCCAGGGTCAAAGACTGGCTCGCAGAACATCCAAGGTGGGTATTCCACTTTACGCCAACATCAGCTTCCTGGATCAACGCCGTCGAAGGCTTCTTCTCCATCATCACCCGAAGGCGCATCCGGCGCGGCGTGTTCAAATCCGTCGCCAATCTAAAGCATGCCATTCGTAGCTTCATCAAAAATCATAATAAAAAACCAAAACCTTTTGTCTGAACAAAACCGGCTGGCGACATCCGCGCCAAGGCCGGTCGAATCCATGTACCATCCGACTAAGTCAGAGCACTAGGTTAAACTTCCCCCCGAATTTCCCCCGTTGATATCGGCCTTGTTCCGTAGCCGACGGTAGCCGTCAGGCAGGAATATTTGCGGCTAGCCGCCGACCCCAGATCCAAAATGCCCGCAAAAAGGGTTAAAGAGCCCCACGGGGTAGTATCCGCCGGAGCTGCGCCACGAACTACGAATCTGGGGGGGTAGGGGGTCAACTCCCTTCGGGTGCGCCATTTCTTTTAAAAAAACAACGAGTTGCGGCTCCTCCGGGGCACTCGCACTTCAAAACAGGGTGAGGAGTTTAGTGAGGTAGGCGTCATTCCACCCGGCTCGTTTGAACTTACCCTGCAGAGACCTCTTCGATCCATGCTTCTGCATGACGTTCAATGCCATGTGGCGGAGAACCGCCAGATTATGTGGGCCATTGCCCAGCCGGGTGCGGTCCTGATCTTCGTTCATCACGGCATCCGGCCGCCAATGCAGCCGGTTTTTGATGCCCCAATGCGATCTGACCACCTCGTTGAGCCGTTTGGGGGTGAGCTTCGTGCCGAGCAGGCAATAGGTGGTCTCGGTGGTGGTCTTGCTGGCGGTTTCGCGGATGCGATGCACCTTTGCCGATGGCGGCCAGACCGGGCCAGTGATGGGTCTCCTGCAACCAGCCGATGCCGGTCGCGACCGTGGCGGTGCGCGTCTCGATGCGGCCGTGATCGGCATCCAAAGTTGGCGTCGCCGTGATGGCGTTGCTGGCCGGATCGTCGAGAAACAGGATGGCGTCATTGTGCAATGTGCCTTGGTTCTGCTTCAGCGCCAGGGCATAGTCGCCGCCTTGATCGGCGATCTGGGCGGCGATCGCGCGTTGGCCGTTGAGCGCGTCCGTGGTCACGATCGTGCCTTGCAGCGACAGCATCGCCAGCAGTTTGGGCACCGCGGTGATCTCGTTTGACTTCACATCGGTGGCGATCTGCGCCAGCACGAGGCGCTGCTCGCAGCCCCAGGCGCTGACCATGTGCAACGGCGATTTTCCGCTCGCGTGATCGAACGGCCGCCGCGGGACTTTGCCATCGATGGCGACGACACCCTGAATTTGCTCGGAAAACCCGGACATGAAGCGCTGAAACGCGGCGCGGGACTGGTCGGCGTCGAGGCTGCGGAACAGCCGGCTGAAAGTATCGTGGCTGGGCAGGCAGTGTTCGAGCCTGAGGAACCCGCGCAGGAACGTTTCTTTCGCCTCCGCGAACAGCGCCATATCGACCGCCGTCTGCCCGCCACACAACGCCGAGCACAGCGAAATCATCAGAAGTTCGTGGAAATCATGTAGGCTGGCGTTGCTCGTGCACGGGTCGTCCAGCTCCTGCCAGCAGGTCAGAAAATGTTCCAAGGCGGCGGCCTCCGGCGCGTAATGCACCCCAGCCGGTAGAATCAATCACCCCGAAGCCGCGCAAGCCCAAATCTACCGGTCAGGCTATTTGAAGTGAAATTCCCCTGGGGCCTCAGGCTATTGCAGCAGCGCCGCCTGATACGCATTTGGGTTGTTGAACAGGTAACCGGTGGCGGCAAAGTCTTCGTCCGAGCCGGTATCGGCCGGGCAGGCATCGCGCACGGCCAGAATGGTATCCACCGAGGCAGGGGCGCGGATTGCCCTTGCCTGCGCCAGCGTGGGAGCCATCAGGTTCTGGCCCTTGGACAGGGCGTTGAGCTGGGTTTGCAGGCCGGCGGGGCCAAGGCTGGTGCAAACCTGCGGCATTACCCCCAAGGTTTGCAGGGGCCAGCCGCGCGGGGCCAGCACGCGGCTCCAGGTCACAAACAATTCACCGCCGTCGGGCAGAGAGGTCACGGTCTGCACCAGACCTTTGCCCAGGGTCTCGGAGCCCACAACCACGGCGCGGCGGTTATCGGCCAAGGCGGCGGAGAGGATTTCCGCGGCGCTGGCAGTCTGGCCGTCCACCAGCACGACGATTTTGATCCCGCCGGTCAGGTCCGCTCCCTCGGCGTTGAAGGACTGGTCGGCATCCGCATCGCGCCCCACAGCTTGTGCGATCGCACCAGTTTGTAGCAGCGAATCGGCGACCAGCACCGCTTGGTGCAGCACGCCGCCACGGTTGCCGCGTAGGTCCAGCAGCAGGCCGGTGGGCGGTGGCTGGTCCGCCATGGCGGTGGCCACGGCCGAGGAAAACTGGTTGCCGGTGCCCTTGTTGAACCCTGAGATTTTCAGTGCCAGCACGCCGGGCGCGGGGGCGGTTTCAGGGAATACGGTCTCGGGCGGGATAAACGCGCGGGTGAGGGGCACATCCTGGGGCGTATCGTCACCGGCGGGGTCCTGCAATTGCAGCGTGGTGGTGGTGCCGTAGATGCCATTCATGGCGTTGTTCAGGCGGGAGATTTCGCCTGGATAAACCTGCCGGCCATCAACCTGCAGCACCACCGTACCTGCTGTAAGCCCGGCGTTTTCGGCTGGGCTACCGGCGGTAACGCTGGCAATCACCACGTTGTTTCCTTGCCGGCCGAAGCTCACCCCCGTTCCGGCGAGGCCGGTAACCATCAGTTGCTCCCGTGCCGCCTGCATTGGCGGCTCGTAGCGGGAATAGGGGTCGAAATGGTTAAACAACTCGTCGAAAAAGCTGGTAATCACCCCTTGCGTGCCTGCCTGTTGCAGCGCCGGTGAGGCCGCGTAAGCCGCGTTGGCCAGTTGCGCCGCTGCTTGGCCCCAGCCTTGCGCGTCATTTGGCGCGGGGGCGGGGAAGGCCAAAATCATCTGCTCCGGCCCGTAAAGCACGATCTGGTTGCCCTGCAACGTGGTGCTCAAATCTGGGTCGAGTGCTGCCAGGCCGTTAAGGCCCCAGATTGTCATCTGTGGAATGGTCAGTGGTTGCAGCGCGCGCGGCGCAATATAGGCAAGTGCCGTGCCCCAGACGGAAGCCGCGGTGGCGGTGCCAAACGAGGGGGCAGCCATGGCCGAGGGACTCCATGCGCCGCTCGGCAGGATCACGCAGACAAAAAAGATGACAGCGGCGCGGATCACCTGCGCCGCTTCGATTTGGGTTTTGATTTATGCTCGGTCCTGCCGCGCGGGGCGGGGCGGGGGCCATGCAGGGCGGCGGCGGTGGCCGGGGCAAACAGCAGCCCGCCAGTTACGGGGCGTGCTTCCACCAGGCGTACATCCAGCATCTGGGCAAGCTGGTAGGTCTTGCGGGACCGCTTGCCGATCAGACTCTGGGTCGCCTCGTCATGCATCCAAAAATCATCAGGCAGGCTAGCCATGCTCAGGAATCCACTCGCGCCACTCTCGGGTAGCGTGACGAATAGACCGAACCTGGTCACGCCCGATACCCGCGCGGTGAACAACTCTCCCACGCGATGTTGTAGGTACAGCGCCAGATAACGATCCGTGGAGTCGCGCTCGGCCAAAGTGGCGCGGCGCTCGGTGGCGGTAATCCGTTCGGCTGTGTCCTCGAACTGCGAGATGTCATCTGGGGCGAGGCCATCTTTACCGAGTTTCAGCCCCGCAATGAGCGCGCGATGCACCACCAGATCGGCATAACGCCGGATCGGTGAGGTAAAATGCGCGTATTTGGTCAGTGCCAACCCAAAATGGCCGATATTTTCAGGGGAGTATTCGGCCTGGGACTGGCTGCGCAGGATGGTTTCGTTCACGAGGGAGGATTTGTCCGTACCGGCGACAAGTTTCAACACGCGATCGAGGTCGCGCGGGTGGATTTGGTCGCCCGCCACCAAAGAAATCTCCAGTGTTGCCAAAAAGGAACGTAAATTATCGAGTTTCTCGGCACTCGGCGGCGCATGCACGCGGTACATGCATGGCAGGTGCCGTTTTTCCAGCTCCTCCGCGGCGCAGACGTTGGCCAGGATCATGAATTCCTCGATGAGCTTGTGACTATCGAGTCGCGGGCGTGGGGCGATACTTTTCACCTGGCCGTCCTCGCCCAGCACCACTTTGCGCTCGGGCAGGTCGAGGTCGAGCGTGCCGCGTGCTTCGCGCGCCGCTTTCATCGCGGTGAAGGCGGCATAGAGATGCGTGTGATTCGTAGGGTCGTCCTCGAACTCCGCCTGCACCTGCTCATAGGTTTTACGCGCTGCCGAGCGCATCAGGCCCCGCCCGAACTGGTGCGAGAGCTTGGCGCCATGCACGTCGATGTGCATTTCCACGAACAGGCAACCGCGTTCTTCATGTGGCTTGAGGCTGCACCAGCCGTTGGAGAGCGCCTCGGGCAGCATTGGCACCACGCGGTCGGGGAAGTAACAGGAGTTGCCGCGTTCTTTCGCGGATTTATCGAGCGCGGACCCGGGTTTCACGTAATGCGCGACATCGGCGATGGCGACGATTAGCCGGTAGCCATGCGATGCCGGCTCGGCGAACACGGCATCGTCGAAGTCGCGCGCATCGGCGCCGTCGATGGTGATCAGCGGCACCTCGCGCAAATCAGTGCGTTTGCCTAACGGCGCCGCCTTGGCTTTTTCGGCTTCCTTCAGCGCGTCATCGGGGAAGTCCATGGGGATGCCGTGCGTGGCGATGGCGATGAGGCTGACCGAGCGCGCATCGGTCACCAGCCCGAGCCGCTCGGTAATGCGCGCGGGCTTTGGCCCCATGAATTTGGCGCCCGGCAGCGGCTCGGCGCGCACGATCTCATCGTTCAACGCGCCAAGTGTCTCGCCCAGCGGCACCACCCATTCGGATTTCTGCCGCCGGTCGGTTGGCTCAATGCGCCCGCCCTGTGGTGTTGGGTGAAACACGCCGACAATGCCGCCTACCTGTTCGGCTAGGCGTTTCAGGGTGCGCCCCTCGTATTTGTCCGCGCCGATCTGCTTGAGCCGCGCCAGCACCCGCGCGCCCGGCGCCAATGCCGCTTGGCCGCGCGCCTCGGCATGCATGAAAATAATCGGCGGCCGGCCGGGGCCGTCCCACGCCACCGGGCGGGCCAGCGCCTCGCCGTCGCGGTCAATGCCGGTAATCTGCACCACCGCCGTCTCCGGCAGCCGCCCGGCCTCGACGAATTTCTTTCGCCCGGCGCGTTCCACCACGCCGTCGGCCTCCAGTGAGCGCATCAATCCTCGCAGGGCTTTTTTGTCATCGGGCTTTACGCCAAAGGCGCGCGCCACCTCGCGCAGCCCCACGGTCTGCTCCGCTTCCTTCAGGAAAGCTTTAATCGTTTCGCGGCTCGGCAGGGCCGAGGCGGTTGCGGGTTTGACGCGGGGTTTTTTGATAACGGTTTTCATGGGGTACAGTATGGGGCCTAGTCCGGTGCGCCACCATAAGCCCGCGCACGATTCGCGGCATAAATCCAAATGCCAACGCAACCTAACGGTGTTTGTGTTAAGTTGTGGGAATACTAAAGGTTGTATAATGTCAGGTTGTGACCAGCAGCCTTAATATCATTGCGCCCGCAACAATTACCGTGCTGGGCGGTAACGCGGCACTGTCCTCGTTGGACAACCTGCCGCCCGGCGGCATTGCGGTCACGGACCCTGCCAGTCCCGGTACGCTCAGCGTGCAAATCGTCGCGGGCAATAGCGGCGCCGCACTTTCCGCAAGCAGCCTGGGCGGCGCCACGGTTTCCAGCAATGGCAACACGCTCAGCCTCACAGGCACGGCATTGCAGGTCAATACCGCGCTGGCCAGCCTGGAACTCACAGAGCCTTCCACCCTAAGCGCCGATGTACTGACCCTGACCGCCACCGACCCGCTGGCTCTGCCCACGCAGACCGGCATCGCGGTCGCTATCGTGCCGCAGACCGGCCCGGCTTTCGTGGCGCCTCCGCTCATCGTCACCATTCAATCCAACGCGCTGGACACCATTTCCGGCCTGCTCCTCAGCGATCCCATTGCCAGCGGCCTGGCGGCGATGGGGCTGGGGGCGGAGGAAGCCCTCAATCTCACTTTGTCCGTTCCCTCCGGCATTTTGCTGCTGCCAGGCTACACCAATGCCAGCGGCATTGCCGCCAGCGGGCTGGGCACCGGCACCATCGAGCTGAGTTTCACCGCGGCGGACCTCGGCGCGCTGAACGGCTTGCTGGCTGGGCTGGCATTTGTGGGGTCGCGGGTAACCGCCGGCGAACACCTCAGCTACGCGCTGCGCCATGTCTCCGGCGTGCTGCCCACGGCGCTTACCGACGGCAATATTTTCCTGCATTTCAACGGGCAGGCGGGCACCAGCGCCACACTGGCCGCTGGTTCGCAATCCGTGTTGCCGGGTGGCGGCACGCTGGCGGGCGTCATCAGCGGCATCACCTCCTCGCTGGGTGATCTCAGCGCGCCGGGGGGCGTGGTTGTTGCGCCGGATGCGAGCCTGCAACTGCCTTATAACGCGCTTACCCTAAGCGGCACGAGCTTCGACTACGGCGCGCTCGGCGCCACCGCTTTGAGCGAGTCTGGTAGCTTGCTGGTTGCCGAGGGCGCGACCCTTGGCGGCCTGCTCCAGCTTGGCACCGCCGGACTGCTGGATTTCAACGGTTTGCTGGTGGCGGGCAATGCCGAGGCGCTGGACTATCAGCCGGAGGTCTCGCTGAGCCTGGGTGCCGTGCTAACCGGAAACGGCACCCTGCAGGCGGGAAATTTTTCGGAGTCCGGGCTTATCGGCGGGCCGGGCACCATTGCCGCCCTGGGCGGGGAAACGCTGCTGCTCGCCGCCGGGAGCATAAGCGGCGGCGCGCAGCTACAGGTGGCGGATGGCGGCGTGATGGTGCTGGGGCCGCTCTCGCCGCTGTATGGAATATTCAACGCCACGCCGCTGACTATCGACAACTCGGTGACGCTGAGTTTTGTTAACAACAGCGGCCTGGGTGTTACCGGCGGCTATGCCGATACGCTGGGCGGCAGCGGCGGGGCTTTTGTCATCAACGGGCCGCAGGCGTTCTCGGGCACCGTCACCGGGTTTACTCCTGGCGACGAGCTGATCTTTCCCGGCCTGTCTGGCTTCAATGTATACAATGTCACCCCTGGCTCGTTTGGCATTGCCGGGGTGGATGGCAGCGGCAATACCGATACTTATGAAATCTACACCACCATCCCTAGCGGGGACACGGTGGCGGCCGGGCTGGATGCACAAGGCGACCCGGCGGTGTTCCTGCGCCCCGCGCCAGGCTTGCAGGTTGCCGATTTCAGCGGCTACGAAGCCAGTGCCGGCGTGCCGCAGCCGCTACAGGGCATTGCCGTGGCGCTCACCACCGCCACCACGCAAAGCCTGAGCCTGACTCTCGCCGCCACCGCCGGCGTCATTAGCGACGGCGGCAGTGCCGCTGCGCAGATCACGATTGCAGCACCCAATATCGCTGCGCTGAACGCGGCGCTGCAAGGTCTCACCTACACCGGCACCGGCGTTGCCGCGCAGATAATTCTATCGAGCAGCAACTCCTTTTTCAGCGCGCTGCCGGGGTATATTTTCATCAACGCCGCCACGCCGGGCACGGTGAGCGGTTACGGTGGCTTAGCTTTCAGTGAGGCGCAGACCGCCTCTTTTGGTTCCAACGGCAGCTTGTCCATTTACAATACGCCCGCCGCGCCAGGCGCGCTGCTGATTGACGGTTCCTTAGCCTTTACAAATCAACTCCAGGTCAACGGCATCTCGGGCACTGCTTTGGTGGTGGAAGACGGCGCTGCGGCGATTTTTGACTCCAGCGCCACGGTGGTCCTGGGCGGCGACGCCACCATCGGCGATGCCAACGGCGCCGGCACACTGGGCATCCTCACCCAGGCATTTTCCAGCAGCGGCAACCTCACTTTGGCGGGCAACGCGAATGCAGCGGGCAGTGACGCTTATGTGCTGGGCGGGCTGAAGCTGGCCGGATCGCTGGCGATCGGCGCGGGAGGGCAGTTTGACCTCGGCGGCAGCCTGACAGCGGGCGCCACCACGCTCGGCAGCGGCGGAACTTTGTTCGCCTACGGCAGCGCCACCGCGCAATTTGGCCAGCTTACGGACTCCGGGACGATGCTCCTGGACGGCGCGGCACAGGCGCATACCCCGACCCTGGGTTTGTACGGCGCACTCTCGCTGGGAGGGAGTGCCAGCCTGGATGTAGGTGGGCGGTTATATATGAGTGCCGCCAGCACACTGCAGCTCGGCGCGGATACCACTTTGATCGCGGGCACGATCGAGCAGGTTCAGGGCGTGATATCGGATTCCGGCCTTCTGGAAGCCTCCGTCAGCATCTTCAATAGCGGGATGATCACGCTTGCGGGCGGCACCCTGGAAACGCCGGATCTCACGGTTGGGGGCACGCTGGAGGGTTACGGCGTGGTTAACACCACGACCCTGCAAAACAGTAATGACATCGTGGCGCAAGGCGGCGTGCTGGTTCTGGGCGGCACTATCTACAATTCTTCGAACATCACGGTCATGGCCTCCGCCGCGCTGGACATCACCGGTAGCCTGAGCGGCAGCCCGGTGATGTTCATGGGCGGTGATGCGCTGATTACGGTGGATGATCCGGCGCATTTGGCTACCGGCGTGCAGAATATGATCGCGACCGACGCCATTGACCTGGTGGGCGTCGCGACGAGCCTGGTCACCTATTCCGGCGGTACCGGCGGCGTTTTGTATATCGAGAACGCACAAGGCACCGTGCTGGCCATGCCGGGGATCGAAATCGCCCCTGGCCAGCCAACGCTCAGCATTGTTTCGGACGGCGCCGGGGGTTCGCTGATTACGCTAGGCGGCGAACTCCCCTGCTTCGCGCGCGGCAGCCGGCTGCTCACCCCGCATGGCTACCGCGCGGTGGAAGACCTCAAACCCGGCGACCCGCTCATCACCGCCTCAGGGGCGAGGCGTCCGGTGCGCTGGATCGGGCGGCGCACGCTCGACCTTGGCCCAAGTGCCGCGCGCGATGCGCTGCCCGTGCTCATAACCCCCGGAGCCTTCGGGCCAGGGCTACCGGCGCGCCCGCTGCGGCTCTCACCCTCGCATTGCGTGTATGCCGGCGGCGTGCTCATCCCGGTTACGCATCTGGTCAACGGCGCCACCATCATCCGCGAGATGTCCGCGCCCGCGATGACTTATTACCATGTGGAACTGGACCGCCACGATATTTTGCTGGCCGACGGGCTGCCCTGCGAATCCTATTTCGACGACGGCAACCGTGGCGCCTTGTACCAGGAGGTGGGGCGGCGCTCCCCCGCCCGCAAACCCTTCGCCGCCATTGTCACGCGTGGCGCCAGGCTGGCCGCGGTGCGCGCGCGCCTGCACGCCGTTGCCCTGGGGGCGGGGTTCTCACTCACCTACTGGCCGAGCCTGCGCGCGGTGGCGGCAGGGCAGAGCGTGGTGCCATCCATTAACACCAACGGGCGCTGGCGCATGGCGCGGTTTGTCTTTCCCTGTCTGGTACGGGAGATCACATTGCTCTCGGCGGTCGCCTCCCCGGCCGATACGGACCCCGCCTCGCACGACCGGCGCGAACTTGGTGTGTGCCTGGATATTGCCGGTGACGTGCAACTGGGGCAGGGGTTCTACCCCCGCGATGCCCAGGATGACGGCATTTGGATGGGCCGCGTTGCCGCGTTGCGCTTGCCCCGGCCGGAGGCGGAATTCACTCTCCCATTGGCCGCTATCGCGCAAAGCTGGGTCCGCCCGGTTGACGCAAAAGGCGGCGCGGCGTAGGAGGCGGGCTCGTTGCCGGGAACGTGGACAGGCGGTGGTCGCCTGCGCCCGCTCTTTCTTGCATTTGCAGGGGAGGGACTACTGGCGGAATTTTAACAAGAAAGGTAAGCGCCGTGACCAAGCGCACTGAGAGTAAGTATAAGATTAACCGCCGTTTGGGCGTTAACCTGTGGGGCCGCGCCAAGTCGCCGGTCAACAAGCGTGAGTACGGCCCCGGCCAGCATGGCCAGCGCCGCAAGAAGCCGTCCGACTACGGCGTGCAGCTCATGGCGAAGCAGAAGCTGAAGGGCTATTACGGGAATATTTCCGAAAAATCCTTCTACAAATATTATGAGGAAGCCGTGCGCCGTAAGGGCGATACGTCCGAAAACCTCATCGAGATCCTGGAGCGCCGCCTGGACGCAGTGATCTACCGCCTGAAGTTCGCGGTTACCCCGTTCGCGTCGCGCCAGTTCGTCAGCCATGGCCATGTGACCGTTAACGGCCAGAAGGTGAACATCCCGTCCTACATGGTTAAGGACAACGACGTGATCGAGGTGCGCGAGAAATCCAAGCAGCTCGCCGTGGTGCTGGATGCCGCCCAGAGCTCCGAGCGCGACGTGCCTGAGTACATGGAAGTTGACCACCGTGCCATGAAGGGCAAGTTCCTGCGCGCCCCGAAGCTGGCCGATGTGCCCTTCCCGGTGCAGATGGACCCGAACCTGGTGGTGGAATTCTACTCACGCTAATTCCCAACACGGGCATTTCTGGAAAACGGCACCTTCGGGTGCCGTTTTTTGTTTGTGGCGTGCTTATTTGCGGCGTGCGTAACAGAGCCACTGTACCTTGCCGTTACATATCCGTCGTCAAGCCGTTACAACACACAGGCATAGCCAGCACTGGTTTCAAACAGGAGTTGATTATGCGCCGCTTTGCTTTGTTAACTGCCGCAAGTCTTGCGGTTCTGCCGCTGCTGGCCATGGCTCAGACCATCCCAAATCCGCCCCCCGGTCCTGGCACCGATGGCTCTCGCATGGACGGCTCAGGCATGAGGGGTGGTCCCGGCTGGCAGCATGACGGCCGCCGCCCCGAAGACCCGGTTGCCTTCCTGATGAAATTCTATGCCGCCAACACCACCCACGACGGACACCTGACGCTGGCGCAGGCCAAAGCGGCGGGGTTTGAACCAATCGCCAGCCATTTTGCCGAGGTCGACACCAAGAAGCTGGGCTTTGTAACGCCCTATGACATCGAAGCCTGGCGCCTCGATGAAATGGCCAAGCAAATGGAACAGCGCGCCAGCCAGCTGCGCGCGCTAGATTAATTGCCCGCCCGGCCTTTGGACAAAGCCTGACCCGGCTGCTGGTTAGGGGCGCCCGTCACGAACATCTGGTGCAGGATGTCGCTGGTGCTCGGCTCAACATAGCTGCTCCCACTGCTGGCGGGGGAAGCGGTACCGCCGCTGGCGGCATCGCCGGAGGGGAGAAGATTCGAGGAGATTGAGCCCGGACCGAACAAATGCACCACGATTCCCGATGGCGGCGGGCTGGGCGGCTGGCGGGCGTACCCTATTCCAACGCCGCAAAATACAGCAAAAAACACGTATAATACATTGATTTTCAAAAAATTATCTCCAAAAATTTCGCGCCGGCGGTGGCGCCGCATCATCGCGCCCCGTGCGGTGGCGTCAGGCTCGTTCAGTACGCGCAAACGGCGTCTCGCGGAAATACAAAATTCAGTCTAAGCTTTTTGCATGAATATCGTCGCCCCCCTGCCGGCGCGGCTGATGATCGAAGTCGTCTTCGATTTCGTCTGCCCCTGGTGCTATCTGGGTCTCAAGCGCCTGTCCTTCCTGCTGGAGCGGCGGCAGGATCTGGCGGTCGAGCTGGTTTGGCGGCCGTTCCTGCTTAATCCCGACATGCCGCGCACCGGCATGTCGCGCGCCGACTACATGATCCGAAAATTCGGTGCCGAGGACCGCGCGCGGCGGCTGTATGCCTCAATCGCCGAACTTGGCGCCGCCGAGGGCATCACCTTCAACTTCGCCGCCATCCGCCGCACCCCCAGCAGCGTGGATGCCCACCGGCTAGTCCGCTATGCCGGCCCCTTCGGAGCCGCGGACGCTCTGGTGCAGCGCATTTTCCAGGCGCATTTCGTCGACGGCGCCGACATCGGAAGCCACGCAACACTTGCTGCCCTGGCCGTCGAGCTGGGCATGGACCACACCGCCACCACGCTGTTCCTTGCCTCCAGCGAGGGCGCCGACGCGGTGCATTCTGAAAACCTGCACGCTCATCGCTTAGGTATCAACGGCGTTCCCTGTTTCCTTATTGACGGCGAACACGCCATCGCCGGGGCGCAGGAAACCGAGGTTCTGGAGCGATTGCTCGACCTCGCTACTTGCACCAGCCGTGAGCGGTGATATTCCTTGATTTATCTGCCGGTTACACCTCGAATAAAGCGGCCATAAGCCGATGAGAGTCATGAAAAGCCCATGCGCCCAATGAAACACGCCCGCAATGCCACGGTTTCCGCCGCTTTGTTGCTCGCCTCCACCGGCTTGGCCTGGGCCGATAGCCCGCTGCCGGACCCCGGCAATATCGTCACCATCCAGATCGAGAACGACGCGCTCTCCATCCCAGGCACGGACGAACTCTACACCGCGGGCGAGCGCCTGGGGTACGTCACCCCCACCGGCGTGCTGCCGGATTTCCTCAGCCAGTTCGGCAACCAGATTTTCAGCGACGGTACGCAGCGGCTGGAATTCAGCCTGCAACAGGTCATCTTCACGCCGACTAACACGCAGCTTTACAACCCCAACCCGAACGACCTGCCGTACTCCGCCCAGTTGGCGCTGAGCACCAGCCTGATCCAGGACACCACCACCACCCGCAGCATCGCCGGCATCAGCCTCGGCGTTGTCGGCCCGGACTCACTCGGCCAGTCCCTGCAGAACGGCTTCCACGAACTCATCGGCAACACCCCCAACCGCGGCTGGCACTACCAGCTGCACAACGAACCCACGCTGGACTTTTTTGGCAGCCGCATCTGGCGCGACGATGTCGCTACGCTCGGCAATGGCGCTCTCGGCGTGCAGCTGCTGCCCCAGGTCTCGGCACAGGCCGGTAACACGGAAATCTTCGCCCAGGCCGGCGCCCTCGTGCGCCTGGGTCAGGGGCTGGACTCAGACTTCGGTCCATCCCTGCTCGGCAATGGTCAGAACGGCACGGATGCCTACACGCCGACGCAACCCCTGGTCTGGTACATCTTCGCCGGGGCGGATGGGCGCTTGGTCGCACATGATATCTTCATCCAGGGCAACACCTTCCAGTCCAGCCGTCACGTAGGGCTCATCCCGCTGCAAGGCGAAGCCGAGGTCGGCGCTGCCGTAATCCTCTATGGCTTCCGCGTTTCAGCGACCGAAGTCTTCGAAACCCCGCAATTTCCTCGCTCCGCGCCGGCATTCCAGTACGGCTCGATCGCAATTTCCGGGCGGTTCTAATTTATAAAGCGCGCGGCCGCCCCAGCGGTCGTGCGACAGCTATAGGCTAAACTTCTCGCCCAGATACACGCGGCGCACGTCCTCATGGGCGACCACGGCTTCCGGGTTCCCTTCCATCAACACCTGGCCATCGTAGAGAATATAGGCCCGGTCGATGATTTCCAGTGTCTCGCGCACGTTATGGTCAGTTATCAGCACGCCCAGGCCCCGGTGTTTCAGGTGGGATACCAGGTCACGGATTTCCCCCACGGCGATGGGGTCGATCCCGGCCAGGGGTTCGTCAAGTAGGATGTAGTTGGGTGCGGTGGCTAGGGCGCGCGCGATTTCCACGCGGCGGCGTTCACCGCCGGAGAGAGCGAGTGCCGGGGTGCGGCGAAGGTGGGTAATGCCAAACTCCGCCAGCAGTTCGTTCAGCATGGCCTCGCGGCGGTCGCGGTCGGGTTCCACCACTTCCAGCGCCGCCAGAATGTTCTGTTCCACGTTCAGGCCGCGGAAGATGCTGGCTTCCTGCGGCAGGTAGCCAATCCCCAGGCGCGCGCGCCGGTACATTGGCAGTGCCGAGATTTCCGCGCCATCAAGGGTGATCGTGCCGCTATCGGAGGCGATTAGCCCGACGATCATATAGAATGTCGTGGTTTTACCGGCGCCGTTTGGCCCGAGCAGGCCCACGGCCTCGCCGCGTTTCACCGAAATAGACACATTGCGCACCACCGGGCGTTTTTTGAAGCGTTTGCCAAGCCCGGTGGCGACGAGGCCGCCCTGATGCGGGTTCATGGCTAATGCGTTCATTTGCTGGGTACCGAGCCGGGGGTGATGGTGCCGGCAACCTGCCCGCCGGGGGCGGCCAGCAGCGTGGCGATGCCGGTCTTCATGTCCACCAGCGCGTCGCTTCCGCTCATTTCATTCGGCCCCTGGATGATATGCACATCGCCGCCCAGGCGCGCGCGGCCTTGTTGCGGCAGGTACACGCCGGTATCGCCGGTGGCGGTGTCCTCGGTGGTGTGGATGACGACGTGGCCGATGGCGTCCACCTTTCGCAGCTGCCCAGCCTGGGCCAGCGCATCGGCGGAAGGAGCGGCCGGGGCAGGGGCCACCACCGCCGGAGCCAGGTAGCCGATCAGCGTATCGGCTTTGATCGAGCGGCCGTCGTCAGCGACAATTAGCGCATTACCGCGGGCTATGGCTTGGCGTTTCACCGAGTAATATTCCACTGAATCACGGGCTGTGATGGTATCGTGCAGCGTTGTCAGCTTCAGGTGCTGGCCAGTGAGTACCAGCACGGCGCTGTCCATGCTGTACACCGCGTGATCGCCCCAGGCGTTATCGGTGGCGGTGAAAATATGCACATGCCCGGTGGCTTCAATCTCATACAGCGCCACGCCGCCCTGGTTCAGAATGTCCGTTGCCGCTGCCGAGGTGGGTTTGGCGCCAGCCGGGGTCGCTTTCTTGCGGTAATGCGCGATCAACTGGTCGGCGGTCACCGTTACGGCGCCGCGCACGGCCTTGGCATTGCCCGAGGCGATAACAACCTGGTTCTCCTGCTGCCACTGGATCCCCTCCGACGCGGTGATCTGAATAGGCTGCGGTGCCGCCCCCGGCGCGCCGCCAAGGTCTAGACTTTGCGCGCGCGTTGGCGCTGCCATCACCGCACCCAGAACCAGACATGCACCAAGGGACCAAAGTTTCATTATTGCGCCTGTGTCAGCGTCATCGCCGCCGGACCGTTAAAGGTGATATCCGTGCCCCGGTTTGTCAGCACAAAACCGTTGGCGGCATTCAACGTACCAAAGGGCCCCTGTACCTGCACAGGGTCGGTGCTGCTGGCGTTGCCCGCATGCAGGTCGATATGGACATGCCCCACGGTCATGGTCGTGCCATCGTTGCGGTACAGCGTGACATTGCCAGTCAGCCCCAGCGTGTCGGTTTTCTGGTGGAACAATCCGGTATCGGATTTCAGCAGCAGCCAGGCGCCGGATTTGAGCGTCAGGTCGCCGATGGGCGCTTTCAGCAGGACATTGCCGTCGGCCTGCTCATCGGCGCTATCGGCGGTCAGCGTATAGGGCTGGCCCTGCTCGTCGGTGCCACGGTACTGCGCGCCTTGCATATGCGAGGCAGCACTCTGAGCCGTTGTGTTCTGCACATGGTAGCTAACCCGGTTGGCATCCGGCCCGGCGCGCCAGGAAGGGGCAAGGGCGAGCGCCAGCAGCAACAGCACGGCCGCCACGGGGAGCAGTTTCTTCAATGTCGTCACGGTCAGGCTGCGCCGCGCGATGGAGGCGATCATTTCCGGGTTGCGCCGCCGCAACCCATCCAGCATCCGTTCACGCGGGATACGGGTCATGCCAGCCCCGCGCGCAGCAGGTCGTGGATATGCAGGATACCTTTAATCACCCGCGCGTCATCGACCACGAATAAGGCAGTAACGGGGCGCGTTTCGCTGTTCATCTCGCGCAGCGCCTCTTCGGCCAGGGCCTCCGGGTTTATGGTGCGCGGGCTGGCGTTCATAATGTCCTCGACATTGCGGCCGAGCAGGTCTGGCCCCATGGCGCGGCGCAAATCGCCATCGGTCACCACGCCCAGCAGTTTGCCAACGCCATCCACCACGCCCAGCGCGCCGAAGCGCTTCGCGGTCATGGTAATCAGCGCGCGGTCCATGGTGGTGCCCGGCGAGACCAGCGGCAGTTCGTCGCCCTTGTGCATCAGGTCGCGCACGCGTTTCAGCCGCGCGCCCAGTTTGCCGCCGGGGTGAATATCCCTGAAATCGCGCGCCGAAAAACCGCGCCGGGCGAGCATCACCACGGCCAGCGCGTCGCCCAGGGCCATCTGCATGGTCGTGCTGGTGGTCGGCGCCAGGCCAATCGGGCCGGCTTCAGGCGCGGGGGGCAGGATCAGCGCGACGGTCGAGGCCGTGGCCAGCGTGCTTTCCGGCGCCGCGGTAATGCCGATCAGCGGCAGGCCGATCCGGCTGGCATGCGCCACGATCACGGCCAGTTCCGCCGCCTCGCCGGAGTTGGAGAGCGCGATCACCGCATCGCCGGCGATAATCATGCCCAAGTCGCCATGCGCCGCCTCGGCCGGATGCACGAACAGCGCCGGCGTACCGGTGGAAGCCAGTGTGGCGGCGATCTTGCGTGCGACATGGCCGGATTTGCCCATGCCGGTCACCACGACGCGGCCGGGTATGGCGATGAGGTGATTGATAGCGGCGCGGAAATCCTCCCCCAGGCCGGCACCCAGGGCGCTCAGCGCCGCAGCTTCGGTCGTAAGAACATCTCTCGCGATGGCAAGATCATCTTGGAGATCGTCAGACATGGGAGCGGTATGAACAGCGCCGCCCCGCCGGTCAACTGATGGAATGGCAACGCAGGGTAACGGGGAATTGACCGCGGGGGGAAAAACCAACCTCAGAACGGGATTTCCACCTCCATCCGCCAGCGCAGCGTACCGTGCGCGGTGGCGGGCGTGGCGCCAAACAGCCAGCCAAGCTCGTATTTAACTTGCCCCGCATCGCCGAGTCCCAGTTTGTTTAAAGGCATCGCGCCCATGGCAACAGGCCCGGCCAGCAATTGCTGCTCGGAGAACCGCGGACTGTGCCCCACGGTGCCTGCATCGCCATACACTTCCACGGCGGGAGAGAGCAGCCCCCACAGGTTCCATCGGCTCTGCGCCGCGTAGCTGAAATCAAGCCCTTGCGCGGTCTGGTCCGGCCCGAACTGGCGGGTCAGATACAGGTCCACCGTTTCGGTGGTATGGCCGATGTCTTTCGCGATGAGCGGGCCAAACGTGACTTCGTTGGAAGCCGCGTTCCGCCCCGAGGTCGTGGACTGCCCGTATTCCGCATAAAACCCGAAATCCGCGAAATACTCACCCGGCTGCGTCAGCTCAAAGCTGTTCTCCCACACCGCCTGGGTGAGCAACTGCGGTTGGCGGTATCCCGGTGCGCGGTTAAAGCCGAGTTCAATCTCGCTGTGCCACCAGGGCGTCAGCCCGGTGCCGAATTCGGCCGTGTTGCTGGTCGCCCCCCGCTGGTCCGGCCGTTGGTCGAACACGGCGTCGCCGTTGGTCTCAATCTCCAACTCGCCTAGATCAATCTCATAGGGCGAATTCACATGATAATCGGCGGTGGCAAGTTTAGGCGCGGCCAGAGCCAAGACGGTCAGGCCCGCGGCGATAAAGTACCTCATTTCGCCACCAGCACGCCCTGGGCGGTATCCTGATGGAAATCGCCGAAGAATTTATAACTCCCTGGGTCCAGCGGGCCGAGAAACACGGTGATGGTCTGCCCCGGTAGCACCAGTATTTCGCGGTTGAGGTCGGTGCTCTCAAACTCGTCGGCGGTATTGTCGCTGTTCATCACGTGCAGCTTGAATTTTTGCCCCGCCGGGACGTTGATCGTGCCGGGCACGAAATAGTGATTCTTGAACACCAGCAGCGGCAGGTCGTCCGCATGTGCCGGATGAATACCCAGCGCCAGCGCCGCGAGCAGCACGGCCGGAGCCAGTTTCGGCGGCGGCAAGCGGCTGATCAACCGTGCGGCCCCCAACAGCACCAGTAGCGTGGTGGCCCAGGCCACCAGCTGAATGCCCGAAGGCCGCGCCGAATAGCCCACCAACGCATGCAGGCTGCGCCCGGCAAAACTATCATCTGCGATAAACCCGCTGGTATTCCACAACTGCTGCCCCCAGGCGGGGAGAATATCCACCGAATTGAGCAGTGCGGCCGCCTGGCCGGTCATGCCTGCCGCCAGCAGCGCGATCAGCCCATTCGTTACGGTAAACAGCCGCGCCAGCGGGATAATGACAAGCCCGCGATACAGCACGAACGAAAGCCCGGCCGCCAGCCCCAGCCCCAAGGCACCACCAGCCCCCATCTGCACGGCGCTGACCCCCGAGCCGAGCAGAATGCCATACAAAAACAACACCACCTCGGTGCCCTCGCGCATTACCGCCACGGCGACCACCGCCGCAAGTGCGCCCAGCGAGTGCTGGCCTAACTGCACGGCCCGCCCCATGTCCTGCATGTCGCGTGTCACCTCCCGCGCATGACGGGACATGAACAGAATATGCCAGCTAAGCATGACCACCGCGAAGCCGAGGATGCTGGCGGTGAAAACCTCCTGGCCCGCACCCTGGAACAGGTTGGAGAGTCTGGCGGCGAATACCGCGACGACACCCGCCCCAGCCAGCCCGGCTGCGATTCCGCCCGCAATCCAGCGCCCGCGCCCTGTAACGCCCTCGGTGGCGGCCAGAATGATCCCGACGATCAGTCCTGCCTCCATCGCTTCCCGGAAAACAATAATCATACTCACAAACATACCCTGGTCCGCTCCGTTGTTACGTCATGTAAATGCAAATCATTCGCAAGTACTAAAAACATATAGAACTGGCATGGACGGCGCAAGGGCGCGACGAAAATAATTTATCGGGACGGGAAGGCGCGCCCGCCGGGCAACCCGGCGGCGCGAAATTTCAGTGGTGGAACAAATCCGGGTCGGCGTAACCGAGCAGGTCGAGCTGGGCCAGCGTAGGCAAAAACGTATAAGCAGCCGTTGCAATTTCCAACCGGCCTTCACGCTTCAGCAGCGCTTCCAGTTTTGTCCAGATCGCATGTAGGTACAGCACGTCGGACGCCGCATAGGTCAGCTGTTCCGGGGTCAAATCCAAAGCTCCCCAATCGCTGGTCTGCTGCTGCTTGGAAATTTCCACCCCGGCCAGGTCACGGCAAAGGTCTTTCAAGCCATGCCGGTCGGTATAGGTGCGCACCAGCTTGGAGGCGATCTTTGTGCAGATGACCGGCGTGGTGAGTACGCCCAACCCGTTCAGCATCGCAGCGATGTCAAACCGTGCGAAATGGAACAGCTTGGTCACCGCCGGATCAGCCAGCAGCGCCTTCAAATTCGGGCAATTTGCTCCCTGGCCGCCGAGGCGCTCGGGGATGATCTGCACCAGATGCGCCGTGCCATCGCCCGCCGAAAGCTGCACCAGGCAAAGCCGGTCACGCCGCGGGTCGAGGCCCATGGTCTCGGTGTCGATGGCGACGATAGACCCGAAGCTCAAACCAGCCGGCAGGTCGTGCTTGTGCAGCTGGATATTGCTCATGGAGACCTTGCAAAACGCCGCGTTTCAGAGCCCGCCGCGTTTAAAATTGTTGAGAAAAAAATTGGTGCCCAGGAGAAGACTCGAACTTCCATGACCTTGCGATCGCTAGCACCTGAAGCTAGTGCGTCTACCATTTCGCCACCTGGGCAGTCCAATTTGTGCGTTCCGAGAAACGCCGGTGCCGGGCTTTAGCCCCACGAATCCCCCGCGTCAACCATGACTTGAGCAGCCACCCAGGGGAATTTCACTTCAAATAGCCTGACCGGTAGATTTGGGCTTGCGCGGCTTCGGGGTGATTGATTGGCTGGGGTGCATTACGCGCCGGAGGCCGCCGCCTTGGAACATTTTCTGACCTGCTGGCAGGAGCTGGACGACCCGCGCACGCGCAACGCCCGCCTACATGATTTCCACGAACTTCTGATGATTTCGCTGTGCTCGGTGTTGTGTGGCAGGCAGACGGCGGTCGATATGGCGCTGTTCGCGGAGGCGAAAGAAACGTTCCTGCGCGGGTTCCTCAGGCTCGAACACGGCCTGCCCAGCCACGATACTTTCAGCCGGCTGTTCCGCAGCCTCGACGCCGACCAGTCCCGCGCCGCGTTTCAGCGCTTCATGGCCGGGTTTTCCGAGCAAATTCAGGGGGTCGTCGCCATCGATGGACATCGCCCTAAAAGTTTGCGCCGCGCTCGCCGCCCTCTGCCTTGTCGGGTCAAACTTCGGGCGCGACACGCCTGAGTTCCATATCCTCGGCGCGATTTACCTTCTGATCGTAACCGTCGCCATCGGCTTTCTCATCATCGCCAAAGAGCTACGCCGTAAAAATTAAGCCCCCGGATCACTCCGGGGCTTTGCATTTGGAACGCACCATGAACACACTGGCCAGTATTTGGCCAGCTTTCCCGTCATGTTCTGTCTTTGCTCATGCGCGAGTGTCAGTAGATGTCGCGCACTGTTAGCAACAAAACATGCAAAAAACCAAGGATTTCCCTCAGTTTACATTGGAGCGGGCGAAGGGATTCGAACCCTCGACCCCAACCTTGGCAAGGTTGTGCTCTACCCCTGAGCTACGCCCGCTCATGGCGTGAGCGGCTGTTTAAGGCGCCTCGGAGAGGATTGCAAGCCTCTCCCGCATGCGGGTTGCGCGATGGGGTGTGAGCGCGCGGAATGATACTATATACAGCTTCAAGGAAACCCATACGGATTAAGATCGATGAGCAGCCTTTTCAGTACCGAGCCGGACACGACACCGCCACCGCCGGCCAATGTGATTATTGACGGCGACCAGACCACCTTTATGGCCGATGTGCTTGAGGCGTCCCGCGAGATCCCTGTGCTGGTGGATTTCTGGGCGACATGGTGCGGGCCGTGCAAAACCTTGACGCCAATGCTGGAAAAAGTCGTGCGCGCGCAGGGCGGGCGGGTGCGGCTGGTGAAGATTGATGTGGATAAGAACCAGGCGCTGGTGGCGCAGCTGACCCGCATGGGGCTGCCGTTGCAGTCGGTGCCGACCGTGGTCGCGTTCTGGCAGGGACAGCTGGCGGATACGTTCGCCGGCGCGCTGCCGGAGAGCGAGGTGAAGCGGTTTGTTGAGGGCTTGCTGAAAATGGCGGGTTCGTCGGCGCCGGGGGCTGATTTGATCGCGCAGGGCAAGGAATTTCTGGAACAGGGGGACGCCGAGTTGGCGGCGCAGCATTTTGCCGCCGCGGTGCAGGCTGACCGGGAGAAGCCGGAGGCATGGTCTGGGCTGGTGCGGGCGTTGATCGCGTTGGGTGATGAGGAGCAGGCGGCCGAGGTGTTGGCGGGCTTGCCGGAGAAGCTCGCGGAGCATGCCGAGATCGCGGGCGCGAGAGCGGCGCTGACGCTGGCGGCCGAGGGGCGCAAGGCGCTGGGGGCGCGGGCCGGGCTGGAGGCACGGCTGGCGACTGATCCGAATGATTACGAGGCGCGTTATGAGCTGGCGACGGCGCTGAATGCGTCGGGTGAGCGGGCGGCGGCGGCGGATGCGCTGCTGGAGATCGTGCGGCGCAACCGTGCCTGGAACGATGACGCGGCGCGACTGCAATTGTTGAAATTCTTCGAGGCCTGGGGCTTTGACGACGAAGCCACCATGGCGGCGCGGCGTAAGCTTTCAGCTTTGTTGTTCCGGTAGGCGGGGTGCCCGTGTTGCATCCGCGCCTGGAGGATTTACCGGAGGAGTTTCCGGTATTTCCGCTTTCCGGCGCGCTGCTGCTGCCGGGCGGGCGGTTGCCGCTGAATATTTTCGAGCCGCGTTACCTCGCCTTGGTGGAGGATGCGCTGGTGGCGGGGCGGATGTTCGGCATGGTGCAGCCGGACAAGCGGCTGGCGCGGGGCGATAACGGGCCTGGCTTGTACCGGATTGGCTGCCTGGGGCGGATTTCCAGCTTTGATGAGACCGATGATGGTCGTTACCTGATTAGCCTGACTGGGCTGGCGCGTTTCACTATTGTCGAGGAAGTGGAGATGTGCCGTGGCTACCGCCGCGTGCGCGGGGCGTTCAGCGGTTTCGCGGCGGATTTGCATGAGCCCAAGGCGCCGCTGCCGTTTGAGCGGGGGGTGCTGCTGGCGGCACTGGGGCGGTATTTTGCCAAGGCCGGGGCGGAGGCGAACTGGGATGCGATTGCGGCGATGGGCGATGGCGAACTGGTGGTGTCGCTGGCCATGGCCTGCCCGTTTGACGCCGAAGAGAAACAGGCCCTGCTGGAAGCGCGCGATGAGGCCGAACGCGCCCGCGCGTTGCTGGCGCTGCTGGAGATACATGCCTTCGAGGATGGGCATGACGACGATGATGATGAACCGAAAGTGAGCTGAGCATGGATAACGAACCGCCGATCGACCCGAGGCTGCTGGAGATTTTGGTTTGTCCGCTGACACGCGGGCCGCTGACCTATGACCGCGAGCGGGGCGAGTTGGTCAGTGCCAAGGCTGGGCTGGCCTACCCGATCCGCAATGGCATTCCCATTATGCTGGCGGAAGAAGCTCGCGTCCTCGAGTTGTGAGTCAGCCGACGCAGATCAAGCTCCGGCGCGCGGAGAACCTCCTTGAACTCAGTTTTGAGGATGGCGGCACGCTGAGCCTGCCGGCGGAGTATTTGCGCGTGGAGAGCCCGAGCGCCGAGGTGCAGGGGCACGGGCCAGGGCAGGCGAAACTGGTCACCGGCAAGCAGAATGTGGGGATTACCGGCATCGAGCCGATGGGCAATTACGCGCTGCGGCTGATATTTACCGATGGGCATGATACGGGGATATTCTCCTGGGAGTACCTGCAACAGCTTGGGCGGGAATATTCCATCCGCTGGCGGCGCTACCTGCACCGTCTGGAGACGGCCGGGTTTAGCCGCGAGTGATGGTGGAGGCTGAAGCCGAGCCGGTTATATCGGAAGGCCGCATGCGGCTGATGGCGGTGATTATCGCCACCGCCTTGTTCATGCAAAATCTGGACTCCACGGTTATCGCCACGGCACTGCCGGCGATGGCGCGCAGTTTCCACGCGCCGCCGCTGCATATGAGCGTGGCGCTGACCTCGTATCTGATCAGCCTTTCGGTGTTCATCCCGGCCAGCGGCTGGGTCGCGGACCATTATGGCGCCCAGCATGTGTTCCGCGCCGCGATCGTGATTTTCACCATTGGCTCGGTGGCCTGTGGTGTGGCGCCCAGCCTGGGGTTTCTCGTGGCGGCGCGGGTGGTGCAGGGGCTGGGCGGGGCGATGATGCTGCCGGTGGGGCGGCTGGTGCTGCTGCGCTCGGTCAGCCGCGCGCAGATGGTGGCGGCGATGTCCTGGCTGACCATGCCGGCACTGGTCGGGCCGATTTTGGGGCCGCCGCTGGGTGGGTTCATTGTCACGTATTTCTCGTGGCGCTGGGTGTTCGACATCAATGTGCCGATCGGCATCATCGGGGTCATCGCCGTTACGTTGTTCATCCCGGATAGCCGCGAGGCTGGCCGGGGGGGCAGGTTGGATGTCTGGGGCCTGATTCTCATCGGGTTTGCCATGGCGGCGATGATGGCGGGGTTTGAGACGGCCGGGCGCAGCTTGGTGCCGCTCTCCTGGACGCTGGGCGCGCTGGCCGCGGGCGTGGGCGCGGCAGGGGGTTATGTGGTGCATATGTGGCGGCATCCGCATCCGGTGCTGGATTTTTCGCTGCTCCTGATCCCGACTTTTGCCAGCTCCGTGGTGGCGGGCAGCCTGTTCCGCATCGCCGTGGGGGCGCTGCCGTTTCTGCTGCCGCTGATGCTGCAATTGGGGTTTGGCAAGTCACCGATGCAGAGCGGGCTTATTACGTTTGCCTCGGCGGCTGGGGCGCTGGCGATGAAACCGGCGGCGCAGCCGCTGCTGCGGCGGTTTGGCTTCCGGACGGTGTTAATTTTGAATGGCCTGCTGGCGTCGGGGTTCATTATGGTGTGCGCCAGCTTTCAACCGGGCTGGCCGGGGCTGGCGATGGATGCGATTCTGCTGGTGGGCGGGTTCTTCCGTTCGTTGCAGTTCACTGCCTTTAATACCATCGCGTATGGCGACATTCCGCGCCCGCGGATGTCGGCGGCGACCTCACTGTACTCCACCATTCAGCAGCTTACGTTGACCCTTGGTATCGTTGTCGGCGCGACCACGCTGGAGGTTTCGGCGCGGCTGCATCATCATGCCGTGGCACTGAAATCCGATTACGCGCTGGGGTTCGTTATTGTGGGGCTGTTCTCGCTGGTAGCGGTGCCGATTTGCGCACGTCTGCGACCCGATGCCGGAGAGGCGTTGAGCGGGCACCACGGCGGCGATGCGCGAGTTGTTTAACTTGTTGCTAGAGTGTTTTTCATCAACATGAAAAACACTCTAGTTTTGTTTTGGCGAGCAATTTCATTCAGTTAAATCGAACCAACCAATTCAATTTAACTGAATATTGCTCTAGCAAGCTGAAGCAGGATGGGGCCGGCAAGCCGTGTTGGATTACCGGCTAAGCGTCTCCCGCTGCGGCGAGTTGAGAGCAGCGGGAGAGTTGACAGGGGCGCCGTAACGCCAGTAGCCGGTTCAGATTTCCCAGGCGGTGTCGGCCAGGCGCGGCATATGGATGCCGCACTCGGTTTTTTTCAGCCCGGCCCACCGGCCGGAGCGTTTGTCCTCGCCCGGCAGCGGGCGATGGGTGCAGGTGGCGCAGCCGATGGAAGTGTAGCCCTGCGCCTGCAACGGATGGCGCGGCAGGTCGTGCGTGACGAAGTAGGCGTCGAGCTGTTCGTCGTTCCAGAGGGCCAGCGGGTTGACCGTGACGCGGCCGTCGGCGCCGGGTTCCACCAGTTGCAGATTGGCGCGTGAGCCTCCCTGCACGCGCTTGCGGCCGGTGATCCAGGCAGTGAAGCCTTCCAGCGCCTCGTCCAGCGGGTTGGTTTTGCGGATGGCGCAGCACAGCTCGGCGTCTTTTTCCCAGAGCGTGCCTTCAGGGTCCCAGGTGGCGAGCTGCGCCGGTTTGGGATGGATGTTGCGCACGCCGGTGAGGCCTAGGCGGGCGATCAGCGCGTCGCGATAGGCCAAGGTTTCCGGGAACAGCTTGCCGGTCTCCAGGAAGATCACCGGCGTTGCGCTGTCGATCTGCGCGACCATGTGCAGCAGAATTGCCGATTCCGTGCCGAAGGAGGACACCAGCGCGATTTTGCCGGCGAACCGGGATTTGATGGCGTCTTCCAGCACGGCATGGGCGGAAGCCGGGTCAAGCATGTCCAGCATTAGATGGCATCCTTTTGGTCGTGCCCGGCAGCGGGCGGGAGGGTTGGTTCAGTCATGGTAAATACCTAAAGGCAAAGGGGGAGGGGGCTAATGCGGTTTGAGGCAGGAGAGCCAACAGCGCTCCGCCATGAGGGCTTCGATCCGCCGGCTGATTTCCGGCATGGTGAGACCCTCCGCGCGCCAGTCCCGGCGCAGGGCGGCGACTTCGTCTACCCGGTCGTCCCATTCCGGGCCAAAGCAGGCTTCCAGGCCGCGGCGGATGCCGCGCGCCAAGCCGGGGGCGGCGCCGTTGGTGGAAACGGTGAGCAGCAGGTCTTTGCGCCGTACCTCGGCCATGGAATGGAAGTCGCAGACGGCGGGGACGTCTTCCACGTTCACCAGCACGCGCAGTTGCCGCGCGGTTTGCGCCAGCCCAGTGGCAATGTCTTTGGGCAGGTCAGTGATCCACAGCACGTGCAGTTGCGCCAAGGCGGCGGCATCGGGCAGGGTGGGGCGCAGATAGCCACCGGCGTGCGCGGCCAGCTCGGGTTCGGGAGCGTCGGCGTATAACAGCACCCCGTCCGCCCCCGCACGGCGCAATGCCAGCAGCCGGCGAAGCGCCAGCGCACCGTTACCGGCAACGGCAAACTGGACGTATTTCGGATCGAGGGCCAAGGGAATCATGGACTCTTAGAAAATGATTTTATTCGTAAGATCAATGACGTAAAAAAAATAAGCATATTCTTCTTTTGGCCGCTGCATGGATAAAAACTTTTGGCGTTTCAACAGGTGTTACCGCAAAGTGAAACTCACAAAAAGTCCATAGGAACAGTAGGTTTGTACTCGTTTTGTATAAGCGGCGCGGGTGCGACGGGCATTTCGGCGGGCAACAGCTCCATGATGAACACCGTGCCCTGCGGGCTGGTTTGTCCCAATATCAGGTCGCCGCCATGCGCTCGCATAAGGTCTCGGGCGATGGCGAGGCCGAGGCCCGAGCCACCCTGGCGCCCCGAGCCCATGAAGGGTTTGAACAGGTTTTCCTGCACCCGTTGCGGCAGGCCGGGGCCGTAGTCCGTCACGATGATCTTGGGCACGCCATTGCCGGTTTCCGCCGTGAGCACGACCGCCTTGGCGCCGGCCTCGACGGCGTTGCGCAGCAGGTTGAGAAGCACGCGGTAGATCTGCATGCGGTCCAGGGGCAGTACCAGTTCAGCGGGGACATGGTTTTCGATGGTGATGCTGGTGCCGTCCGGCCGGACGGCCTGCGTTGCCTCGTCCACCACTTCGCGCAGGCACACTGGCGTGCGGGTGATGGCCGGCGGCCCCTCGCGTGCGAAATCCACGGTGCGGCTTACCAACTGGGCGGCGCGTTCCACCGCCGGTACCAGTGTGCGCGCGGCGCGCTTGGCCGCCGGGTCCGCGCTGTTCTGCAACTGGTCGGCGACCAGCAGCGCGGAGCTAAGGATGTTGCGCAGGTCGTGGCTGATTTTGGCCACCGACGTGCCGAGCGCGGCTAGCCGCGCGTTGCGCCAGAGCGCGGCGCGCATTGCCTCCAGCATGGCTTTGAGTTCCTGCGCGGCTTGCGCGATTTCGTTGCTGCCGCGTGCGGCCAGCGCGGTCAGTTCGCTTTGCCCGGCATGTTCGGGGTCGTCGCGGAAGCCGGTGATGGTTGCGGTCATGACCCGCATTGGCCGCACCAGCATGTGGTCGAGTGCCGCGAAGACCAGCAGTCCTGTCACCAGCGCGACAATAACGGAAATCGCGGCCAGATGCAGGGCGTAGGAGCGCAAAAACATATCCAGCTCGGCGCCGCTCACCACGATGTCGACGGTTGCATTGACTTGTAGCGGGCTTGGCGCCACCACTTCCACATCACCTCCCCCCAGCCCGGAAACACGCAGCATGGAGCGCCAGGTACTGTGAAGTACCGTTTCATCGCTGAGGTAAACCACCCGAGTTGCGTTCAAAGGGCTGGCCGGGGGCACCAGCAGCACGATTCCGTCGGGCTCGGTGAGTTTGATCGACTGTACATCCGCCAACCGCAGCAGCGCCTGGGCCGTGGCGGCATCGAGCGGTTGGTTATGTTGTGCCACGGCGGTGGACAGGGCGGTCATATGCGCCAGGCTGACATGGTCCCACATCCAGTGCTGGCGCTCTTGGCCCACGCTTGGGGTGAGCACCACCAGCTCGACCGCCAGGATGATGCCGACCGTCAGCCACAATACGCGACCGGAGAGGCTGGTGCCGAACAGCTCCAGTTCGAGGTGGTGCATGAAATTCTGGCGTCGTAGCTTCTTTATACCTGGTGTCATGACACGGGACCGCCAGTATGAATGTTTAGACGGCGCAATGGATTCTTGCCAGCCCCACGCGCGATGCCACTGGCCCGGATTTTTGAGGAGTCAAAATACCGGGCCGAGGGTGTCATGCGGGAACTACGATGCCGGCAGCCTCCCGCCCGGCGGCGAACAGATTGTCGAGAAAATTTTTCTCGGTGTTCATTTTGGAAGTGAGGGGGTGGCGCGCCAGGGCGGCGTCGGCGGAAATATCCAGCAGGCGCACCTGCTTGGGCAGCAGGGCGAGTTCGGCGTCCAGCGGGGCCTGGAAGGCGATTTCATGCAGGCGGTGCACGATGTCGGCGGTGCTGTTGGGCACGCCCTTGCGCACGCGGGGCTGTGCGCGGATCAGCACCAGGCGCTCGGGCCGTGGCGTGAGCACGGGGGCGAGTGCAGGGTTGCAGGAGTAGCCGCCGTCCCAGTAATGCCGTCCGCCGATGTTCACGGCAGGGAACATCATGGGGATGCAGGCGGAGGCGATGAGATGCCGCACGCCGATTTCGGCGTTGGTGAAGATTTTGGCCTCGCCGGACTCTACATCGGTGGCGGCGACGTAGAGGCGCGGGGCGGAAGGGTGGCGGATAGCGTCCTTGTCCAGCAGTTCCTTGAGCAGGGGGGCCAGAGGGTTCTGCCCGAACGGGTTGAGTTGGCCGGGATTAAACATGCGCAGCGCGCTGGTGATGCCGCTCCAGGCCAGCTCATTGCCCATCTCAAGGCCCTTGTCCCAGCCCCAGAGCCAATCCATGGAGGCGTTGACCGGACCAAACACATGCGCCTCGGCGACGCGGCGCCAGAGTTTGCTGACGGAGTCGCGGGCACCTTGCGGCCCGTTATGGACATAGCCCTGCACCGCCATGGCCGCGATCATCGCGCCGGAGGAAACGCCGGTGACGGCGTCGAAGGTCATCCCGTCTTCCAGCAGACGGTCCAGCGCGCCCCAGGTAAAGGCGCCGTGCGCCCCGCCCCCTTGCAGGGCCAGGACGGTGCGCGGCCGAGTCGTTAATGATATATGCATGGGGGCAGGGTGCACTTTGTCGCGTGCCAGGGCAAGCGCGCGTTGGCTTGCATTGACGCCAGGGGCCGCGCCGCCTATATCCCGCCACGTTGCGCTGAACCGGGGACGGTTCGGCCGAAACCTGTTTTGTCAGCTTTTATTAGCTATCGCCGGAGTGAATCACGTGAAACGGACCTATCAACCTTCCAAACTTGTCCGCAAGCGCCGGCATGGTTTCCGCGCCCGCATGGCGACTGTTGGCGGCCGCAAGGTTATTGCCAATCGCCGCGCCAAAGGCCGCGCCAAACTTTCTGCCTGATTTCCTGCCCTCCGCGCGCCTTTAAGGGCCTGACAATGCCCGCATTGTCTCCACCGGAAACTTTTAAGCGCCGCGCGGAGTTCTTGCGGATGGCGTCGCGCGGGCGGAAAATCGTGAAGCCTGGTTTCGTGATGCAGCTTTGCGCCACGGGGACCGAGGCGCCGCTGCGGACCGGCTATACCGCCACCAAGAAGATAGGCAATGCCGTGGTGCGTAACCGCGCGCGGCGGCGGCTGAAGGAGGCCGCGCGGCTGATTTTGGCCGGGCGCGACCTGGCCGGAGTGGAACTGGTGCTGATTTGCCGGAAAGAGACCGGCTCGGTGCCGTTTACCAGGCTACGCAGCGGTATCGAAGCGGCGTTGGCGGAGGGACTCATCGCGCGCGGGGATGGCGGGGCGGCCGCGCGCCAACCAAAAAGCAATGCCAGCGATCCTGTTCAAGGATCGCTGGCATGAGTCCCGCGGCTTACATGCTGTCCGGCGCCGTGCGCGTTTATGAACTGACTTTGCGCCCAGTTATTGGCGCCAATTGCCGTTTTTTCCCCTCCTGTAGCGCTTATGCGCGGGAGGCTATTTGCACTCACGGCGCCATGCGCGGCAGTTTGCTCGCCGGGCGCCGGATTTTGCGCTGCCATCCCTGGCATCCGGGCGGCTTCGACCCGGTTCCACCACTTAAGGACTCGTAAAGCCCCATGGACCAGAAGCGCCTGATGCTCGCCATCGCTCTGTCACTCGGCATCATGCTGGTGTTTCAGTTCGCGTTCCAGAAATACATGCCGCACCCCGCCACCCCGCCGGCGCAAACCGCGGCGCAGGTGCAGGAAGCGAATGGCACGCCGGCGACCGCCGGTGCCCCAGGCACGGCGCCCGCTGTTGCCGCCGGGCCGCGCCTGGATATCGACGCGCCAAAGCTTTCGGGCAGCATCGTACTGACCGGCGCGGTGTTCGATGACGTTGTGCTGAAGGATTACCACGAGACCATTGCTGCTGATTCACCGCTGGTGCAGATCCTCGGGCATCGTGGCAGCGACAAGCCGACCTACGCGCAGTTTGGCTGGACCCCGGTGGGGAACGTGAAAGTGCCGGACGACACCGCGCTGTGGACCGCGAACGCTGCCAAGCTGACGCCCGGCACACCGGTCACGCTCTCCTGGGATAACGGCCAGGGGCTGACCTTTCAGTTGCTGCTCTCCGTCGACGACAAGTACATGTTCACGGTGAACCAGCAGGTGGTTAACCACACCGGCGCGGCGGTGAAGTTGTATCCCTGGTCGCGCGTGGTGCGCGATTACAAGCCGGTGGAACAGAACTCCATGGTGCTGTTCGACGGCCCGCTTGGCGTGTTCAACAATACGCTGAAGCAGGAATCCTACAAAACCCTGAAATCCGACGGCTCGCAGGCGGCCGGGGGCGTTGCTTATACCGAGACCAGCCCCGGCGGCTGGATCGGCATTACCGATAAATACTGGCTTACCGCCGTGGCGCCGGACCAGTCGGCCAACCTGACCGGCTCGATGAGCTACGGCACGGTGAGCGACGGCGACGGCAGCGCGTACCAGACCTCGTTCATCACCGTGGACCCGCAGACCGTGGCGCCGGGGGCTTCGGCCAGCCTGACCAGCCATTTGTTCACGGGCGCCAAAGTGGTGAAGATCCTGGATGCCTACCAGACTCAGTATAGCATCCCGAATTTCTATAAATCAGTGGATTTCGGGCATCTCTACATCATCACCAAGCCGATCTTCTTCGCGCTCGACTGGCTGAACTCGGTGCTGGGCAACTTCGGCCTCGCGATCATCGTGTTTACCGTCGGCATCAAGGCGATCTTCTTCCCCCTGGCCAGCTACTCCTACCGCTCCATGGGCAAGATGAAGCTGGTGGCGCCGAAGATTAAAGCCCTGCGCGAGCAGTACAAGGACGACAACACCAAGATCCAGCAGGAGACGATGGCGCTGTACAAGGCGGAGAAGATCAACCCCGCCTCCGGCTGTTTGCCGATGCTGGTGCAGATCCCCGTGTTCTTCTCACTGTACAAGGTCATTTTCATCACCATCGAAATGCGCCAGGCGCCGTTCTTTGGCTGGATTCACGATCTTTCGGTGCCGGACCCGACCAATCTGTTCAACTTGTTCGGGCTGATCCCCTTTGATCCGGCCATGCTCAGCCCGACGCTGCACATCGGCGCCTTGCCGATCATCATGGGCTTCACCATGTTCCTGCAACAGCGGCTTAACCCCGCTCCGGCGGACCCGGTGCAGGCGCGCATGTTCCAGTTCATGCCGCTTATCTTCACATTCATGCTGGCACGCTCACCCTCCGGTCTCGTATTATACTGGGCTTGGAACAATCTTCTTTCGGTAGGACAACAATGGCTGATCATGCGCCAGGCGGGGCTTCCACGGCAGGTAGTGGCGGTGAAAACCTAACTTTTACCGCCGGTACGTTCACCCCGGAGCAACTGGAGGCGGGGAGGAAACTCTTCGCCTCTCATTGCGAATTTTTCTATGCGGCGCAGGCGCTTGAGCACCTGCCGGAGCCGCGTGGCATCGAAGTGGCTTTCGCGGGCCGCTCCAATGTGGGTAAATCCTCGCTGCTGAACGCGCTGACCGCGCGCAAGGCGTTGGCGCGCGTGTCGCACCAGCCGGGGCGCACGCGGCAGCTCAACTTCTTCCAGATGGAAGCCGCACCGATCGTGCTGGTGGATATGCCGGGCTACGGCTATGCCGAGGCACCCAAATCCATCAAACGCGACTGGCAGGGGCTGATGCTGGATTATTTGCGCGGGCGGCCGAACCTGCGCAGGGTGTTCCTGCTGCTGGACGCGCGCATTGAGCTGAAACCCGCCGATGAGGTGGTGATGGAACTGCTCGACCAGTCGGCGGTGGCGTATCAGTTGGTGCTGACCAAGGCGGATGACGTGAAGCCGGCGGCGTTGCGCAAGAAGCAGGACGAAATCACCGCGCTGGCGACCGAGCATCCGGCGGCGATTCCGTTTGTTATCACCACCTCCAGCACGACGGGGCAGGGGATGGATGATTTGCGCGCCAGCATCGCGAGCTTTATCTAGCCCGCAAACATTACCCACCAGCCGCCAGGAGCCGATATGGACACCGAGGAGTTAAAGACCGCCGCCACGCAGGCGCATATCGTCGCCCACGCGCTGCCCTTCCTGCGCCGCTACGCTGGTGCAACCATCGTGGTGAAATACGGCGGGCATGCGATGGGAGAGGATACCCTGGCGAACGAGTTCGGCCGGGATATCGCGCTGCTGAAGCAGGTCGGCATCAACCCGGTCATCGTTCACGGCGGCGGGCCGCAGATTAATGCGATGCTGGAACGCCTGGCGATCAAATCCAGCTTCGTCGACGGGCTGCGCGTGACCGATGCCGCCATGGTCGAAGTGGTGGAAATGGTGCTGGCCGGCAGCGTGAATAAGCAGGTGGCCTCGCTGATCAACCGCGCTGGCGCGCTGGCGGTGGGCATTTCGGGGAAAGATGGCGGGCTGATCCGTGCGCGCAAAGTGCTCCGCACGAAGAAAGACCCGGACTCGCATATCGAGAAGGTCCTTGACCTTGGTTTCGTCGGGGAGCCGGTGTTTATCGATACGCGCGTGATCCACGCGCTGACCGGCGCCGGGTTGATCCCCGTCATCGCGCCTGTCGGCATCGGGGAGAATGGGGAAACTTACAATGTTAACGCCGATACCGCTGCAGGTGCTATCGCTGGGGCGCTGAACGCCACGCGTCTGCTCATGCTCACCGACGTGCCTGGGGTGCTGGATAAAAACAAGAAACTGCTGCCCGACCTCTCCCTGGCGCAAATCCACGAACTCATCGCCGATGGCACCATCTCCGGCGGCATGATCCCGAAAGTGGAAACCTGCATGGAAGCCGTCACGCTGGGCGTAAAAGGTGCCACCATCCTCGACGGCCGCGTGCCCCACGCGCTGCTGCTGGAGCTTTTCACCGAAGGCGGCATCGGGACGATGATCCACAAATAGCCGGGTGGTGTGTAGGCGCCGGTAAGTAAGGCAAGGGGCGCCGCCCCCTGGCCTTACTTGTGGGTGTTTACATGCCACCCGGATAGTTGGGGCCGCCAGCGCCTTCGGGGACGACCCAGTTGATGTTTTGGGTGGGGTCTTTGATGTCGCAGGTTTTGCAATGGACGCAGTTTTGCGCGTTGATTTGCAGTTGCGGGTTACCTTTGTCCTCGCCGACGATTTCGTACACGCCGGCCGGGCAGTAGCGGGTCTCGGGGCTGGCGTATTCGTTATAGTTGATACTGATGGCTTTGGAGGCGTCGAGCAGGGTGAGGTGGGCCGGCTGGTTTTCCTCGTGGTTGGTGTTGGAGAGGAAGACCGAGGACAGGCGGTCGAAGGTGAGTTTGCCATCGGGTTTGGGGTAGTCGATCGGCTTGGCGTCCTTGGCTTTGACGAGCTGGGTGTGGTCGTAGTGGTTTTTTAAGGTCCAGGGGGCTTTGCCGCGGAAGATGTAGGTGTCGATGGCGGCGTTGATCATGCCGCCGTAGAAGCCCCATTTGGCGAAGCCGGGGCGGACGTTGCGCACGCTGTGCAGTTCCGGCCAGACCCAGCTGGCTTCCAGCTTGGTGGCGTAGGCGGTTACTTCGTCAGGGCGGTCGCCGGCCAGGGCTTCGGCGAGGGCTTCGGCGGCCACCATGCCGGATTTCATGGCGGTGTGGGTGCCCTTGATTTTGGGCACGTTGAGGGTGCCGGCGGCGCAGCCGATGAGAAGGCCACCGGGGAAGGTGAGTTTCGGCAGGGACTGGAAGCCGCCTTCGTTGAGGGCGCGCGCACCGTAGGAGATGCGCTTGGCGCCCTCGAAGAATGGCGCGATGGCCGGGTGGGTTTTGTAGCGCTGCATTTCCTGGAAGGGCGAGAGGTACGGATTTTTGTAGTCAAGACCTACGACAAAGCAGTAGGCCATGAGGTTTTCGCCGAAGAAATAGATGGCGGAGCCGCCGTAGGTGTCGGACTTGAGGGGCCAGCCGACGCTGTGGATGGCGAGGCCTTTTTTGAAGTGCTCGGGTTTGACCTCCCAGAGTTCCTTGATGCCGATGCCGTAGGTTTGCGGGTCGTTTTTGGCGTTGAGGTCGAACTTTGCCATCAGTTGCTTGGAGAGCGAGCCGCGGCAGCCTTCGGCGAATATGGTGTAAGTGGCGCGCAGTTCCATGCCGCGCTGGAAGTTGGCTGTGGGCTTGCCGTCCTTGCCGATGCCCATGTCGCCGGTGGCCACACCTGCAACCCGTTCGCCGTCGAATAGCACTTCAGCGGCGGCGAAGCCGGGGTAGATTTCCACGCCGAGCTCTTCCGCTTGCTGGCCGAGCCAGCGCACGACGTTGCCGAGCGAGACGATGTAGTTGCCGTGGTTATGCATGGTGGCCGGGGTGACCGGAGAGGTGAAGGCTTTGGTTTTGGTGAGGTACATGAAGCGATCCTCGGCCACTGGGGTGGCAAGCGGGATTAGCGATGGGTCGCATTCAGGGAAGAGTTCGAGCAAAGCGCGCGGTTCCAGCACCGCGCCGGAGAGGGTGTGGGCGCCGACTTCGCCGCCTTTTTCCACCACGCAGACGGAAAGCTCCGGGTTGAGCTGCTTGAGCTTGATGGCGGCGGATAGGCCGCCTGGGCCGGCCCCAACCACCAGCACGTCGAACTCCATCGCCTCGCGCGGCTCCATCTGGTCTGACATTCGGTTTTCTCCTGTTGTGCTGGCAGTCGTATGGTAAAATTGTTTGCTTGCGTAAAGTCTCGGCTCTGGCGCGGCTTGCTATAGGCTTAAAAACATATTGGCGGTCATTTCAATCGCCCAAGGTATGGTTAAGTATGGATTCATGGATTTGATCGAGGCGCTGCGCCTGCAAGTGGAATGGGGAGCCGACGAGGCGCTGCTGGACGCGCCGCAGGATAGGCGTGCCGTGGCGGCGACACCTGTGGCGGTTGCGGTGGCGGTTGCTGCTCCGGCGGCGGCGCGGCCGGCACACCGGCCCGCGGCTTTGCCGGCCGGACCGGCGGAGGCGGAGAAGATTGCCGCCGCGTGCGAGAGCCTGGAGGCGCTGGAAAAAGCCATGGCGGGGTTCACCGGCTGCGCTTTGCGCGACACCGCGACCCAGTTGGTGTTCGCCGATGGCGCGGCGGACGCGGAGTTGGTGGTGGTGGGCGAGGCGCCGGGGGCGGAGGAAGACCGCGCCGGCAAGCCGTTTGTGGGACCGGCCGGGCAGTTGCTGGATAAAATGCTGGGGAGCATCGGGCTGGACCGGACCAAAGTGCGCATTATCAACACCGTGCCGTGGCGCCCGCCGGGCAACCGGGCGCCAAGCGAGGCAGAGGTGGCGGTGTGTCTGCCGTTTTTGCTGCGCCATGTTGCCCTGGTGAAACCGCGCGGCGTGCTGCTGCTGGGGGCGGTGGCGGCCAAGGCGGTGCTGCCGGAGCCGGAGCGCGGGCAGGGGATACGGCGGCTGCGCGGCACTTGGCGGCAGGTGGAGATACCCGGTTTGGTGGCGCCCATGCCCTGCCTGCCGAGTTATCATCCAGCGTATTTGTTGCGTATGCCTTCCGCTAAGGCAGAGGCTTGGCGCGATTTATTGCAGCTGCGAGAATTTATGGAATCAAACATCGTTAAGGAGTGAATAACGCTATTATCACGAAATCGTGATCGCGAAGATGGGGTATAACCCTTGGAAACCGTTAAAATCGTCTCAATTCGCGAGAGTTGTCTCGCGGTTAGGGCTTGCGTCACTTGGCCGGGATGTGTAGGGGCTTCTACCTATGCGAGGAGCCCTCAACATGCTCTCCCGCCTGAACGTCACCCGGCTCGCTTTGGCCACGGTGTCAGTTTTTGCCCTCGGGCTCGTGACCTCCACGAGTGCGGCGGCGAAGTCCCCTGGTTGGGGACAAGGTACGGGACCGATGCCGCCCCCCTCAGCGCCCGCTAGCGCAACAGGCGGGGACACCGTAGCCTATGCGGTTCCCCGTAATGCTCCCTCTCCCGATGTGGAAATTGTGCTGCCCGAACCGCTGCCGCCCAGCGCCGTGGCGATGTACCAGCGTATCATCAGCTTGCAGTCCGCTGGGGAATTTGCCGAGGCGGACCGCCTGATTGGCCGGTTGGACGATACCACCCTGCTTGGCCCGATTCTGGCCACACGCTACCTGAGCGCGGATTACCGCAGTAGCCCAGCCGAGCTGCAGGCTTGGTACGCGCTATACAGCAACCAGCCGGAAGCGGCGGATATCTACAAGCTCATGCAGCACAAGCTGCCCTTGGCTCAGTTACCGGCGGTGCCGCAAATTTCCCTGCTGCCGGAGGCCACCATCACGGCGGGCGCCGCGGCATATCCCGTTTTTGAGCCGGACAGCGCCATTTGGCACCGGCGGTTCATGGTTGGCATCTCCGCCTGGGAGCGCGGCGACCTGACCACCGCCGCCGCCAGCTTTAAGGCCACGGCGCAGCTCTCTGGAATTTCCGATAGTGACCGCGCCGCCAGCGATTTCTGGGCCGCCCGCGCGGCCCTGCGGTTGCAGCAGCCCGAGGCCTATCTGAGCTGGCTGCATCAGGCCGCCTGGGCGGGTAATACATTCTACGGCATGTTGGCCGAGCGTCTGCTCGGCCAGGGCTTTGGCCCCACTGGCATCGCCGCGACGCTGACGGAAGCCGACATTACCGCCGTGGACGCCACGCCCAACGGGCATTTGGCGTTCGCCTTGTTGCAGGTGGGCGCCACTGACCAAGCCGCGACGGCGTTGCGCGCTCTGTGGCCGGATATTCAGGCCAATCCGGACCTTGGCCGCTCCGTTATGGCGGTGGCCGCCCGCGCCGGGCTGGTGGATGTGACCATCGCCACCGCTGGGCAATTGCCGAGCCCGGTGGATGAAATCGCCGGCGCGCGCCTGCCGCTTCCCGCGTTGCATCCATCAGGCGGGTTCACGGTCGACCCATCGCTGGTCTATGCGCTGACGCGCACGGAATCGGGTTTCGACGCCCAGGCTGTGTCGCGTTGCGGCGCGCGCGGGTTGATGCAGCTTATGCCGGTCACGGCTTCTTATGTACGCCAGCAGGAAGGTGTGAGCGGTTCGGTCAGCAACGCCTCGGATAATCTGGCGCTGGGCCAGGGCTATATCCGCTATCTCGGCGAACAGCCGGGGATCGACAACAATCTGCTGGCGATTCTGGCGAGCTACAACGCCGGGCCGGGCGCGGCCTCCGCTTGGTACAGCGCCTTGCAGGATGGTAGTGACCCGCTGCTCTTCATCGAGACCATTCCCAACAACGAAACCCGCCGCTTCGTGCGCCAGGTGATGGCCGATAGCTGGCTCTACGCCGAGGAAATCGGCTTAAAGCCGGACAGTCTGGATACGCTGGCGCAAGGCAATTTCCCGCAGTTGAGCGTTAACGCTTACACTGCTTCGGCCAACTGAGCCGCATGAGCCGGATCGACGAGAGCGCCGCCTTCCTCCCCGTGAACATCGCGGTGGCGACAATCTCTGATACGCGCACCGCCGCCAACGACACTTCGGGTGACACGCTGGCGGCGCGCATTGCCGCCGCCGGGCATAAAGTGGCGGCGCGCGCCATTATCCGCGACGATGCCGGTGCCATCGAGGCGCGGTTGCGCGGCTGGATCGCGGACCCGGCTGTCGACGTGGTGATTACCACTGGCGGCACCGGCGTGACGGGGCGGGACGTAACGCCCGAAGCGTTTGCCCGCGTGCTGGACAAGACCATCGAGGGGTTTGGCGAGCTGTTCCGTATGCTGTCCTACCAGAAAATTGGTACTTCGACGATGCAGTCGCGCGCGGTGGGTGGCGTGGCCAATGGCACCTACCTGTTCGCCCTGCCCGGCAGTACGGGCGCCGTAAAGGATGGCTGGGACGATATTTTGCGCTACCAGCTGGATTCACGGCACCGGCCTTGCAATCTGGTGGAGTTGATGCCGCGGCTAAAAGAGCATTTATCCGGTTAAAAAGACGTTTGTTCTTATTTTGTTCTTGACTTAGCGGAGGTGCAATGACTTAACTGCACCAGAACGGAGCAGGAACATGGTGGCAGTTTCCCGGCTACAGATCAACCAGGATGTTAAGCACGGTGTTTTGAAAGGCCGTGGTACAGCGCTCAATCCGCCCAACCGGTTTGAGCGCCAGCGGGTGGAGGTTTTTGACGACGGCTGGGATTTGCCCGAGGAGGTGAGCCGGCCGCGTACCACGCTGATCCGTGATGCGACCAAAACCATTATCGCCCGCAATGATAGCCCGGATTTACCCTTCGACCGCAGTGTTAACCCGTACCGGGGGTGCGAGCATGGGTGCATTTACTGCTTCGCGCGGCCCTCGCACGCTTATCTGGGGTTCTCGGCCGGGTTGGATTTCGAGACGCAGATCGTCTTCAAGCCGGAGGCGGCGCGGCTGCTGGAGAAGGAGCTTTCTCGCCCGGGGTATAAAGTGGGGACGATTGTGCTGGGGTCGAACACCGACCCGTATCAGCCGGTGGAGCGCACGCTGAATATCACGCGCAGCTTGCTGGAAGTGCTGGAGCGGTTCAACCACCCAGTCAGTATTGTCACCAAATCCGCTGGCGTGTTGCGGGATGTGGATATTTTAGGCCGCATGGCGGCGAAGAACCTGGCGCAGGTGCATATTTCCATCACTACGCTGGACCCGGTGCTGGCGCGGGCGATGGAACCGCGCGCGGCCTCCCCCGCGCGGCGGCTGGCGGCGGTTACCGGTCTGGTGGCGGCGGGGATTCCGGTGGGTGTGCTGGCGTCACCGATGATACCGGGGCTGAATGATGCGGAGCTGGAGAGCATTGTGGAAGCGGCGGCGAAGGCCGGGGCGCTGAGCGCGCATACGATTTTGCTGCGGCTGCCGCATGAGCTGGGGGATTTGTTTACCGACTGGCTGCAAAAGCACCTGCCCGAGCGCGCCAGCCATGTGCTGAGCCTGATCCGGCAAAGCCGGGCGGGGGCGTTGAATGATCCGAATTTTCACACGCGCTTTAAGGGCAGCGGGCCGTATGCTGCGCTGCTGGGACAGCGGCTGGAGCGGGCGGTGCGGCAATTGGGGCTGAATCAGGGACGGGTGACGCTGGATTGCGGACAATTCGCCGTGCCCGTGGCGCGCGCGGCGGTGGCGCAGATGAGTTTGTTTTAAGTAAAAGCGGAGGGGAAAATGGATATGAACATTATTATCGGACTGGCCTCGATGGCGGGCTGCGGCTTTATGTTTCTGGTCTGCGCGGCGCAGGTGTGGGGGATTTTGGAGACCGCCCGGGAAATGGCCAGGAGCCGCGAGACTATGGCGGTGGCGCGGCCGAGGAACAATGTGCGATTCTCACAGAATCGACGATATGCCGGTGCTTCGGTGCCAGTTTTCGTGCCGGCGGATGGCGCGGCCTTAAATTTTTGACCGGCGGAAGCATGCCGCCGTGTGGTCGTTGACCAGGCCGGCGGCTTGCATCCAGGCGTAGACGATGATGGGGCCGACGAATTTGAAGCCGCGTTGCTTCAGGGCTTTGGAGATTTGCGCAGAGAGCGGCGTGCTGGCGGGGATGGTTTTGCCATCGCCTTGCAAGGGGTCGCCGCCGGTGAAGCTCCAGGCGAAGGCGGCGAAATCTTCCCCCGCGTCGCGCATGGTGAGGTAGGCTTGGGCGCCGCCGATGGTGGCGAGGATTTTGGCGCGGGCGCGGATGATGCCGGGGTCGGCCATCAGGCGCTCGACGTCAGCCGGGGTGAAGCGGGCGATGGCCTCGGGGTCGAAATTGGCGAAGGCGGCGCGGAAGGTTTCGCGGCGGTGCAATATGGTGCGCCAGGAGAGGCCAGCCTGGAAGCCTTCGAGCATGAGGAGTTCCCACAAGGCGCGGCTGTCACGCAGGGGGACGCCCCATTCGCGGTCGTGGTAGTCGCGCATGATGGGGTCGCTCTCGGCCCAGGCGCAGCGGATTTTCGCGGTCATGCCCGCTCATACCACCCACGCGAGCGGCGGACGAGGGAAACGACCGTGAGCATGACGGGGACTTCCACCAGCACGCCGACGACGGTGGCTAGGGCGGCGCCGGATTGGAAGCCGAACAACACGATGGCGGTGGCGACGGCGAGTTCGAAGAAGTTGCTGGCGCCGATCAGGGCCGAGGGGCCGGCGACGCACCAGGCGACGCCGAGCTGGCGGTTGAGCCAGTAGGCGAGGCCTGCGTTGAAATAGACCTGGATGATGATGGGGACGGCGAGCAGGGCGATAATCATCGGCTGGCGGACGATTTCTTGGCCTTGCAAACCGAACAGCAGCACCAAAGTTAATAAGAGTGCAGAGAGCGACAGAGGGCCGAGGCGGTGTAGGGTGCGGGCAAGCGCGGCCTCACCGCCTCGCAGGACCAGCATCCGGCGCCAAGCCTGCGCGATGGCCACGGGCACAACGATGTAGAGCACGACCGAGAGCAGCAGCGTGCTCCAGGGCACGGTGATGGAGGAGATGCCGAGCAGCAGCGCCACGATGGGGGCGAAGGCGACGACCATGATGGCGTCGTTGAGCGCCACCTGGGAGAGGGTGAAATGCGGCTCGCCGTCGACTAGGTTGGACCAGACGAAGACCATGGCGGTGCAGGGGGCTGCGGCGAGCAGGATCAGCCCCGCAATGTAGGAGTTGATCTGGTCGGCGGGCAAAAATGGGCGGAACAGATGGCCGATGAAAATGGCGGCGAGCAGCGCCATGGAAAACGGCTTTACCAGCCAGTTGATGCCCAAAGTGGTGGCGATGCCGCGCCAGTGCTGGCCGACCTCGTGTAGGGCAGCGAAGTCGATTTTCAGCAGCATGGGGATGACCATGAGCCAGACCAGCAGGGCGACGGGCAGGTTGACGTGGGCCAGGGTGGCGGCGCCGAGAAGCTGGAAAATCCCGGAGAATAATTGGCCGAGTATGATGCCCGCGATGATGCATAAGCCCACCCAGAGGGTGAGGTAGCGCTCGAAAAAACCCATGATTTCAGCCCTTCACGATGCGCTGGCCGGTGACGTCGATCACGGCCTCGCCGTCTTCCTTGGTGAAGGCGCCTTGCTGCGGGGTGGGCAGCAGCTCCAGCACCAACTCCGATGGGCGGCAGCTTTTGGTGCCTTTTTGGGTGACCACCACGGGGCGGTTGAGCAGGATCGGGTGCGCGGCAATGGCGTCCAGGATAGCATCGTCGGAGACAGCGGCGTTGAGGCCGAGTTCGGGGACGAGTTTTTCCTTCTCGCGTAACAGGTTGCGTGCGCCGCCGGCCTGTTTGGCAAGGACCGCCAGCTCGGCGCGGCGGGGCGGGGTTTTCAAGTACTCGATGACCACGGGCTCTATCCCGGCGTTGCGGATCATCGCCAGCGTGTTGCGCGAGGTGCCGCAGGCGGGGTTGTGGTAGATGGTGACGGTGGGCTTAGGCATTATACTTCTCCAGGAGGATTGGATGAGGCGCCGGCGGTCTGGCCGATTTCGCGCAGGCGGGTGCCAAGCGCCATTTCGCCGATGCTGGCGAGCGGCAGGCTGAGGAACAGGCCGATGCGGGTTTTCATGTATTTAAAGGCCTGCACGAAGGCGCGTTCGATTTCGATATCCGTGCCGGTAACGGCGGCGGGGTCGTCGATGCCCCAATGCGCGGTCATCGGGTGGCCGGGCCAGATGGGGCAGGTCTCGCCCGCGGCGTTGTCGCAGACGGTGAAGACGAAATCCATGACCGGCGCGCCGGGGCCTGAAAATTCGTCCCAGCTTTTCGAACGCAGGCCCTTGGTGGGGTAGCCGTAGCTTTCCAGCACTTTCAGCGCGAAGGGGTTAACCTTGCCTTTGGGGTGGCTGCCGGCGGAGAAGGCCTGGAAATGCCCGGCGCCGTCCTTGCGCAGGATGGATTCGGCGAGGATCGAGCGGGCGGAATTGCCGGTACAGAGGAACATCACGTTGTAGATGCGCTCAGACATTGAGTGTCTCCTGGATTGGTTGGCAGGCGCTGGGGTCGCCCTGGCAGCAGTTTTCCGAGAGGTAGGCGAGCAGGGCGTTCATGGCACCAAATTCGGTGGCATAGATGAGTGAACGGCTCTCGCGCCGGAAGTTGACGAGCCCGGCGTGGCGGAGTTGGTTGAGGTGGAAGGAAAGGGTGTTGGCGGGCAGGCCGAGGCGTTCGGCGATCTGCCCGGCAGGTAGGCCCTCCCGGCCGGCTTGGACAAGCAGGCGGAAGATATCAAGCCGGGCGCCCTGCGCCAGGGCGCTTAGGGCGGCAAGGGCTGCTTCTTTTTCCATAATTCCATTTTAGTGGAACTATGGAAGTTGTCAACGGCCTGGGTTAGTACAGCCCGCCGAGGGATTTATCGATTGTCGATGGGGGGGGGGGCGTTGTGGGTGTTCCTGGCGCGCCTGGAGCACTTGGGGTGCCGGGTGCCGCCGGAGCCGTGGGGGCTGATGTCAAGCCGGATTGCCCGCCGAGCAGGTTGTCGTTGGCCTGCGCGCCGGGGGTCTGTCCGGATTTGAACGCTTCGGTCACCTGGGTGCCGTCGGGTTCGGGCACTTGTTGCAGTGTCATGCCGCCGGGGGCCGCGAAATCGAGGTCCGGCTGGCCGGCCAGCGCCACTTTCATATACTCGTTCCAGATCGGCCCGCAGACATTGCCGCCGGTCTGGTCCTTGCCCAGGCTGGTGGGGGTGTCAAAGCCGATCCAGCAGCCAGTGAGCACGCCAGGCGTGAAGCCGATGAACCAGGCGTCGTTGAAGTTGTTGGTGGTGCCGGTTTTGCCGGCCACCGGCTGGCTGATGCCCAACACGGCGGGGGCGCCGGTTCCGCGCAGCACCACGCCTTTCATCATGGTGATCATCTGGAAAACCGAACCCGGGTCCGCCAGTTGCGCGCCGGAATAATCGATAATCGGCGGCTGTGTTGGGTCGCCGTTCATGCAGTTGTCGCAGCTCTGGTTTTGCGCCTGGTAAAGTACCTTGCCATCGGGGTCGGTGACGCTGTCGATCAGCGTGGGTTGCACTTGGCGCCCATATTCATCCAGCGCGGCGTAGGCAGTGGCCATTTTCCATAAAGTGGTGTCGATGGCGCCAATCGCCGAGGGGTAATAGGGGGGCATTTGGTCGATAATGCCGAAACCCTGGAATGTGTTGGCGATATTATCCAACCCGATCTGACGGGCCAGATGCAGCGTGGCGAGGTTGAGCGACTGTTCCAGTGCGTGGAAGATCGGCACCGGTCCCTGGAAGGTGTCCTCATAATTGCCGGGGCGGTAGGTAGTGCCGTCGGACATTTGTTGCACGAAGGGCGCGTCCAGCACGGGGGCGTCGGGCTGCACGCCTTGTTCCATGGCGGTGAGGTAGACCAGTGGCTTCACCGAGGAGCCGGGCTGGCGCTGCGCCTGCGTTACCCGGTTGAAGGGGCTGATATCGTGGCTCCAGCCGCCGACCATGGCGAGCACGCGGCCTGTGCGCGGGTCGATGGAGATGAGCGCGCCCTGGATGTTGGGGATTTGTTCCAGCGCCAGGGTTTTGCCGCCACCGGAGACCATGATGACGTCGCCGGGGTGCAACAGGCTGGAGACGGTGCCGGTGCGGGTCCAGCGCATGCCTTGCAACGGCAAGGTGCCGGTCTGGGCCGAGTTGTTTGCCGAGTCGACAAAGCCAACTCGGGCATCACGGTCGCTCAACTCCAGTACGATGCCGAGCCGCCAGTTTTGCCGCATGCCCGGCGGGACCGGCTGCTTGGCCAGACCCGCCTGCCAGTTTGTGGCGAGAGAGGCGTCATCCAGATGCGCCACCAGCCCGTGCCAGCCGGCGTAATTGCGGTCGTAGCGCTCCAGCCCGTCCCGCACCGCGTCGGTAGCGGCGGCCTGCAGGGTAGCGTTCAGGCTGGTATGCACGATCAGCCCCCCCTGACTCACGGTATCAGCGCCGAAGCGTGTCAGCAGATCGGCTTTTACCGCATCGGCGAAGTACCCATCGTTGCCCACGGCGGCGAAATTGCCGCCAGCACGCGGCAGCAGCGGCTCGGCGGTGGCGGCATCGGCCTGGGCCTGGGTGATGGCCCCATCGGCCAGCATGCGCCCGATGATGAAATTGCGCCGGGTCAGCGCGTCCTGCGGGTGCAGGAAGGGGTCGTAATTGGTTGGCGCTTTTGGCAGTGCCGCCAGCGAGGCGGCCTGCGCGATGTCCAACTGGCCCAGCGGTTTGTCGAAATAGGTTTGCGCCGCCGCGGCGATGCCGAAGGTGTTGTGCCCGAGGTCGACCTCGTTGAGGTAGAGCGTGATGACCTGCTGCTTGGTCATCACCTGGCTCACGCGCATCGCCAGCAGCACCTCCTTTATTTTGGTGCCGAAGGTGATGTGATTGTCGAGCAGCATGTTCTTCACCACCTGCTCGGTGATGGTGGAGGCGCCCTGCGGCCGATGACCTGTGCCCATGCGCGAGAAGTCGGTCAGCGCGGCGCGGATCATCGCCAGCGGGTTGATCCCAGGTTCTTCCCAGAACAGCCGGTCCTCGGCGGAAATGAATGCCTGCGCCACCAGGGGCGGGATCTGGTCATAGGGCACGTAGACGCAATGCTGGCCGCCAAGCTCGGAGACGAGTTGGAAGTCATCGGAATAGACGCGGCTTTCCAGCGGCGGGGTGTAGGTTTTTAACGACTCCACACTGGGCAGCCCGGAGCTGAAGATGAGGAACGCGGCGATACCGGCGAGGAGTGCCGCGACGGCGCCAACAAAGACCAGGCGATACAGGCTGGTGACCAGAAAACGCATGATACGGCTGAAAAGACCTGTTTTTTTTGGGCCTTTGCCAGCGCCGCGCGGGGCGGGGGGTTTACGCGGCGGATCGCGGCGGACTGGGCTTAAGCGTTCACCGGCGCTAAAAGAGTCTTTGGAGTCGGGCATAAGCGGCTCTTAGCACTCTGTTTTCGTTGCCGCGAGGATGGCAGGATAAAATTGCCGCAACAATTCACCTGAATTATGCCGCTGGAGTGGTTAACCGGCCATCCGCCCGCCGGCGAAATGCGCGAAATACATATCAATGGCGGTGGTGATTTTGGCCGCCATTAATTTGCGGTGCATGGGGCTGCGCAGCCGTTTCTCGTCGAGCGGATTGGTCAGGCAGCCCATTTCCAGCAGCGTGCTGGGGGTGGAGGGGTCGCGCAGTACCGCGAAATTGGCACTGCGCCGCGGGTCCGGCAGCAGCGGGATCACGCCTTCGAAGGAGTTCTTCAAATCCTGGGCCAACGTCGCCGAACCGACCTTGGTCGCGCGCGTCTCCAGGCTGGCCAGAATGTTTGCCACTTGCGGGGAAACCCCGGCCAGTGGCGTACCCGCCACGCCGGCGCTGTTCTCCTCATCGGCGATGCCGGCGGCCAGATCGTCCGATGCGGTGTTGGACAGGGTGAAAAATGAGGCACCACGCAGGCTGGGCTCGGGCAGATGGTCGCAATGCAGCGCAAGGAAGAGGTCCGCTCCGGCCTCCACCGCGGCTGTTACCCGGTCTCCCAGCGGGATGAACACATCATGCGTGCGGGTCATTTTGACGCGGTAGCGCTTGGTGGCGAGCAACGTTTGCCGTAGGGTTAGCCCGGTAGCCAGCGTAATATGCTTCTCATACATGCCGTCAGGGGCGATGGCGCCGGGGTCATGGCCGCCATGGCCGGGGTCGAGCATGACCAGGGGCAGGTTTTCGGATGTGCGAATCGCCGCTCGCGCTGGCGCGACTCCACTCAGGCCCGTGGCGGCGAGGCCGAAGGCTAGCTGGGCAAATCGGCGGCGGCCAAAACAGTTTTCGCACATGATACCATGCTTACCACAACGTTTGAGTGTGTACTTAGCGTAAGCTCTTCGCTAATGTCTACTACTTATTGAAAACATGAGGTTTTTAATCAGATATTGTGAATGGAATTCTTCTATGCCCAGCATCTTGCGGTATGGGTACGGGTTCAGCTATAGGGTCACGCCACGGAGTGTAGCTCAGCCTGGTTAGAGTACTGTGTTCGGAACGCAGGGGCCGGAGGTTCGAATCCTCTCACTCCGACCATTTTCAGGTCTATAAATTGAAGATTTTTGCGCCGCACGCGGTTTTTTGGGCGTTCGGATTGCTTGATTGTGCTTGCTTAATTTCCCGTGCAGAATATCTGCCAGAGGCTTGTTCCAAGGGATAGAAATGCCTCAACTGGGGGGAAGCATGTTCGCGTCCGTGTCCGAAGACTTCAAGCGTGCCCGCAATGTCGTGCTGGCGGCCTATCTGGGCTGGACGCTGGATGCGTTCGACTTCTTCATCCTCATTTTTACCTTCGATGACGTTGCCAAGACCTTTGGCGTGTCCGTTACGTCGATCACCTTGGCGATAACGCTCACTTTGGCCACGCGGGCAGTGGGGGCGTTCATTTTTGGCCGCCTGGCTGATATTTACGGCCGCAAGCCGGTCCTCATGCTGGTGATCTTCCTGTACTCATTATTCGAGGCTGCCAGCGGTTTTGCCTGGTCCTTTGCCTCCTTCCTGGCCATACGCACGCTATTCGGCGTGGCAATGGGCGGCGAATGGGGCGTGGGCAGTTCGCTGGCGATGGAGACGATCCCCGAACGCTGGCGCGGCTGGGTCTCGGGCCTGCTCCAGGCGGGATATCCATCGGGCTATTTCCTCGCCACGCTGTTGTTCGGTTTTGGCTACCATTACCTGGGCTGGCGCGGGATGTTCTTTGTCGGCGCGGCGCCGGCGGTGCTGATTTTTTTCATTAACAGCCAGATCGAGGAAAGCCCGGCATTCCAGAAGATCAAAACCGGGCCAAAGATCTCGGTCTGGGATGTGCTGCGCAAGAACGCCAAACTGGCAGTATACGGCGTGGTGATGATGACGGCGTTTAACTTCTTCTCGCACGGCACGCAGGATATTTACCCCAAACTGTTTCTCGCCAAGCAGATGCATTTCAGCCACGCCACGCTCACTCATATCGTGCTGCTATATAATGTCGGTGCTATTCTGGGCGGAATCGTCTTTGGCTGGCTGAGCCAGAAGATCGGCCGGCGCTACGCGATCATCGCCGCCTGCATGCTCTCGCTGCTGGTGCTGTATTTCTGGGCTTATGGCACCACGGCGGTGGAAATCGGCCTCGCGGCCTTCCTCATGCAGTTTGCCGTGCAGGGCGCCTGGGGCGTGGTGCCGGTGCATCTCAACGAACTGTCACCGTCGGAAATACGCGGCACGTTCCCTGGCGTTATTTATCAGCTTGGTAATTTCATTGCCTCCGTCAACGCGCCGATGCAGGCCAGTATCGCGGCACAGCATGGCGGGGATTACGGCTTCGCGCTGGCGCTGGTGGCCGGCAGCGTGGCGGTGATCCTTATTGTGCTGATGCTTTTCGGCCCCGAGGCGCGCAATGTCTCCATGGCCGCCAGAACCGCGGTCTGACGCGGGGTAAAGGGTGCGGTTACGGGGCTGGCTGAGCGCGCAACGCGGCGTTGAGGGTATGTTTGCCGGTCCGGGGGGCGTGCGCGAGGGCTGGCGCGCGGCGATTTTCGTGGCGTTATGCGTGGTGCAGCTTGGTGTTGTCATGGCGCTGCTTGCAATTGTGTTCAGCCATACCGGGGATGCGGCGTTGATCGTCTCCGGCCGCTACACGCCACAGTTCATTGCGGTGAATGAACTGGCGCTGCTGTTGCCGGTCGCGGGCGCCACCTGGGCCATGGCGTTTCTCGAAAATGTGCGGTTTAGCGCTTACGGGTTGAGCGGGGCAGGGCGGGCGGTGCGGCTGGTCTCCGGCCTGGGCGTAGGTATGGCAGCACTTGGCCTGCTGGCGCTCGTTTTGCTGGCCACCGGGCATGGCGTCGCGGTTTCGGGGGGACTCGGCTGGATTGCAGTGATTCGCTACGGCGCGGCGTGGCTCGCGGTCAGCTTGCTTACCGGCCTCGCCGAGGAACTCGCCTTCCGGGGCTATTTGCTCACCACGCTGGGGCGGGGCATCGGGTTTCTTCCGGCGGCGGGGTTGACGAGCCTGCTGTTCTGCGTGCTGCACGGCCTGAATACGGGGGAAAGTGCCATTGGCCTGGTTGATCTCCTCGGTGCCGGGCTGGTGCTGTGCCTTGGCATCTGGCTCACCCGCTCGCTGTGGTGGGCCATCGGTTTTCACGGCGGATGGGATTACGCGGAGAATTACGTGTTCGGCACGCATGACAGCGGCGCCAGTTGCTTAGGCACATTGCTGGATTTTACCCCGCGCGGCGCCGCCTATCTTTCCGGCGGCATCACCGGGCCGGAGGGCAGCCTATTCAGCCTGGGCGTGCTGGCCATGACCGCTGCCGCGCTATGGGCAACCCGTGGCCGGTTCGTACCTTGATACTTTTGGGCCGATCGCAATCACGGGCATAACTTTGATATGGATCAAAGTTGATAACTTTGTTAAGGGTTAAACATGGCAATTTTACATGAGCTCTCCGAGTTCCGCCGTCCTCTGGCGATCAACCTCGTAAACCGGCCAACGGCCTCCAATTGCGATGATTGCGGTGCCCGCCATAGTGGGTTGTGCAGTACCCTGACCGAAGATGAACTCGAATTTCTGACCCGCTCCGCCCAACGCGTGACCTTGGCTCCGGGTACGGTGTTTGTCGAAGAGGGTGATAAAGCCCAATATTTTTATAATATCAACCACGGCAATGTGCGGCTGTTCAAATCCCTGCCCGATGGCCGCCGCCAGATTACCGGCTTTGCTAGTCCCGGGTATTTTCTGGGTCTTGCTGCCGGCGACAACAACGCCTTTTCCGCCGAGGCGATGGACAGCGTGAAGCTGTGCCGTTTCAGCCGTGCCAGCCTGATGGCGGTTTTCGAGGAACTGCCGGTGCTGGAGCGCAAGCTGCTGGATGTGGCGATGCATGAGCTTGTACTGGCGCAGCAGCAGATGCTGCTGCTTGGCCGCAAGACCGCCATCGAGCGCATTGCCAGCTTCCTGCTCTCCTGGGCGGAACGGCTGGAAATTTGCCCGGCCGGCGGGCTGCCCGCGCCTAACGCGGTGCTGAAACTGCCGCTCTCACGCACTGACCTTGCCGACTACCTTGGGCTGACGATTGAGACTGTGTCCCGTTCGCTCAGCCAGCTCAAACGCGATGGAATGATCGACATTCCCAACATCCACGAGATCATCCTGCTCCGTCCGCGCACTCTTTCGGAAATCGCCGAAGCCGCAGTTTGATCTGCGTCATGGCGCTATGCCGGCCGGCCCGCGATGATCCGTTCATAAAATGGAGGATATCATGAAGGTTGCCGAGCTGATGAATAAGAGCGCCGTTTCCGTGCAACCAGCAACTGCCGTGGCCGACGCCGCGCGGATCATGCTTGCGAATCGGCTCACCGGCCTGCCCGTGCTCGATGATGCTGGTAAACTGGTTGGTATTGTCAGCGAGGGTGACCTGCTGCGCCGTGCCGAAATTGGCACCGACGGCAAGCAGGCCGGCTGGCTGAAGACATTTTTGCTGCCCTCCACCGTGGCGGCTGACTATGTCGCCACGCATGCCCGCCATGTGAGCGGCGTGATGACACATAATCCGGTATTCGTCACACCGGACACGGAACTGGCGGAAGCGGCGGACCTGATGCTGCGCAAGCAGATCAAACGCCTGCCGGTGCTCGACAATGGCAAGCTGGTGGGCATTATCAGCCGCACGGATTTGTTGCGCATCCTGGCCCGCAAGCTGATCGAGACGCCGGAAAACACCAGCGACGAGGCGATCGGCAACTATATCAAAGCCGAGCTGGAGCATGCCCGCTGGGCGCCGAAATCTGGCATCCGCATCAAGGTCGAGGGAAAGACGGTGACGCTGGAAGGCACTATTTTCAGCGACGAGGAGCGCCAGGCGGTGGTGGTGATCGCGGAGAATGCGCCGGGCGTGAAGGACGTGGTGGACAAACTGCTGTTCGTGGATCCGGCATCGGGCATGGCATTCCCCGCGCCGTAAATTTTGCGGCGATTGATGATGCTACGGCGCGCGGGCACGATGCTACGGCGCGTGGGCCGCGAGAAAATCGGCGGTCATTGCTTGTGACCGCCGAACTTAGTTGCTACAGCCTCCCGCACGGTCGGAGCGTAGCGCAGCCTGGTAGCGCATCAGTCTGGGGGACTGGGGGTCGTGGGTTCGAATCCCGCCGCTCCGACCAATTCTTCCCCATCCATTCCAATTCAGGCGGGTTTGCATGACCGAAGCATTGCGCGTCCGTGGACTGACCAAATCTTTCGGCCGTCCGGTCATTGCGGGGCTCGACCTCAGCATCGCTCCTGGTGAATTCTATGCCCTGCTCGGCCCCAACGGGGCGGGCAAAACCACGACATTGCGCATGATTGCCGGGCTGATGCGTCCCGACGCGGGGAGTATTTCGGTGTTCGGGCGCGACGTGCAGGCCGACCCGCTGGGGGCCAAGGCGATTATGGCCTGGCTGCCGGACGAGCCGCTGCTTTACGACCGCCTGAGCCCGATGGAATACCTCGAATTCGTGGCCGGGCTGTGGCGGGTGGAGCCGGGGTTGGCGAAGCTGCGCGCCGAGGAACTGATGGAGACGCTGGGGCTGTGGGCGCACCGCAACGAGCGCTGCGAGGGGTTTTCGCGCGGGATGAAGCAGAAAACCGTGCTGGCCGGGGCGTTAATCCACGAGCCGCAATTTTTACTGCTGGATGAACCGTTCACCGGGCTGGACGCGGCCTCTGCCCGGCTCGTGAAGGAAATTTTGCAGGCCCGCGCGCGGGCGGGCGCCGCGGTCATCCTCACCACGCATATTTTGGACGTTGCCGAGCGCCTGGCGACGCGGATTGGCATCATCTCCGGCGGGATTTTGCTAGCGGAAGGCGACCTCGAAGCCCTGCAACAGCAGGCGGGGATGCATGACGGCTCGCTGGAAGACGTTTTTTTGCAGTTAACCGACGCCTGATGTTCAAACCGGCTGGATTTGTCTGGCTGTTCATTAACGAGGCCCGCGTCCTGTGGCGCGGCTCCATTTTGGTGCGCACGCATAAATATGTGCTGGGTCCGGTGGTGGTGGTCGGCCTCATGTTCCAGGGCATTGCGCTTATCCTCGCCGCGCAGATTGTCCGCCACCCGCTGCCGCTGGGGCAAATGGTGCTGGTCGCCAATCTCAATCTGTTCTTTTTCTTCGTGCTGATGCTAGCGCGCGCCATGACCTCGGCGATCGACGTGCTGTATGGGCGCGGGGATGTTGATTTTCTGTTGGCCTCGCCGATTCCACCGAGCCGGGTGCTGGCGGTACGCATGCTGGGCGTGGCAGGCAGCGTGGCGGCACCCTGGGTATTGCTGGGCGGCGTGCTGGCGAATGCGATGGCCATCCATGGCCAGCCCTGGGCGCTGGCCATCTACCCCATGCTGCTGGCAGAAGGGGTGGTGGTGGCAGCGTTGGCCTTTGCGCTGGTCGTGGGGCTGGTCGGCTGGACCGGGCCGAAACTGGCGCGCCGTGCCGGGCACATGCTGGCGTTGTTCATGGGCGTGTTCATTTTCGCGCTCGGGCAGGCGCCGCGTTTCATCCCGCAGGCCGCGTTAGGCCGTTTTTGGCAGGCGCTGTTGCCAGTGGGGAGCGCTCCTGGCGTGCAATACGTGTTCGCCAAGGGGCTGCTCGGCCAACCGGCGGCGCTGGCCGCGAGCCTAGCCTTCAGCGGCGTGGTGTTTTTGCTCGCCTGGGTCACGCTGGATGCGCGCTTTGCCTCCGGTGCCATAACCGCCGCCGCCTACCGGCCCGGCGGCACCGCTGCGCGCCAGGGCGGCGAGTTCCGCGCCAGCCCCTTTGCCGCCGTGCTGATGAAAAACCTGCGGCTGCTGGCGCGCTTCCCAGGCGTGGTGACGCAGACGGTCTACCGCTCACTCACGCTGGTCCCCGTGGTGATGATTTTGGCTGGTAAACTGCGCATCGACAGCGGCACGAACGTGGTGGCGCCGCTGCTGGTGTTCCTCACTGGGCAACTCGCCTTGTTCTTCATCTCGGTCATGGTGGGTTCCGACGAATCGCCGGAGCTGGCGGCGAGCGCGCCGGTTGTCCCTGCTTTCCTGAGACATGGCGCCTTCGCGGCGGCGGGCTATTCCACGCTGGTGCTCATGGCGTTGCCGGTGATCGGCGTGCTGGTGCGCGATGCCCTACTGTTGCCGGACCTGTTGCTCGGCATGGCCGGCGTATTGGTGTGCAACCTCACCCTCGGCCTGCGCTTGCCCATCCCCCTCGTGCGGGCGGATTTCGGCAAGGCGCAAAACGGCACCATGCTGGGGCTGATCCTCGGCGTGGGGGTTAGTAGCGTGTGGTCGCTGGCGGTGTGGCTGCTTGTTACGCCGCACCCGCTGGCTTGGGTGGTGCCGAGTTAGTTCAGGCGACCGGTACGTTGTCCAGCAGCCGCACGGTGCCGAGCTTGGCCGCCGCGATGATGCGGGCAGGGTGCTCAAGTGCTTCAAGCGGCTCCAGCGATTTGGCGTGCACCAGGGCGACGTAATCGGGCACCATGCCCGCCGTTGTCAGGGTTTGCCGGGCGTCATGCAGCGTGGCGGCCACTTGCTGGCCGGCGACAATTTGTGTGGCTGCCTTGGTCAGGGCCGCGAACAGGGCGGGGGCGGCGGCGCGCTCCGGCGGGAGCAGAAAGCGGTTGCGCGAGGACAGTGCAAGGCCATCCACATCGCGGGCGATTGGCACCGGGACGATTTGCACCGGCAGCAGCAAATCCGCCACCATCCGGGAGATGACCTGCACCTGCTGCCAGTCTTTCTCGCCAAAATATGCCGCCGCCGGGCGGACCTGGCCGAACAGTTTGGCGACCACGGTAGCGACGCCGCCGAAATGCGTCGGGCGGGCCGCGCCTTCCCAACGCAAAGCCGGTCCGGCGACGTTGATGCTAGTGGCGGCTTGCGCCGGATACATGCTGGCAACGTCTGGCAGCCACACCAGGTCGCAGCCGGAGGCTTCCAGCTGTGCCAGATCACCGGCCTCATCGCGCGGGTAGCGGTTGAAATCTTCGTTTGGGCCAAATTGCGCCGGGTTGACGAAAATACTTGCCACCACCGGCCGGCCGTCAGCCTTGGCCGCTGCCAGAAGCGACAAATGCCCGCTGTGTAGCGCGCCCATGGTGGGCACGAAGGCGGTTTCTCCCAGTGTTCTGGTGGCCGCTTGCAGCTCTGTCAGGGTCCGGGAGATTTTCATGTCCGGCGGTTTTGACGATTTTCCGCACGGCGTCCAGTGGCGGGTGTGACCGTTTGGGGAATGCGCTTTGATTTGCCCTTTGCAGTGGCCGTTTCACCGGCTATCTCGGAGGCATGAGTATTGAGACAAAAGCCTGGATTCGGGCGGAGCAGAAACGCGGCCAACGCGCTGCGAAGTTGCCGGTTTTACTGGGGGCGGGGCAGGTGGTGCTTGGTATCGCCCAAGCTTGGTGCGCGGCATACCTGCTGGCCGCCGTGCTGCATCTGGCGCCGCGGGGTGAGCCTGTACTCATCAATGCCATCGGCTTTATTCTGTTCGCCGCCTTGCGCGCTGCGGCCGGTATGCAGGCAGAAAAACTGGGGTTCGAGCGAGGTGCCGCGGCACGGAGGCGGCTGCGCAACACGGTGCTCTCCACTATTCTGGCGCTGGGGCCGTCGGGCCTGCGCGGCAAACACTCGGCCGAGCTGGCCGCCACGGCGGTTGACCGCGTGGAGGCCATGGAAGGGCTGCATGCGCGTTGGATACCCGCGACCATGCTGGCCGTGGCCGGACCCGCCATGGTTGGGCTGGTGGTGCTGGTGGCGGATTGGCGCAGCGGCGCGGTGCTGCTGATCGCCGGGCTGCTGGTGCCGTTTGCCATGGCGATTGCCGGAATTGGCGCGGGTGTGGCCGCGAAACGGCAGTTTTTGGCGCTCACCCGGCTGCAAACCCGCTTTCTCGACCGTATTAGGGGCATTTCCACCATCGTGCTGGCCGGGCGCGCGGCGGATGAGGCCCGCGCTTTGGCGGCGGCGGCGCGCGAGTTGCGTCAGCGCACTATGCGTGTGCTGCGCATGGCGTTCCTCTCCTCCACGGCGCTGGACCTCGCGGCGGTGGCGGCGCTGGTTATTATCGTGCTGCGCTTTGCCGGGCCGCTGCGTCACGACCCCGCGCTGGCGCCCACGGCGTTGTTCATCTTGCTGCTGGTGCCGGAATTCTTTGCGCCGCTACGCGCGTTCTCCGCTGTGTACGCGGACCGCATGGCGGCCGAGGCCGTGGCCGATGCGTTCTGTGCCCTGCCGGAGCCGCCCGTGCCCGTGCCCGCCGCCGAAATTCGCAGTGTCGCCGCGCATGGGCTGACTTTGGCGTTCGAGGACGTCTCCTTCACCTGGGATGCCGCGCGCGGCCCGGTGCTGGAACATCTCTCCTTCCGCGTCGGGACCGGGGAAATCCTGCTCCTTACAGGTGCCTCGGGAGCGGGCAAATCGACCATCATGGATTTGATCCTCGGGTTTATCACGCCGGAATCCGGCCGCGTGACCATTAACAGCGTCGACCTGCCCGTGCTAATTCCTGCCGCGCGGACCAAAATGCTGGGCTGGATCGGCCAGAAGCCGATGATTTTTGCCGGCACCATTGAGGAAAATATTCGCTTTGCCCGCCCGGAGGCGGCTGACGAGGATGTGGCGGAGGCCATCCGTAACGCGCAGCTCTCCGAGCTGGTCGACGCGCTGCCGGAGGGCATTAAAACCCCGCTGGGCGAGGGCGGCTTTGGTCTGTCCGGCGGGCAGGCGCAGCGCATTGCCATTGCCCGCGCCTTTTTGAAGGACGCGCCTTTGCTGCTGCTCGATGAGCCGACAGCGCATCTGGACCCAGCGGTGGAGCGTGATGTGCTGGACAGCATCAAGCGCCTGGCCAGCGGGCGCACGGTGCTTCTCGCCACGCATTCAGCCATTGCCATTGAGTTTGCGCGCAGATCCGGCGCGCGGCGGCTGGACCTTGATGCATTGCACCACGAGCAGCAGCGGGAGTTGCTGGTATGAGCCCGGTGTTACGCATTTTCCTGCTCTGGGGGCGCCAAGCTGGCTGGTTGCTGTTCGGCACGCTGCTGTTTCTGGCCTCGCTGGCGGCGGGGCTGGCGCTCATGGGCGCTTCGGGCCATTACATCGCGCTCTCGCTGCTTGGTGGCGCCGTGCTGGTACCGGCAGTGCTGCAATACATAGGCGCCGCGCGCGTGGTGCTGCGCTACCTGGAACGCGTGTTCACGCATGAGGCGATGTTCCGCGCTTTGGCGGGGCTGCGCATCTGGCTGTTCACCGGCTTGGCCCGCAGTGCCGCCGGTGGGCTTGGCTACCGCCGCGCGGGAGATGCGCTGGCCCGTTTGGTTAACGATGTCGATGCGCTGGACGGGCTTTTGCTACGTATCTTCCTACCGTTGCTCGGCGCGGTGCTGATGGCGCCGGTGCTGGCGCTGCTGCTGTGGCATGAGCAGCATTGGGCGCTGGCGGTGCTGGCGCCGTTTGCCTTTGTTGCGTTCTATCTGCCGGTGCTGGCCGCCCGCGCGGCGGCGGCAAACGGCGCCCGCGCGGGGCTGGCGATGTCCGGCCTGCGCAGCGCGGCGCTGGATTCGTTCTCCGGCCTGCGCGAAGTGAAGATTTACGCCGCCGAGGGCCGCATGCTGGCCGCCGTGCAGGCGCGCGAGGCGGCGTATCTGGCGGCGCAACGAGAACTGGTGGGGCAGACCAGCGCGCTCAACGCGGTGGCTTTCGTGGTGGCGCAGGCGGGGCTGCTGCTGGCCATGCTTATTGGCCTCAACGGCGCGCCGGTTATCACCATCATCACCGTCTTCGTGCTCATTACCGCGTTTGAGACGGTGCTTGGCCTGCCGCGCGCCGGGCTGCTGTATGGCCACGCCCGCGCCGCCGCCGCCCGCGTGGTGGAAGCCGCCACCGCCGCGCCGCAAGTACCGGACCCCGTAGCGCCCGCGCCGATGCCGGCGGGCAATGCCATCGCCTTCGAGCATGTCAGCTTCCGCTACGCCGACGACCTCGCGTTTGTGTTCGAGAACCTGTCGCTGCAACTGCCGGCCGGGTCGCGTACCGCCATTCTCGGGCCCTCGGGCGCGGGCAAATCCACCATCGCGTCGTTGCTGCTCAAACTCATCGCCCCGGCCAGCGGCCAGATCCGCATCGGCACCGCTGATCTTGCTGCGTTGCCGTCCGAGGCGGTGCGCCACCGCATCGCCTATCTGGGCCAGACCACGCATCTGTTCGCCGACACCATCCGCAACAATTTGCTGCTGGGCGACCCCACGGCGGATGACGCGAAATTATGGGCGGCGCTGGAGGCGGCGCAACTGGCGCAGACCATCCGCGAGTTGCCGGAGGGGCTGGACACCTGGCTGGGCGAGGGTGGGCAGAACATCTCCGGCGGCCAGGGGCGGCGCCTCGCGCTGGCGCGAACCCTGCTCTCCGCGGCGCCCATTCTGCTGCTGGACGAACCCTGCGCCGGGTTGGATTCGGATACCGAGACCGAGTTCTTAAAAGTGCTAAATACCGCGACGCAGGGCCGCACCGTGGTGCTGATCGCCCACCGCCTTACCGGGGCGGAGCAGCTCGATCGCATCTGGCGCCTGACCGGCGGGACGCTGATGGCTGCAACGGGTTGAACCATGCCATCCGGCAGGGGCGCAGGTAAAGGCTGAGTTGCAGCTTATGTAACGAGGGGGCGCGATGTGCGCCTGCATAACCAAGGATTAGGAAGCCCGGATGATTGACCTGTACACCTGGAAGACCCCCAACGGCCGTAAAATCTCGATCATGCTGGAGGAGACGGGGCTATCTTATACCGTGAAGCCCGTTGACTTTGCGGCGGGCGAACAGCAGAAGCCGGAATTTCTGGCGATTTCCCCGAACGGCAAAATCCCCGGCATCGTCGACCATGACGCGCCCGGCGGCCCGATCACTATTTTCGAGAGTGCGGCGATCCTCACCTACCTCGCCGACAAAAGCGGAAAATTCCTCGCCCCCTCCGGTCAGGCCCGTTACGACGCCCTGGCTTGGCTCGCCTGGCAGGTGAGCGGCCTCGGCCCGATGATGGGCCAGCTCGGCTACTTCGCCCGCCAGAAGGAGCGCAACGAGGGTGTCATCGCCCGCTTTTCGGCCGAGACCGGGCGGTTGTTACATGTGATGGAAAAGCGGCTGACGGACGTGCCGTATCTGGGCGGCGCGGACTATACGATTGCCGATATGGCGACGTATCCGTGGGTGGCGGTGTTCCTTTCCATGATGAAGGAAACCCTGCCCGAGGACGCGCGTGAGTTGCCGGCGATCACGAAATGGATCGAGACGGTGGGTGCCCGCCCGGCGGTGCAACAGGGCATGACGATTCCGGCTTAAGGAAAATCGCGCCGCGGAATTTTCTTGAAGCGCGTAAAATATTTCCTATAATAGACATTGCCGGAGCGCCTGATTGAGGGCTCCGGCAATTGCCTAACCGGTTCGCCAGATGGGAACCGGAATGTTATTTAACCTTGCTAGTTTCAGGAGGTTTCCTCGTGACTTACGATTTCACGCCGTTATTCCGTACCGCGATCGGCTTCGACCGTCTGGCCCGTTTGGCCGACACGATTCCGCAGGAAGCGGCAAGCTATCCCCCGTATAACATCGAGAAAACCGGCGAGGAATCCTATCGCCTTACCCTTGCGGTGGCGGGGTTTTCCGCCGAGGATATCGAACTTACGGTGAAGGATAACGCGCTCATCGTCGCCGGCCGCGTGGCCGAGGCGGTGGAGAAGGGTGAGTTCCTGCATCGCGGCATCGCGGCGCGCGCGTTTACCCGCCGCTTTGTGCTGGCCGACCACATGGTGGTGGAAGGTGCTGATATCGCCAACGGGCTTCTGCATGTGGCGATCAAGCGCGTGGTGCCGGAGTCAGCAAAACCGCGCCGCGTTGCGGTTGTTGATGCCAACAAGGTGCCGGTGGAACTGCCCCAGGCTGCCTAACCAAAAGGCAGCCTAACCAGCACGGAGGGGGCGTAAGCCCCCTCTATTTTGGCGCCGCAAGCAGATCCGTGCCGATAAACGTGGGAATCGCGAGTAGTAGTTGGCCCTGATGCATCACGGTTAACGTTGGTCCTGGCTGCATAGTCTTGAAATACGGTGCATAGGCCTCGCCGATTGTGGTCACATTGCCCGGCATGGCGATGAGCAGGATTTTTTTGCCAAGCAACGATGACGGCGGTGCCGCGTTACCGAATTCATGCGGCTCCGGCCCAAATACCGTTACGGTCATGCCGCTGTCGCGCAGCGCATAGCCAATTTTTCCCGCATCGTACCAACGCAGTGCGGCGATGGCATCCACATCCGGCGGAATTTCTCCGGCGACGGAATCCCAATCCACGGCCTGCAACAAGGGTGACTTGCCCGGCGCGGCATTTAGCGCGGTATCGGGAACAAACCCATAATTCACCTCGCCGGCAATCAACATCGCAGCACCCGCCAGCAAAATAGCAGAAAAGATCGCCACGGCATTGCGCCAGCGCGGGTGCCACCCGGCTGCCCAATGGCCGAGCATGGGGAACAGCAACAAATACCCCGGCGTTGCCCAGTGGTAGAGAATCCGCGTGGCAGACCAGGTGCCGACCACGGAGAACAGCATCACCGGCAACACCGCCACGCAGCTCAGCATCCAGCCCCGCCGCTCCGCTGGCCCGCGTGCCAGCGCGCGTGCCATGAGTACCACCATTGGCAGCCACAGCCACGGCAGCACGAACAGCGCCTCGCCACCCCAGATGGTCAACGGCGCGAAGGGGTGCAGCCGCAGCCCCAGCGCCCGGCCGGTCTGGTAATGGAACGACTGCCATCCGTGTGCGTGATTCCACCACAGCACTGGCGTGAACATCAGCACCGCCAGCAAGCCCGCCCCCCAGGGGCCAACCCGGCGCAACTGCCGCCGCGCCAGCGGATCGGTCAGCAGCACAAACACCGCCCCCGCCAGCACCAAAGCGGCGCTATATTTGCTCAACAATGCCAGACCGGCGAACAGCCCCGCCGCCGCCCACCAACGCGGCTCGGGTTCCGCCTCGCCATCGGCCACGCCGAGCGCACGGCTCAGTGCGTAGGCGGCGGCGAGCAGGGCAGCGTCCAGCGGGCCGTCGGGAAGCACCCAGCAGCCGAAGGCCAGCGAAAACACCGGGGAAATATTGTAAGCCATCACTGCCCAGAATGCCGCTCGCACGCCGTACAGCCGTGTGGTGAGCGCATAAATCAGCCCGGACGACACCGCCGAGAGCACGATGAACGGTAGCCGTACCACAATCTGGTCCGCGCTGCCAAAAAACCAGCGGCTGCCTAGTTCCAGCCACCAGGAGGCCAAAGGGTGGTCAAAATACGAGACGGCGAACCGGTGGCTCGCCGCCACCATGTAGCTCTCATCAATCCCCAGCCCGGTATAGCGAGCGAATATCAGGCGCAACGTGGTGGCCAGCAGCACGACGATGAGGGCGTTGTTCATGCCGGTTTGCATGGCGCGGCGGGCACGGCTTGGCAAGCCGGGGTTACTGAACGCCAACCCCCAGGATCGCGCCGGTGGAAGTTTGCAGCAGCACCGCCATATGCTGCCCCGCGGGGCGGGACATCGTCATGGCCATTGCCTCGCCGGTCCAGGGGCCAATGCTGGTGATGCTGCGCACCACGTTCACCTCGGTCAGCAGTGCGCCGCCGTTTTCCCCGCCGCCGATCCGCGTGACGTGTTTGGCGTCGAACCCCAGCAGCAGCACATTGGCGCTGCCGGTGCCTGCACCGATGGAAAGGGTCACCATGGCGCCGCCTTTCACGCTCACCGGCACATTCTCCGCAGGTACTGATTGCGCGGCGGCAATGGCGGCGGCGAGTTTGGGGGCGTCCGAGCCGGCCAACTGCACCGTGCCGTCCACCACGGCCTGCGGCGTGTAAACATCCTGGCTGCCGGCGCGGCCCGCGTACCAGCCCTGCCGCTCTGTGGCGGCTTGCAGGGAGTCCTTATCCGTCCAGGCCGGGCTGTTCCAATAGGTCACATTGAAACTGAGTGGCAGCACATTTGGATTTTTGGCGTAGGTTGCGAGCAGCGCGTCCGCCGGCGGGCAAGAGGAACAGGCCTGCGAGGTGAACAGCTCCACCACCACCGGCCGCGCCTGCGCCGCCGGGGCAGCGAGCAGCAGCAGTGCCGCGAGTAAAAGCCTCAAGAGCCGCTGAACCAGTTGTAGCCCTGGTCCTCCCAATAGCCGCCGGGGTAGATGTTGGTCACCGCCAGTTGCACCAGGGATTTCGGGTTTTTGAACCCCAGCTTGGTCGGGATGCGCAGGCGCACCGGCGCGCCGAAGGGCGGTGTCAGCGGTTCGCCTAAAAACTTCAACGCCAATATGGTTTGCTTGTGCAAAGCGGAGGGCATGTCGATACTGGAATAATACCCGTCCGCGCATTTGAAGGAAACATATTTGCAGGTGGTATCCGCGCCGACGCGGCGCAGGAAGTCACCGAGCGGCACACCCTCCCACTCGCCGATCACGCGCCAGCCCTCGACGCAGATCAGCCGGGTGATCTGTGCTTCCTGCGGCAACGCGCCCAGCGCCGACAGGGTCCAGGGGGATTTGTCCTGTATCTGGCCCCCGAGTTCCAACTGGAACGTTGCGGGGTCCACCACGGGCGCCTGGGAAATATCGTAAAACGCATTGAAGCGCGGCGGCATGGTGATCTGGTCCGGGCGGAAAGTGGGCGCCAGGGTGTGCGGGTTGAACAACGCCTCCTGCACGCGGTCGTTCCAGGCGGACATGGCGTGCAGGAATTTGTCTGCCAGGTCCGGATGCGCCGGGTCCTCGTAATCGCAGGCCGGCAGCGTGCTCACAGCACCCAGCGCCATGGCGCGGAACAACACGGATCGGCGGTTGAAGTTCTTCATGGCTCGATCCTCCCGCCGGTGATCATGGGTGGCAGCACTTTGGGCACCATGGCGACCAGCAGCAGATGCACCACGAGGAAGCCGGCGATGGCCGCCATCGCGAAAAAATGCACGTAGCGGGCGGCAAAATACCCGCCGCACAGGTCGCAGAAAAACCACAACTGCACCGGCTTCCAGATCGCGAGGCCGGAAATGACGATGACCACCCCGGCGAACAGCACGCCCAGATACAATAGCTTTTGCACCGCGTTATACACGCCGGCCTTGTGCGGCAGTTTGAAGGTGAGGGCGGCCACCAGGTCACGCCATACCGCGCGCGGGCTGAGCGGAAAGAATTTAGCAAAATGCCCGCTCGCCGCGCTCCAGGAAAAATAGATCAACCCGTTAACCACCAGCAGCCACATGAAGGCCAGATGCCACGCAATGGCAGCACCCAGCCACTGGCCGATGGTGATAAGCGGTGGAAAGGTGAAGTTGAACAGCGGCGAGGCATCATAAATCTGCCACCCGCTGCCAATCATCATCACAATTGCCAGCGCATTCAGCCAATGGGCAATCCGCAGCGGCCAGGGGTGGATAACCCGGCGTTTCGGTTTTTTGGCGGCCATAGCACATCCCCTTGTTATCTCCGGGGCAAACTGCGCCCGGGGCTGGCCTGCGTCCAGGCATCGAATTTATGCCCAAACGGCATTGGCCCGCATTGCCCGCACCGGGGCATATCACCGTTACCGGAGCTTGTCCGGCCATATAACAGGAGATTTTCCCATGAAGTCACGCATTTTTTCCGTTGCCCTCTGCGCCCTGGTTCTCAGCTCCGGCGCCGCCCTGGCGCAAACCACCAACTCCATGAGCAGCGACACGATGGGCAGCAACGCGATGGCGCCGAGCAGCATGAGCAACAACAGCATGGCGCCGGGCGGCATGTCCTCCAACGGCATGAAGCAATAATCCATTGTCATCGCGCTGGCAGGGCGCGATAACGTATCAGAGGCGGGAAGGAGGGTCTGACAATCGAAACACTGACATCCCGCCTCGATGCGCTGCTTGCCAGCCGCCGCCAGAGCGACTTATGAAGCAGTCTCTAAACCTTGCGTAGCCGGCGTTGCAACGGCCGGTCCACGGCAAAGGCCAGTCCGATCGCCACGCCATAAATCAGGATCAGCGAGGCGGCTTCCACCAGAACATTGGTCCGTAGCGGCGGCGGAAAAATCGCGTCCAGGCAGCTCAGCAAAGGCGAATGCGAGATATACAGCGGATAGGAAACCGCCCCAGCCCAGGCAGCCCATTTGCCCAGGCGGAATATGCCGCAGCGCTCCAGCATTGCCAGGCCAAACATTACGCCCGCATACCCCAACGACAATTCCGCAAGGTCGCGTGGCCCCGGATAGACGTATCCCCATTGCGTGACGCGCAGTTTATAGATCATCAACGCCCCGCCGATGAGCAGTCCGGCAATGGCGCGCGGCACGCTGGGACGTGATTTTATCAACAGCCAGCCGCCCAGCAGTCCCGCGAAGAAATAAAGTTCAAAAACAGAAATGAAATAATTACCCACGCCCGCCGCGCGCAGATACATGATCTCGTAGGTCAGCAGATGGAAATGTCCCACATGCACATGCTGAAACCGATGCGCCGGTATCAGCAGCCAGAGCACGCTGAGCACCCAGGCCCCGAGCAGTACCCGCCCTACATAAGGGATCAAGCAAAGGCCGAACACGATGTAAAACGCGACCTCATAACGCAGCGACCAGGCCGGTGGGATGAGATCGTTCACCCGCGCCGGTGCAAGTGAGAACAGCGGCCAGTTGGAACCCGTGGGCGCGAAGCCGTGATAGTAGTAAAACATCACGGGCAGCAGTACGAGCCAGTATAGCGGATAAATCCGGCACATCCGCCGCCACCAGAATTTCAGCACCCCCCGCCACTGGCCAAAATCGCCATGGTGCGCGGTGATCATCACAAAGCCGCTGAGCACGAAGAAATACTGCACGCCGAGCGGGCCGGGCGCCGCATCCAGCCCGAATAGATGCGAGATCATCACCAAGCTGGCAGCGATGAAACGGCCAAGCTCCAGCGACCCCAGCCGGTGCGGGGCCGCGCTCACCACCAGTGTTTTCAAGTCCCGAGCAGGCCTTCCGCGCAGGCGTCAAGAATTGCCGCCGCGTCGATCTCGTATTCGCGGTAGAGGTCGGGGATATCGCCCGACTGGCCAAAGCGGTCTGGCCCCAGCGCCATGATGCGGTTGCCGCGTACGCCGCCGAGCCAGGCATGCGCCGCCGGGTGGCCATCCAGCACGCTCACCAGCGCGGCACCGGGGGCGAGGGGGGCCAGCAGGTCTTCAATGTGCGAGCTTGCGGCGATGCCCTGGCGGCGCTGGCGTTGTGCTTCGCGCCAGCCGGCATAAAGCCGGTCCGGGCTGGTAATGGCGAGCAACCCTGCCTCGGGCACATCCTCGCGCAACACGGCGAACGCCTTTTCCGCCTCGCCGGCCACGGCGCCCTGGGTGGCGATGGCTATGCTGGCGCCGTGTGCCGGCGGCACCATCCAATGCGCTCCAGCGATGACATGCGCGGCGTTGAGCGTGCGCTCCGGCTGCGTGAGTACTTGCGTGGAAAGCCGCAGCCACACCGCCGAGCCATCCGGCTTCTGCATGTGGTCAAACGCATGGCGCAGCAAAATCGCCAGCTCGTCGCAATAGGCTGGCTCGAAACTCGCCAGCCGGTCCTGCACAATCGCCAGCAGCGGTGTGTTGGTCGCCTGGTGCTGCCCGCCCTCGGGCGCCAGCGTAATGCCGCTGGGGGTGGAAATGAGCAAAAACCGCGCATCCTGATAGCAGGCGTAGAACAGCGCATCGTGGCCGCGATTCACGAACGGGTCATACACCGTGCCCACGGGGAGCAGCCGCGCGCCGTTGAGGTCGTGCGAGAGTCCTGCCGCGCCGAGCAGGAGGAAAAGATTCTGCTCGGCAATGCCAAGCTCAATATGCTGCCCCTGCGGATTAGTGCCCCAGCGTTGCGCGCTGGCCAGGCGGCCGTCGCGGAACACGTCCTCGCGTGTATGCCGGTCGAACACGCCGCGCCGGTTGATCCACGGGCCGAGGTTGGTGGAAACCGCCACATCCGGGCTCATGGTAACGATGTGCCGGGACATTGCCGCCGTATCGCCCTGGGCGCGGCCGATTTCCGAGAGGATTTCGCCAAACCCGGCCTGCGTGCTCATGCGCCGCCCAGTAATGCGCGGCTGCGGCAGGGCGGCAGGAATCGGAATGGTATCAGCGGGCAGGCGGCGGCCGTGCGGGGTGAGCGGCGTGGCATAGGGTACGCTGCTGACGAAATTCTGTACCGCCTGCGGTTCAGCTAGACCCTCGAACGGCTCCCATTCATGGCCGGGGCGGATATTCATGGCGGCGCGGAAGGCGTCCATCTGCTCCACCGTCATCATGCCGGCGTGGTTGTCCTTGTGCCCGGCAAACGGCAGGCCCATGCCTTTAATGGTGTAGGCGAGAAACACCGTCGGCTGGCTGGATTGCGCGGCGGCGCGGAAAGCCTGCGTCAGGCTGCCCAGATCATGCCCGGCGAGGTTGGTCATCAGAGCGCCGAGTTCCCCGTCGCTCAGCGGGTCGATAATGCCGCGTACGCCGCGGTTTTTGGCCAGGTCCGCGAGGATCGCCTCGCGCCAGGCCCCCCCCCCTTGAAAGGTCAGCGCCGAATAGGTTGAGTTCGGGCAGGCATCCACCCAGCCGCGCAGGGCGTTGCCGCCAGGGCGGGCGAAGGCTGCTTCCAGCCGCTTGCCGTATTTCAGCATCACGACTTTCCAGCCCATGTCGCGGAACAGGCCCTCGAACCGGCCAAACAGCCGGTCGGGCATTACCGAATCCAGGCTTTGGCGGTTGTAGTCCACGATCCACCAAACATCGCGGACATCATGCTTCCAGCCCTCCAGCAGGGCCTCGTAGATATTGCCCTCGTCCAACTCGGCGTCACCCGCGATGGCGATCTGCCGGCCGCGCGGCGCGGCGGGGTCCACCATGGCATGCGCGCGCACGTAGTCCTGCATCAGCGAGGTAAAGCTGGTCAGCGCCACGCCGAGGCCCACCGAGCCGGTAGAAAAATCAATCTCCGGGCCGTCCTTGGTGCGCGAGGGATACGCCTGCGCGCCGCCGAACTGGCGCAATCCGGCCATCTGCTCCACGCTCTGGCGGCCAAATAAATAGTTGATGGCATGCAGCACCGGCCCGGCATGCGGCTTCACCGCCACGCGGTCTTGCGGGCGAAGACTATCAAAAAACAAAGCCGCCATAATGGAGGTGACCGAGGCGCAGGAGGCCTGATGCCCGCCGACCTTCAAGCTGTCCCGATTTGGCCGCAGATGGTTGGCGTTATGGATCATCCACGACGAGAGCCAGAGTAGTTTTTGCTCCACCGCCGCGAGTGTTTCCAGCTCTTCAAGTTCCGGTTCTATCGGCCGCATCTCATTCATGCAGTGAGTTTAGAGCAAAGCTATCGCCATGGGAATCACTGGATTCCCATGGCGCGCATCTGGCGCAATTAAAAGAATGCTGCGCCGCACCAGAGGCTGCTGACTCAACGCGTTGATGATGCACTTGGCAATGCCGCCGCAGGTAATCGCGGCCAGCACGAACGGTCCATTTTCCTACACCCATTCATAGCCCTGAGGCGGCTAACGTGATAAAACGTTTAACGCGACTTACCCTTTGTCTTATTATGTTCGCCGTTGGGGGTGTTGATCCCGTGGCCTTCAGCGCGTCTGGGACCAGGATATGTGCGAATGCAATTCATTGGTATTTCTTGTGCGGCGCGATGATTATAGAAAGCCGATGATGGCGAAAAGATGCTGTAAAATGTTATGGTTTTAGGAAAATATGGTCGCGGTACCCTTGGGCTACAAAGCAGCTAAACATTGCATGACGAAAAAATAATGCTGGTACTTTTATAAAAAAATCTGACCTGATGTCAAAATGTCCGCAATGCCGTGGTCTTTCAACGCCACCTATGCTCTGTTGCCACTGCCGTGCATAAGTCCACACCGGCTAGCGCGCGTATAGGAATGTTCCGCATGGATTCGATCACTTTAAACACCGACGACACGCCCGCCGTTCCACCCCCCGGAACCGTGCCGGACATCAATGCCAGGCGGGTGAAAATTCATCCCGATCACTGGTATCCGGTGGCCTGGTCGCGCGAATTGAAAGCCGGCGAAACGCTCGCTGTGCGTTTCGCGGGAGACCCGGTGGTGCTGGTCCGCCCGAAGGAGGGTGCTGTATTCGCGCTGGAAAATCGTTGTGCTCACCGCCAGGTGCCGCTTGATGCCGGGGTGGTTGCCGGTTGTGCGATCCGTTGCAGCTATCATGGCTGGACGTATGATGCCGCGGGCAACTGCATCGATGTGCCCTACCTCGGCAAAGGCAAGCTGCCTAATGGCGTGAAGGCCTATCCCTGCCGCGAGGAAGCCGGGATGATTTTTATCTTTCCGGGTGATGCCGAAAAATCCAACAACTTTCCAAGTCTCGCCGCCGCCGCCGACCCTGATTATAAAGTCCGCCGCTTCGGCCGCGAGGTCGCGTGCCACTATTCCTTCATGCATGAAAACCTGATGGACATGAACCACCAGTTTTTGCACCGCAAGCAAATGGGCCAGATACGCCCGCGCTACCGCGGCCGCAAACTTGGTGAGGATTGGCTGGAAGTGCAGTACACATTCGCGCGCACCGGCGGCAAGCAGCCGTTGGGTGAGGCTGCGGTGTTCGGCGGGCGGCGCACGCCGGATGTGAATGATCGCGACGTCATGACCATCCGCACCGAATATCCCTACCAGACCCTGCGCATCGTCGCGGCGGGCGGCGGCGAGCCGGTGATGGATTTGTGGATTTGCTATGTGCCGCTGGATAAGGCGCAGAAAACCATCAGCACCTTTGGCCTGCTGAGCATCCACAAACCGGCCGGCGTGCTCGGCCGCGCGGCGTTGACCATCGGCTGGCCGTTTCTGGTGATGTTCACCGAGCGGATTTTCAAGGAGGACCGCTGGATCGTGGAAGCCGAACAAGCCGCGCATGACGCGCAGGGCGGCAACTGGAACCAGGAAGTGTTTCCGGTGATCCGCGAGTTGACGGCACTGCTGGCAAGCTGCGGCCTGCCGCCGGAAGATACGGCTTAGAGCATCGATCATTTAGATGAATGCTTTAGCTTTATACTTTAGCGGTCAATTTCATACGATTAGCTTGAACCTTCCGGTTCAAGCTAATCGTATATTGATCTAGGAGCGCAATGCCGCCATCAGCGGCCCCAGTTTTTCAGGCAAATCCTCGGCGATCAACCCTGGTCCAGCCGCCTGCGCCGCCGCCCCATGCAGCCACACGGCGGCGCAGGCGGCTTCGAATGCCTCCATCCCTTGCGCCATCAGTGCCGCAATAATCCCAGCCAGCACATCGCCGGTGCCCCCGGTGGCGAGGTCCGGCGGTGCGTTGGCGTTAATCACGGCGCGGCCATCCGGCGCGGCAACAACCGTATCCGCGCCTTTCAAGACCGTCACCACACCGCAAGCTCGCGCGGCAGCCCGCGCGGCGGTCAGCCGGTCTGGCCCCACCGTGCCGAATACGCGGGTGAACTCGTCCTCATGCGGGGTAATCACCGCCACGCCGCGCAGTTTCTCCGGCGCCCCGGCGCAGGCGGTCAGTGCGTCGGCATCCGCGACGATGGTGCGCCCGGCGGCAATCAGTTGCGCCAGTTTTTCGCCCGCAAGCGGGCCTAGCCCTGGTCCGCAAACCCACACTTTGCGCCGCGCATCGTCCAGCAGCACCTCCAGTGCGTCGGCGCGCACAATCAACCCGGCTTCGGGCAAGATCATCGGCACCTCGGCCGCCAGCGTCACCATGCCGGCCCCCGTCCGGCGGGCGGCGGCACAGGCCAGCCGCGCCGCGCCCGGCATGTTGCCGCACAGCACCGTCACATCCCCGGCGGTATACTTATGCCCGGTCGCGCCCCGCACTGGCAGAGACCACCTCGCCGGGCTGTTCACCCAGGTTTGCGGCTGTATCTCCTCCAGCACGCTTGCGGGCAGCCCGATGTCGCGGAGCAAAAGCTCGCCGCATAACCCGCGCCCTGGATACAAATAATGCCCCGGCTTGGCGCGGAAAAAGGTCACCGTGAGTTCAGCCTGTGGCGCATAACCGCGCACCGCCCCGGTCGCGCCATCCAGGCCGGAGGGCACATCAACCGCCACCAGCCGCTTCGCCGCGCGCAGCAGTGCCGCCACCTCGGGCGAGACATCCCGCGCCAACCCGGCGCCAAAAATCGCATCCACCACCAGCCCGGTTCGCGCCACTTCCGCCACACGGGCTTCGTTCCAGTGCCGTACCGTTACCGGCCACCCCTCCAGCCGCAGGTAGGCCGCCGCCACGTAACCATCGCCGCCATTATTACCAGGGCCGGCCAGCACGAGTGTGGGGCAGGGGGCATATCGCTGCATTATGGCCCGCGCCACCGCCCGTCCGGCGGCATCCATCAGCGCTTCCCCATTGCCCGCCAGGGCGTCGGCGCGCCCCATTTGTACCGGCGTCAGCAGCTCATCCATAAAAACCCTTGGCCTTTCGCAAGAAACTACGGTTAATTCAACTTCATGATGGAGATTTATATATGGGCAAAGTAATTGCGGTTGCACAGCAGAAAGGCGGCTCGGGCAAGACCATGCTGGCCGCCCAACTCGCCGTCGCTCTGGCGGATGGCGCCCGCGTGGCCGTGCTGGACATCGATCCGCAAGGCAGCCTGACCATCTGGGGCAAGCTGCGCGCCAGTTCGCCCAAGGCGGTCCAAGTCCTTACCCTGGCCACGATTTCCGGCTGGCGCCTGGCCAATGAGGTGGAAAAACTCAAAGCCTCGCATGATTTCGTGTTCATCGACACGCCCCCGGTGATCAACTCGGACGCACGGCGTGCCATCCGTGGGGCCGATCTGGTGCTGATACCGCTAAATCCGGCCCCGCCCGACCTCTGGGCCGCCGAGGGCACGTTAAAGCTGGCCGCGCAGGAAAAGCGCCGCGCCGCGCTCATCTTCAACCGCGCCCCTGCGGCTTCGCGCCTGCGCAAGCGCCTGGAGGCCGAGATCGCCGCGCGCGGGTTGTTCCTGCTGGATAGTGCACTGGCGAATTGGGCGGGCTACGCCAATGCCTTCGCCGACGGGCTGGGCGTGACCGAAACCGGCCCCAGCACCCAGGCCGCGGATGAAATCCGCGCGGCAGTAATCGCTCTGAAAGCGGCTCTTACCTAATAAAAGATGAAAAAAACTTCATCGCAGGCCCTTCTTCCAGCAAGAAACCGCATGAAAAGGGCTTGCAAGGATGCCTTTTTTCCGCCACATATACGTCGCGTGACGCGAAAATATATGTAACAACATATTAAGAGTGTCAGCCGCCAAGTTTAGGGAGCTACGAAATTAGTACCGAAAAGGTACCGGCCGGTCGCAAATGACCGGCCTTTTCTATGTCTGAAATTTAGTAGCGTTTATGAATTATATTGCATTGCAATAAAGTGCGACGATCTACCCTTTGCGACGGTGGAACCGCGTAATCCTCACCTCGCCCCACACATTGGCCAGGGTAAATGGGTCTGCTTTTACAAAAGCCTCCACGGCGGCACGGTCAGCCGCCTCGATAATAAACAGCGATCCCGTCATTGTTTCTCCGTCGTCAGATTGCAGCGGGCCAGACAACACGACCACAATGCCATGCTCGGCCTCGGTTTCCACAAAGGCGCGATGCGCGGCATAATGTTCCAGCCGGAGCGGGAGTGCACCTGGACGGTCGATCGCATGGAGGGCAAATAGCGGCATCGTATTTAACTCTCGTCTGTGAAGGCGTTACAGTTAGAATGAATTGACCGGTTTGACATTGCCCATCTACGCCACCCAGCTCTGAGTTTTGCGCGAAACCCGCAATTGTAAGGAATACCAGGATGAAACTTCTCCGTTACGGCGACCCACACCAGGAAAAATGGGGCATTCTCGATGCCGAAGGCCATACCCGCATCCTCGATGACGCTTTTGTCGGCCTCACCGGGGACCCGTTCAGCCCGGAATGGCTGGCGCAGCTGCAAGCCATGGACCCGGAAAAACTGCCGATTCTCAAAGCTGACCGCCGCATCGGCCCGCCGATTCCCCGTCCGCTCAACTTCGTCTGCATCGGCCTGAACTACGCCGACCACGCTGCCGAAACCGGGGGCAAAATCCCCAAAGAACCCATCCTCTTCCTCAAATCCCTCTCCGCCTTCTGCGGCCCGTACGATGACATCATCATCCCCCCCGGCTCACTGAAAACCGACTGGGAGGTGGAACTGGGCGTCGTCATCGGCACCAAAGCCTCCCATGTGTCCGAGGAAACCGCGCTGGACTACGTGGCCGGCTATTGCACCGTGAACGACGTGAGCGAGCGCGCCTACCAGATCGAGCGTTCCGGCACCTGGGACAAAGGCAAAGGCTGCGACAGCTTCGGCCCAGTCGGCCCCTACCTCGTCACCAAGGATGAAGTGCCCGACCCGCAGAACCTCAAACTCTGGACCGAGGTCGATGGCGTGCGCATGCAGGACAGCAGCACCAGCAACATGATCTGCGGCGTCAAATTCCTGGTCAGCTACGTCAGCCAGTTCATCACCCTGCACCCCGGTGACATCATCGCCACCGGCACGCCCGCCGGCGTCGGCCTGGGCAAAAAGCCAGAACCCATCTTCCTACGCCCCGGCCAGCACATGAAAGTCGGCGTGCAAGGCTTGGGTGAGCAGGTTTACAAGACGGTTGGAGGCTAGGCGCGGCGCGAAAAGCCTCCCTTTTCAGGAGGCTTCCGTCTCGATCAGAAGTTTCCAGATAAGCGCGCCAATGGCGGCTCCGGCCAAGGGGGCCACCCAGAACAGCCACAGCTGCCCCAGCGCATCAGTCCGCGCGAAAAGCGCTGCCGCGGTGGAGCGGGCTGGGTTTACTGACGTGTTTGTCACTGGAATTGAGATGAGATGGATGAGGGTGAGCGCCAGACCGATGGCGAGCGGCCCAAAGCCCGCGGGTGCGGTCTTTGCCGTCGCGCCAAGGATGACGATGAGAAACGCCGCGGTAAGCGTGGTTTCAGCCACCAGTGCCGCTAGCATGCTGTAGTGGCCCGGTGAGAGCGCGCCGTAGCCATTAGAGGCAAACCCGCCTGCGACGAAATTGGGTGCGCCCGAGGCGATGACATAAAGCACTGCCGCACCGCCGATACCGCCGGCAACCTGGGCGGCCCAATAGGGGATAACCTCCGCCCAGCTAAAGCGCCCGGCAATGGCGAGGCCAAAGGAAATCGCCGGGTTGAAATGCCCGCCGGAAATGCCGCCCACGGCATAGGCCATGGTTAACACAGTAAGGCCGAACGCCAGCGCGACTCCGGCAAAACCAATGCCAAGTTGTGGAAACCCGGCCGCGAGCACAGCAGCGCCGCAACCGCCAAAGACAAGCCAAAATGTACCGAAAAATTCAGCCGCGAGTTTTTTTGACATATGTTTCTCCTGTTTGGTTGACACATCATGTTATGAGAAAGCCGGTCTCTTGGAGGTGCGAGCCTGTACAGGCTCATTATGTTGGTAAATATAACCTAGTTATCAAAGGAGGCGTCACGTGGTTACAGAGTTTGCCGAAATTGAGGTCATTCCCGGCACCGGAGCTCAGTTCATCGCCGGGGTGGAGGCGAGCCGAGAGGCCTTCCTGCGTTCGCCCGGCTGCCATGGCCTGGAACTGCACCATAGCATTGAGAACCCGCAACATTTTGTGTTGCAGGTCAAGTGGGAAAACGTGGCTGACCACATGGAGAAATTCCGTGGCGCTTTGGAATTCCAGATCTGGCGCGGCAACGTCGGCCAGTTCTTCGCGGTGGCGCCCAAGGTTTGGCATAGCAACACTGTGGTCGCGTAACGCCTCCGCCGGTGGCATCGGGAGCGGATTCTTGCTAGGGGCTCCCGATGGACCAAGCCCTACCCATTGCTGAAACCGCCACGAGCGTTCCGCCCCGGCGCACGTTTGCGATCATCTCCCACCCGGATGCCGGTAAAACCACGCTGACGGAGAAGCTGCTGTTGTTCGGCGGTGCCATCCGCGAGGCGGGCATGGTCAAGGCCCGCCAGGACCGGCGGCAAACCCGCTCGGACTGGATGAAAATCGAGCGCCAGCGCGGCATTTCGGTTACTTCTTCGGTGATGACCTTTGAGTTCGGCGGCGCGGTGTTCAACCTGCTGGACACGCCGGGCCATGAGGATTTCTCCGAGGACACGTACCGCACGCTCACCGCTGTTGACAGCGCGGTGATGGTGATCGACGCGGCCAAGGGCATCGAATTACAAACCAAAAAGCTGTTCGAGGTCTGCCGGCTGCGTAATATCCCGATTACCACCTTCATCAACAAGGTAGACCGCGAGGGGCAGAACCCGTTCGAACTGCTGGACGAGATCGCCAACACGCTGGCGCTGGACATCACGCCGATGGTCTGGCCGATCGGCACCGGCGGGTTGTTCAGGGGCTGCTTCGACCTGACGAACGACCGTCTGGTTTCGGCGGTAAAGCCGGGGCAGGAGGAGCGTGGCGCCAAGTTCAACATTCCCGCGGACCAGAAGGTGCAGTTGGAGGAGGACGTGGAACTGATCCGCGCCGCCTACCCGCCATTTGATCTGCAGGCGTTCTCCGAGGGGCATCTCACCCCGGTGTATTTCGGCTCGGCCCTGAAAGATTATTCGGTGCGCGAGTTGCTGGAAGGCCTGGTCGCCAACGCCCCCGCCCCGCAGCCCCGCGCGGCGGACACGCGCGTGGTGCAGCCCGACGAAACCCCAGTCACCGGCTTCGTCTTCAAGGTGCAGGCCAACATGGACCCGCAGCACCGCGACCGCATCGCCTTCACCCGCATCTGCTCGGGCAAATTCGTGCGTGGCATGAAGCTAGTCCATTCGCGCACACTCAAGCCCATGGCCATCCAGGCGCCGATCTTCTTCTTCGCGCAGGACCGTTCCCTGGCCGAGGAAGCCTATCCCGGCGATATCATCGGCATCCCCAACCACGGCACCCTGCGGGTGGGCGATACGCTGACCGAGGGCGAGAAACTGCGTTTTACGGGTATCCCGGATTTCGCGCCTGAAATCCTGCGCCGCGTGCGGTTGGCCGACCCCATGAAGGCGAAGCAGTTGCGCAAAGCGCTGGAAGACCTCGCCGAGGAAGGCGTCACCCAGGTGTTCCGGCCCATGACCGGTTCGGACTGGATCGTTGGTGTCGTCGGCGCCCTGCAGTTGGACGTGCTTTCCAGCCGTATCGAGGCTGAATACGCCGTCCCTGTGGCCTTCGAGCCGGCACCGTTCGACACCGCGCGCTGGATATTCTCAGAGGAGCAGGCGCGACTGAAAACCTTCATCGAGCAGAACAAATCCGCGATGAGTGAGGACCGCGAGGGTGCGCCAGTTTACCTGGTGCGCAACACCTGGGAGCTCAACCGCATGAAGGAAAATTTCCCGGAAATTACCTTCTCCGCGACACGCGAACGACGGTGAATGCGTGAGGCGGGTGAATGCAACACCCTACGCCATCTACGCTCGTAAACTCACATAAATTGCTGTTCAACAAAAATCTGGCGGGAGCTTGTTGTAAAATCTGAAATTAAACATAACTAACGCGTAGTTAAGTTTAATTTCTTCAAATACGCGAGGCGAAGCACCCCCCCAGGGCCGCGGTGCGGTGTTACGCAGCGCAGGCTTTTTGAGTCATGATTCCATCAAGCGCCAACAGTCGATTTACCAAAAGGGTAGAACGCTGCAACATGGCCGTTTCCATTTGCCTGGCGCGCAGTGTATCCGCGCGGCGGGCTTGCACGGCGGCGATTGACGTGCGGTGAAAAGCCTCGTGGTGCTGGCCAATTTCCGTCCACAAAGCGGTTGCCTCAGGTACACCCATGCCCCGGATCAGTTCGCCGCCGTCATTCTCGTACCATTGTCCAAACTGGCAACTGCTGTGGTCACAACAATGGGCTTTTTCTGATTTTGTCACCAGGCAATGGCGGACCATTGAACATAATTCACGTGCTGCGTAATCGCTCGCAAAATCTGAATTGCCATAATATCCCCATGGTTGAGCTTCAATCTCAAGTATACAAACCCGTTATAAGTTCTACTTAAAATTACTCTGAAGCCAATAAATCTTGCCTGTAGGGATAAAATAATTCCCCCAACGATTTGTGTCCCGCCAGGGCTATTGCGTATCCTCAAAGGGGCCTGGGCATTATTAGGGCTATGCGAGAGCAATATGCACGGAAAAAATTAGCAGACCCGGGCCAGGGCCGGCTGCACTCTCATATAAGGGACTGGGACGGGCTTTCCTTCTCCAGCGGGGTTTGCTAGAGGGTGCGCGCGGCGGGTGCTTAGCTCAGTTGGTAGAGCAGCTGACTCTTAATCAGCTTGTCGTAGGTTCGATCCCTACAGCACCCACCATTTCTTTTCAAAGACTTATGAGGCGTTTTCTGGCAAGTGCCACCACGCAATTTTCCGTGGGGCTTCACAGGGGCTTCAGGAATGGCCCGATAATGCGGGACATGAGCGGATATATTGTCTTCGCGCGCGTGGCGCGGATCGTACCGCGAGAGGCGAATCGGCTGGTAAATAAGCCTCGCGCGCACGCGCGCGCGTTATTGCACAGAAAACCCAGCCACACGCACGCGCGGGCGTTGTTTGGGCGGCCTTTTGCCGGTCTCGCACGCGCGGAGCCTCGGTTAAAAGGAGTGAACGCGGTGGCGGGGCCAGCCGGGCCCCCGCAATTGACGCGCCTTTCGGCGGCCTATGGTGGGCTGAATATCGCCATCTCACACCGCGCCCAGGGCGCTTATAGGCACTTCCGGGCGTGCTTCTATTTCGTTTCTCATTCACGCCCGTGCCGGACGAGAATTGCCGCGCGGCGGCGCTCACGATGCCCATGTGCACGGAGGGCGGGAGGACTATTTTGCCCTAATCATGCGGTCGATCCGGGTGAATTCCTTGTTTTCGATCATAAGGAAGAGGCAGCGCCCGTTTGAGCGGTCAGCCCAAAGCTCGCCGATGCTCTTTTTTTCCTTCGAGTCGTCGTTTGATGCGAGGTGTTCCCCCTTATACTCCACGGCCAGAATCCGCCCATCTTCCAACTGCGCCACAAAGTCAGGGTAGAACTTGTCCGATGACGTTTGCAGCCAGAAGGAATGAGGCTGCCGGTCGGTGTTCCGCACCCAAGCCTTCACGGCGCTCAGCCGCTCAAGGTACACGGCGCACTCATATTCCTCGCCGTTGGCTTTAAGGTCGCCCACCACCCGGAGGAAATGCTTGTTGAACGCCGTGCCGCCTTGGTAGGGCTGCTGGTATCCGTAGCGGTTCTCCTCAAAAACCAGCTCAACCTCAGAACTCGTCTCGAACTCTAAGCCACTTTGCGGGAACAACGCGTTCTGAAATGCCGTTGCCTGCCGTTGGTCACGGTACTTCGCAATGGTTTTCACCAAAGCCTCAACCAAGCGGAATTTAGCCCGCGCCAGCCCCTCCAGGCTCATGCCATGGCTTGCGGTAATGGCGTCCAGGGCATGGGTAATGAATAGGGTTGCCGATATACGGGTTATGTCTTGGCGGCTGCCGCGTGGCAGGCGGCGGTCAAGCCAGTTCACCAAAGCGGGTTTGGTCCAGCCGCGTTCCGCCAGGGCCAGCATCAATTGCTCATGCAGGTCGGTGATGAACTCCACCTGCACCACCCCCGTGCTGTCCACATCAACATGTGCCTCTTCGCTCCCCTGTTTTGGGGGAGTAAAAAAGTCCAGCACTTTCTCCGCATTGCACTCTTCCAGCTTCCAAGGGGTATCCAGAAAATGCGCACGGTCAAAGAGTTCCAGCCCACCCACGCCGCGTACTGCGAGTCGCGGCACAGCAAACGGTTTTTTGGGAGCCTCCGGGGCAACATTTTTTAACCTGGCACCGCGCGATTTATGGACTAAGGCCGTCATGCTTGGCGCGGCTTCCGGTGGCATGGCCAGTAGCAACGCCGTCTTGTCGTAATCGCTCAGGGCACCGCGCGCCTTCGGTTTGAACTGTTCGAATTTTTCGAATAGTTCGATCTTCCACCAGCTCCCCGGAGGCAAAAATCTCTTTCAAATGGTGGTTGATCGTCGGCACCCCTACCTCGAACAGTTCGGCCATGCGCTTCTGGGTCAGCCAAAAACTTTCATCCTCGAACAGCACCTCCAGCCGCGTAGGGCCGCTGGGGGTGGCGTAGAACAGAATTTCGCCCTCGCGCGGCGGGGTGGGCATGGTTACAGCCCCTCGATCTGGTAGGGGATTTGCTTGAAGGTGATGCCCAGCGCGGTCAGCCGGTCGTCGGGCACGGTGCAGCCCTCGGCATACACCACGCGCGGGCCGGTAAAACCCGGCTTCGGCAGCGGCAACTTGGCCAGCTTGGCGGCGGTGAGAACATTGCCCGCACGGGTGCTGGCTACGCCCACACTTTCCGCCGCGTGCAGTAGATACACGGCGCGGCCCTTGAAGGTGCCGATAAGCGGGCTGGCGTCAGAGGCACGCTTTGGAATGGGCGAGCCGGTCTCGCAAAAGAATACATGCGCCGCGAGGTCCGGGAAGGTGACTTCCGGGCTTACACTCCCCTCCGCATCAAACAGGGGGTCGCCGAGAGCGCAAAAACGGAAGCCGGAGCCGAGACCTTCAACGGGCTTTTTAGGGTCGCCGCCTTTATCATAGCCATTGATTACTCGTCGCAGCCGTTCCGAAGTAACAGAGCAGGCAATTTCTTTGCCAATTTCGACCAGGATAAATTTTCTGTTTTTACCGTCGCGCTTATTGAGACCCAGCACGGCGTGCCCCGTCGTTCCTGATCCGGCAAAAGAATCAAGAATAATGTCATCGCTATTTGTTGCGTGCAGCAACACTTGTTCGATAAGCTTCGTCGGCTTTGGGGTGTCGAATGAGTCAGATGCAAAGATCTCTTTTATTTCTCTTCGCGCATCATCCGTGTGTCCTGCTTGTGAATAGGGCCAAAAATTAACAGGTGTTATCCCTTCTTTAACCTCCGTCAAAAATCTTTTGACGTCAGGAACAGGTCTTTTCCCATCCTTACCCCAATAGAGTTTGTTTTCAGCAACCAAAAGGTCGTAAGCGGTTTTTTCAACTCGCCAAGCCTTCCGCTTTGGGACAGTTTTTTTCGCCTGTATTTGGATTGCATATTTCATAAACGAGATTTGGGCGCGCTTCCGCCGATGCTGGATTCAGAAAAGGAATTGGCTTCCACACGCCACGCGGGTCATTATCGAGGTTTTCATAGCGTGCATTTGCTTCCTCGGTTCGCTCCAGCAAATTCGGCTTAAAGTTTTCTGTTTTGGCATAAACAACAATATGTTCTGTCTGCGTGGTAAACCCGTTTGTATTGTTGCTTCGCGTATAACGCTTTTGCCATTGTATCTACGACTCAAACCTTGAGCGTCCAAAAAGTTCATCAAGGATCATGCGTAAGCTGTGAACTTCCACATCATCAATACTAATAAATATTGCACCGTCATCCGACAAAAACTCCTTCAGCAGCCGCAAGCGCGGATACATCATGCACAACCATTTATCGTGCCGCGATAAATCTTCGGCTTCCTTGCCCACGGCCTTGCCCAGCCATTCGCGCATTTCCGGCGAATTGACGTTATCGTTATAAATCCACCCCTCATTGCCGGTGTTATAAGGCGGGTCGATATAGATGCATTTTACTCTGCCCGCGTAATAGGGCAGCAGCGCCTTCAACGCCTCCAGATTATCGCCCTGCACCAGCAGATTACCTGCATCCGGATCGCCCCGATTTGCTCTTGTCGCAATGCAGCAGGCGATAAGGCACCTCCCGATGGTGGTTCACCACGGATTTCTTGCCAATCCAGTCCAGCGTGGGCATTGCGGTTTAATTTCCTTGTAAAACTGCGAGTCGTCTCAGCTTGCACTCTGCCCCGCTTACCCGTGCCGCGCAAAGGGGGCGCTTAAGTGGCCACCACCCGGTATTGTCCGGCCTCCAAATGCGAGGGCGGATGGCATCGGCAGCAACACCAGCCGCGCGGCGGGTCCGTATCGCTCCACCAGAGCATCCCGGCGCAGCAGCCGCAGAAATCGCCAGGGGTAGGGTGGTCAGACGAGCCGGGTGGAATGACGCCTACCTCACTAAATTCCTCGCCCTGTTTTGAAGTGCGAGTGCCCTGGAACTGGGGCGGCGGAGACTTGACGCCGATTCGCAATCGGACTAAGTAAATCTTGCCAGAAAGACGCTGCCGGCCCGGCTGCGCGGATAAAATTGAGCCGGTGGGGGCGTTTGGAGGAACGCTAGTTTGGCAGAAGTTGACCTTGAACGTGAAAGTTCGAGGTGGGAGAAGAACCTCAGCAGTCGCTACCGCAGTCACCATCGACTAGCTCTACGGTAGTATGTAGCGCGATCCGCGCAGGAGAAAGTCATGAAGACCGTCGATTTCTATTTCGATATTATCAGTCCGTATGCTTATCTCGCCTCGACTCGTCTGCCTGAGATAATCAAGCGCTACAAGGGCCGGGCAATGTTCGTCCTTCATCCGGTGGATTTGATCGCGGTCCGCTTCGCGGCTGGTAACACCGGCCCCTTCAACCGCGACATCCCAGCTAAGTTCAAGGTGCTAGCCGCCGACTTGCATCGATGGGCTGAGCGCTACGGCGTATCCCTTAAGTCGCCGACGGGGCTGAAGACCGCCCGCGTCAATCGCGGCTTTCTATGGGCACGTACGCAGGGCCGCGAGATGGAATATCTGCATGCCGCCTACAACGCCGTGTGGGGGGATGGGAAAAATCCCGACCTCGACGAGACGCTGACGGATATAGCGCGGGCAGCCGGGCTCCCGCCCGAGGCGCTGCTGCGCGGCATCGACGATCTGGCGATCGTCAAGCAATTCGAGAGCGAGACCGAGGCTGCAAAATCGCGCGGCGTTTTCGGGGTGCCGATGTTAGCCGTCGACGATCAGATGTTCTGGGGCAACGATCGGATCGAATTTTTTGAAGCGTACCTTGAGAAATCCGCGCCGGCCTCGTAGCCCGCGTTACGTATCCTAATGTGGAGAGACGACACATGGTTCAGATTACAGAATTAGGCTATCTCGGTGCGTATATCAGTGACCCCAAGGCGTGGAAGGAATACGCTTCCGACGTTATCGGGATGGAATGGCTCGACGAGGGCGAGGGTGATCGTTTTTATCTCCGGATTGACGAATGGCATCATCGCATCGCGCTGCATGCCGGCGGTACGGACGACCTTGCCTATCTCGGTCTGCGCGTAGCCGGCCCCGATGAATTCAAGGAGATGCAAGATCAGCTCAAGCGCTTCAAAGTGCCCTACCGGGTCGGCACCGAAGCGGAGTGCCAAGAACGCCATGTGCTCGCCGTGCTGAAGTTCGAAGATCCGTTCGGCAATCCGCTCGAGATTTTTCACGGCCCGCGCGTGGATGCGCATAAGCCATTCTATCCCGGGCGCCGGATGTTCGGGAAATTCTCAACTGGCACCGGCGGCATAGGCCATGCGGTCGTCCGGACCGAAGATGGCGATGTGTCGCAGGCGTTCTACAGCAGCGTGCTCGGGATGCGTGGCACGGTAGAGTACAAGCAGGAAATACCCGGCGGTCACATTGCCAAACTCTACTTCATGCACTGCAACGACCGTGACCATTCGATCGCATTTGCGCAGGGAGTGTGCACTAAACGCATCCATCATCTGATGGTCGAGGTCACCGAAATCGACGACGTCGGGATGACCTACCAACTCGCCAACGAGCGTAAAGTGCCGGTCGAGATCACGCTCGGTAAGCACTCGAACGACCGGATGATTTCGTTCTACACGAGCAATCCATCGGGCTGGTTGATCGAGTACGGCACCGGCGGGCGCCCGGCGCAGCACCAGACCGAGTACTACACCAGGGACATCTGGGGCCACGAGTTCCGCAAGCCCCTTTTCGATGATTCCGCGACGGGCACGGTGGACTGACCGTGAATCCCAGTATATCTTCTGATGTTTTGAACTAGGGCTGCGCGGAGACCTGGACGGATGGTGGTCGATGATGCGGCGAAGATCGTCATATCGCACGCTTTGTGCTCTATACGAATTTCTATGGAGCACAATAAGCGGCTTCGCGATCCCGGCGGAAAGTATATTAGATCGGCTGCGGGGCCGTCCATTGTGCAGGGCGAAATGAATGGGGGGGGTATTTGGTGGAAACCTTTGATTATATCATTGTCGGTGCCGGTTCCGCCGGATGCGTGCTCGCCAATCGGCTGTCCGAGAATGGGCGGTTCAGGGTTCTCGTTGTGGAAGCAGGAGGATCAAACCGGTCCCTTTTCGTTTCAATGCCTAAGGGCTTCCCCAAGCTTATGGACAACGGAACCTATGTTAGGCAGTTCCTGACGGAGCCGGACGAGGATAACGGGTTTCCTGCGGATGCTTGGGTGCGAGGCGTGACGCTGGGGGGGTCCAGTTCCGTGAATGGAACGCATTACGCTCGCGGACAACCCCAGGATTTTGATGGTTGGGTCGCTCTCGGAGCCGATGGCTGGGGGTGGTCCGATATGGCGGAATGTTTCCGGAAGATGGAAGATCATGCCTTGGGATCAGATGAGTTGCGCGGCGCCGGGGGGCCATTGCACGTTTCGCGTCACCCTTACCGCTATCCGCTCGGTGAAGCAGCTATTAATGCGGGCGTATCACTCGGTCTCAAACGAAGGGACGATATAAACAGGCTTGATCAAGAAGGCATCGGTTACATGATGCGAACGATCAAGAATGGCGTGCGCGTGAGCGCCGCAAGTGCTTTTTTGGATCCCATCAAGCACCGGCCCAATCTCTTTATTCGTACACGGACCTTTGTCGAAAAGGTTGTGTTCGAAGGAACGCGGGCCGTGGGGATCGTCTGCTTGCATAATGGCCAAGTCCAGGAGTATCGGGCAAGTAAGGAAATTATTCTTTCGGCGGGCTCAATTCAGTCTCCTCAGCTCCTCCAGCTTTCCGGGATCGGTCCGGCGGACCATCTTCGTGCGCTCGGGATTGATCTGATCCAGGACAGCCCGGGCGTCGGGCAAAATCTTCGTGATCATTGGGCAACCATGGTCCAGTACAGGCTTAAAGAACCCATAAGCCTTAACGGCGAGTTTTCTGGTTTTCGACTTTTGGCAAACGCGCTTGAGTATCTTCTCTTCAAGCGGGGGCTTATGGCGACCAGTGCTTATGACATATGTGGGTTCTTCAAAACACAACCGGGGCTTGATCGGCCGGATGCCCAATTGCTCGGAGCGCCATTTTCTCTCGCTCGCGGCCCGGGCAAGGGGAAATTTGAGTTTGATTCAGGGCACGGGATGCACTTCGTGGCCTACCAGCTAAGACCGGAAAGCCAAGGCTCCGTCAGAATCCGGTCGACAGACCCGGCTGTTCAACCGACAATAGCGCCTAGCTTTTTGTCTACTGAGCTCGACCGCAGTACCGCCGTTGCAATCGTGCGGTATTTGCGCCGGCTTTTTGGTCAGCCCGCGTTGCAGGCCTACGTCGGAGCAGAGACGCTTCCGGGCCCGCATGTTAAGACTGACGATGAGATATTGGACGTTGTCAGGCAGACAGGAAATTGCCTCTATCACGCGGTAGGGACCTGCAAAATGGGTCAAGATAGTCTCGCGGTCGTTGACAGCAAGCTGCGGGTTCGCGGTGTTTCGGGATTGCGTGTGGTCGATGCCTCGGTGATGCCGACTCAGGTGTCTGGGTTTACCAATGGGCCTGTTATGGCCGTGGCTTGGCGGGCAGCCGATCTGATTCTTGAGTAAGCCCGGATTTGTCAGATAATTTTAGCAGATGTCAGGGCAATTTGTTGAAGTATCCCTCCTATTGATCCGATGCGATTTTATATGATTCGGTCTGGCCTCTGATTTTGAGGTTTGGGCGATGGAGTTGAAGAAGGTTTTGGAACGGAGCGTATGGCTGGCAGGGGCGGGACTACGGGCTTAGGTCGATCCTCCGTCTGATTTTGGTTTCCATGCTTTGTGGGCGCCACCGATCAAATAGGAGGCGGAATGATAAAACGAACCCCGAACAAGCAGGTTGGTGTCGCAAGTGAGGCGATCACGGTTGGTGAAAATATCGACTCAGAAATAAAGAAGGAAGAAGCGAAGATAATGAATAGCAAGATCTCGGGGGGCGCGTTATCCGACCTGCGCGTGATTGAGATGGGGCAGTTGCTGGCCGGACCGTTCTGCGGCCAGCTGATGGCTGATTTTGGTGCGGAACTCATCAAGATTGAGGCGCCTGGCCAGGGTGATCCGATGCGCGAATGGGGGCGGGAAAAGGTGGATGGCAAGTCGCTCTGGTGGCCGGTCGTGGCGCGTAACAAAAAATCCGTGGAGATCAATGCGCGCGACTCTGGCGGCCAGGCCATTATCAAGGACTTGGTTAAGAGATCAGATATGCTGATTGAGAATTTTCGGCCTGGAACCATGGAGAAATGGGGGCTCGGCTATGACGTGCTCTCCGCAATCAACCCCCGGCTCGTGATGATTCGCGTCTCCGGTTACGGACAAACCGGCCCTTACGCACAGAAGGCCGGCTACGGCGCGATTGGTGAAGCAATGGGTGGGATGCGTTATGTGACGGGCGATCCGTCCAACCCGCCGTCCCGCGTGGGTATTTCGATCGGGGACACGCTTGCGGCGACCTTCGCTTGCCTCGGCGGACTGATGGCAATTCATGCGCGTGGCTGGACCGGGCGCGGACAGGTCGTCGATAGTGCGATCTACGAGGCCGTACTGGCTGTGATGGAAAATCTCGTCACGGAATATGACAAGACCGGTTACATCAGGGAGCGGACCGGCGCAATTCTGCCGAAAATCGCGCCCTCCAACGTCTATCCCACCAAGAGCGGCGTCTTTGTCCTGATCGCCGCAAACCAGGATACCGTTTTCAAACGCCTCGCCGCCGCCATGGGCCAACCCGAGCTCGCGGAAAATCCTCGCTATGCCACACATACTTCCCGTGGCGATCATCAGGTGGAACTCGACCAGATCATCTCGAACTGGACCTCGACTCTTGGTCGTGAAGAACTTGGCAGGCTCCTGGACGAGCATAGTATTCCTCGCGGTGATATCTACCGCGCGCCAGAAGATGCTCGAAGACGCTCACTTCAAGGCGCGCCAAGCGATTATCGATGTTCCGCACCCGGCGTTCGGCTCCCTCAAGATGCAGAATGTGGTGCCGAGACTCTCTGAGACGCCGGGCGGTGTGTATCGAGCCGGGCCAGAGCTGGGCGAGCACAACCGTGAGATACTCGTGGATCTTCTCGGCTATGGCCCAGAACGGATCGCGGAACTCGTAAAACAGAAGATCGTGGGCGCGATCTAGGCCGATGTTTACCTGGGAAATTGGAGGTGCCACATGACACAAACCCGTCCGCATAATGTTGAAATCGTCGAGGTCGGCCCGCGCGATGGGTTGCAGGATGATAGTAAAATCCTGCCCACGCAGACGAAAATCGAATTCATCCGGAAGCTCGCTGCATCTGGTCTCAACCGCATCGAGGTGGCCAGCTTCGTGAGTCCCAAGCGTGTGCCGCAAATGGCGGATGCGGAGGCAGTGCTGGCCGGGCTTGGAAATCTGGAGGGCGCGCGCCTTTCCGGCCTCGTCCTCAATGAGCGCGGCTTCGACCGGGCGGTTGCCACGAATGCCCTGCAAGAGATCACCTTTGCCGTCGTGGCCAGTGACACATTCAGCGCGCGCAATCAGGGTACCACGATCGAGGAAAACCTGAACATCTGGCGCGTAATCTCGAGGCGCGCGAAAGAGGCCGGCCTGTTCCGCTCCGTCACGATCGCGGCCTCGTTCGGCTGTCCGTTCGAAGGTGAGGTGCCTACGAGCCGCGTTGTCGAACTGGCTCGAAAAATTGCCGAGATCGGGTTGGATGAGTTGTCTCTGGCGGACACGATTGGGGTCGGCACACCCAAAGATGTTGAAGAACGGTTCTCCGCTGTGGCCACAGCGGTCCCAAACATGCCGCTGCGTGCGCATTTTCACAACACCCGCAACACAGGCTACGCTAATGCAGATGCCGCGATCCGGTGCGGCGTACGGACGCTCGATGCGAGCCTCGGTGGCATTGGCGGTTGTCCGTTCGCGCCTCGTGGAGCGGTTGGCAATATCGGCACAGAGGACCTCGTCTATATGCTGGACCGCAGCGGAATCGAGACGGGGGCATCATTTACGGCATTAAGAGAGACGACCTTGTGGTTGGAGCAGGAGTTAGGGCGGCGATTGCCGGCGCAGTCGGCGCATGTTGGCTTGTTCCCATCGCATGCCGTTACGTCAACCGCCGTCACATGAATTGAGCAAGTATCTGAGTGCGGATTCTGCAAGTAGCTTGTCGACTGACCGCGGGAATCACAATGATGTTGGATACGATCAGTGCTGTTCGAATTTGACAAATTTAGTAAAAGTGTGTATTATTATTTCAAAGATGGGAAATAAGAAAATGCAATTTCAAAGGTACGAAGTGTTTTCTTTGCGGTACGGTGGGTTGTCAAAAGGGTGCTGAACTACGATGGTTGGTGTTGTAATTAGCCTGGGTGGTTATTCTTATGACGGCGAAGAATGGCATTAATGAGTGATGTGTTTGATCTTGGCGAGACAGCCTGTGCCATTGGGGTGGCGATTCGAATCGGTCATGACGGGGGTTTGTCGGTGGGCGCGTATGGCAAAGCCGCTATGTTAACCCTCAGCGAGAAGAGGCGTTTCACGGCGGCGTTGGTCGGAAGGCGGTGTGGTTGCATGCTTTTGCTTCGTTGGTGCCGGGGCGTTCAATACACGCGACGCGATCGAGCTTGCTCGGTGGGGCGTCGATCTCGGAGTGGTGGCCCGATGCTGGGTATCCCGATGTGGTGCACCCCGAGTGTTCCAACCGCAGTGCGCTTTTACAAAGACGTTGTCCAAGCTTGCCTGGACATGTGCGTTTGCGTTTATGCCAAGTCGGAAGCCTTTAGGTCCGATCTTCCACCCAGTTTCGGGATGCAGGCCAGCAATATTCCGCAGGTGATCTCAGCCAAATATATCGGTTTCTCTGGTCTGCTGCGAAATCTCGAAGTTATCCGGGGCAAGATTTGGCCAATTCCGATCGAGCTTGATTATGTAACGCCGCAGCGTGGGTGGGTGACGACATCAACGCTTTCTGGAGCGGCGGTAGGGGCTGCCTCCCCCCTCCGCCCCCCACCGTCGCACTGCGCGACGAGGTTGCCGAAGCCCACGCGACCGGTGATTGGACCCGCGCCAAAAAAGATCACTGACGGAAAAATTAGGCTGTCCAGCCCATGTTCTCGGCCAGTGGTTTCAAGGAGTTCTTGATGTACAATATCGGCATCGTCAAGACGCAGACCGGGCCATGGCGTCCGCCATACGATGTCTTCCCCGACCATATCCATGAGGACGCGCGCGTCGTTGGGGAGCGTTGGGCTGGAATTGAGAAGGAAATTGGGGCTGTTTCACAATAGTTCTGGTTTACAAAAGCTTGTGCGAACAGAGTGTGTATGAATTTGCGTAATGGAGGTTTTAATGAGTTCGAATGCAATCGAAAAGGCGCTTTGGAAAGCTCTCTCGGATGTAGAAGAGATGCGGCGTTACCGTGAAGATCAACAATCTTATCTGAAACGCTTTAATCTTGATGACGAGGAACGCTCGCTTCTATTGTCATGGGATCTTCCTAAGATACTCTCGCGGGATGTGAGTGCTCTTTTGCTTTTGTCGGCGTTCACGGCTATCCATGGTGCGATGCGGATGCCGGAATATGTTGCGACGGTGAACGGGCCGCGCAAAGCTGCCTAAGTCGGGTGGAGGTTAAGCTGTAGCTGCCTCCTGATCAGGATGAGTAAAGGAAACAATTGTCATGGCTGAAATAGTAGGTGGATTTTTGATGCCGCATAATCCGGCACTTTCGGGTATACTTGCGGGTTTGGCGAATCCGGAGCAGGAGAAAAGCGTTAGTCGCGCCTTCGATCTGATTACGGGGCGTATTAAGGAACTTAAGGCTGACACGGTCATTATCGTTGGGGATGATCATTACACTAATTTTGGTCCGCATTGCATTCCCAGTTGCTTGATAGCGGTCGGTGATATCGACGGGCCGGTCGAAGATTGGTTGCGTATTGAGAAAACTTTGATGCCCAATAACGAGCCGCTCGCCCGGCATATATTGAATACGGGCGCCGAGGATGGTATTGATTGGTCTTTCGCTAAGTCCCTGACTGTGGATCATGCGGTTGCCATACCTTATCACTTGGCAGTAAAGAGCATTCCGTCGATAAAGGTAATCCCGATCTATCTGAACTGCACCCAGCGGCCGTTTATTAGAAGCCGCCGCGCTTACCAGATCGGCGAGAGTATTCGCCGGGCGGTTGAGAGCTGGCCGGCGAATGAGCGGGTCGTCGTATTCGGCACAGGTGGTATGAGCCACTGGGTTGGAAGCGCCGGGATGGGGCGGGTGAATGTCGAGTTCGACCGCCGCGTTCTTGATCTATGCAGTAAAGGGGATGTCGAATCCCTTCTCGCGCTGTCAGATGACGAGATTTTAACCGAAGGCGGAAATGGCTGCATGGAAATCAAGAACTGGTTCTGCGCCATGGGTGCGCTTCGGGGAGCGAAGGCGGATGTCATCGGGTATGAAGCGATGCCGGAATGGCTTACGGGCATGGGGTTTGCCGAGCTCAAGCTCGCGGCTTGAGCTGATTGAGTCCATGGTATTGAGGCATTGAGCCGTTTCTGTATGATGAGGTGTAGATGTTTGGTCAGAAGTGCGTCCATGAATGGGTCGATACGGTGATCGATCCGGCTATCTGCATATCAAATGGTTGTCTGGGGTGATCGCTATCTGCAGGAGAAGGCGCAGGAAGCGGACCGGGAGCTCGCCGTCTGCGACGTTGGCCGGCCTCGGTTCGCGGGCGCGTTCAGCAGTTTGAAACCGGATTGCGGCGGATGATGGACGCGCCACAACGGCTCTAACGCTTCCTCTCGAATGTCTCGGTATTCCACCGGGCAGGGACTATAAAGTTCCTGTGTACTGTCGTACAGCACGGCGCGCGCCGTGCATAAAATTTGTGAGAGGAGCTTCCGTATAATGAGTCGTAAATTTGCAATGCAAATTAACGGAGAAAACGTCTACGGATCTTCGGCGTACGACGTCGTAGATCCTGCCACGGGCAAACCGTTCGCGAGCTGTCCGTGCGCGAATGCGGCCCTGGTCGATGACGCGGTGGCAGCCGCGAAGGCTGCTTTTCCTGCCTGGGCAGCGGTCTCAGCCGACAAGCGTGCGGAAGCAGTCGATCAAATCGCGGCCGTTCTCACGGAACGAGCCCAAGAGTTTGCGTCTCTTCTTACGCAGGAACAGGGCAAGCCGCTCGATCAGGCGATGTTCGAAGTCATGGGAAGTGTGGCCGTGTTGCGCACCTTCGCCGCCATGCGGCCCGGCCACCGGGTAATTTATCAGGATGCCACCAGGAAAGTGATCGAGCACCGTACGCCGCTCGGCGTCGTCGCTGCCATCACGCCATGGAATTTCCCTCTAATTTTACTGATGGCAAAGGTGGCGCCGGCACTCGTCGCGGGCAATACGGTCGTCGCCAAGCCCGCACCGACCACGCCGCTCACGACTCTGCTCTTTGGCGAGATCTGCCGTGGTCTGCTTCCCCCGGGCGTTTTCAACGTCATCTGCGACCAGAATGACCTAGGCTCTCTTCTGACGTCTCACCCCGACATAGCCAAAGTCTCTTTCACGGGTTCGACTTTGACGGGTAAAAAAGTGGTTCAATCTGCCGCAGGCACGTTGAAGCGCCTGACCCTTGAACTCGGCGGTAACGATGCCGCCATCGTCCTTGACGATGTCGATCCCGTGGCCGTTGCCCGGAAGGTGTTCCAGGGCGCGATGGGGAATGCGGGTCAGATCTGCTTCGCGGTGAAGCGCGCCTACGTTCCGGAGAGCCTCTATGAACCTTTCTGTGCCGAGCTGGCGCGGCTCGCAAACGAGGCAATCGTCGATGATGGCGCCAAGCAAGGTACGCAGATTGGCCCCGTGCAGAATCAGGCGCAGTTTGAGAAGCTCAAGGAGTTTCTGGCCGATGCCCGTGAAAATGGGGTGGTGATCGCTGGTGGCGCACCTCTCGATCGGCCTGGTTATTTCATTCCTCCAACGATTGTCCGGGATATTTCGGAGAATGCCAAAATCGTCCGCGAGGAGCAGTTCGGCCCCGTGCTGCCGGTCTTGAAGTACACCGAGATCGAAGACGTGCTCACCCGTGCCAACAACTCCGAGTATGGTCTTACCGGAACGGTATGGGGTCGCGACATCGAACGCGCGACCGAGGTCGCCATGCGTGTGGATGCCGGAACCGTATGGGTCAATCAACACATGGCGCTCGACTTCACCATTCCATTTCGTGGGGCAAAGCAGTCCGGTTGGGGCGGAGAGTTCGGCCAGGAAGGGCTGCACGAATACACCCAACCCCATATCATCAATGCGGTAATGCTGGATCAATAGCCGGAAGGCTCGAAAGTAAAACTTCGTGGAGTCATCAAAATGAGCAAAACTGGTAAAGCTAGCGCGGTCTCTCCCAATACTCAGGCTAAGAAGGAAGAGTTTTATGGGCGTATCGATGCAAAGTTTATGGCACCATTGTGGGGAAAGATTGGCAAAATGGCACCGCCCCAGCCGGACCCCAAGACTGTGGCTTATATCTGGCGTTATGACGAAGTCCGCCCTTATCTAATGGAGGCTGGCGGTCTAATCACTGCGGAAGAGGCGGAGCGGCGTGTCCTTATTCTGGAGAATCCCGCGTTCAAGGGCCAGAGCAAAGCCACGGCGACGATGTATGCTGGGATTCAGCTTGTTCTTCCTGGTGAAATTGCGCCGGCGCACAGGCATGTCGCTTCGGCCTTACGTTTCGTCCTGGAGAGTGCCGGCGGCTACACGGCTGTGGCCGGTGAAAGAACGACGATGGCGCGTGGAGACTTCGTCATTACTCCCTCATGGACCTGGCATGACCATGGCAATCTGTCGGACGGGCCAATGGTCTGGGTCGATATGCTTGACGCGCATATCGTCAATTTTTTCGAAGCCAGCTTTTACGAACACTATAACGCGGCGACCCATGCTATCACCCGTCCCGAAGGAGATGCGCTGGCGCGGTTCGGCAGCACGATGCTTCCGATCGAGGGTAAAAGTCCGTTCGGCGCGACGTCGCCGATTTTCAACTATCCTTTCGAACGCGCGCGCGCGGCGCTTGTGGCTGTTGCCTCGGCCGGCAATCTCGACCCGCACTGGGCCGCCACTTTGCGGTACGCCAACCCGATCGATGGGGGTTGGCCGATACCAACCATTGCGTCTTGGATGACATATCTGCCTGCCGGCACCAAAACGGCAAAAATTCGTTCGACCGATGGTGTGATGGTCGCGGTGCCCTATGGACGCGGCAGCGTTGTCCTCGGCGACAAGCGCATCAAATTCGGACCACAAGACGTTTTCATTATGCCGAACTGGACGTGGCGCTCTTTCGAAGCGGAGGAAGATTGCTTCTTGTTCTGTACCTCGGATCGGGTGGTCCAAGAAAAACTAGGAATTTGGCGTGAGGAGAAAACTCCTTCGTGAAGGGCTTGCATGAGCTCAAAAAAAACCTTAGCAATATTTTTAGTGAGACGAGTCCTGAAGGACTGCTCCAGATGTTGTCGGCGACGTGGCTATTGGCGAGCGGGCGTACGGTGGCATTGACGAGGTGGTGCTTCAGTGTACGGGAGTCTCGGATGTGACCGGAATGGCGTCGCCGATGTGCTCGGCTTCGCTCGTCCGGACAGGGCGTAAGAGAAGTGAAGATAATTAATTAATATGTTTAAAAGGGAGAAGACGTATGAACAAGACAAGGTATCATGTTAAGCTAAAGCGTCAGTTGTTGGGTACGGTTGGCCGGTTTGCGGGACTGTCGCCGGTGCTGGTCGGTGGCGGTTTGCTGCTGCTTGGCGGGCCGGCACGGGCTTTTAATTTATATGACGGCTCGCAGTATGGGAATAATCTTGAGATTAACTTGACGACGACCGTGTCTTACACGGGGATGCTTCGCGTCAACAGTCCATCCAGTACGCTGTTGTCGGGCCAAGATGGCGACGCGAACTTCCAGCATGGCATCACCACCAATCTACTTTCGGCTTTGCCAGTTCTAGATATTCGCGACGGCGATTACGGTGCGCATTTCAGCGGTCAGTTCTACATCAACACGCCGTATCTGGGCACCAACCAGAACGACATCCAGCCGTATTCGGCAGCGATCTACACGGCCAAGCAAACTGATTTCACGAGCGCCACGCGCAATGTCGATGGTTTGAACGCGCAGTTCCTGGACGCGTTCGGCTTTGCTAAGCATGACTTCGGCGATGGCCAGTCGCTGGAGTTGAAAGTCGGGCGCACCGTGCTGTTCTGGGGGCAGAGCCTTTTCTTGCCAACTGATAGCATCGCTGGTGGGCAAGCACCGATCAATATTGTGTCGGCGCAGAATCTGATCAACCCGCAGGCGCAGCAGATTTTCATGCCAGTGGGGCAGGCGATCCTTACTTACCAGCCGCGCCCCGGCACGACTATTCAGGGCTACTATCAGTTCGAATGGGAACATGATTATTTCCAGGGCGAGGGCGCATACTTCAATAGTGTCAATTTCTTCGACAAAGGCGCTAGTTTCCTGACGCTCGCCAATACTGGCCACGCTTTGATCGGGCTGACCCGCACTGGGGACCTTACGCCGCCGTCCCAGAACGGCCAGTTTGGCCTCTCTGTTCAACAGCAGGTTTCCGCCTGGGATCTAGGGGCCTATGTCGAGCGGTTTGATGCGAAGTCGCCGGAAGTTGGCGTTGCTCCGTTTGCGCCGTTTCCTTCTCCGGTTCCCGGCGCGACGGCGCCCGCTTTATCCACCGGCACGTATTTGCTGGTCTATCCGCGCGATATCTGGCTGCAGGGCGTGAGTTTCTCGACGAATGTCGCGGATGCGAATGTCGCGGGCGAATTCTCTGTTCGCGAGCATCAGCCGTTGCTCGGCAGATATAACATGGCCTATCTCAATTTCGGACACTCTGATGCCAACGGCAATCCTGGTTATCCGGTCGGTACGACATGGGATGCACAGCTCTCGACCATATATATCACGCCCAGTCTGCCGCTCGACCCTGGCGGCGTAACGATCCTCGGGGAAGTCATGCTGAATCACCTCATCAATGTGACGCAAAACCGCAACATGCTAAGGGCGAACGGACAGGCGACTGCAGGCGCTTTCGATCTGTCGCTGACGCCGACCTATAATAATGTGCTGCCGCAAACGGAGCTCACCTTCCCAATCGGTATTACCTATAATTATCTCGGACGCTCCGATGTCGACCAGGCATTGTACCACGGTACCGGGGTATTTAGTGCTGGCGTGACGGCCGCGTACAGGGTGAATTGGATCGCATCGCTTAGCTACCAGGATTATCTTGGCAAGCCTGATCTGGTGTACAACACCCTTGCAGATCGCGGCTTCGTTTCTCTCAACCTGCAACATACATTTTAAGCATCGGGGAGTTAAAAAATGAAAAGACGTAGTTTTGCAGCACTAGCTGGCTGCAGCGCGCTGGCGCTCAAGGCCGGGCACGCATTTGCTCAAGCGGCCCCGGTTTCCGCGCTGGGTGCCGGTCTGACCCCCATAGGTTCCGAACAGGCGGGTAATGCCGATGGTTCCATTCCGCCCTGGACGGGCGGGATGACAACATTGCCGGCGGGCCTGAAGCCGGGCGACTATGTGCCCGAACTGTTTCCCGACGAGCAGCCCGTGGTGGTGGTGGATTCCAGCAACATGGCTGATCATGACGCCCTGCTCTCCGAGGGCGTGAAGGCCATGATGACAAAATATGGCTTCAAAATTAAGGTCTACCCAACCCATCGTACCGCCGCCATGCCACAATATGTGTACGATAACATTGCCAAGAACAAAGCCAACGCACGCTTTGTTGCCCAGGATACTGTCGGCGGGCGCTTCGGCTTCGAGAACGCCTTCGGCGGCGCTCCCTTCCCGATTCCTGACACGTCCAACCCCTACACGGCCGGCGGCCAGATTATTTGGAACCACAACACGGCTTGGTTCGGCTATTGCCGCGAACTTGTCAACGAGAGCTGGACGGTTGCGAACGGTCAGGCGTCCGAGGTCTCAATCATCACTGAAAAACATACATGGCCCTATTATGATCCGAACGGCTCGGCTGAGACCTTTGGGGGACATTTGAGCACATTCGTCCTCAATTATAACGGGCCGCAAAATCTCGTCGGTCAGGAGCTTCTCTTCTGGGAATATACGGATCCAAGCCAGCATCCCACCCAAGCTTGGGAACTACTTCCCGGCCAGGGCCGTGTGCGCCGGGCACCGGAGCTCACTTTCGACACGCCGGTCTCCACATTCGATGGCTTTGCCAATTACGATGAAATTTACGGCTTCAACGGCTCGACTGAACGGTATGACTGGAAATATCTAGGCAAGCAGGAGATGTATATTCCGTATAACAACAACAAGCTGTACGGCGCGGATCCGGCGGCGGCGCATCTGGCTCACTTCCTGGACCCCGATCTCGTGCGCTGGGAGAAGCATCGCTGCTGGGTCGTGGAGGCGACGCTGCATCCTGGTGAGCGCAACACGCTGGCAAAACGCCGCTTTTATGTCGATGAGGATACATGGCTGATCGGTGTGAGCGACGAATATGACAGCAACGATACGCTGGTTAGGGTCAACCTACTCTACAATAATTGCAGGCCGGAGCTGCCGGGGCTGATTCCCGGCAATAACTGTGTCCACAACTTGCAGAAGGATGACTATTGCTCGACTCAGGGGGCGTGGCGTGAATCGCAAAAGGCGACCATCGTTTTCCCCGCGAGTTTTCCGCCGTCAACTTTCGATCCCACGAATATGGCGGCTTCGGCGCAGTACTGAGAGTCGAAGGCATGGCCGGAAATACCGGCCATGCCTTTCGGCTTGCGCGTAAAGTGGTGCATTCCGCCGCATCAAGGCTGGGGTGCACTGTGACTTTTTGATTGGCTTTCCATGAAGTATGGTCTTTTTAGTTTGTATTCAGTGTTTCCTGTGAGTTCATTGCGCCGCCGCAGATTGGTATTTGGCTGTGCCGGGCTGGCTGCGGCCAGCGCTTTGAGGCCTACGGCAGCGCGTGCGCAGACCGGCGTTCTGGCTCTTGATACGCCAGCCATAAGGGTGAAGACGCTGGATGGTGTGCCGTTGATAGCAATCACCTGCACACCTGGAGGCAGGCTGGTCGCCGTGGGCGTACATGGTGTTATCATCTATTCCGATGATAACGGGGTGAGCTGGGCGCAAGCTGCGGTACCGGTGAACGTGACGTTGACGTGTGTCGATTTCGCAACGGCACAAACCGGCTGGGCGGCCGGGCATTTCGGCGTGATTCTGAAAACTGAGGATGCTGGCAAAAGCTGGAAGATGCAGCTTGACGGGATACAAGCAAATCAGCTTACTCAGCAGGCCGCCCAGGCACTCACGGTGGCGGCTAATGCTTCGCTTGCCGCGCCACTTGCGGTCAAGCGTGCGGTACGTTTTATGGAAGATGGGCCGGACAAGCCGTTCCTCACTATGCTGGTCCTAAGCCCGCAGAAAGTATTTGTCTTTGGTGCATACCGGATGGTCATGCTGACTCATGACGGTGGTAAGGACTGGGTGGATTGGAGCTTGAACATTTATGACGAGTTCAGCCACAACATCTATGGCTCCGCTGTCATTGGGGGCAAATATTACCTTGTCATGGAGATGGGGCTGGTGTTCTGCTCCAACGATGGAGGAAACACATTTCGCCCGGTGATTTCGCCAAGCCAGGTCACGTTGTTTGGCATTCTCGGCGCGCTTGATGGCTCGATCATCGTCTTCGGCGTCGCCGGCGCGGCCTTCCGTTCAACCGATGGCGGCCAAAGTTGGACGGCGCTGACTCTGTCCACGAAAGGAGACATCACTAGTGGTCGGGTACTGCCTTCCGGCGCGATCCTGCTCGTGGACGAGTCCGGCCTCTTGTTCGAGAGCCAAGATAATGGCGCCAGCTTCGTGCTGGTCACCGGCGTTCAGCCCACACCCTTTTTTGACATACAGCCCGCGGCGAACGGCCAAGTGATTGCCGTCGGCGTGAAGGGTGTCACGCATATTTCCCAGTCGCGGTTGCTTTAGATGGAATGGATGCAGAATTTTGGCCAGTGATCTCGACAATAAAATTGCTGTCGTCATTGATGTGCGGGAATTTGACTATAGTTCTGGCTCGTTCGTGGAGCGGCTTCTATTCAACAATCGGTCGATCATTCTGCTGATCTGCGCACTTGTCACGGTTTTTTTCGGGTTCGAGACGACACGCGTGACGCTGAACGCCAGTTTCGAGAAAATGATCCCGATGCATCAGCCTTATATCGTCAATTTCTATAAGCATTATGATGCGTTGCAGAGCCAGGGCAATGCCGTCGAGATCGCGGTGCAGGCGGATAATGGCACGATCATCAACGCGCAGTATCTCGCGGCGCTGAGGAAGCTTAACGACGAAGTCTATCTGATGCCGAATGTCGACCGTGCCTTCATGACCTCGCTCTGGACCTCTAACACATACTGGGTTTCGGTGGTTTCCGATGGGCTGGCGACCGGGCCGGTGATTGATAGCGGTGCCTATGATGGCAGCCCGGCGCAACTTGCAGCAGTGGCAGGGAACATTACGAAGACGGGACGGATCGGTCAGCTGGTGAGCAATGACTTTACCTCCAGCATGATCTATGTTCCGTTGCTTCAATATGATGGGCTGACCGGCAAGCCGATTGATTATGGCCAGCTTGCCCGGACATTGGATGGGATGCGCGCTAAATATGCTGCGCAGGGACTGACGCTGCATGTCATCGGCTTCGGTATGTTGGTCGGTGACATGATCAACGGAATCGATAAGGTTTTCTCTTTTTTTGCGATTGCGGTGCTAATCGCCACCTGTATGCTGTTCTGGTTCACCCGCTGTGTGCGCAGCACGCTGCTCGTGGTCTTGGCCTCGACCGTCGCGGTCGTCTGGCAGATGGGGGTTTTGCCGCTGCTGGGCTATGAGCTCACGCCCTATTCCGTGCTGGTCCCGTTCCTGGTCTTCGCCATCGGCATGAGCCATGGGGCGCAGAAGATGAATGGCGTAATGCAGGATATCGGTCGCGGCGAACACCCGCTCGTCGCGGCGCGCTTCACCTTTCGGCGCTTATTTCTCGCTGGCTTTGCCGCGCTGGTGTGCGATGCCGTCAGCTTTGCGGTACTGCTTACTATCAAGATCGCGGCGATCCAAGAACTGGCAACATTGGCTAGCATTGGGGTGGCGTGCCTGATCTTCACGAACCTCATCATGCTGCCAATCATCTTGAGCTATACCGGGGTCAGCAAAAAAGCGGCCCTGCGCAGCTTGAAGAGCGATGGCGGAACAGATGTCACAGTCAAGCATCCGCTATGGAGCTTCCTCGATAACTTCACACGCAAGGAGTATGCGATTATAGCCGTAGCTATTGCGGTGGTGTTGGGCGGCATTGGGGTTTATTCTGGTCGCAATGTGCAGGTCGGGGATATAGGGCAGGGCGCGCCGGAGTTGCGGCAGAATTCCCAGTACAATCAGGATAATGCCTACATCATCCATCATTATTCCACGAGCAGCGATAAGCTGGTGCTCATGGTTGACAGCCCGTCCGGGGATTGCCTCGCCTATTCCACGGTCTACGCGATGAACAACCTACAATGGCAGCTCAATCAGATGCCAGAGGTGCAGTCGAGCGATTCGCTCGGCACCTTCGCCCAGCAGCTCACCATGCTGATGACTGAGGGTTCGCCGAAATGGTACGAGGTAGTAATGAACCAGGCCACGCTGGATAACTTTATGCTGGACATACTTGACAACACTATCAGTTCCAAATGCAATTTTGCACCGATTTATGTCTATCTCGTCGATCATAAAGCGGCGACGCTGAATGCCGTGATTAGCAAGGTGCGGTCATTCATCAATGACCCGCGCTACCAGTCGCCGCAGTTCAAGATTTCGCTGGCTGGCGGCAATGCGGGCATCGACGCCGCGACGAATATCGTCATCGAGCAAGCCAATGAAAGGATGCTGGAGCTAGTCTATGGTACGGTGATCATCTTCTGCTTCATCGTATTCCGTTCCTGGCGTGCGGTACTATGCGCGGTGTTGCCGCTCCTCCTCACCTCCATTCTCGCCGAGGCACTGATGGCGTGGCTGCATATCGGCATCAAGGTCGCAACCCTGCCGGTAATGGCGCTGGGCGTCGGCATCGGCGTGGATTATGCGCTTTATGTGCTCGGCATTGTTATCAAGCAGTTGCGCGCCGGCGCCTCGCTCAGCCACGCCTACTATCGAACATTGCTGTTCACCGGCAAGGTCGTGCTCCTCACCGGCTTTACCCTCGCCGCCGGCGTCGTCACTTGGACATTCTCGCCCATCAAATTCCAGGCCGATATGGGAGTGCTCCTCTCTTTCATGTTCCTGTGGAACATGCTTGGCGCCCTTGTTCTGGTGCCGTCGCTGGCATATTTCCTTCTGCCAAAGAGGTTGTTTGAAAGTACGCATCCGGCGAGTACCGCGGGATGATGTGAGACCTGTTTTGCGTTTGGTCACGTCGGCAGCAGGGGCTGCGCAACCTCGGTGGCTTCGCTTGTGTCGCGGTGCACCTCCTCGCGGATGATGCGGGTCGTCACCTGGTAATCCCCCCGGCGATTAAGGGGATTGATAAGTAGAATTTTCTCGGCATTTTACCCGAGGAGATTTGTATGAAGACGTCGCGATATAGCGAACCGCAAATTCTTGCGATTTTACGCCAGGCTGAGGGTGGGGTGCCGGTAGCTGAGCTTTGCCGGGAGCACGGGATGAGCGACGCCTCTTTTTATAAATGGCGCGCGAAGTATGGTGGCATGGACGCCTCGATGGTGTCGCAGATGAAGGCGATTGAGGACGAGAACCGGCGCCTGAAGAAGATGTTTGCGGAATTGAGCATGCAGAACGAGCTGCTCAAGGAGGCTTTAGGAAAAAAATAGCGCGGCCATCTCAACGCCGTGAGATGGCCGCGGTTGCTGTGGCGAGGTACGGGGTGAGCATTGCGCTGGCCTGCCGGACGTTTGGGGTAAGCGAGACGTGCTATCGCTATGCGCCCAAGCTGGTTGGCGAGAACGAGGAGATTTCTGATCTTCTGGTTGGGCTGACGCAGGCGCGGCGGAACTGGGGTTTTGGCCTGTGCTTCCTGTATTTGCGTAATGTTCAGGGCCGCCGGTGGAACCATAAACGAGTCTACCGCATTTACCGGGAGCTGGAGCTGAACTTGCGGATCAAGCCCCGTAAACGGCTGCAGCGAGACAAGCCCGATGCCCAGGTTGTGCCAGAAGCGCCGAACATCTCATGGTCGATGGATTTTATGGCCGACAGGTTGGAGGATGGACGGGCGTTCCGGCTACTGAATGTGCTGGACGATTTTAACCGCGAGGGCTTAGGCATTGAGGTTGACTTCTCTCTGCCGGCCGAGAGGGTGATCCGAAGTTTGAACCGGATCATTGAATGGCGGGGCGCGCCTACGAGTATTCGCGTTGACAACGGCCCTGAATATATCAGCGGCAAGCTGCTGGCCTGGGCGGAAAAGCGCCAGATCAGCATCTGCCATATTCAGCCGGGCAAGCCGCAGCAGAATGCCTATGTTGAGCGCTACAACAGGACGGTCCGCCATGAATGGCTGGACCAGAATATCATCGGCAGCATTGAGGAAGCACAGGATTACGCAACAAAATGGCTCTGGACATACAACAATGAACGACCCAATATGGCTTTAGGCGGGATCACACCCGCTCAGAAACTGAAACTAGCCGCGTGAATTCTACCGCAAAGCCCCCTTAATCGCCGGGGGGATTACCCATGACGATCAGGCTTTGCGGCCTGAGCGTGGGCAACAGCATCTCCTTAATCCATGTTGTTACCGTCAGATGGGTGCAGCTTGTCTCGAACAACATGGGCGCGATCCAATCTTTGCCCCGTTGCGCCATAATGAGATTGGTCCGTTTATGGTTGTTGCCGGTGATTTTACCAAAGACCTTGTTGCCCCAGGTGCCCAGCCATGCGGCCGGTGAACGGCGGCTTGGAAACCGCTCTCATCAAAATAAACGACATTTTTCCAACCGTGCTCGGTAACCCAAGCGCGCAATTGACGCAGAAAGGTAATCCTTTCATCGCAACGACTTTCAGAATATCTGGTCGTTTTTTTGGTGATGGCTAATTTCTTCAGCGCAACCCAGATCGCGTTGATCGTCACGCCGAAATGCGCGGCCCGTTCCCTCAACAAGGCGTCCGGAAAGTCTCGCACATGAGCAGCAAGCGCCGCCTTATCCAACTTGCGCTTACGCTCCTTCGCGGGTTTGGGCTGCAAATCAGGCGCACCAAGCCAGCGATAGATCGTGGCCCGGCCCACCTGGAAGAGTTTCGCAGCCGCCGCCAGGCTACCGCCATTGCGAACGTAATTTACCACTCGTTCACGAAGATCAACGCTATAGCTCATTCGCAGTCTCCATCGCGAGACCAACAATACAATGAACACTGAAGCCCTGAATTTGGGTGAGGTGATATTGTGGATGCCCGGAAATCGGTGCCGGGCATTTCCTGGTGGTGTTCTCGGGCCATCTCGCGATCGAAGAGCTTGCGCACAACTGGGGGATTTTCGGAAAAGAAGTGATCCCATTTCTCCGCAGCGCCGAGTTGCGTGAATACGGATTAGCGCGTAGGCTACGCAATGTGCAGCACGGTATGCAACTGGTCGGAGAGTGATGATGACGAATAGCAGCAGAGTCTACAAAACGGTCGACAATCGCGCGTTGCAGGTTGATCTTTACCATCCGCAAAGTGGCGCGTCGCCGGACGCGGCAATCACGCTCCTCCATGGCGGCGGATGGGTTGCTGGCCATCGCAATACGCTCGCCGGGTTGGCGCAGGCAATTGCCGACCAGGGCTATGTGGTGTTATGTCCGGAATATCGTCTGTTGCACGAGGCGGCTTGGCCCGCGCAGATTGAGGACGCGGTCGCTGCCGCGCGCTGGGCGGCGGACAACGCGGTCAAGCTGGGCGTCGCCTCGGGTCGCATCGTCCTCGCGGGCTGCTCGGCGGGCGGTCATCTTGCATTGCTGGCCACAGCGGGGCTGGCTGGAGATCCACGCCTTTCGGCGGTGGTTTCACTGTTCTCCGCGAGCGAACTGGCGATCAGCCCGCGTCCAGCCAAGGGGGAGTTCAACGCGACCGCGCTCCTCGGGGCGGATGCATCGGCCGAGGCGCTCGCGGCGGCGGCGCCGCTGAAGCAGTTGACGGCAAATTTCCCGCCGGCGTTGCTGCTTCATGGCGGCGCCGACTGGTTCATCGACCCGGTGGCCAGCATCCATCTCTTCGAGCGGTTCAACGAACTCGGGGTGCCGGCGGAACTGCATATCTTTGGCAAAGCCAACCATGAATTCTCGTCGGAGCCTTCGATGATGGGTGTGGTTGCCGAGAATCTCCACCGGTTCATGCTGCGGCTGGTTGTCGAACCGGGAAAATATGTGGCCGAGGGGGAGGAGAGTAATCCGTTGTTCGGACGTGGCCGTGCGGCATTCGAGGCGTTTGTTGCCGAGATGATGAAGAAGACGGCCGCTCCGTGAATTCGGGTGGGGGGCGGCAAGTGCATTTGGCCGTTCCCCGGCAGACAAAATAAATTGAGAGTGGGTCCGTCGTTGAACGATTTGCGACAGTTGGTTGCCTGAATTAACGGCGGCTTTGGCTTACCTGCTTGGTTAAAGTTTAAGCTGCTATTTGGTTATGGCGCAAGCTTCTTTGCTGGATGGTTTGGCGCTTGATTTGTTTCCGCTCGCGCCGGATATCCTGCGCCCTTCCCTGATAGGCATCGGCGGGTGTGACGTTGCCGAGGCTCTCATGGTAGCGGCGGTGGTTGTAATGCTCGATGAAGGCGGCGATCTGGCGTTCGAGGTCGCCGGGCAGGTAATAGTTTTCGAGCAATATTCGGTTTTTCAGTGTCTGGTGCCAGCGCTCGATTTTGCCTTGGGTTTGCGGATGGCATGGCGCGCCGCGTATATGCTCGATATTTCGCCTGCCCAGCCATTTGGCCAGGTCGGAGGCGATGTAGGATGGCCCGTTATCGGACAGCAATCGCGGCTTGTGCTGGCCTTTGGCTGAGGCGCAGCCTGAGGCTTCGAGGGCCAGGTTCAGCGTGTCGGTGACATCCTCGACCTGCATAGAGGTGCACAGCTTCCAGGCGATGACGTAACGTGAATAATTATCGAGGATGGTTGAGAGATATATCCAGCCCCATCCTATCGCTTTCAAATATGTGAAGTCGGTCTGCCAGAGCTGGTTCGGCGCCGTTGTCTTGCGGTGGAATTCATCAGCCGCTTTGACAACGATGAAGGCTGGCGAGGTGATCAGGTTATGCGCCTTGAGCAGGCGGTAGACGGATGCCTCGGAGACGAAATAGTTTTGGGTGTCCGTGAACGTCACAGCCAGTTCCCGCGGGCTAAGTTCCGTCTGCTCCAGGGCGAGTTCGACGATCTTGCCCCGCACGTCATCGCCGATGCGGTTCCACACGCGGTCTGGCTTTGAGGGGCGGTCGTGCAACGCTTCGGGCCCGCCGGCGCGATATTGCTCGTACCAGCGGTAGAAGGTCGGGCGGGGGATGCAAAGCTGGTCCAACGTCCGGCGTACCGGCAGATGCGACTGCTCGACCAGCCGGATGATCTCCAGCTTCTCGGTGGCGGGATACTTCATTCTTGGCCGCCCCCAGCCCCAATCATGCTTTTTTTTGAGCATGCGTAGCTCAAGGGCTTGTTCCGCCACCACCTCCTTCAGGGCCTGTGCCTCATGCCGTAGCGCCTTTACCTCGCCCGATGTCGCCTCCCCCCGCCAGGCGGCGCTTGCCGGCTTCCAGGAATTCTTTTGACCAGGAATAGTACATGCTCTCGGCGATACCCTCACGCCGGCACAGCTCGGCGATGCTGTGCTCACCGCGCAGTCCCTCGAGCACAATGCGGATCTTGTCCTCCGTCGAATAATGCCGCCGCCTGGCCCGGCGGATGTCCCGCACCACTGCCTCGGCGGGCGCTTTGGAAGTCAAGGATTTCTGGCTCATCTGCACTCCTTCGTCGTTACGATGAGCCAGAAATCCTCCCTTGTTCAAGATGCCAAATTTGTCTCATAGGCCATGACGGCGGACAAGCTCTCATCAGAATAAACGACGTTTTTCCAACAGTGCTCGGTAACCCAAGCGCGCAACTGGCGCAGAAATGCAATTCTTTCTTCGCAACGACTTTCGCAATACCGGGTCGTTTTTTTTGGTGATGGCCAATTTCTTCAGCGCAACCCAAATCGCGTTGATCGTCACGCGCAAAATGCGCCGCCCGCTCTCGCAACAACGCCTCCGGAAAGTCCCGCACATGCGCAGCAAGCGCCACCTTATCCAACTTGCGCCGGCGCTCCTTGGCAGGTTTCGGGCGCAAATCCGGCGCACCAAGCCAGCGATAAAGGGTCGTCCGGCTGATCCGGAACAATCGCGCCACTCCCGCCGGCCCGCCGCCTCCACGCACATAGCTGACAACACGCTCACGTAAATCAATGCTATAGCTCATCATTCGCCCCCACAAGGTGGCAAATATTAGCACGTAATATTGTTAATTTGAATCACTATAATCTTTTGTACCGCTGGTTTGTTGGCTTAACGCCGGATGATCCGGTCTGGAGCCACCAACAGGCGAAGTGCGCTTATTGCCAAACAAAACGCGCCAAAACCCAGTTGGATCCATCAAATCGCAACAAAAGGCAGAGCGACAACCACCGGAAAGATCAGAAATTACAGCTCCCCCTATTCTCACGCCCGCACAAAGCAGCTACTTCTTCTCCAAGGTGACCGGCTCGGCCGCTCATCCGGGAAATGTCGGCTAAAATTTTATACGCTATGGAGAGACTTCATGCCAAAATTGACTATCGTGAACCGCGCGGGCGCCGAGTCCGAAATCACCGCCAAAACCGGCGTGTCCCTAATGGAGGCGATCCGCGACGCGGGCTTCGACGAGATGATGGCCCTGTGCGGCGGCTGCTGCTCCTGCGCCACCTGCCACGTCTACGTCGACCCTGCTTTCGTCGGCAGCCTGCCGCCGGCAAGCCCCGATGAAGACGCATTACTGGAAAGCACCTCCCACCGTACCGCTACCTCGCGCCTTTCCTGCCAGGTGCCGCTAACCGAGGTACTCGACGGCCTGCGCGTCACCATCGCCCCGGAAGACTGATCGATGGCGCGGGCAGGGTTTTAGCAAGTGTCCATCATCAAATAATTTGAGACAATTGGCTGCCTGAGTTAACGGGGGTTTTGGCTCACCTGTTGGATTAAAAGTTTAAACGGCAATTTTGCTGTGGCGCAAGCGTCTTTCCTGGATGGTTCGGCGCTTGATGCGTTCCCGTTCGCGCAGGATGGCTTGCGCTTTTCCATGATAGGCATCGGCTGGTGTGACGTTGCTGAGGCTCTCATGGCGGCGGTGGTGGTTATAATGATCGATGAAGCCGGTGACCTGCCGTTTAAGGTCTCCGGGCAAGTAATAGTTTTCGCGCAATATCCGGTTTTTCAGGGTCTGCCAGCTTCGTTGCCTTCGAGATGCGCGGCAGTTGCTGGTTCAATCAAGCATGCAGCGCCTCGACAATCGGCCGGGTGGACTTGTCCCGCTTTAGTGGAGAGGCATTAGCAGGCTGCTGCAAAACGCCTCTTGGCAGAAGCCATTTTTCTGATTGGCGTTTTTTTTCATCGGCTACGGCCCGCTTGAGGCTTGGGCGCTCTCCGCGTCCTGGCTCACGCAGGCTATTGGGTGAGCAGTTTTAGCAGTCTGATGAGGTTGTAGGCCGCGGCGAAGAAGTTGAAGACGGCGGTGGTTTTGTCGAGGCCCCTGAGTTTGAACTTGGTCAATCCGGCGCTGGCCTTGGCCCAGCCGAAGACCTCCTCGATGCGTTTTCGGCATCGCAGGCTGATGTCGTAGCCGGGATGGCGCCTTGTGCGGTTGCCGATGGCGGTTTTGCGCCGCTTGCCGGTTTTATGGACCGTGCCGTTAACAGCGATATGCGGCGTCACCTTGCGGGCCCGTAATTCGCGCACGAAGTCAGCAACGTCATAGGCCTTGTCAGCGCCCAGCGTGATGCGCCGTGTTGAAGGGCGGCGGTCGAGCATGGTCAGCGTGGCCAAGCGCCCGGCCGTGCCGGTGGCGTGCGTCAGCGTGCTGTCCACCGAGAAATGCTCAGATGACAGCAGCCGCTTGACCCGGGGCAGCGCCAGCAGCCCCTGCAGAAAACCCCGCGCCACATCGGCTTGCAGCAGGCGGTCGCGGTTATGGGTGAAGCCCGTTGGGTGCCAAACCTGCGCGTCCATCGACAGCCCCACAAACCAGCGGAACAAAAGATTGTAGTTGATTTGCTCCATCAGCATCCGCGCGGAGCGCACCGGGTACAGTGCCTGCAAGAGCGTGGCGCGCAGCAGCATCTCAGGCGGGATCGAGGGCCGACCCGTCCGCGCATAAAGCGCTGAGAAGCGACCACTTAAGCCCGCCAAAACTTCATCCGCCAAAGACCGGATCGCCCGTAACGGATGATCCACAGGCACCCGCTCCTCCAGACGAACAAAACTGAAAAGCTCATCATCAGAAGCAGATTGACCGCGCATCTCATCCTCCCTCAGGGAGAAAAGAACCAGTCAATCCAACTAAAAGCAAGAGTTTTGCAGCTGCCTGTTAGCTCAATAGCCTGCCTGTTTTCGAACTGAATTGGGCTGGCGTAGTTTAGCGCTGAATGGCGCCTGACGGTGTTGTAGAAGCCGTCGATGTAGCGGGCAATGGCGGTCTCAGCCTCCTCGCGCGTATAGAAGATTGTCCGCCACACCATCTCGGACTTCAAGGTTTTGAAGAAGGTTTCGACCATCGCATTGTCACAGCAATTTCCTTTGCCTGACATCGATATAAGAATCCCCTGGCGTTTGAGCTCGGCCTGATAATCAATCGAGCAATATTGGCTGCCACGATCCGAATGGTGGATCAATCCGGCGGCTGGCCAGCGCATGATGAGAGCTTTGCGCAGGGCAGCCAGAGCCAAGTTGCGGTGTAGCCGGTCGCTGGTGGCCCAGCCGACCACCCGGCGGGCAAACAGGTCGATCACGACCGCTAGGTACAACCATCCCTCGCGGGTCCAGACATACGAAATATCCGCGCCCCATTTCTCGTCCGGCCGCGTTGCCGCAAAGTCTTGCTCAAGGAGGTTAGGGGCAATCGGCCAGCAATGATCACTGTCGGTGGTGCGCTTGAATCGCCGCTTTTGACGGCCTGCCAAGCCATTTTGACGCATTAGCCGGGCAATCCGGCGCCGGCCGGCGGCCAGACCATTATCACGCAGTTCCTGCACCATTCGTGGGCTGCCATACGTCCCGTTCGACTGTAAAATCGCGTGCAATGTTGACCCCCTGAGGGGTCGTTTTCGCGGCCAATTTCGACCCCTCTGACGTTTTTATGTCAGCATTCTCCCGATCGTGTCCCATGAGGTGGTGTAGAATTGGCTACATCATCGCGTTCTCCGGCTGGGTTGGCCGGGTTTATCAGGCTGCCACAGCGGGCAGCTTTATGACCGGTTCATCGCACAAACCGGCGATGGTTTCTAGCGTCATGTAGCGTCCGCTCTGAACCGCCCATTCGTCATTTTGTTCAAGCAGGATGGCGCCGACGAGGCGGCGTATTGCGGCTTCGTTGGGGAAGATGCCGACGACATCTGTGCGGCGTTTGATTTCGCCGTTGAGCCGCTCGATGGGGGTTTGTGCTGTGGATTTTGGTATGGTGTTCTTTGGGGAATCCCATATAGGCCAACACATCTTCCTCCATTTCATCCATCATGGCGGCGAGCTTGGCGGCTTTGGGGCGCAGCTGGTCGGCGACCTGGCGCCATTGTGCCTTTGCGCATGCTGCGTCTTCCTGAGCGAAGGCCGTGCCAACAAAGGCGGCGGCGACGCCGCGGCCCTGGTGGTTGGCATGGGCCAGCAGGTTGCGCATCATATGCACCCGGCAACGCTGCCAGGTGGCGTGCAACACTTTGGCGATTGCGGCCTTGAGGCCGGCATGGGCATCGGAGATCACGAGTTTGACGCCGCGCAAGCCGCGATGTGCCAGGCCGCGCAGGAATTCCGTCCAAAAGGTCTCAGCTTCCGAAGCGCCGATCGCCAAACCCAGCACTTCTCGCCTGCCATCGGCGTTCACGCCGATGGTGACGGCGACCGAGACGATGCGGCCGGCCTCGCGCACCTTCAGATAGGTTGCGTCCAGCCAGACATACGGCCAGTCGCCCTCCAGTGGGCGATTTAAAAAGTTGTTGATTTTCTCGTCGATCTCGCCACAGAGCCGCGAAACCTGGCTTTTGCTGATGCCTTCCATGCCCATGGCTTTAACCAGGTCGTCGACAGAGCGCGTTGAAATACCTTGGTTTGTTGATATCGCCCGCTTTGGGGCCAAGAAGCTCAGCCTTTTGCGAAGGTTCCGGCCGTTTTTGGACGGCACGCCCTCGCATGACCATCTGGGCGATATCTTCGCCAGCCTCGATGCCGAGCACCTCCAGCGCTGCTTTGCAGCCTGGGTTGCTGCCCTGACGGGTGCGCCGGCCGAGGTGATTGCGATTGATGGCAAGACCTTGCGCCGGTCGAAGAGCGCGAATGGTCCGATCCACATGGTCCCGGCCTTTGCGACGCGTCAGCGGCTGGTGCTTGGACAGGTAAAGGTTTCTGAAAAATCCAATGAAATCGTCGCCATCCCCAAACTGCTCGACATGCTGGCGATCGAGGGGGCCATCGTCACCATTGATGCGATGGGGTGCCAGCGCCAGATCGCCCAAAAGATCATCGACAAAAAGGCTGATTACGTTATGGCACTAAAGGGCAATCAGGGCACGCTGCGCGATGATGTTGAACTGTTCGCCGCCGGGCAAAAGGCCCGCGGCTTCGCCGACAGCAAAATCAGCCAGGACACCACCATTGACAGTGACCACGGCCGGATTGAGACCCGCACAACCACCGTTATCCATGACGTCGAATGGCTGCAAAAGCGCCATAACTGGCCCGGCCTGAAGGCCATCGTGATGGTCGAAAGCAGCCGGGAAATTCAGGGGAAGATCGAGCCAGAAACAAGGTTTTATCTCACCTCTCTGGTCATGGTGGCCGTCCTCCTCGGGCCTGTCATACGCAGCCTCTGGGCGATCGAAAACAGCCTGCACTGGGTGATGGATATGGTCTTCCGCGACGACGAATGCAGGGGCCGAACCGAACACGCCCCCGCCAACTTTACCACCATCAAGCACATGGCTCACAAGCACATGGCTCACAATTTGATCCGAAAGGCGCCGGGCAAAGACTCCATGCGCCTCAGAAAAAAAAGCGCAGCTTGGGACAACGAGTTCCTCGTCAGCCTCATCTCACCGTAAAACTTTCCCCCGATTCCCCTGGCAATTGCCCTGGCAGGTGTTGACATAAAGATGCTGTGCGAGTTAAAAAACAAAATGAAATTTTCTGGTGCTGTTCCTCGATGTTTGGACGCTGGCGGCAAGAATTGAAGCGATTAGGGAGAAGTTGAGTGCCAAAAAGTAGACCTTTGATGACAGCCGCTGACGTAAAAGGCGCATGGGCGATCATTCCGACCCCCGCGAAGGACGGCGCGGATCGCTGGGATGCAACCGATACGGTCGACATCGACGAAACTGTTCGCGCCGTCGAATATCTGATATCTGGCGGCGTGGATGCGATACTCACCATGGGTACGCTTGGCGAGGTGGCGACCTTGACCTGGCCCGAGAAGCAGGCCTTTATGAGCGCGGTGGTGGAGACTGCTCGGGGCCGCGTCCCAGTTTTCGTCGGCACGTCCACGCTCAACACGCGCGACACGGTGCAGCAGACGCGCTGGGCGTCGGATCTGGGCGCGGATGGCACGATGATCGGTCCGCCGATGTGGTGTGCGCCGAGCCTTCCCACGGCTGTCAAGTTTTTCAAGGATGTGGCCGAAGGATGCCCGGATATGGCGATCTGCGTTTACGCCAATCCGCCGGCGTTCAAGTTCATGTTCCCGCTGGCCTTCTGGGCGCAGGTGAGTAGGATTCCGCAGGTGATCACCGCGAAACTGATGCCGACGCCCCAACTCATGGCCCACAAGGAGGCCGTGGGCGGCCGTATCCGCTTCATGCCGATCGATAATGAATATTATGCCGCGGCGCGCACCGATCCGGAATTTTTTACGGCGTTCTGGAGCAGTAGCGCGTCATGTGGCCCCGAGGTCGCCTTCGCACTACGCGACCGGGTCGCCGCTGCCAAGAAGAGCGGTGATTGGGAGTCCGCTAAGCGCCTTTCGAGCGCCATGGAAAATGCGGTCGCTCCGATTTTTCCGCCGGGCGGATTCCAGGAGTTCTCCATATATAACATCGTTCTGGAGAAGGAGCGAATGAACGTGGCTGGGTGGATAAAAGCCGGGCCGACGCGTGCGCCCTATGGTCCGGTGCCCGAACCGATACTAGAAGGCGCACATAAGAGTGGTCGCGCCTGGGCCATGCTCAACCAGGATGTAAAGGCCGGAAGGATATAGGGAGCCTTATCTAGACGGTCTGTCATTCGTTGAATGCTTTGCGACAATTAGCTGTCTGGATTAACGGAGGTTTTGGCCCATCTGTTGGGTTAAAAGTTTAAGCGGTAATTTGGTTGTGGCGTAAGCATCTTTGTCTGGGTGGTTTGGTGCTTGATGCGTTTCCGATCGCGCAGGATGCATGGGCCCGGCTATGATGGGCGTCGGCTGGCGTGACGTTGCCCAGGCTCTCATGGTAGCGGCGGTGTTGTAATGCTCGCTGAAGGCGGCAACCCGCCGTTCGAGGTCGCCGGGCAGGTAATAGTTTTCGAGTAATATTTGGTTTTTCAGGGTCTGGTGCCATCGTTCGATTTTGCTCTGAGTTTTTGGATCGGCGCCTTGCTCCTCGAACAAGACGGCGAATGGGCCACACAGCGCGCAAGATATATGACACTGGAAACGCTGGTCCCCGTGAGCGGTAATCACTTTGTCAGTCTGCCAGTTCTGGCAGCCTTGTTTAATGAATCGCCCTGATCCATGAACAATTCTGTATGCGAAGCCGAAAAAATCGTGTAATGTAGTGTCAATTATTTTTTTATTTTCTATAAGGATCGCCGACGCATGAAAGTCTGCTACTTCAATGACAACCGGCTCGGATTAGTCGAAGGTGATCGGGTCCTGGACGTCACTAGTGTGCTCGATATCCTGCCATTGCAGCGCCCGCCTTTCCCACGTCACGACACGGTGATTGCCAATTTCGGCAGGCTGCGCCCCCTTATACGTGAAGCCGCCGCAACCGCGGCTTCCCTGCCGGTTTCCCAGGTGAAATTTCACGCGCCGGTTGCCAATCCTGGTAAGGTTGTTGCCGCCCCGGTGAACTATCTTGCCCACCAGCAAGAAGCCGAAGCCGATCCGGCGACCTTCGCTGTCGCTCAGGTCGCACGGGTCAGCGAGATAGGCCCCTTCCTCAAAGCCACCAGCTCCATCGTGGGCGTCAGCGAAGGGGTTAAGTTGCGCTTCCCCGGGCGGCGTAGCGACCATGAGGTCGAGCTTGTTGCGATCATTGGAAAAAGCGGCACAAACATCACCGAAGCCGACGCCCTCGACCATGTCGCGGGCTACACCATCGGCCTCGACATGACCTTGCGAGGCAGGGAAGAGCGTTCCCTACGTAAATCGATTGACAGCTATACGGTTCTCGGGCCTTGGATGGTCACTGCTGACGAATTTGGCGACCCGTCGGATGTGGCACTATCACTCCAGGTGAACGGCGAACACCGGCAGGCTGCGCGGACAAGCTCACTGCTGCTTTCCGTCAAGGAACTCGTCGTCCTGGCCTCAAAATTCTACACGCTGGAGCCAGGCGACATCCTTATGACCGGAACGCCAGATGGCGTCGGCCCCGTCCTTCCAGGCGATACAATAACCGCCTCGATCGAGCGCATCGGGCGTGTGGATGTGTCTGTCCGCTGACAGCCAGTATCGGTTAGGGCAAGCGCACTTCAAAAAATGTCAGATGAAGCCCGAGCAGTTGGAGCTTGAACGGCTCCGGCACGAGGTGGAGAAGCTAAAAGCCGAGCGTGACATTCTAAAAAAAGCCGCAGCCTACTTTGCCAAGGAGTCGATGTGAAGTTCGGCTTTGTTGCAAAGCAGCGAGGAATATGGCCGGTGTGGTTGCTTTGCGAGACGCTCGATGTCTCGCGCAGCGGGTTTTATGCCTGGGCTTCCCGCGGGCCCAGTGTTCATGCACGCAGCGATGAACGGGTTGGGGCTCTGGTCAAACCAGCGCCTCGGCAGCGACCGCACCTACGGTGCCCGGCGCGTGTGGCATGATGTGCTGGCTGAAGGCATTGCCTGTGGCTGCACCGTATTGAGCGGCTGATGCGGGCCCAGGCCCTGCGCGCCCGTCCCCGGCGCAGGCGGCTGCCGGCCGATAAAGGCGAGAGAAGTGCAGAGCCTGCCAGCAATGTTCTGGACCGGCAGTTCGTGGCGTCAGTATCAAACCGCAAATGGATCGCTGATTTTACCTATATCTGGACCGCCGAGGGCTGGCTGTATGTGGCGGTGGTGATCGATCTGTTCTCGCGCCGCGTGGTCGGCTGGTCGATGAGCGCCACGATGCTTGTCAACATCGGCCTCGCTGAACTCTGGACACCTGAGGACATCGCTGCTATGGCGGCGTTTCTTCTTTTGGAGGAGGGCCGGTGGATTGTTGGCCAGATACTATCCGTTGACGGCGGGTTGATGTTTCGCGAATAAGCAATGCGTGAAATCTATGACTATGGCCGTTTTTCTAACCACCAGCAAGTGAATTGAAGGACCATGGACGAAGCTCAAATTGTCGATCGTGGATATTTTCGTGAAGCCATGGCCCGTTTCGGCGCCGGCGTCTGCATCATCACCACCACAACTCCAGAAGGTGATATTGGCATAACTGTTTCTGCAGTATGTAGTGTGACGGATGATCCACCAACCTTGCTTGTTTGCATCAACCGATCGAGCGGGCAGTACGATAACTTCGCAAGCGCCGGCATCATATGCATTAACGTCCTTTCGCACGAGCAGGAGGAGTTATCCCTAGTTTTTGCTGGCAAGGGCAACCTTTCAATGAGAGATCGCTTTACCCTTTCCAGTTGGCAGCGGCTCACCACTGGCGCTCCAGTTCTCGAGAACGCCACGGCTAGTCTCGATTGCAGAATAGAACAATCACTCGATGTCGGCACCCACACGGTCTTCTTTTGCAGGGTGCAAGCCATCAAGCTCGGCAACTCCTGCTCCGGGCTCATTTATCACGGCCGCGCGTACCACCCGATCACCGGAAAGCCGAGCTGAATATTGCCGTCACCATGAGTCGCAAGCTGCGCAGTTAGCACTACTTTGGCACTTTTAGTTTGACGTGTTTTGTAAGGAGCATGTCACAGCGGGGACATCATAGAGGTGGGGGCTGTGCGAAGAGGTTGAGGATCGCGTTCCTGATTGCCGGCATGCTCGGTTGCGGCGGTGGTCCGTCGCTTCTTTTTTTCCGTTCCACTTCTTTGAGGCGGCGGGTTTGCAGAAAGGCGTAGGCGATCATTGCCATCAAGGCATGTCGATGTAACCTGGTCCAGGACCTGCCTTCGAAGTGATCGAGTCCAAGTTCTTCTTTGAGTTGCTGATGTGCCTGCTCATAGACCCATCTTGCTTTGACCGTTGCCGTCAGCATCTTGAGGGAGGTATCGGCTGGCAGGCTCGACACATATAGTCATTCCATTTAGGAATATGACGAGATTAACTCGTCCACGGATTTCCCGGAGAAGCTTCTCTGTCGTTTGAGGATAGCTGATCTGCTGCTGGTTTCGTGGACACCTTGTTTAGGTGTTTAACGGAACAGGAGGGTATTTGTGGCTCGCAGGCAGTTTACGCGTGAATTCAAACTTGAAGCGGTCCGGCTGATCACGGATCGCGGTGTTTCTGTTGTCCAGGCGGCGCGTGACTTGGAGGTTGGCGAGGGCATGCTGCGCCGCTGGGCCAAGGAGGTTTCGGGCGATCCCCAGCAGGTTTTTCCTGGCCAGGGGCAAATGAAGCCCGAGCAGTTGGAGCTTGAGCGGCTCCGGCGCGAGGTGACGAAGCTCAAAGCCGAGCGTGACATTCTAAAAAAAGCCGCGGCCTACTTTGCCAAGGAGTCGATGTGAAGTTCGGCTTCGTTGCAAAGCATCGAGGAATTTGGCCGGTGCGGTTGCTTTGTGAGACGCTCGATGTCTCGCGCAGTGGGTTTTATGCCTGGGCATCACGCCCGCCCAGCGCCCGTGCGCGCAGCGATGAGCGGGTTGGGCCTCTGGTCAAAACCAGCTTCCTTGTCAGCGACCGCACCTACGGCGCCCGGCGTGTCTGGCATGATGTGCTGGCCGAGGGCATTGCCTGTGGGCTGCACCGCATTGAGCGGTTGATGCGGGCCCAGGCCCTGCGCGCCCGTCCCCGGCGCAGACGGCTGCCGGCCGACAAAGGTGAGCGAAGTGAAGTGCCTGCCTGCAACGTTCTGGACCGGCAGTTTGTGGCCTCAGCACCCAACCGCAAATGGATCGCTGATTTTACTTATATCTGGACCGCTGAGGGCTGGTTGTATGTGGCGGTGGTGATCGATCTGTTCTCGCGCCGCGTGGCCGGCTGGTCGATGAGTGCCACGATGACCGCGCAACTGGTCACCGATGCTTTGGTGATGGCGATCTGGCGCCGTGGCAAGCCCGATGCCCTGCTGCACCATTCCGATCGCGGCAGCCAGTACACGTCCGAGCCATTTCAGCGGCTCATGAAGGATCATGGCGTGGTCTGCTCCATGAGCAGGTCAGGCAATGTCTGGGACAACGCCGCCATGGAGAGCTTTTTCTCTTCTATGAAAACCGAGCGCATCGCGCGCAAGGTTTACCGTACCAGAGAGGTGGCCGGGTTTGTCTGAACACGGTTTCGCTATCTATAAGTGGCAGGTCTGCCGGGTTGTTGGATAGTATTCCGGTGTCTGGGCCTTGCGCAAGGAGGGCGTAGCCCGACTGGAGCGAGGCCCAGACACCGATCGCGAAATTTTCAGGCGGCCGCAAGCAGCGGGGCCTGAGTGAAGTAGGCAGCATCGGGCGTACGCGCGCCAAGGCTCGAATGCGGGCGCCTGCCATTGTAGAAATTCAGATACCGGCCGAGGCCGGCGCGGGCTTCGGCGACGCTGGCATAGGCGTGCAGATACACCTCCTCGTATTTCACGGAACGCCAGAGCCGCTCGACGAACACATTATCTCGCCAAGCGCCTTTGCCATCCATGCTGATCGCGATCTTGTTCTTCAACAGCAGCCCGGTGAAGTCGCCGCTGGTGAACTGGCTGCCTTGGTCGGTGTTGAAAATATTCGGCTTGCCGTACCGGGCGAGCGCCTCCTCAACGGCTTCAAGGCAGAATTCCACCTCCAGCGTAATCGACAATTTCCAGGCCAGAACCCGCCGGCTGAACCAGTCCACCACCGCCGCCAGATACACAAAACCGCGCGCCATCGGGGTGTAGGTAATATCCATCGCCCAGACCTGGTTTGGCCGGCCGATCAACTTGCCGCGCAACAGATATGGATAAATCTTGTGGCCTGGAGCGGGCTTTGACGTATTCGGCCGGCGATACACCGCCTCGATTCCCACCCGCCGCATCAATGTGGCGACCTTCTCGCGGCCGATGACGATATCCCCGGCGCGCAACAGATCGCGCAGCATCCGGCTGCCGGCGAAGGGGTAGTTCAGGTGCAACTCGTCGATGCGGCGCATCACCGCCAACTCCCCCGCCGGCACCGGCCGGGGCGCGTAATACAGGCTGCCGCGGCCAAGCCCCAACAACGCCGCCTGCCGGGACAGCGGCAGTTCATGCCCACGGTCGATCATCGCTTTGCGCTCAGAAGCCCGGCCTTGCTGAGCGCACCGGACAAAAAATCATTCTCAAGCGTGAGTTCTCCGATCTTCGCATGTAGCGGCTTCAAATCTACAGCCGGTGCTGGCTCACCACTCGCCGGCGCGCCGCCGAACAGCCCGGCAGCACCTTCCGCCAGTTGCGCCTTCCAGGCGGTGATCTGGGTCGGGTGAACATCATAAAACTGCGCCAATTCAGCCAGCGTCTTCTCACCCTTCAGGGCAGCCAACGCCACCTTGGCCTTGAAGGACGGGGCATGGTTACGGCGGGGACGCTTCGTCATCATCTCTCCTGTTCCGCGGCAGCATCGCCGAGTTCAGGCAGAAATTCCACTTATCCAAGTGTTCGAATTTGGCCAGCCACCTCTCTTCGCAAGGTTCAAAGACATCTCCTATTTATATAGACGCCTCATGCTGTCTTAGTTTCTTTCTCAAAACAGCAAGAGTACAGTTTGGTGGAGCGTAGCGGAACGGATCAAATCGAGCCATCCCCCGGTAAATTAGACGCAAGAAAAAGCAGATTGCCGTACTTCGCCCGGAATGACGGTGGTGGGAGGCGCGCACCAAACTGATGGGGTGCAGGGCATCATGCCCTGCCTGGGGTCCAGGGCGAAGCCCTGGCGCTTAAACGCTGCGTTTCGGCTTCATCGTGTCGGGAATTGTAAAACCCAGGTGCAAAAAACTGTCGCGCATGTGTTTGGGCAGGGGGGCTTCCACCGTTAGGGTGCCGCCCTCGGGGTGCGGGAATGATAACCGCCTTGCGTGCAGGTGGAGTTGTGGGGCGAAGCCGTCAGCGAAGGCCTGGCCGTAGGCGGCGTCGCCCAAAATGGGGGTGCCGAGGGCGAGCATGTGGGCGCGCAACTGGTGCATGCGGCCGGTTTGGGGTTGCAGTTCCACCCAGGCGAATTTTTTGCCGGCGTATTCCACCACGCGGTAGGCGGTGACGGCTTTCAGGGCTTCGGGGTCTTTGCGGTTGGCGGGTTCGGAGCGCGAGGTGCCGCCGAATTCGACGCGGACGAGGGGGAGGTCGATGCGGCCTTCCAGCACGTCCGGCACGCCCCAGACCAGCGCCCAGTAGGTTTTTTCGACGTCGCGGCCGCGGAAGGCGGTGGCGAGTTTGCTGGCGGGTTTCACGCCGCGCGCCAGTAGCAGCACGCCGGAGGTGTCGCGGTCCAGCCGGTGGACGAGTTTGGGGCGCTCGGTGCCATCAAAGCGCAGGGCGTCCAACATACCGTCCAAATGCACGGCGATGCCGCTGCCGCCCTGGCTGGCGAGGCCGGCGGGTTTGTTGAGCACGATGACGGATTCGTCGCGGTAGAGGATCATGGCCTCCAGGTCGCGGATCATGTGCGGGTCCATGGTCATGACATGGCGGACTTTGGGCATTTCCTTCGGCGGGGTGATTTCCGGGACGATGACGGTGTCACCCAGAGCGAGGCGCGTGTTGGCCTCGGCCTTGGCGCCATTCACGCGGATCTTACCGGCGCGCAGGAATTTCTGGATATGCGCCTGGGTCAGGCCCTCGACATTGCGGCGCAGAAAACGGTCGAGCCGGGAGTCTGCCCCGGCTTCGGTAACTTCGAAAGTATGGTTCATGCCCCCTCTTCGCGCAGTTTCGCCCAATAAGCGAGACGCTTGGCGATTTCGCGCTCAAAACCGCGCTGTACCGGGCGATAAAAATCCGGCCGGCCCATGCTATCCGGAAAATAATTGTCGCCGGAGAAGCCTTCGTCCGTGTCGTGGTCGTAGGTGTAGCCCTCGCCATAACCGAGGTTTTTCATGAGCTTGGTGGGGGCGTTGAGGATGTTTTGCGGCGGCATGAGGCTGCCGGTTTCACGGGCGGCGCGGTTGGCCGCACCCAGGGCCTTGTAGGCGGCGTTGGATTTGGGGGCGGTGGCGAGATAGAGCACGGCCTGGGCGATGCAGAGCTCGCCCTCGGGGGAGCCGAGGCGCTCGTATGCGTCCCACGCGGCCAGGGCTTGCACCAGGGCTTGCGGGTCGGCGAGGCCGATGTCCTCGGAGGCGAAGCGGGTGATGCGGCGGGCGATGAAGCGGGGGTCCTCGCCGCCGGCGAACATGCGGGCGAGCCAGTAGAGGGCGGCGTCGGCGTCAGAGCCGCGCATGGATTTATGCAGCGCGCTGATGAGGTTGTAGTGCTCCTCGCGGTCGCGGTCATATAGGGCGGCGCGGCGGGAGAGCAGGCGGCTTAAATCTTCTTCATTCAAATTTAAAGTTTCGGCGCTGGGCAGCGAGAAGAGCTGTTCGGCCATGTTGAGCAGGGCGCGGCCGTCGCCATCGGCCATGGCGCGGAGCATGGCGCGGGCCTGGGGCGTGAGGGGCAGGGGGTGGCCGGTTTCGGTTTCGGCGCGATGCAGGAGAAGCTCCATGGCCTCGTCATCGAGGCGGCGGAGGACGAGAACCTGGCAGCGGGAGAGCAGCGCGCCGTTGAGGGCGAAGGAGGGGTTCTCGGTGGTGGCGCCGATGAGGATGATAGTGCCGGCTTCCACCACAGGGAGGAAGGCGTCCTGCTGGGCGCGGTTGAAGCGGTGGATTTCGTCGACGAAAAGCAGCGTGGCGCGGCCTGCGCGCTTGAGTTTCAGGGCGTCGTCGAACACGCGCTTGAGGTCGGCGACGCCGGAGAAGACGGCGGAGATTTGCGTGAAATGCAGGTTGGCGCCGGCGGCGAGCAGGCGGGCGATGGTGGTTTTGCCGACGCCGGGCGGTCCCCAGAGGATGAGCGAGGCGAGAGAGCCGCGGGCCAGCATTCCGGTAAGGCTGCCCTGCGGGCCGAGCAGATGTTCCTGGCCGGCGATGTCGCCCAAGGCGCGCGGACGCAGGCGTTCAGCCAGGGGCTGGCCCTGGGTTGGGGCCGCGCTGGTCTCGGCGGGGGCGAACAGATCATCCTTGGACATGGGGCATTGTAGACCGCGCGGGGCGGGGATTGAAGCGGGGAACACGTTGCGCTTTTGAGGTTGTGGGTGCAGACTAATGTTGCGCTGCACACATTAGGCCCGCGTGGCTATGTGAGGCATGCGAAGTTGGAATTTCCGATCAGCAAGCGAAGAAAGTAGTCCGATGAACGTATTGAAATTGACTGGATTTGCCGCGGTTGGCCTGCTGCTGGCGACGGCCGCGGGTGCGGCTACGCCGCCCGCATTGTACACCCAGCCCCAAGCCACCGCCGGTGCGGCCGTGTTCGTGACGAGCTGCGCGATGTGTCATGGCGCCGACCTTAAAGGTCAGGCGGCGCCCGCGCTGATTGGGCAAGCCTTTGCCGCGCCGGGCAATAAATACACCGTTGGCTCGGTGTTCACCGAGATTGCGCAGCAGATGCCGGTGAGCGCGCCGGGTAGCCTAACGCATGAGCAATATGCCGACATCATGGCGTATATTTTGAGCAAGAACGGCTATCCGGCCGGAACTGTTGCACTGGATTACACGGCGGGTATGGCCTCGACCGTGCCGCTGGTTTCGCAGGTCAAATAATGTAGCGGGTCGGCCGCCTGGGGGAATGCCCCGGCGGCCGCTTTTATTCCGGCAACTGCATCCAGAAGGGCGGTTTGGGTTGTAGCCGGGCGGACCCGGCGGTTAAGTTTTTGCCCAGCGAATCCAGCCGCAGCGTCGCCAGGGCAAGATGCCCGGCGCCCGAGCCCAGCGTGCCAACCTCCACACCATCGGCCAGCACCGGCGTTCCAGGCGGCGGGGCTTCGTCGCTGCATAGCACCGGGATGAGCCGGCGTTTGACGAGGCCGCGGTATTTTGTGCGCGCGGTCAGCTCCTGGCCCATGTAGCAGCCTTTGTCCCAGGCTACGCCATTTAACTCGTCGAACCCGGCCTCCAGCAGCAAGGTTTTTTCCACTTCCAGGTCCGGCGGGCCGTCGGGCAGGCCAAGGGCGATGCGATGCGCGGCGTAATCGGCGGCCGTGGCGTTGGTGATGAGCTTGATCTCGCTTAAGGACCGGAACCCGGCCTCGTGCAGGCGTGGGTCCGGCGCGGTTACAGGTACGAAGGGCGGCACCCCGCCCCAGGCCGCGTAGACGTGGAGATTGTCAGAGACATCCATCAGTTCCACCACCGCGCGCAGTTTGAAGCGCTTGAGGCGGGTGAGCAGGCCGGGCAGCGCCTCGCGCGAAGCTTCCAGTAGTAACTCGTCATCCTCGGCATACACAAAAAAATCACACAGGTAGCGCCCCTGCGGCGTGAGCAGGGCGGCCCACACCGCCAGGCCGGGGACAGCGCGGCTCACGTCGTTGGAGACCAGGCCGTTGAGAAAGCTGACGCGATCCGCGCCGGTGAGGGAAATAACGCCGCGATGCGGCAGGTGCGCGAGGTTGGTCATGGAGATGAAAATGGACGCTTGGCGCGGGGGCCGCAAGCCGTGCTAGAGGCATCGGCAATGCGAATCCTTTTTATAACCTCGTCGCGCATTGGCGACGCCGTGATTTCCTGCGGCATTTTGGAACGCTTGCGGCTGGAGCATCCGCGCGCGCGGATCACGGTGGCCTGCGGCATGGCGGCGGCGGGGGTGTTTGAGCGCATGCCGGGGCTGGAGGAGCTGATCGTCTTCGAGAAGGAAGGCTTTGACCTGCACTGGCCGCGGTTATGGACAAGGCTGGTGAGGCGCTTCTGGAATCAGGTGGTGGACGTGCGCGGCTCGGGCATTTCACTGTTTCTCGTGGCCGGGCGGCGCAAAATCCTTAAAGGCGGGCGGCGGCCGGGGCGGCGGTACGAACAGTTGGGCGCGGCCATGGGGTTCTTCCCGGCCCCCTTGCCGGTGGCCTGGACCGCGCCGGAGGATGAGGCCAAAGCCACAACGCTGCTGGGTGACGGCCCGGTGATCGGGCTTGGCCCCACGGCAAACTGGGCCGGGAAAATCTGGCCGCCCGAGCGCTTCGTGGCGGTGTATCAGGCGCTTTTAGCGCAAATTCCCGGTGCGCGGGTGGCGGTGTTCGCCGGGCCGGGGGAGCAGGAGCGCGCTTTGGCCGCCCCGGTGCTGGCGGCCTTGCCAGGGGCTATAGACCTTGTTGGCAGCCTCACGCTGGCGGAAGTGGCCGCCTGCCTGCGCCGGTGCGCTATTTTTATCGGCAACGATTCCGGGCTGATGCATATCGCCGCCGCCGCTGGGGCGCCGGCTTTGGGGTTGTTTGGCCGTTCGCGCGCCGATGAATACGCCCCCGCTGGTTTGCGCACCGCCGTGGCCATTGCTCCCGGCCCAGCGGGTGCCGCGCCGATGGAAGGGCTGGCGGTGGAAACGGTGATCGCCGCCGCGCGGGAGTTGCTATGCGCATAGCCCAGATCACCGCGGGCGCCCCCAGTAGCGGCATTGGCTTGTTCTATGAGCGCATGACGGTGCTGCTCTCGCAATCCGGGCAGCAGGTTTTCCCCATTATCGACCACGACCCCGGCCATGAATTGCGGCTGCGTACCGCGGCACTCACGCCAACGGTGCTGGAGTTTGGCGGGCTGCTGGATTTTTCCACCAAAAAAGGCATCCGCCAGATATTGAAGGCGCAAAAGGCCCAGATTGCCCTGGCCTGGACGGGCCGCGCCGCCGCGTTTCTGCCAGATGGGCCGTGGATCAAAATTGGCCGGATGGATGGCTACCACGGCTTTCATGAGTTCGGGCATTGCACGTATCTGGCCGGGAGCACGCGCAATATTGTCAGCTACATTGCCGCGTCCGGGTTTCCCAAGGCGAATGTGCTGTATTTGCCCGGCTTTGTGGATGATTTCTCCCATGAGGACCCGGTAAGCCGCGCCACGCTGGGGGTGCCGGAGGAAGCGCCGCTGCTGCTCGGCGTGGGGAAGCTGGACCGGGCCAATGGCTTTGACACGCTGATCCGCGCGGTGGCGGTGTTGCCAGACACGTATTGCATAATCGTGGGCGAGGGGCCGGAGCGCGCGGCGCTGACCCGGCTGATCGACGAATTGCGTCTGGGCGAGCGGGTGCGGTTAGTAGGCGCGCGGCGCGACACCGGGGCGTTGTTGAAGGCGGCCGATGTGTTTGTTTGCCCCTCCCGGCGGGCGCCGCTGGGCTCGGCGGTGCTGGAGGCATTTTCCGCGCAGACGCCGGTGCTAGCGGCGAATGTTGAAGGTGCCACCGGGGGGATCCGCGATGGCGAGGAAGGCTTGCTGGTGCCGGTGAACGACCCCGCCGCCCTGGCATCCGCCGCGCGGCAGATATTTGATGATATGCGGCTGCGGGTAAAACTGGCGCTGGCGGCGCGGCAGCGGTTCGTTGAGGAGTTCTCGCAAAAGGCCGTGCTGGCGGCGTGGCTGGAAGTTCTGCAAAAACTGGCGCCATGATGCGGTGCGTGTAAAACCATTTATGTTGAGGCTGCGATGAGTTTCGATCTTCTCCTGCAAAACGGCACGCTGGTTCTTCCCTGGGGGGAGGTGCGGGCGGACATTGGCGTGCGCGCCGGGCACATTGTTGCCATTGGCAAAAACCTCGGCGCCGCCGCGCAAGTATTCGATGCCTCGCATCTGCACGTGCTCCCAGGCGTGATCGACCCGCATGTGCATTTCCGCGACGGCGGCATGGGTGGCATTGCGGGTGTCGAGGATATGCGCTCGGGTACTTTGGGTGCGGTGCTGGGCGGCGTGACTTGCGTGTTCGACATGCCCAACACCAATCCGGCGGCCACCGATGTGGAAAATTTAACGCGCAAGCACGACTACATCGCCGGGCGGGCGTATTGCGATGTTGGCATTTATGTTGGCGCCAACAAGGAAAACATCGGCCAGCTCGGCGTGATGGAGAGCATGCCGGGCGTGTGCGGGATTAAAGTATTCGCGGGGTCCTCCACGGGCAATTTACTGGTGGAGGATGACGCGAGCATAGAGCGCGTGCTGCGCAGCGGGCGGCGGCGCGTGGCGTTTCATGCCGAGGACGAATACCGCCTGGTTGAGCGCAAATCGCGTTTCACCTGCGGCGATCCGTACTCCAGCCACGCTGAATGGCGCGACCCCGAATGCGCGTTTCTGGGCACGCGGCGCGTGGCGGCGCTGGCGTATAAAACCGGGCGGCCGGTGCATATTCTGCATGTTTCGACCGAGGAAGAGTTTGGCTACCTGAAGGACTACCGCGAACTGGTGACCACCGAGGTGCTGCTTAACCACCTCGTGCAGTCCGCGCCGGATATTTACGACCGGCTGGGGCCGTATGGCGTGATGAACCCGCCGGTGCGCGATGAGCGCCACCGTCTGGCCGCCTGGGCCGCGGTCGCCGATGGCACGGTGGATACGCTGGCCTCCGACCATGCGCCGCACTCCAAAGAGGCGAAAGAGAAGCCGTGGCCGAACTGCGCTTCCGGCATGACCGGGGTGCAGACGCTGCTGCCGATGATGCTGGAGCAGGTTGCCAAGGGCCGCCTTTCGTTGTTGCGGCTGACGGATTTGATGTGTGCCGGGCCGGCGCGGGTTTATGGCGCGGTGAACAAGGGGCGGATTGCGGCTGGGTATGACGCGGATTTTTCCATTGTGGATTTGCGGGCGACGCGGAAGATCGAGAAATCCTGGATCGCCAGCCAGTGCGGCTGGACGCCGTTCGAGGGGGTTAGTTGCACCGGCTGGCCGGTGGCGACCGTGGTGCGCGGCCATGTGGTGATGCGCGACGGCGCGGTGGCGGACGAGCCGCTGGGCCGGGCGATGACCTTCAGGTCGTAGAGCATTCATCTTTTATAGTGATTCAAATTAATAATAAGGCATTGTATTATTGGTCTCGCGATGGAGACTGCGAATGAGCTATAGCGTTGATCTTCGTGAACGAGTGGTAAATTACGTTCGCAATGGCGGTAGCCTGGCGGCGGCTGCGAAACTCTTCCAGGTGGGCCGGGCCACGATCTATCGCTGGCTTGGTGCGCCTGATTTGCAGCCCAAACCCGCGAAGGAGCGTAAGCGCAAGTTGGATAAGGCGGCGCTTGCTGCTCATGTGCGAGACTTTCCGGACGCCTTGTTGAGGGAACGGGCCGCGCATTTTGGCGTGACGATCAACGCGATCTGGGTTGCGTTGAAGAAATTGGCCATCACCAAAAAAAACGACCAGATATTCTGAAAGTCGTTGCGAGGAAAGAATCACCTTTCTGCGTCAATTGCGCGCTTGGGTTACCGAGCACGGTTGGAAAAATGTCGTTTATTTTGATGAGAGCGGTTTCCAAGCCGCCGTTCACCGGCCGCATGGCTGGGCACCTGGGGCAACAAGGTCTTTGGTAAAATCACCGGCAACAACCATAAACGGACCAATCTCATTATGGCGCAACGGGGCAAAGATTGGATCGCGCCCATGTTGTTCGAGACAAGCTGCACCCATCTGACGGTAACAACATGGATTAAGGAGATGCTGTTGCCCACGCTCAGGCCGCAAAGCCTTATCGCCATGGACAATGCCCCCTTTCATAACAAGCCCAAAATTGCCGGAATTCTTACCGGGCATGGCCACCAACTGCTACCGCTGCCCAGATACTCGCCTGACTTCAACCCAATCGAAAAAGCCTTCGCTATCCTCAAACGACAGAAAAGCTTCTCCGGGAAATCCGTGGACGAGTTAATCTCGTCACATTCCTAAATGGAATGACTATATCTCGCGCGCTTCAGGAAGACCACACGGGCTTGATTAGTTTTTGCAACATTATAAGGACCAAGCCGGACCTAACTTCCTGAGCGCATACCAGAAACGCTTCGGATGCGTAAATTGCTGCCGGATTCTATGGCAGTAGAATTGTCCTATACTTAAAAAACTGCTGGTATCCCGCCAAAAACTCCGTTAATGATCTTCGTCAATTCGCCGAGGGGCCGTTTCAGGCCCCGCGGCGTGTCACTTTGTTTGATGAGGCGGGACCAAAAACATGGCCGAGCGCATGCTGCAATTTACCCATCTGCCCCAGCAAACGCCGAAAAAGCGTGAGGCAACCGAACGCCGCGCTGATTTCGATGAAATCTACAAGCGGTTCGACGCGCAGTCGGCCAAGGCGCAGGCTAGCCGGTGCAGCCAGTGCGGGATTCCGTTCTGTTCAGTGCATTGCCCGCTCTCCAACAACATCCCGGACTGGCTGAAGCTCACCGCCGAGGGCCGGCTTGAGGAAGCATATGAGCTTTCCTCCGCAACCAACACATTTCCCGAGATTTGCGGCCGCATCTGCCCGCAGGACCGGCTGTGCGAGGGCAATTGCGTCATTGAAAAAGGCTTTGAGTCCGTTACCATCGGCGCGGTGGAGCGTTACATCACAGACACCGCCTTCGAGCAGGGCTGGGTCAAGCCCATCCGCCCCATGCAGGAGCGTGCTCAGTCCGTCGGCATCGTTGGCGCTGGCCCGGCCGGCCTCGCCGCCGCCGAGGCTTTGCGCCAGCGGGGCTATCAGGTCACGGTTTATGACCGTCATGACCGCGCCGGGGGCCTGCTTATCTACGGCATCCCCGGCTTTAAGCTGGAAAAGGAGATCGTGCTCCGCCGCTGGAAATGGCTGGAAGACGGCGGCGTTAAATTTGTACTGAACGCCGGCATCGGCGGTGAAACCCCCTTCGCCACCCTGCGCGCCAACCACGACGCCATCCTGGTCGCCACCGGTGTCTACAAGCCGCGCGAAATCGCTTCCCCCGGCTCCGGCCTGCCCGGTATCGTCCCGGCGCTGGACTTTCTCATCACCTCCAACCGCAAGGGCCTGGGCGACAAGGTGCCGGACTTCGACTCCGGCAAGCTGAACGCGGCAGGCAAGAATGTCGTCGTCATCGGCGGTGGTGACACCGCGATGGATTGCGTGCGCACCGCCATCCGCCAGGACGCCAAATCCGTCACCTGCCTGTACCGCCGCGACAAAAAGAACATGCCCGGCTCCCTCCGCGAGGTCAGCAACGCCGAGGACGAAGGCGTGGTCTTCACCTGGCTCGCCGCGCCCGAAGCCTTCCTGGGCGATGACCACGTCACCGGCGTGCGCGCCATCCGCATGCATCTGGGCCTGCCCGATGCCTCCGGCCGCATGTCCGTTGACCCCATCGAAGGCTCCTCCTTCACCGTCCCGGCCGGCCTCGTCATCAAAGCCCTGGGTTTTGACCCCGAGGACATGCCTGAAGCCTTCAACGAACCCGGGCTTAAGCTCACAGGCTGGGGCACGCTAAAAACCAACCCCAAAACATTCCAGACCAGCCTGCCCGGCGTATTCGCCGCGGGTGACATCGTGCGCGGCGCCTCCCTGGTCGTCTGGGCCATCCGCGACGGCCGTGACGCCGCCGCCTCCATCCATCAGCATCTTCTGGCGCAAAGCCTTTCCCAGGCTGCGGAGTAATAACCATGAATCACGAAACCGGCGCGGAGTTCCTCTCGGCTTGGTCCGCCAATGCTCAGATTTTAAAAGATACCTATAACCAAGGCCAGGAGCACGACAACTGCGGCGTCGGCATGGTCGCGGCACTGGACGGCAAAAAGCGCCGCGACATCGTGCAGGCGGGCATCGACGCGCTTAAGGCCGTCTGGCACCGCGGCGCCGTGGACGCCGACGGCAAAACCGGTGACGGTGCGGGCATCCATATCGAAATCCCGCAGGATTTCTTCGCCGCCGAGGTCCGCCGCTCCGGCGATGGCCTGCGTGAAGGCCCGATCGCTGTCGGCATGGTGTTCCTGCCCAAAACCGACCTTGGCGCGCAGGAACGCTGCCGCCAGATCGTCGAGACGGAAATCCTCAACTTCGGCTATCGCATCTACGGCTGGCGCCAGGTGCCGATCAACGTCGACTGCATCGGCGAGAAAGCCAACGCCACTCGTCCGGAAATCGAGCAGATCATGATCTGGAACCCGCGCGGCGTACCGGAGGACGTGTTCGAGCGCGAGCTCTATATCATTCGCCGCAAAATCGAGCAGGCCTCCATCGCGGCACAGATCCCCGAGCTGTATCTCTGCTCGCTGTCCTGCCGCTCGGTCATCTATAAGGGCATGTTCCTTGCCGACCAGCCTCACGGATTTCTACCCGGACCTGCTGGACGAGCGTTTTATCTCGCGCTTCGCGATCTATCATCAGCGTTATTCCACCAACACCTTCCCCACCTGGAAGCTGGCGCAGCCCTTCCGCATGCTGGCCCATAACGGCGAGATCAACACCGTCGCCGGCAACATCAACTGGATGCAGAGCCACGAAACCCGCCTGGCGGCCGAGGGGCTCGGACGACTTCCTCGACTACGTGAAACCCGTGGTGCAGGCGGGCGGCTCCGACACCGCCGCGCTGGACAACGTGTTCGAACTGCTGGTGCGCGCCGGGCGCGACGCGCCGATGGCCAAAACCCTGATGATCCCGCCTTCCATCGCCAACGACGCGACAATGCCCAAGGCGCACCGCGACCTGTTTAGCTACTGCAACGCGGTCATGGAGCCCTGGGACGGACCGGCGGCGATCGCCGCCACCGACGGCCATTGGGTTATCGCCGGGCTGGACCGTAACGGGCTGCGCCCCTTGCGCTACACCGTCACCCGGCACGGCATGCTGATCGTCGGCTCGGAAACCGGCATGGTGAAGCTGGACGAGGAAGAAATCATCGAAAAGGGCCATGTCGGCCCCGGCCAGACCATCGGCGTGGACCTCGATGCCGCCAAATTCTACCACGACGCCGAAATCAAGGACATGCTCGCCGCCCGCCAGGATTTCGGCAAGTGGGTAAAGCGCATCACAGTCGATCGACCATATCGTGAAAACCGACGCCCCCGAGCCGGTGCGCCTGGATGCCGTATGCCCTGCGCCGCCGCCAGCTCGCCGTCGGCTTCACCCTGGAGGAGCTGGAGCTGATCCTGCACCCGATGGTGGAAGACGCACAGGAAGCCATCGGCTCCATGGGCGACGACACGCCGCTCGCCGTGCTGTCGGAAAAATACCGCGGCCTGCATCATTTCTTCCGCCAGAACTTCAGCCAGGTCACCAACCCGCCATCGACAGCCTGCGCGAAACCCGCGTGATGTCGCTGAAAACCCGCCTGGGCAACCTCGGTAACGTGCTCGATGAAGACGCCGAACAGTGCGACCTGCTGCAGCTCGACAGCCCCGTGCTCTCCACCGCCGAGTTCGAGGCCATGCGCAAAACCATGGGCGGCAACGCCTGCGTGGTGGACTGCACCTTCAAGGTCATCAACGGCGAGGGCGGGTTGCGCCGCGCCATCGAGCGCATCCGCCGCGAGGCGGAGGAGGGCGTGCGCGCCGGCTGCACCCACGTCATCCTCACCGATGAAGCCATTTCCCCGGAACGCGCGACCATCCCGATGATCCTCGCCACCGGCGGCAGTGCATACGCATCTGGTCCGCCAAAGCTTGCGCACCTTCACCAGCCTCAACGTCCGCTCGGCGGAATGCCTGGACGTGCATTACTTCGCCGTGCTGATCGGCGTGGGCGCCACCACCATCAACGCCTATCTGGCACAGGAGAGCATCGCCGACCGCCAGGCGCGCGGCCTGTTCGGCAAGCTCACCCTCAAGGAATGCCTCGGCCGCTACAAAAAAGCGGTCGACAAGGGCCTGCTCAAAATCATGTCCAAGATCGGCATTTCCGTCATCGCCTCCTATCGCGGCGGCTATAATTTCGAGGCCATCGGCCTTTCGCGCGCCCTGGTCGGCGAGTTCTTCCCCGGCATGCCCTCGCGCATTTCCGGCATCGGCCTGCCCGGCATCGCGCACAAAGTGCTGGAACTCCACGAATCCGCCTGGAGCGGCAACATCGTGCCGCTAGAAATCGGCGGCATGTACCGCCTGCGCCGCGCCGGCGAGACACATGCGTTCGACAACAACGCGATCCATCTGCTGCAAACCGCGGTCGGCACCAACAGCTACCAGCTATACCGCCGCTACGCGGAATGCCGTGCGCAAGCAGCACGCCCATCGCGCTGCGCGACCTGCTGGATTTCCGTATGGACGGCCGCACCCCGATCCCCATCGACGACGTCGAGAGCATCACCGAAATCCGCAAAGTGCTGCTCGCCCCCGGCATTTCGCTAGGCGCGCTCAGCCCGGAAGCGCACGAGACGCTCTCCATCGCGATGAACCGCATCGGCGCGCGTTCCGACTCCGGCGAGGGCGGTGAAGACCCGTCCCGTGCCGAGCCGCGCGCCAACGGCGACAACGCCTCATCCGCCATCAAGCAGATCGCTTCCGGCCGTTTCGGCGTTACCGCCGAATACCTGAACGACTGCCGCGAGATCGAGATCAAGATCGCCCAGGGCGCCAAGCCGGGCGAGGGCGGACAGCTTCCCGGCTTCAAGGTCACCGAACTGATCGCCAAACTGCGCCACGCCACGCCGGGCGTGACACTCATCAGTCCGCCGCCGCATCACGACATCTACTCCATCGAGGACCTGGCGCAGCTCATCTACGACCTCAAGCAGATCAACCCGACGCGCGACGGTCTGCGTGAAGCTGGTCTCGCGCTCTGGCATCGGCACCATCGCCGCCGGCGTCGCCAAGGCCAAGGCCGACGCCATCCTCGATCTCCGGCCATGTCGGCGGCACCGGCGCCTCGCCGCAATCCTCGGTGAAATACGCCGGCATGCCGTGGGAAATGGGCCTCTCCGAGACGCATCAGGTGCTGATGCTCAACCGCCTGCGCCATCAGGTCACGCTGCGCGCCGACGGCGGCATCAAAACCGGGCGCGACGTCGTCATCGCCGCCATGCTCGGCGCCGAGGAATTCGGCATCGGCACCGCCTCCCTGGTCGCCATGGGCTGCATCATGGTCCGCCAGTGCCACTCCAACACCTGTCCGGTCGGCGTCTGCACGCAGGACGAGGAACTGCGCAAGAAGTTCGAGGGCACGCCGGAGAAGGTCATCAACCTGTTCAGCTTCATTGCCGAGGACGTGCGCGACATTCTCGCCTCGCTCGGTTTCCGTTCCTTGAAGGAAGTCATCGGCCGCACGGAATCTGCTGCATCAGGTCAGCCGCGGCGCCGATTATCTCGACGACCTCGACCTCAACCCGCATCCTGGCCCAGGCCGACCCCGGCCCGCACGCGCGCTACTGCACCCGCATCGGCCGCAATGAGGTGCCGGAGACCCTGGACGCGCAGATGATCGCCGACGCGCAGCCCTTCTTCCTGAACGGCGAAAAGATGCAGTTGCAGTACAACATCCGCAACACGCACCGCGCCATCGGCACCAAGTTCAGCTCGCAGATCGTCGCCAAGTACCGCAAGGTGAAGCTGCAGCCCGACCACGTCACGGTGCGGCTGCGCGGTTCCGCCGGCCAGTCGCTCGGCGCCTTCGCGGTGGCCGGGTTGAAGCTGGAAGTCTTTGGTGACTCCAACGACTATGTGGGCAAGGGGCTGTCCGGCGCCACCATCGTGGTGCGCCCGATGCCGTCCTCCAAGCTGAAAAGCAATGAGAACACCATCATCGGCAATACCTGCATGTACGGCGCCACCTCTGGCAGCTTGTTCGCCGCCGGCCGCGCGGGCGAGCGTTTCGCCGTGCGCAACTCCGGCGCGTATCGCCGTGGTCGAGGGCATGCGGCTCCAACGGCTGCGAATACATGACCGGCGGCACCGTGGTGGTGCTGGGCGGCGTGGGCGACAACTTTGGCGCCGGCTTCACCGGCGGCATGGCCTTCGTCTACGACCGCGCCAAGCAGTTCGAAGTCCGGCTCAACCCGGACTCCCTCACCTGGCAGCGAGTTGCCACCCCGTACTGGGAGGACGTGCTCAAAAACCTCATTGAGCGCCATGCCGCGGAGACCGAAAGCCGCTACGCCGCTTCCATCCTCAACGACTGGGAGCGCGAATTCCCGCATTTCTGGCAGATCGTGCCAAAGGAATACGTGAAATACCTAGCCTCGCCACTCACCGGCGAAGTCGCCTCGATAAGCGCCTGAGTACAACCGGAACGGGCTCACTTTAAGTGTGCCCGTTCCGGTGGCATATTAAGTGCCATGCGAGTCCTGTATCATCTGCCGCTGTCACCTTTTGCCCGCAAAGTGCGTCTGGTGCTGGCTGAGCGGCGTCTGCCCTTCGAGCTTCGTGTTGAAAAAGTCTGGGACCGCCGCCCGGAATATCTGGAGCTGAACGCGGCCTGCACCGTCCCCACGCTCGTTGAGGACAACGGCCTGGTCATCCCGGATTCCGCCGTCATCTGCGAATATCTGGAGGAAGCCTACCCGGACATGACCCTGCTCGGCCTGAACATGCCCGAGCGCGTGGAAACCCGCCGCCTGGTCAAATGGTTCGACGAGAAATTCTTCGCCGAGGTCACCCGCAACCTGGTGTGGGAAAAGAACATGAAACAGGCACTGCACCTGGGTGCGCCCGAAGCAGGCGCCCTGCGCGCGGGCTACGCCAACCTCAAACAGCATTTGCTCTACATCGGCTGGCTGGCCGAGCACCGCCGCTGGCTGGCCGGTGAAAACCTCTCATTGGCCGATTTCGCCGCCGCCGCGCAGCTCTCCTCGCTGGATTTCATCGGCGACGTCGACTGGACCGTCTCTCCCGCCGCCAAGGACTGGTACGCCCGCATGAAATCCCGCCCCGCCTTCCGCGCCGTCCTCGCCGACCGCATCAACGGCCAAGCCCCCCCGCCACATTACGCGGATCTGGATTTTTGAAGCAAAATGTAGGGCGGAAAAGCGAAGCGCATTCCGCCATTACGGCGGTGCCATGACCGCCACCCTCCTCATCTTCGGCCTCGGCTACGCCGGCCGCGCCATCGCCAAAGCAGCCGCCGCAGCGGGCTTCACCGTCATCGCCACCTCGCGCAACCCGGCGGGGCAGGGGGCGCAACCCGGCGTCACCATCATCCCCTTCGATGCCGCCGCCCCCGCCATCGCCGCCGCCACCCACATCATCGCCACCGCCGCGCCGGGTGAACAAGGTGACCCGGTGCTCGCCCGCTACGCCGCGCAAATCGCCGCCGCACCCAACCTGCGCTACCTCGGCTACCTCTCCACCACCGGCGTCTACGGAGACGCAGGCGGCGCCTGGGTCAACGAAGAGTCTGCTCCCAACCCCCAATCCCCCCGCGCCCACCGCCGCGTGCAGGCCGAACAGGCATGGACTCAACTCTCTCCCGTCATGCCAGCGAAAGCGGGCATCTCCGCACCCTTAACTCCCATCACCATCGACATCTTCCGCCTCGCCGGCATCTACGGCCCCGGCCGCTCCATGTTCGACGACCTGCGCGCCAGCACAGCCCGCCGCGTCATCAAACAAAACCATCTTTTTGGCCGCATCCACCGCGACGACATCGCCCAAGGCGTGCTCAAAGCCCTGCAACGCCCCGCGCCCTCCGGCGTCACCATCTTTAATTTTTCGGACGACGAACCTGCCGCCAGCGCCGATGTCGTGGTGGAAGCCGCCCGCCTGCTCGGCGTCCCGCCCCCCGAACCAATCCCCTACGAACAAGCCGCCCAAAAAATGTCCCCCATGGCCCTCAGCTTCTGGTCCGAAAACCGCCGTGTTTCCAACACCAAAACCAAAACGGCGCTGCACCTGAAATGGCTTTACCCAACCTACCGCGAGGGCCTACGAGCGATCCTTTCCGAACAAGAAAATAAGAGACCTTAAGGCCGTCTTGAACGACGGTTACTGTCAATTCTTCCAGATAAATTGGGTAAATCTCTATAGTGCAAAAGAAAGACATTGTTTGTAGAGGCGAGTTGTTCTGCGGCTGGAGTGTATTTATAGTGATTCAAATTAATAATAAGGCATTGTATTGTTGGTCTCGCGATGGAGACTGCGAATGAGCTATAGCGTTGATCTTCGTGAACGAGTGGTAAATTACGTTCGCAATGGCGGTAGCCTGGCGGCGGCTGCGAAACTCTTCCAGGTGGGCCGGGCCACGATCTATCGCTGGCTTGGTGCGCCTGATTTGCAGCCCAAACCCGCGAAGGAGCGTAAGCGCAAGTTGGATAAGGCGGCGCTTGCTGCTCATGTTCGTGACTTTCCGGACGCCTTGTTGAGGGAACGGGCCGCGCATTTTGCGCGTGACGATCAACGCGATCTGGGTTGCGTTGAAGAAATTGGCCATCACCAAAAAAAACGACCAGATATTCTGAAAGTCGTTGCGAGGAAAGAATCACCTTTCTGCGTCAATTGCGCGCTTGGGTTACCGAGCACGGTTGGAAAAATGTCGTTTATTTTGATGAGAGCGGTTTCCAAGCCGCCGTTCACCGGCCGCATGGCTGGGCACCTGGGGCAACAAGGTCTTTGGTAAAATCACCGGCAACAACCATAAACGGACCAATCTCATTATGGCGCAACGGGGCAAAGATTGGATCGCGCCCATGTTGTTCGAGACAAGCTGCACCCATCTGACGGTAACAACATGGATTAAGGAGATGCTGTTGCCCACGCTCAGGCCGCAAAGCCTGATCGTCATGGACAATGCGCCCTTTCATAACAAACCCAAAAATCGCCGAAATGCTCACCGAACATGGCCACAGGCTGCTGCCGCTGCCAAGATACTCTCCTGACTTCAACCCAATCGAGAAGGCTTTCACCATCCTCAAACGACAGAGAAGCTTCTCCGGGAAATCCGTGGACGAGTTAATCTCGCCACATTCCTAAATGGAATGACTATAGACGTCGCCACCAGTTGTTTTGGCTTGCCGCGCAATATTTGGAAAGGTCTCACGACGCCATTTCTCAATCGCTTCCGGGTCGTGCTGGTAAGTACGTTGCAACGGCTTTTGCGGCGTCAGTCCGAGCTTGGCGAGCAACTCCCCGACCGCCGTCAAACCCAATCTAAGGGCAAATTTCTGCTCAATCAGGCTCGCCACAACACCTCGCGTCCACAGACCAAAATCCAAACCGTATTGGCGTGGATCTCTGCCGTTAACCCAACGAAAAACCTGCTGCTCCTGCTTCGGCGTCAAGCTGCGCGGGCGCCCAGGCAACGGCTTTGCTTGCAGCGCCCTTAACCCAACGCCCGGCTGAGAGGCCGCCTTGATCCATCTGTAGATTGCAGTGCGACAGAAGCCGTACGAAGCGATGACCGCAGAGGGCGACTCCCCATCTCGTACCCGCTCGACCGCCATTAAACGGATGACCTCCAACGTATGATGATCAAGACTTCGTCCGTCGCGCTTCATGTGAAAACATACCAAATCAAGCCAACAAAAACCACAAAAATGTGGCCTTATTTACCGACTGGTGAGTAAAACTGAGACACCACCGTCCCCTTCCGTCCAGCCAGTTTTACCCCTGCTGTATTGTCCAGCCCCGCGTGCGTTCCACGGCATAGGCGAACTGGGCGCGGAGGGGCTCGAAATTCGTCGCTTCAGGCACAACCACGCGCCATTGATGCAGTGTTGGCCGTGGATGCCCGTGCGCAGCGCCGCAGAGTTGCAGCATGCCGATGGCGGTGAGGTCCGCACTATCGGCCACGCTGATGTTGCGCCCCAGCGCATTGGCCAGAAATTGCGTGAAATAGGCGCTGCGGCTCAGGCCGCCGTCGATCGAGACCCGGCCAACACCCGAGATTTGCCCGAAGGCGGTGGCGAGCTGTGCGGCGCGCAGGGCGATGCCTTCCACCACGGCGCGGATGAGCGCGGCGCGCGGGGTTTCCAGCCCCAGGCCGAACCAGGCGCCCCGCGCGGTGCGGTCCCAGTAGGGGCAGCCGAGACCGGCGAGGGCAGGGACAAAGAACACACCTTGCGCGGCGGCGGACGGGCCTTCCAGCGTGTCGATTTCGGCGAAATCGGTGAGCAGGCCGATGCCGCGCAGCCACTCCAGCGCGGAACCAGCGGTGAGGATGCCACCGTCCAGCGCGTATTGCGGGGCGGCGGTGCCGATTTGCCAGGCGGCGGTGGGGAGCAGGCCGGTTTTGCCGTCCATCACCGGGGCCGTGCCGGTAAGGCCGAGCGCGAACGCACCCGTGCCGAAGGTTATTTTGATGTCGCCGGGTTGCTGGCAGCCGTGGCCGAACAGGGCGGCCTGCTGGTCGACGGCGCTGGCGGCCAGGGTGGCGCCGTTGGGCAACTGGCCGAAGTCACCGGCGGTGGGGCGGACCTGGGGCAGGCACTCCAGCGGCACGCCGAATAGGTCGCACAGGGTTGGGTCCCATTGCAGGCCGCGCAGGTTGAGCAGGCTGGTGCGCGAGGCGGTGGAGACGTCGGTGGCGAAATTTCCGGTGAGGCTGTTGATAAAAAACGCGTCGCTGGTGCCAAGGCGCAGGCGGCCCTGGAGGTGCAGGTCACGGGCGCCCGGGGCGTTATCGAGCAGCCAGCGAAGTTTGGTGGCGGAGAAATATGGGTCGAGCGGTAGGCCAGCGCGGGCCAGGGTGACGGATTCCCGGCCCTTGGCTTTCAGGCGCTCGGTCTCGGGGCTGGTGCGGCCGTCCTGCCACACGATGGCGTTGTACAGCGGGCGCTTGGTTTGCGCGTCCCACGCCACCACGGTTTCGCCCTGGTTGGCGAGGCCGAGGCTGGCGAACGGCCCGGCTTCGCGCAGCAAAGCGCGGATATTTTCCAGCAGTTCCAGCGCGTCGTGCTCCACCCAGCCGGGGTTGGGGCGAAACTGCCGGTGGATGCGGTTGCCGATGAGGTGCGTGCTGCCGTCCGCGTGGCGGAGGTACGCTTTGGTCGAGGTGGTGCCCTGGTCGATGGCGAGGATGGGATACATGCTAATCCAGGATGACGGAGAGGGATTTGTGGCCTGCCAGGGCGGCACCGGGCAGGGTGAGGCTGATACGGCGCTCGGGCAGCACTTTTATCAGGCGTTCGTATACGAGAGTATCGCCTGCGAAGGAGTCATGGGCCATGACCCGCAGGCGGCCTTTATGGGCGTGCAAGGCGCGGCCGAAGAGTTGGATTTGCGTGCCGTCCGGGATGATGCGCTGCGGGTAGAGGTAGCGCATCGCGCCGCCTGGGATCACCGGAATGGCGGCTGCGGGATCGGGAAGTTCGCCGCGCAGGGCGCGTAAAATTTGCGCGGCGGCGCGCGCACCCTCCAGGGCGGCGAAACCTGAGTGCTCCACCGGGCGGAGCAAATTGCCGGTGGCGAAATAGGCGGGATCGGCGCAGCGGAAAAAATTGTCGATGGCCGGGCCCCCGGTGGCGGGGTCTATTTCCAGCCCGGCGCTGCGCGGGAGCCAGGCTTCGGGCGTGAATTGGCCGGTAAAGATCACGCCGTCGCAGGGCATCTCCTCGCGCTGGCCGTTGCGTTCCAGCAGCACCGCTTCCACGCGGTCGATGCCCTGAATCGCCACCAGCCTGGTGTTGGTGCGCACTGGCACGCCAAAAACCGCGCGGGCGAACAAATCGCCGGGGCGGCGGGCGAGAATGCGCGGGCCGGGCTCGACCACGGCGACGGGCCTAATGCTGGCGTGGCGGGCGGTGAGCAAAGCCGAGAAGGCGACGAGTTCCGAGCCGATAATGACCGGGCGGCGGAACGGGGTTTGTCCAGCCTGCGCCATTTCCTGGAAAGCGCCGGTGGTGGTCACCCCCCAGGGGCGGGTGCCGGAGACCAGCCGCGCGCCGCGCGGTTTTTCGCGGATGCCGGTGGCGAGCAGCACGATGCCGCCTTCCAGCACTTCCGGGCCATCAATTGTGCTGAGATGAAGCGTTCCGCCTTCGCCCAGCGCAGTGACGGTGACGTTGGTGCGGATTTTAGCGCCCGCCGCGCGGCGGACCAGTTCGGCGGCATAGCGTGGCCCGTTGTAAAAACGGTGCAAATCCCACACGCCCCAGCCTGGGTGGTCGCAAAAACGCGGCAGGCCGCCGGGTTGCTGGTTGCGCTCCAGCACCTGCACATCGCGCACACCGGCTTGCACCAGCACGCGGGCGGCGGTCAAACCGGCGGGGCCGGCGCCGATGATGGTGACGTCAGGCATTGGTGAGACCAGGAATGTGCGGCGCCGCCAGTTCCAGCACGCGGCGGCTGCAATAAAACCCCTGGCAGCGGCCCATCATGCAGCGCGTGCGCCTTCGCAAGCCGCCGATGGAACCCGCGGGGAGCGGGCCGGCCAGCGCGGTGGTGATTTCGCCGCTGGTGACCAGCTCGCAGTGGCAGATGATCTCCGAGCGGCCGGGTTGCGCATAGGGGCGCGGCAGGGCCTCGGTGAGGTTTGGCACGCTCGGCCAGACCGGGGCGGGCAATGGCGTGAGCGCACCAAAATGCTGCTCATACAAGCCGCGCACATGCCGCGCGATGCCCAGTGCCCCCGTCAACCCCGTCGAGCGGATACCGCCGATTGTGATCCAGTTTTGCGTGGGCAGCGCCTCGATCTGGTAGTCCTTGAACTGCGTGGCGGGGCGCAGCCCGGCGTAGGCGGTGGTGACCTCCATGCCCGCAAGTGCTGGCAGCATGCGGCACCCGGCCTCGTGCAAAGCTTGCAGCGTGGCGCTCTCCACGGTGGCGAGGCGGCGCTCGTTCTGGTCCTCGGCGGTGGGGCCAACCAGCAGATTGCCAAACGCGGTGCGGGTGATGACGATGCCTTTGGTGCGCGCGGTGGGCACCGGCAGGATGATGGAACTTACCAGATTATAGGCGGGCTTATCGTAGACCACGAACTGCCCCTTGCGCGGGGTAATGGCAAACGGGCTGGGGCGGGCGATGGCCTCAACGATATCGCCGTAATTACCGGCGCAGTTGAGCACGATGCGCGCGGTGACCGGGGCGGCGTCCTTTACCGCCAGGGTCCAGGTGTTGTTGGCAAAATCCCCGCCGGTGACTTCGGCGTTGAGCCGCAACGTGCCGCCGTTGGTCAGGGCCTGCAGCGTGTAGGCCAGCGGCGCGGACCAGGGGTCGAGGAGGGATTCACCGGGGACCCAGACCCCGCCTTTAACGTTGGCGGCCAACCAAGGTTCGCGGGCGCGGACGTCTTCGGCGCTAATTTGCACCACATCAAGCACGCCGTTCTCATGCGCCTGCGCCACGATGCCGGGGAGCTTCGCCAGTTCCTCATCGCTCCAGGCCACCACCAGCGCGCCGGTTTCCAGCAGCGGCAGGCCCATGCGCTCGCGGATGTCGCGGTACAGGCGGTAACCTTCCCGCATGCAGGCCACTTCCAGACTGCCTGGCGTGGCGTCGAACCCGGTGTGCAAAATGGCGCTGTTGCCCTTGCTGGCGCCGGAGATAATGTCGGCCTCGCGCTCGATGAGCACGCAATTCAGCCCGGCGATGGTGAATTCACGGAAGGCGGCGCAGCCAACCACCCCGGCGCCGATTATGGCGATGTCGAAGGCGGCGTTCACATAGTCTCCGCGTCGACCACCAGCACCGGCGTTTTTTTGCGCGCCGCGATAAGCGCCAGCGTGGTGCTGCCAAAAGTGCCGCGGCGGGTGACGATGAGGCGCGCGTTGGGCGCTGGTGCGTCGCCGTGGCTGTCCAGGCAGACCAGCCGCTCCCCGGCGGCATTGGCCAGGGCAGCGGCGATACCGGCGGCGGGGTCGTCAGTACCGTTGGTGTAGGCGAGGATGGGGCCGGATTTTTGTGGCACGCCACCGGGCAGGATGAGCACGCTGGCGGCGTTCTGGAACGCGGACTCCAGCGTCTTGCCGAAGGAATCCGAACCGTACGCGTTCTCGTGGATGACGGCGATGTTTTCCTCGCGCCCGTCCAGTTCCTGTTCCAGTGCTCCCGGGTCTTCGACGATCAGGAAGCGGCGGGGAATGCTGGCGGCGATTTTCTCGAACAGGCGCTCCGCCGCGGCGATGGCCAGGGCGAGTTCGCGCGAGACATTGCCGCCTTCCATGGGGTGCCATTCGCGCTCGGCAACGCGGTATTCGCGCGCAAACGGCATGGCGGCAAGGCGGGTGAGGGCTGGGTCGGCGAAGAAGCGGCCAAACAGTTCAAGTTGCAGAATCTGCGCGAGTTCCGCTGCCTGCTGCACGATCAGCCGGTCGCAACCGCTGCAATGCAGGTCGATCACGATGCGTTTGAACGGCGGTGCGGCGGTACTCATGGCGTCCCCGGCGTGGGTGGGGGTGTTGGAGGTGGAGTTGGCTCCGGTGGCGGCAGCGCGGCGGCGGGCGGCTTGGAGTCACCAAAGTGCTGGCGGATGCTGGCGAAAGCGCGCAGCCTGGCTTCCACTTTGGCGTTGATGCTGCCCGGGGGAAAGCTGCCGTCCGCGCCTCGCTCGCCGGCGGGCAGGCCGGTGAGCAGCGCAATGCCCTCGTCCGCCGTGCCAATACCATAGATGGTGAACCGCCCCTGCGCGCAGGCCTCCACCACATCCGGCCGCAGCATGAGGTGCTGCACGTTCGATTTCGGGATGGCCACGCCTTGGCGGCCGGTGAGGCCGCGCTTGTTGCAGATGTCGAAGAAGCCTTCGATTTTCTCGTTGGCGCCGCCGATGGCCTGGATTTCACCCTGCTGGTTGATCGAGCCGGTCACCGCGATATCCTGCCGCAGCGGCGCCTCGGCCAAAGCGGAAAGCAGCGCATAAAGTTCGGCGGAAGAAGCACTATCGCCCTCCACGCCGCCGTAGGATTGTTCCAGCACCAGGCTGGCATAAAGCGACATCGGCGTGTCCAGCGCGAAGCGCCCCGCGAGGAAGCCCGAGAGGATCAGCACGCCCTTGGAGTGGATCGGCCCGCCGAGTTTCGCCTCGCGCTCAATATCCAGCACATGGCCGCTGCCGGGCCGCACGCGGCAGGTGATGCGTGAGGGGCGGCCAAAGGCGAAGCCGCCGAGTTCCAGCACGCTCAGGCCATTTATCTGCCCAGTGCGCGAGCCTTGCGTGTCGATCAGCGCGATTTCCTGCAAAATCGCTTCTTGCGAGCGGTCGCGCAGGCGCGAGGCGCGGCGGGTTTGCTCGTCCAGCGCCGACTGCACATCGGCGCGGGAGATGATTTCGTGCGCGGCCTCGCCGGCGCGGAAATCGGCTTCGACGATGAGGTCGCGAAGTTCGCCGGTAATGAGCGAAAGTTTGTCCGAATGCTCGGCCATGCGCGCGGCGCGCTCAATCACCAGGCCGACGGCTTCGCGGTCCAGCGGGCGCAGTTTATCCTCGCGCGCGATGCTGGAGATGATGCTGGCCAGCGCCATCTCATTGGCGTCGGAACGATCGAAATCATCCTCGAAATCAGCCAGGACTTTGAAATGCTCGGTCATCTCGGGGTCGTACATGGCCAGTAGATAGTAGAGCATGCGGTCGCCGAACAGGATGACTTTGAGGTCGAGCGGAATCGGGTCCGGCTCCAGCGTGACCGTGCTGGTAAGGCCGAGGAAATGGTTGACGTCCTCGATGACGATTTCACCTTGCTTGAGCAGGCGTTTCAGCGCCGTCCAACTAAAAGCTTCCATCAGCAGGCTACGCGCGTCGAGCAGCAAATAGCCGCCGTTGGCGCGGTGGATGGCGCCGGGTTTGATCAGGCGGAAGTTGGTGAGCAACGCGCCCTGCTGCGACATATACTCGATGCGCCCGGTGAGGTTGCCAAGAGTGGGGTGGAGTTCCTGCACCACCGGCGCGCCGGTGGTGCCGCTCGCGTGGCTGACCATGACGTTGACTTCGTAACGGTCGAACGGGCCGCCCAGGCCCATGGCGGGGGCCTCCTCGCCATCCGGTTTCATGATGAACATGCCGATGTTCTCGATCAGGTCGGCGCGCACGGTGTCCAGGTGAGCGGCGACTTGTGGCAGGTCGGCGAATTTGGTTTTGGCGTCCTCGATCAGCGGGGCGATGGCGAGGCCGGCGGTGTCGCGGTTAAGTTTGCGCACCTCGTCGCGCCGGGCTTTTTCCCAGGCGGGGAACTGGCGCATGATGTGCTCCAGCTCGGGCTCCAGCGCCTCGATGGATTTTTGAACCTCGGCCTGCTTGGCTTCGTTCCAGGTACGGAATTCGTCGGGCGAAATGACCTGGCCTTTTTTAGCCGGGGCGAAGGCAAAGCCGAGCGGCGTGCGCAGCAGCACCAGTTGCGCGGCCTCGGCCTTGCCGCGCAGGGAGGCAAAGGCGTCGGCCTGTTTTTTCTGGAGCGCCTCGTCGGCCGCGCCGCGGCGCTTCTGGTAGTCCTCGCTCTCAAAAGCCATTGGCAGGGCGGCTTTAAGGTCGTCGATCAGCTCATGCATCGCTTTTTGGAATAGCGGCGCGCGGCCGGCGGGCAGGCCGATGGCGGTAGGGCGGTGCGGGGCGGCGAAGTTATGCACATACACCCAGTCGGATGGCGCGGGGCGGGTGGTGCTGGCGGCGGCAAGCATGGTTTCCACCGCGTGCTGCATGCGCGCGCCGGGCGCACCGATGGCGAACAGGTTGAAACCCGGTTTGCCGATGCGGCTGCCGAAGCGCACGGCGTCCAACGCGCGGTTTTGGCCAACAAAACCGTCCATGGGCGGGCAGTCGGCGGTGGAGGCGAAGGTGAGGGCGGCAAGGTTGGCGGGACGGCGCAGCCGCGCGGGCGGAATGGCCAGGGAGGCCAGGGAGGGCATGGCGGCGGCGGCTGGTGTCTCGTTGGACATATATTTCCTCGTTTCAGGCTTCAGGACTTTGCGCCCCTGGTTGGTTTTATTTCATTTCGCCGTCGTAGCCGACTGTCTGCGCGAAGGTGACGAACTGCTCCTTGGGAAGTTGCAGCGTGGCGCCAAGTTTTTCCCGTTCGATGGCGCCGCGGAAGACCGTGGAGAGACCTTCCGAGGCGCAGAACAGGTACACGTTCTGGCCGATGCAGCCGGCATCGACCGAGGCGTACAGCCGGCGCTCCACTTCCGGCACCTCCATGCGCTCGCCATGCGCGACGTAGATGAGGTCGAGCGGCGCGTCACCGGTGAAGTCCTGCAAGCCTGTGTCACCACGGAGGTCGGCTGGGAGGTGCGGGAGCAGGCGGTGGGCTTTCGGGTCGTAGAGCCAGGTGCCGTCAGCCATCGCCACGTAGATGTCCATGACCATGACATGGCGCCAGTAGGGGGCGGTGCGGTCGCCGTTGGCGCGGTTAATGCCGCAGGCGGCCCAGAGCAAGTCTGACAGCAATTGTTCGGAAATCGGCTTGCTCGCGTAGCTGCGCGTGGAATGGCGCCGGTTCAGGGCGGTAAGCAGCGGCATCCCGCCTTCGCGGCGGGGTGGCGGCAGATCGTGCGGCGTGAAATCGCGCTTCATTGGGGCTCTCCTGATTTTCGAGGCTGATCGCTTTTACGAGTATTTTCCATTTAATCCAAGGATTTACGGAAGCGCAGAACGCTGATGGTAAGCATGACGGCGGCGAGTGCCGCCAGTGCCGCCATTTGCGGCCAGAGCACCTCCAACCCCACGCCCTTAAGGAACACGGCGCGGATGACCACAAGGAAGTACCGCAGCGGGTTGATATAGGTGACCCATTGCAGCGCCATCGGCATGGCGGCGATGGGGAAGGCGAAGCCGGAGAGGATCATCAGCGGGTTGATGAAGAAGAAGTTGAGCGCGAAGGCCTGCTGCTGCGTGCGCGAGAACGTGGAAAGCAGCAGCCCGAGGCCAACCGCGGCGAACAGGAAAAGCGTGGCGCCGAGCAGCAGTATGAATGGGTTGCCGACGAAGGGAATCTCAAACCACCAGGTGCCGACCACCGTGACCAGCGCCACGTCTCCCATGCCGATGAGGAAGAAAGGCACGGTCTTGCCGAGGATGAACTCGAACGGCGTGATGGGGCTCACCATGATCTGCTCCAGCGTGCCCATTTCGCGCTCGCGCACCACCGCGAAGGCGGTGAGGCTGATGACCTGCATCATGGTCAGCGTGCCGATAACGCCGGGGATGAAGAACCAGACGTCGTTCAGCCCCTCGTTGAACCAGGGGCGCTGTTGGAGCGAGACGGTGATGCTGCCGGGTGCCGGGGCGGTTTTCGGCCAGGCGTTGGCCATGGTGCCGGCCTGGAACTGCGCCACGATCTGGCTGACATAGCCCATGGCGATGAGTGCGGTGTTGGAGTTCGTGCCATCGACGATGAGTTGCAGCGGCGCGCTCTGGCCGTTTTGCAATTGCTGCGCGAAGCCGGCGTGGATGACGATGGCGATCGTTGCGGTACCTGTGTCTATGTCGCGAATCACCTGCGCCTGGCTGGCGGCGATGTCCACGATGTCGAATCTTCCGGTGGCGGTGAAATGCGAGACGAGAGCGCGGCTGGCCGCACTCTCGTCGAGGTCCAGCACCGTGGTGGAAACATGGTTGACGGTGAAAGTGGCGGCATAGCCGTAGATGACCACCTGGATAATCAGCGGCACGACGAGGCGGAAGATCGCCCATTTGTCGCGCTTGAGCTCCAGAAACTCCTTCATGAACATGACGTAGAGGCGGTCCAGCATCGGGCTAATCCAGCCGCTTGTGAAAGGCTCGGGCGGCGAGCCAGATGGTGACCACCGCGTAGAGCACAAGCCCTAAAATTGGCCCCAGCATTTCACTCAATGGGCTGCCTTTCAGGAACACATCGCGCAAAATGGTGACGTAGTAGCGCGCATAAACCAGCAGGCTGACGGCGCGGATGGCGGCGGGCATCTGGTCGATGGGGAAGGTGTAGCCGGAGAGCATCATGGTGGGCAGCATGGTGACCATGAGAGCCACCTGGCTGGCGCCGAGCTGGCTGTGGATGCGCACCGAGAGCAGGTAGCCGATGCACATCACGACGATGGCGAACAGCGAGGTGGTGAGGATAAGCGGGAACAGGCTGCCGCGGAATGGCACATCGAACCAGAAAGCGGTGGTGAGCAGGCAGAACGCCGCATCCAGCAGGCCGATGAGGAAATACGGTGAGAGCTTGCCGATGAGCAGTTCCAGCGCCGTGACCGGGGTGGAAATGAGCTGCTCCATGGTGCCTCGCTCCCACTCGCGCGCAACGGTGAGCGAGGTGAGCTGCGCGCCGACCAAAGCGAGAATGACCGCGACGACGCCGGGGATGATGAAGTTGCGGCTGTCCAGACCTTCATTGAACCAGACGCGCGATTCCAGGTCGATGCCGCCGGCGCTGGGCGGTTGGATGCCGTGCTGCGCGTCCCAGTTGGTGGCGAAGGCGGCGGCGGTCTGCGCGATGATGCCCTGGGCGTAGCCGGTGGCAATGTTGGTGGTGTTGGCATCCGTGCCGTCGAACACAGCCTGCACCTGTGCCTGGCCGGTCTGCGCCAGCACGCGCGAAAAATTCACCGGGATGACTAGCGCGCCAATGCAGGTGCCATGGTCCATGGCGGCACGCACTTGCCGGCCGGTATCCAAAATGGCGGTGGTTTTGAACCAGCCTGAGGCGGTAAAATCAGTCAGCATTTGCCGGCTGGTCTGGCTGTTTTCCTGGTCGTACATGCACAAAGGCACGCGCTTGATATCCAGGCTGACGCCGTAGCCCAGCAGGACCATCTGCATCAGCGGCATCAGCAGCGCGATGGCGAGGCTGCGCGGGTCGCGCCAGACCTGCAGCGTCTCCTTGTAGGCAATGGCGATGATGCGGCGCAGGTTCATGGGCTGGCTCCCTGGCGGCGGGAGACGAGCTGCACGAACACGTCCTCCAGGCTGGGCTCAATGGCGCGCGGCGGGCTGCTGGCAATCCCCCTGCCAGCGAGCCAGGATTGCAGCGCCGCCGGGGTGACATCCTCACGCACCAGCGCATGGATCTTGTCGCCAAAAATCGACGCCTCGATGACGCCCGGCGCCTGCCGCAGCGCCGTCACCGTGGCGCCGAAAATGCCGCATTCCAGCTCGAACAACTGCCCGCCGATCGCATGGCGGCGCAATTCACTGGGGCTGCCCAGCGCGATGAGTTGGCCAGTGTCGATCAGCGCGATGCGGTTACAATATTCAGCCTCGTCCATGTAATGGGTGGAAACCAATATGGTCACGCCGTCGCCCGCCAGCGTGTGGATAAGGTCCCAGAACCGCCGCCGCGCCTCGGGCTCCACGCCGGAGGTGGGTTCGTCCAGGAACAGCACCGGCGGGCGGTGCAATATGGCGCAGCCGAGCGCCAGCCGCTGCTTCCAGCCGCCGGCCAGCGTGCGCACCAGCGCGCCCTCGCGCCCCTCCAGCCCGGCCATGGTCACGGCGAATTTAATACGCTCCGGGATTTCCTTGCGCGGCACCCGATAAATCCCCGCGAAGAACCGCAGGTTTTCGCGCACCGTAAGGTCGCCGTAGAGGGAAAATTTTTGCGACATATAGCCGATGTGCAGGCGCACGATGTCGGGGTGGCGCACAACATCGTACCCCGCGACCGAGGCGGTGCCCGAGGTGGGGCGCAGCAGGCCGCAAAGCAGGCGGATGGTGGTGGATTTACCGGCACCATTGGGGCCGATGAAGCCGACGACCTCGCCCTTGGCGATGGACAGGTCGAGGTTATCCACAGCCGTGAAGTCGCCAAATTTTTTTGTCAGGCCTTGCGTGACCACGGCGGGCGCGGTCCCGCTCATGCTGGGGCTCCAGCGCCGGTCAGTGCCACGAACACATCCTCGATCGCTGGTTCGATGCGGTTAATGCTGGTGATGGCGATGTTCTTCGCCGCCAGCGCCGCGCGCAATTCCGGCTCGCGCACGGCGGCATCATCCACGCGCACGTTCACGCGGTCGCCCATCAGCAGCAGGCCGAGCACGCCGGGCGCAGCTGTCAACGCCGCCCGCACCGCGCGCGGGTCCGCCGCGTTGATCGCCAGCAGCATGCCTGGCATGGCCCGCTTTAGCCCCGCCGGTGTGTCGCAATAATGGATTTTGCCCTCATGCATCAGCGCCAGGCGCGAGCACCGCTCCGCCTCGTCCATATACGCGGTGGAGAGCAAAATGGTGACACCGCTTTCGCGCAGATTATACAAAATAGCCCAGAAATCCCGCCGCGAAACGGGGTCCACGCCGGTGGTCGGCTCATCCAGCAGCAGCACGCTGGGAGTGTGGATGAGCGCGCACACCAGCCCGAGTTTCTGTTTCATGCCGCCCGAAAGCTGCCCGGCGAGGCGTTTGCCGAACGGTGTCAGCCCGGCCGCTTCCAGCAACTCCCGCGCGCGGGCGATGCGGGTCTGGCGCGGCACGGCGAACAGTTCCGCGTAGAAAAAAATGTTTTCCGCGACGGTCAGATCGTCATACAGGCCAAAGCGCTGCGGCATGTAGCTTAGCTTGGATTTCACCCCCTCCGGATCGGCGATCACGTCCACGCCTTCCACATCAATGCCCCCGGAGTCCGGGCGCAGCACGCCCGCCAGCATGCGCATCACCGTGGTTTTGCCCGCCCCATCCGGCCCGACAAAACCAAAAATCTCGCCGCGTTTAATACTGAAGCTGACATCGCGCACCGCCGCCGTGGCGCCAAAACTGCGCACCAGGTTCCGCGCGGTAACGGCGGCCTCCGTGTTCATTGCCCGGCGGGCAGCAGCGCGATTTTAGCGTCCGCCGGCATGCCGGGCAGCAGCTCGTGCGTCGGGTTGGCGATGTCTATGCGCACCCGGTAAACCAGAGTCACCCGCTCGGCATTGGTTTCCACGGTTTTGGGGGTGAACTCGGCATCCGGCGAGATAAAGCTGATCCGCCCGGCGTAGGTTTCGCCGGGGTAGGTGTCGGTCGTCACATTTACCGCCTCGCCAAGGCGGATCTTGCCCAAATCCGTCTCGTTCACATAGGCGCGCAGCCACACATGGTCGAGGTCGTCCAGCGTGAAGACGGCCACGCCTGGCCCGGCGAGCTCGCCGAGTTCGGCCTCCCGCACGGCGATAACGCCGCTGAAGGGGGCGCGCAGGGTGGCGTAGGAAAGGGTGACTTCATCCAGCGCGAGCTTGGCCTGCGCGGCGGCGGCGTTGGCGGTGGCAAGGCCGGTGTTGGCCCGCGCCACCTGCACCATGGCCGTATCGCGCGCCACGGCGGCGGCTGACTGCTGCTGCGCGGTGAGGGCAAGGTCGCGCAATTGCACGGAAACTGCGTGGGTCTGCACCAGGCTTTCCGCGCGCAGGTAGTCGCGCATTTTCTCGTTCTGGTCGAACTCGTCGCTGGCCAGGGTGCTTTGCGCCGCGGCCAGGTTGCTCTGGCTCACCGCGATCTGCGCGTTGGCGGTTTGTACGTTAGCGGCTTCAATGGCGGCCTGCTGGCGGTAGAGGCGGTCATCCACCTGCGCCAGCAAGGCGCCTGTTTGCACGGCGGCACCTTCATCAAACGGCAGCGCCACAATGGGCGCCTGCACGGCGGTGAAGCTCAGCACACTCTCATGCGCCTCGATATTGCCGGAAACGATGAGACTGCCTTTACTCGCCGCCGGGCCGAACAGGCTAGGCGATTGCCACATGACATAACCGCCCGCGAAAACAACAAACACGGCGCCGGCGACAAGGAGAGGGTGCTTCGGGCTTTTCATGCGCGGACGGTTCCCGGCATGGGATTAGGTAAAACAGGAACATTCGTCAGCATACCGGACAACTCCTCAATTCTTTTATATGGCCCTGGCCGGTGAATTTTACATTGACATGAATCAACATGCGGAACAGGTGCGGTGTGATTATGCCCGGTATTGCGGCGAGAACAACCATGTGGCGATCTGGGCTGTAAGGTTTTTTGGACAGGCTGGAGAAACCGCACTAGGGTGGGGCCGCCGCAAGCAACCAACGAGACCTGGATTTTGACCGTACCAGAGATGACGAGCGCCGCGCCGGGAAGCCTGACGTTACCGCCGCCCGGTGCCGCCGGGCGCGAGGTGGAGCTGAAATTCACGCTCACCGGGCCGGTTTTTGTGGCGGCGCAGCAATGGGAAAAGTTTGACCTGACGCAGAAGCGGCCGCGGGCGAAGCGGCTGGTGGCGGTGTATTATGACACCGCCGAGGGTGACCTCGGCCGCCACAAGGCGAGCTTGCGGGTGCGCACGGTTAACCGGCGGCATGTGATTACGTTCAAATGGAGCGGCAGTTTTACCGGCGGGTGGTTTGAGCGCGGCGAGGTGGAAACGCCTTGCCCCACCGAGGCGCTGGATATTGACCTGCTCGGCCCCGAGATTGCGCAGGCGATCACCCGCCTCACCGCCGGGCGGCCCCTGGTGGCGGTTTACAGCAGCGACATCAAGCGCGCCACGCGGCTGATTGTGGAGGACACCGCCACCGTGGAGGTGGCGTTCGATACCGGGGTGATCAGCGCGGGCGAGGCAAGCTGCGTGGTGCGCGAAGTGGAAATGGAGCTGAAATCCGGCGACGTGGCGGTGCTGTACCGGCTGGGGCTGGATTTTGTGGCGGCGTTTCCGGCACGGCTGGGGTGTTTGACCAAGGCCGAACGCGGCGCGCTGCTGGGGGCTGGCAAAGTGCCGGAAGCGGTGCGCGCGGTGGCGGGGCTGGAGGGTGATCCGCTGCTGGATGTGGCCATCGGCGGGTTGATAAACGCATGTCTGGCGCAGTTCATCGGCAACTGGCCGGCGTTTGAGTCCGGCGATGCGGTGAAGGCCGTACACCAGATGCGCGTGTCGATGCGCCGGTTGCGCTCGTTGCTGGGGCTGTTTCAACGCGCACTCCCAACCGCCGGGTTTGCGGTTTTCCGCACCCAGGCTAGGGACATCGCCAACGCGATGGGCGAGGCGCGCAACTGGGATGTGTTTGCCGGGCTGCTGCAATCCGGCCCGGTGATGGCGTTCCCCGATGAGGGTGGGTTTGAGGCATTGCTGGCGCGCGTTGAGGCGTTTCGTACCGCCGGGCACGCGGCGGTGCGCGCGCTGCTGGATGCGGCGGAGACCACGCGGTTTGTGTTAACGCTACAAGGTTACGCCGCCACGCATGGCTGGCGCAACGCGCTGCCCGGTGAGGCGCTGATGGAACTGACCGTACCGGCGCGCGAGTTTGCGCGCGGGAATTTGGCAAGGCTGCATCGCAAGTTGTTGCGGGACGGCAAACATATTGAACACCTCGCGGCCGAGGAACGCCACGAGCTGCGCAAGGATTTAAAAAAATTGCGCTACACAGTGGATTTATTCGGCGGCCTGTTCGAGGCGCGCAAACAGGTTGGGGAGTACGGCAAGGCATTGTCAAAAATGCAGGACCAGCTTGGGGTTTGCAACGATCTCGCGGTAGCGCGGGAACTGGCGGCGCGGCTCGATACGGGCGATGATTTTGCCGCCAGCCGCGCGGTGGGAATCATAATGGGCTGGTGCGCGCGCGGCGCCGTGGCCGATGACGAGGGGATGATGCAGGTTTGGAAGAAGGTAAAACGGGTGAAGGCGTTTGAGTAGCAACAACTTCGTAGGGTGGGTTAGCGCAGCGCAGCGTAACCCACCATCTTTAGCTATGAGCGCCCATGCCTAGCTGCGTTTTACGGTTTTCGGGGATTGCGGGGAACGCGCATGAACAAGGATGAATAATTCCAACGCCCCATCAAAACACCAACCCCCACCTCAATAGACCAAAAACTCATTCCTTTTCCAACACAAACCCGCACAAATTGGGGTGCAAGCAAAAAATTAAGCCATACTAACAACGTGTTATATCAAAATCCTCACAACTGTTTCACGTGAAACACCCCCCAACCGCCCGCGCGCCTACCCCAATTTGACCTATACATAGCCGAATTTTTTCATGACTGGGCCGTGGCCGGTTTCGATTGTGGCGATTTGCGCTTGTGTTAGTTTTTCACGCCACTGGCCGGTTTCGCCGGTGCGGAAAAATGGGGCGTGGCCGGGGCCGCCGGCTTTGTAGCCGTGCTGTCGCTCTTGCGCGGCAAGTTCATCAAATGCGCTGAACGCGATGGCGCGGTGCAGGCGCTCGGGCTCCGGCTCGCCGCCGAGGTAGTGGATGATGCGGCCGAAATGTTTTGCCGGGTCGGCGCGGAGGTCTTCGTAACGGACCAGGAATGTGGTTTTGGCGCTGGCCCAGGAGGTGACATGCGTGGACCATGACGCGAGGTATTCGAACACCTGGGCGGGCGTGGCGCGGTTGGCGGCACCATTGCTGGCCATGAAGGTGATGACTTCGTCAATGCTTTTACCGAGAAACGCGGCGTAGGAGAGGGCAACGTCGCGCGGGTCGCGGATGATGTAGATGGCACCAGCGGTTTGTTCGGGCGTGCAGAGCGCGATGTTGTGGATTGCGAGGTTGGCGTTGTGGGTTTTGGCGAAGACCAGATCATCGTGCAGCGTGGTGAGATGGGCGTGGACCTGCGGGCGCAGGCGCTGCGTGGCCTCGGTTGTCAGGGTTTCGCCGGGTTTGTGGAAGAAGGCGGCGGCGGCTTCGGGGACACAAAAATCCGCGAGTTTGTCGATGCTGTGCGGCGATTCCGGCTGCGTGATGTAGTTGTGCAGGAAGGCTCTTGCCCAAGTGTTGCCGGATTTGGGGTAGGAGGCAAGCCAGACGATTTTGCCCATCTGGCTTAAGCGGCTTCCGCCTCCGGGGAGGCTTCCTGCTCCGGGTCCTTGCCAAAAAGGAAGTCGATGTCCTCGGCGTTGAAGGCGAGGCCGCCGGATTCGGAGAAGGCGATGCTGGCGAGCTCGGCCTTGCGCTGTTGCAGTTCCAGGATGCGTTCTTCCACGGTGTCCACCGCGATCATTTTATATACGAACACGGATTTCGTTTGGCCGATACGATGCGCGCGGTCGGAGGCCTGGTTTTCCACGGCGGGGTTCCACCAGGGGTCGTAATGAATGACCGTGTCGGCGGAGATGAGGTTGAGGCCGCGGCCGCCGGCTTTGAGCGAGATGAGGAACAGCGGGACTTCCCCGGCCTCGAAGGCGCGCACGGGTTCGGCGCGGTCGCGGGTGTCGCCGCGCAATTCCACGTAGGGGATGCCGGCCTCATTCAGGCGGGGCTTGATGAGGTCGAGCATGGAGGTGAACTGCGAGAACACCAGGATGCGGCGGCCTTCGGGGATTAGTTCGCCGATCATTTCCATCAGGTCGTCCAGCTTGGCCGAGCTTTCCGTGCCGCGATTGCCGCCGCCGAGTTTGACCAGGCGGGGGTCGCAACAGGCCTGGCGGAGTTTGAGCAACGCATCGAGCACGATGACGCGGCTTTGCGCGAGGGTGCGTTCGGCCATCTGGTCGCGCACGGTCTCGTACAACGTGCCGCGAATGGTCTCGTAGAGTTCGCGCTGGTCGGGGGCCAGGGAGATGCGGCGCAGGATGGTGTGCTTGGGCGGCAGCTCGGTGGCGACCTCGGACTTGGTGCGGCGCAGGATGAAGGGGGCGATGCGCTGCACCAGCTGGGCGCGGCAGACGGGGTCGCCGTTTTTCTCGATGGGGGTGCGGAAGCGCTTGGTGAAGCCGCGGCGGTCACCCAGCAGGCCGGGCATGAGGAAGGCGAATTGCGACCAGAGTTCGTCGAGGTTGTTCTCGATCGGCGTGCCGGAGAGGCAGAGCCGGTGCGTGGTGGCGAGCTGGCAGACGGCGCGGGTGGCGCGGGCGTCCGGGCTTTTAATCGCCTGGGCTTCGTCCAGCACGACGATGTGCCAGGGGAGTTGCTTCATCTCCTCGATGTCGCGCGTGAGCACCGTGTAAGTGGTGATGACGACGTGGATGCCGTCGAGCTGCTCGCGGCGCTCGTGGCGCTCCATGCCGTGCAGGACGACGACTTTGAGCTGGGGCGCGAATTTGGTGAGCTCGGCGGTCCAGTTGGCGACGAGGCTGGTGGGGACGACGATGAGAGCGGGGGCGGTGAGGCGGCCTTCGGCGTGGTCGACGCAGATGTGGGCGATTGTTTGCGCGGTTTTGCCCAGGCCCATGTCGTCAGCCAGGAAGCCGCCGAGGCCGTAGGAGGCGAGGTGCTGCAGCCAGTCCACGCCGTGCTGCTGGTAGTGGCGCAGCTCGCCTTTGAACTCGGGCGGGACGACGACCGGGATGATTTCCGGCTCGCCACGGAAGCGCTCGACGTAGGCCTCAATGGTGGCGGCGTTCTGCCAACTGGTGGTGAGTACGTCTTCCAGCTCCAGCACCGTGGCGGCGGCGCCGACGGGGAGGACCAGGGATTTTTCGGCGGTGCGGCCGGCGGCCTCGATGAGGTCGCCCATGACGGAGAGCAGGCGGCGGATGCGGTCGGCGGGGAGCTTGATGACGCGGCCGTCATCCATGCTGGTGATGATTTCGTCGCCGACGATCTGGGCGGCATCGATGCCGCCACGGGCGAGGAGGTGTTCGAGGATGGGGAGCAGGGGGTGCCGGACGCCGTCGATTTCGATGCCGAATTCGAGGGAAAAGCTGCCTTTGTCGGCGTCTTCCACGGTGACGTCGATATTGCCGACGTTTTCAGCCAGTTGCGGGCCAAAATTGGCTTCGATGCTGCTTTGCCAGCCGAGTGCCGTGAGTTCGGGCACGCGCACGGCGACGAAATGGTGCCACTGGGCGGCGGCGGTCTCGCCACGGAAGACCAGGACGCGCTGGCCGCGGGCGGATTTGCCGTCAGCCACGCGCATTTGCACGAAATTGTCGGGGCGGAGGGTGTCGAGGGCGGCGGCCTCGGCGGCGGTGTCGCGGCGGATGAAGATGATGTTGCCGCCGGATTTGAGGCGGATGAATTGGGAGTCGTCGGCGCCGTCGACACGCACGCCGCCGTAGTCGAAGTCCAGGGTCAGCACGTCGATCATGCGCGGGCGGCCGAATTCATCGGGGGCGTGCAAGCGGCGCAGGCGCAGGACGGGGGTGCAGGGGCGCTCCAGCACGGTGGCGCCGGGTTCGGGGGCATCCGGCAGCACGGGCGCGATGTTGGCGGCGCGGGCGCGGCGGCCGGTGGGGCGCATGCGGGTGGGCGCCGGCGGGAAGGGGCGCTCGTGGGCGGGGATGATGGTGTCGATGAGGGATTTGGGCGCGGCTTTACGCAGGATGGGGAAGCATTCCAGGGCTTTGAGGGCGGTGGCGGCGAGGTGCTTGCACTTGCTCTCGCCACAGCTGCACTCGCGCTCGGCGAAAGAGATGCGCTGGCCCATGGCGATGGGGGTGATTTTGGCGGTCCACTTGGCGCCCATCTGGTTGGTGCCGGTGATGGTCTCGCCGTCCAGGGTGACGTCGGTCATCTCGGCCATGAACCGGCTGCTGGTGAGGATCTTGGAGTCAAACACTTTTTCCAGATCTTCAGCGGAATACGGCACCGGCATCAAGCTAACCCTTCACTCACGTTTGCGCCGCCAGGCTTGGCCGGTGCATTCGGCCCCCCGCACGGCGGGCCAAAGGGTCTCATAGCCGATATTGAGGAAAAGGGCAGGGGGAAAAGAAAGAAATTTGCGGGATGCTGGTTTGAAGCAAGGAAAGGGCGGGCTCTGCCCGCGCCCGCCGGGGCCTGAGGCCCCGGACCCCCATGAGTTTAGGTGGGGGCGGGTGGCGTGGCAGTGTGGTTTGGGTTAGTTTTTTGGAACAAAACGATTTTGGTGAGACATGGGCCGTTGGATTTTGGTTTTGCTGGTTTGTGCGGCTGGGTGGGGCGGGGTGGCAGCGCGGGCGGATGCGGCGACGCAATTCCAGATGCCGCCATATTCGTCAAATCCCGTTATTGGTATGCAGTGCGATGAGTACCATAATCGGCTGCTTATCAGATTTGGCTCGACTCTACTCACATCGGACAACGACACTCCAGGTGAACTTATCACAGACGGCGATTTCATCCCCATCCCGCAGAGTTTGATCACGGGCTGGAACAATTCTCCCATTCACCTCGGCGGCAACTGTAATTTTGCCAACGGTCAAAAAATCACGGCTATCATGACAGGCGAAGGCGAGGCCGGCTATGGCGGAGTATATTTCGAACTCACCGTTAATGGGCGCATCGTTTATTATAACATAAAATTTGGATTTTTCGACGCGGGTGCTACCACTTCACCTCAAAAAAATCAGGATTTTGTTCTGGCCGCTGTTTCCTATGACGGTCGAAAGCTCCTTCAGTGCCTGCCCGGAGACGGACAGGATGCAAGTTCAGGCCCCGCGAAGAACGTAAAATGCAGTGATGTTTCATACCGGCTAGCAAGCAATTATCACTTCATTGATCCGGATGAACTCGCTTACTGGAACCAGCAACAGGCAAAAGCCCGGCTTGCCAAGGCACTTACCCCGTTCTGTAAATTACTCGGCGAAAGGGACACTGGCTCAATCATTGTTGGCAATACCGTTCTTCTTCCCAATTCTGTTTCCGTAAGCGGGGACTCCTATCTATCCGTCGGCGAATTCTCGGCGAATATTGATAATCGCGGAACTGCCGTTCCTGTCGTCGACGTGAACTTTGGTCCGGACGATCACGTTGGATATGATGTCTTGTTTGCCTTCAGCAAAAACCCGTCAATTGCCGCAAGGTTTATTGCCCAGATAAAACGACTGTCAATAAATCAAGCTGACGGCGGGGTTATCAATCCCACTCCAGCAGAGCGCGGCGCCAGCATCCAGATCGGTAAGGAAATAACCGGCAATGAGGATTATTGGGAAAGTGGTGGCACAGGCTTATCGAATGACCATGCTTTGTTTGAGTTCCATGGAACGATCTACATATCTTCAGGTTTCGAAGGATATTTCGACGAACCATCTCGGATCATCCAGGAGGTTCTGCCGGATGATTCGATAAAGACTGTCTGTGAGTTTCCTTAAGCGCCCGGCTTTATTTTATTAAATTCGTGAACCCGTTGGTCATGGGGTAGCGGCGGTCGCGGCCGAAGGCGCGGAGGGAAATTTTGACGCCGGGGGGGGATTGGCGGCGTTTGTATTCGGCGCGGTCTAGTAGCTTCCAGATGCGCAGGACGGTGGGGTGGTCGAAGCCATCCCGCACCACTTCGTCGATGCTGGCTTCGCCTTCGATGAGGCGGTGCAGGATGGCGTCGAGGATGTCGTAAGGGGGCAGGGAGTCCTGGTCGGTCTGGTTGGGTTTTAGCTCGGCGGATGGGGGTTTGGTGATGATACGCTCGGGCATGGCGGGGGCGCGCGGGCAGAGGGTGTTGGCGGGCGTGTGGGCGTTGCGCCAGCGGGAGAGTTCGAAGACCGTGGTTTTGTAGATGTCTTTCAGCACCGAGTAGCCGCCGCACATGTCGCCGTAGATGGTGGCGTAGCCGACTGACATTTCGGATTTGTTGCCGGTGGTGAGCAGCATGGGGCCGAATTTGTTGGACAGCGCCATGAGGATGAGGCCGCGGGTGCGCGATTGCAGGTTTTCTTCCGTAATGTCGGGCTCGCGGCCGGTGAAGGCGGGGGCGAGGGCGGCGGCGAAGGCGTCCATGGCGCCGGAGATGGGGATGGTCTCGTAAGGGATGCCGAGCATTTGTGCGCAGGCGGCGGCGTCTTCCAGGGAGTGCGCCGAGGTGTAGGGGCTGGGAAGCATGACGGCGCGCACGCGCTGCGGTCCCAGGGCGTCGGCGGCGACGGCGGCGGAGATGGCGCTGTCTATGCCGCCGGAGAGGCCGAGGACGATACCGGGGAAGCCGTTTTTGTTCACGTAGTCGCGCAGGCCCATCATCATGGCCTGGTAGATGAGTTCCAGGCGGTGCGGCTCGGGGGCGAAACTGGTTTGGGCACAGACGAGGCCGGTGGCGGTGCGGGTCCACTCTGTGAGGGTGACGGCTTGCGCGAAGCGGGGGAGCTGGGCGGCAAGGCCGGAGTCAGCGTTTAAAACAAAGGAGGCGCCGTCGAAGACGATTTCGTCCTGGCCGCCGGTGAGGGCGGCGAAGATATAAGGGAGCCCGGTTTCGGCGACGCGCTGGGCGGCGAGGGCGATGCGGGTTTGGTGCTTGCCGTCCTCGAAGGGGGAGCCGTTGATGGAGAGCAGGATTTCGGCGCCGGAAACGGCCAGGGTTTTGGGCACGGTGGGGAACCACCAATCCTCGCAGATGAGCAGGCCGAGGCTGAAGCCGCGGAAGTCCACCGGCATGGGAACCGGGCCGGGGGCGAAGACGCGCTTTTCGTCGAACACGCCGTAGTTGGGGAGCTCGTGCTTTTTGCGTTTGGCGATGATTTTGCCGGAATCCAGCACGAAGGCGGCGTTGTGCAGGGTGGTGCCGTTGCGCCAGGGGGTGCCGATGATGATGCCGGGGCCGCCGTCGGCGGTGTCGCGGGCCAGTTCCTCGGTGGCGGCTTCGCAGGCGGCGACGAAGGCGGGTTTGAGGACGAGGTCCTCGGGCGGGTAGCCGGAGATGGAGAGTTCGGGGGTGACGAGAAGGTCGGCACCCATGGTGGCGGCCTTTTGGCGCGCGGCGCGGATGAGGGCGAGGTTTTTGTCGATGGCGCCGACGTGGCTGTTGAGCTGGGCGATGGCGATGCGGAGGGTGGTGGTCATGGTTGCGGCCCGTTGGGTAAGGCGTGGATGCCCGCTTGCGCGGGCATGACGGTGTAAATGTCAGCCCAGGTCACGCTTCACCGAGCGTAGCAAAAATTCGCGGCCGATTTTGACCATGGGTTCGCCGTCGTAGGCGACGATGTCGGCGGTGGCGTAGGTTTCGGACCAGGTTTCGGGGATGAAGCTGCCGGTGCCGACGACGTCTATGGGGGTGCTGGCGTCGGCCATGACGCTGCATTTTTCGACGCCAAAGCCTGAGCTGGCGACGATGCGGACGCGCTCGAAGCCGACCTGGTTGAGGGCTTCGCGCATTTTCCAGATGGCGGCGGCGGAGACGCCGGTGCCGATGAGGTAGCGTAGTTCGGTTTGGCTGCGGTAGCGGCGGAGCGCACCGGGGGCGTGGCGTTCCAGTACGGCGTAGCTTTCCTGCGGGTCGAGGCCTTCGAGGAAGCGGCCGCCGTGGGTGTCTAGCCTGACGGCCATGCGGCCGGCGTGGGCCATATCGGCGAAGTGGCGGCAAACGGTCAGGGCATCCGTGATTTCGCGGCCGAAGTAATCCACAAGGACGGTGAGGTCGTCCTCGGGAAAGGTTTCGACGAACATTTCCGCCGCGCGCAGGGTGGAGCCGGCGTAGCCGATGAGGGCGTGCGGCATGGTGCCGTAGCCGGTGGGGGCGTTGAAGTAGTGGGCTGTCCAGTCGTTGGCGTTGCCGATGAAGCCTTTGGCGCCTTCGGCCTGGGCGGCGCGGGAGCCGACGGCGGCGGCGTAGGCCATGATTTCCTGCATTTCGGCGCCGGCGCAGTGGCGGGCGTCCATGGCGAGGAAGGAGGTTTGCGGGAGGGCGGCGCACATCTGGAAGGCGTTGTGCGCGGCGACGCAGGCGGCGCCGATTTTTTGCAGGACTAGGGTTTCCAGGTCGGCCAGGGCTTTGAGGCTGCCAGTGATATAGACCAGCGGTTCGCCGGCGCCGACCCAGGAGCCTTCAGGGTGCATCAGCTCGATTTCAAACTTTTCGCCACGGGATTTGGCGACGGCTTGCAGCCAGTCGAGCATGAGGGCGGGGGCGCAGACCACGGGGCGGCGCAGGAATACCGCGTATGTGACGCGTTTGTCGCCGAAGCGGGCGACGATGGCGCGCGTGCGATTGAAATAGGCATCCGTGCGCTCGGCGATTTCCGCCTCGTTGAGCGGGGAAAGGCTCATGCCGTTGGGCGCTTGGCCCGGCGGGTTTTGAGCTCCTCGGCGAGGAAGAATGCCAGTTCCAGCGCCTGTTCGGCGTTGAGCCGGGGGTCGCAGGAGGTTTCGTAGCGGTTGCCGAGGTCGGCTTCGGAGAGCCCGCGCGCGCCGCCGGTACATTCGGTGACGTCCTGGCCGGTCATTTCCATATGCGCGCCGCCGGCGATGGTGCCTTCCGCCGCGTGGGCGGCGAAGAAGCTTTTGAGTTCCGCGACGATGGCCTCATAGCGGCGGGTTTTGAGTTTTTGCGCCGTGTTGATGGTGTTGCCGTGCATGGGGTCGCACATCCACACCGGCGTGCGGCCGGCGGCTTTGACGGCGCGCAGCAAAGGCGGGAGTTTTTCGTCCACTTTGTCAGCGCCCATGCGGGCGATGAGGGAGAGGCGGCCGGGCTCGTTGTGCGGGTCCAGCCGGTCCATCAGGCGCAGCAGGTCGCCGGTTTCCATGCTCGGGCCGACCTTCATGCCGATCGGGTTGCGGATGCCGCGCATGAATTCGACATGGGCGCCGTCAAGCTGGCGGGTGCGGTCGCCGATCCACAGGTAATGCGCCGAGCAGGCGTAGTAGTCGCCCGAGGTGGAATCGACGCGGGTTAGCGCCTGCTCGTAGGGGAGGAGGAGGGATTCGTGGCTGGTGTAGAAATCCGTCTCGCGGATTTGCGGCGCGGAAATGCTGGTGAGGCCGCAGGCGCCCATGAAGCTGAGGGTTTCATCGATGCGCGCGGCGAGGTCGCGGTAGCGTGCGGCCAGAGGCGATTTTTCGACGAAGTCGAGGTTCCAGCGGTGGACTTCGTGCAGGTCGGCATAGCCGCCCGAAGCAAAGGCGCGCAGCAGGTTGAGCGTGCCGGCGGATTGGAAATAGCCGAACTCCATGCGGGTGGGGTCGGGGATGCGGGCTTGGGCGGAGAATTCCGGGCCGTTGACGATGTCGCCGCGGTAGGAGGGGAGGGAGACGCCGTTGATGGTCTCGGTGTCCGACGAGCGGGGCTTGGCGAACTGGCCGGCCATGCGGCCGAGTTTAACCACCGGCATGGCGCCGCCGAAGGTGAGGACGACGGCCATTTGGAGCAGCACGCGAAAAGTGTCGCGGATGATGTTGGCGGTGAAGTCGCCAAAACTCTCTGCGCAGTCGCCGCCTTGCAACACGAAGGCCTGGCCGCCGGCGGCCTGGCCGAGTTGAGTTTTGAGCCGCCGGGCTTCGCCCGCGAATACCAAAGGCGGGAAACGGGTCAGCCGGGCTTCCATCGCCGCCAGTTTGGCTTCGTCGGGGTAGCTCGGTACCTGGCGGATGGGGCAGTTGCGCCAGCTAGCGGGGGTCCAGCCGGGGGTGAGATTGGCTGGGGTGATCGTGTCCATTTGGTCTCCGGGGGCGTCGTTTCCAGGTAGTATCGCGCTATTTGGGCGCGATGGCTACTTAGGGGAAGAGAGCGGGCCGACAAGTCTGGTTTGCGTGCGTAAGGTAACAAATTCCTCGGCGGCGGTGGGGTGGATGCCGATGGTGCGGTCGAAGTCCGCTTTGGTGGCGCCCGCGGTGATGGCGATGCCGATGCCTTGCATAATTTCGGGGGCGTCCTCGCCCAGCATGTGGGCGCCGATGATTTTATCGGTAGCGGCATCCACGATCAGCTTCATGGTGGTTTTGCGGGCGCGGCCGGAGAGGGCGTGGCGCATGGGGGTGAAGCGGGTGAGGAATATCTTCGCGCTTCCCCGCGCGGCGGCTTGTTCTTCCGTGAGGCCGACGGTGGCGATGGGGGGGATGGAGAAGACGGCGGTGGGGATGTTCTCCAGGCTGATGCGGCGGGGGTTGTTGCCAAATAGCGTGTCGGCGAGGGCGTGGCCCTCGGCGGTGGCAACGGGGGTGAGGTTGAGGCGGTCGGTGACGTCGCCGATGGCGTAGATTTGCGGGGTGGAGGTGCTGAGGTTTTCGTCCACCTCGATGGCGCCGTTTTCGCGCGTGGTGACATTCGCGGCAGCCAGGTTGAGACCGGAGATGTTGGGGGCGCGGCCGGTGGCGAAGAAGACAGTGTCTACTTCCAGGACCGTGCCGTCCGACAGGGTGAGGTTTTTGGTGGTGCCCGCCTGGGTAATGGATTGCGGGGTGGTGCCGGGGTGGAGGTGCACGCCGTTTTGAGTCAGGGCTTCGGCGAGGCCGTCGCGGATGTCGGCGTCGAAGCCGCGCAGGGGGAGCGGTTGGCGGTAGATGAGGTGGGTTTGCGCGCCGAGCCCGGCGAAGACGCCCGCGAATTCCACCGCAATGTAACCGCTGCCGATGATGGCGATGCGCTTTGGCATTTCGGGCAAATAGAAGGCGTCATCGGAGATGATGGCGAGTTCCGCGCCGGGGATGGGCAGGCCGGTGGGGTGGCCGCCGGTGGCGATGACGATTTTTTCCGCGGTGATGCGTTGGCCGCCGACATCGAGGGTGTGGGCGCCGATGAATCTGGCTTTGGCTTCAAAAATGGTGGCGCCGGCCTGGTCGAGCAGGCGTTTGTAGATGCCGTTGAGGCGGGTGATTTCGGCGTCCTTGGCGGCGAGCAGGGCGGACCAGTCGTGGCGGCCTTTTGGCGTGTCCCAGCCGAAGCCGCGCGCGTCCTCGGCCAGGGCGCCGTATTCTGCGGCCATGACGAGGAATTTTTTCGGCACGCAGCCGATGTTGACGCAGGTGCCGCCCCAGAAGCGGGATTCGGCGACGCCGACGCGCGCGCCGTGCCCGGCGGCGATGCGGGCGCAGCGGACGCCGGCCGAGCCGCCGCCGATGACGAAAAGATCAAAATCCACGGCGTACTCCTGAATTGATTTTAGGCTTAGAGCATTCATCTTTTAGATGAATGCTCTAACTTTACATTTTAGCGATCAATATGCGATTAGCTTGAACCTTCCGGCTCAAGCTAATCGCATATTAATCTAGCGCCGCGCGGCCGTGCCGGCTTTGGCGCGCTTGGCCGCCGGGGCGGGCAAGGTGGTTTCTGCCGGAGCCGCGAGAATTGCCGCCGCGCGCTGCAAGGACGCGGCGGTGGGGAAAAAGCGGCTGGGCGTGGCGCCCTCGGTGAAGGCGGGGATGCGGCCGGTGGCGATGCCGTCGAGGGTATCCAGCACGGTCTGTGCATCCGCCGGGAAAGGGAAGACGACGCCGTATTGCGCATCGCGCACGCGCTCGGCGGGGGCGCCGATGTTGGGCAGCAGCGGGATGAAGCCGTGTTTTACGGCCTCCGACAGGGTGTAGGAATAGGTTTCCGGCCAGGACGAGAGGAAGAGGGCGAGGCGGCCACGGGATTCGGCGAGCAGGCGGGGGAGGTCCGCGGGTTTGTATTTGCCGGTGATGGTGACGTTGCCGATGGCTTTTAGCTGCTTGTCGATATTGGTGTAGCCAATGATGCGAAAATGCAGGTGCGGGTGCGTGAGGCGGGCGCGCTGGGCGATATCCAACAGTTTTCCGGAGCCTTTGTGCGGGCCGATGGCACCGAGCAGGACGAGCTCGTCATTCGTGCCGGGGCGGGCGTGCGCGGCGACGTCCTCCTGGCTTTCGGGGTGGGGCAGGGTTTCGAATGTTATGCCGGGGAAGGCGCGTTCGAGGTAGCCGGCGGCGTTAGCCGAAGGGGTGACGACATGGCGCATGCCGCCCAGTAGTTCGGCGAACAGGGGGCGATGGGCGGCGGGGGTGAGGCCGTTAAGGCGGGAGGCTGCGTGCGGGCCGTCCATTTCCACGCAGCGGCCGCAGGTGGCGTCGTCGGCGACGTCGCAGAAGCGGCCGATGGCGTCGATCATGGTGACGCGCGGGCAGAAACTGTAGAAATCATGCGCGTAGAATACGGTGTGGCGGCCGGCGGCCCAGGTGTTGAACGGGGCGATGAAGCTGGACGGGAAGCCGAGTAGCTGGTGCACCAGGACATGGGTGGGGTTGGCGGCGCGCAGCAGGGTGAATAATGCGGCGGCTTCGTCCGGAGAGAAAGTTGCGAGCAGCAGCGGGGCCTCGCAGCTTAACTCCAACATGCCTTCCTCGTTGGCTTGCAGGGTCAGCTTGGTGGCGGTGCCGTAGCCAATGCTTTCCTCGATATTGGCGATGGCTTTTCTTGTGCCGCCTTCCAGCGTGTTGCTGACCACCAGGACGAAGGAAGTGCCGGCGGCGCTGGCGCGCTCCAGGCGCAGGCGATCCAGTGCCCAGCGGGCGCTGCGCATGCCATCCACCCGCTCGAACTCCATGATGACCGGGGTGTATTCTGGGTAGAGAGCAGTGAGCCGGGGCGTGTTCTGGGCCAGCAGGCCGGCTTTTTCATTGGTGAAGGAGATGCTCTCCTTGTGCTCGACCAGTACGCCGGCGGCGGCGACGTTGCGGTACCCGAAGCCGGCGGCGCGGGCGCAGAAATCATTCTCCTCGCCGTAGCCGCGCCCAAACGCTTCATCAAGGAAGCCGATGCGGCGCGTGACCTCGCCTTTGATGAGCATGCAGAAACCGTGGCCGGTGGGGACGTCGATGCAGAGCCCGGCGTTTTCGGTGAGGGCGTAGGCGGCCAGCTCGGGCCAGGAGATGTCGGCTAGTGCTTCCTTACGGTGGGTGGCGTGAGGGTATGAGAAAATCGTGGCGTTGCTGGAAATTGCCGTGACCGTGCCGATTTCGGCGTGGGCGTGGGCGACGTGCAGCAGTTCGTCGAAGGCGCCGGCGAAAATAACGGTGTCGGAGTTGAGCAGCAGGACATCGGCGCCGGCGGCGAAGCTGAGACCGCGGTTGACGGTTTGCACGAAGCCGAGATTGGCCGGGTTGGTGAGGAGGAAGAGATTGGGATGCTTCGCGTAGCGGGCCAGCATGGCGGCCATCGCCGGTTCGGGCGAGGCGTCGTTGATGAGGACCAGATGGTCGGTTTCGGGGTTGCGGTGGGCTAGCACGGACTCGATGCAGGCGCGCGTGATCGCCACGCCGCGATAGATGGGGATGATGATGACCAGGCGCGGTCCGGGTTTGCGCGGGATGCCGGAGTCGGCTTGGCGGGGAGCGGTGAAACCATCCTCCGTGCGGGACTTCGCCAGGAATTCCGCCAGTGCCAACTGCATGACGGCACGTTCAGCGGCGCCGACGCCGGGGAGGTTCATGTTGGCGAGGCGCATGGCGCGATAAGCGGCGGTGACGGCGGCTGGGCGGCTTGCGATGGTGTAGGGGCCCTTGAACAGCTCGTTCTGGGAGTCCGGAAAGCGGAGTGAGATGGTCGTGGTTTCCGTGGCTGTGTGGTCCGGTCGCGGCAGCGTGGCGCCGAAGCCGGGGGTTGTGCAGTCGGGGTGGACACCACGGACGTCTTCGCGCGTGTGTTCGCACTCCGCCGTGTCGGCGAGTTTGCCATCGCGAAAGACCTGGATGGTGAACACGCGCGCTGGGACGTCTGGGGAGACCAGCCAGCCGGTGCAGCTTTCCGCCGAGATGGTTTCCAGATTGCCGTCCAGGCGCAGGTTACAGGTGAACAGGCCGACCTTGGTGCCGTTGATGAAAATGCTCATGGCCATTTCGCCGGCGCCGAAACACCAGTCGTAAAGCTCGATGGCGTGACGGGCGGGATTGAACAGGGGGTCCTGGTTGTCAGGGTCCTGCCTGCCGCGGCCCTGGCCGGCTTCCTGACCGTTATGGCCGGTGATGGTGACCAGCGGTGGGGAGAAATCCGGGGCACGCTCGGTGACCCAGCCGTTGACGGTGCCGTGCTCGAACGTGAAATGCGCGTCGAACTGGCCGGAACCTGTCATGATGGGGGAGCCTGGAAGTTCCACGCCGTCGGCCCAGATGCGCAACAAGCGGTTTTCCGCGGTGAGGGGGATGGGGATGCGGAAGCCCAGAGTGGTGCGGCCTAGCCCCACCGCGGCGAGGTCGGCGCGGTGGTTGCCGGCGCGCCCCTTGGCGATGACGTTGCCCAGTGTATCAGTGATTGTGATTGCGCAGTTGCCGGTATCTGGCAGTGCCGCCGCCCAACCGGTGACATAACTGCCCTCCATGCCATCCATATGTCCGCGAATTGCCATAGTCCGGCTCAGTCTCCAAAGTTTAGGCCAGGACAGCATGAGGCACCCTGGCGGGTCCGCTCCCGTTCTCCCTCATCCGTGGGGTTGGCTCAAGGGCTAAATGCGGTTTTGCTGGGGAAAAGCGCGCGGCGGGAAACTGTAATTGGATTGTAATTGGGTGTAGGCGGAAACTGCAAGTTTTGGGAAAGATTGGGCTTGCCGTTGCGGCGGATAATGGTTATTTTCTTCTAAGTGTAGTTTTCTCGGATTAAGTTTTCACGTTGGAGTTGTGTTGGATGAAATCCTACCCTACGTGGATTTCTGGTTACAGGGCCGGACGAGCTACGGGAAAAATGTAAATAATTTTTGATTGTGGGGAGTTATCTCCCGAAGGGGTTTCCGATGCAGGCGTATAGTTATTTGGTGGGTACCAGTGGGGATGACGGCGGCAATTATGTCAAACTTCCGGAAGCGAGGTTTTTGGAACTCATCAGGGGGTTTCTTCGCTACGTTGCCGTTGATGAGGTCTGGTACCGGGCCAAATACCGCGATGTTGACGACGCGATTCGCGCGGGTGAGGTGGAGTCCGCGCATGCGCATTACATCAAGGCCGGTTATTTTGAAGATCGGCTGCCGCGGATGATACCGGTTGATGAGGAGTGGTATTTTGCGGCCTATCCGGATGTGGCGAAAGCGATCCGGGTGGGGGCTACTCTGTCGGCCACGCAGCATTTTGAGAGTAATGGCTTCGTCGAGGGGCGTTTGCCCCGGGATGGCTGGACCTTGCTGGGGCCGGACCTTGCCGAGGAGGAGCTGGACCGTTTCCAGGAGGCGCTAGCCTGAAGCTTTTGGGAGCTGCCGGGCTTTGGTGGCGGGGGTAACGCCGATCGTCAGTAGCAGCTGGTTGAGGACTTCATTGGCATTGAAGCGGGTTGCGTCGAACCATTTGTAGATCCAGAAGGTGGCGCCGAAGATGGCCTGGGTGGCGGTGAATTCGTCGATTGGGGGCGGCGCATTGTTAACATCGCCTCCGATGCCGCGCGCGAGATTTTGCAGTTGAAGGGCGGGGACGCCGGCGGATTCTAACGGCTGTTTGTTAGAACTGGATGCAGGAAGCCGCCGCCGGCGCTTTCTGTGCCAGTCCGGCCTGCCACAGGGTTGCCGTGAGAGCGCCCTGGTCCGGTTTTTTCCAGTAATGGTCGTGGGCGATGCGTTGCGTGGCATCGTGCCAGGTCTTCATAAAACTTTCGGATGCCGCGGTGAATACGAAGGCGCGGCTGTTGCGCGGGTGCCAATGATAATCCGGGATTTCGATGCCGAAGGTGCAGGAAATGGCTTCGCGCAAATGGTGACAGCCGGGTTCCCGGCAGCGGCAGTTCAGAGTGAGGTTGCTGGTGGCATCCAGGCTGGCATCCTCGGTGGCGAAGGTGATTGTACTTGATTGGTGCTCGAAAATTTCGTCGATGCCGGCGTGGATCGCTACTGCGTCGTTGCTGATGTAGCAGAAGTTTTCCGCCTGGCCCTGAACGTGGCGGTAGAGGCTGGTTTTCAGGTAAAGCGCTGCTGCCGCGTCATCGAGGTTGGGGGGCAGGTCGATGTCGATCACATGGTCATGTTGCAGGCGGCGCTGCGTGCGGGCTTGCAGGACGATGATATCAGCTTTTGAAAACTTCTTGAGAAAATAAAGCAGGGTGTTGGCGCGATCGATTTCCGCATCGCTAGTGACGGTGAGGACGAAGGCGTTGCGCGGCGTGGGTTTCGGGGCGGGGCGGGGCGGTGGCGAGGTGGTGTTGGCTAGGCCGGCGAGGCATTTGCGCCGCAGCCGCTCGTATTCGTCGAACCACACGGTTTTGTTGAGGGTCAGTTGTGATTCCAGTTGCACCGCCTGCTTTTCCATGACCAGCAGGATTTTTCGGAGTTCCTCGGCGGGTAACACAAATAGCGACAGGTTTTGCGGGAAGCGTACGGTGTTGACCCCGACGGGGCAGTTCCAGGAATCGGCCATCAGGCAGTAGTCGCCGAACTCCTGCCAGTTTGGCAGCATCAGGCAATAGGTTAACGAAAACGAGGTTTTGCGTTCATGCGCGTAATCGCGGAAAAGCTTGGTGTTGCGCATCAGCTCTTCGTAGTTGGTGTTGATGCGCACGCGCTCGATGGTTTGTTTGGTGACGCCATCGAGGGAAATCGCAAAGCCGAAGGGCAGGTGCGCGAGCAGGCGCTCGATTCGGCTGTTATACTGGGTGCCGTTTGTGGTGACGTGCGAGCGGGTTTTTACCCCGTCCTCGATCATCATGTCCCAGATTTTGTAGTGTTCGGTGACCAGGAACGGCTCGCCGCCGAGGAATTTCATTTGGCGCAAATGCGGCAGGTATTTGCGGAAGGATTCCAGTATCTCATCGGTGTAGATGCGGGCCATGGCGGGACGTTTTTCGCGGTGGGTGCGGATCGCGGAGGAGTGGTCGCCGTCGCACATGATGCATTCGAGATTGCAGGCGTTGCTGATGGAAAGCTCCATCTGCTGGGGCCATTGCGGGTCCGCGGCGGTGACGTCCATGTGGTCGAAGTTGCGCATGCGCGCACCGCCGAACCAGCCTTCGGCGACTTGGAACTTGCAGAAATCGCAACCGGCGGTGAATTCGTAATCGTGCAACGCGGCGCGCACGGCTTTTTGCCGCGCGCCGTGCCAGAGGTCATCTAGGCTGGTTTCGGTAATGTTGCCGGCGGGGTGGGACCAGTTGGAACAGCAGGCCTGCACGCGGCCGAAACGGTCGAAATACAGGTTGGTGTGCGGCGCGTAGCAGAGCGAGCGGACGGCTTTGTTGGAAAAATTGCGCCCGGCGTCGTAGGCGGCGAATTTTGCGCGGTCCATCTAAGGCACGCAGGTTTTTCTGGAGTCCACGTCCTGGCGGTATTTCGCCTGCATCACGCCGGCCGCGCGCGCCAGGGCGCCGGCGGTGTCGTCGCCCTGTGCGGCGCCGTTGGCGCTGAACCAGATTTGCAGGTCGGCGAGGCTGGCATCGATCACGAAATCAGTGATGCGGATCGTCGGGCCGGTCACGTCTTCGTATTGTTTCAGGAAGGGCACCGCTTTGGCGGTTACGTCCACCGCCTGGTTTAGGGCGTCCATCAGATGCAGGCGCAGCGGATTGTCATCCGGCGGTCCGAGCAGCGCCTCTCTTACGTTGGGGTCGGTTAGCTGCGCGGAGAGCTGGGTATTCACGGCCAGGGCGCCGCTGAACGTGTCGTGCATCGCGTTTTTGGACATTTCCCAACTGGTTTGAGCGTCCACGGCGGCGCCGGCGGCTGTTTTGGTGTAATAGGAGAGTTTCAGTGGTTTGAGTTCCGCCGTGACGGCCTTCAGTTGCTGCAAATCGGCATAGCGGTCTGGGTTGAATTTTACCGTGCCGACGCGCGCGGCCAGCGCGTCCGCATCCTGCTGCACCGTGGCCATGTCCTTGCCGACCTCGTCCACATTGGCGGCATAGGTGCCGGCGACGAGGACCAGGCTGGCTTTTACGAGATTATTGCGGCCCTCCTTGCCCATGCCGTTCCATTCGGCGAGTTGGGCCTGGTTTTCGGCGGCGAGTTCGCGCTGTTTGCCGATCTGTTCCAGATCGGCGGCGACGCGTTCCCGCGCCACGGCGCAGGAGAGGCGGGGTTTGGCGGGTAGGGGGACCGGCACGCAGGCGCCGCCGCCGATATGATAGCCGGGGTCGCACTGGCAATGGACGATGGTGGTGTTGTCTGCCTGTTCGGTGGCGACGGCCTGGGCGTGCGCGGGGCAGCCGGTGAGTTGGGCACGGGCGGCGTACGGGGCGGCGGCCAGCAGAACGATCAAGGCGGCGGCAACGGGCCTCATTTCTGGCCGGGGGCGTTCTGCAATGTGTAGATGACCTGATTGGCGCGGTTTTTCGCCGCATCCTGCGCCTGTTGCGCTTGATATCTGGCCCAGACGGCGGCGCTGTCAGCCTGCTGTTTTTGGTTGAGCGTATTTGTCAGGGTGTCGGGCGAGACATTGGGGTTGGTTTTCACCGCGTTCCACGCCGCGTCGGCCTTGGCCTGGTCCTGCTGGGTCTGGGTTTGCGCTTGCTCGGCCTGCGCCGCTTGGGTGGAAAGCTGCTGGTATTGCTGGTCCGCCGCCACGGCCGGGGGGACTGCAACCGGGGCGGCCTCGGGTGTTGGCGGGGCCTCTGGGGCCGGCTGGTTGAGCGGGCCGTTCTGGTCATCCGGTCCCGAGCCGTTGTCATAGGCCTGACCGGGGGTTTCCGGCCCGCTGTTGAGGTGTTGTGCCTGTTGCAGTGCGGAGCTGGCGCCAAGCGCGCCCTCGCCCGCCGGGGGGCCGAGGTCGCTGGAGTTCACATTGGGATTATTTTCGGCGGGAAATGGCTGCAGTGGCACCTCGCCGTTGCCGCTCTGGTCTTCATAGGCCATGCGCACCAGCGGGTCGGCCTGCGCACCGGTGATGAAGGTCACGGGCAACACTAGACCGGCCCCGATGAGCGCGCGGCGGGTAAGGCTGGATTTTTCGTCGGTCATGGCTTCCCTTTGATCCTTCTCAGATCGCAAACAGAGTTTTATCGTACCGGGTGGTCATTGCGTCAACGGAAAAACGCCGTTGCCAATGGGCGAAGCCGGCTTCGCCCATGCGGGAGCGCAAGGGCTCGTCGCGTAGCAGCGTGGCAACCCGGCGGGCCATGGCTTCCGCGGTTTCAGCCAGATAGCCGGTTTTCCCGTGCAGCACCTGCTCGGCGATGCCGCCGTCGGGCTGCGCCACCACGGGCAGGCGTAGCGACATCGCCTCTAGCGAGGCATTCGGACAGCCCTGGCGGCGGCCGGTGAGCAGGAAGACGCGAAACAGGCGCAGGAAGGGTAGCGGGTCGTCGGTGGGGCCGGTGAAGCGGATGGCCGGTTCGGACCCGGCGGCGGCGAGCAGGGACTGGAAATAGGGAACAGAGCTGGCGTCTGGCCCGCCGACGACCATCAGCGTGGCGCCAGGGATTCGTTGCCGGAGTTTGGCCGCCACATCGAGTAGCAGCTCCACCTGTTTGTCGGGGACGATGCGGCAGATGGTGCCGGCCACCAGGGCGGGGTTGAAGCCGCGCGGGGGAAGCAGGTGGGGGGCGGGTAACGGGATGAAATGCGGCGGCGCCGGGGTGCCGAGTGGCAGGACGGCGTTGCGTGCGGGGGCTGGGGCCTCGCCACCTTTGTAGAGGGTGATGAAGCGGTCCAGCCGGGCGAAATAGGTTTCCGCGGTAAAGGCGATGCGGTGCTGGAAGGTGGCCGCGGCTTGCAGCTCGTCGAACAGCATCGGACCGGGGCTGACGTCGAGGATGCGCAAGGCGGTGGGGGCCAGGAGCTTGACCAGCAGGAGTTTCAGCTCCGGCCGCAGGTTCCAGAAGCACAAGGTGCGCGGGCGGAAGTGGCTGATCCAGCCGAGCACGGTCTGCGCCTGCGCGGCGAGAGGGAGCCCGGCGGCGTTGAGGAGCTTGGCGCCGGCCCGCGTGAGCGTGGCTTGGTGTGCCGCTGTGACGGTGCCGAACACGCCGACCAGCAGCTTGCGCGTGTCCGGCAGGGCGGCGGCGAGGCGGGCGAGCGAACTGGCGGGGCCGCCGAGTTCCAGTGACTGGGTGAGGATAAGCGCGCCGGTTAACTGGGCCTGTGGCGGCAGGAATTCGCGGCCGAGCAGGTTCCATAGCTGCGGGATCAGGCCGGGTTCCAGCGGCGGCCGGGGGATGTGACGGGCGGATGCCGCTAGTTTATCGAGAATGGCGTCGGCATAAGCGTCGAAATCGTTCGGGTTTTCGATCAGCGTGGCGTTGGCCGGGAGAATTTCCCTGGTGCCGCCGACATCGGTGGCGACCACCGGGCAGCCGGACGCCAGGGCTTCCAGCATGGCGATGCTGTAGCCCTCATAGGCCGAGGTGTTCAGCAGGACGTCAAAGGCGGCGTAATAGGGTGCCACCGGGTCCACGATGCCGGGGCAGATGATGTCGGCGGCCAGGTTGGCGTCCACGGCGGCGCGCATGAAAGCCTCGTAGGCGGCGCGGCCGGAGCCCCATTCGTGGTCCCAGCCGCCGAGGATCATCAGCCGGGCGTTGACGCCGCGCGCGTGCAGGGCGGCCAGCACGCCGACCGCGCGGGTGTAGGATTTTTGTAGCTTGAACTGGCCGGCCATGCCGACAAGCGCCACGTCGTCGCGGATGCCGTGGCGCAGGCGGGTGGCCCGGCGAGCGGCGTTAAGGTGGGTGGCGTCGGGGTGGGATTGTAGCTCGTGGCGCAGCACGGTGAGCGGGCGGGTGAGGCTGCTTTCCCGCAGTTGCGCGGCCACGGCATCCGCGCAGGCGATGACCAGCGGCACTTGCGGGTTGTTGTAGCGTGTGGGGGAATCCTGCCAGCCGGGGCGGGCGTTGTGCACCACTGGGATGGTTTCAAGCCCAAAGCCCCAGAGGGTTTCCAGGTCTTCGGCGCGGATCAGGTGAGTTTGGATTTGTGTGGCGCCGGCTTCCAGGATTTCGAAGGCGATGGCGCGCAGCCGGGCGGTGCGGCTGCCGGTGGGGCGGTGCACGGTGAGATTTTTGTGCGCCGGGATGGGGTATTCGGCGGGGGCGTTGCCGAGCAGGTGCAGGCGGCAAGTTGTGGTGGGGGCCAGCGCGGTCAGGGTTTCCACCACAATCCGCTCGGCGCCGCCGCGTGCCAGGGCGGGCAGCAGCACATCCAGCCGGTTAGTGCCGGGGAGCTGCGGTTTGTTGGCGGGCAGGCGGGCGGGGCTACGGTGCGGCACCTCGTAGGGCTCGTGGATGTCGGCCAGGCCGTAGGCGCGGTAGAGTTCGTGCAGGGTGGAGCCGAGCGGCGGGGAGTCTTTGTCCAGGACGTGGCCGGTCATTTTGTGGCCGTTCAACTGGCCGTTTTCGCGTTGCAACGTACGCAGCAGTTCGTTCATCCAGTGGATGGCATACCAGTTTTGCGGGAAGTTCCGGTGGCCTTCGATGAAGGGGCGGATTTCTCCCCAGTTGTCGAGGTTGGACATGTCCGGGACGATGCAGCCTTCCAGCCCCGCGTCGCGGACGTGCTGGTTGAGGATGCGGATCGGCAGCAGCCAAGGGGTGTCCTCGTCGGCGATGGCCTCGGTGGCTTCAAAGACCTCCTGCATCAGCCGGCTGCCCTTTGGGCATTTCATGATGCTGCCGACCATGCCCAGCCGGTGCGGGCGGAAGGCATAGTCCTCGGCGAAATTCAGGGGCTGCAGGGCGGTGACGTCCATGTCCACCCAGATGCCGCCGTGTTCGTACAGCACCTTATAGCGGAAGAGATCGGAGAAGACGCCGCCGACGCTGCCGTGGCCGATGCCGGTTTCCGGGTCGGCGGCGCGCTTGGGGCGGATTTTTTCCCGCGGCAGGATTGTGTTGGCGTCGGCCAGGGTGATGCCGGGGGGCAGCGGTGTGCTGATGGCATCGTACGCCCAGAGCGTAACCGGGTGACCCTGGCTGCTGCAGGAGGCGAGGGTGAGGCGCTCCAGCCGGGAGAGGGTTTCGCCCAGCCACATGGCGTGGATTGCCGGAAGTGTGCTCATGATTGGGTGTCTAGCAGGCGGGAGAGATTGTCCCAATGCGGCCAGCCGGTGCGGCCGATGCCACGGTTGATGAAATGCGCGGCTACGGCTTGCGGCAAAGGCAAATGCGCGGGGAATTGGGCCAGGGCGGCGGGCGGCGTGGTGGCGCGGCGGGGGATTGGAATGTTGTCGAAACAGTCGATGATGGTGTTGAACCGGGCTGGCAGGCGCGGGGCATTTTGCATGCCGGCGCGCCAGATGGCACCGGCCAGCACACCCTGGTCACGGGTATGCCAATAGGGGTTGGTGAAGATTGTTGTTGCCATTTCGTGCCAGTCGTCGAGCAATGTTCCGGCCCCCTGTCTGGCCACGAATACACCGCCGTTCCAGAGTTGGAAATCGGGTGCCGCGTCCGTGCTGAAATCGCAATAAAGCGCCTCGCGCAGGTGCGGGCAAGCGGTGGCGCAGCCGCAGCGCACGGCGTAGCGGCTGAAATCATCGAGAGTGACGTTGTCCGAGGCGAAGGCGAGGGTGGATGCCACGGCGATGAAAACCTGGTCGATTTCGGGGGTGAGCGCGAGGACGTCGGAGTCGAGATAACAGAAGGGGCGGTCCAGGCCGATGAGGCGGTGCAGCCGGGTTTTTAGCCAGATCGCGGCCTGGTGCGCGGACAGCCCGGTGGGGACCTCCACCTCCAGGCGCTGGTTATGCGGCGCGGGCGGGTCGCCGGCGCGTTGCACCACGATAATTTCGGCGCGGGTAACGCGGCGCAGAAATGCCAGGGAGACGGACAGGCCGGCGGCATGTTCGGGGCTTGCCACGGCGAAGACGAAGCGCCCTGAATGACTGGCCGGCATGGTTTGCTTTCTCGTGGCACGCATTTGTTATGCTAGGGGCATGATGCTCCCAGGTTCAAGACCCCGCTGGGGCGGCTGTCGTCGCGCAGTACGATGTAGATGGCGGGGATGACCAGTAGCGTGAGGAAGGTTGACGAGATAAGACCGGATGTGACGGTGAAGCTGGCGGCGGGCTTTGCCTTGGGCCAAGGTGGGCACAGCAGCACCGCGCCGCTGATCCCCAGGAGGTGTTTTCTGAAAGGCACTATGTTAAGGTAGTTTACTCCAAAGGCGCGTTATATAACAGTGTTATATTGTAACTTTATTTACGCTCCAGTTTGTGCTAGGAATGGCAAGCTTGCGCAGGTGTTTGGCAAGACGAAAAAGGGCTTTTAAGATTACCCCGATGCGGCAAACGTATCCGGAGCAGGCAAAAGAGTGACGCGAAAATTACCCGCTGATAGTCATGGATCATCCTGCGGCAATTCGCGTGAGGATATTTTGAACGCGGCCATCGGCATGTTCGCGGAAAAACCTTACGAGGAGGTCGTGATTCGGGACATCGCCAAGCGCGCGAATGTGCAAAGTCCGACCATTTACCATTTTTTTAAGAGCAAGAACGGCCTCTACCGCGAGGCGATGCTGGGTTACTATGGCAAGCGGGTGGCGGCGGTGGATTCCCTGCCGCCCAAGGATGCGCCGCCGAGGGTCCGTATCCACGCTTTGGTGTTCAAGCAGTTGCAGGCGGTTGCCAGCGATCCGGTTTTTTCCCAGCTTATTCAGCGCGAGTCGCTGAATACCGGCGACGCTTTCAAGAAGGATCTGGCGGAAAAGATCATGGTGGGGCTTTACGATTATATCGACGATATCCTCGCCTCGACCAGGTTTGGCAAGGGCAATACGGTGATTCCCACCATGGTGATGTCGATGCTGCTCGGTTATTTTCAGGTCGCGCGTTTCCAGAAATTCCTGCCCAATTTTGCCGGCAAGCCGGCGGATGATATTTCCGTGTTGCAGGAAATGGCGGATGAAATTACTAATTTCATTCAGCCAGAGGTAGTTTTCAACTAGGTTGTTGGCGATTCCAGGACGCTGCGCAGGATTTCTACCGCGGGCGGATCGGTTGGGAGTTTATTGCCGTCGAGCGCGGTTACGGTTCGTAGCGACAGTGTGTTGCCAAGGCAGAAACAACTGGCGGTGAAGAGGTCCGCGGGCGTGAGTTGTGCCTCGCGTACCAGGTTGCGGGCGAGCAGGCGGGCGCGGAGGATGCCGGGCAGCGCCCCGTCTTTCACGGGTGGTGTTAGCCAGTTTCCGTTTTTTAAGACGAACAGATTGGCGGTGCTGGCTTCGGTGACATGGCCTTTGCTGTTTAGCAGGATTGCATCCTCGGTGCCGCGTGTAGCGGCTTCCTGCCGCGCGATGATGCTGTCGAGATAGTTCAGTGATTTGATGCGCGAGAGCGGGGAAAATTCGTTGCGCCTGGTGGTCTGGCAGATGACGGCGGTAGTTTCGCGCGCGGGTGGGGTGAACGGGGCGGTGGTGATGAGCAGCGTTGGGCTGGCATCGGCGGGAGGCAGCAGGCCGCGCGGCCCGGTGCCGCGTGTCAGGGTGATGCGCAATACGGCCTCTGGCATGGAATTGGCGGCGAGTAGCGCGCTGATGGCGGCGTGGAATTGAGCATTGTCCAACGGCACGGCGATACCGAGTTCGGCGGCACCGTGGCGCAAGCGTGCCAGATGCAGCGTCGTGTGCCGGGGCGCGCCATTGGCGATGCGCAGGGTCTCGAACAGGCCGTCGCCGAGGGTGAAGCCGCGATCGGCGGGATTGATGGCGGCTTGGCCGATGGGGCGCAACGAGCCGTTCAGCCAGACGGACTGGTCAGTCATCGCCAAGGCCGAGCATGGGAGAGGCTTTCAGGCGCATTTCATCATACTCCGCGTCCGGCTGGCTGTCGGCAACAATGCCGCCGCCTGACTGCATCAGAACATGGGTGGGGGTTACGATCAACGTGCGGATGATGATGGAACTGTCCATCGCGCCGTCGAAGCCGATCCAGGCGATGGCGCCGCAATAGGGGCCGCGGCGGCAGGGCTCCAGTTCGTCGATGATTTGCATGGCGCGGATTTTTGGTGCGCCGGTGACCGAGCCGCCGGGGAGGGTGGCGCGCAGCAGGTCAACCGGACCAAGTTCTGGCCGTAGTTTGCCGGTGATGCAGGAGACCAGATGATGCACGGAGGCGAAACTTTCCACCTGGAACAGTTCCGGGACGCGGATGCTGCCGGTTTGCGCGACGCGGCCGATGTCGTGGCGCAGCAGGTCGACGATCATCAGATTTTCGGCGCGGTCCTTGGGGCTTTGGGCGAGTTCGGCGGCCAGGGCGGCGTCCCGCGCGGGGTCAGCGTGCCGGGGGCGGGTGCCTTTGATCGGCCGGGTTTCGATGTCGCCGTTGGGTGAGAGGCTGACGAACCGTTCGGGTGAGGCGCTGAGCAGGGCGAGGCCTTCGCCGCAATCCAGGTAGGCGGCGAAGGGCGCCGGGCTGGTTTGCCGCAATGCCAGGTAGAGAGACGCGGGATTGAGATTTGCGGGGCGCGGGGCGGTGTGGCGCAGGGTAAAGTTTGCCTGATAAATGTCGCCGGCGCGGATGTAGGCGAGGATGCGCTGCACGTGGGTTTGGTATTCAGTCTGGTCCATGTCCGGTTGCCAGTGAAGTTTTGGCAATGGCGCGGGCTTGAGTGCGTGGTTTAGGCGGGTGAGCAGGGTGGTTGCTCGCGTGGCAGTATCCTGACCGGGGCGGCCGGCCATGATGAGCCACGCGCGATGGGCGGCGTGATCGAAGCCGATGAGCGTGTCGTAAAAACCGATGAATATGTCTGGAAGGTTGGACGGATTATGATGGCGGGAGGGAATTGGCTCCAGGCCAAGGCCCAGATCGTAGCTGAAAAACCCGACGGCGCCGCCGGTGAAGGGTAGGGGGCCTGGCATGGGCGCGTGCTGGGCAAGTTCGCGCGCCAGCAGGTCAAGTGTGTCGCCTTGTTGTGGCCGCAGGATTTTAAAGGGGTCCAGGCAGATGTAGCTGAAACGGCTGCGTGCGTCGCCTGTGGCCGCACTGTCCAGGAAGGCGAGGTACGGCTCATGCGCTAGGGCAGCAAAGCAATTATTTGGCTCTTGCCAGGGAATTTCCTGAATCACTGGCGGGAGTTACGTCACGCGTACGAAATCGAGCCCGATGTCTAGTACTTTCGCGCTATGGGTGAGCCAGCCGGCGGAGACTAAATCAACTCCGGTTTCGGCAATGCTGGCGGCGGTGGCCGGGGTGATTTTGCCGGAGGCTTCGGCGATGGCTTTGCCGTTTATCATTGCCACGGCCTGGCGGAGTTGGGTGGTATCCATGTTGTCCAGCAATACGGCATCCACGCCTTCCCGCAAGGCGGCTTCGAGTTGGTCCAGTGTGTCAACCTCGATTTCTATTTTTACCAGATGTCCGGCGGCTTGTTTGGCGGCGCGTAGGGCTGGGATGATGCCGCCGGCGAGGGCGATGTGGTTGTCCTTGATGAGAATGGCGTCATCAAGGCCGAAGCGGTGATTGGCGCCACCGCCGCAACGCACCGCGTATTTTTGTGCAAACCGCAGGCCGGGTGTGGTTTTGCGTGTGCAGGTGATGCGCGCTTTGGTATGGGCGATGGCATCGGCGATGCCGCGCGTGGCGGTGGCAATGCCGGAAAGGGGGCCGAGGAAATTAAGCGCGACACGCTCGCCGGTCAAAATACCACGCGCGGAGCCGGAGATTTCGGCAATGACCTCGCCGGGGACGACGCGCGAGGCGTCGGGACATTTGACGGTGAAGGTGATCGCGGGGTCAACCAGGGCAAAGGCGGCACGGGCGAAATCCAGACCCGCAACCACGCCGGGGTCGCGGGCGGCCAGAGTGCAGACCGCGTGGCGTTCAGCCGGGACGACGGCTTCCGTGGTGATGTCCCCGGCGCGGCCGAGGTCTTCCAATAAGCCGGCGCGCACCGCTTGTTCAACGAGAAGATACGGGATCATGCGGCCAGCCCTATGCTTGAAAGATCGGAAAGATTGATGGTGGATGATGTGGCTTGGGCTGGGTCGGTTAGTGGGAAATCCGTGCGGGTGTGGGCGCCGCGACTCTCCTGGCGGCGCCAGGCGGCTTGGGCGATAAGCAGTGCTACCAGTGCCGCGCCGGAGCGGGTGGCCAGCGGGGCTAGCTGCTGCACGGCCAGTTCAAGCCCTGGAGCGTTGCGATAAATACCCAGGTACTGGCTGCAAATATCGCGGATTTTGGGCGAGATGGCAGAGGATTGTGGCGAGGTGGGCGGTACTTTGCCTTTGCGTGCCGTACGCCCGCTAATGGCTTGTGCCGTCATGCGCCCCGTGACCATCGCTTCCAGCAGGGAGTTACTGGCCAGGCGATTCGCGCCGTGCAGCCCCGTTGCCGCAGCCTCGCCACAGGCAAACAGGCCTGTCACGCTGCTCTCGCAATCGGCGTTCACCGCAATGCCGCCCATGTGGTAGTGTGCCGCGGGACGTACCGGAATCGGCTGCGTTGCGGGGTTGATGCCATGGGCGCGGCAGGCGGCGAAAATGCCGGGGAATTTTTCAGGCTGTACGTTGCGTGCGTCGAGGAAGACGCTGTCACCGTCAGCATATTTTTCGGCTACCGCGCGCGCGACGATGTCACGCGCTGCAAGGTCGCCGCCTTGCATGAAGAAATTACCGGCGCGGTCTACGAATACCGCGCCTTCGCCACGGACCGCTTCGCTCACCAGTGGCATTGGGTCTAGCCCGCAGGCCAAAGCAGTTGGATGGAACTGCACGAATTCCATATCGCGGAGATCCGCTCCCGCTTTTGCCGCCAGAGCCAGGCCGGTGCCGGTGGCGCGCAGGGGGTTGGTGGTGTGCGCGTAGAGGCCGCCGATGCCGCCGGTGGCGATGACCGCGCAATCCGTGGCAAGGGTGAACGGGCCGATAGGCGTCGTGACATGTACGCCGCAGATTCTGTTGCCATGCACGGCAAGTCCGGTGGCTTGCGCGTGTTCAATGACCGTAATGGTTGGTGCCGCGCGCACGGCATTTATGAGTACCCGCATGACCTCGGCGCCGGTGGCATCCTTGGCATGGACGATGCGGCGGCGCGAATGCGCGGCTTCCAGACCCAAGGCCAGGGTGCCGTCCATGTTGCGTCCGAAATCAGCGCCGTGGCGGTTCAGGAATTCGATGACCCAAGGGCCGGCGGCAATAATATTCCGCACTACCTCGGCGTCGCAGAGGCCTGCTCCAGCATTGATGGTGTCCCGCGCGTGGAGGGAAAAATCATCATCCGGCCCGACGGCGGCGGCGATGCCGCCTTGCGCCAGGCCGCTCGCCGTCTCAGTGCCGAAAGCCCCCGCGCAGAGAACCACCGCCGGGCGTGGTGCCAGGCACAGGGCTGTCATCAATCCTGCTGCGCCAGCACCGATGATGACCGGCTGGCCGTGCGGCGTGCTCATTGCACGGCGAGCATGCGCATTCATTGGACCGCGAGCATGCGCTCGACTGAGCGCCGCGCGCGTTCCATCAGTGCGGGTTCAATTTGCACTTGCGTTTGCATTGTCTCGAGGCATTCGCGGATGTTAGGTAGCGTGATGCGCTTCATGTGCGGGCAGAGATTGCACGGGCGAATGAACTCGGTGCCGGGGTGCGCGACGGCGACGTTGTCGCTCATCGAACATTCGGTAATTAGCACCACGCGGGCTGGTTTTTCCCGCGCCACGTAGTCGCTCATGGCGGCGGTGGAGCCTGCGAAGTCCGAGACCGCGACGACTTCCGGCGGGCATTCGGGATGCGCTAGCACGGTGATGCCCGGATGGGCGGCGCGCAGATCGGCGATTTCCTGCGCGTTGAAACGCTCGTGGACTTCGCAATGTCCGGCCCAGGTGATGATTTTCACGTTGGTCTGTGCCGCGATATTTTGCGCCAGATATTCATCGGGCAGCATGATGACTTCCGGTACGCCCAGGCTTTCGACGATTTTTTTCGCATTACCGGAGGTGCAGCAGATGTCGGATTCAGCCTTCACCGCGGCGGAGGTGTTCACGTAGGCGACCACGGGCACGCCGGGATAACGCTGGCGCAGCAGCTTGATGTCTTCAGCCGTGATGCTGTCGGCGAGGGAGCAGCCGGCGCGGGTGTCGGGGATCAGCACTGTTTTGGTGGGGTTCAGCAGTTTTGCCGTCTCGGCCATGAAATGCACGCCGGCCAGCACGATCACGTCAGCGTCCACGCGCATTGCCTCGCGCGCCAGCAACAGGCTGTCGCCTACAATGTCCGCGACGCCATGGAAGATTTCCGGCGTCTGGTAGTTGTGCGCCAGGATTACGGCGTTGCGTTCACGTTTTAAGCGGTTGATGGCCTCGATATCCGGCGCGAACAACGCCCATTCGGCGGGGGGAATGATGCGGCTGACGCTCTGGTAGAGCTGGGTAAGGTCCAAGGGCATGGTACATCCAGTAATGCTCAAATTGAGCATAAATAGGTCAGAAAAAAACGGGCAGGCGCCCGGTCGTGCATCCCCATATACTAGTCATGAGCATAACTATGTCAAGTACGGGCGAGCGGCGGTTTGGTGCCGGCGTAGGCGCGCTCCTGCAGGATGTCGGCGCGGAAATGGAAAAGTTTGGCTGGGCGGCCACCGGTGGCCTCGGCCATCTGGCCGGTTTCCTCAACCAGTTCCTGCTGTTCCACCAGGCGGCGGAAATTTTGTTTGTGCAGAAGTTGCCCGGCCAGGGCCTCCACGCTGCGTTGCAGGTCCAGCAGGGTGAATTGCGGCGGCATCAGCTCGAACACCACGGGGCGGTAGGTGATTTTGGCGCGTAGGCGGGCGATGCCGGTTGCGAGAATCCGGCGGTGGTCCTGGCGCATGGCTTGGCCCAGCCGGGGCGGGGCAGGGCTGTGGCAGGGGATGCCGTCGCGCCTAGCCTCGGCGACCAGCCCAGCCTCGTACAGCAACTCGTAGCGCTGCAATACCAGCTCCTCGTTCCAGCGCCGGTCTTCCAGGCCAAAGGCGATGGCGGCGCGTTGTTTGCGGGCGCGGCGTTCCGCTGGGCCGGCACCGGCTAGGGCCCAGGCGCGCAGGGCGGCGGGGAGCGGGCTGGCGGCCTCAGTACCTTGGCGGCGGTCCTCCCAGGGGAAGTAATCGTACCAGTTGCGCCAGCTTGCCCCGTCATCCAGGGCGTTTGGCTGCTCGCGGGTGAGGGCCAGATAGGAGATGGAGATGGCGCGGCCGAAGCCGCCGAGGGCGGCGTTGCGGTCGTTATCGGCGAATGTATAGAGCTGCTCGACATAGCCGAGCGGATGATGTGTCTGCCGTTCCACCCACGAGCGCATGCCGGCCTGCAAGGAGCGATGCTCGGGCGAGAGCGGACCCGAGGGGAGGGAGGTGCCCTCGGCAATGGTCAGTACGCGCGGCGTGCCCGCTGTTACCGCCACGAGGACGGCAATCAGCTCAGCGCTTATGGAACTTGGCCGATTCTCGGGCATGAGGTCATTTCGCAGATAGCGGCTCGGGCTGGCAAGGGCTGGGGGGTATCTCCAACGCAAGACGCATTGAAAATTTGCCAGGGTGCAATATGTATCGGACGGTTGGCGGCCTTAACCAGCCGTGCGCGCGACAACATTAAGATAAAGGGGAACAGCATGGCTGGCGCGATTTATGACATTCCGTTGAAGAGCATCGATGGCAAGGCGACGAGCCTTGGCGATTACAAGGGCAAGGTGCTGCTGGTGGTGAATGTGGCCTCCAAATGCGGCCTGACGCCGCAGTATGAGGGCTTGCAGAAGCTTTATGCCGAAAAGCATGGCGCCGGGCTGGAAGTGCTGGGTTTTCCGGCAAATGATTTCAGAGGCCAGGAGCCGGGCACGGAAGAGGAGATCGCCAGCTTTTGCAGCACCACCTATAATGTGGAGTTCCCGTTGTTCGGTAAGATCTCGGTGGTTGGTGAAAAAAAACACCCGCTTTACCAGGCGTTGACCGCGGCGAAGCCGCAGGCCGAGGGCGGTGATGCGTTCCGCACGAAGCTGGCGGGCTTTGGCATTGCCCCCAACCCAGAACCCGAGGTGCTGTGGAATTTTGAAAAATTCGTAATCGGCCGTGACGGCAAGGTTGTGGCCCGGTTTACGCCGGATGTGGGTGCCGATGACCCGCGCCTGCGTGCCGCGCTGGATGCGGCGCTGGCGGCTTAAGCGCCAGCGTTAGTGATACGTAAATTGACAGCCGCCGGCCTCGTTGGGGCCGGCGGTAATTTTTTCGGACGTGGGGCCGGTGGAGATTTCAACCTGGCGCGCGGCCGGAAAGAGCGCCTTTCCGGCGGGGGATAGATCGGCGGATTTCGGTCCTTGCGGAGCCAGAATCGCGGATCTGTGGAAGCGCGGGACGGCCCAGAGCACAAAACCGTAGGATGCTTTTGTCGTCATCGTGGATGCCTCAAGGTTGTGGCGCCAGTTTAAGGTATTGTCTGAAAATTGGATAGTGAATTTGCGTAATAAAACTATTAAAGTTAGGATAATTAAGGTAAATATTCCCTATCTATTAACTAGATTAATAGTCTATAGAATAATTTTATTGGGTCAAGGGGCTAGTTAAGCCTTATGGCAAATATCCGAACCGGCACATCCAGCCGTCCATCCGTTGCTCAATTTCCCGTGCCTCCTGTGGTGCCAGCCGCCGCCGCCAGCGCCCGACTTCGCCGGTGCGCCCGGCGTGGTGGAGGTGCCATTGGGTGTCCGTGTCCAGCACGTCGCCTGAGCGGGAGTCCCTGAAAACCGTCGGTAATTCCTCAAGCCGGGCGATTTTCGCCTCAATGGCATCGCGCCGGCTCTGCATGAACAGGCGTTCGCGCATCTGGGCTTCCAGTGCGCCACCGAAAACCGCTGCCAGCCGGTCCAGCGTGGCGATGTCATCGGTGAAGCCAGCTTCGTAGGTGAACAATTCAGCCCGCTTGTCGCTGGCGAAATGTGCACAGAACGTGGCGGATTTTTCCACCCGCTCCAGAGCCTGGGGAAAATCATGGCCCATGTGCTGCATCAGCGATGTCACCGCGTCGCGCGGGTCGCGGATGCTGAGGACGATCCAGGTGGCTCGTACCGCGAGGAAATTGGCTTCGGGCAGCCCCAGGTCATGCGTTTTCACCAGGTTCAGGGCGCGCGGTTTCATGCGTTTGAGGACATCCATGCGCTCGGCGTAGGTGCCGGCCACTTTGGCATCGGGGTACATGGCCTGCGCGACTTGCCGGGCGGTGTTGTACAGCCAGGTGGAGCCGCTGGCATACATCCCTAGACACCATATCATGTCTACGCCGGTTTCCCTGGAACGCGGGCGAACAGCGCTTTGGGCAGCAGGTTCGCAACGCGGGCGGCGGCGGCAAACCACCAGGGGAAGGTGATGGTGGCGCGCCCGGCCTCGATACCTTTGATAATGATGCGGGCGGCCTGCTCGGCGTCCAGCAGTCCGGGCATGGGGTAGGGGTTTTTCGTGGTCATCGGCGTGCGGATGAAGCCGGGACGCACCAGGGTAAGGGCAATGCCGTCGCGCGCGGCGCCGGGGGTGGCGGCGCGTACCCAGAAATCCAGCGCGGCTTTTGTGGCGGAGTAGGCGGGGGAGGTGGGCAGCGAGATCAGCCCGGCGATGGAGCCGATGATGACGATGCGTGGCGTTTTGCGGGCCATGGCCGGCAGCACGGTATTGAACACGCCGTCCACATTGGTGGTGAAGACTCGGCGGATTTGTTCGTCGTCCTCGCGGTTGGCCTTGCCTGGTCCGGCGGAAACACCCGCGTTGGCAATCATCAGGTCGAGCTTTTCCAGCTCGCCGATCCAGATTTCCATGGCGGCGCGGTCGGTGACATCGGCCACCGTTGCCGTGACCTGCGCGCCCTTGGCCCGTGCAAGTTCAGCTACGGCGGCCAGCCTTGCTTCATCCCGCCCGGCCAGATGCAATGTGATACCGGGGGCGGCATATTCCAGGGCCAGAGCTTGTCCCAGTCCGCTGGAGGCGCCGGTAATGGCGATGGTTTGATAGTGCATATGGGCAGCGTAGCAGCCTCCTGCTAAGAGGCCAGCCCATGAGCACAAAAACCTCCATCGCCTCCATGACCGGCTTTTCGCGCACGCACGGGCAGGCTGGCCCCGTCTCCTGGATATGGGAGTTGCGCAGCGTTAATGGCAAAGGGCTGGATATTAAGCTACGCCTGCCCGGCGGGCTGGACGCGCTGGAGATCCCGTTGCGCGACTTGGCCGCCAAGCGGCTGAAGCGCGGTAATGTTTCCGGCACGCTCACGCTCAAGCGCGATGCGGTTTCCGGCCTCACGCCCGACCTTGCGGTGCTGGAGCGGATCAAGGACCTGGCCATCGAGCTCGCCGATAACATTCCGGGCGCATTGCCGCCGCGGGCCGAGCTGTTGCTGGCCTTGCCGGGGGTGATGCGCAACGTTTCCACGCAGGACGATACCGAGGAAGAGCAGGCCGCGCTGGCCGCCGCCGTGCAGGCCGGATTTACCGAGGCGCTGGCGCAGCTGGCGGTGGCGCGGGAAGGCGAGGGGGCGCGGCTGGCCGGCATTACCGCGGCGCTACTGGGCGAAATCGAGGCGCTGTATATGGCGGCATCGGTGGAAGCGGCGACGCAGCCGGCTTTGCACAAGGCCAAGCTCATAGCGCAGCTGGCAGAAATTCTCGGCGGCACCCCGGCGCTGCCGGAGGAGCGGATTGCGCAGGAAATCGCACTGTTGGCCACCAAGTCGGACGTGCGGGAAGAGCTGGACCGGCTGCACGCGCATATCGGCGCCGCCCGCGCGCTGCTGGCGGAAGGGGTGGGCATTGGCCGCAAACTCGACTTTTTGATGCAGGAGTTCAACCGCGAGGCGAATACTCTGTGCAGCAAATCCACCTCGCTGCCGCTCACCTCCATTGGGCTTTCGCTGAAAGCGGCGATTGAGCAGCTGCGTGAGCAGGTGCAGAACATTGAGTAAGCGGCGCGGCCTTTGCCTGGTGCTGGCGGCACCTTCGGGAGCGGGGAAGACGACGCTGTCGCGCGCGCTGCTGGCGGAGGACGCTGGCATCCAACTTTCCATCAGCGTGACCACCCGCGCCCCGCGCGCGGGCGAGGTTGACGGCAAGCACTATCATTTCATCGATCAGGCAGAGTTTGATGAGATGGTGACGGCAGGGCAGTTGCTGGAGCATGCCAATGTGTTTGGCCGTTGCTATGGCACGCCCCGCGCGCCGGTGGAGAAAACTTTGGCGGATTCACGTGACATTCAGTTCGACATCGACTGGCAGGGTTTTAGGCAGTTGCGCGCGGCGATGCCGGGGGATGTCGTGGGCGTGTTCATTAAGCCGCCCTCGATGGAGGTGTTGCGCGAGCGCATGGCGAAGCGCGGCGACGCCCCTGAGCAGGTGGCGCGGCGCATGGAACATGCCCAGGCGGAAATGGCGCATGCGAGTGAGTTCGACTTTATTGTTGAGAATGAAAATTTTGACACCGCACTGGCGGATTTGAAAGCCATTCTGCGCGCCAGCCGGCTGGCGGCTGCGCGGCAAATTTAGCTGGGCGTTATCCACCAAGGGCATAATTGCCGCGAATGCCATATTTGGCGTTAGTTCGGTCGTGGGCGTTGGCGTGGATATGAGCACTGGTGCGGCTTATGACTATCCGGCGTTGATTACCGTGCCGATGGCGGCCGCCCCGGCGCCTGTCGCGGGCGTGGAGGCGAAGCCGGTCACTTAAGCTAGTCCAACGGTAGCCGTTTACGGCAGGTGGCCGGCGGAGGGGGGTGCCCACCCCGCCGGTATTCTGCTTATCGCGCACCGACCGCGATGCCGGCCTGCACTGCAGAGATCGCCTGATTGACCAAATTGACCGCATTCACCCGGTAGCCCCCTTTGTCAGGTGCCGCCATTTGCAGTTGGGCCTCGGCGTTTTGCAGCGCGTGCAGCGCGTTCCACATATGGCCCTGATAGGCCATCGCGGTGCCCCCGATAAGTATACCAGCCACCATGGAGCCAGTGACAATAGCTGCGATGCGAAACCGGGAATTGGTTATGAAAGCCATGGCGAGTTCTTCCTTGTTTTCTGAGTGATGGGATAGCGAGGAAAGCAGCTATGGGCACATAGTGTTGGGGCAGCGTTGCAGGCCCCCCACACGCAAGCCGGTAATACAATCTAGGGTCAAAACCCAATAAACATCTTGCTATTTCAATGATCTGATGATTCTCTACTCCCGATTCGGGAGGGATATATGCGTCGGAACTTGTTTTGGCTATCGGACGAACAATGGGCGAAGATCGAGCCGTTTTTGCCAACTGATGTTCGCGGCAAGAAGCGCGTTGACGACCGGCGCGTGCTAAGCGGCATTTTGCACGTGCTGAAAAGCGGCTGTCGTTGGTGCGACTGCCCACCGGAATATGGCCCGCCGACAACGATTTATAATCGGTTTGTACGCTGGGCCGAGCGTGGGGTTTGGGAGAGACTGTTCGAGGAGCTCGCCCGCCGCGGAAGATCGACTGACACACAAATGATTGATTCTACTCATATAAAGGCGCACCGCTCGGCATCGGGCGGAAAAGGGGGGAGCAAAATCAGGCGATTGGTCGGTCGCGAGGCGGGCGCAATACGAAAATCCATGCAATTGCAGATGCTAAGGGACGTCTTCTTTCCCTCACCCTGACGGGTGGCGAGGCGCATGACTGTCCAATTGCCGAACCGTTGATCCAAAGAACCAAGACGGCCAAGAAATTTCTCGCCGACAAAGCCTACGACAGTGCCGAACTGCGGAAGTCACTGAAAAAACGAGGCACAAAGCCCGTCATTCCGAATAAGTGCAACCGGAAGCAGCCCTTCAGCTTCAGTAAAAAAGCATACAAGGAACGACATCTTATCGAAAATGCCTTCTGCCGCCTGAAAGACTTCAGACGCATTGCCACCCGTTATGACCGTCTGGCAGTCAATTTCGCGGCATCAATCTATTTGGTAAGTGCGGTTGTTTGGTGGATATTATGAGTTTGGACCCTAATCTCAATGAGATAAATGGAATTCATGCGAACGGTGGCCCTTGCGCGCCCGGACGTGGGTCCATTCGGGTGGAATTTGTAAGCATGACAATTTCATGCTATAAATCACCCTGAACTCAGGATAAAATTCTTAATGATCTCAGTCTGTTATCACCGGCCCGGCGAGTTTTTCGCCGCCGTTATCTGCGACCTGATCTGATATGAGCGAAATTACCGGCGAACCCGGCGCTGAGCCGTTGCCCATGCGTGGGACCGAGCCTGTCGCCATTGAGCAGGAGATGCGCAAGTCGTACCTCGACTATGCCATGTCCGTCATCGTCTCGCGCGCCCTGCCGGACGCGCGCGACGGGCTGAAACCCGTGCACCGGCGGATTTTGTACGCCATGAACGAGTCCGGCAACACGCCGGACAAGCCGTACCGTAAGTCCGCGCGTATGACCGGTGACGTGATGGGTACCTACCATCCGCATGGCGACAGCGCGATTTACCTCGCCGCCGTGCGTATGGCACAGGATTTTTCGATGCGCCTGCCGCTGATCGACGGCCAGGGCAACTTTGGCTCCATCGACGGCGATATGCCCGCCGCCATGCGTTACACGGAAATGCGGCTGGACCCGGCGGCAATGCTGCTGCTTGGTGACATCGATAAGGATACCGTCGACTTTCAGCCCAACTACGACGAGAGCGAGACGGAGCCGCGCGTGCTGCCGGCCGCGTTCCCCAACCTGCTCATCAACGGCTCCAACGGCATTGCCGTCGGCATGGCGACTAATATTCCGCCGCATAACCCGACCGAGATTATGGACGCCACGCTGGCGCTGATCGCCAACCCGGAGATTACGCTTGATGAGTTGATGGCGATTGTCCCCGGTCCGGATTTCCCCACCGCCGGTATTATTCTTGGCCGCTCGGGGATTCGTTCAGCGTTCGAGACCGGGCGGGGTTCCATTACCATCCGCGCGCGTGCCGGCATTGAGCAGATCCGCAAGGACCGCGATGCCATCGTGGTTACTGAAATCCCGTACCAGGTGAATAAATCAGCGTTGCTGGAGCGCATCGCCGAACTGGTGCGCGCGAAGGACATTGAAGGCATCGCCGACCTGCGCGACGAGAGCGACCGGGACGGTATGCGCATCGTCATTGAACTCAAGCGTGATGCCACGGGTGAGGTGGTGCTGAACCAGCTTTACCGCTTCACCAATCTGCAGACGAGCTTCGGCATCAATATGCTGGCGCTGGACAAGGGCCGCCCGCGCCAGATGGGGCTGAAGGAGTTGCTCACCTGCTTTGTGGAATTCCGCGAGGAAGTGATTCTGCGCCGTGCCCGGTTTGAGCTGAACAAGGCGCGTGACCGGGCGCATCTGCTCATCGGCCTTGCCACCGCGGTGGCAAACATTGATGAAGTGATCAGGATTATTCGCGGTAGCCCGGATTCCAACACAGCGCGCGTGGCGTTGATGGAACGCCATTGGCCGGCGGAAGACGTGGCGCCGCTGCTGGCGTTGATCGATGACGTGGGCAACACGATTACGGCCGAGAAAACCATGCGTCTGACCGAGGCGCAGGCGCGTGGTATTCTGGAACTGCGTCTGGCCCGGCTGACCGGGCTGGAGCGGGACAAAATCCAGGCCGAGCTGACCGAGGTTGCCACGCGCATCACTGAACTGCTGGACATCATCGGCTCGCGTATTCGCTGCCTGGAAGTCATGCGCGAAGAACTCGTGGCGGCGCGTGCGAAAATCGCCAGCCCGCGTAAATCCAGCATAGAGAATTTCGTAACCGACCAGGACGACGAAGCCCTGATCGAGCCGGGCCAGATGGTCGTCACCATTACGCGCGATGGCTTTATTAAGCGTACGCCGCTGGAAGTGTTCCGCGCGCAGAACCGCGGCGGGCGTGGGCGTTCGGCTACCTCCACGCGCGGGGATGATGTGGTGACGCGCAGCTTTAATGCGCATACGCATCAATTTGTGTTGTTCTTCTCCTCCGGGGGCAAGGTATTCCGCGAGAAAGTCTGGCGCCTGCCGGAGGCCACTACTACGGCCAAAGGCCGCGCGCTCATCAACCTGCTGCCCGAACTGGGCAAGGATGAAATCACCACCGTGCTGCCGCTGCCGCAGGATGAAGCTCTGTGGGAGAACCTGCACCTGGTGTTTGCCACGGCCAGCGGTGGCGTGCGCCGCAATAAGCTGTCCGACTTCAAGAACGTCCGCCTCTCCGGCCTGATCGCCATGAAGCTCGACGAGGGCGACCGCTTGATTGGTGTTGCCACCTGCCGCGACGGTGATGACGTGTTCCTGGCAACAAAGCTCGGCCGCTGCATCCGCTTCCAGATCACCGATGAGAACCTGCGCGTCTTTTCTGGCCGCGATTCCGCCGGTGTGCGCGGGATTAAACTCGGCAAGGATGACGAGGTGATGAGCCTTTCGGTACTGCGCCATGTTGAAGCCACACCGGACGAGCGTGCGGCGTACCTGAAATACACCTCCGCGCAGCGGCGTACCGGCGATGACGAGACCGAGACCAGCGACAATGACGAGGCGGTCGCGGATATTGCCCTCTCCGAGTTACGAATCAAAGAGCTGTCCGACGCGGAAGAGATTCTTCTCACCGTCACCGATTCCGGCTTCGGCAAGCGGTCCTCTGCCTATGAATACCGCGTCACGGGCCGTGGCGGCCAGGGCATCGCCAACATCACTCTCAGCGCCAAGCGCAATGGCACAGCTGTCGCTGCCAGCTTCCAGGTGCGCGAGGGCGATGACGTGATGCTGGTGACTGACGGAGGGCGGTTGATCCGCGTGCCGGTGGACCAGGTGCGCATTACCGGGCGTTCGGTGATGGGCGTCACGCTTTTCCGCCTCGATGCCGACGAGCGGGTCACCAGCGTTTTCCCTGTATTGGAGCAGGAGGCTGAGGATGCCTGAACCGCGCGTTGCCCTTTACCCCGGCACGTTTGACCCAGTGACCAACGGGCATCTGGACATTATCTCCCGCGCCGCGCGTCTGGTGGACCGGCTCGTGATCGGCCTTGGCGTCAACGCCGGCAAGGACCCAATTTTTAATCTCGAAGAGCGTATAGCGTTGATCGAGGACGAAGTGGCGCCGATTGCCGAGAAAACAGGTGCCGTCATCGAGGTCCGCTCCTTCAATACGTTGCTGATCGCCTTCGCAAAGGAAGTCGGCGCGCAGACGATCGTGCGCGGCCTGCGTGCGGTGTCGGACTTTGACTATGAGTTCCAGATGGCGGGGATGAATTACCGCCTGAACCCAGGCATTGAGACGGTGTTTCTGATGGCCAGTGAGCGCCACCAGTTCATCTCCTCGCGTTTCGTGAAGGACATTGCGCGGCTGGGTGGGGATATATCTTCCTTTGTGCCCAAGCTCACCCTTGAACGTACCCTTGCCAAAGTGAGAAAATAACCATGTTGAAACGCAGAACCCTCATCAGCACTGCCGCTGCAACCCCCTTTTTAACGGAATTTGCCATGACTGAACCCGCCGCCGCCGACCTCTCCAACACCGTGCTGATGGAGCTGAAATACGGCACCGTGACCATCCAGTTGCGCCCGGACCTGGCGCCCCAGGCCGCCGAGCGGATCAAGACGCTGACCACCGAGGGCGTTTATAATGGCTGTAAATTCTTCCGTGTCATCGCCGGGTTCATGGCGCAGACCGGCGACCCGACCAATACCGGCATGGGCGGCTCCAGCCTGCCGAACCTGCCGGCCGAATTCACCCAGGACGCCAGCTTCCTCACCGGCGCCGTGGGCATGGCCCGCACTTCTGACCCCAATTCCGCCAACAGCCAGTTCTTCATCTGCTTCGCCCCGGCAACCTTCCTGGATGGCAACTACACCATCGTGGGCCAAGTTACCGCCGGCATGGACGCCGTGCAGCAGATCAAGAAGGGCGACCCGCAGAGCGGGGCGGTGCAGAACCCTGATTCGATCATTAAAATGACCATGGCTGGTTGAGCCTATCCGGGTATCTGATCAGGTTTTTGCAGGGTTTGCGAGCAAAACGGATCAGGCACCCATTAGCGTCTATTGACTTGCAGGGGGCAAATCTGGTTCACCCCTGCACGGAGAGCCTGTAGCTCAGTGGTAGAGCATTCGACTTTTAATCGAATGGCCGTGGGTTCGACCCCCACCGGGCTCACCAATGTTTTCAAGGGGTTATAGGCTGTTTTAGGCCGCCCGAGAAAAGTTTGCCACTTTGCCTTGGGGTAGTTAGACACTACTTGTTCCCGATCCGTTTTCGCGGCAGATGAGAGGTAGCCCCTTTGGCTAATTTTTTCTGTTTTGCGCCCGCTGTATACAGCTCGACCATGGCGCGGGTTTTGTGCCCCGTAATGGCTTGCACCTCCGCGTCACTGGCGCCTGCCTCTGCCATCCGCGACGCGGAACTGTGGCGCAATCCATGAAAATGAACGTCACTGGCGAGACCCAGCTTGGTCCGAGTCTTGGCGTATATCTTGGCAAAGTGATCTATTTTCCAGCTGTGACCGTCCTTTCTGATGCAGATTGTCATGGCGGTTTTGGGCGTCGCGTCGAGGGTGGATTTCAGGACTTGATGCACCGGGATAACCATGATGGTGGATTTCTCGCGGCCTTTGTTCTGCTTCAGTGTGATGGTGCGGCCATCGTAGGCCGACCAAGGGATTTGGAGCACGTCCGCGCGGCGCTGGGCGGTATAAAAGTCCAAGCAGGACAGGTAACGCCATCAGACCCGCCTCATCGCCCGTGAAAGCCCCTATCTCGGCGTCCGTCCAGGCACGATAGGATTCGCCGGTCCGTAGGTCTTTGATCCTGGCGGCGACATTGCTGGCGCAGAATTTGCGATCCATCCCCCAGACGAGGAGCACAGACATCACCGTCACAAAGTAATTTGCCTTGCCTGGGGTTTCGGCAAGTTCATCGCGACGGCGGATAATCCAGTCACGGGGCATGTCAGCAACGCGCTTGTCTCCATGCTTTGGTAACAGCCACTCAAGAACCCAAAGATACCCAGATTGAGTATCTTTGGTCATCTGCTTGAATTCGCCACTGCCCTTATAGGCTTCGACTAAAGCGCGGAGAGAGCCGGGAATAGCCTTGTTGCGAGCCGGTGGGCTCCCTTTAGGAGCTTCAGCTTGGGCAAATTCATGCAGATCCTTGTAGTGCTCAAGAAATCTTGGGCTGCCGTAATCCCCATCGATTTTGGTTGATTTGCCGGCGCGACGATAATAAGGGCATTTCTTGCCCTTCGACCTATACGATTTCAGGTATTTCAGATTGACCGCCGCCACTTCAGTCATCCCATTCGTTTACTTCCGCCAAAGCTGACGTGCGGCCGGCTAGGCTATCAAGCCATGCATCCAGGTCTTCCCTTAACCATACAACGCGTCTTCCAGGAAAAGGCACTGGCTTGGGGGCCTGTCCGGCGTTACAAAACCTGCGGAAGCTTGCCTCTGAAAGGCCGACGTATGCAGCCGCCAACGGTTCACGTAGGCCGCGAGGCCAAAAGGGGAGATTATTAGGCATGGACGTTAAGCGTCCTCACCGTGAAGATATTTGCGCCGATTAATGCCTTAAGTAATTCGGATAATTGCAATGTTCGAAGAATTCCAAAAATCATTTGTCAAATACAGTTCCATTTCATGTGGCTGCCACGCCAACCAAGAGCAATGGTTACGCTCGATACAGTCCAAGTTTCAACATAATTTTGCTTGAAAAATCAAAATATAATAGAACTATTTTTGGTTCGCGTGGACAAGCTGTGGCGTGGAACATCAGGCAGTTGAGGGTCGGCAAGAAGCTCTCGCAGGACGCGTTCGCCGTGGACGCGGGAATCGACCGCGCCTACGTGAGCAGGCTGGAGACCGGGCAGGAGAACCCGACCATACTGATCCTGGAACGGATCGCCGTGGCCCTGGAGGTGGAGATCGACGAACTCTTCCGGAAGCCCGCGCCGGGCGAGAAAGAGCCGATGACGCTCCGCAGCGGTAGGAAGCCCGGCCGTTCGGCGTGACGCTGGCCCGCACCGGCAAGTTGAGGTACGAACACCCGGAACAATTCTCCTCCTCACTCCAAGCATCCGAGGACTGACAATGACGGAGCTGACCGCCGAGACCCTGCTCACCCTCGGCTTCCGGGACATCGCCAAGTGGGCTCCCGCCCGGCGCGAGGGCTGCCTCGACTACGTCCTCGACGGTCCCAACGCAAAGGCCGACGGTGTGCTTCTCGACGCGCGGAACTCTCTGTACGCCTTCGTCGAGGGCGACGCGGTGAAATACATCGGGAAGACGGCGCGAACGATCCGCGTGAGGTTCGTCGGGTACAAGAACCCGACCCAGCGCCAGCGCACCAACTGGCGCAACAACCGCAACATCCGAGACGCGCTGGGCGCGGGAGCCGCGATCCGAATCCTCGTCTTCAACCCCATCTCCTTCTTCCGGTACGGCGACTTCGAGATCAACCTCGCCGCCGGCCTGGAGGATGCGCTGATCGAAACCTTCGACCCACCGTGGAACGGCCGGGACCGGGGACGGGCCATCACCGAGGAGGCCGAGCGCGAAGAGCTGGACGAGGCCGAGGCGCGGGCGAGTGGCGGACCACAAGAGACCGCCGAGCCTGCCCCGGCCCCAGTTCCCGCCGAGCCGCCGCTGTCGGCCGCGATCTCATTCAAAATCGTCCTGGGCGAGGCCTACTACAACCAGGGGCTCATCAACCCCGGCGTCGAGGCGAGCGCCCATCTCGGCGGCGACGGGGACCCCATCGAGGTCGCCTTCGACGACGGTGCGGAGCCGGTGCTCTCCCGCATCGACCGGCGAGCCAACCCGAGTGGCTCGGTGAGGATCGTGGGCCGCAACCGGCCCATCGCGCGCTGGTTCCAAAGACACTTCCAGAAGGGCGACACCGTTGGGGCGCTGGTGCTGGACGCGCACCGCGTCCTGCTGCTCTCGAAGCCTAGGTCGGCGTGATTGACCCCGGCGAGGCTCCCTGGGTTCGGCTGTGGCTCGCGTGTGCGCGTCCCACCGGGTGACCGGCACCTCGGGTGGCCATTTTGGGGGAACTGCGGGGGATGCGGAAACCTCCCCGCCCGGCGGCCTGACGGCGCTGTCAAAAACCCCATAACCCTTTGAAAAGAATGGCGCGCCCTGATGGAGTCGAACCATCGGCCTCAAGATTAGAAGTCTCGTGCTCTATCCAGCTGAGCTAAGGGCGCGTGCCGGCGTGTGGTAAACCGCCGCTTTCAATGCGTCCAGTTTTCCTTGCGGTCGGCGCGGAAATTATCGGCGTAGACCTTAGGTTTGCGCACCCGCGTGGTGGGGATTTCCAGGTCGTAGGGGATTTCGTGCGCCTGGGCGTAGGCGATGGCTTCCTCACGGGTGGCGAAGCTGAGGCGGATCTGGCTGCGCATGTCGTCCGAGCCGGTCCAGCCCATCAGCGGGTCGCGGATTTTGGCGGTTTCGGGTTCATATTCCAGCACCCAGCGATGCGTCCCGGCGGTGCCGGACTGCATGGCGGATTTTTGGGGAAGAAAGATACGTGCCCGCATGAAACCTCGCTCCTGCTCAACGCCACTCAAAAACTGGTCGGGGCGCCCGGATTCGAACCGGGGGCCTCTTGTACCCAAAACAAGCGCGCTACCAGGCTGCGCCACGCCCCGAACCATACTTGCAGCCTTGCGGCCGCGCGCCCGGCTTAGCCGCCGCCAAACTGCTTGGCAATGACCTTGTCACCAACGCTGATACCCAGGGCCGCGGTGATTCCGCCTTGCAGTTCCAGCGTGGCGATGGCCGGCACGCCGGGGCCGATGGGGGTGAGGCTGTAGGGCACCGTCATTTCCGCGATGGATTTGATGGTGCCGTCAGTGCCGATGAACACCATGTCCTCGGGCACCGGGCAATTTTTCATCCACATCGCCTGGGTTTCCGGCTGCGGCCACATGAAGAGCATGCCGGAATCGGCGGGGATGGAGGTGCGGAACATCTCGCCCGTGTCCTGCTGTTCCTGGGTGACGGGGAGTTCCACCGTGAAGACGTGGCTTTTGCCGTCGTCACCGATGATGGTGAGGGACTCGGTGGGCAGCTTGGGCTGCGGGCCGGTCGGGCCACCGTCCTGCGCGCGGGCCGCCCCCGCGAGCACGAGGACCGCCGCCAGACTATATGCTAAAATTTTCATAAGCACCTCTCAGCTTGCATGGCGCGATCATGGACAAAGCCGGGGCCGGCTGCAATCACCGGGGGGTGAAACATGCCCCCCTGCCCGCCCCCGCCGTGGCGCTGCTGCTTACCCTGGCCACGCTGGCCAGCCGCGTGCCGGTGCTTGGGCGCTCGGTGCTGGACTGGGATGAGAGCCTGTATTTTTTGATGGCCCAGGCATGGCTGCATGGGCACCTGCCCTACACCACAATCTGGGACAACAAGCCGGTTGGCATTTACGTGATTTTCGCGGGCTTTCATCTGGTGTTCGGCGGCGGCGTGCTGGCGATGCGGCTGGCGAGCGTGGCATGCGTGAGCCTGCTGGCGTTCGCGGTGTTCAAAATTGCCGAGGTTTTGGCGGCGGAGCGCGCGGCGGCCTGGGTGGCCGGCGGGGCACTGGTGCTGTGCGCGCTGAGCAATGACGGGCTTTCGGCCAATACCGAGCTGTTCATGGCGTGCTTTACCGCGCTGGCGGTGTGGGCGGTGCTGGCGGGTCGCGCCGGCTGGCTGGTGGGGATGCTGCTGGGCTGCGCGTTCATGGTGAAATATGTCGCGGTGTTTGAGGCGCCGGTGGTGCTGGGGCTGTATTTGTACCGGCAACGGCGGGTGGGGGCGGCGATTCCGGTGATTCTTGGCGCGGCGGTGCCCTTGCTGGCGGTGGTGGCGGTTTACGCGGCGGCGGGGAAGCTTGGGATTTGGTGGGGGGCGAGCGTGGCGTCCAATTTCCGCCGGGTGAATGTGCCAATGACCGCCGGGGCGCTGGACTATGCGTTGCGCACCGAGCTGTGGCGCTGGGGGCCGTTGTATCTGGCGGGGTTGGCGATGCTTCCCCTGGCGCTGGCGCGGCGGCGCGGGGTGTTTCTGGCGGCCTGGCTGCTGGCGGGGCTGGCCGGGGTGATGGTGGCGAAATCCTTCTACGACCATTATTTTTTGCAGATTTTGCCGGTGTTGTGCGTGAGCCTGGGCATATGGTTCGCCAAATTGCCGCGCGGCGTGGCGTTGCGGACAGGAGTGGTGATCGCGGCGCTGGCGCTGCCGGCCTGGGCGGCGAAGATTGCGCTGCATGATGCCATGGTTCCCGACGTGACAGCGCAGGTAGGGGCTGATTTGGCCGCCCAGCACCCCGCCAGCCTGTATGTGTTCGAACTCGCAGCCGATTCTCTACGCGCTGACAGGGCAGACGCCGCCGACTCGCTACGTGCTGCCATCGGAGCTGGTGGGGCGGACGCTGCCGGGGGTGGCGGGGGTGGATGCCGGGGCGGAGGTGGCGCGGATTCTGGCTGGAAAGCCGCAGTTTATCGTCCGGCGCGAAAACCCTTCCACGGACCCGGCGGTGGTTAATCCGGCGGTTTATGCGCAGTTGGAACAGGCACTTGCCGCGCGTTACCGGTTGTGGCGGGCCTACCCTGGTGTTGAGGTTTACGAGATCAGATAGGCTGGTGGCCGGTCAGCACGGCTTCCAGCCGTTGGGTGGCGGCTTCCGCGGCCTCGGCGATTTGGCGCAATTCCTCATGATCGAAGAATCTGGCCGCGCGCAATGTGGCCACTGCGGCGGCGACACCCTGGCGTTGCAGCACATCGGCGATGCGGGCCATGCGGACGGAGGTTTCCGGGGTCATGACCTGAGCGCCGATAAATTCCAGCCCTGCCTTGGTGCCCACCGACCAGCGGCGCCGCGCCTGGTAGGTGGCGCCGCTGCCCATTTGCAGCGTGACCTCCTCCGGCAAATTAACGAGCGCGCCCATATCGATGAGCACGCCCGCTTTGGATTCATCGAGAACGAGGCAGTTGAAAACGCTTTGCGAGCCAACGGGGCCGACAACTACTTTGGCGCTTTTGATAACCGGTCCGCGTGAGACGGCGCGCCGCTCGGCCGGGGGCTCGCCCAGGACCGCGTCTGGATAGGTGGTAATCTCCTGTTGCAGCATGTCCATTGGCCTTCCGCGTGCTGGGTGAACGGCCTGTTATGACGCATAGACGTTAATATCCGGCGAACAGGCGGGGCTAGGAGCAATCTTGATCCACATCAATTCCGGTTGCAAGGCAATTTGCTATCCGGGGCGGGCATAAAACCCCGGTGGCATTACTTGGCACAACTTGATCTTGAGGCTTTTCGCGCGGCGGCGCTGACGACGGAACCCTTCAGCTACCTGGTGGTGAAAGATTTTGTCTACCCGGCGGCGGCGGCGGCGATTGTTAAAGATTTCCCTGAAATCGCCTATCCGGGGCTGCTGCCGGCGGAGGCCACGCAGTTTGGGCCAAAACTCCGCGCGCTGATCGAGGAGCTGACCAGCCCGGCGGTGGCGAAGGCTTTTGGCGAGAAATTCGGCCTGGATTTGAGCGGCAAGCCAACGATGGTGACGCTGCGCGGGCGCTGCCAGGAGAAGGACGGGCGCATCCATACCGACAGCGAAGCCAAGCTAGTGACTGCGCTGTTGTATTTTAACGAGGACTGGGAGGCGGGAGGCGGGCGGTTGCGGCTGCTGCGCGGGCCGGACGATTTGAACGATGTGATCGCCGAAGTGCCGCCGAACATGGGGACACTGGTGGCATTCCGGCGGTCGGACAAATCCTTCCATGGGCATGAGCCTTATGCGGGCGTGCGGCGTTATGTGATGATCAACTGGATGGCCAACAGCTTTGCCGCGCAACGCGAGATCTTGCGCCACAAAATTTCGGCACAGGCCAAGAGGGTGCTGAATTATGTCTGAGCCCGTTTCCACCGCGGCGCAATTTCTGGTGAGTTTGAACGCCAGCCAACGCGAGGACGTGCCTTATAAGCACTGGCTGCTGGAGAACATTCTGCCGGAGCAGGTGTGTAGCCAGGTGGTCGCGCTGCCGATGGTGCCGCCACGGATTGAGGATACGCAGGGACGGCGCGAGACGCATAACTCCACGCGGCTGTTTTTTGGTGTGGAGCAGCAGAAGCGTTACCCAGTGTGCGCCAAGATCGCGCAGGCGTTGCAAAGTGCCGAGGTGACGACACGGCTGGAGCAGGTTTGCGATGTGAATTTGGCTGGTAGTTCCCTGCGCATTGAATATTGCCTGGATACGGATGGATTCTGGCTGGAGCCGCACACGGATATCGGGGCGAAGTTTTTCACCATGCTGGTGTATTTGAATGAGTCGCCGGCGGATGAGGAATGGGGAACGGATGTTTATGCCTCGCCCACCGAATATGTGGCGACGGCGCCGTTCCACCATAACGCAGGGCTTATTTTCATTCCGGGGACGAATACCTGGCATGGGTTCCGCAAGCGGAAAATTACCGGGGTGAGAAAGTCGCTGATTGTGAATTACGTGACCCCGGAATGGCGGATGCGGCACGAGCTGGCGTTTCCAGAGACGCCGGTGGCATGAGGGGGTGAGGTGCTTCACGTGGAGCATTTGTGAGGTTTTTGTGATAACATACCGTTAGTACTTGATTATTTTTTGCTTGCACCCAATTTGTGCGGTTTTGTGTCGAAAAAGGAATGAGTTGGGGATTTGGCCCGGTTGGGTATCGAGTTCAACTGGAAAATGGTTAAATTTTAGGCGATACGATAGGTTTCTGGCTTTGCTCTAAAGCAGTTCTTCGTAGCCCGTCCGGCACCGAACATCCTTTTAGCCCCGCACAAGCGACAATTAAGGAACCTCTGCGTAGGTGTCTTGATTTCATCCAGAGGTTCAATCTCTTTTTTCCGGGCGACTTCCCAAATTTTCGGTTTTTCGGTGGCTTGGGCGCAGTTATCCTACACGGTTCTGAACCTATGCCGCAGGATATACAGATTTGTCAGCCCGCAGGTTGCGAACAACCGGTTGGCATTCTTTTCCAGGCCGCGATACCATACCTTGGTGAACCCGAATTTGAGCTTGATCACGCCGATCATGTGCTCGACACGCGAGCGCACCCTGGACTTCTCCCGGTTCCTGGCCCGCTCGGCTTCATCCATAACACCGCGGTGCCGGTAACGGCGGTTTGTGCGGTCGCGTGCCTTGGGGGACTTCTCCTTGGCCCTGATACGCTTGGTCGCCCCAGACATCGCACTCCTCGCCATGCAGCAGGTCACTCAGCACGGCGCTGTCATGCACATTCGCCGCCGTGGCCACCACTGAATGGATGACCTTGGCGCGCCGGTCCACGCCAAAATGCGCCTTCGTGCCAAAGTACCATTGGTTGCCCTTCTTGCGTCTGGTGCATGTCGGGATCGCGCGCCTTCTTCTCATTCTTCGTCGAACTCGGGGCGTGAATGATGGTGGCATCCACAATCGTGCCGCTGGAGAGCCGCAAACCTTTGGTAATCCCCCCCCGTAATTACTCACCGGCTGGTAAATAAGGCCACATTTTTGTGGTTTTTGTTGGCTTGATTTGGTATGTTTTCACATGAAGCGCGACGGACGAAGGTTGAGAATTTTTATATCAGTGTTGTCGTGGCTAAACGTCAGCATGACATGCTCCAAATGGCGAAAAACTCCATATATTATGCTTAAATAAATTGTCAAACATAGCATCTTCAGCAGGTCATGTTACGCTGAGTATGCTAAATATCCGGATATGCTCGTTAATGAAATAGTAGCAGGTTGTTATGAACGGTAGTACTTTGATTACAAATGCACAGCAAGGCGGCATCCGAGATGAAGATCCCACCGAGACGCGCGAATGGCTGGAATCGCTGTCGGCCGTCATTCAAGCATCCGGCGCGGAGCGCGGGCAGTTTCTGGTGCATCAATTGGCGGATGCATTACGCCAAGTCGGCGCGGCTGACTCCACGCAACAATTCTCAGCTTACCGGAATACCATTCCGCTCGAGCGGCAAGGGGCTTACCCCGGCGATCTGGCCCTTGAAGAGCGCATTACTTCAATCCTGCGGTGGAACGCGCTGGTGATGGTGATGCGCGCCAACCAAGCCTATGGCGATCTCGGTGGGCATATTGCGAGCTACGCCTCGGCTGCGGAAATATTCGAGGTCGGGTTCAACCATTTCTTCCGTGCCGACTCGGGTGATGCGTCTGCTGATCTCGTGTTTTATCAGCCGCATTCTGCACCAGGTGTTTACGCTCGAGCTTTTCTTGAAGGTCGGCTGAGCGAGGAGCGTCTGAACCATTACCGGCAGGAGGTGGGCGGTAGCGGGTTATGCTCCTATCCACATCCGTGGCTGATGCCTGATTTTTGGCAGTTTCCCACCGCCTCCATGGGTATCGGACCGATGAGCGCCGTGTATCAGGCCCGCTTCATCCGCTACCTTGAGCATCGCGGCCTGAAGCCGTCGGGTGATCGGCATGTCTGGGGCGTCTTCGGCGACGGCGAAATGGACGAGCCGGAAGCGATCGGTGCCTTGACGCTGGCGGCGCGCGAGCAGCTCGACAATCTGACCTTCATCGTCAACTGCAATCTCCAGCGGCTCGATGGCCCGGTGCGCGGCAACGGCCAGATCATCCAGGAGCTTGAATCGCTCTTTATTGGTGCCGGCTGGAATGTGATCAAAGTTTTGTGGGGATCGGAATGGGATGCATTGTTTTCTCGCGATACCAACCATGTGTTGCTCCGTCGCTTCGCCGAAACGGTAGACGGCGAATACCAGACGTTGGGCGCCAAGGATGGTGATTATAACCGCCAAAAGTTCTTTGAACGTGATCCGGAATCCGCGGCGCTGGCAAAAACCATGTCGGATGCCGAAATCAACGCGCTGAAGCGGGGCGGCCACGATTCCCGAAAAATTTATGCCGCCTTCGCGGCGGCGCGAGCGCATAAGGGGCGCCCTACCATCATTCTAGCCAAGACCAAGAAAGGCTATGGCATGGGTGATGCTGGGGAATCCCGTATGACCGCGCATCAAGCCAAAAAGCTTGATGTCGATGCGCTGCTCGCATACCGCGACCGCTTCAGCCTGCCTTTGACCAATGACGAGGTCGCTGCACTGAAATTCTACAAACCGGAGGAAGACAGCGCGGAGCTTGTCTATTTGCGTGCGCGCCGCACGGCGCTAGGCGGCTACACGCCCAAGCGCGACCGTAACGCGCCAAAAACCGTGCCGGTGCCGGCCTTGGAAAGCTACGCGCAGTTTGCGCTGCAATCCGACGGCAAAGAGATGTCCACCACCATGGCAGCGGTGCGTATGCTGGGCAACCTGCTGAAAGACAAACAGCTCGGGTCGCGAATAGTCCCGATTGTCGCCGATGAGGCGCGGACTTTTGGCATGGCCAATCTGTTCCGCCAAATTGGCATCTATTCCTCGGTCGGTCAGCTATACGAGCCGGAAGATGCCGCTTCGATGCTGTACTACCGTGAGAGCCGGAATGGCCAGTTGCTGGAGGAAGGCATCACTGAGGCCGGCGCCATCTCCTCTTGGGTCGCCGCCGCGACGTCCTACAGCGCCCACGGCTTGGCGATGCTACCTGTGTACATCTATTATTCCATGTTCGGCTTTCAGCGCGTCGGCGATCTGATCTGGGCTGCCGCCGACCAGCGCGCCCGAGGCTTTCTATTGGGCGCTACTGCGGGGCGCACGACGCTGGGCGGGGAGGGGCTGCAACACCAAGATGGTTCCAGCCATTTGGCGGCATCCACCATCCCGAATTGCCGCGCCTACGACCCGGCTTTCGCTTCCGAGCTCGCGATCATCATGGATACCGGCGCGCGCCGTATGATGGAAGAACAATGCGACGAATTCTATTATATCACGGTGATGAACGAAAATTACGCGCAGCCTTCGCTCACGCCGGGTGCGGAAGCGGACATCATCAAAGGTATGTACAACTTCGGCACGCGCGGAAAAGCCGATGCGGAGAAAAAGGTCAGACTGCTCGGTTCCGGTGCGATATTTCGCGAAGTCATCGCGGCAGCTGATATCTTATTCGAGGATTTTGGCATTGCCAGCGAGATTTTCAGCGTGACAAGTTTCAGCGAACTGGCAAAGGACGCCGCGGATATCGAACGCGGCCGTCGGCATGGCGTTAGTCCTTCAACCCGGCGCAGCCATTTGGAGATCTGCCTGCCCGGCAAAATACCCGTCATTGCGGCCACTGATTATGTGAGGGCCTATCCTCAGCTCATCGCGCCCTATGTCGAGGCCAGGTTTATCGCACTCGGCACCGATGGGTTCGGGCGCAGCGATACGCGTTCCGTCTTGCGTAAATTTTTTGAAGTGGACAGCCAGAATATCGTACTCGCGGCCCTCGAAGCGTTGGCGCGCGAAGGCGCCATCAAACACGCCATATTGTTAGAAGCGGCGACCCGCTTTGGCCTTGAACAGGAGCGTCCCGCGCCGTGGACGGTATGAGCATTGCTATGAATCAAATTTCCAAAACGCAACTCATTGAAATCTTTGTCCCCGATATCGGGGACTTCAAGGATGTGCCGGTCATCGAAATTCTGGCCGTTCCCGGCGCGGTGGTTGGTGTGGATGACGCGCTGGTGGTGCTGGAATCCGACAAGGCGACGATCGATGTGCCATCACCTGCTGCTGGTGTCGTGAAGGAGGTCAGGGTCAAGCTTGGTGAGCGGGTCAGCCAGGGTAGCGCGCTTATTCTGCTTGAAACCGGCGCCTCGAGCCCATCGGCTCCGGCGCAAGTGCCAACGCCCATCCAGGCGTCCCCAGTGCCATTGGCACCTGCGCAAATAGCTAACGCTGCGCCACCACCGGCGACGATGGTGCCCTTGCCGACAGCGACCATGGCGCCGTCCTGTGCATTGCCCCATGCCTCGCCGGCCATCCGCCGTTTCGCGCGTGAGCTTGGCGTTGATCTGAGCCTGTTGTGTGGTAGCGGGGCAAAGGGCCGCATTCAGAAAGTTGACGTGCTCGATTTTGTGAAAGACGCCGTTTCAGGTAAGGCCGTTTCGCGGGCTAATACCGGCGCTTTAACCGGCACGGGGCTGGATTTGCTGCCCTGGCCGCAGATCGACTTCGCCAAATTCGGTCCCATCCAGCGCACACCGATTTCAAGAATCAAGAGAATTTCCGGTGCCAACCTCTCCCGCAATTCTGTCATCATTCCGCATGTCACGAATTTTGACGAGGCGGACGTGACCGAGCTGGAAAAATTCCGTGTTGATATCAACAAGGAACGCCAGGCGAAGGGCGAGAAGCTCACCATGCTGGCCTTTTTGATCAAAGCCTCAGTCGCGGCGCTGAAAAAACACCCGACATTCAATGCATCGCTGGACGGCGATGAGCTGATTTTGAAGCGTTACTTCCATATCGGCTTTGCGGCGGATACGCCGAACGGCTTGGTCGTACCCGTTGTCAAGGATGCCGACGCAAAAGGACTGACCGCGATCGCGGCCGAGGCTGGCGTGCTTGCAGAGCAAGCCCGCGATGGCAAACTCAAACCCACCGACATGCAAGGCGGCTGCTTTACCATCTCATCCCTCGGCGGTATCGGTGGCAACGGCTTTACGCAGATCGTAAACGCGCCCGAAGTCGCGATCCTGGGAGCCGCCAAAGCAAAAATGAAGCCCTTCTGGGACGGCACAGCCTTTCAGCCTCGTCTCATCATGCCCGTCAGCCTGTCCTGGGACCATCGCGTAATCGATGGAGCCGAAGCCGCTCGCTTTCTCGTGACATTAACCACCTTGCTGGCGGATTATCGGCGGGTGTCCCTGTGAGTGCCCCATCAACGGTCGAAATCAAGGTTCCGAATATCGGCGATTTCATAAACATTCCCGTCATCGATATCGGGGTGAAAGTCGGCGACACCGTCATCGCCGAACAAACTCTGGTGACCTTGGAAAGCGACAAGGCGACGCTTGAGGTGCCCACGCCCATCGCTGGCCACATCATCGAGATCAAACTCACCCTTGGTGATAAAGTGAGTGAGGGTAGCTTGGTCGCGGTGATCCAGCCGGAAAACGCCGTAACGTCTGTCCCGGAGCAGCCTATGCCCGCGCCGTTGAAGCAGTCGGCTGCGTCCGACCTCCACGCCGAACTTCTTGTCATCGGTGCCGGGCCAGGCGGCTACACTGCGGCCTTTCGTGCAGCGGACCTGGGCAAAACGGTCGTGCTGGTCGATAGGCGGAAGAGTCTTGGCGGCGTCTGCTTGAATGTCGGGTGCATCCCGTCAAAAGCACTGTTGCACGCGGCAAAAACCATCAAAGAAGCGGCCGGATTCAGTGCTCATGGGGTCACCTTCGGGGAGCCGTGCATCGACCTCGACAGTCTGCGTGGCTGGAAGGAATCGATCATTGGGGGCCTGACCGGTGGGCTGGGTGACCTTGCGCGCCGTCGTAAGGTCACCCTGGTCAACGGTCAGGCCCAATTCGTCAACGCGAATGCCGTTATCATTACCGACCACACCGAAAGCCGAACCATCACTTTTGATCAGGTGATTATCGCCGCCGGGTCCGAGCCAGTAAAATTGCCGTTCATTCCGCATGATGACCGCAGGGTCATCGATTCCACTGGTGCTTTGGCGTTGCAAAGCATCCCCGGAAGCCTTTTGGTCATCGGCGGCGGCATCATCGGGCTTGAAATGGGCACGGTGTACGAGGCGCTGGGAAGTCGCGTCACGGTGGTGGAGTTGATGGACCAGTTGATCCCTGGTGCGGATAAGGATCTCGTGGCGCCTCTGTATAAACGGCTTAGCGTGCAGTTTGAGAAAATTCTGTTGCAAACTAAAATCAACCGGCTCGAGGCGCGGGAAGACGGTCTGCTGGCGCATTTTGACGGTCCTGATGGGACCAGCGAGGCGCTGTTTGACCAAGTGCTCGTCGCAGTCGGCCGCAAGCCGAATGGCCACCTGCTTGGCGTCGAAACTGCAGGCATTGCCGTCGATCCTGGCGGCTTCATTCCGGTGGACCGGCAGATGCGCACCAATGTGCCGCATATTTTTGCCGTTGGCGACATCGTCGGCCAGCCGATGCTGGCGCATAAGGCGATGCATGAGGCCAAGGTGGCAGCGGAGGCTGCTTGCGGTCGTAACGTCGAGTTCGAGGCGCGGGTCATCCCTTCGGTAGCTTATACGGACCCGGAGATTGCCTGGGTTGGTCTCACCGAGGCCGAAGCCAAGCGTACCGGCATTGCCTTTGGCAAAGGCGTATTTCCCTGGGCCGCTTCTGGCCGCTCGTTGTCGTTGGGCCGCTCGGAGGGTTTCACAAAATTGCTGTTTGACAAGGAAACCAATTGTTTACTTGGCGCCGGGATCGTCGGTCCTCACGCAGGGGATTTAATTGCCGAAGCCGCGCTTGCCATCGAAATGGGCACGGATGCCGAGGATATCGGCCTTACCATCCATCCTCATCCGACATTGTCGGAAACGATCGGTCTCGCCGCAGAAGCGTTCTCTGGAACGATTACTGATTTGCTAGCAAAAAAACAGTCGTGATCACTCATGATTGCTACCATGTGTGGAGGTCCGTTGGGTTCAAGTAGTTACTCACAAGTCGGCGATTAAGTTGACATTTTTATAGCTTTTGTTGGCTTGATTTTGTATGCTTTGTTACGAAACGAGATGGACGCGGCTTTGATCATCAGACGCTGGAAGCCATTCGCCTGATGGCGGTTGAGCGGGTACGAGATGGTGTCTCCATCTGTGGTTATCGCTTCCTAGGGCTTCAGCCGGACGACAATCTACATCTATGGACGACTCTCCCTTTGCAAGCAGATTTTGACTACGCCCAAAGTAATGGGGGACCGGGGCCTCAGGCCCCGGCGGGTTGCAGGGCGGAGCCCTGGGCTAAAAACTCCTTAAATCGGCAGTGGGCCTTCCTTCATGCGTTCCATGGCGAAGCGCGAGGAGACATTGCGGAGCGGCACGGCGGCGATGAGTTTGCGGTAGAAGGCGTCGTAGGCGGCGATGTCGGGGACGATGACGTGGAGGAGGTAGTCGACGTCGCCGGACATGCGCCAGGCGCCGACGATCTCGGGCGTGGTGGCGATGGTTTGGGCGAATTGCTCCAGCCAGGCGGCGGAGTGATCCGCGGTTTCAACCGAAACGAAGACGGAGACGGGGAGGCCGAGTTTGTCGGCGTCCAACACAGCAATCCGGGCGCGGATGATGCCGGATTCCTCCATGCGCTTGATGCGCTTCCAGCAGGGGGTGGCGGTGAGGCCGACTTTATCGGCGATGTCGTTGAGGGAGAGCGAGGCGTCCTGGGCGATGAGGCGGAGGATGGCGCGGTCTATGTTGTCGAGGTCTGACATGCGGCTGGTACTGCCTAGGGTTGAGGGGTGGACTATTGCGGCGGACGGGAAAACGGGCTAGGAGGCTGGCTGGGTCACGCCCCCCCAATGGGGCGCTTTTCTTCTGTAAGGGAGAGTTATTATGGCAGATTTTTCTGTTGCCGCAATGCCGGTGACACGTCCACAGAATCCTAATTTTTCATCGGGGCCTTGCGCCAAGCGTCCGGGCTTTACGCTTGCGGCCCTTGAGGGTGCCGCGCTGGGGCGTAGCCATCGGGCGAAAGGGCCCAAGGCGAAGCTGGCCGAGGTGATTACCCTTTCCAAACAGATACTTGGCATGCCGGAAGGCTGGCGGCTGGGGATTGTGCCGGGCTCGGACACCGGGGCGGTGGAGATGGCGTTGTGGTCCCTGCTGGGCGCGCGGCCGGTGGATGTGCTGGCGCATGAGAGTTTTTCCGAGGCCTGGGCGACGGATGTGGTCAAGCAGTTGAAGCTGCCCGACGCGCGGGTGTTGAAGGCCGATTACGGCAAGCTGCCGGATGTGGCGGCGATTAATTTCAGCCATGACGTGGTGCTGGCATGGAATGGCACGACCTCTGGCGTGCGGTTCCCGAACGGGGATTTTATTCCGGATGACCGCGAAGGGCTGGTGATTGCCGACTCGACCTCCGCCGCGTTTGCGATGGATCTGCCGTGGGCGAAACTGGATGTGGTGACCTGGAGCTGGCAGAAAGTGCTGGGCGGGGAAGGCGGGCATGGGATGCTGGCGCTCAGCCCGCGCGCGGTGGAGCGGTTGTTGACGTATAAGCCGGCGTGGCCGTTGCCAAAGATTTTCCGGCTGACGAGCGGTGGGAAACTTACCGAGGGTATTTTCGTGGGCGAGACAATCAACACGCCTTCCATGCTGTGCGTGGAAGATGCGCTGGATGGGTTGCGCTGGGCGCGGAGTGCCGGCGGGTTGAAGGGGCTGATTGCGCGCTCGGAAGGTAACCTGGCGGCGATTGCCGATTGGGTTGAGGGCAATGAGCGGGTGCGGTTTTTGGCGGAAGTGCCCCAGACGCGTTCGTGCACCTCGATTTGTTTGGTGATTGCGGCACCTTGGTTTGTGAAGCTGGATGCCGAGGAGCAGGCCAAGGCGGCGAAAGCCGTGGCGGCGCTGCTGGAGAAAGAGAAAGTGGCGCTGGATGCGGGGGCGTATCGTGATGCGCCCCCGGGCTTGCGGATTTGGGGCGGGGCGACGGTGGAGACATCGGATATTGCCGCGCTGCTGCCGTGGATTGATTACGCGATCGACGCTGTTTCCACCGAATTTTAAGAGGTTTTGACAATGGTTAAGGTTTTGATCAGCGACAAACTGTCGCCGGCCGCGATTGCGATTTTTAAAGAGCGTGGCGTTGAAGTTGATGTGAAGACGGGGCTGACGCCGGCGGAACTGCGGGCGATTATCGGCGAGTATGATGGGTTGGCGATTCGCTCCGCGACCAAGGTGACGAAAGAGGTGCTGGATGTTGCCACGAAACTCAAAGTTATTGGGCGCGCCGGCATTGGCGTGGATAATGTGGATGTGAAGTCCGCGACGTCGCGCGGCGTGGTGGTGATGAATACGCCGTTTGGCAATGCGATTACGACGGCGGAACATGCGATTGCACTGATGTTCGCGCTGGCAAGGCAGTTGCCGGAGGCTTCGGCTTCCTCGAAGGCGGGCAAGTGGGAGAAGAACCGCTTTATGGGCGTGGAGCTGACGGCGAAGACGCTGGGGCTGATCGGGTGCGGGAATATCGGCTCGATTGTGGCCGACCGCGCCGTGGGCCTGAAGATGAAGGTGCTGGCGTATGATCCGTATTTGACGGAGGCGCGGGCGGTGCAACTGGGCGTGGAGAAGGTGGATTTTGATACCGCGCTGGCGAAGGCGGATTTCATTACGATCCATACGCCGCTGACCGATGCGACGCGCAATATTTTGTCGCGCGAGGCGATTGCGAGGACGAAGAAGGGCGTGCGGATTGTGAACTGCGCGCGCGGCGGGTTGCTGGATGAGGCGGCGCTGTATGATGCGCTGGTGAGTGGCCATGTGGCGGGGGCGGCGCTGGATGTGTTCGAGGTTGAGCCTGCCACTGACAGCCCGTTGTTTGGGTTGGAGAACGTGATCGCGACGCCGCATCTGGGGGCGGCGACGGCGGAAGCGCAGGAAAATGTGGCGTTGCAGGTGGCCGAGCAGATCAGCGATTTTTTGCTGACCGGGGCGGTGGTGAATGCGCTGAACATGCCGAGCGTGAGTGCGGAAGAAGCGCCGCGGCTGCGCCCGTATATGGAGCTGTGCCGGTTGCTGGGCGCGTTTGCCGGGCAACTGACGCAGGCGAAGGACGGGGTCATCAAGCGCGTGCTGATTGAGTACGAAGGTGCCGCGGCGCCGCTGAACCATCGGCCGCTGAGTGCCGCGGCACTTGCCGGGCTGCTGGGGCCGGTGATGGAAGGCGTGAATATGGTCTCAGCGCCGGTGTTTGCGCGCGACCATGGGATCGAGGTTTCCGAGGCGACGCATGACCGCGTTGGCGATTACCAGAGTCTGGTGCGTATTTCCGTGACCACGGAAAACCAGACCCGCGCGGTGACCGGCACGTTGATCGGCAACGGCAAGCCGCGCCTGGTGGAGATTAAGGGCATCAAAGTGGAGGCCGATTTCGCGCCGCATATGCTCTATGTGACCAACAAGGATAAGCCTGGCTTTATCGGCCGCTTTGGCATGCTGCTTGCGGACGCGGGCGTGAATATCGCCACCTTCCACCTCGGCCGCGCGGCGGAAGGCGGAGATGCCATCTGCCTGGTGTCCACCGATGGCACCACGCCCCCCGACGTGCTCGCCCAGGTGCGCGCGCTGCCGCTGGTCATGCAGGCTACGACGCTGACGTTCTGAGCGGAGGGAAGTAAGGCCAGGGGGCTGCCCCCTGGCCCCCCGCCAAAGGCTCGCCTTTGGAAGCCATTAGAGCGGTATTATGTAGCACGCACCACCACGCCGGGCGGGAGTTTATTCTTAGCAGTCACCATGTCATTGGGCGGTGATGTGTTGTGAGAAAAACCCTAGATAATTTGCGCCTTGGCGGACTCTTTGGAGTTTGCGTAGGGTGATCGACTGCCGGGCGAGGTCGCCGGTTGCGCCGAACACCACGAGGACAAAGGGGACGACGGGGATGACCCCGCTGGTCATGGCAAATCCTTCATCACGGTTGCGCTTGCAAAATGTACGCGAAAACCATTGAAAGCAAATGGAAATCCGCGATTGCAGCCGGGTGTGGCGCAATCGCGGAGCATTTTCCGCCCGCCGCCGGCAAGGCGCTGGCCACCACCTTCGAAGAACTGCCCAAGCCGGAAGAAAACCTTATTTTCCGGCGTGTTAGCGCCATGAAAATCCCCTCCGCCGCACGCTAACCCTGAGCCAAAATACGGGGCTCACCCCCTTGTCACCCTCATCATTCAGTTCAATGATATCGCCATGACTTTCCCCACCCAATCACGCGCCGTAATCATTGGCGGCGGCATCATCGGCTGTTCCACCGCCTACCATCTGGCCAAACTCGGCTGGGAGGTCACGCTCCTGGAGCGTGCCAAACTCACCTCCGGCAGCACCTTCCATGCCGCCGGCCTCGTCGGCCAGCTTCGCTCGTCGGCCAGCATCACCCAGCTCCTCGGCGAATCCGTCAAACTCTACCGCACGCTGGAGGCTGAAACCGGCCTCGCCACCGGCTGGAAAATGAACGGCGGCCTCCGCCTCGCCTGCAACCAGGAGCGTTGGACCGAGGTCAAGCGCCAAGCCACCACCGCCCGCTCCTTCGGCCTGGAAATGCACCTCCTCACCCCCAAGGAAGCTCAGGACCTCTGGCCCCTCATGCAGATCGGCGACCTCGTCGGCGCCGCCTTCCTCCCCACTGACGGCCAAGCCAACCCCTCCGACATCACCCTGTCGCTGGCCAAGGGTGCCCGCATGCACGGCGCAAAAATCTTCGAGGACACGCCCGTCGCCAGCATCGAAACCACCAACGGCCGCGCGACCGCCGTCATCACGGCCCAAGGCCGCATCGCCACCGAGGCCGTCATCGTCTGCTGCGGCCAATGGACCCGCACCCTCTGCGCCACCGTCGGCGTCAACGTCCCGCTCGTCTCCGTCGAGCACCAGTACATGGTCACCGAGGCCATCCCCGGCACCCCAAAAAACCTCCCCACCCTGCGCGACCCGGACCGCCTGACCTACTACAAGGAGGAAGTCGGCGGCCTCGTCATGGGCGGCTACGAGCCCAACCCCATCCCCTGGGCCGTGCAAGGCATCCCGGAGAATTTCACCTACCAGCTCCTCAACGCCAACTGGGACCATTTCGAGCCGCTCATGGAACTCGCCATCGGCCGCGTCCCCGCGCTGCAAACCGCCGGCGTCAAAACCCTCATCAACGGCCCGGAAAGCTTCACGCCCGACGGTAATTTCATCCTCGGCGAGGCCCCCGAGCTCCCCGGCCTCTTCGTCGGCGCTGGCTTCAACGCTTTTGGCATCGCCTCGGGCGGCGGCGCTGGCAAAATGCTCGCCGAATGGGTCGCCGGCGGCGAACCCTCCGCTGACCTCTGGCCCGTGGACATCCGCCGCTTCGGCCCCCACCACCGCGACACCAACTGGGTCCGCACCCGCACCATGGAGGCCTACGCCAAGCACTACACCATGGCTTGGCCGTCCGAGGAGTACATATCCGCCCGCCCGCTGCGCCGCTCCCCACTGTACGCCCGCCTGCGCGCCGCCGGCGCCTGTTTCGGCGAAAAGCTGGGCTGGGAACGCCCCAACTGGTTCGCCGCCCACGGTGAAAAACCGGAGGACATCTACACCTACGAGCGCCCCAACTGGTTCAACGCCGTTGCCCGCGAGCACCACAACACGCGCAACAACGTCACTTTGTTCGACCAGACCTCCTTCGCCAAATTTCTGCTTATCGGCCCCGATGCCGAGGCCGCCCTCTCCTGGATTTGCGCCAACGACATCTCCGGCCCCCCCGGCAAACTCACCTACACCCAAATGCTCAACGCCCGCGGCGGTATCGAGGCCGACCTCACCATCGCCCGCCTCGCCGCCGATAAATTCTACATCACCACCGGCACCGGCTTCGCCACGCACGATGCCACTTGGATCACCCGCAACATCCCCGCCGGCATGGACGCACGCCTGCTGGATGTCACCTCCGCCTACGCCACCATCGCCCTCATGGGTCCACGCGCCCGCGCCGTGTTGCAGCAACTCACGCTGGACGACATTTCCAACGCCGCTTTCCCCTTCGGCACCATGCGCACCATCACCGCCGACGGCGCGCAAGTCATCGCCCTGCGCGTCACCTACGTGGGTGAACTCGGCTGGGAACTGCACATCCCCACGGAATTCGCCCTCACGATGTACGACGCCCTCATGGCCGCCGGTGCCGCGCACGGCATCGCCCTCGGCGGCTACCGCGCCATCGAGACCCTGCGTCTGGAAAAATTTTACCGCGCCTGGGGCGCTGACATCGGCCCCGACCACTCCCCGTTGGAAGCCGGCCTGCGCCCTTTCCTCAAACTCAAAAAACCCATCCCCTTCCTCGGCCGCGAAGCCCTGGAAGCCCAACTCGCCAAACCCCTGAAAAAACGCCTCTGCACCTTCACCACCGACGACCCCAGCATCATCCTGCTCGGCCGCGAAACCATCTACCGCGACAACATCCGCGTCGGCTGGCTAACCTCCGGCGGCTTCGGCCACACCATCGGCAAACCCATCGGCCTCGGCTACGTCCGCAACCCTTACGGCGTGCCTGACGACTTCCTAACCACCGGCACCTACGAACTCGAAGTAGCCACCGTCCGCATCCCCTGCACCCTCCACACCGCCCCCCTCTACGACCCCAAAATGGAAAAAATCAAAGCTTAAGGGGCAGGGCAGGCAGGGGTTTCACCCCTGCACCCAGTGTCGCCTATATTGCCGGCTGGTGAGTAAATGCTACTATAACACGAAGATTCAACCGACATTTCCCCGATGTGCGGCCAAGCTGATTTGAATGGCATTACCCCGCCCGTGCAGTCGTCTTCTGAAAATGACACTCACCCAGGGGGATAAGCGCAAAAATTTTACTTGAGTCGGCAAAAGTTTTGTAAAATATTTACAATATTACACTTTATTTTCACAAAATCGGGCTGTTTTGCCCCTTTGCGGTCTCCCTTTTTTCACAATCAGTTACTATTTGGTGCGTCGCAACATGCTCACACCTGGTAATGGAAGATTCAGATGTCCTATCAAGATCACATTTCTAAGCTGACCCAGCTCATCCAAAGCAAGAACGGCACTTGGGATGGTATCAATGCCGAGTCCGTGGCCCGGATGCGGTTGCAGAACCGTTTCCAGACTGGCCTGGACATTGCCAAGTACACCGCCGGCATCATGCGCGCGGACATGGCGGCCTATGACGCCGACCCGGCGAACTACACCCAGTCGCTCGGCTGCTGGCATGGGTTTATTGCCCAGCAGCAGATGATTTCCATCAAGAAGCATTTTGGCACCACCAAGCGCCGCTACATCTACCTTTCCGGTTGGATGGTTGCCGCGTTGCGTTCCGACTTCGGCCCGCTGCCGGACCAGTCGATGCATGAGAAGACCTCCGTGCCCGCGCTGATCGAGGAGATCTACACCTTCCTACGCCAGGCCGATGCGCGTGAGCTGGGCATGATGTTCCGCGACCTCGATGCCGCGCGCGGCGCTGGGGACCTTGCCAAGCAGAAAGAGATGCAGGCGAAGATCGACAATTACGAGACCCATGTTGTGCCAATCATCGCCGACATTGACGCGGGTTTTGGTAACGCGGAAGCGACCTACCTGCTCGCCAAGAAGATGATCGAAGCCGGCGCCTGCGCGCTGCAGATTGAGAACCAGGTGTCCGACGAGAAGCAGTGCGGCCACCAGGACGGCAAGGTGACCGTGCCGCATGAGGATTTTCTCGCGAAAGTACGTGCCTGCCGCTATGCGTTTTTGGAACTGGGTGTGGAAAATGGCATTATTGTCACACGGACTGACTCGCTCGGCGCTGGCTTGACCAAGCAGATTGCGGTTTCTCACACCCCTGGTGATTTGGGTGACCAGTACAACTCCTTCCTTGATTGCGAGGAAGTGGCGCCTGGCGATGCGCACAATGGCGATGTCATCATCAACCGCGATGGCAAGCTGCTGCGTCCGAAGCGCCTGCCGAGCAATTTGTTCCAGTTCCGCGCTGGCACCGGTGAAGACCGTTGCGTGCTTGACTCCATCACCTCGCTCCAGAATGGCGCTGATTTGATCTGGATCGAAACCGAGAAGCCGCATGTCACGCAGATTGCTGGCATGATGGATCGTATCCGCGCGGTGGTGCCCAACGCCAAGCTGGCCTACAACAATTCGCCGTCCTTCAACTGGACGCTGAATTTCCGCCAGCAGGTGTATGATGCGATGAAGGCGCAGGGCAAGGATGTTGCCGCGTATGATCGCGCCAGACTGATGAGCGTTGATTATGACGCGACGCCGCTGGGCCTTGAGGCTGATGAGCGTATCCGCACGTTCCAGGCCGATGCGTCTAAGCGCGCGGGGATTTTCCATCACCTCATCACGTTGCCGACGTACCACACCGCGGCACTCTCCACCGACAATCTCTCGAAAGAGTATTTTGGTGCGCAGGGTATGCTCGGCTATGTGCTGAACGTGCAGCGCCAGGAAATTCGTCAGGGTATTGCTTGCGTGAAGCACCAGAACATGTCGGGTTCCGATATTGGTGACGACCACAAGGAATATTTTGCCGGTGAAGCGGCGCTGAAGGCTGGCGGCGCGCATAACACGATGAACCAGTTCGCCGCGTAAGCGAACGGTTGACGGATTAAGTGAGGCGGCCCGGGGGTTTTTCCCTGGGCCGTTTTTTTGTGCGGGGGGTGTTTCACGTGAAGCTATTGTGAGGAAGTTGTTGTAACATATTGTTAGTATAGCTTAATTTTTTACTTGTGCCCCAATTTGTGCAGGTTTGTGTCGGAAAAGGAATGAGTTAGAGTTTGGGCGAGGCGATTTTCGACTTAAAACAGCCCTCCGCAGCTTCGGTCCGACTGGCTGAGAGGGGCGCTTTTGAGACGTAAGGCGTGGATGCCCCGGTCGAGCCGGGGCATGACGTGCTGAGGAGTGGTGTGGCGTGTTTTACTTCTCCGGCGCCCAGGTTTTTGTTGCGAAATTGTGGTGGGCTTCGACGTAGCGGACGGTGCCGGATTTGCTGCGCATGACGATGGAGTGGGTGAAGGCGCCTTGGCCTTCGCGGCGCACGCCTTTGAGCATGGGGCCGGTGGTGACGCCTGTGGCGGCGAACATGACGTCGCCCTTGGCCATGTCCATGATGCTGTAGATGCGGTTGGGGTCGGTGATGTCCATGGTGCGGGCGCGGTCGATCTGGGCCTGGTCCTCGAACAGCAGTTTGCCTTGCATCTGGCCGCCGATGCAGCGGAGTGCCGCGGCGGCGAGGACGCCTTCCGGGGCGCCGCCGGAGCCTAGGTAGATGTCAATGCCCGTGAAAGCCTGGGAGGCGGCGATGACGCCGGCGACGTCGCCGTCGCCGATGAGGGTGATGCGCGCGCCGGCTTCGCGGATTTTCGCGATCATTTCGGCGTGGCGGTCACGGTCGAGCATGCAGACCATGAGGTCGGAGATGTCGATTTTTTTGGCGCGCGCGAGGTTGCGCAGGTTTTCGCCCACCGGGGCGTCAAGCTGCACCACACCTTCGGGCAGACCGCCGCCGACGGCGATTTTTTCCATGTAGATGTCGGGCGCGTGGAGAAAATTGCCGCGCTCGGCCAGGGCGACCGTGGCGATGGCGTTGGCGCCGCCTTTCGCGGTGATGCTGGTGCCTTCCAGCGGGTCGACGGCGATGTCCATCGCGGGGCCGCCCTGGCCGACTTTTTCGCCGATGTAGAGCATCGGGGCTTCGTCCATTTCGCCTTCGCCGATGACCACGGTGCCGTGGATGGCAACGGTGTCGAAGGCTTTGCGCATGGCTTCCACGGCGGCGCCGTCGGCTTCGTTCTTTTTGCCGCGTCCGATCCAGCGCGACGCGGCGATGGCGGCGGCTTCGGTTACGCGGACGAGCTCAAGCGCGAGGTTACGGTCCGAGACTTCTCCAAGGCGGCGTTCAGGCATGTGGGCTCTCTCTTACTGGGGTTCGATTATTTCGGTTCGATGCGAATGATGGCGGGAGGCTCCAGCACGCAGTCGAGCGTGGCGATGCGGCCGATGGCGGCGCTGATCGCGGCCTCGATGGTGTCATGCGTGACGAGGACGATGGGCACGGCCTCGCCGGGTTTGCGTCCGTGTTGCAGCATGGATTCCAGGGAGATGCCGTGGTCGCGCAGGATGGCGGTGACATCGGCGAGGACGCCGGGCTGGTCGACCACCATGAGGCGCAGGTAGTAGGCGCCGGTGAGTGCCGAGATGGGCACGTGGCGGCCGGGGGCGAGGGCGGCCTGGGCGGCGCCCCACACCGGAACATGGTTGCCGCGGGCGATGTCTATAAGGTCCGCCACCACCGCGCTGGCGGTGGGGCCGGCGCCGGCGCCGCGGCCTTGGGTGAAGACCGGGCCGGAGAAATCGCCTTCCATCAGCACCGCGTTGAACACGCCCTCCACCGCGGCCAGGAGCTTTTTGACCGGGACCATGGCCGGGTGGACGCGCATGGAGATTCCGGCGGGGGTTTGCTGGGCGATGCCGAGGAGCTTGATGCGGTAGCCGAGTTCCTCGGCGAAGCTGATGTCCAGGGCGGAGACGTGGCGGATGCCCTCGATATGCACGGCGCCGAAATCAACGTTCTGGCCGAAGGCGAGGGCGGCGAGGATGGTGAGTTTGTGGGCGGCGTCCACGCCGTCAACGTCGAACGCGGGGTCGGCTTCGGCGTAGCCCAGGGCTTGCGCGCCGGCGAGGACTTCGGCGAAGTCACGGCCTTCCTCGCGCATGGTGGTGAGGATGTAGTTGCAGGTGCCGTTGAGGATGCCGGCGACGCGGGAGATGCGGTTGGCCGCCAAACCTTCACGTAAAACTTTGATGACGGGGATGCCGCCGGCGACGGCGGCCTCATAGGCCAGTGTGACGCCGGCGGCCTCGGCGGCGGCGGCGAGCTCGGTGCCATGGATGGCGAGCAGCGCCTTGTTGGCGGTGACGACAGGGCGGCCGGTGGCGATGGCGCGCGCCACCAGGAGTCTCGCCGGGCCGTCCGAGCCGCCGATGAGCTCGACGACTACATCGACATCGGGGTCGTCCGCCAGGGACAGCGGGGCCTCGTGCCAGGTGAAGCCGGTGAGTGCGATGCCACGGTCGCGCGAGCGGTCACGGGCGGAGACGGCGGTGACGGTGATGGGGCGGCCGGCGCGGGCGGTGATGAGGGAAGCGTTTTCGTGCAGCAGGCGGACGACGCCAGCGCCGACGGTGCCGAGCCCGGCGATGCCGACTTTAAGCGGGGTCACTGGCCGTCCTCCATCACCACTTCCTCGGCGGCGGCGCCGCTGTCCGTTGCGAAAAAGTGGCGGATGTTGCGCATGGCCTGGCGCAGGCGGTGGCTGTTTTCCACCAGGGCGATGCGGACATGGGAGTCGCCGTATTCGCCGAAGCCGATGCCGGGCGCGACCGCGACCTTGGCTTTTTCCATCAGCAGTTTGGAGAATTCCAGGCTGCCGAGGTGCGCGTAGCGCGGCGGGATCGGCGCCCAGGCGAACATGGAGCCGGCGGGGGAGGGAACGTCCCATCCGGCGGCGTGCAGACCCTTGATGAGGACGTCGCGGCGTTCCTTGTAGAGGGCGCGCATGTCGTCAACGCAGTCCTGCGGGCCGTTCAGCGCGGCGGTGGCGGCGACCTGGATGGGGGTGAAGGCGCCGTAGTCGAGGTAGGACTTCATGCGGGTGAGGGCGTTGATGAGGCGCGGGTTGCCGGCGCCGAAACCCATGCGCCAGCCGGGCATGGAATAGGTTTTGGACATCGAGGTGAACTCGATGGTGATGTCTTTCGCGCCCGGCACCTGTAGCACGGAGGGCGGGGGCGGGCCTTCGAAATAGATTTCCGCGTAGGCGAGGTCGGAGATGATGAAGAGGTCGTTCTTTTTCGCCAGGGCCACCAGCTCGGTGTAGAAATCCAGCGTCGCCATGTGGGCGGTGGGGTTGGAGGGGTAGTTGACGATGACCGCCGTGGGTTTGGGCACGGAGTGGCGCACGGCGCGGTCGATGGCGCGGAGCATTTCCTCGCCCGGCTCGGCGGGGATGGAGCGCACCGAGGCGCCTGCGATGATGAAGCCGAACTGGTGGATGGGGTAGGACGGGTTGGGGACCAGAATGGTGTCGCCCGGCGAGGTGATGGCGGCGGCGAGGTTGGCCAGGCCCTCCTTGGAGCCGAGAGTGGCGATGACCTCGGTTTCCGGGTTCAGCTTCACGTCGAACCGGCGCTCGTAATAGGCGGCGAGCGCGCGGCGCAGGCCGGGGATGCCCTTGCTGGTGGAGTAGCGATGGCTGCGCGGGTCCTGCACGGTCTCGATGAGTTTCGCGACGATGTGCGGCGGGGTGGGGCTGTCGGGATTGCCCATGCCGAGGTCGATGATGTCCTCCGCCACGGCCCGGGCCTTGGCTTTGGCGGCGTTCACCTCGGCAAAGACATAAGGGGGCAGGCGGCGGATGCGGTGGAACTCTTCGGTCATGGAACGCTCAACGTCTCTCTGTAAGGGGTTGGTGGAGGCTTAATATACCAATTGCACGAAGCCGCCAGAACCGGAGGGCTGCGCCACCAGTTTTATGCCGGCGGCGGGCACGCCGGCGGCGGCCAGGGCATTGCCCAGGCGCTGGGCGCGGGCGAGGGCGAGGGGGAAGGTTTCACCGAAGCCGCCGGCCAGAACTTTCGCGGTGCCGCGCGTGGCGGACATGGCTTCGACGCGCTCCGCGGCGATTGTTTTAATCGGGCCGAGGTCCTGTGCCGGCAGGATGGCCGAGCCGGGCGGGAAGGCGAGGGCGATGGGCGGGCCGTTGGGCGGCGGCGCGGCGGCCACGGCGGCGGCGGGCGGTGGCGGCGCGGCGGGGGTTTGCGGCAGTGCCAGGCCAGGTACGTTGTTGGGTGGGGGCGGCGGGGCGGAAGGTAGTTCCAGCCCCTCCAGAGCGCCGGGTGAGGGGGGCGAGACGCCGGGGCCGCTTGCTCGCGCCCGGGCGGCGATCAGGCCGTGCTCATTGGCCGGCTGGGCTGGCGGTGCCGCCGGGACGCTGGCAAGGTTAGGGTATGGCTCGTCTGCTCCCGGCGGGGGTTGCCGGTCCTGCGCAATCGCGCCACCTTCAAAGCTGTGGTACAGACCCACGGAACCAGAACAACCGCCCAAGACCAGTGCCAAAACAACAGAAACCGCAGAACCAAGCCGCCGACACATCATTAAGATTTTCTCCGCAACTAGAAGCGCACAAGGCATGTTTGCCTGAGAACCGCCGCCACGGAAAGGATAGCCCTCGATGACCCCCGCACCAGGACAGAACGAACCGGACATAAAGCTTCCGGATGCCGAGATGCTCGGCCGGTCCATGGCCGATATTGCCGCGCGGTCGCAACGGCTGGTGAACGACTGGCTGCGGCGCCAGGCGCAGGAGGGGGTGGCGCTTGACCCGCTGAATGTAGGCGGCGCGTTCCTGGAGATGACCGGCAAGCTGCTGTCCAACCCGGGGCAGCTGGTGCACGCGCAGCTTGGGCTGTGGCGCGATTATATGACGCTGTGGCAGAACACGACGCGGCGGATCATGGGCATGGACTCGGCGCCGGTGATTGAGAGCGACCCGAAGGACAAGCGCTTCGCCGATCCGGCATGGCAGCAGAACGAGATTTTTGACTACATCAAGCAGTCGTATCTGCTCTCGGCGCGCTACATAAACGATGTGGTGACGCATGTGGACGGGTTGGAGCCGAAGACGGCGCAGAAGATCGATTTTTATGCGCGCCAGTTCATCAATGCGCTGAGCCCTTCCAACTTTGCCCTGACCAATCCGGAGGTGCTGCGCCGCACGCGCGAGACCGGCGGGGAGAACCTGGTGAAGGGGTTGAGCAACCTGTTGAGCGACCTGGAGCAGGGGCGGGGCAACCTGCGCATCAAGATGACCGATACCGATGCCTTCAAGGTGGGCGGGAATATCGCCGTATCGGAGGGTAAGGTGGTGTTCCAGAACGAGCTGATGCAGCTGATCCAGTACAGCCCGGCGACCGAGACCGTGTTTGCCCGGCCGGTGGTGATTTTTCCGCCGTGGATCAACAAATTCTATATATTGGACCTACGGCCGAAGAACTCGCTGGTGCGCTATCTCGTGTCCCAGGGGCATACCGTGTTCATGGTGAGCTGGGCGAACCCGGATGCCACCCTGGCGGCTAAGAATTTTGACGACTACATGGTGGATGGCGTGTTAGCGGCGCTGGATGCGATCGAGAAAGCCACCAAGACGCGCGAGGTGAATGCGATTGGCTATTGCCTGGGTGGGACGCTGCTGGCGGCCTCGCTGGCGTATATGGCGGCGACCGGGGACGGCCGGATTAAGGCCGCGACCTTTTTGGTGACGCTGACCGATTTTACCGATGCGGGTGAGTTGGGCGTGTTCATCGATGAGGAGCAGCTGAGCAACATTGAAGAGAAGATGTTCAAGCAGGGCTATCTTGAAGGTGCCGATATGGCATCGACCTTTAATATGTTGCGGGCGAACGATCTGATCTGGAGCTTTGTGGTCAACAACTACCTGCTTGGGCAGGAGCCGTTTCCGTTTGATCTGCTGTACTGGAACTCGGATTCGACGCGGATGCCGCCGGTGATGCATTCGTTTTATTTACGCAATATGTACCAGAAGAACCTGCTTGCGCAGCCGGGCGGGATTTCCATGAAGGGCGTGGCGATCGACCTGCGCCAGATCGACATTCCGGTGTATTTTCTCTCCTGCCGGGAGGATCACATCACGCCGTGGACCAGCACCTATAAGGGGGCGAAGAATTTTGGCGGGCCGGTGCACTTTGTGCTGGCGGCCTCGGGGCATATTGCCGGGGTGGTCAATCCGCCGGAAGGTGGCAAATACAACCACTTCATTAATGCCGGAATGCCGGAAACCCCGGATGAATGGTTCGCGGGCAGCACCGAGGTTGGCGGTTCCTGGTGGCCGGATTGGCAGCGCTGGATCAGCGGGTTTGACAAGACCCAGGTGCCGGCGCGGATTCCGGGCAAGGGGCGGCTGAAAGTGATTGAGGATGCGCCGGGGAGCTATGTGAAGGTGAGGGCGTAAAACCTCACGCCTGGCGCAGGGTTTCGAACACGTCGCCCTTGGGGGTTAGATTCAGCACATGGCGCTGATGCCATAGGGCGGTGAACAGCAGCGTCCAGGCGGCGAAGCCAGGGCGCTTCTGCCCGGCGGCGGCGAGCAGGGCTGGGAGTTTCTCCGTGATTGCCAGTTCGGCGATGATCGGCTGGCGGGCGAGCAGTTCGGCCAGTGGCTTGGCTTGCGCGGCGATCCAGGCGCCTACCGGCACATCAAACCCCTGCTTGCGGGCAAACGGCTGGGCGGCGGGGAAATGCTTTTGCAGCCAGAGCCGTAGCAGGTATTTGCCCTGGCCGTTGCGGATCAGCAGGTTTTTCGGCAGCGAGAAGGCGAAGGCGGCGACTTGGGTGTCGATGAATGGGGTTCGGCCCTCGATGGCATGGGCCATCAGGCAGCGGTCGAGTTTCAGCAGCAGATCGTGCGGCAGCCAGTCGGCGATGTCAGTGAGTTGCGCGATTTGCAGGCGGGAGCGGCCGGTGTGCGCGGCCTGCGCGGCGGCAATGCCCTGGCGCCAGTTTTGCGGCGGGGTGCGCAGTACGTCCAACCCGTCGAAAATGCCGCGGGCGCGCATTTTTTTCGGCAGGAACAGGCGCGAGGCGCCGCGGTAACGGCCGTAGCCGGCAAAAAATTCGTCGCCGCCTTCGCCGGAGAGGATGACTTTGACGTCCTGGCGCGCGCGGTGGGCGAGGAACCAGGTGGGGATGATGGCGTAGTCGGCGGTGGGGTCGTCCATCGCCCCGGCGATTTCGGGCAGGTGTTCCCAGACCATTTTCTGGGTGATTTCCAGGCGCTCATGCCGTGCGCCGGCGGCTTGCGCGGCAATAGCCGCCGCGCCCCGCTCGTCGGCGACGCCGGTCTCGTCAAAACCGGCGGTGAAGGCGAGCACGGGGTTGGCGTTTAGCCGCGCCATCAGGGCCAGGATCACCGAGCTGTCGATGCCGCCGGAGAGGAACATGCCGTAGGGCACGTCCGAGCGCTGGTGCAGATCGACCGCCTCCTCCAGCACCTTGTCCAACGCGGCCAGGGCGGTTTCCTCGTCCTTTGGCGGCGCGGGGATGGCGGGGAAGGGCAGGCGGGTGCGCGACGCGATGGCGCCGCTGTGGATGGTCAGGGTTTCGCCGGGCAGCACGCGCTGGATGCCTGAGAAGATGGTCTGGCGGCCGGTGGTGAATTGCAGGTTGAGCAGTTCACCGAGTTTTTGCGGCTCGATCTGGCGCGGGACGATGCCGCCGTCGAGCAGGGCTTGCGGCTCGGAGGCGAAAGCGAGGCCGGCGGGGCAGGCGGCGATGTAGAGCGGCTTGATGCCAAAGAGGTCGCGCGAGAGGGTGAGGGTTTGCGCGGCTTCGTCGTGAATGGCGATGGCGTACATGCCGCGCAGGCTGGCGGTGTAGCCGGTGCCGGTTGCGGCGAAGAGTTTGAGCGGGGGCTCGCAGTCGCTGTGGGTGTAGTAGCCGCCGGGGGAGGCCTGTTTGAGTTCGATGTAGTTGTAGATTTCGCCGTTGGCGATGAGGGCGAGTTGGCCGTGGCGCAGTGGCTGGCCGCCGGTGAGCAGATCGATGATGGCGAGGCGGGTGTGCACCAGCGCGGCGGGGCCGGATGTGTATTCGCCGGTGCCGTCCGGGCCGCGATGGGCGAGGGAGGTGGTGAACTGGCGCAGCATGCCGGGCGGTATGCTTTGGCCGGGAGCGCACAGAATGCCGGCGATGCCGCACATCAGGCGGTGACCTTGCGCAGGAAGTCGAGCCAGGCGGCGACCACGGTGGCTTCGGAGAATTCGTTGACGAAGCGCTGGCGGCCGTGGTGGGCGAGGCTGGAACGCAGGGTTGCGTCGTTGAGCAGTGTCAGGGCCGCATCGGCCAAAGCGGGGGCATCGTCGATGGGCACCAGCATGCCGTCCTCGCCGTGGCGGATGACTTCCGATGGGCCTTCGGCGCGCGCGGCCAGAACGGGCGTTCCGGCGGAGAAGGATTCCAGCACCATGTTGCCCAAAGGTTCGTGGCGGGAGGAGGAGACGAAGATGTCGGACGCGTGCAGCAGGGCGCCGGAGTCGCGGCGCCAGCCGAGCAGTTTGACGCGCTCGGACAGGTGCAGTTCGGCGATCAGGCGTTCCAGCGCCTGGCGCTCCGGGCCTTCTCCGGCGATGACGCAATAGACATCGGCGGGGAGCAAAGCGGCGGCGCGGATCAGCGTGTCGAAGCCTTTGACCGGGTGCAGCCGGCCCAGGCCCAGCAGCAGGCGGGCGTCCTCCGGGATGCCCATGGCGGCGCGGTCAGCCGGCGCGGTGGCGGCGAAGTCGTCAACGAAATTGGGCAGGTAGTGCGTGCGCGCGGCGGGGAAGCCGGTGCCGGTGATGTAGTCGACAATGCCGTGCGTGTTGCCCACCAGGTAGCGGCAGGCGCGGAAGTATTTGAGGTCGTAATAGCCGCCGAGGCGGCCGATGGTGGCCCAGGGGCCGGTGGGCAGATGTGCCGCGGCGCGGGCCATCCAGGCGATGGCGGCCTCGGTTTTATGGGCGCGCAGGGCGGTGCGGAGTTTCGGGCGGGTGAAAATATCCAGGGGGCCGCCGAAGCGCAGTTGCACCGGGTGCAGGCCGGCCTGTTCCAGGCGGGTGGCGCGGGCGGGCTCGCGGCGGATGATGGGTTGCACGTCCTGCCCGGCGCGGGCGAGGGCGAGGGTCATGCGCTCATAAAACAGCTCGGCGCCGCCGTTGACGGCACCGGCCATGACTTGGGCTATGCGCATGCGGATACGGCGTGCCGGAGGGTGGGAAGCGGGCGGGCGGGCGAGATGCCGTGCGAGGAGATGATGATTTGGGGAAGAGGCAAGAGGTACTTTCCAGAATGCGGGCGGGGGCGGAGGTTATGGGTTGAACAGCATACGTGAATGCACTTAAAGCGGCCGGATGCTGGCTGGTTGTTGACCCGCGAAGCCAGAAGCTTAGGGTGCAACTTGTCGGGAAGGAGGCAAAATGACTTCGGCCCAGATAAGTCGCGTGCTGGAAAAAGGCAAGCTGTGAATGCTATCTGACAGACTGCGCCGGACTGGACTGCTCGCGGCGCTGCTGGTGCCGCTGGGATTGCTGCATGCGTTTGTGCTGGCGGAAATCTGCATCGGGGTTGTGGATATTCTGTTTATTTTCGAAATGATCAGGCGGCGCGATGTGGACTGGGCACGGCAGCCCTGGTTTGTTGCGGCGCTGCTGTGGTGGGGTTGGCTGCTGCTGTGTTCCGTGCCGTTGCCGGCGATGGGCACCGGGGTGGCCGGCTGGGTGCTGGGCTTTGTCCAGGCGCTGGTGGTGATACGGCTGATCCTGTTTGCCGCGGCGCTGCAGAACTGGTTGCTTGTTACGGCCGAATCCCGCCGGGCGGCCTGGTTTGTGGTGGCTTTGTGCTGCCTGTGGATCGGGCTTGAGAGCTGGCAGCAATACCTCACCGGCACCAATATTTTTGGCGATCACCGCTGGAGCGACGGCTCGTTGACCGGGCCGTTCTGGAAGCCGCGCGCCGGGGCGGTGTATGCGCATTTGCTTTTCGTGGCGCTGTTGCCGCCGCTGATTTGGCTTTATGGCAAGCCCGGCGCCCTGCCGCGCGCCGCTGGGCTGTTGCTGGCGGTGCTGGGGGTTGCCACCTCTGTGCTTATCGGCCAGCGCATGCCGGTGGCCGATATGGTGCTTGGCCTGGTTCTGGTGGCGCTGCTGGCTGTGCCACTGCGCCGCGCTGTAGCAGTGGCGCTGGCAGTGGGCATTGTGTTGCTGGTTTCCACCCCCATCACCTCCCCGCGGACCTATGCCAAGCTGGTCGGTGAAACCTCAAGGCAGGCCGCGCATTTCAGCACCAGCCCCTATGGTGAGTTGTATACCCGCGCCGTGACCATGGGGCTGGCCTCGCCGTGGCATGGCTGGGGAGTTAACGGGTTCCGCGTGCTCTGCCCGCAGGCGCGGTTTTCCGGAGGCGTTCCGGCCCTGGGCATTGCCCCGACGGAACTGGGGCTGGGGGCGTGCAACCTGCATCCGCACAATGCCTATTTGCAGGCTTTCACCGATGCTGGGATACCGGGCTTTATCCTCTTCATTATTATGAATTTGGCCTGGGTGAAGGCATTGTTTCCGGGTTTTTCAAAGCGGCCGGCCCCGTTGTGGGCCGGCGCTTTTATCGGCGTTTGCACCTATGTGTGGCCGATTGCCTCAACCGACGCTTTTCCCATGCTGTATATGGCGGGCTGGTTGTTTCTGCTGCTTGGGCTGGGGCTCGCGCAGGCGGGGGCGGCCGCGCGGCTGCCCGCGGCGCATGGCTGAAACCTTGGTCATCCTGCCGTCGCGTGAGACTTTTTCCGCCGAGGCCGCCGGGGGGATTGCGCTGGTGGTGCGGCGCTTTGCCTTGGCGGTGCCGGGGGTGGTGGTGGTGGGCGCGCCCTGCGCGGCGCCATTTCCGGGCGTTGCCTATCAGCCCGCGCGCGGTTTTGTACAGGTGTTGCGGGCCATATGGCGGCTGCGGCCCGAGGTGGTGGAGGTGCACCAGAATGCGCGCTGGGCATTATCGCTTGCAATGCTCTTGCCCAGGACCCGGGTATTGCTGGTGTTGCATAACGATCCGTTGACCATGCGGGGATTGAAAACCCGAATCGAGCGGCGGCTGGCCCTTTGGCGGCTGCACCGGGTGGTATGCGTGTCGGCCTATTTGCAAAGCCGGTTCATGACGGGGCTGCCCGGGGCCGGGGCGGTGGTGCTGCATAATCCACTAAGCCTGAGCGAAATGCCGCCGCGCGCCGTGGAACGGAGCAAAGTGGTGCTGTTTGCCGGACGGATCACAACCGACAAGGGGCCTGACATATTCATCGCAGCCTGGGAGGCGGCGCGGGGGCAATTGCCAGGTTGGTCGGCACGGATGATCGGAGGCGACAGGTTTGGCCTCAACAGCCCCGCGACTGCCTTTGTGGTGCATGTGCGCAAGGCGGCCGCGGCGTCTGGTGTGGCGTTTGAGGGCGTGCGGCCGCACGGCGAGGTGCTTGCGGCCATGGCGCGGGCGGCCATTGTGGTGGTGCCCAGCCGCTGGGGCGAACCATTTGGCTTGACGGCGCTGGAAGCGATGGCCAGCGGCGCGGCGCTGATTACGACTGGCCATGGCGGTCTGCGCGAAGTGGCGGGCGATGCGGCGGTTTATTTTCCCTCCGGCGATGTGGCCGCACTTGCCGGCGCCATTGTAAAGCTCTGCACGGATGATGCGGCGCGCCAGGCTATCGCCGAGGCGGGGCTGCGGCGCGCGGTACGGTTTGATACGCCTGCGTTGGCGGCGGCTTTAGTGAAATTGCGCGGCTCACGGGAAATTCCAGGGGAGGAAAATTTACCATGCCACATAACATAAATGGAAAGACCTTGCATGGTTTGGCCGATGACCGGAACGGGTGCGTGCTGATTTGACATGCGGAATTTGTTACGGCACCACAAACAAATGGAGCAATGGTTATTGCAACGTAACTTTTTGTTATGGTCACTTACCCTGCCGAGGCTAGGGTAGGAGCGATGCTGCGGATTATTCATGTCGGCTATTTCCCGATGTCGCTCAAGCGCAGTAACCAGCATTCGGTCAGCATCAAGCTTTCCAACGGTTTTACGCGCAACGGCCATGCCGTGATTAATATTTCAGACCGTGAAGTGGCCCGCGTCGCGGGGTTTGGCTCTCGCCGCCTGGGGCTGCGCGGCGCCAACCGGATGTTGCGTGATTTCTGCCGCGAGCACCGGCCGGAATTGCTGGTGCTGGGCCATGCCGATATGATCGCGCCGGAGACGGTGGCGGCGATCCGCGCGGATTTGCCAGGGTTGCGGGTGGTGCAATGGAATGTCGACCCGTTGTTCGAGCCGGACAATGTGGCGCGGATACTGAGCAAGATCGAGGTGGTGGACGCGACGCTGGTTTCCACCGCCGGGGCGGCGCTGGAGGCGTTCCGGCGGCCAGGCCGGGTGACGGGGTTTCTGCCCAATCCGGTGGATGTTTCCATTGAGCGGGCGCGGATGGACCAGGTGGAGGTGCCGGCGGTGGATGTGTTGTATGCTTGCGGCAACCCGCACCGGCCGTTGCGGGTGGTGTGCGGCAAGCCGTGGGACATGGAAGACTTTACCCGTGCGTTGCAGGAGCAGGCACCGGATGTGCGGATGTTGACGCCGGGAATGTTCGGCAAGCCGCTACTCTCTGGGGCGGCGTATCAGGATGGGCTGGAGCAGGCGGGGATTGGGTTGAATATAAGCCGGCGCAGCGATTGTTTGCTCTATACCTCCGACCGGCTGGCGCATCTGATGGGCAATGGGCTGCTTGCCGCGATTGAGCGGCGGACGGGGTATGATACGCTGTTCTCGGATGACGAGATGATATTTTTTTCCTCGATGGAGGAGCTGGCGGAGAAGTTGCGGTTTTACGCTAGCGCTCCGGCGGCGCGCATGGCGGCCGCGGCGGCGGGGCGGGCGAAGTACATTGAGCTGTTTAATGAACGCCGGGTGGCGGAATATGTGGTGGAGGCGGCGTTTGGCCGTGCCAAGCCGGGCGATTATCCGTGGCCGGGAATTCTGGCGTAGAATGCCTATATAGGGTGCAAGACAATATGGTGGATGTTTACAAATGGCTGATTTGATTCCCGTGACCGTGCTGACCGGCTACCTGGGGGCGGGCAAGACGACGCTGCTGAACCGGATTCTGACGGAGAACCATGGCAAGAAATATGCCGTGATTATCAACGAATTCGGCGAGCTGGGGGTGGATAACGACCTGGTCGTGGATACCGATGAAGAAGTGTTCGAGATGAACAACGGCTGCATTTGCTGCACGGTGCGGGGCGATTTGATCCGCATTGTGAATGGGCTGATGAAGCGGGCGGATAAGTTCGACGGGATTATCGTGGAGACCACGGGGCTGGCGAACCCGGCGCCGGTGGCGCAGACGTTCTTCGTTGATGAGGATGTGAAGGCGAAGACGCGGCTGGATGCGATTGTGACCGTGGTGGATGCGCTGAACTTTTTGCAGCGGCTGGAGGATTCGCCCGAGGCGGCCGACCAGGTGGCGTTTGCCGATGTAATTGTGCTGAACAAGCTGGATCTGGTGACGCCCGAGCAGCTGGCGGCGGTGGAGGCGCGGATTAAGGGCATTAACCGCTACGCGGAGATTCTACCATGCCACGCGCGGGGATGTGGCGATTGATAAACTGCTTGGGTTGAACGCGTTTGACTTGCAACGGGTGCTGGAGAGCGTGCCGGATTTTCTTGATGAGGATTCCGAGCATACGCATAATGAGCATCTGACGAGTATTTCGCTGGAGTGCGCGGCGCCGCTGGATGCGCAAAAATTCCAGACCTGGATTGGGCATATTTTGCAGGCGCAAGGGGCGAACTTGCTACGCACGAAGGGGATACTTTCGTACAAGAACGAGGACCGGCGGTTTGCGTTCCAGGCGGTGCATATGATCGCGGATGGCGATTTCGTGGCGCCGTGGAAAGCGGGCGAAGCGCGCAAGAGCCGGATTGTGTTTATCGGGCGGGATTTGAACCGGCCGCAGTTGAGGCGCGGGTTTGAGAGCTGCGCGGCGTGAATGAATAAGGAATACTGAACACATCGAGACTGGAAGGCAAAGCGAGAGAACGCGTGCTCGTGATGAGGGTGGGGGTGGCTCGGCTTTTTTGATGAGTTACGCTAACCCATCGATTGCTGCTTCGGTTATGGCGTTGGTGTTGCGGGGGCCGGTTTGGGGGTTGGGGGTGCCCAGTCCAGGGCGGGTTTGAGGCGCGGGTATTGCTTGGGCGCTGACCAGTTGCCGAGCACGGCGGTGTTGAGGGTGAGTGGCGGCGCCACGTAAGGGTGCAGGCTTAAGCGCAGGGCGAGGCTGTTATCATAAATGTCGATGCTGCCGGTGGCGCTGGCGGTGCCCGCGGGGCCGGTGAGGCTGGCGGTGGTGAGCGTGCAGTTGCCGTGGCCGAAGCTGCCGGAGAGCGCCAGGGTGGTGTAGCTGGTGCTGCCGCCGGCCAGGGCCGCGCGCAGGGCGTGGGCACGGTTGGGTGATTGCAGGGCTTGGGCCAGGCCTTGGAGGCTGAAGCCGTGCAGGCGGCCGTTGCTGGCGTTTAGGCTGGTGGTGCCGCCCAGGGTGGCGGCCCAGATGCGCGGCGAGTAGCCGGTGGCGGTGAGGCTGCCCGAAGCGTCAAAAATACCGGAGAGCGTGTAGGGGAAGGCCAGCGGCAGGTTGAGCTGCGTGGGGTCGATGTGGCTGGCGCTGAACTGGGCGGCGAGGGCTGGGGGCAGGTTGTTGCTGGAAGCCGCCGTGATGGTGCCGGTGAGCGTGCCGCCGGCGAGGCTGGCCTGCGGCAGGGCCAAGGTGAGGCTGTTGCTGGGGGCGAGGGTGAGGCTGGCGGTGGTGGCGCCGAGGATGGGGATGCCGCCGTAGAGGACGCGGTTGGCGGCGATGGTGATTTTGCCCTGGGCGCCGGCGAGGCTGTTCCAGGGGAGTGCGTAATTGGCCGGGACGGGCGGCAAGGCGAGGGTGTCGGCGGTGATTTGGCCGGAGATGATGCCTTTGGTGCTGAGCAGGCGGCCGGTGGCGGTGAGGTTGCCGAGCGAGAGTACGAAATCCGGCAGACCGTAGGTGGTGGGCGAGGCGGTGAAGTTGGCACGCAGCGAAACCGAGCCGGGGCCGGGGAAGGTGACGCCCTGCGAGAGGCCGAAGATAGCCAGGGCGGCGATGGCGCTGGGGTGCTGCAGGGAGATGGCGCCGGTGGCGCTGGATTGAGCCAGGTTGAGGACCGGCGCGGCGGTGATGGTGAAGGCGCCCAGCGTGGCGACGGCGCTGGCGGCGAGCGCGTTGGACGGGCCGCGTGCCGCGAAGGTAAGGCTGAGGCGGGGCTGCGCCAGGGCGGCGGGGAAAGTTTGCCAGCGCGGCGGCAGTAGTGCGGCCAGCGGTGCGGCGGAGGGCAGGGACAGAAAACCGCGCGCGGCGGTGACGTTGCTTGCGGCGTCTAGCGTGAGGCTGCCCGACGCGAGGCCGCCCAGCATATTGGCGGAGATGTGGCGGATGTTGAGCTGGGAGGTGAGTTCGCCGTCCAGCAGCAGATGCGTGAGCGGGACCGGGCCGAGGCTGGCGCGGGCGGCGGTGATCTGGCCGTCGGCGGTGAAGTTGCCGGGGCGCTGGCCGAGCCAGGAAAGTAGGGGGGTGAGGTCCAGGCGGTCGAATGCGAGGGCGCCAGTGGTGTGGGCGCCGGTGATGATGAGGCCGCCGGTAAAATGGCTGGGGCCGAAGCTGCCTGTGAGGTTGCTCAAGGCCAGATGGCCGATGGTGCCGGTGAGGTTTGTGGAGAGCTGGGCGGTGGTCCAGGCGGTGGGGGGGGTGAGGCCGAAGGCGGTGAGCAGGCTGGAGAGGTCCGGGCTGTTGAGGCTGGCCTGGCCGGTGAGGGCGCCGGGCGGGGTGACTTGCAGGCTGGCGGCGACCGTGGTGCTGCCGGGGAGCGTGGCTTGCAGGGAGTTTACGGTGAGGCCGGCGGTGGAGACGGTTAGGTTGGTTTGCAGCGCGGGCAAGGTTTTGCCGTCATAGGTGAGGTTGGCGGCAGTGAGGGTGAGCGCGACCGGGAGGCGCGGCCACGCGGTGGCCAGGGTGTGCAGCGGCGTGAGGTCAAGGTTTTGCGCGTCCAGCGTGGCGGAGAGGGCGGGCTGGGTGAAGTCCAGCGTGGCGCTACCGGTGAGGCTGGCTTTGGCGATGTTGAGGTGGATGGTGGTGGCGGTGGCGGTGGTGCCGGAGGTGGTGAGGTTGGCGCTGCCGGAGGTGAGCGGGGCGGCGAGGCTGAGCTGGCCGGCGAGGGTGCTGGTGCCGCTGAGATTGCCGGAGAAGTTGAGCGTGACCGGGCCGCTGCTGGTGGTGATGGAGAGCGGCGCGGTGCCGGTGAGGGCGGTGGCGCCCAGGGCCGCGGTGAGGCTGAGGTTGTAGCCTTGCAGGATGCCGGTGCCGGAAATGGTGACGGCACCGTTCTCGCCGGTGAAGAGGTCGGCGTCGACATTGGAGAATTGCGCGCCGCCGAGGCTGATGTTGCCGTGGTGGATTTGCGCGTGCAGGGCGGCGAGCCAGGCGGGGGGGGCGATGGTTTTGGGGCCGCCGGGCAGGGGCCAGGGGAGGGCGATGGTGGGACTTTCCAGCGTGAGGGTTTGCGCGCTGAGCTGGCCGTGCAGCAAGGCGGGCAGGGAAATGTCCAGGGTGAGGGAGCGGGCGGTGATGACCTCATTGTTCGGGCCGGTGATGGTGATCTGGCCGGCGGTGAGTTTTGGCGCGGGCAGCAGGCTGAGGGTGAGCTTGCCGCCGATGTGGACTTGGCGGCCGGTGAGGCTGGAGGCAAGTTGCTCGATGCGGGGGCGGTGCGAGCTGGAGGCGACGAAGCCGGGCAGCGCCAGTACGAAGGCGGCGGCGGCGGCGGCGGCGCCAAGCGGGAGGAACCAGAGGTAATGTTTGTTCACGGGAGGTTAAAGCCGCCGCCGCCGGGGGTTTTGATGACGAAGGCGTCGCCCGCGTTGAGCTGGGCTTCGGCGCTTCCAGGCAGGTGTTCGATGTGGCCGCTGGCGCGTTCGATATATTGTTCGCCGCGCGCGCCCGCGCCGCCGCCGTGCAGGCCGAAGGGGGCGACGGTGCGGCGGGAAGATACGATGGTGGCGGTCATGGGTTCCAGGAAGCGGATTTTGCGCACGGCGCCGTTGCCGCCGGAATACGTGCCGGAGCCGCCGGAGGCTTTGCGGATGGAAAATTCCTCGACACGTACAGGATAGCGGAGCTCCAGGATTTCGGGGTCGGTGATGCGGGTGTTGGTCATATGCGTGTGGACGGCAGAGGTGCCATGAAAATTGGGGCCGGCGCCAGAGCCGCCGCAGATTGTTTCGTAATACTGGAGTTGGGCGTTGCCGAACAGGAAGTTGTTCATGGTGCCCTGGGCGCAGGCGCAGGCGTCGAGCGCGCCGAGGAGAGCGGCGGTGAGGGCTTGGGAGACTTCCGTGTTGCCGGCGACGACGGCGGAACCGGGCGGGGGCGAGAGGAAGGTGTTTGGCGGGATGATGATGGTCAGGGGTTTTAGGCAGCCCTCGTTGAGGGGGATGTCAGCGCCGGTGAGGCAGCGGAAGGCGTAGAGGACGCAGGCGGTGGTGACGGCGGGGGGGGCGTTGAAATTATTGGGGTCGGCGGGGCCGGTGCCGGTGAAGTCTATGGTGGCGCTGTTGGTGGCGCGGTCGATGGTGAGTTTGACCGTGAGCGGGGCGCCGCTGTCCATGGTGTAGGTGAAAGTGGCGTCATGCAGGCGGGTGATGGCTTGGCGGATGGCGGCTTCGGCGTTGCGCATGACGTGGTGCATGTAGGCGTGCACGGTGTTCCAGCCGTAGCGGGCGATGATGGTGGTTAAAGCGTTGGCGGCGGTGGCGTTGGCGGCGATTTGGGCTTTGATGTCGGCGATGTTTTGGTCCGGGTTGCGGGCGGGGTATTTTGCCGAGGCGAGGGTTTCGCGGAAGGTTTGTTCCTCGAAGGTGCCGCCGCTGAGGAGGAGCAGGTTGTCGATGACGACGCCTTCTTCCTCCAGGGTGCGGGAGAAGGGCGGGGTGGAGCCGGGGGTTAGGCCGCCGATGTCGGCGTGGTGGCCGCGGCAGGCGGTGAAGAAGCGGACTTCTGTGCCGGATTCGTCGAAGACGGGAGTGATGAGGGTGATGTCGGGCAGGTGGGTGCCGCCGGCGTAGGGGTTGTTCAGCGCGATGGCGTCGCCGGGTTTGAGGGTGGCGCCGCGTTGTGCCAGGACGTGGCGGACGGAGGCGCCCATGGCGCCGAGGTGGACGGGGACGTGCGGGGCATTCGCCACAAGCCCGCCAGTTGAATCAAAGATTGCGCAGGAGAAGTCCAGGCGCTCTTTGATGTTTACGCTTTGCGCGGTGTTGCGCAGGACGGTGCCGGCTTGCTCGGCGATGGCCATGAAGAGGTTGTTGAAGAGTTCGAGCAGGACGGGGTCGGGGCGGCTGGGATCGGCGATGATGGCATTTTCGCGCGGGGGGGTGCGGCGCAGGATGCAGTGGTTTTGCAAGGTGATGGTGGCGGTCCAGCCGGGTTCGATGATGGTGGTGGCGTTTTGCTCGCGCAGCATGGCGGGGCCGGGGATGGTTGTGCCTGCGCCGAGGGCGTCACGGCCGTAGACCGGGGCTGGGTGGTGTTTTCCACCGGTGAAGATGTTGATGGTTTCGAGCGGGGCGGGGAGTGGTTTTTCCGGGATTTCGGGCTCGGGGACGCGCTCGCCGGGGGCGAGGGCTTCGACCACCACGGTTTCGGCGATGAGGGGTTTTTCCGGGGTGGTGAAACCGAACAAGCGCTGGTGGGCGGCGGCGAATTGCTCCGACATTTGCGCGTGGGTGGTGAGCGGGATGGGCAAAGCGGTGTCAGTGCCCGCGTAGCGCAGCAGGATGGTGGTGGTTGTGGTGGTGGAGGCGCCGGGGTTTTGGGTGTGTAGGGCCTGGGTGGCGCTGGCGGCGAGGGTGGCGGCGGTGGCGGTGAGGGCGGTAATGCTTTCCGGGGTGAACGGGAGTTCTACCGCCTGGTCGCGCAGGAGGGAGAAGTCCGCCAGGCCGATGCCGTAGGCGGAGAGGACGCCGGCGAGGGGGTGGATGAAGATGGTGTCCATGCCGAGTTCGTCGGCGACGAGGCAGGCGTGCTGGCCGCCGGCGCCGCCGAAGCAGGCGAGGGTGAAGTCAGCCGGGTTGATGCCGCGTTGCACGGTGATCTGGCGAATGGCGTGAGCCATGTTGGCGACGGCAATGCGGATGAAGCCTTCGGCGAGGGTTTTCGGGGTTGTGGGGGTGTTGGTGGCGTCGGAAACTTTTTCCGCGAGGGCGGTGAATTTGTCGCGGACGATGGCGGCGTCGAGCGGCTCATCACCGTTGGGGCCGAAGATGGCGGGGAAATGGTGGGGTAGGATTTTTTGGAGGAGGACGTTGGCGTCGGTGATGGTGAGCGGGCCGCCTTTGCGGTAGGCGGCGGGGCCGGGGTTGGCGCCTGCACTTTCCGGCCCGGCGCGCAGGCGGGCGCCGTCGAAGCTGAGGATGGAGCCGCCGCCGGCGGCGACGGTGTTGATGGCGAGCATGGGGGCGCGCAGGCGCACGCCGGCGATTTCGGTCTCAAAAGCGTGCTCGAAGGCATTGTTGTAGAGGGCGGCGTCGGTGCTGGTGCCGCCCATGTCGAAGCCGATGACCTGATGAAACCCGGCGGCGGCGGCGGTGCGGGCGGCGCCGGTGATGCCGCCGGCGGGGCCGGAGAGGATGGCGTCCTTGCCGGAAAAATTTTCCGCGCTGGCGAGGCCGCCGTGGGATTGCATGAAGTAGAGCGGGGAGTGGTTTAAGCCCTGGGAAACCTGGGTGACGTAATGTTTGAGGATGGGCGAGAGATAGGCGTCGGCCATGGTGGTGTCGCCGCGCGGGACCAGGCGGAGCAGGGGGCTGGCGATATGCGAGAGCGAGATGTTGGTGAAGCCGGTTTGGGCTGCGAGGGTGCCGAGGCGTTGTTCCAGCTCCGGGTATTTCCATGCGTGGATGAGGGCGATGGCGACGGAATTGATGCCTTGGGCGTGGGCGTCGCGCAGGGTTTGCAGGGCGGCGGGTTCGTCGAGGGCTTCGATGAGCATGCCGTCCACGGCTACGCGGCCGGAGACTTCGGCAACCTGTGTGTAGAGCATGCTGGGGAGCTTGATATCGAGGTCGAACAGGCGGGGGCGTGCCTGGTTGCCGATGCGAAGCAGGTCAGCGAAGCCGTGGTTGACCAGCAGCAGCGTGGGCGCACCCTTGCGCTCCAGCAGCGCGTTGGTGGCGACGGTGGTGCCCATTTTGACGTGTTCGATGAGGCCGGGCGGGATGGGCGTGCCGTGGGGCAGGCCGAGGCATTCGGCGATGCCGGCCAAAGCGGCGTCCTGGTAGCGGCCGGGGTTTTCCGAGAGGAGTTTTTTGGTGGAGACCTGGCCGGAGGGGGCGCGCGCCACGATGTCCGTGAAGGTGCCGCCGCGATCGATCCAGAAATGCCAGCCTGTCATAGTCCCCGCCTGAAAGATGCGCTGGTTGATGTATGATTGTTGGGTTGGGTTCAAGGGTGCGGGTATGGTAGGCTGACTATATGGCGTTTTGGGGCAAGATTATCGGTGGGATGGCTGGGTTTGCCATGGGCGGGCCAGTGGGCGCGTTGTTTGGCGCGGCGATGGGCCATGCCGCCGATGAAGGCAATTTGAACGGGTTTGGCTTCGCGGGGCGGCCGTTGCCGTTTGAGAGCGTGCGGGCGGCGGCGATGCTGGGGCGGCGGGACCAGATTTTTGCCGTCGGCGTGACCGTGCTGGCGGCGAAGCTGGCGAAATGCGACGGGCCGGTGGGGCGGGTGGAAATTGACGCGTTCCGGCGCAGTTTTGCCATACCTGACGGCAGTGTGGCCGAGGTGGGGCGGTTGTTTGATAATGCGCGGGAGTCGGCGGCGGGGTTTGAGGCCTATGCGGTGCAGTTGGGGCAGGCGTTCTCCGACAACCGGGGGATTTTGGAGCAGGTGCTGGCGGGGTTGTACCAGATTGCCCGCGCCGATGGGCCGGTGAACGGGGCGGAGGCGGATTTTCTGTCCCGCGTGGCGTATGGGTTTGGGCTGGATCTGGACACGGCGCAGCGGGCGTCGCGCGGCGGGGCGATGGCGGCGGCGCCGGTGGAGGATTCCTATGCCGTGCTGGGGGTTAGCGTGCGGGCGACGAATGAGGAAATCCGCGCGCGGTGGAAGAATTTGATGCGCGAGAATCATCCGGACACGCTGGCGGCGACGGGGGTGCCGGCGGAGGTGGTGAAGAAAGCCTCGGACCGGGTGGCCAGGATTAACGCGGCTTACGATGCCATTAAGCGCGAGCGGAAGCTTTGAGAGACTGTTTCATAAGTCTACTCTGGCGGCCGTATAGTGGCGATTTTCTGCGCTCCGGTGCTCACGTACCTTGAGTACGCTCCGCTCCGGTGCTCGCAAATCACCCCTATCCGACTCGCCAGAGCGACTTCTGAAACAGTCTCTGAGGTCGGTGGCGTCGCCGAATTTTGACGAGCGGCCGGGCGGGGTGGAATTTTTGGTGCTGCATTACACCGGGATGCGCAGTTGCGAGGCGGCGGTGACGCGGTTGTGTGACCCCGTGGCGAAAGTTTCGGCGCATTATGTGGTGGATGAGGATGGCACGGTTTACGCGCTGGTGGCGGAGGAGAAGCGCGCCTGGCATGCGGGGGTTAGTTATTGGCGCGGGGTGAGTGGGTTGAACGATGCTTCCATCGGCATCGAGATCGTGAATCCTGGGCATGAGTTTGGCTACCGGGCGTTTCCCGAACAGCAGATGGCGGCGGTGACGGCGCTGTGCCTGGATATTCTGGGGCGGTGGCCGGGGATAGAGGCGCGCAATGTGGTGGGGCATTCCGATATTGCGCCGGACCGTAAGTGGGACCCTGGCGAGTTGTTCGACTGGCGCGGATTGGCGGCGGCGGGGGTTGGGGTGTGGACGGATGAGTTCGCGCCGCCGGGGGATGTACTGAAGGATTTGGCGGCGATTGGGTATGATACGCGGTTTGCCGCGCGGGATGTGATTCTGGCCTTTCAGCGGCATTTTTTGCCGGGACATTTGAGCGGCGAGGCGGATTTGGCGACGGCCGGGCGGGCGGCGGGGTTGCGTGCGCAGGTTGACGCATACGGCTGAAAAGGTGCTAAGGACCGGGCATCCAGACGGTTGGACGGCCGCTGGCGGGGTAACTCGCTGGAGGAAAGTCCGGGCTCCACGGAAATACGGTGCCGGCTAACGGCCGGCGGGGGCGACCCCAGGGACAGTGCCACAGAAAACAAACCGCCACGGCTTGCCGTGGTAAGGGTGAAACGGTGCGGTAAGAGCGCACCGCAACCCTGGTGACAGGGTTGGCAGGGTAAACCCCACCGGGAGCAAGACCGAATAGGGGCGGCCGGCGTTGTGCCTTATGGCATGAACGCGGGAGTGTTTTCGATCCGTCGCCCGGGTTGGTCGCGTTGAGGCGGGCTGTAAGGTCCGTCCCAGATGAATGGCCGTCCAGCACCGTTAAAGGTGTGGACAGAACCCGGCTTATAGACCGTCTGGATATTTTTCCGTTTTCGTGCGCGGAATAAGGGTGGGAACAAAACCGAAACATTTGGTTCGAGATTTTGCCGGCGGGCAGCCGGGAATCGGCGTTCGAATCGCGGGCGAATCGGCTGAATTCTCCTTGCAGTGGGGGGGTGGAACATGGTAGTGGGAGAAACTCCCATATGATCCCATGTGGGGCAAGGTGAGGCCCAACGATAAACCCCAATGTCCCTGTTTTTTGGCAAACACGAGAATAGGCTGGACCAGAAGGGGCGGGTGTCTATTCCCGCGAACTTCCGGGGCCTCATGAAAAGTGAGCCGGGGACGATTGCGCTGGTTCTTTGCCCCTCGTCCACGCCGGGTTGCGTCGAGGTGTGGCCGCCCGAAAGCTATAAGGCGATGGCGCAGGAGCAGCTGGCCAAGCATGACCGGTTGAGCAAGGGCTATAAGAAGACGGCTGCACGGTTGTTCGCCGAAGCGTGGCAGCTGGAGGCCGACAAGGAAGGGCGGATCATGCTGCCGCCTGGCGTGTTGCAGCGGACTGGGATCAAGGACGCGGTGGCGTTTTTTGGCGTCGGTGAGAATATTGAAATTTGGGAGCCGGTGGCGGGGGCGGCGCATCTGGCGGCGATGGCCGAGGATGACGAGCCATGAGCGCGTTCTCGCATGTGCCGGTATTGCGCGATGAGGCGGTGGCGATGCTCGCGCCGCACGATGGCGGCGTTTATCTGGACGGCACGTTTGGCGGCGGCGGTTATGCGAAGGCAATTTTGGACGCCGCGGAATGCACGTTGTTTGCGATTGACCGTGACCCGGCGGCTGTGGCGCGGGCGGCCGAGATGGCGTTGAGCTATCCTGGGCGGTTGAAGATTTGTGAAGGCAGAATCAGCGAAATTTTGCACCTTCTGGGTGCCGGTGGAGTCGAGTCGCTGGATGGCGCGGTGTTTGATCTGGGTGTGTCTTCGTACCAGATCGACGATGCGGCGCGCGGATTTTCGTTTCGCCAGGACGGGCCTTTGAACATGCAGATGGGTGGTGCCGCGATGACTGCGGCGACGTTGGTTAATACGCTACCCGAATCCGAACTCGCTGATATACTTTACCAGTTCGGGGATGAAAAAGCGTCCCGCCGGATTGCGAAAGCAATTGTCGAGAGGCGGAAAATTGAGAAATTTGCGACGACGGTCGATCTCGCGGGAGTGATACGAAGTGTTGTGCGGCCAGATAAGTCGGGGATTGATCCCGCAACCAGAAGCTTTCAGGCATTGCGCATTGCCGTGAACGATGAGCTTGGAGATATCGCGGCGGCGCTGGAACAGGCGGCGGCGTTGCTCGCACCTGGCGGGCGGTTGGTGGTGGTGAGTTTTCATTCGCTGGAGGACCGCATTGTGAAGCGGTTTTTCGCGCAGGCGAGCGGGCGCGCGCCGGGGGTGTCGAGGCATGATCCGGCGGGGATGCAGGGCGGGGAAAAGCCGCGGTTTAAATTGTTGACCGGTAGCCCGGTGGGGCCGGGTGCGGCGGAGATTAAAGCCAACCCGCGGGCGCGCAGTGCCAAGCTGCGGGCGATGGAAAGGCTGGTAGCATGATCCGGCCGCTCACCTTGCTCAGTGCCGTGGCGTTCGTGTTTTCGGGCGCGTATCTGTTTGTGGTGAAGCACCGTGCGCAGGTGCTGGATGACCAGATTGCCGCGGTGACGCAGGCGACCCGGCTGGATGAGCAGCGTATTCGCGTGCTGCAGGCGCAATGGGCGTTGGAAGCGGATCCGTCGCGGCTGGCGCAGCTTTCGACGCAGTTTACGGCATTGCAGCCGATGAAACCGAGCCAGCTGGTGACGCTGGCCTCGCTGGGCAGTGCGCTGCCGCCGCCGGGTAGTGCGGAGCCGGGGGCGAACCCGGAAGATGCGATGCCGGTGTTGCCGGTGGCGGTACCCGCGCCGGCGGCGGTGGCGGCTAACGCGCCTGCCATGGTGCAAATGGCGGCGGCGCGGGCGGTGACGCAGGCGCCTGTGCAGTTGGCGGCGGTGTTGGGCACGGCGGCGGCGAAACCGCCGGTGCGTGTGGCCACCGCGGATGCGGCAGCGCCGAGCCTGCCGGGGCGGACGCATACGACACATGCGCGGCGCAAGGCTGGCGCGGTGCCTGAATTCGCGGAAAACCGGCCCGCGCATGAACATGAGTTTGCCCAAAGTGGTGCGATTTATGCGCCGCAGCCGCTGGCCGCGCCGCGGATGCCGATGGGAGCGCAGGTGATGTCCGTGCGGGCGGTGGCGCAGATGGCACCCGCACCGGTGGCGTCAGTGCAGGAAGACGGGGGCTCGCTGCTGGGGATGGCGCAGAGCGGGAGTAGCAATTGACACTCACACTGCGGCCTGAGCCGCCGCCGCCGTCGCGCCGCAAGGGTGCGCCGGAGCGGGGCGCGGTGCCGATGATGGAGCATGTGCGGGTCACCTCGCCCGATTTGGACCAGCGGGTGGCACTGGAGAAGGCGCATGGGCGGCTGTTGATCGGCGCGCTGATGTTTGCCGGGTTGTTCGGCGTGCTGGCGCTGCGGCTGACTTATGCCACCATTATTCATCCGATATTGCCGAGCCAGGCGCAGATGGCGGCGATGCAGCCGGTGCTGGATGTGACGCCGCCGCCGCCGGGGCGGGCGGATATTGCCGACCGCAACGGGACGATTTTGGCGGTGTCGTTGCCGGGGGCGCAGTTGTATGCGGACCCGCGGCAGGTGAGCGACCCGGTGGGGGCGACGGAGAAGTTGATGTCCGTGCTGCCTGGGCTGGATGGGGATGGGACGGAGAAGAAACTCGCCTCGGGCAAGGACTTTGTGTACCTGGACCGCAAGCTGACGCCCGCCGAAGAGCTGGCGGTGAACCAGCTTGGCATTCCAGGCGTGTATTTTGAGAACAGCGAGAAGCGGCATTATCCGGATGCCGCGCTGGCGGCGCATATTCTGGGCGGTGTGAATGTGGCCGGGGGCGGCATCGCCGGGGTGGAGAAGTATTTTGACCAGAGGCTGACCAGTAACCCGGCGCCGCTGGCACTTTCCATCGATGCGGGAATCCAAAGCATTGTGCATGACGAGCTGGCGTCGGCGGTGACGGAATTTAAGTCGCCGGGCGGTTGCGCCATTGTGATGAACGCGCATACCGGCGAAATTCTGGCGATGGTGAGCCTGCCCGATTACGATGTGAACTTGTATGGCGCGGCGGACCCGAACAACCAGTTCGATAAATGCGTTAACGGTGATTATGAGCCGGGCAGCGTGTTCAAATTGCAGACCATCGCGATGGCGCTGGATTCGGGGATGGTCCATTATTGGGATTATTTTGATACCTCGCATCCGCTGAAGGTGGGGCGCTTTACCATCACCGATTTCGAGCCGGTGCATGTGTGGATGGCGGTGCCGCAAATTCTCAACGTGTCGTCGAACATTGGGGCGTCGCGGATTGCAACCATTCTGGGGCCGAAGATCGAGCAGGAATGGTATGTCAAGCAGGGTTTTTTCAAGCCACTGAATATCGAGCTGCCGGGGCCGCCGGCGCCGGAGCTGCCGCCGCTTAAAAACTGGGGGCTGGCGGCGACGATGACGGTGTCGTTTGGTAACGGCATCGCGGTGAGTCCGCTGCATTTGATTACCGGGGTGGTGCCTATTGTGAACGGCGGTATCCGCTATAACCCGACGCTGCTGGCGGTGGACCCGAATGGGCCGCAGCCGGTGGGGGTGCGGGTGATGCAGCAAAGTACGTCGGACCTGATGCGCAAGCTGATGACCAATGTGGTGCTGTTTGGTACGGGCGTGAAGGCGCAGGTGCCGGGTTATGTGATTGGCGGCAAGACCGGCACGGCGCAGGTGGTGGGGCCGCATGGCGGGTATTTGAAGCATACGAATAACGCGTCGTTCATGGCTGCGTTTCCGATGGATAACCCGCAATATGTGATTTACGTGCTGGTGCTGCAGCCGCATGCGGATGCGACGACCGGCGGGTTTACCACGGGCGGCGTGATCGCGGCACCTACGGTGGGGAGGATTATTGCGCGGGTCGGGCCGATGCTGGGGATACTGCCGGCGGCGGGAGACCAGTTGGCGGCGCTGGATGCGTCGTTGACCATACCGTTGCAGCCGGCGGTGCCGCCGGGGCAGACCGGGCTGGGGCCAGGCAATCCACTGCCGCCGGGGGCGAATGCGTTTGCCTATGAGCTGTTGGGCGAGAAGCCGCCTGGGACGCCGGCGGCTGTGCATCCGGCGCCGCTGCTCTCGGCCTCGCACGGGACGAGCCACCCGCGTGATGGGGTGATGGCGCCGGTTTATCCGTTGCCGGGCAGCCATATGACCTTGCGTGATAGCGGGCGTGATAGCGGGCGTGATAGCGGGGTCTCCCGTGCGGAGTCCTGAATTGACCGGGGTGAGCGGCGTTACGGCGGATAGCCGGGCGGTGCGGCCTGGGTTTTTGTTTGTGGCGCTGCCGGGGGTGAAGGCGGACGGACGGGGGTTTATTGCCGAGGCGGTGGCGCGCGGGGCGGTGGCCGTGATGGCGCCGGAGGGGACTATTTGGCCGCCGGGTGTGCCGCCAAGGCCGCTGTATTGCACGGAGGCGCCGCGGACCAGGCTGGCGGAGCTGGCGGTTGAATTGGCGGGCAAAATGCCGGAGCGGCTGGTGGCGGTGACCGGGACCAACGGCAAGACCAGCACGGTGGATTTTTTGCGGCAGATTTTGGCTGGGGCGGGGCGCAAGGCGGCTTCGATGGGGACGTTGGGCGTGATCGCGCCGGGGGTGCCGCGGGCGGACTCGTTGACGACGCCGGACCCGGTGACGCTGGCGAATACGCTGGCGATGCTGGCGCGCGAGGGGGTGAGCGATGTGGCGCTGGAGGCGTCCAGCCATGGGATTGAGCAGAGCCGGTTGGATGGGCTGAAGTTTGCCGCCGCCGGGTTTACCAATTTGACGCGGGACCATCTGGATTACCACGGCTCGATGGAGGCATACCGCGCGGCCAAGCTGCGGCTGTTTGAGTTTTTGGTCCCGCGCGGGGCGGTGGCCGTGGCGATGGCGGATATGGAAGTGGAGACACTGCGCCGGTTGCGGGAGATTGCCGGACGGCGGGGGCTGGAGTTTCGGACGGTGAATGTGGAACGCACGGTGCCGTTGCCGGGCGGGCAGGAGGTTTTTGCTGGGGGAAGGCAGGTGGTGTTGCATCTGCCGGGGCGGTTTCAGGCGGATAACGCGGTGCTGGCGGCGGCTTTGGCCGAGGCGGTGGGTGTGGCGGATGCGTTTGAGTATTTGCCGCGGTTACAAGGGGTTTGCGGGCGGCTTGAACGGGCGCTGGTGCTGGAAAACGGCGCGGCGGCTTATGTGGATTATGCGCATACGCCCGATGCCATCGCGCGGGTGCTGACCGCGTTGCGGCCGCATGCGGCGGGGCGGCTGGTGATTGTGTTTGGCGCGGGCGGCGACCGCGACGCGGGCAAGCGGCCGCTGATGGGCGAGCAGGCGGCGCGGTTGGCGGATGTGGCGATTGTGACGGATGACAATCCGCGTAGCGAGGCGCCGGCGGCGATACGGGCGGCGATACTGGCGGCGTGCCCTGGGGCGATTGAGATTGGTGACCGGCGGGCGGCGATTGCGGCGGGGTTGAGCGAACTGCGCGCGGGGGATGTGCTGGTGGTGGCCGGGAAGGGGCATGAGCAGGGGCAGATCGTGCAAGGCGAGGTGATCCCGTTTGATGATGCCTCGGTGATTCGTGAGCTGGGGGGCGCTTTATGAATGCGCTTTGGACGGCGGCGGAATTGCGCGGCGTGTTCGGGGTGGATGTGGGCTGCGATGTGAGCGGGATCAGTATTGATACGCGCACGCTGGCGCCGGGGGATTTGTTTGTGGCGCTGCAGGGTGAGCGCGACGGACATGAGTTTGTCGAGGCGGCGTTTGCCAAGGGGGCGGCGGCGGCGCTGGTGTCCCGGCCGGTGCCGGGGAATGTTATTGTGGTGGACGATACGCTGAAGGCGCTGGAGCGCTTGGGTGCGGCGGCGCGGCGGCGCGGGGCGGCAAAAATTGTCGCGGTGACGGGGAGTGTGGGCAAGACCACGGCCAAGGAGATGTTGCGGCGGTGTTTGGGCGCGTTTGGCGCGGTGCATGCGGCTGAGGCTAGTTTTAACAACCATATCGGCGTGCCGTTGACGCTGGCGCGGATGCCTCGGGATGCGGCGTTCGGGGTGTTTGAGATTGGGATGAATCATCCGGGGGAGATTGCGCCGCTGGTGGCGCAGGTGCGGCCGGATGTGGCGGTGATTACCTGCGTGGATAGGGCGCATCTGGGGTTGATGGGCTCCGAGGAGGCGATTGCGCGGGAGAAGGCGGCGGTGTTTGGCGGGCTGGTGCCCGGCGGGACGGCGGTGGTGCCGGGGGATTCGGGGTTTTTGGCGTTGTTGCGGGATGCGGTGCCGGTAGGCGCGCGGGCGCTGGTGTTTGGCGAGGGCGCGGTGGATGTGCGGTTGTTGGAACTGAACAACAGCGCGGAAGCCTCGGATATTAGGGCGGAGATTTCGGGCGTTGCGGCACGGTTCGGGTTGGCGGCGCCGGGGCGGCATATGGCGATGAACGCGCTCTCCGTGCTCGCGGTGGCGGCGGCGTTGGGGCTGGATGTGGGCCAGGCGGCGGCGGCGTTGGATGGGTTTGCGCCGTTCTCGGGCCGGGGCGCGCGGCGGAAAATTACGGTGGCAGGCGGCGAGGCGCTGTTGCTGGACGAGAGTTACAATGCGTCAGGGGCCTCGATGCGGGCGGCGCTGGCGGTGCTGGCGTTGCAGCCTGGGCGGCATGTGGCCGTGCTGGGGGACATGTTGGAGCTGGGTGAATTTGCGCGCGAGGAGCATCTGGCACTGCTGCCCGCTGTTTTGGCTGGCGCGGATGTGGTTTTTTCCAGCGGGGCGTGGAGTAAAGTTTTGTTCGAACTCGCTGCCGCGGTCCAAGCAGGGCGGGCATGCAGATGACGCCGCCACTCTGGCGCCACTGGTGAAAGCCGCGCTGCGCGCGGGGGACGCCGTGCTGGTGAAGGGTAGCTATGGCAGCCGCATGCGTGATGTTGTCTCGGTTCTGGAAAGCCCCGCCTGATGTTGTACGCGTTTTTGCTCCCGCTGGCTGGGTATATCCATGCCTTCAACCTGTTCCGCTACATCACTTTTCGCGCGGGCGGGGCTTGCTTGACGGCGCTGGTGATAAGCTTTTGGGCCGGGCCGAAGGTGATCCGATATTTGAAATCAGTGCAGCGGCATGGTCAGCCGATACGCAGCGATGGGCCGGAGCGGCATCTGATTGAGAAAAAGGGCACGCCGACGATGGGCGGGGCGCTGATTCTGGTCGCGCTGGGGCTTTCGACGCTGATTTGGGCGGATCTGGACAACGGGTACATCTGGGCGACGCTGCTGGTGACCTTTGGCTATGGCGGCATTGGCTTTGCCGATGATTATTTGAAGTTGACCAGGCGCAATACCAAAGGGGTTTCTGGCCGGGTGAAGCTGGTGGCGCAGGCGGGGATTGGGCTGGTGGCGGCGGTGTGGATGCTGGCGCTGATGCCAGCACCTCTGGGCACCGAGCTGGCGCTGCCGATGCTGAAGAACGTGCTGATACCGTTTGGGATTTTCTTCCCGCTGGTGGCGATGTTCGTGATGATGGGGGCCTCCAACTCGGTGAATTTGACCGATGGGCTGGATGGGCTGGCGATTGTGCCGACGATGATCGCCTCCGGGGTGTTCGCGCTGATTGCCTATTTGGTGGGGAACAGGATTTTTTCCGGGTATCTGGAGATTAATTTTATTCCTGGTGCGGGTGAGCTGACGGTGTTTCTCTCGGCGTTGATTGGCGCCGGGCTGGGGTTTTTGTGGTTCAACGCGCCGCCGGCGGCGGTGTTCATGGGCGATACGGGGTCGCTCTCCTTGGGCGGGGCGCTGGGTGCGGCGGCGGTGGCGACCAAGAACGAGATCGTGCTGGCGATTGTCGGCGGGTTGTTCGTGGTGGAGACCATTTCGGTCATCGTGCAGGTGTTCTGGTTCAAGCGGACGGGGCGGCGGGTATTTTTGATGGCGCCGCTGCATCACCATTTTGAGAAAAAGGGCTGGGCGGAGCCGACGATTGTGATCCGGTTCTGGATTATTGCGATGATTCTGGCGCTGGTGGGCCTCGCCACCCTGAAGATAAGATGAATTACGCCCCTGTATTTCAGGGCTGCCGGTTTGCCGTGCTCGGGTTGGGCAAGGCGGGGTTGCCCGCGGCGATAGCGCTGCGGGAGATGGGGGCTGAGGTTTTCGTTTGGGATGATTCTACCCCCGCGCGGGAGGCGGCGGTGGGGTTTGTGGTGATGAAGCCGTCCGATGTGCCCGGCAAGTTGGATGTGTTGGTGCTCTCGCCGGGAATTCCGCACAGATTGCCGAAACCGCACGATGAGGCGGTGTGGGCGGCGGCGCATGGGGTGCCGGTTCTGACGGATGCCGAGCTGCTGTTCCGGGCGGTGCGAGGGAGCGGGAGCCGGGCGCGGTTTGCGGGCGTGACGGGGACTAATGGGAAATCCACCACCACGGCGTTGCTGGCGCATATTTTGGATGTGGCGGGGGTCCCGCATGCGGCGGGCGCGAATTTGGGGCCGGCGGCGCTTTCGTTACCATTGTTGCCTGATAACGGCGTTTATGTGCTGGAAATGTCCAGCTATATGTTGGAGAGACTCGCCACGCTGCGCTTCGATGTGGCGGTTATGCTGAACCTTTCCCCCGACCACCTGGACCGCCATGGCGACATGGCAGGGTATGCGGCCGCCAAGCGGGCGGTTTTCGCGCGCCAGGATGTTGGGTGCACGGCAGTGATCGGCGTGGACGATGAGTTGTCGCGCGAGATGGCGGACTGGCTGGATGGCCAGGCGGCGCGGGTGGTGCGGATTTCCGGCGAGGGGGTTGAGACCGGGGCGCGGGCGTTGCCGGGGGCGCATAATGCGCAGAACGCGGCAGGCGCGGCGGCGGCGGCGCGGGCGCTGGGTGTTGCGGAAGCGGCGATTGCCGAGGGGATTAAGACGTTTCCCGGATTGCCGCACCGGCAGGAAGAGGTGGCTGTGCGCGAGGGCGTGCGGTTTATTAATGACAGCAAGGCGACCAATGCCGATGCGGCGGCGCGGGCGATGGGTTGCTACGCGCGGTTTGTGTGGATTGCGGGCGGCGTGGGCAAGGCGGGCGGGATTGATGATCTGGCGCCGTATTTTCCGCGGATTGCCAGGGCGTTTTTGATTGGGCGGGATGCGGCGGCGTTTGCGGCCACACTGAGCGCGCATGGCGTGGCGAATGATGTGGCCGGCACGCTGGAAGCTGCGGTGCCAGCGGCGTTTGAGGCGGCGAAGGCGAGCGGGGCGGGCGTGGTGTTGTTCTCGCCTGCCGCCGCGAGTTTTGACCAGCATCCGAATTTTGAAGTGCGCGGCGAGAGATTTGCGGCACTGGCGAGGGGGGGCGTGTAATGCCGTCTCTTTCCCGCGCGGATACTTCGATAATTGGGCGGTGGTGGTGGAGCGTGGACCGCGTGACGCTGTTGGCGCTCGCGGTGCTGATTGGCATTGGTTATGTGCTGGCGCTGGCGGCGACGCCGGGGATTTCCATGCATCTGAGCGATCCGCATACCATGGCGATGCTCCGGCAGATTTTCTTTTTGGGGCTGGGCGGGCTGGTGATGCTGGTGATGTCCATGCTCTCGCTGCGGCAGGTGAAGCTGAGCGCGCTGGGGCTGGGGATTGTGTTCTTTTTCCTCACCGGATTCACGCTGGTGCATGGCGTGGAGGTGGATGGCGCGCACCGGTGGATTTCATTGCCTGGATTCACCATTCAGCCGAGCGAGTTTTTGCGGCCGGGGTTTATTATTATTTCCGCCTGGCTGATTGCGGAATCGCGGCGCACGCCGGGGTTTCCGGGTAAGCGGGCGGCGCTGGGGGTGTTTTTCATCACGGCGCTGTTGCTGAAGATGCAGCCGGATATCGGCATGACGTTTCTGTTCACCATGGTGGTGTTCTCGCAGTTTTATCTCGACGGCATGGAGATGAAGTTTGTCACCGTTGCCGCGGCACTGGTGGTGCTGGCGTTCATTGGGGCGTTCATGTTTATCAGCCACGTGCACACGCGGGTTGAATTGTTCCTGCATCCGACGAAAACCTCGGCGTATCAGGCGCTGACGGCGCTCTCGGCGTTTGGCAATGGCGGGATGTTTGGGCTGGGGCCGGGCGAGGGGGAAGTTAAGCATTATCTGCCGGATGCGCGTGCGGATTTTGTGTTTGCCGTGGCGGGGGAAGAGTTCGGGCTGTTCTTCTGCGGGTTCATTATTTTCGTGTTCGCGGCGATTGTGATGCGGGCGCTGGTGCGGCTGCTGGCGGAGCCGAATTTGTTCGTGGTGCTGGCGGCGGGCGGGTTGATTGTGGGTTTTGGCCTGCAGGCGTTCGTGAACATGGCGTCGTCCTTGTCGCTGATTCCGACGAAAGGGATGACGCTGCCGTTTATTTCATATGGCGGCAGTTCGGTGTTGGCGATTTCGATTCAGATGGGATTTTTGCTGGCGCTGACACGCAAGCGGCACCAGGGGGATTACACGTGAGAACCCCGGCGCGCAGGCCGGTGGTGATCGCGGCCGGGGGTACGGGCGGGCATTTTTTCCCCGCGGAGGCGCTGGCTTGCGCGTTGCTGGCGCGCGGCGAGCGGGTGGTGCTGCTGACGGATGCGCGCTCGGGCGGATTGTCGTCAGCCGTGTTTGCCGATGCGGAGCGGCATGTGATTGCTGGTGCTGGTTTGTCCGGGCGTAGTTTGCGCCGGGCGCTGGATGGCGCGGTGGCCTTGGCGAAAGGTGTGTTGCAGGCACGGAAGATTTTGCGGGCGTTGCAGCCGGGGGCGGTGGTGGCGTTTGGCGGGTATCCCGCTGTGCCGCCGGTGGTGGCGGCGGTGTTGTTAAGCGGCCGGCCGAAGATTGTGCTGCATGAGCAGAACGCGGTGCTGGGGCGGGCGAACCGGTTGCTGGCGCGGCTGGCTGATGTGCTGGTGTTGAGTTTTGAGAAGACGGCGGCGATTCCGGCGGGGGTGAGAACCGTGCTGCTGGGCAATCCGGTGCGGCCCGCGGTGGTGGCGCTGCACGGCGAAGGCTACAAGCCGCCAGGCGAGAAGGTGGAGTTGTTGATCCTGGGCGGCTCGCTGGGCGCGAAAGTTTTTGGCACGCTGATTCCGCAGGCGCTGGCGTTGTTGCCGGCGGAACTGCGGGCGCGGCTGGTGGTGATGCAGCAATGCCGGGCGGAAGAATTGGCGCCGGCGCGGGTGGCGTTGAAGGATGCGGGCATCGAGGCGGAGCTGGCGCCGTTTTTCACCGATGTGGCGGCGCGGTTGCAGCGGGCGCATCTGGTGATCGCGCGGGCTGGGGCTTCGAGCGTGGCGGAGATAGCGGTGGCGGGGCGGCCGGCGATTTTCGTTCCGCTGCCGAGTGCGATTGATGACCACCAGCGCGCCAATGCGGATGCTCTGGCGGATGCGGGGGCCGCTTGGCGGCTGGACCAGGCCGGGCTGACGGCCCAGGCGCTGGCGGACAAAATTGAAAGTGTTTTGATGAATCCTGAGACTTTGGTGGCGGCGGCGCAAGCAGCGGCGAATGCGGGGCGCGCGGATGCGGCGGAGCGGCTGGCGGATATGGTGTTGAGCGTTGTGGGAGCCCGGCCATGAGGGCGCTGCCGCTTTCCATTGGGACGATCCATTTTGTCGGCATTGGCGGCATTGGCATGTCCGGTATTGCCGAGGTGCTACATGAGCTGGGTTATGCCGTGCAGGGCAGCGATATTGCCGAGAGCGCCAATGTGGCGCGGTTGCGCGTGGCGGGGATTCCGGTGGCCGTTGGGCATGACGCGAAGAACCTGGGCGATGCGCAGGTGGTGGTGATTTCCACCGCCGTGCCGCGCGATAATCCCGAAGTGGTGGCGGCACGGCACAAGCTGATCCCGGTGGTGCGGCGGGCGGAAATGCTGGCCGAGCTGATGCGGTTGAAATGGGCCGTGGCGGTGGGCGGCACGCATGGCAAGACGACGACGACCAGCCTGGTGGCGGCGGTGCTGGAGGGCGCGGGGTTTGATCCGACCGTGATTAATGGCGGCATCATCAATGCCTATGGCAGCAACACGCGGCTGGGTGCCGGTGACTGGATGGTGGTGGAAGCCGATGAATCCGATGGGAGTTTTCTGAGACTTCCGGCGGTGATTACCATTGTGACGAATATGGACCCGGAGCACCTGGACCATTGGGGCACCAGGGAGGCCATGGAGGCTGGATACCGGCAGTTTGTTGCCAATATTCCGTTTTATGGGTTTGCGGTGCTGTGCATTGACCACCCGGCGGTGCAGCAGATGATCCCGCTGCTTTCGGATCATCGGATTATTACCTACGGGTTTTCGCCGCAGGCGGATGTGCGGGCGGAGCGGATTATTTCCGGCAAGGACGGCGCGACGTTTGAGGTGCGGTTCTCTGACCGGGTTTCCGAGCGGGCGCGGCGGATGGGACCGTTTAAGCTGCCGATGCTGGGCAACCATAATGTGTCCAATGCGGTGGCGGCGATTGCGGTGGCCGCCGAGATGGATGTTCCCGAGGCGCAGATCAAGGCGGCGCTGGCGAAATTTGCCGGGGTGAAGCGGCGTTTTTCCAAGACCGGCGAGGCGGGTGGGATTACGGTGATTGATGACTACGGGCATCATCCGGTGGAAATTGCCGCCGTGCTGAAGGCGGCGCGGCAGGCGGGCGCGCGCGATGTGGTGGCCGTGGTGCAGCCGCACCGGTTTACGCGGCTGCAGTCATTGTTTGAGGAGTTTTGTACCTGCATGAATGATGCGGGGACGGTGATTGTGGCGGATGTTTATGCCGCCGGTGAGGCGCCGATTGAGGGTGTGGACCGCGATGCGCTGGTTGAAGGATTGCGCGCGCGGGGACACCGGCAGGTGGTGGCTTTGACCGATCCGTCGCATTTGGCGGAAATGGTGCATGCGATCGCCCGGCAGGGGGATTTTGTGATCTGCCTGGGGGCGGGGAGCATTACGCATTGGGCCGCGGCGTTGCCGGTGCAGTTGCAGGGGCTGCAGGATGCGTCCCGGCCGAGGGCGCGGCTATGATGACGAGCCTGGTCATTCCGGAAATTCGCGGGCGGGTGGTGCGCGATGCCGTGCTGGCGCCGATGACGTGGTTCCGCGTGGGCGGGCCGGCGGAATTTTTGGTGCGGCCGGCGGATGTGGAAGACCTTTGCGCGTTCCTCAAGGAATTGCCGTTGGAGATGCCGGTGACGGTGATAGGTGCTGCTTCCAATTTGATTGTGCGCGATGGCGGGATCAATGGCGTGGTGATTAAGCTGGCGCGCGGGTTTGGCGGGATTGTGGTGGAAGAGGACGGCATTGTTGCCGGGGCGGCAGCACTTGATGTGACCGTGGCCGAGCACGCGGCGGCGGCCGGGTTTGCGGGGCTGGAATTTCTCTCGGGCATTCCTGGCACCATTGGCGGCGCGGTGGCGATGAATGCGGGCGCTTACGGCGGGGACATGGCGCAGGTGCTTGACTGGGTGGAGATTGTGACCCGCTCGGGCGATCTGGTGCGCGTGCCGGCGCATGCGCTTGGTTTGAGCTATCGCCACGCGAATTTGCCGGCGGATGTGGTGGTGGTGCGGGTGCGGTTGCGGGCGCGGCGGGGGGATGCCAAGGCGATTGCGGTAAAGATGGCGCAGATCAAGTCCAGCCGCGAGGCGAGCCAGCCAGTGCGCGCACGCACGGGTGGCTCGACGTTTGCCAATCCGCCGGACCAGAAGGCGTGGGAGCTGATTGATGCCGCCGGATGCCGGGGCTTGAAGCGCGGTGGCGCGCAGGTTTCGGAACTTCATTGTAATTTCCTCATTAATACCGGAGAGGCGACGGCGGCTGATCTGGAAGGGTTGGGGGAGGATTTGCGTGCCCGTGTGGAGAAGAAGACCGGGGTTTCGTTGCGGTGGGAAATTAAGCGGATTGGGGTACCAGGGTGATGCGCGTCGCGGTTTTGCTGGGCGGCATGTCCGCCGAACGTGAGGTTTCATTGCGCTCGGGCGAGCAGGTGATCGCGGCTTTGCGCACGGCCGGGTATGAGGTGACGCGGGTGGAAGTGGGCGAGGATTTGTGCGCGGTGATCGCGGCGCTGACGCCCGCACCTGATGTGGTGTTCAACGCGCTGCATGGGCGCTTTGGCGAGGATGGCACGATTCAGGGCGTGCTGGATTATTTGGGGATTCCCTATACGCATTCGGGCGTGCGGGCCTCGGCGCTGGCGATGGATAAGGCCGCGGCGAAGGCGGTGTTCGCGCATGCCGGGCTGCCGGTGGCGCCGCACCGGATTATCGATATTGCCGAGCTGGGCGACCATGATCCGCTGCCGCCGCCTTATGTGGTCAAGCCGGTGAACGAGGGGTCGTCGGTGGGCGTGCATATTGTGAAGCCGGGCGATAACAGCCGGGCGCGGATTGTGAAGGATTGGCATTACGGGCCGGCGATGGTGGAGCAGTTTATTCCGGGGCGCGAACTGACCGTTGCCGTGCTGGATGACCATGCGCTCGTGGTGACGGAAATTCTCTCGGAAGAGAATTTTTATGACTATCACGCGAAATATTCAGCGGGTGGGTCGCGCCATGTGGTGCCGGCGGATATTCCCGCCGACGTGGCGCAGCGGGCGCGCGATGTTGCGCTGGCGGCGCACCGGGCGCTGGGATGCCGGGGCGCGAGCCGGGCGGATTTGCGTTATGACGATGCGAGCGGGCGGCTGGTGCTGCTGGAAGTGAATACGCAGCCGGGAATGACGGCGACCTCGCTGTTGCCCGAGCAGGCGCGTTATGTGGGGATGGATTTCCCGGCGTTGTGCGCCTGGATGGTGGAGCGGGCGGCATGCCGCGTGTAAGCGCCACCGCCCGGCCTGTGATAGCGCCCGCGCCACCCCGCGCAAGGGCGAAGAAGGTAGCGACGCCGCAGGACCGGCTGAGCACGCGCAAGCTGTATTTCCGGCGGGTGAAGCGTAGCCTGAAGCCGGGGTTGTGGGTGTTGGGTGTGGCATCGGTGTTGATTGTGGGCTCGGAGCTGGTGCGCTCGCTGCCGGCGATTACGCCAACACCCGTGGTGGTGCGCCATAATGGGTTTGGGCTGGCGGAACTGGCGGCGGATGCGGGGTTGCGGATTTCCAAGGTGGAGATTCTGGGCGCGCAGACCACGGACCCGGCGGCGTTGCAGGCGGCGATCGGTGTGCAGCCGGGGGCGCCGAGTCTGGGGTTTTCGCTGGGGGCCGTGCAGGCGCGCGTGGAGCAGTTGGGGCCGGTGCAGAGTGCCACGGTGGAGCGCGTGCTGCCGGGGATTTTGATTGTGAGTGTAACCGAGCGGGGAGCCTATGCGATCTGGCAGACCGGCGGGGGCAACGGGACGGCGCCGCGGTTCGTGCTGATCGACAAGGCCGGGAATGTGATCGCCGGGCAGGATGCGGCGGCGGCGAAGCGGCACGAGCCTTCGCTGTTGCTGCTGACGGGGGCGGATGCGCCGCAGAATGCGCAGACACTGGTGACCGAGTTGCAGGCGGTGCCGGCGCTGGCGGCGCGGGTGACGGCGGCGGAGCGGGTGGATGGGCTGCGCTGGAATTTGATTTTGAAAGACCAGGCCTTGGTGAAACTGCCGGCCGCGGGTGAGCAGGATGCGATTAACCAGCTTGGTGCGTTGCAGGCCAGCATGCAGTTGCTCGACCGGCCGGTTGAAGTGATCGACCTGCGCCTGGCGGGAAAGCTGGTGGTGCGCCCGTACCCGAGTGCCACGGTGAGCGCGCCGTCCGCCAAGGATAACCATACATGAAGGTGGAGATGCAGCATGAATGATATGTCCCGCCGTGGTTCCGCGCTGGAGCGCGCGATTAAACCGCCGCCCGATGACACGCTGCGCAGCAAGGCGGTACGCTCCGGGCCGTTTGGTGTATTGGATATTGGCTCCACGAAGATCGCCTGCCTGATCGGGCGGGCGGAATCCGATGGGCGCTTAAGGGCGCTGGGATTTGGCTGGCAGAAGAGCCGGGGGATTAAGTCCGGCGGCATTGTGGACCTCGACGAGGCGGAGAAGGCGATCCGCGCGGCGGTGGGAGCGGCCGAGGATATGGCCGATATGCGGCTGAAGTCGGTGTATGTGAACCTCTCCTGCGGGCAACCGGAATCACGGTTGTATAGCGTGCAGTGGCCGGTGGATGGCAGGGCGGTGACGGCCGATGATATCAAGCGCGTGGTGCGCGAGGCGCGGGCGCGGGCAGCGACCGAGGGGCGGGCGACGATCCATGCGCTGCCTTTGAGTTTTTCAACCGACGAGACGCAAGGGGTGCTCGATCCGCGCGGGTTGTTTTGTGATACGCTCTCGGCGCAGTTGCATGTGGTGGATGCGGGCAATACGGCGCTGCGCACGCTCTCGGCGTGTCTCTCACGGTGCGAGCTGGATATCGCGGCGCTGGTTTCGGCGCCGATGGCGGCTGGGTTGTCCTCGCTGGTGGGCGATGAGCGCGAGCTGGGGGCGACGGTGATCGACATGGGCGGGGGCACGACCTCGATGGCGGTGTTCTCCGAAGGCCAGGTGGTGCATACAGCGCAACTCCCGTTGGGCGGGATTCATGTCACCAACGATATTGCGCGCGGATTCTCAACGTCAGTCGCGCATGCGGAACGGTTAAAGGCGCTGTACGGCAATTGCCAGGGCAGCCCGGATGACGAGCGTGAGCTGCTGCCGGTGCCGCAGGTGGGCGAGGATGAACACCAGATTGCGAAAATGCCGCGCTCCATGCTGATAAGTGTGATCCGGCCGCGGCTGGAGGAAATTTTTGAAATGGTCAAGGAGCAGCTGGAAACAGCCGGGCTTGGCAATGCGGCGGGGTCGCGGGTGGTGTTGACCGGCGGGGCGTCGCAACTTGGAGGGGTGCGCGAACTGGCGGCGCAGATCCTGGAGCGGAATGTACGGCTCGGCCGGCCGGGCGGGATGATCGGGCTGCCGGATTCCGCGAGCGCGCCGAACTTCGCGACGCTGGTGGGGCTGCTCGCTTTTGCCACCGGCGAAGGCCAGACCATGCAGGATATAAACTTTGAGAGTGAGCGGGGCGGCGGATGGTTCCGTGGTCTCGTCGATTTTTTAAAAAATCGTGTTTGACATGAAATCGAAGCGTTCGTTACCGATACTTCCCTGAGGAGATAGCCATGACCCTGAACCTGACGATCCAGAAGACGTCGCATACAGACTTCACGCCGCGGATAACCGTATTTGGCGTTGGCGGCGGCGGGTGCAATGCCGTGAACAACATGATCATGCTCAATTTGCCGGGTGTGGATTTTGTTGTTGCCAATACCGATGCGCAGCAGTTGCAGCGCTCGCTGGCGGAAAAGCGCATTCAGCTCGGGCCGCATCTGACCCAGGGCAATGGTGCGGGTGGCCGCCCGGAAGTGGGGAAGGCCTCGGCCGATGAAGCTGCTGACGATCTGGCGCGGCACTTGGAAGATACGCATATGGTGTTCATCACCGCCGGCATGGGCGGTGGGACGGGCACGGGGGCGGCGCCGGTGATAGCGCGCATGGCCCGCGAGCGTAACATTTTGACCGTTGGCGTGGTGACCAAGCCTTTCGCCTTCGAGGGCAAGAAGCGCATGCGCGCCGCCGAGGAAGGGATTGCCGAACTCCAGGCCTACGTTGATACGCTGATCGTGATTCCCAACCAGAATCTCTTTAAGGTGGCCAACGAGCGGACCGGCTGGAAAGAGGCTTTCGAGATGGCCGATAACGTCCTTTACATGGGCGTGCGCGGCGTGACCGATTTGATGGTGCTGCCTGGTATCGTGAACCTGGACTATGCCGATATCCGCTCCGTGATGTCCGTGATGGGCAAGGCGATGATGGGGACCGGCGAGGCCGAGGGCGAGGATCGGGCGATCCGCGCCGCGGAAGCCGCGATCAGCAATCCGTTGCTGGAAGATACCAATATGAAGGGCGCGCATGGCTTGCTCATCAACATCACCGGCGGCTCGGATGTGACGCTGTTCGAGGTTGACCAGGCAGCGCACCGGATTGGCGAGGAAGTCGACAAGGATGCGAACATCATGTTCGGCATGTCGCTGGACGAGAGCATGGCTGGGCGTATTCGCGTGTCCGTGGTTGCCACGGGTATCGACAGCTCGCCGCAGCAGATGCCCAAGTTGCAGGTGGTGAATGGTGGTAGCGCCGAGTCTGTTGGTTTTCCTGCGCATGCCGTGAGCCAGAACAGTGGCCAGCAGAATGGTGGCCAGCAGGGGGCGCCGGTTTCGCGCCAGGCTGGCTATATACCTGAACCGCCGGCCGCTCCGTTGCTTTCCAAGGCCTACGCGGGCCGTGGCAGCGAGGAGTTGGAGCTGGGTGAGCCGACGATAGTGCTGCAACAACAGCCGCCCGCCGTTCGCCCGGCGCCGCCTGTGCGTGCCGCCGGGGGGGGCGAGACGCATCGTGCCGCCGAAGCGCCGCGCAGCACGAGCATCTTTAAATCCGTGTTCGGGTTTGGCGGCGCGAAAGCACCGGCACCGGCGCAGCCGCACCGGCAGGAGCCGGCGATAAATGCGGAAGTCCGCGAACCGGCGCGTGCCGCTGTGCGTCCGGCGCAGATTGATGAAATCGGGCTGGAAATTCCTGCTTTCCTACGCCGGAATAACTGATCGCGGGTTTGATTTGATGAAAGGGGGCAGGGGTTTTCCTGCCCCCTTTTTTATTGCGGGTGGCGCACGTAGCGGCGCTGGCCGTTGGATTTGTTGTACCAGACCTCGACCTCGCCGCCTTTGGCTGGGTCGTGGAAGCGCTCCCCGGTGGGCTCCCAGCCTGGGCCTGGGGGTGAGGCGCTGTTGGGCCAGTAGCGTTTTTCCAGCAGGGTGCCGATGAGCAGGAGGACGCCGAAAATGAGTGGCCCGAGCATGCTGGCCCCCGCACCGTAAAGCGCGCCGATGAGGCTGCCTGCGATCAGCACCAGGCCGAAGCCGATGACGAAGCCGCGAAGCATGGGCTACGCCGGCTCAATGATGACGGCGGTGCCGTAGGCGACGACTTCGCTCATGGTCTGGCCCATTTCCGAGGAGTCGAAGCGCATCATGGTGATGGCGTTGGCGCCCATGAGGGTGGCGTTGGCGACCATGCGGTCAACGGCGTGGCGGCGGGCTTCCTCCAGCATTTTGGTGTATTCGACGATTTCCCCGCCGACGATGGAGCGCAGGCCGGCCATGATGTTGCCGCCGAGGCCGCGGCTGCGGACGACGACGCCAAAGCACTGGCCGAGGGTTTCACGCACGCGGTGGTTGGCGATGTTTTCAGTGGTGGCGATGATCATGAGTGGTTCCCTTGGGTTTTATGGATTGGCGCAGGGGAGTTGAACATGGCTTTTGCTGGATCGCAACAAGCCGTGGGTTTGGTGTTTTGAAGGGGTGTTTGTATTGTTTATTTTCAATGGGTTGTGGCGACATAATTGGAAATAATGATTGACTGGCCGCAGCGTGGAGCGGGGGGTAGATAGTAGGGCGTTATTAATGATGGGTCCCGAAATGTCGTCTTTGCGTGACAGATACAGCTTTACCGGTAGCGAATATGTGTTGGCGCCGCGGCAGACGCTGAAGGCGGCGATTTCCTGCATTGGGCGTGGGCTGCATAGCGGCGCGGATGTGACGCTGAAGTTGGTGCCGGCCGGCGCTGGGACGGGGATTGTGTTCCATCGCACGGATTTGGATGTGCGCATTCCGGCGCGGTTTGATTATGTGAATGACACGCGGCTCTGCACGGTGGTGAGCCTGGGTGCTGCGCAGGTTGGGACCATTGAGCATCTGATGGCGGCCCTTGCGGCGAGCGGCGTGGATGATCTGGTGATTGAGGTGGACGCGGCGGAGCTGCCGATTTTTGATGGCTCGGCGGCGCCGTTTTTATTTTTGATTGAAAGCGCCGGTGTGGTCGCGCACGGAGGCTTGCGCGAGAGCCTGGAAATTTTGCGCACCGTGCGGGTGGAGCAGGATGGCGCATTTGCCGAACTGCGGCCGCATCATGCCGGGGGCTCGGGGTTTGAGCTGTCGCTGGCGATTGAGTTCGCGGCCTCGGCGATTGGCGCGCAGGCGTATAGTTTTGCGCTGACGGCGGAGAGTTTTGCGGCTGAGATAGCGGCGGCGCGGACGTTTGCGCAGGCGGCGGAGATTGAGGCGCTGCGCAAGATGGGCCTGGCGCGCGGTGGGAGTTTGGATAATGCTATCGTGGTGGATGGCGCGAAGATTTTGAACCCGGAAGGGCTGCGCTTTGCCGATGAATTCGTGCGGCATAAATTGCTCGATGTGGTGGGGGATCTGGCCTTGGCCGGGGCGCCGATTTGCGGGCGGTTTGTGGGGAGCCGGACTGGGCATACGCTGAATAATTTGTTGCTGCGGGCGGTGTTTGCGGATCAGGCAAATTACCGGCTGACCAGAGGGTCGGTGGCGGGGGCGTTGCAGCTTTCGTTGGCGTAAGGGGCGGCGTAAGGGGGCGGAGGGTTACGCTTCACCCATCGATAGCGGGGGAGTGAGGACGCCGGTTAGATGGCGATGCGCACACCTAGTTCCACCACGCGGTCGCTAGGGATTTGGAAGAATTCTGTGGCGGACATGGCGTTGCGGGCCATGTGCAGGAACAGCCAGCGGCGGACGAAGCGCAGGTTGGAGAGGCCGGCGGGGACGTAGCTTTCGCGGCCGAGGAAGTAGCTGGTTTCCATGGGGTCGAAACGGATGCCGGGCAGGTTTTGCAGCTCGCGGGGGATGTTCGGGCTTTCCATGAAACCGAAGGAGAGGGCGATTTTGTAGATGCCGGGGGCGGGTTCCTCGACATGGGCGCGCTCTGCGGGGGAAACGGTGGGGATGTCCAGCGTGCGGGCGGTGACGAAGAAAACGCGCTCGTGCAGCACCTTGTTGTGTTTGAGATTGTGCAGCAGGGCGTTGGGCACGTAGTCTAGATTTCCGGTCATGAAGACGGCGGTGCCGGGCACGCGGGTGATGCGTGATTGCGGCAGGCGGTTGATGAAGGAGGCCAGGGGCAGGCTATCCTGTGCCCAGCGCGCCGTGATGAGGCGGCGGCCGCGCTGCCAGGTGGTCATGATGACGACGATGGTGAGGCCGATGGCGAGCGGGACCCAGCCGCCGTCGAAGAATTTAAGCGTGTTGGCGGAGAAGAAGGCGATGTCGACGAGGCCGAAGCAGCCGAAGACGGCGATTGAGGCGGTGCGAGACCAGTGGAACTGGCGGCGGAAGACCACGAGGGCGAGAATGTTGGTGCACATGAAGGTGCCGGTGACGGCGATGCCGTAGGCCCAGGCCAGGGCGGCGCTGGTTTTGAAAATGATGACCAGCATGATGACGCCGATGGCCAGCGCGGCGTTCATTTGGGGGACGTAGATCTGGCCTTCCTGAGCGGCGCTGGTGTGGCGGATTTCCATGCGCGGGAACAGGCCGAGCTGGACGCATTGGCGGGCCATGGAGAAGGCGCCGGAAATGACCGCCTGGCTGGCGATGATAGTCGCCGCGGTGGAGAGGATGACCAGCGGGATTTGCAGGTAGTTGGGCGCGATTTCGAAGAAGGGGTTGGCGGCCGCGGCGGGGTTGGCGATGACCAGCGCGCCTTGGCCGAAGTAGTTGAGCACCAGGCAGGGCAGGACGAAATAAGTCCAGGAGACACGGATGGGCTTGCGGCCGAAATGGCCCATGTCGGCGTAGAGGGCCTCGGCGCCGGTGACGGACAGCACGACGGCGCCGAGCACGGCGAAGGCGGCGAAGTGATGGTGCAGCATGAAGGTGACGCCCCAGGTGGGGCTGACGGCTTCCAGCACGGCGGGGTTGTGGATGATCTGGCTGAGGCCGAGCCAGCCGATGGCGAGGAACCAGACGGCCATGACCGGGCCGAAGGCGGCGCCGATGCCGCCGGTGCCGCGTTTTTGCACCAAGAAAAGCACGATGATGACGGCGATGGAGAGGGGCTCGACCGCCGAGGCTAGGCCGGGGGAGACGACCTCCAGGCCGGAGATGGCGGAGAGGACGGAGATGGCCGGCGTGATCATGCCGTCGCCGAAGAACAGGCCGGCGCCGATGATGCCGACGATGCTGAGCGCGGTGCGGGTGCGCTCGTTCGCGGCGGCGCGCTGGGCCAGGGCCATGAGGCCGAGGATGCCGCCTTCGCCGTTGTTGTCGGCGCGCATGACGAAGGTGACGTATTTGAGCGTGACCGTGATGATGAGCGCCCAGAAGATGAGGGAGAGCAGGCCGAAAATGTCGGCATGGGTGAGAACGCCGGTGGTGAAATAACCGAGGCAGGCTTGCAGGGCGTAGAGCGGGCTGGTGCCGATGTCACCGTAGACGACGCCGAGGACGCCGATGAGGGCGGCGATACGGAGCGGCTTGTTGGCCGGATTATGGGTGTCGGTTGCGTTCAGGGTCACTGGGTCCAGCCTTGCTGATGTGCCGCGGTATTTACGAGACTGGGGGATAGGGAGCAAGCGCCAGCAGGCGGGAGGTGGCGGCGGCGCAACGGGCCGGCGGGGGGGCGCGGGTTTGTGATCGTTTTTATGCGGTCTTTATGCGGGGCGCGAGGGAAATCACTCGACCCAGGTGAGGCGGTGGTGGTCGAAATGGGCGGGGGTTTCAGGTTTGATGATCTGGAAATAGGGGGAGACGTCGAAGTCGCGCGGGACGAAGAGCTCCGAGCCGTGGATGTGGAAGATTTCCTGGGCGAGGCGGCGGGTGGCGGGGTCGGTTAAGTATTGTTCGGTGATTTCCGGCAGGATGGGGTAGCCGATGTTTTTGAACGCCTGGGCAATGAGAGTGGAGCAGATGGCGCGGGTGGGGTCGGCGGAGAGGAACCCGAGTGCGCGGCGGCGCCAGCGTGAGGGGACGGGCAGCGGGAAGAGGTAGCGTGCGAGGTCGACGATATAGCGCAGATCGTATTGGGTGCCGAGTTTGCCGAGGGCGTAGTCGATGACGCGCTGGCGGTCCTCGGGTTGCAGGCCGATGGGGCGGCAGATGCGCACGTGGTAGGGCAATAGGTCCTGCAGGTTGAAGCGGCGGACGCCTGCGATGATGTCGGCCTCGATGCAGTCCGGCCCGCCGCCGGAGGCGGCTTCCCCGGCGTAGAGGGCGGAGTGGGACCAGGTGGACTGGGTGAGGTATTTCACCATGGAGCTGATGCGCAGTTTGCCCTCGACGAGGATGACGTCGGCGGGTTGCAGCAGGGAACGGAAATGCGCGAGGTCGACCGGGAAGACGGGCGGGGCGCCGACCGGGACGGTGAGGAAGCTGGCGATGGCGTGGCCGATGGCTTGTTGGATGCGGCGCATGAGGGGGGCTCCCGCCTGTTATGTTTGCAGTTTCCGCGCCACGGCGGCGACGCATAGTTCGAAGATGTCCAGGGCGTCGAAAGCGCGGGAGATGCCGTCTGGCGGCAGAGTGATGGGCAGGCCGCCGCCGTATTCCACGGCGCCGGGGACCATGAGGTTGTCGGGTAGAGCGAAGCCTTCGATGCCAAGGCCGGGGAGGGGGTCCGGTACCGCGGCGGCCTGCGCGGCGCTGCGTTGCGCGAAGGGCGTCGCGATGTTGGAGTAGCCGAAGACCGGGCGGCCGCGGCCGAGGAACCAGCCGATTTCCACCAGCGTGCCGGCGTCGGCGGAGGCGCCGCGGAAGGGGGTGAGGTTGGCGATGATGATGTCGCTGGCTTGCATCATGGCGATGTCGTCGAGGTAGATCTGGCGCCAGAGGGTTTCGGGCGGCTGCGAGAAGTCCAGATTGGGGTTGAAGGGGGAGATTCCGGTGAGGCCGTGGCGGGCGCAGATGGCGAGTTTGGCCGCGGCGTGTGCGGACGCGGCGGGGAGAAATACGTCCGGTCCGGCGAGGTAGGCGGTGAGAGGCATGGGTGGAGGCATGGGTGGAGGCATGGGCGGGAGCTAGATGCCCGGCTTGGGTTGGTGTTCGGCAAGGGCCGCCATGAGGCCGGCGAAGGATTCCTCGACGGTTTTGCCGCTGGTGTTAAAGGCGAAGTCCGCCTTGGCGTAGAAGGCGGCGCGGCTTTCCAGCGTGACGCGCAGGTCCTCGACGGCTTTGCGGGAGTCGGCCATCTGGCGCTGCTCACCCTGGGCGATGACGCGGTCGAGGTGGTCCTGCGGGTCGGCCTGTAGCCAGATGGTGAGGCAGTGGCTGAGCAGGATGTCGAAGGTGGCGGGGTCGCCCACCAGGCCGCCGGCGGTGGCGATGACGCAGTTGGGGTGGTTGCGCAGGGCCTCATCCAGCGCCTGACGCTCGTACCGGCGGTAGACCTGGGAGCCGTAGAGGGCCTGGATTTCCACCGGGCTGCAGCCGGCGAGGCGGGTGATTTCGGCGCGCAGTTCGACGAAGGGCCAGCCGAGCTTGGCGGCGGCCATGCGCCCCAGGGTGGATTTGCCGGCGCCGCGCAGGCCGACGAGGGCGATGTGGTTGCGGCGTTGGCCAGGGGTGGCGCCGCCGAAGAGTTCGGAGAGTGCCTGGTGCGCGCGTTGCAGTTCATCCTGTGTGCGGCCGTGCAGGAGTTTGCGGATCATCAGCCATTCCGGCGAGCTGGTGGTCTCGTCGCCCAGCAGTTCCGCCAGGGAAGAGCCCAGCGCCAGCGCCACCTGCTGGAGCACCAGCACGGAGACGTTGCCGATGCCAGATTCGAGGTTGGCGAGGTGGCGCTCGGAGACGCCGGCTTCCTCGGCCAGCATGCGGCGGGAAATGCCGCCCCTGGCGCGCAGGAGGCGCACGCGCTGGCCAAGGCCGGCCAGGAGCGGGTCTTTGCCGGGACCGTTTGTATTAAAGAGGGATTGCGGGCTCATACGCCTGTCTACCATCGCCTGGGGGCGGCCAAAAGGGTTTTTAATGAAATTACGAATTATATTGCAGGAACATTTGGCTCTCTTGTCTCCACCCCTGCGCGGTGCCATTTCTGGGGGCATGACAAACCCAAATGATCCGGTCGGCTGGCATGGTACGACCATTTTATGTGTGCGGCGTGAAGGCAAGGTGGCGATGGCCGGGGATGGCCAGGTGAGCCTGGGCAATACGGTTGTTAAAGGGAATGCGCGAAAAGTGCGGCGGATTGGCAATGGCGCGGTGATTGCCGGGTTTGCCGGGGCAACGGCCGATGCGTTTACGCTGCTGGAGCGGCTGGAGACTAAGCTGGAGCGGTTCCCCAACCAGTTGGAGCGCGCCTGCGTGGAACTGGCGAAGGATTGGCGCATGGACCGCTATTTGCGCCGGTTGGAGGCGATGCTGATAGTCGCCGATGCCGAGCGCAGTTTTACGCTGACCGGCAATGGAGATGTGCTGGAGCCTTCCGACGGGATCGTGGCGATTGGCTCGGGCGGGAATTATGCGCTGTCGGCGGCGCGCGCGCTGATGACGGTGCCTGACCTGGAGGCCGAGGAGATTGCCCGGCGGTCCATGAAAATTGCCGCGGATATTTGTATTTACACCAACGAAAACCTGATTGTTGAAATACTGTAATGGAAATCCCGGTTTATTCTCCGCGTGAAATTGTAAGCGAACTCGACCGTTTTATTATTGGCCAGAATGACGCCAAGCGCGCGGTGGCGATTGCTTTGCGTAACCGCTGGCGCCGGCTGCAGTTGCCGGAGGATATGCGCGAAGAGGTTGTGCCGAAAAATATCCTGATGATCGGGCCGACGGGGTGCGGCAAGACCGAGATCGCGCGGCGGTTGGCGAAGCTGGCGCAGGCGCCGTTCATTAAGGTGGAGGCGACGAAGTTTACCGAGGTGGGTTATGTGGGGCGCGATGTGGAGAGCATTGTGCGCGATCTGGTGGAAGCCAGCATTACCATGCTGCGCGAGCAGAACCGCAAGGGCGTGGAAGCCAAGGCGGAGCAGGCGGCGGAAGAGCGGCTGATTACCGCGCTGGTGGGCGAGGGGGCCAGTGCCGACACGCGGGTGAAATTCCGGCGGATGCTGCGCAGTGGCGAGCTTGAGGACAAGGAAATTGACATTGCCGTGGGGGAGAGCGGCGGCGCGCAGATTGGCATAATGGATATGCCGCAGAATGGCGCGATCAACCTGGGCGAGATGATGAAGGGGATGTTCGGGCGGCCAGCGCAGAAGCGCAAAATGCTGGTGCCGGATGCGCGCAAGGCGTTGGAGCGCGAGGAGGCCGACCGGTTGCTGGATACCGAGGCGCTGACCAAGGACGCGCTGCGCCACGCGGAGAACAATGGCATCGTGTTTTTGGATGAGATTGATAAAATCTGTGCCAAGTCCGAGGGCGGATTCCGGGGGGCGGATGTCTCCCGCGAGGGGGTGCAGCGCGATTTGCTACCGTTGATCGAGGGCACCACTGTTTCGACGAAATACGGGCCCATAAAGACCGACTATATTTTGTTTATTGCCTCTGGTGCTTTCCATGTGGCCAAGCCGGCGGATTTGTTGCCGGAGTTGCAGGGGCGGTTGCCGATACGGGTGGAACTGTCCTCGTTGTCGCGCGATGACTTCAAGCGGATATTGACCGAGCCGGAGCACTCGTTGCTGAAGCAGTATACGGCGCTGTTGAATACCGAGGGCGTGAACTTGACGTTTGCCGATGATGCGGTGGATGCTCTGGCCTCGCTGGCGTATGATATCAACGACCGGGTGGAGAATATCGGCGCGCGGCGGTTGGCCACGGTGATTGAGAAATTGCTGGAAGAAATCAGCTTTAGCGCCACGGACCGTTCTGGCCAGAGTGTGGTGGTGGATGCGGCTTATGTGAACGAAAAGGTTGCGCCTCTGGCTGCCAAGGGCGATCTGAGCCGGTTTATTCTGTGAGGCATCGCATTGCCGGCGCGCTGACAGCCTGCATAGCCCTGGCGGCGCTGGGGGTGGCGTATTTCGCGCAATATGTGTTGCTGCTGACGCCGTGCGAATTGTGTTTGTGGGAGCGCTGGCCGTACCGGATCGTGGCGGTTCTGGGCCTGCTGGCGGTGTTGCTACGCCGCGACACCGCGCGGTTGGTGCTGGGGCTGGCGGGGCTGGTGATGCTGGGTGATGTTGCCATTGCCGGGCTGCATGTGGGCGTGGAATTTGGCTGGTGGGCCTCGCCGTTGCCAGAGTGCAACGGAATGTTGACGCCGGGTGCGGCATTGCCGATGATTCCCGCGACACCGTGCGACCGGCCGGTGTATTTGATTTCGCATTTGCCGGTTTCCATGGCGGCGATGGATTTTTGCGGGGCGTTGCTGTTTGCGGTGGCGCTGTTGGTTTATGTTTTGAAAAAGCCGAGGAAGTTCCGATGAGCGAGCAGGTTAAGCGGTTTATCCGGGTTGACCATGCCGGCGAGTATGGCGCGGCACGGATTTATGCGGGGCAGTTGGCAGTGCTGGGACGCGGGCCAAAAGGGCCGGTGATTGAGCATATGCAGGCGCAGGAACAGCAGCATTTGGATGCGTTTGCTGAAATGATTTCCGCGCGGCGCGTGCGGCCGACGGTGTTGCTGCCGTTCTGGCATGTCGCGGGGTTTGCGCTGGGTGCGGTCACGGCGGCGCTGGGCGAAAAGGCGGCGATGGCCTGCACCGTGGCGGTGGAAGAGGTTATCAACGCGCATTATGCCGCGCAGGAGGCGGCGCTGGGTGAAGATGAGGCGGGCCTGAGCGGTACGATCGCGAACTTCCGCGCCGAGGAGTTGGAGCACCGCGACATTGGCCTGGAACATGGCGCGGAACAGGCGCCGGGCTACCGGGTGCTGACGGCGTTGATTAAGACTGGCTGCCGCGCCGCGATAAAGCTGAGCGAGCGGGTTTAGCGGGTTAGATTGAGCGCGCCATCACCGTGATTTATTTCACGGCTTCTCGAAGGCGCTGCAACGCCTTCTTCGGCCGCTCATCAAGCCCTTTGCCATCCGCGTCGAGATACGCATAAATCTCCGCGAGCATGCGCTTCTCCCAAAAACTCTGGAGATGATCCGCTATCCCGGCAACCGCCTCCTCGTCGTTTTTATGCGCGAAGAATTTTCCAATCTGGTTTGCCATGTAAACAAGCTTCTCAGGCGACATCGCTCTGTGCTCCAATAATTACGCGGCCGGGATGTGTGAATATCTCAAACCCATCATCGCGCGCCACGGCAATGAGTGTGATGCCGGCTTGCTCTGCTTCACGAACGGCACGGGCGCTCGGTACGGAAATTGCCACAAGTATGCCCGCACCAAACACAGATGTCTTCTGAATGAGGTCAAGGGACACCCGGCTGGTGAGAATGACAGCGCCGGTGCCGGGCGTATCACCTCGCCGCGTTACCGCGCCAATGAGTTTGTCCAGCGCATTATGGCGCCCGATATCTTCTCTCAGGAGAATATCATTACGCGCAGGATTAAAGTACGCCGCGGCATGAACGCCCCGCGTCTCATTGTTCAACGTTTGCAGGCGCGACATGCGGCTCACCGCATCCGCAATCGCTTCCGCGGGAATGGTAGTGGCAGCTTGAACCTTTGGCAAAGTACGGCTGACTTGCACCAAACTATCCAGGCCGCATAATCCGCACCCCACCGGTCCGGCGATGTGCCGGCGCCTCGCTTCCAGCAAATCCCGCTTCTCGGGCACCAGCAACATCCGGCATTCAATGCCGTCATCAACTATTATGGTTCGTAGCTCCACTATATCGTCAGCACTATTGATAATGCCCTCGGATAAGGAAAATCCGATTGCGAAGTCTTCCAGATCAGTTGGGCTCGCCATCATCACGGCAAATGTCGCGCGATCGTAGGTCAAAGCAACGGCAACCTCTTCGGGCAATGCCCGGGATATGTTTTTGTACTCGCCACCGCGCCAGGCGCCGGCCGCAACGCGGACGGAAACGGCTGGCACCGGCCTCACTCAGCCGCTCCTGCGGCTTCGATGCGCCTTGCTTTGTCGCTCAACTTTTGATATTTCACCTGCCATTCCGTCGGGCCATTCGACGGCGATACCTGCACCGCGGTTACCTTGTACTCCGGGCAATTCGTCGCCCAATCGGAATAATCGGTGGTGATGACATTGGCCTGCGTCTCGGGGTGATGGAACGTGGTATAAACCACGCCCAACGCCATTCTGTCTGTAACCTTTGCCCGCAATGTTGTCTCTCCCGCCCGGCTCGCGACCTTCACCCAATCGCCATTTTTAATGCCGCGATTCTCCGCGTCATGCGGGTGAATTTCGAGAAGATCCTCCTCGTGCCAGGCTGTATTCTCCGTACGCCGCGTCTGCGCGCCGACGTTATACTGCGACAGAATGCGCCCGGTGGTGAGCAGCAGCGGGAAACGCGGCCCGGTACGCTCATCCGTCGCCACATAATCCGTGATAATAAATTTGCCCTTGCCGCGCGCAAAATGATCAACATGCATCATCGGCGTGCCATCCGGGGCCTGCTCATCGCAAGGCCACTGGATCGAGCCCATGCGGTCCAGCGCTCCGTATGACACGCCCGCAAATGTGGGCGTAAGGTGCGCGATCTCCTCCATGATTTCAGAAGGATGCGAGTAATGCATCTGCAGCCCCATGGCATTTGCCAGAGCTTGCGTGACCTCCCAATCGGCATAGCCGTTTTTGGGCGCCATGACTTTGCGCACACGCTGGATGCGCCGCTCGGCATTCGTGAACGTGCCGTCTTTTTCCAGAAAGGTCGAGCCCGGCAGGAACACATGCGCGAAATTTGCCGTCTCATTCAGGAACAAATCCTGCACGACCACGCATTCCATCGCCGCCAGACCGGCCGTAATATGCTTCGTATCCGGGTCTGACTGCGCAATATCCTCACCCTGAACATACAGTCCCTTGAACGTGCCAGACACGGCGGCATCCAGCATGTTCGGAATCCGCAATCCAGGCTCGCCGCTCAGCGGCACGTTCCAAACGGCCTCGAACATCTGCCGCGTGGCATTGTCAGACACGTGGCGGTAGCCGGAAAACTCGTGTGGAAAGCTGCCCATATCGCAACTTCCCTGCACATTGTTCTGGCCGCGCAGCGGGTTAACGCCGACGCCGGGCCGGCCGATATTACCCGTGGCCATGGCAAGGTTGGCAATCGCGATAACGGTGGTCGAACCCTGGCTATGCTCGGTAACACCTAGACCGTAATAAATCGCGCCATTGCCACCGGTCGCGTAAAGCCGCGCGGCCTTGCGGATCAGTTCAGCGGGAACGCCGGAAAGTGCGGCAACGGCCTCCGGGCTGTTGGACTCACCTGAGATAAACTCTGCCCACTCGGCAAAATCGGCCATGTCGCAGCGTTCGCGTACAAAGACCTCATTCACCAGCCCTTCGGTAACGATCACATGTGCCAGTGCGTTGATCACCGCAACATTGGTACCCGGCCGCAGCGGCAGATGGTATTCGGCCTGGATATGCGGCGTGCGCACCAAGTCGATCCGGCGCGGGTCCACCACGATAAGCCTCGCACCTTCCCGCAGGCGCTTTTTCATCCGCGACCCAAACACGGGGTGCCCATCAGTCGGGTTGGCGCCGATGACGAGGATCACATCAGCCTGGTCCACACTATCAAAATCCTGCGTGCCAGCGGAAGTACCAAAAGTGCTCTTCAGCCCGTAGCCGGTGGGCGAGTGACAGACGCGCGCGCAGGTATCCACATTGTTGTTGCCAAATCCGGCACGGATAAGTTTTTGTACAAGGAACGTCTCTTCATTCGTGCAACGCGACGAGGTAATCCCCCCGACCGCATCCGTCCCATATTCCGCCTGAATGCGCTTGAACTCGGAGGCCGTGTAGGCGATCGCCTCGTCCCAGCTCACTTCGCGCCACGGATCAGTTATTTTAGCGCGGATCATCGGTTTGGTGATGCGATCCTTGTGCGTGGCGTAACCCCAGGCAAAACGTCCCTTCACGCAGGAATGACCATGATTCGCCTTGCCATCCTTATAGGGCACCATGCGCACCACGTCCTCGCCGCGCATCTCTGCCTTGAACGCGCAGCCAACACCGCAATAGGCGCAGGTAGTAACGACCGAATGTTCTGGCTGCCCGATTTCGATCACGGATTTTTCCATGAGTGTCGCGGTGGGGCAGGCTTGTACGCAGGCACCGCAGGAAACACATTCAGAATCGAAGAAGTCTTCTCCCATGCCGGGCGAGACTTTGGAACCAAAGCCCGAACCCTCAATCGTTAGCGCAAAGGTCCCCTGCACTTCCTCGCAGGCCCGCACGCAGCGCGAACAGACAATGCATTTTGCAGGGTCAAACTGAAAATAAGGGTTCGAGCCATCTTTCGTCGAATCAAGATGGTTTTCGCCATTATAGCCATAGCGTACCTCGCGCAGGCCCACCGCACCGGCCATATCCTGCAACTCGCAATCGCCGTTGGCTGAACAAGTCAGACAATCCAGCGGATGGTCGGAGATATAAAGCTCCATCACGCCACGCCGCAGTTTGGCGAGCTTAGCGTTTTGCGTATGCACCACCATGCCCTCGGCCACAGGCGTCGTGCATGACGCCGGCGTACCGGCGCGGCCCTCGATTTCCACCAGGCACAGACGGCAGGAACCGAAACTATCCAGCATATCAGTGGCGCAGAGCTTGGGAATTTGCGTGCCCAGTTCCATCGCCGCGCGCATGACAGATGTGCCTTCCGGCACCGCAATACTCTGGCCGTCGATATTCACACGTACCAGCCGGGTCGCGGCGCTGGGTTTAGTGCCATAATCGACTTCGTGAATCAGGCCCATGTTTTAGCTCCTATTCGGCCGCCGCCTGAACGCTGGCGGGCGCGAAATCCTCGGGGAAATGTTCAAGTGCACTCAGCACCGGATAAGGGGTGAACCCGCCAAGGGCGCAAAGCGAGCCAAACTTCATGGTCTCGCAAAGGTCTTTGACCAGGGTTATATTTTTTTCCACCTCGCTTCCGGCGATGATCTTGTCGATCACCTCCGCACCACGCGTGGAACCAATCCGGCATGGCGTGCATTTGCCGCAGGATTCATGGGCGCAGAATGCCATCGCGAAGCGGGCCATTTTCGCCATGTCCACGCTGTCATCGAACACCACCAGCCCGCCATGGCCGATCAGTCCGTCGCGCGCGGCAAAGGCTTCGTAGTCATAATTTGTATCGAATAAATGCGGCGGGAAATATGCTCCCAGCGGCCCGCCCGCCTGCACGGCGCGTACCGGCCGGCCAGTGGCGCTGCCACCACCGATCTCATTGACCAGCTCGCCGAGCGTAATGCCGAACGCAACTTCGAACAGCCCGCCATGCTTGATATTCCCTGCAAGTTGCACGGGCATGGTGCCGCGTGAACGGCCCATGCCGTAATCCGCATAGGCCGCGGCACCTTTTTCCAGGATGAACGGGATGGTCGCGAAAGAGACCAGATTATTCACCACCGTTGGCTTACCAAACAGCCCCACCAGTGCCGGAATGGGCGGCTTGGCGCGGACCTGGCCGCGCTTGCCCTCCAGGCTCTCCAGCAGCGCCGTTTCCTCGCCGCACACATAAGCGCCAGCGCCCATGCGCACTTCCAGATCAAAATGCTGCGTTGACCCCATCAGCGCCGGGCCAAGCAGCCCCTCCCGGCGTGCGATGCCAATGGCGGCGTTCATCGTGCGGATGGCGTGCGGATATTCCGAGCGGACATAGATATACCCACGCGTAGCGCCAACTGCGACGGCGGCAATCGTCATGCCTTCGATGAGTGTAAACGGATCGCCCTCCATCAGCATCCGGTCGGCAAAGGTGCCGGAATCGCCTTCATCGGCGTTGCAGACGATATATTTTTGTTCAGCCGTGGCGGTGCGTACCGTTTCCCATTTGATACCCGTGGGAAAGCCCGCGCCGCCACGCCCGCGCAGGCCCGAGGCTTTTACCTCGGCAACAATCCCCGCCGCCCCCAGCGAGAGCGCACGCGCTAACCCAACATACCCGCCATGCGCACGGAATGCCCCCATATCCAGTGGATCAATCACACCGCAACGCGCAAACGTCAGCCGGTTCTGTTTGGCAAAAAACGGAATTTTCTCCACCAGCCCCACGGATATTTTGTGCGTGCGGCCTTCCAGAAAGCCGGCATCAAAAAGCCCAGGCACGTCGCCCAGGGCAACTGGTCCGTAGCCAACCCGGCCTTCCGGCGTTTCAACTTCCACCAGCGGTTCCAGCCAAAACATGCCCCGCGAACCGGTCCGGATAATTTTAAGATCGACACCCCGCGCCAGCGCCTCTTTCGCAATCGCTAACGCGATTTTATCGGCGCCAACCGCCAAAGCCGCCGCATCGCAGGGGATAAAAACCCGCATCACACGGCCTCCGCCGCAAGGGCTTCAAGTGCCGCGCGGTCCAGCCGGCCATGCGGTTCACCATCCAGCAACGCGCTCGGCCCGCAGGCACACAGGCCCAGGCAATACACGGCCTCCACGGTCAATCTTCCATCAGGTGTCGTTCCACCCCACCCCAAACCCAGGCGGCGCAGAAGAGTTTCCGCACTGGCTTCACTCCCCACCGACTGGCAGGCTTCCGCCCGGCAAAGTTTCAATACGTGCCTTCCAGCCGGCTCCCGGCGGAAGTCGTGGTAGAAGGAAACCACACCGTAAACCTCCGCCCGGGAGAGATTCAACCGCGCCGCGATCAGCCGCACGGCCGCTTCCGGGATGTAGCCGAAGGCCTCCTGCATGCCATGCAAAATTGGCAACATAGGCCCTTCAAGGCCCTCATGTTCAGCGATAATATCTTCGGCTTTGTCCGAATCCCAGACATGCGTCATGGTAAACGCAATCCTCCTATGGTTTTCTCAGGCCATTTCTCGCGCTGATTACCCTAAATAACAATATCAAAATTCCGTCGTGCGATAGAAAAAGCCTATAAAGGCACGCGGAGCCGGTTCGCCTCGGCGATCAGCGCTTCGGTCAGCGGAGATTGCGGATCCCGGTCAAGGATTACCAGGCCAACCTTGAGCACCACCTCCGGCTCAACAATCGGGATTGCCCGGAGCGTGGTGGTAAGACCAAAGATTTCCGCCAGCTTTTCCGGCATCACACAGGCCCAGCGCCCGGTTTGCACGTGCGAGACCAACACCACGATGGAGTTGGATTCCAGTGTCGGCTCCACCACCTGCCCGGCATTGTTAAGCAGCCGGTTAATAATGCGCCGGTTCTGCATATCGGGGGTCAGCAGGCACAGCGGGATTTGGCCAATCTCCGTCCAGGTAACATGGTCCCGGTCGCCCAGTGGCGCGTCCGCCGAGGTCAGCAGCATGTACCGCTCCTCATACAGTGGAATGGCGCGCACTTTGCCGATCGGCTCGTTATCGAGATATGTGATTCCCGCCTCGATTTCCTGGTTATGGAGCCGCTGCAATACCTCCGCCGAGGTGCATGAAAGCACCGAAAACCGTACCAGCGGGTGGTGCGCCCGGTACGGTGTGGTGAGTTCCGAAACAGCCGCCAATGCGGTGGGAATCGCGGCAATCCGCAACAGTCCGGTCAAGCCGCGTCTCAGGCTGTTTACGTCGTCACGCATGGCATGAACGTCACCGCTGATGCGCCGCGCCCACTCCAGAACCCGCTCGCCTTCCGGCGTGAAGCCCTGGAATCGTGAACTGCGGATAACCAGCGGCAAGCCCATTTTCTCTTCCAGGGCACGGATTGCCGCCGAGAAACTCGGCTGCGTCACACCGCACGCTTCCGCCGCCCGGCCAAAATTCTTCTCCCGGGCCAGCGCAAGCAGGTATTCGAGCTTGTTTAGTATGACCGCCTCTCCCCTTTATAAAAACGCGCCCGCATGTTCATCGCCACGGCTGAAATCGCCCGGCCTATTGCTAACCAAGCGGGGCGTCGTCATTTTACCTCGATTCGCCACACATCACGGATATCACAATGTATCGCCTCGCCGTACCCGGCTGGAACGCCAAATGAAGCTTATCGGCCTCGTCGGAAGCAGCGGCAGCGGCAAGACCACGCTCATCACGCAGCTTCTGCCATTGCTCCGCCAACAGGGGTTGCGGGTCTCAACCATCAAACACGCGCATCATGGCTTCGACCTCGACCAGCCAGGCAAGGACAGTTTCCGCCATCGTGAGGCTGGCGCCGAGGAGGTGATGCTGGTCTCCAACGGCCGCTGGGCGTTGCTGCATGAACGGCGCGGCGATGATGACGGTGGCACCTCCCTCCACGCACTCGCGCGGCGCATGAACTCAGGTGGACATTCTACTAGTCGAAGGCTTCCGGCTGGAACAGATACCGAAGATCGAGGTCTATCGTCCGAGTCTCGGCAAACCGGCTTTTTTTCATGAAGATGCCAACATTATCGCGGTCGCGAGCGATGCCGGCATCGCGGCCGGGGACCGCATGCTGCTGCCCCTCAACTGCCCGGACATGGTGGCGGCGTTTATCGTATCCCTGGCGGCGGTGCGTTCGTAGGATGAGCGGCCATATCCCCGCCGTCATCCTCGCAGGCGGCCGCTCCCAGCGCATGGGCGGCGGCGACAAATGCCTGCTGCCCCTGGGTGACACCACCATCCTCGCCCATGTCGTGGCCGCGCTACGCCCGCAAACCAGCGCCATCCTCCTCAACAGCAACAGTGACCCGCAAGTCTTTTCCACTACCGGCCTCCAGGTGCGGGCCGACGCCTTGCCGGGGCGCCTCGGTCCACTGGCGGGTATCCATACGGCCATGCTCTGGGCACAGGAGATCGGCGCGGCCGTTGTCCTCACGGTTCCCGCCGATACTCCGTTCCTGCCTAACGACCTGGTGGCCCGGCTGGTCACGGCAAGTGCCGGCGGGCACATTGCCATCGCCGCCAATGGCAGCGGCCTGCACCCAACGGCCGGCCTGTGGCCCAGCAATCTGGCGGCGGTCCTGCGCCGTGATCTCGAGGGTGGCGTACGGCGTGTCCGCGCCTGGCTCGACCTTATGTCATTCAAGACGGCTCTATTCGAGCCGGCCGGAACGGATCCATTTTGGAACATCAACACACCCGAAGATTGGGTGACGGCGAACAATTTGAGGAGCCTGGTTATTTCAAAATCTATGCCGGAAATTCATTAATTGAGGCAGAATACAACGGTTGTTGCAATGCAGATGCCGCGATGCGGATACCATGGGCGAATGTATGTGCGGGCCAGTCGTCGTGCATATAGCCGATCAGCGGCCTTCTACACCACCAGAGGGACTTGCCGTTAGGTATTTTTGCGTAAAGCCTGAAACGCCTCTTTGGTGTATGGCACGTCCTGAGAAATTAATTACGCTGATGACTGGAAAGCTGAATCGCTCAACCCTATGTCATGAAGGGTCGGTGCCGCTTCGTGGGAGCGTCAGTACGGAGCAGCCTCGACGCAAAAGAACAACAAATCAGAGCCGGCGTCATACTTGCCGCCAAATCTTGACTATACGCCTTCACAAGGCGGCGTCCAGAAACAGGGAGTAAAGCCATGGTTGAGGTGGCGTGGGGACGGCACTTCCACGGCAGTCATAAAGCACAGGGGGATCCAGGCCGCTGGCGCCGGGTTTTATTTGGCGCAATCAGGGGCTTGCGCTGGCTCACGTGCGTTGCCGGCCTGTTTTTTCTGGGTTGGGGCGCCCTCACCGAGGCGCGGACCTCATATTTGCAGTCGCGTTTCTTCACCTGGTTCGACAGTGGCATCACCTACGCGGCAGCTCCCGGCACCAGTCCCTCGATCCGCTTTCCGCAATCGGGTCCTCGCGACATGCGGCTCGGCTATGCTGAACTTCCTGGCATTATCCAATCTCTGCAAGAGCATCAGTTCCAAATCGTGCAGCAGGCGCGGTGGTCGCCCCGGCTCGACTGGTTCGTCGGCAACGGCGGTTATGCCCCCTACAGCCCCAATCCGCGCGCGGGATTACAGATGTTCGACCGCAACGGCGTGCCGCTGTTCAGCGCAAGCTATCCCCAGCGCGTTTACACCCAGTTCAATGAAGTCCCGCCGCTCGTCACCAGCACCCTGATGTTCATCGAAGACCGCGATCTGCTCGACACGCAAAATCCGTTGCGCGATCCGGCGGTCTCGTGGAACCGGTTTATCCTGGCCACGGCCGGGCGCATCGCGGGGTCGGTCAATCACCGCTGGCAGCGGGGCGGGGCCAGCACCTTGGCAACCCAGATCGTGAAATTCAGCGATTCGCCGGGTGGACGCACAGGGGGCGCCGCTGAAAAGCTGCGCCAGATGCTGAGCGCCGCCGCCGCCGCCTACCAAAACGGCCCCGGCACGACAGCGGCTCGCCAGAATATTCTTGTGAGCTATCTCAATTCCACCCCGCTCGCCTCGCGGCCCGGCTACGGCGAGGTTATCGGCATCCCGGAGGCGTTGTGGATCTGGTTTGGCACGGACCTCCCAGAGGCCAACCTGGTTCTGGCGCAGCCGGCCCTGACCCCGCAAGCGGTTGCGCGCCAGGGCGAGGTCTACCGCCAGGTGCTGAGCCTGATCCTGGCCGGGCAGCGGCCCGCCTATTATCTGATCCAGAATCGAGCCGCACTCGGCGTACTGACTGATGAATATCTGAACATGCTTTGCAATGCCGGAGTCATTGCGCCTCAACTACGCGACGCGGCTCTCGCGGCGAACCTGAAGTTCCGCACCACGGTGCCGCCGCCGCCGCAAGTCTCTTTCACCGGCAATAAAGCCGCGGATTGGCAGCAGACGGAGCTTTTGTCGCTGCTGCGCCTGCAGGATTTGTGGAGTCTCGACCGTTATGACCTCACGGCCTATTCAACCATCGATGCGGCGGCGCAGCAGCGGGTGACTGGCGTCCTCACCCGCATGGGTGACCCCGCCTACGATCAATCGCTCGGGTTGTTCGGAAGATTGATGCTCAGCAGCGGCAATAATCCAGCACTCATCAATTGGAGCTTCGTGCTTTACGAGCGCGGCGCCAACGCCAATTATGTGCGTATCCACGCCGACAGCCTGAACCTGCCGTTCGACATTAATTCGGGGGCGAAGCTGCAGCTCGGCTCGACCGCCAAGCTCCGCACGCTGATTACCTATCTCGACATCATGGTGGCTTTGCACCGCGAACTGGCTCCGCTGCCCACCCCCACATTGCTGCATATCGCGGCAACGGCGCCTGATAACCTCACGCGCTGGGCGGCCGGTTATCTCGCCGGCACCAGCGGCCGCGGTTTGCAGCCGTTGCTCGATGCCTCCATGCAACGCACCTACCCGGCCTATCCGGTCACGTTTTTCACTGGCGGCGGCGAAAATTCCTTTGGCAATTTCGAGCCGTGGGAGAATACGCTGGATCCGACCGTGGAATACGCCTTCGAGAATTCGATCAACTGCGCTTTTGTCCGGCTCATCAAGGATGTCGCCGATTACTATACCGCGCAGGCCGGCGTCGATGAGACCGAACTGCTCACCAACCCCAACGATCCGGTGCGTGCCGTCTATCTGCATCGTTTCGCCGAACAGGAGGGGCGCGGCTATCTCTACAGCTTCTACAAAGACTACAAGGGCCTCACGCCCGCGCGGGCGCTCGATCGGCTGGCCAGCCATACCGCCCCGCTGGCCAGCCACCTGGCGGATATTTTCCTCGCGGTCCACCCGGACGCCAGCCAGGCGGCGATGACGGTGTTTTTACAAACGCATCTGCCTGGCCCGGCGTTTGCCGAACTCACCCCAGACCGGCTCGCGAGCCTCTACCAACAATTTAACAACGGGAAATTATCGCTCAACGATGAGGGCTACATCGCTGGCGTCCATCCCCTGGAAATCTGGCTCGTCAGCTACCGGCAGACGCACCCGGCCGCCAACTGGAATGATATCGCCGCCGCCAGCCCCGGCCCGATCCAGCAATCCTATGTCTGGCTGTTCAAGCCGGACAAAATGTTCCAACAGAATGTCCGCATCACCACGCTGCTCGAACAAGACGCTTTTAACGGCATCTGGCAGGACTGGCATCGCCAGAGCTATCCGTTCGACCACCTCGTGCCCTCGCTGGGGACGGCGATCGGCGCCTCGGGCGACCGGCCGGACGCGCTCGCCGATCTCATGGGCATCATCCTGAACAACGGTGTGCGGTTGCCCAGCGTCAACCTTGAGCGTCTCAACTTTGGCGACGGCACGCCCTATCAGACAGATTTTGTCAGCCAGCCCAATCCGCAACAAGTGCTCGACCCGGCGGTAGCGCGAACCGTGCGGCAGGCACTGCTGGGGGTGGTGAGCAACGGCACTGGCGGCGCCGTCTCCGGTGCCTATCAGGCGGCTAATGGTAGCCCGCTGCCGGTTGGCGGCAAAACCGGCAGCGGCGACAACCGCTATCATATTTACGGTCCAGGTGGGGGGCTGCGCGGCGAGCGCGTGGTGGACCGCACTGCCACCTTTGTATTCTTCCTCGGCGACCGGTTTTTCGGCACGGTGACGGCCTATGTACCTGGCCCGCCCGCGGCGGATTTCAGCTTCACCAGTGCGATTTCCGTCCAACTCTTGAAGGCCCTGAAGCCTCAGCTTGATCCGCTGCTGCGCTCGCCGCCAGCAAGCGAGGGGTCTTACGCGCTGGCAGCCCCGGCCATGGCGGCAAGCACCGTGGCACCGTAGCGTTCCAGCTTGCTGCGGCCCATGCCGGGGATTTCGCCAAGTTCCTGGAGCGTGGCTGGCCGCGCCGTGGCAATCGCCGCCAGCGTTGCATCGTGGAAGATAATATAGGCGGGAACACCCTGTTCATGCGCCAGCCGTGACCGCTCGGCGCGCAAGATGTCGAACAGGCCCGATGCTGCGGCGCTGAGTGCTGCGGTTGCTGGCTTGGTCTTCGCCGCCTTGGCGGGTGCGCGGTCCTGGCGCAAATGCACCGGCTCCAACCCGCGCAAAATAGGCTCCGCGGCCCGCGTCATGCGCAGCGCGCCGTAAGCCTCTTGGTCCACCTCGATCAGCCCGCGCACAACAAGCTGGCGGAACACCGAGCTCCAGCCCTTGCGGTCCAGCTCCTTGCCGACGCCAAAAGTTGGCAGTTTGTCATGCGCGAAGCGGGTAATCTTGTCGGTCGTCACGCCGAGCAGCACATCCATGAGGTGGCCCGTGCCAAAAGACTGCCCGGTGCGCAAAATGGCGGACAGCGCCTTGCGCGACGCGGTTGTCGCGTCCCAGGTCTCCACTGGCGTCAGGCAGGTGTCGCAATTGCCGCAGGCCTGCGCCATCGTTTCCCCAAAATGCGCGAGGATCGCCTGGCGCCGGCAGGAGGCGGTTTCGCAGACACCGAGTAGCGCATCTAGCTTGCCGCGTTCGACGCGCTTGATGTCCTCCGGCGAGCCGCCCTGGTCGATCATCTGCCGCCGGAACACCAGGTCCTGCATGCCGTAGAGCAGCAGCGTCTCGGCCGGCATGCCGTCGCGCCCGGAGCGGCCGGTCTCCTGGTAGAAGGCTTCCAGGCTGCCTGGCAGGTCCAGGTGCACGACAAAGCGCACGTCGGGTTTGTCGATGCCCATGCCAAACGCAATGGTGGCGACCAGCACCAGCCCTTCCTCGGCGAGAAACGCGTCCTGGTTCTTGGAGCGCAGCGCCGGGTCCAGCTTGGCGTGGTAGGGCAGGGCGTTAATGCCGTTGGCTTGCAGGAAGGCGGCGGTGGTTTCCACCGTGGCGCGGCTCAGGCAATACACAATGCCGCTTTCGCCCTTATGGGTGTGCAAAAAGCTAAGCAACTGGCGCTGCGGCGCTGATTTTTGCGTAATGGCGTAGCGGATGTTCGGCCGGTCGAAGCTGGCGAGGAACATCCGCGCATCGTCCAGGCAGAGCCTGCGGCGGATTTCCTCGCGTGACTGCATGTCCGCCGTGGCGGTAAGCGCGATGCGCGGCACGCCGGGGAAGCGCCGGGCCAGGCCCGCGAGTTGCAGGTATTCCGGGCGGAAATCATGCCCCCACTGGCTGACGCAATGCGCCTCGTCGATGGCGAACAGCGCGATCTGCGTCTCATCCAGCATTTCCAGAAGGTCGGGCATCATCAGCCGTTCCGGGGCAACGTAGAGCATGTCGAGCCGCCCGGCCCGCAAATCCGCCCGCACGCTGGCGCGCTCGGCGGCGCTAAGGCTGGAATTGAGCGCCGCCGCCTTGATGCCGAGCTGGTGCATCGCCGCGACCTGGTTGCGCATGAGCGCGATGAGCGGGGAGATAATAATGCCGACACCAGGGCGGCAGAGCGAGGGTAGCTGGTAGCAGAGCGATTTACCGCCCCCGGTCGGCATCAGCACAATCGCATCGCCACCGGCAAGCACATGGGCGATGATTTCCGCCTGCTCACCCCGGAAGGCGGGGAGCCCAAATACCGAGCGCAGCACGGTCTCGGGCTGCAGGGTGGCGGGTTGTGCCATGGGGGGCAGGGAATCCATGACTCGTGGTTACAAGGTCGGACGATGCCAAGGCAATCACCTGGCGGCACCTTAGTTCAGGCGGCGCCGCCTTCGCTGGCGCTCAGGTCCACCATCATCTCCTCGGCCAGCCGTTCAAGGCTTTTCCGCACGTCCTCGGTGGTCACGCCACCGGGCACGCGCAGCCGCGCCGAGGCACGGAACATCGTCTCGCCGGTGAATGGGGCGCTTTCGATGCCGCTGTTGAACTCCTCGATATTGGCCCCAAGCTGGCTCAGCGCCTGGGTAACATCGCGCACAATCCCCGGCCGGTCCTGGCCGATCAACTCCAGGTCAAGGCTCCTGTAACTGGCCTCCGCCGGCGCTGCGTTGCTGCGCTCCACCGTTATCCGCAATCCGGCTTCCTCCAGGCTACGCAAGGCGGCGGTGAGGCCAGCCACATGCGCTTCGGGCACGCTGATCAGCACAATCCCGGCGAACTCTCCCGCCAGCCGCGCCAGCCGGCTCTCCAGCCAACTACCCCCGGCATCGGCGATTTTTTCGGAAATAGCGCTCACGAGGCCTGGTTTGTCGTGACAAATAAATGTCAGCACGAGCGATGTCGTCATGGCGCACCTCCTGGCGGTTTTGGTCAGGCTATCATGGATGATCGCGGCGGTGAACTCACGGCGACTCAGTCGCGTGGCATGCGCGAGGACCGTATCCCCACGGGGCTGGAAAGGTGCCTGAGCGCCCGCAAATTCTAGTGGGTAAACAGGTTCCCGTTCTGCGTCAGGCTCGATACCCCCGAGAAGATAAGGTGAGTGCCGTCATTCAGGACCATGTTGACTGACCCGCCAACCGTTGACTCGCTTTGTACGCTAAGGCCGTTGGAAAGTTGCAGGCTGCCTTTAAACCCCTGGATGAAATCGACACCCCCGCCGCCGATGATGGAGATGAGGTCGGTGCCAATCGCGGCGGTGAAAAACGTCTCGTTTCCCGCTGCTGAAACAAGGGTATCGTTACCGCCGCTTCCGCCAATGAGGATATCGTTGTTGCCCCCGGCGACGAACAGGTCTCTAGCCCCGGTTCCGCCATTCAGACTGTTGGAACCGCCAAATCCGCCATACACAATATTGGCCGTGCTGGAGCCGCCGGACATGGTGACGGCAGCATTGCTCGCACTACCAAGGATCGTATTAGACGTTCCAGCAGCACTGATAAAAATGAGCCGCTCAACGGCATTGCCACTATTTCCGCCGATGTGCATGCCTTGAATATCAGTAAGAGTTACGGCCGTGCCCGCATTCGCCATAATGGTATCCGCGCACAGGTTAGTTTCCTCCAACGCAATCTGATTATTAGATCCATTATTGACGATGAGGTTGCCGCCATAAATCTGGTCATTGGCGGTAACAGTATCGTTGCCGCCATACAATGTCACATTGTTGCCGCCAAACAGATTTATCTGCGCCGTGCCTTGGGTTTGCAGCAGCGTATCCAGCCCGCCAAGGGTAACTGCGCCGCTTTGCACGGTAAAATTGCTCTGCGCTGTCTGGCTGGGGTCGAACGTAGTCTGATAGGCGTAGGGATTGCTACCGGAGACAGTGTCGGAACCGGTTAGGTTAACATTATTTCCCGTGCCCAGGATCTGAACATTCACGTTCGATCCCGTAACGAAACTGTAGTCGGACTGCAGCACCAACCGCGCACCGTTTGCGCCGTTAACGGTATTGTTGTCGGTAAAGGCGATAAACTCATTGTTACCAGAAACATTAATGGCACTGCCACCGGTAACTGTACCACCGCTGGCTTCAAGCAGAAACAGATTGCCGGTGCCATTTTCATTTAATGTATCTTGGTTGGCGGTATAGATAATGCCGGTGTTACCGCTTCCATTCACGTTGAGTGTATTGTTGGAATTCACGAACTTATTGACCACACCATAATACAGGTCGTGTGAACCAAAGTTGATAACGGAGCCGGCGATACTATCCTGGGAGAGGTTCGAGCCATCTGCAACCTGCACGGCGTCTCTGCCTAAAATATTTACGATGCTCGCACCCGAGATTGAAAAATGATTGCCGCCGACCGAATCGTTGATCGTTTGGTTGGCATTTGCAACAATATTGGTGTTGGTTGTTGTCACATTAATAGTGACCGGAAACGAAGATGTCTGGAGATCAATGTTAGGCGACGCATCATTGTAGACGGCCCCGACCGTGCCATTGCCCACGATGGTGAAAGTCGAAGCCGGCACGGAGGAGTTTACCGGCAAACCGTTCGCGGTGGAGGTTGAGAGCGTGGAGTTTCCCCCGGCCATGGTAATTTGTTCGTCGGTTGTTTCCGTTGAGACGGCAGACTGGGCTCCGGTAACGGAAATTGAATTATTATAGCTTAAGGCTGCGATATTATTCTGGCTGCCGCTGGAAACAACAGTGTTGTTGTTGGTCAGCGTGGTGATGCTGGCGCCCGACCCCGTAACCGTGATCGCCGCACCCGGTGTCGTATTGTTGCCGTTAGACCCGGAACCGCCGATAATGTTGTAAGGTACTGTTTGTCCCGGAACCGCCTCGTTCATAAATACATTATTATTGCCGGCATCGTTGATGCTTTTGGCCAGGACCGAGATAACAGTGTCGTTATTGCCATTTACGATAACGTTAACGGAGCCAACCTCAATAAGTTCGTTGTTGCCATTCACGGTGACGTTGCCGCTTAGATACAGATTGTAGAACGCATTATTCAAGCCATTGATAAGAATATCTGCTGTTTCACTTTTTTGGTTTGACGTAACCTTGTTATAGCTGCCGTTAAGCGTAATACCCCCACCGTTGAAGCCAAAGTCAGCGATAGTATTGTAATTGCCACCGACAAAAAGACTGTCAGAGCCTGAAACGCCATAAATAGGCACACCGGCGGTAATCGAGTCATTTGAACCGGTAACACTGATAAGGCTATTGCTTGCCCTCAGGTTAATGCCGACGCTGGAGGCGCCGCTTATAACCGTATCCGAATCACCGCTGACGGTAATAATGCCAGACTCTACAACAACAACCTTGTTGCTGCCGGTGTAATAAGCCCCAGCTGAAATTGTGACTGTCCCGGTCATGGATTACTCCAGGTTATGTAGCGCGAGGTAATACTATCTTAAGTTTTATCCCCTTGGGAAGGGGTGGTAACAGATAATTGATCGGGTTCAGGTAAATAAAAGTCTAATGTCAATGGACGGGCGCCGACGGTGAATGTTAAGGAGCTGCCCTTTTTGGGCTCACGCCGGGGTTTCCTCCGCCTTCCGGCTGCGTCTTGTTGCAACTCATGTTCTGTCGTGGCTAATGACACAGAAGACATATAGGCATGTCACATGACCCCTATTTCCTTTCACGCGCCCCTAATTCTTGAAATCGGCGGCGGCGTCACCAAAGCGGCGGCGTTGCTCCACCAGCTGGGGCTGCCCGCCCGCTTGTCACGGACCCTTTCATGGTCTCCTCAGGCCTTCTGGATCGCATTTTATGCGGGTTGCGCGCGGTAAGTTGATACCCGCTCGAAGTGCGCCGTGGTAGAAGACTCGCATGAAGCATAGCAAAATTGGATTCGTAACCGGATTGGCCGCCGAGGCGCGGCTGCTGCGCAAGACCGATTTCATGGTGGCGGTGGGTGGCGGTACGCCCGAAGGCGCATTCCGTGCCGCCCAAGAGCTGGTTGCCAACGGCGCGAAGGCGCTGGTCAGCTTTGGCCTGGCCGGCGGGCTGCGGCCGGGTATACTCCCTGGCATGGTCTTGGTGCCGACTGCCGTGTTCGAAGGCGCACGCACCTACACCTGCGATTCTAAACTCATGGAGCTGCTGGGTGGCTCCACGGGCCGCCCAATTGTGGCGGGCCACCGCATTGCCGCCACCGCGGGGGATAAAGCCTTGCTGTTCCGCCGTAACCGGGCGGATGCCGTTGACCTTGAATCCGGCAGCATTGCGCGGGTTGCCGAGGCTCGGGGCATAAGCTTCGCCGTGCTGCGCGCCGTGGCGGACCCAGCGGAACGCGGTCTGCCACCGGCCGCGTTGGCGGGTTTGAAAGAGGATGGCGGGATAGACCTGCCACGCGTTCTATTTTCAGTGTTGCGCCATCCAGGGCAGATCCCGCAATTGCTCGAAGTGGCTAAAGATGCGGCGGGGGCGCGCAAGGCACTCATCGAGCGGGTACGCCGGATCAAATAGCGTGGCGCTGTTGCATTGTTTTACAATCCTGCAAGATTTCTGCCGCAAACCCGCCTTAAATAGAGAGCACATTCATGAGCATCGTCTGATTCGTTCAGTCGGGGAATTTGAAGGAGTGTCCTATGTCTATCCGAACCATGAAATTTTCGTCACGCGCATTGGGCACCGTTGTGGCGTTGGTTCTGGCGGGCGTTTCGCTGGCCGGCTGTGTGTATTATCCAAACGGCTACGGCTATGGCTACGGGCCTGGCTATTATGGGCCAGCCTATGTTGCGGCCCCACCGGTTAGCGTGGTGGTCGGTGGCGGCTGGGGCTGGGGCGGTAGCTGGGGCCACGATGGCGGCTACGGCCACGATGGTGGCTGGGGCCACGATGGCGGCTACGGCCACGATGGTGGCTGGGGCCACGATGGCGGCTACGGCCACGGTGGGGGGGGCGGCGGCCACTGGCATTAAACCCTATGGGCAGAGGAATCGCCAGGCGTTTTCCTCACGTAGCCGCCCGCACGGGCTTGAGAATAAGCCGGCGTTTTTATAGCTTTTGCTGGCTTGAGTTTTTATGTTCTGCCATGAAACGAGATGGACGCGGCTTCGGCGTTGACATACGCAATGCCGCCCGTGCCAGATTGCGCGTCACCACCGCCTTCACGTTCTCACTGTTCATGTTGGGTGCGCTCAGCCTGGGGCTGATCCGCCTGCTGGGGATTTAGAAACCTTCCAGCACGATCTTGCCACGAACCGAACCTTCCTCAAGCGCCGCATGCGCCCGCTTCAAATTCGCGGCGTTGATCTTGCCATAATTCTCCGTCATCGTGGTCTTCAGCGTGCCGTTATCAACCAGATGCGCAATCGCCTCCAGCGTGCGGTGCTGTGCCGTTATCTGCGGCGTTTTCAATATGCCGCGCGCGAACACATACTCCGTATGCAGCGTGCCGGATTTTTTGATCAGTGCGGAAATATCCATGGCCCCGGCGTCAGATTCGATAATCCCGATCGCACCTTCCGGGGCGAGCAGCTCGGTCAATTTTTTGAAGTGCTGGCGCTGATGCGTGACGCAAAAAATATGCCCAGGTGCATTCAGGCCAAACTGCGAGAACTGTGTAGCTAGATCGTAATGATGGTTAAGCACATGCTGCGCGCCGAGTGAGCGGCACCAGTCCGCCGTCTCGGGGCGGGAGGCAGTGGCGACCACGTTCACGTCAGTCAGTTGCGCGGCAAGCTGAATGGCAATCGAGCCGACGCCACCGGCACCACCGACGATCAGCAGAGTCCCCCGGCGGCATGGTCGCGCGGCAGTTTGAACCGCTCGAACAGCATTTCCCATGCGGTCAGTGCGGTCAGCGGCAGCGCCGCCGCTCCGGCAAAGCTCAGGGATTTCGGCTTGTGGCCAACAATGCGGCCGTCGACCAGGTGGAACTCCGCATTTGTCCCTGGCCGTGCCGGTACGCCGGCATAATAAACCTCATCGCCCACCGAAAAATGCTGCACCTCCGGGCCTATTTCGCGCACAATCCCGGCGGCATCGAACCCCAGGACACGCGGCTCCCCCAAAGGCTCGCCCGAGCGCCGGAGTTTGGTGTCAACAGGGTTTACGGATACGGCCCTTACTTCGACCAGCAGATCATGGTGGCGCGGCACGGGAATGGGCAGATCGAAATCAGCAAGTGCGTCAGGGTCGGTGATCGGTTTGGAGTGTGTAAAGGCGACAGCTTTCATCAGGCGGACCTTTCAGACTGTAGCTTTAAGAGACTGTTTCATAAGTCTACTCTGGCGGCCGTCTAGCGGCGATTTTCTGTGCTCCGGTGCTCGCAAATCACCCCTATCCGAATCGCCCGAGCGACTTCTGAAACAGTCTCTAAGATAATCTGGTCAGCCGATCCTCAACAGTGCCGGACCGTGCGTGCCCAGCCATGCGCTGGCGGCAACACGGTGGGCGGTTAGCTTCTCGGTCAGCGCCCAGAATTGCCGTCCGTGGTTCATGTGGCGCAAATGCGCGACCTCATGCCCGACCACGTAATCCTGCACGAACTCCGGCGCGCAGATCAGCCGCCAGCAGAAGGCCAGCGTACCGTCCGGCGCGCAGGAGCCCCAGCGCGTGCGCGTGTCCTTCACCCGCACGCATTTGGGCGTCAGCCCGGCCTGTTTCGCCTTTTCGGCAGCCAGGGCGGTGAGCTGCTGGCGGGCCAGGCGGCGCAGGCAATCACTCACCCGGCGGCTTAAAAACTCCGGCTCGCCGGTTACCAGAATTTCCCGCTCCTCGATCCAGGCACCGCCACGTCCGGTGGCGGTGGGGCGGATGACGTGCGGCAGGCCATGCACCGGCACTACCGCGCCGGGCACAAACGGCAGCGCGCGCGGCAAAGCGGCGAGTTTTTCCGCCACCCAGGCCTCATGCGTCTGCAACAGCGCCAGCCCCGCGCGGCGCGAGGCACGTGGCGGCAAAGTGATAACAATACCCCCCTGCGCCGGGTCTATCCGCAAGGAAATTTTAGCCGCCCGGCCGGAACGGCGGAACGCGACTTGTGTCAGCGCGCCCCGCACCGGGACCAGCTCGGTGGTGAGCTCGTTGCTTTTCATCGGCGCACCCTTGGCAGTTTTCCGGGCCATTCAACGATGTGGTGCTCCAGCGGCCCGGCGTCCCGCTCGCTCAGCGCCCGCCCGGCGACACCCGCCCCGGCTTCGACGACACTTTCAGCCCGGCCGGTGATCAACGGGTGCCAAGCCGGCAGAGCCTTGCCTTCCTCCAGCCGGCGGTAGGCGCAGCTGGGCGGCAGCCAGTCAACGGTTTTCAGCTTTTTCGGGGTCAGTTGCACGCAGTCGGGGATTTTCACCCGCCGGTTCGCGTAATCCGAGCAGCGCGAAGTTGTTAAATCCAGCAGGCGGCAGGCGACATTGGTGAAACTCACCTCGCCGGTATCCTCGTCGCGCAGTTTATGCAGGCAGCAACGCCCACAGCCGTCGCAGAGCGATTCCCACTCCGCCTTGGTCATTTCGGATAATTTTTTGGTGCGCCAGAAATCCATGCGGTCATATTACCGCGTGGAGCGGTAATTAGCACAGGCTATTTATACAAGGCTTTCGGCCAGCGCCGGTGCAGCCACAGCCAAGCGCCGGGCTTCTCGCGGATCCAGCGTTCCAATATGCCGTTCATATCGGCGGTCATGGTTGCCACGTCGGCATCCTTGTCGCCGGTATTGGGGATGACCATTGGCGCGTCGCAGATTACCCGCAACCGTGCCGGGCCAATGCGCACCACATGCACCGGCAGCACCGGGCATTTGAACTTGATCGCAAAGCTGGCCATGGCCGAGGCGGTCATCGCCGGAATGCCGAACAACGGCACGGAAATACCGTTGTCGAGCTTTTGGTCCACCAGCATGCCCAGGTGCCCGCCGCGCGCCAGATGCGCATAAGCCTGCCGCGCACCGGCGCCGCCCTTGGGGAACATGATGACTTTCCGGCCAAAATTAGCCTCGCGCAGGCCGAGAATCATGTCGTCCACCAGTTTATTGCTGGCGGCGCGGTACATGAAGCCGATATCCACACCGCGCGAAAAGGCCGCGGGGGGGATGATTTCCCAGTTGCCGATATGCCCGGTGAAAAAAATCGCCGGGCCGCCCTTGGCCACCGCGGGGGCGACATGTTCCTCCCAGCCGGTGACGATATAGCCGGGGCCGGACTCGGTCTGGTGCAGTTCGCCGATGCGGGTGAGTTCCGCCACGGTCTGCCCGAGGTTTTCCCAGACCTCGGCGATAATTTCCTTCCGCCGCGCGGCGTCCAGCTCCGGCATCGCCATGCGCAGGTTTTTATCGGCGATTTTGGAAACAGGGATCAGCGGCCCAAGGGTACGCGTCACGCGCCCGGCGATTTTCGCGGCGGTGGCGGGCGGCAGCCAGCGGAGCAGGCTGAGCACGCAGCGCACCAGCAGCGCTTCCGCCCGATGCGCCAGTTTCACGCCGCTCATTTCAGCAATGCCTCCAGCGCTGTCTCGTCTTCCCATTGCAGCCGCACGCCCACCACCAAGCTCGCTGCGCGCAGCGGCGGTGGTAGTTTCACGTAATCTTTTGCGGTTGTCACCAGCGTTGCCCCAAGTTCCGATGCCTCGTTCAGCAGGCGTGCCGAATCGAGCCTAGTGTAAACATGATGATCGGGGAAAGCATGTTTGGACATAATCTCCGCGCCCAGTGACAGCACGGAGTGGAAGAATTTCTCCGGCCGTCCGATACCGGCAAAGGCGAGCACCCGGTGGTTGTCCAGGCTCTTGGTGCAACTGGGGACCAGTTCGGCGCGTAACACCGGCAGGGTGGCGGGCAGGGCGGCCAGCGCGCCGGTTTCATCCGCGCCGATAAGTACCGCCGCCTGGCAGCGGGCGGCGGCCTTGGCCACGGGTTCACGCAACGGGCCGGCGGGCAGCAGCAGGCCGTTGCCAAAGCCATAGCCGCCGTCGATGACCAGGACGGAGAGCGTTTTCACTAGGGACGGGTTTTGCAGCCCGTCGTCCATCACCAGCACGGAAGCACCTTCGGCCAGGGCCAGCTTGGCGCCGGCGGCGCGGTTGCGCGAGACGATGGTGGGGGCGGCGGCGGCGAGCAGCAGGGCTTCGTCGCCGACATCCCCGGCGTTGTGGATGGAGGTGTCCACCAGCACCGGGCCGGGTAGGCGCCCGCCGTAGCCGCGCGTGAGTGCGAATTTGGCGCCGTGCAGGCGGGAGAGGAAATCCAGCACGACCGTGGTTTTGCCGGAACCGCCCACCCCGGCGTTACCGACGCAGATCACTTTTAAACCCGGGTTAAAGCCAGGTTTGGCGACGCGCCGGGCGGTGAGGACAGCGGTGACGGCGCCGAGGGAGGCGAGGGCATAGGCCAGGACGCCGCGCTTGGCCCAGAAACCGGGGGTTTTCATGGGATCGCCGCCAGGATCAGCCCGGCGAGGCGGGCGGGAAGGTTTTCCGCCGCGTTGAAGGCGGCCTGGGCGGCGGTGCCGGCGGTTTGGACGGCGGCCGGATTGGTAAGCCAGGTTTTCGCGGCGGCGGCGAGGCTGGGGGCGTCTTGCACCTCCACCAGGGCACCGGCTTCGCGCAGGCGGGCGGCGGCTTCGACGAAGTTTTCGTTATGCGGGCCGGTGATGACGGGGCGGGCGAGCAGGGCGGGCTCGATGACGTTGTGGCCGCCAAAACCCACCAGGGAATTGCCGATGAAGGCGAAGGGGGCGGCGCGGAAGAACAGGCCGAGTTCGCCCAGTGTGTCGGCGACATAGATTTTGCCCGGTTGCGGGGCTTCCTGCTGGCTGCGGCGGGGGGCGGCGGCAAGGGTGGCGATCTCCGCGCCGCGCTCGGGGTGGCGGGGGACGATGATGGTGATGAGGTTTTGCCAGGTTTGGCGCAGGGTTTCGTGTGCCTGGAGGACGAGGGCTTCCTCGCCGGGGTGGGTGCTGGCGGCGAGCCAGAGCGGGCCGGGGATTTGGGCCTGCAATGTCGCCAAGGCGGCTGGGTCCACCGGGAGTTTGGGGGCGAAGAATTTGAGGTTGCCCCATTCCAGTACCGTTGCCACGCCGAGGGCGCGAAAATTGGCGGCGTCGCCGGGGGATTGCGCGTGGATGGCGCGGAAACCGCCGAGCAGGCTTGTGGCAAGTGGTTGCAGCCAGCGCCATTTTGCCGCCGAGCGGGCGGAGATGCGGGCGTTGATGAGCAGGCGGGGGATGCCGCGCGCATCGCATTGGGTGAGCATGCCGGGCCAGATTTCGCTTTCCACGAACACGGCGGCATCCGGGCGCCAATGGGTGAGGAAGGCTTGCACCCAGGCGGGGTGGTCCAGCGGGACAAACTGGTGGCGGGCGTTGGCGGGCAGGCGTTCGGCGGCCAGTTTGGCGGAGGTGAGGGTGCCTGTGGTGAGCAGCACTTGCGCTCGGCCGGAGAGGGCTTGGATGACGGGGAGGATGGACATGGTTTCCCCCACGCTGGCGGCGTGGAACCAGATGAGGGTGCCATCGGGGCGGGGGAGGGAGGCGATGCCGAAACGCTCGCTCAGGCGGGTGGGGTCTTCCTTGCCTCGGCTCACCCGCTTGGCGAGCATGCGGCGCAGTGCCGGGGCGGCGAGGCGCATGGCGGTGTTGTAGAGGGGCAGGATCATAGGATTATCATAGGATTTTTGCCGCGCGATCCATGGCTGCGTTCAGCGCGGCGGTGACTTGTTCGACGCCGGATTGCCAGTTTTCGCGCGGGACGGTGATGGGGGTGCCGCAGACCAGGGCGCCGCGGCCGAAGGGGAGGGGGATGCGCATTTTGTCCCACGAGCCAAGGGTTTTGGCCCGCGAGGTGACGGCGCCGCAGGGGAGGATTTGCGCGCCGCTGAGGCCGGCGAGTTGGGCGGCGCCGGGGGCGGCGGTGCGGCGGGGACCGCGCGGGCCGTCAGGTGTTATGCCCACATTGGCGCCGCCCGCCAGGGCTTTGACGAGGCTGCGCAGGCCGGCGGCGCCGCCATGGGAGGAGGAGCCGGAGATGAGGCCGATGCCCATGTGTTGCACGGCTTTGCCGATGAGCTGGCCGTCACGGTGCTGGCTGGCGAGGACGACGGCGGGGCGGGTCATGCCAAAGCGTTTGGCGCGGAGCCAGAAGATGGGCATGGAGGGGAGGGATTCGTGCCAGAACACCACGATGAGGGGGGTTGGCCCGGCCATCAGGCGCAGGTTGGCCTCGCCTTCCACCCGCCAGCGCAGGGTGCGCGCGACCAGGGTGAGGTAGCGCGCGGCGGCCCAGGCGAAGAAGGCCTGGGCGGTGGCGGATTTGTAGAATTTCTTCACATGGGCGCGGTAGCATTAAGTGCTGGGAACGCCAACCGGGGCGGCGCGGGTGCGGGGGTGCTTCACGTGAAGCGTTTGTGAAGAATTGTTGATAGTTAGTTGTTTTTGTGGGTTAATTTTTTACTTGCACCCCAATTTGTGCGAGTCCGTGCCGGAAAAGAAATGATTCCCGGTTAATTGGTGGTGGTTTCCCAGGTTATGGCGAGTTCCTCGCGGAAGGCGAAGCGGGCGAGTGCGGGCGCGGGCGAGGGGTTTAAGAAGGCGGCGAAGGAAAGTGGATTGGGCAAGCAGGGGCGGTTGATTTAGGCGGTTGGCGCTTTTGAGGCGTAAGGCGTGGAGATGGCGGGGGAGATTCCCGCTTTCGCGGGAATGACGGTGAAGGGCGGGGGTAGTGTGAAGGGCTTGGTTCGCGCGGGGCGCGATGATGGCGTTGCACGAGCCATCGGCGGGTTACGCTTACGCTCACCCGCCCTACGCGCCACGGTCTGAGTTGGTGGCGGTGTAGGTCAGGCCGCTGGTTGCACCAGGGATTTTAGTTGGCCGCAGGCCGCCAGGATGTCCTGACCGCGCGGGGTGCGGATGGGGGAGGCGTAGCCGGCGGCCATGACGATGTCGGCGAATTTGCGCAGGGCGGCGGGGGAGGAAGATTCGTATTTGCTGCCGGGCCAGGGGTTGAAGGGGATGAGGTTCACTTTCGCGGGCAGGCCGGCGATGAGGTAGACCAAAGCGCGGGCGTCGGTTTCGGAATCGTTGATGCCTTTGAGCATGATGTACTCGAAAGTGATGCGGCGCGCGTTGGAGGCGCCGGGGTAGCGTTTGCAGGCGGCGATAAGGTCTTTGATCGGGTATTTGCGGTTCAGCGGCACCAGCTCGTCGCGCAGATCGTCGCGCACGGCATGCAGGGAGACGGCGAGGTTGACGCCGAGTTCGGCGCCGGCCTTGTCCATCATGGGGATGACGCCGGAGGTGGAGAGGGTGATGCGGCGGCGCGACAGGCCGATGCCTTCGCCGTCCATGACGATCTTCATGGCTTTTGCCACGTTCTCGTAATTATACAGCGGCTCGCCCATGCCCATGAGGACGATGGTGGAGAGCAGGCGCGGGGTTTCGCCTTTGGGGCTGGGCCATTCGTTGTAGGCATCGCGCGCGGCCATGAACTGGCCAACGATTTCGGCCGAGGAGAGGTTGCGGGCGAGTTTTTGCGTGCCGGTGTGGCAGAAGCGGCAGGAGAGGGTGCAGCCGACCTGGGAGGAGATGCAGACGGCGCCGCGATCTTCCACACGGTCGGGGATGTAGACGGTCTCGACCTTCTCGTTGTCACGGAAGTTGAAGAGGAATTTGCGGGTTTCGTCCTTCGAGAGCTGGTCGAGGGCGACCTCGGGCCGGCTGATGACGAAATGCTCGGCGAATTTCTCCTGCAGCGGGCGGGCGATGCTGCTCATGGCGGAGAAGTCGCGCACGCCTTGGTGGTAGATCCAGTGCCAGAGCTGTTTGGCGCGGAAGGGGGCTTCGCCCACGGCGGCGACGGCGGCGAGCAGTTCCTCGCGCGAGAGGCCGACGAGGTCTGTGCGGCCATCGGGCAGTATGTTGCTGGGGGGCGGGAAGAGGGCAGCTTTGGCGAGGATGCGCTCGGCGTCAGCGGCGGTGAGATCGGTTAAGGACATGCTTGGGCAATCGCGTTATAGGCGCCGGAGAAGCCGGTGAGGGAAAAATCGTCGGTGACGGGGTGGCCGTGCGGGCCGGTGGAAACGGCCTCGGCGGTGGCGCCGTTTTTGAAGGCGGCGACGGCGTTAGTGCCCGAGGTGGTGAAGGCGGTGCCGCCCTGGGTGTAGAAATCAATCGCGGTGGTGCCGATTGTGAGGGTGACGGTGGGCTTCGCGGGGTAGGTGTAGCCGGCGCTGAGGGTTACCTCGTCGCGGTTGCCGGTGCGCTCGGTGACGGTGAGCATGACGGGGCCGCGCTTGTGGATGGCCGGCTTGGAGGTTTGGGCGGGGGTGAAGGCGTAGCAGACTTTGGCGGCGCCGGTGCCGTAGGTCGCGGCGGTCCAGTCACCGAACGTGCCGTTGTTGGGGCCGAGCGCCACTGGGGCGTCAGCCGCGGCGAGGGCGGGGATGAGCAAAATGATTGCTGAGCCAAGGTATTTCATGGGGCATCACATAGCGTAGTCCGCCCTTGCGTCACAAGCGGAGAAGGGTGGCGGCTGGTATCCGTTAGGGGTGTGGCAGGGCTAGGGTGGCCAGGCTGATGGCGGCGCCGAGGATGAAGCCAACCAGGGTGCCGTTGACGCGGATGTATTGCAGGTCCTTGCCGACGCGCAGTTCCAGCTTGTCGGTGATGGTGGCGGCGTCCCACGCGCCGATGACGCGGCCGATGAAGGCGGCGAGTTCGGACTGGGCGGCGGGGAGGAGGTTGAGGGCCAGGGTTTCCACCGCGGCGTTGACGCGGGCGCGGGCGGCTTCGTCCTTGCCGAGGATTTCGCCCAAGGAGGCGAGGGCGCCCTCGATGACGGTGACGGAGCGGCCGTGGGGGAGGGCGGCGTCGGCTTCCAGGGCGCGGCGCAGGCGGGCCCATACATCCCACGCCCAGGCTTTTACGGTGTCGTGCGCGAGGACGCCTTGCATGGCGCGGCCGAGTTCGGCGGCGCGAGCTGGGTCGGTTTCCAGGCGGTTGATCTCAAAGTGGACCCACGCGTCGAAGGCGTCGCGCATTTCGGAGCTGTCGGGGCTGATGCGCTCCAGCTCGGCGTTGACGGCGGTGAGGACGCGTTTGGCGACGGTGGCGCCGATGGCCCAGCCGACCAGGCGGCCGCCTTGTTCACTCACGCGTTCCTTGATGGCGGCCTGGAGGACTTCCTCGCGCGCGGCAAGGGTTTCCTTTAACTGATTGAGGATAAAGGAAAAGACTTCCTGGTGGCGGCCGCCTTCGACCAAGCCGCCGAGGGCGCGGGCGATGACCACGCCGGCTGCTTTGCCGCCGATGAGTTTGGGCAGCATGCGGGCGAGGAGGCGGCGGGCGCGGCCGTCCTCGATGCTGGCGAGGAGTTTCGGCAGCATGCCGGCTAAAGCCTCGGCGGCGGGGTGGGTGGCCGTTGGGTCGGCGAGGAAATGGCGCAGGATGCCGGGTGAATCGAGGTTGCCGAGGAATTTGCGGATGTCGGTCTCGGTGAACACATGGTTGGCGACGAAACGGCCGAGCGCATTGCCCAGGCGCTCCTTTTGCGCCGGGAGGATGGCGGTATGCGGGATGGGCAGGCCGAGCGGGTGGCGGAACAAAGCGGTGACGGCGAACCAGTCCGCCACGCCGCCGATGAAGCCGGCTTTGGCGGCGTCGCGCAGGAGGTTGGTCCATAGGCTGGGGGGCAGCGCGTAGGTGCCGGCGGCGAGGGCGGCCATGAGCGCCAGCAGCGAGGATGCGAACAGCTTGTGGCGGTTGAGAGAGGCGCGCAGGGGGGCGTCTGGGTCTGTGGTCATGGCCGCAGCGTACAAGGCGGAGGCGATGCCTTGCAATATATGCATTTTTGTTGCTTTTCTGGGGAGTTCTGGAGCAGAATTAGCTCCGGAGATGATCTAGAGAGCCTTGCCGGAAGAAAGCGGGGTGGCTTCGAAGTTTCGAGGTGTAAGATGATGAATTTAAAAGATTTAGAGACTGTAAACGTGCATCGGCCCCAGGGGGGCCGGCGGCGTGGGCTGCGGCCCGTTTCCAACCCGACGTTCGCCGAGGCCGTGTTCGGGGTGATTTGTGTGATCGGCGTGTTCGCGGTGCTGGGGTTGCTGTACTCCTTCAAGTAAGTTGTTGCCGTTTACAGGAAGGATATTTGCACGGCATAATGCGCCATGCCTTTTTTAACAGAACCGGAGCCGCAACGTGGCGTCCCGCTTTTCGTGTTGCCGGGTGTCCGGCGTGTTGTCGCCCGTAACCCCAGCGTCATGACTTATCAGGGGACGAATACGTACCTGATCGAGGTGGATGACGCCCTGGTGGTGATAGACCCCGGGCCGAAAGACCCGCAGCATGTGCGGGAAGTGCTGGCCGCCGCCGGGAGCGTGCCGATCCGCCATATTGTGCTGACACATACGCATAGGGACCATTGGGGTGCCGCCGCCGCCCTGGCGAAAGCCACCGGGGCGCCGATTGCCAGTTATAAAATAAGTGAAAAAGCCGGGTTCGAGCCGGATATCGCGCTTGATAACGGGGAAACCGTGGCCGGCCTGACGGCGCTGCACACCCCCGGCCACGCGGCGGACCATCTGTGCTTTGAACACTTCCTGCCCGACGGCACCAAAATATTGTTCAGCGGCGACCATGTGATGTCCTGGTCGTCCTCCATCGTAAGCCCGCCGGATGGGGATATGCTGGCCTATTACCGCTCCCTGGAACTGCTGCTCGTGCGCGACGATGTGTTTTACCTCGGCGGCCACGGCCCGCTGCTGGCCGACCCACGCGTGCTGGTGCGCGAATTGCTCGAACACAGGCAATTCCGCGAACGCACCATCCTCGCCGAACTGAAACAACAGGACTGGGTCGTCGCGGCACTCTCCGCCAAACTCTACAACAAAACGGACCCCCACCTGAAAGCCGCCGCGCAACGCAACGTGCTGGCACATATGCTAAAACTCAAAGCCGAAGGCTTCGTCGAGGAACACGAACCCGACACCACCCCCGACCCCGATACCATGATCCTCACCCCGCCACCCGGCGTGCAGGAAGAAAGCCGCGGAGAAATAACAGCCATGCGTGCCGACGCCCTGCGCCGGTTCGGCATGGCCGGGGTGGCTTTTAAAACAGTCACTTAAAGCGGGGGGCGGAAGCAAGACGAGGGGGCATTGCACCCCTCGTCTTGCTTCCGCCCCCCGCTTACGCCTCAACCAGGACCCCGCTGGACAGGGTGAGGTGGCGGTGGGTGGGGGTGATGGTGGCGTGGTGGCTGATGGAGACGATGGTTGTGGTGGGGAGTTTTGTTTTGAGAGCTGCCTGGATTTTGGTGGCGGAGGGGGCGTCCAGGGCGGAGGTTGCTTCGTCGAGGAAGAGCCAGTCTGGTTTGGTGATGAGGGCGCGGGCGATGGCGAGGCGTTGTTGTTCGCCACCTGAGAGGATGAGAACTCCAGTTGTCGGTCTCGGCCAAGCGGGGGATGAGGGATTCCAGGCCGACGTCGGTGAGGGCGGTGCGGACGGCATCGTCGGCGACGTTTTGTTCGATGGCGGGGTAGGTGGCGGTGCGTTTGAGGCTGCCGAGCGGGAAGTAGGGTTTTTGTGGCAGGAAAAGAATGGTGCCGGTTGGGGGCGTGATGCTGCCGTTGCCGAAGGGCCAGATGCCGGCGATGGCGCGGAAGAGGGTGGATTTGCCCGCACCCGAGGGGCCGGTGAGGATGATGGGTTCGCCGGGGGGTAGGGTGAGGCTGGCGTGGTCGAGCAGGCAGCGGCCGTCCGGCAGGGTGAGGGTGAGGTTTTCCAGCGTGAGAGCGGCGCCGGGGGCGCTGCGTTGCGGGCCGGCGCCGCTGGCGATGCGGGCGGCGGAGACGGCTTCGCGGAAGCCGTAAAGACGCGAGACGGTGGCGCGCCAGGTGACGAGTTCTGGATATGAGGTGACGAACCAGGAGAGGGCGCCCTGGACTTGGCCGAAGACCATGGGAATTTGGCTCAGGCCGCCGAGGCCGATGGCTTTGGCGAAATAGCGGGGCAGGATGACGACGAGGGGAAAGATGTTGGCGATCTGGGTAAAGCCGATGGTGAAGAAGTTCAGCAGTTTGGTCCGGCGCATGATGGCCCAGAAATTATCCCGCACCGCCTGGAAGCGTTCGTTGAGCGTGGTTTGTTCGTCGGCCTCGCCGCGATAGAGCGCGATGGCTTCGGGGTTCTCGCGCACGCGGACGAGGCTGTAACGGAAATCAGCTTCCAGGCGCTGCTGGTTGAAGGAGAGCGGCACGAGTTTGCGGCCGATGATCTGGGTGAAGAAGGTGCCGACTATGGAATAGAGCACGGCGACCCAGAGCATGTAGCCGGGGATGGTGATGCCAAAGAGTTTGATCGAGCCGGAGATGGCGTAGAGCACGAAAACGAAGCTGAACAGGGTGACGACGTTGGTGATGAAGTCCATGCCCAGCGCCAGGCTGTTGGTGGTGAAGTCGCGCAGATCCTCGGAGATGCGCTGATCCGGATTGTCGATGACGGCGCTGCGGCTCTGCGACAGGCTGATGTTGTAATAGGCGCGCTCGGAGAGCCAGTTTTCGACGTAGTGCGTGGTGAGCCACTGCCGCCAGCGGATTTGCAGCATCTGGTTGAGGTAGAAGGCGTACACCGCGATGAGGATGTAGATGACGACCAGCTCCGCAAAGCCGGGCATGGGCAGGGTGGAGCCCTGGATGGGCACCAGGAAGTAATACAGCAGGTGCACGACCGTGGGTTCGTCATAGACCTGGATGGCGTTGAAGAAGTCGCGGTTCCAGTAGGTGAGTACCACGTTGAGGCCGACCAGCAGCAGGTTGAGGCCGATGACGGCGGCCAGCAGGCTGTAGGCGCGCCAGCGTTCCTCGGAGCCAAAATAGGGCTTGGCAAGGCTCCAGGCCTCACCGAAGCCGGTGATGAAATTGGTCATGGAGCGGCGCATGGTTATTCAGCCTGGGTGAGGCGCAGGCGGATGACGCCGCGGGCTTCCGCCGGGGGGACGGGTTTGCCTTTGCGCAGCAGCTCGATGACGCCGGCTTTGGCGAGGCGCTGGGCCGCGAGGCGGATGGGCGAGAGGCTGCCGCGCCATGCTACGCCCGGCGGGTTGCCTGCCAGGGCGCGGGCGGCATCGGTGGGGGAGATGGATTTTTGCGCGTCCTTGCCGGTTAGCAGGGAGAGAATCGCTTTTTCGGCGGGGTCTGATGTCATGGGGCTCTTATGCCCAAAGCCGCGGAAGAGTGGAAGGTGGTTAGAGCCTGATCACTTTAGGAGCGATCAGGCTCTAACTTCGTTTCTGAGGGCGATTCACGTTTTAGCTCCGCGCAAGATGCGCGAACCTAAAACGATCGCACTCTAGCCAGTGGCGAGCATGGCGGAAATTTCAGCGGCGGTGACGGGCTGGTTGAAATAGGGGCCCTGGCCTTCGTCGCAGCCGATTTCGGTGAGGCGTTTGAACTGGGATTCGTATTCCACGCCGTCAGCCAGCACGGCGCAGCCCAGGACGTGACCGGCGTTGATGGCGGCCTGCACGATGGCGGTGCCCGTGCCTTCGCCGAGGTTATGGATAAGGGAACGGTCCAGCCGCAGGGTGGTGATGGGCAGGCGTTTGAGGGCGCTTAAGGAGGCGTAGCCCGTGCCGAAATTGTTGAGCGCCATGCGCACGCCGAGGCCTTGCAGGGCTTTGAGGGAAAACACGGTGTCGTCGTTGTCGTCGATCAGCATGGCTTCGGTGAGTTCCAGTTCCAGGCGGTCTGGGGAGAGGCCGGAGGCGCTGAGGGATTCCAGGAGCTGGCGGATCAGCCGGCCGCTTTGCACGTGGCGCTGCGAGAGGCTGAGGGCGACGGTGAGCGGGGCGGGCCAGGTGGCGGCCTCCACGCAGGCCTGATGCAGCATCCAGCCGCCGATGTCGTTAATGATGTCCGTGCGCTCGGCGATGGGCATGAAGTTGGCGGCGGCGATGAGGCCGCGGCGGCTGTGTTGCAGGCGGATGATGGCCTCGGCGCCACGGATGAAGCCCGATTGCAGCGAGACCAGTGGTTGGTAGTGCAGCTTGAGGCCGCCGGTGACGAGCGCTTGGCGCAGGCGCTGGGTGATGCGGCGGCGCTCGGTGACTTCACGGCGGGCGGTGCGCTGGCGTAGCTCGCGCGCGGTGTGCGCGGCCGGGGCCTGCGCGTCCACTTGCACGCCCACTTGCGTGTCCGCGAGGATCTCAGCGGGGGAGTTTGATGGGTGCGGCATGGGGGGTGGTGCTGGTCATGGCGGGAAACTGCACCGGAGAAAGTTAAAGCGGGGAAAACGTTATTTTTATAAATTTAGGCAAAGTTTTGGGGGTGAAGCCGATAGAGCGGAGGTAAAAAGCTCCGGTGGGGCGAGGTTGCTGTCAGACGGCGGGTAAGGTTGCGTGGCCCTTTTGCGGCAGTAGCGCCTGGGCGAGGCCGGCGAAACTGGGGCCGGGGCCGTAGTGGCTGGCGATGTAGGCCAGGGCGGCATCGGGCGGCGGCGGGGATTTTAGTTGTTTGATGATGGCGCGGGCGAAAGCCTCGGGCGTTTTGGCCTCGATGAATGGGCTGTCGGGGTCGTGCGCGAAACCTTCCAGGCTGGCGGGGGTGGCGATGGTGAGCAGGCCGTGGCGGGCGTAGTCCAGCAGTTTGATTTTGAGGCCAGAGCCGACGCGCAGGGGGGCGATGGCGAGTGCCGCACGGTGGAGCAGGGGGGCGATGTTGTCCACCCGGCCGAGGCGGGTGACACCTTCGGGCAGGTTGCGCAGGGCGGGGCCGCAGTTGCCGATGAGGTCCAAGGTGATGCCCCGGCCGCGCAGGCGGGGCCAGGCTTCGGTGAAGAACCAGCGCAGGCCGTCAAGGTTTGGCAGCGAGGCGCTACCGATGAAGACTAGGCGGTGGGGGAGCTTGGCGATGCCAGGCGGGGGCGGGGCGGGGATGGCCGGCATGGGAAGCAGAAACACGTCGCGGGCAGGGCACATAAGCTCCAGGATTTTGGCTTCCTCGGGCTGGATGGCGGCGATGTGGCGCGCGGTGGCGGCGAGTGCTGCTTCATCCTCGCGGGTGAGGGATGCGGGCTGCACGCTGTAGCCGGCGCTGCGCATGGCGCGGTGGCGGCGGTGGAACAGATCATGCGTGATGAGCACGCTGTTGAGGTTGGCGAGACCGGGAGCGGCCAGGACGGGGGTGCGGAAGATGGTGTCTACCAGCACCGCGTCCGGCGGGTTTTTGGCGCAATAACGGGCGCACCAGGCGGCGTCAGCGGGAGAGGTGAAACTGCCGAGCACTGTGTCAGCGCCGTGGCGGGTGCTGCGGAGTTTGGTGGCCAGGGAGGTGGGGAGGTGGCGCAGCAGCGTGTGCGCGAGGCTGGTGGCCAGGGCACGCGGGGAGCTGGCCGCGATGTAGCCGCCGAAACGGTGGATGTGCGGTCCGGCGGCGGCCACCAGAGCGTAGCGTTCCACTGGCCGTGGCAGGCGGCGGCCAACCAGCAGTACTTCAACCTCATGCCCCAGGCCGCGCAGCCATTCGATGATGGCGAAGTTCAGCGCCAGGTGACCGGCGGTGCCGGGTCTGGGGAGTTCGTCGGTGACGAAGGCAAAGCGCATCGCCGGGTGATGCGCTAAAACATCAGGCGGCGCTGTCCTGCGCGATGCCTTTTTCGTTCAGCAGGGCTTCAAGTTCGCCGGTCTGGTACATCTCGGTCACGATGTCGCAGCCGCCGACGAATTCTCCCAGGACGTAGAGCTGGGGAATGGTCGGCCAGTTGCTGAAGCTCTTGATGCCGTCACGGATTTCCGGGTTTTCCAACACGTTGACGGTTTTGAAGGCGACGCCGGAATGCTTGAGGATTTGCACGACGCGGGCCGAAAAGCCGCATTGCGGGAACATCGGCGTGCCCTTCATGAAGAGCAGGATCGGGGAAGACTCGATATGTGACTGAATTTCAACGAAAACTTGGTCTGTCATGGGCGGTCATTTTCCTTAATCGGGAGCTGCGGTTTGCAGTGCCAGGGCGTGGAGCGCGCCGCCCATGTTGCCCTGAAGTGCCGCGTAGACCATCTGGTGCTGGCGCACGCGGGAGATGCCGCGAAACGCCTCGGAGATGACCGTGGCGGCGAAGTGGTCGTTGTCTCCCGCGAGGTCCTCGATGGTGATGACCGCATCCGGGAAGGCGGATTTGATCAGGGCTTCGATTTCACTAGCTGGCATGGCCATGTTTGATATCCTTCAGGCAAACCAGGTGGGGAAAAAACTCTCATTGGCGGCGCGCAGTACAGACAACGATATGGCGACGCCACCGGGCAGAGTCAAACATTCGTCGATGGTGGTGTGGCCAATTTTTTGCGCGGGGATGCCGGCGGCGAAGGCGGCGGTGAGCAAGGGCTCGGCATCCTCGACGGCGAGGATGTAGCGGGCCTGGTCCTCGCCGAAGCAGAAGGCGTGCGAGGTGTCCATCTGGGTGAGGTCGGCGCCGGTGTTGCTGGCCAGCGCCATTTCAGTGACCGCGACGAGCAGGCCGCCGTCGGAGAGATCGTGGCAGGCTGCGATTTTGCCGGCGAGGATTTGGTCGCGCACGAAGTCGCCATTGGCGCGCTCGGCGGCGAGGTCCACCAGCGGCGGGGCGCCGGTCTCCAGGCCGCAGATTTCGCGCAGCCAGAGGGAACGGCCTAATTCACCAGTGGTGGCGCCGATGAGCACCAAATCCTGGCCGGGGGCGATGGCGATGCCGCAGGCCAGCGAGGCGTCTTCCAGCACGCCGACGGCGCCGATGGCCGGGGTGGGCAGGATGCCCTTGCCCTCGGTCTCGTTATACAGCGAGACGTTGCCGGAGACGACGGGGAAATCCAGCGCAATGCAGGCGGCGGCCATGCCTTTGATGGCGCCGACGAACTGGCCCATGATTTCCGGCTTTTCCGGGTTGCCGAAGTTCATGTTGTCAGTGACGGCCAGCGGTGTGGCGCCGGTGGCGGTGATGTTGCGCCAGGCTTCGGCCACGGCTTGCGCGCCGCCTTGTTCGGGGTCGGCCACACAGTAGCGGGGCGTGCAGTCGGTGGTGATGGCGAGCGCGCGCCGGGTTCCCTCCAGGCGGACAATGGCGGCGTCCGACTCGGCGGGGCGCTTTACGGTCTGGCCGCCGACGGTGGAGTCGTACTGGTCAAAAATCCAGCGGCGCGAGCAGAGGTCCGGGCAGGCGATGAGTTTGAGCAGTGCTGCTTCCAGGCTCTTGTCCGAAGAGATGGGGCCGAGCGGGGCAGGTTTGGGGGGCTCAACGTAGGGGCGGCGGTAAAGGGGCGCCGCGTCGGAGAGCGGGGCGAGGGGGATATCGGCTTCCACCACGCCTTTGTGGGTGATGACGATGCGGCCGGTATCGGTGATATGGCCGATGACGGCGAAGTCGAGGTCCCATTTTTCGATGATGGCGCGTGCCATTTCGCTGCGTTCTGGTTTCAGCACGAGGAGCATGCGCTCCTGGCTTTCCGAGAGCATCATCTCGTAGGCGGTCATGCCAGTCTCGCGCTGCGGCACATTGTCGAGCGTCAGCTCGATGCCGACGCCGCCCTTGCCGGCCATTTCCACCGAGGAGGAGGTGAGGCCGGCCGCGCCCATGTCCTGGATGGCGACGATGGCGTCGGTCTGCATCAGCTCCAGGCAGGCTTCGATCAGCAGTTTTTCGGTGAACGGATCGCCGACCTGCACGGTGGGGCGTTTTTCTTCCGATGAGGCGTCAAACTCAGTGCTCGCCATGGTGGCGCCGTGGATGCCGTCGCGCCCGGTTTTGGAGCCGACGTAGACGACCGGGTTGCCGATGCCGGCGGCGGCGGAGAGGAAGATTTTGTCCTGTGCTGCGATGCCGACCGTCATGGCGTTGACCAGGGGATTGCCGTTGTAGGCGGGGTGAAAATTGACCTCGCCGCCGACCGTGGGCACGCCGACGCAATTGCCGTAGCCGCCGATGCCGCGGACCACGCCATCCACCACGCGCTTCGTTACTGGAAGAGATGGGTCGCCAAAGCGCAAAGCGTTTAGGTTGGCGATGGGGCGGGCACCCATGGTGAACACATCGCGCAAAATGCCGCCGACGCCGGTGGCGGCGCCCTGGTAGGGCTCGATGAAGCTCGGGTGGTTATGCGATTCCATCTTGAAAATCGCGGCCAGCCCATCGCCGATATCGATGACGCCGGCATTCTCGCCGGGGCCGTGGATGACCCAGGGGGCTTTGGTCGGGAGTTGCTTTCAGCCAGATGCGGGAGGATTTGTAGGAGCAATGCTCCGACCACATGACGGAGAAGATGCCAAGCTCGGTGAAGCTGGGCGTGCGGCCCATGATTTCCAGGACTTTGGCGTATTCCTTGGCGTTGAGGCCGAAGGATTTGGCGAGGGCTTCGTCAACCGTTTTCATGCTGCTGCCAGTGAGTCAAAAAGGGGTTTGCCGTCGGTGCCGCCCATCAGCGGGTCCACCAGATCTTCCGGGTGCGGCATCAGGCCAAGCACGCGCAGATTGGGCGAGTAGATGCCGGCGATGGCGCGGGCGGAGCCGTTGCGGTTGTCTCGTCGTGCGTAGCGGAAGGCAACCAGGCCTTCGCCTTCCAGGCGGTCGAGCGTCGCGTCATCGGCGAAGTAATTGCCGTCACCGTGCGCCATGGGGGCGCGGAAGACTTCGCCCTTGGCGTATTTGGAGGTGAATACGGTGTCGTTGCGCGCGACCCGCAGCATGGTGTCCATGGAGAGAAAGCGCAGCCCGGCGTTGCGCAGCAAAGCGCCGGGGAGCAGGCCGGATTCGGTGAGGATCTGGAAGCCGTTGCACACGCCGAGCACGTAGCCGCCGCGTTCGGCATGGGTTTTTACCGCCTGCATCACCGGCATTGCGCCGCCATGGCGCCGCAGCGCAGGTAATCGCCAAAGGAGAAGCCGCCGGGGATGATGACAAGGTCGAGGCCGGAGAGGTCGGTCTCCTTATGCCAGACGATCCTGGGTTCAGTGCCAAAAGACTGGCGGACGGCCAGCACCATGTCGCGCTCGCGGTTGATGCCGGGGAAGAGAAGAATGCCTGCTTTCATGGGGTTTCTCCTGCCTTGGGGCGTGGGGGATGTAAAGCGGTTTAGGGAGGGCTCGCGGTGACGGCCCGAGATAAAAAAAACCAGAAGGATGCGTGCATCATTCTGGTTTTTCGGGGGTTCCGCTTGGGCGCCTCAAGCGATGGCGACGGAATAGCTCTCGATCACGGTGTTGGCCAGGAGCTTTTTTGCCATTTCCTCGGCCGCGGCTTGCGCGGCAACCGGGTCGGTTTCGGCGAGTTCGAGTTCGATGATCTTGCCGGCGCGGACTTCACCCACCTGGGCGAAACCCAGATTGTTCAGGGCGTGGCCGATGGCTTTGCCCTGGGGGTCCAGTACGCCGTTTTTCAGCATGACGGTGACGATGGCTTTCATTGCATCATCTCCGGGCCCTTCAGGTCGCGGGTGCCGGCTTCGGGCAGAATGCCGAGGCGGCGGGCGACTTCCTGGTAGGCTTCCTCGATTTTGCCGAGGTCGCGGCGGAAGCGGTCCTTGTCCATCTTCTCGTTGGTCTTGGAATCCCACAGGCGGCAGTTATCCGGGCTGATCTCGTCGGCGAGGACGATTCGCATGTCCTCGTTCTCGTACAGGCGGCCGAATTCGATTTTGAAGTCGACCAAAATGATGCCGACGCCGAGGAACAGGCCGGTGAGGAAATCGTTGATGCGCAGGGTGAGGTGCACAATGTCGTCCATGTCCGGCGGGGTGGCCCAGCCGAAGGCGGTGATGTGCTCCTCGGCGACCATCGGGTCGTTGAGCTGGTCGTTTTTGTAGTAATATTCGACGATCGAGCGCGGCAGGCGCGTACCCTCGGGGATGCCCAGGCGCTGCGACAGGCTGCCGGCGGCGACGTTGCGGACCACGACCTCGATGGGGATGATCTCAACTTCTTTAATAAGTTGCTCGCGCATGTTGAGGCGGCGGATGAAGTGCGTGGGGATGCCGATTTCCGCCAGCTTGAGCATCAGGAACTCGCTGATACGGTTGTTCAGCACGCCCTTGCCGGTGATGGTGCCCTTTTTCTGGGCGTTGAACGCGGTGGCGTCATCCTTGAAATATTGCACGAGGGTGCCGGGTTCGGGACCTTCGAACAGGATTTTTGCTTTGCCTTCATAGAGCTGCCGGCGGCGTGCCATTTTGTAACCTTCAGAAATTTAACAGGCTCGGTCTATACCAATCAACCGGGCTGAACGCCATGGGCGCGGCTGCATGGATGATGTGCCCGCATAATTGTTGTTAAGGGGTGGAATTGTTTAGGGTGCGCCCGGATGCCACCCTAAACAGGTTACGCCAGAGCGGATTCCAGGGCCGGGTAGTCGGTGTAGCCTTCGCCGCCGCCGGCGTAGAAGGACTCAGGCCTGGGCTCGTTGAGCGGAGCGCCGGATTTGAAGCGCGCCACGAGGTCCGGGTTGGCGATGAACAATTTGCCCCAGGCCACGGCATCGGCGTCGCCGGTGTCCAGCGCGGCCTGTGCGGTTTGTAAGGTGAAATTCTCGTTGGCGATGAAGGTGCCGCCGAAAATCTTCTTCAGGCGCGGGCCGAGCGAATCCGGCCCCTGGTATTCGCGGGCGCAGATGAAGGCGAGGCCGCGCTCGCCTAGCTCCGCCGCGACATAGCTGAACGTGCCGACCGGGTCTGAATTGCCCGCGCCATTGCTGTCCATGCGCGGAGCGAGGTGCATGCCCACCTGGTCGGCTTCCCACACGGAGGTGACGGCGTCGGTGACTTCGAGCATCAGCCGGGCGCGGTTTTTGATCGAGCCGCCGTATTCGTCGGTGCGGTGGTTGCTGCCGTCCTGCAAAAACTGGTCGAGCAGGTAGCCGTTGGCGCCGTGCAGCTCCACGCCGTCAAACCCGGCCATTTGTGCGTTCATCGCCGCCTTGCGGTAGGCTTCCACCACCACCGGGATTTCTGAAATGTCCAACGCGCGCGGGGTAACGTATTCCTGTTCGGGGCGGACCAAACGGACATGGCCTGGGGCAGCGATGGCGCTGGGGGCGACGGGGAGTTCGCCGTTGAGGAACATGGGGGCTGAAATGCGGCCGACATGCCAGAGCTGCGCGAAAATGCGCCCGCCCGCCGCATGTACTGCCTTGGTCACCAGCTTCCAGCCCTGCACCTGCTCGTCCGACCACAGGCCGGGCGTGTTGGCATAGCCGACACCTTGCGGGCAAACCGAGGTGGCCTCGGAAAGGATCAGCCCGGCGGTGGCGCGCTGCGCGTAGTATTCCGCCATCAGCGCGTTAGGCACGCGCGAGGCGCCGGAACGCGAGCGGGTGAGCGGGGCCATGATGATGCGGTTGGGCAGCGTGAGGCCGCCGAGTTTTATTGGGTCGGACAATGAGGGCATGATGCGTCCTGGAGAGGTTGTGTTGGGCTCGGTATGTAACCAGTCCATGCTGCCGCACAATAAGCGGGCCGGAACATGGTGGCATTGCAGGTGGGCAAACTCAACTTATCTTCGGCGTGCTCCGCCCGGAACGGGTGATGACCACCACGCCGTCACCGGCCTCAATAATGGTAGACGGGTCGGGGCGGGTGAGAAGTCTCGCCGCTTTTGCGGTTGATGGCGATGATGAACAGGCTGCCGATGGCCTTGCGTTCAATCTTGTCGATGGTCGCACCGGCCAGCGGGCTGTCTGGCGCCACGGCCATAACCTCCATATCGAGCCCCAGCGTATGCAGCTCGGCGCCGAGGAGGCGCATGTGCGACGAGTTGTCGGTAAAGATCGAGGTGCGGGGAAACAGCAGTAGCTGGGCGATGCGCTCGGCGCCGATATGCGTGGGTTCCACCACCGAGCTGGCGCCTGCCTGCAACAGCTTGCTCTTGGTGCTGGCGGCCTCGCCGCGGGCGATGATCTCCAGCTCCTTGTTCAAATTACGCGCGGAAAGCGTGATGAACACGTTCACTGCATCATTGGGCACTACGGTTGCCAGAGCGCGGGCACGGTGCACGCCCACGGTCTCCAGCACCGCCTCCTCGGTGGCGTCGCCCTTCCATGTGGCATAGCCGCGCGCCGTGGCCTCGGCAAAATGCTTGTCGTCAACATCAACAATCACGAATTCCGCGCCGCCGGCATGCAGCTCGTCCGCCAGCATCTGGCCGATCCGGCCATAGCCGCAGACAATCACATGGCCGGTCATCTTGGCGATCTGCGTCTTCATCCGCTTGCTCCCGAATAATTCCTGAATCTGCGCGATGGTGATGAATTGCACCAGAGCAACGGTGAGAAACGTAATTCCCGTGCAACCCAATATAATGGTGCCAATGGTGAGCGCGCGTAGTCCGCCCGTGACGATGGGATGAACCTCCTCATACCCAACCGTGAACACAGTGATAATGACAAAATAAAACGCATCGCCCCAGGACCAGCCGGACAACACATACGCAACCGTCGCCAGCCCAATAACCAGCGCCACAAACACCAGCCCGCCCACCAAATTGCGCCACGGGCTGGCGGCCAAACGGGAGATGCGGGAGGGCATTTAAGGGAGCAAGGCCAAGGGGCTTTGCCCCCTGGACCCCCTCTCAGAAACCTTAGTTAATGGCTTCCAAAGGCGAGCCTTTGGCGGGGTGCCAAGGGGCAGAGCCCCTTGGCCTTGCTCACTTAAGCGCCTCCGCATCAACCCCGTTGGCCGATTGGCGTGTAGTCGCGGGTTGGGGCGCCGGTGTAGATCTGGCGCGGGCGGCCGATCCGTTGTTGCGGGTCTTCGATCATTTCCATCCACTGGCTGATCCAGCCGACGGTGCGGGCGAGGGCGAAGATGGGGGTGAACATGGTGGTGGGGAAGCCCATGGCTTTCAGGATGATGCCCGAATAGAAATCGACGTTCGGGTAGAGCTTGCGGGAGACGAAGTATTCGTCCTCCAGCGCGATTTTTTCCAGTTCCATGGCCAGGTCGAGCATCGGCTCGTCCTTGATGCCAAGGGCTTCGAGGACTTCGTAGCAGGTGGCCTGCATGATTTTGGCGCGCGGGTCGAAGTTTTTGTAAACCCGATGGCCGAAGCCCATGAGCTTCACGCCGCTGTTTTTGTCTTTCACCTGCGCGATGAAGGCCGGGATGTTATCCTTGTGGCCGATTTCGGCGAGCATTTTCAGCACGGCCTCGTTGGCGCCGCCGTGTGCGGGGCCCCAGAGGGAGGCGATGCCGGCGGCGATGCAGGCGAACGGGTTGGCGCCGGTGGAGCCGGCCAGGCGCACCGTGGAGGTGGAGGCGTTCTGCTCGTGGTCGGCGTGCAGAATGAGGATGCGGTCCATCGCGCGGGTCAGGATCGGGTTCTGCTCATAGGGTTCCGCCGGGACGGCATGGAACATGTGCAGGAAGTTTTCCGAGTAGTTCAGGTCGTTGCGCGGGTAGATCAGCGGCTGGCCGACGTTGTATTTGTGCGCCCAGGCGGTGATGGTCGGGATTTTCGCGATCATGCGGTAAGCGCTGATTTCGCGCTGGCGGGGGTCGTGGGTGTCGATGCTGTCCGGGTAGAAGGCGGACATGGCGCCGACGACGGAGCAGAGCATGGCCATCGGGTGGGCGTCGCGGCGGAATCCGTCCCAGAAGCGGCGGATCTGCTCGTGCAGCATGGTGTGCTTGGTCACGCCGTTGGTGAAATTGTTCAGCTCGGTCGTGGTTGGCAGGTTGCCGAAGAGGAGCAGATAGGCGACTTCGAGGAAGGTGGATTTTTCAGCCAGTTGCTCGATCGGGTAGCCGCGATACAGCAGGATGCCTGCGTCGCCGTCGATGTAGGTGATGGAGCTTTCACACGAGGCGGTGGCGCCGTAGCTGGGGTCGAAGGTGAAGATGCCAAGGTCGGTCTGGAGCTTGCGGATATCGACGCAGGCGGGGCCGAGAGAGCCTGTCAGAACGGGCAGGGTGGCCGTTTTGCCGTCATGGGTCAGCGAAGCTGTGCCAACTTGCGTGCTGGTTGCGGAATGAGGCATGCGGATTCACCTTCTGATTGGTTCGAGGGAGCGTTCGAATAAGATAGAACAGCCTGGCATGGCGCTGACTAAGAGACCGTTATTAAATCATGCGTCATAAGTAAAGTCAGGCATTCGCGGTTGCAGCATTCTGGCCGCATCGCTGTCCTGTTGCTTGCGCGTGGCCGCGCGTGCCCGACAAGTGCGAGACAGGTACGTCAGACAATATCGGCCGGTTTGATGACGCGTTGCAGGTTGGCCCCGCGCGCGCCCAGGCGCCGCCAGGGAGTCGTGACGAGAAATTCGGCCAGGGCGGCGGTGGGGAAGCCGTCGCTGAGGCGGACCAGGTCCGGTTCGGAGCTGGAGGGGCCGGCCAGCGACACGGCGAGTTCGTGCAGCCCCGGATTATGCCCGATCACCAGCGTGCTGCGCACGGTTTCCGGCAGGTCGCGCAGCAGGTCGCGGATTTGGTTGGGGGTGGCCATGTACAAAGCGGGCAGGAAATCCGTGTTGGGCCATTCATCCCACACGCCGCCGGCTTCCAATGCCGTGAAGGTCTCCTGCGTGCGCACCGCGGTGGAAACCAGCACCACATCCGGCGCCAGTCCGGCCTTGCGCATGGCATGGGCGATGGCGGTGGCGGCTTGGCGGCCGGCGTCAGTCAGCGGGCGGTCGTGATCCGAGGCGGCGGAGTTCTCAGGGGCCGCTTTGGCGTGACGGAGAAGGATCAGTTGGTGCATATTGATATTCTGCCACGGTAAGCCGTGGATGTCGCCCCTATCTAACGGGCGGCTGATCCAATGCTCAAGCTTCATCGTATATTCAAGCAGCCGGAAGTGATCGGATGTTAGATCATTTTCATCGGAGAGGTGGGATTAAGGATGGAGCGGCGGCGGTTTTTGACGGGAGCCACGGCTTCGGCCGCGGCGATGGCCGTGACAAGGCCGGTGTTCGCGGACGCGTTGCCCGTGCCGCCGGGGGGCCAGATGGCTTTTCAGGTGCTGCGCAATGGCACGAAGATCGGCGAGCACCATCTGCGTTTCACCCGCGGCGGCGATAACCTGGTGGTGGATATCAATATAGCCCTGCTGGTGACGTTTGCCGGGATTGCGCTGTTCCGCTATGGCGCCACCGTGACCGAGCGGTGGTCGGGCGGGGTGTTCCAGAGCCTGGAGAGCCAGGTGAACGACAACGGTACCCAGCTTGAGGTGCATGCGCATAAAACCGCCGCCGGTTACGATGTGGTGGGGGTCAACCATACCTACCCGGCAAAGAGCTACCCGGAATATACCGCGCCGCCGGACAGCATGCCCTTGACCTATTGGAACAAGGCCATGCTGAATGGCACGCTCATTAACGTGCAGACCGCGCATTGTTATCCGGCGATTGTGAACTCTGCCGGCTGGAGCAAGCTACCCCTGGCCGGGAACGGGTTTATTGTGGCGCAGCGCTTCGATGTTACGGGCAAGCTGCATTTAAGCGTGTGGTACGACCAGTTTTCCCAGTGGTCCGGGCTGGCGTTCCATCTCGGCGGTGACGAAAGCTACGAGAAAATAATTACCTGAGTCCGGCCCCGTTCAGCCGAACTTCTTTTCCGGGTGGCGCAAGTGCCAGAGGCGCTCATGCGCCGCCACCAGGCTCTCGATGCTTTTGCGGCGGTTGGCATCCGGCGGCACGGTGCGGCGGGTCAGCATGGTTTCCAGAATACGCAGCAACTGCTCGGCGATTTCATAGTCGCCCTGGTCGCATGCGTGGTGGAAGGCGATGAGAATTTTATCGGACAAGCGGCGGCTATAGCGTGGCACTGCCGCGCCTGCCTTGACCTGGGTCTCTGTCTCGTCCTCGGGTACACTTGCCATGATACGATCGTCCAAAATAAAGCCGCCAAAGTCCAATAAAACGCTGATCGATCTGCGGATTAGGCGGGCCGAACGCGGTAACATCCCTAGACATAATGATTGTTAGAATAAATTCAGATGCCGCGCTACGAAAAAGCAGCAACCCTTTGATAGCACTTAGCTTGTTACACTTATCGAATGCAACCTTAAGGTTAATAGATGTTAATGGTGCCAGGGTTTTATTGTACCGGCAAGCTGCCGGCGGGCTCGGTGACGGCAAAATCGGAGAAAGCGTCCTCCCAACTGCCGGTGGTGGAGGCCTTGCTATACTCGGTGGAGCGGTTTTCGAAGAAATTCGCGTGTTCCACGGCGTTCAGCATTTCGTCCAGCCAGGGCAGGGGGTTTTTGTCGACGTGGAACAGCACGTTCAGGCCGAGCTGGGTGAGGCGGCGGTCGGCGATGTAGCGGATGTAGCGCTTCACCTCTTCCGCGGTCAGGCCCTCCACGGCGCCCAGTTCGAAGGCGAGGTCGATGAACGCGTCCTCGTGGTCGACGATGGTGGCGCAGGTCAGGTAGAGGTCGCGGCGCAGCTCCTCGGTCCAGATTTCCGGGTTTTCCTGCACGAAGGTGCGGAACAGCTTGATGATCGATTCGCAGTGCAGCGACTCATCGCGCACCGACCAGGTGATGATCTGGCCCATGCCCTTCATTTTGTTGAAGCGCGGGAAGTTGAGCAAAATGGCGAAGGAGGCGAAGAGTTGCAGACCCTCGGTGAAGGCGCCGAACGCGGCCAGGGTTTTGGCGATATTATGCTTATTATCGACCGAGAAGCCGTGCATAAAGTCGTATTTATCCTTCATTTCCTTGTACTTAAGGAACGCGGTGTATTCGACCTCCGGCATGCCCACGGTATCGAGCAAATGCGAGTACGCGGCGATGTGGATGGTCTCGATGTTCGAGAAGGCCGAGAGCATCATCAACACTTCGGTGGGTTTGAACACCTGGGAATACTGCTTCATGTAGCAGTTGTTCACCTCGACATCCGCCTGGGTGAAGAAGCGGAAAATCTGCGTGAGCAGGTTGCGTTCGGCCAAAGTGAGGTTTTTGTGCCAATCCTTCACGTCATCGGCAAGCGGCACTTCCTCGGGCAGCCAATGCACGCGCTGCTGGGTCAACCAGGCGTCATAGGCCCAGGGGTAGCGGAACGGCTTGTAGACCGGGTTCTCGGTGAGCAGGTCAATTTTGACGGGCAGATTTTCGCTCATGGTCTTAACGCCTTGAAGTTATGTTATTATCTTGGATAAGGCCGAGGGGCTTCACCCCCTTGGATCCCCACCAGGGGCCTTGCCCCTGGACCCCACTGGGGCCACGGGCCCCAGGCCCCGATTAATGGGGCCTGAGGCTTTAAGCGGCTATTGGCAGGCTAGGCATTCCTCGTAATTCGTCGAGGCAGAGGCCTGCACGCCGGGAGCGGACTCGACCGGAATGCCGGTGAACTCATCCGGGCGGATGGCTTTCTCGGACACGGTATCAGCCCGCTGGATGGAGAGCGAACGGCAGTAATACAATGATTTTACGCCTTTTTTCCAGGCTTGATAGTGGTACTGGTGAAGGTCGCGCTTGTTCACATTGGCCGGCACGAAGATGTTAATCGACTGGCTCTGGCAGATATAGGGCGTGCGGTCGGCCGCGTGTTCGATGATCCAGCGCTGATCCAGCTCGAACGCGGTTTTGTAGACGTCCTTCTCGTGCGGGGTGAGGAAGTCCAGATGCTGCACGCTGCCCTTGGTGGTGGTGATGGAGGACCAGGTTTCCTCGTCGTCGCGGCCGTATTTGGCCAGCAGCTTCTGCAAGGGCCGGTTGCGCACGGAAAAGCTGCCGGAGAGGGTCTTTTGCAGGAACACGTTGGCGGCGATCGGCTCGATGCCCGGCGAGGTGTTGCCGGTGATAATGGAGATCGAGGCGGTCGGCGCGATGGCGATTTTGTGCGAGAAACGCTCCATGACGCCGTAATCGGCGGCATCCGGGCAGGCGCCGCGCTCCTCCGCCAGCTTCTTCGAGGCAGCATCAGCGCCAGCGCGTAAGTGCTTGAACATCTTCACGTTCCACACTTTGGCCATCACGCTTTCCCACGGCACGTTCTGGTCCTGCAGGAAGGAGTGGAAGCCCATGACGCCGAGGCCGACGGAGCGCTCGCGCATGGCGGCGTATTTCGCCTTCTCCATCAGGTCCGGCGCCTTGTCGATGAAATCCTGCAGCACGTTGTCGAGGAAGCGCATGATGTCCTCGATGAACTGCTCTTCCTTGTGCCACTCGAACCAGGTTTCCAGGTTGAGCGAGGAAAGGCAGCAGACCGCGGTGCGCTGCTTGCCGTATTGGTCGATGCCAGTGGGCAAAGTGATTTCGGCGCAAAGGTTGGAGGTTTTGACTTCCAGCCCGGCGAGTTTGTGGTGTTCGGGGCGGGCGTTGTTCACATGGTCGGAGAAAATGAGGTACGGCTCGCCGGTCTCGATGCGGGCGGTAAGGATGCGCACCCACAGCGCGCGGGCGGAAATGCTGCGCACATGGGCGCGGTCCTTCGGCGAGGTGAGCATCCATTCGGAGTCCGATTCCACGGCGCGCATGAAAGCGTCGGAGATCAGGATGCCGTGGTGCAGGTTGAGCGCCTTGCGGTTGGGGTCGCCGCCGGTCGGGCGGCGGATTTCGATGAATTCCTCGATTTCCGGATGCCAGACGGGCAGATACACCGCCGCCGAGCCGCGGCGCAGCGAGCCTTGGCTGATGGCCAGGGTGAGGCTGTCCATGACGCGGATGAAGGGCACGACGCCGGAGGTTTTGCCGTTCTGGCCGACTTTTTCGCCGATGGAGCGCAAATTGCCCCAGTAGGAGCCGATGCCGCCGCCCTTGGAGGCAAGCCAGACATTCTCGTTCCACAGGCCCACGATGCCTTCCAGCGAATCGGAGGCTTCGTTGAGGAAGCAGGAGATCGGCAGGCCGCGCTCGGTGCCGCCGTTGGAGAGTACCGGGGTGGCGGGCATGAACCACATTTTGCTGATGTAGTCGTAAAGGCGCTGCGCGTGCGCGGCGTTGTCGCCATAGTAGGAGGCGACGCGGGCGAACAGATCCTGGTAGCCCTCGCCGGGGAGGAGGTAGCGGTCATCCAATGTGGCGCGGCCGAAATCGGTCAGCAGCGCATCGCGGGAACGGTCAATATGCACCTGATGGCGGCCTCGCATCTGGACGCCGTCGTCGAGCAGGACTGCTTCAGGCTTCGTCATCACATTCATTTGGCCGGCCCCTGTAAATCTTAAACGTAGGTAACTATACAACATCTAGTCGTGAATGAAAGCAATCAATACTAGATGTGTCTGGCAGAGATTTTTTTCTTGGTCCGATTCTAAGCGAGTCACCGGCAAGGCAATCTGTCTGTGTTTCTATTATGTTCTTAACCGCCCGCCCTCCGCAAGTACAAAACACCTCGGCTCCGGGGTGACGACTCCGCATGGGCGGGGTAGCGTTCCCGCATGACGGGGGCGCAGAAGTTTACGCACGAAGAAATTCTTCCCGTCATTCGTGGCGTGGCGTTGTGCATTTTGCTCGCGGCGCTGGACCAGACGATTATTGTGCCGGCGGTGCCGCGCATGGCGCGCGATTTGGGGGGCGGGGCGCATATCGCCTGGATTATTTCCGCCTATTTGCTGACCGGCACGGCGGCGACGCCGATTTTCGGGCGGCTTTCGGATATTTATGGGCGGCGGCGGCTGATGCAGCCGGCGATCCTCGTGTTCGCGGTGGCCTCCCTGGGCTGCGCGGCGGCGGGGCATTTCTGGCAAATTGCGCTGTGGCGGGCGGTGCAGGGCGTCGGCGGGGCTGGTTTGATGGTGATCGCGCAGACGGCGATTGCCGATGTGGCGCCGCCGCGCGAGCGGGGCCGTTACCAGATATATATGAGTGGCATGTGGGGCATCGCCAGCATCGCCGGGCCCATGCTCGGCGGGGCGCTCACCGATAGCGTTTCCTGGCGGGGGATTTTCTGGATCAACCTGCCGCTTTGCGCGCTGGCCTGGGTAATGAGCAGCCGGGCGCTGCGGCGGCTGCCGCCACATACCGGCGGGGGGAAGAAGATCGACTTCCTCGGTGCGGCGCTGCTGGTGAGCGCGATTACCGCCTGGCTGGTGCTGTGCGTCTCGGGCGGGCGGGATTTTGCATGGGACTCGCGGGCATCGCTGGTCCTGGTAGTGGCGGGGCTGGCGTTCACGGGGCTGACTGCCTGGGTTGAGCACCATGCGCCCGTGCCGATGTTGCCGCTGCGGCTTTTCGGCAATGGCACGGTGCTGGGCGGGCTGCTGCTCTCGGCCACCAATTCACTGTGTACGTTTGGCGGCTCGCTGCTGCTGCCGCTGTTCTTCCAATATATAAAGCATACCAGCGCCGCCGCCTCCGGCCTGTATACCACGCCGTTCCTGCTGGCGTTCGTGGTACTCTCTTATATAGGGGGTAAAATTTCCCGCGCGCTGGGGCGGACCAAGCCGGCCATGCTGGCGGCCCTGGTTGTTTGTGTGGTGGGGCTGGGGCTGCTGGCGACCATGGATGCCGGCACGCCGTTGGTCTTGTGCGAAATCTACAGCGTTTGCCTGGGCGGCGGCATCGGCTTGGTGCAGCCCAATATCACGGTGGCCATCCAGAGCGCGGCGGAACGGGGGGATGTCGGCGTTGCCACCGGCTGCATGCTGCTGTTCCGCGCCATTGGCGGTGCATTTGGCGCGACGCTGGCGGCGGTGATGCTGATGGCGCACGGGTTTAGCGCGGGATTTGGCGCCTGCGCGGTGGTGGCGCTGTTGGCGGTGGGAATCGCCGCGGTGATGCGCGATGCGCTGCTGCGCTCTTAGAGACTGCTTCAAAGGCCACTCTGGCGGCCGTCTAGCGGCGATTTTCTGTGCTCCGGTGCTCACGTACTTTGAGTACGCTCCGCTCCGGTGCTCAAAAATCACCACCATACGTCTCACCCGAGTGGCCTTTGAAGCAGTCTCTTAGCGTTTGATGTAAATCATTGTCCGGCGCCTGCTGGCCGGGATTTAAAGATGTGGTTAAGCTGGATGCATTGAAGAGGAGTGGTCGCGTGGGAATTCTTGGTACCATCAACAAGATTTTAGGACGTCAGACCAGTGCTGAACCGGCCGCGCCAGCGGCGCCAGCCGCGCCTGTGGTCCGGTTCGCCGATGTTGCGGAATACCCAGACGAGAACCTGATCCCGTATCTGGATCGTAGCGATGTGGATGAAACCAAGCTCACCCCCACACAACTGGAATGGCGGCGCGATGGCGTGCTGAACCTACCTGGCTTTATTCCCGATGAGGTGACGGAGCCGTATTTGCAGCGCCGCATCGAACATAAGAAGAAGCACGGCTGGCTGATCGCCACACCTTATATGTATGTGCCGGAAATGCGCGACCTCGCCCTTTACCCGCCTTTGATGGCGAAGATGAAAGAGGTGATCGGCGAGGATATGATGCTGCACCTCTGCCTCACCGGCTGGATGAGCTCGCAGCGCGGCTGGCACCAGGACGACTACCTCAACCCGCCCTTCGTGAACTCCTGGTACGCGGCGGTGTGGATCGCGCTGGGTGATATAGACCCCGACAGCGGGCCGTTCGAGTATATTCCCGGTTCGCACCGCTGGCCGCTGCTGCGCGGGGAGAAGGTGCGCCAGTTCCTGACCGAGGAAGAACTCTCCCGCCGGGCGCCGGGTACCGGCATCAATCACTGGGAAAAATACGCCGAGCGTTTCCTCAACCCGGCAATTGATACCCAGATCGAGGAGTTTGGCCGCCCGCCGGTCAGCTTCCTGGCCAAGCGTGGCGATGTGCTGGTCTGGCACGGGCGGTTGATCCATCGCGGCTCGAACCCGAAGGTGCAAGGCATGGAGCGCCGTTCGCTGATTGCGCATTACTCGGGCGTGAACCACCGGCCGGACATGCCCGAACGCGCGCAGGACCAGAACGGCGAGACCTATGCCGTGTTTCATACCCCGATGGTGGATTGAGCCTCTCGTAAAATCGATTGTGCCGCGCCGGTAATCCCGGCGGCGTCATGCAAAATCAGCCCGGGCAGCACGCGATCCGGGCTTTTTGCTGCCCGGCGGGCGGAGAGGATGATGATTTTGGCCGGCTCCCCGGCGCGCGGCCAGAGCGGGAACAAAGTGATGGCGCCACACCCCGCATCACGCAGCGCCGCGCTGGCGGCAGCGAACGAGGCCGCGGGCAGAACCAGCGTGATGCTGCCTTTGGGGCGCAGGACGCGGGTGAGCGAGACAATCCACCCGGTAAGCAGCTCCGGCCCAGCCTGATGCGCCAGGACCCGGCGCGCATCCGGCGAGGCGGTGCTTGCGGCATCGAACCAGGGGGGGTTGGCCATTACGTGGTGGAACGCATGGCTGGGGAAGGGGAGGCGCATGGCATCGCCCTGGATGCAGAAATTCCGCGCAAATCCGTTCAGCCGGAAATTTTCGGCGGCGAGGCGGGCGAGGGCGGGGTCGTACTCAACCCCGATGCCGGTAATGCCGGGTACGCGCGCCGCCAGGCACAGCAAAGCCGCCCCGGCGCCCGTGCCTGCCTCCAAAACCAGCTCACCCGCCCGGGCCGGCACGGATGCGGCCAGCAGCACCGGCTCGAACCCGGTGCGGTGGCCGGTGGAAAGTTGCCGGTAGGTCACGCGGCCGCCTAATAATCCGCCTGAGGTGATGTCATTCATGCCAACCGCCTTGACCCTTTTTTGCGTCCGCCCGATATGGGGCGTAACGCAAATTACGTTCTCGGGTTAGGCCTAAAAATTTGGATGGTGCGACGCCTTTGACGACTGACGCTCTGGGCCGGCTCACAGCATTGCTGGAGCCGGAGCTACAGGCCACCAACCAGGCGATTGTTGCCCGGATGGACAGCCCCGTGGCGTTGATTCCTCAGCTTGCCGCGCATCTGGTGGCGGCTGGCGGCAAGCGGCTGCGCCCTCTGCTCACGCTGGCGGCGGCCAAGCTGTGCGGGTACGAGGGCACGCGGCAGATCCAGCTCGCGGCCTGCGTCGAGTTCATTCACACGGCCACCTTGCTGCATGACGATGTGGTCGACGAATCCGTGCTGCGGCGCGGTTTTGCCAGCGCGAATGCGGTGTTCGGCAACAAGGCCTCGGTGTTGGTGGGGGATTTCCTGTTTGCCCGCGCGTTTCAGTTGATGGTGAGCGATGGCTCGCTGGAGGTGCTGCGCATTCTCTCCGACGCCGCGGCCACCATCGCCGAGGGTGAGGTGCTGCAATTGACCACGCAGAACGACCTCGCCACCACCGAGCAAAAATATTTCGACGTGATCCGCGGCAAGACGGCGGCGCTGTTCGCGGCGGCCTGCGAGGTGGGGGGCGTGATCGCGGACCGCCCGGCGGCGCAGTGCGCGGCGCTGGCGCGGTTTGGCATGGATTTGGGCATGGCCTTCCAACTGGTGGACGACGCGCTGGATTACTCCGCCGACGAGACCGAGTTGGGCAAGACGGTGGGCGATGATTTCCGCGAGGGCAAGCTCACCTATCCGGTGCTGCTGGCCATTGCCGGGGCGGACGGCAATGAGTTGGAGTTCTGGACCCGCACGATCGGGCAGGGCGAGCAGACCGAGACCGACCTTGGCACCGCACTGGCGTTGATGCAGCAGCATAAGGCGACGCATCGCAGCCTGGAACGGGCCGATGCCTTTGTGGATTCAGCCTGCGCGGCGTTGGCGGCGTTTCCCGCAAGCCCGATGCGCGCGGCGTTGGAAGAAGTGGCGCGCTACACGACCGCGCGGCGGTTTTAGGCCGGGAGCCAGCGGCTCCCCGGCCCAACCGGTTAGATTTTGTCGTTCGCCGGTTCGGGTGTCACCACCGAGGTAACGGTCGAGCGCACGACGCTCACAACCACGTTCGGGGCAATTTCCACGTCGATCTGGTCGGCGCCGTCAACGGCTTTTTTCACCACACCCGCGATTCCGCCGCCGGTGATGACCTTGTCGCCGCGCTTGAGCGTGCTGAGGCGGGCCTTGAGCTGCTTCTGCTGCTTCTGCGAGGGCATGATGAGCAGGACGTAGAAAACGCCGAACATGAGCACCAGCGGCGCGAACTGGAAAATGGTGGAATAGGTGCTGGCACCCGTGGCGGCCTGCGCGAAAGCTGGTGAGATAAACATAAGGGCTCCTGGTTGCGTTCAGTTGCGGCGGACCATAGGTCGCGGCGCGAGACAGTCAACTAGCGCAACATGGCTCAGCCGAATCGCGCGGCGATTCGGCTGAGCCATGGAATTGCGCGCCAAAATATGGCTAGAGCATGATTGATGGAAAACAATCATGCTCTAGGAGATCGACGAATGGGCGAAACGCTGCTCCGCCGCATTGCCGAGGCGCTGGAGCGGCTTGCCCCGCCCGTGCTGGCGCAGCCGGACCTGGGCGCCACGGAGGCGTTTGTGTGGCACCCGGAGCGGCTGGCGCTGACCCCGGTGGTGAAGGTTGCCAGGGTGGACCTGGCGCTTCTGCAGGGCATCAGCCAGCAGAAGGGGATATTGCTGGAGAACACGCAGCGATTCGCGGCCGGGCTGCCGGCCAACAACGCCATGCTGTGGGGCGCGCGCGGCATGGGCAAATCCTCGCTGGTGAAGGCCGTGCATGCGCAGGTGAACCAGGAAACCCCCGGCGCGCTGGTGCTGATCGAGATACACCGCGAGGACATCCGCACCCTGCCGGTGCTGCTGAACATTCTGCGGACACAGACGCGGCGTTGCGTGATTCTCTGCGACGATCTCTCCTTCGAGCGCGAGGACGCCGACTACAAAGCCCTGAAATCGGTGCTGGATGGGGGAATCGAGGGGCGGCCAGATAATGTGCTGTTCTATGCCACCTCGAATCGGCGGCACCTGATGCCGCGCGACATGACAGAAAACGAACGCGCCGTGGCGATTCACCCCGGCGAGGCGGTGGAGGAGAAGGTCTCGCTCTCCGACCGATTCGGCCTATGGCTGGGCTTCCATAATGGCGACCAGGATATTTTCTTTGCGATGGTCGAGGGCTATGCCGCCGCCTACAGCCTGCCGATTACGCCTGAAGCCCTGCGGGCCGCGGCGGTGGAGTGGTCGGTGACCCGCGGCGGGCGTTCAGGCCGGGTGGCATGGCAGTTTATCCAGGATATAGCTGGCCGTTTAGGCGTGCACCTGGGCGGCTAAAGAAGATCAGAGGCACAAAAACCCCATGATTTTCATGGGTTTTCTGTGTCTAACCGTGGATTGGAAGGGGGCTGGCTCCCGAAGTAGGACTCGAACCTACGACCGAGCGATTAACAGTCGCTAGCTCTACCAACTGAGCTATTCGGGACCAGTCCCGGCGCTATAGCCAAACCCGGGGGCGGGTGCAAGCCGCCCGGTTGATTTCATTTTGTACCTCCCGTACATACTGGGCCGGACGCGGGCGTGGTGGAACTGGTAGACGCGCCGGACTCAAAATCCGGTTCTGGTGACAGAGTGTCGGTTCGATTCCGACCGCCCGCACCAGTTTTCCGGCAGTGGTAGCAGGATCAATCCGGTGGTTTAGGGATCCAGAACGGGTTCCCTGGCAGTGCGATCCGCTTGCCGGATCGCGCTTGAAGTGCGCCGTTTACCGCCGCGCCATCTGATCGCGTTTGCCCCGCTCGGGCTACAGCGGGTGATTGTTGCGGTGCTGGCGGCCGCCGCCAGCCCAGACAGGCTCGCTCATAAATCTCTCAATGGAACGCGCGGGTCAGAATGGCGACGAAATTGTCATCCGTCGGTAGCGAGAGCCGCAGCGGAAAGCGTGCACTCAGGCCGGCGTTGATGGCCATCCGCGCGATATCGCGCTTGCGGAAGTAGTTGACATGGCCGGGAAAGCGGAAGCCGCACCAGGACTTGCCCATCAGGCGCCGGTTGAGCGAGCCGTAATTGGGCACTTTCAGCACCGCCACGCCGTCCGCCCCCAGCTTCTGACCGAGTTGGTACATCACCCTCAGGCTTGCGAGTCATGCTCCAGAAAAGAGCGCAGCACGGCACCCGCGAGCGAAAAATCGGGAAAGGCCTGGAGCCCTTCCAGGGCCGAAGCTTGGATGACGCGGCCGCCGTTAGCGCCTAAACCCTGCCGCGCGCGGGCCGCCAGCTCCGCAGAGATTTCGATGCCATGGACTGTGAAGCGGCGATCAATGGCCCCAAGGTTATCGCTGCTGCCACAGCCTATATCGACAACATCGCCCTCTGCCGGGCCCAAACGGTTGAGGAGATCTGCCGGTTGCGTCCGGGGAAACAGCGCCAGACGCCATCGTGTGGCGGAATCGAGATATTGCTGGATCCGATACTCCCGCAGCCGCCGCGCTGCCTCCTTGCCGTGCTGCTTTTCCCAGGACAGATTATGCACAAGCTCGTTCGTGCGCGGCACCTCCGGCACATAGGCAAAGCCGCAGTTGCGGCATTGCACCAGCCGCCACGGCGCTTGGCCGTAAGGCAGCGTGCGGGCCCCGGCCGCCAGGGCTGGCTGGCGCTATGCGTGCGCTGCTAGAACCGCCAGGTGACGCCGCATCCGCCACCATATTCGGGACTGTCACACGTCAGCCCATGCACGGCAAAAACGTCCCCGCTCAGCCTGGTTGTGAACTGCATGCCGTAGCTGGCGACGATCATGTCGGAACTGCCAGCGCCCTGCTGTATAGAGATGCGCCCATCGAAGAGCAGGCTGACATATTGACGCTGCCCGAACAGCAGGCTGGCGCCGGCGGCTCAGACGAACGCATTATGCAGATTGAGTCCCGGCGCCTTACCCACCACCCGGTAGCCGGCCAGCACAAATGGCTGGAAGTTTTTACCGATATTCCACTCGAACCGGCTCCCGACGCGAAATCGGCGTCGCCCGTGCCCAGCCCCTTACTGCGCGACGCAGTGGGAATTTTGAGCCTCATGTAAGGTCTCACGCTTGGCAAAAGGCCGGATGGCCGGACCAGGCTGGTATCGCCGCCGAGCCAGATATCGCCCATGCCAATGCTGACGCCTTGGCGTTGTTCGCCGTTGATAACACCCAGGCCGTTAACGAAACCAGGCGCCGAAACCGCCAGAGCAGGGAGCTGGATGCTGACGCGCCAGCCTGGCCCATGATAGCGTAGGGTGAGCAGTTGCTCATAGATGTTTGTCACTTTGGAACCGCCCAAGCTGCCGCCAAGAAAGATGGTTGGATACCGAGGGAAAAATATCCCGCCTGTGCGGTCCAGGCTTTCTCGACACGGGCCTGCACACAGGTTGCCGCAAACGAAAGGGCCAGTATGGTACCTAGCCGTGCCAGAAAAAATGGTCTCGTGCGCGGCGTCATCCCGTCCTTGGCGTCAACGGAGGTTGCAAAAAGCTTGCCATGGACTATGTGGGATAAAGTTCCGCGACATGCAAGGCCTGCGGCGAAAGGGTGTGTACACGTAACCGATGGATAATGATCTGGAGCTGATGTTGCGCAGAGTGCTGCGCCCGCTGATCGCCGCGCTGATGCGCCGCGGTGTGGGTTATATCGCGCTGCGCGACCTGCTCAAGACATTTTATGTCGAGGAGGCGCTGGCCCAGCGCGAGGGCGCCGAGGCACCCACCGACAGTACTGTCAGTATGGTCACCGGCATCAACCGCCGCGAGGTCAAGCGCCTGCGCGAGGAGGCGGCGCAACCGGCCGATGAGGCCGTGCGCGATGCCATAAGCGGGGTGAACATGGCAGCCCGCGTCGTTGCCACCTGGGCCTCGGCAGAAGCCTTCCGCGATGCTGCCGGTGAGCCCAGGCCGCTGCCTGTGCATGGCGAGTCCGGGCTGGATTTCGACGCGCTGCTGCGCGCCGCCAAGGTGGATGTGCGGGCCCGCACCGTGATCGGCGAGCTGGAGCGCGCCGGCGTGGTCGAGCGCGATGCACAGGGCCGGCTGCGCCTGCTGCGCGCCGCCTACACGCCCGAAACCCCGCGCGAAAAAATGCTCTTCCTCGGCGCCAATCTCGGCGACCATCTGCGCTCCGCCTTGTATAATCTGGATGGCACCGGCCCTGCCTTCATCGAGCGCGCGCTGTTCCATAACGGGCTTGACGCGGCGCAGGTCGACGCGGTGCGTCCGGTGCTGGCCGACATGGCGGACCGGCTGCTGCGCCAGGCCAATGAGGCACTGCTGCGCGGCAGCCTGGCCGGCACCGATGCCCCTGCCGCTGCGGCGGACGGGGCGCGCAAACGCCTGCGCCTGGGCGTGTATTATTACGAGACTGATGCCGGCGATGCGCCTTAAGCCGCGGCGAAACCACTGGCTGACGCTCTGCGTGGCGGGGCTGCTCGGTCTGCCAGCACTGGCATGGGCGCAAAACGGCGAGAGCGGCGGTATTGGCGGGACCGGCATCCATCCGGAGACAGGCGGCATCGGCGGCACCGGCATCGAGCGAACCGGGCGCGCCATTCTCGGCTACGGCCCTATCCAGGCGTTTGGCAGTGTCTTCGTCAATGGCCGGGAATATGCCTTCAACAGCCATACGCTGATCACCATCGACGGCGCCCCGGCGCCTGCTTCCGCGTTGCATGTCGGCGATATCGCCGATGTGCGCGGCACCATTACCAGCCCGCGCGCCGGGTTTGCCAGTACCATCACGGTATTGCATCCATTGATCGGCCCGATCGGCACGGTGGCGCCGGATGGGCGCTCCGCCACGTTGCTCGGCCAGAGCGTGGTCTCGGGCAATGGCACGGCGCTATTCACGAGCCTTAAACCTGGCGATGCGGTTGCGATTTCGGCGCAATTGCGCGCGGATGGCAGCTGGGTTGCCACCGCCGTGGCCCCGGCGGCACGCAACGATATGTTCCAATTGGCGGGGCGGATCGAGACACTGCATCCGGGCAGCGTGTCGGTTGCCGGTACGCTCATCACGGCGCCAGCCACACTCACGGCGGCACTCAACCCAGGCCAGGCCGTGATCGTTACGGGCGCGCTGAACGATGCCACGCCGCGCGCCACGGCGATAACCGTTGCGAGCCCTCTCGCTGCACCCGCCGGCACGGTGGTGGAAGTGAAAGATTATTTCCGCGCCACAGGTGGTGGCATGGCTGTCGCCTCTGATGGCTTGACGGCCGCACATGTCACGGATCCGTCAGCGCTGAAAGGCACGCAGCCGGTGGAACTGCTGGGCACCATGACGCCATCCGGCATTATCGACGTCGATGACATCGGCCTCGACAGCCCGTCTACCGTGGAGATTCCCGAACCCGAAGCGAAACCGGAAACCGGGGCCGTGCCGCCCGCACCGGAGATCGAACCGGGGGAAATACGCCCCGAGCCACCAGAAATCGAACTGCCCGAAACCCGGCCCGACAATGATTGACCGTCTCGATCCGCTCCAAATGCGAAAGGCCGGGCTGGTGCGCGGCCTCGGACTGTACACTGTCGCACGCCGCAAGGGAGATATTTATCATCCGCGCCTCAAGTGCTGCCACCCCGTCGTGCAACGCGCGTGTTGAGCTGCTGCCTGTTTTCGAACTGAATTGGGCTGGCGTAGTTTAGCGCTGAATGGCGCCTGACGGGGTTGTAGAAGCCGTCGATGTAGCGGGCTTTGGCGGTCTCGGCCTCCTCGCGCGTGGAGAAGATTGTTCGCCACACCATCTCGGACTTCAGGGTTTTGAAGAAGGTTTCAACCATCGCATTGTCGTAGCAGTTTCCTTTGCCCGACATCGATATAAGAATCCCCTGGCGTTTGAGCTCGGCCTGATAATCAATCGAACAATATTGGCTGCCACGGTCCGAATGGTGGATCAGTCCGGCGGCCGGGCGGCGCATGATGAGAGCTTTACGCAGGGCGGCCAGAGCCAGGTTGCGGTGCAGCCGGTCGCTGGTGGCCCAGCCGACCACCCGGCGGGCGAACAAGGTCGATTACCACCGCCAGAGCCATCCCTCGACAAGGCAAACGACGACCGGACATGCGCCAGCAGCACCATGTCATCACGTTGCCGCCGGCAGGCTGCCCGTGATCTCCATGCAAAATAGCCGCTTTGGCTGCCCCCCATAACGTCGCAAAGGCGCTGGACCGGGAATTCCGATTTCGTCCGGTCGATAAACTTGAACTTCATCGACTTCCCTCCCGGGCGAAAAAAGCCGTGGCCCGTTTGAGAATATCCCGCTCCTGGCGCAAAATCTCATTTTCCCGCCGCAGACGCTTCAGCTCAACTGCAACATCCGCCGCCGCCGGGCCGGCATCGCCATCAGGCCGATCCCGGTTCCGCCCGATCCAGCGAACCAGCGTCGAGAGGCCAATCCCAAGATCCTCCGCCACCTGCCGCTGCGTCCGACCGCTCGTCCGCGCCAGGCGAACCGTCTCAATCTCAAATTCCTTCGTTAGCCGCTTCTGCTTGGTCGTCGAGGTCCTCTTTCATAACAAAGAACTCTCTACTTTTCCGAAGCAAGTCCATTATCGTCCTGGTTGCACTACGGGCGCTCGTTTTCCGTGCACTCGCTTCGAGTACTCATCATCCACATCAGAATCTGCCCCACCCGCCACACGGCTCCGTTGGCTTACATGCTTTGGATGAGCGTTATGCCCGCTGCGAGATCAACCGTGAGGAATATCTTCTGAAAAGAAGGATATTCTGAGCTCGTGATCGGGAAGCCATTTTTCCGGCGCAAAATACGCTGAGTTTCGTCTCATTCATCCTGCCTAGTGGCATCGTCGGACCGCGCGGAAAATTCATTTTCATCCGTACGGACGAGGAGGATGGCAATGATTCTGAGATCTCTTTTGGGTGTCACCGCCCTAACTGTGATTATCCTTGCGGGCAGCCACGCCGCCAAGGCGGATAATGATGACTGGCGCGGCCCGTCCGTCATGTTCAATTTCGGCGGGCCGGCCTATTACCAGCCACCGCCCCCGGCGTATTATTATGCGCCCCCTCCCGTCTACGCCCCGCCAGCGCAATATTACTACCCGGCACAGGGATATTGGCATGAGCATCATCATGACGACGATGATGAGGGCGACGGTGACTGACGCGCGGCCCCGGGCAAGGCAGACGCGTTTTACGCCCTGGGCCGGTGAAAGGCGCGGACGATCCACGCCAGCGCTTCATTCACGGCGAAGCTGGCGGCAGCCGCCAGCACCGCAACCATCACCTGTTGCGGCCCGAGGGGGGCAAAAGCGAAGAGGTGGCGCAGCACGGGAATAATCAGCGCCAAGGTTAGCGCCAGAAGCGCGGTGGCGGCGACAATTCCGAGCGCGCGGTTTGGTTTCAACAACGCCTGAAGGGCGCCGGATTCCAGCCCTTTATTCGTCAGCACCAGCCCGAGATTGCCCAGCACCAGCGTGATAAACGCCATGGCGCGCGCTGCTTCCTCACCACCCGGCCCACCGGCATAGGCCAGAAACACCAGCAAGGCCGCGGCCAGAACCGGGATGCCTTGGATCAGCCCCCTCAGCAGCAGCGCCAGGCTGAACAATGGCGCACCGGGCGGGCGCGGGGGGCGCAACATGGTGCCCGCATCCTCCGGCTCGGCCTCGAAGACGATGGATGAGGCAGGATCGATGATCATTTCAAGAAACACCACATGTACTGGCCCGAGCAGCAACGGCCAGCCGAGCAGCACGGGGATCAGCGACATGCCTGCAATGGGCACATGCACGGCGAGGATATAGGCAAAGGCTTTGCGCAGATTGGCGTCGATGCGCCGCCCAAGGCGGATGGCGGCGACTAGGCTGGTGAAATCGTCATCCAGCAGCACCAGGGCCGCCGCCTCGCGTGCAACATCGGTGCCGCGCCCGCCCATGGCGACACCAATGTGCGCGGCTTTGAGCGAGGGGGCATCGTTGACGCCATCGCCCGTCATCGCCACGACCTCGCCATTGGCGGCAAAGGCCTGGACCAGTCGCAATTTCTGCTCCGGCATGATCCGCGCAAACACCCGCACATGCGGCACGCGTACTTGCAACGCCCCGTCATCGAGCGTGGCGATTTCCTGACCGGTTAGCACGCTGTCATTGCCCGCACTGTCCTTGCCGATGCCGGCTTGCCTGGCTATGGCCAAGGCGGTGGCGGGATGGTCGCCGGTGATCATGGCGACGTCGATACCGGCACGCCGGCATGCGGTTACGGCGTCGCGCACGCCGTGGCGTAGCGGATCAGCCAAGCCGACCAGCCCCAGAAAGGTAAAATCGAAATCATGCTGGCCAGCTGGCCACTCAGACTTGGTATACTCGCCCTTGGCCACGGCGAGCACCCGCAGTCCCTCGGCTGCCATACGTGCCACGCCTTGGCGGATCGCCTCGAGCGAAACGGCATCCAAATGGCACAGATCGGCAACCGCCTCAGGCGCACCTTTTGTGGCGATGACATAGCTGTTGCCGGCGCGGGTGCGCCAAGCCTGAGACATTGCCAGCAACGCGGGCTGCAGCGGATAATTCTGCGCGAGCTCCCAATGCGCGTGCAGATGCCCGGTATTGGCGAGATGGGTCTGACCCAGAAGGTGAAACGCGCGTTCCATAGGGTCGAACGGGTCGGGCCGGCTCGCCAGGATGGAGTATTCCACGAGCTCGTGAAACGCCTCCGGCAAGGCTTCCGATTCATTCCCTATTGTCAGCGTGCTGGTCCCGCAGGCGAGCTGGGCGACGGTCATGCGGTTCTGCGTGAGTGTACCGGTCTTGTCCGTGCACAGCAGCGTCGCGGTACCGAGCGCCTCAATCGCCGCGCCGCGGCGCGTCAGGACATGGAGGTGGGACAGGCGCCAGGCGCCGAGCACGAGAAAAAGGGTCAGGACGAGCGGGAACTCTTCCGGCAAGGTCGCCATCGCAAGCGTGATCCCGGCCAGCACAGCCTGCAACCATTGCCCGTGCAACACGCCATAGACAATGGCGAGAACCACCGACATGCCGATGCCAGCGGTTGCAAACAGCCAGACGAGGCGGCGCATTTGCCGCTGCAATGGTGGCGGTGCCGCTTCCAGCGTGCCCAGCGATTTACCGATCCGGCCGATCGCCGTACGCGGCCCGGTGGCAGTGACCAGCGCCGTGCCACTGCCACCGGTAATCAGGCTTCCTGCCCAGATGTGGGGGGTGTCATCGCCGCCCGGGGTGGCGTCTCCTTCGCTTGCAGCGCCGGGGCGTTTGCGCACGGGCACCGATTCCCCCGTGAGCAGCGCTTCATCGGCCTGCATGGAAGTAGCATCGAGCAGAATCGCGTCGGCCGGCACGCGCTCGCCCTCCTCGATGGTGATCATATCGCCCGCAACGAGCTCCTTGGCGGCAAGGCGCAGATGCTGGCCGTCACGCCAGACCAGCGCGTGCGGGCTTGCCAGTTCGCGTAATGCAGCCAATGCGCTTTCCGTGCGTGTCTCCTGCACCACTACCATGAGCACGTTGAGCACGGCAAAGCCGAGCAGGATCAGCGCCTCCGCCAGATTGCCCAGCACGAGATAGATGACACCGGCGGCCAGCAGAAGCTGCAGCATCGGCTCGCGCACTGCATCCCAGGCGATGCGCGGCAGGCGGCGGCGCTGATCCTGCGGCAACTCGTTTGGGCCATCCCGGCGCAGCCGTTCCGCGGCCTCGGCCGAGGAAAGCCCTTGATGCGGCAAGTTGGGGCGCGGCAAGCTGGCCGCTTGGGTTTCAGCCTGCACGGACGGGGCGCTCCGTATTCTCCGGCGCGGTACCCAGCACACTGCTGACGTAAAGCTCCTCGACGGCGACCAGCAGGAACAGGGTGAGTGGCGTGGCCAGCAGGACCGCCGACAGGCCAAAGAGCATACCGAATGCCACGGTGGAGAGCAGCGACAGAGCGGGGGGCATGGAGGTTGCCTCGGCCTGCACGATGGGGGTGACAAAATTGCCCTCCAGGAAATGCACACCGGCATACATGGCCAGCACCCAGGCGGCGGCGAGTGGCCCCTGGGTGAGTGCCACGAGTGTTGCGGGAACCGCCGCCAGCACCGCGCCAAAATACGGAATGAAGGTGAGCAGCCCGCCGACCAGCCCAAGTGCGAAGGGAGCTTCAATACCCAGGGCCCAAAGCCCAAGACCGGAAAGCGTGCCGATGGTCAGCATGACAACAAGCTGCCCAAGCAACCAGTGCAGCAGCACGTGGCCGGTCTGGTCCAACAGATGCTCGGCCTTGGCGCGATAGCTAGGCGGGACCAGGCGCAGGCAGAGCCGGCGATAGAGATGCGGCTGCGCCGCCAGATAGATGGCGACCAGAAACGTCAATATGCCAAAGCCGATTGTGCCCACCAATGCCTGCGCCCCGAACGCGGCGGCACGGCCAGCGGCGCTGGTGAGGTCGGCAGGTGCGATGCCCCGCGCCTGCGCGACCACGTAAGGGCCGTAGGGCTGGGCCTGAAGCCAGGCAAGTGCAATGCGCAGCCCTTTTGGCACCTGCTGAACAAGTTCGCCAAACTGCCCCGCAGCAACGGTGCCAAAAAAGGCCAGCGCCGCGGCCAGAGCCGCCACGAAAATAAGCACAACCAGCGCCAGCCCCGCCGCATTGCCGATCCGCGTCCGGCGGCCAAGGGCTTCAGCGGCGCGGCGCAAACCTATGGCAATCAACACGGCGCCGAAGAGCAATATGCCGAGATCAGCCAGCCGCCAGGCGGCCAAGGCCAAGGCCAGTATTAAGACGGCTGTGAGCAGTTTTTTGGTAAAACGGGCCAGCCCCGTATCGCCTTCTGGCCTCGTCTCCGGATCGGCCGGTGCAGTGTCCATGGCTTTCCCCTGATACAATCTGTATCCTTGTGGCGCAGCGATTCCGGCGCGCCTTGATATGTAGCAATGTCCGGCAGGTACGGCCATGCGATGTTCACGCCGGTTCAGTGAAAGGTGCGACGTGAGACATATTCACAAGGAAAGCCATCTGCTTGAGCGTACCGGCTGGCTGCGGGCCGCCGTGCTTGGGGCGAATGATGGCGTCATCTCGACGGCCAGTCTGATTCTCGGCGTACTCATCGCCTCGCCATTCGGTACATTCTCCAAAGCCATTGGCGGTTTCGTCGATGAAGTTCACGATTTCAACGCCTGGCTGATCATGGCCCTCGCCGGCGGCCACGCGCTGGCGGCCTTGTACCACCATTACCTGCTGCGCGATGGTGTGCTGCGCCGGATGTTGCAGCGGCGCTAGGCCCTCCGCCCGCGCCTGAGGCCCCCGGGTATCAGCGGCGCCGCTCATCTCTCCACAATGTCATGCTCTCATCATTGTGGGTTTATGTGACACAATAAATACTATCACGCACAGATTCGGATCATAGCCTGAACATGATCGTCTCAGAGACGGCAAATGATTGGCGTGATTACCCAAAAATATACCGATAATATCAAAATATTAAGACGGTCTTATGCGAATAATTCTCATCTACTAAAATAAATTTTTTGTCATTTGACCGTGGAACTTTCTTTCACAATAAGGTCCGTGTAACCGGAAGTATCGGAACACGGATTTGCAAAACCTGACTCCCGCAGCAATGCTGGCGCCGAGATTCGCCGCGCTGCCTGGCCGTCCCATCAAGGTGTTTCTGTATTCACATGACACGTTTGGCTTGGGCCATTTACGGCGCAACCTGGCCATCGCCAGGCGCCTGCTGGCCCGCAAAGGCCAATTCTCGGTGATGTTGCTTACGGGCTCGCCCGTCATCAGCCGGTGGAACCTGCCTGCGGGGCTGCAAGTCCAGGCCTTGCCACCGGTGGTGAAAACCGGGGCAGAGAGTTACGAGTTGCATGAGAAGGGCAAGCTCTTCGGCATGGTCAAAGGCTATCGCGAGGCTTTGATCCTGAAGCTGGTACTGCGCGAGCAGCCGGACGTGCTGCTGGTCGACCATGCCCCGGCGGGCATGAATGGCGAATTGCTCTCCACCTTGGCGCTGCTGCGGCAGGAATTGCCGCAGACGCGCGTCATGCTGGGCTTGCGCGATATTTTGGACAGTCCCGCCAAGGTACGCAAAATCTGGCGGGAGCAAAGCATCCACGCTTTGCTGGAGCATGCTTACGATGATATTCTGGTCTATGGCAGCCGGGCGCATTTCGACGTTGTCGAGCACTATGGGATTACCCCGGAAACCGCGCAAAAGATAAAATACTGCGGCCATGTCGTGGCCGAGAGCACCAGCGCCGGGCTGCACGAAGCCGGAACTGCCGCTTCCCCCTGCTGGGATGTGGCGCGGGCCGCCGGCCGCCCCGTGGCGCTGGTAACGGCCGGTGGCGGCGGCGATGGTTTTGCGCTCATGCGCGATTATCTGGCAGCCCTGGATAAAATGCCGCCTGCGCCGAAATATTCCGTGCTCGTGCATGGGCCGCTGATGGCAGCGGAAGAAAGTGCCGCGTTGCACGCGTCTGCCGCCGGGCACGATGATGTCGAACTGATCGCCTATACGACCGATCTGGTGCCGAGCCTGCGTGCCGCCAGCTTGGTCATCGCCATGGCCGGATATAATACCTGCGCCGAGATCATTGCCGAGCGGAAAACCGCGATCCTGGTCCCGCGCGCGGCGCCGCGGGCGGAACAATTATTGCGCGCCCGGCTGCTCGCCCGGCTGGGATTGGTGCAGACCATCGAACCAGATGCCGATCTGGCGGCGCAGCTGGCCTTGGCGGTGCCCGCCGCCCTGACACGGACGCCTGTACCCGGCAGTCTCTGGGCCGCGCTCGATCTGGACGGCGCGGAACGCGTCAGCTCGTTCCTGAGCGCGGCATTTCAAGACGAAATCACTGGCCCGGCACGGGAGACGATCATATGAACATGCTGTCCAACCATGCCGCTCTCTTGCCGAACGCCAGAGGTCCGGTCGCTTATATCATGAAACGTTATCCGCGCCTGACGGAGACGTTTATCATCAACGAAATCCGCGCCATGGAACGGCTCGGCGCGGATTTGCGGATTTTCTCGCTGTTGCCGCCCGAGCCGCCACCGCACCACCCCATTGTGGCGGAGGTAAATGCCCCTTTGCATGTGCTGCCCGAGGCCTGGGGGCCGAAATTGCGCCGCCTCGGGCAATCGCATGCGGCGCTGTTGCGGGCCGTGCCGCTGCGCTATCTGGGGGCTGCGGCGCGCGCCGCGCAATGGTCGGCGATCTCGAAACAGCCTTTCGCCGTATGGAAGCATTTCATCCGCGCCGGCTACGTGGCGGCTGAGTGCCGGCGCCAGAACGTGGCGCATATCCATGCGCATTTTGCCAATACGCCGACCTCGGTGGCGCATTTTGCCAGTGTGATGTCCGGCATACCGTTCAGCTTCACGGCGCATGCCAAGGACCTCTATTTGACTCCCAAGCATGTGATTGCGCGGCGCGCCCGCGCGGCCTGCTTCGTGGCCACATGCACAAGCTATAACAAGCGCTATCTCGACGATCTGAACAGCTCGAATCAAGCCAAGATCAACCTGATCTATCATGGTATCGATCTCGATATGTTCACGGGCGGCAGCACCGTCCCCGCCGCTTCCGCCGCGGTGCCGCTGATCCTCTCCGTTGGCCGGCTTGTACCCAAGAAGGGACTTGACGACCTGATCGCTGCCTGCGCCTTGCTCCAAGCGGCGGGGGTATCATTTCAATGCCGTATCATCGGTGAAGGCCCGCTGCGGGCCGCATTGCAGGCGCAAATTCAGGCAGCCGGGTTGGGCGGGGTTGTCAGCCTGGAAGGAGCGATGACCCATGCCAAGTTGATCGATCTCTATGGCCAGGCCCAGCTCTTCGCCCTGTCGCCGCGGATTGAGGATAATGGTGACCGCGACGGCATTCCCAATGTCATCGCCGAAGCCATGGCAATTGGTCTGCCCGTGATCTCGACCGATGTTTCCGGCATTCCGGAGCTGGTGCGCCATGAGGTGACCGGCTTGCTGGTGCCGCCGCGCAGCCCCGGTGCCCTGGCCGCCGCCATGGAGCGGTTGCTGCGCGACCGTGCGCTTGCGCAAAACATGGCCAGGCAGGGGCGCGCCTTGCTTGAGCGGGATTTCGACCTTTGGACGACGACCCGCCGCTTGCATGCGCTCATTGGCTGCCTTGGCTGCGATGCCGAGTTGACGCCGGGCATGTCCAGGCAGCGCATGGCATTGCGGATCGATGAACCCGTGCCGGACGAGGCTGCGCAATGAAAATCCTCTACCTCAACCTCGATCGCGGCATTCCGGTGCTGGGTGATAAAGGTGCCTCCGTGCATGTGCGCGCTTTCATCACTGCCGCGCACGCGCTGGGGCATGAGGTGGCGCTGGCCTGCGCAACGCTGGGCGAAGGCAATCCGGCGCCGCCGGCGCGGCTGCTGCATATCGCGCCCGGCACGTCCGCCACCTGCCTGGAAGCGGCCTGCGCGGCGGCGGCGCTGCCCCCGCTGGTATTGCAGGACATCGTCACAAGGCGCGAACTGGGCCGGCTGGCCTATGACAAGACCGCGGCGGCGCGGATCGTCACGGCCCTCGCGGCGGAGGGTTTTGTTCCGGACCTCGTCTACGAACGCCATGCCTTGTTTCACGGTGCCGGGGTTGATGTTGCCAGATATTATGGCGTGCCGCGTTTGCTCGAGGTCAACGCGCCATTGATTGAGGAGCAGCGGAATTTCCGCGGTTTGAGTTTGGAAGCACTGGCGCGCCAGGCGGAACTTGCCTCTTATCGGGGGGCTGATGCCATCATCGCCGTGTCCGGCGGTGTCGCCAGCCATATACGCGCGGTGCTCGGTGCCTGGCCGAGCATTTCCGTCGTTCATAACGGTGCCGATCTGGAACGGTTTTCCGCCAGCGCCGCCGGCGGTGACATGATCCGCCAGCGCCTGAATCTTGGCGACGCACCGGTCATCGGATTCATCGGCAGTTTCAAGCCCTGGCACGGCATGGCGTTTTTGCTCGATGTGTTTGCCGGTCTGGTACCGCAATTTCCCGATTTGCACCTGCTTGCCGTGGGTGAAGGGCCGGAGCGCGAGAGCATCATCGCCAAGGCCGCCGCCATGGGGTTGGCCGCGCAGGTCATTCTGCCCGGGCGTGTGCCGCATGACGAGATACCCGCCTGGCTCGGCGCGATGACGCTGACCGTAGCCCCCTATCTGCCGCAGCCGGATTTCTATTTCTCGCCGATGAAGATTGTTGAATCACTCGCGGCCGGGCGGCCTGCCGTGGCGCCGGATATTGGCGAGATCGGCAGCATCATCCAGCATGGCGTGAACGGCCTGCTCTACACGCCCGGCGACGCCACTGAATGCGGCGAGCTGATCCGCGCCCTGCTCACGGATGGCGCTGGTTGCGCCGCAATGGGCCGCCAGGCCGGGCTGGATGCCGGGCGGCTGAGCTGGACCGGGGTTGTGGCCCGTATCCTCAACCTGACCCCGGACCGCAGCTTGCGTCAGCCTGCCGCGTGAGCCAGCCCCGGACCGATCTGCATTGGTGGCTGCTGGGCTATTTACGGCCCGAGTGGCGGGCACTGGGATTTGGCGGCGCCATTATGGCCATGCGCGCGATCGTGCTGCTGGCCCTGCCATGGCCGCTGAAAGCCATTGTCGATAATGTCATCTTCCAGCACCGGCTGGGGCCGTGGTTTGCCGCCATCCTGCCTGATCCGCTCACCCACCGCATGCTGCTGCTCAACGAATTGGGCCTGGCCATGCTGGGTCTGGGCCTGCTCGACGCCCTGCTCGTCTATGCCGGCAGCCGCACATTGCTCGATGCCGGGCAGCGCATCATGTTTGCTATCCGTTTCGATCTGTTTGCGCATTTGCAACGCCTATCCCTGGCGTTTCATCGCCGCCGCCGCGGCGGCGAACTGACCCTGCGCTTGAGTGAGGATGCGAAGCAGCTGCAGGATTTCATTTCCTCGATCGGGGTGGATTTGCTGCCGCATGCCGTGACGGTGCTGGGCATGGCCGTGGTGATGGTCTGGATCGACTGGCGGTATGCGCTGGTGACATTGGCCGCCGCTCCGCCTTTGGTGGCGATCACCGTGTATTACAGCCGGCGCCTGCGCAAGGCCGTGCGCACCTTGCGCCAGAATGACGGCGTGCTCTCCGGCGTGACGCAGGAGGTGCTCGGCTGCGTCCAGGTGGTGCAGGCGTTTGCTCGCGAGGCACACGAGGATGATCGCTTTACCACCCATGCCGGGGCCAGCATGCAGGCAGGGCTGGCGGCCAACAAGATACAGTCCCGGTTTGGCTCCGTCATGAGCCTGGCGATCAGTATCGCGACCGGCATCATCGCCTGGTATGGTGCCGTGCGCGTCATCGGCGGCAGCCTGACGGCGGGCGAGCTGCTGGTGTTTATGGCGTATTTGCGCGGCTTTGCCACGCCGGCGCGCCAGCTTGCCAAAACCGGCCGTGTCTTCAGCCGTGCCATCATTGCGCTGGAGCGTATCGGTGAGTGCTGGGCCGAGCGTCCGAGCGTGGCCGATGCGCCCGGCGCGAAAGCGCCCGAGGGTCCGGCCCGCCACATCGCCTTCGAACATGCGGGCTTCGCCTACAAGCCCGGCCAGCCGGTATTGCATGACATTTCCTTTGAGCTTTCCGTGGGCCAGACCGTGGCTCTGGTCGGCGCGACGGGCTCTGGCAAAAGCACCATCGCCAGCCTGATCCCCCGGTTTTTCGACCCCAGTTGCGGTGCCATTCTGCTCGACGGTCAGGATATTCGTAAGCTGCCGCTGGCCTATTTGCGCCAGCAGGTGACACTGGTGCTGCAAGACCCCGTGCTGTTTCAGGCGACGGTATGGGAAAATATCGCCTATGGCAGGCTTGGGTCGGGGCGTGGCGAGGCCATACAGGCGGCGCGCGAGGTCGGTGTCGAGAGCATGATCCTGAGCCTGCCCGAAGGGTTCGATACGATGGTGAGCGAACGCGGCCAGAGTTTGTCCGGCGGTCAGCGGCAATGCGTTGCCATCGCCCGCGCCATGCTCAGCAACGCGCCCTTCGTCATTCTCGATGAACCCAGCAGCAGCCTTGATCCCCATACCGAATGGCGGCTGATGCAGGCCCTGGGACGGCTGACGCGTTGCCGCGCCGCCCTCATCATCGCGCACCGCCTCTCCACAATCACCAATGCCGATGAAATCTTGGTGCTCGACCGCGGCCGCATCATCGAACGCGGGACGCATGGCGGCCTGCTCGGCACGGGTGAGGCATATGTGAGCCTGTGGAATACGATGCAAAACAACCATGACGATAAAGAGCTGAGCTCGGTATGACCAACAAGTTTTTACGAAACCGCAAACTGGCGCAAACGGCGCTCGCCATACTGGCGATTTTGGGCGCTGGCCGGGCCTCGGCCGATCCCTGGATTCCATCTGCCGGGCACGGCACGGTAAAACCCATGGTGCGACTTTATTCAGCCGACAGCAGTTTTTCCGCGAGCGGTTTCGGCACGAATACGCAACCCAGCTCAAAATTGAACATCAATCAGTTTCGGATCGTGGGTGTCGCCGGGCTCGGCCATGATCTGTCGCTGGAATATGATCTGCGCGCCGCGCAGGTCCGTTCGTCACGCCATGGCGTGACGGCAACAAACACGGGCTTTCAAGACCAGGAGATCGGGCTGAATTACGGCTTGACGCAAACACCTAACTTTGCCGATTCGATCACCTTGAATGTCATTGCGCCCACAGGGGCCGTAAAGCCGCCACCGCCACTTGGTGTAGGACGATGGGCGATTGAACCTGATGCGCAATTTGGGCTGCATCATGGACCGGTGAATCTCTCCCTTATTGCCGGGCCGCGCTTTTTTCTTGATGGCAACGCCATTCAGCTGCGTGCCGAAACCGATCTTTCCGCCCGCGTGACACGCCGGCTCACGCTCTTGGGGTCTGTCTTTTTTGTAAACACATTGCAACAGAGTCGTGTTCTGCCAACCGCTGCGCGCGGCGAAGACTACAACCTCCTGCGGCTTGGCATTGGCGCGGAATACCGTATCACATCCAACTTACGGCCCTTTGTAGAATACGAACAGTACATTGCCGGCAAGGGCATGCATGCTGGGCAGCGTATAACGATCGGCATAGCCATCCATTATTGAGATGAACAGAATGTTACTTTCCCCTCAGCGATTGGGTCTCATTCGACACGGCGCCACGGCCTGGACGCTTGAAGGCCGTTATCAGGGGCGTGCCGATCTGCCGCTCTGTGATGAGGGGCTGGCAGAGGCCGGTGCGCTGGCGGAGACGCTCAAATCCTGCCAGGTGAGCCGGATTGTCACGAGTCCGCTGCGGCGGGCCCGGCAGACGGCGGATCATCTGGCCGCGCTCACGGGCCTGCCAGCACCGCGGATCGACGAAAATCTCGTTGAAATTGACTACGGAAATTGGGAGGGCCTGACGCAGCCGGAGGTCAAATCAAAATGGCCTGATTTGTTGCGGCAATGGAAGCGGGCACCGGAGACGGTGCGCTTTCCCGGCGGCGAAACGCTCGGCGAGGTCAAGCCGAGAGTCCGCGCGGCATTGGCGGCCTGGCGCGGCGCCGGGCAGGACGAGGTGATTGTCCTGGTGACCCATGCCGTCTGGATGAAGCTGGCATGGCTGGAGACAGGGTCTCTGCCGGCGCCGGTGTTCCGTCACATCGTTCTGCCCACCGGTAAGCTTTTTTGGTTTTCATCTGGCGGGTTAACGCAATCCTGTCCTTTTAACGACCCAACCCGTTCCTTTAACGATAAGGAGTTTTCATCATGCGAGTGACAATGATTGGTGGCGGCTATGTCGGCCTGGTGTCGGGCGCGTGCTTTTCGGCGTTGGGGGCCGATGTCACGATTGTAGAAGCCGATCCGGTGCGCTTTGATGTATTACATAAAGGATCGTTGCCGATTTATGAACCCGGCCTCGATGAGTTGGTCGCCGCGGGCCGTGACGCTGGCCGGCTGCGGTTTGCGGATGACATCAACGCGGTCAAAGGTGCCGATATTATTTTTCTGGCGGTCGGCACGCCGACGCGCCGGGGCGATGGCCACGCCGATCTGAGCTATGTCTTCGATGCGGTGGAAGACATTGCACCACGCCTGACGGGAAGTGCCGTACTTGTAACGAAATCGACTGTGCCGGTCGGCACCGGCCGGCGGCTGGAATCCCTGCTTGCCGCGCGCCGGCCCGACATCACCGTGTCGGTTGCCTCAAATCCGGAATTTCTGCGCGAGGGCTGCGCCATTGACGATTTCATGCAGCCCGATCGCATTGTCGTAGGCACCGAATGCCAAGCCGCCAAACTGGCGCTCGCCGCGCTCTATGAACCATTGACGAAAGCCGGCGCGCCGTTCCTCTGCACGAATATTGAAACCGCGGAAATGATCAAATACGCGGCCAACGCGTTTCTGGCCATGAAGATCGCGTTCATCAACGAGATGGCGGATCTATGCGAGAAGGTCGACGCCAGCGTCGATGATCTGGCCTTCGGGCTTGGCCTCGATTCCCGCGTCGGCGCACGCTTTTTGCAACCAGGACCAGGGTTTGGCGGCTCCTGCTTCCCGAAGGACACGCAGGCACTCGTCAGGATCGCCCAGGATGCGGGCGCGCCGACGCGTCTCGTGGAAACAGTGGTCGCCATCAATGACACCCGCAAGGCGGCAATGGCCAGCCGGATCATTGCGGCCTGCGATGGCATTGTGCGGGGTAAGCGGATTGCCATTCTTGGGCTGACATTCAAGCCGGACACTGATGACATCCGTGAATCGCCCGCAATCGGCATCATCCACCGGCTGGTTGATGAAGGTGCAATCATCTCCACCTACGATCCGATGGGCATGAATCATGCCCGGTTTCAGTTGCCCCCGCGCGTCGGCTTTCACCAGACTCCTGTCATGGCCCTCACAGATGCCGATGTGGCTGTGCTGGTGACGGAATGGCAGGAATTTATGGATCTGGACCCGTCGGATATGCGGGCGGTGATGCGCGGTAAAAAAATCGTCGATCTACGCAATGGCTTTGATGCCGCGGCCATGCGTGACGCTGGCTTCGACTATCTCGGGATTGGCCGCCGCCGGGTCCGCGCCGAAATTCGTCCGCCGGCCCAGGCGCGGCTGCACCAGGCCTATGCCAGCTGACAGCAACTGATTATGCTGGCACTGGCGCTTGAGGCATAATCAGTTTAAGTGAACCGGCAGGGCGATCCGCGCCGGGATGCCTAATTAATTTTTAACGATATTGCCGTACCGGCGAGGTTGCTGTTAGCGTTATATCAAGGCTGCGTCGTACCAACATAAAACCGTGCCGGATTTCACGCCGCCCGCCATCGCGCTTTTCGCGCCGCATGGTTTTTAGAGCATTTGGCGAAATAAATTGGGGGCGTTCAGTTTGTGGATGACCCCCCCGTTGTGCTGGCGCGGCGCCGGCATTAACGGCGCCGCCTTGCGTTCAGGAATGCGTCAGCAGCAACCCGTTGGCGCCGTCGCTGGCCAGGTGGAAGCCCGAGCTGCCATATACGCCCGCCAGGGTTAAATGCGTGGTCAGCCCGCCGGACGAAATGGTGAGCGCGGTGTTGGTGCCGTTGTTCACCGTGCTCAGGCTGGCCCCGGCAAAGCCGAGATTGCGGATATCGATCACATCCGAGGGGAGAAAATTGCGGATGAGGTCATGCGCCAGCCCGGCGGCGGTGCCGCTGAAGAGATCGCCCCCGCCGGCATAGCCGATGAGTGTGTCGCTGCCCGCCTGGCTGCTGAGTGTCTGGTTCGCGGCCCCGGCCGTAATCGTACTGCCCGCGGTGGCGCCAATTGCGGTAATAAAGCCCATGCCGTTGAGCGTGAGCTGACTGGCCGCGTCGAGCTTGACCTGGGCCACGCTGGTGGCGGCATTAAGTGCCACCTTGCCGCCCGTCGTGATTTCCAGCGTCGAGCCGGCCCCGAGCCCGCTCACCGCGGCTCCGCCGAAGGAGGCGGTCACCAGCACCGTCTCATTGGCGCCGCCGCCCACCACGCTCTGGCTTGCCGCCCCAAGCGTGATGACATCGCCGCCCGCCGCCGAGCCCGTGACATGCACCCCGGCCATAGCATTGGCGGTGAAGTTGGTGGTGCTGGTGAGTGACACGCTGGTGGCGCGGGCAACCGCTTTGCCCAGGATCACGTCGCCACCGCCATCCACCACGAGGTTGATGGCGCCGGTGCCGCCCGAGATCGAGTTGCCCGCGGTACCGGAATTGATATGCACCGTGCCCGTGCCGGTACCACCCTTCAGCGCCTCACCGGCACCCAGATACACGATATCCTGTCCGGCGCCGAGATGGATGGTGTCAGTATTCTGGGCACCGTAGATGGTGATCCCGGCGCTGGCGGGGCTGGTACTGGCGGGCAGCACATTCACGTTCAGTGCCGTGAATTCGCGCAAGGTGACCGTCTGTGCCGAGGCACCGCTACCTTCCTGCGCCTGCACGATCTGCATATTGGCGAGCACATCCGGCGCCGCGATGTTGAACACGCCGCCCCCGGACAGACGCAGAATATTCGTGCCACCGCCGCCATTGATGACATCGCCGCCGGTCAGCGTGGCGGATTTGGCGACGACCACGTCATTGCCCGCACTGCCCTGGATCGTGTCGTCGCCTTTGGTGAGATTGTAGGTCTTGCCGGTACTGGCCGCCGAGACCGTGGCGGTGTTGCCGGCCGTGGCGCTGGCGGTGCCATTGGCATCCGTCAGGGTCACGCTGATGCTGTCCTTGCCCACCGCGGCATAGGCGTGGCTGCCAGTCACGCCGAGTGTGCCGTTCACATCCGTTATGGTGCCGGCGCTGCTGCTGCCGTCGCCCCAGTTGATGGTCGCGGTGAAATCGGCCGCCGTGGCGCCGCTATAGCTATCCGTAAAATTCACCACCGCGCCGGAGAAGGTGGCGCCAGCCGCCACCGCGATCTGCGCCGCCGCACCCGCCGTCAGCATATCCGCCTCGGTTGCCGTGTAACCGCCCGCGAGCGTCGTGGCGGAGCCGTCGGCGCTGTTGCTGATAACGATGCTGGTGACGAAACTGCCTTCATCGGCATAGGCGTGACCGGAGGACACCACGCTGAACGTGCCGTTGCCGCCGGTGATCGTGCCAAGGCTGCTGGTGCCGTCGCCCCAGTTGATGGTGGCGGAAAGCAGGCTGGCGGTGTCCGTCGTCGCGCTGTCGGTAAAGCTGGCCAGCGTGCCGGACAGCGCCGAGCCCTCTGCGCTGCTCAACGTGGTGCCGGTACCACCGTAGCTGCGCGTGACCGGGACGGTGCCCGAGGGCGTGACCGTGAGATTCAACGTTTCGGAGAATGTGCCGGTCGCGGTGCCCATGGCGCCGCTGTAGTTGGACCAGTCCTGCAGCGCGATGGTATGCACGCCTGCCGCCAGCGTGCCGGTGAAGCTGCCCGTTGGCGTGGCAGCGGAGGCGTTGAGCGGAGAGACCTGCATCGCCTTGCCGCCATCGACCACGGCGACCATGTTCAGGAAGCCGAAGGTGTCGGTGCCGGATTCCGTGGCATTCCACGAAATGCCGAACGTGCCCGCCGTGGCCATGGTGAAGGTGAAGCTGGCATTGGAATAACCGGGCGTGTTCGGACCAAGGCCAAAATTCTCCATGGCGTTGTTGACGCCCGTGTTCACGTTGCTGGTCGACCAGTTGTCGTTGAACGTGGCCGTACCGGTAAGTGCGCCGGTCCAGGCGGCGTCGACCGTCTGGCCCACGCCGACCGAGGAGCTGGTGGCCGCATCGGTCGAGGCGGCGCTGCTGCTGGCGGTGACGCTGGTGACGCCGCTGCCCGTGGCAGTGTTGGAATTGGCCAGTAGATTGGCTGGTACGACGCCGAACACGCCGACGCCGGTTTCCGACACCGAGAGCACCGAGATGGCACCATCCGTGCCGCCGCCGCCGGCCGCGACCGTGGCCGTGCTGCTGGCGGTGCCAGTGGCGGTGCCGCCAATGTCGTTCAGGGAGACGGTAACCGGGGCACTGCCCGCCGTTGCGTAAAGATGCGTGCCCGTGACAGCGATCGTGCCGTTGAGATCGGTGATGGTGCCACTGGAGGTACTGCCGTCACCCCAGCTGATGAGGGCTGACAGGTCGGTGGCGGAATTACCTGTGTAGCTATCGGTGAAATTCGCCACGGTGCCGGAGAACGCATTCCCAGCGGTGACGCTGATGGGCACAGCCGCCCCGGCGGTGAAACTGTCGGCCTCACCAATGGCAAACGTGCCGGCCAAGGCGATGCTGGAGGCATCGGCGTTGTTGGTGATGGTGACACCGGAGACAAAACTCCCCTCATTGGTGAAATCATGGCTGCCGATCACGCCGAAACTGCCATTGCCACCCACAACCGTGCCCAGACTTGATGTGCCATCGGCCCAGTTGATGAGTGCCGTGAGCTGCCCTGCCGTGTCGGTGGTCACGTTATCGGTGAAGCTGGCAAGCGTCCCGGTGGTCAGGCTGCCTTCGGTGCCGGTCCCCGATTGATTGGTGCCAGCGTAGGAGCGCGCGGTGCCGCCGCCCGCCCCGCCGGTATTGCCGCCACTGGCCAGGGTGATGTCCGTGCCGAGGCTGCCATCGCTCTTGGTGCCGAAGGTCGCGGTGCTGTAATTGCCCGCCATCGCCAGAGCCAGCGTGCTGCCGCCGGCCAAAGTCACGTCCAGCATGCCGCCGCTCCAGCTCGCCGCCGTGGCGGCCACGGCCGTGTAAAAATTCGGGCTGGCCAGGTCGATAACATTGCCCGCGCCGAAATTGCTGATCGTGCCGGAGAAGGCGCTGGAGCTGTCGAGCTTCAGGATCGATACGCTTGTGTCAAGGAAGTTAACGGTTTGCCCGGTGGCGCCGTAGAGCAGTTCCAACTCGCCGCCGGTGGCGAGGTCCAGCGCACCACTGCCGGTCAGCACGCTCTGCACCTGCAGCAGCCCGCCATTGCTGGCGGCAAAAGTGCCGTCGTTTACCAGGCTCATGTCATAGACGGAGAGCGTGCCGCCAGCGCCCTGAGCGCTGATCAGCCCCTGGTTCAGCAGCTGGCTGCCGGCATAGCCGCCGCCGCCGAGAATGGCGGTGCCCGCGATCTGCTCGACCACCGCCTGGCTGCCGAAGGTCAGCATCGACGCCACGGTGAGCGGATAAGGCTGCGAGTTGACCAATTGCTCGGTGCTGCCGGAGAGAATGATGGTGCCCTGGGTGAAATCCTCGGAGCCAAGGAAGCGCAGCTGGTTGAGCGAGCCGGTGAGCTCGAAAGTGCCGGCGCCGCTGATCACCTGCCCGGGGCCGCCGCCAATGCCGCCTTCAAAGGCGAAATAATTATTCGAGCCGGTCATCACCACATGGCCTGTATTCACAAAGCTCTGCGAGCCAACGGCGACGCCGCCGGTGATGTTGATCACCCCGGCATTGTCGAAGCTGCCCGAGGTGCTGATGCCGACGCCGCCGCCGGCATTGATGGTGCCGGTGTTGGTGAAGTCGGTGGCCTGCAGGCTGAAGCCGCCATAAGGGCTGGTGGCAGAGATGAGCCCCGTATTGACGAGCGAAGTGACGACGATGTCGGCCCCTGAATTGGTTTGGCCGGTTGCGATAGTGCCGTTATTGACCAGCATGCTGCCCTGGTCGATGGACCACGAGTTGAGTGTACCGCCGCCGAGTTGCAGCAGCGTGGTGTTCGCGCTTAGCGTCAGCGTGCCAAAATCCAGCGATGTGGCACCACCGGCCGGGTTACCCATCTCGACGAGCGCATTGTTGAGCGTCTGCGTGCCGAGGAAGTCGAGCATGGTGGCGCCGCCCGCAGCGTTGATGGTGCCGATGCCGGTGCCGCCCGCGCCGGTGAGGTTCAGCCCGTTGGCGATGGTCAGGCTCTCGCCAGCGAGGCTTAGGGCAAGCACGCCCTCGTAGCTGGTGCCGCTCAATGTACCGCCGGCCCAGTCGAACGTGCCGCCCGCGGCACTCAGCGTGCCGCCCGCGACAACGCCGCCGCCGGCCAGTGTGAACTGCCCTGCCGCCAGGGCCAGCGCGCCGGTGATATCCAGCGTCCCGGTATCGAGCAGAGAGGCGCCCGTGCCGAGCAGTTGCAATGAGGACAGGCTGGCTAGTGTGGCGAGCGTCACCTGATAAATTCCGGCGGCATCGATGATTGCCGTGTCGGTGGCGCCGGGGGTCACGCCCAGGCTCCAATTGGCCGCTGTCGCGAAATCGCCGCTTGTACCCGTACTCCAGTGATTGCCGCTCATTTTGCTCTCGCTTGATCATCGTTGCCGGATGCGCCGGTTCGCCTGCGTGCTGGGTCGTCCTGCCAATTTTGTGGTATAAAGTTCCACAATATTTTCCGGTGGGTAGCAGGCTCATGCGGGGCAAGGCAAGTCGATATGGTAAAAAATAGATATCAAATTCAATAAAATGAATACATGCTCAATTATGGTGCGGCTCGACAGATATGGACGGAGGAGAGGCGTCCTGGCATATCGTGTGCCGCTATGGGAAATAAGATCACATCCTTATTGACTTGGCTTGGCGTGCCGATGACGCCAGAAACAGCGCTGATGCATGCCGCGGCGCTGCACCGGGAGGGACATTTTGGACGGGGCCTGAAACTCCTGGAGCGCGCGGCGCGCGGCGGCAGCACCGAGGCGGCATATCTGATCGGCAATGCCTATCTGCGCGGCGAAGGCGTACCGGCCGATGCGGCAGAGGCCGCTCGTTGGCTCGGCCGAGCCGCTGACCTGGGCCATGCCGCCAGTCAAAGCCGTCTGGCCGCGCTGTATCTGGCGGGGCTGCGGCTTGATGAGGCCGCCGGGGGACAGCTTTTCATGGCGGCATCCCAAGGCGCGGCCGACTACAGCACTGCCTTGCGCTATGCCGAGCCGGCGGCGGAAGCGGGGGATGCCGGGGCGCAGATCATCGCCGCCACGGCCTGGCTGCTGCGCCCGCCGCCCCTGCGCGATATCGAGCGGGCCCGGCATTGGTTTGCGCTGGCCGATGCGTCAGGCCCCCCGGCGGCGCGGCTGGGCCTCGGGGTGATCGGCCTGGAACAGGCGAGTTGCACCGCGGACATTGCCGCTGCCATGGCGTATTTGCAGGCCGCTGCCGAGGCCGGGCTGGCCGCGGCGCATTACTATTTGGGCCAGGCGCATGAGCGGGAGGGCGGTCCGGCATGCGATGCCGCCCAGGCGGCGCATCATTATGCGCAGGCCGCGCAAGCGGGAATGCGCGATGCCCAGGCGCGCTACGGCCATATGCTGCTGGCCGGCGAGGGCGTGGTTGCGAACGAACATGACGCCGAAACATGGCTGCGCCGTGCCGGGCTGGCCGGGGACGCGGGGGCTGCCTTCAGCGTCGGTAAACTCTACGCGGGTGGCGAGGCTGTGCCGCCAAATTATACAGAGGCCGCTTTATGGTTTCGCCGTGCCGCCGAGGCCGGGCATGGCGCAGCGGCGCATGCGCTCGGCGTGCTGTATCTGACCGGCAAGGGCCTGCCGCCCGACCCGGCCGAAGCCGCGCGCTGGTTTTTACGCGCCACCGAGGCTGGCGATCCGGCAGGGGCGTATAATTACGCCATCTGCTGTGCGCAGGGATTGGGCGTACCCAGAGACGACACGCTTGCCCTTGCGCATTTGCGCCTAGCGGCCCCCGTGCTGCCTGAAGCCGCCCATTGGTATGGGGTGTTTCTGCAAGAAGGGCGTGGCGGTCCTGTGGATACGGTGGCAGGACAGTATTGGCTGAAGCAGGCCGCCGCCGGCCATGATGATTTGCCATAAGGTTGTCTGGAAACACGCGGCATCACAGAACTGGACTTGCTTCGGAAAAGTGGAGAGTTCTTTGTTATGAAAGAGGACCTCGATGACCAAGCAGAAGCGGCTAACGAAGGAATTTGAGATTGAGGCGGTTCGCCTGGCGCGGACGAGCGGTCGGACGGCGTGCAGGCGTCGAGATCATAGGTCGGGATGATGGAACAGGCGCAGCCAGTCGAACAATGGAACAGCTGTTTTCTCGCCAAGGGCGGAGTCGCCCCCCGCGGTTTGCGGACAAAATTCCTGTCAACGAAGTGAAGAAACCGGTGAGTAGGGCAGAGGCACGCAGATGGCTATGAAATCTAAAAAAATGAGACGATATGATTTTTGGATCGAAATGAGGGCTCGAAATTTTGCGCACTTTTTTGCGGACTTTACAATATCTCCGAAATTTGTTATTATGAATCAATGGCTTATTGTAGTCCGCGCCGGACTCAAAATCCGGTTCTGGTGACAGAGTGTCGGTTCGATTCCGCCCGCCCGCACCATCATTACGTGAACACAATACCGTGATAAGGTCTTCCGGCGACGCGGCGGCTGTGGTTAAGAACTCTATTGCGTTAGCTATCTAAGGTTTAGATGCTATTTTATGTGAGGATGTTTCCATGGTCCTGAGCCAGCTTGGGCAATATCTTGGGTACGGCCGTATCCGGATCCAGCATCTGACATTGTGGCGTGACAGGCGGGCGGTCACGGCAGTGGAATATTCCATGATTGCACTCATTATCGTGGTCGGCATAATCCTGGGGGCCAATAAAATTGGCACTGAACTTATTGTGCCCTTCAACACTGTTGCGTCGGAACTTTAGATAGCTCTGTACCGCTTGTCGCGGAGGGCGGCTTGGTTCGCGGACAAAAATTTTCCTAAGATAGAGCGATATGGCGCCGGCACGAGAAAACGGCGCCGAATTTTTGTTGATTATTGCGAGAGTGCGCCGCAAAAAAATGGCGTTGGCTGGCGCTACGCTGATAGTTCACGAAAGTTTGATTGGCCGCAAGGTATTGTATATTTATATATATAAGTATCAAAAAATATAAAACACGAAAACGCCTTCGTGTAAATAATAATAAAACAAAGATAAAAATGAGAATTTAGTTTGTTTTATAGATAATAAATCAAAAACCCTTAAAAGTAAGCCGGCTTGCGGGCGAGATGTGAAAAAATATCAAAAACTTTGTTCCCAAACCAGATGTTTCCCGCGCCGGAGCGCAAAACGATTGTTTGACAAAATCCTCTAAATTCCGTGTAGTGGCAACCAACCCTGACAGGGTTAGTGTGTGAGAGAGAGCCTTAGAATACCTTTCTTTCATATTTATCATCCGACACCAGCCGTCTTGCCGCGGTTTTTTTTGAACGCTGAAAAGGATTTGCCATGCTGTTAAATTATGTGCGCACCGCCGTTGCCCTCAAGCTCAACGAACTGAAGTTCGACAAGCGCGCCGTCACCGCAATTGAATACGCGCTGATCGCCGCTCTTATCGCTGTTGTTATCATCGGCGCCGTGACCTCGCTCGGTAAGGGCGTGTCCAGCACGTTCGCCACCGTCGCTTCGGAACTCTAATATCCAAGGGCCCTCGCGGGCTTCTCGTTTGGCAAACGGCCGGTGGTTTCCACCGGCCGTTTTGCTGTGCGCATGGTTTGCTGTGCGCATGGCGGTAAGCTTCAGGCCAGTCTGGGCCGGGCGTTTATGTACCGTTTATGTGCAATGATTGTGAGAAGTGTTTTGCGGCAATTCATGTGCCATATTTCGTTCCGGAAGTTGTCCTGAACATGGCGTTTTTGTGCGCCGCATCATAAATATAAATTTGTTCCGGCGACCCTGTCCATGTGGCATTGTGTTGCTGCATTGCGATAAATTGATGGGAAGCAAAAGAATATTTGACAGAATCCCTTAAATTCCGTGTATTAGGAAGCAACTATAAGTGGTTCACCCGGCAGCACGAAGATTTAGGCGCCTTTCACCTGCTGGAAATTGAGATTGCTATGCCAGGGGCGGTTTTTTGATTGCGGGACTACAAAAGGATTTCGATGCTTATCGCCGATCTGCCAACGAGTTCGAGTGCCAAAGAAGTTTCCTGGGCATTAGCTCTGTGCGGTTTTGCGCCTCTAGCAAAAAAATCCACGCGGACAAGGGGGCGCTTCAATTCTAACGGTTACATAGGTTACTCATGCGAAAACACGATTACCCATGCGAAAAGACATTGAAAATTTTGGTAAAAATGCAATCATGCGGCGTAAAATAAAAATCGGCTAAAGGGGCTTTGCAGGTTATGGGGCGGTTTGTAGGGGCAAGAGCATGTTGACGGAAGTCCTGGTGAGCGGGGCGGCGGGTCTGCTTGTCTATGCGGCGCTGCACGACCTTGCGGCCCGCACCGTTCCGAACTGGCTGCCTGTTGCGCTGCTGCTGCTCGGGCTTTGCGCGCGCATCATCGATCATAGCTTATTTAGCGGCTTGGTTGTTGCTGGTTGTACGTTCGCGGTTCTTTTCGTCATCTGGCTGCTCGGCGCCATGGGTGGGGGGGATGTGAAGTTGTGGGCCGCCACGGTTCTGCTGGTTCCCCCGCTGCCGCAACCTGAGCTGGATTTTTTCTTGCGCGTCGTGGTTTTCGGCGGCGTCCTGGCTGTTGTGTATCTTTCTCTGGGGCTGTTTGTACGTAAACCCCGGGTGGCGCGTGGTGGGAGTTTGTTGCACCGGCTGCTCCGTGCGGAAGCTTGGCGTATCAGCAAACGGGCGCCGCGGGCACCGCTACCCTATGCCTGTGCCATTGCCGGTGGCGCTATCACGACCCTATTACCTCTTTCCTTACAGCGTTAGGTAGAACATGGTTTTTCGTTTGGGAATATTCGGGGTTCTGGTCGTGGCGCTGATCGCGGTTGCGATGTTCGGCCTTTCCATCCTGAATCAGTCGAAACAGCAGCAAGCCGTTGCGCCAGCGGCGACTGAACAAATTCTGGTCGCGGCCACCCAGTTGCAGGGTGGCAGTCTGCTGCAACCGACTGATATTGCCGCGGCAGCGGCCCAAGCCAACAGCCTGCCGGTTGGTGCTGAGCAAGATACCCCGCAAAACCGTTCGGCGCTGATCGGCGCCATGGTCCGTACCTCGATCTCTCCCGGCACTCCCATTCTGGACACCGAGGTCATTCATCCTGGGGACCACGGCTTCCTCGCGGCGGTTCTGCTGCCTGGCATGCGTGCCGTAACCGTCGGCGTGGATAACATCTCGGGAGCCAATGGGCTGATCTGGCCGGGTGATAATGTGGATGTGCTGCTGACCCAGCAGATTAACGGCGCGCCGAGCGACAAGAGCATTGCCGCCGAGGTTGTGCTTAGCAATGTCCGCGTTATCGCGACTGGCGCCGAGCTTATCAAGAATGCACAGACCGACGTTAATAATGCCCCGGCGTCGGCTGCCCAGACCGTTACCTTGGAGGTGACGCAAGACCAGGCGGCGCGTTGCCTGGTGGCGACCAACCTCGGAAAATTATCCCTGATCGTCCACTCGGCACAGACCCAGGCAGGCCCGGCTCAGGCCAACATGCCGGTGCCTCAGCCGGTCTGGGCCGGTGATGTCTCGCCGGCTTTGGCGAACCAGCATCCCGATGTGCCTCAGGTTTCGACCGTGAAAGTATTCCAGGGAACTCCCAGCGAACAGGATTACAGCTTCTGATGACAGCCCTATCAAAACGCGGATATCTTCCGCTTGTCCTCACAGCTGCTCTTGGGCTTGTGCCCACTTTGGCCATTGCACAGGAACAGCCAACCCCGCTTGATGGTTCTGCGTCTCCTGGTGTCTCGCCGCCTGTGGTGGCCGTGGCTCCTGCTTTTTATGGAAGTATTTCGCTTGCCAAAGGCTCGGGCAAGCTTGTCAAACTGCCCCACCCGGCAGCTAATATTTTTGCGGCCGACCCTAAGATTGTCGAGGTTAGGCCCGCAAGCCCGAACACCGTGTTCGTGTTCGGCACGGATCTTGGACAAACCACGATTGTTGCCACTGATATCGACGGCAACACCATCGCCCAGTATTCGGTTGGGGTGAGTCCTTCGTCGTACAGCGATAACCGGCTGCAATCCCAGGCCCGGGCCACGGCCCCCGGCAATAGCGTGACGGCCGAGACCGAGCAGGGCGGTATGATCGTGCGTGGCACAGTGCGGACGCCGGCTGAAGCCAATAACGTCATGAATCAGGCCAAGCTGATCTCTCCGGGCGGTACGGTCATCAATAATCTGGAAGTTCAGGAGCCGATCCAGGTCGAGCTTAAAGTCCGCATTGCGGTGATGTCACGTACCACCACAAGAGAACTTGGTATCGACTGGAGTGCGCTTGGTGCCAAAGTTGGCGAGTTTGCCATAACCGCGAGTTCGGCCTCTTTGCCGGCCGCTCTTTCGACGACCGCCGCTGGTGGCGTGGGCGTGACATTTCCTGGCGGCACGTTCACAGGGGTTATCGACGCTTTGGCCGCGGACAACCTGGCGCATATTCTGGCCGAGCCTACTTTAACAACGTTGAGCGGCACGCAGGCGAGTTTCCAGGTCGGCGGGCAGTTTCCGATTCCAACAGCTGGCACTAATGGCTCAGTCACGGTCTCATTCAAGAATTATGGCATACTGCTCACTTTTACGCCCACCGTGTTCTCGGATGGCCGCATCTCCTTGCAGGTGGCGCCGCAGCTCAGTGAATTAACCACGGCCAACTCGGCGAATGTTTCATCCGGAGCCCAGGGTGAGACGTTTAACGTGCCATCGCTGACGGTCACGGCCGCCTCGACCACGATCATCCTAGGCAGCGGGCAAGGCATGGCGATCGCCGGATTGCTCGAGGACAACACCAATCAGGTCGATAATGGCGTGCCGGGTTTGAGCGAGATGCCACTGCTGGGTGCGTTATTCCGCGGCGATGCATTTCAGCGCGAACAGCAGGAGATGGTCATTACGGTAACGCCCTATCTCGTCAACCCGGTCAACAATCCGGGGATGCTAGCCTCGCCCGATGATGGCTGGACACCGCCGAATGACCTGCAGCGCATTCTGTTGTTGCGTGATAATGGTACCGATACAGCCAGCACGACGATTCCGGGCGATGCAGGGTTCATCGTACAGTGAAAGGGTCATCCGCCATGCGCAATGCGGCCTTCTTCTCCTTTTGTGTCCTGATGCTGAGCTTGAGCGGCTGCGTTGGCGCATTCAACCCGTTTCAGCGCCCGGGTAACTGGTCCGCCACCGGGTCTGCAAATGAGACCATCGCACAACAGGTAGCTGACCCTTCTGACCTGATTAAAGGAAAATCAGAGCCCACTTCAAATGGTGTCGCTGCTTCCGCTGGTATCGACAAAGCTCTTGGTGCGAATGGCGCCGGCACCGCGGCCGGTCTCCAGACTCCAGCTAACCCACAGTCTATTTTCGTCACTACGACAGCCGGTGATTGAAGATGATTAAATTTTTTACGGCAATTTTTAAAACAAGGACCATTGAATGAACCAACAGGGTCCACGCGCAACCACATCGGACGGTGGGATGGCAAATCGCCCTGATCGCCTGACCGTGCTCGCGTTTCTGGGAGACCCGGCAACTGAGCAGGTATTGCGTGACGGCCTCGGCGACCAGGTCGCGAATGGCATAGACATCCGTCGCGGCACTGTCCGTACCGCCATCGCCGCCATGGCCAAGCTGCAAACACCGGAAGTTCTGATTGTCGATATTGCGGGGGAGGAACAACCCCTGCATGCACTGGGCGAACTTTCGGACGTTGTGGAGCCCGGTGTGCGGGTGCTGGTCATCGGCGACACGGACGATGTGGATTTCTACCGCCACATCACCCGCGGCATGGGGGTGATGGAGTACATCTTCAAACCCATCACGCGTGAGTCGGTGGCACGTTATTTCGCGCCGCTGGTCACACGTAAAACTGTCGGGCAGGATGCCACCCGTGGCGGCCGTGTTGTCGCCGTCATGGGAGCACGTGGCGGTGTCGGCTGCACCACCATTGCCGGCAATTTGGCCTGGTTGCTTGGCGTTATCGCAAAACGCCATACCGTGTTTCTGGAATCAGACCTGCACCTGGGGTCGGGCGCGTTGCTGCTGGGCGCAAAAACCGGGCCTGGCCTACGCATGGCGCTGGAAACGCCGGATCGTATCGATCCACTGTTCGTCGAGCGTGCGGCGCAGCCGGTGGCTGAGCGTCTGCAAGTCCTCGCCTCCGAGGAAAAGCTCAACGATCCGTTGAATTACGCGCCGGGAGCCGCGCGCCGGCTGATCGAAACCCTGCGCGTACGCTACAACTTCATCATCATGGATGTGCCGTTTCTGCCCATGCCCTGCAACCGGGAACTGATCGAATACGCGCACCACCGAGTCATCGTTATGGACCCCTCGCTGGCGAGTGTGCGCGATACGCTGCGTCTGCTTGGCCTGCCGAACGGACCGTGGCAGCCGCAAAGCCCGACCATTGTGCTTAATCGCCAGGGGCGTCCGGGTGGTTTGACGCGTAAGCAGATCGAGGAAGCGCTGAAGGTGAAGATCGATGTCGTGATCCCCGACATTCCCAAGCAGCTTAACGAGAGTGCGAGCTTTGGCGAGCCGGCGGTTGCGTCTTCCGGGCCGTTCCGTCAGGCGATTATCGACCTGTCGCGCGAAATTGGCTTTGTTGGCAACAGGGAGGACACAGCAAGCCCAGGCGGCGCGACATCGGGCGGCGTGTCCGGCTTCTTCAAGATGCTCGGACTGCAGAAAGGGTAGAGCGATGACCGACGGCAATATTCCCGTTTTTGGGCGGCGCCGGAACGAGCAGCAGAGCAATCCGCCGGTCGTTAACGGCTTCCCCACTCCTGCAGCGGCGCCGATTGTGGCGCAGTCGGTTTCTGCCCGCACCGCCGCCGATGCGGCTGCGAGTGCCACGATTTTGGCGGCGGCAGCCACTGCCGCCGCCGTTACCACCAGGGCGGACATTGCGGAGCTGCGCGCGCAGTGCCTTGCCCGCATGGACGCTACCGCCGTTGCCACGCTGCACCCGGACCGGCTGCTGATCGAGGTTGAGCGGCTGATTTCCGATTTGGCGACCGAGCGGCGCGTGCAGCTAAACGGCCGCGAGCAGCGTAGCCTGGCAACCGAGCTGGTTGACGACATGCTCGGTCTGGGGCCGCTTGAACCTCTGCTGCTGGATGACACGATCAACGACATCATGGTCAACGGGCCGGAGCACACCTTTGTGGAGCGCAACGGCAAGCTCGTGCAGGTGCCGGTCCGCTTCCGGGACTGGACGCATTTAACAAACATCTGCCAGCGCATCGCCGCCTCGGTTGGCCGGCGTGTTGATGAAGCAAGCCCAATGTGCGACGCACGCCTGAAAGATGGTTCGCGCGTTAATATCATTTTGCCGCCTTTGGCGATCGATGGTCCTTCGATCTCTATTCGTAAATTCTCTAAAAAGCCGATCGATTTCGAGAAGCTGATTGGCTACGGCTCGCTCACGCCGCCGATTGCCCGCATTCTGGAAATTGCCGCGCGCACCCGCCTCAACATCATCGTCTCCGGCGGTACGGGTTCGGGTAAAACCACCATGATGAACGCCATGAGCCGCTTCATCGATCCGTCGGAACGTATTGTTACGGTGGAAGACGCGGCGGAATTGCAGTTGCAACAACCGCATATCGTGCGTTTGGAAACCCGCCCGGCCAGCCTGGAAGGCAAGGGGGAAATTAACGCCCGTGACCTTGTGCGTAACGCCCTGCGTATGCGGCCCGACCGTATCATCATCGGTGAGGTCCGCGGCGCCGAGGCGTTCGATATGTTGCAGGCCATGAACACCGGCCATGATGGCTCCATGTCCACCATTCACGCCAACAACACGCGCGACGCGCTCGCCCGTATCGAGAACATGGTGCAGATGTCGAGCATGGGCCTTTCGCCGAAGGCCATTCGGACCCAGGTGGTGGCGGCCGTTAATATCATCGTGCAGGTGGAGCGCCAACGCGACGGTGGGCGGCGTGTTACTCAGGTGACCGAGATTGCCGGCATTGAAGGCGAGACCCAGTTGCTGAATGACATCTTCAAGTTTGAAGTTACGGGTGAGACCGCGACAGGTAAACTTACGGGCCGTTATGAGGTCAGCCGTATCCGCTCGGCTTTCCACGAGCGGCTGCAATATTATGGGCTGGACCGATCCTGGATGGCTGCTTTGGACGATATCGGATGATCGTCAAGGAACTTCTTTTTCTTTTTGTCATTATCGCCGTCCTGCTGGCTCTGTGCGTCATTGCTCTGATTGCAGTTCTGCAAGATTTCGACCGAAAACAGAAACTTGAAGCGCGTATGCAGGATGTTGTCGCACCCGCAGACCGGCATCCCAATCCAGTTGAGGAAGAGCTTTCACTTACCCACAAGGTAACGAAAGTCCAGCAACTGAAGGAACGAGCCGCCACGTTCATCGGTGTCGACCTGCGGCAGGCGGAGACTTATCCAATTAAATGGTGGCTGGTGCCGCCGCTGACATTGATTTTAACGGGTGTGATGATCTTCCTGGCATCGCATCCGCTTGGCGGCTATAAAACCGTCCTGTTTCTGCTTACGTATTTTGGCTCGCCGGTCATTTGGCTGGTGCTGACGAAATTTGTCTTCAATTGGTTCACAAACCGCCGCAACGCCAAATTACTAGAGCAGTTTCCTGATTCGCTCAGCACCATCGTGCGTTGCGTGCGTGTTGGTATTCCCATCGGTGAAGCCCTGCGTACGGTTGCGCGCGACGCGCTGGAACCAACCAAAACTGAGTTCGAAATTCTCGCCGACAAGGTCTCGATCGGCATTCCGCTCGATATCGCGCTGCGGGAACTTTCGCAGCGGATTAAACTTACTGAATATCAGTTCTTTGCAACGGCGATTACCCTGCAAGCCCGTTCCGGTGGCGGCATTACGCAGACACTGGAAACGCTGGCTGAAGTGATCCGCAAGCGTGTTGGTTTGAAAGCGCGCGGTTATGCGCTCACCGCGGAGGCACGTACCAGCGCCATGATTCTCTCGGTGCTGCCTTTTGTTGCCGGGGGTGCCATTTTCATAATGCAGCGCCCGTACATTATTCTGCTGTTCACCACCAAGAGCGGCGAATCCGTTCTAGGCCTCGCCATTCTACTGATGGGCATGGGCATGGGCATTATCCAATATATGATTAGTAACGTTCTGAAATAGCTGGATAGCATGTCCACAACCCATATTTTTGTAGCCATTATATTTTTGTTCCTCCTGGTGGTGGCATCCGGATTCTATTTGGTAAACGAGCTTGCCCGCTCCGGGCGGCTTGCCAGCCGTATTGAATTTGTTAAATCGGGCGGTGAGGCGCAGCAGGTAGAAGTCCCAAAGCCAGATGGCGCCATGCTGCTGCGCTTCCTTTCCGGCTTTGGCATGGTGATTGCCCGCAGCGGCCTACTTTCGGGCAAGACCCTGGCGGAAATGACAGCAACCCTGGAAGCCGCGGGCTTTCGCGGCGGGCGTGGGCTTGGGCTGTTCATCGGTGCAAAAATACTGCTGGGGCTGCTCATGCCGCTGCTTTTGTTCTTTGTGTTGCGCAACATTGGCACCAGCACGTTTTGGGAGATCGTCAAAATTGCCGGCGGCTGTATGCTCGGCCTGCTGCTGCCCGAGACCATCGCCACTAACATCCGTACCCGGCATTTGAAGCAGGTTGAGGCCGGCGTGGCCGATGCCCTCGATATGCTGGTGATCTGCGCCGACGCTGGCTTGGCATTGGAAGCAGGGCTGGCACGTGTGGCGCAGGAACTGGATGGCTTGAATCCCGCTCTGGCCAAGGAATTGACCCAAACTTCGCGAGAATTACAGATCGGCTCGGATATGCGCCAAGCCATGGATTCGCTAGGGCAGCGCACTGGCCTGGATCAGTTGAAGCGATTGGCCACCACACTGACCCAGTCCTTGCAATATGGCACACCGCTTACCGCGGCACTGCGCTCACTTTCCGCTGAATTGAGACAGGACGCGCTGGTGTTATTTGAAGAACGTGCCGGGCGTTTGCCGACATTGATGACAATCCCGATGATTCTTTTTATTCTGCCTTGCGTTTTTCTTATCGTGGCAGGGCCCGCGATCATCAACGTGTTGGCAACACTCCATGCACAGAAGTAGAGTACACCATGACAAATTTTTACAGAACCGGATTGTTTGAAATGGTATCGTTCCGCAACGTTAGACTGAAGCGTGCGGGCTCCTTGTGGTTGGTTACGGCCTTGTTGCTCGCTTCATGCGCGCAGCAGACCCAAGGGCCATCCACGGCCGGTTCCGCGCCAATTGGGACGAATACGCTCAATGTCGCGGATGCCGCCATTGCCGGTGGCGATCCCAATATGGCGCTTTCCGTGAGCCAATCCATCCTCGCGACCGATGCCGGTAATATTCAGGCCCTGGAGCATGAGGGCGATGCTTATTATGCGCTCGGACGCTGTCCGGCGGCGGAAGCTGCGTATCAGCGGGCACTTCAGCACGACCCCAAGGCCACAACCGCGGAAACGGGCTTGGGCCGCTGCCTCCTTAAGACCGATCCGCATGCGGCCGAACTGGCATTCACCCAGGCGGTTCAGGATGACCCCGGCAATGCCGACGCACTGAACGATCTTGGTATCGCCCGTGACCTGCAAGGCAATTTCGGGGGCGCGGTTGATCCGTACAAGAAAGCGCTGCTGGCCGACCCGTCGCTCACGGCCGCGGAGGTGAATCTTGGTCTTTCCCTGGCCCTTTCAGGCAACGGCCCCGGGGCGTTGCAATATCTTGGCCCGCTTGCCACCAGCCAACAGGCCACGCCGAAAATCCGGGAGGATTACGCCGCTGCCCTGGTCGCCACCGGCCGTAACGACGAAGCCAGGCAGGTGCTTGCGATCGATCTGACGCCGGACCAAGTTAACAGCGCGATGGAAGGTTTTACCAACCTGATCGCGCAATCGCAGGCGCCACCGCCGCCCGCGCCACAGCCACCCACCGTCGAGCAGGTGCCAGCCCCTTCGCCCGTGGCAGCCACGCCACTGCAATTCGCAGTCACTCCTCCGCCAGCCCCGGCGCAGCCAATGCCGATAACCGCTGCCGCGCAGCCGCCAGCGTTACTGGCGCCGATTATCACGCCGGCACCCGCGCCGGTTTCCGCCACTGTCGTGACGCATCAACAAACCAGCACTCCCTCGGCACCGCAGGTGGCCGCCGTCGCTCCAAAACCCGCACCAGCCCCCATCCCCGGCCCGCCGCTGATCTCCATCCCATACGCCGATGTCGTCGCAGCTCAATCGCCAAGCGTGGCGTCTGCCCCCGCTCCGGTAGTCCCGGCGAGCTCAATGCCCGCCGAAACAGGCGCCACGGTGCAATTGGCCGCGCTCAACTCCCGACCCGACGCGCAACGCGAATGGGACGGCGTCAAGGGTGAGCAGCCCGCACTTTTTCGTCATAAGCGGCCGGAAATTGAGCCGGTTACGGTCGGGGGTAAAACCCTCTACCGTCTGCGCGTAGGTGGTTTTGCCGACAAAGCCGCCGCCGCGCACTTCTGCGGCGAGGTTGTCGCCGGTGGCCATCCCTGCACGCCGGCAAACTTCTAAAAAATCCCTGCTGAATTCAGCAGGGATTTTACAACGCCGATTAGATAACAGCGCGCAGCCGCGCCAGACTTTCCGCGGCGCCCAGGGCTTCCAGCGTCGCGTCTATACCGGGGCTCATGGTGCTGCCAGTCAACGCCGCGCGCAACGGCTGCGCCACCTGGCCAAGCTTCTTGCCCTCGGCCTCGGCAAAACCGCGCAAGGCCGCATCCACGGCGGCGGCGGAAAAATCGGTCGCCTCCAGCACCGGCACCAGCCGCCCCAGCATCGCCTTCGCCTCCTCGGTGAGCTGCGCCAGCGCCTTGGGCTCAAAGGGCAGGGGCACGCCGCGCGCCAAAAACGCCGCCGAGACCGCCAGCTCCTCAAGATTTTTTGCGCGCTCCTTCAAGCCCGGCATCAGGTGCAAAATCCGCTCCATGGCGTGCGCGTCCACCACGATCCCGGCCTTAGCCAAGCGCAGCACCACGTCTTCACGCAACCGCGCATCATCAGCACCGCGCAGCCACACGCCGTTCAGATGCGTCAGCTTGGCGTAATCCATCCGGCTCGCGGCACGTCCCACGCCTTCCAGCGTGAACAATTCAATCTGTTCAGCTCGCGTCAAAAACTCCGCATCGCCATGCCCCCAGCCCAGACGCAGCAAATAATTACACAGCGCCTCGGGCAGAAATCCTTCCTCGCGGAATTCCAAAATGCTCACAGCGCCGTGGCGCTTGGAAAGCTTGGCGCCGTCCGCGCCGTGGATCAGCGGAATATGCGCGAACTGCGGTTTCTCCCAGCCCATGGCGTCATAAATCTGAATCTGCCGGAATGTGTTGGTTAGGTGATCGTCACCACGGATGACATGCGTGATGTCCATGTCATGGTCATCCACCACCACCGCATGCAGATACGTCGGCGTGCCGTCGGAGCGCAGGATAATCATGTCATCCATTTCGGCATTTTGCACTTTTACAGTGCCCTGCACGAGGTCCTGCAACACCACCTCGCCCTCGCGCGGCGCCTTCAGCCGGATTGACGGCTTCACGCCAACGGGCGCTTCCGATTCGTTGCGGTCGCGCCAGCGTCCATCGTAACGTGGCGGACGCTTCTCGGCCATCGCCTGCTCGCGCATGGTCTGCAATTCTTCAGCCGAGCAATAGCATTTATACGCTTTACCATTCGCCAGCAGCTCCCGCGCCACTTCCACATGCCGCGCCTCGCGGGTGGATTGATACACTGGCGGCGCATCAGCGTTCAGGCCCAGCCAGTCCAGCCCGTCCAGGATCACCTGCACCGCTTCCTGCGTGGAACGCGCCTTATCGGTGTCCTCAATGCGGAGCAGAAACTCGCCGCCGTGGTGGCGGGCGAACAGATAGTTGAACAAAGCCGTGCGGGCGCCGCCGATGTGGAGCAGGCCAGTGGGGGAGGGGGCAAAGCGGGTGCGGATTTTCATGCACCGCCATTAGCATTTCCGCGCCGCATTGTGCCAGACGGCACATCCCGCCGCATTGTGCCAGACGGCACATCCCGCCGCATTGTGCCAGCCAGTACAACTGGTTAACGTCGCGCAACTACCGGAGGTTGTTATTGCGCGAAACATTCGCCAAATGGGTCGAAGCCGAGCGCGGCCGGTTTTCGTTGTTGCCGCCTGTCGCCATGGGGGCGGCCATCCTCGCCTATTTCGCGCTGCCCACCGAGCCCCCGCTCTGGCTTGGGCTTGCGTCCCTCGCCCTTAGCCTACCGGCCCTCATCGCCTCCTGGCGCCACCCCTATCTGCGATTTGCCGCCGCCATCGCCTTGGCCGCCTCGCTCGGTTTTGCCCGCGCCGAGTGGCGCACGTCCGCCGAACCCCCGCTCAGCAGCATCCCCTCCGGCCCCATTGGTATCTCCGGCACCATCGCCAGCATAGACCTGCTGCCAGGTGCCCGGCGCATCACGCTCACTCACCCCAGCCTGGATAGTGCCCCGCTGCTCGCCCGCACCATCCGCCTGCACCTGCGCGGCACGGACACCACGCCGCTCACCGTGGGGGAGGGCGTGAGCGCTTACGCCATGCTCTTCCCACCGGACCGTCCGGCCTATCCCGGTGGCTGGGACCAAGGGCGGCAGGATTTTTTCGCGGGCCTCGCTGCTTCCGGTTTCGTGCTGGGCAACCTCAGCGTCACCACCCCGGCTCCGCCGGACGCGGTTGCCGCCTGGTTGCAAAACCTGCGCGCCGGTATCGCCCTGCGCATTCTGTCGGTGCTACCGGTCTCCACCGGCGCTATCGCCGTCACCCTGCTTACCGGGGATGAACAGGCCATCCCCATCGCCGAGCACAACAACTTCATCGCCGCCGGGCTGGCGCATATCCTGGCGGTCGCGGGGCTGCATGTCGGCATTGTCATGGGGCTGTTTTTCGGCGCCGCGCGTTTTCTGTTGTCCCGGCACGAGCGCTTGGCCCTGCACCTGCCGGTGAAACCCATCTCCGCTGCCGTGGCGCTCCTCGCCGGGGCGGGTTACGCGGCACTCACCGGCGCGCATCTGCCGATATTGCGCAGCCTCGCCATGGCCTCTCTGGTCACGCTCGGCGTCATCGTTGGGCGGCGCGCGATCTCTTTCCGGGGCCTCGCAATTGCCGCCACGGTTATCCTGCTCGCCACGCCGGAAGCCGTGCTGGGGGTCAGTTTCCAGATGAGTTTCTCCGCCGTGCTGGCGCTCATCGCCGGGTTCGCCGCGGTTCAGCACGCCATGACGCGGTTTCATGCCTCCAGCTCGCGCGCCGGGAGTTTTGCGATGCACTTCGTGGCGCTGGCCTACACCAGCCTGCTCGCCGGCGGCGCTTCGATGCCGTTTGCCGCCTATCAGTTCCAGCAAATCCAGCCGTACTGGATACCAGCCAACCTCATTGCCGTGCCGCTTACCGCGCTGTGGATACTCCCCCTCGGCCTGCTGGCGCTGGCGCTCATGCCGTTTGGCCTGCAAGCTTTGGTGCTGCTGCCCATGGCGCGCGGCATTGCCATCATCCTCTGGGTCACTACCCGTATTGCCACTTGGCCCGCCGCCATGCTGCGCGTCCAGCCGATGCCGGACCTCGCCATATTGCTCATCGCCGCTGGCCTCATCTGGCTGTGCATCTGGCGCAGCGCGCCGCGTTTTGCCGGCATCGCGCTCATGCTCGCGGGGCTGGCGGTCTACGCCGCCGCCCGGCCGCCGGATGTCCTGGTCTCGCCGGACGCCAAACTCATCGCCATCCGCGCGGCTCCGCAAATTTTCCTGCTCAGCCACGGCAAACCACAGGCCTATACCCTGGAGCAATGGGCGCCGGTCTGGGGCGGCGCGGCGCTCACCTTGGCGCAATGCACGGCAAACACCTGCCGCGTCGGCGCCGTTCTGTTTGCCCGCTCCCCACCGGCGGGGGGTTGCGGCGGCGCCGTTCTGGCCCTCTCGCCGGAGCCTTTGCGCGGGGCCTGCGGCAACACCCCGGTCATCGACCGGCTTACCACCTACCAGAATGGTGCCACCGCCGCGTGGCTAACCCCGCACGCCCTGGCCCTGCGCACCGACCGCGAGGTGCAAGGCGTACGCCCTTGGGTCACGCCGTACCCTAAATAAACAACCCTACGTTGACTGCGGCGCGTATTCTTTACTAACCATGAAACCATGAGCCTTGCTTTGCCCAGCCATGCCATCCCGGCCAGCCCTGGTTTGGCCGAACAGATACTCAAGCTGCGCCGCCGCTGGCGCCTTATTGCCTTGTGCGCGCTGCTGGTGCCCGGCCTCGCGTTGCTGGTGCTGCTTGGTACGCAGGCCAGCTACACCGCCAGCGGTATCCTGCTCTACGACCCTGACAACGCCACCGTCCCCGGCGATTCCGCCACCCCGCAGGATTTGCAGAACCAGGACGAAGTCACCGCCAGCCAAAGTGCCGTCATCGCCAGCCTGCCGGCCGCCCGCGCGCTGGCGGCGCAACTTAATCTCGCGCAACGGGCGGAATATAACCACACCCTGGCGCACCGGCCCTGGCCGCTCAGCCTGTTGCACCCGGCCAAGCCGCCCAGCGCTGACAATGTGGCGGAACAGGCGCGCCAAAACCTGAATATCACCGTGCAGCCCGGCTCGCGCGTGCTCACCGTTACCTTCAACAGCACGGACCCGGCGCTGGCCGCCGCCGGGGTCAACCTCGCCATGCAGCTCTACCTGGACCATGAGCGCGGCCAGTCCTTCGCCTCTCTCACGGACGCGCAATCCTGGCTGGAAACCCATGCCGCCACGGTGCAGGCACAACTGGACACAACCGAGGCCGCTCTCGCTCAGGCCCGCGCCGCCGCCGGGGTGGTGCAGGGGGCGCAGGCCAGTTTGACGACCGAAACCGCCAGCCGCCTCGCTGCGTCCCTGGTGCAGGCGCAGGCCGATCTGGCGATGAATCAGGCGCGCCTGTCCTCCGCCGCCTCCGGCGATGCCGCCGCCGCCAACGCCGCCATTGCCCCCAATCTGCTGCCCTTGCGCAAGGAACAGGCGGACCTGAACGCCCAGGTACAATCGCTCAGCCAGAATTACGGCCCGGACTACCCGGACCTGCAATCCGCCCGCACCCAGCTTGGCGCCATCACGGCGGAAATCAACGCCGAATCCGGCCGGGAACTGGACGCCGCCCGCGCCGAGGTTGCCGCCGACCAGGCCGAAATCGCCACACTGACCACCGCGCTCGCCGGCGCACGCACTGAATCCCAGACCGAGGACGCGGAATCCGCTCCCATCCGGGCGCTGGAGCAACGCGCCGACGCCAGCCGCGACATGCTGCGCTCCATGACCCTGCAAGCCGGCCAACTGGCGCAGGACGCCTCGCTCACCAAGCCAGATGCGCGCATCCTCTCCACCGCCGCGCAACCCACCGCGCCCAGCACGCCGCGCCGCGGCCTCATCCTCGCCGCCGCCGTGGCGCTGGGCGGGTGCGTAGGCATGTTGCTGGCGGGGCTGCTGGACGCGTTGGATACCTCCTTGCGCTCGGGCGAGGATTTACGCGCCGCCCTCGGCCTGCCCTGCCTGGCCTTGCTGCCAAGAACCAGGGAGCCAAAGCTGGCCGCGCTCGACGCGCCGTTTTCCCTGTTCGCCGAGCAGTTGCGCGCCCTGCGCACCGGGCTAGGCATTACCGCCGGGGCGGGGAAAATCGGGGCGGGGAAAATCATCGCCATCACCGCCGCCCGCCCCGGCGAGGGTAAAACCACCGCGACCATCGCGCTGGCCCGCTCCCTGGCTGCCGCCGGGCTGCGCGTGCTCGCCGTCGACGGCGATATCCGCCAGCCGGGGTTTAACCAAGTGTTTGGCTGCGAGGGCGCGCCAGGCCTGACGGACCATCTGCATGGCCGCGCGGCGCTCGATGCGATCATCCTCACCGACACGCTGAGCCCGCTGCAAATTATTCCCGCCGGCACGCAGGCACGCGCCGCGCTTTCGCTGTTTCTCTCGCCCGCGCTGGGCGAATGCCTGAACCAGTTGCGCCCCCGCTTTGACGTTATTTTGCTTGACGTCCCCCCGGCCTTCGCGCTCGCGGAGGGCAGGGTGCTCGCCCGCCTCGCCAACTCAGCCTTGCTCTGCGTGCGCTGGGGCCACACCCCGCGCCGGGTCGTCCTCGCCGCCATGCTGCTGCTGCGCGAGGCCGGGGTGATTTTGGAAGGCGCGGCGCTGACCAGGGTGAACGTGAAGACGCACGGCCAATCCGGCTATGCCGACGCCGAAATCTACCAGTCCCGCTACAGCGGCTATTTTGGTGGCTAGTTTTAGCTTGCCGGACGCGCCGTCTGACCTCAGCCGCGTCAGTGGTTCTCCCGGTTGGGCGATTCCGGCGGTTTCCGCTATGCTCCACGCCATGACAAACCGAATCGGAATCGCCGGCATTTCCGGCCGCATGGGCCGCCTCCTGGCCGAGGAAGCCGCTACCGCCGCGATACTCACCGGCGGCACCGCTCGCTCCGGCGCCGTGCCCGGCGACGCGGCATTGTTCCCCGACCTCAACGCCCTGGCGGCGGAGTCAGACGTGGTGATCGACTTCACCCACGCCAGCACGGTTGCCACCCATGCGGCCGTCCTCGCCGGGGCAAAAACCCCCTGGGTGCTCGGCAGCACCGGCTACGGCGCGCAGGATGCCGCCGCCATCGAGGCCGCCGCGCAAATCATCCCCATCATCGCCGCGCCCAATTTCTGCACGGGCGTGAACCTGCTGCTCATCCTCGCGGAAAAACTCGGCGCCACCTTGGCCGCGGACCGTTACGACGCGGAAATCCTGGAAATGCACCACCGCCAGAAGGTGGACGCCCCCTCCGGCACCGCGCTCGCTTTGGGCCGCGCCGTCGCCACCGGGCGCGGCGTCAAGCTGGACGACGTGATCGTCAGCGGCCGCGACGGCCACACCGGCCCCCGCCGCGACGGCGAAATCGGCTTCGCGGCCTTACGTGGCGGCCAGATCATCGGCAGCCACACGCTCTCCTTCACCGCCGGGGACGAGCAAATTTTGCTTACCCACCATGCGCTGGACCGCCGGGTATTCGCCACCGGCGCCGTGCGGGCAGCACTCTGGCTGCAAACCCAGCCGCCCGGCCTGTATACCATGCGCGATTTTCTGGCGCTGTAATTCCAGGTACCCGGCCAGGGTATTGACCCCGGCAAGCAGATAAGTCATCCGAAACCGCTTCGATTAAGGGATATTTGTGCATGCGCGATAAAGGCGAATTTCTGTTCACCTCCGAGTCCGTCTCGGAAGGCCACCCGGACAAGGTTGCGGACCGGATTTCCGATACCGTCGTCGATGCCTATCTGGCAGCCGACCCCTATGCGCGCGTCGCGTGTGAAACCCTCGTCACCACGAATCGCATCGTTCTCGCTGGCGAAGTCCGCGGCCCGGAGACCATCACCAAGGAATACCTGGCGCATCTGGCCCGCATGGCGGTGCATGACATCGGCTACGACCAGGAAGGTTTTTCCTGGAAGAACGCCGAGGTAGACGTGCATCTGCACGCGCAGTCGGCGGACATCGCCGTCGGCGTCGACGCGGCGGGCAGCAAGGACGAAGGTGCCGGCGACCAGGGCATCATGTTCGGCTACGCCTGCACCGAGACCGACGCGCTCATGCCCGCCCCGATCTACTACTCCCACCTCATCCTGCGCCGCATCTCGGACCTTCGCCGCGCCGGGGACGTGCGCGCCAAAGGCCTGCAGCCCGACGCCAAGAGCCAGGTGACGCTAAAATACATCGACGGCAAGCCGGTCGCCGCGACCTCGGTCGTCGTCTCCATCCAGCACGACGCCGACATCTCCCTGGCCCGCGTGCGCGAAATGCTCACCCCGATCGTGGCCGACGCACTGCCCGAAGGCTGGATGCCCACCGAGAAAGAGTTCTACGTCAACCCGACCGGCATCTTCGTCATCGGCGGGCCGGACGGCGACTGCGGCCTGACCGGGCGCAAGATCATCGTCGACACCTACGGCGGCGCGGCCCCGCACGGCGGCGGCGCTTTCTCCGGCAAGGACCCCACGAAGGTGGACCGTTCCGCTGCCTACGTTTGCCGCTACCTGGCAAAGAACGTGGTCGCCGCTGGCCTCGCCGACCGCTGCACCTTGCAGCTTTCCTACGCCATCGGCGTGTCGCAGCCGCTCTCGCTCTACGTGGAACTGCATGGCACCGGCCGCGATGTCGATGAGGTCAAACTGGAAAAAACCCTGCGCGAACTCGTCAACCTCACCCCGCGCGGCATCCGCGAGCACCTCCAGCTCAACCGCCCCATCTACGTCCCCACCTCCGCCTTCGGCCATTTCGGCCGCACGCCGGACCCGGACCTCGGCACCTTCACCTGGGAAAAAACCGACCTCGTCCCAGCTCTAAAGTCCGCGTTCGGGCGCTAAGTCCATCCACCACCGCGTCATGCCAGCGCAAGCTGGCATCTCGTGGCGGGAGCCCCGGTGGCCAAACCAGCACCACAACGCCATGCTAGCGATTCATTCATAAAGAGGCCCCCATGTCCGGCCCCGGCGTCAAACCACCCCCCGACCGTCTCTACGGCCGCATCAAAGGAAAAAAACTCCGCCCGCGCCAGGAGTGGCTGCTGGCGGAGTTTTTGCCGTGCGTCTCCTGGCCAGAAGTCCCCTTTGGTATCGCCGTGCGCGAAACCTGGCTGGAAGTAGGCTTCGGCGGCGGCGAGCACGCCCATGCCTTGGCGGCCGCCAACCCGGACATCGGCCTCATCGCCGCGGAAGTTTTTGAGAACGGCATCTGCTCGATGCTCTCCCGCCTCGCCCCGGAAGGCGAGGACCCGCAAATCCCCGCCAACCTGCGCCTGTTCACCGATGACGCCCGTCCCCTCCTGCGAGCCATGCCGGACGGCTACCTCGGAAAACTTTTCCTGATGTTCCCCGACCCCTGGCCCAAAGCCCGCCACGCCAAGCGCCGCTTCGTCCACCCGGAACTGCTCGCCGAGGCCGCCCGCGTGCTGAAACAAGGCGGCGAATGGCGCATCGCCTCGGACGACCCGACCTATCAAGCCTGGACGGACGAAGTGCTGGCCGCGCAAACCGCCTTCACCGTTACCCGCGCCACCACCCGGCCAAGCGGCTGGCCGCCGACACGCTACGAGGCCAAAGCCATCGCCGCCGGCCGCCAGCCGGTCTACTGGTCGTTGCGCAGCCGTTAAGCCGCAACCCGCCATCCCGCCAAACGGCGCCTTGTTGAGAATTTCGGGTATTTCCGTATTGTCCTCCTTGCGCCATCATAAGGGTTTCGCGGAAGTCTTAAACAAGTGAACTTGTTATTCCGCATCTCCGCCCATCTGCCAGGAGCCAACCGATGCCCCGCCTTGATCTCACTATCAAAACCCGTGACGGAACCTGCCCCGCCAACCTGTTCACCCCCGCCAAGGACGCTGGCCCCTGGCCGGGCGTCATCTTTTTCATGGACGGCCTGGGCATCCGCCCCGTCATGTGGGAAATGGCCCAGCGCCTGGCCGATGGCGGCTACGCCGTGCTGTTGCCGGACCTGTATTACCGCCACGGCCCCTATGCGCCGATGGACCCGGCGGTGGTGCTCACTGATCCCGATGCCCGCGCGGCACTGATGAAGCTCGTTGTCAGCCTCGACCGCGACCGTAAAATCGCCGACACCGCCGCCTTCATCGAATGTCTGTCATCCCGCCCCGAGGTCAAAGGCGATCGCTTCGGCGCCACCGGCTATTGCATGGGCGGCCATGCCGCGCTCACCGCCGCCGGCGCCTTCCCGGAAAAATTCGCTGCCGCCGCCTCGTTCCACGGCGGCGATCTAGCGGTCGACGAGCCAGACAGCCCGCATCACTTCGTGCAAAACATCACCGGCCGCATCTACATCGCTGGCGCCATCGAGGACCCCTTCTTCCCGGACGAACAAAAAGAACGCCTGGAACAGGCCCTCACCAGCGCCGGGGTGGACCACGTCATCAAAACCTACGAGGGTGCCCGCCACGGCTTCGCCGTCCCCGATCTGCCGGTGTTCGACGCCGCCGCCGCCGAGCGCCACTGGGCCGCCTTGTTCAAACTTTTTGGCGAAACCCTACCCCGCGCCGCCTGAGCGGCGCCCGCCCCACGTGTTATCGCGAGGCGCGTCACGCGCCAGGGGAGCGCCTGATTCCGGGGCAGGTGCCATGTGCGGTCCAGAAATGACAGCGGCGTGCCGGATTGGCGGGTCACGGCTGGGCCACCACATTTAGGCCATACCTCCTCGTTATCTGGCTCGTTGACTCGGCTTACGCCGGTGGTCAGCGGGACTAACAGAGGATGTCATGAAGAGAATATCCATCGCCGCCGTGATTGCCGCCCTGATTTTCGGTGGACCAGCTCACGCCCAAGCAGGTCCATACACCATAGCCGAGCTGCTGGCTGCCCATAACGCCTATCGAACAAGTCTCGGTCTTCCGCCGTTACGGTGGTCCGGCGACCTGGAGGACAAAGCTCAGAGTTGGGCTGACCATCTCGCCGAGATGGGACAACTCGAGCACAGCGGGCCGGGCCAGAACCTGGCAATGGCTGCGTCCGGCACCCAGTCGCTGACGCAGTTGGTCGATCTGTGGGGCAGCGAGCAGGCTTACTTTACGAATGGCTACTTCCCGGCGATCTCCACCACCGGAAACTGGATGGATGTGGGCCACTACAGCCAAATGGTCTGGGCGACGACGACCGAGGTTGGATGTGGGTTCGCCGAAAACTATGGGCGCGACGTTCTGGTCTGCGATTATGATCCGCCAGGGAATGTCATGGGTGAACGGGCCTTCTAGCTGATCGATTCCGCGACTTGGTGGCGATGACGGGACTGCCCGATGGTCACATTCATTCCTTTTTCGAGACAAACCCGCACAAATTGGGGTGCAAGCAAAAAATTAAGCCACAAAAACAGTGTACTGCAACAAATTCCTCACAAATGCTCCACGTGAAGCACCCCTATTCCACCGTCACGGACTTCGCCAGGTTGCGCGGCTGGTCCACATCCGTGCCCTTCAGCACCGCGACATGATACGCCAGCATCTGCACCGGAATCGCGTATAAAATTGGCGCCGCAAAAGCATCAATGTCAGGCAGAATAACAGTTTCCGCTGCAATACTCTGCAACTTCGCCGCCCCGGCGGCGTCCGATAACACGATAACCTGCCCGCCCCGCGCCGCGACTTCCTGCAAGTTGGAAGCCGTCTTCTCAAACAACGGCCCAGACGGGCAGATCGCAATCACCGGCACGGATTTATCAATCAGCGCAATCGGCCCATGCTTCAACTCACCGGCGGCATAGCCTTCCGCATGAATATAGCTGGTCTCTTTCAGCTTCAGCGCACCTTCCAGCGCAATGGGGAAACACGCTCCCCGGCCCAGGTACAGCACGTCGGTTGCCTCGGCGATGCGTGGCGCCAAACGTCTGATCTGCGCATCATGCGCCAAAATTTCCGCGGCTTTGGCGGGGATTTCCAGCAGCGCATCACACAGTCTGGCAATTTCCGCATCCGGCAACGTCCCGCGCGCGTGCGCCACGGCCAGGGCAAACACCGCCATCACGGTTAACTGCGCGGTAAACGCCTTGGTGCTGGCAACACCAATCTCCGGCCCGGCCATGGTCTCCAGCATGGCGTCCGACTCTCGCGCCATCGTACTTTCCGGGACGTTCAAAATGGTGAGGATTTTCTGCCCCTCGGCCCGCATGTAACGCAGTGCCGCCAGCGTATCCGCCGTCTCGCCAGACTGGCTGACCAGCAGTCCCAACCCACCAGCCGGCAACGGCGGTGCGCGGTAGCGGAATTCTGATGCCACATCCGCATCCATGGGCAACCGGCTCAGGCTTTCCAGCCAGAATTTGCCGGTCAGTCCCGCGTAATACGCCGAGCCGCAGGCGCTAAAAGTAATGCGTGGCACCTTGGTCAGGTCGAAGGGCAGGGCGGGCAGCACCGGCATACGGGTGGCGGCGTCGACCATCCGGTGCAGCACGTCGCCGATCACCACCGGGTGCTCATGCAGTTCTTTTTCCATGAAATGGCGGAAATTGCCCTTGCCGATCGCTGCCCCGGTGAGGTTGGTCAGCTTCTTCTCGCGCGTGATCTCCTGGCCTTCGGGGTTGTAAAACACCGCCTTTTCGCGCGTCACCACCACCCAGTCGCCGTCTTCCAGGTAGGCGATCTGCCGGGTCAGCGGTGCCAGGGCCAGCGCGTCGGAGCCGAGGTACATCTCATCCGCCCCGAACCCCACGGCCAGCGGCGCGCCGCGTTGGGCGCCGATAATCAGCTCCGGATAGCCAGCGAAAATCAGCGCCAGGGCGTAGGCGCCTTCCAGCCGGGCAAAGGCGGCCTTGGCGGCTTCGATGGGGCTCATGCCTTGCGCCAGCAGCAAATCCAGCAGTTGCGCCACGGTTTCGGTATCCGTCTCCGAGCAGAAAACCTGGCCTTTGGCCTCCAGTTCGGCGCGGAGCAACAAATGGTTCTCGATGATACCGTTATGCACCACGGCGACGCGCGCGGTGCCGTGCGGGTGGGCATTGGTCTCGGTGGGGGCGCCATGGGTGGCCCAGCGGGTGTGGCCGATGCCGGTGACGCCGGCGAGCGGCTGGCGCTCCAGTGCGGCGGCCAGTTGGGCCAGTTTGCCCTCGGCGCGGCGGCGCTCAATATGGCCGTTTACCAGCGTGGCGATGCCGGCACTGTCATAACCGCGATATTCCAGGCGGCGCAGGCCATCCAGAAGCAGAGGCGCCGCCGGCGCCAGACCCACCACACCTACGATTCCACACATGATTCGGTACCCCAAAAGTCCTGTTCAGCCGGTAGCGTCCGCCGCCGCTCCGTGTCAAAGGCGGCGGCATCAATTCGTATGACGGTGTGTTTCATTCTGGGCTTGACGATGGCCCCGCCATGGCCCATTTGGCAATCAGGACTATTTAGGTCCACTATCGGAGCGTACATGTTAAAACTGTCCCGTTTGACCGATTATGCCGTGGTCGCGCTGGTGCGTTTAAGTGCCGCTGACGGCATGGAGACCTCGCCAGGCATTGCCGCCTCCATTGGCGTGCCGGAGCCGACCGTGGCGAAAGTGCTGAAGGCGCTGGCCGGGCATGGGCTGGTGATCTCCTCGCGCGGGGCTCGTGGCGGGTACCGGCTCGGCCGGCCGCTGCGTGAAATTGCAGTTTCGGAAGTTATTATGGCGATTGACGGGCCGATTGCGCTGACCTCTTGCGTGGATGGTGGGCTGAGCTGTGAGAGCCAGTCGCTCTGCCCGGTGGCCGGCCGGTGGGACCCGGTGAATGAGGCCATACGCGCGGCGCTGAGCCGGATTTCCCTGGCGGACATGGAGGCGGCGAGCATTCCCGCTGCGTTCCGTGTGCCGGGTTTTGAGTCGATGAGTGAGGTTGTGTAATGTCTGCCACTGTTGAAACCCGCGATACTGTCGAAGCTCTGGCTGCCGATAAGTACAAATATGGGTTCACCACCGATATCGCGATGGAAGCATTTCCGAAGGGACTGAACGAGGAGATTGTGCGGCTGATTTCAGCGAAGAAAAATGAGCCAGAGTGGCTGCTGGAATGGCGGTTGAAAGCGTTTAGGCTGTGGGTGAAGCTGGAAGAACCGGTTTGGGCGCATATCAAGCATCCGGCGATTGTTTATAACGAGCTGTATTATTATGCGGCGCCCTCTGGACCGGCGCCAAAATCGTTGGATGAGGTCGATCCTGAACTGCTGAATATGTATGAGAAGCTTGGCATTCCGCTGAATGAGCGCGCGGCGCTGGCTGGCGTGGCGGTGGATGCGGTGTTTGATTCGGTTTCCGTGGCAACCACATTCCGCGAGACGCTAGCAAAATCCGGTGTGATTTTCTGCCCGATTTCGGAAGCCGTGCGCGAGCACCCGGAGCTGGTGCGCAAGTATCTGGGCAGCGTGGTGCCGATTGGCGATAATTTTTTTGCGGCGTTGAACTCTGCGGTGTTTTCCGATGGCAGCTTTGTTTACATTCCCAAGGGTGTGCGTTGCCCGATGGAGCTGTCCACCTATTTCCGCATTAATGCGCGCAATACCGGGCAGTTTGAACGGACGCTGATTATTGCGGAGGAAGGTGCGAGTGTATCGTACCTGGAAGGTTGTACCGCGCCGCAGCGTGATGAGAACCAACTGCATGCCGCCGTGGTGGAACTGGTGGCTATGGATGATGCGAAAATTAAGTATTCGACCGTGCAGAACTGGTATCCGGGTGATGCGGACGGCAAGGGCGGAATTTATAATTTTGTGACCAAGCGCGGCGCGTGCCGGGGCCGGAATTCAAAAATCTCCTGGACGCAGGTGGAAACCGGCTCGGCGATTACCTGGAAATATCCGTCCTGCGTGTTGCAAGGGGATGGTTCGGTGGGTGAGTTTTATTCGGTTGCGTTGACGCATAATCATCAGCAGGCCGATACCGGCACGAAGATGATTCACATTGGGAAAAACACGACCTCGACAATTATCTCAAAGGGGATTTCAGCGGGGCATTCGAATAATACCTATCGCGGGCTGGTGAAGATTCTGGCCTGCGCATCAGGTGCGCGCAATTATACGCAATGCGATTCACTGCTGATCGGCGACCAGTGCGGCGCGCATACGGTGCCGTATATTGAGAGCCGCAACCCATCAGCCAGGGTGGAGCATGAGGCGACGACCTCGAAAATTGCGGAGGACCAGTTGTTTTATTGCCGCTCGCGGGGGCTTTCGGAAGAGGACGCGGTGGGGCTGATTGTGAATGGTTTCTGCAAGGATGTGTTGAAGGAATTGCCAATGGAGTTTGCCGTAGAAGCACAAAAACTCTTGGCTGTGTCACTTGAAGGATCGGTTGGTTAAAATGCTTGAGATTAGAAATTTGTCGGCGCGGATTGGCGATAAGGAGATTCTGCGCGGGGTTGATTTGACCATTCCTGACGGGGAGATTCACGCGATCATGGGGCCGAATGGCGCGGGAAAATCCACGCTCTCCTATGTGCTTTCGGGCCGGGATGGTTATGCGGTGACTGGTGGCGAGGTGATTTATAACGGCCAGGATATTCTGAGCCTAACGCCGGAAGCGCGCGCGGCTGCTGGGATTTTTCTGGCGTTTCAGTATCCGGTGGAACTGCCGGGCGTGGGTAATGCGAATTTTCTACGCACGGCGTTGAATGCGGTGAAGCGGGCGCGGGGCGAGCCTGAGCTGGATGCCGTGGCATTTTTAAAACTTGCGCGGGTGGCGTTGAAGAATCTTTCGATGCAGGACGACATGCTCAAGCGCAATGTGAATGTCGGGTTTTCCGGAGGTGAGAAGAAGCGCAACGAGGTGTTGCAGATGGTGTTGCTGCAGCCGGGGCTGGCGATTTTGGATGAGACGGATTCAGGGCTGGATATTGATGCGTTGAAAATTGTGGCCGATGGCGTGAATGCGCTGCGGAGCCCGAAATTCTCCGCGCTGGTGATTACGCATTATCAGCGGTTGCTGGATTATATTGTGCCTGATGCCGTGCATGTGCTGGCGGGCGGCAAAATTGTGCGCTCGGGCGGGCCGGAGCTGGCGTTGGAACTGGAAGCCCATGGCTATGCCGGGCTGGAAGCGGCTTAAGCCATGACGTCGCTCCCCACTCGCCGGCTGGAAGCTTGGCGCTATACGGATTTACGGCCGCTGGCGGCGATGAGTTTTGCCGAGGTGCTGCCTGTATCCGTGCCGGATGATCTGCCGAACCTTGGGGTGCCGCGTCTGGTTTTTCTGAACGGGCGTTTTAATGTTGCTGCATCGGCGAGGTTCGAGTTTGCCATGCCGTTTAGGGCGGTGGCGGAAGAGTTTGATCTGCCGCTGGCATTGATTAATGCTGAGAATGCGCAAGATGGGGTGACGCTTGATATTCCCGCCGGGGTGGATGCTGGCGCGGTGCTGCTTGTCTCCTATGCCGATGGTGGAGCGTTGCATCTACGGCATCGCGTGACGCTGGGCGCTGGGGCGGCGTTGACGCTGGTGGAGATTGCCAAAGGTGATGGTGTTTACTGGCATGATCCGGTGACGGAAATTGTGCTGGCGGAAGGGGCAAGCCTTTTGCACTACCGTTTGCAGGATGAGAGCCAGGAGGCGTTTCATTTGGCGACTATTCGCGCGCGGGTTGCGGCCGGTGCGGCTTATGAGAGTTTTACCGCCGTGATGGGGGCGAAATTGTCGCGGGCGGAATTTCATGTGGATCTGACCGGGGCGAAGGCGCACACGCATGTGAACGCGGCGCAGTTGCTGGGCGGCGAGCAGCATGGCGATTTCACCACCGTGGTGCGGCACAAGGCGCCGGAGGGGACGTCGCGGCAGACGGTGAAATCCGTGCTTTCGGATTCCGCGCGCGGCGTTTTTCAGGGGTGCATTGAGGTCGACCGGGTGGCGCAGAAAACGGATGGTTACCAGATGAGCCAGGCGTTGTTGCTTTCGCCCACGGCGGAGATGGACGTTAAGCCGGAGCTGCAGATTTTTGCTGACGATGTGAAGTGCAGCCATGGCGCGACCATTGGCGCGCTCGATGAGGAGCAGGTGTTTTATCTGCGTAGCCGGGGAATTCCCGAGGATGCGGCACGGGCGATGCTGATCCGTGCATTTTTGACCGAGGCATTGGAGCCAGTGACGCATGAGGGCGCGCATGCGTTGTTTGAGACGGCGATTGAAACGTGGTGGGCCAGAAAATGAGTGCTGTGGTGAAGCCGCCGGTGTTTGATTTGGGCATGATCCGCAAGGATTTCCCGATTTTGACGCAAGCTGTGCATGGTAAGAAGCTGGTGTTTCTGGATTCCGCGGCCTCGGCGCAGAAGCCGCGTGCAGTGATTGATGCGATGGTGCATGTGATGGAGGCGCAATACGCCAATGTGCATCGCGGGCTGCATTGGATGTCAGAGCGGACATCGGACGCGTATGAGGCGGTGCGCGATAAAACAGTGGCTTTTTTGAATGCGGCGGCGCGCGAGGAAATTGTTTTTACGCGCAATGCGACTGAGTCGATTAATCTGGTGGCGTACACGTATGGGCGGGCGGTGTTAAAGCCAGGCGATGCGATTGTGGTTTCCGAGATGGAGCACCATGCGAATTTGGTGCCGTGGCAGATGCTGCGGGATGCGCATGGCGTGGAGCTGCGGATTGCGAAGATTACCGATGCGGGCGAGATTGATTGGGAATCGCTGGAGGAGAAGTTTGCCGATGGCAAGGTGAAGTTGCTGGCGGTGACGCATATGTCCAACGTGCTGGGTAGCTACACGCCGGCGGAGCGGTTGGCGGCGTTTGCGCATGCGCGCGGGGCGAAGATATTGCTCGATGGGTCGCAGGCGATTGTGCACCGGGCTGTGGACGTGCAGGCTATTGATGCGGATTTTTATGTGTTTTCCGGGCATAAGCTTTACGGCCCGACCGGCATTGGCGTGTTGTATGCCAAGCGGGAAATTCTGGATTCCATGCCGCCGTTCATGGGGGGTGGAGATATGATTGAAAGCGTGTCCTACGAGCGCTCGGCCTGGGCTAAGCCCCCGCACCGGTTCGAGGCGGGAACACCGGCGATTATCGAGACGATCGGGCTGGGGGCGGCGATTGATTATGTGCAGGCGATCGGGTTTGAGGCGATTGCGGCGCATGAGCGGGCGTTGACCGAGCACGGCTTGAAAGTGCTGGCGGGGATTGAAGGTTTGCGCGTTCTGGGTGCGGCGCAGGATCGAGGCGGGGTGATTTCCTTCACCATGAAGGATGCGCATCCGCATGATATTGCGACGCTGTTGGACCGGCAGGGGATTGCGGTGCGGGCGGGGCATCATTGCGCGGAGCCATTGATGGGGCGGTTGGGCGTGACGGCGACGGCGCGGGCTTCGTTCGCGCTGTATACCACGCCGGAGGAGATTGATGCGCTGGCGGCGGGGCTGCTGCGGATTAAGCAGATATTCCAATGATGAGCGATACGGCTGAACTTTATCAGAGCTTGATTGTGGAACGCAGCAAGGCGCCACGTTTTGCTGGGCGGCCGGATGTGTTTGACGCGCAAGGGCACGGTGAGAATGCTATGTGCGGCGATGAGGTGCAGGTGTTTGTGCAGCGTGGCGGGCAAGTGCGGCATGAGGCGCATGGTTGCGCGATACTGGCGGCGAGTGCGGATTTGATGGCGCAGGCGGTAGCGGGGAAAACGCTTGCGCAGGTGGCTGAAATGCGGGCGGCGTTTGAAGATGTTGTTGGCACGGGCAGAGAAAATCCCGCGCTGGGGGATTTGAATGCGTTGGCGGGCGTGGCGGAATACCGCTCAAGGATACGCTGCGCGACGTTGCCGTGGGTGGCGCTGGGTGAGGCTCTGGGGGAGGGACAGGTTGATGGATGAGGTGGAGAAAATGGTCCCGGTGACGAGTTGGACACCCGATGGTGAGACGAAGGCTGTGGTTTCGGAAGAGGCGGTGATTGCGGCGATTTCGACGGTGTTTGATCCGGAAATTCCGGTGAACATTTATGAGCTTGGGTTGATCTATGCGGTCGAGCTTGCCGCGAATGGCGATGTGCGCGTGGAGATGACGCTGACGGCGCCTGGGTGCCCGGCGGCGCAGGAATTGCCGGAGGCGGTGCATCACGCGATTGCGGTTGTTGAGGGGGTTGGGAATATTGTGGTGGATACGGTGTGGGATCCGCCGTGGGACCCGAGCCGGATGAGCGAGGACGCGCGTCTTTCGCTGAATATGTATTGAGGAGGGGATTATGAGCACGACAACTTCGGAGTCGAAAACCCGTAGGGCATTGCCGCCGTTGATGCAGTTGACCGAGGCCGCGGCGGCGCGGTTGCGGGCGCTGTATGAGGGCGGCGAGGCGGGCAAACTGCTGCGTATCGCGGTTTCCACCAAGGGGTGCTCGGGTATGTCCTACGAGATGGAATGGGTGGAAGCGCCGGCGGCTCAGGATGAGGTGGTGGTGAGCCATGGGCTGACCGTGCTGGTGGACCGCAAGGCGACGCTGTTCCTGATTGGCACGACGATGGATTATAAGGTGGACAAATTAACCGCCGGGTTTACGTTTGAGAACCCTAACGAAAAGGGGCGGTGCGGCTGTGGGGAGAGTTTCCACGTTTAGAGGTTTATTCGGCGGCGGCCTTTAAGGCGGCGCCGGCGCCCAGCGGGGCTAGCGGCAGGGCGGCGCAGAGCATGGCGGCCAGCATGTATAAGGCCGCCGCCGGGTGTGGTGAGGTGACCGCGGCGGCGCCGAAGATCAGGGTGGGGATCATCAGCGGCAGGGTGATGAGCGGCATGAGTACGGCGGCGCGGCGGGCGCCGAGGGTGATGGCGGCGGCGAGGGTGCCGAGCAAGGAGAGCAGCATGGTGCCGGGCAGCAGGGTTAGCAGCAGCAGGGGCACGTGGTTAGCGGGCAGGCGCAGCATGATGGCGAGCGGGCCGGCGATGATGAGTAGAGGCAGGCCGGTGGTGAGCCAGTGGACGGCGGTTTTGGCGAAGGCGACGGCGTAGGCGGGCAGGCCGGAGAGCAGCAGGAGGTCTAGCGTGCCGTCCTCGTAATCGGCGCCGAACAGGCGGTCCAGCGGCAGCAGGGCGGCGAGTAGGGCGCAGACCCAGACCACGCCGGCGGCGATGGCGGCCAGAGTGGTGGGGCCGGGGCCGAGCGCGAAGGGGAACAGCGTGCCCGCTATAATAAAGAAGAGGAGCGAGGCGGTGGTGTCCGCGCCGTGGCGGAGCGAGAGCTTCAGCTCGCGGCGGATAAGGGCAATCATAGCATGAGCACCTGTACGTCCGGCAGTTCCAGCGGGGTGTGGGTGCTGGCGATGATCATGCCGCCGGTTTGGCGGTGGGTCTCGCACAGGGCGAGGAAGCGGGCGACCGAGGCGGCGTCCAGCCCGGTGGTGGGTTCGTCGAGAAGCCAGAGCGGTTTGGCCGAGGCGGCGATGCGGGCGATGGCGAGGCGGCGTTTTTGGCCGGCGGAGAGCAGGCGGGCGGGCAGGTCCGCGTAGGCGGACAGGCCGACAGCGGCCAGAGCGGGAGCGGAAACGTGTTCGGCGGCGGTGAGGGCGGGTTTTACGGCGTCCAGATGGCCGAGCCAGGCGATGCGTTTTGCATGGCGGGGCAGATCATCCAGGGCGTCTTCATTGTCCCATTTCAGCGCACCGGCGGCGAGCGGGGTCAGACCCGCCAAAGTGCGCAGCAAAGTGGACTTGCCGGCGCCGTTTTCCCCGCGCAGGACCAGGATTCCCCCGGCGGGCAGCGAAAAGCTGATGTTGGTCAGGATCAGCCGCTCGCCCCGGAAAACCGACAGATTGGACGCTGTGAGCAGGTGCAAAAAATCCTTAATGCATGAATGGACGGGGCCGCACGGCTATGGTTTAAGCCGCTACAAATCGCAAGCCGTATATCAGAAAGGGTCAAATTTACATGACAGCCATCGGCCACGACAGCCTGAAAACTCTGAAAACCCTGACCGTTGAGGGTAAGGACTATAAGTATTTCTCGCTGGCCGCGGCCGCCGCGGCGCTGGGGGATATCTCCAAGCTGCCGAAAACCCTGAAAATCCTGCTGGAAAACGTGCTGCGCTTCGAGAATGGCGGCAGCTACACGGTGGATGACGCCAAGGCGATTATCGGTTGGCTGGAAAAGGCGTCTTCCGCCAAGGAAGTGCCGTTCAAGCCCGCGCGTATCCTGATGCAGGATTTTACCGGCGTTCCCGGCGTGGTTGACCTTGCCGCCATGCGCGACGGCATTCTGCGCCTGGGTGGCAAGCCGGAAAAAGTGAACCCGCTAGTGCCGGTCGACCTCGTGATCGATCATTCGGTGATGGTTGATTATTCCGGCACGGCCGACGCGCTGGATAAAAACATTGCGATGGAATTCGACCGCAACGGCGAGCGGTATCGCTTTTTGCGCTGGGGCCAGGAGGCGTTTGATAATTTCCGCGTCGTGCCGCCCGATACCGGCATTTGCCATCAGGTGAACCTGGAATATCTGGCCCAGGTCGCCTGGACCTCCGAGAATGGCGGCTCCACCTATGTTTATCCCGACACGCTGTATGGCACGGACAGCCACACCACCATGGTGAACGGCCTGGGCGTGCTGGGCTGGGGCGTGGGCGGCATTGAGGCCGAGGCGGCCATGCTCGGCCAGCCGATTGCCATGCTGATCCCCGATGTCATCGGCTTCAAGCTCACCGGCAAACTCTCCGAGGGCGTGACCGCGACCGACCTCGTGCTGACCGTGACGCAGATGCTGCGCGCCAAGAAGGTGGTCGGCAAGTTTGTCGAATTCTACGGCGCTGGCCTTGCTGATCTGACGCTGGCCGACCGTGCGACCATCGCCAATATGGCGCCCGAATATGGCGCGACTTGCGGCTTCTTCCCGGTGGACCAGATTACGCTGGATTATCTGCACCTTTCGGGCCGTGACGAACACCGGATCAAACTGGTGGAGGCCTATACCAAGGCGCAGGGCCTGTGGCGCACAGAGGAAGACCCGGTGTTCACCGATACGCTGGAACTCGACCTTTCCACGGTGCAGCCCTCGCTCGCGGGGCCGAAGCGCCCGCAGGACCGCGTGCTGCTTAAGGATGCGGCTTCGGAATTCGCCAAGGAACTGATCAAGGGCTTGGGTGTTGCCGCCGATGCGGTAGGCACCAAGGCCGCCGTGGCTGGTAAGGGTTATGACATTACGCACGGCGACGTGGTGATTGCCGCCATTACCTCCTGCACCAATACCTCCAACCCGTATGTGCTGGTGGCTGCTGGACTGGTTGCCCGTAAAGCGCGGGCACTGGGCCTGACGCCCAAGCCGTGGGTAAAAACCTCGCTGGCGCCTGGGTCGCAGGTTGTGACCGAGTATCTGAACAAGTCTAACCTGTCAGCTGACCTGGATGCACTGGGCTTCCAGACCGTGGGTTATGGCTGCACCACCTGCATCGGCAACTCCGGCCCGCTGGACGACGCGATTGTGGATGCGATTGAGTCCAACAAGCTGGTCGCGGTCTCGGTGCTTTCGGGCAACCGTAACTTCGAGGGCCGCGTGCATGCCAACGTGCGCGCCAACTACCTGGCCAGCCCGCCGCTGGTGGTGGCCTACTCGCTGCTTGGCAATATCCGCGAGGATATCACCACAGCCGTGATCGGCACCTCCAAGGACGGCAAGCCGGTGTACCTGAAGGACATCTGGCCCTCGACCAAGGAAGTGGCGGATACCGTGCATTCCGTGCTGACGCGCCAGATGTTCCTGGAGCGCTACGGCGATGTGTTCAAGGGGCCGAAGCAGTGGCAGGAAATTGAAGTGACCGGCGGTACGGACACCTACACCTGGCCGTCCGGCTCCACCTATGTGAAGAACCCGCCGTATTTCGAGGGCATCACCATGGAGCCCAAGCCGGTTACCGACATCAAGGGTGCGCGGATTTTGGCGCTGCTGGGTGACTCCATCACCACTGACCATATCTCCCCGGCTGGGAATATCAAAAAATCCGGCCCGGCCGGCGAGTATTTGAGCCAGCATCAGGTGCTGCAGAAGGATTTTAACTCCTACGGCGCGCGGCGCGGTAATGATGACGTGATGGTGCGCGGCACGTTCGCCAACATCCGCATTAAGAACGAGATGCTGAACGGCGTTGAAGGCGGGTTGACCAAGCATTTCCCCGGTGGGGAAGAGCTGGCGATTTATGATGCCGCGGTGAAGTACAAGGCCGAGGGTGTGCCGCTGGTGGTGTTCGCCGGGCAGGAATACGGCACGGGCTCGTCGCGTGACTGGGCGGCCAAGGGCACGATGCTGCTGGGCGTGAAGGCGGTTATTGCCGAGAGCTTCGAGCGTATTCACCGCTCCAACCTGGTGGGCATGGGGCTGCTACCGCTGACCTTCAAGGATGGCGTGTCGCGCAAGACTCTGGGGCTGAAGGGCGATGAGACCATCGACATCGTTGGCCTGGATGCGCTCTCCCCACGCATGGACATCAAGCTGGTGATTACCCGCGCCGATGGTTCCAAACAGGAGGTGGAGCTGCTCTGCCGCGTGGATACCGCCGACGAGGTGGAATACTACAAGCACGGCGGTATTCTGCAGTACGTGCTGCGCGGGATGGCGGCCGCGGCTTAATTACCGCGACACCTGGCTGGGGTTTTGTCTCCTGCCCAGACGGTTTAAAAACGGCGTCCTGAGAAGGGCGCCGTTTTTTGTTGGCGTGATTTTTACATGACAATCTACGGATTTTGGCAGCAGCGCCTTGTTAAATGCCTTGTTTTTCGTGCAGAGCGGGCTGCTGGATCTGGGGTGTGAGAATCTAAAAAATGAATTCTTGTGTGAAACTGCGTACGCGCGGGTGGAGACGCTTGCCGGTGTCTCATGAAGCCGGGGTTGCCGCTGTTCCGCGCGGCATGAAGGCGGGTTTGCATGAATAAGGCAGATTTTTTTCTGAGCGTGAAAGAAAGTGAAGCCGTTTCCACCGTCGGGCAATTAAAGCTCTGGACGAGGGGTGTCGGGCTTGATGTTAAAACCGCCGATGTGGAACAGAGTTTTTTAAACGATGCGGCGCTCCCTGGTTTCATCGTGCATGCCAATGAAAAGGTTTATGGCGTGCTGTCGCGCAGGATTTTGTTGACCGCGATCAGCCAGCCGTTTGGCCGCGAGGTTTTTATCAAGCGCCCAATTCGCGAGCTTGCCGCGAAAATGGATGCGCCACCGCTTATTCTTCCGCACAAGACCACGATTTCATCGGCGCTCAAACTATCCATGTCGCGGGCCGACGATTTACGCTTCGAGCCGGTGCTGGTGAATATGGGTGATTCTGTTGCCCTGCTGGAGATACATGTGCTGATGATCGCGCAGGCCAATCTGCTGGAGGATGCTTTGACCTCCAAAAGCCAGTTGATCGCGAAAATAAAGGCGGTTTTCGGCAGCACGATATGAGCAACGGTGTTCACCTGCGCGGCGTGGCTTTGGCTATTGCATAGGTTTTATATTTGGAAGTGGTGGGCGCGACAGGGATTGAACCTGTGACCCTTCGCGTGTGAAGCGAATGCTCTACCGCTGAGCTACGCGCCCGGTTGGGCAGGGGATAGGACGTGGCGGCGGGGGCTGTCAAGGCGAAGTGCCGCCCCTTCTTCCGGCGCGGCGCGGAGGCTGCTAAACGCTACATATGGCTGGACATTCACACGCAAAGAACATCATGCACCGCAAGGGTGCGCAGGACGCCAAGCGCGCGCGCATTTATGCGAAACTCATCCGTGAGATCACCGTGGCGGCGAAGGAGGGGTTGGCGGACCCCAACTTCAACCCGCGATTGCGCGCCGGCATTGGTGCGGCGCTGAAGCAGAACATGACGCGCGACGCCATTGACCGCGCGATCAAGAAGGCTACGGGCGCCGGGGCGCAAGAGCATTACGAAGCCGTGCGCTACGAGGGCTATGGCCCGGCGGGTGTGGCTGTCATCGTGGAGGCGCTGACGGACAACCGCAACCGGACTGCATCTGTCATCCGCGCCGCCTTCAACAAGTCAGGCGGGGCGCTGGGCGAGACCAACTCCGTCTCTTTCATGTTCAACCGCCTGGCAGCGATTCGCTATCCGGGCGCCACAGCCTCGGCCGATGCCATGCTGGAAGCTGCCATCGAGGCAGGGGCCGACGAGGTGGTGAGCAATGAGGACGGCCATGAGGTGCAGACCACGATCGAAAGTTTCTTTGCCGTACGGGACGCTCTGGTGGCAAAATTTGGTGATCCCGCCGAGGCGGGCGTGGAGTGGCAGCCCAATATGACCGTGACGCTGGACGAGGACAAAGCCGCCTCGGTGCTGAAATTGCTCGATGTTCTGGAAGACGACGACGACGTCCAGAATGTCTACGCCAATTTCGAGGTGCCCGACGAGGTTTTGGCGAAACTTTCGGCTTGACCCGCATCCTCGGGATTGATCCGGGCTTGAGGTTTACGGGCTGGGGCATTCTGGAGTCCGAGGGGAATCGGCTGCGCCATGTCGCCGATGGGGTGATTTCCACGGCGGATATTGCGGATATTTCGCTGCGGCTGAAGACGCTGGATGCTGAGTTGGCGGAAATTCTCGCCTACTACCAACCCGCTGAGGCGGCGGTGGAAGAGACTTATGTGAACCGTAATGCTTCCGCGACGTTGAAGCTGGGTTATGCGCGTGGGGTGGCGCTGCTCGCACCTGCAAGGGTGGGGATTCCGGTGTTTGAATATGGCGCGAAGACGGTGAAGCTCTCGGTGGTGGGCACGGGGAATGCGGATAAGGTGCAGGTGGGGCTGATGGTGCGGCGGTTGTTGCCGGGGGCGGTAAGTAAGCGCGCGGATGCGGCGGATGCGCTGGCGGTGGCAATTTGCCATGCGCACCGGCGGGCCAGCAATGCCGCCTGGAAGGTGCCGGCATGATCGCCAGGCTGCGCGGCATGGTGGATGGAATTGAGGACGGGCGCTGCATCATGGATGTGGGGGGCGTGGGGTATCTGGTGTTTTGCTCCAGCCGCACGCTGGGGGCGCTGCCGAACGTGGGTACGGCGACGCTGCTGATTGAGACGCAGGTACGCGAGGATGCGATTGCGCTATACGGGTTTGCCACCTCGGCGGAGCGGGAGTGGTTCCGGCTGCTGACCACGGTGCAGGGCGTGGGGGCGAAAGTGGCGCTGGCGCTGCTCTCGGCGCTGTCCCCGGACCAGTTGATTGCGGCGATTGCCACCGGGGACAAGGCGGCGCTGACGCGCTCGCCGGGTGTGGGGCCAAAGCTGGCGATACGGATTTGCACGGAATTGCGGGAGAAGGCGGGGGTGATGCCGGGTGGTGCGACCCAGGCTGTGAGCTTTGCGCCCAAAGGGAACGCGGCGGATGCGCTCTCGGCGTTGACGAATTTGGGCTACCGGCGGGTCGAGGCCGAGGCGGCGCTGGCGCGGGCGGCGGAAGAACATGGTGAGGGGGCGGCGCTGGATGTGCTGATCCGCGCCGGGCTGAGGGCGTTGGCTAAATGAGCGACGAGGATCGGATTACCTCCCCCGAGCGGCTGGCCGATGACGCGGGGGAGAACACGCTGCGGCCGCAATCTCTCGAAGATTTCACCGGGCAGAAAGCTAGCCGTGAGAATTTAAAGGTATTTATCGCTGCCGCGAAATCCCGCGGTGAGGCGCTTGATCATGTATTGCTGCACGGCCCGCCCGGATTGGGCAAAACGACGCTGGCCCAGATCGTCTCGCGCGAGCTGGGGGTGGGGTTCCGTGCGACTTCCGGCCCGGTCATCCAGAAATCCGGCGATTTGGCTGCGATTTTGACGAATTTGCAACCGCGCGACGTGCTGTTCATCGACGAGATTCACCGGCTGCAGCCGGCGATCGAGGAGATACTTTATCCGGCGATGGAGGATTTTCAGCTCGATCTGATTATCGGCGAGGGGCCGGGGGCGCGCACGGTGCGGATTGATCTGCCGCCGTTCACGCTGGTGGGGGCGACGACGCGCTCCGGGCTGCTGGCGACTCCGCTGCGGGACCGTTTTGGTATTCCGCTGCGGCTGGTTTTTTACACGCCTGAGGAGCTGACGAAGATTATCTCCCGGCTGGCCGGGAAGCTGGAGATGAATTTGACCCGCGAGGGGGCGGCGGAAATTGCGCGGCGGGCGCGCGGCACGCCGCGTGTGGCGGGGCGGCTGACCCGGCGTATCCGTGATTTTGCACTGGTGGCGGAGGCAAAAATTATCGACCGCGAGGTCGCCGATGCGGCGCTGAGCCGGTTGGATGTGGACCATGTGGGGCTGGATGCCATGGATATCCGCTATTTGCGGCGCCTGGCCGAGCACCATGGCGGCGGGCCGGTGGGGGTGGAGACGCTGGCGGCGGCGTTGGCCGAGGCGCGCGACACGCTGGAGGATGTGGTGGAGCCCTACCTCATCCAGGAAGGGTTTTTGCTGCGCACCAGCCGTGGGCGGATGCTGGGTGAGGCCGGATGGCGCCATTTGGGCTTGAAGCCGCCACAGAATCGCCCGGATCAGCCTGACTTATTAGCTGGTGACGAGGTTTGAAACATTCCTACGAACTGCGCGTGTATTACCAGGACACGGATGCCGGGGGCGTCGTGTATCACGCCAATTACCTGGCCTTCGCCGAGCGGGCGCGTACCGAGGCCCTGCGCGAGAGGGGCACCCCGCATGCGCAAATGGTGGCCGAGCATGGCGTTATGTTTGTGGTGCGGCGCGTCAATTTGCACTATCAGCGCCCCGCGAGGCTGGAGGATGTGATTCGGATCGAAACCGAGTTCCATGCCGTCAGCGGCGCATCGGTAACACTACTTCAACATTTCTGGCGAGACAGCGACTCGCTGGCCGTGCTGGAGCTTGGCCTGGGTTGCATACGCGTGTCCGACGGCAGAGCCGCGCGGATACCGGTGGATTGGGCGAGAAAATTAAAGGCATAAGGGGATAGAATTTTGGATCAAACGGTAGACACGGCGGCATTGGCCGCGCCTGCGTCGAATCTGTCGCTATGGGGCCTGTTCACGCAAGCCGACATCGTGGTGCAGCTGGTAATGCTGATCCTGCTGCTGGCCAGCGTTTGGGTCTGGGCGATTATCATCGAGAAAACCATCACTATGCGCCGCATTACCCGCGAGGCGAATGAGTTTGAGGATGCGTTCTGGTCCGGCGGGAGTTTGGACGATCTTTATACCGCCGAGGGAGCGGACCCGAGCCACCCGATCGCCGCTGTGTTTGGCGCCGCGATGAGCGAGTGGAAGCGCAGCGTGCGGATCGCCGGGGTGGATATTGTGAATACCGCGGTGAAAGAGCGGGTAGACCGCGCCATGAACGTGACCATTATGCGCGAGATGGACCGGCTGGAACGCTGGATGATCTTTCTCGCCTCCGTGGGTGCGACGGCGCCGTTCGTTGGTCTGTTCGGTACCGTCTGGGGTATTATGCACTCGTTCTCGGCCATTGCCGCCATGCATAATACGGACCTTGCCGTGGTGGCGCCGGGCATTGCCGAGGCGCTGTTCGCCACCGCCATGGGCCTTGTCGCCGCTATTCCCGCGGTGCTGGCGTATAATAAGATCAGCAACGATCTCTCACGCTTTGCTAGCCGGCTGGAGGGGTTTGGTTCGGAATTCTCCGCCATTCTCTCGCGCCAAGCCGAGGAGCGTAAGTAAATGGCCGGCGGGATGATCGGCCCCGGCAACGGAAGGCGGCGTTACCGGCCGATGGCGGACATCAACGTTACCCCGCTGGTGGACGTGATGCTGGTGTTGCTGATCGTGTTCATGATTACGGCGCCGATGATTACCTCGGCCGTGAACGTGAACCTGCCGCAGGCCAGCGCCAAGGCGGCAAGCAATGACGCCAAGCCGATCACCATTACCGTGAACGCGCAGGACCAGATTTACCTGCAGAATTCGCAGGTGCAGCTGACCGGGCTGGTGGCGACATTGCAGCAGATTTCGCAGAATAATCCGGATCAGCGGATTTTCGTGCGTGGCGACAAGGATGTGAGCTACGGCGACATGCTGCAGGTGATGGCGACCATTACTCAGGGCGGCTTCACCAAAGTGGCGCTGCTTGCCCAGCAACCCACCACGGGCCAATAGCCCGAGAGGCGAGGGGATAGCATTTTGGAACGGGATATGCGCCGCGGCGCGCTCATCTCATTTGGCATTCATCTGGCTATTGTGCTGGCGGCGATTATCGCGCTGCCGCCGATGAAGCTAAATTCTTCGTCCGATGACAGCGTGAGCGTTGACCTGATCGGCCCGTCCGCGCCGCAGGAGGCGAATATGGCGGGTAAGGTCGCGGCGCCAACGAATACGGCGACCGTGAATAAGGCGGCACTGGCGGTGAAGCAGCCCAAGCCGCAGCCGATTGAAGCGCCACCGCCACCGCCGCCGCCGCCGCCGCCCTCACCTAACAAGCAGGCGACGCCGAAGCCGCCCACGCCAGCGCCGCCGCCGCCGCCGCCGGTGTTGAGCCCCACCGCCACGCCCACGCCGCCACCCCCGCCGCAGCCGCCGCAGAAGACGGCGAGTACGGTGGTGCAGCCGAAACTGCCGTTGCCGCCGGTGCCGCAGCCGCCGGCGCCGTCGCAGAGCCCGACGCACCAGCAGAATGTGGTGAAAACCCCGGCGCCACTGAGTAAGAGCGTGCTGAATACGTTGTTGAAGTTGCAGGCGTTGCAGCCGCAGACGCAGCCGCCGAAGGCATTGTATAATCCTGACCAGGGTGGCGCGCCCAATGGCGGCGGCAGCCCGCAGAGCACGGCCAATTCCGGGCTGACGGGGGCGGACCGCTCGGCGATTGGCAACCATGTGCGGCCTTGCTGGAATATTGACGCCGGGGCGCCGGGGGTTTCCACCTTCAGCGTTAATTTGATGGTGACGACCGATGGCACCGGCACGGTGCGTCAGGCTGTGGTGGCGCCGCAGGACCAGAACAAGCTGGGCGATCCGATTTTTGCTGCCTACGCGAATGATGCGATCAACGCCGTCATGAACGTGCAATGCGCGACGTTGCCGCTGCCCTCCTACATGCTGGGGCAGAACCAGACATTTTTGTTTAACTTTACGCCATGATCGCGAAATTGCAGGGTACGGGTGATACTGTGGGCGCGGTGCGTGAGGCCAAAGTGGCACCGCGGGAGCAGGGTAAGCTGGAGCAACCTATTTTTGCCGCTTTTGCACTGCAAGCCATTTCGGCATTGCTAAACCCAAAATGCGTATCGCTGCCGTTGTCTAAAAATATGTTGCGTAAGTCGCAGATTTTTTTATTTGAATTTTGACTTTAGCCCGCAAGAGGTTCTCATGACGCGTTTTAAAATTCCGCTCCTCTCCCGCCGTGGTATTCTTGGTGCTGGCGCCGCTACATTCGTAGCGCCCAGAGCCTTTGCGCAGAGTGCGCTGGGTGGCGATGGCACCACCGCCGGTCCGGCGCCCGCGGCTTCGGGCGGCAATAATGGGCCAGCGATTAGCGTCTCCGGCGCGCAGAGTGCGCCGATCCCCATCGCGGTTGCGCCGTTCACCGACCCGGCGGGCAATCCCTCGCAGTACGGCGGGCAAATTACCGGCGTGTTGAGCGATGACCTTGGGCACTCGGGGCTGTTCCGGCCGATCGATCCCGCCAGCTTCGTGCCGAATTCGGTGAGCAACGGCACGCCGGTGTGGGCGAACTGGAACATTCTGGGTGCGCAGGCGCTGATCACCGGCGATGTTGCCGACCAGGGCGGCGGCCAGTTGCGGGTGGAATTCCGGCTGTGGAACGTGGCGCAGCAGGCGCAGGTGCAGGGCACCGCTTACACCACCACGGCCGATAACTGGCGGCGCATCGGGCATATCATCGGCGATGTCGTGTATCAGCAGTTGATCGGCGAGAAGGGCTATTTTGACTCTCGCGTTGCCTATATTTCCGAGGCCGGTAGCACCACGAGTCCGGTTCGCCGTCTGGCGGTGATGGATTACGACGGCGCCAACAACCAGTTTCTGACCGATGGGTCCTCGATGGCGCTGTCGCCGGAGTACAACCCGGCGCGCCAGCAGCTCGCCTTTGTGAGCTATCAGTCCAACAATCCGCGCGTTTATCTTTTCGACCTGCAAACGGGTTCGGAGCGGCTGGTTGGTGCCTTTGGCGACCTTACCATCGGGCCGAAATTCTCGCCCGATGGCAACTCGCTGCTGATGTCGGTGTCGCGCAATGGCGGGGCGGCGATTGTACGCGTGGGTTTGAACGGCGGCGGCATGACCGAACTGACCGACTATTCCTCGATCAACGTGTCGCCCAGTTTCTCGCCGGACGGGTCGCAAATTGCCTTCAACTCGGACCGTGACGGCAATCAACAGCTTTTCGTGATGAATGCGGATGGGTCGGGCGCCAAGCGGATCAGCTTTGGCGCCGGGCGCTATGCGGAGCCGGCGTGGTCGCCGCGTGGCGATCTGATTTGCTACACGTTCTGGGGAAGCGACGTCGGCGGGTTTTCGATCGGCGTGATGGCGCCGGACGGCTCGGGCGAGCGGATTCTCAGCCAAGGGTTCCTGGTGGAAAGTGCGAGCTTCTGCCCAAATGGCCGGGTTATTATGTTCTACCGCCAAACGCCGGCGCCGGACGGGCATGACTCCCGCCTGGTTACCATAGGCATTGATGGTTTCAACGAGCGGGTGGTGGATACGCCTACCGATGCGTCCGATCCATCGTGGGGGCCGTTGCTGGCGTAAACCGTTCAGCGAAAATTTTCGGCACTGTGTTTCAGCGGGGAGCAGTCAAACTGCTCCCCGTATTCATGCGGGGGTTTTTTTTATGTTGCATTGCGCATAGCCGGTCTGCGCTTTGGGCTTGTCTGATTTGATTAATGTCAAATTTCCCGTCCGGGGGGCGGCGTATTCTTAGTATGTCGTCAATAAAACTGGGAGATTAATTATGACAACTTCATTCCGCCTCGGCTTGGCTGGCTTGTTGGCTGCGACTGTGTTCACCCCCGCCATGGCACAGAGCTATTTCAGCCAGCCGACCGGCTATCAGGCTGGCGATATTTTGGTGCATGGGAGCCTTATCGGCGTAATTCCCGAGGATTTTGGCAGCCACGTTAGATACGGCTACAACGGTCCTGTTGTTTCCGGTGAGCATGTAAGTGTCAGTGCGGGTATTTCGCCGGAACTTGATGGTTCGTATTTCTTCACGCCGAACTTGTCGATTGAGGTGATTGCAGCCACAACGAAGCATTATGTGAAGGTCACGGGTCCCGTGAATGCCAAGGCTGGTAGCACCTGGGTTCTTCCTCCGACCGTTACGCTACAATATCACTTCCCCGAGTTTTACGGCATACGTCCTTATGCCGGCGTGGGTCTGACCGTGGCGTTCTTCTATAGCCCATCAGCCGCGGCTGGCATCAACAAGCTTGGCGGCTTCTCCACGGGTGTTGGCCCTGCGCTGGATGCTGGGTTCGATGTGCCGATTACTGGTAGTTGGTTCGCCAATGTTGACGTGAAACAGATTTTCCTCGTCACGGGCACCCATGTTAACAACAATCAGATCGGCGCGCTGGACGAACTGTCGCCGACCGTGGTGGGCGCTGGCGTGGGTTATCTGTTCTAAGCCTTCACCGCTTAGCGGCAGAGCAAAAGAGGGGCTGGACCGCGAGGTTCAGCCCTTTTTTGTGCGTGCGGCTTGCTTTTTGGTGGGAGATTTGCGATACGGCCCCGTCGGCATTGTGCCGATAATTCACACGCAGGGCGCTTATCCTGGGGTTTTCCCTTAGGTCCGGTGCTGATAGGCTCAGCCCTGCGGAGGTTTTAACCGGATTTTTGGAGAAGTTTTGCCATGGCATTACCTGAAGTTTCACTGCGTCACCTGCTCGAATCGGGCGTCCATTTCGGCCATCACACCCGCCGCTGGAACCCGCGCATGGCGCCGTACCTGTTTGGCGTGCGCAACCAGGTGCATATTATCGACCTGCAGCAGACCGTGCCGCTGCTTGAGCGCGCCCTTAAAGCCGTGCGCGACGTGACCGCTGGCGGTGGCCGCGTGCTGTTTGTTGGCACCAAGCGCGCCGCGGCTGACTATGTTGCCGAATCCGCGCAGCGTTGCGGCCAGTATTACGTGAACCACCGTTGGCTCGGCGGCATGTTGACCAACTGGAAGACGATCACCGGTTCCATCAAGCGCCTGCGCCAGATGGACGAGCTGCTGGCCGGCGAAGTCCACGGCCTGACCAAAAAGGAAATTTTGAACCTGACGCGCGACCGCGAGAAGCTGGAACGCGCCCTGGGCGGCATCAAGGACATGGGCGGCCTGCCGGATATCCTGTTCATCATTGACACCAACAAGGAGAAGCTCGCGGTTGAGGAAGCCAACAAGCTCGGCATTCCGGTCATCGCGATCCTCGACTGCAACTCCGACCCGACGGGCGTGACTTTCCCGGTTCCGGGCAATGACGACGCGATCCGCGCCATCACCCTGTACTGTGATCTGATCGCCGGCGCCGTGCTGGATGGCATCAGCGCCGAGATGGGTTCCTCAGGGGTTGATCTTGGCGCCGCCGCCGAGCCGATCCTGGAAGCTTTGCCAGAACCCATTGAGTTCTTCCGTTCAAGCCTAAGGAGCTGAAATATGGCTGAAATTACCGCGGCGCTGGTGAAAGACCTGCGCGAGACGACCGGCGCCGGAATGATGGATTGCAAGAAGGCGCTGGTGGAAAGCGATGGCGACATTCAGGGCGCGATCGACTGGCTGCGCAAGAAGGGGCTCTCCGCCGCCGCCAAGAAATCCGGACGCGTGGCGTCCGAAGGTCTGGTTGGTGTCGCTTTGGCCCCCGGCAAGGCGGCGATGGTTGAAATCAACGCCGAGACCGACTTCGTGGCGCGCAACGAGGCCTTCCAGGCGTTCGTCGAGACCGTCGCCAAGCTGGCGCTGACTACTGGTGAAGACGTGGAGGCCCTGAAGGCCGCCGCTTATCCCGGCACTGGCCGTACCGTTGCCGAGGAGATCGTGCATCTGGTTGCGACCATTGGCGAGAACATGACCGTGCGCCGTGTTGCCGTCATCGACGTGCCGGGTGGCGTTGCTGCCGCCTATATCCATGGCTCGCTGAAGCCGGGCCTGGGCAAGATCGGCGTTATCGTCGGCTTGTCAGGCAAGGTGGATGAGGCGATCGAGACGCTGGGCCGCCAGATCGGCATGCATGTTGCCGCGACTCGTCCGGACGCGCTGACTATTGCCGAGGTCGACCCGGCCACGCTGGAACGCGAGAAGAACGTGCTCTCCGATCAGGCGCGCGCTTCGGGCAAGCCGGAAGCGATTATCGAGAAGATGGTCGAAGGCCGCGTGAAGAAGTTCTACGAGGACGTGGTGCTGCTGGAGCAGGTCTGGGTGCATGACGGCGAGAGCAAGGTGAAAACTGTCGTCGAGAAGGCAGGTGCTAAGATTACCCGTTTCGTGCGCTTCCACCTTGGCGAGGGCATTGAGAAGGAAGTCACCGATTTCGCGGCGGAAGTTGCGGCGGCGGCTGGGGTTTAAGAGACTCCATAGCTAGGCTATGGAGGGGCGGTTCAGGCTAATGGCCTGGACCGCCCCTTTTCTTTAGAAGCCGCTCACCTGTATGGAGTCTTCATGACATCGATTCCCCAATATAAGCGCGTGCTGCTCAAAGTCTCCGGCGAGGCGCTGATGGGCAAGCGGGAGTATGGCCTGGACAACGACACGGTGAACGCCATCGCCGCCGATGTCGGCGACGTGGTGGCCATGGGGGTGGAGGTTTCGCTGGTTATCGGCGGGGGCAATATCTTCCGCGGCGTGGCCGGGGCGGCCAGCGGGATGGATCGCGCGCAGGCGGATTACATGGGCATGCTGGCGACCGTGATGAACGCGCTGGCCATGCAGTCCGCGCTGGAGCGGCGCGGCGTGCCGACGCGTGTGCAGTCGGCGATTCCCATGGCCTCGGTCTGCGAACCCTATATCCGCCGGCGTGCCGAGCGGCATATGGAAAAGGGCAGGGTGGTGATTTTCGCAGCCGGCACCGGTAATCCATTTTTTACCACCGACACGGCGGCGGCGTTGCGCGCAGCCGAGATGAAGTGCGATGCGCTGCTGAAGGGCACGCAGGTGGACGGCGTGTATTCGGCCGATCCGCGCAAGGTGAAGGATGCCGAGCGTTTTGAGACGCTGACGTATCTTGACGTATTGTCGCGTGATTTGAATGTGATGGATGCTTCGGCCATTAGCCTTTCGCGCGAGAATAAATTGCCGATCATTGTTTTCAACATCCATGCGCCAGGAGCTTTCGCCGCGGTGATGCGCGGCGAGGGGCTGTTCACCCGGATCGTGGAACCGAACCAGTAAGGACGGACAAATGGCTGCCGATATTTCCTCGCTCAAAGCCGACCTCACCCGCCGCATGGATGGCGCGCTGGAAGCGCTCCGCCGTGAATTTGGCGGGTTGCGCACCGGGCGGGCCAGCCCGGCGCTGTTCGACCCCATCAAGGTCGATGCCTATGGCCAGATGATGCCGATTAATCAGGTTGCCACCATTGCCGTGCCGGAGTCGCGCATGCTCACCGTGCAGGTGTGGGACCGCTCCATGGTCAATTCCGTGGTGGCCGCCATCCGCGACTGCGGGCTGGGGCTGAATCCGCAGCCGGACGGGCAGATGGTGCGCGTGCCGCTGCCGATGCTGACCGAGGAACGCCGTAACGAGCTGGCGAAGACCGCCGCCAAATATGCCGAGAATGCGCGCATTGCCGTGCGTGGCGTGCGGCGCGACGGGATGGAGCAGACAAAGGCGCTGCAGAAGAAGCATGAGATAAGCGAGGACGACGAGCGCGACTGGCTGGAGCAGATTCAGAAGCTAACCGATGAGTATATTAAACGCCTGGACGCCAACCTGGCGGAGAAGGAAAAGGACATCCGCCAGGTCTGATGTCTGAGTTATCTCCCCGCCCGGTCCCGCAACATGTGGCGATCATCATGGATGGTAACGGGCGCTGGGCAACCGCGCGCGGGCTGCCGCGCGTGGCCGGGCACCGCGAGGGCGCGAAGGCGGTCCGGCGCACCATAGAGGCGGCGATTGAGCAGGGGGTGCGCTACCTCACATTGTTCGCGTTTTCATCCGAGAACTGGCAGCGCTCGCCGGGGGAAGTGGCCGACCTGACGTTTTTGCTGAAGCATTACCTGCGCAGCGAGTTGAACGAGATGCACGAGCAGGGGGTTTGCCTGAAGATTATCGGCGAGCGGGAGCGCTTTGGCCCGAATTTGACCGAGGAACTGGCGGCGGCCGAGGGCAAGACCGCGGGTAATACCAAGCTGACGCTGGTGATGGCGCTCTCCTATGGTGGGCGCGCGGACATTGTAGCGGCGGCGCGCAAGGCGATTGCCGCCGGCATGGCGCCGGAGGAACTGACCGAGCAGAATTTTGCGGCGCTGCTGGCGACTGATGGTATTCCCGACCCTGACCTGCTGATCCGCACCAGCGGCGAGAAGCGAATTTCCAATTTTCTGCTCTGGCAGACGGCGTATTCGGAATTGTTGTTCACCGATGTGCTGTGGCCGGATTTTGGCGCCGGTGATTTTGCCGCCGCGATGAATGAATTTGCCACAAGGGAGCGGCGCTTTGGAGCGCGCCCGGTCTGAGATGGAGGCGCCGCGGAGCAATGGCCGCTGGGCGGATTTTGGTGTCCGCCTCGCCTCGGCCTCGGTGCTGGGGCCGATTGCGTTGCTTTGCCTGTGGCAAGGCGGGCTGGCGTGGTCCTTGTTCATTGCCGCCACGGTTGCGGGCATGGGGTTGGAGTGGGCGAAGCTCGGTTTGCTGCCGCTTAAAAGCCCCGGCACATGGCTCATCGTCGCGGGGTTGCTTGGTTCCCTCGCGCTGGCGCATGACGGGCTGATGTTTGGTTTTGCCGGGCTGGCGGTGGCAGCCGGCGTAGTGGGACTGACATACGGCTGGTTTCCCGCCGTTGGTATCCCTTATGCGGGGATCGGCGCGCTCTCGCTGCTTTGGCTGCGGCTTCAACCCGGCCATGGGCTTTATGACACGATGTTTCTTGTGGTCGTGGTATGGAGCACGGATATCGGCGCTTATGTGGTCGGGCGGCTTATCGGCGGACCAAAGCTGGCACCGAAAATTTCGCCCGGCAAAACCTGGAGTGGTTCGATCGGCGGATTGTTGGTGGGCGGCCTTGCGGCTAGCGTGCTCGCGGGCGGGCGGCATGGGTTTGATTTCGGCGCCCTGCCGGCGGCGTTAGCCTTGAGTATTTTTGCCCAAAGCGGCGATTTGCTGGAAAGTTGGATCAAGCGCAAGCTGGGCGTTAAGGATTCCGGGCGAACCATCCCCGGTCACGGCGGGTTGTTCGACCGGCTGGATGGGTTTTTGGCGGCCGCTCCGATGGCGGCGATACTGGCGCTCAGCGTCCATGGAGGCTTGCCGTTATGGGGTTAAAGATTTTGTCGGTGCTTGGCTCCACGGGGAGCGTCGGTACACAGACCCTTGATATTATAGCCGAAAACCAAAATGGTTATCATATCCGCGTGCTTGTGGGTGGGCGCAATGTGGCGCTGTTGGCAGCACAGGCGAAGCGGTTTCGGCCGGAAATTACCGTGATTGCGGAAGAGTCGCTGCTGGTGGAGTTGCGTGCGGCGTTGACGGGTACCGGGTTGAAGTGTGCCGCCGGGCGCAGTGCCGTGCTGGAGGCCGCCGCGATGCCGGTGGACTGGACGATGTCGGCCATTACCGGCGTCATCGGCCTGGAACCCACGCTGGAGGCCGTGAAGCATGGTGGCACCATCGCGTTCGCCAACAAGGAGGCGCTGGTTTCCGCCGGGGATGTATTTTTGCGCGCCGTGGCCGATGCCAATGCCACGCTGCTGCCGGTGGATTCCGAGCATAACGCCATTATGCAGGCGATGGCCGACGGCAACGCGAAATCCATCGACAAGATCATCCTCACCGCTTCGGGCGGGCCGTTCCGTAACCATAAGTTTGAGGACATGCGCGGCATTACCCCGGAAGCGGCGTTGCGCCACCCGGTGTGGTCGATGGGCGCGAAGATTTCCATAGACAGTGCCACGATGATGAATAAAGGCCTGGAAGTTATTGAGGCTGCAAGATTATTTGCGCTGCCTTCGGAGAAGATCGAAGTGCTGGTGCATCCGCAATCGGTGATCCATGGCATGGTTTGCTACTCGGACGGCTCGGTGCTGGCGCAGCTTGGCTCGCCCGATATGCGCATCCCCATTGCGCACACGCTGGCCTGGCCGGCGCGCATTGCGACCGCGGCGCCACGGCTGGACCTTACCACTGTTATGAAGTTGGAATTCGAGGCACCTGACGATGTGCGCTTCCCGGCGCTGCGTCTGGCCCGAGAGGCGCTGGAAGCCGGGGCAGGGGCGCCCACGGTGCTGAATGCCGCCAACGAGGTTGCGGTTGCGGCCTTCCTGGAGCGCAAGATCGGCTTCCTTGATATTGCCGGTATCGTTGCTCAGGTACTGGAGCAGTTTGGCGCGCCGCCGGTGCCCGATCTGGCCGCCGTGCTGGCGCTGGATGCCGCCGCCCGCGTCGCCGCCAACGGGCTGGCAACAGCAAAGGCCGCTTAATGTTTGATACACTCCGCACCATGCTGACCTACGCCTTTGTGCTCGGCGTGCTCGTGTTTTTCCACGAACTTGGCCACTATCTGGCGGCGCGTTCACGCGGCGTGGTGGTGGAGGTGTTCTCCGTCGGCTTTGGCCCGGCGCTGGTCTCCTGGCGGGCCAAATCGGGAACGTTGTGGAAAATCTCAGTGCTGCCACTGGGCGGCTACGTGAAGATGCAGGGCTGGGGCGAGCCGAATGATCCGGCGCCGGCGGTTCCTGGCTCGTTCGCAGGGGCCTCACTGGGGTCCAAAGCGTTCATCGTCGCCGCCGGGCCTCTGGCTAATCTGCTGCTGGCGTTTGTGCTGTTCTCCGGGCTGTTCATGACGGTTGGGCGAGTGGTTGTGCAGCCGGTGCTCAGCACCATTGAGCCGAACTCGCCCGCTGCCGCCGCAGGCTTGCTTGCGGGCGACCGTGTTATGCGCATCGACGGCACGAATATAAGTGATTTCAGCCAGTTGCAGAGCATTGTCAGCGTCCACCCGGATGTTGCGATGGACTTTACCTTGCTGCGCCAAGGCAAAGTCATCGACCAGGAGGTCACGCTTGGCGACGTGAGCATGGACGGCGAGAAAATTGGCCATCTGGGCGTTGTTGGCACCATGTCCAGTATCCAGCATTTTTCACCGCTTGGGGCGGTGGCAGCCGCGGGCCGGGAAACATGGAACGATGGCAGTGGCATGTTAGCCGGGCTGTATGGGCTTGTGATGCATCACCAGGGGTTGGGGCAGCTTGCCGGTCCGTTGGGTATCGCCCAGATCACCGGCCAGGTCGCCGCCATGGGGTTCATCAGCGTCATCAGCTTCATCGCCTTTCTGTCGATTAATCTCGGGTTGGTTAATCTGATTCCCATTCCCATTCTCGACGGGGGGCATCTGCTATTCTACGCTGCGGAGGTTATCTACGGTCGGCCGGTTCCGCCACGTGCCCTGGATATCGGGCTGCGTTTTGGCGTGGCTATGATCATCTCGTTGTTTTTTATAACAACTTTTAATGATTTGACCCGGATGGGAGCCGTTAGTTGGGTTATGCATCTGTTGGGTTAGCTCGCTTTTTGGCCGCGGCGATAAGCGATTGACCTTGCCGATAAGCCCGGCACGTGCCAAACGCGCCACAGCGAAAACACTCCGGCGCGCCGGAGGCCTGTATGGTTTGGGAGATTATCTGTTGCTTAAGCCGCGCTCGGTCCTTTTGGCCTCCGTCTGTCTTCTGCCGGCTCTGCTGGTCTGTGGCCCCCAAGGTGCCGCCCACGCCCAACCGGTGCCTGCGCCCATGGCACAGCCGGTGGCCCCTGGCGGTTTCATTGCGGCAATCGTGGTCAGCGGCAACCGCCGCATAGAATCCGACACCATCACCTCCTACATGGTGGTGCAGCCGGGCTCCCCGTTCGACCCGGAGCGCATTAATGAATCGCTGAAAACCCTTTATGCCACGGGGCTGTTCTCATCGGTCACGATCACCCGTGACGGCAACAACCTGGACGTTGCGGTGGCGGAAAATCCGACCGTTAATCAGGTGTTGTTCTCCGGCAACAAGGCGGTTGCCGATAAAGACGCGCAGGCCGCCGTGTCGCTGAAATCGCGCTCCGTGTTCACCCCGGCGGCCGCCGAGGCTGACCGCCGCGCGCTGCTCGAAGCCTATGCGAAAAAGGGCTATTTCGATGCCTCGGTGACGGTAAATTACATCCATCTGCCCGATAACCGCGTGAACGTAGTTTACCAGTGCAGCGACGGGGTGCAGACCAAGATCAGCCGTATCTCGTTCATCGGCAACGGCCATTTCAGCCAGTCCGCGCTGCGCGAGGTGGTGTCCACGCGTGAATACGCATGGTTTCGCTTTCTCTCCAGCTCCGACCAGTACAATCCGGACCGGGTTGAGTATGACGAATACCTTTTGCGCAAATTCTACCTGCACAAGGGCTACGTCGACTTCAACGTCATCAGCGCCAACGCGGAGCTGAGCCCGGACCGTAAATCCTTCTACCTCACCTACGATATTTATGAGGGCCCGCGCTATCGCATCAGCAGCCTGAAAATTGTCTCGGGCATCCGTACCCTTACGGACAAGGACCTGCGTGGCTTGGTGCCGCTTTCGGCCGGTGACTGGTTCGACGGCGACGCGCTGGTGGACGGCGTGACCGCGCTCAACACCCGGGCGCTCAACCTTGGCTATGCGTTCGCCCAGGTGAACCCGCAGGTGCAGACCGACCCGGTGCATAAAACCGCGGCCATTACGCTGAATGTGATCAATGGACCGCGCGTCTATATCCAGCGAATCGACATCACCGGTAACACCCGTACCGAGGACAAGGTGATCCGGCGTGAACTGACCGTGGCCGAGGGCGACGACTACAACCAGTCGAAGATCGACGACTCCACCAAGAACATCAAAAACCTTGGGTATTTCAAGGATGAGAAGATCACCTCCTCGCCCGGATCGACGCCGCAGCAGGTGATCCTCAACACCGCGGTCACGGAACAGGCGACCGGCCAGTTCTCGCTGGGCGGCGGTTATTCCAGCAGCATGGGGGCGCTGGTCAACGCTGGGTTAAGCCAGAACAACTTCCTGGGCACCGGCGATAACACTTCGCTAAACGCCATGCTGGCCCAGCGCGGCACGCAGGTTAACCTGGGGGTTACCGACCCGTATTTCCTTGACCGCAACCTGATCGCCGGCGCGGACATGTTCCGCTCCTCGACACAGTCCTATACCGGTTCGGCGCAAAGCTACAGCTACGCCGAGAGCGATATAGGCGCCGACGTGCGGCTTGGTTACCGCTTTAACAGTCACGTACGCCAGTCCTTCAGCTATACGCTGAGCCAGCGCAACGTTTATAGCCTCCCGAGCAATTCCAGTCTCTACATTCAGAGTGAGCAAGGCAGCTCCAGCCTGAGCCAGGTAAGCCAGACACTCTCCTTCGATTATGTCGATGACGACCTCTCACCGACCAGCGGGTTGCTGGTCGATATGACGACGGATTTCGCCGGGGCCGGTGGCACGGCGAAATTCATCCGCCTTAGCCCGGATGCCACGTATTACATTCCGCTGGAGCGTGTTTTTGGCTCCAAGGACTGGGTGCTGAAATTGTCAGCCAACGGTGGCGACCTTATTCCCGTGTTCGGTTATCAGGACCGGATTACGGACCGGTTCTTCCTGGGTGGTGATTCATTGCGCGGCTTTGCCGACGGTGGTGTCGGCCCCTCCACGCTGCCACAGACCGGGGTTACCCCCCCTGCGTCAACTAATGCGGGTCAGGAGGTGGGTGGCCGGGTTATGTGGGCGGGGTCGGCGGAGATGAAATTTCCGTTGCCGGTTTCGCCCGATCTCGGGCTCAGCGGTTTTGCCTTTGTCGATGCCGGCTCGCTTTTTTCCGCTAGGTCAGTCAGTTATAATGGGCAGTCGCAGGGGGTCTTGGACTCCACCGCCCCGCGCATTGGCGCCGGTGTTGGGCTGTCTTGGAATACGCCCTTTGGGCTTATCAATCTGTCGCTCGCCGATCCTGTTGTGAAGCAGAAGGGCGACCAGATTCAACAATTCCGCGTTTCTTTTGGTACGAGGTTCTAAGTGAAAATTTTTTCCCGCTTTTCTCCTGTTATTGTTGCCGCCGTGGCTCTGGCCGTGGCGCCGGCCGCTTTTGCGCAGTCCTCGCCCGGTTACTTCATACCGCCGAGCCAAAGTCAGGCGGCTGCTCCGGCGCCCGCACCTGCCCCGACTCCGGCTCCGCAGGCCCAGGCGCAGCAGCAGTCTCCGGCCATTCCGCAATTGCCGGCCTTGCCCAAAGGCGCCGCTCCGCCGGTTGCGGTTATCGGTGTCCTCAGTGTCCCCGAGGTGATGCAGAAATCCACCGCGGCGCAGGGCGTGCAGGCGATCATCCGTCAGCGCCAGCAGGAACTTGGCCAGGAAGCCGAGACCGCGCGGGCAAAAATCCAGGCGGAACAGGCGCAGATTGCCGCTGACCGTTCGACCCTGACGGATGCCCAGCTTGCAGCCAGGGAACAGGCGCTACGCGATGAAGTCGCAGCGACCCAGACCAAGTTCCAGGAGCGTAACCAGGCGATCCAGAATTCCGGGCAGGCCGCGCTGGGGAAGATTGAAGCCGAGCTGATCGCCATTATCCGCCAGGAAGCGGAAGCGCGCGGCATGAACCTTGTGCTGCACCGTGAGCAGGTGGCGCTGAACGTGGACGCGTTTGATATTACTGGCGACGTGGTGGCGCAGCTCAACAAGCTGCTGCCTTCCGTGACCGTGCCGCCCAGCGTGGTGACCCCCGGCATGGCGGTTAACCCGCCGGACCAGGGAGCCCAAGGTGACCAGGGCAACGGCCAGTAGTCTCAATGGTTGATGTTGCAAAACCCGGTGATGCCCGTTTTTTTGGGCGCACCGGGCCGCATACCCTGGAAACGCTTGCGGCATTACTCGGCATTGAAACGCAAGCGCCCGAACGGCTGATCTCCGGGGTGGCGCCGTTGCAAACCGCCGGCCCACAGGATGTGAGCTTTTTGGATAACCGGCGCTACGCGGGTATGCTGCCGGGAACCAAGGCAGGCGCCGTGATTGTGCACCCCGACTTCGCCGCCCGTGTGCCGGAGGGGACGATCGCCCTGGTAACGAGGGAGCCCTATGCCGGCTGGGCAAAGGTCTCGGCATTGTTCCATCCGTTCCCACGGGCAAACGCCGGTATTCACCCAACGGCGGTTATTGATCCGTCAGCCAGCATTGACGCATCGTCCGAAATTGGTGCCGGTGCGGTTGTTGGCGCCCGGGTGGAAATTGGCGCCGGAAGCATTATTGGCCCGCTCACTTATATTGCCGACGGCGTGATTATTGGCGCAAACTGCCGTATCCATGCGCAGGTCACGGTCTCGCACGCTGTTTTGGGTAACCGCGTAGTGCTTTATCCAGGCGCGCGCATTGGCCAGGACGGTTTTGGCTTTGCCATCGGGCCAACCGGCTTTACCCCGGTGCCGCAGCTTGGCCGCGTGCTCATTGGCGATGGCGTGGAAATTGGCGCGAATACCTGCGTTGACCGCGGGTCCGCGCAGGACACCGTCATTGGGCCGGGGGTGCATATCGATAATTTGGTGCAGATCGGCCATAATGTGAAAATTGGCTCGCATGCGGTCATCGTGGCGCAGGCGGGTATTTCCGGTTCCACGACGATTGGCCCACGGGTAATGGTCGCGGCGCAAGCGGGGCTTACCGGGCATCTGACGATCGGGCAGGGTGCGCGCATCGGCGCGCAGGCGGGCGTTATGACCGACATTCCCGAGGGTGAGGAAGTTATGGGCTCACCGTCGCAGACAGCCAAAGCCTACTTCCGAGAGGTTATAACCCTCCGCAAACTCGCCCAATCCGGGCGTAAACCCCGCAAGACAGGTGGTTGAAAGCCATGAACGACGTAACCCAGACTGAACTGCCGCCAGTGGACGTTAGCCTTGTCGATGTGAAGCAATTGCTGAAGTTGATCCCGCATCGCTATCCTTTCATGTTGCTCGACCGCATGGTGGATGTCCGCTACGGCCATTCCGCCACCGGGATCAAAAACGTCACGCTCAACGAGCCGTTTTTTCAGGGACATTTCCCTGGTCACCCGGTTATGCCGGGCGTGCTGATTGTTGAATGCATGGCGCAGACCGCGGCGGCGCTGGTGATCAGCGGCCTGGGGCCGCAGGCCGGTACGCCGATCGTCTATTTCATGTCGATCGAGAACGCTAAATTCCGCAAGCCCGTGACGCCCGGCGACCAGTTGCACCTGGAACTGGTGAAAGACCGCAAGCGCGGTAATGTCTGGCGCTTTAATGGCACCGCGCGCGTGGATGGGATGGTGGTGGCCGAAGCTTCGATCACCGCCATGATCATGGACGAAGTCAAGACCGCATAATCCCGCATATTGAGCTGGTTATGCGTGGATACGGACGGAAACAATGATTGACTGGCGGGACTCTTACCGCCGCTCTAGAGCAAACGGCGAAATGAAAGTCGGACAAATTAATGTTGAAGCCGGTGCATGAGATGATCCACCCCACCGCCATCATCGCCGAGGGGGCCGTGATCGGCGCGGGCGTGAAAATTGGTCCTTTCTGCACCGTTGGTCAGAAAGTAGTGCTGGAGGACGGTGTCGAACTAATCTCCCACGTCACCGTGGATGGCAGAACGCGCATTGGCGCCGGGGCCAAATTGTTCCCCTTTTGCACAGTTGGTCTGGCGCCGCAGGACCTCAAGTATAATGGCGAGGAGACCGAGACCAGCATCGGCCCGCGCACGCAGATACGCGAACATTGTTCGATCCACCGTGGCACTGTGACTGGCACCGGCATTACCAAAATCGGCGCTGACTGCCTGCTAATGGCGGTGGTGCATGTCGCGCATGACTGCGACATTGGCGACGGCGTGGTGATTTCCAACAATGTCGTCATGGGCGGCCATGTCGAGGTCGGGAATCGTGCGGTCATCGGTGGGGCGGCGGCCATTCTACAATTCGTGCGCATTGGCGCGGGGGCGATGATCGGCGGCTTGACCGGCGTGCCGAGCGATGTGACGCCGTATTGCTTCGTGTTTGGCCCGCGCGCGCAGATGGTTGGGCTGAACATCATCGGCCTGCGCCGGCGGGGGTTGACCAAGGCGCAGCTGCATGAAATTCGCGCGGCGCATAAGTTCATTTTCTCCGGCCCTGGCGTGTTTGCCGAGCGCGTGGCCGCGGCCCGTGGTGAATACGGTGAAAATGTTTATGTAGCTGAAATGCTTGACTTTATTGCCAGCCCTGGCCGCCACGGGATACTTACCAACGTGGCGCGCGCGACCGGGCAGAGTGACGAGTAGGCAAGGTACGGGGGCATGACCACGGCCCCTCTGGGCATAATTGCTGGCGGCGGGGCGCTGCCGGGCCAGGTTGCCGCCGCCGCGCAAGCCTCTGGCCGGCCGGTGTTTATCGCGGCACTTGAAGGGTACGCGGAGCTGGAGGTTATCGCGCCTTATCCGCATCAGGTTTTCCGCCTCGACGCCGTGGGCGCCATCCGTCAGGCTTTGCATGCGCACAAATGTACCGACCTCGTTATCATCGGCCCGGTTAAACGCCCTTCGATCTTTTCCCTCCGGCCCGATGCCGAGGGGGTAAAACTTCTTGCTAAGATCGGCCGCGCGGCTTTTGCCGGGGATGACGGGCTGCTGGCCGCGGTGTTGCGCGTGCTTGGCGAGGAGGGGTTCAACCTGCTCGGCGCGCACGATATTCTGGGCGACGCGTTGGCGCCACCTGGCCTGCTCACAACCCGCGCTCCGGATACGGCAGCGATGGCGGATATCGAGCGTGGCATCGCGGTGCTTAAAATCATTGGCGCGGCGGATATTGGGCAAGCTTGCGTGGTGCAGCAGGGCATCGTGTTGGCGGTAGAGGCGGTGGAGGGGACTGACGCCATGCTGGCCCGAATTCCCACGGTTACGCGCCCCGGTCCGGCTGGGGTTTTGGTAAAGCTTGCCAAACCAGGGCAGGAGCGCCGGGCAGATATGCCGACAATAGGTTTGGAAACTATCCGTCACGCGCGGGAAGCCGGGCTGCGGGGTGTGGCATTTGAGGCGGGCGGAACTATCTTGGCGGACAGGAAGTCAATGATCGAGGCTGCCGACGCGGCGGGGATGTTCTTGTTGGGCGTGCAGCCCTAGAGTGTTTTCCATCGTCAGGGAAATACTCTAGGTTTGTTTTAACGAGCAATTTCATTTAGTTAAATTGAACCTACCGGTTCGATTTAACGGAATATTGCTCTCACTGAAAGGCCCGGCCATGAGCGAAGATTTCTCGTATCTGCATACCATGCTGCGGGTTGGCGATCTGGAAGCCAGCGTGAAGTTTTATACCGGCCTGCTAGGCATGCGTGAATTGCGGCGGACGGAAGTGCCGGCCGGGAAGTATACGCTGGTGTTCCTCGGCTACGGTGATGAGAAGACGCACACGGTGCTGGAACTGACCTATAATTGGGGCGTTTCCTCGTACGAGATGGGTGCCGCCTTTGGGCATCTGGCCCTTGGGGTGCCGGATATTTACGCCACCGTTGAGAAACTGCGCGCCGCAGGGACCAAAGTTGCCCGTGAGCCGGGGCCGGTGAAATTCGGCACGGCGGTTATCGCGTTTATCGAGGACCCGGACGGGTATAAAATCGAGCTGATTGAACGCAAAGCGCATTAAGCCATGGACACGCTGTACCGCGCTTTAGGTCTGGGTTTTAGCGCCGCCGATGCCGTGGTGCCTGTTTCCTGGTGGCCGCGCCTTGAGCCGGACGCACTCATCGCTGCCTCCGGGGCCAACCCTGGGGCGGGCGCGCGTGCTGGGCTGGACCAGTTGATGGCCTCTATTTTGGCGGAGTCAGAATTAAGCTTTTTCGGCAATGTTTCGCTGCGCTGGGATGTCATACGGCTGCTGCGCAACGCGCAAATGGTGGAAGACGCCCATCGTGACAATGCGGCCTTGGCGCAGGCACCTATCAGCCAGCCGGTGTTCGTCCTCGGCCTGCCGCGCAGTGGCACCACGTTTCTGCATGGGCTGATGGCTCAGGACACGGATAATCTGGTGCCGCGCAACTGGCAGACCATTTACCCGGCGCCGCGGCCCGTGGATTTTGACCCCGCGAAAGACAAGCGCGCCCGCGCCGTGGACCGGCAGTTGCGGATTTTTGCCGGGTTGGCGCCGGGGTTTGCCGAACTGCACCCGATCTCCGCGGACAGCCCACAGGAGTGCACCGAGATTACCGCGCATGTATTTCAGAGCCTGCGTTTTGACGCGACGCACCGCGTGCCGGCTTATTTTAACTGGCTGGAGGCGCATGGGCATCTGGCTGCTTTCCAGTTTCACAAGCAATTCCTGCAATTCCTGCAAAACGGTAGTCCTGGGCGCTGGGTATTAAAATGTCCGGATCATACGTTTACGATGGATGCGATTCTGCGAACCTATCCCGATGCGCGTTTTATTGTCGTGCACCGCGACCCCCTTGCGGTGCTGGCCTCCGTCGCGCGTCTTACCGAGGTGTTGCGCACACCATTCCTGCGGCATGTCGACCCGGTGGAGATTGGCGCGCAGGTGTCCGAGCGCTGGATTGAGGGTGCTAACCTGCTGCTGGCGTTCGACCAGCGTGGGGACATCGCGCCAGAACGCAAAATTCATATCCATTACGATGAACTGACCAGCACGCCGCTGGCCGCCATGGCGCGGATTTATGCGCAGTTCGACCTGCCGCTGCGACCGGCGGCGCTGGCGGCGATGTCGCGCCAAGTAGCGGAGAGGCCACGGGGTGGTTATGCCGTGCATGCGCCGTATTCGCTGGAGACGTTCAAGCTCAGCCCGGCGGCGATGCAAAAGCGGTTTGCCGCTTATGTAAGCCAGTACTGCCCCACGGGCGGTACGTGAGCAAAGGCTTCCTGTTGAAAGGGGCGGTCGCGGCCTGGAGGCTGCTGCCGCGTGCTTTCCGGCGCACTGCCATGACCGGAGTTGCCTCCCGCGTGTCGCGCAAGCCGGACCAGCCGCCGCCGGCATTCAGCCGGGGTATCGTGATTGCCGGAGACGTTGAGGGGGCCAACGGCCTGGCCGAAAGTGCGCGGATTATGCACGAGGTCATTGCTGGGCAGGGGCTGGCGCGGGGGTTTATTCCACTCGGGTTGCCCAGCGTGGTGCCGGTCAACCACGTATCCGTGCCTCGGGATGCGGCGTTGCTGGCAGTCGTTAACGCGCCAATCCTGCCACCCGGGCTGCTGCGCTTGAAGCATGATTTTATCTCCGGGCGGCGGGTTATTGGGCTTTGGGCCTGGGAACTGCCGGTGGTGCCGGAATCCTGGAAGGCCGGTGCGCGGTTTGTGCATGAGGTGTGGGCGCCTTCGCAATTCGCCGCTGGCGCTTTCGAGCCGTTGCTGCCGGGGCGTGTGAGGGTGGTGCCGCACCCGTTGGCGGCGGTGGAGTTGCCGGTGGCGGGCGACCGCGCCAGCCTGGGCCTGCCCGAGGAAGCGTTGATCGTGCTGACGACATTCAATCTGGCTTCCAGCCTGGTGCGTAAGAACCCGTTTGGCGCCATTGCCGCTTTTAAGGCCGCTTTTGGCACCAGCCGCGAGCATTTGTTCGTGCTCAAGCTTTCTGGCACCGAGGCTTATCCTGATGATTTGCGCCAGATACGGGCCGCTATCGGTGATGCGCCGAATATACGGCTGCTTACGCACGCACTGCCGGAGGCGCGGCTGCGAGGGCTTATCGCTGCCAGCGACATTGTGCTGTCGCTGCACCGCTCGGAAGGGTTTGGCCTGATTCCGGCCACCGCCATGCTGTTGGGCCGTGCTGTTGTAGCAACTGGCTGGTCGGGTAATCTTACATTTATGACTCCGGAAACCTCGGCCCTCGTATCCTATCGGCTGGTGCCCGCCGCTGACCCGCGCGGGACTTATGCGCTGCCGGGTGCGTTCTGGGCGGAGCCGGATATCGATGACGCCGCTGGTTGGTTACGGCGTTTGGCCGCTGACGCCAATGCCCGCCACACCATGGCGCTGGCGGGCCAGACGCATGCGCGCAAAATGCTGGGGGCGGAGCCGGTTTTGGCCGCACTGGCTGCCAGTGGTGTTGCATGAAGCTTTTGGTGTGGCATTGGGGGCGGCGCGGCGGCGGGCCGCTGTTTGCGCTGCGCCTTGCGGCGGCCTTGCGGGAGATACCCGGCCAGAGCGTGCGCCTCTCCATGGCTGGGGGGGCGGAAATCCTGGCGGGGCCGGACGCGGCTTTCTGTAGCTGGCGCGAGCCGACGTATAACAGCGCGCTTGGCTATGCGGTGCAGCGCCTCACCGTGCCATTGGCACGCGGCCGGATCGCCCGCCGCCTTGCGGAGGACCGGCCCGATTTTGCCATCTGCGCCATGCCCGCATTGCTGGATGGGCGCATGACCGCGGCGCTGCGTGATGCGGGGATTCCTTATGCCGTGGTCGTCCATGATGCCGCGGCGCATCCTGGCGAGGTGATGAACTTTCGTATCATGGGGCAATACCGCCTGCTCCGGCATGCCCAGGTGCTGTTTGCGCTGAGCCAGCATGTGGAAGCGGGCCTGCGCCGCCAGGGGGTTGGCGAGAAAGCGCAGCGCATGGTCAAACTCTGGCACCCGCCAATCCGCTTTGGCGGCACCGCGCCGGTGATGGCGCATGGCGGGCGGGTGCGGTTGCTCTATTTCGGACGGTTGCTGTCGTATAAGGGGCTGGATCTCTTGGCCGACGCGGTGCAGAGCCTGGGGCCTGAAATTCCATTCCAACTGCGCGTCTGTGGCGATGGCCAGGACTCGGTGGACTTGGCACGGTTGCGTGCCCTCCCGCACGTTACGGTCGAGCAGCATTGGGTCGGCGAGGATGAGCTGCCGGGGCTGCTCGGCTGGGCGGACGCGGTAGTGCTGCCGTACCGGGAGGCCAGCCAGTCGGGCGTTGCTGCTTTGGCCATTGCGGCGGGCCGCCAGATACTGGCAACGAACGTGGGTGGCCTGCCCGAACAACTCGCCGGCGTGCCGGGTGCCCGCCTGTGCGCGCCCACTGCCGCGGCTATTGCCGAGGGAATGCTGAAACTGGTGGCGGAATTGGCCGTCACAGCGGTTCCCGCCGGAGATACGGGGCCGGTGGATGCGGCGGTTGACTGGCCCGCCATGGCATTGGCCATGCTGGCGGCGTTGACGCCGTAGATGGGATGCGCGCCGTGTCTTTCCAAGACGCCGTGGCGGCCAGTCACCAGCAGTACTATAATAGGCTTACGCAAGGCCGGGGTGACGTGATGTCACTTCAGCTTTTTTGGTGCAAAAACTCTATTATATTTATAGATTTATTTCTGAAAGGGCTTGCACTTCACGGAAATCGGGGCATCTTGGCGCTAAACATACAGAAACACATGAAGGAGCCATCGCATGAAAGCCAGCAGTGTACTCGAAACCATTGGCAATACCCCGCACATCCGTCTGGCGCGGCTGTTTCCTGGCGCGGAAGTCTGGGTGAAGTCCGAGCGCGCTAATCCCGGAGGCTCGATCAAGGACCGTATCGCACTGTCCATGGTGGAGGCAGCGGAGGCTTCGGGCGCGTTGAAACCCGGTGGCCTGATTATTGAACCAACGTCGGGCAATACGGGCATTGGCCTGGCGCTGGTGGCGGCGGTGAAGGGCTACAAGCTCATCCTGGTCATGCCAGAATCTATGTCTGTTGAGCGCCGGCGCCTGATGCAGGCTTATGGCGCCACCTTCGACCTCACGCCGAAGGAGCTGGGCATGAAGGGGGCGATCGCCCGCGCCACTGTGCTGGCGGCCGAAAACCCTGGCTCCTGGATTCCGCAGCAGTTTGAAAACCCCGCGAATATTGAAGTGCATGCCCGCACCACCGCGCAGGAAATCCTGGCTGATTTCCCCGAGGGCCTGGACGTGCTGATTACCGGCGTGGGGACCGGCGGGCATATCACCGGCTGCGCCGAAACCTTGAAGAAGCACTGGCCGAACCTGAAAGTCTTTGCCGTGGAGCCGGCGCTATCGCCGGTAATCTCCGGCGGGGTGCCCGGCCCGCATCCCATCCAGGGCATTGGTGCCGGGTTCATCCCCGTTAACCTGCATACGGCGGCGCTGGATGGTGTGATCCAGGTCGATGCCGAGGACGCGCGTGAATACGCCCGCCGTTCAGCGAGGTTGGAGGGCTTGCTGGTCGGTGTCTCCTCCGGCGCCACGCTGGCGGCGATTGCTAAAAAGCTGCCGGAACTGCCCGCTGGCGTTAAAATCCTTGGCTTCAACTACGATACCGGCGAGCGTTACCTCTCGGTGCCGGACTTCCTGCCAGCTTGACCCTGGAATCCCGGTTTGACCTGAATCAATGAGTATCAGGCTGCATCCGCCCAAAAGAAGCGGATGATAACCGATGCTGAACTCATTGCCCGCTACGATGGCCGCGTACCGCGCTACACAAGCTATCCGACCGCGCCGCATTTTACCCCTGCCATTGGGGGCGAAACCTATGCGTCCTGGCTAAGTAAGCTGCCAGCGGCGGAGCCTGTTTCGTTGTATCTGCATGTGCCCTTCTGCGACCGGCTTTGCCTGTATTGCGGCTGCAATACCTCCGTGGTGCATCTGGAACGGCCCAAGCGGAGCTACGCGGCGATGCTGGCGCGTGAAATATCCCTGGTGACGAAGACCATTGGCCGCCGGCTGGAGGTTTCCCACGTGCACTGGGGCGGCGGCACCCCGACAGTTCTGCCCCCCGACTGCCTGACCAGTTTGATGGACGATATTCGCAGCCATTTCACATTGCTGCCGGATGCTGAAATCGCCATCGAAATCGACCCCACTTCGCTGACGCCGGAGCGGCTGGAGGCGTTGGCCCGCATGGGGGTTAACCGCGCCAGTCTTGGCGTGCAGGATTTCGACCAGACGGTGCAGGACGCGATTGGCCGGCAGCAGAGCTTCGAGGAGACGCAGGCCTGCGCCCAGGCGCTACGCGGGATTGGTATTACCTCGCTTAATTTGGACCTCATTTACGGCCTGCCGCACCAGACCGAGGAGTCGCTGGAACGTACTGCCCGTCTGGCGATTAGCCTGCGCGCGGATCGTGTTGCCGTGTTTGGTTACGCGCATGTGCCGTGGATGAAAAAGCACCAGTCGTTGATCCCGGAATCATCGCTGCCGGGCGCGCAGGCGCGTTTTGCTCAGGCGAAGGTGGTTCGCCGCGTGCTGGAGCGGGAAGGAGGGTATATCCCGGTCGGGCTCGACCATTTTGCCCGCCCGGGGGATGCCATGGCCGACGCGGCTTTGGCGAAAAACCTGCACCGCAGCTTCCAGGGCTACACCACTGATGCCGCGCAGGTGCTCATTGGGCTGGGGGCGAGTGCCATAGGCAGCATGCCGCAGGGTTATGTGCAGAATGCTTCGTCCGTGCCCGCCTACACCGCGGCCATCGCCAAGGACCATCTGGCGGCCAGCCGTGGCGTCGCCTTGAGTGCGGACGACAGGCTTCGCCGTGCCGTGATCGAGAGCATTATGTGCGAGCTGGAAGTAGACCTGCTGGCCCAGGCTGGGGCTTTTGGCGCCGATCCGGCACCGCTGCTAGCCGACGCGCAAGCCTTGGCGGGCTTCCAGGCAGACGGTCTGGTGACCTGGGACGGCACGCGCATCGAGGTTACCGAGGCCGGCAGGCCGTTTGTGCGCAATGTCGCGGCGCTGTTCGATAGCTACTTGAAGCAGCAGACCGAAGCGCCGCGCCACGCCGTTGCGGTTTAATGGCGATAATTGTTTCTAACATCCTGTCGGCAATTTGGAATTACATGCCTGCGCATTTGTAATGCAAAACATTCGCGGGCATCGAGAAAAATTCAATGCCTAATACCAACGGTCATAAAGAATGACCGTTGGTATTATAGAACTGCTCACGAACATGCGGGGTAAAAAAAGCCCCGCGCGCATTGCTGCGGCGGGGTCAGTGTGGGGAGTGTATCCGCTTTCGGATAAGCAGACTAAACTCCAATTTTTGTGACTGGTCGTTGACTGAGATCAATACGTGCCTGTTTTCTTTGCGGAAAAAAACATCATTCGCGCGGAGGGCGCCATTTGAACCCGGAATCGGCAAGTTCCAGGTGACCCACTACCGTGTTCACACAGCATGTGTTTTCCATGAACACACGGGGAGCACACGGGCTGCCCGACGCCCTTTGATGCCGATTTTCTGGATGGTGCGCGAAATCTCTTTCGCTTAAAACCGCCACCAAATGGCCGGTTTAGTTGATTACGGCTCAGGTGCCGCTAACTCATGTACCGGCAAAACAATCGTGCTCATTTCCGAGGGCGGGACCACCACCTTGCGGTACAAATGCCAGGTCGTGTGACCAAGCACGGGCAGCACCACAATTAGCCCTATGAAGCAGGGCAAGATGCCCAGGAACAGGCTGACGGCGATTATTAGGCTCCAGGCGGCCAGCGGCCCTGGGTTGCGCCGCAGAGCCAGCGCCGAGGTGGCGATCGCCGTGGCAAAGCCAACTGGCCGGTCCAGCATCAATGGAAACGAGACGACGCTGATTGCCAGCACGCCCAACCCGAACAGCACCCCGGCGAACAGGCCCAAGCCGATCATCACCCAGCCTGCCGGTGTCGTGAATACGCTTTGGACAAATTGCCCTATGGAGGCGGGTGGCAGCGGTCCCAGGGTAAAGTCGTAAATCACCTGTGCCACCGCCAGCCATGCCAGGTACAGGCCAACCAGCAGCAGCCCCAGTCCGGTAATGGCTCCGATGGAGGGGGAGCGGATGACTTTGAACGTGTCGAGCCAGCTGATTTTTCCGGTTATTTCACGTTGCCGGCTCATCTCGTACAGTCCAACCGCGGTGAGCGGGCCAACGAGAACAAAACCGGCGGCGGTGGGCAGTAGTAACGGCAGCAGGCGGCTTTGTGCCTCGGCCATGGCGATAAATATCCCAACCAGAGGGTATATCAGGCAGAGAAAAATAACATCGGTGCGTGCGGCCGCGAAATCACGCAGCCCTTCACGGATGGCTTCCCGCAGTTCGGCAAGGGTGATTTTACGGACCACTGGCATTCCAGCGCCCGCGGCGACCGGCCAGTATTCTGCCGGAGTCGCGCTGCCGATGACGTTGGTTGTATCGATCTGGCCTGCGATCCACTCCATAGGATTGCGTATATGCATATTTCAGATCCTCCTGACCTTGCCCATGTACTCCGGGCGTAATGAAGAAGTAGCACCTATTTAGCAGAAAACCAGCAGGAAATGAGGGAATTATTGTTAATCTCCCTGGGGCGCCGCGGAGGAGATTGCATTAGTTCACCATTTTGCACTAAGCCGGTGTCCCGTAACCCTTACAGGAGACTTCCATAGCCAGACCGCCAGCGCCACCCGCCCCTCCCTCGCGTGAAGGGCCCCGGGTCAACGATGAAATTAGAATACCGCAGGTACGCCTTATCGACCAAAATGGTGAAATGCAGGGGGTCTTAAGCACCCGCGACGCCATTGCACGTGCTTTTGCCGTCGGTCTCGATTTGGTTGAGATCAGCCCGAACGCTGAACCGCCGGTCGCCAAAATCCTCGACTACGGCAAGTTCAAGTACGAGCAGCAGAAAAAGCGCAATGAAGCCCGTAAAAAGCAGAAGATCGTCGAGATCAAGGAAGTCAAAGTTCGTCCGAATATCGACGAGAATGACTACCAGGTGAAACTGCGCGCCATGAAGAGCTTCATCGGCGAAGGCGACAAGGTGAAGGTGACCCTGCGTTTCCGTGGCCGTGAAATGGCGCATCAGGAGCTGGGCGTAAAAGTGCTGGAGCGGATCCGCGCCGATATGGATGTGGAGACCAAGGTTGAGCAGATGCCGAAGATGGAAAACCGGCAGATGGTGATGGTGCTCACACCTCGCTAAGAACGGCCCGAGCAGTTTAAGGCATTAAAAAACCCACCAGGATCGCTCCTGGTGGGTTTTTCGTGGTTACTCTTCCACCGTTGCTGCTTTGGGCTTGACCAGCCTAGGCCGGCCACGGGGGCGGGGCGCAGGCGGCGCCTCGACCGGGGGCAGCGCCAAAGGCGGGGCCTCGGCGATGATGGGGATAGGCTTGGGTTCCGGGGCAGGGGCCACGGCGGGGGCCGGTTTCACGGTCACGGCCATCGGCACGATGACCGGCTGTGCGCTCATGCCGGGGTGTTCGCCCACGGCGGCTGCCAGTTCGGCTTCCAGCGCGGAGCTGATGTCGATGCGCATATCAACCACCGGTTCAGCGCGGGGCTGGCGTTCCGGGCGATCTTGGCGGTCTTGCCGCTCGGGGCGGTCCTGACGGTCCTGGCGCTGGAATTCTGGCTTCGGGCGCTGCTCGTAGGGGCGTTGCTCAAAGCGGCGCGGCTCCTGCTGGCGGACTTCCTGCTGGCGGTTTTCCTGGCGGGGTTCCATCTGCTGCTCACCCTCGGAGGACTCGCGGCGCTGGTAGTCGCCCTGGTTGCCCTGCTGCGGCTGGTAATTGCCGCGCTCCTGGCCTTGGCTGGGTTGTTGCCCGCCTTGCGCCTGGGGGGGCTGCGTACTGGGCAGGCCCTGGGCCTGGTTGATGGCGCTAATGATGCGGAAATAATGCTCGGCGTGCTGGTAATAGGCTTCGCCCAGCACCCGGTCACCGTTGCTGGAGGCATCACGCGCGAGCTGCTGGTACTTTTCGTAGAGCTGCTGCGCCGTGCCCCGCACCCGCATTTCGGGCCCGGAACTGTCAAAGACATGGTTGCGGTTCAGCGGAATTCCATTCTGCTGGTTGCGGAACCCGCCGCCACCACCGCCACCGCCACCACTAGCCGGGCGATGGTTACGGCCACGCATGCGCTTCATATTCATATGCTCTCGTCTATCCTCGTAAGATTGCTTGCACGGCGGGGCGCGTTAGCACCACCAAACCCAAAGCGGCCTCGTAAATCACCGAGACTCGAGGCCAATCAGCCCGCGCGCCCCGTGCTTAGCCTTATCCGCGCATAATGCCAAATGTTTATTTGCACCGCGTCAAAATAATGGCCCGTTCCACGCCGCCAAGATCGGTCCGAGTCGTGGTAGTAAAACCAGCCTGTTCCGCCAGCACGGCTACATCTTGGGCCTGACCCACCCCAAGTTCAAGCACCGCCGCGCCATTTTCCGCGAGCAGGCGGGGCAGGGTCGCGAATAACGCACGGTAGGCGGCCAAGCCGTCCGCGCCGCCATCCAGCGCGCTGCCGGGCTCGAAATCCGCGACTTCGGGCATCAATCCTACAATATCGGCAGAGGGAATATAGGGGGGATTGCTCAGCACCAGGTCGAAGGTGCCATCAAGCGCCGCCGCCCAGTCGCTCACGCAAAACGCGGCGCGGCCGGCCAGCCCCAGTGCTTGGGCGTTGTCCGCTGCCAGGGCCGCTGCCTCGGGGGAAATATCGACGCCCACGCCGAAGGCTGCCGGGAATTCACTTAAAACCGCCAACAGCAGGCAGCCGGTGCCGGTGCCCAGATCAAGCACGCGGGCGGGCGCGGTGCCAAGGGCCAGCACGGCTTCCACCAAGGTCTCGGTGTCGGGCCGGGGGATCAGCGTGGCGGGAGAGACTGCGAAATTCAGCCCCCAGAACTCCTTGCGCCCGAGAATGTAGGCCAGCGGCTCACGCGCCGCGCGACGGGCAACCAGTGGCTGGAAACGCGCACGGTCCACTTCGTCCAGCAGCAACAGCCCGGCGGCATTTACCCCTTGCGCGGCGGCCAGCAGCAAACGCGCCTCGCGCCTGGGTTCCTCGATGCCCGCCTCGGCGAGCCGGGAGGTGATCGAGGCCAGCGCTTCGGCGGTAGGGATCACTGGTTGTCAGCCGCCAGCCGCGCCGCCTGGTCCTCGGCGATCAGCGCGTCGATGATGTCGTCCATTTCGCCCTGCATGATCCGGTCGATTTTGTGCAGGGTGAGGTTGATGCGGTGGTCGGTGACGCGGCCTTGCGGGAAGTTGTAGGTGCGGATGCGCTCGGAGCGGTCCCCGGTGCCGACCTGGGACTTGCGGTCGGCGGCGCGGGTGGCGTGCAGGCTGGAGCGTTGCTGTTCATACATGCGGGCGCGCAGGATTTTCATCGCCTTGGCTTTGTTTTTATGCTGGCTGCGCTCCTCCTGCATCGCCACGACGATGCCGGTGGGGATATGCGTGATCCGCACCGCTGATTCGGTTTTGTTCACGTGCTGCCCGCCGGCGCCGGAGGCCCGGTACACATCGATGCGCAGATCGCCCTCGTTGACCTCGACATCCACTTCCTCCGCCTCCGGCAGCACCGCCACCGTTACCGTCGAGGTATGGATGCGCCCTTGAGTTTCGGTCGCTGGCACGCGCTGCACGCGGTGGACACCGGATTCGAACTTCAGCTTGGAGAATACGGATTTGCCGGTGATTTCGGCAATGCCTTCTTTCAGCCCGCCCAACTCGTTCTCGCCATATTCCATGACCTCGAACTTATACCCGTGCAGGCCGGAATATTTCTGATACGCCTGGAAGAGTTCTGCCGCGAACAACGCAGCCTCATCACCACCCGCCGCTGGGCGGATTTCCAGAATGGCGGAGCGGTCGTCCATCTCGTCCTTGGGCAACAGCGCCAGGCGGAGCGACATTTCCAGCTCGGGGATCTGCTGCTTCAGGTCTTCCAGCTCAGCCGAGGCCAGATCCTTCATCTCCGGATCGGCCAGCATGGCCTGCGCCTCGGACTGCGCCTTTTCAGCCGCGCGCAGCTCGTCAATACGCTCCTCGATCGGCGTCAGCTCGGAAAGCTCTTTCGAGGCTTTTACAAATGCATCCCCGGCCAGCGCGCCGGAAAGCATGAAGCGCAGTTCCTCGGCGCGGGAGAGGATGCGGTCGAGTTTGTGGTCAAAACTCATGAACGCAGAAATCCTGGGAGGTCGGAGAACAGCACGTCCTGCTGCGAACCATCCTCCAAGTTCTTTAACTTGATATCCTGATCCACCAGGACGGCAAATTTGGCGCCGGATTTGTTCGCGCGCTCCAGCCGTTTTTTCGCATTGCCGGCGTAGGCGATCTCGGCGGCGATGCCGATGTCGCGCAGGGATTTGAGGATGTTCAAGGCTGTGCCGTGCGCTTCCTCGTGCATGGGAATGATCGCGGCCGGGCGGTGCGGCACCGGCGGGGGGGCGATGAGCATGGAGAGACGCTCAATCCCCGCAGCCCAGCCGACGCCAGGAACGGCGGGGCCGCCCATCTGTTCGACCAGGCCGTCGTAACGTCCACCGGCGAGCACGGTGCCTTGCGCGCCGAGTGCTGTGGTCACGAACTCGAAGGCGGTGTGGTTGTAGTAATCCAGGCCACGCACGATGCGGGGGTTTTCCGTGAAAGGCACTTCGAACGCCGTTAGCGCCGCTTTCAAGCTGTTGTAGAACGCAGCAGCGGCTTCCGAGAGATGATCGTTGATCAGCGGCGCGTTGGCGACCAGTTTCTTGTCGCCCTCGTCCTTGGAATCCAGAATGCGCAGCGGGTTTTTCTCCAGCCGCGTTTTGCTGTCGGCGGAGAGAGCGTCTGCATGATCAGAAAAATATGTAACCAGCGCGGTACGGTAATTGTGGCGCGATTCAGCATCGCCCAGCGTGTTGACGTGCAGTTCCACATTGTCCGCGATGCCCAGTTCATTCAAAATCTGCCAGCCGGCGGCAATGACTTCAGCGTCGGCTAGCGGTGTGCTAGGGCCGAGCAGTTCCACGCCGATCTGGTGAAACTGCCGGTAACGGCCTTTTTGCGGGCGCTCGTAGCGGAACATCGGCCCGGTGTAGAAAACTTTTTGTGGCAGTGTCTGCGTCAGCCCGGCGGTAATTAGCGCGCGGCACACACCTGCCGTGCCTTCCGGCCGCAGCGTCACGGAATCTCCGCCCCGATCCTCGAACGTGTACATTTCCTTGGTCACGACATCGGAAGTTTCCCCCAGCGTGCGGGAAAAAACTTTGGTGTCCTCGAAAATTGGCGTCTGCCACTCGGCGAAACCATACAGAGCCGTAATGCGCCGCGCGGTTTCCACGACATGGGTGTGGCGCGCGGCGTCGTCGCCGATGAGATCGCGCGTGCCACGGACGGGTTGCAGGGGAGGGGCCATGATTTTCAAACCAACCTAAAAAACAAAAAATGCCGGAGCCATAAGGCTCCGGTTAGAACAGTCTCGCGGATACCTTAGCTACTGCGCCGCGAGTTTGGCGGCCTTTAGTTCCGCTTCCACCACCGCAGCCTTGGCTTCCACCAGTTCGACGATGTGGTTTACCATGTCGCCGCCGTCGATCGTGTGGTCGGTTTTGCCCGCCGCGTAGATCATGTGCTTGCCGTTGCCGCCACCAGTGAGGCCGAGGTCGGTCATCAGTGCCTCGCCAGGCCCGTTCACCACGCAGCCGATGATCGAGAGGGTGATCGGCGTCTTGATATGCGCGAGGCGTTCTTCCAGCGTTTCCACGGTCTTGATGACGTTAAAGCCCTGGCGCGCGCAGGAGGGGCAGGAAATGATACGCACGCCGCGATGGCGGATGCCGAGCGATTTGAGAATATCCCAGCCGACCAGCACTTCTTCCTCCGGCACGGCGGAGAGCGAGACGCGCATGGTATCGCCGATGCCTGCCCACAGCAGCGAGCCAAGGCCGATGGAGGATTTTACCGTGCCGGCGCGTTTGCTGCCGGCCTCGGTGATGCCAATGTGCAACGGGTGGTCGCACACTTCAGCCAGTTGCTGATACGCCGCCACGGCCATGAAAACGTCAGACGCCTTCACGGAGATTTTGAACTCGTGGAAGTCATGGTCCTGCAAAATCTTCGCGTGTTCGAGGGCTGATTCCACCAACGCCTCGGGGTTGGGCTCGCCGTACTTGTCCAGGAGGTGGCGTTCCAGCGAACCCGCGTTCACGCCGATGCGCATCGAGCAATTATAATCGCGCGCGGCTTTGATCACATCGCGCACGCGCTCGGGGCTGCCGATATTGCCGGGGTTGATGCGCAAACATGCCGCACCGGCCTGCGCGGCCTCAATCCCGCGTTTGTAGTGGAAGTGGATATCCGCGACGATCGGCACATTCACTTGGCGGATGATGTGCTTCAGCGCCGCCGTGCTCTCCTCATCCGGGCAGCTCACGCGCACAATGTCCACGCCGGCGGCCTCGGCGCGTAGAATCTGCGCTACGGTGCCGTCGATATCCGTGGTAAGCGTGTTGGTCATGGTCTGTACCGAAATGGGTGCGTCGCCGCCGACCTTCACGTTGCCGACGCTAATCTGCCGGGATTTACGGCGGGTGATCTGCTGGTATTCGCGGTAGTTCATAACAATTCCCTCAGTTGGTCGCGGGCGGCGCGGCCGGTTTTGCCGCCGGTGGCGTCAGCGCATAATTGTGCAGCACGGCGCCCACGGCCCCCAGGGGCGCGCCGGCCTTGCCGTTAATGGCGATCTCGGTCCCGCCGGCATTGCCGGCGGTCATGGTCAATCCGGCTTCATCGGGCACGGGCCAGCTATCTCCGGCATGCAACACTTTGCTGAAGAGTATGTTGCCCGTGGCGTCGTTCACTTCAACCCAGCTATCGCCGATGGCGACGATCATCTGGCCGGTATCCCCGGTTGCCACCGGCGCCATGGCGGACGATGGCGCGGTGGGGGTGCCTAGCGTGGCCGTGGGCAGGGCGGGTGCTACAGCGTTGGCACCATCCGGAGTGCTTGCTGGCGGCATCGCCGGGTTTTGCATGGCGGCCTGCGCGGGAGCAAGCGGCGGTGTAGGGGGGGGGGCGGTACGGCGAGCGGCGCCAGTTCCACCGGCACGTTGGGTACGGCTGCGGCCAGGCGGCGCTCTTTTTCAGTGTGCAAATACCAAAGCCCATAGCCCGCCAGCACTAGCAGCACGCCGATCAGCGCAATCGCCCCGGTTGGCACGCCACGATCCGGCACAGGGGCGAGGAATTTCAACTCCGCCTTGGGTAGGCTGCCCATGCTGCCCGCCTCGCGGAAGCGGCGCAGAATTTCCTCCGGGTCCAAACCCAGGCTTTGCGCGTAGGAGCGAATGAAACCGGTCTGATACGCCGGCCCGGGCAGCGCATCGATGTCGCCGCGCTCAATGGCCTCCAGATATGATAGGCGGATGCGCAAACCCTCGGCGACCTCGGGTAATTTCCAGCCCAGCCGTTCGCGCACATTACGCAGGCCAGCACCTATCTGGGCGGCTCCCTGCGGCTGGTCGGATTCCGTCATATCGATCCCGGCAATATCGTTTGGCATTCTGCGCCGCTTTGTATACCGCCCCGCCGCTTTACGCTACCGCATCCCGCGCGGATCAAACTGGCAGGTTATGCTCGCGCGCCCAGGCAGTCAGTGGCTCGCGGATACTCCCGCCCGCTGCCCCGGAACGCCGCAACTCGCGCAGGACCGGCCGTAGCGCGCCGAGGTCAGCCTCCACCAGCAGGGCTTTAACTGGCAGAATGGCGTTGCCGGACATGGAGAGCGTGCGCACACCCATCGCGGCAAAGGCTAGCGCGTCCAATGGGCGGCCCGCCGCTTCGCCGCAGACGGAAAGTGGCACGCCCGCCTCATTGCAGGCCGCCACCAGGCGCTCCAGCATTTCCAGCACGGGGGCGGAAAGGGTGTCGTAGCGTTCCGCCAGTTCCGGCGTGCCACGATCCGCCGCGAAGAGGAACTGCATCAGGTCGTTGGTGCCTACCGAGACGAAATCCGCCTCGGCCAGCAGCCCCGGCAGTTGGAACAGCAGTGCCGGCACCTCAATCATGGTCCCGGCCTCTAGCTTCTCCGGCACCGGGCGAATGCGCGCTGCCTCTGCTTCCAGCAGATCACGCGCGGCGCGGAACTCTTCCACCGTGGCGACCATGGGGAACATGACCGCGAGCGGCCTTCCTTGAGCACCCAGTAGCAGCGCGCGCAACTGGCGGCGCAAAATCGCCGGCCGGTCCAGCCCCACGCGCAGACTGCGCCAGCCCATGGCCGGGTTTTCCTCGCCGCCGCCCACCTCGCCGGGGAGCAGTTTGTCCGCACCCAGGTCCAGCGTGCGGAACTGCACCCGCCGGCCCTTGGCACGGTCCATCACCCGGCCATATTCCGCCGCCTGGCCCGCGACGTCCGGGATGCCGCCTGCCGCCAATACTGCAATTTCAGTACGATACAGGCCGATTCCGTCGGCGCCGGTGCGCTCTAGCTGGTCCAACTCCAGCGCCAAGCCCACATTGAGCATCAGGCTGATCTGCGTGCCGTCCTTGGTGATCGCCGGTAAATCCCGGTATCCCGAAAGTGCTGCCGCGCGCACCGTGCGGGCTGCCAGGGCGCGGTCGTAAACCTGCACCACTTCGGGCTCGGGCCGCAGGATCAGCGTGGCGCCTTCCGCATCCAGCAGGGCGTCGTCACCCTCCTGCGCCGCCTCCACCGCGCCGCGTTCCACCGCCAGCGCGGGCAGTCCCAACGCGCGGGCCAGAATCGCGGCGTGACCGGAAGCGCTGGCCTCCTCGATTGCAACCCCGGCGATGCCGCGCGCATGCCAATCCAATAAATCGGCGGGCCCCAACCGGCGCACCAGCAGCAGCATCCCGTCCGCGCGCTCGGGCTTGGGCGCCTTGCCGCCCAGTGCCACCATCAGGCGCCCGATCATGTCCTCGATGTCGGCCAGCCGCTCGCGCAGGTATGGATCGGCAATCCGGCGCATCCGTTCGCGTAAATTCTGCGCCACCTTGTCCACCGCCGTTTCGGCGGTCAGCCCGTCACCGATCGCCTGGCGCACCTGCGTCAGCCAGCCGGCGGATTGCGTGACCATGCGGTAGGCGTCGAGCACATCGCGCGAGGCGCTGCCGCCGGGCAGGGTGGAAGTAATCAGCCCGTCCAGGCTCTTGTTCGCGATCTCCACGCCCTTTTCCAGCCGCAATAATTCGGCGGCGGGGTCGTCGGTCAGCAGTTTGGCAATCGGCGGTGCCGCGCCATAAGGCAGGATTTTGCCACGCGCGATCCCTGGCGAGAGTATATGCCCGGCGTAACGCCGTGGCAGCCGCTCGGAAAAGCCTTCCTCGGATAAATCGGTCGCCCCGGCGCGGGCCAGAATTTCGGCGAGCAGCATGGCCACGGTGGCCACCACCTCTACCTCCACAGGTGCAAACACCCGCGCCTCGCGCGACATCACTGAAATGACACCCAGAATTCGCCCCGCCCGCTTCACCGGCGTTGCCAGCATGGAAGCAAACGCCTCCTCGCCGAGTTCAGCCCGGTACACGTAACGTGGATGGTTCTGCGCATCGGGAAGGTTCAGCGCGTCGCCGGAGGCCGCGACCATGCCGATAATGCCTTCGCCGATGCGCAGGCGCGTGTGCCCCACGGCGCTTACATTCAGCCCGTAGGTCGCTGCCAGTTCCAGGAACTCTCCGGCGCGGGCAACGTAAATCACGCAGGCATCGGCCGGGAGTTCCTGTGCCAGCAGTTCGGCGATATCGGGCAGGCTCGCGGTGCCGGAGGCAAGTGCTGCCCGTAGCCGGGCGAACAACTGCCTGGTGTCGCCGAATTTCGGCTTTCTGCGCCGATGCTGCCGCGGGGGAGACTCGTTCGTCATGCGGTTACTTTGCCATGTATTGATGGCAAAAATCAGCCCCGATCAGAAGATTAGCCGCGGTTTTTCGCCTTGGGGCTGAATTTTATTCAACCCAGAGGCGTATTGCCGGGTTTCAGCCCTTGTTTGCCCGCGCCACCAGGGCCGCGATCGCCTGTGCCCGCAGTTCTTCGAGAATTTCCTTCACCGGCTGAATTGCCGTGACCATGCCGACCGACTGCCCGGCCATCACCGAGCCATTCTCCACATCACCCTCGATCACCGCGCGCCGCAGCGCACCGGCCCAGAAATGCTCGATCTCCAACTGCGCCGCGTTCTTGTCCAACTCGCCGTCCTGGAACTTTTTCAGCACCTCAGCCTGGTGCCGCATGAACTTTTTGGTTCCCTCGTTCACCAGTCCACGCACCGGGATTACGGGAAAGCGCTCGTCGATCTGCATGGAGGGCAGCGCGTCGCGCGCGTTGGCTTTGAGGAACGCCTGCTTGAAGTTGGGGTGCGCGATGCTCTCGGTGGCGGCGGCAAACCGGGTGCCAAGCTGCGCTCCCGCGGCGCCCATTTCCAGGAAACCGAGAATCGCCTCGCCGCGCGCGATGCCGCCCGCGACGAATACCGGCACTTCGCGGATATGCGGCAGGATTTCCTGTGCCAGCACGGTGAGCGACACCGGGCCGATATGCCCACCGGCCTCGGACCCCTCGATCACCAGCGCGTCAACGCCTGATTTCACGAAACGCTTGGCCAGCACCAGGGCCGGGGCGAAGGCCACAACTTTCGCGCCGCCATCCTTGGCTGCGCGGATTGCGGGACCGGGAGGAATTCCCCCCGCGAACACGATATGCGTCACCTTTGCGCGCAGGCAGATCTGCACCAGCGCATCGAGCTGCGGATGCATGGTGATCAGGTTCACGCCGAATGGCTTGTCCGTCATTGCCTGGGTGGCGGCGATTTCCGTCTCCAGCAGCGCCGGCGGCATCGCGCCGCAGGCAATCACGCCAAACCCGCCGGCGTTGGACATGGCGGAGACCAGGTGGCGCTCGCTCACCCAGCTCATCGCCCCGGCCATTATGGCATGTTCGGTGCCAAGGAACGCCGCGCCGCGAGCCTGCAGCGCGGCGTATTCAGCTTTTGCGTCGTGGGTACAATTAAGCATCGAGTTCATATGCCGTATGCAGGGCGCGCACGGCCAGTTCGGTATATTCCGAGGCGACGAGCACGCTGACCTTGATCTCGCTGGTGGAAATCACCTGAATATTAATCCCCCGTTCGGCCAGGGTGCGGAACATGGTGCCCGCCACACCGGCATGGCTGCGCATGCCAACACCCACCACGGAGATTTTCGCCACGTTCTGGTCGCTGGAAATCTCGGCATAGCCGATGTCCTGGCGGGCCTCCTCCAGCACCGCGGTCGCGCGGGGCAGGTCGGTTTTGCCGACGGTGAAGGTCATGTCCGTCGTGCCGTCGGCGGAGACGTTCTGCACGATCATGTCCACATTGATATGCGCCTCGGCCAGCGGTACGAAAATCGCGGCGGCGATGCCGGGGCGGTCCGGCACGCGGCGCACTGTTACCTTGGCTTCATCGCGCGAATAGGCGATCCCTGCGACAATTTCCTGTTCCACAACTTCATCCTCATCAACAACCATGGTGCCGGGTGCGTCCGTAAAGCTGGAGAGCACCTGCACCCGCACATGCTCTTTCATCGCCAGTTCCACCGATCGGGTCTGCAGCACTTTTGCACCCACCGAGGCCAGTTCCAGCATTTCCTCATAGGTGATTTTGGCAAGCTTACGCGCTGTGGGAACAATTCGCGGGTCGGTCGTATAAACCCCATCCACATCCGTATAAATATCGCAGCGGTCGGCCTTCAGCGCCGCCGCCAGGGCTACCGCCGAGGTATCGGAGCCGCCGCGGCCCAGAGTTGTCACGCGGTTATCTGGGCCGATGCCCTGGAACCCGGCCACCACGGGGATTTGCCCGCCCTGCATGCGCTTAATCAGCTCATCGGCCTCGATGGAGTTGATCCGCGCCTTGCCGTGCTGGCCGTCGGTCTCCACCGCAATCTGCCAGCCCATCCAACTGCGGGCGTCCAGCCCTAGGTTTTGCAGCGCAATCGCGGTCAGCCCGGCGGTTACCTGCTCGCCGGTCGCCACCACGGCATCATACTCGCGCGCGTCGAACAGCGGCGAGAGCTTCTGGCACCACTCCACCAGCTGGTTGGTTGTGCCGGACATGGCTGACACCACCACGGCGACCTCATTACCCTTGTCAGCCTCCGCCTTCACCCGCTGGGCGACATTGCGGATACGGTCCAGATCGGCGACGGAGGTGCCGCCGAATTTCATCACGATACGCGCCATACATAAGTCCCTTGTGGAAAACCGGCCGGGGCGTCACATACCGGCCATAGGAGAGTTCGGCAATGCAGCGCAGTTCAGTCAGACCGGAAGAAATCGCCCTATTCGACGATTTGGCGTCACGCTGGTGGGACGAAACCGGCCCGATGCGCCCCTTGCACATGATGAACCCGCCGCGCGCGGCCTGGGTGCTGGAGCGGGTGCACCGGCGTTTCCCCGGCCCGGTGCGTATCCTCGATGTCGGCTGCGGGGCTGGTTTACTCTCGGAATCCCTCGCCAAAGCGGGCCATGAGGTGCTGGGGCTGGACGCCGGGGCGGATGTGATCGCCGCCGCGCGGGCGCATGCGGCGGGGCAGGGGCTCAACCTCACCTATCGCAACGATACCGCCGAAAACCTGGTGGCAGAGGGGCAAAAATTCCCGGTCATCACGGCGCTGGAGGTGATCGAGCACGTCACCGGCCCGGCGGAGTTCATTGCCAGCCTGGCGGCGTTGCTTGAGCCGGGCGGGCTGCTGTTCCTCTCCACAATCAACCGCAGCAAGCGCTCCTTCCTGGTCGCCAAGCTTGGTGCGGAATATCTGCTCCGCCTGCTGCCGGTGGGCACGCACGCCTGGAACCAGTTCATCACCCCGGTGGAGCTGGGCGGCCTATGTCGCGGCGCCAGCCTGCGCATGAGCGACACAGCGGGCATTTCCTACGCCCCGCTGGGGGCAAAATTCCGCATCTCGCGTGACACCTCGATCAACTACATCGCCATGGCGCAGGCGGGCTAAGCCGTGCCTCTTCGCGGACCATTGCCGGGCTACGGTTTGCCGCGCCACAGGCGTCATGGTTCGTTCAAATGTAGGTGTACCGCCTGAATATATACACGCCATAGGCTTTCACGCGCCGCAGTGCGATCCGCATGCGCCGCCGTGGAGACAAGGGTCTTCCGAGGCTTTTTTGCTCCAACGGCTGCACGCCAATCAGTACATGACGCCACGAATCATCGGGTTCGTAACCGAATTCGACCAGCCGGCGGTACATGCCGGAAAAGGCTGAAAACTGCGCCTTTATCCGCGGCAGATGCTGGTGCCAGTTACCGATACTTTGCGTACTCACCTGCCGCAGTTTGGACAGCCGCGCCGCATTCTGCGGCACATGGTCAGAATATTGCGAAAACGGTGCGGTGGTTTTCAGAAAACTCATTCGTGCCGCCAGCTCGCGCTGTACCTTATCCGGGTCGCGCACGAGATCCTCGTAACGAACCACAATAAAGCGCGGGTGATTCTTCAACTGGTCGTAGATCGCCGCCGCCTGCCGCCACAGCAGCAAATCACTCCAATAGCGCCCTGGTGCAGCGCTGTGCTCACTCACCACCACGTCGCGCGGGTCTCGTAACATGAAGATAAACCAAAGGTGATGGTCCAAAGGCAGGAGGACGGGGGCAAGTCTTTCCTCGCCAGGGCATTTGGTCACCAGCACGGCCTCGCCGCGGGGCATCCGCTTCCACAACCGCGTCTCGGTGGATACGAATTCGCCAACGTCAAAGCAGGCTGAGATCATCGCGACCATCAGAGTTGTACCTGAGCGTGGCGCGCCGACAACATGAATACGCTGGGTTATCTCGCGGTTTGGCATTTCTTGCGTGTAACAAAAGTGTAACGCGCATTCAAGCTAGGTGTTTGATCCCGGACTTTAATTTGTCAGCTGGTCGAGCACTTTCATCCGCCGGAATACGATCCGCTTGAGCGTTATGGGGCCCAACACCCCCGCTAGCATCAACGTCAACGCAAAGGGCAGGAAATTTGCGCCGTCCCACGAGTAAAAATGCAGCAGCACGCCTTTGGTGAAGCCGATGAACAGCGTGTTGAACAAATAAATCATGAAACTGTACCGCCCGAGTATAAGGAGAAGCTTCGGCGATGATGCGGCGTAAAACCTTAACCAACCATGAATTGCCGGCATGGAAAGTGCGCCCACGGGCAGCAAAACCAACGTCTCGTTCCAATGCGCGCCAAAGAGCACAATCGCCGTGAGGCAAGCCGCGAACACCAGCAGCAAGCAGCGCCACCAGCGGTTCATGAATACGTCCCAGCGCGCGCCCAGCATGCCGGCCCCGGCGCCAAGCCCAAAAAATATGGCGTAGCGCCCCACGCGGTCGAGATACACGTAGGCGGGCAGGGGCAGCGCATAGAGCAGCAACAGCCCACCCAGCAGCCAGGGCAGCCGCCTGCTCTGTCCGTTCAGAATCACCATGCTGCCCAGGCTGACCACGAACAGCACGAACAAATACCAAGCGGAAAGTGCGGGGCTATGCAGTGTATGCCACACCAGCGCACTCAACCCGCTGAGCAGACCAGCCGGGGCGTTGTCCACGAACATCACATGTGAGGCGGGCAGTTTGCCCAGCACGATGAGCACGCCCAACCCGAAAAACGGCACCAGCAGCCGTTTCGCCCGTGCCCGTGCCACTTTGGGCCATGCCATGCGCGGCGCCAGCAATGTGCCGGAGAGCACCGCAACTAGCCCGCTCAGATACAGGAACAGCGGCATGTGGAAGGCATAAACCGCCCGGCGCAGCGGCTCGTACCAATCCACCCCCGCCGGGTCCGCCCGCGCCACCAGGTGCCCAAACACCACCAGCAGGATGGCCACCCCTTTGGTCAGGTCGATATCGTCCCGCCGCTGCATATTGCCTCAACCAAAGATTGTATTTTGACTCAAGTAAACGCAATGGTTGTAAAGTGGAAATGCTGAACAACTATTTTGCGTAAAATTCTCACCGGCCTGTTCACCCTGTGCGCGCTCCCCGCCTGCGCGCAGGAGCTGGACTCCGTGCTGCCCACGGCAATCCCCGGCTACGGAACGCCGTTTGCGGTAGCCGGCGAGCACAAACCGCCCCGCCCGGAGCCAACCGGGTTTGTCTGGAATGGCCTGGGCATCGTCCCCGCCCTGGCTTTGGCTGGGGGTTACGACACTGCGCCCAACGGTGCTGCCAGCTCGTCCCTGTTCACCGCCGTGCCGAGCCTGTTGCTCACGGACCCTCTGCTCGGGTTCGGTGCTTTCGCCACCGCCAATGCCGCCCTCTACCCAAACGACCGCGCGCAAAACACCTCCGGTGTTGCACTCGGCGCGGGGGAGAGCGCCGTGCTGGCGCGCGAGACCATAACGGTTTCAGCAGCCTATCTGCGCGCGCAGGAAACGGGTTTTGCCCTGGACACGCTATCGATCACCCGGCCCGTCGCGTTCACCGTGCGGGATTTCCGGGCGAACGACGATGTTTCCCTGGGCATGTTTACGTTCACGCCCGAAGCCTCGGTCACGTCCTACAGCTTCCCCAGCCTGACGACGCAGAACCGCACGGACACGCGCGAGTCGCTGACCACAACGTATCTTCCGCCCGGCCCGTTGCAATTTTTGCTCCGCTTGCGCGCCACGCAGTCCAATTACGAGACCCCGGCACTCAACGCCTCCACTAACCAGATACTCGCGGGGTTGGTGGACACGGCCTCCGGTCTGTGGACCTTCAGCGCGCTGGCAGGTGCTGCCCAGCGCCAGCCGCGCGTTGGTCCCGCGCTCACCGCCCCGGTGCTGGAGGCAGCACTGGACTGGATGCCCACGGACCTCGATAAATTCCGCCTAACCCTGGCGCGCGAAATCGACGACCCGGACGAAGTCAGCGCCACCGCCTACACGCTGACCGAGGCGAAACTCTCGTTCAGCCACGAATACCTGCGTACGGTCAGCCTCAAGATTTCCGCCGAGGCGGCCAACGCCGCTTATTTTCACAGTTTCAAGCGCGAAACACTGTTCAGCACCACCGCGGGTGCCGCCTGGCAACTCGGCCCCAACCTCGCGCTCACCGGCGATTACGCCTTCAACGACCGCCAGGCCAATTACCTCACCGCCGCCAACGAGCATATTTTCACTTTAGGCATGACATGGACACCCTGATCCCCGGCACCGTCCCGCTACTTGGCGTCACCTTTCACGACACCCCGTTGGAGGACGTGACCGCCGCGCTGCTGGCACGGCCGCCGGGCGCTCCCTTCGCTTATGTCGTCACGCCGAATGCGGACCATATTGTGCGATTGAAACGAATGCCTGGGCTGCTGCCGGTCTACCGGGCCGCGCATTATTGTCTGCTGGATTCGCAATTCATTGCCAGGGCTGCGCGCTGGCTCGGGCTGGCGCACCCGGCGGTGGTGCCCGGAGCGGACCTGACGGCCGCGCTGCTACACCGGATGCGTGGGGCGCGCATCGCGGTTATCGGCATGCAGCCGCGCGCTTTCGCCGCCCTGGCCGCGCGCTATCCTGGCAATACCTTCCTGCATCACGCCCCGCCCATGGGCCTGGGCGAGAATCCTCCCGCCTTTGCCGCCGCGCGGGATTTCGGCCGTGCCGCGCAGGCGGATTTCATGTTCATTGCGCTGGGTTCGCCGCTACAGGAGTATTTGGCTCACGCCATCGCCACCCACGGCGGCGCTACCGGCACCGGGCTTTGCATAGGCTCGGGCCTGGATTTTTGTGCCGGTACCGCGCGCCGCGCACCATTATGGATGCGCCGGAATGGCCTGGAATGGCTCTATCGCCTCAACCAGGAGCCATTCCGGCTGGCCCAGCGCTATCTGCGTGACGACCCGCAAATCCTGCGGGACCTGCTTACCGCGGCTTGGGCTCGAAAAGTGCCGCGATCTTAGCCGGGTCCACTTCCTCAAGCAGCGGCGGCTGCCATTTCGGCGACTTGTCCTTGTCGACCAACAAGGCGCGCACGCCCTCAATAAACTCCTCGCTCATCGCGATCTGGCACACCAAAGCGAATTCCGAGGCCAGGCAATCGGTCAGGTCCCGCGCCGCGCCCCGGCGGATGATCTCAAAGCTCCAATGTACCGAGCTTGGCGAATGCCCGCGCAACCGCGCCAACGCCGCCTTCGCGAAATCGCTGCCGTCGTCCTCCAGCGTCGAGACGATTCCGGTGACGGTATCCTGGCCGAAGGCCCTGTCGATCAGCTCCCGCTCGTTGGCCAGGGTGAACGGGGGCAGGGGGGCGGCAAATTCGGCAATCGCGGTCACGCCGTCGCGCACAATAGCGGCAGTCAAGGCGGGTATCCGCTCGCTGGGCACAAAATGCGTGGCAAAGCCGGTATGCACCGCATCGGCGCCGGTCACCCGCGCGCCGGTGAGGCCGAGGTACATGCCAAGCGCGCCTGGCATGCGCGGCAGCACATAGCTTGCCCCCACGTCGGGAAACAGCGCGATCCCGGTTTCTGGCATCGCGAATAGCGCCCGCTCGGTGGCGATGCGGTGGCTGCCGTGCACGGAAATCCCAACGCCGCCGCCCATGCAAAGCCCATCGATGATGGCGATATGCGGCTTGCGCAGGTCCCCGATCGCCTGGTTCATCGCATATTCATTGCCGAAGAAAGTCTCCGCGATGGTCGGGTCGCCCGCCAACGCGCCGGCCTGGAGAATCCTCACGTCACCGCCGACGCAGAACGAGCGTTCCAGCGCATCCAGCAGGATCACATGCACACTCGGATCAGCGCCAAATTCGTCCAAGGCGGCCCGGATCGTCTTTACCATGTCCAGATTCAGGGCATTGAACAACTTAGGTCTGTTCAACCGGATGCGTCCTGCTCTACCCTCGCGCCAGACCTGAACTTCACGATCCATTCTGCGATCTCCAAAAACAAATTTGAAGGAGAGGTATAGAATGTTTCGTCCAAGACAAGGGGGCGCGATGGCGGAGTTGATCTCTGATGAACGCAAAAGCCCGGAAAGCTCGCTCTGGGCCGTGGTGGCGATGACGGGGCGGGTGATCCGCATCGCTGAGGTTTACGCCAGCCGCAGCGCCGCTTTGGCGGACAAAACTTGGCGTGAGTCGCAAGTGCGCGCCTATGCCGGGTTTTTAGAGTCATCGTCCCAACCCATTCCCATATATGCTGTGAAACCGATCCGCCGCACCGACTTACCCCGCCGGTGGAAACCGCTTCCCGCCCTCGGTTCCCTCAATGGAAGACTTTAGAATGAATAAGTTCCGCACGGAACATGACAGTTTAGGTGAGGTTGTGGTTGATGCCTCAAAGCTCTGGGGCGCGCAAACCCAGCGCAGCATCGAAAATTTCCCCATCGGCCGGCGCAATTATATTTGGGGCAGGGAGGTCGTCCGGGCTTTCGGCATCCTGAAAAAAGCTTGTGCGCTGGCGAACCAGGCGCTCGGCCAGCTTCCGGCGGAGAAAACCGCTCTCATTGTGCTGGCGGCGGAAGAGGTTATCGCTGGCACCTGGGACGCGCAGTTCCCCCTCGTGGTGTTCCAGACTGGCTCAGGCACGCAGAGCAACATGAACGCCAACGAGGTTATCGCGAATCGCGCCATCCAGTTTGCCGGCGGGGTGCTCGGCAGCAAAAAGCCGATCGACCCCAATGACGACGTCAACCACTCGCAATCCTCCAACGACACTTTTCCCACAGTGATGCACATCGCGGCGGTGGAGGTTCTGGAGACCCTGCTCCTCCCCGCCGTCGAGGCTCTGCTCGCTACGTTCGTGGCAAAGGCGCTCGCGTTTACCAATGTGGTGATGACCGGCCGCACGCATTTGCAGGACGCAACGCCGATCACCCTGGGGCAGGTGATCTCCGGCTGGGCGGCCCAACTGGAGGCGGCGCTGGCCGGCATCCGCGCCACGCTGCCAAGCTTGTACGAACTCGCCATTGGAGGCACCGCGGTCGGCACTGGCTTAAATGCCCACCCAAATTTTGGCGCGACGGCGGCCGAATTCATCGCGTTGGAGACCGGCAAGCCATTTCGTACCGCGCCCAATAAATTCGCAGCCCTTTCGGCGCATGACGCGCTGGTGGCGGCCTCCGGTGCCTTGCGCGTGCTGGCCGGTGCCGCGATGAAAATCGCCAACGATGTTCGCTGGTATGCGTCGGGCCCGCGCACTGGCATCGGCGAACTGCTGATCCCCGAAAACGAGCCCGGCTCCTCCATCATGCCAGGCAAGATCAACCCGACCCAATGCGAGGCTCTGACGATGGTGGCGGTCCAGGTATTCGGCAATGACCATGCGGTGGCGTTCGCCGGCTCCCAGGGCAACTTCCAGCTCAACGTGTTCAAGCCGGTGATGCTACACAATTTTCTCGACTCCGCCCGCCTGCTGGCCGAGTCCCTTGCCGCCTTCAACATGCATTGCGCCCTGGGCATTGAGCCCGCGCGGGAGAAAATCGCCGAAAACATGGCAAAAAACCTCATGCTCGTCACCGCCCTCAACCCGCACATCGGCTACGCGGCGGCTGCGAAGGTTGCACATAAAGCCCACCACGAGGGGCTGTCGCTGCGCGAGGCGGCGCTAGCCCTGGGGGTGACTACGGGGGAGGAATTCGACGAATGGGTGAAGCCGGAGGAAATGACCCGGCCGCTGCGGGTTTGAGAGAGGCGGCTCCATGGTACTTGCTTTATAAGTCCCGCATCTGCATCTAATGCCGCAGCAACCCGGCGCCCATTGCGCCAGAACCCTATTGAAAGACTCCCATGATGGATGGCGGCGCCGAATCGCGGCGGATAACGATACACCGGCCCGAGGATTTTGTCCCGATGCGCGCCGCCGGGCTGCTCGCGGCGCAGGCTTTGGACATGATCGGCCCGCATGTGGTCCCCGGTGTCACCACCGAGACACTGAACACCATCTGCCACGACTTTATCCTGGCGCACGGGGCTATTCCGGCGCCCTTGAACTATCGTGGTTTCCCAAAATCCATCTGCACCTCGATCAACCATGTGGTCTGCCACGGCATTCCCGGTGAGAAAAAGCTGCTGGAAGGCGACATCGTCAACATCGATGTCACCGTGATCCTGAACGGTTGGTACGGCGATTCCAGCCGCATGTATGTCGCGGGCACGCCCGGCACTCGCGCCCGCCGGCTCATTGAGGTGACGTATGAGGCCATGATGCGCGGTATCGCCGAGGTCAAACCCGGTGCCACCTTTGGCGACATCGGCTACGCGATTCAGTCCTACGTCGAGGCCCAGCGCTTCTCCGTGGTGCGCGATTTCTGCGGCCATGGCATAGGCACCAATTTCCACGAGCCGCCGAACGTGCTGCATTTTGGCCGGAAAGGCGAGGGGCCGGTACTCAAAGCGGGCATGTTCTTCACCATCGAGCCCATGGTCAACGCAGGCCGCCCGGAGGTAAAAGTGCTGGACGACGGCTGGACAGCCGTGACCCGCGACCGCTCCCTCTCCGCCCAGTTCGAGCACATGATCGGCGTGACTGAAACCGGCCACGAGATTTTTACCCTCTCGCCCGCCGGGTACACCATTCCTCCTTACGCCTGAAAAAAATTGCCAATAAAAAAGGCCAGGAGTTTTAACTCCTGGCCTTTTCCGCGGCGTTTACGCGCCCGCGGGGTCAATCCACCCCACATGCCCATCTGAGCGGCGGTAGATCACATTCAGGTGCCCGTTCTTGGAGTTGCGGAACATCAGCACCGGCTGAAACGCCAAATCCATGCGCATTACCGCATCGCGCACGGTCAGCAACTCAATCGACGCATCGGATTCCGCGACGATGGTCGCGTGCAGCGCCGCCGCCTCGGTTTTGGCTTCGGCGAGTTTTTCCACTTCCGGCAGCGCCTCGGCCTGCAGCACGTATTGCCGGCCGCCCTCAGGTTTGGCGCGGCCATTAGCCTCGCGCGCATGGTCCGAAACCCTGCGCCGGTAGCGGCGCAGCCGGGTCGCTATATGCTCGGCCGCATCGTCGAAGGCGGCATGCGCATCACCGGCCTCACCTTCGCCGCGCACGGTCATCCCGCGCCCCGCGTGCACGTTGATATCGCAGGTGAAAAAACTTCGCGCCTTACTGAATGTAACGTGCGCTTCCAGCGCCTGGTCAAAATATTTATGGGTAATGACATCCAGATGCGTCGCCACATGCGTGCGCAGAGCATCAGAGAGATCAACTTGTTTGCCAGAGACCGTCAATTGCATGGTCTTCTCCCGAACCAAATCAGCTCGTAGTCCAGCGGGCCACCCATTAACCCGCTAGGCGGGCATTCTCTCCCGCTTGCGCTGCGCCGAGCCAGGTATACGCAACGCCTCCCGGTATTTGGCCACGGTCCGCCGTGCTATGTCTATGCCTTCTTTTTGTAATATTGCCGCGACGGCATCATCGGAGAGAATATTCTTCGGGCTCTCACCCGAAATCAGCGCCTGCACGCGGTGGCGAACCGTCTCCGCGCTATGTGTTTGGCCATTTGCGCCCTGCAAGGCGGTGGTAAAGAAAAATTTCAACTCAAATATCCCGCGCGGCGTGGCGATGGATTTATTTGAGGTCACGCGGCTCACCGTACTCTCGTGCAGTTCCACCTCGGCGGCGATATCGCGCAGCGTGAGCGGGCGCAAATGGCTGATGCCATGGATGAAAAACCCTTCCTGACGGCGCACGATCTCGGCCGAGACCCGCAAAATAGTCTGCGCGCGTGACTCCAGCGCCTTCACCAGCCAGGTCGCCCCCTGCAACTGCTCGGTCAGGAAGGACTTTGTCTCGCGTGACGCCGATGCCGCCAGCCGGGCGTGGAAGCCACGGCGGATCAGCAGCCTGGGCATGGTCTCCGGGTTTATCTCCAGCATCCAGTCGTTCGCGCCATCGGCTGTCACGGGCAGCGGACGCATCAGCACATCGGGGATCAACGGGCGCAGCGGCTCGACCTCAAACCGCGCGCCGGGTTTTGGGTCCAGGCGCTTTAACTCAGCGACCATGCCGGCCAGGTCTTCCCCGTCCACTCCGCAAACCGCTTGCAGCCCCCGCATGTCCCGCCTGGCCAGCATTTCCAGGTTGGCGAGTAGTGCCGCCATCGCCGGGTCAAGACGGTTTTTCTCGGCCAGTTGCACGCTCAGGCACTCCACCAGGTCACGTGCAAACACGCCAACCGGATCAAAATACAGCATTTTGGCGCGTACCGCCTCGACCTGTTCCAGCGGCACCCCAAGCGTATGGGCAATCAGTTCCGGTGGATCGGATATCCGCCCGGCGGCGTCCAGTGCGGCGATCAGCGCGGCAGCGATCACCCGCTCCCCGGTGGTGGAAAACGCAAGGCGTGCCTGTTGCTCCAGATGTTCGCGCAGGTTCGGCCCCTTGGCGCCCAGTGCGTCTATTGCGTTCCAGTCGTCGCTATCGTCGTGCCCGCCGCCCGCATAGGCGCCATCCGCGCCAGTCCCCGCGTCGTAGGTGTTGCTGACGTCGATATCCAGTGGCGCGTCTTCCACGCCGGGCATCATGCCGCTTGCGGCAAAGCTGGTGGCATCCGGGAGTTCAGCCGCCACGGGCACGGGCAAATCCGCCTCGATAGCGGTTACGGTTTCAGATCCATCAACCCGCTCAAGCAGCGGATTTTTCAGCAATTCGTCCTCAATGAACTGGCTTGCCTCAATATTGCTGTATTGCAACAACTGGATAGCCTGACGCAGTTGCGGCGTCATCACCAGAGATTGCGACTGCCGCAGGTCTAACCGCGGTGCAAAGGAGGGGCCAAGTGCCATGCGCTGAGGTTAACTTAAATTTACGCCATTTCCAAGCTATTTTGGCACAAAAAATGCATGGAATTGTTTCGCCGGTCGTTCTACTGGTCGTTGTATCTTGGCATGGCGGTTGCGGCGCCACGGTCCGCCGTGGCACAATCACCCCATGGATAGGCGCTCATTACTGACTGGCATTTCTCTTTCCCTGATGCTGCCAAGCGCGGCCAGTGCAGGGTTTTTTTTTACCTTTCTCGCCTCGCTCCAGGCGCGCGCCCTGGCGGCAGGAATTCCCCGGGCCATTGTGATGCAGACGACGCAGCATCTGGTCCCCAATGCCACCGTGCTGAAGCTGGACCACCACCAGGCGGAGTTTACCGAGACCTGGGCTGAGTATTCATCGCATGTGCTGAGCCAGACGCGGATTCAGGCTGGTGCGCAAAAAGCAGCCGCATCGCGCAATTTGCTTGCCGCGGTAACCAGCCGCTTTGGCGCCGGCGCGGAGCCGCTTCTCGGGATATGGGGTATCGAGACCAATTACGGTGCCAACCAGGGCAATTTCGACGTTATCGATGCGCTGACCACCCTGGCCTGGGACCGCAACAGCAGTTTCTTCGGAAGGCAGGTCATCGCCGCGATGCGCATTGTCGCCAATGGCGATGCCCCGGCGCAACAGCTCATAGGCTCCTACGCGGGGGCCATGGGCCAGCCGCAATTCATGCCCACCGTCTACCTGTCCACCGCGATTTCGTTTTCAGGCGCCGGCCGGCCGGACATCTGGAATTCCGACGCCGATACCCTGGCCTCGATGGCCAATTACCTGGTGAAATACGGCTGGCAGCCGGGATTACCTTCCTCCGAGCCGGTATATGCCCCCGAACTGGCCCCCGCGCAGACCGGCCGGGATGTTGTGCGCAGCCTTGACGACTGGCGGCAAGCCGGGGTGCAGCGCCTGCCCGGCGCGATTGATCTGCCTGGCAATACGCCCGCCGCCGTGCTGTTCCCAGATGGTACGGGGGGCGAAGCCTTTCTGGTCTATGCGAATTTTCATGTGATAAGGCGCTACAACGCCTCTGATTTTTACGCGCTGGCTGTAGGCGCATTGGGACGAATGGTGCTGAACGCATGATAAACCGTTATCTTCTGGGCATTTTTGTGGGACTTTCCGGCTGTGTGCACCGGCCGGCCAGCCCGCCACCGGGGCCGGTGGCCTTCACCGTCGGCAATCCGTACCAGGCCGGCGCTGAGTGGCGCTATCCGCGCGATTACGACAGCTACGACGTCACCGGCCTTTCCACGGTCATTGGCGGCAATGCCCCCGCCTACACCGCCGATAACGAGGTTTACGACCCCAACGCCCTGGCTGCCGCCAGCCCCGTGCTGCAATTGCCCTGCATTGTCACCCTGACCAACCTGGTCAACGGCAACTCGGTGGATGTGCGGGTGAACGACCGTGGTCCCAACATTCCCGGCCGCATCATCGCCGTCACGCCGCGTGTGGCAAAACTGCTCAACTACCCCGTTGGCGGCGTGGTTGAGGTTGAGGTGACGCTGAAAGGACAGGAGAGTGCCGCGCTGGACGGCACTCTGGGGCAGGGACCGAAAATGACCGCCGCGCCGGTGGCCGGGGTTACGGCGCAGAGCCTGGGTGCGCCAGGCAGTGCTGCTTCCGGCACCGCACAGAACCTGAACCCGTTGCAAACAGCCAGTGTGGCAGCCGCTACAACGCAACTTACCGGCGCGATTACTGTAACACCGCCGTCGCCAGGGCCGCTTTTCGTGCAAATTCCGGGCTTTGGCAGGCCGTGGGATGCACATCAGGTGATGCAAAGCCTTGGCGGGATGCCCGCGCGCATTGCCCCGGTATCCGGTGGTGACCGCACGCTTTATGCTGTAAACATAGGGCCTTATCACTCGGTTGAGGATGCCGACGCAGCGCTGAAGCAGATACTGGACCTTGACATCGCGGACCCTGAGATAATCGTGCGATGAGCGCGTCAAGGGGTAATCGTGCGATGAGCGCGTCAGGGGGTAATCGTGCGATGAGCGCGTCAGGGGGTAATCGTGCGATGAGCGCGTCAGGGAAACGCATGCGATGAGCGCGTCAGAGATTATCCGCAGGTGAACGAACGTCCGGGCGTTTTCATCACGCTGGAAGGCGGCGAGGGGGCGGGTAAATCCACTGCCGCCCTGCGCCTGACTGCGTTGCTGCGCGAGGCGGGGCACGAGGTACTGGCAACGCGCGAGCCAGGCGGCACGCCAGGGGCCGAGGCAATCCGCGCGCTGCTGCTCAGCTCCGGCACCGCGCTGACCGCCATGAGCCAGACGATGTTGCATTTTGCGGCCAGGGCGGACCACGTGGAACAGGTCATCCGCCCAGCACTGGAGCGCGGCGCCGTGGTCATTTGTGACCGCTACTCGGATTCCACCATGGCCTACCAGGCCTACGGCATGGGCGTGGACATTTCCGCCGTGGCGGCGCTGACCCGGCTGATTGGCCTCACGCCGGACATTACCTTCGTGCTGGAAGTCCCTGAAGCAGTTTCAAAATCCCGGCTAGAATCACGCGGCACCGCGAGCGACCGCTACGAGCAGATGGGCCGTGAGGTGATGGACCGCATCGCCCAAGGCTTCCGAACCATTGCCACCGCCGAACCCGCGCGTTGCGTGGTGCTGGACGGCACGCAGCCGGTGGAAACCGTAGTGGGCCGCATGCGCGACATCATCCTGGAACGGACCGGCTGCTGATGACCGAACCTCGCGCCAATCCGCATTTCCGGGGGCATGAGGCGGCGGTCGCCTCGCTCTACCATGCCGCCATGTCCGGGCGGTTGCATCATGGCTGGTTGATCTCCGGTGCGCCCGGCATCGGCAAGGCCACGCTGGCGTTCCGCTTCGCCCGCTGGCTGCTGGCGGGCGGCACCACGGCGGACCTCTCGCTTCCCCCCAGCGCCCCGGCATTCCGCCGGGTAGCAGCCGCCACGCACCCGGATTTGTTCACCGTGGAGCGGCGGGTAAAAGATAAAACCGACAAACTCCAGTCAGTCATCGTCATCGAGACGGTGCGCGAAGCCATCCAGTTCATGCACCATACCCCCTCGGAAGGCGGCTGGCGCGTCGTCATCGTCGATGGCGCCGAGGACATGAACCCGCAGACGGCCAACGCGCTGCTGAAAATCCTGGAAGAACCGCCGGCCCGCGCCATCCTGCTGCTGGTCACCGCCGCCCCTGGCCGCCTGCTGCCGACCATCCGCAGCCGTTGCCGTGCTTTGGCTCTCTCGCCGCTGCCGGATGCCGATGTCGCGGCGCTGCTGGAGGATTACGCCCCGGAACTGGGCCCCGAAGAGTGCCGCCGCCTGGTTGGGCTGGCCGAGGGCAGCATCGGCACCGCATTGACCTTCGCGGCGGAAGGCGGCGTGGCGCTGGCCGGGCTGGTGGACGAGGTTCTAGCTGCCCCGGTCTCCCCGGCACGCGCGCAATCCATTGCCGACACCGTGGCCCGCGCCACCGAGGGCACGGACCATTTCGAGACCTTTTTCACCCTGCTGCGCGCCGGGATCGCCGGGAACACCCGCGCCGCCGCCCGCGCTGGCCAGCCGCCCGCCCGGCTTGCCGGGGATGTGGCACTCTGGCAGGAGTTCGGGAAGCTTGAACGTGAGGTCGTCGGCCTCAATCTTGATAAACGCGCCGCGGTCATCGTGGCGCTCAGCCAGTTGCACAGGTCATGAGTAAACAGAAATTTTATATCACCACGCCGATCTACTACGTGAACGGCGCGCCGCACCTCGGCCACGCCTATACCTCCACCGCGGCTGACGTGCTGGCCCGCTTCAAGCGGCTGGACGGGTTCGACGTGTTCTTCCTCACCGGGACCGACGAGCACGGCCAGAAGGTGGAAGCGGCGGCGCGCGCCGCCGGCATCGACCCGCAGAGTTTCACCGACAACGTCTCCGCCGATTTCCAGGACATGGCGCGGCGGATGAACATTTCCAACGACGATTTCATCCGCACCACCGAGGCGCGCCATAAGGCAAGCGCGCAGGCTATCTGGCGGAAATTGCAGGAAAATGGCGCCATTTATCTCGGCGCGTACGAAGGCTGGTACGCCGTGCGCGACGAAGCCTTCTATGACGAGGAAGAACTCGCCACGGCGCCTGACGGCACTAAAAAAGCTCCCAGCGGCGCACCGGTGGAATGGGTTATCGAACCCTCCTATTTCTTCAAACTAAGTGCCTTCCAGGATCAGCTACTGGCGCATTATGAGTCCAACCCGGACTTCATCGCCCCCCAGGCCAAGCGTAACGAGATCCTCTCCTTCGTACGCGGCGGCCTCAAAGACCTGTCCATCAGCCGCACCTCCTTCTCCTGGGGCATTCCAGTGCCGGGCGATGAGAAACACGTGATGTACGTCTGGCTGGACGCGCTGGTGAACTACCTCACCGCCGTGGGCTACCCTGACCTTACCGGCCCGCGCGGCGGCTACTGGCCAGCCAGCCTGCATCTGGTCGGCAAGGAAATCATCCGCTTTCACGCCGTCTACTGGCCGGCCTTCCTCATGGGTGCCGGCCTGGCGCTGCCGGAAAAAGTGTTCTCGCACGGCTGGTGGACGGTCGAGGGCGAGAAAATGAGCAAATCCACCGGCAATTTCATTGATGTGCGGCCGTTGGTGGACGAGTTCGGCCTGGACACCGTGCGTTTCTTCCTGCTGCGCGAAGTTCCCTTCGGCAATGATGGAGACTTCTCACGCAAGGCGTTGATTTCACGGACAAATGCGGAGCTGGCTAACGGCATTGGCAATCTGGCCCAGCGCACGCTCTCCTTCATCGCCAAAAATGCCGGCGGCGTGGTGCCGCCGAAAGGCGCGCTGCACGAGGCGGACTATGTGCTGCTGGAACTGGCTGATGAACTGCCGGAGAAGGTGAGGGGGGCACTCAATCGCCTGGCATTCCATGAGGCGCTGGACGAGGTGTGGAAACTCATTCGCGCCGCCGATGGCTATATCGACCACCAAGCCCCCTGGAGCCTACGCAAGACCGATACCGCGCGCATGAATTCGGTACTCTTTGTGCTGGTCTCCGTGCTGCGGGTCGTCGCCGTGCTGCTGCAACCGTTCATGCCCGATAGCATGGAAAAACTGCTGGACCAGCTGGGCGTGGCGGCTGACGCGCGCCAATACGAAGCGCTGAACACACCACTGGCCGAAGGCGTGGCGTTGCCCGCACCGGCTGGGCTGTTCCCCCGCTTTGTCGAGGCGGAGCCAAAGTAATGCTGGTCGATACCCATTGCCATCTCGACTACTTCAACCAGCCCGGCGAGGAAGCCCAGGTGGTGGAGCGCGCCCGCTTGGCCGGGGTAAAAACCCTGGTGACCATCGGCGTTACCCTCAAGCAATCACAACAAGCCATTGATATTGCAGAAAAATATGATAACGTCTGGGCCTGCGTCGGGATTCATCCCAACCATGCGGCGGACGAATTGCCAGTTCCGGCACCCGAGGTCATCGCTGAAATGGCGAAGCACCCAAAGGTGATTGGTATCGGCGAGAGCGGGCTGGATTATTTCTACGACAAAGCCCCGAAAGACGTGCAGGACCAGAATTTCCGCGCCAATATCCGCGCCGCGCAGCTCTCCGGCCTGCCGCTGGCAATCCATGCGCGCGACGCTGATGACGACATTATCCGGATTTTGCGGGAAGAGCGGGCAGGGGGCGGCGATTTCAACTTCCTGCTCCATTGTTTCTCCTCCACCCGTCAACTGGCCGAGGCGGCAGTCGCCATGGGCGGCTACATCTCCTTCTCCGGCATCCTCACCTTCCCAAAATCGTTGGAATTGCGGGAAATCGCCGCCGATATGCCGCTGGAGCGCCTGCTGGTGGAAACCGATTCCCCATACCTCGCCCCCGTCCCCTTTCGTGGCAAACGCAATGAGCCGGCCTACACCGTGCACACCGCCAAAGTATTAGGCGAAATCAAAGGCCTCTCGCCCGATGCCATGGCGGAACTCACGACGCGTAACTTCCGTACCCTCTACGGCAAGGTGGCATGAAGGTTACGCTGCTGGGCGTTGGCGGCTCCGCCGGACTGCCGCAGATCGGCGGTCCGGGTGGCTTTGGCGACTGGGGCACAACCGACCCCGCCGAGCCGCGCAACCGCCGCACCCGCTCCAGCATCGTCATTGAATCACTTGAAAATAAATGCATTCTGGTCGACACCTCCCCCGACCTGCGGCTGCAACTCACCTCCAACGGCATCGGCCGTATCGACGCATTGATCTACACCCACGCCCATGCCGACCATATCGCCGGGCTGGATGAAATCCGTATTCTCAACCGCTTACTGGGCGCGCCGCTACCTACTTACGCGGACGCCCACACCTGGGGTGAATTGCACAAACGGTTCGACTATGCCTTTCGCCCATATGTGGGCGGCTTTTTCTACCATCCGGTGCTTAGTCCCAATACGGTGGCTCCCGGTTATACCGTTGAAATTCAAGGTGTTCCGGTACAGTTCATCGACCAGGACCATGGCCCCGTCCGCTCCCTCGGCCTGCGCATCAACAGCTTCGCCTATTGCACGGATCTGGTGCGGCTGGACGAAACCGCGCTGGCGGCGCTGGAAGGGCTCGATGTGCTGGTTATCGACAGTTTCACCCCCGGGCCCATTCACCCCACGCACGCCAATCTGGCGACGGTGCTGGGCTGGCTGGAGCGCCTGCGGCCAAAGCGCTGTATTTTAACGCATCTGGGCCCGGATATGGATTTTCAGAGCCTGCACGCCACGCTGCCCGCCGGCGTGGAGCCGGGGTACGATGGCATGGTGATTACCCTGTAAGGGCAGGGGCGGTTTAAGGATGTCATCCAGCCTCCTCATCATAAGGAAAAGCGTGATCAAGAGCCCGCTTCATAGCATCCACGCGGTCACACATGCTTTGCAGCCTATCTCTGGTCCAAGTCGCCACAACGCAATTAATTACGGATGTAGACAGGATAACTGGGTGGATACTACCGGACACGTTATCCAGAATATTCCGGCGTGTTCTCCATGCCAAAAGGTTCGCAGCTGGGGTTGCGAATTGAGTAAAATATTTCCAACCAGACAAGGCTTGTCCAACCTGCTTTCTCTGACTTTCCATAATATTGATTCTGCGATCTTTGGCTGTGTGAAAAAGGCGGCCAGTATCCCGGCCGCCCGCTCTCCCGTATTCAGCCAATCTCAATAAACACCGCCCCGTCTCTCTCGGTTGCAGGCAAAATCTTCAGCCCAGCCGGCTTCTTGCCCATGGCGAGCGCACCCTGCGCCCAGCCCGGCAGCGGCAGCCCGAGGAAGCTCTTCACCCAGTCCAGGTTCCGGCCCGAGCAAATATCAAACTTCGAGCCATGGAATGGGCACGTCACCGCCCCGGCCTCCACCTTGCCACGGGTCAACGCCATGCCCAGATGCGGGCACTTATTCACAAACGCCTGCACGGTGCCGCCAACGCGTGTCAGGGCAACAGGTTGTCCCCCCACGGATGCGGTATGCAATGCGCCTTCGCGCACCTGGTCGGATTTAGCGGCTTCAATCTGGCTCATTTTGGCGTCTCCCTGGAAAATAAGGCCGTTTGTGGCTCTCGCCATATCGTTTCTGAGGCAATACAGCCTATTTCTCAAGCGATAACTATATGAACCTTGATCTCAGAGCTGTGGGCCGCCAAACCCCCATCATCCCCGGCCACATTACGAATGAACCAACCCCAAGCCGGGAGGTTGAGCCATGATTTGTGCCAACAACAGGATAATTCGAACAAACCCTTCACACAACGCGGGTGAGTGTGGTCTAACCGGGTTTTAATGACATCACGTAAGCATCTGCTCGGTATCGAGGGGTTGAACCCCAGCGCCGTCACCTCGTTGCTCGACCTCGCGGAGAGCTACGTACTCCTTAACCGTTCCGGCAAAACCCAGCGCGACTCCCTCCGTGGCCGCACGCTCATCAACTTGTTTTTTGAAGACTCCACCCGTACCCGCACCAGCTTCGAGCTGGCCGGCAAGCGCCTCGGCGCGGATGTCATCAACATGTCGGTCTCCACCTCCTCGGTCACCAAGGGGGAAACCCTGCTTGATACGGCGGCCACCCTGAACGCGATGAACTGCGACCTGCTGGTGGTCCGCCACAACCGCTCCGGCGCCCCCGCCCTGCTGGCGCAAAAGGTGGAAGCATCGGTCATCAATGCGGGTGACGGCACGCACGAGCACCCAACCCAGGCGCTGTTGGACGCCCTGACGATCCGCCGCCGCAAAGGCCGCATTTCCGGCCTCACCGTGGCTATTTGCGGCGACATCGCGCATTCCCGCGTCGCCCGCTCCAACATCCTGCTCCTCACTATGATGGGCAATTTCGTCCGCGTTATCGGCCCCCCTACCCTCATTCCCTCCGGCATCGAGGCCGCGGGCGTTACCGTGTTCAACAACATGGAGGAAGGACTCAAAGGCGCCGACATCGTCATGGCCCTGCGCCTGCAAAAAGAGCGCATGTCCGGCGGCATGGTCCCCTCGTCGCGCGAGTTCTTCGCCTTCTACGGGCTGGACCGCCGCAAGCTCGGCTTCGCCAAGCCTGACGCGCTGGTCATGCACCCCGGCCCGATGAACCGCGGCGTGGAAATCGACAGCGACATTGCCGACGACCCGGTACGCTCGCTCATCCGCGAGCAGGTGGAAATGGGCGTGGCGGTGCGCATGGCCGTGCTGGACGCCTTGGCGCGGGGTGATATCCTATGATCTTGTTCCGTAAAATCAAATACTTGGACAGTACCGCGCAAGCGCTGGTTGAAGGCGAACTGCTGGTAAAAAACGGCCTCATCGCCGACTTCGGCCCCTCGCTCGGTGATCCCGGCGGCGCCAAAGTCACCGAGGCCGAGGGCGCCGTGCTCTCCCCCGGTCTGGTGGACATGCGCGCCAGCCTTGGCGAACCGGGCTTCGAGTATCGCGAAACCATTGCCAGCGCCGCCCTGGCCGCGGCCGCTGGCGGCATCACCACCATCGCCGTGCTGCCGGACAGTTCTCCGCCCATCGATGACCCCGCCCTGGTGCGCCTCATCACCACGCGTGGCACGGAGACCGGCAGCGTCACCCTGCTGCCCTATGCCGCCGCCACCCGCGCGTGCGCAGGCCAGGAATTGGCCGAATACGGCTTGCTGAAGGCCGCCGGCGCGGTCGCCTTCACCGACGGCGCTAAAACCCTCGCCTCCTCGCGCCTCATGCGTCTCGCCCTGAGTTACGCCAGCGGCTTCAACATGCGCATCGTGCAGCACCCTGAGGATTACGAACTGGCCAAGGGCGGTGCCGCCACCAGCGGTGCGCGCGCAAGCTGGATGGGCCTGCCCGGCATCCCTGCCGCCGCCGAAGCCATCTGCGTCGCCCGCGACATCCGCCTGGCTGAGATGACCGGCGGCGCGGTGCATTTTGCCCACATCACCACCGGCGAGGCGCTCGACCTCATTCGCCGCGCCAAGGACAAGGGCCTGCACGTGACGTGCGATACCGCGCCGCCCTATTTCGACCTCAACGAGACCGCCATCGGCGACTACCGCACCTACGCGAAACTCTCGCCCCCCTTGCGCGCCGAGGCTGACCGTCAGGCGGTGCTGGCTGGCCTACAGGATGGCACCATCGACGCCATCGCCTCCGATCACCAGCCGCGCGACGCCGACGACAAGCGCCTCCCCTTCGCCGAAGCCTCCCCCGGCGGCGCCGGTCTGGCCACGCTGCTTGGCGTCACGCTGGCGCAGGTGCAATCGGGCCATCTTACTTTGCCCCAGGCGCTGGCCCTGCTCACCGCCCGCCCGGCCGCTTGGCTTGGCATCAACACCGGCGTCATCGCCAAGGGCGCGCCGGCGGATCTCTGCCTGTTCCACCCGGAGCGCTCCTGGCGCGTATCCGCCGGGCAATTGCCTGGTAAGGCGCAAAACACGCCATTCGACGGCCGCGCGCTCGAAGGCGTGGTCCTGGGCACCTGGAAAGCCGGTATTAGGGTATTTGGATGACAATTTTTCTCCTCTGCGTGTTTGCCTACCTTATTGGCTCCATCCCCTTTGGACTGCTTCTCACCCGCGCCGCAGGGTTGGGAGACATCCGCGCCATCGGCTCAGGCAACATCGGCGCCACCAACGTGCTGCGCACCGGCAACAAGGGGCTGGCGGCGGCAACTTTGCTGCTGGACGCGCTAAAAGGCACGCTGGTGGTACTGTTCGTGCGCCATTACGGCCACGGCGGCGTGTTTTTGGTGGCTTTGGCGGTGTTTCTGGGCCATCTCTACCCGCTCTGGCTGGGCTTTAAGGGCGGCAAGGGCGTGGCCACGGGTCTTGGCGTGTTCTACGGCGTCTGCTGGCCGCTGGGCGTGGTTGGCTGCGCCGTCTGGATTCTGGCTGCCTTCACGCTGCGCCGTTCCTCCGCCGCCGCGCTGGCCGCTTTTGCCGTGGCGCCGTTCGCCGCGTGGTATCTGCAATCCTGGAAAACCGCGCTGCTGGCGCTGATCATCGGCGCCCTAGTGTTCTGGAAGCACCGCGACAACATCGCCCGCCTGCGCGCCGGCACGGAACCCAAAATCGGCCAGAAGGCCGGATGAACCAACACATCGACCGCCTGCGTCTGGTCCGCACCGAAAGCGTCGGCCCCATCACCTACCGCCGCCTGCTGTCCCGTTTCGAGACCCCCGCCGAGGCCCTGGCCGCCTTGCCCGAACTCGCCCGCACCGGCGGCCGCGCCACCGCGCCGCGCATCCCCACAACCGATGAAGCCGAGCGCGAATTCACCGCATTACGCCGCCTGGGCGGAAAATTCATCTTCCTCGACACCCCGGAATACCCCGAATTCCTCGCCCAACTGCCCGATGCCCCGCCGGTCATCGCCGTGCTGGGTGACCTAAACCTGCTGCACACCCGCGCCATCGGCATCGTCGGCGCCCGCAACGCCTCGGCCAACGGCATGCGCCTGGCGGAAAACCTCGGCACGGAACTGGCCTCAACCCTCACCGTGGTCTCCGGCCTGGCGCGCGGGATAGACGCCGCCGCCCACACCGGCGCCCTGCGCACCGGCAAAACCATCGCGGTGATCGCTGGCGGGCTGGACCTGCCCTACCCGCCGGAGAACGAGAAACTGCAACGCCTGATCGCCGAACAGGGCGCCGTGGTGGCGGAAGCCCCGCTCGGCACCGCCCCCATTGCCCGCCATTTCCCCAAACGCAACCGCATCATCGCCGGGCTCGTTCTGGGCCTCGTCGTCATCGAGGCCGCTGCCCGCTCCGGCTCCCTGCTCACCGCCCGCATGGCCCTGGAGGCCGGGCGCGAACTGTTCGGCGTCCCCGGCTCGCCGCTGGACCCGCGCTCGCAGGGCGCCAACGACCTCATCCGCCAGGGCGCCCACCTCACCGAAACCGCCGCCGACGTTCTGGCCAACCTGCCCGACCACCCCTCCCGCCAGGGCTTGGGCCGCGATCCAATGTTCCAGCACGGCCTCCCCGGCTTCGCCGAACCCGCATTGCCCTGGGTGGCCCCCGCGGAGGGTGCGCGCGAACTCACCCGCGCGCGGCGCGAAATCCCCGCCCTGATCGGCACGGACCCGGTTGGAGTTGACGAGATCGCCCGGCGCTGCCAGTTGTCGGGCGCCGCCGTCGTGGCGGTTCTCCTTGAGCTTGAACTTGCGGGGAGGGTGGAAACTCTCGCCGGTAACCGCGTCGCGCGCCCTGCCGACTTATGATTGGAATGGTTCTTGACTGATATCGTCGTCGTTGAATCCCCGTCAAAAGCCAAGACAATCAACAAATATCTCGGCGATTCATACAAGGTCCTGGCCTCCTTCGGCCATGTGCGCGACCTGCCGCCCAAGGACGGCTCGGTTCGCCCGGACGAGGACTTCGCCATGTCCTGGGAAGCCGACGAGCGCGGCAACAAGCACATGGGCGAAATCGCCCGCGCCCTCAAAGGTGCCAAAACCCTCTATCTGGCAACTGACCCGGATCGCGAGGGCGAGGCCATCTCCTGGCATGTGCGGGCGATGCTGGAGGACAAGAACGCGCTGAAAGGCGTGAACGTGCTCCGCGTCACCTTTAATGAGATCACCAAATCCGCGGTCAAAACCGCGATGGCCCACCCGCGCGAACTGGACCAGCCGCTCATCGAGGCCTACATGGCCCGCCGCGCCCTGGACTATCTGGTCGGCTTCACCCTCTCGCCGGTGCTCTGGCGCAAGCTGCCCGGCAGCAAGTCCGCCGGTCGCGTGCAATCGGTCTCGCTGCGCCTCATCTGCGAGCGCGAAGCCGAGATCGAGGTTTTCAAATCCCGCGAATACTGGACCATCGAAGCCGGCATGGTCACTCCGACCGGCGCCCCCTTCCCCGCCCGCCTGACGCATTACCAGGGCAAGAAGCTCGAACAATTCGACCTCAGCGATGAAGCCAAAGCGCTGGCCGCCAAGGAAGCCGTGAAAACCGGCACCTTCACCGTCGCCCAGGTCGACAAAAAGCGTACCAAGCGCAACCCGCCGCCGCCCTTCATCACCTCCACGCTGCAGCAGGAGGCCAGCCGCAAGCTCGGCTTCTCCTCGCAGCAGACCATGCGCCTGGCGCAACAGCTCTATGAGGGCATCGACATCGGCGGTGACACCGTGGGTCTCATCACCTACATGCGAACCGACGGCGTGCAGCTCGCCAAAGAAGCCGTCACCGCCATCCGTGCGCAGATCAAGGCCGATTTCGGCCCCGATTACGTCCCCGTGGCGCCGCGTGAATACATCACCAAAGCCAAGAACGCGCAGGAAGCCCATGAGGCCATCCGCCCCACCGACATCGGCCTGAAGCCCGAGCGCGTCGGCCGCATGCTGAGCAACGACCAGGCGCGGCTGTACGAGCTGATCTACAAGCGCGCCATGGCCTGCCAGATGCAAGCCGCCGAGCTGGACCAGACCGCCGTGGACATGACCGACGGCAAAGGCCAGACCCTGCGCGCCACCGGCTCCGTCCTGGCCTTCGACGGGTTCCTTAAACTCTATCACGAGGACCAGGACGACGCCTCTTCCGATGACGAGGACTCTCGCCTCCTGCCGCCCATCGGCAAGGGCGACCCCACGAAAATCTCCAAGGTCGATGCCTCTCAGCATTTCACCCAGCCGCCGCCGCGCTATTCCGAGGCCTCGCTGGTGAAAAAGATGGAAGAACTCGGCATCGGCCGCCCTTCCACCTACGCCTCCATCCTCACCGTGCTGCGCGACCGCAACTACGTGCGCCTGGAAGCCCGCCGCTTCATCCCCGAGGACCGCGGCCGCCTCGTTACCGCTTTCCTCACTAGCTTCTTCTCCCGCTACGTGGACACCGGCTTCACCGCCGCGCTTGAGGAACAGCTCGACGAAATTGCCGAAGGCAAAATGCGCTGGCGCGACGTGCTGCGCGCCTTCTGGACCGACTTCTCCGAAGCCGTGGCGCAGACCAAGGACCTCAAAATCTCCGACGTCATCGACGCGCTGGACGCCGACCTCGGCCCGCACTTCTTCCCCGCCCGCGACGATGGCACCGACCCGCGTTCCTGCCCCGCCTGCGGCAACGGCCGCATTGGCCTGAAACTCGGGCGCTTCGGCAGCTTCATTGGTTGCTCAAACTACCCCGCTTGCCAGTACACCCGCAAACTCGCCATCGACGGCGGGGACAACCCGGATGATAGCTTGAAGGACGGCATGCGCCTGCTCGGTAAAAGCCCCGAGACCGGTGAAGATATTACTTTAAAAAGAGGACCTTATGGGCTGTATGTGCAACAGGGCGAGCCCGACCCGGCCGATAAAAAAGCCAAGCCAAAACGCTCCTCGCTGACCAAAGGCATGGACCCGGAGGCGCTGACGCTGGAAGACGCGCTTGGCCTGCTCTCGCTCCCCCGCCTAGTCGGCCTGCACCCCGAATCCGGCCAGAAAATCGAAGCCGGCGTCGGCCGTTTCGGCCCCTACGTCAAAATGGGCGCCATCTTCGCCTCGCTCGACCGCGACGACGACGTGCTGCACATCGGCCTCAACCGCGCGATGGACCTGATCGGTAAAAAACAAGACTCCATCCGTAGCCTGGGCGACCACCCCAAGGACGGCGCACCCGTGGTAGCGCGCAAGGGCCGCTTCGGCCCCTACGCGCAATGGGGCAATATGGTCGCCAACCTGCCGCGCGGCGTGGAACTGGGGGATTTCACCCTGGACGAAGCCGTGGCGCTGCTGGCCGAAAAGGGCAAGATCATGCTGCCCAAGGGTAAAAAGGGCGCCGCGAAAAAGCCAGCCACCAAGGCAAAAACCAAAGCTGCTCCGGCGGTGAAGGAAGCCGTAGCCAAGCCAAGGGCAAAAGTCCCAGCCAAGGCGAAGGCACCCGCCAAGGCTCCGGCCAAAGCCAAGGCAGCCGCCAAAACCCCGGCCGCCAAAAAGCCCACCAAAAAGCCTGAAAATTGAACTAGGACAGTAAGTCCCGCCTCACTTTCCCCGGCGCTTCGCCGGCAAAGCTTTTTTTGCCGGCGCCACCGGCTTTTTCGCCAGCGGTGTTTGGGCAATTTTTGTCACGGTAACCACAGCCTGGGGAACCGTTTCAGCGGCTAATGCTTCCACCACGGTCCCGGCCACGGGGGCCGGCGCAACTGCCTCGGCCGGTTCCACGGCCGCGGCGGCCAGCACGTCTTCCAGCACAATTCCCGGCTCTTCCCCGGCCAACACGACTTCGTCAGCCAGCGCCTCGGAAACCGCCGTCTCTTCGTCTGTCAGCACCGCGGAAACCGCCACCTCATCCTCAGTCAGCAGCTTCACCGCCTCGCGGAAACCGCTGCTCACTTCTTCATTCACCTCGCGGATCAGCGTTGTCAGCCGCGCAACATCCTGCCGGGGCCGTTCGGTGAGCACTTTGGCGAACCCGCCCTCCCACTGTATCGAGCCCATGCGGCTCGCCATCAGTTCCCGGCTAAACTCCACCTCCAGGCGCGCCGCGTTCATAAGCCCGCCGAGCAGCCGTTCCTGCGCCCGCAGCACCCGTATTCCCGCCTGCCGCCAGTTTTCCATGAAAATCCCTTCGTTCAGCGCCGAAATCGCCTTCGCGGGGTCAAAGAAGGAGGTCTGGTAAAAAGTCTCCATTTTGAAATCCTTTTCCTGAAGCCTCACTATAGCTTCAAGAATCACGCGGATTGAACAAAGAAATGCTGGTTCTGCGATTTTTTAATAAAATCAACAGACATCCGCCGCCTTGCCGCCACGGCGGGGAGTTGATACGCTCCGCCGTAAACAACAATGGGGATATATAACATGCCGAGCCTGCATATCACGCTGATCACCACCGGAATTCTAGGTCTGATATTTCTGGGGCTTTCCGTCTATGTCGCGGTTCAGCGGACGCGCGCCAAAGTGATGCTCGGCGATGGCGACGGCAAGCCGGGAACCGAGGCGCTACGGGCGGCGATCCGCATGCATGCCAATTTTGCGGAGTATGTTCCGTTAATTCTTATCCTGCTTGGCGGTATTGAATATGCCGGCGCGCCGCATAACCTGGTGCTGGGTCTGGCGGTGGCACTCGTGGTTGCCCGTCTGTCGCACGTCTTTGGCCTGCCCCGCCCTGCCCCGAATCCGTTACGCGCCGCCGGCGCCATGCTTACCTGGATCGCGCTGCTCGCCGCCAGCGTCGAGGCCTTGATCCTGGCATTCTGATCCAGCCAACCGGCTGGCCCCGCGCCTGGGCCGCCGGTTTTTCGTTAAGCTACCAAAAAAGCCATACTTGTGTCCGGCGGCACCGGCCCGTGCATACATTTATCTGTAGTGCATCAATAATCCCGCGGCGGAGTACAGCCAAGCCATGCCAACCACGCCCAGCCAACCAAAGACTCGGCCCTGCCGCATGCCAGCGCTGAAAAAGCCTTAATATGTAATTTATTCGTAGCCCCGCCGGGCAGAATATGCTTGTTGCACCGCATGACCGCTGCCCCCATTCACCTGCGCGATGAACGCTTCATGCTCGACCCAGCCGGCGCCGCTTTCTGGCCGGCGCGGAGGATTCTCATCGCCGCTGACCTGCATTTCGAGAAGCCCGGCCTGGGTGCCACCCGCGCCGCCGGGCCACCGTATGACAGCAAGGCGACGCTGGAACGGCTCAACCGGCTGGTCCGGCTATACCGCCCGGCCAAAGTCATCGTGCTGGGAGACAATTTCCACGACCGCAATGCGACCAGCCTGTTAGCCAAGGACGAACGCGCCCGCATCGAAGCCATGGCCCGCGAAGCGAGCTTCATCTGGGTGTCGGACAAAGCCGAGACCGCCACCACTGGCCTGCCCGGCGTGTGCGTACCCATCTACCGCGAGGGCGCCTTCACCTTCCGCCATATGGCGGGGCCGCAGCTAGGTCCGCGCGAGTTCGAGATTTCCGGCCACTTCCAACCCAAAGCCAGCATCGACGCCCGCGCCAAGCGCGTCAGCCGGCCGTGTTTCGTCACCGGCGTCAACCGGCTCATGTTGCCAGCCTTCGGCACGCAAGGTGGCGGGTTGGACGTTCGCGACCACGCCATCGCACGCTTCTTCCCGCGCGGCCTGCGCGTGTTCCTGCTCGGGCAGGAACAGCTTTTCTCCTTCGCCCTGGAACAGCTTGGCCGCATGGCCGAGGTGGCATGAAGGCTGCGTTACCGTGGTTCCGTAACGGCTTAACGCTGCAAGACAACCCGGCACTCACCGCCCCCCTGGCCAGCGGGGCTAAAATCCTGCCGGTGTTAAACTGGGGGAAGCCTACCCATATCCTATTATACCATTGGCTGAAGGAAGGGCGCGGGCATTGGCCGCTTATGCAGGACTGAGGGGTAAATGAGGCCGCTGCCGCAAAAATTGCGCGTGGTGGGTGACGTCCACGGCGATGCCAAAGCTTTCGCCATCGCCGCCGAAACCGACCGCTTTGTCGTGCAACTGGGTGATCTGGTGGACGACGGCCCAGACACCCCCGGCGCCCTCGCCGTCATGTTCCGCCTGCTCGACGAAGGCCGTGGACTATTCCTGCTCGGCAATCACGACTTCAAACTTGCCCGTGCCCTGCGTGGCGACAGGGTAATCAGCCCAGGGGTGGAACGCACTTTGGCGGAACTGCCCGTCTCGATGCGCGAGCGCACCCTGGAAGCTATTTTCAACGCCCCAGCCTGGATCGCCGCCCGCGCCGCCTTCTTCGTCCACGGCGGTTTTCACCCCGGCATGCTGGCACAGGCCCCGCCCCCATTCCCGGCCAGCCGTCCGGCGCCGCTACTCGCCCGCGCCCTCTACGGCCAGACCACCGGCCGCGTCACCGGTGCCGGCAAACCAGAGCGCCTGCTACGCTGGGTAGACGACATACCGCCTGGCATCACGCTCTACTGCGGCCACGACCAGCGCAGCACGGATGGCCGCCCCTATATCCGCACCGGCCATGACGGCGGACGCGCGGTATTTCTCGACACCGGCGCCGGCAAGGGCGGGCATCTGTCCTGGATGGACATCGACCTCGAGTCCGTTTGAAAACTCTACTCTGGCGGCCATTCGGCGTGGTTTTCTGCGCTTCCGGTGCTCACGTACTTAACGTACGCTGCGCGCCGGTTCTCGAAAACCACGCCGACTGACTCGCCAGAACGAGTTTTGAAACGGACTCTTACCTTATAAACGGATTGCTCCGCTTTTCGGCCCCAATAGTCGAGTTCACGCCGTGGCCGCAGATGAAGGCAAAATCATCCGGCAGCACCAGCAGCTTGGTTGCAATGGCGTCCAGCAACTGCTGGGTGTTGCCATAGGGGAAATCCGTGCGGCCGATCGAATTACGGAACAACACGTCCCCCACCATGCCAAAATTCGCCGCATGATTAATGAACACCATATGCCCCGGCGTATGCCCAGGGCAGTGCAGCACCTCAAATTCCGCCCCGGCCATTTTCACCTTGTCGCCATCGTGCAGCCAGACATCCGGGGTGCAATTCTTGGCCACAAGGCCAAACATTTTCCCCTGCTCCGCCATGCCTTCGAGCAAAAATTTATCCTCCACCCCCGGCCCGGTAATTTTTACCCCCAGCGCCGCGGCCAGCTCCGTAGCGCCACCTGCGTGGTCGATATGCCCATGGGTGAGGAAAATATCCGTAACCTTGATACCGGCCTGCTTAATGGCGGCCAGCAACTGCGGCACGTCCCCGCCGGGGTCCACCACCGCCCCCTGCATGCTCACAGAATCCCAAAGCAACGTGCAATTCTGCTCAAACGGCGTCACAGGGATCACGGCAACCTGCAATGTCATGGTCTAAAATTCTCTCCGTTTACGCTTGCGCCCGGACAATCCAGGTAGCCGCCGGCATCAACACACCCTTTGGCGTCATATACTGCCCAAGTGCCGCCCGGACACCATCGGTGACTTTTTCCACCATCTCCGGGTGCTCCCGCAAGGCGGCGCCCAAAGGCCCGACCTGCAACGCCAGTTCCTGGCTCTGCTCCAGGTCCCCGCCGCCGATCATGCAGTCGAATTTCTCGATGGCAACATGGTGCAACCCGGCCTCGCCCAAAATGCTCCGCAGCCGCGCCGCGTCAGCGAAAGCAAACGGTCCGGGCGCCGTGGGGTCAGCCGGTGGGCTGGGCGGCATAAACGGCGCAGCGGCTTCCTGCGGCGCGCGCATCCACACATTCTCGGCAAATGGCCGCCAGCATACAAATGCCAACCGCCCGCCCGGCCGCAGCGCTTTGCGGATATTGGCAAAAGCCGCCACGGGATCGCAAAAAAACATCACACCAAAACGGCTGTAAGCGGCATCGAACCCACCGGCGCCAAAATCTGCCACCTGCGCATCCGCCTGTTTAAACTCCAGCACCGCAGCCCCCTGCGGCACCGCGCGCGCCCTGGCAATATCCAGCATCGGCGCGGAAATATCAGCCCCCACAACCTGGCCCGCAGCCCCTACCAACGCCGCCAGCGCCAGCGTCGTCTGCCCACAGCCGCACCCAATGTCGAGAATCCGCTCCCCGGCCCGTGGTGCCAGCACACGAATCGCCTCACGCCCCAGCGGCTCTATCTGCCGGTCCAACTGCTCCTGAAACCGCGCCCAGGTTTGCCCGGCCACCGCGTTCCAGTAGTCAACCTGCACCGTGTTCGCTGTCTCTTCCATGGTAAACTCCTTTGGCGGGATCACTCCCACTCAATCGTCCCCGGCGGCTTGCTGGTAATGTCGTAGGTCACGCGGTTAATCCCGCGCACCTCATTCACAATCCGGTTCGAGACCCGCGAGAGGAAGCCCATGTCGAACGGATAGATATCCGCCGTCATGCCGTCCGTGCTGGTCACCGCCCGCAGCGCGCACACTTGGTCATAGGTCCGCCCATCGCCCATCACGCCGACGGATTTCACCGGCAGCAGCACGGCAAACGCCTGCCAGATCGCATCATACAGCCCGGCCGCGCGGATTTCCTCCAGGTAGATTGCATCCGCCTTTTGCAGAATTTCGATGCTCGGTTGGCTCACCGCGCCCAGAATCCGTATCGCCAGCCCTGGCCCAGGGAACGGATGCCGCCCCACGATGTTTTCCGGTAGTCCCAGCTCACGCCCCAGCTCGCGCACTTCGTCCTTGAACAACTCACGCAGCGGCTCGACCAGCTTCAGCTTCATGAACTCTGGCAGCCCGCCGACATTATGGTGCGACTTGATGGTCACGCTCGGCCCGCCCAGCGCGCTCACGGACTCAATCACATCCGGGTACAGCGTGCCCTGCGCCAAAAAGTCCGCCCCACCCAGCTTGGTGGCTTCCTCATCGAACACCTCAATAAACAACCGCCCGATAATCTTGCGCTTCTGCTCCGGGTCGGTCACCCCCTCCAACTGCCCCAAAAACAGGTCGGAAGCATCGCGGTGGATCAGCTTGATGTTGAACTGGTCGCCAAACACTCGCACCACTTCCTCGGCCTCGCCGCCGCGCAGCAGCCCGTGGTCAACGAATATGCACGTCAGCTGGTCACCGATCGCCTCATGGATCAGCGCCGCCGCCACCGAGCTATCCACCCCGCCCGACAACCCGCAGATCACCTTGCCAGTGCCTACCTGGGCGCGGATTTTGGCAATCTCAGCCGCGCGGAACCCCGCCATCGTCCAATCGCCCGAAAGCCCGCAGACCTTATGCGTGAAATTGCGCAGCAACTGCGCCCCGTGCGGCGTATGCACCACCTCCGGGTGGAACATCAGCCCATAAAACCGCCGCGCGTCGTCGGCGATCATCGCGAACGGCGCGCCCTCGGACATGGCAACGGTGCGAAACCCCGGCGGTGGCGCCGAAATATGGTCGCCATGGCTCATCCACACCTGTTCGCGCGCCCCCTTAACCCAGGCGCCGTCAAACAGCGTGCAATCCTCGACCACATCCACATACGCGCGGCCGAATTCGCGGATATCCGCACCCTTCACTTCGCCGCCAAGCTGCGCGCACATCACCATCTGCCCGTAGCAAATGCCCAGCACTGGCACCCCGGCGGAAAATATCTGCTCGGGCACGCGCGGCGAGCCTTCGTCGGCGACGCTGGAAGGGCCGCCCGAGAGAATGTAGCCGCTGGCGCCAAACGCCGCGATCCGCGCCGGGCCGGCGTTGAACGGGAGTATTTCGCAATAAACCCCGCTTTCCCGCACTCTGCGGGCAATCAACTGGGTTACCTGGCTACCGAAATCGAGGATCAGAATCTTTTGTGTATGCATGGACCGGTGCTAACCCATCATGCGTCTACATCCAACAGCGTTTCTATCGGGTCCCATGCATAGGCGACCTGCGGGATAGCCGAACCGGCGACATATGTGGTGCCGGTGGAAATCCGCCTACCGCCCAGCCGCTCGTAGAAAAAAATCGCCGGATTGCCGTGCAACACCCAGATAAACACCGAGCGGCACCCCTGCCCCCCTAGATGCTTCGCCGAAGCCCGCAGCAACTGCCCGCCCAGTCCCTGGTTTTGCCAGTCATCGGCCACATACAGCGTCTCAACTTCGCCATCACCCAGGCTCTGCCCCCGGCTGGGCCGCGCGGTGGCAAACCCTAGGATCGAGGGAAACCCACGTCCGCTAGCCCGCGCCGCCACATACACGCCCACGCCCATGCGAATGCTGCGCTCATACCGCTGCGCCAGCCGCTCATCCGAGAGCTGGGCCAGATAGGTTTCCGGCAATAGCGTCGCGTAGGTATTCCGCCAGGTGGCCACATGCACCGCCGCGATCCCGGGCGCATCGGCTGCGCGCGCGCGGCGGATGTCTATCAAGGATCGCGCGCCATGACGGCGGCAAAAAACCCATCCGTCCCATGCGCACGCGGCGACAACCGCAGGTATTTCCCGCGCAGCGCCTCGGGAGCCTCGACATCAACCTGCTTGAACATCGGATACCGCGCCAGGAACGCCTCCACCTGAGCCTCGTTCTCATCATTGAGCAAAGAGCAGGTCGCGTATACCAGTTTTCCACCGGGTTTGGTTAATTTTTGCGCTTGGTCGAGGATCATCGCCTGCTTGGCAACGAGTTCGTTCAGGTCGGTCTCGGTCAGCCGCGTGCGCGCATCCGGGTTCCGCCGCCAGGTGCCTGTCCCGGTGCACGGCGCATCCACCAGCACGCGGTCAAATTTGCCCGCCTGCCGTTTGGTCCACTTGTCCCCTGGCTCACCCAGCAGATGCTGCTCGGCATTATGCACCCCCGCCCGGCGCAGGCGCTTAATCGCCCCCTCCAACCGGGGTGCCGAGGTATCGCAGGCAACAATATGCCCCTTGTTATCCATTGTCATGGCAATCGCCAACGTCTTGCCCCCGGCTCCGGCGCAGTAATCCACAACCCGCATGCCAGGCTGCGCATCCACCAGCAGCGCAATCAGTTGGCTGCCCTCATCCTGGATTTCCACCAGCCCGTCCTGAAATGCCTTACCCTGGGTGATGGACTGCCGGTTCGCCAGCCGCAGGCCCCAAGGGCTGAACTGCGTTGGCCGCGCCTGCAACCCTTCCCGCGCCAACGCAACCATCGCCTCTTCACGCGTTGTTTTCAAAGCATTAATACGCAAATCAAGCGGCGCGGTCTGGTTCAGCGCCGCCATTTCCGCCTCAAGTGCCGGGCCATACAGCGCCTTTAGGCGCGGCAAAATCCAGTCGGGGATTTCATACTTCACCGCCTCGGGCATATTCGGGTGTTCCAGCGTATGCCCGGCGAATTTCTCCAGGATAATGCTCTCTTCCGGCGTCAGCGGCGGCGGGCCGTAGCGCCCGGCGGCAAAGGCCATGGAAATCTTATGCACCGTCATGCCCGAGAAAATCGCCTGCACCGCGAGCAACAGCCTTGGCGTCTCCGGCGCGCCAAAATGCTCCAGCCACCAGCCCAGATGCCGGCGCGCCCGCAGCACACCCCACACCAGCGTGCTCACCTCCCGCCGATCCCCAGCGCCGATGAACCGCCGGGTACGGAAAAAATGATTGGCAATGGCGTCCGCCGGGCGGCCATCAGCCTCGATCGCCGCCAGCAAATCAATGGCGGCGGCCAGTTGTCCCGCGGGGGTCATCCCTCCTGCCGGTAGTTCGGCGCCTCTCGTGTAATCGCCACATCGTGCACATGGCTCTCGCGCAAGCCGGCCCCGGTAATCCGCCGGAACTTCGCTTCGGTCTGCAATGCATTGATATCGGCTGATCCCGTATATCCCATGCCCGCACGCAACCCACCGACCAGTTGGTGCACCACCGCCGCCATCGGCCCCTTATAACCCACCCGGCCCTCAATGCCCTCCGGCACCAGCTTCAGTTGGTCCTTGATCTCCTGCTGAAAATACCGGTCCGCCGAACCTCGCGCCATCGCGCCCAGGCTTCCCATGCCACGGTAGGATTTATAGCTACGGCCTTGATATAAAAATACTTCGCCAGGTGCCTCCTCGGTCCCGGCAAGCATCGAGCCTACCATCACCGCATCGGCCCCGGCGGCCAGCGCCTTCACCATATCGCCCGAAGCCCGGATACCGCCATCGGCAATCGCTGGCACACCCAACGCCCGGCATACCGCCGCCGTTTCCAGCACGGCGGAGAACTGCGGCACACCCACACCCGCCACCACACGCGTCGTGCAAATGCTCCCCGGCCCGATGCCGATTTTCACCCCATCCGCCCCGGCATCAATCAACGCCTTCGCGCCATCAGGTGTTGCCACATTCCCGGCAATAATCTGCACCGCGTTGGAAGCCTTTTTAATCCGCGCCACCGCCAGCAGCACACCATCGGAGTGCCCATGCGCGGTATCAACCACCACCACGTCCACCCCGGCATCTACCAGCGCCAGCGCGCGCTCGGCGCCGTCATTACCCACGCCGGTCGCGGCGGCCACGCGCAGCCGGCCCATCTCGTCCTTATTGGCCAGCGGATGCGCTTCCGCCTTGTCCATGTCCTTCACCGTCATCAACCCAATGCAACGGTACTCGTCATCCACCACCAGCAGCTTCTCCAGCCGCCGCTTATGCAGCAGTGCGCGCGCCTCCTCGGGTGAAACGCCAGCCCGCACCACCGCCAGGTTTTCCCGCGTCATCAACTCGTGGATTTTCGCATTCGGATCGGTGGCAAACCGCACATCGCGATGGGTCAAAATCCCCACCAGCTTGCCGTCGCGCTCCACCACGGGGAACCCGGAGATATTATGCGCCGCCATCAGCGCGCGGGCATCAGCCAAGGTCTGATCTGGGTAAATGGTGAGCGGGTTCACCACCATGCCGCTCTCGAACTTCTTCACCCGCCGTACTTCGGCCGCCTGCTCGGCGATGGTAAAGTTTTTGTGGATCACCCCAATGCCGCCCTGCTGCGCCATGGCAATGGCCATCGCCGCTTCCGTCACCGTATCCATGGCGGCGGAAACCAGCGGAATGTTCAGCGCAATGCTGCGCGTCAGCCGGGTTGCGGTTGCCACTCGGGTCGGAAGCACTTTGGAATAGGCGGGAACCAGCAATACGTCGTCGAAGGCCAGGGCCTCGGAGATGCGGCTGGAAAAATCGGGGATTGCAAAATTGTCGGATGCCATGGCCGCGCTTTCAATAGAAACCTTGGCGGCCCTCATTAAGCGGCGCGGCGCTGCGGTGCAATAGCCTTTGGTTCTGGCTGCCCCGCCTTCTCGCTATTCCGGCCGGAAGCCCATCGCCACCACGTACATTTCCTTGGAATCCTTGCGGCTCGCCGGCGGCTTGGCATGCCGCACCGTCTTGAAACGCAGCTTCAGCGTGTTCAGCATGTCCCGCTCGGCCCCGCCCTGGAACAATTTGGCGACAAATGAGCCGCCGGGCACCAGAATCTGCGTGGCAAACGCCAGCGCGGTATCGGCCAGCGCCATAATGCGAATATGGTCGGTCGCCACATGCCCGGTGGTATTCGGCGCCATGTCCGAGAGCACCAAATCCGCCTTGCCGCCCAGCATTGCCGTCAGGCGTTCCTCCATGCCCTCGGCCATGAAATCGCCCTCAATGAACTCCGCCCCCTCCACCGGGATAATCGGCAGCAAGTCGATGCCCACCACTTTCAAAGCACCACGTTGCATGGCAACCTGCGACCAGCCACCCGGCGCCGCCCCCAGATCCACGACGCGGGCGCCTTTTTCAATCAGCTTGTACTTGTCATCAAGCTCCACGAGCTTGAACGCCGCGCGCGAGCGATAGCCCTGCGCCTTGGCGGCCTGCACATAGGGGTCGTTAAGCTGCCGGTTGAGCCAGGCCTGCGACGACGTGCTGTGTTTGCGCGCGTGCTTCAGCCGCACAGCCTCGCGGCGCGGCGGTACCGATGGATTCTCGGTCATGCCAAGCCGTAGCCACGCCGTACCGGTTGCACGTTTCGCATCAGCCGCATCAACATACCCTCGCGCAATCCCCTGTCCGCCACCATCAGTTCCGGTATCTGCCACAGTTCGTGGATGGCGGCAAAAATCGCGCAACCCGGCAACACAAAATCCACCCGGTCGGCGCCTATACACGGGTGGCGGCTTAACCCTTCGCGCCCAAGTTCCTTTGCCTCCGCCAGAGCCGCTTCCACAACGTCGCGGCTCATGGAAATCCCATCCACCAGCCCGCGCCGGTAGCGATCAAGCTTCAGCGACACCCCGGCCAGCGTCGTCACGGTGCCGGATGTCCCCACCATCAAAACCCCGCCCTGGCGAATTTCCTGGCCAATCTGGTGCACCGCCTCAAAGGGCCGCAGCATCGCCGCGACCTCCGCCACCACGGAGGCAAAACCCTCCTCGGTATAGCAGGTGTGGGCGCAACGCTCTGAAAGAGTGACAACCCCCACCGGCAGCGACAAATACCCAATCAACTCCGGCGCGGCGCCGTCGCAATTCACCCGCACCCAGGCGATCTCGGTCGAACCGCCGCCAATATCGAACAGCAGCGCCCGCCGCCCTGCCTGGGAGATCAGCGAGGCGCAGCTTTCCACCGCCAGCTCCGCTTCCTCGCGTGGATTGATAATCTCAAGCGGCAACCCGGTCCGCTCGCGCGCACGGGCGATAAACTCAGCACCATTTTCCGCTTGGCGGCAGGCTTCGGTCGCAATCGCGCGCAGCCGCAACGGCCCGGTCCCTGCATCAGCCGCCCACCGCCGCGCTCGCTCGGCACAGATGCTCAAACTCGCAATCGCCCGCTCCATCGCCACCGCGGAGAGCCGGCCCGTCTCATAAAGCCCCTCGCCCAGCCGCACAACTCGCGAAAAACTATCCAGCACATGAAACCCCTGCCCCGCCGGTGTGCCCACCAGCATGCGGCAGTTATTCGTGCCTAAATCAATCCCCCCGAACACAGCCCTCCGTCCGCCCCGCCGGTGGGCGGGGTCAGTCTGTGCGTTCAACAATGAGGACTGGCTGGCCATATCTCAGCATAGTCGCGCCATATTAGGCCACTCGGCAAGCGGGAAAGCACGCATGCGGGCTATGGCGGCATTAAATTTATGACTATCCAATGACCCCAGATGTTGCAGCCAGGGCAAGCCGGTGCTAATCGGGCCTCGCTGTGACCGTTGGGGGATAGTTTAGCGGTAGAACTCCTGGCTCTGACCCGGGCAGCCTTGGTTCGAATCCAGGTCCCCCAGCCACCGCTCTCGCAAAATCTTAGGCCGATCAGCCGCTTCTGCGGCTTTTCGCCGTTGCAGCCGGGCGTTATGGGGCCGGCAATCGCCGCCGCCATTGTAATTCCCGCCTTCCTTGGTATCTCTGCGGCTGAACGCGAAACCCAAGGGAGCAACATGCTGAAAGCCTATGCTTGCGCCCCAGACGGCAGGCTCACAAGCCTCAACTTCCAAACCCAACTCGCGGCCATACCGCAAGCGCTCTGGTTCGACCTGGAAAACCCGCATCCGGAAGATTACGCCTTCGTCACCCGCGAGACCGGGTTGGCGTTGCCGCAGCAGGAAGACATCCTGGAAATCGAGAACTCCTCGCGCCTCTCGGCTGATGGCGAGGTGCTAACCCTGACCATGCCCCTCGTCACCCGTACGCCCGAAGGCCTGCAATCCAGCGCCTGCGGCTTTGTTCTGGCGTCGGACCGCCTGGTCACCATCCGCTTTGCCACGAGCCTGGTTTTCGACAATTTTGCCGCTCAACCGCATGAGTCCGGCCCGCCAAATTCGGCGATTATTTTCACGGGCCTGCTGGAAGCCATTGTCGACCGCCAAGCCGACGCGCTGGAAAACCTGCGCCGCGAACTGGATGAACTCTCGCACCAGATTTTCCACCACCGCTTCAGCACCGCGCCGGAGGAGCGCGCGAGCCGCCGGCGCAATGCCGAGGCGGAGCTACAGGCAACGCTGGTCATTCTCGGGCGCGGCTACGATGCCATCTCCTTCCTGCGGGACAGCCAGCTCGGCGTGGCCCGCATCGCCCCCTATGTTCTAGGCACGGCGGCGTGGCTGCCAAAACCCGTCAGCCAGCGTCTCAAATCGGTTGCCAAGGATGTCTCCTCGCTCAACGAATTCAGCACCCACCTCACCGACAAAGTGCAATTCCTGCTCGACGCCACGCTCGGCCTCATCAACATCGCCCAGAACAGCCTCATCAAAGTGCTCACCATCGTCTCCATCGTCGGCATCCCGCCAACCCTCATCGCCGGTATCTACGGCATGAACTTTCACGACATCCCCGAACTCTCTTGGAGGTATGGCTACGGCTACGCCTGGGCGTTCATGATCCTCTCCGCGGTGCTGCCGCTGGCATGGTTCCGCAAGAAAGGCTGGCTATGACTTCCTACTACCAACCCGAGGACGCCACCGCGGCGGCGGCGATTGCCGCCATCGCCGAGGATCTGGGGCTGTTCGACGATTGGATGGACCGCTACCAGTTCATCATCGAGCTGGGCCGCAAACTGCCCCCCTACCCCGCTGAATGGCAGGACGAGGAACACCGCGTGAAAGGCTGCCAAAGCCAGGTTTGGCTGGCGGCGGAGCAGAGTGGCGGCAAATTATATTTCGCCGGCGCCTCGGACGCCGCTATCGTCTCGGGCCTGGTGGCGCTGGTGCTGCGCGTCTATTCCGGCCGCCCGCGCGCTGAAATCCTCGCGACCCCGGCAAAATTCCTGCATGATCTGGGGCTTATCGCCGCACTTTCCACCAATCGCGGCAACGGTGTTGCCGCAATGGTGGAGCGCATTCAAGCCATGGCAAAAGCCTGATCTATTCCCAGTGGGCGGGGATCCACACCCAGGCGCCGCCACGCACCGCCCAGTGACCATCCACCCAGTGGCTCCAGCCATGCTGGCGCAGCACATAATGCCCATGGCGCCAAGCATAAGCGTTCCTGTTCCACACCCAATGCCCCGGAACCCACACATAGGCAACACCCGGCGCCACCGGAATTACCTCCGGCTTGCGTGGCGGCGGCGGGAGGTAACCGGGGGGATACGGCGGCGGCACCTGCGCCCCCGCTCGCCCCGCACCAAGCCCAACCGCCATAGCGGCAGCCCCCGCGCTCAACAACGTTATAGCCAAAGACCGGCGTGACAGCATGTAAAACCCTCCAGGTTAAGCCTGAAGCCATTTTGCATAAAAATGTAACAACGCAATGCTGCACATGTTTCAAAACGTATATCCAGAGAGTCCCCGAAAGCGAATTAAGCTTCTGGCCTGAAATTCGTGCGCTGAACCTTTATCCCGCCTCACCGCCGAACTTGCCCGATTTGGGAAACCCGTTGGGCGGCATCCGTCCCACCTGCGCCCGCACGCCCAGCCATTCGGTCAGTTTCGGCTCCGTGCGGGTTTTATCACCCAGCCGCCATGTCAGCCCTTCGGCCAGCGCAAACACTTTCACGTCGCTCAGGGAGCCATCCTTGTACTTCTGTAAAATCACCCCGGCGCCCTTCGGCATCTCCGGCACCTCGGCCAGCGGAAACACCAGCAGCTTGCGGTTGCTCCCAATCACCGCGACATAGTCGCCCTTCACCGGCACGCAGGCCGCCCATTCCTCGCCCGGCCGCAGCGTCAAAATCGTCTTGCCCGCCCGCCGCTCGGAGGTCAGCTCCGCCCCCGGCAGAATAAACCCGCGCCCGGAGGACGACGCCACCAGATACTTCGCCGTCAAATCCGGCAAAAACAGCCGCAACACGCCATCCTCATTGGCGAGCTCAATGAGCAACCTTATCGCCTGCCCATCTCCCCGGCCGCGCGGAATATCCGAGGCTTTCAGCGTATAAACCCGCCCATTGGTCGCCAGCAGCGCGATGCGGTCGGTGGACTCACACCGCAGCAGGCAATCCAGCCGGTCGCCTTCCTTGAACTTCAGCTCCGCATCATCGGCCAAATGCCCCTTTTGGGCCCGTATCCAGCCCTTTTGCGACAAAATCACCGTAATCGCCTCGCGCTCTACCAGCGCCTCGGCGACAATCTCCACCACCGGCGCCGCGGCGCTGATCTTCGTCCGCCGCGCGCCCAGCGGCCCCGTGCCAAATTTCTCCCGCACCTCGCCAATTTCGGCGGTAATCTTCTCCCAGCGCTTGCCCACATCGCCCAGCAGCGCCTGCAATCCCTTTTGCTCCGTGCTCAGCTTCTTGTGCTCGGCGCGGATCTCCTGCTCTTCCAGCCGGCGTAGGCTGCGCAGCCGCATGTTCAAAATCGCCTCGGCCTGTGTATCGGTCAGGCTGAAAGTCTGCATCAGCACCGGCTTGGGCTGGTCCTCGGTGCGGATAATCCGGATCACCTCGTCAATGTTCAAATAAACAATCAGGTACCCGTCCAGAATCTCCAACCGGCGCGCAATCGCCTCCAGCCGATGGTTAGACCTTCGGACCAGCACCTCATGCCGGTGGTCCAGCCAGCAGCGCAGCAGCGCCTTCAGCCCCATCACGCGCGGCGTCCGCCCGCCGTCCAGCACGTTCATGTTCAGCGCGAACCGGCTCTCCAGCGTTGTCGCGCGGAACAACGAGGCCATCAGCATTTCCGGGTCCACCGTGCGCGCCTTAGGCTCCAGCACCAGGCGGATGGTTTCGGCACTTTCATCGCGAATATCGCCCAGCAGCGGGAGCTTTTTCTCCTGCAGCAGCAGCGCCACCTGCTCGATCAACCGCGACTTCTGCACCTGATACGGTATCTCCGTCACCACAATCACCCAGGTGCCGTTCTTCTGCGCCTCCTTCACCCAGCGCGCCCGCGTGCGCAGCGAACCGCGCCCGGTCTCATACGCCGCCAGCAGCGTCGCCTCATCCTCCACCAGTTCACCACCGGTGGGAAAATCCGGCCCGCGCAAATGCCGCATCAACTCCTGCGTCGCCGCTTCAGGATGCTGCACCAGATGAATCGCCGCGGCGCAAACTTCCCCGGCATTATGCGGTGGAATGGAGGTCGCCATGCCCACCGCAATCCCCGCCGCGCCATTGGCCAGCAAATTTGGGAACGCCCCCGGCAGCACCACCGGCTCGCTCTCCTCGCCGTCATAGGTCGGGCGGAAATCCACCGCGTTCTCATCAATCCCGCGCAGAAGAAACTCGGCAACCTCGGTCAGCCGCGATTCCGTGTAGCGCATCGCCGCCGCGTTATCGCCGTCGATATTGCCAAAATTCCCCTGCCCCTCGATCAGCGGAAACCGCGAGGAGAACTCCTGCGCCAGCCGCACCAGCGCCTCGTAAATCGAGCTATCGCCGTGCGGGTGAAACTTACCCATCACGTCACCCACCACGCGGGCGCATTTTTTAAAGCCCGAGCGCGGGTCCAGTTTGAGCTGGTGCATCGCGTAGATCAGCCGGCGATGCACCGGCTTCAGCCCATCGCGCGCATCAGGCAGCGAGCGCGACATAATGGTGGACAGCGCATAGGCCAGATACCGCTCCGAGAGCGCGCTGCTCAGCGGCGCGTCTTCAATATGCCCAGAAACCTCATCCAGCATTCTTCTCACCCTCGGCTAGTCGATCAGCGATCAGGTCATAGAGACGCTCCCGCGCCGTTGGAAGGGGGCGATTGCGCGCCCCGAACACGTCGCGGGCAAAGAAGTGGCTGGTAATGCGCAACCCCGCCAGGCAATCCGCCAAACCTGGCTCGCTGTCATCAATCAGGAATTCCGGCAGCGGAAACAGCCTATCCACCCATTCCCCCGCCTGGCTCAGCGTTACCGCCCGCCCGGTGCGTGGCGAAACATACGCCAGCCGGTCATTCCCGCCCGCCTGCGTGGTAAAATCCAGCCCAAACCCGAGTTCGCGCAGCAGCACGATTTCCCAGCGCACCAGTTCAGGCAACGGTACGCCGGGAATATCAATCCCCGCCAGCAGCCGCGCCAGCCCCGCGAACACCGCTGCGCATGGCTCGCGCTCCGGCAACGCCCCCGCCGCCAGCGCGCACGCCGCATTCAACACCGCCAGAGCCTCCCGCTCTTGCATCGCCAGCGCCGCCGCCGGATGCACCAGCTCCCCGCTCAGAATCCCCAACTGCTCCGCCAGCCGCGCCACCCAGCGCGCCGAAACCAAGTTCCCCGGCTGCCAAACCCCCGCAAGCCGGCGCGACGCCCCGCCCTTCACCAGCCCGCGCCACGCACCCTGCGCGGTCAGCACCGTTGCCAGCGCATCGCCCTCGCCATAGCCGGTGGTCTCCAGCACAATCGCCGGCTCCTGCCACTCCATCCGCTACGCCAGCGCCGCCCGCGCCACGGCGGCAAAATACCGCGCCGCCACCGGCAAAATCGCATCGTTATAATCATACGCCTCGTTATGCAGCCCAGCCGACGCCCCGTTGCCGATCCACGCATACGCCCCCGGAATCAGTTCCAGAAACCGCCCGAAATCCTCCGCCGTCATATCCGACCGCATATCCCGGCGCACTTTCAACCCCGCCGCCGCAGCCGCCTCCGCCGCCAGCCCGGCCTCCGCCGCATGATTAATCGTCGCCGTGACATAGCTGGTAATTTCCACCCGCGCCGTCAGCTCATGCGCCCGCGCCGTATGGCTGGCGACCTCGCGCACGCGCTTCTGCAAATACTGCATCATTTTCGGCGTCAGCGCCCGCAGCGTGCCACCCAGCGATGCCTCAACCGGGATCAAGTTATTCGCCTCCCCGGCCTTCAGCATGCAGGTGGAAATCACCGCCGCATCCTGTGGGTCGGTATTGCGCGCCACGATGCTGTTCAGCGCAATAATCAGATGCGCCACCCCCTGCACCGGGTCGGCGCAGGCATGTGGCATGGCGGCATGCCCAGCCAGCCCGCTCAGCGTGATCAAAAAATTGGAAGCCGCCGCCATCACCGGCCCCGGATGCACCATCACCACCCCGGCCTCCAGCCCTGGCCAGTTATGGTAACCAAATATCCGCTCCACCGGGAATCTTTGCAGCAGCCCATCGTCCAGCATCGCCTGCGCGCCGCCAAACCCTTCCTCCGCCGGCTGAAAAATGCACTGCACCGTGCCGGACCAGGACTTATCCTTCAGCAGAAGCTGCGCCGCCCCCAGCAGCGAGACCGTATGCCCATCATGCCCGCAGGCATGCATCACACCCGGATTGCGCGAGCCATAATCGCGCCCCGGCACTTCCCTGACCGGCAGCGCATCCATATCCGCCCGCAACCCCACCGACCGGTTGGAGTGCCCCCGCGTCAGCGTCGCCACCACCCCATGGCCGCCTATATTGGCTGTATACGCAATCCCCATCTCGCCGAGTTTCTCGCACACGAACGCAGCGGTCGCGCTCTCCTGGCGCGAAAGTTCAGGATGCGCGTGCAGATGATGCCGCCAATCGGTGAGTTTTTGGGACAGGTCGAATGGCATGGCGGATGACCTCCTGAAGTCCTCAAGATTTAGGGTTGCGCGCCCCGCCGTCAACACAAATTGGCGGCAGCCTAAAACTGCATCGCCTGCTTGTACAACTCGGGAAACACCAGCAGCGGCGCCGCGGAAAAAGCCGCGATCACCAGACTACTGAACAACAGCAATCCACCAGCCTGCCAGCCGTTCAACCCCAGCCCGGCGCGCATGATGAACCAGTGATACCAGAGCAGATAAACCCCGGCCAAGCCCAGCGCCAGCATCTCCGCCTGCGCCATGCCCAGGCCAAACTGCGCAATCACCGCCGCGATGAACGCCGCCACGAACAGCACCGGCAGCAGCATCCAAAACGCCCAGTCCAGCGCCGTCGCGGTACGCAGCCACAGCGCCTCGCGCCCCGTCCGCTGCGCGAATTCATAAACAATCACCGGCAGCACGAGCACGGCGCAGATACGCGAGAACAGGCTGACCAGCGCGAACGCCCACTGCCCGCTCAGGGCGGAAATCCCAGCCCCCACCAACGGAAACGCGATCAGCGGCGCCAGCGAGGCGGTGAACCCATCCATGGAGCCGCTGAACTCATTGATGCCGGCTTTTTTGCCCCGCGCGAGCATGAACAGGCCGCGCAAAATCATCCGCAAAAATCCTCGATCAATGTTTTGTAAATATCCGTCAGTTGCGCCAGCGCCGCCACTTCCACGGCTTCGTCGGTGCGGTGCATGCTCACCCCCACCAGCCCGAATTCAGCCACGGGGCAGTACCGCGCAATAAACCGCGCGTCCGATGTCCCGCCGCCGGTATTTTGCTCCGGGGTAACGCCGGTCACTTTCTCGATCGCCCGTGTCAGCGCCACGGTATGCGGACCAGTCTGCGTCAAAAACGCCTCGCCGGAAACCTGCACCTGCAAATCCGCTCCTGGCGCAAACCGCTCCAGCACGCCGCGCAGCCATTCGGTCAGCCCGGCGCTGTCGTGCATGTTGTTGAACCGTATGTTCAGCCGCGCCGTGGCGCTCGCCGGAATCACATTGGTCGCGGCGTTCCCCACGTCCACCGAGGTAATCTGCAAACTCGAAGGCTCAAACCAAGCATTCCCCGCATCCAACGGCTGCGCCGTCATCGCCGCCAGCGCCGGCACCAGCCGGTGGATCGGGTTATCCGCCAGATGCGGATACGCCACATGCCCCTGCCGCCCGGTCATGGTAATGCGCGCATTCATGCTGCCCCGGCGGCCAATTTTCACCACATCGCCGAGCACCGCCCGGCTGGTCGGCTCACCAACCACGCAAAAATCCGGAATTTTGCCGTTGGCCGCCATCCATTCCAGCACACGCACCGTGCCGTCCGCCGCCACACCTTCCTCATCGCCGGTAATCAACAGCGAGACATGCCCCGGCACCCGCGCCGCCGCCGCCACGAAAGCGGCAATCGCCCCCTTCATGTCCACCGCCCCGCGCCCGTACAGCATCCCGCCCTCAACCACGCCGCCAAACGGGTCATGCCGCCAGCCCTCGCCCGGCGGCACCACGTCGGTATGCCCGGCAAAGCACAGTTTCGCACCCACTCCTGGCCGCTCCGCATAAAAATTCTCAATCTCGCCAAAGCGCAGCTTCGTCACCGCAAACCCCAGCGCCTCCAACCGCGCAATCAGCACAGCCTGCGTGCCGCCATCCGCCGGTGTGACGGAGGGGCAACGCAACAAACTCTGCGTAAGGGCGAGAACGTCCACGGTTTTACGCGCGCAGCAGGTCGTTAATAGAGGTCTTGCTGCGCGTCTGCGCATCCACGCGCTTGACAATCACCGCGCAGGAAAGCCCAGGCCCCGGCGAGCCATCCGCCAGCGGCTTACCCGGCAATGTGCCTGGCACCACCACGGAATACGGCGGCACGACGCCTGAGAACATCTCCCCTGTCTCGCGGTCGATAATCTTCGTGGACGCGCCCAAAAACACCCCCATCGAAAGCACCGCCCCGCGCCCCACAATCACGCCCTCCGCCACTTCCGAGCGCGCACCAATGAAGCAATCGTCCTCGATCACCACCGGATTGGCCTGCAACGGTTCCAGCACGCCGCCAATGCCCACGCCGCCGCTGATATGGCAGTTCTTGCCGATCTGCGCACAGGACCCCACAGTCGACCAGGTGTCGATCATCGTGCCTTCATCCACCCGCGCGCCGACGTTCACAAAACACGGCATCAGCACCACGCCCGGCGCGATATACGCCGAGCGCCGCACCACGGCGCCCGGCACAGCGCGCACGCCGGATTTGGCGAACATGTCCGCATCCCACCCAGCAAACTTCATCGGCACCTTGTCGAACACATCCGCCCCGCCGGCCCCGCCCATCGGCGCGTTGGCGTTTAAGCGAAAGGAGAGCAGCACCGCCTGCTTGAGCCATTGATGCACCATCCAGCCATCAGTCCCCGGCTCGGCCACGCGTACCGCGCCCGCATCCAGCAGGCCCAGCACCGCCTCCACCGCGTCCCGGTCCGGGCCCGTGGTGGCGGGCGAAAGCTCGGCGCGCCGCTCCCATGCGGCAGCAATGATCTGTTGTAATTCGTCGTAGGAAGCTGCGCTCATATCGTATCCCTATTGGAGTCTATATCTGCGGCGGACCATCGTGGGCTGCCGCCGCGATGTCAACGCGGCCCCCCTTAACCCGCGCCCTTATTAAGCTTCTGTTCAGTCTCCCCCCGCTATTGTTGCTCTCATGACATCCATGCAAATCTCCAGCACCAAGCCCCTCAGTCTCGCCCCCGGCACCGGCTGGCTAGCCGTCTGCGCCATGCTCACCGACCTCGCCTTCGAGACCGACCCGTTTGGCCGCTTCACCGCCTTTGGCCCCGGCAAGGTATTGGGCCAACCGGCGGCGCAACTGCTGGGCGTGGAAATGGCGACCCTGCTCACCGGCCCCGCCGGCGAGGAGGGCCTCAGCGCCGCGCAATTCCGCTCCATCATCACCACCATCTGCATGGAATGCGTTGCCTGGCACGGCAAAGTGCAACTCGCCCGTCCGGACGGCGCCCGCAGCGTCTTCCGCCTCTCCCTCGCCCCCCGCCTCACCGGCGCCACCGTCACCGGCACCTACGGTATCCTGTTCGACCTCGACACGCCCGAGCTTACCCTGCCCGACAGCCACGCCGGCCGCGCCGCCGACCCCGCTTTGCGCCACAACACCATGCTGGACGCTGAAACCGGCCTCTGGTCGCAGCGCACCTTCGCCGAGGAAATGGCCCGCCGGTTTGACCGTCTGGACGTGGAAGGCCAGCCCGGCACGCTCCTCTACCTCGGCTTCTCCCGCGCCCCGGCCGCCCTGCAAAGTGCGGTCGCCATGCGCATGGCCGAGGAACTGCGTGACATCGTCCGCCCCACCGACCTTTTAGGCCGCATCGACGCCACCATCATCGCGCTGTGGTGCGACAACATGGACCACCTTACCGGGGGTGAGCGCGCGGCCAAATTCTGCATCCAGTTCCCTGCCCTACTGCCCGGCCATACCCCCATCACCGTCGGCGTCGCCGGGCGCTGGTCCGGCAGCGGCGAAGATACCACCCAGGTCATCGAACACGCCGCCGTGGCCCTGCGCCTGGCTGATCTCGCGACGCAGCGCAGCTCCGGCCCGGAGACCGCCGGCGCCTGGCGTGTCTGGCGGCGTGATTGAGCCTTGTTTCTGGCACCGGCATCGCCTAATTCCACACCATGACCAAGCATCAAACCCAAGCCGAACCGGCTGCACCCGCCGAACCCGTCACCCCAGCCGAGGTTCAACCCCCCGAAGACCCAGCAACCCGCACCGCCGAGCTTGAAGCGGCCTTGCAGGAAATGAAGGACAAATGGCTGCGCTCGGAGGCCGAAATGGCCAATCTGCGCGCCCGCACCAAGCGCGAGGTCGAGGATGCCCGCCTCTACGCCGTGCAGAAATTCGCCAAGGACGTGGTGGAAGCCGCCGAAAACCTTAAACGTGGTATCGACAGCCTACCCAAGCGCCAGGAAGGCGAAGCCGAAATCGTCACCAAAATGCGCGAAGGCTTCGAGGGCATCGAGCGCTCTTTCCTCTCCCTGCTGGAACGCAACGGCATCACCCGCCACGACCCGACCGGCTCCACCTTCGACGCCAACATGCATCAGGCGATGGCCGAACAGGAAACCACCGAGCACCCGCCCGGCACCATCCTGCAAGCCTGGACCCAAACCTGGCAGCTACACGGCCGCCTGCTGCGTCCCGGCATGGTCGTCGTCGGCAAACTCCCCGCTCCTTCCGGCCCTAGCGTCAAAGTGGACGAAACGGCGTAAGACAACCCCACACCGTCATTGCCAACGTCACGTGAATGCGTGCGTGCGCACGACACGCAAGCGGGGGGAAGCAATTCATCTTTCCGCGATTCAGTTAGTTCGATTTGAGGAGCAATTTCGCCACCCCTCTACTTCTCATCCTCCCCGATCCCGAAAATTCCGCGCAACACTCCCGGCGTAATCGCCGAGAGTGGGTTCGCAGCCACTTTCGGGTCATCAAACGTACCGGTTATTTTTACCCGCACCGCAATCAATCCCCCGCCCTTTTCCGCCGTGAACAAGTGCCCCAGCAGCGGGATTTTTCCCAGCAGCGAGTTGAACTCGTAAGCGGGAATGATGGTGGTATCCACATCCAAACTGTCATCGCTCAAGCCGATACCACCGGTCGCGGTAAACCCCAGCGATGATGAAAATGCCCGCGCGCCATGCAGGTATAGAGTCTGGCTATCCAGGCTGAACGGCACCACCGCTTCGGAAAATGACAATCCCGGACCCGAAGCCGCGGCCGGCACGCCATAAACTGTGAGCGCCTCCATGATCTTGGTGAAAGCCGGCGCGTGCTCCAACCGGAAATCCGTCAGCGTCAGCCTGCCTGTGGCCGGTGCGCTGCCGCCGTAATCCGCATCAAGCGTCAGCGCGCCATTGTCCAATCCGGCATAGACATTCATCGCCCGCAACAGCATTCCGGCATCCGGCGCCTGCAAATGCACATGCTGCCGTGGCGGACTAACCGGCGCAATGCTCAAGGTAACGCCCCCGGCCGCCGCCTGCCCACTCAACAGCGTCCCCCCCTGACCATCGCCGTTAAAGGTGAAGCCCGTGAACACCGGTGCGGGGCTGGCGGCCAGGGCTAGTTGCTGGAAGCTCAGCCCTGCCCGCCAAAAGGGACCGCTCGGCGGCAAGTTGGCTTCAGCTTTGCTGGCAGCCCGCGCCCCGTTTGCAGTTCCCCCGTTTTCCGTTTCATTGTCATGCGCGCGCAGGTCGAGCATCGGGCCGGAGAAGCTCGCCACCCAGGCCGCATTCGGTCCGGCAGGCGCGGTCAACACGCCTCGCGCCACGGTCCGGCCGATATTGGCCGCCGAAAATACCATTTGCCCGCCGCGCCCCAGCCCTTGAATGTTCAGCCCCGGCGCGCTGGCATCGATGCTATCCAGCGACGTAAAATTACCGTCGCTCAGGGTGGCGGTCAGGCGCAGGTGCCCGGCCGCCCCGGCTGGCTTGCTCCAGCCGAAATTCCGGGCAGTCAGCGCCGCGGGTGTCAAATCCACCTGCAACCGGGCGGTTTGCGTCCCAGTGTCATCGCCGGTGATCCGCAAACTATAGGGCGGAGCGCCTCCGGCCACGCCCGAGGCGGCATCCAGCCCGCATTTGCGCAGCAGCACCGGCCCGGCGACGCTGCTCAACGTCATATCCTCCGTCCCCGCCGCTCCGGTGAATGCAACCTGCGCGTTCAACTGCGCGGGCTCCCCGGCAAATTGCAGCCTGGCTTTCGCGGTCAACCCCTGTGTCGTGACCTCCAGCCGTCCTTCCCCTGCCGAAAACCGCAGCCCCGGCCCGCCCAATTCAAATCCCGCCTGATGCAGATTGGCTATGACGCGCAACCCGGTCTGTTCAAATTGCAGGCCGTTGATGAAGGGCATCCGCGCCGTCACCGTGGCGGTAACAGTGCCCGTGGCCTGCGCCAATTGCGGCGGCGCGTGGCGCAGCAGGCTGAGCGGCGGCGCATTCAGCACCGCAATAGCATCCGGGATCGTCCCAGCAGCACTTACGTCGAGCTGTCCAATCGTCGGGGTCGGCATGGCTATGTCCGAAAGCTGCATCTGGCCGCTGGTCAGCACCAGCCCGCCCAGCCGCCCGGCGCTGGCGGTAATCAACGCGCGATTATGGTCCTGGAAGACCATGGTGCCGTTCAGCGCCGTAATCGGCGTGGCCCCATCAAGCCAGCTCAACGTAAGGTCCTCGGCAGTGAAGCTGCCGGTGACATTAGTCAGTCGCAAATTTCCCAGGTCACGCGGTGCGACCAGGCTGAAGGTAAAATCGGCATCGCGCGCGGTGCCGGCGGTGATGTTTTTCAGCACCCAGTCATGTGTCGGCGGGATCAGCACCGGCGGCCAATAGGCACCCAGATCACCGGCCTGCACTGCATCCGCGCTGGCGGTTACGCTGGCATTCCACTGGCTGGTCAGCTGCGCATTGCCACTGAAGGTCATGCGTGGCTTGCTGGCGCCGGTCTTGGTCAGGTCCAAATGCCCGTCCGAAAGCTCAACCGCCCGCTGCGTCACCTTCAATGTAAAACCGCCGGAATCAACGGGCAGGCTGTTTGCCCCCACGCCCAGGTGGCCCGCGCCCAGCGTCACGCTCACATCCGCACTGGCAAACTTGAAACCAGGACCGGGCCAGATCGACGCCTGTAGCGACACCGGCACGCTCGACCCGGTAAATTGCGCGTGCGTGGCGTTAACCAACAGCGGTGCGCTGGCCCCTATCAGGGCGGAAGGCATCACCTCCAACCGCGCGGCGGGTATGCTCACCAGCATCACCCCCAGCTCGTTACGGACCGCAATGTCTCCGAGTTGTAAATAAATCGGCTCGCCGCCGCCCTGCTGGTATCCGGCCCAGGTCAGTTCTGCCTGCCGCATTTGTATGCTTATGCCCTGGCCGGAGGCGGCGGTTGCCAGCCTGGAGGCCAAATCAGGCAACGAAATCGGCCCTTGCGACAGCCGGTATCCCAGCATGCAGACGCTCACCAACAGCAGCACCAGCGCCAGCATGGCGATGCGCCCCAGTTGATGCAGCGCCTCCGCTAAAATCCGTCCTGCTTGACCTACGCGCCGTTTCATCTTGTCCTGCTTGCCAGATGCACGCCGTGTCCCACAACCTACAATTTTCCGCTCCGGCTGATCCCGCCGCCGCGGCGCGTTTGCATGAGGATTTTGCTGCCCTAGGCGCCGCCCAGCGCCGTTTTGCCGCCACGCCCGCGGGCCGCGCGGTGTTGGGCTGCCTGGGCGGCAACGCACCTTACCTCGCTGATCTCGCCTGCCGCGAGTCGGAGTGCCTGATGCAGACGCTAAAGGCCGGACCGGACGCCACCCTGGCAGCCGCGCTGGATAAGTTGCGCGCCCTGCCGCTTGCCACCAGCCGCCACCAGCTCGCCGCCCAACTGCGCGAAGCCAAACGCCGCGCCGCCATCGCCATCGCCATCGCCGACATCGGCGGCCTTTGGCGCCTGCCCAAAATCACTAGGGCCCTCTCGGACCTCGCGGAGGCCGCCTGCCGCGCCGCCATCCGGCACCTGTTGCTCGGCCTGCACGAGGCCGGCCAGATCACCCTGCCCCACCCGGAAGATCCCGAACGCGACTCCGGCTTTACCGTCCTGGCCCTGGGCAAACTCGGCGCGCGGGAATTGAACTATTCCTCGGACATCGACCTGGTGCTGTTCTTCGACCCGCAATCCCCGGTGTATGACGAAGACGCGCAGCAAATCATGGCCCGCCTCGCGCGCGACTTCATCAACCTGCTCGCTACCCGCGACGCTGACGGCTACGTCTTCCGCGTGGACCTGCGCCTGCGCCCGGACCCTTCCGCCACCCCGCCGGTCGTCGCGCTGCCCACGGCACTTTCCTATTATGAGAGCCACGGCCGCACCTGGGAGCGCGCCGCCTTCTCCAAAGCCCGCACCATCGCTGGCGACTTCGCCATGGGTGACGCCTTCCTCGCCGCCATCCGCCCCTTCATCTGGCGCAAAAACCTGGATTTCGCCGCCATCGCCGACATCCACGACATGAAGCGCCAGATCGACGCCGGAGCCAACGGCGCCGGCCTGCTCGGGCGCGACGTAAAACGCGGTCAGGGCGGCATTCGCGAAATCGAGTTCATCGTGCAGACCCTCAGCCTCGTCTGGGGCGGGCAGGACAAGCAATTGCGCATCCTTGCCACGCTGGACGCCCTGCCCGCGCTGGTGAAAGCCGGGCACCTGCCCGCCGCCGCCGCCCGCACCCTGGCCGCCGACTACCGCCAGCTCCGCCGCGTCGAACACCGGCTGCAAATGATCGCCGACCGCCAGACACATTCTTTGCCGGCGAACGAAGCCGCTCTGGCTTCCTTCATCATTTTCCTCGGCGACAAAGACTTCCGCCGCGATTTCCCCAAACTCCTCGCCAGCGTGCACCGCCATTTTCTCGCCTTTTTCGACGCCGGCGAGGATGCCTCGGACAACCGCATCGACCCCGGCCCCGAAGGCGCGCCGCCCGCCGCCTTCACCGAACGCCTCCACGCCCTCGGCTTCACCGGTGACCAACACATCGCCGAACGCCTGCGCGCCTGGTCCAGCGGCCAGGTGCCCGCCTTGCGCTCGGAACGCGCGCGTACCCTGCTGGAGGGCATCCTCCCCAACCTCCTCGCCGTGCTCGGCCAGCAGCCCGAGCCGGACAAGGCCTTCGCGCATTTTGACACTCTGCTTTCCCGCCAGCGTGCCGGGGTGCAACTGCTCTCCCTGTTCCAGCGCAACCCCGCTGTCCTGCGCCGCATGGCCGCCGTGCTGGGCGCCGCCCCCGCCCTGGCCGAGCACTTGGCCGAGGACCCCCATGCGCTGGAGGCCCTGCTCTCCCCCAGTGCCCGCTTCGCCGCACCCAAGCCCGTGCTCCGCCACCTGCTGCGCGACGCCGATGCGCTGGAGGACGCAGTCGCCCTCACCCGCCACTTCGTCCGCCGCGAGGAGTTCCACCTCTCCGTCGCCACGCTGGAAGGCCGGCTGGACATTAACGACGCCGGCCGCCTGCGCAGCAACCTCGCCGCCGCCGCCCTTTCCGCCCTCCTGCCCCGCGTGCTCGCCCAGCATCAGGCGCGCTACGGCAAAGTCCCGCGCGGCGCCTTCGCCGTGGTCGCCATGGGCAAGGCCGGCAGCTGCGAAATGCTTGCCGGCTCCGACCTCGACCTCATGCTGATCTACGATCACGCCCCGATGGAGACCGCGCCGACGCCCTATTTCGTCCGCCTCGCCAACGCGCTCACCGCGGCACTCACCGCCCAGGGACCGGAAGGCCCACTTTACAAAGTGGATATGCGCCTGCGCCCCTCGGGCAACCACGGCCCGGTCGCCGTCTCGCTCACCGCCTTCCGCCGCTACCAAGCCGCCGACGCCTGGACCTGGGAGCGCCTGGCCCTCACCCGCGCGCGCGTGCTCGCCGCCACACCCGGCTTCGCCGCCATCGTCTCCAGCGCAATCCTCGCCGCCCTCTGCCGCCAGGACCCGCCGGCAAAAATCCGCGCCGACAGCATCGCCATGCGCGACCGGATTGAAGCCGAACTCCCCTCCCGCGGCCCCTTCGACATCAAAACCCTGCCCGGCGGGATGCTCGAACTCAGCTTCATCGCCGCCGCCCTGCAACTCATCCACGGCCCCGCCCAGCCCGCACTTTTCCACCCCAACACCGCCGACGCCCTGCGCGCCCTGGCCCATGCCGGCCACCTGCCCCAAGCCGACGCCCACGCGCTGCTGCACGCGGATTTCCTCTGGCGCAGCGTCCAAGGCATCAACCGCATCACCGGCCTGTCGGACCGCGCCCACACCGTGCCCCCCGCCATGCTCACCCCGCTGCTGCGCGCCACCGGCACGGCGGACTGGGAGGATTTGCAAGCCGCCATGGCGCAAGCCGCGCGGAACGTGCGAGACTGTTTTGAACGCCACATCCATACGGAGCCACCACAATGACCCTTGCCATCGGCGATGCCGCCCCGGATTTCTCCCTCCCCGCCTCGGGCGGCCGCACAATCAGCCTGGCCAGCCTCAAGGGCAAACCCTTCGTGCTGTATTTCTACCCCCGCGCCGACACGCCGGGTTGCACCAAGGAGGCCTGCGCCTTCGAGGAGGCACTGCCCCAACTTGGTAAAACCGGCGTCACCGTCATCGGCGTCTCCAAGGACAGCATGAAGGCCATCGACAAATTCGCCGAGAAATACAACCTCACTTTCCCGCTCGCATCAGACCCCGCCACCACCACCATCGCCGCCTATGGCGCCTGGCTGGAGAAATCCATGTACGGCAAAAAATACATGGGCATCGAGCGCTCAACCGTGCTGGTCGACGCCAAAGGCAAAATCGCTCACATCTGGCCGAAGGTGAAAGTCCCTGGCCACGCCGATGAAGTTTTAAAGGCCGTGCAAGCCCTCAAATAATGCGCTGGTATTTCGGCATCGACGAAGCGGGCGGCCTGGGCGAAACCGGGCGCCTTGCCCGCCTTGCGGTGCTGAGCGCCCGCGCCGTCGGCGGGCTGGAGCCAGTGCTGCTGTATTTCGGCGCGCGCACCGAGTTCACCGCCTGGATGGAACGCCACGGTGTGCGCGTGCTGGACATTCAGCCGCGGTTCCTCACCATGTTTGCCCAGGCGCAGGCGGCCGGCACCTTCCAGCCCTATACCATAGGCCACTGGCTGCGCCTGGAAATTCCGGCGGTGGAACAAGAACATGAGTTCGTGCTCTACACCGATTGCGACATTATTTTCCTCCGCCGGTTCGACATTTCCAACATGCAACCAAAAACCTTCGCGGCAGCGCCGGAAATGCTCCCGGACAACTGGAACTATTTCAACTCCGGCGTCATGCTACTTAACGTTCCAGCAATGCGCGCAAGCTACCCGGTGCTGGAAGCGCACATAAAACACGGCATCACCACCCCCGGCCGTTACCGCTATGACGACCAGATTGCCCTCAACGAAACCTATCGCGGCGCATGGGACCGGCTGGACCCGCTTTTGAACTATAAGCCCTACTGGCCGTTTACCGATCGCGCCGCCATTCTACACTTCCATGGCCCCAAGCCCAATACGCTGAAAGCACTGGCGAACGGGCAGATGCAGGCAACGGGCCAGACGGAAAACTTCTTCGGCAAAATGCTTAACGCCAACGCGCGGCATTACCTGGACTGGAGCCGGTGGCTGGGTGACGCGCTACAAAGCGTGGATTTTTCCCAGGCCGTGCAATTCACCGCCCTGGCTTCCGCCCTGACCCGCTACCGCCGCGAAGTGCCGGAAAACACCGGCACCAACTTCATGAACATCAAGTTTTTCTCCGAGGAAGGCTAGATACCCCCCGTCATTGCGAGCGCAGCGAAGCAATCCATCTTCCTTCCTCTCTCCGCCGCCTGGTTTCATTAAGATTAACAACACCCCACACGCATCTTCACATTTTTTTAACCTTTCCGCGCCTAACATCACCTTATCCACGTGAAAGGCTATGAACCGTGAGCGAAATTCTGACATTCCGGCGCGCGCCGCCATCTATTGGCTTCAACATTGAACCAATCCTGGATGACGATGAATCACTCCGGTTAAATGCTCTCGAAGGTTACACTATTCTCGATAGCGCCGCTGAAAAATCCTACGACGACATCGCGCGTCTGGCCGCCTTCATCTGCGGAACGCCAGTGGCGCTGGTTTCGTTTTTCGATCGTGACCGTCAATGGATCAAAGCGCGTTTCAGCAGCAGCACTTTCGCGGAAAAATCCCAGAGCCTGCCGCGCAGCTATTCATTCTGCGATCTCACCATCGAACAGCCCGGCCCCATCATTACAGTACCGGACATGCATCAGGACCCGCGCTTTGCCGGCCACGCCCGCATCACTGGCCCCGCAAAAATGCGCTTCTATGCGGCGGTGCCGCTCATCTCCCCCACCGGCGAGGTGCTGGGCAGTTTAAGCGTGCTGGACAAACGCAGCCGCACCCTCGCGCCCGAACAAAGCAGCGCGCTGGAAACGCTTGCGCGCCAGATCATGGAACTTCTGGAAATGCGCCGCACACTCATCGGTCTTTCCGAAGCCAACGCCCGCCTCGGCCAGCAGAGCATCACGGACGCCCTCACCGGCATCCCCAACCGCCGCGCCTACGACCAGAAACTCACCGAGGAATTCTCCCGCGCGCGTCGCACCGGCGCACCGCTCTCCTTGCTGTTGATCGATATAGATACGTTCAAGCAATACAACGACACCTTCGGCCATCTGGCCGGAGATTCCGCATTGCAATCGGTCGCCCGCGTATTGCTAGCCAGCCTGCGCCCGTATGATTTCCTGGCCCGCTACGGCGGCGAGGAATTCGTCATCGTGCTCCCCGCCACGGACCTTTCGGCTGCCATTCTGGTCGCCGAACGCGTGCGCGGCCTGGTCGCAAGCTCGGAATTCCCCCACCGCAAACTCACCATCAGCATCGGCGCCGCCCGCCTGGACCCGCAAGCCGGCCCGAAAGCCCTGGTGCAGGCCGCCGACAACGGCCTCTACCGCGCCAAAGCCAGCGGCCGCAACAAAGTGGTGGTCGGCAACCTGGAAAAAATCATGGCGGCGGAGTAATCCGCCACAACCATAAAATTATAAATTTATAGGAAATCCCATCAAAATCATCATTGCGACCCTCGCGGAGGCGGGGGGCGGCAATCCAGAAGCAGACTGTTTCGCTTCCGAAGCAGCGGCCGTTATGCCCGTCCTCTTGTTTCGAAATTCAAGACTTTCAGATTTCCAGAAGATATGACCGTAATGGTTGCGCAGCGAACTTGCTGCGCATTATCAGGTGATAAGGGTGATGATTCCAAGAGACGACGCGGAGAAGGAAGCGACCGCAGCGCCGAGAATGATCCAAAGCGTGTCGATTTCCGTGGTCAATAGAAGAGCCAGGCTGACAGCCGCGATCGCGACCGTTACCCAATCCGTAAGCGCGTTATGGGCAAGCGGGATCGCCGCCGCGAGCAGCAGGCCAGCGCTTGCCAGGACGATGGCCTGCAAGATCGCCTTGCGGCGGGGATGCTCGATATGCCGTCCGGTAAAATGGATAAGGGGGATCACCAGAAGGGCCGGAGTGATCATGGCAAGCCAACCTGCAACCGCCCCCGGTAGGCCCGAGACGAAATAGCCGACGCTGACAACGTAAAGCCCGACCGGCCCCGGCGTGCTTCGCGTGATGACGACGGCTTCGTTGAGCTGCTGGTCTGTCAGCACATGGTAGTGGGCGACAAGTGTGTCATGTATCACCGGCAGCGACGCCAGACCCGCGAAAGCCGTCACGGTTCCCTTGAGTAGCAGGAGATAGAGCAGAGCAGCGTTCATGACTGAGTCGCCGGCAAAAATGCACCGACAACACCCGCGAGCAAAAGAATGTAGATCGCCGGTATCCCAAGCCCGACATAGGCCCCGAACGCCACCGCGCCGATAATAACAACCCGCGGCCGTGCGCCGCCTTTGAAATGGGGACGAGCAATCGTCCAACTGGTTTTCGCTGTGATCGCAACCGCCGCAGCGACAGCGCCGTGAATGGCGGCTTGCGCGATCCGGTTTTCTTGCCATGTGGTGAACACGGCGGTCAGCACGACTACCATGAGTGTGCAGGGGATCGAGGCGGCGAGCAGCGCGGCGATTGCGCCGGGCAAGCGCCGGAGCAGCCAGCCGAGGGCCGTGCAGTTGGCGAGAAGGTTTGTTCCGGGCGTCAGGCGGCCGAGCGCGTAGCATAGCGCGAAATTGTCATCGGTGAGCCATCGCCGTTTCGTCACCAGCTCTCGGTGCATGACGGCCGATGTCGCGCTCCCACCGCCGAGGGTGAAATTGCCGTAGCGGACGAAAAAATCGATAATCCGGCCGATGCTCGGCCCTGTGATTGTCTCGACGGTGCCGTTGCCTGCGCCTGTCATAATCCCCCCGATACAGCTCTATTTCGCCGACTATACCGGGGGCGGCGCAAAAGACCCACACCCGGCCCATTCACAATTCAATACTTTTGAAAACAATTTCTACCCACAATATCAACAGCCTGCACCATGCAAAACATAGAGCCAAACGCGTTTTAACTCCATGTCAGAACGCAAATTTCAACGCTATCGCCCCCCCTACTTCTGCGTCCGCGCACAATAAAACGTACTCCGCCCCGCCTGCACCATCTGCTTAATCCCGGAACATTCCGGCGGCCCAGGACACCGCTCGCAAAATTCCCCGGCGCGGCCATAAACTTTCCATGCATGCTGGAAATACCCCAGTTCACCGCTGGGCTGCACATAGTCACGCAACGAAGACCCGCCCGCCGCAATCGCCTCGCGCAACGTATCTTTTATCGCCCCCACCAGCCGTTCCACCGCCGGCTTGCTCAAACTCCCCGCCAGCCGGCGCGGCGAAATTTTGGCGCGGAACAAAGCCTCGCTGGCATAAATATTCCCGATCCCCGCCACCACCCCCTGGTCCAGAATGGCGGCCTTAATCGTCGCCGCCTTGCCCTTCAGCGCCGCCGCCAGCACCGGGCCGGAAAACTCATTGCCCAGCGGCTCCGGTCCCATGCCGGCGAGCAACCTGTGGGTATCCTCCGCCCCCGTCGCAATCAGGTCCAACGCGCCAAACCGCCGCGGGTCCACAAACCCCAGCCGCGTGCCGTCGTCCATCTCCAGGGTCAAATGCTCATGCTTGGCCGCCGGTGCGTCAAACAGCATCCGGCCGGACATGCCCAGATGGATGAGCACCGAGACCCCGCGATCCAGCCGCATCAGCAAAAACTTACCCCGCCGCCGAAACCCCAGCACTTTCGCCCCGGTCAGTGTGGCCGCAAATTCCGGCGGAATCGGCCAGCGCAAATCCGGCCGGTGCAGGGTAGCGCGGCTTATGACATGCCCGGTCAACCTGGCGTCCAGGCCGCGCATCACGGTTTCTACTTCGGGGAGTTCCGGCATTTGGAAACATGGCTATACTAGGTTCATGACGAGCAACACCCCAGAGACCGTAGATTTTGGCTTCACCACCGTGGACCGCGAAAAAAAACGCGAACTGGTGCGCGAGGTATTCGATTCCGTGGCCGGCAAGTATGACATCATGAACGATCTGATGTCCTTGGGGGTCCACCGCCTGTGGAAGCGCGAATTCATCCGGGCGCTGGATCCGCGCCCCAACCGCACGCTGCTGGACCTCGCCGGCGGCACCGGCGATATCACCTTCGGCTGGCTGAAAAAGGGCGGCGGACCGGCGATTTTGTCGGATATCAACGCCGCCATGCTGAGCGTCGGCCGCGACCGCGCCACCGCCAACGGGCTGCTGGGCGATATCACCTTTCTGGTCACCGATGCCGAGGCAATTCCCCTGCCCAATTCGTCGGTGGACCGGGTTTCCATGGCCTTCGGCCTGCGCAACTGCACCAACAAGGACAAGGTGATCGCCGAGGCGCGGCGGGTGCTCAAACCTGGGGGCAAATTTCTGGTGCTGGAATTCTCCAAACTGCAAATCGCCGGGTTCGAGAAACTCTACGATGCCTGGTCCTTCCAGGCGCTGCCGAAAATCGGCCAGATCGTGGCGAATGACGCGCATAGCTACCAATATCTGGCGGAGAGCATCCGCATGTTCCCAGACCAGGAGACCCTAAAAGCCATGATGGAAACCGCCGGGCTGGAGCGTGTGACCTACCGCAACCTTTCGGGCGGCATCGCCGCCATTCACCAGGGTTGGCGGCTGTGAAGCGCGTCCTGCTGATCGTAAGCGGCGGAATCGCGGCGTATAAGGCGCTGGAACTCGTTCGGCTGCTGACCAAAGCCGGGTACGGCGTGACCAGCGTGTTGACCAAGGCCGGGGCGCAATTCGTCACGCCGCTGTCATTGCAGGCGCTCACTGGCAACAAGGTTTACACGGAGCTGTTCTCGCTGACCGATGAGAGCGAGATGGGCCATATCGAGCTGTCCCGCTCGGCTGACCTCGTGGTGGTAGCACCTGCGAGTGCCGATATTCTGGCAAAAATGGCCGCCGGTCTGGCGGGGGATCTGGCGAGCACGTTGCTGCTGGCGACCGACAAGCGGGTGCTGGTGGCGCCGGCGATGAATGTGCGGATGTGGGAACATGCGGCGACGCGGGCGAACATGGCGCTGTTGCAGTCACGCGGCGTGCTGGTGGTGCCGCCGGATGCCGGGCCGATGGCCTGCGGTGAATTTGGCCCCGGACGGCTGGCGGAACCGCCGGTGATTCTGGCTGCCATCGAGGCGGCACTGGGGGTTGGCGGGCCGCTTACGGGGAAACATGCGATTGTGACCTCCGGGCCGACGCATGAGCCGATTGACCCGGTGCGCTACATCGCCAACCGCAGTTCCGGCAAGCAGGGCCACGCCATCGCCGCGGCGATGGCGGCGCTTGGCGCGCGGGTGACTCTGGTGAGCGGGCCGGTGGCGATTGCCGACCCCGCGGGTGTGCAAACCGTGCACGTGGAGACGGCGGCGCAGATGCTGGCGGCGGTGGAGGCCGCGTTGCCGGCGGATATCGCAGTATGCGCGGCGGCGGTGGGCGACTGGCGGGTGACCGATGAAGCGCCGCATAAGATGAAAAAGGATGGTGGCGCACCTCCCGCCCTGCATCTGACGGAAAACCCGGATATTCTGGCGCGCCTCTCCGCCCCTGGGCCGCAACGGCCTAGGCTGGTGGTGGGGTTTGCCGCCGAAACGGAACGGCTGGCGGAATACGCGGCTGCCAAGCGGGCGCGCAAAGGGTGTGACTGGATCGTGGCGAATAACGTTGGCGGCACCGGGATTATGGGTGGCGAGGAGAACGAGGTTTTGCTGTTGAGCAAGGCCGGCGCGCAGGCGTGGCCGAAGCTGGGCAAGAATGAAGTGGCGGCGAAACTGGCGGCTAAAATAGGGGAATTTTTTACATGAGTGCCGAGCATAATGTTAAAATCCGCCGCTTGCCGCATGGTCAGGGTTTGGCGCTGCCTGAATATGCGACGGCCGGTGCGGCGGGGATGGACTTGCTGGCGGCGGTGGACAAGCCGGTGAATATCCGCCCGGCGGGGCGTGCGTTGATACCCACGGGATTTTCCATTGCGCTGCCGCCGGGGTTTGAGTTGCAGGTAAGGCCGCGCTCGGGCCTGGCGCTGAAGCATGGCATTGTGATTCCGAATTCTCCCGGCACCATCGACGAGGATTATCGCGGCGAGGTTTGCGTGATTGTGCTCAATGCGTCTGAGGAACATTTTTTGGTGACGCGCGGGATGCGGATTGCGCAGGCGGTGCTGGCGCCGGTGCACCGGGCGGTGTGGGTGGAGGTTGAGGATTTGGATGAGACGGCGCGCGGGGCTGGCGGGTTTGGCAGTACCGGACATTAGGGGTGCTTCACGTGGAGCACTTGTGAAGAACGCGTTATAACGGGCTGTTAGTAAAGTTTAATTTTTTACTTGCACCCCAATTTGTGCGGGTTTGTGCCGGAAAAGGAATGAGTTGAGGGTTGGGAGGCGGTTTACGACCCAAAACAGTCTTCCTCCGGGGCTTCCCCCGGAGGAAGAGGTTACAGATTAGATCAAGCGAGATCAAACAAGGTCGAAGCGGTCAAGGTTCATCACCTTGTCCCAGGCAGCCACAAAGTCATGCACGAACTTCGTCTGCGCGTCGTTACACGCATAGACTTCCGCGAGGGCGCGGAGCTGGGAGTTTGAACCGAAGACGAGATCGGCCACGGTGCCTGTCCACTTGATTTCACCCGTCGCCCGGTCGTGCCCTTCAAACACGCCTTCCGATGTGGCGGATTTTTGCCACTTCGTGCTCATGTCGAGCAGGTTCACGAAAAAATCATTGGTTAATGTTCCGGGCCGCTTGGTGAAGACACCGTGTTCCGACTGCCCAAAATTTGCATTCAGGGCGCGCAGGCCACCAATGAGAACCGTCATCTCAGGGGCGGTCAGCGTCAGCAACTGTGCTTTATCCACCAGCAACTCGGCGGAATCCGCCTCGCCGCCCTTGCGGACGTAGTTGCGGAAACCGTCCGCCGTGGGCTCCAGTACGGCGAACGAATGTACGTCGGTCTGTTCCTGCGATGCGTCCATGCGCCCTGGCGAGAAGGAAACTTTTACGTCCTGCCCGGCTTTTTTCGCAGCCGCTTCGACGGCCGCGCAGCCGCCCAGAACGATCAAATCAGCAAGTGAAACATTTTTACCGCCTGATGCCGCGCTGTTGAACGCCTTCTGGATCGCTTCCAGCTTCGGCAGAACTTTCGCCAGTTCAGCCGGCTGGTTAACCTCCCAGTCCTTCTGGGGCGCCAGGCGAATACGGGCGCCGTTCGCGCCCCCGCGTTTGTCGCTGCCACGGAACGTTGCCGCGGACGCCCAGGCAGTTGTGACCAGCTGGGAAATTGATAGTCCGGATCCAAGAATCTTGGCCTTCAGGATGGCAATGTCCTGCTCGTCGACCAACTTGTGATCCACTGCTGGAATGGGGTCCTGCCATAGCAGTTTCTCGGCTGGGACGAGGGGCCCGAGATAACGCGACAGGGGACCCATGTCGCGGTGCGTCAGCTTAAACCACGCCCGCGCGAAAGCATCGGCGAACTGATCTGGATTTTCGTAGAAGCGCCGCGAAATTTTCTCGTAGGCAGGGTCGAACCGCAACGAGAGGTCGGTGGTCAGCATGGTGGGCGCGTGATGCTTCGACCGGTCGTGGGCATCCGGTATCGTACCGGCGCCCGCACCGCCCTTCGGCTGCCACTGGTGCGCCCCCGCTGGGCTCTTCGTCAGTTCCCATTCGTAGCCGAACAGGTTCCAGAAGAAATTGCTGCTCCACTTAGTCGGTGTGGTCGTCCAGGTGACTTCCAGGCCGCTGGAGATCGCGTCACCACCTTTGCCGGTGGCGAAGCTGCTCTTCCAGCCCAATCCCTGCTCCTCGATGGGGGCCGCTTCCGGCACGGGACCCACCAGCGCCACATCACCCGCGCCATGGGTTTTGCCGAAGGTGTGGCCGCCGGCGATGAGTGCTACCGTCTCTTCGTCGTCCATCGCCATGCGGGCAAAGGTTTCGCGAATGTCGCGCGCCGCGGCAATCGGGTCCGGGTTGCCGTTCGGGCCTTCGGGATTGACGTAAATCAGCCCCATCTGCACGGCGGCGAGCGGATTTTCGAGATCCCGGTCGCCGGAGTAGCGTTTGTCATCCAGCCAGGTGTTCTCGGCGCCCCAGTAGATGTCTTCTTCCGGTTCCCAGATGTCCTCGCGCCCGCCGGCAAAACCGAACGTCTTCAAGCCCATCGACTCCAGCGCGACGTTGCCAGCGAGAATCATCAGGTCGGCCCAGGAGATTTTGCGGCCGTATTTCTGCTTGACCGGCCAGAGCAGCCGGCGCGCCTTGTCGAGGTTGACGTTGTCCGGCCAGCTGTTGAGGGGCGCAAACCGCTGTGCGCCGGTGCCAGCGCCACCCCGGCCGTCGCTGATGCGGTAGGTGCCGGCGCTGTGCCATGCCATGCGAATGAACAAGGGGCCGTAATGGCCGAAATCAGCGGGCCACCAATCCTGCGAATCCGTCATCAGGGCATGGAGGTCCTTGATGACGGCGCTCAGGTCGAGGCTTTTGAACGCCTCGGCGTAGTTGAATTTTTCACCCATGGGGCCGGATTTGGCAGAGTGCTGATGCAAGACGCTCAGCTTGAGTTGGTTGGGCCACCAGTCTTGGTTCGACTTGGCCCCGATTGTCATGCGCTTGTGAGACCCGCCCGCTACCGGGCATTTATTTTCGCCGTTCATGTTACCTCCAACCGTGTGTTGCCGGATTATGAGAACAAGCTAATTCATCAGTGTAACTTGGTCCAATTGATTATATAAACCAAAATAATCGATTAAATCGATGTTATATGCTGCCAGGAGGCTATCGTGGGGGGCTGGCCGCGATCCGCTGTGAATGGGCAATGCGCTGCCCGCCATAGTTAACCCAAAAACCATGGGCCGGCCATAGGTATCGTTCCGACGTAAAAATCCGGTAAATTTGATTTAGGTCACAGCTTTGGCCGCGCAGGCCGGGATAGGTTTGCGAGTGTTGGATGCTTTTTTGCGAGTGTTGGATGCTTTCATGAAGGAGCGGCTTAAATGAATAAAAATGTTGGCGGGATCGACCGGATATTGCGCATTGTGGTGGGGGTGGGGCTGATCGGCGCGACGCTGCTGCACTATCTGCCGGTGTGGGGCTGGATTGGCGTGGTGCCGTTGGCTACCGGCGTGATTGGCTGGTGCCCGGCTTATCTGCCGTTTGGGATTAAGACCTGCAAGTCGGCTTAAGGCTGGAGTTTGTGCCGCCGGGTGGTTGTGCTGCCCGGTGGGGTTGGGGCGGTTTGCGTCATCAAACCGCAACCTTACCCCCGGTGACAAAAGGCCGTGACGTGGTTATGGGGGAAGGAGCGGAATAACCCCTAAAGCGCCAGGCGGCACGATGACCAATTTTACCCCCCCTGCCCTGGCTGGACGCCGGTTGCCCAACCGCTGGGATGGCGTGGCGCTGCTGCTGGTTATGGGGCTGCTAATTGGCCTGGTGGACGTGGGGCGCGGGACCATTGCGACGCCGATTGCCGCTATCCAGAACACGCCGATCCATCTCGACCCCAGCTATTTGCCGTTTTACGCGCTGCGCTCGACGGCGCGGATGTTCGCGGCGCTGTTTTTCTCCTTTGTGTTCACCTTTACCTACGCCACGCTGGCGGCGAAAAGCCGGCGCGCGGGGATGGTGCTGATCCCGATCCTGGATATTCTGCAATCTGTACCGATCCTGGGGTTTTTGACCTTTACGGTGGTGTTCTTCATGGCGCTGTTCCCCGGTCAGGTGATGGGCGCGGAACTGGCCTCGGTGTTCGTGATTTTCACCAGCCAGGCGTGGAACATGGCGTTCAGCTTCTACCAGTCGCTGACCACGCTGCCCACTGACCTGCAGGAGGTGGCGCGCAGCTTCCGGCTCTCGCCGTGGCAGAAATTCTGGCGGCTGGATGTGCCGTTCGCCATGCCGGGGCTAATCTGGAACACCATGCTCTCGATGTCCGGCGGCTGGTTCTTCGTGGTCGCCTCCGAAGCGGTGACGGTTGGCCATACGAATTTTGCACTGCCGGGAATTGGCTCCTACGTGGCGACGGCGCTGGCGCAGAAGGATATCAAGGCAATCGGCTACGCCATTGCGGCCATGCTTGTGGTGATTTTGCTGTATGACCAGCTGATCTTCCGGCCGCTGGTGGCGTGGTCGGGCAAGTTCCGGTTTGAGACGACAGCGAGCGTGTCGGCGCCGGAGCCGTGGATGCTGAAAGTGCTGCGCCGGACTCAGGTGTTCCGGGCGATTGGCGATATCCTCGACATTGGTCTGCGCGCGGTGTTCCGCTTGCGGCTGGGGGCCGGGGTGCGGGTGCAGGTGGATGAGAACCGCACGCCGTCAAAGATTATTGACGCGATCTGGTACACGGTGATTGCGCTGGTGGCTGGGTTTTGCGCGTGGAAGATCGTGGGGTTCATCTCCGGCAAGCTGCATTGGAGCGATCTGGGCACCGCGGTGCTAATGGGCGCTTATACAATGACGCGGGTGGTGGTGCTGATGGCGATCGCGACGCTGATCTGGGTGCCGATTGGCGTATGGCTAGGGCTGCGGCCGAAAGCGACGCGGATCGCGCAGCCGATTGCGCAGTTTCTGGCGGCGTTCCCGGCCAATCTGCTGTTTCCGCCTGTGGTGATCGCGATTGTGTATTTTCATGTGAACGCGAGCATCTGGCTCTCGCCGCTGATGCTGATCGGCACGCAGTGGTATGTGCTGTTTAACGTGATTGCGGGAGCGGCGGCGTTTCCGGGCGATATGAAGGAGGCGGTGTCGAATTTCCATGTGCGCGGCTGGCTGTGGTGGCGCAAGGTGATGATCCCCGGGATTTTGCCGTATTTTGTTACGGGCGCCATTACGGCTTCCGGTGGCGCTTGGAACGCCTCCATCGTTGCCGAGGTGGCAAGCTGGGGCAGCAATAAGCTCGTGGCGCAGGGGCTGGGCGCGTACATTGCGCAGGCGACGAATAACGGCGACACGGCACGTGTGGTGCTGGGTGTTGCCGTGATGTCCGGCTTTGTCATCGTGTTCAATCGAATTTTATGGCGGCCGTTGTATGCTTACGCGACGCGCCGGACCACCTTGGGGTAACGCATCATGGATCAGAATTTTGAAGGCCCGCTGCTGACCGTGCGCAACTGCCGGCAGTCTTACCACAAGGAAGCCAGCGCCGACCTGGTGGTGCTCGACGATGTGGAGCTGACGTTGCAGGAGGGCGAGATTGTCGGCCTGCTGGGGCGGTCGGGCTCGGGCAAGTCCACGTTGTTGCGCATTGTCTCGGGGTTGCTGAAGCCGACCGCCGGTGAGGTGAAGTGGCGGGGCAAGGTGCTGAACGGGCCGGCCGAGGGTGTGGCCATGGTGTTCCAGAGTTTCGCGCTGTTCCCGTGGCTGACAGTCCAGGAGAACGTGGAGCTGGGGGTGGAAGCGCTTGGCGTGAAGAAGGATGAACGCGAGTCGCGGACGGAAGATGCGATCGATCTGATCGGGTTGGGCGGGTATGATACGGCGTACCCCAAGGAGCTTTCCGGCGGCATGCGCCAGCGGGTGGGGCTGGCGCGCGCATTGGTGGTGCATCCTGATTTGCTGCTGATGGATGAGCCGTTCTCGGCGCTGGATGTACTGACGGCGGAAACGCTGCGTACCGACTTGATCGATCTATGGATGGACAAGAAGCTGCCGGTGAAATCCATTATGATCGTGACGCATAACATTGAGGAGGCGGTGCTGCTGTGCGACCGTATCCTGGTGTTCTCCTCCAACCCGGGCCGGGTGGCGCATGAATTGCGGGTGCCGTTCGCGCATCCGCGCAACCGTTACGATCCCCCGTTCCGGCAGATGGTGGATGATATTTATGGGATTATGACGCGGCGAGTGGTGAAGGAAGTGGCGGCCATGCCGGCGGCGGTGCCGACCGGCTTTGCCACGCCGCTGCATCCTGTGGGCACCAACCTGATGGCGGGTCTGCTGGAGACGTTGATAAGCGCGCCGTACGACGGGCGGGCGGATTTGCCGGCGCTGGCGGCGGCGTTGCAGTACGAGGCGGACGAATTGCTGCCGCTGGGCGAAACGCTGGGGCTGCTGGGTTTTGCCGTGCTGGAGGAAGGCGATTTGATCGTCACCGATACCGGCCGCAAGTTTGCCGAGGCGGAGACCGATGACCGCAAGGTGATTTTTGCCGAGCAACTACATGCGCATGTGCCGCTGATTACGGCGATTACCACAGTGCTCGACCAGCGCTCCAACCACCGGGCCTCCGCGGTGCGCTTCCGCGACGAGCTGGAGGACCATATGTCCCCCGAATATGCCGAGGAGACGCTGCGCACGGTGATCGCCTGGGGGCGGTATGCGGAATTGTTCGAGTACGACGAAGAGGCGCAGCAGTTCGGGCTGGAGGAAGAGGACGAGGAGGAAGACTGAGAAGGAAACGCCATTACGGCGTGGCGGCAGCCTCCGCTTCCCAGCCGCCGCCAAGCGCTTGGTACAGCGACACCAGGTCGGTGCCGAGTGTTTCCACCGCGACCGCCTGGCCCTGCTGTGCTGCGAGGTAGGACTGCTGCGCGGTGAGCACGGTGAGGTAGTCGACGAGGCCTTGTTTGTATTGGTCCTCGGCGAGGCTGAGCGCGATCTGGCTTTGCTGCGCGTCGGTGTTCAGCGCATCCAGCGTGGCATGCTCCTGGGTGTAGGCGCTGAGTGCCGTGTCTACCTGGTAGAAGGCCGTGAGCACGGTTTTGGCGTAGCCGATGGCGGCTTCCTGCTGCTGCGCCTTGCGCAGTTTGAGCTGGCCGTGGAGCTGGCCACCCTCGAACAGCGGGATTTCCAGCGTGGGGCCGAACGCATAGGTGAGCGCGCGCATCTCGTTCAGGTTTTTGAACTGCAACGCCTGGAGGGATACCGAGCCGGTGAGGGAGAGGTCCGGGAAGAACTCCGCCGCCGCGACGCCGACTTCGGCGGTGGCGGTGTGCAGGTTGTCCTCGGCCTCGCGCACGTCCGGCCGGCGGCGCAGCAGATCCGACGGCAGGCCGACGGGCACGGTGGGCGGGGTGAGCGGCGCGGGCGCGGTGGTGACCAGCTCAGCCGGCAGTGTCTCGGGGGTTTGCCCGAGCAGCAGGCCGAGCTGGTTGATCAGGGCGTCGCGCTGCGCCGTGAGGCTGGGAATTTGCGACTGGATTTGCGCGGCGGTGGCACGGGCGTTGGCAACGTCCAGCGAGGTGGTGAGGCCGGCCTGCTGGCGCTCGACGGTGAGGTTTACCAGCTGGTTGGCGGAAGCCAGGTTCTTTTGCGTGATGGCCAGCACGGCCTCGGTGCCGCGCAATTGGATGTAGTTGCTGGCGACCTGGGTTTCCACGTTCAGCAGCGCGGCGCGTCGTGCCTCAACCGAGCCAGCGGCGGCGGCGACGGCGGCTTCGACAGTGCGGCGGTTCTTGCCCCACAAATCCAGGTCGTAGGATGACTGGAGGCCGTATTGGTAGACGTCAAACGGCGGAACGCTGTGAGAAATCGGTATCCCGGCACCACCACCGCCGAGGGCCTGAACAATACCCACATCGCTTAAGCCCTCGCGCGAGTAGGAGGCGTTGCCGCCGAGGGTGGGGTAGAGCACAGCGCCGTCGATCTGGGCCTGGGCCGCGGCTTCGAGCAGGCGCTGGGTGGCGATTTGCAGGTCCAGGTTCTGCGCGACGGCCTGGGCTTCCAGCTTGGTCAGCTCCGGGTCGTTAAAGCTGTTCCACCATTGCGGGTCCACCGCATCGCCCGAAACATAGGGAGCGGCCGGGCTGGCTGGGGCATCGGCGATATAGCCGGTGGGCACCGCCGGGTGCGGGCTGGTGAAATTGGGCCCCATCATGCAGCCGGAGAGAGCCAGCAGCGATACCGCGCCGAGTAATTTTTGGTGAAGCCGGTTGGTGGATATCACGTACGCAAACTCCTTATGCGGCCTAACCGGCCTTTCCTTAACGACATAGCACAACCTGCCGGAGCACAAGAGGCTTTGCCGCCGCAGTTGAAAACGCCAAGAGGGCTGTTGAAACAGACGCTTATCAATCATCCCTCAATGGTGAGTTAGCCGTATTCCGTGCGATCTGCCATACGGCACCCGTCAACGCCACCTATCTTGAAACGGGATGGCGCCTCCGCCAAGGCGTCACGCAGTGGAGAATACTACGTGTAGTTGTATTTTGGCGATGTTGCGCGCCTTAAAACGGCCAGTCCGGCATAAATTTATGCAGTAATCTAACAAAAAACAGGGTTAATGTCCTGTTTATACAAATTACATCTTGCATCCGAGTCGTTTTTGGTCAGTACTCTACTTCAGGTTGTTTAGAATTACTTAAAATGAGGAAGATATTAATGGCCGCTGCGACGACACTTGACCAACTGGTCCGCCAAAAACTACGGACCTGGCCGCAGCACCCGCCTGGCCTTGCCGACAATGACATGGGGGCCCGTGGAGCTTGGCTGCGGGCACGGCCGGGGACAGTGCATGATCTGGATCAGCCGCTGCTCAAACTGCCCGGCTCCAACCGGCTACGCACCATGCCGGACGGGCTTTGGCTATGCTTCGGCGGCACTGAGCGCGATCCGTTTGTGGATATTTTCGCCATCGAGGCCTGCGGCTCGTTCCAGAACCTGTTGGATAAACGTTCGCGCTTTGCGCCATCCATGCATTCGCTGCTGGCGGTTTGCCCGGTGGAATGGCTGACCAGCCCAGTCTCGGAGAATAACAACATGATGCGCTGGCGCTATACCGGACTGATGCGTAACGAACCCACGGGATCACTGACTTTGCCGGTACGCGATATACGGGTGATGTATGCGCTACGGCCGCGCCAGTACGAGAGGTTTTCCTCCAGCCAGATTCCGCACGCGCACGAATTTTTTGCGCCAATGAGCGCGTTGATCGGCCCCGAGGGTTGGCAGCATCCGAATTTGCGGACGTTTATTGCCCGGACGTCGCCGCGCGCGAACTTTTGGGAGTTCGCGGGGGCGACGGCGGCTTAAACCAGCTCCACCTCTGGGATTTGTTCCAGGGTCGTGGCGTCGGGCATGATAGCGGGGATGGAGATGGTGCTGATGATGCGGCTGTCCAGCATGATCAGGCCTTCGATGAACTCGCGCGGCCCGTTGCTGCCAGTCTCGGGGGTGTTTTGGCGCATGTCGTCGGTAACGGTGATAATGTCGCAGACCGCGTCTACGAGCAGGCCGGCGGTTTTGCCGCCGCATTCCACCACCACGACCACCGAGGCGGCGTTGGGCTCCTGTGCCGGCAGGCCGAGGCGCTCGGCCAGGTCGATGACCACCAGCACGGTGCCGCGCAGATTTATCATGCCCTTGATGTAGGATGGCGCGTGAGCCAGATGGGTGGAGGCAATCCAGCCGCGAATTTCACGGATGGAGCGAATGTCCATGGCGAACTCCTGGGCGCCTATGCGCACCGAGAGAAGTTCGTTGCGCCGGTCTGCCTGCGTGGAATTGGGTTGATAAATCTGATTCATGTTTAGAACTCCTCCATATCCGCATCCGCCAGAACCCGTTGCGGCGAAGGAGCGGAACGGGACAGTGGAATAAACTTGCCCGCGGGCTTGTAACTTTCCGGTTTGCGTACTGGCGCGCGCACTTCGGCCTGACCAGTTTGGAACTGCGCGACGAGGAGGGAAAGTTCCTCGGCCTCGGCGACCAGGCTGTGGCTGGCGGCGGTGGTCTGTTCGACCATGGCCGCGTTCTGTTGTGTCACCTGGTCCATCTGGTTTACCGCCGTATTCACCTCGGCGAGGCCCGTTGCCTGCTCCTGCGCGGAGGCGGCAATTTCATTCACAAGGCTGTTCAGGTGTTCCACCTGTTCCACAATTCGGCCCAGCGCGTTGCCGGTTTCACCCACCAGACGCACGCCGGTGGCGACCTGCTGGCCGGAGGCGGAAATCAGCGCCTTGATCTCCTTCGCCGCATCGGCGGAGCGCTGCGCCAGAGCGCGGACCTCGGTTGCCACCACCGCGAAGCCACGTCCGGCATCGCCAGCACGGGCGGCTTCCACCCCGGCGTTGAGCGCCAGCAAATTGGTCTGGAAAGCGATTTCGTCGATCACGCCTATAATGTTGCCGATCTTCTTGGAAGATGTTTCGATCCCAGACATGGCACTCACGGTGTCACGCACCACCGCGCCGGAGCGTTCAGCGTCGGTCTTAGCAGTAGTCACCACGTCGCGCGCGGCGTTCGCACCCTCGGCGGTTTTGCGTACGGTGGCGGTAATCTGGTCCAGTGCCGCGGCGGTTTCCTCCAGGCTCGCAGCCTGCTGCTCGGTGCGTCTGGAAAGGTCATCCGACGCCTGACGGATCTCCCCTGCCCCGGCCCGTACCCCTTGCGTGTTCTGCGCAATGGACCCCATGGTCTCCTGCAGTTTTTCCATCGCGTTGTTGAAGTCGATCTTCAGCGTCTCGTAAGCGGGCGCCACATGTTGCTGGAACCGCGCCGTGAGGTCGCCGCCGGCGAGGCTGGAAAGTGCGTCGGCCAGACCGTCCACCACCAGTTTCTGGTCCTGGCCGGAGGCAGCGAACGCGGCTTCCATCTCTTTTAATTTACGGTCCAACTGGGTCTGAAATTCCTTGGCTTGGGCTTCCAGCTTCAGGCGTTCTTGAGCATTTTCCCGAAAGACCTGCACCGCCCCGGCCATGGCGCCGATTTCATCCTTGCGGCCAATGCCGGGGATAATGGCATCCAGGTCATGCTCCGCCAGCCGGCGCATGGCCGCGGTCATCTGGCTGATTGGTGTGGAAACCACTTTGGTGACCAGCGCACCGATAAACAATGTGCCAAGCGCCATGAGACCCAGCACGGCGCCGATGAGGATGGTGCTGGTTTTCGATGCATAATTGGAGGCGGCGGTGAGCTGTGCGGCTTGGGCATCCTTATATGCAAAGTCATCGCTCATGTTGACCGTGAAGTCATGCAGCTCGGTTTTGACATCGTTATTCAGCAGGCCGGTGACGGCGGCGTGGTTGCCGGCTTGATACGCCTCCGACATCTGCTGGATCGAGGCTTCAAGCTGCGTGAAATCGGTGTTGAAATTATTGCCGTCGCTGGTTTCACGTCCTGGGTCCATGTTCGGCTGGTATTCCGCCCACTGACTCTTGAAATCCCGCACAACCTGATCGGTCTGACCAAAAATCATACCGCCGAGGCCAGAATCGCTTTGGTCAGCGGCAATGGCGGCGATGGCAACGATCTGGCGCGCATCCTTGGACATGACGCCGAGGGGCTGAATCTGTGCGGAGTTGGCCGCCAGCGCGTTGGCTTCATCGTTCAACAGTCTCACGCGGGTGATGGCGAACACGCCGAGGATGATGGTGAACATGAGAATTGCCGTGAACGCGGCCAGAACTTTGGTCCGAATTAAAAAGTTATTGAAGTACGTCATTCCCTGTGGCTCCGTGAACGAATGTATCTGGACTGGTTGCTGCGTAATCGGGTCTAGCAGGCATAGATTTAAGCTTGCTTAATTGCGGTGGCGGTTAGAACAGTTCCAGTTCGCCGGATTGCTTTTCCATCTGCTCGGGCACCGGCGCGCCTTGCAGGCGGTACGCGAGGTCCGACAAAGTGATGTGATGCAGTGCGGTTTGTGAATTCACGCGCCAGTCCCGCGGCAGCAGGCGGCCGATGGTGAGTACGTATTTGGACAACGCCGCGAGGCGCTGCGAGAGCAGGTCCAGCGTCTGCACATTGCGGTGACAATCCGGGTCGTTCGCTACACGCAACAAGGCGGGGCTGAGCGAGGTCTGGAATTGCTCCGTAAAACGGCCGAGTTCGTGGAACTCGTCGCCCAGCGCCTCTAGAATTTCCGCCAACGGTGCATGATGTCTCTCATCTTCACAGGTTCGGCCATCAACCATTCTGTCTCTCCTGCTAAAATAGTTCCACCGCCCCTTGGCTGGGCGAGGTGGACGGTACCGGACGGATGCGTTCGGCCCGCAAAATGGACTCGGTTTCCTTCGCCAGCAGCACCTGCCGCGCTCGGCCGGTGACGGGCCAGAACTGAATGCGCCGCCCTTGCTCACCGCGCAGGCTGCCACCGGCAATGGCGATGCCTTCGGCTTTGAGAAAACGTTCGGCAAAGGTGGCGTTCAACTCGCCGATGTCGGTGAGGCCTTTGATCATGCGTGCGCCGCCAAACAGTTTAGCTTGCAGGCGGTTGCGCTGCGCACCGCGGCGGAGCAGGCCGTTGACCAGCAGCTCCATGGCATGCACGCCAAAGCGCATGGCATCACCCTCCAACTGGCGTTGTTTCGAGCCGGCATCGGTGCCCGGTAGCAGGAAGTGGTTCATGCCGCCCAGGCCGAGGGTATTGTCCCAGATACAAGCGGCGATGCACGAGCCGAGGATGGTGGTGAGCACCGTGTTCGGGCTGTCGTCGACATATTGCTCGCCTTGCACGATGTTGACTTTTTTCTCGGCCGCCGGGACCGAGCGTTGCAGCAGCTCGCTCATAGCGCTTTTTCCTTGCGGGTGGCGTTGGTGCTGAGCAGTACGCTCTCGGCGATGCGTTCCAGCGGCAATTGCCGCGCCACGGCGCCGATCTCATACGCGGCCTTGGGCATGCCGTAGACGACGCAGCTGGCTTCGTCCTGGCCGATGGTCTCGCAACCGGCTTGGCGCATGGCCAGCAGCCCCTCGGCGCCGTCGCGCCCCAGGCCGGTGAGGATGACGCCGATGGCGCGGCTACCGAGGCAGCGGCAGACGGATTGGAACATCACATCCACCGAGGGGCGGTGGCCGTTGACGCGCTCGCCCTCGTTCAAGGCGATGCGCGGGGCGGTGAGGCCGAGCAGTTCCAGATGCGCGCTGCCGGGGGCGAGGTAGACTTGGCCGGATTTCATCGGCGCGCCGTGTACGGCCTCGCTTACCTCCGGCGCGCAGATTTTGTTCAGCCGCGCGGCGAAGCTTTTGGTGAAGGCCGGGGGCATGTGCTGGCTGATGATGGTGGGCGGGCAGTTGGCGGGAAATTTTTGCAATATGGTCATGAGCGCCTCCACGCCGCCGGTGGAGGAGCCGATGGCGATGAGTTTGCCATCCGGCACATAGGCGCCGGTGGACGGGCGGGGGGTGGCGGAGACCAGCCTTGGCTGGCGCCGGGATTTCACCGCGGCTTTCACTTTTTCCGCCAGTTGTTCGAAACTATGCTGGTTGAATGAAGAAGGTTTGGCGACGCAATCGAATGCGCCGATCTCCAGCGCGCGCAAATTCACATCCGCCCCGGCCTGGGTGAGGGTTGAGACCATGATGACCGGCGTGGGCCGCAGGCGCATGATCTTTTCCAAAAACTCCAGTCCGTTCATGTTGGGCATTTCGATGTCAAGCGTGATGACATCCGGTGCCAGCGCCTTGATGGCCTGGCGCGCCTCATGCGGGTCAGCCGCCTGGCCGACGACCTCGATCTGCGGGTCGGCGCGCAGGGTGGCGGTGATGAGGCCGCGCATGGTGGCGGAATCATCGACGACAAGAACACGCACGTTCATGCGAGATTCCCCCGGGTGGCGCGGGGGCGATAGATGGTGATGCCGTCGCTGCGCAGACCGGCTTCCGCGGTGCCGGTGACACGCTCGGAATGGCCGATGTAGAGGGCAGCCTCCGGTGTCAGCATCGGCAGGATGCGCGCCCAGATCATCTCTTGCGTATCGTTTGCGAAATAAATCACTACGTTGCGGCAAAAGATGGCATCGAATTTGCCGCGCATCGGCCAGTTGCCGATGAGGTTGAGTTTGCGGAATTTGACCAGGGCGCGGGCTTCCTCAGCGATCAGTTGGTGGCCGTTTTTCGGCGCGGCGAACCAGCGGTTGCGCAATGGTTCAGGCACGGCATCCACCAACAAGGTTTCGTAGTTCCCCGCCGCGCCAACGGCCAGCACGTTCGGGTCGATGTCGGTGGCGAGGATGCGGATATCGTATTTTCCAGCGTCCGGCATGAGAGAAAGCAAAGTGAGCGCCATGGAATAGGGTTCCTGCCCGCTGGAAGCGGCGGCCGACCACAGGCGCACGGCCTGGCCTTGTTTTGCCTTGGCGATCAGCAGCGGCAGAATGTGGGTTTTTAGATGCTCGAAATGATGCGGCTCGCGGAAGAAGCGGGTGACGTTGGTGGTGAGCGCCGCAACCATCTGCTGGCGCTCGGCCTCTCCGGCCGGGCTGGCGATCAGGGCGCAGTACTCCGCGAAATTGTTCAAGCCGAGCAGGCGCAGCCGTTTGGCGAGGCGGGAATAAACCAGATTGGCCTTGTTCTCGGCCAGCGAAATGCCGGCCTCGGCGATCAGCATGGCGGCGATAACGCCAAAGTCGCGCTGCGTCATCAGGAACTCGCCCGACTCAGTTAGCCCCACTGCCGGTTTCGTGCCGCTGGACGTGCTCATAGTCAGGCTCATGCCGCTTCCAGTTCACTTTGCGGGAGCACATGGTCGAGCGAAATTAGGCTGATCATGCGGCCTTCCACCGGGAGCAGACCTTTGACGAAGGTTTTCACAAGCTCGGAGGCGACGTCCGGCGGGGGCTGGATGTTGGCATCGCTGGCGGTGAGGATGTCCGAGACCGCATCGACCAAAAGGCCGATCTGCTGGTGCGCGATCTGCACGACAATGATGACGTTGCGCGCGCTGGGCTCGTTGCCGGGCAGGCCAAGACGCACGGCCAGTTCCACAATCGGCAGCACGGCGCCGCGCAGGTTGATGACGCCGCGCACGTAGCGAGGCGCGCGGGGCAGCGCGGTGGCGGCGGTCCAGCCGCGGATTTCGCGTACAGCCATTACGTTGATGCAAAATTCCTGCCGCCCGACGCGGAAGGCGATCAGTTCGCGGGTGTTGGAGTCGCCACTTACAGATTTAGCCATGCTTCAACGCGCCTCCGTTAAGGAAAATTGAGAACGGCTTGGCTCTCCGCATACGGATTCGTTGCGCGCCGTTTTCACTACCGCATCCACGTCGAGAATTAGCGCCACGCGGCCGTCTCCCATCACAGTGGCGGCGGCGATGCCCGGTACGGCGCGGTAATTGGCTTCCAGGCTTTTGATGACTACCTGGCGCTGGCCGTGGATGACATCCACCAGCAGGACGGCGCGCACGCCGCCCTCGCCTTCCACCAGCAATGCCACGGACTGGTCCGGCTCGACAAACTCCTCGCAATAGCCAAGGGAAGCAGCAACATCGACCAGCGGCACATAGCCGCCGCGCAGGCGGATGACGTTGATTTCACCGTCCAGCGGGAACACGTCCGCAGCTTTGGGTTTGAGCGTTTCCACGATGGCGCCGAGCGGGATGATGAGCGTGTGGCCGTGCGCTGAGACGACCATGCCATCCAGCACCGCCAAGGTGAGCGGCAGGCTGAGGGTGAAGGTGGAGCCGTGGCCGGGGCGGGACGCGATGGAAATTCGTCCGCCCAGCGCGACCACGGATTGGCGCACAACATCCATGCCGACACCCCGGCCGGAAATGTCCGACACCATGTTGGCTGTGGAAAACCCTGGCAGGAAGATGAGGTTATCAATTTCGTCGTCAGTGAGCGTGGCGTCCGGCGCGATCAACCCGTTTTCCACCGCTTTTTGCTTGACGCGCTCGCGGTTGATGCCAGCACCGTCATCGGCGACTTCCAGCACGATGCGCCCGGAGCGGTGCAGCGCGGTGAGGCGCACCACGCCCTCGGCCGGTTTGCCGGCGGCAAGGCGTTTTTCCGGGGATTCCAGCCCGTGGTCAATGGCGTTGCGGATCATGTGGGTAAGCGGGTCGGCGATGCGTTCGATGACGGTTTTGTCGACCTCGGTGCCCTCGCCTTCGGTGAGCAGGCGCACCTGCTTGCCGGTTTGCGCCGCCACCTCGCGCACCAGACGCGGCATGCGCTGGAACACCGAGCGTACCGGCTGGGCGCGGATGGCCATTACGCTGTCCTGGATTTCGCGCGTTAAATGCTCCAACTCTTCCAACGCCATGGCGACGCCCGAAGCGCGCGCGATGCCGGCTTCCAATACGCGCTGGCTCAGCATGGCCTCGTTGATGACGAGTTCGCCGACGAGGTCGATCATGCGGTCCACACGGTCGAGGTCGACACGGATGGTGGCGCTGACGGCGGCGGCTAATTCCGCCTTGGCGGCCATGGCTTCCACCGGGCCGGATTTTTGCACCGTGGCGGGCGGGGCTTCGCGGTGTTCCGGTTCGGCGGCGGCAAAAATTTCTTCTTCCTCCGGCATCGAGGGCGGAAAGAACTCGAAAGAGAAACCGTTGTCGCCGGTAATCACGTCACCGGGTTTCAAAACCGGCTCGAAAGGGGCGGCGGTGGAAATTTCCAATAGGCAATCATCTTCGACAAATTCAAAGACATTACGGATCGCCTGCTCGGGGCAATCTGCTTCCAGCGTGATATTCCAGGTGAGATAGGCGCCCTCCGGATCCAGTTCACTCAACTCGGGCAGGCAGGTTACATCGAGCGCCACCTGAACCGGACCGAGCCGGCGCAATTCGCGCAGCAGCAGCGCGGTTTCGTTAGCTTTGGCATAGAGCGCGGGCGTGGGGGTGAAGGCGATGTTCCAGACCGGCGACTTGGGCGGCACTTTGGGCTTGGGTGTTGGCGGGGGTTCGTGCCCGAGGTTGCTGATCTGGGTGAATTCCACCACCAGCGCCGCGGTGCGGGCCTCATCCACCGTGCCGTTTTCGCGCGCGGCACGCACGACGTCCGCCAATACATCGGCCGCGCGCAGCAGCAGGTTGAGTACAGCGGGGCTGGCGGCAAGAGTGCCGGAGCGCACCTGGTCCAGCGCGGTTTCGAACACATGGGCGAAGCGCACCAACGCATCCAGGGCAAAAATCCCCGCACCTCCCTTAATGGAATGCACCGCGCGGAACACGGCATTCACCGTCTCCGCCTCGGCGGTGCCGCTTTCCATCAGGATCAGCCCGGCCTCAAGCTCGGCAAGCTGTTCCTCGCATTCCTGAAAAAACGTTTCGCGGATGGCTGCCATCTGGTCCAATGGATTAACTCCTGCGCTCAGGCCGCAACGCGGCGAATGGCTTCAACAAGCTTGATAGGATCGAAAGGTTTGACGATCCATCCAGTTGCACCCGCGGTGCGGGCACGGTTCTTTTTCTCGATATCGACCTCGGTGGTGAGCACCAGTACTGGCATCGACCGCCGCGTTTCGTCGCGCCGCACGGCTTCGATAAAGCCAAAGCCATCCATGCGCGGCATGTTGATGTCGGTGACGATTACATCGGGGCGCTCGGTTTCCAGAATTTCCAGCCCGTGCAGACCATCCTCGGCCTGCAACACGCGGAACCCGGCGGCCAGTAGTGAGTGCCGAAGCATGTCACGCATGGCCCGTGAATCATCGACGGTGAGTACGGTCGTGCTCATTCACACAGTTCCTTGCAATATGTTAGAGTTTTTAGATCGACACCGAGCAGGTCAATTGTTGCGCGAAAGTCATCGGAGAAATTTTCCAGGTGCAGTTCGTGGTCGTCCGCCACCCAGGCCGCGCGTGCCGCGAGCAGAACCTGCAGGCATTGTCCACCCAGGCGCTTCACACGACCAGCATCAATGCTGAGTGCCTGCCCGCGCAGGGCAAGAAATTCTTCCAGCAAGGTTGATGCTGCGACAATATCCAGAATTTCCGGGAGGACCAGAACGCACATCTCTTCTTGCAGTTTTTCCATGATATATAACAACTTTCGTTAAAGGTCCGACTTCAGAATTCGTCCCAATTTTCTGTTGCGGGGCTGGTTGGTTCAGCGCTGCGTGCTACCGGAATGAATTTTCCAATTGGGGCATGGACCGGAATGCGCGATTTTTTCACCGGAGCCACAACTCTCCGTATTGGCAGCGGAGGGGATTCGGCCTCGCCGGTCTGGAACTGCGCGACGACACGGGAAAGTTTCTCCGCCTCGGCCGCCAGACTATGGCTGGCGGCGGTTGTTTGTTCGACCATGGCCGCATTCTGCTGTGTCACCTGGTCCATCTGGTTTACCGCCGTATTAACCTCGGCAAGGCCCGTTGCCTGCTCCTGCGCGGAGGAGGCGATTTCATTCACCAGGCTGTTCAGGCGCTCCACCTGTTCCACGATCCGGCTCAGCGCCTTGCCAGTTTCCCCGACCAGACGCACGCCGGTGGCGACCTGTTGGCCGGAGGTGGAAATTAGCGACTTAATCTCCTTTGCCGCGTCGGCGGAGCGTTGCGCCAGGGCGCGCACCTCGGTTGCCACCACCGCGAAACCGCGTCCGGCATCGCCGGCACGGGCCGCTTCCACGCCGGCATTGAGCGCCAGCAAATTAGTCTGGAAGGCAATTTCATCGATCACGCCAATGATGTTGCCGATCTGCTTGGAAGATGTTTCGATCCCCGACATGGCGCCTACGGTGTCGCGTACCACCGCGCCGGAGCGTTCGGCATCGGTCTTAGCCGTGCTCACCACATCGCGCGCGGCGTTCGCACCCTCGGCGGTTTTGCGTACGGTGGCCGTAATCTGGTCCAGCGCTGCCGCGGTTTCTTCCAGGCTCGCAGCCTGCTGCTCGGTGCGTTGGGAAAGATCATCCGAAGCTCGGTGTATCTCCCCTGCCCCGGCCCGTACCAACTGTGTGCCCAATGCGATTGTGCCGAGTGTCTCGTGCAATTTCTCCATGGCGCGATTGAAATCGCCCCGCGGTTTTTCATATTCACTGGCGAAATTCGTGGCCAGCCGGAATTGTAGGTCGCCGCTGGCAAGATGCTCCAATCCTGAAACCAAGGAGTTGACAACGAATGTTTGCTGCTCCTGCAAGGAAATGCGTACCTGCTCCGTGGCGGCACGCTCACGCTCCGCCTGCTGCGCCATGTCCCTGGTGTTTTCATCAAGACGCAGTTTTTGCAGGGATGCATTTTTGAATATCTGGACGGCGCGGGCCATGCGTCCCACCTCGTCCATGCGCTCGCAGCTCCCGACATTTACCTGCAGATCACCACCGGCGAGACGTTCCATATCCGCTTGTAAATTTGTTAGCGGTTTGACGATATAGACCCTGATCACGAAATATGATGTGACGGCAACAAACGTGATTCCGCCAATGATAATCAGGAATGTCAGTAGTATCGTAGTGTTGGCATTCTGGTCCAGCGCTGTTGAATCCGCATTGGCCTGGGCTTGGATTTTTATGCGCTCTGCCTCTATGCTTGCTTCCAAGGGAGGAAATGACTGTGAGCAGGAGTCTAAAAACTCCTGCTGCGCTGACATTTTGTCAGCAGTTGCCGTGGCCGCCGTGGCGTTGGTGATGGTCTCGCCGCAATCAGAATTGATGAGTTGATCGCCCTGTGTTTGGAGGTTTTCGAGAGCAGCTGCGTCCGGCGGCATGAGCCGCGCGGCATCGCCCATGTTCTTGTCAAATAATGATTGATCCGTGGTTAACGCGCTGCCGGCGGCTTGGGTATATTCCGAGGTGTTTGCCACCAGCAACATGCCGATATTTGCCTGGACTGCATTCATTTCCTTGTTCGCCTGGGTAATCAGTTCAGCGGCTGCATCGGAGCTTTTCATCACCTGCTGGTAACCATCCGCGATGGCGCGTATCTGGTAGCTAGCGTAAAATGCGCAGCCGATACCAAAAATGCCCAGAACTCCCAGGATACTCAGGGATTTGGCAATAAATGGAAGGTTCTTCACTCCACGGCTCCTTGATGATTTTTCCGCAATTTAAGTTCGCGCCGCCGCAACAGGCTGGTGCGGGGCATGGAGCTACTATGACCTGGGAGGTTTAAGTTTTCGTATCCAAGTTGATTTTCATCGGCCGCCGTGGCCAAAAGGCGCGCAAAGGCAAAACGGGCCCGCGGCAAGCCCGTTTTGCTGGGTAAATTCAGTTTTTAAGGCGTGGCTGGGTTAGCGCTTGAGCAGGTTAACCCAGGTTGAGACCGGTTCGGCATAGTCCTTGTCGATCTTGAGGATATGCCCGCCCGGCCGGTTTCAATTGCTGAACATACGCTTCCAGACGGAAGCTGGTTGTTCTTGCTGATTTTTACTGCCGCCGCTGTTGATATCGGCGGTGATTTCGAGCACCGCCTTGCTGTAGGGCGCGGGCAGGAACTCATGCGGCCGCCCCAGGTTCTGGCTTCTAGTCAGGCCGGTGGTGTAGGGCAAGATATGGTCGATACCGCGGCCGAGAGCGGCTTCCATGGCACCCGTGGACAGGGTCTCCGGCGTCTTCGGCGCCAAGTTGTTGACCACCAGGATGGTACGCTGGGTTTGGTTGGCGTCATCGCGGCTGCGCGAAATCCGGGCAACGTTACGCACCGCGAGAATGGTTGGGTCGGCAACCATGACGATATAATCGCTCTGGCCCATCAGGCTGTCGAGGATATCGCCACTACGGCCTGGTACGTCCAGCACCACGTAGTGGAAATGGTCGATCAGCACCGCCAGGAGTTCCTTTAGCGCATCCGATGTTACCGGGTCCGCGGCCTTGGGGTCGATATCCGCGGTCAAGGTGAACAGGCGGGGGCTTTTGAGGGTAAGAACTTTTTCAAGCCCCAGATGGTCCAGCCCAGCAATGTTCTGCAACGCAGCCACGAGGCCCTGGCTGGGCGGCAGGTTGAACACGAGGTTCACCGCGCCGTTATATACATCCAGGTCGATGACCACGGTGCGGCGGGAAAAACCGTGCGCCAGCTGCCAGGCAACGCTACAGGCAACGGTGGTGGCGCCGGCACCGCCACGCGAGCCGACCACGGCGATGATTTTACCGGCGCGGGGAGCGCGGGGGGGGGCGAAACAATGGCGCCTAAATTCAAGCTGCCGCGCAGCATGGCCGGCGTGAAAGGTTTTACCAGATAGTCGGCAACACCAAGGTGCATGAGGTCGCGGAACAGGCCAACGTCGTTACGGTCGCCCACGACGATAATGCGGGTGCCGGGTTCGGCAATACCCGTGACGCGCTTCATGTCGCTCAGCGGCTGGGGTGAACCCGCAATGTCCACCAGTAACTGATGCGGCCAGGACGGCAGGGTTTTGATAAAATCGAGCGCATCATCAACGCTACCCTGGCGGACAACCACATTCTCCAGTTCAAGATCGAATATCAAGGATTGGACCAAGTCGCTGCTGTCCGCGTCACACAGAAAAGCCACCATATCCAGTGCCCGGGGGGCATCATTATGGTCTTCTACTTGGCTCATATCCAATTCCCCTGCACCAGAATTCCTTTGGAAGGCGTTACCGGCCAGTGTTTGACCAGTATTGACAAAGATCAAACAGCAAACCGAACTTCACCCGGACGCGCTTGGAGCGCCATCACAACGAGAAGCTACCGCGTGAAGCATAATCTGGATACTTCAGGTTGAAAAGCCTGCTACCCGAAAGCCTGTGCCCAGACAAAAAAAGGGGCGGTGCATGGTGCACCGCCCCTTTCCTTCAGCAATCCAGCAATTAAGCGGACTGAAGGTTTTCCGCCGAGAGCTTGCCCTGCTGGCCAGCCTGAATCTCGTAACGAATCTTCTGGCCCTCGTTGAGGGTGCCAAGGCTGGAACGCTCAACAGCCGAAATATGCACGAACACATCTTTCGAACCGTCGTCGGGCTGGATGAAACCATAACCCTTCTGAGCGTTAAACCACTTCACTGTACCTGATGCCATGTCGCATCTCCTAACAAACAGCGACCCACAACATGCAGGCCAAAATACTCTTCAGATTGTTGGGGAAGCGTCGAACCGCAAAAGCAGAGAAAGCACGCAACAACAAGAAACGAAAAGCGCCGTGGCCACCCTATACGCCAGTTTCGCGCGGACCACAAACAATCATTTAGGGCGCAAACGGCAGCTTGGCCTGGATTACCTCCGCGCTGGGCAGGTCAGAGGCCTGAAATCCGCCGCCCAGGTCCTGGAACAGCGCGACGCTCGCCAGCAGACGGTTTTGCTGCACTGCAAGCTGAGCCTGCTGGTTGCCTAGCAGAGTCACCTGCGCGCTGACCACCGTGGTATAGGAAACCGTACCTGCTTGGTACTCATTCAAGGTAATCTGTACCGCCCGCCCTGCATCCGCAACGGCCCGGGCTTCCACCTGGGCCTGCTCACCGAGTATCTGCAGGTTGGAGAGGTCGTTTTCCACGTCCTGAAAAGCACTTAGCACCGTTTGGCGATAGGTCTGCACGCTGGCATCGTAGCCGTAGCGGGCCGCTTGCACGGTGGCGCCGCGCGTGCCGCCCTCGAACAAGTTGGCCGACACATCCGCCCCCAGCGACCACAGGCTGTTGCTGACCGAGAACAGCCCGGTGATCGGGTCCGCCGTGAAGCCGCCCAGCGCGGACAGGCTTAAATCCGGGTAGTATGCGCCCTCGGCGATGCCAATCTGGGCGTTTGCCTCATCCATGGCGCGCTCAGCCGCCGCTATGTCCGGCCTGCGTTGCAGCAATGTGCTGGGCACACCGGGCGGCGCTACCGGCACCACGGCTATCAGCGTGCCCGGCGGCAGGCTCATATCCTCCGGCGCCTGCCCTGCCAGTACCGCGATGGCGTGTTCATACTGCGCGCGCGCCGCTCCGGCGTTGATAAACTGCGCCTGCGCGCCCTCCAACTGGGTGCGGGCGGTGATGACATCAGACGGAGCGGCAACCCCGGCCGCGGCTTGATTCTCCGTGATCTGTAAACTGCGCGTATCCGCCGCCACGGTCGCCCGGTACAGTTCAATAGCCGCGTCGGAGGTCCGCAGGTTCACGTAATCCGCCGCCAGCGCCGCCTGCGCGCTTAACGTGGCATTGGCGAGGTCGGCCGCACTCACCTGCGTGGCCGCGATTTCCCCCTGCACCTGGCGGCGTATCTTGCCCCAGATATCAGGCGTCCACGCCACATTGCCCTCGAACGTGCCCGCCGTACGCGGGCCAGAACTTGCCCCGCGCACATTCTGATCGGCACGGGTCGCGGTGCCTGTTAGGCCCACGCTGGGGAATAGCCCGCCTCGGACCTCCTGCACAATCTCCAGCGACTGCTCATAAGAGTCATAATCCGCCTGCAAACTCGCGTTGTTAACCGCAACCTGCGGCTCCAAACGGTCCAGCTCCGCATCGCCAAATGCCTGCCACCAGGCGCCCTTCGCCACCCCATCCGCCGGCGCCGCCTTCACCCAGCCCGGCGCCGCTTTATAATCAGCCGGGACGGCCAGTTGGGGCTGGTGGTAGTCCGGCCCGACCATGCATCCGGCCAGAGTGAGAAGGCAGAGGGCGCTTACGGTCCATCTGGCGGGCTTGGCTGAAAATAGGGTCATGGGTTTCATTTTGCCGCCACAATACTGCCGGCGCGAGGTGCGGCGGTGTCTGGGCGGCCGCGCAGGCGGGTGGCGAGGCGGTCTAGCCAGAGGTAGACGACGGGGGTGGTATAAAGTGTGAGTGCCTGGCTGAAAATGAGGCCGCCGATGATGGTGATGCCAAGCGGCTGGCGCAGCGAGGCGCCCTGGCCGAGGCCGATGGCCAGTGGCAGGGCGCCAAGCATGGCGGCGAAAGTTGTCATCATGATCGGGCGAAAGCGCAGGGTTGCGGCTTGGTAAATGGCGTCCTCGGGGGACAGGCCCTGGCCGCGTTCCAGTTGCAGGGCGAAGTCGATCATCAGGATGGCGTTTTTTTTCACGATGCCGATGAGCAGGATGACGCCGATGAGGGCGATAATGGTGAGCGGCACGTTGAGTACGAGCAGAAAGAGTGTTGCCCCTAGCCCGGCCGAGGGAATGGTGGAGATGATGGTGAGCGGGTGCACCGTGCTCTCGTAGAGGATGCCCAGCACGATATACACGGCGGCGAGTGCGGCGAGGATCAGCAACGGTTCGGTGCTGAGCGAGGATTGGAAGGCAGCGGCGGTGCCCGCGAAGTTACCAGTGATGGTCAGCGGGACGTCCAGGTTGCTCATGGTGGTTTGGATGGCGGCGGCGGCGGTGCCGAGCGCCACGCCGGCGGGCAGATTGAAGGAGATGGTGGCGGCGACGCGGCCGCCGTCGTGGTTCACGGAAATGGGCGTGGTGCCGGGCCCGTAGCTGGTGAAGGCGGAGAGCGGGACCATGGTTTCGGCCTGTGTGCTGACCGCACTCCCTGACGAAGCGCCGGATTTACCGCTGGCGGCGATGGAGTTGATGGCGGCATTGGTGGCCGAATCCAGCGCGACGGCGGCGACGGTGCTGCTGGCGCTGGCGGTTTTGGTGCTGGCGAGCACGGTGCCGGCGGGGGCGTTGGTTTGCTCGGTACCGCTGGCCTTGCCGCCGGAGGTGCTCACATAGATGCGGCTTAAATCCACCGGCGTCTGCTGGTATTGCTGCGCGATCTCCATTACCACCTCGTACTGGTTTAGCTCGTTATATATGGTGGAGACAGTGCGCTGGCCGAAGGCGTCGTAGAGGGTGTTGTCGATTTGGCTTGGGGTGATGTTCAGGCGCGCCGCCTGGGCGCGGTTGATGACGATATTGGTTTCCAGCCCGCCTTGTTGCAGGTCGGAGCTGACATCGGCGAGGGTGTGCTGCTGTTTCAGCGCGGCGACGATTTTGGGTATCCATATATTCAGTGCGCCGGGGTCGCCGCTATACAGCGTGTACTGGTATTCGGCGTTGCTCTGCCGCCCGCCGACGCGCAAATCCTGCGCTGGGACCAGGAAGGTTTCCGCACCGGCGATTTTTGACAGCGGCTGGCGCAGCCGAGCGACAATAGCGGTGGCGTCCATATTACGTTGCGGCATCGGCTTCAGGGTGATGAACAGGAAGCCGCTATTAGTGGCCCGCCCCCCGGTAAAGCCCGCGACTGAGGCGACGCCGGGGTCATCCTGCACGATGGTTTGCAATTGCGTAAGTTTTTGCTTCATCGACGCGAAGGAGATTCTCTGGTCCGCCTGGATGGTGCCGATGATCAATCCGGTGTCCTGTTCCGGAAAAAACCCTTTTGGCACCACGATGAACAGAAACACGTTGAGGATGATGGTCAGCACCAGGCCGAGGCCGACCAGCTTGGCGTGGCGCAGTGCCCAGCGCAGCGAGCGGGCATAAGCTTCCAGCGTGGCGTTGAAACCTTCTTCCAGCCAGTGGACGAAGCGATTTGGCTTCTTCCCAGGTGGCTCAAGGCGGAGGAACATGGCGCAGAGCATTGGCGTGGCGGTGAGCGAGACGAGCAGCGAGATGAGAATGGTGATCGACAAGGTCTCCGCGAATTCCTGAAACAGGCGACCAAGAATTCCCGGCATCAGCAGAATGGGCGTGAACACCGCGATCAACGACAGGCTCATGGAGAGCACGGTGAAGCTGACCTCCGAGCCGCCGCGCAAGGCCGCCGCCATGGGGTCCATGCCTTCTTCCAGGTGGCGCATGGTGTTTTCCACCACCACAACGGCGTCGTCCACCACAAAGCCGGTGGCGATGGTGAGCGCCATGAGCGAGAGATTGTCGACGGAGAAGCCCAGCAGGTACATCGGCCCAAAGGTGCCGATGATGGAAATGGGCACGGCGATGCCGGGGATAAGCGTGGCGCGCGGCGAGCGCAGGAACACGAAAACCACAGCCACCACCAGCAACACTGCGATGAACAGGGTACGCTCGGTATCGGTCAGCGCGGCGCGGATGGATTGCGAGCGGTCCATGGCGATGCCAAATTTGATCGCTGGCGGTAGCGCGGCGCGCAAGGCCGGGAGCATGGCCGTGAGTTGGTCCACGGTGCGGATGACGTTGGCGGTGGGGCTGGGGTGGATGATGACCAGCACGGCGGGCTTGCCATTGTACAGCCCGGCATTGTTGAGGTTCTCGACCGAGTTGCTAACCTGCGCGACATCCGAGAGCTTCACTGCCTGGCCGTTGCGGTAGGCGATGACGAGGCCGCGGTACTGCGCCGCCACGGTGGCCTGGTCGTTGGTGTATATCTGGTAGCGCTCGCCGCTGGCGTCAAAATAGCCTTTTGGCGAGTTGGCGTTGGCCGCCGCCAGCGCCGCGCGCACGTCCTCCAGGCCGATGCCGTATTTGTTCAGCGGTCCCGGCTCCAGTTCCACGCGCACAGCGGGGAGCGCAGCACCGCCAAGCTCGACATCGCCCACGCCGTTAATCTGCGAGAACTGCTGTTCCAGCACGGTGTCGGCCGAATCGTAGAGCTGCCCGGGGCTCATGGTATCGGAGGTGAGCGCCAGCACCATGATCGGCGCGTCGGCGGGGTTGAATTTTTGGTATTGCGGGTTGGATCGAAGGGTGCTCGGCAGGTCGGCGCGGGCCGCCTGGATGGCCGCTTCCACGTCACGGGCCGCGCCGTTGATATTACGGTCCAGGCCGAATTGCAGGGTGATGCGCGTGGTGCCCACACCTGATTGCGAGGTCATCTCGGTAACGTCGGCGATGGTGCCAAGATGCCGTTCCAGCGGTTCGGCGACCGTGGCGGCCATGGTGTTAGGGCTGGCGCCGGCCATGTTGGCCTGTACCTGGATGGTGGGGAAGGAGATTTGCGGCAGCGGGGCGACGGGAAGTTTGAAGAAGGCCAAGCCACCGGAGAGTGCGATGCCGATTGTCAGCAGCGTTGTGGCCACCGGGCGATTAATGAAGATGGCCGAAATATTCATGCGGTTTGCGCGGCTGGCCGGAAACGGCGGGCCAGGCTGTCAAACGCCAGATAGATAACCGGGGTGGTGAACAGCGTGAGCACTTGGCTCACCGCCAGCCCGCCAATGATCGCGAGGCCGAGCGGCTGGCGCAATTCGGAGCCCATGCCGCCGGCGAGCATCAAAGGAACGCCGGAGAACATCGCCGCCAGCGTGGTCATGAGGATGGGGCGGAAGCGCAGCAGGCAGGCTTCAAAAATCGCATCGCGCGGGGATTTACCCTCGTTGCGTTCGGCATGCAGGGCGAAGTCGATCATCATGATCGCGTTTTTCTTGACGATGCCGATCAGCAGAACGATGCCGATGATGCCGATAACATCCAGCCCGTCACCGGATATCCACAGGAAGATAAGCGCGCCCACGCCGGCCGAAGGCAGCGTGGAGATAATGGTGACTGGGTGGATGAAACTCTCATAGAGCACGCCAAGCACGATATATACGGCGATGAGCGCTGCCAGCAGCAGGAACACCTCGTTGTTCAGCGAGTTCTGGAAAGCTTCAGCCGCGCCCTCAAAATTTGTCGTGACGGAAGGTGGGAGTTTAAGCGATTTTTCCGCGGCCGTGATGGCATTTACCGCGCCGCCAAGCGAGGCGCCGGGGGCGAGGTTGAAGGAGATGGTCGTGGCGGGGAATTGCCCGAGATGCTCGAGCACCAACTGCTCGGGCTGGCGGATAAAAGTGGCAATGGCCGAGAGCGGCACCTGCCCGCCGGTGGCTGAGGATGAGGGCAGATAGATGGCTCCCAGGGAGGCGAGACTTGTCATCCTCGCAGGGTCCACCGACATAATCACGCGGTACTGGTCCGTCTGCGTGAAGATGGTGGAGATAATCCGCTGGCCGAAAGCGTCGTACAACGCGTTGTCCACCGTGGCGGGCGTAATGCCAAAGCGTGATGCACTGGTACGGTCGATATCGATGTAGACCGAGTTACCCGCGGCTTGCAGTTCGCTCGCTACATCAGTGAGCTGCGGCAGTGCCTGCAACTTTGCCATGAGGGGTGGCACATATTTGGGGAAGTCGGTCTGCGATGGGCTTTCCAGCACGAACTGATACTGCGTCGGGCTGACGGTGGTATTCAGCGTGAGGCTCTGCACCGGTTGCAGGTACAATTGCACGCCCGGCACGCTGGCGGCCTCCTGGTTAAGCCGGGGAATAATGACCGCCGCTGAGTCGCTCCGTTCGCTCTTGGGCTTCAGGTTGATGAGAAACCGCCCCTGGTTCAGTGTGGTATTGGTGCCATCGACGCCGATATAGGAAGACAGGCTGACAACGTCTTTATCCTTTAACAGCGCGTCAGCCAGCGCCTGCTGGTGCAGCGCCATGGCGGCGTAGGAGGTACTTTGCGAACCTTGAGAAATACCCTCGATGACACCGGTATCCTGCACCGGAAAAAAACCTTTAGGGATAAAAACATAAAGCAAAATCGTGAGCACCAGCGTGCTGACCGCCACCGCGAGCGTAAGTTTGGTGTGGCTCAGAATCCAGGTCAGCCCGCGCCCGTATGCGGCCACCAGGCGGTTAAAATGCCGCTCGTTCCAGCGCTCGAACCGGTTGGGATGTTGCTCGGCCTTGGCGTGCAACAGGCGCGAGCACAGCATCGGCACCAACGTTAACGACACCACCGCCGAAATCATAATGGTCACCGCCAGGGTGATGGCAAATTCGGAGAACAGCCGCCCCACGACATCGCCCATGAACAGCAGCGGGATGAGCACGGCGATAAGCGAGACCGTGAGCGAAATAATGGTGAAGCCGATCTGCCCAGCACCCTTCAGCGCGGCCTGCATCGGGGATTCACCCATTTCAATATACCGCGAAATATTCTCGATCATCACGATGGAATCATCCACCACGAAGCCCGTCGCGACGATCAATGCCATCAGCGATAGATTGTCGATGGAGAAATTGCACAGATACATGAAGGCCAAAGTGCCGATGAGCGAAACCGGCACGGAAATGCTGGGAATGATCGTCGCCCGGAAATTGCGCAGGAAAACGAAAATCACCGCGATGACGAGGCCGATGCTTAAAGCCAGTTCGAACTCCGCATCGCTGACCGAGGCGCGGATGGAGGTGGTGCCGTCGCTCATCACGCCGGCCACCATCGCCGCCGGCAATCCGGCCGTGAGGCTGGGCATTTCGGCGTTAATCGCATTCACGGTGGCGATGACATTCGCGTTGGGCTGGCGCTGCACATTCAGGATAATCGCCGGGGTGCGGTTGGCCCAGGCACCAAGTTCGGAATTCTCGGGGCCGGCGATGATTTTGGCGACATCGCCCAAATACACCGGCTCGCCGTTTTTATACGCCACCACCACTTTCGCGTAGTCCGCCGCTTCGGTAATTTGGTCGTTGTCGTTGATGGTGTAGCTTTGCGCCGGGCCGGAGAAGCTGCCTTTGGGCGTGTTGACGTTGAGGTTATCGATAAGCGTGCGGATATTGTCGATGCTGATGCCAAAGGAAGCCAGCGCCTGCGGATTGACCTCAACCCGCACCGAGGGCGTGTTGCCGCCGCTGACGGTAACCAGACCCACACCCGGCACTTCGGAGATTTTTGCCGCCAGGCGGGAGTTGGCCAGCGACTCCACATCCGTCAGATTCATGGTCTTGGAGGTAATCGCCAGTGTCATGATCGGCGCGTCCGCCGGGTTCACTTTCGCGTAGACCGGCGGCGTGGGCAAATCGGCGGGGAGCAGGTTGCCGGCCGCGTTGATCGCCGCCTGCACTTCCTGCTCGGCGATATCCAGGCTGAGCGACAGGTCGAATTGCAGCGTAATCACCGAAGCCCCGGCGGAGCTGGCCGACGACATCTGGTTCAGCCCCTCCATCTCACCCAACTGGCGCTCCAGCGGTGCCGTTATGGAGGAGGTCATCACCTGCGGCGAGGCGCCTGGGTAGAAGGTCTGCACCTGGATGGTGGGGTAGGTAACATCCGGAAGCGCCGAAACGGGCAGGTATTTGAACGCCACCAGCCCGACCAGCACAAAGGCGATCATTAGCAGCGAGGTCGCCACCGGCCGCAGGATGAAAAGCTTAGACGGGTTCACTGTTGCGCTGGGGCCGGCCCGCCGGACCAGTTGCCGTGATGGTGGTGGTGCGCGGCCACCTGACCGCTGGGTGCGGCGGTGGGGGTTATGGCGACCGTGACCTTGGCGCCGTCGCTCAGGCGATCCACGCCGTCAATCACCACCACATCGCCCGGGTTTACCCCCTTGATAATCACCGTGTTGGTGCCGTCCGTGGGGCCGGTGGTTACGGTCTGCACGCTCACCGTGTCGTCCGGGTTGACTACATAGACGTAAGACCCCGGCGCGCCGGCCTGCACGGCCTGGCTGGGCACCAGCGTGGCGTTCCGCAAGGTGTTCACCAGCAGATGCACGTTCACGAACTCATTGGGGAACAGCGCCTCGTCCGCATTGGCGTAGGTGGCGCGCAGTTTTACCATGCCGGTGGCGGTGTCTACCTGGTTGTCCACGGCGGTTAACGTGCCGTCTTCCAGTTTGGTGGTGTCATCGCTGGCGTAGGCCGTGGCGGTGAGTGCCGCCCCCTGCCCCACCCGCACCAGCACCGGCGCCAGATCATTCTGCGCCACCGAGAAGATCACCGTGGTCGGTGACATGGTGGTGACCACCGCGATACCCGTGCTGCTGCCGGATGTAACATAATTGCCGGGGTCAACGAGGCGCAAACCCACCTTGCCGGCCACCGGGGAGGTGATGTGGCAATAGGCAAGGTTCAGTTTGGCCGAGTCGATATTCGCCTGGTCGGATTTGGTGGCGGCGGTGTCCTGCTCCACTAAAAACTCCTGGTCCGCCACCTGCTGCGCGGAAATAAAGTCCTGCGCCGCCAGGATATGGTAGCGCGCGAGGTCGGATTTCGCCTGGGCCAGCGTGGCTTCATCCTTGGCCAGCGCCGCCTGATACTGCTCGAGCTGGATCTGGTACGGCCTGGGATCGATCTCGGCGAGGAACTGGCCCTGCGTGACGATCTCACCCTCGGTGAATACCACCTGCGTGAGATAGCCGCTGAGTTGCGGCAGCACGGTAACGGTCGCGGTCGGCGTGACCGTGCCGAGTTCATCGAGCACCACCAGCATTGGCCCCGCCACTGCCTTGGCCACGCCGACAGCCTGCGGCGCCGGAGCATGGGCCTTGGTCGAAGTGCCGGAATGCCTGTACCAGATGAAGGCGATGAGAAGGAGCGCCAGCCCCGCGAATATCCAGCGCTTCCCGCCGCGCTTGGGCCGTGTCACAAGGTCAACCACTTGCAGCTGCTCTCCCCACCAAACTCTTAGAGTCTATAACCAGTTACATCGCATCTGTCCCGCCTGGGAGGTTGCTGGAAAATGACAAAGAGTAACGTGAGCCTAAGGCGCGGAAATTTTTCCCAGCCCGCCCATGTAGGGGCGCAGCGCGGCGGGAACAGTGACCGAGCCGTCCTCGTTCTGGTAATTTTCCAGCACGGCGATGAGCGCGCGGCCGACCGCGACGCCGGAGCCGTTGAGTGTATGCACGAACTCAGGCTTGCCATCCGCATTGCGGTAGCGCGCGTTCATGCGGCGGGCCTGGAAGGCACGGGTGTTCGAACAGGAGGAAATTTCGCGGTACATCCCCTGTCCCGGCAACCAGACTTCGAGGTCGTAGGTTTTCACCGCCGAAAACCCGGTGTCCCCGGCGCAAAGCAGCATGCGGCGGTAGGGCAGTTCCAGGGCTTCCAGAATGCTCTCCGCGCAGGCCGTCATGCGCTCGTGCTCGGCCTCGGAGTCCTCGGGCCGGGTGATGCTGACGAGTTCCACCTTGGAGAACTGGTGCTGGCGCAGCATGCCGCGCACGTCGCGCCCGGCGGAACCGGCCTCGGAGCGGAAACAGGGCGTGAGCGCCGTTACCCGGATAGGCAGTTGCGCGGCGGAGAGGATTTCAGCCGCCACCAGATTGGTCAGCGAGACCTCGGCGGTAGGGATCAGCCAGCGGCCATCGGTGGTCTTGAACAGATCATCGGCAAATTTCGGCAACTGCCCGGTGCCGAACATGGCGGTGTCATTCACCAGCAGCGGCACCACGGTCTCGGTATAGCCATGCGCGGCGGTGTGGGTGTCGAGCATGAACTGCCCCAATGCACGTTCCAGCCGGGCCAACGCGCCGCGCAGCACGGTAAAGCGCGAGCCGGCCAGCTTGGCGGCACCGGCAAAATCCATCAGGCCCAGTTTTTCGCCGACTTCGAAATGCTCTTTCGCGGCAAAGGCGAAGTCCGGCTTCCTGCCCCAAGCTTTCACCTGCGCGTTGGCGGTCTCGTCGCGGCCTTCCGGCACGGCGGTGTCCAACGCATTCGGGATCGCGGCCAGCGTCTCACGGAGCAACAATTCCAGGCGTGGCACCTCGGCCTCCAGCGCTTCCATCTGGCCACGCAGCGCCGCACCCTCGGCTTCCAGCGAGGTGGTAACTTCCTTGGCGCGCTTTGCCTCGCCGATGCGTTTGGCCAGCGCGTTGCGGCTGGATTGCAGCACCTGCAACTGCGCCACGGCGGCGCGGCGCTCGTCGTCCAGCTCCGTCAGCTCGCGTGAGAGCGGCAGAATCCCCCGCCGCGCCATCGCCGCGTCAAACCCCGCCGCGTCCTCGCGGATTGCTTTTATATCATGCATCTTCGTCCTCCAGCGGGACTTTCGGCTCAACCATTTTCACGGCGAATAGCGAAATTTCAAACAAGAATATCAACAACCCGGCCATGAGGCACTGCGAGGGCACGTCCGGTGGCGCCATGATCGCGGCCATGATGAAGCAGCCGACATAGGCATAGCGCCGGTATTTTTTTAAACTCGCCGAGTTCACAATCCCCACCCGGCCCAGCAGAGTGAGCAGCACCGGCAGTTCGAACGACAGGCCGAAGGCGAAGATCAGCTTCATCACCACGTTCAAATAGTCGCTGACCTTGGCCATCAGCGCGATCTGCACGTCGCCATTGCCGCCGTTGGTCTGGAAGCTGAGGAAGAAGCGCCAGGCGACGGGGAAGAACACGTAATACGCCAGCGCGCCGCCCATGAAGAACAGGATGGGGGTGACGATGAGGAACGGCAGCATGGCGCGCTTTTCGCGCTTGTAGAGCCCAGGGGCCACGAACAGCCAGAGCTGTGCGGCGATGACGGGGAAGGAGACGAAGGCGGCGGCAAACACCGAGACCTTCACATAGGTGAAAAACGCCTCGAACAGCGCCGTGTAGATGAGCTGCGGCTTCTCGCCACGGGCTTCCAGCGCGTGCGCCAGCGGGGCGGCGAGGAATTCATAAATACGCGGGGCGAAATGGTAGCAGATAATAAAGGCGACGATGAACGTGCCCGCCGCCCACATCAAACGGCGGCGCAATTCCGCCAGATGCTCCATCAACGGCATTTCCTTGTCGTTGATCTCGTCGTCCACGGCCACTTCTGGTGCTGCCTGCTCCGTCACTTAAAACCCCCAGCGTTTCGTGCCCGGCGGAATAAACGCCGGGACCGGCTTTTTGCGCGCCGCGTCGGGCGGGATGAAGGCCGGCGAATCGGGCGTCTCGGGGATCACCGGCGGTGGCGTCACCCATTCGGTCTTGCTATCGTCGCCAGTGGCCTTGTTCAGCGAGTCGCGCAGCTTGCCGCCGGGGTCCACCGTCTGTTCCGCCGCGGTCTTGAAGTCAAAATTGCGCAGCTTGTTCAGCTCGCCCTTCACGTCGGCAAGGTTCGCCTCGCGCACCATCTCGTCAACGTGGCTCTGGAACTCAGACGCCATGCCGCGCGCTTTTTTGATGAGCGAGGTCACGGTACGGATCGCCACAGGCAAATCCTTTGGCCCGATGGCAATTAATGCCACCGCCATTATCAGACCAATCTCGCCCCATGAAAATCCGAACATTGCGCGCTTGCTAGCAGAGGCTTAAGGGTTGGGCAAAGCGGCGGCGATCCGGGCCAGCCCTGCATCCTCGAACCCCAGTTCGCGTAGATGCGTCATGGTGTTCTCCAGGTACTCGCGGCAACTACCCATATCCCCCCGGGCCGTAGCGATGATCGCGGCCGTTTCCGCCACGCTTAGCTCTTTTATGTAGCGCGGGTGCGCCGGGTTGATAACGAATGTGAGTGCGGGGAAGCGCTCCTCCCCCGCCCGCAGCTCTACCCAGCGTGCGACATAGGCGCCGCCGTACATTTCGCGTTGCCAGAGAATCCCCAGCTCCTCGCGCACCAGCGGGGCGGCAATGCGGAAGGCAACACCCTTGCAGGCACCGCCATGGTCCAGCGCCAGCATCAGCGCCGGGGTTTCCAGCGTGCCGCGCCCCATGAACATTTTAAGGCAAAACCGCCGATGCCAGCCGTGCAACAGCGCCGGGCGGCATTCCTCATGCTCAAAGGCTGGATTCCATATTAACGAGCCGTAGCCGAACACCCATAAATCCTGCGCGGGGTCGTGCCGGGCCAGGCTGGCCTCCAACAGTTGTTCCATCTCCGCCTCGGTACGGTGGGGGGTATCCTCGGCGCCGCAAATAACCTGCGCCTGCCGGTAGCGCCGCAACGTGCCGTCCCGCAAAGTCTCGCGGGTGATCTTCAGCGTCATGCTTCCAGCTTGCCTTCCACCTGGGCCTTCACCGCCGGGCCGGTGGGGTCGATGAGCAGTTCCTCCCGCCGGGGCAGGTCACGCAAATCATTCAGGCCAAATTGCGCCAGAAACGCCGGCGTGGTGCCCCAGAGCGTGGGGCGGCCCGGCGTCTCGCGGCGGCCCTTGGGCGTGACGAGGCCGTTTTCCAGCAGCAGGTCCAGCGTGGTCTGCGAGAGTGCGGCACCTCGGATTTCCTCGATTTCCGTGCGCGTCACCGGCTGGTGGTAAGCAACGATCGCCAGCGTCTCCATCGCCACGCGCGGCAACCGGCGCGGCAGTTCCACCACTTTGCGCAGCGTGGGGGCAATGTCCGGCGCGGTGCGGAACTGCCAGCCCCCGGCGACCTGCACCAGATTCACGCCTCGCGGGGCGTAAAGTGCTGCCAGCTCGGCCATCACCGCGTCCACATCCGTGTCCTCGGGCAGCAAATTGGCGAGCACGCGCGCGGTCACCGGCTGAGTGGCTGCGAATATGACCGCCTCGGCCAGCCGCACTGCCTGATCCTGCACCATTTCACTCATCACCAACCTCGCTCTCGCCCGTATTACGCAACAGAATTGGGCCAAAAATTTGTTCCTGCCGCAATTGCAGGCTCCCGCCTTTCGCCATTTCCAGCCCCGCGATCAACGTGGCGGAGATGGCCGCGCGGCGGGGAATGCCATCCTCCAGCCCCTCGGGCAAAAACTGTTCCAGGCTCGACCAATCCGGCAGCGAACCAACCAGCCGCGCCAGCCGCTCCAGCGCGTTCTGCACCGAAAAATACACCATCGGCTTGGGCTTGTACTGCAATTTTGCCCCGGCGCGGCGGCGCGCGGCGAGGTAGGCACTGAGCAGCCCGCTCATTTCCAGGCGCAAACGCGAGCGATCCGTCTCGGTGAATTCCTCCGGGATGCCGCGATGGAAGAAATCCCACCCCAGTTGCGGTCGCTGGCCCATCCAGGCGGCGGCGGCGCGCACGGCCTGCAAATCCACCAGCCTCGCGGCCAGAATCTCCGCCGCCGTTTCCGCGTCTTCCGGCTCGCCAAGTGCTGGCACCAGCAGGCGCGATTTCAGCCAGGTCAGCCAAGCGGCCATCACCAGCCAGTCCGCCGCCAGCTCCAGGCGGATTTTGCGCGCCCCCTCAATGACCGCGAGGAACTGCTCGACCAGCGCCAGAATGGAGATTTTCGCCAGATCAACCTTTTGCGCCCGCGCCAGTTCCAGCAGCAGGTCCAGCGGACCTTCAAAGCCTTCCAGTTGCAGAACGAGCGATTCAGGTTCCACTGCCATGCCCCGTTATTTGCAGGATAATGTTCTCCGCCCACGGAAGAATCCGGCCCATCGCCTCCTGGAACGGGTCGAACTTGATGCCGATCTGCTCCAACACCACGGGTAGTATGAAAATAACCAAAAGAACCAGCAGAATGCCGCGCTTTTCAAACCCGGCGAGCCAACGCGCGGCGGGCAGCGGCAGTACACCGACGGCGATGCGCCCGCCATCCATGGGCGGCATCGGGAATAGGTTGAAAATCCCCAGGAGCAGGTTAATTTCGATAAAATAAGCCAGAAAATCAAGGTGTTGCCCCGTATAGAGCAAAAACCCGCCGAGAATCGCCAGGGCAAAGTTCATCAATGGTCCGGCAGCCGCCACCACCGCCATCAACTGGCGTGGATGCGCGCGGCCATTTAGCCGCAATTCCGTAGGGTTAACCGGCACAGGCTTGGCCCAGCCATACATGAACTCAATGTGGCCAATGGTGGTGAGCTGCCCAACCGCCAGCAGAAGCGGGAACAGGATACTGCCGAAAGGATCAATGTGCTTGATCGGGTTCAGCGTCAGCCGCCCGGCCCGTTGCGCGGTGGTGTCCCCCAGCAGCCACGCCACGCCGCCATGCGCAAGTTCATGCAGCACCACGGCGATGACCAGCGCCAGGATGATTTGCAGCGTATCGGTACTCATCGGTTGTAAGCTTCCAGTACGGCGGTGTTCCCTGCCATGTCGCCGGGGCAATACAGCGCGATGTCGCACCCGGCCGCCAGTGCTGCTTGGGCGCGCTCCGCCGGGGTGCCGCTGAGTGCGTGCATCGCCAGGTCGTCGCTCACCAGCGTGCCGGAAAAACCAATTTTACCGCGTATGATGGTTTGGATCACCTTCCTGGAAACCGTAGCCGGGTAGTCAGGGTCATAGTGCTCATAGATGACATGCGCCGTCATCGCCCACGGCAGATTTTTACATTGTTCAAACGGATAAAAATCCGTGCTCAAATCGGCCTCGCTCACCCGTGGCAGGGCAATATGGCTGTCTACCAACGCCCGCCCGTGGCCGGGGATGTGTTTCATCACCGGGGTCACGCCCGCCGCGAGTATGCCTCGGGCCAGTTCCGCGCCCAGTGCCGCCACCACCACCGGGTCGTGCGAGAGCGCGCGGTCGCCGATGATGTCACTGGCGCCGGGGTAACGCAGATCCAGCACGGGGGCGGCCGCCACGTCGAACCCGGCGGATTTCACCATCGCACCCAAGGCGAGGCCATGCGCATAAGCGGCTTCGGGCGTTTTCAACTCCCCGGCGGCACCCAAAGCCGGCCAGTGCGGCGGACGCAAGCGGGCGACACGGCCGCCCTCCTGGTCAACCATCAGCACCGCGCCCTGGGGCAACGCTTCACGCAATTCTGCCGTAAGTTCCGCAAGTTGCACTTGGTTTTCAATGTTACGCCCGAACAAGATCACGCCCCTCGGCCGATGCGCACGTAACAACGCCCGCTCCTCGGCCAGGAGCCGCAAGCCCGAAACACCGAGGATTACCGGCTTCAAAACGGCACGACCGTGCAGGCCGCCCCTTTTGCCGCTACCGCGGCGCAAAAAGCCTGCGCGGCGGCATGGCCGGCAAATCCGCCCAGCCGCAGCCGCCAAACGCTCTGGCCGTTGACCACGGCAGGGAGAATGACTGGCGTTTTGCCCGCCAGCAGGTCCGGCATTTTTCGCTTTAGCCCATCCCATACGCTTTGGGCGCCGGGTTCATCGGCCGTGGCGGCAAATTGCACCTCCGCCGGGCCGGTTTGCTGCGCCGCCATCGCTGGCGCGGGGGCAGGTGCGGGAGCAACGGGGGCCGTCGCGGGAGGAACGGGTGCGGGTGGCGGCTGGTTCACCCCGGCCGCCTGGTCCAGTTGCGCCACGGCGGGCAGCTGCGCCGTGGGCGCCAGTTGCGGCGGCGGGCCGGAGCTGTCGCCGGACATAATCTGTTCATCCGCTCCCGGCACAACAAGCCCGCCCGGACTGGCCGGCGCCACGCGCAGCGGCCCCGGCGGCGCCTGAATAACCGGTGGCGGACCAAACCCGTTGGCCCGTACCCCGCTCCACAACAACGCCACCACAATCACCAGCACGGAAACCCCGCCCGCCCACAGCACAATCCTGCGGACGGCCTGGTCCATCGGCTGCGCGGGCCGGTGTGTCTGGTAGACGAATTCGCCGTCGCCGGGGTCGTTCAAACCTATCTCATCTCCTCAACCGGGGTGACGCCCATCACCGCAAAACCGGAACGCAGCACGGTGGCGGTGGCGGCCACCAGCGCAATACGCGCCGCGGTTTCCACCGGCCGCTCCGCCTGGAGGAACCGCAACGCCGCGTCGTCCCGCCCCGCATTCCACAAGGCGTGGAAATCGCCCGCCAACTCATACAGATAAAACGCGATTCGGTGCGGCTCGCGCGCTTCCGCCGCCTGTTCCACCATGCGCGGCCAGTTAATAAGCCGGCGGATCAGCGCCAGTTCCTCCGGCGCGCCCAGCGAACCTAAATCCGCCCCCGCATCCACGGCCCCGGCGGCTCGCAGAACCGACCGGCACCGCGCATGCGCATATTGCACATAGAACACCGGATTATCGCGCGTCTGCGCCACCGCGGCGTTGAGGTCAAAGTCCATCTGCGCGTCGGATTTGCGCATCAGCATGATAAAGCGCACCGCATCCGGCCCAACCTCATCGATCAAATCGCGCAGCTCCACAAAGGTCCCTGCCCGCTTGCTCATGCGCACCGGCGCGCCGTCCTTCATCACGCGCACAATCTGGCACAGCAGCACGTCCAGCCGCGCCGGGGAATTCCCCGCCAGGGCTTTCACCGCCGCCTGCATGCGCTTCACGTAGCCGCCGTGGTCGGCGCCCCATACGTCAATCATGGCGGTAAAGCCGCGCGCCATTTTGTCGGCGTGGTAGGCCACATCGTTGGCGAAATATGTGTTGCTGCCGTCGGATTTCTTCACCGGCCGGTCAACGTCGTCGCCAAAATCGGTGGAGCGGAACAGCGTCTGCTCGCGCGGCTCCCAATCTTCCGGCGTCTTGCCTTTCGGCGGCTCCAGCACGCCCTCGTAGATCAGCCCGCGTGCCTTCAACTGGTCTAGCGCACGCTCCACGCCACCGGCTTCCACCATGGCGCGCTCGGAGGAAAACACGTCATGCACCACGCCCAGCGCCGCCAGATCCTCGCGCACCAGCTTGAGCATTTCCTCCACGGCAAATTCGCGGAATGTATCCAGCCAATGCGCTTCCGGCGTCTCGGCGAATTCATCACCGTATTTTTCCGCCAGCGCGGCGCCAACGGGGATGAGATACGAGCCGCCATACTGCATGCCGCCGGTTACGGTATCGATATAGGCTTCCGGCGACAGTCCCAGCGCCTCCAGATAACGCACATACACCGAGCGCCCGAGCGCAATCACCTGCGCTCCCGCATCGTTGACGTAGAACTCCTTGGTCACCTCATACCCGGCCTTGCCCAGCAGGTTGGCCAGCGCGTCACCCACCACGGCGCCACGGCAATGGCCGACATGCAGCGGCCCGGTGGGGTTGGCGGAGACGTATTCCACATTGATGCGCCCGCGTCCGGCCCCCTGGCCATAAGCCTCGCCAGCGGCCAGGATCACCGGAAGCTGGGCCAGCAGCAGGCCGGACTCTAGCGTGAGATTGAGGAACCCCGGCCCCGCCGGCTCCGCCTTGGCGATACCCAGGCGAGCGCCTAGCTTTTCCGCCAAAGCGGCGGCAATTTCGCGCGGGTTTTTTCCGGCAGGTTTCGCCGCCACCATGGCCGCGTTGCTCGCCATGTCGCCATGCGCGGAATCCTTGGTCGGCGTCACCTCGACACGGGCCAAAATCTCCTCCGGCAACCCCGGCAGCAAGCTGGTCAGATCTTCCAGAACCCAGGCACGGGCCTGGGCAAATAAATTCTCAGTCATCATCAATCTTTCAAGCCGGCACAGCCGGGTCGGTCAGTCTTGCGTATTCGTCCAAAGCATAGCGGTCGGTCATGCCCGCCACATAGTCGCGCACCACGGTGGCCGCCTTCGCGCTGCCCGGCTCCCCAGCACGCACCCGCCAGTCGTCAGGCAGCAGATACGGGCGTGCCAGCAGCAGTGTGCCCAGTTCAGTGGTCACCAGCCGCGCCTTGTGCGTCATGCGGTTGACCCGCCAATGCCGGTACATGCGCTCGAACAGGAATTTCTTTATCTCCCGGTTCGCCGCCGCCATTGCCGGGGAAAAGCCGATCACCTGTGCATCGGCATCGCGGATCGCATCGGCATCCTTTGGCGCGAGCGCCTTCAGCCGCGCGGCACTCTCCCGCAGCACATCATGCACCAGGCCGTTGATAATCCGGCGGCTCAGCTCGTGCCGCACGCGGTTGTTGGCGCCCGTCAGCGCCTGGGACTCGCGCAGCGCGTCGCCAATCAACGGCAAATCCGCAATATCCTCAAAGCCAAACAGCCCGGCGCGCAACCCGTCGTCCATGTCGTGCGTGTTGTAGGCAATGTCGTCGGCAAAGGCCGCCACCTGCGCCTCGGCCGAGGGCTGCCGGAGTAAATCGAGCGGGTATTTCACGTCGAATTCGGCAATGTAGTCCGGCGGGTTGGTGAGCGGGCCGTTGTGCTTGGCCAGACCTTCCAGCGTCTCCCAGGACAGGTTCAGCCCGTCAAACGCGGCGTAACGATGCTCCAGCAAGGTCACCACCCGCAAGCTCTGCGCGTTATGATCAAACCCACCAAAACCCGCCAGCGCCTCATTCAACCCGCGCTCCCCGGCATGGCCAAAGGGCGGATGGCCAAGGTCGTGCGCCAGGGCCAGGCATTCGGTCAGGTCTTCATCCAGCCCGAGCTTGCGGGCGATGCTACGGGCGATCTGCGCCACTTCCAGGCTGTGGGTGAGCCGGGTGCGGTAGAAATCCCCCTCGCTCGTCACAAACACCTGGGTTTTATATTGCAGCTTGCGGAAGGCCGAGCAGTGCACCACGCGGTCGCGGTCGCGCTGGTACGGGCTGCGGTCATCGGAGTGGACTTCAGCGAATTGCCGGCCGCGAGACTGCGCTGCCTGCACCGCATAAGGGGCGATTGTCATAGATACAGGCTTAACCCATCCCCGCCCTTACCTCCAAGGCCCGGACGCACTATATGTTGAGCCATGAGCGAGACACTTGAAACTTTCCGGCTTTCTTCTTCCGCCGCCGCCAGGGTGGCGCAAATCCTGAGCAGCGAACCGGCGCAGAAAGCCTTGCGCGTGGAAGTGCTGGCCGGCGGCTGTTCAGGCTTCCAGTACAAGTTCGACCTCACGGCCGAGCAGCACCCGGACGATCTGGTGATCCAGGCGGCGGGCGCCACCGTATTCGTGGACCCCACCAGCCTGGAATTCCTCGCCGGGGCCGAGCTGGACTTCAAGGACTCGCTGATGGGCGCGCATTTCACGGTCAAAAACCCAATCGCCAAATCCTCCTGCGGCTGCGGCACTTCGTTTTCGGTTGACTAAGACCTTGGAACAGCCCCCCTCATGCATCTGGGGATGGTGGGGCGGCGAGATGCATGAGGGCAGTATAATTTGATTAAGGTCACCACCTGGAACGTGAACTCGGTGCGCACGCGCGAGTCGCTGGTGGCCGATTTCCTCGCCCGCGAGCAGCCGGACCTGCTTTTGTTGCAGGAGATAAAATGCGAGGAACACCAGTTTCCGCGCCTCGCCTTTGAGGCCCTTGGTTATAAAGCCGCCATCGCCGGCCAGAAATCCTACAACGGCGTCGCTGTTCTGCACCGCGCGCCGGTGGAAATCCTGCACCCCAAACTGCCCGGCATGCCCGACTCCGACACCCACGCCCGCTTCATCGAGGTGCGCACGCACGGCATGACGGTGGGCAACCTCTACCTGCCCAACGGCAATTCCCGCGGGGATGAGGGTTACGCCTACAAACTGGAATGGATGGCGGCCCTGCGCGCCCATGCGCAAAACCTCATGGACGCGGATACCGACTTCATTCTGGCCGGAGACTACAACGTCTGCCCCACCGACGCTGATTTTGCCCCCCGCGCCCTGCCCGCCGGCGACGCGCTGATCCGCCAAGAGACCCGCAGCGCCTTTAACGCGCTAATCTGGACCGGGCTGACCGATGCCACACGCGCCATGCACCCCACCGAGACCCTGTACACCTTCTGGGATTACCAGGCCGGCGCCTGGGACCGTAATTCCGGCCTGCGCATAGACTTCCAACTGCTCTCCCCGCGCCTGGCGGAAAGGTTGACGCACGTTACCATCCACAAGGACGAGCGCGCCAAACCGCAGCCGTCCGACCATGTTCCGGTGACGGTGAAACTCGCCAAAATCGCCGAGAAAAACACCCTGCATATTTAGCCGGGAAACCGCTTAGGACTCCAGCACGGCCCGCATTTTCCCTTCCGCCAGCGCCTGCGCCAGCGAGGTGCCATCCAGTTCATGCGCGATCGCATCGCGGACCCGGCGCATCACCTTGCGAATCTCGCAGGTCTGTTCGTCCTTGCAGTCGTCGCATTTGCGGTAATAATTCACGCTCACGCAGGAAAGCGGGGCCAGCGGCCCATCCATAATGCGCACGACCTGCCCAAAGGTAATCAGATCAGCGGGCTTCGCCAGGGCGTAACCCCCACCGCGGCCACGGCGGCTGCGCACCAGACCGTTGCGGTTAAGCTCTAAAAGTATCGCTTCGAGAAATTTCTTCGGCAAATTCTCGCGCGCGGCAATATCGCTGACCAGCAGCAACTCGTCGCTGTTCTCGCGGGCCAGCACCAGCAATGCCTGTAACGCGTATTTGCACTTCTGCGACAACATTTTCCTGCTCCTCGGCAACCCCGGATAATTATCTACTCTTTATACCATGGTTCGCCGATAGGAAATATCTACCCAAGTTGCAAAGTTTATTATTCTCTACCGTTAGGGTAGATTATACTGCCGCCAGACTAAATCCAACCGCTTCCGCCACTTTGATCCCGTCCACCCCGGCGGACAAAATCCCCCCCGCGTAACCAGCCCCCTCACCCGCCGGATACAGGCCTTTCGTGTTCAGGGAACAAAAATCCCGCCCGCGGGTAATCCGCACAGGCGAGGACGTGCGCGTTTCCACGCCCGTCAGCACCGCATCCGCCCGGGCAAAGCCGCGTATCTGTTTCTCGAACGCCGGCAGCGCCTCGCGGATGGCCGCAATCGCGTAATCAGGCAAACACGAAGACAAATCGCCTAGTTTCACGCCTGGCTTGTACGATGGCAGCACCTCGCCAAACGCCGTGGACGCACGCCCGGCGATAAAATCCCCCACCAACTGCCCCGGCGCCGCATAAGTGCCGCCACCAGCCACATAGGCCGCCGACTCCCACCCCCGCTGAAACTCCACCCCGGCCAGTACATCGCCCGGATAATCCGCCGCCGAAATGCCCACCACGATACCGGCGTTGGCGTTGCGCTCGTTGCGCGAATACTGGCTCATGCCGTTGGTCACCACGCGCCCCGGCTCGGAGGTTGCCGCCACCACGGTGCCGCCGGGGCACATGCAAAAACTGTAAACCGAGCGGCCGTTGCTGGCGTGATGCACAAGCTTGTAGTCCGCCGCGCCCAAAATCGGATTGCCGGCAAAGGCGCCAAAGCGGTGCTGGTCGATCATCGACTGCGGATGCTCGATACGGAACCCCACGGAAAACGGTTTCGCCTCCATGAACACGCCCCGCCCGTGCAGCATGGCAAAGGTATCACGCGCGCTATGCCCCACCGCCAGCACCACATGCTCCGTCTCGATCCGCTCGCCCGATTGCAGCACCACCGCCCGCACCTGGCCGTCCGTTATCTCAATATCCGTCACCTTGCAGCCAAAGTGGTATTCGCCACCCAGCGCCTCGATGGTCTCACGCATGGTCTCCACCATGCCGACCAGCCGGAAGGTGCCGATATGCGGCTTGGCGACGTAGAGAATTTCCTCCGGCGCCCCCGCTTTCACGAACTCGGTGAGCACTTTCCGCCCCAGATGCCGGGGATCCTTGATCTGCGAGTAGAGTTTGCCGTCGGAGAACGTGCCCGCCCCGCCCTCGCCAAACTGCACGTTGGATTCCGGGTTGAGCACCCCGCGCCGCCACAGGCCCCAGGTGTCTTTCGTGCGTTCACGCACCACCTTGCCGCGCTCCAGGAGAATCGGCGCGAAGCCCATCTGCGCCAGCACCAGCGCCGCGAAAATCCCGCACGGCCCGGTGCCGATCACCACCGGACGCTTCGCCGGGCGTGCCTTGGCCTGGGTCACGAATTTATAGCTCACATCCGGCACCGGCTCGCCCGTGGCCACCGGCACAGTCAGTTCGGCGTCGATGGTATAGACCAGCGTAATGTCGCTCTTCTTGCGCGCATCGAAGGCGCGGCGGCACACGGTAAACCCTAGCAGTTCCGCATCGGCCACCCCAAAGGCGGCGCAAACGGCGGTGCGCAGCTGCGCGGCATCGTGGTTCAGGGGCAGCCGCAGGCCGGTTATGCGTTTGGGAAAAATTGCCATACTGCTCGGTCTATAACCCGAAAGCCCTCAACGCCAATGTGCCCCCGCCTCATCATCGACATGCGCTGCCTGCAGGACCCCAACTATACCGAGCGCGGGATCGGCAACCACGCGCGCTGCATCATCCGCCATGCGCCCGCACCCTTCATCGGCCTGTTCGACCCCAAACTGCCGCCTATGGCACCGGAATTCGCCGCCCTGGCGGCCGTGCTTTCCCCGCATGCGTACCTGCCGGACGTGGCGCCTGGCGCCGTGTTCCTCAACCCCTCGCCCATGAGCCCGGACCAGCATTTTAACGTCCGCCTGCTGCACTCCCCTGGCCTCACCAAAGCCGCCTGCGTGCACGACTTCATCCCCTACGACCGCCAAGAGACCTACCTCACCCAACCAGTGAACCGGCTGGACTACTTTGCCGCCATGGCGTGGCTGCGCCGCTACGATATTTTTCTGCCAAATTCCGAGACGACGGGCGAGCGCCTGCGCGAACTCTACGGCCAGGTGCGCGCGCACATCACCGGCGTGGCGCTACCGCCGTGGATTGAGGGGATTAGGCCGGAGGCGCCGCGACATATCCTCATGGTTGGCGGCGACGACGCGCGCAAAAACCCGGAAGTGCTGGCCCGCGCTCATGCCGCCAGTGCGCTGCTCCGCCATATTCCCCTCATCATCACCGGTGATTATCCACCAAACGTGGCGGCCCGGCTGCGTGCGATCACCCGCGTGCAACTGCCCGGCCGTGTAACCGACGGCCAGATGCGCGCGCTGTACGCCCAGGCGATTTGCGTTGTCACCCCCTCGCATGCCGAGGGCTTCTCCCTCCCCGTCATCGAGGCCGCCGCTGCCCAAACCCCCGCCATTGTCTCGGACATTCCGGCACACCGCGCCCTGGGGGTGGTGGCGGCATTATGCTTTGCCCCGGACGATGCGGCGGCTTTGACCACCATTCTGGAGACGCTCATCACCAATCCAGCCCGCCGCGCTGAAATTGTTGCGGCACAAGCGCAGCTCTCGCGTCCTTTCACACCCCAGGCCGTCGCCGCCAAAGTGTGGGAAGCACTCACGCCACAAGCCCCCGCCGTGCTGCGCGGCGCCCGGCCGCGCGTGGCTATGCTCACCCCCTTGCCCCCCACAAAATCCGGCATCGCCGATTACTCCGCCGCCCTGGCCGGGGCATTAAAACCGCTGGCCGATGTCACAATTTTCTCCGGCGCGCATGTCTCCGCCCTGGCCCACACCTCGGCAAAATATGACCGTGTACTCAGCGTGATCGGCAATTCTCCGCTGCATGGCAAAATTTACGGCCTGGCCGTGAAATGGGGCAGCGCCGTGCTGTGCCACGACTCAAGGCTGCTGGGGCTGGCAACGCGCCAAGGCCCAAAGCCCGCCGCCATATGGGCTGGCAAGGAGCTGGGGCGCCGGGTAACGCCACGCGAAATCGCCGCCTGGGCCCTGGATGAAAGCCGCCGCGAGGCGTGCTTCCTGGGTGAACTGGCGGCGGCCGCACGGCCCCTGATTTTCCACGCCCCGCAGCCGGTGGCTGAGGTACAGGCGCGCTTTGGCGTGACGGCAAAACATTTGCCCTTTGCCATGCAACGCGCATTCGCCCCGCGCACGCAGGCGGCACGGCAGCGGGCGCGCACGGTGCTGGGCATTGCGCCACAGGAAAAACTCATTGTCAGCCTCGGCTTCATCACCCGCAACAAAGGCATCGCAGCCGCATTGCGGGCCTTCGCGCAACTTCGCCAAAACACACAATGCAAACTGGTATTTGTCGGCGAGCCCACCGAAGACACTCCGGCATTCGAAAAACTTGCAGCAAAACTCAGCATTTCCGGCGATGTCAGCTTCGGACAAACTTATGTCTCCGAACAAACCTACCGCCACTACCTGCTCGCCGCCGACTTCGGCCTACAACTGCGCGAAGGCCATGCAGGCAACATCTCCGGCACCTTGCAGGACTGCATCGGCGCCGGGCTACCCAGTGTGGCCAGCCAAGACCTTGCCAACAATCTTGCCGCACCTGTCTACATCAATCGTGTTTCTGACACACTTGACCCAGCGGAAATAGCCACCGCGCTCGCCGCGCAACTCGGCGCAAATTTGAATACCGAGCCAGAACGCCTCGCCTATTGCGAGACGCACAGCATGTCCCACTACGCCAAATCACTCCTGGAATTACTGGAGCCCGGCTGAACCACCGCCTCGCGCTCCAGCGCAATCGCCAGCAACGCCCCCTCCAGCACCTCATTGCGCCGCGCCAGCTCAACCCTGATCGCCGCCAACTCCCCCAGCACCTCCGCAAAGGCGTAGCGCTGCAGGCGGCGGATCAGTTTTTTAAGCATTGCGCCGCAAATCCAGCGTGCGCGGATACTCCACCGCCGGCACTTCCCGCGGCTCAGCCATCGGCCCCGGCGTATGCCCAAACGGGAAGAAGCGTGAGCGCCGCCGCGCCTCGGCGGAGTTCGCATTCACCGGAAAATCGTCATAAGCCCGCCCGCCCGGATGCGCGACATGGTGGCTCATGCCGGCAATGCTGCGGCCGGACCATTTGTCGTACACATCGAACACCAGCGGCACCTGTGTCGGAATGGTGGGGTGCAGCGCGGAGTATGGCTGCCACGCCTTAAAGCGCACACCGGCCACATACTCGCCCGGCACTTCCGTGCGTTGCAGTGGCAATGCGGCACCGTTGCAAGCCAGGGTATAGCGCTCGTCCACCCAGCCGGAGACTTTCGCCTGCAAACGTTCCGCCGAGCTATCCACATACCGCGCCGTGCCGCCCGATGTTTGTTCCTCACCCAAAACATGCCAAGGCTCCAGCGCATGGCGCAATTCCACCCGCATATCGCGCACCGCGATCTCGCCAACCTGCGGGAAACGGAATTCCAGATGTGGCGCAAACCATTCCGGCTTCAGTCCGAAGCCCAAACCATCAAGCTCCGCCAGCGCATCCTTGAAATCCGCCTCTGCATAATGCGGCAGCAAAAACTCATCATGCAGCCGCGTGCCCCAGCGGATCAACCGCCGGTCATAAGGCTTGTTCCAGAACGCGGCGATCGCCGAGCGCATCAGCAGCACCTGTGCCGCCGACATTTCCGCATGCGGCGGCATCTCGAACGCGCGGAACTCCACCAGCCCGCGCCGCCCGGAACCGCCATTCGGCGAATACATCTTGTCGATGCAGAATTCCGTGCGATGCCCGTTGCCGGTCATATCCGCGAGAATATTGCGGAACAGCCGGTCCACCAGCCAAGGCGGCGTATACATGCCGTTGCTCACCTGCTGGAACGCGATTTCCAGCTCATTCAGCGAATCCTCGCGCGCCTCATCAATGCGCGGATGCTGACTCGACGGCCCGATGAACAACCCGCTGAACAAAAAGCTGAGCGACGGGTGATTATGCCAGAACCCCAGCATGGATTTCAGCAAATCCGGCCGCCGCAAAAACGGACTGTCGCTGGGCGCCGCCCCGCCCATCACCACATGATTGCCGCCGCCGGTGCCGACATGCCTGCCATCCAGCATGAACTTCTCGGTCGCCAGCCCAACCTCGCGCGCCACCTCATAAAGCTGCTCGGTGCGTTCAACAATTTCACCCCAGCTTGCCGCCGGGTGAATATTCGTTTCAATCACACCAGGGTCCGGCGTCACGGAGAAATTGATCACGCGCTCATCTTCCGGCGGCAAATACCCTTCCAGCACCACTTTGCGGCCCATGCTCGCAGCGGTTTCCTCCACCGCGGCGGTCAGTTCCAGCCAGTCGCTCACATCGTAGAGCGGCGGGTAGAACACGTGCAAAATCCCATCGCGCGCCTCCACCGCCAGCGCGGTCCGCACCAGGCCCGGCTCCTCGCGCCCCACCACCGGCGCATCCTGCGGCACAGGGCGGAACCCCTCAATGCCGCTGCCGCCATAACCTTCGCGCGTCAGCTGCATGGAATCACGTTTCGGCAACGGCTTGCGCGGCGCGAACGGATCGGCCTCGAACTCCACCTCAATATGCGCCGGGTCCGCCCAGGGCAGGCTTTCCAGCGGCAGCCGCAGCCCCACAGGCGAATCGCCCGGGATCAGGAACATCACATCGTCACGGAAAAACCACTTGCCGCTCTGCCACACGCGGTCACCATCCATAATGACGCGCCGCAGCGGCAGCACGCTGCCCACCGGCGATGCCAGCCCTTGCCCAAACACCTTCGCCAGCCGGGCACGCTCCAACTCGTCACCGAGCTTGGACTCCATCGCCACCACGTTCGCCGGCAGCCGCTTCTCCCGCCACAGATAGTAGTGGATATCCTCATACGCCTGGTTCACCAGCGCCGGGGAAACCTGCAGCCGCTCCGCCAGCGCGCCGGCGAACACCGCCGCATCCGACGCTGCCGCATTGTCCTTGTCGTCATCGCTCGCCAGCAGTTCCGGGTTCTTCCACACCTTCTCGCCATCCGCCCGCCAATGCGCATGGATCGCCCAGCGCGGCAGTTGCTCGCCCGGATAATGCTTGCCCATGTTATAGGTCAGCGCCGCGCCCTTGCTCCACAGCGGCGTGAGCTTGCGGATCAACCGCCCGGCGAAATGTCTCTTTGTTGGCCCCAGCGCATCAATATTCCACTCCGGCGCCTCAAAATCCGAGGCCGCGACAAAAGTCGGCTCGCCGCCCATCGTCAGGCGCACGTCGCCCTTGGCCAGCGCGCGGTCCACCGCCGCACCTTGCGCCAGAATATCCTGCCACACGCGCGGCGTATAAGGCTTGGTCACCCGCGGCGTCTCGGCCACGCGGGTGACTTTCATGTCAAACTCAAATTCCGTCTCGCACTCGCCCACCAGCCCGGAAATCGCCGCCGCCGAGCTTGGCGAAGGCGTTGCCGCCAGCGGAATATGCCCCTCGCCGGCCATCAACCCGGAGGTCGCGTCCAGCCCAATCCAACCTGCGCCCGGCAGATAAACCTCCGCCCAGGCGTGCAAATCGGTAAAATCAGCCGTGGGCCCCTCTGGCCCGCCATCCACCGGCTTCAAATCCGCCACTAGCTGGATCAGGTAACCGGAGACAAACCGCGCCGCGAACCCCAAATGCCGCAGCAGGTGAACCAGCAACCAGGCCGAATCCCGGCACGAGCCTTTCGCCCTGGTCAACGTCTGCTCAGGCGTCCACACGCCGGGCTCCATGCGCACCACGTAGGAGATGCGCTCGGCCACCATGCGGTTGATAAGCACCAGCATGTCCACCATGCGCAGTTCTTTGTTCTTGTGCGCCTCGTGTACTTCGCCGATCAGCTCCTGCAGCTTCTTGCCGGGATTGCGCAGCACGCGGAACGGCGCCAGCTCCTCGGCCAGAATTTCATCATAGGTAAACGGATAGTTCTCCGCTTCCGGCTCCAAAAAGAAGTCGAACGGGTTAATGGTCGCCATGTCGGCCACCAGATCCACCACAACTTCAAAGCTCGTCACCCGCTCGGGGAACACCACGCGAGCCATGAAGTTGCCCTGCGGGTCCTGCTGCCAGTTAAGGAAGTGCGGCTGCGGCGAGACTTTCAAGGAATAGGAAAGGATCGGCGTGCGTGCATGCGGCGCCGGCCGCAAGCGGATCGTCTGCGGTCCCAGGGAAACGGGGCGGTCGTATTTATACGAGGTACGATGCGTTATCGCGGCATGGACGGACATGCGATCTCCTTAAGCTTCCACTTCCCACACACCACGCAAAAGCTATTTTTGCAACGCGAGCAAGCCCCTTTCTTTGCCAAAAACCTCTCGTGCTACCCGCCCAAAAACAGAAATGCATAGGGAACGTTCAAGCGGCGCATCCTCCCCTGTTTCTACTGCCCTAAAATACGCCAATTTATATTTTCCCATTGGATGGCACGGCGATGGAGGTCATGCGGCTCGCCCTACCAGTGCGGCGTCATCCTCGCCGCCGGCGTTCCACGATAGAGGCCCAGGGCGCGGGCCATAGCCACCGGCGACCGCAACGACGCTTTTGGCGCGCCCCCGCTAGAATACCCGCGCCGATCTAGCCGGTCACCTTCACCAGCACATGCTGCTTCTTGCCGGCGGAAAGCTTCAACTCCGCCGCCGGTGCAATCACCTGCGCCTCGTCGCCGATCACCACATCGTTCAACCGCGCGCCACCGCCCCGGATCAACCGCCGTGCCTCACCATTGCTGGCGGCAAGGCCCGCACGCACGAACAAGGCAAACGCCGGAAGGCCGCCGCCGAACTCAGCAGCCAGAACCTCCATTGTCGGCAGCCCCTCGGCCACGCCGCCCTGGCTAAAAATTTTATGCGCCGCCGCCGCCGCTTCCTCCGCCGCGCCACGGCCGTGCGCCAGCGCCGTCGCCTCGGTCGCCAAAATCACCTTCGCTCCATTAAGCTCGGCCCCGCCCAGCGACTCCAGCCGCGCGATCTCATCCAGCGGCAAATCCGTGAACAGTTTCAAAAACCGCCCCACATCCGCATCCTCGGTATTCCGCCAGAATTGCCAGTAATGGTACGGGCTGAGCTTCTCCGCCGAGAGCCACACCGCCCCCGCCGCCGACTTGCCCATTTTTGCGCCTGATGCCGTGGTAATCAGCGGCGTCGTCAGGCCAAACACATGCTTCTGGTCGGTCCGCCGCACCAGATCCACGCCCGAGACAATATTCCCCCACTGGTCCGAGCCGCCCATCTGCAACACCACGCCACACTGGCGGCTCAACTCGCGGAAGTCGTAACTCTGCAAGATTGAGTAGTTGAATTCCAGGAACGTCAGCCCCTGCTCACGCTCCAGCCGCGAACGCACCGAATCGAACGACAACATGCGGTTAACGGAAAAATGCACACCCACTTCGCGCAGCAGCTCGATATAGCCCAGGCGGTCCAGCCAATCAGCATTATTCACCAGCACCGCGTCATTCGGGCCGTTCCCAAAGGTAATAAACGCCTCGATATTCTTGCGGATACCCACCAAATTCCTGGCAATCTGCTCGTCCGAAAGCAACTGCCGCGCCTCCTCGCGGAACGAGGGATCGCCGATTCGCGTCGTGCCGCCACCCATCAGCGCCACCGGCCGGTGCCCATGCTTCTGGAACAGCCGCAGCAGCATGATGGGGATCATATGCCCCACATGCAGGCTCTCCGCCGTCAGGTCGAACCCGGCATAGCCGGCGATCGCCCCTGCGAGGCAAGCCGCATCCAGCGCCTCCTCGTCGGTGCACTGAAACAAAAAGCCGCGCGCCTTCGCCTCGGCCAGAAACCCACTCTTCGCCATGTCAATTCATCCTCTTACGCGCGGGGTAGCACAGCCGCCCTGCGGGGCAAATGCGGCACCGGCAGCCCCGCCCGGTACCAGGTGCGCGCCACGGCGAGCAGCACGATAAGCGGGGTGATCAACAGCCCGGTTTTCATCACCAGAACCGGACATAGGATCGGCCACAGCCAAAACAGCACATCCAGCAAACCAATCCGCCAACCGCGCGCCTGCGCCAACGCCGCAAGCATAATCGACCACGCCACCATATCGTCGGTGTAGCCATATGGCGTGGCCAGCAGGGAAAGAAACACCGTGAGCGCCACCCGCTCCAGGTTGCCAACCGTTTTCGCCCGCCAGACAAACCACGTCCCGCCTGCCGCCAGCGCCAGCGCCAGCCACTGTAAGTCATACGACAGTCCAAGCCCCGCTCCCAGGCTACGCGCCGACCAGAACACCGACACGCCGAATTGCACTGAACCGGCCGGATTTTCCAGGATCGTGCGCGCCGCCGCCAGACCTTTCGACAGATATTCTGGCCAAACCTGCCCGCCAAGGAAAAAGGTCGCCCCTGCAAACAGGGCCAAAACCACGGCAGCGCATCCTGCCACGCCCCGCCAGTTGCACCTCGCCAGCAAGGCCACCGGCAGCAGCAAACCGTATTGCGGTTTCAAGACGAGGATTCCCAGTGTTGCGCCGCCCAGCCAAGGCGCCCGCTCCACCAGCAACAAACCGCAAACCAGAAATCCCGCCATAGCCGTGCCCAACTGACCAAGCTCGAGATTCCACAATGCCGCGGGGCTCAGCGCCGCCACCAGGATGACGCCCCAGGGCAAAGCCGCCCAGCGCAACAGGAGTACGGAAATAACAATCCCAACCAAAGTCCAGACGAAAAATCCTAATTCAAACGGCAAGTAAGAAATCACCACGCCTGGCAACAGCATCAATGGCGGGTAGAAAAATGTTTCAATCTGTGCCGCTGGAAAAAACAGCATTTTCCCGACGAGGATGAACTTCTCTGGCTGATAAATTTCCGCAAACTCATGCGCGCGCGCCAACACGCCGGCGGTCCAGAAAACCGAAAAATCGCATTCAGGCGTAATACACGGCGGATCGTTGGCAATCGCCCGGTGCGCCGTCAAATACCCAAGCCGGGGCAGCATCTTGCCACAGAACACCTCAAAATTGGCAAACCAAACCAAACCCAACAGCGAATATACCGCCATTTTCCAGGTCAGCCGTGTATAATCGCCCAGCCGTTTCAAAATCGCCGTCATGCCACCCTTAACTAAATCGTTTGTTGCGCTTAACACAAACACCATGCCCACCAAACAAACCCGCGCCATCGGCCTCATGTCCGGCACCTCGCTTGATGGCGTGGATGTCGCGTGGCTGGAAACGGACGGCGAAAGCATCACCCATTTCGGCACCACCGCCATGCTGCAATACGAGGAATCGTTGCGCACCGACCTGCGCCGCTTGCTCGACCTCGCCCCCAGCATCACCGCCGACGATCCCTTCCTGCGGGACGTGGAACAGCGCCTCACGCAGGACCACGCCATCGCGGTGGTGCTGGCCGGGCGCAATGCCGATGTTATCGGCTTCCACGGCCAAACCATTTTACACGCGCCTGACCAGCGCCGCACCTGGCAGATCGGCGACGCCGCGCAGCTTGCCCACCTCTGCCGGATGCCCGTGGTGCACGACTTCCGTTCCGCCGATGTCGCCGCCGGGGGCCAGGGCGCGCCGCTGGCCCCGCTGTTCCACGCCGCCATGGCGCGCGACCTGCCCAAGCCGTTGCTCATCGTGAACATCGGCGGCGTCGCCAACATCACTTACCTTGGCGCCAACGGCGAAATCCTCGCCTGCGACACCGGCCCAGGCAACGGCCCGCTAGACGACCTGGCGCAAAAACACCTCGGTCAACCCTACGACAAAGACGGCGCCCTGGCGGCCTCTGGCATTATAGACACCGCTCGCCTCGCCACCCTGCTTGCCCACCCGTATTTTGCCCGCTCCGCACCCAAATCGCTGGACCGCCTCACCTTCTCCTCCCTCATCGCCCAGGCCACGGCGGGGTTAAACCCCGCTGATGCCGCCGCGACCCTGGCCGAATTTTGCACCAGCGCCATCGCCCGCGCACCACTGCCGGCCGCGCCGGTGCGCGTACTGGTCGGCGGTGGCGGGCGCAAGAATCCGGTGCTCATGGCCGGGCTGGCCCGCGCCTTCGCCGTGCCGGTGCAACCAGTCGAGGCCGCGGGCTGGGACGGCGACGCGCTGGAAGCCCAGTGCTTCGCCTATCTCGCCGTGCGTTCGTTAAAAGGCCTGCCGCTGTCCCTGCCCAGCACCACCGGCGTGGCGCATCCCCTCACCGGCGGGCGGCTTCAGTCCGTTATTTTATAAAGCCGCCATCCCTGGGCGTTGCTGCCCGCGAGTTGCAGCCAGACTGGCGGGTTGCCCGCCGCAAGCACATCCCACAGCGTGGTTGCCGGTAAATCCGCCACCAGCGCGTAACGCCCCGCGCGCGGGCAGAACAGCAAATATTGCGCCCCGGTCGCCCGCAGCGCATCCGGCACCCGCGCCCCCGGCACCACGCGCCATGCTTCCCGGTCACGCAAATATCCCTGCAAACCGTGATGATACAGCGACCCCACCGTTTTCACCTGCGTCCGGTACAGTAATTCCGGCGTATCCTGCGGTTCCGCCAGCACGATTTTACCCGCCGCCGGGGCCAGCAAAGGCGCAATCTCCCGCAAATCGCAGGAGGCCACACCGGCTCCCGGCACCACCACCGTCCCCACACCAGCAGTATTCACCGCCGCCGCCGCAACAGGGACCACCAGCACGCAAAGCAGCATCGCCAGGCGCGAGACCATCGCCAATGCCGGCTTCGTCTCAAAGCGCAAGCTCACCTCGCTCAGGGCCAGCGGCAACAGCACCGCTGCCACGCACGGCGCAAACCCGGCGAACAACACAAACTTCGCCCCCAGCACCAGCGCCACCGCGATACAGGCCGCCACATAGAGCCACAGCCATCGCGCCCGCCCCGGCACAATTCTCATGAACGGCGGTTGCACCCAGGCCAGCGCATCCTTCTGCCCGGCCCCAGCTCCCGAGCCAGCGCCAGCACGCCACAACGCATATGCCAGCGCCAGCGCGCCCGGCCCCAGATACACGAGCAGCCCCATCCCCCGCACCGGCTGCTGCTGCGCGATAACACCGAAGAATTTGTGCATATCCGCCGCCGGCATAATTCCATACGGCCCCATCGCCACCTGCGGAAAAGCCACCACCCAGACCGCCACCAGCGCCGCCATCAGCGCCACCCCGAGTCCCCTGCGCCACATCTTCCCGCGCCCCGTCCCGCGCGTTTCCAGCGCCCACAACCCGGCAGCCCCCGCCAGCAGCAGCATCGCCAGCACAACGTAAACTAGCGACAAGCGGTCGATTTCCGGCATGCCCCAGCCGCCCTGCGGCGGGTCAACAATCAGCGCCACGCTCAGCACGTCGAAGAACCCGGCAGCGCAGGCGGCAATGGTCCGCCACAGCGGCGCCTGCACCCAACGGATCAACAGCGCCGCAAACGCCATCAGCACAAACGGCATGGTCTCGGGCGTCAGCCAGATGGCAAACGCCCCACTCACCCCGGCCAATAGCCCGTAGGTTACATCGTCCTGCCAGGCGCGCGCCACGCAACCGGCGGTCAGCACAATCAGCGCCAGCAGCAGCGTGTGGTAATGCACGACACCCGGCGCATCAAAATATAACATTGCGGGCAGCATCGCCGCCGCCGCAACCGCCGCCCATAAATACCGCCGCGCCGCGAAAGGCTCCGCCGCCCAGGCGCACGCCACGCCCAGTGCCCCGGCCCCCAGCGGCCCTAGCGCCACGCCCGCCACATACAGTGCCCGGTGCCACCCCAAAAACGGCGCGAACGGCACCGCCAGCAGCCACAACACCATATCCAGCAGCCGCGACCACTCCACCATCACGCCGGCGCCGGCATCATCCCGCGCCACCACAATCACCAGATGCCCGGCACGGATCCCATCCTCCAGCCGCAGCAGCCGCATGTAGCTATCCGGGTCGTTCAAACTCCCCGCCAGCACACCCGGCCACTCATGCGCCCCGAGCACAATGTTCAAGCCCGCGCCAAGCAGAAACAGTAGGAGGTACATCAATTAAAGATGCGCCCTGAAGCCGCCGACGCCGTGCTCGATCTCGGTCACATGCCGTGGCTTGAAGCCGCTGGCATCCGTCAACCCGCAGGAATGCGCGATCATTTCCACTTCCTCGATCATCCGCGCCGCATAACGGCTCACCCGCACCGCCTTATCCGCTTCGTCCAACCCCGCGATCAGCCTGGGGTCGGAAGCCGTCACCCCGGTCGGGCAGCGGCCCGAGCCGCACCTCATCGCCTGGATGCACCCCACCGAAAACATGAAGCCCCGCGCCGAGCTCACAAAATCCGCGCCGTTGCACAACGCCCACGCCACCTTGTCCGGCGTTATCAACTTGCCCGCCGCGATCACCCGTATCCGCCCGGTCAGCCCATGCTCATCGCGCAGCGCCACCACATAGGGCAGCGCCTGGGTAATCGGCAGTCCCACATAATCGGCCAGTGGTTCGGGCGCCGCGCCGGTGCCGCCCTCGCCGCCGTCCACCTGCACGTAGTCCGGGCAATGCTCCGGATGCTCCACGCAATCAGCGAACCATTCATCCAAAAACCGCGGATCACCAACGACAAACTTCACCCCCACCGGCTTGCCCGTAATCCCCCGCACCTTGGCGATGAACGCACCCAGCTCCGCGATATTGCCAATATCGCGGTGGCGGTTCGGGGAAATACTGTCCTGGCCCTCGGGAATCCCCCGGATCGCGGCGATTTCCGCCGTCACCTTACCGCCCGGCAGCACGCCCCCTTTTCCCGGTTTAGCTCCTTGCGCCAGCTTCACCTCAAACATCTTCACCTGCGGCATCGCCGCGATCTCACGCAGCCGGTCCTCGGAAAGCGCGCCATTGGCATCGCGCACGCCATATTTCGCGGTGCCGATCTGCATAATGATGTCAGCCCCGCCGTCGATGTGGAATTTCGAAAGCCCACCCTCGCCGGTGCTCATCCACACGCCCGCCAGCTTGGCCCCGCGCGAGAGCGCGCTCACCGCCGCATGGCTCAACGCGCCATAGCTCATGCCGGAAATATTGAAAAAATGTTCGCCCATATACGGGTGCGCGCAAGCCCCCGGCCCGCTCGCCACGCCGATCAACTTACCCGGAAAACGCTTCTTTTCCTCGTCGAGCACCGGAAACGCCGCATTGCGGAACACAAAGCTCGGCACATTCTCCGAGCCAAAACTCACCAGGTTGGAAACCCCTTTGGCCGAGCGGTACACCCAGCTGCGCTCCAGCCGGTTAAACGGCCGCTCCGCCCAATCCGGCAGATACTGGTACTGGCGCATGGCATCGCCCCAGGTCTCGGTAAAATACCGGATATGCCCAATAACGGGGAAATTGCGCAGCACCGTATGCACATGCTGATGCTTGTCATGCCAATAAACCGCCGCCAGCCCAGCCACGATACAGACAAGAATAACCCCCAGAACCATACTTTCGCTCCCCAGCCGAGTACCCCATCCTCATAGCCTTGTTTTCACGCCATGTCGCCGCCAGCGGCTGATCTGGCAGGAACGCCCGTATGTGCCTATAATCCCCCCATGCCCAAGCAACAAAAATACGATGAAACCCTGCACCACCTGCAAGTCGAGCTGGTAAAACTCCAGCGCCACGTCATCGAGCGCGGCCAGAAGGTGCTCATTGTCCTGGAAGGCCGCGACGGCGCCGGCAAGGACGGCACCATCAAGCGCATCATCGAGCACCTCTCCCCGCGCGACATCCGCGTCGTCGCACTATCCAAACCGTCGGACGTTGAGACCACGCAGTGGTATTTCCAGCGCTTCGTGAGCCATCTGCCCGCCGCCGGTGAGATCGTGCTGTTCAACCGCAGTTGGTACAACCGCGCCGGGGTGGAGCGCGTCATGGGCTTCTGCACGGAACGGCAATATGACGAATTCCTGCGCAACGCCCCGGTTTTTGAAACCATGCTGGTGCAATCGGGCATCACGGTCATCAAATACTACCTCGACATCGACCGCAAAGAGCAGAAAAAGCGCCTGGCCGATCGCCACGAAGACCCGCTCAAACAATGGAAAATCAGCCCGATCGACGAAAAAGCCGTCAAGCATTTTGACGACTACACCAAGGCCCGCAACACCATGCTGCTGACAACCGACAGTGCCGCCGCCCCATGGATGGTGGTCCGCGCCAACGACAAAAAAGCCGCCCGCCTTGCCATCATCGCCGACCTCATCACCAGGGTGAACTACCAAGACGCCACCCCGCACGACACCCACCCCGAAATCGTTTGCCGGTTCGACGAAACCTGCCTCACCAACGGCATGCTCGCCTCATGAGCGAGCTGCTGGACGGCCTCACCTTCGACGCCAACGGCCTCATCCCCGCCATCGCGCAGCAGCACGACACCGGGGAAGTGCTGATGATGGCCTGGATGAACCGCGACTCCATCGCCGAGACCATCAAAACCGGCCATGTCTGCTACTGGTCGCGCTCGCGGCAAAAACTCTGGCGCAAGGGCGAGACCTCCGGCCAGGAGCAAAGACTGGTGGAACTGCGAATCGACTGCGACGGCGACACGCTGCTGCTGCTGGTCGACCAGAAGGGCGTCGCCTGCCACACCGGCCGCCGTAACTGCTTCTTCAACGCCCTGCGCGACGGAAAACTGGTGGAAATCGCCACCCCGCTCGTTAATCCGGAACATCTCTACAAGTGAGACGCATCATCGCCACTTGATAGATTTTCAATTTTGGCGAAATAAGGGGAGCAAAATATTGATGGGTGCGTTTATGCCGTTTGCTCTGCCGAAATTCCGTTCCGCCAAGCCCTTGCTGGCCCTGGGCGCCCTTGCCCTGCTGCTCGGCGGCGCCGCGCTGACTCGTTTCGCCAGCGCGGACGACACCTTGGATTACCCGGCGGCCAGCCTTTCCGCCCCCACGGACCCCACGGCCCTGATCGCACGCGGCAAATACCTCACCGCGGCGGCGGACTGCATGCCCTGCCACACCGGCCCCAACCACGCGCCTTTCACTGGCGGTCTGGTCATGGCCACGCCCTTCGGCGGCCTCGCCACCCCCAACATCACGCCCGACCCCGCCACCGGCATCGGCAACTGGTCGGATGACGATTTCTACAACGCCGTGCATTACGGCACCGCGCCAGGCCGCTCCTACCTGGTGTTCCCCACTTTCCTCTACCCGGCGATGCCCTACACCTCCTACACCAAGCTCTCCCGCGCTGACGTGATGGCCATCAAGGCCTATCTGTTCTCGCTGCCGCCGGTGAAAGTGGCACCCACGCCAAGCTCGATGTTCTTCCCCTTCAACCAGCGCCCGGTCCTGCTCGGCTGGCGCATCATGTTCTTCCGCTCCGGCCCGCTGCACATGGACCCGAGCTGGAATGAAGACATGAAGAACGGTGCCTACCTCACCGAAGCTCTGGGCCATTGCGGCGAATGCCACACTCCACGCAACCTGCTCAGCGCCATGATTTTAAGCAAAGCCTACGCCGGCGCGCCGATCGACGCCTACTACGCCCCGAATATTTCCTCGGATAAGCAATACGGTGTCGGCGGCTGGGCACAGCCGGACCTCGTGGCCTATCTGCATGACGACGGCAACATGGTAAAAGGCTCCCCCTTTGGCCCGATGGGCGAGGTCGTGGACAACTCCACCAGCCAAATCCCGGCCTCTGACGTTGTGGACATTGCCAACTACCTGCAAAACGCAACCACGCCGCAGAACGTGCCGCCCCCACCGGAAGCCGCCAACGCCCCGGCCTCCGTGGCGCTCGGCGCCACCGTGTACGCCAGCAACTGCGCCGGCTGCCACGGTAAAACCGGCGGCGGCATGGCCCCGATCATCCCCAACCTCGCGGGCAATGATTCCGTCACCTCCTCCGATCCCTCCAACGTCATCGGCGCGGTGCTGAGCGGGCTGGACTCATGGAAAACCAACGGCCCGGCCATGCCAGCCTTCGCCACCAGCCTTTCCGATGAGCAAATTGCCGCGGTGACCAACTACGTGCGCACCAACCTCGGCAACAACGCCACCGCCGATGCCACCCCGCATGACGTGATGGCACTGCGCGCCGTCGCCGTAGTCCCGGCCATGGCGAACATGGCGGCTGACCAGTTCGGCTGCCCGCACGTCTCGCCCGCCGGAGGTGCCACCACCATAGCCGACCCCGGCAGCAACCTGCTGGACAGCTACGCCGGTACCACCCCGGCCACCATGCCCAACCGCACGCGCATGCTCATTGCCAACATCCGTGCCGGCAACAGCACCATTAGCACCACCGACCTGACCAACGACCTCATCGCGGCTTATTGCCCCGTGGCCGCCAACCAGCCCGGTCTGAGCGATGCCGCCAAGCACGCCGCGCTGCTGAACTTCCTCGCCGGTGCGCAACCGCTCATCGCCGGCACGGCGAACTGACGTACTGATTGGGTGCCAAAGCAAGGCCAAGGGGCTCTGCCCCTTGGATCCCCGCGAAGGGCCGCGCCCTTCGATCGGCATTAGTCAGGGTTTTGGGCGGCAAAGCCCCTTGGCCTTGCTTTGGCACCCAATCATGACGACCGTGTTCATCATTGCGGGCGAGGCGAGTGGCGACGTGCTCGGGGCGCGGCTGATGTCCGCCCTGCGCGCCCAGCGCGAAAATCTCGAATTCGCCGGCATCGGCGGTGCCCGCATGGCCGAAGCCGGGCTGGTCTCGCAATTCCCCATGCAGGAAATCGCGGTCATGGGCCTGGCCGAAATCCTCCCCCGCATCTTCGCCCTCAAGCGCCGCATCAACCAGACCATCGCCGCCATCAAAGCCACGCGGCCGGACATCGTGGTGACCATCGACAGCCCCGGCTTCTGCCTGCGCGTGCTGGCAGGCATCTCCGGTACCGGCATCAAGCGCATTCACTACGTCGCCCCCCAGGTCTGGGCCTGGCGGCAGGAACGCGTGAAAAAATACCCCGGCCTATGGGATGAACTACTCTGCCTGCTCCCCTTCGAGCCGGATTTCTTCGCCCCGCACGGCCTGAACCCCGTCTTCACCGGCCACCCCGTCCTGGAATCCGGCGCTGACAAGGGTGACGCCGCCCGCTTCCGCGCCCAGCATCACATTGCGCCCGACGCCGTCCCGGTAATCCTCATGCCCGGCTCGCGCGTCACCGAAACCCGGCACCTGCTCCCAATATTCCGCCAGACCATGGCGCTGCTTTCCACCGCCACACCCCGCCTGCAACCCGTACTCGCCGCCGCCTCCGGCATCGCGGACGCCGTGGCCGCCCAAACCACCGATTGGCTGATCAAACCCATCATCGTGCGCGACGTCGCCACCCGCTACGACGCCTTTGCCGCGGCACATGCCGCGCTCACCAAATCCGGCACCTCCACGCTGGAACTCGCCATGGCCGGCGTGCCGATGGCCGTGACCTACCGCGTCAACCCCATCAGCGCGATGCTTGCCCGCCGCCTCATCAAGGTGGAACACGTCGCCATGATCAACCTCCTGGCCGGCGGCGAGCTAGTCCCGGAATTGCTGCAACAGGACTGCACCCCCACAAAACTCAGCGAAACCCTCCACCGCCTCATCACCACGCCGGAAGCTGCCGCCGCTCAACGCGCTGGTTTCGCCGCCGCCCTGGCCGCCCTGCACGCGCCCTCCGGCACGCCGTCAGCCGCCGCCGCCGCCAGAGTCCTGGCCAACATTTAAGAACTGTTTTAGAAGCCGCTCCGGTGAGTCGAATAGGGGGGATTTGAAAGCACCGGAGCGCGCCAAATCACCCCCAAGATGTTTGATCCCGGCCTTCAATGGTGTGGTATTTTCCAGTGACTGGATTGAGCCACCATGGTCCAGATTTTATATGGCCGCGCCACGGCAACGGCGAGCCGGGGGCAAACTCTGCCCCCGGCTCCGTTCACGATTTATTTGACATTATAGGCGTTGATATGCGCGCCGATATAGGCGCCCAGATCTCCCTTAGGCGCGTACACCGCCGTGCCGGGACCGGGATCGATCGTCCAATACGGCTTGCTATAAGGCGCGTCGTTACCGGCCGCGTTCTGGCAAGATATCTGCACATACGCCCCACCCGCCAAGGCCAGCGCCTGGGTGGCATAAAACTGGTCGCACAGGGCCTGATGGGTCTCGCTGTCGTAAACACCGCTGAACTTGAAGTATTCGTATTGCTTCGTGACCTGCACGTACAAATTCGCGCCGAAATTGTCTTTCTCGACCTCATCGCGCTCCTTCACGCCGGCATCCGGGCCGACCCCAGGGGAGCGCTGCAGCAATGTCCACGTCACCGTCTTTTTGCCGGCGGCGTTGGCCACGTTCACCTTCTGCAGATTATCCAGCTGAGCCTCGTATATGCTGTAGAGTGTGGTCGTTTTCACCCAGTACGCATTGCCGAACTGGGCCTGCTTGTCCTGCGGCTGGTTGGGATCCTGGTTTGCATCCGCGGGCGCGCGCGCCACGGCCTGCACAATCGGTATGGCCACGGGATTGACTTGCGGCACCACGGACAGTGCTGGCGAGGGCGGGATCGAGGCTTCCAGAGTGCCGTCGACCAGGGCAGTGTTGGTGGCATTGGGCACCAGCCAGTGATAGGTCATCTTGCCGGGGGTCACGTTCGGGGCAAAGCTGATGCCGAAATGGTCGCAGCCGCTCGTCGGGTAGGCGTTGCCCTGGCCATAATACCAGCAGGATTCGCCATTTGTCAGCGTCGGGTTAGCGCGATACAGCGTGCCATTGCCGGCATATGTGCCACTGCCGAAAGGCTGCTTGCCATAGGTCGCCACCCAGGTGTGACCCGACAGTGTGGCCGCCCAGGTGATCAATACGCCTTTATGGCCGGCATCGAAGCTATGCGCGGCATCCGGCGTGCTGGCTGTGAAATCGTAAGCGGTCACGGTGGGAAGACCATACCGGATGACCCAGGGCGTGGTCGAAAAATTGGAGGGGAATTCGCGCGTCAGATCCGCGGGAGCAACGTCCTCGACATCAATCTCGAAGCCCTCGGCAGTCTTGCCGGTGTCGTTGAAGCAGTCGAAATTATCATAGGAGCCGATGACCTGGCTGAACGCTGCCGCCGGCAGCGCGAGCAGCGCGGCGGTGAGGAAGATAGGCAAACTTTTCATTGTTAACTCTTTCCTTTGCAAGGCTGGAACCGGGTGTGCTTTCCAGAATCAGCACCACGGCAGGCATCAGGCTTGCGAACCCATCGTTTTGGGCACCCGGCTGTTGTTCGCCGTGCAAGTTTGCCTGCCTCCTTATCGTGGAATAAAGTTCCACAAACAAGTTGTATATTTATGACAGCCTCCCGCTTTATGCATCTGGCTAGAGCAATAATCAGTCGCATTGAACCGGTGGGTTCAATGCAACTGATTGAAATTGCTCGAAAAAATAAGGCTAGGATATTTTTCATTTAATGAAAAACATCCTAGCCAATGGCGAAGCAGCGCATGAAGTAAAAACCGCCGCATATCAGGTCAGGTGATCAGCTTCTGGAATGATGGCTGCCATGCGTACAGGGCCGCCCGAGTAGACTTATGTGCACCCCGCCAGATTGTACCCTGGCACCGGCAGGCCCTCCACGCATCCAACACTCACGCCCTCACCAGGATTCGCGGGGTCATAGAGCGCGATCAATATCCGGTTGCCAGCCACTTGTATCGTGCTGGGCGTGCCCAGTGCCTGCGTCTCGGCAATAAATTTCAAAAGCGCCTTGGAATCTCCGCTTTGCCCGGCGTGACCATAAACCGCCCACACCCGCTTACCCTTGCTCATCGCCTGCTTGGCGTGGTTCAAATCACCGGCGGAATCATTCAGCACCACTGTCTGCGTGCCCGGAGGTAAATACACGCGCAGGATCGGCAATGCCCCGGTATCGTACAGATACACCACGTCACCAGGCGCCACATCCTGCGCCAGCAGCTTCGCCGCAATATCCCAGCGCGGTTTGGTTTCAGCGTTGTAGTACGGCACCAAATTCGCAAACAGCAGCAGCGCAACGCCGCCCACCATCGCGGCCCGCACCCGCGGCGAGGTGTGGTCCAGAAACGCGGAAGCCCCGATACCGGCCAAAATCGCAAACGGCGCCGCACTCCACAAAATATAACGCGGCAGCAAAATCGGCCGCCAGATGGAAATAACCGTGAACATCAGCGGCAAGAACACAAAGGAAATAACCAGCACCGCGAGCATGGCGGGGCGGCGGCGCAGCACCCAGGCGGCGGTGGCCACGGCCACGGCCAGTGCTGCATCAATCAGGTAGATCAGCACAAGCGGCGTCGGCACATCCATGAAGCGGAACGTCACGGAATCGGCCACCCGCATAAAATAAACCGAACCCAAATTATACCATAGCCGCTCGCCGTTCAGCGGCGGAATCCACATCACGCTGTTGATGTACCCCTGGCCCTGATACATCGTCATCGCCGCATAGAACGGCGCGCAGCAAACCGCGACGATCATATCCGCGATGATAAAGTTGCGCAGCAACTGCCCCCGGTTGGGCGATTGCACGAGCAGCGTAGCCCCTATCAGGTTGCCAATCAGCAGCCAGGGCAAACCATCCCCCAGCACATCCAGCGCCGCCGCCGAGCCTAGAATAAACGCCGCCCAGCCCCCCCGCGCCGCCGGGTCGCGCAACGGGCGCGAAGCCGCCGGAATATCCAGCGCCAGCCGGGTCAGCCCATAAAGTGCGACCAGGATCAGGCACATTTCCAGCGTGTAGGAGCGCGCCTCCTGGCTGAACGCCAGTGCCGCCGGAGAAAACCCTATAATCAGCGCCGCGATAATCCCCGCCGTGCGTCCGGCGATACGCTGGGCGATCATGAACACCAGCATCACAGCAACCGCGCCAAACACCGCAGAGGGCAACCTCAGCCAGTATTGAGGATTCCCCAGGCCCACCAGCGGCGAGAGCAGCAAAAAGAAGCTTGGCATATGGTGGTTGAGGAATGAATCCGCCACCAGCGCCGCCGGCGCGAGTGAGGCGCGTTGCAACGTAAACACCTCATCCAGCCAGAGCGGCCTGGCCCCCAGCAAGCTCAAGCGTGGCAGCAGCGCCAGTACGAAGGCCGCAAACGGCCACCGCAAATTACGAAGCGTGTTCACCCAACCGCCTCGGCCGGTCCTTGGGCCTGGGATTGCGACTGCCCGGCAGCCGGCGCCTGCTCACTGGGGCGCCAATCGCGAAAAAACGCACGGCCAATGGCGGCGGCAAGTTTCTGGATATGGATTTGCACAATATCCAGATACTCATGCAGCCCTATGGCAAGGATATGGCAGATTGGCTTTTCCAGCAGCAGTTCGCGCAAGTATTCCGCCAGCTCAATCGCCTCACCCGCCGCCGAGAGCCCATAAATCCGGCGCAAATCATCCAAATGCGACTCCGCCCGGCGCACGCACAACAGCGCCGAACGCGGCGAGGACGGGTCGCGCAACAGAAAATGCACCACATCCTCGGTGGAAAAACTCGCCCGGGTACGGCGCTTGAAGGCGTGATACCCGGCGGCGGCGCGCAAAATCGCATTCCACTGCGTCAGCTCGGCGACACGCTTTTCCTCATGCCCCTGGGGCAGCAGCGCTGTGTATTTAATATCCAGCATGCGCGTGGTCTGGTCGGCGCGCTCGATCAACCGGCCGAGTTCATAGAAATACCAGCCCTGGTCGCGGTACAGCGTACCCTCTGTAATGCCGGTATGCGCCTGCACCCCATCCTTCAGCTTGGTGCACAGCCGCGAGAGCGCATCCCCCTCCAGATCCTCCGGCGTAATCCGTCCTACAAAGCGGTGGAACACGTTAATCTGGCGCCACATTTCCGTGCTCATCAGCGGCCGCAGCGTGCGCGCATTGGTCCGCGCATCCTCCAAATTCCCCGGCACCGAGGTCGGATTGCCGCGGTCCAGCAAATAAAACCGCTTCACATGCGTCGCATCCGGCGAGAACCCGCGCGCCTTGAAGTTTTTCTCATCCGCATTGATCCGGATCAGCCCAAACCACGCATCCGTCTCAAACCCCGGGCTCTCAAAACTCTGCGTCACGTCGATCAGCCGGGCGAGGTTTTCCACCCGTTCCAGGTAGCGCGCCATCCAGAATAGCCCCTCGGCATCGCGCGAGAGCAGCACGGCATCGAATCGCATATGGCTCATGTCCCGCTCCCTTCGCTAAAATCCTCGGCCAATACCCAGGTATCCTTTGATCCACCGCCCTGGCTGGAGTTCACAATCAAACTGCCGCGCTTCATTGCCACGCGCGTCAGCCCGCCGGGCAGCACCCAGCTTTCCTTGCCGGTGATAATAAACGGCCGCAAATCCAGATGCCGCGGCCCGACCCCCTCCTCGGCCAGCGTCGGCGCCACGGAAAGCCCGATCATCGGCTGGCTGATCCAGTTGCCCGGATCGGCCAGGATGGAAGCCCGCGCCGTATCCAGCTCTTCCTTGCTGGCCCGCGGCCCAATGGTAATGCCATAGCCGCCGGATTCACCCACCGGCTTGGTCACGAGCTTATGCAGATTATCCAGCGTATATTGCAGCCCCTCCGTCTCCCGGCAGATATGGGTCTCCACATTCTGAATCAAAGCCTCTTCGCCCAGGTAGTATTTGATAATGCGCGGCATATACGCATACACCGCCTTGTCATCCGCCACGCCCGTGCCAACCGCATTGGCAATCGCCACGTTCCCCGCCTTCCACGCGCTGATCAACCCGCGCACGCCCAGCATGGAATCCGGCCGGAACACCGCCGGGTCGAGGAAGTCGTCGTTCAAACGCCGGTAAATCGTATGCACCCGCCGCAGGCCGGAAATTGTGCGCATGTACACACGCTCGTTTTCCACCACCAGGTCCGCGCCCACCACCAGCGGCACGCCCATTTCGCGCGCCAGGAACACGTGTTCAAAATACGCGGAGTTATAAATGCCGGGCGAGAGCAACACGACCTGCGGATCATCATCCCCGCCCGGCGCGATCTCCGTCATTGCCGCGCGCAGGCGGCGGCCATAATCATCCACCGGCAGCAGCTTTATCCCCGCCATCAAATCGGGGAAGGTGCGCAGCATCAAATGCCGGTTCTCGATAACATAGGAAACACCGGAAGGCGTACGCGCATTATCTTCCAGCACGCGGAAATCGCCGAACTCATCGCGGATAATATCGATGCCGCAAACATGCACATACGTGCCGTGCGGCACCGGAAAATCCTTCATCTCCGGCCGGTAGTTGGAATTGCCGTACACCAACTCGGCCGGGATCACCCCGTCGCGCACAATATGCCCCGGCCCGTAAATATCCCCCAAAAACGCGTTCAACGCCGCGACGCGCTGAATGCACGCCCGTTCCAGCAGGTCCCATTCACGCGCCGTCAGCACCCGTGGAATACAGTCAAACGGCAAAATCCGGTCAATCGCGGTGGCGTCCGAGTACACGGTAAACGTCACGCCAAGGTCAATCAGCTCCGTCTCGGCGGCCGAGGCGCGCGCGCGCAACGCATCCAGCCCAATATTCCCGAGTCGCTGGATCAACCAATCCGGCACGGGTCCGGCGCCGGCCCGCTTGCGGGTCAATTCACAAAAATAACGGCCCGGATCGTAATCTGGCCAGGTGTTGCGAAAAATCTCGTTCAAACCAACGGCTCCGATCGGAAAAAGCCCTGGCCGGTCAACGGCACCAGCACCGGAACGGTCATATCCTGGCCACAAACTGCGCAAATCCGCGCCAGAGTATAAAAAACCACGAAGGAATTCATCGATTATAAACCATCCAACAGCATTTTCTCACCATCGTCCTCTACAGGACGCCCCAAAATCGGTATGGCCGCAAGCCCCCCAGACAAGCAATGCAAACCGCGGACCAACCGCATGATTATGCTCCCCATGCTGCGGCGCAACCAATTCTCCCGTAGCCCACCGCCGATCAGTCTGTTAACCAGGGAAAATGTACGCGGTGGCCTCCAGCGATGAAATGATCGACCCGTCCGGCCGTATCCGGCCCTCCTGGGTGCCGGTCATGGAGGCTGTGCGCGATATCGGGCATGATGAACTGGCCCGCCGCTCCGCGGCCCTGAACCGGCAGATGCGCCTCGCCGCCCCCTTCGGCGCCTCGCCGATCCGCCATTACGACCCCCTGCCCGCGCCGTTGACCGCTGTCGAATTCTCCTGGCTTGAGGCCGGGCTGCTGCAACGCGCCAAACTGCTCAGCGCCGCGCTGGAAGACCTCTACGGCCAGCAAACCCTGCTGCGCGACGGCAGCCTCCCCCCAGCACTGGTGCTGGGCAACGAGCATTTCCTGCGCAGCTTGCACACCAGCAGCCCGCTCAACTTTCCCCGCCTCACCTTCTACGCGGCGGATGTCATTCGCGGCCCGGACGGCCGCTTCCAGGTCCTGCGCGACCACACCGGTGTCATCCCCGGCCTCGGCCACGCGCTTTCGCTCCGCCGCATCGCCTCCAGCACGGTCCCGGAACTCTTCCGCTCCGGCGGCCTGCGCAGCCTGCGCCCGGTGCGGGAAATGCTGGTCGACCATCTACAACGCTCGGCCGCGGGCGGTCTCGTCGCCGTGCTCTCCGCTGGCGCCTCCAGCCCCGCTTTGGCGCAGGACGCCATGGACGACGCCCTGCTCGCCCGCGCACTCGGCGTACTGCTCGTCGAGCCAGGCGACCTCGCCACCCGCAACGGCGGCCTGCACATGAAAACCCTGAGTGGCCTGCTGCCCGTCTCCAGCCTCATTCGCGGCCTCTCCGGCATGGACCTGGACCCGCTGGAACAAGGCGGGCGCCCCGGTGCCGGCATCCCCGGCGCGTTCGGCGCCATCCGCTCCGGCGCCCTCACCATGCTCAACGCCCCCGGCAGTACCTTAATCGAAGCCCCTGAACTTGCGGGATATATCGAGCCACTGTTCCAGCGCCTGCTAGGCGAAGCCCCACTCCTGGCCAATGCCTCCGGCGACCCGGTGACCAACGCCTCCAAAGCCCCCTTCGTCAACGGTGCCAACCTCGTTTCCACCCCCATCCTGTTCCGGATTTACTCCTGGCACGACGGCAACACCTGGCAGGTTATCCCCGGCGGCCTCGGCTTCGGCCTGGAACAGAACGACGCCACGCCGGGCACGGTCGTCACGGGCATGAAGGACCTCTGGGTGCTCGACGCCGACGAGCCGCATTTCATCACCGGCGCTTCCCATGCCGACACCCCCACCCGCACCAAATTCCTCGCCGCCGCGCATCTGCCCTCGCGCGTTGCCGACAATCTGTTCTGGCTCGGCCGCTCGGTGGAGCGCCTTGAATCCGCCTCCCGCCTGCTCATGCTTGCCCTGCCCCGCCTCGAAGCCGGCACCTCCCTGCCGCGTGACCTCGCCGAGCGCGGCCTCATCGCCAAATGCCTGGCTCAAGCCGGGCTACTCCCGGCTGACCTCGCGGGCGGCGCCCTCTCCGGCCGGCTACTGCGCGGCACGCTGGCGCGGCGCAAACCCGTCGCCGGCCTGGTCAAGGAGGTCGCCCGCCTGGTCAACGTGGCCAGTGAGCGCCTAAGCCCCAGCATGCTCGCCACCGTGCGCTTTGCCCTGCATCAGGCCAACGAGGCGCTGCCCAACGAGGAAACCGCCCTCCCCTCCATGCTCAGCTTCGCCGCCACCTTCGCCGGCATCGCGGCGGAGAACATGTCGCGCGACGGCGGCTGGCTGTTCCTGGAAATGGGCCGCCGCCTGGAGCGCGCCGAAACTTTAGCCGAAACCCTCGCCATCCTGCTCAACGCCGCGCCGGAGCGCCTGGAGCCCGGCATGGCGCTGGGCATCGAGCTTGCTGACTCCGTGCTGAGCTACGATCTGCACCACGCCGGCATTCTCTCCATCGGCCCGGTCCTGGAAATGCTGCTGGCCGATGCCGGCAACCCGCGCAGCCTCGCCTACCAGTGCATCGTTCTGCGCAACTGCCTGTCGCACCTCGGCGCCGACGACGACGCGGAATCCGTCAAGCTGCTGCAACAGGAAGTTGTGAACCTGAGCGGCGAAGTCTCCGGCCTGTCCAAACCGCTCACCGCCATCGGCGCCCGCCTGCGCCTGCTCTCGGACCACGTACACAGCCGCTTCTTCACCCTGCTGCCCGAGGCGCATCAGCTCGAAGACGAACAGGAGCTGGAAGCCGCGCAATGATGTTTTTCCCAATGCGCCGCCGCGCACTGATCTTGATGCACCGCCCCGCATGATCTACCGCCTGCACCACGCCACCACGTATGACTACGCCAATACCGTCGTCCTCGGCACGCATTTCATGCATCTGCTGCCACGCGACCGCCCCGGCCAGTCCATCCGCGAAGCGGTATTAAGCGTATCCCCCCAGCCCGAAACCAGGCGCGACGAAACCGACCATTTCGGCAACATCACCACCACCGTCTCGCTCACCGCGCCGCACCGCCAGTTCGTCGTCGCCCTAAGCGCCACCGTGAACGTGGAACTCCCCGCCCCGCCGCCGCCTGAGCAAACCCCGCGCTGGGAGGCCATCGCCGTGCGCGGCCTGAAAGACCCCGGCGTCGCCGAATTCTGCCTGCCCAGCCCATTAGCCATACCCACCGGGGAAATCGCCGACTACACCGCCGTCAGCTTCCCCCCCGGCCGCACCATCCTCGCCGGCCTGCTAGAGCTGAACCTGCGCATCTGGACGGACATGACCTACGCCCCAGGCGTCACCAACAATTCCACCACGGCCGCGCATATTTTCAAAACCCGCGAGGGCGTCTGCCAAGATTTCGCGCATTTCATGCTCGCCTGCCTGCGCTCGCTCGGCCTGCCGGGGCGCTACGTCTCCGGCTACCTGCGCACCTCGCCCCCCGCCGGCCAAACCAAACGCCGCGGCGCCGACCAGTCCCACGCCTGGGTCTCCGCCTGGCTTGGCCAGGAAATCGGCTGGGTCGACTTCGACCCCACCAACAACCTCCTGGTCTCCGATGAACACGTAACATTAGCCTGGGGCCGCAATTTCCAGGACGTCAGCCCCCTGCGCGGCATCATTCTAGGCGGCGGCCGCCATTCTCTGCGCGTAAACGTCGATCTGGACCCGGTGCTGACCTGATTTTGCGGTTCCGTATTTACCGCTTTCATACCAATCAGCGTAAACATTGACCTATCCAAAATCGTCATCGCGAGCGCAGCGTGGCGATCCATCTCAGCACCATCAACGCAGTCATCCCGCCAAATGGCATTTCATTGTTTTTTCGACACAAACCCGCACAAATTGGGGTGCAAGCTATTTCTTTAGCTTTATAATCAACAAACTACAGCATGTTTTTCATAAGTGCTTCACGTGAAGCACCCCGCCTACTGCCCCTGCAATTTCATGAACACAAACCCCGCCAGCCCAAACAGCACCAGCACCGGGATCACGAACACCGCGGTCCAGAACATCACCCAGACCATCATACCCGCGACACACAAAAACAGCCCGAACATCAGCAACCGGAGCAATATCGCTCCCAGCGTGGGCTTGGGCGGCTCGATGAAATTTCCGTCTGGCGTCATGTCGATGACGGGACCGTTTGAATTTGCCATCACCCCAATATAGCCCCCGCCCGCCGCAATTCAACCAAGCCCCGCCAGCGCCGCCTCAAACCGCGCCAAATTCTCCGCCGTATAAGCCTTGTAGTCAAAATTCAGCCCGGAGCTGACCTCCGAGACCGCGCTCCACAGCGTCTCGCGCAATAACGAGGCGCATTGGCTCACCCGGAACGCATCCCAAACCCGCGCCCCCGGCGCCGCGCCAAAATACGCCTCCAGCAGCGCCGCGTCGTGCTCGGGCTCAAACCCATTGTTGGAGGCCAGGTTCGCCAGGTCAAACAATGAGCTATTGAACCCCGCATAATCCCAGTCCAGCAGCCAAAGCCGCTCACCGTCATCGAACACATTCCCCGGCAGCAGGTCATTATGCGAAAACACCACCTCCACCGGCCCCATCCGCCGCTCCAGCATGTCATTCACTTCCAGCAACCGCGCCAGCTCGGCATCGAGGCTGGAACTATTGACCCGCAGCGTCGCGCCGTAGGAGCGGTTAATGTGAAACACCCAAAACGCCAGCAGCGGCCCGTGCAAATACGGCACCAACCCGGTGTGGCAAAGCTTTATCAACGCCGCCACGCGCGGCAGATTCTCCGGCCGCCGTATCTCTTCGGGAGTCAGCGTACGCCCCGGCAGCAGCCGGCTCACCATCACCCCTGGTGCCGTGTAATAAATCTCAGGTGAAAGCCCGGCCCGCGCCGCCGCCCTGGCCGCCGCCTGCTCGTTAAAGCGCATCACCCCATGTTCAGGAATATCCTTGCCCAGCCGCACCGCAAAGCGCTGCCCATCCTCCTGCTCCACGCCATAGTTGCGGTTGGTAATTCCCCCGGTGAGCGGCCAGATTTTAATCTTCCCCGTCCAGAATGGCAGCGCCTCAACCTCAGCCTCGCTCATTTATCCCCCAAGGTGGAATGTTGCGGTCAGGTTTCCACATTCCCCCGCCCCCCGCAATGCAGGCTTCTAGGGGGTGGCGCCCCTCTTCACCGAGCGCTTCCACTCCCGGTCCATCGCCGCGTTCACCTCCGCGCCGAACAGCACCACATAGGCCGAAAGGTAGAACCACATCATCAGGCCGATCAGCGTGGAGAGCGGACCATAAGTCACGTTGTAAACCGCGAAATGCCCGACATAAAATCCAAAGGCCCAGGACACCAGCAACCACAGCACCGTCGCAATTCCCGCCCCCGGCGCGTAGAATATCCGGCTACCCCCCGCCGGTCCAAACCGGTACAGCAGCCCCAGCGCCGTTAGCACAAAAAAGATCATCGCAGCCGAGCTGAGCATGTTAACGAACAACTTCGTATCCCCCGGCACCCCGAGAAACGCCAGCGCAAAGGGAATGAACACCAGCAACCCAACGGCCATCGCCGCGCCAATTACCGCCACCAGCGTCATGCCAAGCGAAATCAACTGGAACCGGATAATCCCGCGCTCCTCTCGTTCATGATACGCCAATGAGAGCGCGTTAAGCACCGATTTCGTCCCCGTCGAGGCCGACCAGAACGAGATCATCAGGCTGATGACAAAACTCAGCCCCAACCCCCGCGCCGGCGCTTCCACCAGGCTCTGAATCCGATCCGAGATCAGGGAAAACACAGCCGGCGGCATGAAGGTCTGCAAATACTGCAACTGCGGCTGCACCGTATCCGGATTGTACAGCAGACCGTAGACGGAAATGAGCATGGTGATGGTGGGAAACAGCGCCAGAGTCGCGTAAAACGCGCAACCCGCCGCCACCAGCGAAACCCGCTGCGTCGCCGTGGCCCGCCCCGCCGCCACCATGGCCCGCCGGATCAGCGGCAGGTGGTGCTTGTGCATTAATTTCATCAGCATGTTTTAACCCTACGGATTTTTCCGCGCCGGGCAAACACGCCACAAAACCGCAACAACTACCCGCGCAGCAAAAACGCCTTCACCGCCGCGATCGCCGGCGCATCCATCAACGCCGGCGCATGTCCGGCATCCGCCACCACATACTCATGGGCACCGGATTTCTGCATCCGCTCAAACGTTTCGGGCAACAGCAAATCGCTGGACTCCCCGCGCACCGCCAGTATCGGCATTTTCAGCATGTCCCACAGCGGCCACATATCCACATCCAACGCCACGGTGTTGCGCACCGGCTCGGCGATTTTTGGGTCATAATGCAGTGCAAACGCCCCCTGCCCGGTCTGGTCCGCCACCACTCGCGCGGAAAACCGCGCCAGATGCGCCCATTGCGCGTCAGTCAATCTGCCAAACGGCGCATAAATTTCCCGCAAATGCAGCTCCAGCGCCGCCAGGGAAGCAAAGCGTTCCGTGGGCGTCGTCAGCGTACCGCCAATCCGCTTGAGCGAAGCCGCGGGAATATGCGGCCCGATGTCGTTGAGCACCAGTCTGGTAATCGGCGTGTTCCCCGCCGCTGCGATCATCATGCCGCAGATGCCGCCCAGCGAAGTCCCCACCCACGCCACCGGCTTGTTCAGCGCCGCCAGTAAGTGCGCCAGCGCCACCACATAGCTCGGCGGCTGATACGCCATGGCATCGGGCAGCCAGTCGGACTTCCCCCGCCCCGGCAGATCCGGGCAAATCACATGGAACCGGTCCGCCAGCCCCTCCGCCAGCGGGTCAAAGTCGCGCCCATTGCGCGAGAGCCCATGCACGCACACCACCCCCGGCGCCGCCGGGTTGCCGAATTCAACATAAGCCATTTTGTGGAATTTCGTGCCGAGCAGATAATTAACCGAATTCGCCCGCGCCATGATTTACTCCTCACAAATTCCCGCGCGGGCATCGACCGCCCCGCACGGCTCCGTTAGGCTTAAATGATGCCGACGCCCGCCACAACCAGCCCACGCAACCTCATCATCGCCGCGGTCGTCGCTGCCTGCGCCGCGTTCAACCTCGCGGTACTTGCAATCTGCCTGCTGCACCCGCCCGGGCTGAACAGTGATTTCATGGCCTTCTGGTCGTTCCCGCGCTTTGCCGCCACGCATCCCATCGCCCAGATTTACGATGCCGCCGCCCTGCAAGACTTCCAGCAAACGCTCTACCCAGGCTTCCACAGCTTCTACCCCTACCTCTACCCGCCCACCTTCCTGCTCCCCAGCTGGTGGCTTAAATTCTTCTCCTTCACCGCCGCGCAATGGCTCTGGACGGCGGCGGGTCTGGCGCTCTTCACCGCCGCCACTTTTGCGTTCTTCCCGCAGCGGCGCTGGCTCATGCTGCTCGCCCTGCTAGCCAGCCCGGCCTCGCTGCTCTGCGGCGTCACCGGGGAGACCGCCTATTTCACCTCGGCTTTGCTGTTGTCCGGCTTCGCCGCTCTGCCCACGCGCCCGCTGCTCGCGGGTCTCGCCTTCGGCCTGCTCACGCTCAAACCACAGCTTGGCGTGCTCATCCCCTTCTTCCTGCTCGCGCGCGGTGACTGGCGCGCCATCCTCACGGCCATCCTCACCGCGCTCAGCCTTGTCGCGCTCTCCTGCATCGCTTTTCCCCCAAGCCTATGGCTGGTCTGGGCGCATACGCTCCCCACCTATCAGATGCAGATTTTCACCGGTCATGGCCTCAACTTGAATATTATCATCACCCCCATGGCAAACCTCATCGCCCTGGGCGTGCCCCCCGCCACGGCCTGGCTGGTACAAATCTTGTGCAGCGCCATCATCGCCGCGCTGGTGTTCCTCACCGCCCGGCGCGCACCTTACCCGCTGGCGGTGGCCGTGCTGCTCACTGGCAGCTTCCTCGCCGTGCCGCACGCCTATGCGTATGATTCCATTCCCCTCACCGCCGCCATGGCGCTTTGCCTGACAGAAAAAACCCCGCTCTGGCAGGTGCTGCTGGGTTGCCTGGTCTACCTCGCGCCGCTGATGCTGCTCTCCCCGGCCTCGCACTGGTTCCTCTATTCCCTGCCGGAAGCGTTGCTTTTCGCCAGCATCGTGGCCCTCGCGCTGCGTTCATCTGCCAGCAACCACAAATCAGTTATTGACGCGGCCCCCTGAACGCCCAAACATATACATAATGAGCTTCAAGCCCGCCCGCCGCCCGCATTTCTTCTACACCACGGCACCCCTGCCGTGCCCCTATGTGGCTGGCCGCACCGAGCGCAAGGTGGTGACGGAGCTTGCCGGCGTCTCGGCCGAAACCCTGCATGACCGCCTCTCGCGCGGCGGCTTCCGCCGCAGCCACAACATCGCCTACGCGCCGGTCTGCCCCAACTGCAACGCCTGCGTGCCCATCCGCATCCGCGCGCGCGACTTTGCCCCCAACCGCACGCAAAAACGCATCACCCGCGTGAACGCAGACCTGGTGGTGCAGGAAATCCCGCCCCAGGCCACCACCGAACAATACCAGCTTTTCCAGCGCTACCAGCAGGCCCGCCACGGCGAGGGCGACATGGCGACCATGAGTTTTTACGACTACCGCGCCATGGTGGAAGACACGCCGATCGAAACCTCGATCGTCGAATTCCGCACCCCGCAAGGCACATTGCTCGGCGCCTGCCTCACTGACCGCCTGGGTGACGGGCTTTCCGCCGTCTATAGTTTTTTTGAAGTTGGCATGGACGAACGCTCACTCGGCACCTACGCCGTCATCTGGCTGGTCTCCCGCGCGGTGGAACTGGGGCTGCCGTTTGTCTACCTCGGCTACTGGGTCGAGGAGAGCCGCAAAATGGCCTATAAAGCCAAGTTCAGGCCAAGCGAGGTGCTGAAGCACGGGCAATGGGTGCCGCTGGTGGAACAGCGGGTGCACCAACCGGCGGCAGCGGCGTTCGTAACGGTAGAGTAACGCTCGCCAATTCCTTGAATTCCGCTGAGGCGGTGGCCATCGGGTTAAAGATGATGCGCCTGATTAAATGCCTGCCCCTCATTCCTCTCCTGCTCGACACAACTTGCCGTCAGCATGGGCGCAAACGGCGCCAACTGAAAAAGTTCCTTTCATCGGCTGCAATTCCGACGGGCAAGTGGGACCGCAAGCCGCACCGCCAGACTATTGCAGAAGACTTATTGCTTCTGTACTATATTGCAGAGGGGCGGTTGTTTCTGTAAAAAAATAAATCATAAGAGGCCGAGATGGGTAGTTCCAAGAGATTTTTTGTTACATTGTTCCTGCTCCTAACAATGTCTGCCCCGCATGCGATGGCGCAAGCTCTTGATATGTATGCCGAGCTACTCGGGAATTCATTCCCCCAGAGCAATGAAGCGACAACTAAGCAGATTCAAAGAGCCAGAAACGCCTGGAGCCATATTGATCCAAGCGTCGTTCAATGCATCGGTACCGAAACAGGTGCCGGCGTCTCTCCCTTGTCCAGCCAGGGTATCATGCCCAATGACCGCCGGCTCTCCCCCTTGTTACAGTCGTGCCGGAATCGAATTAAGGCGAACCAGGCCAGCGAAGCGCAACGAGCCGCGGCACCGAAGATAACGGCGCCGAAGGCAGCCGCGCAACAGGCCGCCGAACAACAGGTTGCCCAACAACAGGCCGCCGAACAACAGGTTGCCCAACAACAGGCCGTTGAACAACAGGTTGCCCAACAACAGGCCGTTGAACAACAAGCCGCGGAACAACGTGCCGCGGCAAAACTGGCCGCCGAAGCGCGGGCTGCGGCAGAAAAAGCCGCGGCACGGCAAGCCGCGGATGAACGAGCCGCCGCGCAACGAGCTGCGGCACAACAGGCCGCGGCACAACAGGCCGCGGCACAACAAGCAGCCGCACAACAAGCAGCCGCACAACAAGCAGCGGTACAACAAGCCGCGGCGCAGCAGGCCGCAGCACAACAAGCGGCCGCACGGCAGGCCGCCGCGCAACAAGCCGCGGTACAACAAGCCGCGCACCCACCTGTGCCCGCAATGGCATCGAACATACCCGCGCCGGCCGCACCCGCCAATACGCATCCGGCAATGCCGCCGGTGCAGGTAAATTCCAGCGCACCGCCCCCCATCTCCGCGCCACCGTCTGAAAGCACCGCGCCAAAAGCGGCCAGTTTCAGGTTGCCCGCTGCTCTCCTTTCATCTGCCATTCTTCTCCTCCTGACAGGTTCGGCCTTTTACTTTTTTAAAAAACGCCAGGGAAAAACCCGCAGTATCTATTCAATCCTGAACCTTAGTGATCAATCCAAAGACCCTTCACGAGACAATGAAGATGACCGTTCCAGCGATGCCGCGCTTGCGTATGCATCTGCCAAACCGGAACAAACGCGCGGCGCCGAAAGCCGGGAATGGTATGAAGTCCTTGGCATCAGCCCGGATGCTTCGGTTGATGAAATTAAAGCAGCTTGGCAAAACGGGCTGAAACAGTATCACCCCGATCATGTTACGAGCCTTGGACCAAAGCTTCGGGAAATTGCGGAAAAGGAAAGCAAGGCGTTGAGTAAGGCTTGCTTGGAAGGGCTGCAGTTAAAAATGAGCCTTTCCAAGGCATCCGATGCCATTGATGCGAATGCCACCTGACACGGCGCACCATCGGCGATACCGGCGGCATTTTGGCCTCTGAAAATGCGCCGCGCGGAGGATGGGCGAGCGTGGCGCTCCCCATCCGCCCCACTCAAAACCCGAACATATGGTCAAACGAAAACCCGCCCGCGCCATCATCCACGCCATGGAACCCGAACAGCCGGCAAGTGGTATCACGGATCAGCACATACCCGCTCTCCCCCGCCACATTTAATTCCTCCGCGGCAAAATACTTGGCTGGATACACAATCGCCGACCCGGAACACGCAACCCGCACCGGCGCCGTTGCCACCAGCATCCCGGCACCATCATAAAGTTCAAGTGCCGTGCTGGAAAATTCCAGCCACGGCCCGGAGGCTGGGTAGATCAGCACGCAAAAACTCTCGCGCCCGCCAAAGCCCAGTTTCAAAAACAACCGCGTGGAAAGCCCCGGCGCCTTGCCGGTGTAGCTTTGCGGCTCGTTCTTATAGGTCATGATCGTATTAAAAATATGCCCGCCAAAACTGCTTTCCGCCGCATGGCCGCTCAGCTTGTCCTCGAAGCGGAACAGCGCATGTAGCCAGCCGTTCGCCTCGCCGCCGTCGCGGAAATCATAGACCAGCTCGGCATGTCCGCCATCCGCCAGCACGCCGGGGCGCAGCACGTCATCCAAATCTACCGCCACATCATGGTCGCGCGGCAATACGCCTAAAAACCGTTCCGCAACCCTCACGCCAGCGGCATCAAACACATCCAGCCGCAGCGGCATGTTATGCTCATGCACCGCCATCGGTGCCGGCTGCACCAAAGTTTTGAAGCGCTCGCGCGGCAGCACCGGAAATGGCAACAAAAACCCGCGCCCCAGATCAGGGTGCAAAACCTTTATCCCGGCATCGTCGCGCAAATCGCCGCGCTCGACATTCACATGCGCGATGCGCGTGCGCCCGCCGCGCACAACCTCATAACGCGGCCGCACCACATGCCGCCCAGCGCGCAATTCCACCTGCGCAGGCCAGCAAACTCCGGGAAGCACCGCCGCCACATCCACCGCCAGCGTCGCAAACGGTGCAATCTCGTCAGCAATCGCCATCGGTTTTTCCGCGCCCATGCGGTCCAGCGCCATCGCCCCGGCGGGGATAGGCACGGCGTGGCTGTTCTGCACCCACAAAATCACCCGCTCATCCGCGCGCGGCGCCGGCAGCCCGGCAAAACGCTCCGATGGCCAGGCATTCGCATCATGTGTGCAGGAGAGCGAGGCGCCGTTGTCCGATGCATAGGTATCCAGCGCATATTTCACCACATCATGCCCAGCCACGCCGATGGCATGGATGAACAACTGCCCGGTAAACGGCCCCAGGCCGAAGCGTGCACTTAACGTCCCGCTATCCAGCACAAACCCACCCGCACCGGCCGGTGCCGCGTCTTCCCATTCAGCCAACACCTCGCCCGCCGCTCCATACAGGCGGCAGAAAAACCGCACGGCTTTCGCGCCATACCCGGCCCAGTAATTCGCCGTCGTCAGCCGCGTGGAAAAATGCCCGTCCTCGCGGAAAAATACAAAATTGGTGGCAAAATTCACGGCGTCCAGATAGCGCGTTTTGTTAGTCAGCATCGCCTCGGGCAGTTTCGCGCCATCCAGCGTCAGCACCTGCGCGCCCTCTGGGGCAAAGCGGGCCAGCCGCTCCACCACCCGCCCGGCATCAAACGCCGCGATAAGCACGCTATCCACCTTCGCGGCACTCAAGCCGGTGAGTGCCCGCGCATAATGCCCGCCGCGCTGCTGGCCGATTGCCAAAGTGTCCTGCACATACACGCCCTCGACATCCAGCCCAGGGCAGAGTGCCAACAGCGGCCCGGCGATGCCGTCGGGGTCAAAAATCGCCACCCGCCCGGCCCGCGCCGCCAGGGCTGCCAGTGCCGCCGCCGTCACCGGGTGGGCCAGCGCCTTATAGGCCACGTTGCCGCCGCGCAGATTATCGAAAGTCTCAATATCCAGCATCGTTACAATCCCAATCTGCGCCGCATTTCGGCTGCCGCCCACGGCGTGTCATCCAGTGGTTGCGTATCCCACAGCTCCAGTTTTCCGGCAAAGTCACGCACCCGGCCGCCGGCCACCAGCATGTCCATGAACGCGCCGATGCGCGCGGATTTGCCTGGCAGCCGCAGCAGATACACCGGCGCCGGGGTCGCCACCGCCTCGGAGACCATGGCGACCGAATCCGCCGTGCAGAGAATCGCATCGGCGCAGGCCAGCATGCCGAAATACGGGTTGTCGCCGGTGCCGTCCCATATCCAGGCGCCCAGTGGCTCCAGCGTCTTGCGCAAAACTTTTATAATCTCCGGCCCGGTGCGGCGGGAGGGCGTAATCACCACCCCGATTTTGTCGCGCCGCATCAGCACCGCCAGTTGCTCGGCCAGCGCCGCGCCCTGCGCGTGCTCAAGCCGGTAACGCCCGTTGCTGCCGCCCAGCAGCACCGCCAGCAGCGGCCGCTTGTACGGGGCAAACACCGGCGCCCATGCTTCATGTTGAGCGGCGAGCCGCGCCTGCGTCACCCGGTGCAGCGCCGTGCGGGTCACGATCACATTATCGCCAGTAATACCGTCATGCCGCGCGGCCAGCACCAGGTCAAACTTGCGCAGGCTCATGCGAGGGTCCTGAATGGCCACCGCCTTCACCCCCGGCCCACGCAGGCTCGCCGCCACCCGCGCGCCGGCCCCGCCGCAGCCCAACACCACCTCTGGTAGTGGCGGGGCATAGGCGTTGTCGCGCACCGCCCAGCGGATATTTGGCCACAGCGCGACCGGCACGCGGTCCCACGGCGGGATGAATTCCAGCGTGCGCATGTCCGGCGTCATGCCGGCGGCCTCGGCCAAGCCCAACGCCTGCGAGCGTAGCCCAGCGATATCGGTGCAAATAATTCTAGCGGTTACCATGCGGCGGCTTTGCTGCGCGGCCGCGCCTGCGTCAATCCCGCACAACCGTGGCGATTGCACCTTGCCACAACATAGTTAGACTGCCCCCATGACTCCTGGCCCCACGCCGGCTGCTTTTGCCCTGAGTGACTCCGCCCTCCCCGCGGACGTTCCCGCATTTTCGGTCCATATCGAAACCCCGGACATTTCCGCCTTTCGCGCAGGCAACACCGGCATCCCTGGCTTCACCACGCGCGATTCGGGCGCGCCCGGCCCGCATGTGGTCATTGTCAGCCTCATCCATGGCAACGAAATCGCCGGGGCGGCCATTCTCGCCGAGCTGCTGAACGAAAATTTTGTGCCGCGCGTTGGCCGCGTGACCTTCGGCTTCGCCAACCTCGCGGCGTTTGACCGTTTTGACCCGGCCAACCCGCTCACCTCGCGCTATGTCGAGGAGGATATGAACCGCGTCTGGGACGATTTTCTGCTTTTCGGCGTGCGCCGCTCGCTGGAGCTGGACCGCGCGCGCGAAATCCGCCCGCTTATCGACACGGCCGATATTCTGCTGGATTTGCACACAATGCTCTGGCCCTCCGCCCCAGCGCTGCTCTGCGGCCCCACCGCCCAGGGGCGCGAGTTGGCGCTAAGTCTGGCCACCCCGTCCACCGTGATCGCCGATTGCGGCCATGCCGGTGGCAAACGCCTGATCGACTACGGCCGCTTCACCGAGGCCACCGGCATACTCGCCGAGACCGGCCAGCACTGGGAACCCGCCGCCCTGCTGCAAACCCGCGCCACCGTGCGCGCCCTGTTGCGCCAAACCGGCATGGAACTGGCGCCAACCCCCGCTCCCGCCCCCGTTGCCTTCGCGCAGGTTACCCACACAATCACCGCGCGCACCAACCGCTTCGTCTTCATGCGGGATTTTCATGGCGGCGAAATCATTCCCGCCGCCGGCACGCTGATCGCGCATGATGGCGATGAGGAAATCCGCACGCCCTATGCCGATTGCATGCTGGTAATGCCGAGCCTGCGAGTCAGCCACGGGCACACAGCGGTGCGGTTGGCGCGGCTCGGTTAGCCCTCGGCTTCAACCCGCAGCAACACGCCGTCCAGTTCGCCGGGCATCTCCAGCGCCTCGCCAATCAACACGATCACCGGCCCCGTGGCTTTCGCCCCCAGCACCAGCCCCGGCAGCGTGCCGATGGTGCCGCGCAATACCCGCTGCCCTTCCAGGCTGGCACTCTCCACCGCCACCGCCGGCATGTCCGGCGCCATGCCCGCCTCGATGAAATGCGCCGCCAAGCCGGGCAGCGTCTGCCCGCCCATGTACACCACCAGCGTACCGCCGGATTTGGTCAGCGAGACCCAGTCATGCGCCGGCAGGCCACTTTCCGCGCCATGCCCGGCGAGGAAATGCAGGGAACGCGCCACCTCCCGCTTGGTTAGCGAGCATTGCAGCACCGCCGCCGCCGCAGTCGCGGCCGTAACACCCGGCACGACTTCAAAGCTGATGCCAGCCCCGTGCAGCGCGTCCATTTCCTCGGTGGCCCGGCCGAAAACCATCGGGTCGCCGCCCTTCAGCCGCACCACATTCCCACCAGTACGCGCCTGGGCCACTAATAACCGGCAAATCTCCATCTGGCTGGCCGAATGCTTGCCGCAGCGCTTGCCCACATCAATGAGTTTGGCGCCACCCCTGGCTATCGCCACCACGCGGGGGTCCACCAGGCTGTCGAACAGCACCACATCCGCCGCCGCGATCACCCGCGCGGCCTTCAACGTCAGCAATTCCGGATCACCAGGGCCAGCCCCGACCAGAAACACGCGCGTCATCTCACACTCCAGCGTTTTCCCGCCATATAGTGCGGGAACGGCCGGAACGTGAGTCCTAAATCAGGATTACGCGACCAGCGACAATTTCGCCGGCGGCAGTTTAATGGCGCTGATCAGCGCGCGCACCTCGGTACGGGCGGCAATATGCGAAAGCCCCATGGCGATACCGATATTCGCCTCGCGCACATCCATCAGCGTCAGCCCTTGCAGATAGAGCTCGCGGAAAATCACGCGTTCGCCAAAGCCTTTGAGCGTACGGAAGCCGATCCGCTTGGCCAGCAGGTCGAGCGTCGCCCCCACGTCGCGCTTATTGCGCGCCTCGGAGGCGGCCAGCCGGTTGCGCATCACAATCCAGTCGATCTTGCCGCGGTCACGCGAAAAGCGGTTCTTGCGCGCCTCCCACACCATTTCCGAGTAGATGCTGGGGTTAACGATGTCGTGGTTGTCCGGGTCCACCTTCGCCAGCATGGAAAAATCCACGAAACTGTCGTTGATCGGGGTAATCAGCGTGTCAGCATGCGAATGCCCGTAGCGGGAGAGATACGTATCCGCCCCCGGACAATCGATGACCACCACATCCATTCCGGAAAACTCCCCCGCCGCGGCATCAAAGCGCTCCCGCTCCTCGGCCTCGGCCTCCACCCGGTTGTCCAGGCTAGAGCGATGCACCGAGCGGAACTCCGGCAACGGCAGGTCTATCCCCTTGCTCTCCACAAAATGCTTGCGCGCCGCCAGCGTGCCGGCCAGCGTGCCCTGGCGCGCGTCCAAATCCATGGCGCCAACGCGGTAGCCCTCGCGCAGCAGTGCCACGATGATGTGGATGGAACTGGTAGACTTGCCCGAGCCGCCTTTCTCATTGCCAAGCACAATGATATAAGGACGCGATTGGGCAGACATGCTGGCCATAGGCAACTCTCCGACTCGGGTTCTGCTCCCGTTTACCCGAGTCACCCAATTCGAACCAATGATTCGTTATATGCTCCCGCGCCACCTCGCTATAGTGTCCAGAGAAGGGGGAACCTAACAAATGCCGCCTTACCGCCTGACCGGCGCCGCTTCCGCCTGGTTCGCCGTGCTGGCCCAGTACGGTATCAGCATTTCGCAATCCGGCCTGATGCCCGGCACCGTCATTTATTTTGGCTTCTTCACCATGCTGGGCAATATCCTGGTCGCCCTGGCCTTCACGGCACCCTTGCTGCCCGCCAGCCACCGCCCGGCGTTCTTCCTGCGCTCCGGCGTGCGTACCGCCATTGGCGTGTACATCCTGGTCATCGCCGTGATCTTTTATCTGCTTTTGCGCAAAATCTACCACCCGTCGGGGCTCGGCTGGTTCGTCAACATACAGCTCCACTACATCAACCCGCCGCTCTATTTGCTGGACTGGGCGCTGTTCGTACCCAAGAGGGAGTTGCGCTTTGTACACATCCCGCTCTGGCTGATCTTCCCGCTCGCGTACGCCGCCTACACCATGCTGCATGGCGCGTTCAGCGGCTTCTACCCCTACCCGTTCCTCAACGCCGCGACGCTCGGTTACGCTCATGTCGGCATCAATATCGGCGGTCTCACGTTGCTGTTCGCCAGCACCTCGGCCGGGTTCATCGCAACTGGGAGGTACCTGCTTGCGGCTACTGGCTGAACCCCGCCACAGTCAAGCACAGCCCGAGCACCAGCGTCACGCCCATATACAGGGTAAAAAACTGCTCATACCGCAAGGCATCAAAAAACCCGCGCAGCATGGAATTGGGCATTAGCAGCAGCATCGCGCCCTTTGCCGCAATCACCCAGCCAACCACGGTGACCGCGACAGAAAACACCCCGCCAGTCCACACATTATGGCCAAGCACCATCGCAACGCCACCCGCCAGGGCGATCACCCCGGCGATCATAATCATCCCAGGGTCATCCACCATGGCGTTGATCGTGCCTATGGTCTCGCGCCGCCGCAGCAGCATCGCCGCGGCAATCACGACACAGTAAATTCCAAGTAATTTAGCGAGAAAAACGGTAAGAAACGGCATGGCACGCTCCCTTATTTGGTTGCGTGATTATACCGCCCCTCACCCCGCGCTGTCATTGACCTCGCGCAAACCCCGCTTACTTGCCGGTGAGAAGCCGCGCCACCAGTTCGCGCACGGTGGGGATGAAGCCGTTGGAGTAGAACGGGTCGGACCCAAACCGGCAGGCGTTATGCCCGGCGAACATCAAATTATTATCCAGCGCCGCTTCGTCATCCGGGGCGGCATGAGCAATGTCCTGCAAGGTCTTCTGGATGCAGAAGCTGCGCGGGTCCGCCTTTTTGCCGTTGTCATAATCAGGCGGCGTCTGGCTCCAGTTGGAAAAGCGGCACTGGCTCAAGCAGCCCATGCAGTTCACCTGGTCGGTGTGGATTTCCTCGGCCTTTGCCGGTGTGACGAAGATCAGCGTGGAATCGGGGGTCCGCAAAGCCTCGGTATACCCGGCGGCTTCCCACTCCTTGGCCCGCGCATAGTCAGGTGCGGTAAGGTACACGGAGCGTTTGCGCGCGCCGACGCCGTATTCCACCACGTGCTCGCCAACCGGCTCGTGCGAATACGCCACCTGGCGCTCGTTACGGCCACGGAGTTCCTGGATGTAGTTGTTGTTCACGGCGGAGGAATAAAACCCGGTGGGGGAGAATTTGTTCAGGAACACGTCGCCCGGCTTCAATTTGCGCAGGCGCTCTTTCCAACTGTCTGGAATCGGGCTTTCCTTGGTCAGCAGCGGCCGGCTGCCGAACTGAAACGCGATCGGCCCAAGCTCCGGGTTGCCGATCCAGTCTTCCCATTCCTCCAGCGCCCACACGCCGCCAGCCATGATAATCGGGGTCTCGCCCAGCCCGAACTCACGCATGATCTTGCGCAGCGCCAGCACGCGCGGAAACGGCGCCTCGGGCTTGTTCGGGTCTTCGCTATTGGAAAGCCCGTTATGCCCACCGGCCAGCCAGGGGTCCTCGTACACCACGCCGCCGAGCAGGTCCGCGAATTTGGAATAGGCCCGTTTCCACAAGGCCGCGAACGCGCGGCCGGAGGAGACGATGGGATAATAATGCACGTTGAACTTGGCCGCGATTTCCCCCAGCCGGTAGGGCATTCCGGCACCGCAGGTAATGCCGTTCACAATGCCTTTGGTGCGTTCCAGAATCCCGGTGACAACCCGTTCCGCACCGCCCATTTCCCACAAGACATTGGTGTGGATGCGGCCTTTGCCGCCGGAAATGTCATAGGCGCGCCGCGCCTGGGCCACCCCACCCTCGATTGCGTAGGTAATCAGCTCCTCGTGCCGGTCACGCCGGGTCTTGCCGTGATATATTTGCGGGATCACCCGTCCCTGCGCATCGTAGCTGTCCGGGTTCACGCCGGAGAACGTCCCGGCCCCGCCGGCCGCGGCCCAATGGCCGGCAGTCACCCCGTTGGAGACCGCAACGCCCTTGCCCCCTTCGACCAGGGGCAGAATTTCAGTCCCGCCCATGCGGATGGCATTGATAAGCTTCATTATCCGAAAACCTTGTCTTGGCTTTTAGTCCATCCCCTTGGAGGACGCGCCTGCATATTCAGGCCTTCTATTACCAGATTGACACACGGCGTGAAGTGGGGGCACCCATTTAGCCACGGCAGCCCCGGAATGTTACGGCAAAACCTTGCCTGTCCGCGTCCACTGGTCTACCTCGCCCCCACAAACCGGAGGAGCAAACCATGACCGCCATTGCCGATATCGTTGCCCGCGAAATCCTGGATAGCCGGGGCAACCCGACCATCGAAGTTGACGTGCTGCTGGAATCCGGCGCCTTTGGCCGCGCCGCCGTGCCCTCCGGCGCCTCCACCGGCGCGCATGAGGCCGTGGAACTGCGCGACGGTGATATGTCCCGCTACGGCGGCAAGGGCGTGACAAAAGCCATCACCTCGGTCGAGACCGAAATCCTCGACGCCATTGGCGGCATGGACGCGCAGGAACAGGTCAATATCGATAACATTCTCATCGACCTGGACGGCACCCCGAATAAATCCCGCCTCGGCGCGAATGCCATTTTGGGCGTCTCCCTGGCGCTGGCCAAAGCCGCCGCGGCGGATAACGGCCTGCCGCTGTACCGCTACATCGGCGGCGTTTCCGCGCGCACCCTGCCGGTGCCGATGATGAACATCATCAACGGCGGCCAGCACGCCGACAACCCCATCGACATCCAGGAATTCATGATCCAGCCGGTCGGCGCGTCCTCATTGGCCGAAGCCGTGCGCATGGGTTCGGAAGTGTTCCATGCCCTGAAGAAGTCCCTCGCGGAAGCCGGGTATAACACCAATGTCGGCGACGAGGGCGGCTTTGCCCCGAACCTGCAATCGGCAGACGAAGCCCTGGGCTTCATCTGCAAAGCCATCGAGCGCGCCGGCTACCGCCCCGGCGAGGACATCGCTTTGGCGCTGGATTGCGCCTCCACCGAATTCTTCAAGGACGGCATTTACCACCTGCACGGCGAGGGCAAGCAGTACGACGCCGCTGGTTTCATCGACTATTTGGCCGGGCTGTGCGCGCGCTTCCCCATTTCCAGCATCGAGGACGCGTGCGCCGAGGATGATTGGGACGGCTGGAAACTGCTGACCGACCGCCTGGGCGCCACCGTGCAGCTGGTCGGCGACGATCTGTTCGTCACCAACCCCGCCCGCCTGCGCCGCGGCGTTGCCGCCGGTACCGCCAACTCCATTCTGGTTAAAGTCAACCAGATCGGCACGCTGACGGAAACGCTGGAAGCCGTGGAAATCGCGCATCGCGCTGGGTACACCGCCGTGATGTCGCACCGCTCCGGCGAGACCGAGGATTCCACCATCGCCGACCTCGCGGTCGCCACCAACTGCGGCCAGATCAAAACCGGCTCCCTCGCCCGTTCCGACCGCACGGCGAAGTACAACCAGTTGCTGCGTATTGAGGACCAGTTGGGCTCGATCGCCCGCTACCACGGGCCGTTTCTGCGTCGCGCATAATTTCTGGCTCCGCCGTTCGTGCAAAAACCCCGATGGTCCGCCACCGGGGTTTTTGTTTTGCAGGGAGACCTAAAATTCGTGGTGGCCTGATTGGCGCGCGGATCGCCAAGCCAAAGCGGCCGACGATGAATGAAATCATCCAAAAAGAAAGCGAGCGTGATGTTTAAGGTCATTTACAAAATAACTTGGCCAAAACCGGGGTATAATCTAACCCTCAAAACTCAAAACTAAAGATTAAGTCTAAATTCTGAGATTGCAAAACAATCCTCCACCCCAAAATTCCTTCATTGCACCGCGCCACAAAATCCCGGTACACTACGAGTCGTGGTGGAGAAACGCTCAAGCCACTAGGGCTAGAGATGTCTCCGTCCGCTTGGACCACCCCTGGATCAGGAGACTCCCATGCCGGGCCTCGCTCTTTCCTTCGACAACGCCTCCGTTGCCAACCCGCTTGACCTTGTCGAGCAGGTCATCTCCGCCAATGACTGGGCTTTTGACCGCCGTTCCGACTCCGACATGGCCGCTCAGGCCCCCGGCAAATGGTGCGACTACGGCCTGTATTTCTGCTGGTCCGACGAAATTTCGGTCATGCATTTCTCCTGCGCCTTCGAGCTGAAATCCCCGCCCAAACGCCGCGGCGCCTTGTACGAGCTGCTGGCCAAAGCCAACGAGCGCCTGTGGATCGGCCATTTTGGCATGGACGAGGACACCGGCATGCCGATTTACCGCCACTCGGTGCTACTGCGTGGCACCCCCAGCGCCTCGGAGGAATCCATCGAGGATCTGGTAGACATCGCCATCACCGAATGCGAGCGCTTCTTCCCCGCTTTCCAGTTCACCCTCTGGGAAGGAAAATCTCCCAGCGACGCCCTGGAAGCCGCCATGCTGGAATGTGCCGGCGAGGCGTGATACCCCGCCCCGCATGACCGGCACACTCCCTTCGCTTCTCCTCGTCGGCGGCGGCCGCATGGGCTCCGCTCTACTCTCCGGCTGGCGCGAGCGCGGCATCTCGGCCGTGCTCGTCGTCGACCCCTCGCCAGAGGCCACCAAACTGGCTGGGCCAAATGTCACCGTGATCGAATCCGCGGGCGAAATTCCGCACGGCTTCGCCCCCGCCGCCGTCATATTGGCGGTAAAACCGCAGATGGCCGCGCAGGCCCTGCCCGCTTACGCCCGCTTTGGCGGTCACGCGGTGTTCATTTCCATCATGGCCGGCAAAACCCTCAACGCCATTTCCGCAATGCTCGGCGTGAAGGCCGCCGTGGTGCGCGCCATGCCCAACACCCCGGCCGCCGTGCGCCAGGGCATCACCGTCGCGGTCGCCGGCAGCCACGTCACCCCGGTGCAGAAAACCCTGGCCAACGACCTCCTCGCCGCCACCGGCCTGATCTCCTGGGTAGAGGTTGAGGACATGCTCGACCCCGTCACCGCGATTTCCGGCGGTGGTCCCGCCTATGTGTTCCTGCTCGCCGAGTTGATGGAGCAGGCCGGGCTGACCCAAGGCCTGCCGCCCGAACTTGCCCGCCGGATGGCCCGCCAGACCGTCATCGGCTCCGCGGCCTTGCTAGCGGCCAGCGATGAAGACGCGGCGGCCTTGCGCATTGCCGTCACCTCACCCGGCGGCACCACCGAGCGCGCCCTGGCAGTGTTGCGCGCGGATGACGCCTGGCCGGAAATATTCACGAAAGCGATCGAGGCAGCCACGGAACGGTCACGTGAGCTTTCCGCTTAGCGCGCGGGGCTGGTGGGGCGGCCGCGCGTCATAAATGCAACATTATGTGGAGGGCTACCTTGGTAGCCTTTCACATAATGGACAGCGGGCACCCCGGTTGCTAAACCCCGGCCAAGTTAATTTTCAGCCAGACCGGAAAGCCATTTTATGAAAATTGTTGCCTGCAACAGCAACCGCCCACTGGCCGAAGCTGTCGCCGCCGGTTTGAACATCCCGCTCGCCAAAGCCTCCATCCGCCGCTTCGCCGATATGGAAGTTTTCGTGGAAATTCATGAGAATGTGCGCGGCGAGGACGTGTTCGTCATCCAGTCCACCTCCTACCCGACCAACGACAACCTGATGGAACTACTGATTACCTGCGACGCGCTGCGCCGTGGTTCCGCACGCCGCATCACCCCGGTCATCCCCTATTTCGGCTACGCCCGCCAGGATCGTAAATCCGGCCCGCGCACGCCCATTTCCGCCAAACTGGTGGCCAATCTCATCACCGAGGCCGGCGCCAACCGCGTGCTGACCATGGACCTCCACGCCGCCCAGATCCAAGGCTTCTTTGACATTCCGGTGGACAACCTCCCCGCCGCGCCGCTGTTCTCGGCTGACATCACCGAGCGTTTCGCCGGCCGCGACCCGATGATCGTCTCCCCGGACGTCGGCGGCGTGCTGCGTGCGCGCATCATCGCCCAGCGCCTCAACACCGACCTTGCGATCATCGACAAGCGCCGCGAGCGCGCCGGTGTTTCCGAGGTGATGAACATCATCGGCGAGGTTGAAGACCGCGACTGCATCATCATCGACGACATCGTGGATTCGGGCGGCACGCTGTGCAACGCCGCCGAGGCGCTGCTCAACGAGGGTGCCCGCTCCGTCAGCGTCTACGTCAGCCATGGCGTGCTCTCCGGCGGCGCCGTCGCCCGCATCGCCGCGTCAAAAATCGAGATGCTGACCATCACCAACTCCATCGCCGCGACCGAGGCAGTGCGCCTGGCGCATAACGTGCGCCAGCTCTCCATCGCCCCGCTGCTGGCCGAGGCGATGCGCCGCATTTCCACCGAAAGTTCTGTCAGCTCGCTGTTCGACTAACAACACGAAAGGACACACCATGAAACTGTATTACACCCCCGGCGCCTGCTCACTTGGTATCCACATCCTGCTGCAAGAGATCGGCAAACCTTTCGATTTAGAGAAGGTCGACCTGATGAACGGCGCGCAATTTCAGCCGCCCTTCGTCACCTTCAACCCAAAATCCAAAGTCCCGGCGCTCCAGCGCGACGACGGCAGCATTCTTACGGAATTTCCCGCCATCGCCTTCTACCTGGCGCGCACCAATCCGCAGAAAAACCTTCTGCCCGCCAGCATTGAGGGTGAAACCCGCGCCCTGGAGCTGCTCGACTACCTGATTGCCACCGTGCACATGCGCGGCTTCACCCGTGTCTTCCGCCCCATCAATTTCGCGCCGAGCGAGGCCGATGCCGGCAAGGTGCGCGAGGCTGGCCGCGACATCGTTCTCAAAGCCTTCAACCTGTTGGAACCGGTGCTCGGCAGCCAGGATTATATCCTGGGCGAATTTTCCGTTGTCGACGCGGCGCTATTCTTCCTGGAATATTGGGCGCTCAACCACCTGAAACTCCCGATTCCAGAAAATTTCGCGGCCCATCAGGCCCGCCTGCGTGGCCGCCCCGCCGTGCAGCAGGCCCTGGCCGCCGAGGGCCTGTCCTGAGCCTGCCCGCTACCCCATTCTGGTTCCTCCGCCACGGCGAGACCGACTACAACGCAGCCGGTCTCAGCCAGGGCGCGCTGGACATTTCGCTGAACGCCACCGGCCGTGCGCAGGCGGAGGTGGCCGGCCCGCTTCTGGCCGGCCGCGGCATCACCGCCATTATCTCCTCGCCCATGGTCCGCACCCGCGAGACCACCGAAATCATCAATGAATTCCTCAACCTGCCGGTCAGCTTCGAAGCGGACCTGCGCGAGGTGATTTTTGGCGGCATGGAAGGCAAACCCCTGCAACCCTGGTTCCCCGAATGGATGGAAGGCCGCTTCACCCCCGAAGGCGCCGAGACCTTCGCCCAGGTGACCATCCGCGCCCGCATTGCCATGCGCCGGGTATTCGCCCAGCCCGGCCCAGTGCTCATCGTCGCCCACGGCGGCATTTTCCGCGCCCTGCGCGACCTTATGGGCCTGACAAAAGAAGGCCTCACCCCCAATGCCGTGCCGCTGTTTTGCGAACCCACGGACGGTGGCTGGGAAATCCGCACGCCTTAACGCGCCGCGCCCAGCGCAATTTGCCAACAAGCCCAAACTCCGCTTTGTTCCGCGCAACGCCGGAGGCCCCCATGCGCAACCCCATCGCCCTACTCGCCCTCTCCTTGCTGGTCACCCCGGCACATGCGCAGCAGGCAGCGCCGCCGCTGGTGCAGGCGGAAAACGCCTTCGCCCTCGACCTTTACGGCAAACTCCGCCAGCAGCCGGGTAATTTGTTTTTCTCGCCCTCCAGCGTCAGCAGCGCGCTCAGCATGGTCTACGTAGGCGCCAAGGGCGGCACGGCGGCGGAAATCGCGCAGGTGCTGCATTTGCCGCCGGGGCAGTCGCAGGCGGATTTTCTCAAGGCGGTGCCGCCGCCGGTCACTGCCGCGCAAAGCGATGCGTTCCAACTCCACACCGCCAACGCTCTCTGGGGCGCGCAAGGCTACACCTTCCACCACGCTTTCATTGCCAGCATCAAGACGAGCTTTGGCGGCGCGCTGTATCCCACGGATTTTAACAATCCCGATGCCGCCAGCGGCAAAATCAACGCCTGGGTTTCCGGCCAGACGCAAGGCAAAATCCCTAACCTGATAAACCCCGAAGACCTCACCCCGGACACCCGGCTCGTCCTGACCAACGCCATCTACTTCAAGGCCGCCTGGAACCAGCCGTTCGATAAATCCGCCACGGATCAGGAGCCGTTCCATCCCGCACCCGGCCAGAATGTGAACGCGGCCATGATGCACATGACCGCCAGCTTCCCGCTCACCCAGGCGGACGGCGAGCAAATCCTCACCATGCCTTATCGCGGCGGCGATGCCGCGATGGTGGTCGTCCTGCCCACCCGCCCCGACGGCCTGCCATCACTCGAAGCCACCCTCACCCCGCAAGAACTCACCGGCTGGCTGAGCAACAGCTCCAGCACCCTCGTCGATGTCACGTTCCCAAAATTCACCAGCAGCAGCGGCTTCAACCTAAACGCGGTCCTGCAATCGCTTGGCATGGAAAATTCTTTCAACCCGGCCAAAGCTAATTTTACCGGCATCGCCAGTGACCCGGCACACCCGCTTTATATCGGCGCCGTAATTCATCAGGCCTATATCGGCGTCGATGAAAGCAAGACCGAAGCGGCGGCGGCCACGGCGGTGGAGATGCTGGAGGCAACGGCCGAAGCACCTCCAGAGATCACGCCCATCTCCTTCACCGCCGACCACCCGTTCCTCTATCTCATCCGCGACAACGCCACCGGCGCCATCCTCTTCATGGGCCGCGTCGAAAATCCGTCAGAGCCGTAACGTCACACTCACCGGTACGTGGTCCGAGGGCTGCTCCCAGTTGCGCGCCTCTTGCAGAATTTGATACCCGGCCAACCCGGCTTCCAGGTCGCGGCTCACCCACACATGATCCAGCCGCCGCCCCCGGTTGGAGGCCTCCCAGTCGCGGTTGCGGTACGACCACCACGTGTAGAGCTTTTGTTCCGGCGGCACGAAATGCCGCAGCGCATCGACAAAGCCTTCGCCCATCCACGCATTCAGCCCCGCGGTTTCCACCGGCGTGTGGCTAACAATTCCCAGCAACTGCTTATGGTTCCACACATCGTTTTCCAGCGGGGCGATGTTCAAATCTCCCACCAGAACAGCCCGCGCCGGCGGATACGCGGCAAAATGCGCCCGCGCCTCGGCGATGAAATCCAGCTTATGCCCGAACTTAACGTTTTGCTCCCGATCCGGAATATCGCCGCCCGCGGGCACATAAAAATTATGCACCGTAATCGGCGCGCCGCCGGTTTCCACCCGCGCGGAAATATGCCGGCAGTCGTTTTTTCCACACCAATCCGGCGTATCTTCCACTAATTCAATCTGAAAACGCGATAATATCGCAACCCCATTGTAGCCCTTCATGCCGCGCTTAAGCACATGCGCAAACCCGATTTCCCCGGCAATTGCCTCGGGAAACAACTCATCCGGCACTTTGGTTTCCTGCAAACAAATCACATCCGGCGTGATCCCGGCCATCAGTTTATGCAACAATCCCTGTCGTAAACGTAATGAATTGATATTCCAGGTGGCGATTGTTAGATTCATGAAACACTAACCGCCGGACTGTATCGGCGAACTACCCGTATTATATTGAAAAAGTGAATCTGGATACGGTCCGCCGGGCGCCACGTCATATAGGCTCACCCGCGTCTGCCGCCCCTGCGCGTCCACCACCACCCACTGCCGTAGTTCCAGCGGATCCGTACCGAACACCAACGTGAGGCTGCCGGCGCTGGGTTTATCCTTGCGGATTAAAGTAATGTCATCTTCCCCCGGCTGGCTCTGCATATTCGTCACCACCACGCCGGCGGAATTCAAATTCACATGCTCCGCCAGCAGAATCCCCAACGGCGTGCTGCCAAGCGGAATATTCGTCGTCTGGTCCAGCTGCGGATCGTAATACACGAGCAGCCCAAACCCCGCCACGAGCAGCTGTTTGTCCGGCGGGTCATACTCAAACCGCATTTTCCCCGGCCGTTCCAGCCAGGCTTTGCCGGTGCGCGTCGAGCCATCCGCCGCCACTTGCAAAAAGTTGGCGGTGAACCCGGTCTGCTTATTCAGATATGCTTCAACCTGCGAAATCAGCGTCTGATCAGCGGGCGTTAACACAAACGTCGAACTCTGCGCCATTGCAGGCGCAGAGTTCATTAGGAATAATCCTAGAAACGCTGCCAAACCAACGCGGCAGCGGGGGAAAGCCACGGCCTTAAGTCGCGCTACGGCGGCTTGCGGCTTCGGTTTTGTTCGCGGAAAGGGCATCAGTCATAATATGCCGTGTTTCCCGCAAAAATGCAGCCCCCTTCACAGTGCGCTGTACCAGCACGCTACGGCGGTCCGCCGGGTCCACCTTACGGCGAACGAAGTCCAGCTCCGTCAACCGATCCAGCGCGCGGGTAATCGCCGGCTTGGAAACATTCAGCTCCTGCGCCAGACCACGCACGGTATGCCCGCCTTCGTTCAGGTAGCAGGTGAGAAACACACCGAGCTGCCGAGCTGAAAGATCCACCCCCTCACGCCGTACCAGTGAAACAATTGTGTCACGAAGAATTCCGACCAACTGGTCGGAAGAAAGTTGTACCGCCATAAACTTAGATCCTTAACCAAAAAAAGTGCCAAAGCCGTCTTATTTTAAACTTTTTAAACTGTGGCCTTATGTCGGAACGGCTGAAGACCAGTACACCGTTCAAACGAACATAGCGGGCAATCAACCAAACCGGGAGCCACTCCCCGCCTGTTCCGTTGCGCCGGAAACCAAATTTGGCAACATCGCTCAACGAAACAAGCACGATTTCAGATAGCATTGTTTCTAAATAGTTCAAGCCGATGAACATATATTCCGCCGGATAAAAGTATTAAAGCATAGAAATATTAGAGCATTGCAACTTCTTCGCTACTCCGCAGGCTTATTCGTCTCGTGATTGTAATCGCTCCGCCACACTCGCAAGTGTTTCGATCGCTTTGAGAAGGGTTCGCAGAGTCTGCGCTTCGCCGCCTTCCGGCCGGCCCGGGCGGCTGGAATCGTTCCACGCATATACGTCCACATGCGCCCAGGCAATCTGTGCAGGCACAAAACGTTGTAGGAACAGTGCCGCAACAATCGCTCCGGCCATAGGCTTGGCCGAGACGGTGCTGAGGTCCGCAACCGGGCTGTCCAGCCACGCCGCATAGCCATCAAACAACGGCAGGCGCCATAACGGATCATTGGTGAGTTGACCGGCCGCCAGAATTGTTTCCGCCAGTTTATCGTTGTTACAGAACAATGCCGGCAAATCCGGCCCCAGCGCCACGCGCGCCGCACCCGTCAACGTTGCAGCGTCTATCAACCAATCAGGTGTTTCGCGCGCCGCCTCGGCAAGCAGATCACACAACACCAGCCGCCCTTCCGCGTCGGTATTGCCAACTTCAACGCTCAAACCAGCAACGGTTTGCAGCACATCCGACGGGCGCATGGCATGGCCCGAAACACTGTTCTCCACGCAGCCAATGCGCAACTGCAACCGCAAGGGTAAATCCAGCGCCATCACCGCCTGCGCGAGCCCCAACAAAATTGCGGCCCCGCCCATATCCTTTTTCATGCGAAGCATCGCCGAGCTGGGCTTGAGGTCATAGCCCCCGGTGTCGAAACACACGCCCTTGCCGCAGAGCGAGAGCAGCGGCGCGTGCTCGTTTGCCTGTGATCCTCGCCAGGTCAGCACCACCGTCTCAGCGCCGCGGTCAGAACCCGCGCCCACCGCCGCCAGTGCTGGATAGCGCGTAGCCAGCACCGCCCCTCTCACCCGCTCCGCCTGCGCCCCAAACCGCTCGCCAACCGCCAGCACCGCCTGCGCCAGCTCGGCAGGCCCTAACATGTTAGCCGGTGTGTTAATCAAGTCCCGCGCCAGGCAAACCGCCTGCGCAATCACCCGCGCCCGCAACGGCACCTGGCCAGGCGTTAGTTGCGCCGGTAATTTTTTGTTTTGGGTTTTTAACTGGTCGAACCGGTAGGCCCCGAGCAGAAAACCAAGCGCGGCCTCCTCGGCGGCAAATTCTCCTGGCTCAATTCGCCAGACCTTGCCGCTCGGCAACGCCCCCGCCGCCGCGCCAAAACCATGCAGCGCGGGCCCCGTGCCCAAGCCGAGCAAAGCCGCTTGCAGTCCTTCGCTCCCGGGCAGCAGCACAACCGCACCCGCCTGCGCGGTAAAGCCTTGCGCCCTAACAATAGCGGCGTGCGCGGGATCAAGCCGCGCCAACAAACCGGCCACTCCGTCCGGCCTTACGCCGTAAAGCGGCAGCGCCGTCTTTCCATCCACAGCCAACCCCGCAAGTTCCTGGTCCATGCCCGACTCCATCTTCATCGGACTGTTATAACAGGCGACGGGGCGCGGGGGGATGCTGGTTAGTTAGAGCATTCCTCTCTCAGATGAATGCTCTAACTTTATATTTTATCGATCAATTTTATAAGATTGGATCTAATGCAGCCGCTCAATCGCCACGGCGGCCACCCGCCCCTCGCGTTGCTGCAAGGCAAAGCGCACGTGCTCCCCCTCGTTCAGCTTGCGCAGGCCGGCATGCTGTACCGCGCTGATATGGACGAAAATATCGTCCCCGCCGGCATCCGGCGCGATAAAACCATAGCCCTTTCCGGGGTTGAACCATTTGACAATTCCCGTGAGGGCGGATTCCTGGCCTGCATTGTCATTCTGCATCGTTTCCATATCGACACCTTTCTTGCGCCGGAACTTAACCGGGCGTGGGTCATTATGCCGGTCACGTCCGCCGGCATCGCGAGATTACGCGCATTAATCGGGAATTATCAAACGGAACATGTGCTGCAACGCAGCAGAAGTTTTAGCGCACGCATAAAAAAACCGGACCACCCGGGGCTACATGCTCGATGCGATGCAACCCCGGACAATCCGGCTCTCAAAGGCTCAAACTTTCCCTCCGGCATGGCGGCCGGAGGGAAAAATCAGGCAGCGTCCTCGCGGCGGTCACGCACCCGCACGTAGGCAATGGCTGCATGTTCTTCGCAATAGGGCTTCCCGGTTACGGCGGAAGCATTGCAGAAGTGGAAACTCGGCTTGCCGGGCTCCCCGATCGGCCAGCAACACGGCGTCGCGCGCTGGCTGTACTTCGCCACCGGCATCATCGCCCGCAAGGGCGGCAACGGCGCGGACATTGCGGCCGAGAGCGGCGGCAGTGTCGCCCCCTGTACCCGCTTGGGCGCCGCCGGACGTGGGGCCGCGGCCTCACCTTCGTGGCGGCGGATCGGCGAAGGGCGCGGCGGCAGGCTCAGACGATGAGCTTTCCCGACGACCGCATTTTTCGAAATGTTTAACCTACGGCCAATTTCAGCGGTCGAGAGCCCCTCGGCCCACAAGCTCCGCAATCTAGCAATTGCTTCTTCCGTCCACTCCATGTTGTGGCTCTCCTCACTATAACTACAAAATACAGTAGAGAGAGCGAGCCTTACCCGCAATATCTAGCGGGGCATTCCCGAGTCCTTTTCTGTGGAAAACTTTATTTTACTTAACAGCCTCACCAGGGAAGACTCCCCAGAAATCCTCGCGCGCCAGGTAGCCGGTGTACTGCCCCGCCGCCACCTTGCAGAAATCCGACGCCGGATCGCAGGTAATCAGCCCACCGGTGACACCGTTTTGCAGATACGCCACCGGGGCAGCCCCCATACCCGCGCTCCGGCGCAGCACCGCCTGTTGCGCGGTAATGTAAAACGTCCGGCGCGCGCGCACCGTTGCCTCATGCACCCAGCCGGTCCCGCCATCCGGTGCGCGCAACTGCCGCCACACATCAAACTCCGCGATAATCTCCACCGGCAGCCCGTCGCGCTGGTAGACCCAGGTAACGGGGTACTGAAACCCAGGCCCGGCACGAAAATTCACCTGATCGGTGCGCAGCGAAACAAAGCGCGGCACCGGCAGCTTCGTCACCTGCCCCACGCCCGGCCCCGGTCCGGTGCCTTCGGGCACGGTGGCCCAGCCGCAAAGCAGAAGCAACGCGAGGGCAAAGCCCCTCAACCACACACGGGACATGCCGGATCCTTCCGTAATCTTATTTTCCTGAACTCAGCCGCCAGCGCGTCCCAGACCAGCAGCCAGCCGGACATCGAGGTGCCGATGCCCGTGATTTCCTTGAGTACCTCGGTGGCCTGCAAGGTGCCCATCACCCCGGTCACCGCGCCCAGCACCCCGGCCTCGGAGCAGCTCGGCACCAGCCCTTCGGGTGGCGGTTCCGGGTAGAGGCAGCGGTAGCAGGGGCCCTCAGGGTCAGCGTGCGGTTTGAAGGTGGAAAGCTGGCCTTCGAAGCGCAGCACCGCCGCGGTCACCAGCGTGCGGCGCGCTGCCACGCAGGCATCGGCGAGCAGGAAGCGCGTGGCGAAATTATCAGTGCCGTCGCAGATGATATCGTAACCATCCACCAGCGCCGTCACGTTGGCCGCATCCAGGCGGCGGTTATAGGTATTGACTTGCACCAGCGGGTTGATCCGGCGCATCAACTCGGCGGCCGATTCGACCTTGGGCCGCCCCAGATTTGGCATGCCGTGCGCGATCTGGCGTTGCAGGTTGGAGAGTTCCAGCACATCGCCATCCACCAGGCCGATGGTCCCCACCCCGGCGGCGGCCAGGTACAAGGCCAGCGGCGAGCCGAGCCCGCCAGCGCCCACGATCAGGACTTTGGCCGCTTTCAACCGCGCCTGCCCCACCCCGCCGACCTCGCGCAGCAGAATATGCCGCGCGTAGCGCTGAATTTCGTCCTCGGAAAAATTCAAATCCATGAGTTGTTATATGACGCCCCACGCGGACGGCAAATTGCCCCATCCCGGCAAATTTTAATTCGCAGGTTTAATCATGACTTAAGTTCCCTTCCGGCAGATTGGGCCACCTGTTCTTACACCCCAAAAAAGGAAGTCACGTGATGCTGGATGCAAACCCGCTGGCCGAGCGCCTCAATTTCATCAACATGAACACGACGGCGCTGGCGCGGCTGCGGGGGATAAAAACCGTGATCCGCCAAGCGCTGCCTACGGCGCTGAAAGCCTTCTACGCCAAGGCGGGGGCGGAGCCGAAGACCGCCGTCTTCTTCTCCAGCCAGGAGATGATAAAGAATGCCGAGGCACGGCAGATCGCGCATTGGAGCACCATCACCGAAGGAGATTTCGACCAGAAATATCTGGAGGCGGTGACAAAAGTGGGTGAAATCCATGCCCGCATCGGGCTGGAGCCGCGCTGGTATATCGGCGGCTACGCGCTGATCCTGGAACCACTGATTGCCGCCGTGGTGACGGCACGCTGGCCCAAACGCCGGTTCTGGCAACGCCAGGAAGACTCCAAGGAGTTGAGCGCCGAGCTGGGGGTCTTGATGAAAGCCACGTTCCTGGACATGGACCTCGCCATCTCGGTCTATCTGGCCGCCTCCGAGGCAGCGCGCCTCGCCGCCGAGTCCCGCGCCCAAACGTCCATCCGCGAAACCGTGATGCGGACGGTGGGCACGGCTCTGAGCGCCCTGGCGGCTGGCGACCTCACGCACCGCATCGGTGACGGCCTGCCCGAGGAGTACGCCGGGCTGCGCGAGGACTTCAACAGCGCGGTGGAGCGGCTGGCGGGTACACTTTCGGGTATTCAGGTGGCGACAGGTGCCATTAACGCCAGCATCGATGAAATCTCCCAGGCAACGGATGATCTGGCGCAGCGGACCGAGCAGCAGGCGGCGAATTTGCTGGAAACCACTTCGGCGCTGACCGAATTGACGGAGGCGGTGAAACGCACGGCCTCCGGCGCGGAGCAGGCGCATGTGGCACTGGGGGAGGCTAATTCCGGCGCCGCGAGCTCGCGTGGCGTGGTGACGGAAGCGGGCGATGCGATGAACAAGATTGAGGCGTCATCGCAGGAAATCGGTCAGATTATTGGGCTGATCGACGATATTGCCTTCCAGACGAATTTGCTCGCGCTGAACGCCGGGGTGGAGGCGGCGCGGGCCGGGGATGCGGGTCGCGGGTTTGCCGTGGTCGCCTCGGAAGTGCGGGCCTTGGCGCAGCGGTCGGCCGAGGCGGCGAAAGCGATTAAATCGCTCATTTCCACATCATCCTCGCAAGTGGTGCAGGGCGTGGATCTGGTGCGTAAGACCGGGACGTCGCTGGAGAGTATCGGGGGCAATGTGGCGCGGATCGAGGGGTTGGTTTCCGGTATTGCCCGCGCGGCGCAGCACCAGTCCGGCGGGCTGAATCAGGTGAGCGAGGTGGTGAACCAAATGAATATGGCTGTGCAGCAGAATGCCGCCATGGTGGAGGAGGCCTCCGCCGCGGTGCATTCACTGAAAAGCGAAATCAATGAGCTTAACCGCTCGATTTCCACCTTTAAAATCAGCCGGACGCGCGAGGTGGCCCCGGGTGGCTACAAGCCGGTGCCGGCAGCCAAGCTGCGGCGGCTGGCGGCGGTGGATTAGCGGGGTTTGCCGGTGTTAGGGCCGTAGACCTGGGCAAATTGCGCAACCGCGCCGGCAACTTCGGCATCGGACAGCAGCACTGGGCCGCCGGCCAAGAGCGCGAGCAGGTATTGCTGGGCCAGGGTTTCCAGCTCGGTGGCGGCACTCAACGCGGCTTCGATGGTTTTGCCCGTGGCGATGCCGCCGTGGCTGGCCATGAGGCAGGCGGTGCGGTCTTCCAATGCTTGCAGCACATGGGCGGAAAGTTCCGCCGTGCCGAACAAGGCATAGGGCGCGCAACGGACGGGAGCGCCGCCGAAACGGGCGATCATGTAATGACAGGCTGGAATTTCCCGCCGGGCCATGGAGAGCGCGGTGCAATAGGGCGCGTGATGATGCACCACGCCGCCGACCTGCGGGCGGGCGAGGTAGATGTCCAGGTGGAAGCGCCATTCCGAGGAGGGGCGGTAGTCGCCATCGTAAGCGCCGTATTCGCCGTCCAGCCGGATCAGCGGGAGCATTTCCGGCGTTAGCTGGGCGTAGGGAATGGCGGAGGGGGTGATGAGGATGCCTTGCTCGGTGCGGCAGGACAGATTGCCGGAAGTGCCCTGGGCCAGACCGCGTTCGGCCATGGCGTGGGCGGCGGCGATGAGGGCGGTGCGGTCGTGCATCATACTTGCTCGTAACACGGGGAATGGCGGGGTCAATCTGGCGCTATTTTAAGTTGCATAGTATAAGAGTGTATGAACCTGAGGCGGCGGGGTATTTTTTGCGGTTTGCTGGTGGCGTTGAGCGGGTGCGCCACGCTGGAGGCGCCCGGGGCGGATTTGTCCGCGCTGCCCCCTCCACCAGCGGGCGCGTACCAGTTGGGGGCTGGGGATACGCTGAGTATCCGGATTTATGACCAGGCGCAGCTTTCCGGGACGTACCAGGTGGATGATAGCGGCATGGTGGATTTGCCGTTGCTGGGGCTGGTGAAGGCCGCGGGGCTGAGCACTGACGGATTGAGTGCTGCCATTGCCAAGGGGTTGGAGGATGGCGGGTTGATCCTGCACCCGAGCGTGGCGGTGGAGGTTTCCACCTACCGGCCATTTTATATCCTGGGTGAGGTGAATACGCCGGGGCAGTATCCATTCCGTCCGGGCATGACTGTTCTGACGGCGGTTTCCATCGCCGGAGGCTTCACCTACCGGGCTGAGCAGGGCTATGCCGGAGTTACCCGCGTGACGGGCGGCAACCCTGCCCCGTACCGCGCAACTCTGTTTGCATTGGCGCAGCCTGGCGATGTCATCACTGTCTACGAGCGCAGGTTCTAGTGCGCGGTTGAATCGGGCGGCATTGGACGGTGGTTTGGGGGTGTTCCACGTGGAACGTTTGTGAGGACTTTTCCGTAACTTTCTGTTAGTGTGCCTTTGTTTTTTGCTTGTTTCGACCTCAAAGCGGACGGTCCTCCAGTTGAATTTGCATGGGTTCGTCTCAAGCTTATAAATCTTGCGTGCCATCCACACAGTCTCCTGACAAAAAAACCTCAATTAATGAGGCGAACTTCCAGCGGGCTAACGTCAATCGAGTGACGGCATAGGTTGAGCTGATTACCTGAACTGGACGGCGAGACTAGTTGACAAATAGAATGGAGATGCAAGACATATGCTTTATTTAGGAGTCTGGATATGCAAGATACTATGCTTCCTGGGGACGAGTTAACCGCCTCGCAAACCAAAGTATCGAACAGTGGTCAATATCGTTTGATTTACCAGGACGACGGCAACCTTGTGTTATATGATGATGCGCTCGAGCCTCCTGGTGTGATGTTTTCTACCCACACACAGGATCACAGTCCTGGTAAAGTTGTTCTGCAAACCGACGGCAACCTTGTCATTTACGATCCCGATGGAGAGCCTCTTTGGGAAAGTGACACCGCGGGTGCAAAACCGCTTTCATTGGTCGTTCAAGATGATGGTAACTTAGTTCTATATGCCGTTACCCCAGTATTCGATGCTTGGACGTACGAGAGAAATCAAGGGCGAAATACTCCCGGCGATGAGTGAAACGGGCGCTTTCGAGACCTAAATCGTGGGTACCGGCGTTCGCCGGCATGACGTTGAAGGTCGCGGGCATGGCGTTGAAGGTTAGGCGGGTTTGCGGAGCCGGTTTGCAAAGAGTTTGCGGAGTTTGGTTACTTTGGGAACGATGACGGCGTTGCAGTAGCCGGAATAGGGGTTGCGGGCGAAGTATTGGTCGTGCTCGGGCTCGGCGCGGTAGAATTTGGGGGCGGGGGAGAGTTCCGTAACGATTTTTTGGCCCCAGGCGCCGGAGGATTCGAATTCGGCGATAATTTTTTCCGCCGAGGCTTTTTGGGCGGGGGATTCGTAGAAAATGACGGAGCGGTATTGGGTGCCGATGTCCGCGCCCTGGCGGTTGAGGGTGGTGGGGTCGTGGATGGTGAAGAAGACGCGGAGCAGGTCCTCGTAGGGGAGGGTTGCGGGGTCGAAGGTGACTTGCACGACTTCGGCGTGGCCGGTGGCGCCGGTGCAGATTTGTTTGTAGGTGGGGTTTTCCAGGTGGCCGCCTGCGTAGCCGGATTGGACGGCGGTGACGCCGGCTAGCTCGGTGAAGGCGGCTTCGGTGCACCAGAAGCAGCCGCCGCCGAGGATTGCGGTTTCAGTAGTTGCAGTCATTTGAGACCTCCCAAGGCACATAGTTGCTCCCAGTGCTCGGCGCTCACCGGGGCGACGGAGAGACGGGAGAGACGGACCAGGGCGAGGTCCTTAAACCTGGGGTCGGATTTGATGGTTGCAAGGGAGATGGGGTGGGGGAGCGGTTTGACGGCCTGCATGTCGACGCAGACCCAGCCGCCGCTTTCCGCCGTGGGGTCGGGGTAGGCCTCGGCCACGACTTGCACGATGCCGACGATCTCCTTGCCTACGTTGGAGTGGTAGAAAAAGGCCAGATCGCCCTTTTTCATGGCTTTCAGGTTGAGCTTGGCGCTGTGGTTGCGCACGCCGGTCCAGGGCTCCACGCGGTTTTGGACCTGCTGGTCCCAGGAGAAGGCGTCGGGTTCGGATTTTACCAGCCAATGGTTTGTCATGGGAGTAGATTAGACGGATTCCGTGCGGCTTCAAATCCGGGCGGCAGTAGCCTAATAAGGGGGCATGAATGAAAATACATTGACGGCCGGGCGCATGAGCAAAACCGGGGCCTGGTTGCATTATTTCGCCAATCCGGGGCGGTTTCTGCGGTTTGTGCGCCCTGCCCTGCCCTGGGCGGCGGCGGTTTCCGTGGTGCTGACGGTGGTTGGCATTGTGTGGGGCTATGTGTTTGCGCCGGCCGACTGGGAACAGGGGGATGCGGCGCGGATTATGTATGTGCATGTGCCGGCGGCGTGGGTCGCGATGTCCGGCTATGCCATGCTGGCGGGGGTTTCGTTCTTTTCCATCGTGTGGCGGCATCCGCTGGCGGATTTGGCGGCGGAGGAAATTGGACCCGTGGGGGCCGGGTTTACGTTTGTATGCCTGGTGTCGGGCTCGCTGTGGGGCAAGCCGATGTGGGGGGCGTATTGGGTTTGGGATGCGCGGCTGACCTCGGTGCTGGTGCTGTTCTTTTTGTATCTGGGGCATATCGCGCTGATACGGGCGTTTGATAACCCGGCGCATGGGTATAGGGCGGCGGCGATTTTGGCACTGGTGGGGGCGATTAATCTGCCGATTATCGTGTTCTCGGTGCAGTGGTGGAATACGCTGCATCAGGGGAACACGATTTCGATTTCCGGCGGGGCGAAGATTTACATCACGATGCTGTATCCGCTGTTGGTGGCGACGCTGGGGTTTTATTTGTGCTTTTTGACGCTGGTGTGCGCGCGGATGTGTGCCGCGATTATGGAGCGGCGGACGCGGACGCTGCTGGTGGCGGCGGCGGAGCGCGGGGCATGAAGTACGCGGGGTTTATCGACGGCAGCTACGGCGTGACCGTGGCGTTTTTGCTGGGCATTGGGTGGCTGACGTTTGCACGCTACCGGCGGGCGGCGAAGCGGCTGAAGGCCGTGGAGACACGCTGATGCGGGCGCCCAAGAAGCGGCGGTTGTACCTGGTGCTGGCGGTTGGCGTGTGTTTGAGCGCCGCCGTGGGGCTGTCGCTGGCGGCGTTTTCCTCGACGTTGACGTTCTTTTTGTCGCCGCGGGAAGTGGTGGCGAAGGGGCCGGCGGCGGGGATGAGTTTCAGGCTGGGTGGAATTGTGCAGGTGGGGACAGTGGCGACCGTGATTACGGCGGGGACGCCGGTGACGAGTTTCCGGGTGACGGATGGGCAGGCCTCGGTGCCCGTAGTTTTTAGCGGCGTGCTGCCGGATTTGTTCCGTGAGGGGCAGGGCGTGGTGGCCATTGGGGCGATGAACGCGGACGGGCAGTTTGCCGCCGATGAGGTGCTGGCGAAGCATGGGTCTTCGTACATGCCGAAAGATGTTGAAGAGTCGTTGAAGGATGCGGGCAAGTGGAACCCGGCTTATGGGCCGCCGCCGGCTGCGAGTACGTGGAATACGATGCAGGTGAAGGGGAGCGGCTCGTGATACCGGAGCTTGGGCATTTTGCGTTGGCGCTGGCGGTGGCTTTGGCGTTTGCGCAGGGGGTGATTGGGATATTTGCGCCGGGGTTGCGCGATGCGCGGGCGATGCGGGCGGCGCCGGCGTTGGCATTGAGTCATTTTTTGGCGATTGGCGCGGCGTTTCTGGCGTTGATTTATGCGGGCGTGGTTTCCGATTTTACCGTGGAGAATGTTGCGGATTTTTCTTCTTCCATTGTGCCGTTGATGTATCGGATTTCCGGCACGTGGGGGAACCATGATGGGTCCATGGTGTTGTGGTGCTTTATATTGTCGCTGTGCGGGGCGACGGTGGCGGCGTTTGGGAGTGGGTTGCCGGCGTCGCTAAGGGCGCGAGTGCTGGGCGTGCTGGGGTTGGTTTCGGGTGGGTTTTTGCTGTTTACGCTGACGGTGTCTGATCCGTTTACCAGGCTGTGGCCGCCGCCGCTGGAGGGCGTGGGGGTAAACCCAATATTGCAGGACCCTGGCTTGGCGTTTCATCCGCCGGTTTTGTACACGGGGTATGTCGGGTTTTCGGTGGCGTTTGCGTTTGCGATCGCGGCGTTGATCGAGGGGCGGATTGATGCGGCGTGGGGGCGCTGGGTAAGGCCGTGGGCGCTGCTCTCGTGGTGTTTTTTGACCGCTGGAATCACGCTGGGGAGCTGGTGGAGTTATTACACGCTGGGTTGGGGTGGGTATTGGTTTTGGGACCCGGTGGAGAATGCGGCGCTGTTGCCGTGGCTGACGGGGACGGCGCTGTTGCATTGCGCGATTGTGGTGGAGAAGCGCGAGGCGTTGAAGGCGTGGACTGTGTTATTGGCGATCGCGACGTTCTCGTTGAGTTTGTCGGGCACGTTTTTGGTGCGGTCGGGGATTTTGAACTCGGTGCATTCGTTTGCCGCGGCGCCGGACCAGGGGTTGTTTATTCTGGCGCTGCTGGGGCTGACGATTGGCGGGTCGCTGCTGTTGTTTGCGATTAGGGCGCCGGTGCTGGCGGCGGCGGGGATTTATGCGCCGTTGAGCCGTGAGAGCGCGCTGGTGTTGAATAATATATTTTTGTGCTCGATTGCGGCGGTGGTGTTTATCGGGACGTTGTATCCGCCGTTTGTGAATTTGCTGTTTGGGGTTCAGCTTTCCATTGGGGCGCCGTTTTTTAACCAGGTGGTGCTGCCGCTGACGGGGCCGATTATTCTGGCGATGGGCGTGGGGCCGCTGCTGGCGTGGAAGCGGGCGGCGTTGCTGCCGGTGTTGCAGCAGTTGTGGCTGGCGGCTGGCGTGGCGCTGGTGGTGTTTCTGGTGGTGGCGGCGGACCGGCATGTGATCGCGGCGATGGGGCTGGCGGGCGGCGTTTGGGTTGTGCTTGCGGCACTCACGGATATTGCGGGGCGGGTGCGGTTGTTCAGGGTATCGCTCGGTGGCTCGGTGGCGCGGTTGTTTGCGTTGCCGCGGGCGGCGATTGGCGCGACGCTTGGGCATATTGGGTTTGGCGTGATGGTGCTGGGCATTGCCGGCATGACGCTGGCGACGCAGAAAGTGATTGTGCTCGCACCGGGGCAATCGACCGAGTTGGGCGGGTATACCTGGACGCTGAATGATATTCATGATGCGCCAGGGCCAAATTTTTCGCAGCGGGTGGCTGATGTTTCGCTGAGTGAAAATGGGGCGGTGTTTTTGACGCTGCATCCGGCGCGGCGGTATTTTGCGGCGCAGAAGGTGGTGACAAATACGGCGGCGATTAGGACCAACGGGTTCCAGGACATTTATGCGGTGTTTGCGAGTGAGCCGGCGGGCACGGGCGGGGCGGAGCTGCGGTTGAACCGGCATCCGCTGGCGCCGGAGATATGGCTGGGCGGGCTGATTATGGCACTGGGGGGGGGATTTCGCTCTCTGACAGACGGCTGCGCGTGGGGGCGCCGGCGCGCAAGAAACCGGCTGGAGCGGTGGCGTGATGTCGCCTTTGCGCAGACGGTTGATGTTTGGGATTCCGCTGGCCGTGGTGGTGGTTGGCGGTGCGGGGTTTTATACTATTTTAAGGCGGATGCAGGAGAATGCTTATGATCCGCACGCCCTGCCCTCGCCGTTGATTGGCAGGAAGCTGCCGGTGTTTGCGTTGCCTGGCGCCGATGGTGGGCAGGGGTTTGCTAATACGGATTTGTTGAACCTGCCCAAGCCGGTGTTGGTTAACTGGTTTGCCTCATGGTGCGTACCGTGTTTGCAGGAGGCGCCAATGCTGACGCAACTTGCAAAGTCTGGCCTGGAGATTTGGGGAATTGCGTACCAGGACCAGCCGGGGGATTTGGCGAGTTTTATTGCGGCGAACGGGAACCCTTATACGCGGCTGGCGGCGGATGCATCCGGGCTGACGGCGATTAACTGGGGGGTTTATGGCGTGCCGGAGACGTATCTGGTGGACAAGACCGGGGTGGTGCGCTGGCGGTATGCGGGGGCGCTGACGGATGACGTGGTGAGCCGGACATTGCAGCCATTGTTGCAGCAATACGCATGAGAAAGCTGGTGTTTGTGTTGGCGTTGCTGCCTGCGCTGGCGTACGCGCAGGAGGTGACGCGCGATGGCGTGACGCTGACACAGACGCAGGAGACGCGGGCGGAGGATATCGGCGGCCAGTTGCGCTGCTTGGTGTGCCAGAATGAAAGCATCGAGGGGTCATCAGCGGTTTTGGCGAAGCAGCTGCGGGTGATTATTCGCCAGCAGGTGGTGGCGGGGCAGAGCGACAAGAGCATTCTGGATTACATGGTGCAGCGCTATGGGATTTTTGTGCTGCTGAAACCGCCGTTCATGCCGCTGACATGGGCGTTGTATGCGTCGCCGTTTGTGGCGCTGCTGCTTGGGGTTTTTGGGTTTTGGATGGCACGGCGCGGGAGAGTGGAGGCCCCTGCCCCGCTCTCCGACGCCGACGCCAAACGGCTGGATGAATTGTTGAAATGATATTTTTATGGATGCTGGGACTGGCCCTGGTGCTGATGCTGCCGTTGCTGGTGGTGTTTGCGGGGCCACGGGGTTTGCAGGGGCGGCGCGAGGTGGCGCTGGCGTTGCACAAGGCGCAGTTGGATGAGTTGGCGCGGGATTCGGCCGAGGGGCGGATTGGGCCGGCGGAATATAGTGCCGCGAAGTTGGAGGTGGAGCGGCGGTTGCTGGCCGCCGATGGGTTTGTGGAGCCGGTGTGGAATGGCAATGCGAAACTGCTGCTGATTGCGACCGTGCTGGCGATTCCGATGGCGGGGTTTGCGCTGTATTTGCCGGGCAGCACGCCGAACATACCCTCGGAGCCGCACGCGCAGTGGCAGGCCAAGCAGGAGGCGGCGCAGGCGCAGTTGGCGGTGTTTATCGGCGAGCTGCGGACCAGGCTGGCCACCGAGGACCCGAACTCAGCGGATGCCAGCCAGGGCGAGGCGTATCTGGGTGAGGCGCTGGCCGAACAAGCCGGGGAAATTACGCCCGAGGCGCTGGGGTATTTTAAGCAATCACTGGCCAATGCGCCGCAAAGTGCCTCCTGGCGGCCGTTGGATGAGCAGCGGATTGCCGAGGCGGCGCAGGCGGCTGCCCAATAATTAACGTGCGTGTCACTTGCGAAACCATTACATAACCCCCAGGTAACAACGATGAGCGACGAAGAAAAAACTCCCGCGACGAAGCCGGAAGAGAAGAAAAACGAGCCAAAGCTGGCGCCAGAGATTGGCGGACAGAAGGGGCCGGAGCCGACGCGCTATGGCGATTGGGAGAAAAATGGGCGCTGTACGGACTTTTGAAATTTAAGGATTTTCAATATGAGATATGTTGTTGGTGCGTTCATTGTGGCTGTAGTGGTGTTTTTTGCCGTACCTGTTTTTATGGGTGGCAATGCGAATATCTGCCAGGGGTTTGAACAGTATAATGTGCGCACGGCAGCGGCTAATATCGCCGGTGGGACCACCGGACCGGTTTATGGCGTGATTAACAGCATTGGCCAATCGGTTGCGACCGGGCAGTCCACCAGTGCGGATGAGGCAAATAAGCATCCGCATACGCCGACCCCGATTAGTTGTGCCATTTCGTTCTGGAAGACGCTGTAACGGGGCGAGTGCCGGATAGATTGCGTGGTGTTCAGGCATACTATACGCAAGTTGCACTTATCCGTCCTGAACTTGCCACTCCCATGGGGAGATATGCCGTTGTTGCGATTTGATAGAATTTTGATGCCGATGCGGCGGATTGTGTTGGCCGCGGCAATTTTGGCTTGTAGCCTCGGGCCGGCGGGGGCCGCGCAGATGGCTGGTGTTATCTTGCCAGATACATGGACCGTGGGGACAACGCGGCTTGCGCTTAATGGGATCGGGTTGCGGACTTACTCGATATTGGCAATCCATATTTACGTCGCTGGCCTGTATCTGCGGCAGCGTAGCCACGATGGAGATGCGATCCTCGACTCCCCGGGGATTAAACTGGTCGAAATGCATTTTGTGCATGATGTGAGCGCTGATTCCATGCGCGGGGCGTGGCGCAAGGGGCTGGTACGAAACTGCGTGGCACCCTGCGTACTCTCACAAACGTTGATGGCGCAGTTTTTGGCGGCGTTGCGGCCAGTGAAGGCGGGAGAGAATGTGACGCTGGTGTTCCGGCCGGACGGTGCGGATGCTTATTTTAATATGCAACCCGTAGGGCATATTGCGGATGCGCAGTTTGCTAAACTTATGCTGTCGGTTTTTATTGGGCAGAACGCGACCGTGCCGGATTTGAAGCAGGAACTGCTGGGGAATTAGCCGGATGACGGAGGCAGTCAGCCAGCCTGCGCCGGGATGCTGTTTAGCCAGGGGAAGCGGAAATGGACGCCGTTACGTCAACCGAGATTGTACTGTTCTGGCGCAATGCGGGGCCTGAGCGCTGGTTCAGCAAGGACGAAATTTTTGACCTGGGGATCAGGGTGCGGTTTCTGGCCGTGCACGAGACGGCGGCGCGTGGTGAACTGGCGGGATGGGAGGAAAGTGCCGAAGGCGCACTGGCGCTGGTGATTTTGCTCGACCAGTTTCCACGCAATATGTTTCGCGGCAGTGCGCATGCATTTGCAACCGACGGGCTGGCGCGGCGCGTGGCTGGGCGGGCGATTGCGCGCGGGTTTGATGCGGCGACCGAGGCGTTGATGCGGCCGTTTTTTTATCTGCCGTTCATGCATTCGGAGGCGTTGGCGGACCAGGAGTTTTCGGTGCGGCTGTATACGGCGCTGGGCGATGCGGAGTTGTTGAAATATGCGGTGATGCACCGGGATATTATTGCGCGGTTTGGGAGGTTTCCGCACCGGAATGGGGCGATGGGGCGGGAGACGACGGCTGCGGAGCGGGCGTTTTTGGAGGCGGGCGGGTTTGCAGGTTAAGCGGCGGGTTGGAGGGTGGCTAGTTTTACCAAATTTCCCAGCACGTCGCGGGCAATCGCGACGCGGGCGGAGACGTCCATGTCGCGGGCTACTACTAGTTTTTGGTCGGGGCGGATTTTTAGGGTGGCGCCGCGCGAGGTGATCCAGGCGATGAGGCCGGGGGGGTTGGCGAAATCGTTTTTGCGGAAGGCGATGACCATGCCTTTGGGGCCGGCGTCCAGCTTTTCCACGCCGGCGGCGCGGCAGGCGCGTTTGAGGGCGACGGTTTCGAGAAGGTTCTCGACTTCGGCTGGGAGTTTGCCGAAGCGGTCGACGAGTTCGGCGGCGAGTGCCTCGCTCTCGGCATCCGAGGTGAGCGCGCCGATGCGGCGGTAGAGGCCGAGGCGGACGGGGAGATCCGAGACGTAGGTTTCCGGGATGAGGACGGGCAGGCCGAGGTTGATGTTGGGGGTCCAGTCACGGTCTTCGGCTTTTTTGCCGCGGCCTTCGGCGCGGATGGCGTTGACGGCGTCTTCCAGCATTTGTTGATAAAGTTCGATGCCGACTTCGCGGATGTGGCCGGATTGTTCGTCGCCAAGTAAATTACCCGCCCCGCGCAGGTCGAGGTCGTGCGAGGCGAGGGTGAAGCCAGCACCCAGTTGGTCGAGGGTTTGCATGACCTCCAGGCGCTTTTGCGCGGCGGCGGAGAGGCGGTGGTGGACCGGCCAGGTGAGGTAGGCGTAGCCGCGTTGCTTGCCGCGCCCGACGCGGCCGCGAAGCTGGTAGAGGCTGGCGAGGCCGAACATGTCGGCGCGGTAGATGATGAGGGTGTTGACGGCGGGCATGTCCAGCCCGGATTCCACGATGTTGGTGGCGAGCAGGATGTCGTATTTGCCCTCGCCGAATTCGGTCATCACGCGTTCAAGCTCGGTGGGGGCGAGGCGGCCGTTTGCGACAATGGTTTTAATGCCGGGGACGATTTCGCGCAGGCGGGCGGCCATGGGGTCGAGGTCCTCGATGCGCGGGACGACGCAGAAGATTTGGCCGCCGCGGAATTTTTCGCGGGCAATGGCTTCTTTGATGATGAGGCTGTCGAACGGCATGATGAAGGTGCGCACGGCCAAGCGGTCAACCGGCGGGGTGGTGATGAGGGAGAGGTCGCGCACGCCGGTGAGGGCGAGTTGCAGGGTGCGCGGGATGGGGGTGGCGGTAAGGGTGAGGACGTGGACGTCGGCTTTGAGCTGCTTCAGGCGCTCTTTATGGGCGACGCCGAAGTGTTGTTCCTCGTCGACGATGAGCAGGCCGAGGTCGGCGAAACTGACGGATTTGGCCATGAGGGCGTGGGTGCCGATGACGATGCTGATGCTGCCGTCAGCCAGGCCGGCGCGGACGGCGGTGGCCTCCTTGGGCGTAACCATGCGCGAGAGCTGCGCGACTTTGATCGGCAGGCCTTCGAAGCGCGTGGAGAAGACGCGGAAATGCTGGCGGGCGAGCAGCGTGGTGGGGACGACGACGGCGACCTGGGTGCCGGACATGGCGGCGACGAAGGCGGCACGCAGGGCGACCTCGGTTTTGCCGAAGCCGACGTCGCCGCAGATGAGGCGGTCCATGGGGCGGCCGGCGGCGAAATCTTCCAGCACGTCGGAGATGGCTTTGGCCTGGTCCTCGGTCTCGGCATAGGGGAAGCGGGCGCAGAATTCGGCGAAGGCGCCTTCGTCGGCGGCGAGCATGGGGGCGTCGCGCATCTGGCGCTCGGCGGCGAGGCGGATGAGGCCGGCGGCCATGTCCTGGATGCGGTTTTTGGCTTTGGCCTTGCGCGTCTGCCAGGAGGTGCTGCCCAGTTTGTCGAGCGAGACGCCGTCGGTTTCCTGGCCGAAGCGCGACAGCAGGTCGATGTTTTCGACGGGGAGGAAGAGTTTGTCGCCGCCGTCGTAGAGGATGCGCAGGCAGTCGTGCGCGGCGCCGTTGACGGTGACGGTTTCCAGGCCGTCGTAGCGGCCGATGCCGTGGTCCTGGTGGACGACGAGGTCGCCGGCGGCGATTTCCGTGGCGTCGGCGATGAACTGGTCGGCGCGTTTGCGGCGTTTGGGCGGGCGGGCGATGCGCTGGCCGAGGAGGTCTTGCTCGGCGACCAGGGCCATGCGGTCCATGACGAAGCCGCGCTCGATGCCCAGCACCGCGAGGCCGACGGTGCCTTTGGGCAGGGCGCGGGCTTCATCGGCGCTGGCGACGGGGCGGATTTCCTGGATGCCGTGTTCGCGCAGCATGAGGGTGAGGCGCTCGCGCGAGCCGGCACTCCAGGCGGCGAGGATGATGGTGCGCCCGGTTGCTGCCCATTTGGTGCGCAGTTCAGCAAAGCCGTCAAACGCCGCCATGGGCTGGCCGGCGAGGATGGGGCCGGGGCGGCCGCCGATGTCGACGCCCTGGGCGCCGTCCGGCTTGCCGAAGGGGGAGAATTCGAAACAAGGGGATCTGGCGAGATGAGCGTCAAACGCTGCGCGGTCGAGGTAGAGCATGGCCGGCGGGATGGGGCGGTAGGGTTGCTCGCCAGTGCGGGCGGGGCCGCGGCGCTCGGCGTAGTGGTCGGCGATGAGCTCCAGGCGGGATTCCAGCGCGGCTTCGGCCTGGTGGTCGAGGCTGATGGAGACGTTGGGGAGGTAGTCGAAAATGGTCTCCATGCTCTCCGCGAACAAGGGCGCGTAGTGCTCGACGCCGGGGTGGCGGTGACCCGCGGTGACGGAAAGGTAGAGTGGGTCCTCGACGGCTTTGGGGCCGAATAGCTCACGCCAGTTGGTGCGGAAGCGGGCGATGGCGGCGGCATCGAAGGCGACTTCGGAGGCGGGGTGGAAAGCCAGGATCTCCACCGCCTCGGCGCTGCGCTGGGTCTCGGGATCGAAGCGGCGGATGCTCTCGATGGTGTCGCCAAACAGGTCGAGACGGACCGGCTGCGCGTCGCCGGCCGGAAAGACATCGATAATGCCGCCGCGCAGGGCGAACTCGCCCGGCTCCATGACCGTGGCGGTGCGGTTATAGCCGTCGGCATCCAGGAAGGCCGCCAGTTCGTCCGGGGCGATGGCGTCCCCCACGCTCAGGAGCATGCCGCTGCCGGCCAGGGCAGCGCGCGGCGTGACCTTTTGCAACGCGGCGTTGACCGTGGTGAGCACGATGCGCTTTTTGCCGGGCTCCCCCTGCAGGCGGCTCAGGGCGGCGATGCGCTCGGCAATGACGGCGCCGTTGGGAGAGACGCGGTCATACGGCAGGCAATCCCAAGCCGGGAAAGAGATAACCTCCACCTCGGGACCAAAAAACGCGATGGCTTCGGCGAGGACCGCGAGGCGTGTGTCGTCGCGGGCGATGTGCAGGACCGGGCCGGTGTGCTCCGCCCAGCGGCGGACGAGAACGAGGGCATCAACGCCTTCTGGTGCGCCGTGGACGGGGACCATCAGAACCGCGCTAGTGCCGCGGCGCGGATGCGTTGAAGCATGGGGCTGTCGGCGTGGGGGGGGATGGGTAGGCGGCCGGTGAGCCAGTCGGCGAGTTCGGCGTCGGGGAATTCCATGACGGCTTCGATTTCGTCGAGTTCGGACTCGGACATGGTGACGATTCGGGCGGTTACGAAGTCGCCGATGAGGAGATCATTCTCGTAAGTGCCCCGGTGCTGGGCGCGGTAGATCAACCGGCGGCGGCGGTTGTCCAAGGTTTGTGGGGCCGGATTTTCAAAGTCAGTCATATTGGGTTGCGGTATAGGCTCGGTTTGGCCAAGAGTCAGCATGTGACCCTTGAGATTCTTGAACCGCTGCGCGCGCCGATATCCTCCCTGCCGGGGCTGGGGCCGAAGCTGTCGGCTTTGTTGGCGCGGCTGGTGGGGGGCGAGACAGTGCGGGATGTGCTGTTTCATCTGCCGGTGGATTTTTTAGACCGGCGGGCGGCACCGAAAATACGCGATGCCAAGCCGGGGATGATTGCGACGCTGCGGGTTGAGGTGATCCGCCATGAGGTGCCGGGGAAGAAGACGCAGCCGCACCGGGTGGTGATTGGGGATGAGACGGGATTTGCCGAGGTGGTGCTGTTTCATGCGGCGCGGCTGGTGCAGTTTCCGATTGGGGCGAAGCTGGTGGTTTCGGGCAAGTTGGAGGAGTTTGGCGGGCGGCTGGTGATGGCGCACCCGGATTACGTGGTCTCGCAGTTACAGGAGCGGGAACTCCCCTGGATTGAGCCGGTGTGGCCGCTCAGTGCGGGGGTGGTGCCGCGGGTGATGCGGCGGGCAGCGCTGGGGGCGCTGGAGCGGTTGCCAGAGCTGCCGGAGTGGCAGGATGCCAGCGTGCTGCGCAAGCGGCGGTGGCCGGGGTTTGGCGAGGCGCTGCGGGCGCTGCATGCGCCGGTGGAGGTGCCCGATGACCGGCCGGCTGAGCGGCTGGCGTATGACGAGCTGCTGGCGCGGCAGTTGGCGTTTGCGATGGTGCGGGCGCGGCGGCGCAAGCGGCCGGGGCGGGTGCTGACGGGCGATGGGCGGTTGCGGGCGGAGGCTTTGCGGTGGTTTGGCCATGCGCTGACGGCGGGGCAGTTGCGGGCGCTGGGGGAGATTGATGCGGATTTGGCGGCGCCGCACCAGATGCTGCGGTTGCTGCAGGGGGATGTGGGCGCGGGGAAGACGCTGGTGGCGCTGCTGGCGATGTTGCGGGCGGTGGAGGCCGGTGCGCAGGCGGCTTTGCTGGCGCCGACGGAGATACTGGCCAAGCAGCATTATTCGACGTTTCAGAAATTATGCCCGGTGCCGGTGGCGCTGCTGACTGGCAACGTGAAGGGGGCCGAGCGGCGGCGGATTATGGCGGCGATGGCCGATGGGACGTTGCCGATTGTGATTGGCACGCACGCGATATTTCAGAAAGAGGTGGCGTTTAAGGACTTGGCGCTGGCGGTGATTGATGAGCAGCACAGGTTTGGCGTGGACCAGCGGCTGGCGTTGAGTACCAAGGGGGCGGCGACGGATTTGCTGGTGATGACGGCGACGCCGATTCCACGCACGCTGCTGCTGACGCATTGGGCGGAGATGGAAGTGAGCCGGATTACCGATAAGCCCGCCGGGCGGCAGAGAATTACCACGACGCTGCACAAGCTGACCGACCTGGAGAAGGTGCTGGAAGCGATTGCGCGGGCGATTGCGGCCGGGGGGCGGGTGTATTGGGTGTGTCCGCTGGTGACGGAATCCGAGGTGCTGGATATTACTGCGACGGAAGTGCGGTTTGCGCAGTTGCGGGAACGGTTTGGTGATACGGTGACGCTGGCGCATGGCCAGCAGGAAGCCGCGGTGCGGGATCAGGCGTTGTTTGACTTTGCAGCCGGGCATTGCAAGATATTGGTTGCGACCACGGTGATTGAGGTCGGCATGGATGTACGCGAGGCGAATATTATGGTGATCGAGCATGCCGAGCGGTTTGGCCTGGCGCAGTTGCACCAGTTGCGCGGGCGGGTTGGCCGGGGCGAAGCGAAAAGCTACTGCCTGCTGCTGCATGATAATAAAATTGGCGTGCCGGCGCGCAAGCGGCTGACGCTACTGCGCGATACCGAGGATGGGTTCGTGATTGCCGATGAGGATTTCAGGCTGCGTGGTTCGGGCGATTATCTGGGGACGCGGCAGTCCGGGTTGCCGGGGTACCGGCTGGCGGATGCGGAGAAGCATGAGGGGTTGTTACCGATGGCGCGGCAGGATGCGGTGCTGCTGTTGCAGCGCGACCCGAGACTGGAGAGCGAGCGCGGGCGGGCGGTGCGGGTGCTGCTGAATTTGTTCGATCAGCGCGATGCGATTTTGACGGTGCGGGCGGGATGAGCGGGGATGCGGCGGGTTGTTCTCAAAACAGTTGCTGAACTGCCGCCGTGAATTTGGGCGCGGCGGGGCTGGTGAGGCTGGAGAACCAGGTTTGCAGGCCGCCGTTTTTGTTGACCAGATATTTGAAGAAGTTCCATCGCGGTTTGGCGAGGAAGCCGCCCTGCCCTGCCGCCCATTGGAAGAACGGGTGGGCGTCCGGGCCTTTGACGTGGACTTTGGCCATCATGGGGAAATCGACGCCGTAGTTGAGTTCGCAGAAGCTGGCGATTTGCTCGTGCGTGCCGGGCTCCTGGCCGCCGAAATCGTTACAGGAGACGCCGATGACGACGAGGCCCTTGGCTTTGTTGGCCTGCCAGAGGGCTTCCAGCGCTTTGTATTGCGGGGTGAAACCGCACTTTGAGGCGGTGTTGACGATGAGCAGGGGCCGGCCGGCGAGGTCTTTTAAGGGGTAAGGTTTGCCCTGGAGGGTCTCGAAGGAAAAATCATAGGCGCTGGCCATTTGCGGCTCCCGAAATTACACTCTGCTGATGAACATTGAAGCACTGAACGACGCCAACGGCAACGCTCTGCCCTGTTTGCCGCTGTGTGACTTGATCGGATGAGACGTTATCCGGAACATCCACGCGTGGGCGTTGGGGTTGTGCTGTTGCGGGGCGAGGACGTGCTGCTGATACGGCGCGGGCGGCCGCCAGCGGTGGGGGCGTGGTCTCTCCCCGGTGGAGCGCAGGAGTTGGGGGAGCGCGCGGAGGATTGCGCGCGGCGGGAATTATTGGAGGAGACGGGGCTGGCGTGCGGGGCGCTGCGGTTGATCGGGCATGTGGATGCGATCCATTACGATGCCGAAGGGAAGGTTGAGTTCCATTACACCATTCTGGATTTTGGCGCGCTTTATGTGGGCGGCGAGGCGGTGGCCGGGGATGATGTGACGGAGCTGGCCTGGGTGCGGGAGGAAGAATTTGATGCGTACGGGCTGTGGGATGAGGCGCGGCGGATGATTGCGCAGGCGCGGGCGGTGCTGGGGTAGTGGTGGGCCACGGCGCCGAGGTAGTGCACGCCGCGCCAAGGCCCGAGCCGGGAGGACAACCGGGCGCTGGCCATTTGCGGCGGGTGAACTTACAACTTGTGCATGACCAATGAAACGCCCGTGCAAAAGCTCGTAGATGTCATGGCAGCGCTCCGGCACCCGGTTTCCGGCTGCCCGTGGGACAAGGAGCAGGATTTTACGACCATCGCGCCTTATACCATCGAGGAGGCCTATGAGGTGCGGGCCGCGATAAACTCCGGCGACCCTGGGCAATTGCAGGATGAGCTGGGGGATCTGCTGTTCCAGGTGGTGTATCACGCGCAGTTGGCCAGCGAGCGCGGGTGGTTCAGCTTTAACGATGTGGCGGCGGGGATTGCGGACAAAATGATCCGGCGGCACCCGCATGTGTTTGGCGATGAGGCGGCGCGCGATGCCGGGGCGCAGACGGCCGCCTGGGAGGCACAGAAGGCGCAGGAGCGGTTGGAGAAGGCGGAGACCGGCGTGTTGGGAGGGGTGGCGGCCTCCCTGCCCGCTTTGGCGCGGGCCCATAAATTCTGCGCGCGGGCGGCGCGGGTGGGCTTTGACTGGCCGAACCCGGATGCGGTGCTGGACAAGCTGGAGGAGGAGGTACGGGAGTTGCGGGCCGAACTGCCCGAGGCCACGCCGGCGCGGATGGGGGATGAGCTGGGGGATATGCTGTTTGTGATGGCGAATTTGGCGCGCAAGCTGGGGCTGAACGCGGAGGCGTGCCTGACCGGCGCTAATGCGAAATTTTCCCGGCGGTTTGGCTTTGTGGAAAATGCCCTGGCGCAAGAGGGAAAGACGCCCGCGATGTCTGACCTGGAGGAGATGGACAGGTTGTGGGTTAAAGCCAAGGAGGCCGGACTGTGAAGGCATTGATGGGCGGTTATGCGCGGTTCCGTAAAGGGTATTGGCGGCGGCATAAAGCCCTGTTCTCCGCGCTGGCGCGCGATGGGCAGTCCCCGCCCGCCATGGTGATTGCCTGCGCGGATTCGCGGGTGGCGCCGGAGGTGATTTTTGACTGCGCGCCGGGTGAGATTTTCGTGGTGCGCAACGTGAGCGCGCTGGTGCCGCCCTATGCGCCCGATACCGGTAACCACGGCACGTCAGCCGCCTTGGAATTTGCCGTGACGGCGCTGAAGGTGCGTAGTATTGTGGTGATGGGGCATAGCCAGTGCGGGGGTATCCGCGCGCTGATGCAGGGGCCGGGCGGCGGCCATGGGGATTTTATCGAATCCTGGATGGCGATTGCACAGAAGGCGCGTAAGCGGGTGTGCGATTCCCCCGAGGCCGAGGGGGCGGATTTCGAGACGCTTTGTCATGCGTGCGAGCATGAGTTCGATCCGTGATTCACTGACGAATTTGATGACGTTTCCCTGGATTTCGGCACGCGTGGCGGAAGGGAGCCTGACGCTGGCGGGAATGCATTTTAACGTGTTGTCGGGTACTCTGGAGACGGTGGCTTAGTTTATTCCCTACAAGACTTGTAGATATTTAATGCCTATGCGATGATAACCATGAAGCAATAAACATTCAGGAGCATACACATGGCCGTTAACTCGAAGCACCCCGAAACCCTGGCGCTGCATGCTGGTTGGCGCGCGGATGCCACCACTGGGTCGGTCGCGGTGCCAATTCACCAGACGACTTCGTACCAGTTTAAATCCCCCGAACATGCGGCGAATTTGTTTGCGCTGAAGGAATTCGGGAATATTTACACGCGCATTATGAACCCGACGACGGATGTGCTGGAGCAGCGGCTGGCGGCGTTGGAGGGGGGCGTTGCGGCGCTGGCAGTGGCGTCGGGCCAGGCGGCTTCGGCGTATTCGATTCAGAATTTGGCGCGGGTGGGGGATAATGTAGTGTCCTCCACCGATTTGTATGGCGGGACGTGGAACTTGTTCGCCAATACGCTGAAGGACCAGGGGATTGAGGTGCGCTTTGTGGACCCGGCGGACCCTGAGGCGTTTGCGCGGGCGACGGATGACCGCACGCGGGCGTATTATGCCGAGACGCTGCCAAACCCGAAGCTGCGGGTATTCCCGATTGCGGAAGTGGCAGCTATTGGGCGCAAGTTTGGGATTCCGTTGATTGTGGATAACACCGCGGCGCCGTTGCTGACGCGCCCCTTCGACCATGGCGCGGCGATTGTGGTGTATTCGACGACCAAATACATTGGCGGGCATGGCACCAGCATTGGCGGGGTGATTATCGACGGCGGGAATTTTGACTGGTCGGCTTACCCGGTGCGGCAGCCGCTACTGAATACGCCGGACCCGAGCTACCATGGCGCGGTGTGGGCGGAGGCGGTGAAGCCGTTGGGGCCGATTGCGTATATTATCCGCGCGCGCGTGGTGCTGTTGCGGGATTTGGGTGCTGCGTTGTCGCCGTTTAATGCGTTTCAGATTATCCAGGGCATTGAGACACTGCCATTGCGGATTGCGCGGCATTCGGAAAATGCGCTGGCAGTGGTGAAGTTTTTGAGTGCGCGGGCGGATGTGGTGAAGGTAATTCATCCAAGCCTGGCCAAGGGAATTGAGAAAGAACGGGCGGATAAGTATCTTGCCGGCGGGCAAGGCGGGCTGGTTGGGTTTGAGCTGCCGGGCGGGCGCGAGGCGGGGGCGAAGTTTATTTCGGCGCTGCAGATGTTTTATCATGTGGCGAATATTGGGGATGCGCGGAGTTTGGCGATTCATCCGGCGAGTACGACGCATAGCCAGCTATCGGCGGAGGATCAGGTGTCGACCGGGGTTTCGGAGGGGTATGTGCGGCTTTCAATCGGGCTGGAGCATATTGAGGATATTTTGGGGGATTTGGCGCAGGCGCTGGACGCGGTGAAATAACACGGCGATTCCGGCCTGGGTTATCCGCTCTACGGTTGTTTTTTTAGGAACGCTGCAAACGCCCGCAATGTGGCCGGAGAAATGTGGTGTTCCAGCCCCTCTGCGTCCTGTTCGGCGGCTTCGGGGGGGACGCCGATGGCGGTTAGGACGGCGACGACGAGGCGGTGGCGGGCGCGCGATTTGTTGGCGAGGGTTTGGCCTTCGGGGGTTAGGAACACGCCGCGGTAGGGGAGCGCGGTGGCTAGGCCCTCGCGTTTGAGGCGGCCGATGGTTTTGATGACGGTGGCGTGGCTGACGCCGAGGCGGCGGGCGATGTCAGTGGGGCGGGCCTCGCCGTTGGCGATTAGCAGGTCGTCGATGAGTTCGACGTAGTCTTCCAGTAGGGCGTGGCTCTGGGCAACGCGGGCTTTGCTGAAGCGGCGGGCATGGGTAGGCTCGGTGGGCATGGGCAGCGGAGCTGATGATTTGGACAGGATGCTGGGGGGCAAGGTGTTCACTCTCGGATACGGCGCGAAGGGCTGGTTAATTTCAAATTGTTTGCAGGCTTGTCCAAAGTGTAGCCAAGGCTACACTTTTGGACTATATGACACAAGAGAGCTGTCCGAATTTCCTTGGCAAAGCGGAGTTTCGATAAGTCAAGATGGCACGAATATCGGCCTTAGCGCCTTACCCGAGAGTGGCGGCGCGGCGGTTGTCCGGGAGGATATTCTGCGGGCGCGTGACCGGTTGAAAGTCCAGCAGAGCCGCTCGGCGCATCGCTGGCTGCGGCTGCTCTGGCTGCTGGCGGGTCCGGGCGTGCTGGTCATGCTGGGGGAGAATGACGGGCCTAGCATGGTCTCCTATGCGACCACGGGGGCGACCTATGGGGTGGGGTTTTTTGTCCCCTTTATCATCCTCACCTTCGCCATGGCCTTCGTGGTGCAGGAGATGACTGTGCGGCTGGGGATTGCGACGCATCGCGGCCATGCCGAACTCATTTTTCAGCGTTTTGGTCCTTTCTGGGGGGGCTTCGCGATGGCCGACCTGGTGCTCGGGAACGTACTGACCCTGGTCACCGAGTTCATCGCTATCCAGGCCGGCGGGCTGTATTTCGGGCTGCCAGCATGGCTCTCGGTGGCCTTCGGCGTGGCGCTGGCCGTCGCCTCGCTCGGCTTGCGGCGCTATGCGACCTGGGAACGGGTGCTGATGACACTGGCGGCGGGCAATCTGTTGTTCATTCCAGCAGCCTTGCTCGCGCATCCGAGTGGCGCTGCGCTCACCCATGCCCTCGCCACCTGGGGGCCGCTGCCCGGCGGCTTTGGCACAGTCTTCGTCACGCTGATCCTGGCCAATATCGGCGCCACGGTGACGCCCTGGATGATCTTCTTCCAGCAGAGCGCCGTGGTGGACAAGGGGCTGACCCGCGCGGATCTTCCGCAGGGGCGGATGGATACGGCGATCGGCGCGATTTTGGCCACTGTGGCAGCCATCGCGACGCTGATTGCGGCCGCACCGCTATTTGCCGCGCATGTAAATGTGTCGCGGTTCGCCAGCGGCGCTGACTTTGCAACCGCGCTGCGCCCGATGATTGGCACTACTGGCGCCACGCTGTTTGCTCTTGGCATGATCGAGGCTGGCCTAGTGGCGGCCATGACGATCTCCACCAGTTCGTCCTATGCGCTCGCCGAGACCATATCGGCACACCACAGCCTTAACCTTGATTTTCACCGTGGCCGTCTGTTCTACGGCGCGGCCATCCTCTCGACACTGCTGGCAGCGGGGATCGTGCTGGTTCCCGGCGCTCCTTTGTTGGCGATGACGCTCACCGTCAATGTCATCGCCACCCTGCTGATGGCTCCCGCCTTGCTATTTCTTCTCCTACTGGTCAACGATCGCGAGATCATGCGTGATCTTGCGAACGGCTGGCGGGCGAATTTGGCCGGGGGAACAATTATCGCCGCGATTTCCCTCGTGGGTGCGTTCTATGGCGTTATTACGGTCTTTCCAGACCTGTTGGGACAATAGGAGGTGCCCATGCAATACGATCCCGCCGTGCTCAGCGCGCTTAAATCGGAGCAGTACACCGCTAAGACGCAAATGCCTTTGCCGCGCCGCGTGCTCGGGCGGGGCACAACTGCCCTGTTGATCCTGTTGCGTATTTACGTCGTGATCGCGATCCCGATTGTTGTTTATGCTTTCGTACATGCTCTGGCGGTGCCGCGGCCGTAATCCGCGCGGTAGGCGGCTTGCTCCCAGCCGTTGCTACTGATCATGGAAGCATAACGGCATATCCGGAGCGGTGGCGAGGGTGATCCTGCTGTTCAGCTTTGCGTCGCCGTGGCGCCTGATTTAGATTTGCCCCCTTGCGGCTGTTGCCGCGGCGCACAATTTAGATATAGTTGAAGCATCGGTGCCGCGCGCCACGCAGGTATCGGTAAAACTCGAAGCTTTTAGGATAAAACAACTCAATCATCGTCCAACAGGACGACAAAAAAAAGGATAGCCGCCGTGGCCAACGATAAGTCGCAGAACGTACAGGACGTATTCCTGAATCACGTCCGCAAGAGCAAGACACCAGTGACGGTGTTTCTGGTCAATGGGGTTAAGTTGCAGGGTGTTATTACCTGGTTCGATAATTTTTCCGTACTGCTCCGCCGCGATGGACATACGCAATTGGTGTATAAGCATGCAATCAGCACCGTGATGCCGGGCGCGCCGATTATGCTGTTCGATGCCTCCAAGGCCGAAGGCACCGCGCCGCCGGTGGATACCGCCGGGACGCTGAAGCTGAACCGCGCGGCGGAACCGCAGTACGATCCGGACCTGGACAACTGACCGGCGCGCGCGAAGACGCTGGGACGGCTGCGCGCGGGATGAAAGAAACCGCGCCGCCGCCTAAACGGGCGGCCATATTACTCCCTTGGGATAAATCGCTTGCCCGGCTGAGTGCGGCTTCGCGCTCGGCGGAGGCGCGGCTGGCCGAGGCTGTCGGGCTGGCGGCGAGCATTGGTCTGGTGGTGGTGTATGAGCATGTGTTCGTCACCCGTGCGGTGACGCCGGCGACCTTGTTCGGCAAGGGGCAGGTGGAGCTGGCGCGCGAGGCGATGGCGCAAGCCGCGGTGGATGTGGTGGTTGTGGATGCCACTTTGACGCCGGTGCAGCAGCGGAATTTGGAGACGGCCTGGGGTGCGAAAGTGATCGACCGGACGGGGTTGATCCTGGATATTTTTGGCGCGCGGGCGCGGACCCGTGAAGGCATTTTGCAGGTCGAGCTGGCGCATCTGGAGTATCAGCGCTCACGGCTGGTGCGCTCCTGGACGCATTTGGAGCGCCAGCGCGGCGGCTTCGGGTTTTTGGGCGGGCCTGGCGAGACGCAGATTGAGGCGGACAGGCGGCTGATCGGCGACAGGATTACGCGGCTGCGGCTGGAGCTGGAGGACGTGCGGCGGACGCGCGGGCTGCATCGGGGGGCGCGCAAGAAGATCCCCTACCCTGTTGTGGCGCTGGTTGGTTATACCAACGCGGGCAAGTCGACGCTGTTTAATGCGCTGACCGGAGCCGAGGTGATGGCGGAGGACCAGCTTTTCGCCACGCTGGACCCGACGATGCGCGGGGTAGTGCTACCGTCTGGCCGGCATATTATTTTGTCCGATACGGTGGGGTTTATTTCGGATTTGCCGACGGAACTGGTGGCAGCGTTCCGCGCCACGCTGGAAGAGGTGGCCGAAGCGGATGTGCTGTTGCATGTGCGCGATGTGGCGCACCCGGATGCGGCGGCGCAGGCGGCGGATGTGCGGGCGGTGCTGAACCGGATGGCCAAGGACGGCACGCTGGATGAGCGCTGGCAGGAACGCACGCTGGAAGTGCTGAACAAGGCGGATTTGCTGGGCGGCGTGGACAGCGTGATACAGGGCGAAGGCATTGCGGTCTCGGCGCTCACCGGCGAGGGGCTGGACCGGCTGCGAGCCGGGATCGATGCGCGGCTGGCGGCGAGGATGGAGGTGCTGGAGGTGGAAATTCCGGTTTCCGACGGCGCGAAAATCGCCTGGTTGTACCGCAACGGCGAGGTGCTGGTGCGCGAGGACGGCGACGAGCGCGTGAAGCTGACCGTGCGCATGTCGGCGACCGATAAGGCCCGGTTCGAGCGGCTATGATCGAGGATGTGATCCGCCTGCTGCGCGAGGTGTCGCAGGTGGAGATTATGCCGCGGTTCAAGCATCTGGTGGCGGGGGATGTGCGGACCAAGTCTGGCCCATTGGACCCGGTGACGGTGGCTGATGAGGCGGCCGAGCTGGCGCTGAGTGCTGGGTTGCGGGCGCTGTTTCCCGGTGACGATGTGCTGGGGGAAGAGGCGGTTTCGGCGGATTTTTCGCTGCTGGGACGGTTGAAGCAGCCGGGGCGGGTTTGGATTATTGATCCGATTGATGGGACCGCGAATTTTGCCGCCGAGCTGCCGCTGTTTGGCGTGATGGCGGCGCTGGTGGAGGAGGACCGGATTCTGGCCGGGTTTATCCATGATCCGGTGAGTGACGATACCGCCGTGGCAACGCTGGGTGGCGGTGCGTGGATGGTGACGCCCCGTGGGGCGCGGCGCCCGTTGCGGGTGGCGGCACCCGTGCCGGTGCGGCAGATGGTTGGGTCGATGTCCTGGCGGTATATGGAAGAGCCGTTGCGCAGCCATGTGCTGCACCGGCTGGACCGCATGGCGGCCGTGACGGATTACCGCTGCGCGGCGCATCAGTACCGCATGCTGGCCGGCGGGCACTGCCATGCGCAGATGTTCCGCAAGCTGCTGCCGTGGGACCATGCCGCGGGGTTTTTGCTGCATCAGGAGGCCGGTGGTTATGGGCGGCGGTTTGATGGGTCGGCGTACACGCCCTCGAACATTGGCGGCGGGCTGCTGCTGACGCCGGATGCGGCGAGCTGGGAGGAACTGGCGGACGCTTTGCTGAAATGAGCGGGGGCCGTCAGGCGATTTTGGTGCTGGGGACGCATCGCAGCGGGACCTCGGCGTTGACGCGGCTGTTGAACCTGTGCGGCGCGGCGTTGCCGGAGGGGCTGATTGAGGCGTCGCCGGATGTGAATGCCGCCGGGTTTTGGGAGTCGGCCGAGCTGCTGGCGCTGCATGATGAGGTTTTGGCCGCCATGGGCGGCTCCTGGCATGATTTGCGGGCGTTTGCGCCGGGGTGGTTTGAGGGCGCGGTGGCGGCGGGGTTTCGCGAGCGGCTTACGGCGCTGCTGGTGCGTGAATATGGCGGAGCAAAATTGCTGCTGGTGAAAGACCCGCGGCTGTGCCGGTTGCTGCCGTTGTGGCGGCCGGTGCTGGCGGAGATGGGGATTGAGCCGATGGTGGTGATCCCGGTGCGCAATCCGCTGGAGGTGGCGGCCTCGCTGCGGGAGCGGGATGGGTTTGGCGAGGGCAAGGGGCTGCTGTTGTGGTTGCGCCATGTGCTGGCGGCGGAGCGCGATAGCCGGGGCGTTGCGCGGGCGTTTGTGAGTTATGAGCAGGTACTGGCGGATGCGCCGGGCGTGGCGGAACGGCTCGGGCGGGAGTTGGGCGTGAAGTGGCCGCGCGCGCCAAAACTGGCGGCGGCGGAGATGGCTGGGTTTGTCTCCCCTGCCCTGCGCCACCATGAGCATGTGGCTGGGGAAGTACTGGAGAGTGCGGTGCTGCCCTGGCAGGTGCGTGAGGCGTATCGCTGGCATATTGCGGCGGCGGGTGGTGAGCCGCCGGGCGATGTGCTGGACGGCATTGCTGCTGATTTGGCGCGAGCGGAGCCGTTGTTTGGCGCGGCGCTGGCGGCGCTGGAGGATAGCGGGCGGCAGCTTGCGGCGGAGTTGCGGCATTGGATTGATAGCGCCGTGGAGCGGTATGATGCGATTGTGCGATTGCGGGCATTTATCGAGCATCAGCAGCGGGAAATTGACACGCTGACCGCGCATGCGCGGGCGATTGAGGGCAGCCATATGTGGCGGGCGCTGGCGCCGGTGCGGGTGGGGCTGCGGCGGCTGAAAAAACAGGCTTGACAGCTATGCTATGGTTTCTCTCTTCAACCTGGGAAGAGTTTTTATGAATATTCTTAGACGTGGGATGCTGGCTGGGTTGGCCGGAGTGATGCTTGCGCTCAGGGCGCGGGCTGGGTCGGTTTTGCGCATTGTCGCCGCGGAAAACATGTATGGGGATATTGCCGGGCAGATCGGGGGCGGGCTGGTGAGCGTGACCAGTATTTTGAACAATCCAAATGAGGATCCGCATTTGTTTTCGGCCAGCCCCTCGGTGGCGCGGGACTTGGCGGGGGCGGATATCGTGATTGTTAACGGCGCGGATTATGACCCGTGGATGGGACCGTTGCTGGCGGCCTCCGACGCGCCGGGGCGGGTGGTGATTACGATTGCGGAGCTTCTGGGGCGCAAGCCGGGGGATAATCCGCATTTGTGGTACGACCCGCAGGCGGCGCCCGACCTGACCGGGCAACTGGTGGTGGCGCTGGCGGCGAAGGACGCGGCTAATGCCGCGGTTTATAAGCAGAATGGGGACAAGTTGCTGGCCTCGTTGGCGCCGATTCATGCGCGGATGGCGGCGATTCGGGAAAAATACGCAGGCGTGCCGGTGACGGCAACGGAGCCGGTGTTCGGGCTGATGGCGCAGGCGCTGGGGCTGGTGATGCGCAATCAGCGCTTCCAAATGGCGGTGATGAATGGGACGGAGCCGGCACCCTCGGACGTGGCGGCGTTCGAGGATGATCTGCGGCTACGGCGGGTGCGCGCATTGTTCTATAATTCCCAGGTCACGGATGATCTGACCACGACGCTATTGGCACTGGCCAAGCAGTCGGGCGTGCCGGTGGTGGGGGTGACCGAGACCGAACCCGCCGGGTTGGATTATCAGGCTTGGATGAACAGTGGACTGGATGGCGTGGATAAGGCACTGAGTGGCCAATGATTTCACTGCAAAATGTCACCATTACGCGCGGCGGACAGGAGGTGCTGCGGGATATTTCCCTGCAGTTCCGCGATAATGAGTTTGTCGGCGTGCTGGGGCCGAACGGGGCGGGGAAAACCACGCTGTTCCGGGCGATTTTGGGGCTGCAGCCGCTGAGTGCGGGGCGGATTGAGGTGTTTGGCGCGCCGGCGCGGCGGGGAAACCAGGATATTGGTTATATGCCGCAGACACGCAGCACGCTGCCGGGCTCCAATATTTGCGGGTTTGACGTGCTGGTGAATGCGGCGCGGGGGCATGAATTTGGGCTACCGCTGAGCAGCGCAGCATTGCGCGAAGAGGTGATGGCGGCGCTGGATTCGGTGGATGGGGTGGAACTGGCGGCGCGGCCGCTGGCAAAGCTTTCCGGCGGGCAGCGGCAGCGGTTGTTGCTGGCGGCGGCGCTGTTGGGGTCGCCAAAACTGTTGCTGCTGGATGAGCCGTTGATCAGCCTGGACCCGGCGGCGCAGGCGGCGATGATTGCGCTGATCGCGCGGCTGCGGCGGACGCGGAACCTGACAGTGCTGTTTGCGGCGCACGACATTAATCCGCTGCTGGGGAGCATGGACCGGGTGCTCTATCTCTCCGGGGGGCATGCGGCGCTGGGGACGGTGGATGAGGTGATTACCAGCGAAAGTCTGTCGCGGCTTTATGGCTCGGAAATTGAGGTGCTGCGCGCCGGGGGGCGGATATTCGTGCTCTCGGACCGGGCCGATGCCCACCATATGTGTGACCATGCTTGATTATGATTTCATGCGCCATGCGTTTCTGGCCGCCGGGATTGTCGCCGTGCTGGCGGGGTTTGTCGGGTATTTTTTGGTGCTGCGAGGGCAGGCGTTTGCCGGGCATGCGCTGAGCCATGTGGGGTTTGCCGGGGCGACCGGGGCTGTGCTGCTGGGGGTTTCGCCACTGGCGGGGATGCTTGGGGTAACGGTGCTGGGCGGCGTGCTGATGGGCGCGCTGGGCGAGCGGCTCGCGGAGCGGGATATTGCGATTGGCGTTATTTTGACAATGTCGCTCGGGCTGGGGCTGCTGTTTCTGCATTTTTTCACGGCATACGCGACGGCGGCGACGGCGCTGCTGTTTGGTGATGTGCTGGGCGTGGATGTGCCGACGATTTATGCGCTGCTGGGGCTGGCGGTGCTTACGCTCGGGATTCTGGGGGTGATTGCGCGGCCGTTGCTGTTTGCCAGCCTGAACCCGGAACTGGCGGAGGCCAAAGGTGTTTCCTTGCGCGCGCTGGGGCTGGTGTTTTTGGGGCTGGTGGGGCTGACCACGGCGGCGAGTGCGCAGATTGTGGGCGTGTTGCTGGTGTTTGCGCTGATGGTGGGGCCGGCGGCGACGGCGCAAAGGCTGAGCACGCGCGTGGTGCCAGGGCTGATGCTGGCCGCGGGAATTGCGCTGGCCGAGGCGTGGGCGGGGATTGCCTTGAGCTATGAGACCGACTGGCCGGCGAGTTTTTGGATTGCGGCGCTGAGTGGTGGGGTTTATCTGCTCAGCCTTGTTTTAGCGTACATTTAGGTTGGCGCGCTCGCGTCAACCTAGAGTTTCTTTCTGATGATCCGAATCGTTTTGGGATTCCGGCGCGGCGGAAAATCTGATTCAAGCTTATTGCTGGATTGGAGGTCAGCATGAGATGGGTTGGCATTATTCGAATGATCTGAGGGAACGTGTTGCGGGGGCGGTTTTGTCTGGCCGCTCGTGCCGCGAGGTAGCGGCGTTGTTTTCGGTAAGCGTTGCGAGCGCGGTGAAGTGGTCACAGCGTCTGCGGCAGACGGGCAGTGCGGCGGCCAAGCCGCAAGGGCGCCGGCAAGCTCGGGCTTTGGCGCCACATCAGGCCTGGATTCTTGGCCGGCTTGATGAGCAGAAAGATTTGACGATGCGAGCGCTGGCGATTGAACTGGGCGAGCGCGGCATTGTCACCAGCGAGGTCTCGGTCTGGCGCCTGGTCCGTGACGCCCGGCTCAGCTTTAAAAAAAACGCTGTTCGCCGCCGAGCAGGATCGCCCGGACGTGGCCCGCAAGCGCCGGTTCTGGAAAAAATATCAGGCCAGACTGGCACCTGAGCGGCTGGTTTTTCTGGACGAGACTTGGGCCAAGACGAACATGACCCGCACACGCGGCTGGGCGCCATGCGGGGAGAAGCTGTTGGCCAAGGTGCCGCATGGCCACTGGAAAACTTTGACCTTCCTGGCGGCTCTGCGGTCAGATCGTATCGATGCACCATGCGTCTTGGACGGACCGATCAACGGCAAAAGCTTTGCCGCGTATATCAAACAATTTCTGGTGCCGACATTGTCACCCGGCGACATCGTCATCATGGACAATCTCGGCAGCCACAAAGGCCCAGCAATACGAAAGGCCATTCGCGCGGCCGGCGCCAAGCTCCTGTTCCTGCCGCCCTATAGCCCGGACCTGAACCCCATCGAGCAAGTCTTCGCAAAACTCAAAACCATGCTCCGCAAAGCCGCCGAACGCACCGTCGAGGCAACATGGAAACGCATCGGCACATTGCTCAACGAGTTCAAACCGCACGAATGCGCAAACTACCTCAAGAATTCAGGCTATGCGTCAAATTAAATGAAAGAGACTCTAAATGTACTCTAACTTTTTGATAAGAGGCTGATTCACGTCTTCCGTTAACGCGCAAGAGCGCGCCAACTGAAGACGATCAGGCTTTAGCCGAGCAGGCTGCGCAGTTCTTCCAGAGCGGCTAAAGTTTCGGTCAGCAAAGCGCGCAGGCGCTCGTTTTCCTGGCGGATAGCGGTGCGGGGGGTGAGGCGCACGGTCTCGGTGCGCTCGACGTCGACCTCGACCTCAAACTCCGGCAGCAGGCCGGGCATGGGGAGTTGCGGGATGACTTGCGGCGGGGTGGATTTTTTCACGGCCACCGGGTCGGGCACTGGAGGGGCGCTGCGCTCGGCCTCGGCGGCCAGACGCTCTTCCACTGAAGCGGGGGGGATGTTTTCCTGCAAGGCGCCGCCACCTTCACGCAGCAAGCGTTGCACGCCCTTGATGGTGTAGCCCTGGGTGTAGAGCAGATCGGCGACGCGGCGGAGGAGCAGCACGTCCTCCGGCCGGTAATAACGGCGGCCACCACCGCGCTTGAGTGGGCGCACCTGCGGGAATTTGGTTTCCCAGAAGCGCAGCACATGCTGCGGTACATGAAGCTCGTCCGCTACCTCACTGATGGTACGGAATGCATCCGCGGTTTTGCGCGGCCGCACACGTGCGGCATCCGCGGGAATATCCCGTAGCGCGTCTTCATCCTCGGGATATTCTTCATCCACCATGCGAATCATCAATTATTCCGTTACTGTCCAACGGCGGGGCGGGGCGGGGTATTCACGGCATCCCGCAGCATCTGACTGGGGCGGAAGACCAGAACACGGCGCGGCAGAATGGGAACCTCGACCCCGGTTTTCGGGTTGCGGCCCATGCGGCGGCCTTTCTGGCGTACAGAAAATGTGCCAAACCCACTGATTTTAACGGATTTACCCGTAGTTAGCGCATCCGCGATGCGGGTTAGGGTCAGTTCCAGCAAATCAGCCGATTCGTTGCGCGACAGACCAACGGCGGCGTAGATCGCCTCGGTCAGTTGCGCGCGCGTCAATGTGTTCATTTTACAAGATTAGCACGCGTTTTCGCGTGGTCAACAATTGCTTTTAGTTTTAAACGATTCTTAGCGGTTGTTTCAGAATAATTACCAAATAAAGCAAGCAATTCAGTGATTTTAGAGATTTCTCTACAGCCGCAGCAGCGCTGAACCCCATGTCAAGCCACCGCCGAGGGCCTCCAGCAGGATAAGTTGCCCCGGTTTGATGCGCCCATCGCCCATGGCTTGGGCCAAAGCCAGCGGGATGCTGGCGGCCGAGGTGTTGGCGTGTTGGTCCACGGTAACCACCACCCGCTCCGGCGGCATGCCGAGCTTGCGGCCGACGCCATCGATGATGCGGCGGTTGGCCTGATGCGGGACCAGCCAGTCAATGTCTTTTGATGTCAGGCGGTTAAATGCCAAAGCTTCGTTGACGGCGGAGGCCAGCAGCGTAACCGCATGACGGAATACTTCTCGCCCGTTCATCACCAGATGGCCGGGTTTATCGGGCTGGCCGACCGCGCCATCGACATAGAGCATATCGGCCAGCGTGCCGTCGGAGTGCAGATGGGTGGAGAGAATGCCCGGCCCTGCCTCTGGTACATCGCGGGCGCTGAGGAGCACGGCGCCGGCACCGTCGCCGAACAGAACGCAGGTGCCACGGTCGGCAAAGTTGAGGATGCGCGAATAGACTTCCGAGCCGATGACAAGAATGTTATCGGCTTGACCGGCCTGGATCATGCTGTTGGCGAGGCCGAGGGCATAGATGAAGCCAGAGCAGGCGGCGGAGATGTCGAAGCCAAAAGCCTTTTTGGCGCCAATGGCGGCCTGCACATGCACGGCGGTGGAGGGGAAAGCCTGGTCGGGCGTGGAGGTGGCGAGGATAATGGCGCCGACGTCCTCAGCCGCCACGCCTGCCATGGCCAGCGCGCCGCGCGCGGCGGCGGCACCCATGAAGGCGCAGGTCTCATGCGGGCCGGCGAAATGGCGCTGGCGGATGCCGGTGCGCTCGACGATCCAGTCGTCCGAGGTTTCCACGCGCTCCGCCATTTCGGCGTTGGAGACGATTTTTTCGGGCAGATACGTGCCGATGCCGGCCAGTACGGCGCGGCGGCGCAGGGGCTCAGACATCTGGGGCGTTTACCTGTTCAGAGGCTAGAATGGCGCGGTCCATGGCCGCCAGCCCTTCGGCGATGCGGCTGTTAAAGTCGTTGGTAATCATATCCATCGCCACATCCACGGCATGCGCAAACCCTTCGGCATCCGTCCCGCCGTGGGATTTAACCACCACGCCGTTCAGGCCAAGCAGCACGGCACCGTTGTAGCGGCGCGGGTCCAGCCATTCGCGCAAGCGCTGCATGGCGCCACGGGCCAGCAGGTAGCCGGCCTTGGCCAGCGGCCCGGAGGTGAAAGCCCGCCTCAGCAGGTCGCCGACCAGCTTGAAGGCCCCCTCGCCCGTTTTTAGCGCGACGTTGCCAGTAAAACCGTCCGTGACGATGACGTTGACCGTGCCGGCGGTGATGTCGTGGCCTTCGATGAAGCCGTGGAACTGCGCACCGATTGGGCTTTCGCGCAGCATGGCGGCGGCGACACGGAGAATTTCGTTGCCTTTGCCTTCCTCGGAGCCGACGTTGAGCAGGCCGATGGTGGGCGCGGGCAGGCCGAGGACGATTTTGGCGAACATTTCACCCATCAGGGCAAATTCGACCAGGTTGCGGGAGTCGCAGACCACGTTCAGGCCAAGGTCCAGCATTACCACGTCGCCCTTGGCCGAGGGGGCGGTTGCCGCCATCGCCGGACGGTCGATGCCTTGCATTGTCTTTAGTACAATTTTGGATAGGGCGAGCAGCGCCCCGGTGTTGCCGGCGGAGATCACCCCAGCGGCCTGGTTATGCTGCACGGCGTCGATCGCCCGGCGCATCGAGGAATCGCGCATGCGCAGCGCGATTGTGGGTTTCATATCACCCGCGATGGCGCCGCTGGCGTGGTGCAGCGTGCTTTGGCTCTTCAGGCGTTTGGTTTTGGCTACCAGCGGCGCCATCACCGCCTCGTCACCAAAAAGCAGGAAACGCGCCAACGGATGGCGCACGGCGGCGATTTCGAGCCCGGCGATGATCGCTTCGGGCGCGTTATCCCCGCCCATGGCATCCACGGCCAGTATGTTGCTCCGGCTCATTGCATGCCCTTGGGGGAGGTTCCTGTTGCCGATTTTACCTGAAAACAGGCTTTAGACGCGAACGACGCCCTTGGCGGTCTTGCCGGAGGCAACGACTTCACGGTTGTCGTAATGGCCGCAATGGGCGCAGACGTGGTGCGGGCGCTTGAGCTCACCGCAGTTGCCACATTCCGCATGCGCTTCCGCGCGCAGAGCCTGATGGCTGCGGCGCATGCCGGCGCGCGAGGGGGAGGTTTTACGTTTAGGAACGGCCATAGCTGCTGGAACCTTAAAAAAAGCGATAATAGAGATACGAGAGGCGCGGCGTAGCAGAGGCGGTGCTGCCTCGCAAGTCATACATGCCCCGCAAAGCCGGAAAGGCTTTGCAAAACTGATCATTAAAGCCGGAAAGGCTTGCGTGCGGCCGATTATTTATACGTCCGTGGCGCCGCGGCGGGCTTTAAGGACGGCGAACGGGTTCTCCGGCTCAGCCTCGAACTCGGCGGGGAGTGCGGCGCCCGGCTTGCGAGGGTAGGGGTCCAAAGCCAAAGCAAGCTGCTCGGCCAGGGCCTCGCCGAGGTCCAGAATATCCCCGGTGTAGGGGATTTCGTCGGGGCCTTCGAGTGTTTCGGGGTCCAACTCCACGCCCTCGGACTCGGGCAGGCTGCTCGCCGGGACGAATCGCAGCTCACTTTCCTCGTCGATGCGGGCATCGAACGGTTCCAGAGTGACCACGCAGGTTTGCGTGACCTTGGCGCACATGCTCAACCGCGCCGCGATGATGCCGCCACGCTCGTGCTGGAGCACGAACTCCCCGCGCAGCAGCGCGATGCCGGGCAGGCCGAAACGTGCCGCCAGCTCGGCGCGGGTGGCTTCATCGGCCACCAGTATATGTTCCTGGGTGGCGTCCTTGATGTGTCCGGCCCTGATCGGCCGGTGAAAATGCTGTTCCATGACCCTTGATATAGACCTTGCGCATTGACACGTAAGCCCCTGCCGTGAGACCCAACCGCCTGAGATATCCTCTCCAAGCTCTTTAAGGACCTTAAGCGTGCGCCCTGCCCCGCTGCCGACGATGACATTGCTCTGCGCGCTACTGGCTTTGCCGGGCTGCGCTTTGTTCACGGATGCGCCGCATTACCGCGGCATCGCCGTGTCGCAGCATGACCTCAACGAGTTGACGCCCGGTCTTTCAACCCAGACCGACGCGCAGGCGCTGCTGGGACCGCCGACCGCTGTGGAACAGTTCGACAGCAACAACTGGATATATGTCAGCCAAATCACAAAAATCCGCATCGGCAATACCGAGGGCGTGCAGCAGCAGCATGTTGTTGTGCTGACCTTTGATGATAGCGGCACTTTGCGGAACGTCTCGCAGAAAGACCTGAAGGACAGGGTGCATGTGGCGATGGACGATGCGGAGACGCCGGTGCCGGGTGGCAAGCCTGGGTTCTTCAAAGAGTTGATCGGCGGCGTGGGCAGCTACAATCCGCTGGGCGCCGCATCTGATACCAGCGCCGCCGCCAGCGGCGCCAGTGGGCTTGGCGGCCCGAGCCGCAGCGGTACGGGCGGCTTCTAACCCATGAAACGGCGGGACCTGCTTAACGGCCTCTCGCTTGCCCCCGTTTCCCTCGCTACCGCGAGGGCGCAATCGGTGCTTGGCGTGTCAGCCGTGCCAGTCCCCCCCGCTCCACCCGCGCCCAACCCGCAGGCGGCCAAGCTGGACGATACCGTGAGCAGCGGCTTCAACCGCATTGTGATTGCCCGCTGGGGCGATGCCGTGCTGCCGGATGCGCCGGCGTTTGATCCGAATCCGCTCACCGGGGCGCAGGCTGATACGCAATTTCCCTATGACGCCGTGATCGCCGCGCTGATGACGCCGCCGCCGGCGCAGGATGGCATTGCCCGGCTGGTGCTGGTGCTGGTCAACCCGGCGGCACCGGCGCGCATGGTGTTTCCGGGCGGCGTTGACGACCCGGATACTGCTGGGCGGTTGCAGGGGGTGACCGTGCTGAACCTAAAATATATGGCCGGGCGCTGGGTGACGGTTGATGGCGGCTATCAGTCGCGCCGCCTCTCGGACGGGACATTGTGCGAGATAACCGGGCCGGTGGCTGCGGTAATCGGGGAGACGGTGCAGGGCTTGCTGGCACCGCAGGCGGGATGCGCCACGCCGTGGGGGAATGTGCTGCTGGCCGAGGGCGATGCCGCGCCATGGCTCAAACGCCTGGCCGGGGTGGGGTATGGCTATGCCGACCCGGCGCAGGCGCCGCGTTTTGGCTGGGTGGCGGAGTTGAATGCGCTCGACCCTGGGGCAATTCCGGCGAAACGCACGGCGCTGGGGCGGTTTGCACGGGCTGGCATTGCCGCGACGGCGGCGCCGGACGGGCGGACGGTGATTTTTATGAGCCAGGACGGCCCGAGCGGGTTTTTGTTCCGCTTTATTGCCGCGACCGCCTCGACCGATGGTACGGCGCTGGATTCGGGCACGCTCGCGGTGGCGCAAATTACGGGAAGCGGCGTTAGCTGGGTTGATCTGCCCGCTACGGTGCCTTCCCTGGTGGGGGCGGTGGATGCCGCCGCGAATGCCGGGGGCTCGGCCTTTGACGCACCGGGCGGGATTGCGATCACCGGCGATAAAGACGCCCTTTACCTTGCCTGCGCGGGCAATGCGGCGCGCACCGTGCCAGATGCGCTGAACCCGCGGGCCGGGGATGATAACGGGCATATTGTGATGCTGGCACCGCCGGGCGGAGATGTGACGGCAAAGAACTTTGCCGGAAAAGTGGTGCTTGCCGCCGGAAGCCCGGACAGCGCGGCCGGCACGCTATATGCGGCGGGCTCCAGCGGCTGGCTGCGCCGGCCGCGCACGCTGGATTTGGACCCGGCCGGGCGTTTATGGATCGGCACCGATCAGGGGGGCGATACCACGGCGACGGCTGACGGGCTGTTTGTGATGGAGACGGCCAGCCCGTACATGCTCACCACCGCTTACCTGGCGCCAGTGGGTGCCGCGATGGGCGGGGCAGCTTTTGATGGCGCGACGAAGACCGTATTTGCGCCGGTGCGCCACCCGGGGGCGACTCCGGGCGCCAGTTTTGACGCGCCAGCGACGCGCTGGCCGACGTTACGGCCGGATATGCCGCCGCAGACTACGGTTATTGGGCTGGTGCGGGCTTAAGCCGCAGGGCGTTGTAGGCGTTTCGTTGGACGGGGCTGAGCGGGACCGAGCGGTGGGCCTGGGAGTCGACCTGGACCATGACGGCTTCGGCGGTGGCGACGCGGCGGCCGTGCTGGAACAGCGCCTGGGTGACGGTGAGTGAGCTGTTGCCGATGGATTTCACCGCCGTGCCAATTTCCACGGTGCCGGGCCAGCGGATTTCAGCCAGATAGTCGATGGTGATGCGGGCCAGGACGAAGTCGTATCCTGGCTCAGTCAGCGGGCGGTCGCCGGCTTCCAGTACCGCGATGCGCCCGGTTTCGAACAAAGTGGTGAATACGGCGTTGTTGACGTGGCCCTGGCGGTCGGTGTCGCCGTAGCGGAGCTTGTCGTAGGTCTGGGAGGGGAAATCCGTCAGCTGCGGGTGGGCTTGCATGGTGGTTCAGTCTTTCTTGGGGATCATTTTGCCGGGGTTGAACAGGTTTTGCGGGTCCAGCGCGGCTTTGATGGCACGCATGAGGTCGAGTTCAACGGCGGATTTATGGGTGCGCATGCCGGACAGGCGGAACTGGCCGATGCCGTGTTCGGCGGCGAAGCTGCCACCACGGGCCATGGCCAGGGCTTCAACATCAGCGGTCATTTCAGCTTTGCGCTCCGCCAGAGCGGCCAGGGTCTGGCCTGCCGGGGGGCGGATGTTGATATGCAGGTTGCCGTCGCCGAGATGGCCGAAAATGTTGAGGCGGCAGTCCGGATAGGTTGTGGCCACCAGGGTTTCGATGGCGGCGACGGTTTCGGGGATGGAGGCGAGCGGTACGGCAATGTCGTGTTTTACCGCACCGCCTTCTCGCAGCTCGCCCTCGGAGACGGCTTCGCGCATGGCGATGAAGGTTTGCGCCTGACGGGCGGATTGGGCGATGACGGCATCCGTCGCGAGGCCGGTTTCCAGTGCCTGCGCCAGCACGGGCTCCAGCGTGGCGGCGGGGTTGGCGGCGGGGTCGAGGGCGGAAAGTTCCAGCAGGACGTAGGCGGGGGCAGTGAAAGGCAGGCGGGTGCCGGGCGTATGGGCGGCGCCGAGTTGCATCGCCGGGCCGTCGATGAACTCACATAAAGTGAGGGCGGGCCCGGCCTTGGCGCGCAGAGTTTGGAAGACGTGCAGCGCGGCGGCCACGTTGGCGACTCCCACCAGGGCCGCCGTGCGGGCGCTGACCGCCGGGTGCAGGCGCAGGGTGGCGGCGGTGATGATGCCGAGCGTGCCCTCGGCGCCGATGAAGAGCTGCTTGAGGTCGAGGCCGGTGTTGTCCTTGCGTAGGGATTTGAGGCCGTCCCAGATTCGGCCATCGGCCAGGACGACTTCCAACCCCAGCACCTGGGCGCGCATGGAGCCGTAGCTGAGGACCTGCATCCCGCCGGCGTTGGTGGAAATGATGCCGCCGGTCTGGGCCGAGCCTTCGGCGCCGAAACTGACGGGGAAAAGGCGGTTTTGCGCCGCCGCTGCTTCCTGCACCGCTCGCAGGGTGACGCCCGCTTCGACGGTGATGGTGTCGCCCACCGGGTCGAGATCGCGGATGCGGTTCATCCGGCGCAGGTTGAGGATGACCTGATTGCCGCCGGGTGCTGGGACGGCGCCAGCGGCTAGGCTGGTGTTGCCGCCCTGGGGCACGATGCTGGCCCCTGCCCCGGCACAGAGTTTGACGATTGCCGCGACCTGCGCCGTGGAGTGCGGCAGCACGGCGCATAATGCCTCGTGGCTGGACAGGCCGCGCCAGTCTGTCTCATAGGCCGCGCGGTCCGCGGGCGCGGTGAGGACTGCGTTGTCCCCTACTAGTTCCCGCAGGGCGGCGAGCAGTGCCATTAGGCCGGTTTGGCGGCCTTGCCTATTTTATGCGCCAGCGCCTCCTCCGCGGTGCCGACGCCGCCGTGGGCGGCGGACCAGGCCATGGGGTTTTCCAGGAATTTGCGCACGCCGGAGAGGGCCGAGTCGGAGAAGTAGGGCTGGTTTTTGGCGGCTTCCAGCACGTCCCACCAGGTGCAGAGGTGGTGCAGGGAAATATCCATGCTGGCGAGGGTCTCGAAGCTGCCGGGGAAGACGCCGTAGAAGAAGACCACGAAGGTGTGGTTGCAGATGGCGCCAGCGTCACGTAAGGCTTTGGCGAACTGAATTTTGGAGCCGCCGTCGGTGGTCAAGTCCTCCACCAGCAGGGTGTTCATGCCCTCGGGGACATCGCCCTCGATGAGCGAATTGCGGCCGAAACCCTTGGGTTGCTTACGGATATAGGCCATTGGCGTGCCCATGCGCTCGGCGATCCAGGCGGCGAAGGGAATGCCCGCGGTCTCGCCGCCGGCGACGGCCTGGATGGCCTCGTAGCCGATGTGGCGGCTGATTTTTTCCACCGCCAGGTCGCAGATTTTGGCGCGGGCGCGGGGGAAGAAGATGATCTTGCGGCAGTCGATATAGACCGGGGATTTCCAGCCGGAGGTGAGGGTGTAGGGGTCCTCGGGGCGGAAGTTAACCGCCTTGATTTCCAGCAGCAGCTTGGCCGTGGTCAGGGCGGCGTCCCTGTCCCAGTCGCTTGCCCATTCGATTTTCGCTGCAATCCGGCCGCTCATGTCCTGCTCCTCGCAATTTAAGGGTTTTTCCTATCCCGAGTTGCGCAACCCGTCCATGCGGGGGGCTGGCCATATGGTAGGCTTGCCTCCCCGGCCTGGAATGATATGGAAGTTCCCAGGATATAAGGAGCGTTGTGCATGGCTAAAATCAAGGTGAAGACCCCGGTCGTGGAGATGGACGGCGATGAGATGACCCGGATCATCTGGGGGTTCATTAAAGAGAAGCTGATACTGCCGTATCTCGACATCGACCTGAAATATTACGACCTGGGGATTGAGTACCGCGACCAGACCGACGACCAAGTGACCCTGGATGCGGCGTATGCGACCAAAAAATATGGCGTGGGCGTGAAATGCGCGACCATTACCCCCGACGAGGCGCGGGTGGTTGAATTCAACCTGAAGAAGATGTGGCGCAGCCCGAACGGGACCATCCGCAACGTGCTGGACGGGACCATCTTCCGCGAGCCGATCATCTGCAAAAACGTGCCGCGCCTGGTGCCGCACTGGTCGGAACCCATCGTGATTGGCCGCCATGCCTATGGTGACATTTACCGCGCGGTTGAGATGAAAATCCCCGGTGCGGGCAAGGTGGAGCTGAAATACACCCCGGCTGACGGCGGCGCGCCGGTGACGCTGGAAGTGCATGACTTCAAAGGTGCCGGCGTGACCATGGGCATGCACAATACCCTGGCCTCGATCGAGGGTTTTGCCCGCGCCAGCTTCAATTATGGCCTGGCGCGCAAGTATCCGGTGTATCTCTCGACCAAGAACACCATTCTGAAGGCCTATGACGGCACCTTCAAGGATGCGTTCGAGGCGATTTTCAATGCCGAGTTCAAGGCGAAATACGACGCCGCCGGACTGACCTATGAGCACCGGCTGATCGACGACATGGTTGCCTGCGCCCTGAAGTGGAACGGCGGGTATTTGTGGGCCTGCAAGAACTACGATGGCGACGTGCAGTCCGATATCGTGGCACAGGGCTTTGGCTCGCTCGGGCTGATGACCTCCGTGTTGTTAAGCCCGGATGGGCAGACCGTGGAGTCGGAAGCGGCGCACGGTACGGTGACGCGCCATTTCCGTGACCACCAGAAGGGCAAGCAGACCTCGACCAACCCGATTGCCAGCATTTTCGCCTGGACGCGCGGGTTGATCTACCGCGGCCAGTTTGATGGCACGCCAGATGTGGTGGCGTTTGCCGAGACGCTGGAGAAGGTGTGCGTGGAGACCGTGGAATCCGGGTTCATGACCAAGGATCTGGCGATTTTGATCGACAAGAGCGCCCCGTGGTTGAATACCCAGGACTTTTTGGACAAGTTGGACAGCAATTTGAAGATTGCGATGAAGTAGTTTTGTTCCAGCCGGCGGTGCGAACCGCCGGCTGGAGTGATTTATAATGTAACTTGACATATCCATACCGTAACAATTGCTAGTTCGCTTGCAGCTAGTGTACGACCAACAAGCGCAGGCCCAGGGAGTCGCCGCCGTATGAAAGTGAGTAGCAATTTAAAGACTGCATTAGCCAAAAATGGTGTGACAACGTTGAACGGGGGTCCTTTCGAACTTCCCGACAACACCGTTTTTGAGCCGCCTTGCAGCATTAAATGGATGAAAGCCGAGCACTCCCTGGAAATAGGCGCGTTCTCCTACGCCGTGAGCGGCTATTACTTCGGCGTCAAAATCGGGCGTTACACGTCTATCGGCGAAGCCGTACAAATCGGCCGCGGTAGTCACCCCGTCAGTTGGGCGAGTACCTCCCCGCTATTCTACCAGCCGCATCGCTTTGTCCTGGACCAGGACCTGCCCAAAGCCGCCGGCGTTGCCTTCAATGCACCCGAGCAACACGCCAAAATCACCACAATCGGCAATGATGTTTATATCGGGCACGGCGCCTACATCTCGCAGGGGGTCACAATCGGCGATGGCGCTGTTGTTGGCGCCTACGCTGTCGTGACCAAGGACGTGATCCCCTATTCGGTGGTCGCGGGCAACCCTGCGACCATTATAAAGATGCGGTTTTCGGCGAAGATAATTGCCCGAATGCAGGGTATTGCCTGGTGGCGCTATGGGTTCTGGAGTTTCTCGGGCGCCCCGATCACTGACCCAGAAGTGTTTCTTGACCATGTTGAGCTATGCATCCAAAATGGTGAAATGCCGTATGAACCCACTATGTTGCGCCTGGGCGAATTAGCGAGATCTGTCGACCAGGCATGATTGCGGCGACTTGTAGTTTTTGAGGAATCCGAGCTAGTGCAGATTTCCGACCCGCTTAGACGTACTCTGGCGGAACACGGTGTCACAACCCTCCGCAACGGCTCTTTCCAACTGCCTGATCGTTCAGTTTTCGAGCCGCCTTGTAGCATCAAGCAGATGCAGGCGGTGGGATTGCTGGAAATGGGAGCATTTTCCTTTGCCGAGAGCGGTTATTATTATGGCGTCAAAATCGGCCGTCTAAATGCTTTTACGCGATCACAAAAAGCAGAATAACATGACATTCACCACGCATGCCGGTTTGGAGTTTCGGCCCATGTTGCACCTATGCCATCTACGCCCCGCACTCGTGGCCGTGGCGGCGGCTTGCTTCGTGATGCTAGGCTCCGCATCCGCCACGGCAGACACAACAAGTGTCCCTCCGCCCTCGGGTTTTTATCTGCGCCCGGCCGATATGGCGCAGCATACACAGCTTTATGGCCCCACCGCACCCAGCTCGGCGGCAAACTGGAATATCAGTCAATGGGGGCTGCCGGAAAACCTGCCGCCCTTCGATGCCACCGGCAGCACAGAGAACCGCTGGGCAAAAGTGAGTTTTTCAAACAGGGTTCTACAACTTTCAATAAGCTCCGCCGCTTCCCCCTGTGAGCATCTCTACCAAACCGGGCGCGTTCTGCCTAATGAATGGGCCCTTGTCGCCGCGCCAAACGGTATTCAAGAAGCAAGTTTCCCGAGGGCCATCAAGGGAGATTTTCACCCGCTCTCGCAACTCCAGCACATAAATCTGTCGACAACTTTATCGATCGGGCAGCTTACCTTGAACGACACGGCGTGCAAATTCACCAAGGCGTCTATCGTGACCACCGCCGTGCTGGTTGACAAGGTCTCAAAACAGACCTTGTTTTATGGAACAGGAACGTTTTTGCTGGCCCGCAACGGCACGTTCATACCCTTCGAGGCGAACCGTCCGGGACATGCCGGGCTTATGTATTTTACAGGTTTCAACACCGAGTTCGGCGGCCATAACGTTTTCGGGTACAGCGATCCTGTCACCACAGCCTATGGCGAACCGGAAGCCGCGCCAGGAGGTGCCTATTCATACACAATGGATTTTCTGCCGAGGATCATTTCTGTCATTCATCTCGGCCAGAAATACGGCATGGACCAGAATCTCGATCACTGGATTGTCCGTGGCTACTACGAGGGCCAGAGCATCGCCGGCCATGTCACGCTTCAAACCACGTGGAGCAATTTTTCGTTAACTCTCGTGAGCCAGTAGCTTTTCTCTGGTACTTTATCATTGCTTTGTTTCAAGGAGAAAAGAGAATGAAAAAACTATTTCTGCATATTGGTTATCCGAAAACGGGAACTTCTGGGATACAGCGATTTCTTACGACAAATGCCGCAGCACTGGAGCAGGCGGGGCTGTTGTACCCAAAAACCGGCATCCTGAATCATGCACATTTTTTACTGCACTTCTCATTGGACATTTTTCCCGAATTATGCCCAGTGCCGATCCCGCCGGCCGAGACATTGCGTGCGCAACTACGAGAGGAAATCGACGCATCCCCTTGCCAAGCCGCTGTTATTTCCTCTGAATTTTTCGTCACCGGCCGTGATATCCAGAAAATCCGCTCATTTTTCTCGGATTACGAAGTCAAGATAATCATCTACCTGCGACGGCATGATTACATGTTCGAATCAGCCTTCTCGCAGAGCGAGATGACCGTGCAAGACCCACCATGGGAGCAGGATATTTGCAGTTATACACTATATCAGATGTGTACGCCGCTGATCCCCTATGATTATCTGACAACATTGCAGCAATGGAAAGCAGTATTCGGACCGGATTCGCTGATTATCCGCCCATATGAGAAGCTCCAGAACCAGCCCGATCTTTTTGCAGACTTTTTGGACTCCATGGGAATCGCAAATTCACCTGCCTATGTCCGTCCCGGACTAGTGAATTCCTCCATGGGTCCGCAGACACTTTATGCGCTGCGCCAGGTCCGCAAATCCGGCCTGCCCCACGCGGCAAAAGATAAGATCGTGAAGCGACTTCTGGCGTCTGACAAAAACACGCAGACCCAGCGCCTTTTCTCACCGGCGATGCGCACCGCCGTGGTCAAAAAATACATGCCTTCATATTATGCCATTGCCAAGAACTTCATGGGGCGCGAGAATGGACGGTTATTTGAAGATCCGTTGCCCTCCCTTTCCGCCCCCTGGACACCGCCGAAGGCGCAGCAGGAGCAGGAGATTATCAAGCTTATCCTGGATGCTGTTGCCCCCTTGCTGTCATAACAACCCCTGCGCCTGGCATGGTCCAGCCCATGCCAGGCTGGCGGCCCCAATTAGGTCAATTTAATCCTATTAAATTGACATATAAACTATTAACCTAAAGCATTCATCTAAAAGATGAACGCTTTAGGCGACCAAACCGGGGATTGCCCTTGTCACCATATCGATCGTCCTGCGCACAACACTTTCATGCGCGCCGGCGCCTGGCAGAGCGAACTGCAGCTGTTGCAGAGCTTCCTCATGCCTTCCTACTTTGTGCAGCAGCAGGCCCAGATGATAATGCGACTGAAACCCGACACCGAGTTCGACGGCTTTCGTCTCGGCGACGATTGCCTCCTCGGTCCTGCCTTGGCCTTCCAGCGCGTTGGCTTGCAAGTGCATATAGATATTGGGGAAGTTACCGCGGCGCATTGCCGCCAGAATCGCGCGTTCGGCGTGGGAATAATCGTGTTTTGCCAGCAGAGCCCTGCATTTATGGAAATAGAGTTCGCGGTTGAACGGATCAGCCTGCAGACCATTTTTGAAATACTGGCAGGCCTCCTCCGCCCGACCCAAATGCAAAAGCGCCTTGCCTGCCTCCAGAAGCCACTCGACAGGCGCCTTAGGTTGGCCAGCGATGCTCAGATAGGCAACCGCCGCCTCCGCGGCATCGAGGCGGCCGGTTTTCTGCTGCATCAATGTCGCCTGAAAAATCGCATCGGGATTGCCGGGCCTGCGCGCCAAGGCGATGAGCGCCATCTCCTCGGCTTTTTCAGACATGCCCTTCACCGCATACCAGCGCGACAGTTCCAGCGGAAATGCCGGGCTTCGCTGGTTCGCCTGAGTGGCGGCGAGCAATTGCGCCTCGGTGAAGCGGCCGCTCGTTGAGAGGTTATGGTCGTCATGCGCGTTGCCAAGAATTTCCGTGGTGGCATGGCGGTATGGCTCGCGCACCAAGCCCTCAGCCACGAGTAACTCCGCCCAAGCCGCGGGGTCGCCCAGGCTCGACCAGTCGTTTTTCAAAAACCGGGCATAGCCATGCGGTGTTTCAAATTCTTCGCCGGTGTTGATCACGTAGAGGAATTGCACATCGGCGTCAGGAAAGCGCGAGAGCACAGCCTCTTCCAGACGCAACGCCTGTTCGCATGTCACATGCTGTCTTACCAGTGTGACTGGCTTGGTGCGCAGATACGTCCGGAAGCGATCGGCGAGATACTGGAATTTTTTGATAAACGCATCGTAAAACAGTAGGAAATCCGGCTGCACATGCCCGTTATAGAGCGGAAACTGGTGGTGAAACACTGTTCCGGTCGCCAGGTCCTCGACGGAGTTGGGGTTGTCCTGCAGCCGCAGAACAAGGTCCTCGGGTTGGAATACATCAAAATCCTGCTCGATGATTTTGATGACACCTTCAATTGGCGTGGCCAGCCAGTCAAAAAAATGCGCGACATTCTCTTGTCCATGCATACGCAACTGGAATGCCACATCGCATCGAAAACCAAGACCAATCAAGCGTCTCATAATGCCCTCATGTTTTAAAATTCTACCGATGCCCTGGTGGGCGTCAAGGAAAAAGCTCTGGCGGCTTGTTGCCGGCTAACCGGCAACGCCCTGCCCTGTCAACGTAAATCCGGTGGCGTCGCCTCAGCTTTGAGCAAGGCGATGGCCTCGTCCAGTGGCAGAATTTCCTGCGCGGCACCGCCTAAGCGGCGGATTGCGACTGTGCGTTCCTCGGCTTCCTTGCGGCCGACGACGAGGATGTTGGGGACGTAGCGCAGGGAGTGGTCGCGGATTTTGGCGTTGATTTTCTGGTTGGAGACGTCGGTTTCCACGGCGAGGCCCGCGGCGCGCAAGGCGGCGGCCACTTCCTCGGCGTATGCGTCGGCGTCCGAGACGATGGTGGCGACCACGGCTTGCGTGGGGGCCAGCCAGAGCGGGAAGCGGCCGGCGTAGTTTTCAATGAGGATGCCGATGAAACGCTCGAAGCTGCCGATGATGGCGCGGTGGAGCATGACCGGGCGGGCGCGGGTGGATTCGGCGGTGACGTATTCAGCGTCCAACCGCTCGGGCAGCACGTAGTCCACCTGGATGGTGCCGCATTGCCAGTCGCGGCCGATAGCGTCGCGCAGCACGAATTCCAGTTTCGGACCGTAGAAGGCGCCCTCGCCGGGGTTGAGGCTGTATTCCAAACCAGCCGCGTCGCAGGCGGCTTTCAGCGCGGTCTCGGCGCGGTCCCAGTCGTGGTCCGAGCCGGCGCGCTCATCGGGGCGGTCGGAGTATTTGATGGCGAAACCCCCGAACCCGAAATCCTTGTAGACGGAATCGAGCAAAGCAACGAAGCGGACGGTCTCGTCCACAATCTGCTCCTCGGTGCAGAAGATATGCGCGTCGTCCTGCGTGAAGGCGCGTACACGCATGATGCCGTGCAGCGCGCCGGAAGGCTCGTAGCGGTGGCAGGCGCCGAATTCGGCCATGCGGATGGGCAGTTGGCGGTAGGAGCGCAGGCCCTGCTTGAAGATTTGCACATGGCAGGGGCAGTTCATCGGCTTGAGGGCCAAAGTGGACTCCTCGTCCACGACCTCGGCGATGAACATATGCTTGCGGTATTTGTCCCAGTGGCCGGATTTTTCCCACAGCTTGCGGTCCACGAGCTGCGGGGTGCGCACTTCCTCGTAGCCGGAGTTGTCCAGGCGGCGGCGGATGTAGGCTTCCACCGTGCGGTAGAGCTTCCAGCCCTTCTGGTGCCAGAAGATGGAGCCGGTGGCTTCTTCCTGGATGTGAAAGAGGTCCATTTCGCGGCCGATGCGGCGGTGGTCGCGGCGCTCGGCTTCTTCCAGTTGCAGCAGGTAGGCGTCCAGCTCTTTTTGGTCGCGCCAGGCGGTGCCGTAGATGCGGCTGAGCATGGGGTTTTTGGAATCGCCACGCCAATAGGCGCCGGCGGTCTTCATCAGCTTGAAGGCGGTGCCGATGTCACCCGTGGTGCGCAGGTGCGGGCCGCGGCAGAGGTCGAACCAGCCGCCCTGGTGGTAGATGGTGATGGTTTCGGTGGCGGGCAGGTCGCGGATCAGCTCGGCCTTGAAGCGCTCGCCTTTGGATTCGAACAAGGCGATGGCCGCGTCGCGTGCGAGGACTTCGCGCGTGAACGGCACGTTGGCGGCGATGATTTCGCGCATTTTGGCTTCGATGGCCGGGAAGTCATCGGGGGTGAAGGGCTCGTCACGGGCGAAGTCGTAGTAGAAACCGTTCTCGATGGACGGGCCGATGGTGACCTGGGTGCCGGGGAAGAGAGCCTGCACGGCCTGCGCCAGCACATGCGCGGTGTCGTGGCGGATCAGCTCCAGGGCGGCATCGTCCTTGCGGGTGACGAATTTGACCGAGGCATCCTCGGTGATTTGGCGGGAGATATCCAGCTCGGCGCCGTTGACGACCATGGCCAGCGCCGCGCGGGCGAGGCCGGGGCCGATGGCGGCCGCGATTTCCGTGCCCGTAACGGCACCGTCGAACTGGCGTGTGCTTCCGTCGGGCAGGGTGATTACAGGCATTGGATCTCTCAAAGCTGGTGAAGTTGCAGCGTTATGGCAGGGAGGCGAGCACCTGCGCAACCGGGAGATCGCTTAAGGCAGGGGCGTGGAGAATAATGGGCCAGCCACCGCCGGGGTAGCGCGGCGCGGTGAGCGCTGGGTCCGAGGCGGCGGAGAACAGCACGACCGAGGGGATGCCGAGCGATGCTGCTAGGTGCATGGGGCCGGTGTCGTTGCCTATTGCCAGGGTGGCGCGGGCGGTGATGGCGGCGAGTTCGAAAAAACTGGTCTGGCCAACCAGGTTCAAGCCGGGGATGGCGCGGGCGAGTTCGGCTTCCGCGGGGCCGCCGGCGATGACGGCGGGCAGCGGCAGGGCTTGCGCCAATTCGGCGAAGTTGCGCTCCGGCCAGCGTTTTTCCGGGCGGTGCGGGGCGGCGCCGGGAACCAGTAGGATGAACTGTTCGGGCAGGTTGAAGCGGGAGACGCCGGCGCGGGTGAGCCAGGAGAGGTTGGGCTCGGGCAGACTGGGGATGCCGGCGGCGGCGAGCTGACCTTCCAGGCGCTCGCGGGTGTGGATGTGGTCGCGCTGGGGATCTGTGTGCGGGAAAGCGCAGCCCTTGGCGATGCCCGACCAGGGGGGGCGGCCTGCAAGGAGAAAGTAGCTGGAGCTGCGGCCGGAGGTTTGCAAGTCGTAGACCATGTTGAACCCGCGCAACTGCCGGCGCAGGCGCCAGATGCCGGGCAAATTCCAGAATCTGGGGCGGGAGTCGGTGAGGATGGTGTCGAACCACGGGCTGGCGGCGAGCAGAGGGGCGTAGGGGGGAGTGGTGAGCAAGGTGATATGGGCGCCAGGGTGGGCGGCGCGGATGGCGGCCATGGCGGGGAAGGCCAGCAGGATGTCACCCAGCGCGCCGTGCTTGATGACGAGGATGTTCACGCCAGCAACTCCGCGTAGACGTTAAGCACCGCCTGCTGCATGGCGGCGATGGAGTAGTTTTGCATGATATGCGCGCGGGCGTGGCGGCCCCAGGCGACGCGGGCATCGGGAGGCATGTCCAGCGCGGTGTCGATAGCCTCGGCCAGCGCGGCGGCATCACCGGGGGGGACGAGGAAACCGGTTTCGTTGGGGATAATGGTTTCGCGGGCGCCGCCGTGGTTGGTGGCGATGACGATGCGGCCCATGGCCTGGGCCTCGACGATGGTGCGGCCGAAAGCTTCCGAGTTGGTGGAGGCGTTGACGACGATGTCGGCCAGCATCATGGCGGCGGGCATATCCTCATTATGCCCGGCGATGCGCAGGCGGTCCACGACGCCCAGGTGTTCCGCCAAAGCGGTGAGGCTGGCGGCGTAGGTGCTCCGGCCCTGGTCGCCACCGGCGAGGATGGCGATGGCATCCGCGTGGCGCAGGCGGGCCAAGGCGGAGATGAGAGTTTTCTGACCCTTCCAAGAGGTGAGCCGGCCGGGGAGCATGATGAGGGGGTGGTCCATGTTGTCCACCCGCCACTCATGCGCGAGGCGCGAGACGCGGTCACCCAGAACGTTGGCGGGGTCGAATTTGATGGTGTCGACGCCGCCGGGGATGATGCGAAGTTTTTCTGGCGGCAGGCCGTAGCGGGCTTGGATGAGCTCGGCGATGAATGCACTGACGGCGATGACGCGATCGCCGCGCGCCATGACGGAGTTGTACCGGCGCTTGAAGGCGTTATTTTCGCCGTAGACGCCGTGATAGGTGGTGACGAACGGGGTGTGCGTGCGGCGCGTGGCCCAGTAGGCGGACCAGGCGGGGGCGCGGGAATGGGCGTGCACGAGGTCCACCCGGCGGTCGCGGATGAGCTTTTCCAGGCGCCGCGCGTTGCGGTGGATGGTGAAGGGGGATTTGCTGGCCAGCGGCAGGGTGATGATCTCCGCCCCCGTGCGCAGGGCCGCGTTGGTGAGCGCGCCGGGTTCGGCGGCGATCAGCGCTATATGGCCGCAGGACTGCACGGCCTCGGCAATTTCGATCACGACCCGCTCGGCGCCGCCGGTATCGAGCTTTGGCAGCACCTGGAGAATCGTCATGGGTCGATCAATCATGCGGGGGGCGCTATCACGGATTACAGACGAAGGGGAGATTACCGTGGCGATTACGTTTCGCGTGCCGGAAGTGGCGCTGGCTTATGAATTTTTGGAGGGCGCGGGACCGGTGGTGGTGTTTTGCCCTGGGTTTGCCTCCGACATGGGCGGGACCAAGGCGATGGCGCTGTGGGAAATGTGCCGCGCGCGGGGGCAGGCGATGCTGCGGTTTGATTATGCGGGGCATGGGCAGTCCGGCGGGCGGTTTGTGGATGGGGGCATCGGCTACTGGGCGGCGGATGCGATGCATGTCGTGGAAGCGGCCACGGCGGGGCGGGAGCTGCTGGTGGTGGGGTCGTCCATGGGCGGGTGGATTGCGCTGTTGCTGGCGCGCGCGCTGGGGGGACGTGTGAAAGCGCTGGTGCTGGTGGCGCCGGCGCCGGATTTTACCGAATTGCTGATGAAGGCGGAGTTGGGCGAGGCCGAGTGGGCGGAGCTGCGGCGGGAGGGGGTGATTTATCAGCCCAGCGAATACGGCGAGCCGACGCCGCTGACGTTGAAGCTGTTGGAGGATGGGGCGCGGCATTTGGTGCTGGACGCGCCGATTGCCTTTACCGGCCCGGTGCGGGTGCTGCACGGCATGCGCGATGCGGATGTGCCGTGGCGGCATAGTCTGCTGCTGGCGGAACGGGTTGAGAGTGAGGATGTGAGGCTGGTGTTTGTGAAGGATGGGGACCACCGGCTGTCACGGGAGAAGGATTTGGCGCTGCTTTGTGGGACGGTGGGGGAGATTTTGGGACGCGATTGATCAGTTTTTTAGCTCCGCTCACGGCCCCCAGATAACGGCGGGAGACTGGATGCCGGTCACGGACAGTCCGAAGTCAGGACAAAGGGGCTTGCTTAACAGTCTCTAAGCGTAATCAGCGTAGCTGCACTTGCTCGGTGTAGATGCGCGCCGGGGGAATACCCCGCCCCCGCGCAACATTGGTAACGGCTTCCACCAGACGCGGCGGGCCGCACAGGTAGATGTCCGGCAGGTCCGTGACGGTGGCGAGGTGTTGCGCGAGGGCGTCCGCCGCGGTGCCGGTGAAGCCCCGCCAATCGGCTTGCGGATGCCACACGGCGTAGCAGATGGTGAGATTCGGCAATTGCGCGGCCAAGACTTCCAGGGGAGCTGCGACGGCGAGTTCGGCCTCGGTATTGGCGCCGAAAATGAGGTGCGTGGGCTGCGTGTCTTGAAAATCGGCCAGATGGCGCAGCATGGAGAGCAGTGGCGCGAAGCCGCAGCCGCCGCCGACCAGGCAGCGGGGGCGCGAGCTGGTTTCGTCCAGCACGAAGCGGCCGGCGGGGCCGCGCAGGGTGAGCGCGTCGCCGGGTTTGGCGGTTTGCGCCAGCCAGGTGGAAAAGGCGCCGCCGGGTTGCAGGCGGATGAGGAATTCCAGTGTGCCGTCCCAGTTGGGCAGGTTGGTGAGCGAATAGGCGCGGGTGATCTCCGTGCCGGGGATTGAAACTTCCATGAACTGGCCGGGGGTAAAATCCGCCGCTGTGCCAAATTCGGGGTCCGGTTGCAGGGTGAGGCTGAGCGTGACGGCGCCGCTGCCCGCGGGTGTGATGGAGGTGACGGTGGCCGCGCGGGTGGGAATGCGGTGGTGGCTGATGCCGGATTCCGGGTATGGCAGGTTAACCGTGAGGGCGGATTGCGGCAGGCAGAGGCAGAGCGGTACCGAACCGTCGGCGGCGGGTTCGCGGGGGCCGCCGCGCATTGTATAGCCGCCGGTGGCGATCTGCGCGGAGCATAGGCCGCAACTGCCTTCGTGGCACATGGCCGGGAGGAACAGCCCGGCGGCTTCGGCGGCTTCCAGCACGGTCTCACTGGGCGAAGCGGCGAGGCTGAGTTTCGCGCCGTCGCGCGTGATGAGCGTGATGTCGGACATTTGGTAATCCTTGGAATTGGGAGACAAAGAGACTGTCTCAAAGCGGCGCCAGGATGGACTGGGGAGAACCATCCCGGCGCCGCCTGTCGGCGTTACTCCGCTGCGAGCGGGGTCAACGCGGCTTTGAGGTCAGCCTCGGCAGTGGTGATCGGCAACACGCCGAACTGGTTAACGAGGATGTCCAGGATTGCCGGCGTAAGAAAGGCCGGGAGTGTCGGCCCGAGCCTTACGTTGCGCACGCCCAGAGCGAGCAGCGTGAGGAACACGGCGGCGGCCTTTTGCTCGAACCAGGACACGACGAGCGAAAGTGGTAGCTCGTTGACGCCGCAGTTGAAGGCGGCGGCCAGGGCGGTGGCAATGACCAGTGCGGAGTAGGTGTCGTTGCACTGGCCAATGTCGAGCAGGCGCGGCAGGCCGCCGATGGTGCCAAAATCATGACTGTTGAAGCGGTATTTGCCGCAGCCCAGCGTGAGGATCATGGTATCGGCCGGGGCCTGCTCCGCGAACTCGGTGAAGTAGTTACGGCCGGGTGCTGCGCCGTCGCAGCCGCCGATGAGGAAGAAGTGGCGGATCGCGCCGGATTTCACCGCTTCGACAACCGTGCCGGCGGCGCCCAGAACTGCGTCGCGGCCAAAGCCGACGGTCAGGCTGGGGCCTTCCACGGTTTTGGTGAAGCCGGGCAGCGCCTTGGCGGCTTGCACAACCGCGGCGTAGTCACCGTTGGTGACGTGACGCACACCGGGCCAGCCCACCGGGCCGGAGGTGAAGATGCGGTTGCGGTAGAGCGGCTGCGGTTCGATCAGGCAGTTGGAAGTCATCACGATGGGGCCGGGGAAGGCCGCGAATTCGATCTGCTGGTTCTGCCAGGCGCCGCCGTAATTGCCGGCCAAATGCGTGTATTCGCGCAGTTTTGGGTAGCCGTGCGCGGGCAGCATTTCGCCGTGGGTGTACACGTTAATGCCGGTGCCCTTGGTGGCTTCCAGCAACTCGTGCAAGTCGCGCAAATCATGGCCGGAGACCAGGATGGCTTTGCCTTCAATCGGGGTGGTGCGCACGGCGGTTGGGGATGGGGTGCCGAAGCTGCCGGTATTGGCGGCGTCCAGGGTTTCCATGACTTTGAAGTTCAGGCGGCCGAGGGCGAGAGCTTCCTCCAGCATGTCACCGAGGTCGGTGGGGTTGGAAGCCAGGACGTCCAGCGCGTGGGCAATGCCGATGGCGATTTCGTCGCGCGATTCACCCAGGACTTCAGCGTGGTGGGCATAGGCGGCCACACCCTTGAGGCCGTAAAGCAGCAGTGCGCGCAGGCCGATCACATCTTCACCCACGACATCGCGCCCGGCGATGACGCTGGCGACATTGGCCTGGGCGAGCAGGCCGGTAATGATGTCCGCGGGGACGAAGGCGGCGGGGCCGGTGAGGGTTTCGGGCACCTGACCGGCGGCTTTGGCGGCGGCTTCGTAAGCGGTGCGCAGACGGTCACGCAGGCGGGCGGCCTCGGAGATAAGCTCAACGAAGCGGCCGCGATTGAAATTGACGTTGGTGAGCGTGGTGAACAGGCCGTAGAGGATGAAAGTGTCAGCCGCCGCGTCCGCCACGCCGAGCGTGCGCAGGCGCGAGACATACTGGCCGATGCCTTTGATCTGGTGGATCAGCACGTCCTGTAAATCGGCGGTAACTTCGTCCTTGCCGCATACGCCTTTATCCGTGGCGCAACCGGCACCGGCCGGTCTGCGCGTGGTCTGCTCGCATTGAAAACAAAACATGAGACATTATTCCCTTATGAAAAACTGGCGAAAACTGGCCTCCCGGCGGCACACTATCGTTGGCGTCCTAAAAGGTGTATTTTTAATATATGTTTATATCTGATACATCTTTGATCTAGATCAAGAGCATGAAAAACCAGCCCCTCCCCGCCCTGCTGCGTACCGTGCCGATGTTCGCGGAACTGGATACGGCGCTGCTGGGGCAGCTTGCCGCCATGACCGAGGTGAGCGAGGCGGCGCACGGTGAGGAACTTTGCCGCCAGGGTGAATTTGCCACGCATCTGCATGTGCTGCTGGCGGGACAGGTTACATTGAGTGGCTCCGGGCCGGATGGCGCCGCGGCGGTGGTGGAAATCATCAGCGCGCCCGGCCATTTTGTGCTGGCGGCGGTGCTGACGCAGTTGCCCTACCTGATGACCGGGCACGCGCTGACACCAGTGCGGCTGCTGCGCGTGGACGCCGGCGGGTTGCGGACATTGGTGGAGCAGGCGCCGCCAATGGCGCTCAGCCTACTGCAAAGCCAGGCGCGGGATTTTCGCGCCATGGTGCGCCAGGTGCGCGATTTGAAGCTGCGCTCCACGGCGCAGCGGCTGGGCTGTTACCTGTTGGCGCTGGTGCCTGACCCGCTTGTCGCAAGCGCCGAGCTGCGGCTGCCGTTTGAGAAAGGGCTGCTCGCCGGGCGGCTGGGCTGCCGGCAGGAGAATTTGTCTCGCGCGTTTGCGACGCTACGCGCGGTGGGCGTGGAAACCAGCGGCACGCGGGTGTGGCTGCACGATATTGCGAGGCTGCAAAACTATGCAGCCCCCGATGAGTTGGCGGACTCCGTGCGGGAGCCCGCCAGCGATGAGGTAGATCAGGCGGGCTCGGCGCAGGGCTGTTCGGCGGCGTAAATCTGCGTTTCGCGGTTGATCAGCACGCCGGCGAGAAACCAGTAGGCCTCGCCCCAGGCGTTGAGCACGCGCTCGTCCACCGCATCCCCCAGCACGTCCTTGATCGCCGGCAGCAGGGCATTGGCCACCGCCGGGTAGTGTTCGGGCTTTATCGAAGTCTCGACGTGGCGGGCGGCCATGCGCTCGACCGCCCCGCTAAGCGCACCAAGGTTATCGGCATTTTTTGCAAACGCCAGAATTGCCGCCGCCAGCCGCTTGGGCTGCTCGCCGGAGACCTGGGCCGCCTGGTCGAACAAAACCTTGATGGCGGGATCAACAAACAGGCGCTCGTACATGCGCGTGGTAATCGCGACACCGTGTTCCTGCAGCGCCGGGGCTGTGGATTTGATAATCGCGATGGTCTCGTTCGATAAAGGCTGGGCCATGATTTAACTCCCCCGGCGCGTTCACGCGGACCGGCTTTGGTGGTTGCGGGCAGGCTGGCTCGACCTGTAAGGCAGCGCCGTGCTGCGCTTACATGCAAATACATGTATTAACAATACATATATTGGCATGTAAGCCAGCGAACCAGATGATTAATTGGGCCGATTCAGTATATATGTGCTAGAGAGCTTATTGAGGCATGTATGCACCTGACACGGTACACTGATTATTCGCTGCGGGTGTTGCTCTATCTGAGCACGCATGAGGAACGAGTCTGCTCGATTTCCGAGATCGCCAAGGCTTACGGCATTTCACGGAACCACCTGATGAAGGTGGTGCATAACCTCGGGAAGGCCGGATACGTGAAAAGCGTGCGCGGCCGGCTGGGTGGCGTGCGTCTGGCCAAAGCGTGCGAGGAGGTTAACATCGGCGCCGTGGTCCGCCTGATGGAGGAAGACCTGCAGCTGGCGGATTGCGGTTCCTGTATCATCGCCCCCGCCTGCGGCCTCACCAGCGCGCTGAATACGGCGCTGAGCGCGTTCATGGCGGTGCTGGACGGTTTCACTTTGGCGGATTTGATGAAGCGGCGCACCGGCTTGGCAAGATTGCTGCGCCTGGAGCCGGCGTAGCCTTCCGCCTTAAAATCGAGCCCCTTACTTGATCTGGCGTCAGATGCGTCCTTATAGAGTCATGGCTTGCGGGATTGATGTCGATCAAGGCCAGTTCCGCTGGGTGCGTCTACATAGAGTTTCTGGTTATTGCCTTACGGCACGGTTTGCCGCAGCGTGGCGGCGGTAAACCGGCAATGGATTTTGTAAAGGGTGGTTTGATGTCTCGTTGGTTACTCGGCACTGCGTTTTGTCTTGCATTTACCGGCGCCGCCCTGGCGCAATCCGGTTCGGACGTGAAGTCGGGGATCAATTCCGACTCACATGCGATGTATGGCCCTAATATTGACGTCGTGAATGGCGTGAACGCCAACGGCACCATGCGCCAGCAATCCCCCGGCAGTTCGATGACCAATGGCGCCGGTAACTCTACCATGACGCCAGGTGTAACAGGCGGTGGTGGCGCGGGCACCCAGGTTGTGGTGCCGAAGATAACGATCACCAAGCCTTCACTTTCGGGCAGCACCGCGCCTTAAGCTACGCGAGGCAGCAAAGCAGCGCGAGGAAGCACGGGCACCTTGGTGTCCGTGCTTCCTTTTAATTAGTAGCGCGCGCTCCGGTCCACTGCACGCACCCATTCGCTGACATGGGGTTGTAATTCGTGGTCCGGCGTTTTCACCAGATCTTTCGCCAGCGTGCCGATGATTTTTGTTTCGGCCGCCGGATCAAGTGCCGCGCGGATCGCGTTCAAGCTATGCGCGGGTGCCGCGATCACCAGTTCGTCGAACGTGCCGGCAATGGCCTCCTCGTTGATCTGCTTCGCGACGTAATGCGCGAATTTCTCTTTTTCCATATTGTGCAGGTCATGTTCGGGTGCAATTGAGTGACGCACCGTGGAGCCGGTATGAAACGAGGCGCCGGGATGATCCGAGCCCAGATCCGATGAGCGCTTGTGCGCGGCGGCTGAATCAAAAGCCGCATCGGTGTAAAGCGCGTTATCCTCCTTGGCGCGGACGAAGCGGGCGTGCTCGCCGTCGGCAACGACAATTAAAATCCGTAAATAATGTGGCATTTTTTACTCCCTTATTAAAGTTTATGCTGCGTCAGGGCGCGCACGATATCCGCGCGGCTGATGATGCCCACGACATGGCCATCTTTGAGTACCGGCACCCGCTTGATGTGATGCTCGGCCAGCAGGTCAGCGATTTCACCCACGGTCGCCGTCTCTGGCGCGCCAATCACGTCGCGGGTCATCAGGTCCGAGGCCTTACGATTGTCCTGCTTGATGTATTCCAGAAAATCCGGTGCCAGATCTTCACCCTCAGCCAGCATTTCCAGCCACCAGGCGCGGCGCATCTGGTTCTTGGCGCCGAACGGACGCATGACATCGCCTTCGCTTATCATGCCGAGCAGTTTGCCTTCGGCATCCACCACGGGCGCGGCGCTGATGCCATGTTTGGCAAGCTGCCCCGCGACGGTGGCAACGCTATCGGCCGGGTGCACAAAAACAACCTTGCGGCTCATGATATCAGCCGCGGATATGCTTGCTGTTGCGCCAAATTTTTCGGACATGAGTTTATCCCTTTCAGTTCAACAAGTCTGCCCCGGATGGACTCGGAGCCAACAGGCTTTGTTATGAGCCTATCATAGATTTCAGCGTTACACCTGCCGCGGCACTTCACATTGATTTCAGTCAAATACGATAAACATCATTCTTGTGGCTCAGGGAGTATTCTGGACCAGGGTGCGCCGCGATGAACGCGGACAGCCTCGGTAAAATTTTGCCCCGCCACACCTTGCCGTGGAACAGGCCAAAATGGCCGATTTCCTCCTGCACATGGTGCGCGTGCAAGTCCGGCGCCAGCCCGCGGCATAAGCCGTGCGCGGCATGGGTCTGGCCCAGCCCGGCTATGTCGTCGCGCGCCGCCTCGATGGTCAGCAGGGCGGTGCCGGTGATCGCGCCGGGGTCAACTGCGACGCCGCGCCAGGTCATCCGGCCCGTGGCGAGCGCGCAGTCCTGAAACACAGTGGCCAGCGTGTCGAGAAAGAACTCACCCGGAACGGCCACAACAGAGAGCAGCAGTTGGATAAACGGGTGTGTGGCGATGTCATCGCCGTCGTCATGCAGCATTTTCCTAAAAACCTCGCCGCCGCTCAGCATGTGGCGGCCGACGTAAGCGAGCATCATCATCTCCTGCAAACGCGCCGGATAAACCAGCCGGCCATGCCCTGGTTCAAATGGCGGCACCGTGGTGAGCACCTGGCGCGTGAGCGTCTCCCGCGAATAGCTGCGCATCATCACATCCACCCGCGCCGGGTTGATGCGCGTGTCGAGCTTGCCGCCGAGCAACGCCAGGGACGCGGGACACGCGGGGTCGTGGTCCGCCGCCAGCAGCGCGGTGGTGGCCAGCGCCGGCAGGGCGGATTGGCAAAGCCCGAGCAAATGCGTGCCGGGGCCGAGCAAGCGCAATGCCTCGCGCACGCAGGCGATATTGTCATCCAGCCCGAACGGGCCTTCCTCAACCGGGATGTTCACCGGGTCCGCCCAGAACAGCACGTGCAGATCAAAATCGGGAAGCAAATCGCTCAGCATGTCGTAAAGCATCGCGGCGCGGACGCCCGACAGCGGCACGACCACCAGCACGCGCGGCGCTCCGGCGGGCAAGCCATAGCCAAAGCGGCGCAGCGAACAGAACGGCGTTTCCAGCAACACTGTTTCCCACACAGGGTAAACACTTTCTCCACGTATCACATAAGCGGCGATGACGCGGCCTAGAAAAACCTCATTCACCCAAGACGGCATATGCAGCGGCCTTAACACGGTGGTCATCCATATTCCCCTGCCAAAGGCGTTTCTGGGGACGGCAGCCTCCAAGGCAATGCCGAATGTTCCACCAAGCACTTTGCTCCCCGCGGCGCAATGACACACGTCAATCCGGCCGCGTTGACTCTATATTCTATATAATGTCCCGGCTCGCTGTTTCACCGGCGGAAAGCTCGATGATTTCCGCGGTGATCTCCTCCTGGCGCACCACGCGCTGCGTCGATTGCAGGCTGGCAAGCTGGCGCTCGACCTGTTGATGCGCCGAGGCCATGGCCTCCATGCGGGCCTGGTTTTCGGCGGCGAAACCGTGCAGCCCGGCGCTGCAAAGCTGGGCGTGGACGTAGTCGGCCATCAGCCCTTGCAGGAGCGCCTCCGGAGCAAGGTTGAGCACGGGCATACCGCTGGGCGCGGTGCGGGGGAAGGCGGCGGTGTCGAAGGGGAGCAGCCGCAGGCGGATGATGGTGATCGCCTGCCCCGGCTGGAAAATGGTGAACAGCGCATCGGCCTGGTTCAGCCCGGCGGTGGCGATGCGCTGGTAGAGGGCCTGGGCAATGGAGTCGGCGAGGCGGGGGATGCCGGCGGAATGGGCCGGCAGCGGGCTGGACCAGGCAGGGGTGAGGCCGCGTTCCTGAAGGGCGGTGAGGCCGCGGGTGCCGATGAGAAACAGTTCGCTGGAGCGCAGGTCTGGCCCGGCGGCATCCAGCACACGCTCGCTGAAAGCGCCGGCAAAGCCCTGCTCCGCGCAGAACAGCACCAGCGCGGCGCGGCGCGGGCCATGGTTATCGGCCCGGCTGGCGGGAAGAAAATTCAACGCGCGGCCGATGGCGGCGGTGATGCCGGCGGCGTAACGCTCCACGGCGGCGAGCTGGCTGCGTGCCTGCTGGGCACGGGCGGCGGCGATGCCGCGCATGGCGTTCATCACCGTGCCGAGCTGGGTAATGCCCTCGATCCGCGCGTTGATGTCCGCAAGGCGCTCGGTCATCTTGCCGCCACGAAACTCTTGGCGTAGGCGGCCAGCACGGTGAGCAGCGTGGATTTTTCCGCGTCGTCCAGGGTGCCGGTTTGGTGGATTGTGTGGACAAGTTCCGGCACTTCGCGCTCCAGCACTTCGCGCAAGCCCTGGCGGAAGTTGCCGATGGCTGACACCTCCAGCGTGTCCAACACGCCCGATTGCACGGCCAGCACCAACGCTATCTCCTCGGATAAACGTAAAGGCGCATGCTGCGGCTGGCGCAAAATGGCGCGGATACGCGCACCGCGTGTGAGCTGGTTGCGCACACGTGCATCGGGCATGCCGCCGAAGCGGGAGAACATCTCCAGCTCCAGGAACTGCGCGTAGTCCAGCCGCAGTGTCTCCGCCGCCTCGCGCAACGCAGGCGCCTGGGTTTTGCCGCCGACGCGGCTGACGCTGGTGCCTGCGTCAACGGCGGGCTTATGGCCCTCGTGGAACAGCTTGTTGCTCAGTACGATCTGGCCGTCGGTGATGGAGATCAGGTTGGTGGGGATGTAGGCGGATAAATTTCCGGCGTCGGTCTCGGCCAGGGGGAGTGCCGTGATCGAGCCGCCGCCCATGGCCGCGCTGAGTTTGGCCGCGCGCTCCAGCAGGCGGGCGTGGACATGGAACACATCGCCCGGATAGGCCTCGCGCCCCGGTGACTGGCGGGTGAGCAGCGCGATTTCGCGGTGGCTGGCGGCATGTTTGGTCAGGTCGTCGATGACCACCAGCACATGCTGGCCGAGGTCGCGGAAATATTCGGCCATGGTAAAGCCGGCGAAAGGGGCGATCCATTGCAGGCCGGGCGAGCTGGAGGCTCCGGCGGCGATGATGATGCTGCGCTCGGGTGCGCCCTTGGTGTGGATGGCGTCGATGGCGCGGCGCACGGCGGAGGTTTTCTGGCCGACCGCGATGTAGACGCAGATCATGTCGCTGTCGCGCTGGTTGATGATGGTGTCGATGGCGAGGGTGGATTTGCCGATGGCGCGGTCGCCGATGATGAGTTCGCGCTGGCCGCGCCCCAGGGCGAACAAAGCGTCCACCACCACCAGCCCGGTCTGCACCGGCTGGGTGACCAGTTCGCGGTCGACGATCGCCGGGGCGGGGCGTTCGATGGGCATGAGCGGCGCGCCGGTGATGGGACCTCTGCCGTCGAGCGGGCGGCCGAGCGGGTCAAGGATACGCCCCAGCAGGCTTGGGCCGGTGGGGACGCGCACCACGTCGCCGGTGCCGCGCACGGCCTCGCCCGCATGAATGGAGTCGGCATCGTCGAACAGCACGCAGCCGATGCGATCGCGCTCCAGCACCTGGGCGAAACCGAATTGGCCGGATTCGAATTGCAGCAGTTCGTCCAGCCGCACGCCGGGCAGGCCGGAGATGAGCGCGATGCCGTCGCCGGCTTCCTCGACGCGGCCGACCTGATCCGCATGAGGGCCAAGCTTGGCGGCGCCAAGCTTGGCATCAGCCTCGGCCAGCCAGGCGTCCGGGAGGGGCGTGTTATCCGTCATGGGTGAGGTCTTGGAGGATGCGGTCGAGGTCGGCGCGCCAGCTGTTCTTGATGGACAAATGCGGGCCGCGCAGTTCCAGCCCAGCGATTAGCGCCGGTTCGGTGTGGAAGCTGAGTTGCGGCGAGGATCCCAGGGCGGCGGTGATTTGCGCGACGATGGAAGTTTGTGCGGCAGGTGTAATTTCGGTGGCGCTGATGACTTCCAGCGCTGTGGCCTGCCGCGCCGCGCCCGGCAATGCCCGTATCTCCTGGAGCAAAAACTCCAGAAACGCCGCCTGTACCGCCTCGCCTTGCAGCCGGGCGGCGAGGCGCGCGGCGATGTCCACGGCGAGGCGGCTGGCGCGGTCCCGCCAGCTCTGGGCGGCGGCTTGCCGCGCGGCTTCCATGGCTTCCTGGGTGGCGTGCTTCAGTGTCTCGGCTTCCTTTCCCGCATCGGCCAGCAACGCGGCGCGCGCGGCGGAGGCGTCCGTGCGGGCGGCGGCCAGTATCGCGTCACGCTCCTGCGCGAAGCCGGCGCGGGTTTGGGTGATTTCGGCCAGCGCCGCGTCGGCCGCCGCGCGTTTGGTGGCCGCCTCGTCGAGCAGGCTCTGCGCGGCGGCGCGGCGCTGCTCGATCATGCTCGCGACGGGGCGCCAGAAGAAGCGCGCCAGCAGCCAGATGAGGATGAGGACGTTGAGGGCCTGCAGGACCAGCGTCCACCAGTCGATGCTCATGGCGTTATTTCAGCAGCGGGTTCGCGAACAGCAGCAGCAGCGCGATGACCAGGCAGTAGATCGCCATGGTCTCGATCATCGCCAAACCAACAAACAGAGTGCGGGAAATGGTGTTCGCCGCCTCTGGCTGCCGGGCGATGGCGTCCATCGCGGCGGCCACCGCGCGGCCCTCGCCCAGTGCCGGGCCGATGGCGCCGAAGGAGACCGCGAGCGCGGCGGAGATGATGCTAGCAAACGCCAACCAGTTCATGGGGAAGCCTTTGTGCTGGGGGTTTTGGGGTTAGACTCGGCAACCGCCCCGGCGATGAACACCATCGCCAGCACGGCAAAAATATAGGCCTGCACGGCGCCGGTGAGCAGGCCGAGCGCCATGAGCGGAATCGGCACCAGCAGCCCGGCGAGCGAAAGCACGATGCCGACGACGAACACCCCGCTCATGACATTGCCGAACAGCCGCACCAGCAGGGAGAAGGTCCGCGTCAGGGTTTCGATGAAGTTGAGGGGGATCATAACCGGGTTGGGAAAGGCGAAACTGGACAGATAGCCGCCAACCCCGCCGGCGCGGATGCCGAACCAGATGACGGCGAGGAACACCAGCAGCGCGAGCGCCGCGTCGGTTTCCAGATGCGCGGTGGGCGGCGCCACGCCGGGCAGCAGCGAGGACCAGTTGGCAACAAAAATAAACACGAACAAGGTGCCGATGAAGGCGCGGTAGGGGGCGGGCTCCACGCGCATGGTGTCGCGTATCTGGCTGTCCACGGTGGCGACAATGAGTTCCAGCGCCGCCTGCATTTTATTGGGGACCAGCTTGAGGCGGCGGGTGAGCAGGGCGCTGCCGCAAACCAGCACGAGCATGATGCCCCAGGTGGCGGCCACGGGTTCAGTCACCGGCACCGGGCCGAGGTGGAACAGCGGCGGGTTGCTGAGCGGAGAGATCATGCCGCCACCCGGTAGCGGCGCAACACCACCGGACGCGCGGCCAGCACGCCCAGCGCCATGAGCAACAGCGGCAGCGCGCCGTGCCGGCTGGCCAGCGCCAGCGCGCCGCCGAGCAACACAATGCGCCCCAGCGTCAGCCCGGCCGCGGCGGCGGTGCCGCCCTCGGCAAACAAGTTGGCGCTGCGCCAAACGGCGTGGAAATACAGCAGCCCGGCGGCAAAACCGGCGAGCAGATATAGCACCGCGCTCATGTGCCCTGCATCCATTTCCAGCCCGACCAGCAGCCCAGCGCCAGCCCCAGGAAAAGCATCGGCGCGGTCCAGAAAATGCCGGTGTTGAGCCTGTGGTCCAGCCAGTGGCCGATAAAAATGCCGATCAGCATGGGCACGACGATGATCCAGCCGAGCACGCCGATCTGCGCCAGGCGCCGCGCGGTGGAGGCCTCGCCCTCGCGCAGCCAGCGCTTGTGGCGCTCGCCGCGCACATGCACGTTTTGCACCAGTTGATCTTCTTTTTCCGGCTTTTCTGGCTCGCTCATGAATATTCTCCCACGCCGCGCGTATCGGGCCGCAGATGGCGCATGATCATCCTTATGGCATTGAGTTGCAGCCTGGTACTCTCCACCCGCTCGGTGCGTTCCACCTCTTGCGCCGCGCGGAAGCGGGCCAGCACATCGGCTTCCAAGGTGGCAAGGTCCTCGCCTGGCACAGCCTCGCGCGTGGCGATGGTAATGTCCTCCCCGTTGCTGACCGAGATCATGCCGCCGCGCACGGCGCAGTAATGCGGGGTGCCGTCCACTGTGTTCCACGCCACCACGGAAATGGCGAGGCTGGAGAGGAATTCCGCATGGCCGGGGAGGATGCCAAAATGGCCGCTGGCGTCCTCGGCGCGCAGGGCGCGCACATCAGGTGCATCCACGGCCACGCTCAGGGGGGTGACGATCTGCAGTCTCATGCGGGTTTCAACGCGGCGGCTTCCTTCGCGCGCGCCTCCTCGAACGTGCCGACCATGTAGAGCGAGCTTTCCGCCCAGTTATCCGCCTCGCCGTTCAGGATCGCCTGGCAGCCCGCCACGGTGTCGGCGCAGCTCACCGAGCGGCCGGGCGTACCGGTGAAAGCCTCGGTAACTGTAAAAGGCTGGCTCAAGAACCGTTGCAGGCGGCGCGCGCGTTTCACGATCAGCCTGTCCGCCGCACCCAACTCCTCCATGCCGAGCAGGGCAATGATGTCCTGCAGATCCTTGAAGCGTGCCAGCGCCTCGCGCACTTGCTCGGCCACGCGGTAATGCGTTTCGCCGACCACCAGAGGGTCCAGCAATATCGACGACGACGACAGCGGGTCCACCGCCGGGTAGAACGCCTCCGCCGCCAGTTGGCGCGAGAGCATGACGATGCTGTCCATATGACTGGAAATCGCCGTCACCGCCGGGTCGGTGAAATCATCCGCCGGGACGTAGACGGCCTGGATGGAAGTAATCGCCGCCCCCGCGACCGAGGCGATGCGTTCCTCCAGCGAGGCGACTTCTGTTGCCAAAGTGGGCTGGTAGCCGACGCGCGAGGGCAGCCGCCCGAGCAGGCTGGAAACCTCCGCGCCCGCCTGCACGAAGCGGAACACGTTATCCATCAGCAGCAGCACATTTTGATGCTTCTGGTCGCGGAAATGCTCGGCGATTGTGAGTGCCGTGAGCGGCACGCGCCAGCGCGCACCGGGAGGCTCGTTCATCTGCCCGTAAACCAACACGGTACGCGCCAGCACGCCTAAGTCGCGCATGTCGCTAAGCAGCTCGTGGCCCTCGCGCGAGCGCTCCCCCACGCCGGCGAACACGGAAATGCCCTGGTATTTTTCCACCATCGCGTGGATCAGTTCCATCACCAGCACGGTTTTGCCGACGCCGGCGCCACCGAACATGGCAGCCTTGCCGCCCCGGGACATGGGGACGAGCAGGTCGATGACCTTGATGCCGGTCTCAAACACGATGTTGGCGGCAACCACGTCACCCAGCGGCGGCGGCGGGTTGTGGATGCCGCGCCGAGGGGTATTTTCAGGCAGCGGCGGGCCACGGTCGCCCAGATTGCCGGTGACATCGAGCAGCCGGCCCAGCACGGCATCGCCCACCGGCACGCTAACCGGCGCGCCGGTGGCGCGGACTTGTGTGTTGCGCGCCAACCCGGCGGTGGTTTGCAGCGCGATGGCGCGCACCGTGGTGGCGTTTTCATGCGCGTGCACTTCCAGGATCAGCGGTTCGGGGCGGTCCCATTCCACCACCAGAGCGGTGTTAATCTCCGGCAAAATGCCGTCAGCAAAACTGACATCCACGACAACGCCGCGAACCGAGATGACCTTTCCCTGCGATGCAACTGAACCCATGGCAAATCCAATGCCGGTTGTGACAGGCGGAACCAACCGCGCAGTTACCTTGCTATGGTATCGCGCGGCAATCAACATTGATTCGGATCAATGCCGGTCCTTGATGGAGATCAACGACAACCCAAGTTGAAGCGCCTAAATATAGCGCCATATGGCAAGCAGGGGCCTTCGTCCTGGGAATTTATTCGCCGGAGGTAGGGGATATGCGAGATATGCAGAAAATGAAATTTCCGAAACATGCGCTGGGCCTAGTGTTTCTTGCCGGGCTTGGTGGCTGTGCGGTGGCGCCGCCCACTGGGCCCAGCGTAGCGGTTATGCCTGGCCCAGGGGTGAGCTATTCCGTGTTCCAGGCCGATGATACAACCTGCCGCAACGCCGCGGCGGAGAGCATAGGCTATTCCTCCCCCACGCAAGCCGCCAACCAGGCCGCCGTGGGCAGTGCTGTTGTGGGTACCGCGGTGGGGGCTTTGGCGGGTGCCGCGATCGGCTCGGCTTCTGGCAACGCCGGCGCGGGTGCTGCTATCGGCGCGGGAACGGGTTTGCTTGTTGGGTCCGCCGCGGGTGCGAATAACGCGCAGGCCTCGGCTTACGATCTGCAGCGGCAATACGACATTACCTATATGCAATGCATGGCCTCGATGGGGAACAAGGTGCCCCCGATGCCGCCCGAGGAGGCCGGTGGCTATGCGCCGGGCTATTACGCTTACCCGCCGCTTTATGGCTATTATCCGGCCTATGGCTACCTCTATCCGCCGTTCCCGTTTGTTTATTACGGCGGCGGCATATGGGTCGGTGGCGGAAACGGCTGGCATGGTGGCGGGGGTGGCTGGCATGGCGGCGGCGGAAACGGCTGGCATGGTGGTGGGGGTGGCTGGCATGGCGGCGGCGGATCTAACGGCGGGCGGCCCTCGCATCATTGACGCCTGATTTCACGCGTTTGACCTGAATCAAGGTAAAACTCGGTCTTTTTTTATGATATAAAAAGCTGCATTACCCCTGCTTCCAGGGGTAATGTTCTGGAGGTAGCGCTTGCGTGAAAATTCACAAAACGAGGCACTCTCACTGGTCGACCTGACCGAAATGCGCGCTTTCGACCGCAACCTGCACGCGGCTGAAGGCAAGATGACGGCGGGGCTGTCACCTTCAGCAATTACCGGTGCGGTGATGGACTGGGCCACGCATATGGTGGACCAGCCTGGCCGGCGCACCGCCCTGGCGCATCAGGCATTGCGCGATGCGGTGACGCTTTGGCAATCCGCCTTCAGCGCCGATCCAGTGGTGAAGCCGGCACCCGGCGATCATCGTTTTGATAGTCCAGGCTGGAACCGCTTCCCGTTTTCCTTTTTCGAACAGGGGTTTCTGCTCAACGAGCGCTGGTGGAAACTGGCAACGACCGGCGTGAACGGTGTCGCGCTCAGCCATGAGCGCATGATAAGCTTCATGACCCGGCAGGTGCTGGACATGTTCTCGCCCTCGAACATTCCGTTCATGAATCCAGAAGTGATCGAGGTGACGCGGGCGACATGTGGAAAAAACCTGGAGCAGGGCTTGAAGAACTTCATCGCCGATTTGGCGCAAGTGGCCGGAAACGGCCCCGTGCCCCTGCCCTTGCTGCCGGGGCGCGATGTCGCCATCACGCCGGGACAGGTGGTGTTCCGCAACGAGTTAATCGAGCTGATCCAATACGCCCCGCGCACGGAGAAAGTACGGCCCGAGCCGATTCTGATCGTGCCAGCCTGGGTAATGAAATATTACATTCTTGACCTTTCGCCGCACAACTCGATGATCCGTTATCTGGTGGACCAGGGCTACACGGTGTTCTGCATTTCCTGGCTGAATCCGGGGGCGGAACAACGCGAGACACATTTCGACGATTACCGTGAGAAAGGCGTGATGGCTGCGTTGGATGCCGTGCAGGCAATCAGTGGCGCGCCAAAAATCCACTCCACCGGCTACTGCCTCGGTGGCACCTTGCTAAGCATTGCCGCCGCCGCCATGGCGCGCGACCAGGACGACCGGCTGGCCAGCCTCACCCTGCTGGCCGCGCAGACGGATTTTACCGAAGCCGGTGAAATGCAGTTGTTCATCAACGAGGCGCAACTCGCGTTTCTTGATGATATCATGTGGCAAAAAGGCTACCTGGATAGTACGCAGATGGCCGGAGCGTTCCAGTCATTGCGTTCCAACGACCTGATCTGGTCACGCCTGGTGCGGCGCTATTATTTAGGCGAGGAAGAACATCCCAACGATATGATGTCGTGGAATCTGGATGCCACGCGCATGCCCTACCGGATGCATTCGGAATATCTCTGGCATTTATTCCAGAACAACAACCTCGCGGAAGGCCGGTTCCCCGCCGGGGGCAAGGAGGTTTCGCTGACCGATATCGCGGGGCCATTCTTTGTCGTCGGCACCGAGACGGACCACATCGCGCCTTGGCGCTCGGTGCATAAATTGCATCTGCTCAATTCGGAGGACCTAACTTTCGTGCTCACATCCGGCGGGCATAACGCCGGAATTGTGAGCGAGCCGGGCCACCCGCACCGGCATTACCGTAGCCTGCACCGCCCGCCGGAAGGCAAGTACCATGCGCCCGATGAGTGGATGCAGGTGGCGAGGCTCACCGAGGGCTCCTGGTGGCCGGCCTGGACCGCTTGGCTGGATGCGCATTCCGGCGAACCGGTGGCACCACCACCGATGGGCAACGCCAAAGCCGGTTACAAATGCCTGGAGCCAGCACCTGGGCAGTATATTTTGCAAAGATAGAGAACCCCCATGCACGCCATGCTCCTGAAACAACCCGGCGCGGCGCTTGAATGGACCGAACTGCCGGACCCGCGGCCGGGCTATGGTGAAATCAGGGTAAAAATAACCGCCTGCGGCGTTTGCCGAACGGATTTGCATGTGGTTGACGGCGAGTTGACGCACCCGAAACTGCCCATCATCCCCGGGCATGAAATTGTCGGGCGGATCGACGCGTTGGGCGAAGGCGTGGAGGGCTTGAGGCTGGGCGAGCGGGTGGGCGTGCCGTGGCTCGGGCATACCTGCGGCGTGTGCCCCTATTGCGCCAGCGGGCACGAGAACCTGTGCGATGACCCGCTGTTCACCGGCTACACCCGCAACGGCGGCTACGCCACCGCCTGCATCGCCGACGCGCATTATGCCTTTCCGCTGGGCGAGGCGGGCAATGATTCCTCGCTAGCACCGCTGCTCTGCGCCGGGCTGATCGGCTGGCGGTCGCTGGGCATTGCCGGCAAAAGCAAAACCCTGGGCCTGTACGGCTTTGGCGCCGCCGCGCACATCGTGGCGCAGATCGCCCGCTGGCAGGGACGCTCGGTGTTTGCCTTCACGCGGCCGGGCGACACGGCATCGCAGGATTTCGCGCGGCAGTTGGGCGCGGTCTGGGTTGGCGGCTCGGATGAGATGCCGCCCGAGCCGTTGGATGCGGCAATCATCTTCGCGCCAGTTGGCGCGCTGGTGCCGCTGGCGCTGCAGGCCGTGCGCAAGGGCGGGCGCGTGGTCTGCGCGGGCATCCATATGAGCGACATTCCGAGCTTCCCCTACCGGCTGCTGTGGGAGGAACGGCAACTGGTCTCGGTGGCCAACCTAACCCGCCAGGACGGGATCGACTTTCTGCGCCTGGCACCGGAAATCGGCATCCAAACTCACACCACAATCTACCCGCTGCGCCAAGCCAACCAGGCGCTGGATGACCTACGTGCGGGACGGCTCGAAGGAGCCGCCGTACTAGTGCCGGCGCTGCTGGGGTGAAGGGGTGCAAGCGAAACTCGCACCCCTTCGGAGGGAAGCCGTCAATTTAGACATACAAAAAGTTTTGAACTTGAGCGCGCTTTCAGGCCGCTAGCTTAATACCGTGCTTTTGCTCGATACTATGCCGGATCAAGCGGCGAGTCCGCTCAATGAAGGCGAGTTTGTCCGCGAGACAGCTCTCGAGAATCACGCCGACGCCAAAGTGATCGGTTACGTCGGCCATCGCAATCAGCGCCACGTACTCGGCGACATGTAAATGCATTAAGTGGTTGGCCTTGATCAGGACAAAGAGCGCCTTTGCCGCCGGTGTCTTGATCTCAGCGAGTTCGCGCCGGAAGTCCTCAAGAAAGACCTCTTGCATGCGCCCAGTAAAAGGAACGGGTTTCTCGCCCATGAGTTTGAAGCACCGGTCCAGTGAACTGAGTATCTTATCCTGTAGAAAGACCCGCGACTGCAAAGCTTCCTTGATGTTTGGGTCCTGCGCGACCTCACTCAGTTCTTCGTAAATCTTTGTCGTTTTCTCGGTCCGCTGCCGGACGTCGCTCAACATTTTTACGAATAGTTCCTTGGGGTTGTTAACAGGCATTGGATATTCCTTCCTGAATATGGTTTGCCAATCAGGAGCGTACGAAGGGGGCTGGCGGATAAGATCGCTCCTACTCCCCTAATACCAACTATTATTAGTTAAATTAATGTTACGTTGTTTATGCTAACGTCACGACAATATACATACCTGACAATTTTAGTAAACTCCACTAAACTATCATTCATGAACTCGATAGATTTTATTGCTTGGGCCGTGACGCGCAGGAAGCGCTTCACGCAGTTTATTTGCTGCAAACCTCGCCCGGCAGAGATAACCCCCCACACCAACTGAATACGACTCAAGTCAGAACAACATCCATGAGTATTGCCCCACGTTCGCGATTCGTGAGCATCTTGCAGGTCGCGGCAGTGTGGGCTAGTTTGTCCTTTGGAGTTCATGCGGACCAGCATTGAAGTAGCGGTGGCGGGGTGCGGGGGTTCGTGATGCAGGCGACGATTGTCGGAGCTGCGGAGCCGGACTTTGGAAGGACTTTTCTTAATGTTCAATACGTTTCGACACAATGCAACAGCACTCGTTACCCTTAGCAGCCTCGCATTTTTGCCCGGATGCAGCGTTCAAAAGCCTCCCGCAGAGGTTACGTCGAATGGTGTAGCGGTGGCATCCCGTCCAGCCTTCTCGCTGAACACGCCGGTAGACACCATAGCCGCGGATCAGCGCGGCAAGGCGATCCTCGACCGCGACGTTCCAGGCTTAATGGCTAATCCAAGCTATTTGTTATTCGAAGACATGAGCCTCTCCCAGATCGCCACGGTATCGGGAGGACAGCTCACAAAAACCAAGCTCAACTTGGTCCAAGCTGACCTTTTTCAACTCAACACAGCGACGCGGGATTGATATTTTTTACGGTACCAGAGCCTAACCCACAGCTCCAGTGCACATTGAGCTGCTGCCTATTCAAACCGTCAAAACAGCTTGCCCGGCCCTACGTTATGGCCGGCGTCAATATCATTGCAGCCAGGCATTGCCTCACCAAAAGTGTTCCCTGCTATTGAGTTGTTGCCCCAGGTGATTTGCTCCCCACGGAATTCATCTGCGGGGTGTGGTGCTTTGCGAATGGCTAAAGGCGACGGCGGTAGGCGGGGTCATGGCCATCCGGAGCAGCTCGCCGCCATGGGCCTCGACCATCCGCTTTGTGTTGGCTGTGATACGCCGCCATCTCCAGGAGCATTATATCAAGGCGTTACAGGAAGCGAACCGGCGGCTCGGCGCGCTGGCGGAGATCCGGCCACGGAATTTCTTTCGCCGGAAGAATGGCAGCGAATTGCGCAGACTGGGTCGGACCGCGCCTATGTGCGGCACGCGGATGTGGTGACACACCAGAAACTGTTCACGGAGTGGTGCGGCTACGTGCGGGAGGGGTGATCCGCTTTCGGCCCCATCCTACCATTACGCTGCTGGGTATCACCGGGAGAAAAGGGGGGGCACTTCCGGCCCGCGCAAAATTCTCAAAGGGCACCTCCAAAAACCCATCCAACAAAAAACGGCGCCCGTTGCGGGGCGCCGTTCCAAACCATCAGTTGGTTTACGCTGAGTGCTTACTCAGCCATCTCGCGCTTGGAGATGTCTTCACCAGTTTCCTGGTCGACCTGCTTCATCGAGAGCTTCACTTTGCCGCGGTCATCGAAGCCGATAACCTTGACCTTCACGCTATCGCCCTGCTTGACCACATCGCTGGTTTTCGCAACGCGGTTCGCGGCCAGTTCGGAGATGTGAACCAGACCGTCCTTGGCGCCAAGGAAGTTCACGAAGGCGCCGAAATCGGCGGTCTTCACGACCTTGCCATTGTAGATCACGCCCACTTCCGGTTCGGCAATGATGCCACGGATCTTGTCAATCGCCGCCTGGATCTTCTTGTCGTCGGCAGCGGAGACTTTGACAGCGCCGCTATCGTCGATGTCGATTTTCGCGCCGGTCTGTTCGACGATCTCGCGGATCACCTTGCCGCCGGTGCCGATGATGTCGCGGATCTTATCCTTCGGCACCTGGATCGTCACGATCTTCGGCGCGTTGGAGGAAACGCCCTCACGGCCGGAGGTCAGCGCTTTGGCCATTTCGCCGAGGATGTGCAAACGCCCACCCTTGGCCTGTTCCAGAGCGATTTTCATAATCTCTGGCGTGATGGAGGTGATCTTGATGTCCATCTGCAGCGAGGTAACGCCCGCTTCGGTACCGGCCACCTTGAAGTCCATGTCGCCGAGATGATCCTCGTCGCCCAGAATGTCGGAGAGCACGGCAAAGGCGCGATCTTCCTTGATCAGGCCCATGGCGATGCCCGCCACCGGGCGCGTCAGCGGCACGCCGGCATCCATCAGCGCCAGCGAGGTGCCGCAGACGGTCGCCATCGAGGACGAGCCGTTGGATTCGGTAATCTCGGAGACAATGCGCAGAGTGTAGGGGAAGGCTTCCTTGGCCGGCAGCAACGGATGCACCGCGCGCCAGGCCAGCTTGCCATGGCCGATTTCGCGGCGGCCGGGCGAGCCCATGCGGCCGGTTTCACCAACCGAGTACGGAGGGAAGTTGTAATGCAGCATGAAATGCTCTTTGAACTCGCCTTCCACGGCGTCGATCAACTGCTCATCCTGCGCGGTGCCGAGCGTGGCAACAACCAGTGCCTGGGTCTCGCCACGGGTGAACAGCGCGGAGCCATGGGTACGGGGCAGCACGCCCACTTCAGCCATAATCGGGCGCACGGTCTTGGTGTCGCGGCCATCGATACGCAGGCCAGTGTCCAGGATGTTGTTGCGCACGATGTCGGCTTCGAGCTCCTTGAACAGCCCCTTCGCCTTGTCGGCATCCAGGCCTTCCTCGGTCAGCAGCACGGCAGCGGCTTTCTTCGCGGCGGAAATCTTTTCCTGGCGAACCTGCTTCACGGTCTCGGTATAGGCATCGCGCAGTGGCACGCGGGTCAGTGCATCAACGCGCGCGGCCAGCGTCTTGGTCTCTTCGGAGACTTCCGGCAGCGGCCACGGGTCTTTCGCCGAATGCTCGGCCAGTTCGATGATCGCCTGGATCACCGGCTGGAACGCGGCATGGCCGAAGGTGACGGCGCCAAGCATGACGTCCTCGGAAAGCTCGGAAGCCTCCGATTCCACCATCAGCACGCCCTCAACCGTACCAGCCAGCACTAGGTCGAGCTTGCTCTCTTCCTTCTCGGAGGTGGTCGGGTTCAGCACGTATTCGCCATTGATCAGGCCAACGCGCGCAGCGCCAACCGGGCCAAAGAACGGAATACCGGAAATGGTCAGCGCCGCGGAGGCGGCAATCAGGGCCAGAATGTCCGGGTCGTTCTCAAGGTCATGGCTCAGCACGGTCACGATAACCTGCACTTCGTTCTTGTAACCCTGCGGGAACAGCGGACGAATCGGACGGTCGATCAGGCGGGAGACCAGTGTCTCCTTCTCGGTCGGGCGGCCCTCACGCTTGAAGAAGCCACCCGGAATGCGCCCGGCGGCAAAGAATTTTTCCTGGTAGTTCACGGTCAGCGGGAAGAAATCCAGGCCCGGCTTTGGCGATTTCGCGCCAACGACGGTGGCGAGCAGTACGGTGTCGCCATAGGAGGCAACCACGGCGCCATCAGCCTGACGGGCGACCTTGCCGGTCTCGAGGATCAGCGTCTTGCCGCCCCATTCCATCTCTTTACGGAAATAACGATCAAACATTTTTAACAACTCCCAATACGGCAAGCCGGGGGGAGGAAACGTTGAATGAAAGCGCGTAGACCGGTGGTTAAGCGGCGCCTCGGGCTGCATGGGTCTGGCTGTGAACGGTGCAAACACGCATCACAGCCACGGACCATGTGGCCGGAAACGCCGCGGGCAATAAACCGGCGGCGGCGCGGATCATCCGGTTGGTTCCCTAAAACCCCGTTCTGCCGCTAGTCTCAACAACATGAATGAGGCCCAATGCCCCACGCACGAACACGCCCCATGGCGTGTGGCCCGCTCATACCGGAGTTTTACCCTAAATACTAGGCGGACTTGCGGGCCAACGGCGCGATAAACTGCGGCTCTGTGTCCCACGGAAAGAGTATCCAGGTGTCCTGACTGACCTCGGTTACAAAAGTATCCGCGAATGGTTTGCCTACCGGCTTGGCGTAAACCGTGGCCAGATGCGCTTTCGGCAGCAGCCCCCGCACCAGTTTCGCGGTCGTCCCGGAATCCACCAAATCGTCAATAATCAGCCACCCTTCGCCGTCGCCGGCCGCGACCGGCGGCTTGATGACGACTGGCTGGCCACGGCTCTCCTCGTTATAGGTCATCACCGAGACGGTCTCGATCAACCGGCATTCCAGCTCGCGGGCGATAATCGCCGCCGGGATCAACCCGCCGCGCGTAATCGCCACAATGCCCTTCCAGGGCCCGAGCGCATGCAGCCGCCACGCCAGCGCCTTCGCATCGCGGTGCAACTGGTCCCATGTAACGGTGAAATAATGCTGTGCCATGCGTTGCGGATAAAGAAGCCCGCCCGCCCCGGCAAGAGCGGAAACGGCACGGAACCTACATCCCGTGCCGTTTTAGGGACTGTTTCAGAAGTTGCTCTGGTGAGTCGAATAGGAGTGATTTGGGAGCACCCCCCGCCTTCGCGGGGGCAGGCTCCGCGGAGCGTACTCAAGGTACGTGAGCATCGGAGCGCAGAAAACCGCCCCTAGGCGGCCGCCAGAGCGGCTTCTGGAACGGTCCCTCAGCCCGCCGCGGGGATAATCCCCGGCATCTCCGGCCGCGGCGGTGCAGCCGTGGGCACCGAGGCGCGGCGCTGGTCGGGCATCGGCTCGTCCACCACCTTGCGGATGATTTTCTCGCCGCGGATCACCGCCTCGATTTCGTCGCCGGAAAGCGTCTCATACTCCAGTAGCCCCTGCGCCAGGGCTTCCAGATCCGCCCGGCGCTCGGTAAGGATGCGCCGCGCCTCGGAATAGGCGTGGTCGATAATGGCTTTGATCTCATTATCGATCTCACGCGCCGTGGCTTCCGAGACGTTCTTGTTCTGCGTCACGGAATGGCCGAGGAACACCTCCTGCCCGTTATCGCCATAGGAGATCATGCCCAATTTCTCGGACATGCCCCATTCGGTGACCATGCGCCGTGTCATATCCGTCGCCATTTTAATGTCGCCAGAGGCGCCGTTGGAGACCCTGTCAGCGCCAAAGACGATTTCCTCGGCGGCGCGGCCACCCATGGCCATAATCAGCTGCTGCAGCAGTTTCAGCTTGCTGGTGGAGTAGCGGTCGCCCTCCGGCAGGGACATGACCATGCCAAGGGCGCGGCCACGCGGAATAATGGTGGCCTTATGCACCGGGTCGCATTCCAACAGCGTGATGGAGCAAATGGCATGGCCACCCTCGTGATACGCGGTCATGCGCTTCTCGTCGTCGGACATGACCAGGGAGCGGCGTTCCGCGCCCATCATCACCTTATCCTTGGCGTGCTCAAACTCCGCCATGGCAACCACGCGCTTGCCGATACGCGCGGCCAGCAAGGCAGCCTCGTTCACCAGATTGGCGAGGTCCGCACCGGAGAAGCCCGGCGTGCCGCGCGCAATGGTCTTCGGGTCCACGTCGGACGCCAAAGGCACCTTGCGCATATGCACTTTCAGGATTTTTTCGCGGCCGAGAACATCCGGATTCGGCACCACGACCTGACGGTCGAATCGGCCGGGACGCAGCAGCGCCGGGTCCAGCACGTCCGGCCGGTTAGTGGCGGCGATGAGGATAACGCCCTCATTGCTCTCAAATCCGTCCATCTCGACCAGCATCTGGTTCAGCGTCTGCTCGCGCTCGTCATTACCGCCGCCCAGGCCGGCGCCACGATGGCGGCCAACGGCGTCGATTTCGTCAATGAAAATGATGCACGGCGCGTTCTTCTTGCCCTGCTCGAACATGTCACGCACGCGCGACGCACCGACACCAACGAACATTTCCACGAAATCCGAGCCGGAAATGGTGAAGAACGGTACGTTAGCTTCGCCCGCTATAGCACGCGCGAGCAATGTTTTGCCGGTGCCGGGCGGGCCGACGAGCAAGCAGCCCTTGGGGATTTTACCGCCGAGGCGCTGGAATTTCTGCGGGTCGCGCAGGAATTCGACGATTTCCTGCAGCTCGCTCTTGGCCTCGTCAATGCCGGCGACGTCATCAAACGTCACGCGGCCCTGCTTTTCCGTCAGCAACCGTGCCCGCGACTTGCCAAAGCCCATGGCGCGGCCACCACCGGACTGCATCTGGCGCATGAAGAATATCCACACACCGATCAGCAGCAGCATCGGCGCCCAGGAAATAAGGGCCTTAACAATGGAGAAGGAATCGCTCTCAGGCTTGGCGTCCACATGCACATTGGCGGCAATCAGCTTGTTCAGCAGCGCCGGGTCCTCCGGTGCGTAGGTCTCAAACGCCTTGCCGTCCTTGGTGGTGCCGGTAACCTCATGCCCCGCGATGGTGACATCCTGTACCTGGTTGTTGTTCACCTGATCCAGGAAACTGGAGTAGGCGAGCTGGCTCACCGGGTTGTTGGATGAGCTGGATGGCTGGAAGACATTAAAAAGTACGACCAGAAACAGAGCGACAACCACCCAGAGCGCAATATTTCGACCAAGATTGTTCATCTAGCCTTATCCAATTCTCTTAATAAAAAACAAACGCCACGCTGCCGCCGCGATAGACCAGTATCTCAGATGGTCATTCTGCACCGATTTTGTAGCGTTGCACAAATTTATTGCCGCGAACTGACGAATGGATGCGGCGCGGCGGGCGCCGGCGGCGTGAATCGGGCCGGGGCGGGGAAGCGCACCGCGCCGTCCGGACTGTACAACGCTGGCATCGCGCACAAAACAACTGCCGGTAGTCCATTGTATCTTTTGTATTTTTTCACATCACCCCCCAGCGCGCCAAAAGTCATCCCCGGTGCCGCCGTGGTTTCCGCCGTGGTTTCCACGGTAAAACGCCCATCCCAGAGGGCACCGCACCGCACCGGGATGGGCGGTGCGAGGCAGGCCGGTTCGCGGACCAGCAGCCAGCCCGGCCCCAGCCGCCCGGCGGCCAGAATACGCACCCCGCCCAGCGTGGCCGGCCGTAGCCTTGCCGCCAGGGTAGCCGTAGCCCGCTGGTCCGGCGCATAAACACTGCCGCCGATCACCCGCAACAGCGCCGCCAGTGCCGCCACCGGAGCGGCGGGGGCATCCAGCACGGCAAAGCCCTCGGGCCGGATGATGGCGTGGCGGGCCAGAAATTGCGCCGCCTCGAGTTCCCGCGCCTGCCGTGTGCCGGCGCTGGCGGGTTGCGCGCCGGTACCTTCCAGCCGGATGCGCGCCCGCTCAAATTTCTGGTTTTGGTTGGAGGGGTCCTCCACCCATTCCATGTTTTCCGCCGTGAGATAAGCCCGCAAGGCTGCGGGCGGCACCTCAAGCAACGGGCGCAGGAGCAAAACCTTGTCGCGCGCGGTCCATGCCGCAACACCCTCCGCCCCGCCAGGGCCGCGCCGCGCCCGCATCGCCACCGTCTCGGCTTGGTCAGCAGCGTGATGCCCCAGCAGCAAATGCAACCGCCCGTCCGCCAGCGCCGCGTTTGCCAGTGCCTCATAACGCGCGGTACGGGCTTTTTCCTGAATTGCGGGGGTAAAAATACCTGACAAGGTACTGATTTTACTTTTAATACCACGTGCAGCCAACCGGGCGGCGGTAAGCTCAGCCTCCGCCGCCGAGGCTTCGCGCAGGCCATGGTCCACGATCAGCGCCAGAACGCTGCCGTTGTTTCGCGCCGCCCAGTCTCGCGCCAGCAGCGCCAGCGCCGTGCTGTCCGCCCCGCCGGAAACCGCGACGGCAAGGCGCGGGGCGGCACCAAACGGCCCAAGCCGGGCCATGGCGCCGGCAAAATTTTGCGCCGCCGTGCCGATTGGCCCCAGCGGCGTTACTGGCAACTCGCCCGGTGGCTCAGCGCGTCGATCTTCGCCTTCATACCCTCGGGCGGCGTCGGGAACTGGCTGTTGAGCGAGGAAAGCGTGTCGCAGGCGGCCTCATGCTGGTTGATGTCAGCCAGCGACGCCGCCAGACCGAACAGGGACTGCGGCGCCCATGTGCCGGCACGGTTGAGGTTATAGGCGTCGTCATAGGCAATCGCGGCGGCCTGCGGCTTATTCTCAGCGGCCAGGGACTGTGCCAGCAGATACTGCGCCCGGTAGGCCTGCGGGCTGGATTTGGCCGTGGTGAGAATAGCATGCGCGGCAGCTTCAGCGGTGGGGTAATCATGCTTGGCATAAGCGGCGAGGCCATCGTGCAGAATGGTCGCGGGCGACCCGGTAACCGCGGGGGCCGCAACCGGCGGGGGGACGGCAGGGGCCATCGGCGCGGGGGCGCTGCCGGCCTGCGGTGCTGGCGCACCTGGCAGCGCGCTTGGCGGCGCGCCAGGCGTGGCACCCGTCATCTGGAATTTCAGGTCGGCAATTTCTTTCTCGGTCGCCGCGTGTTGGGTATCGACCTCGTTCTGCAGCGTATCCACCTTGCCGCTGAGGTCCTGCACCTGCGATTGCAGGTCGTTCACCTGGTTGAGCAGCTTTGTGACAATGCTGCTGTCGGACGTGCCGCCGCCGGAGGATGAGGCCGGCGGCGAAGCGGACTCGCCGCCAAGCGCGGACCCACCGCTGCTGCTACCGCCGCCGCCGGCCTGCAACTGCTGCACCTGATTCTGCAACTGCAGAATCTGGTTTTCCAGCGCGATGCCTTCCTGGCTCTGCACCAGCGGCTGGCCTTGCGCGGCGCCGAACGGCAGCATGGTGGCAAAGATGGCGAGAGCAATGAGATTTTGACGCATGGGAGCAGAAATCCTCAACAACGGCGCAACAGTCTGCATCCGATATAGCGGTAGCGGCACAAAAACAAAACCGGCGGTGCCTCACTAAAGAGACACCGCCGGTTTTTAACTTTCAGTCCATCCCAACCAAGGTTGGGGGGAGTAAAAAATTACTTACAGTTCTGCGGGTTGAAGCCCTGAACTGAAGTGATGGCGTTACGGTTCTGCTGGTAGGAAGCTTCGTCATTGCCAGCGGCAACCGGGCAATCCTTGCCATAGGAGATGGTGGTGAGGCGCGTAGCGGCAACGCCCTGGGCGACCAGGTAGTCACGAGCAACGTTGGCGCGGCGCTGAGCAAGCGCCAAGTTGTACGTTTCCGTACCACGTTCGTCGGCATTGCCGGCGACGAGGACGTTCACGCTCGGGAACTTGGCGAGCCAAGCGGCCTGACGGCCCAGTGTGGCGTCGGAGTCGCTGGTCAGGTTGGATTTGTCGAACGCGTAGAACACGCGATCGCCAACGTTGGCGACAAGGTCCTGTTCGCTGCCAGGAACGGCGGCGGTGGAAGCCATGCCCGCGCCGGTGGCGTTGTTGGTGGCGGTGGGGGTAGAAGAGCAGGCTGCCAGCAGGGCAAGGCCGGCGAAAGCGCCCAATGCTTTGAATTTCATAGTAAAAACCGATCCCTGTCCGTGATTGGTGAGCGAAAAATGATACTGGTTGCGAAATCCCTATGATTACACATCCCAGGCGGGGGATACTCCGCCCGGCCGTGAAGGGTCAAGCATTATAGTTATGCATTTTGTGCGGTTGTGGCCCTATTACATCAATTGCGACACTTTATTTTGTGCATGTTGAGAATTTGTGACACCAGCGGCAAGGTTGCTACCCGTGCCACCAGGTTGGCGCTTGACTTTTGGGCAGCAAAAATGTCTGCCCTGCGGCCGGATGGATCAGGTGGACCAAATGCCGGCAAATGACCTTAACTTATTAAAAGCGCAGGCTGAACTGAAAATCGCCACGGCAGACAGCGACATGCTGGAGGAGCTGCGCGTCTCGCTGCTCGGCAAGAACGGCGCGATCACCGCCGAGCTGAAAACGCTGGGCGCGATGGACCCGGACGAACGCAAAGCCCGAGGCGCAGAGCTCAATGTTCTCAAAACTGTCATCACTCAGGCGCTGGCGGAACGCCGCGCGGTGCTGGATACGGCGGCGCTGGAAAGCCGGCTGGCGGCCGAACGGATCGATGTCACCGCCCCCGTCCGCCCCGAAATTGCCGGGGCGATCCATCCGATCAGCCGCACCACCGAGGAGATCGCGGCGATTTTCAGCGCCATGGGTTTTGCCATCAAGGACGGGCCGGACATCGAAAACGACTGGAATAATTTCAGCGCGCTGAACATCGCCGCCCACCACCCGGCCCGCGCGATGATGGACACCTTCTACCTGCAAGGCGGCGAAGTGCTGCGCACGCATACCTCCCCCGTGCAAATTCGTACCATGCTGGAGTGGGCAAAGAACCAATCCACCCCGGCCGAGGCGCAGCCGATTCGCATCATCGTGCCCGGCCGCACCTTCCGCGCCGACCACGACGCCACCCATTCGCCGATGTTCCACCAGACCGAAGGGCTGGTCATCGGGCGCGGCATCACGCTCGGGCACCTCAAAGGCTGCCTGATCGATTTTTTGCGCGCCTTCTTTGACATCCCGGCTTTGCCGGTGCGGCTGCGTTCCAGCTACTTCCCCTTCACCGAGCCCTCCATGGAGGTCGACATCGGCTGGAACCGCAAGACCGGCGAGATCGGCGGCGGCACGGATTGGCTGGAAATCGGCGGCTCGGGCATGGTCCACCCCAACGTGCTCGCAAATTGCGGCATAGACCCGCGCGAGTTCCAGGGCTTTGCCTTTGGCGTCGGCATCGAGCGCCTCACCATGCTGAAGCACGGCATCGCGGATTTACGGCTGTTCTACGAGAGCGATGTACGCTGGCTGCGCCATTACGGCTTTGCCGCGCTGAGCCCCGCCATGCTGCATGAAGGAATCTGAGCCATGAAATTCACATTGTCATGGTTGAAGACCTGGCTGGAAACCGACGCCTCGCTGGAGGACATCCTCACCACCCTGTCGGCCATCGGCCTGGAAGTGGAGGGCGTGGAAAACCGCGCCGCCACGCTGGCCCCTTTTGTGATCGCGCAAGTGATAGAGGCCCTGCCCCACCCCAACGCTGACCGCCTGCGCGCCTGCCGCGTGGACGTGGGCGACGGCGTGGAACGCTCCGTGGTCTGCGGCGCGCCGAACGCGCGCACCGGGTTGCGCGTGGTGTTTGCCCCGCCCGGCGCGTTTGTCCCCGGTTCCGGCATCACCCTGAAGGTTGGTGAAATCCGCGGCGTGAAATCCGAGGGCATGCTGGTCAGCTTCCGCGAACTGGGGCTGGAGGGCGATGCCGATGGCATTATTGAACTACCGCAGGACGCCCCCATCGGCGTCCCCTACCCGGTGTGGGCCGGCATGGACGACCCGGTGATCGAAATCGCCGTCACCCCCAACCGTGGCGACGCGCTGAGCGTGCGCGGCGTGGCGCGCGACCTTGCCGCCACCGGGCTTGGTGTTTTGAAAGAGTTTACCCCCGCCCCGCTCGCCGGCACGGGTGCCAGCGCCGTGGTGTGGCGCAACGAATTTCCCGAAGCCTGCCCCTGGGTGCTGGGCCGCACGGTTACCGGCGTGAAAAACGGCGAAAGCCCGGACTGGCTGAAGCAGCGCCTGGAATCCGTCGGCCTGCGCCCCATCAACATGCTGGTCGACATCACCAACTTCTTCACCCACGACCTCGGCCGCCCGCTGCATGTTTTTGACGCTGATAAGATCACCGGCGGTTTCCTTGAACTTCGCCGTGGCAATGGCGAGGAATTCACCGGCCTGCACGGTAAGCCGGTGAAGGCGGGCGCTGAAGATTGCGTCATCGCAGACGCGGCGGGCGTGCAGTCGCTGGCCGGCATCGTCGGCGGCGAAGCCACCGGTTGCGATGAGACCACCACCAACGTGTTCATCGAATGCGCGTTGTTCGACCGCGTGCGCATCGCCCAAACCGGCCAGCGCACCGGCATCTTCTCCGATGCCCGCCAGCGCTTTGAGCGCGGCATCGACAGCCAGCTTCTGCCCCAGGCACTGGATGCCGCCACCGCCATGGTGATTGAACTCTGCGGCGGTGCCGCCAGCGAAATTTCGGAAGGTGGCACCCGCCCGGAATGGTCCCGCACCGCCAAACTGCGCTTCGAGCGCGTACAAAGCTTTGGCGGCTCGGCCATCGGCCCGGATGAGGCCGTCGCCTCGCTGCAACGGCTCGGCTTCACCGTGCGGGCGCGCGACTCCGCCAGCGTCACTGTCGCCGTGCCAAGCTGGCGCAACGACGTGGCCCAGCCCTCCGCATTGGACCAGGCGGATGTTCCGGGCGCGGCAGAGGCCGCCATCGGCGCCGCGGAAATCGAGCCGGAAGTGGACCTCATCGAGGAAGTGCTGCGTCTGAAAGGCATGGACGCCATCGCCCCGGTCTCGCTGCCCGTGGAAGGCGTCATCCAAACACCGATTTTCACCCCCAAACAGGCCCGCACCGCCCTAGCGCGGCGCGTATTGGCGTCACGTGGCCTGCTGGAAGCAGTAACCTTCAGCTTCCTCGACCATGAGACCGCAGCACTTTTTGGCGACGCGCCCGAGAGCCTGCGCCTGGCCAACCCCATCGCCGCCGACCTCGACCAGATGCGCCCGACCGCGCTCGCCACCCTGGCCCTGGCCGCCGCCCGCAACGCCGCGCGTGGTTTTGCCGACCTTGGCCTGTTCGAAATCGGGCCGGCTTATGCCGCCGGCACATCCCAGGCGCTGGTCGCCGCCGGCCTGCGCGTGGGTGAAACCCCACTCTCCGCCCTCGCCCCCGCGCGCAAATTCGATGCGCTGGACGCCAAAGCGGACGCGATTGCCGTCCTCACCGCGCTCAACGTGCCCATGGAAGGCGTCACCACCTCCCCCGGCGCCGCCGCGTTCTATCACCCCGGCCAGTGCGGCACCCTACGCCAGGGGCCAAAAACCATCCTGGCCGCCTTCGGCACGCTGCACCCGGCGTTATGCGCCAAACTGGACCTGCCGGTCGGATCGGTGGCGTTCGAAATCTTCCTGGATGCCATCCCGGAGCCAAAGCGCCGCAAAAAAGCCGCGCCAGTGCTACCCGCCTTCCAGCCCATCCGCCGCGACTTCGCCTTCCTGGTGAGCGCGGACACGCAGTCCGAAGCCCTGCTGCGTGCCGCCAAAGGTGCCGAGCGAAACCTCATCACCAATGTCGCGCTGTTCGACCGCTACCAGGGCAAAGGCGTGCCGGAGGGACAGGTCTCGCTGGCCATCGCGGTCACCATTCAGCCGGTGGAGAAGAGCTTTTCGGAGACCGAACTGGACGCGATTTCAGCAAAAATCGTCGCGGAAGTGGGCAAGAAAACCGGTGGCGTGCTGCGAGGTTAACCCCGCAGCAACGCATAGACCCTTAACGCCGAAGCCAGCGGCCGCTCCGGTGTGCGCGCTGCGTCAATGCGCGTGACCAGCCCGGCAAGACTTAAATTTTCCGCCGCTGCCAGCGCCGCCAGCGCCGCCCAGAACTCCGGCTCCAGCGCGATGCTGGTGCGATGACCTGACAGGCTAAGGCTACGTTTTTCGAGCATTCCCGACGGTATACAGCAATGCCGGCAGGAACACGAAGGTCGAGATCAGCACCGCCAGCAGGCTGAGCAGCAGCAATATCCCCATGCTCGCCGTACCCCGGTCCGCCGAGGCGGCGAGCGTGCCAAACGCCGTCCCCGTGGTCAGCGCCGAGAACAGCACCGCACGCGCGGTGGCGGAGGCAAGGAACTTCTCCATGCCCGCGCGGAAATTCATCACGAAATACACGTTGAACGAAACACCCACGCCCAGCAGCAGCGGCAACGCGATGATGTTGGCGTAGTTGATCAATAATCCAACAAGTTTCGCCAGCAGCGCGGTCAGCAGCGCCGACATCGCCAGCGTCACCAGCACCAGAACCGTCTCGCCAATGTCGCGGAACACCAGCAGCAGCATGGCCGCAATAGCGAAAAACGACAGCCACGCAGCTTCCTGGAAGGATCCCAAAATCGTCCCCGCGGTGGCCATGGTGGAAATCGCCGGCCCCCCGGCATTGGGCGCAATCGCCAGCACGGATTTCGCAAACCGCCGCAGCCCGGCGGTGGTCTGGTCGGCGGCCGAAGGCAGCGCCTCCACCCGCACCTGGCCGTTGGGCAGGAACCAGTCCGCCGCCACCCCTGGCGGCAGATTCTGCACAGTGATCGGCGTGGCGTTCAGGCTGGAGGCCAGGTGGGCAAGTTCACCGGGCAGAAAGCGGGTTAGCGCCGCGTTCATCGCCATCAACTGCGCATCGCTGCATCCCTGCAACTTCGCCAAGGTGTCTGCCAATCCAAGCAGGGCCGAGCCTTGCGGCAGTTGCGGCGCCACGGCGGCAATCGCCTGCCGCGTCTTCGCCAGTGCCGCGCGGATATCCGGCGCGGTCACCGGGGTAGCGGGCGGCGATGCGGCGGCCAGCAGCGTGGGGGCCAGAATGTTCCGCGCCTGCGCCAGCATGGCCAGCTTCGGTGTCTGGTCATCCGGCACAAAAGTCGCGCCGGAGAGCACGCCGGCGACCTGCGGCAAGGCCGAAAGCTTTCCGGCCAGCACCCGCGCGGCGGCGAGGTCAGGCGCCAGCGCATCGGCATAAAATGGGTTGGTTGCAGGGTTGGAGAGCAGCGTGCTCAGCGTGCGCATGCTCTCGGTGTTCGGGTCCTTGGTATCCAGCGGATTGGCATCGAACCCAATGGTGAACGCCGAGGCGGCACCGGCCAGGGCCAAAACCGCAAAGGCCGCCAGCACGCCATGGCGGTGCTTGCGCAACAAACCGTCCATTTGCGCGCCATAAGGCAGGCCAACGGGTACTTCCTCCGCGCGCGGCGCAAACACCCAGAGCAGCGCCGGCAAAACCGTAATGGTGCAGAGAAACGCGATAAACATGCCCGCACCCGCGATAATTCCCAGCTCCGCGACGCCGACGAACGAGGTCGGCGCAAAGGCAAAAAACCCGCAGGAGGTGGCGGCGGCGGCCAACGCGATCTGCCCGCCCGCCTGAAACGCGGTTTCGGGTATGGCAAACGCCAGCAGCGGCGCGTCACGCCGCACATCGCGCAGCCGCACGCAGAACTGAATGGCAAAATCCACAGCCAGACCAAGGAACAATATGGCGAATGCCACCGAGATCAGGTTCATCACGCCGATGAAAATGGCGGCAAAACTGATGGTCAGCGCCAGCCCGAGCATCAACGTCACCAGAATCGGCACAATCAGCCGCCAGGAGCGCAGCGCCAGGAACAGCCAGAGCGCGATCAGCAGCACGCTGATAATCCCACCCGTCACCATCCCCTGCGTCAGCGAGGCAAACTCCTCGTCCGAGATGGGGATCTGCCCGGTATAGTCCACCGTCGCCCGCCCCGCCCGCACATCCGGCAGCTCCGCCGCAATGCGCATGAGCGCCGCCGTTGCCACTCCGCCCGCTTGCAGCGCGCTCTGGTTAAGCACCGGATGCGCCAACACGAACTCGCCATCACCGCCGCCGATATCGCCACCGATCAACGACTGCCACGACAGCGGCACCGGATGCCCGTCCGCCGCCGCCTGCAAATTGCGCTGCACGGCCTGCAACGCGCCGTTATAGGGGGTCAGGTTCGCCCCCGCCTGCACGCCCTGGGCAATCAGCGACAGCCCGCCCAACATACCGCGCGCCGAAGGGTCCGCCGCCAGCTGGCCCAAAAACGGCTGCGCCGCGACAATGCTGGTCAGCAGCTTGGCCAGTTGCGCCGGCGGCAGCAGCAACAGCCCTTCCTGGCTATAGAACGCGTCCCCGGCCGGGTAACTGGAGTCGTGGAAATCAGCCTTGTCCGCTGCCAGGGCCGCATTCAGCGCGGCAGCGGTTTCACGCGCCTCCTCCGGAGTGGCGGCGCGCACCACGGCAACGATCAGCCGGTCAAATTGCGGGAAATTCCGACTCTCGCGGATCGCCGCCTGCCGCCACGGCAGCGAGCGGGCAAACAGATCGTCGGTATCGGTATCCATCCGCAGGTGGTGCGCGGCGTAGTTCAGCCCCGCCCCCGCCAGCAGCAGCGCGGCAAATATGATAGGCCAGGCGGCCCGGCGCGCCGCGCTTACAATTCCAACAATCAGGCGCAAAATCGCCCCTCTCCCAAAGCTGCCCGGCGTTTAGAACCCCAGCCCAGCCATAACCAGACGGCCGTAGACATCCGACAGCACAAATTGCAGCGCCTGCAGCAGCAAAATAGCGATCAACGGAGAAATATCCACATTGCCAAACAACGGCAGGTGGCGGCGGATGGGGGCGAGTACCGGGTCGGTGACCTGCTCAAGGAAGCGCGCCACCGAGTAGACGAACTGGTTGCGCCGATCCACCACGCCAAAGGAAATCAGCATGCTCAAAACTACCACAACGATGATGGCGAGGATCATCAGATGGATCAGCTCGCCGGCCAGCCAGAAGATCGCGAATAACATTTTTAGTCCCCAGGGTTACTTGCGGCGCATGAGTAACGGCGCGCAGCCGCCATGGCAATGATGCCCGCATGTTGACTTGCACGCGCATATGCGCGATGCCGCCCCCGGATGGACCCGGTTCACATTTATGGTCACGGGGCTGTAGCTCAGTTGGTAGAGCGCGTCGTTCGCAATGACGAGGTCTGGGGTTCGATTCCCCACAGCTCCACCATGAACCATCTTTTAGCCACCCGATTCAGACTACGCGCTGACGCGCTTCATTATCGGGAAGCACAAACCTCATGAGCGATCCCACGCGAGAGTCGGCCTTCGCTCTGCTACAGGCGGTCCTCACCAAAAACACCTCGCTGGATGTCGCGCTGGACGCCCTGCCTCCGCTGGACGCGCGCGACCGCGCCGCGGCCCACCGGCTGGCGGCCTCCGTACTGCGCCATTCCGGCACGCTGGACGCGGTGCTGGAACCCTTCCTGCTCCGCCAGCCGCCCGTGCCGGTGCGTCACATCCTTTGGCTCGGCGCCGCCGCTTTTCTGCTGCTCGGCGCCCCCGCGCACGCGGCGGTCGGCACGGCGGTGGACCTCGCGCGGGCAAAAAAACTGGCGCCCTTCGCCGGGTTGGTGAACGCGGTGCTGCGCAAAGTCGTCGCGGCAGGGCCGGAGGTGCTCGAGTCGCTGGACATGCCCCGCCTGGACACCCCCGCCTGGGCCTGGGCTAGCTGGGGCAAAAACGCCCGCGCCATCGCCACCGCGCAGGCGCTGGAAGCTCCGCTGGATATCTCGGTCAAACCCGGCTTCACGCTGGAAGGCGAGCTTCTGCCCACCGGCTCGTTCCGCTTCCCCGCCGGCACCAGCGTGCTGGACCTGCCAGGTTTTGCCACCGGCGACATCTGGGTACAGGACGCCGCCGCCGCCCTCCCCGCCAAACTGCTGGCGGTGCAACCGGGTGAGCGCGTGCTAGACCTCTGCGCCGCCCCCGGCGGCAAAACCGCGCAACTCGCCACCGCCGACGCGCTGGTCACCGCGGTGGAGCGCGACAAAGCCCGCATGGGCACGCTGAAGGGCAACCTCACGCGCCTCAACCTCGCGGTGGACTGCGTACTGGCCGATGCCGTCACCTGGCGCCCGGAGCAAAAATTCAGTGCGATATTGCTGGACGCCCCCTGCAGCGCCACCGGCACCATCCGCCGCCATCCGGACCTGCTGCATCTGCGCAAACCGCGTGACGTGCAGACCCTCACCAAAGCGCAGGACACATTGCTGGACGCAGCAGTGGACATGCTGGCCCCGGGCGGACGCATCATCTACGCCGTGTGCTCATTGCAACCCGAGGAAGGTGCTGCCCGCATCGACGCCGCCTGCGCCCGCCTGGGCCTGCGCCGCGACCCTTTAAGCCTGCCGGAACTGCCCGAAGCCGTCACCCCGCAGGGCGATGTGCGCACACATCCCGGCATGTGGCCGCAACGCGGCGGGCTGGACGGGTTTTTCATCGCGCGTCTGGTGCGGGCCAAGGCTAGCGGCACGGAGAACAATGACATCGTGGAATGCAGTTCCCCGCCATGCCTGCTGAGTGAATTGGGACCGGAGTTTACAGACCAATGCTAAAGAACTTCCATTGAAGGTAACGGCCGTAAAAAAAACCATCCCCTCCGGCGTTTGGGCGTTGGGCTTTGTTTCGCTTCTGATGGATGCCTCATCGGAAATGATTCATGCGCTGCTGCCCGTCTATCTCGTCACCATCATGGGCGCATCGATGGAAACGATCGGCATCATCGAGGGCATCGCCGAAGCAACCGCTTCAATCGTTAAAATATTTTCCGGCGCGCTCTCCGACTGGCTTGGCAAGCGCAAGCTGATCGTGGCCATCGGATATGGCCTCGCGGCTTTCACCAAACCGGTATTTCCGCTGGCCTCCTCTCTGGGGTGGGTGGTGGCGGCACGCTTCATCGACCGGGTTGGCAAGGGCATTCGCGGCGCCCCACGGGATGCTCTCCTGGCCGATATCGCCCCGCCCCATCTGCGCGGCGCCGCGTTCGGGCTGCGCCAATCGCTCGACACCGTGGGAGCCTTCGCCGGGCCACTTTTAGCAATTGCGCTCATGTGGCTGACCGCCAACAATTTCCGGACTGTTTTCTGGGCCGCCGTCGTCCCTGGGTTGCTCTCGTTCGCTCTCATATTGTTCGCGGTGCGTGAGCCGAAACGCCCGGCGAAGCTGCGCAAAACCAACTTCCCGCTAAGCCGGCCGGAACTTCGCCGGCTTGGCTTGAACTACTGGCTGGTCGTTATTGTCACCACGGTTTTCACGCTGGCACAGTTCAGCACCGCATTTCTTATCCTGCGGGCGCGCGCGGCCGGTCTGCCGCTCGCGCTCATTCCCATGGTCCTGGTTGTCATGAATGCCGTCTACGCGCTCGCAGCCCTTCCAGCCGGTGCCTTGTCGGATCGCGTCAACCGCCTCACTGTCCTGATAATTGGCTTTGCCCTGCTCATCGCCGCGGACCTTACGCTGGCATTCTCCGGCAGCCTCATCGGTGTGTCGCTTGGCATCGTTTTATGGGGCCTGCACCTTGGATTTACGCAAGGACTTCTCTCCACCCTTATTGCCGACACCGCCGCGGCGGAATTGCGCGGCACGGCCTATGGCGTATTCAACCTATCCGCGGGGCTGGCATTACTGGCCTCGAGTATGGTGGCCGGCGCCCTGTGGCAGTATCTCGGCCCGCAGGCCACGTTCCTCTCTGGTGCACTCTTTACGGTTCTGGCACTTCTGGGGCTGATCGGGGTCCGCTGGCGGGTGCCAAACCTTGGCACGTTGCGTTAAGCAAACCCTCCATCCGTATCGCGGCAACGGTTGGATTTTAAGCCGTTGAAAAGATTTCCCCTTACGCCCGCAAATCGCTATTATTCCACCAACGGGGCGGGCCAGCCGCCTCATCCGGCAGAGGGAACGAAGTCATGTGGAAGAAAATCGGTATCGGCCTGGCAGTCCTGTTGATCGTCATCGGTGGCGCGGGCTGGTATCTTTTCTCCAACCTTGATTCCATCATCAAAGCCGCCATCAGCAAATACGGCTCGGCAGCCACTCTTACCTCGGTGAGCGTCGACGGCGTAAAACTCTCCCTCACCTCCGGCGAAGGCACCGTCTCCGGCCTCATAGTCGGCAACCCTCAAGGCTTCACCTCTCCCTTCGCTATTTCAGTGGGCTCGATGACGGTGCAGGTGGACACCAGCACCCTGGCCGGCAACGGCCCGATCGTCATCAAAACAATCTACATCACCCAGCCGCACATCACCTACGAGATCAACGCCGGTGCCGGCCTCATGGGCGTTTCCACCAACAGCAACCTGCAAGCCATCCAGCACAACGTGCAAAGCACCACCGCCGCCCCCGCGGCCCCGCCGCCCAGCAACACCCCGGCGCGCAAGGAGATTATCCAGGACCTCTACGTCACCGGCGGAGAAATCAGCCTCGATGCAGCCGTCCTCAAGGGCAAGGGCACTACCGTGCCGCTGCCGCCGATTCACCTCACCAACATAGGCGCCAGCGGCGGCGGCGTAACCCCGGCGCAGGTAGCTGGGCAAATTCTCAGCGCCATCATCGCCCAGGCCGACCGGGTAGGTGCGGCGGCGCTGGCACAGCAGGTGAGAGCGGCAGCTAGTGGCGCGGTACCAGGCGCCCTCAACAGCAAGGTCAAGGGATTGTTCGGCAGCGGGCTTCCGTAGCCGTTGCATGCCAACAGCCTCCCCAGCAGCCAATTTTGCGCAAGCGCTTGTTAAAAACGTCCCGCCTTGGGTACAAGTTGCCCCCATGAACGCCACCCCGACTCGACTCCTCATCGCCCCCAGCCTGCTCGCCGCGGATTTCGCGCGATTGGCTGAAGAAACCAAAGCCGTTGAAGCCGCCGGGGCGGACTGGCTGCACCTGGATGTGATGGACGGACATTTCGTGCCCAACATCACTTTTGGCCCGCTGATCGTCAAAGCCCTGCGCAAGCACACCGCCATGCCGATGGACGTGCATCTGATGATCGCCCCCGTCGACCCCTACATCGCCGCCTTTGCCGAGGCGGGTGCTGACAATATCAGCGTTCACCCGGAATCCGGGCCGCATCTGCACCGCACGCTGCAGCTCATCCGCGGCCTGGGCAAAAAAGCCGGCGTCGTGCTCAACCCCGCTACCCCGGTCGAGTCCATTGTCCATGTCATGGACCTCCTCGACATCATCATGGTGATGACCGTGAACCCCGGCTTCGGCGGTCAGGCGTTCATCGCCTCGCAGCTGCGCAAAATCGCCACCCTGCGGCGGATGATCGACGAGACCGGCCGCGACATTATTTTGCAGATCGACGGCGGCATCACCCCCGCCACGGCCCCGCAAGTGCTGGAAATGGGCGCCGACTGCCTGATCGCCGGCACGGCGGTGTTCGGCGCGCCTGATTACGCCAAGGCAATCAGCGCCCTGCGCGCGGCGCGGCCAAAGAAACAGCCGGAATTCACGGTTAACGGCGGATGACCCAACCGGGGCAATTCAGCCGCGGCGCGCGCTCCCTCCTGGCCCGCCTGCAAAACCTGCGGAGCAAGAACGCACCCGACGCCCCGGCACTTGGTCTGCGCGACCCCTGGCCGGGCGACCCCAGCCGCGGTGCCCGGCTGGTAAAAGCCGAACTGGAATTCTCCGGCGCGGTGCTGCCCATGCCCGCCGGCGTGTTCCAGCCCTCCAACGCCACCGCCATGCTGCGCGCGCATCTGCACGGCTTCACCTGGCTGCGCGACCTGCGCGCCCTGGGCACGGATGCCGCCCGCACCCGCGCCCGCACGCTGGTCTCCGAGTTCATGGATACCGAAATCCTGGAGCCGATCGGGCTGACCCCCGATGTCACCGGCTCGCGCCTGGCCGCTTGGCTCGGCCATTACGACTTCTTCGCCGCCTCGGCCGATGACGACTTCCGCCAGCGCCTGATGAGCCGGCTGGTCATGGACGCGCGCAGCCTCTCCGCCATCCTCCCCGCCGAGGTGCGCGATGGCCGCGCGCTCACGGCACTCAAAGGCCTCGCCGCCGCTTCCGCCGCCATGCCTGAACACGTTGGCCACCTCCCCCGCGTGCTCAAATTCCTCATCCCCGAAATCGACCGCCAGTTTTTCCCCGACGGCTGCCAGATTGAGCGCAGCCCGGCGGCGCATCTGGCCGCCTTGCAGGACCTCACCGAAATCCGCGCGCTGATGCAGGCGCACGGCGCGGAACCGCCGAGCGAACTGGTGACCGCCATCGAAAAAGCCGCCGCCGCCCTGCGCGCTCTACGCCATGGCGATGGCGGGCTGACCCTGTTCAACGGCGCCAAGGAAGACCTTGCCAGCCTTATCGACCTCGTGCTGGCGCAGGCCGGCCGTGCGCGCGGCGCCATCGCGCCGTTACGCAGCAGCGGGCTGTACCGCATGAGTGCCGCGAAAGCGCTGGTCTTCATCGACGCCGGCCTGCCCGCCCCCCCGGGGCTGGACCGTTTCGCCCATGCCGGCACGCTGGGCCTGGAGTTTTCCTGGGGTAAGGAACGCCTTATCACCAACTGCGGCGCGGCACCGGCCAGCGCCGGCGAATGGGGCGCTGCCCTGCGCAGCACCGCGGCGCATTCCACACTCAGCATCGCCGATGTCTCCTCATCGGAAGTCCGCGAACAAGGCCTCGGCCGCCGCCCCACCGAAGTCCACGCCGAACGCCAGGACATTGCCGGCGGCCAATGGATCGAGACCAACCACGACGGCTGGGGCAGGCTTTTCGGCGCCATCCACCACCGCCGCATCGGCCTGTCGGACAACGGCGAGGAACTGCTGGGCGAGGATCTGATCGAGGCCGAGCAACCGCAACCCTTCACCATCCGCTTCCATTTGCACCCCAACGTCACCGCCAGCCTGCAACAGGACGACGGTGCGGTGCTGCTGCGCCTGGCCAGCGGCACGGGCTTTCGCCTGCGCGCCGAGGGTGCGCCGATTTCCGTGGAGGAAAGCATCTATTTCGGCCAGGCCGAGCCCCGGCGAGCCGAGCAAGTGGTGCTCTCAGGGCACCAGGACGGGCCGCAACATGTCAAATGGTCAATCATAAAGGTGTGACGCTATGACACGCGTATTGTTGACCGGCGGCGCAGGCTACATCGGCTCCCATACCGCCGTGGCACTCATCGAGCGCGGGCATGAGGTGGTAATCCTCGACAATTTCGCCAATTCCGAGCGCGACGTCCCCGCCCGGCTGGAACGCCTGACCGGGCGCGCCAACATCCCCGTCATCGAGGCCGACATCCGCGATACCGCGGCGGTGAGTGCCGCCCTGGCGGCGCATCCGGTTGACGCGGTCATCCATTTCGCGGCGCTGAAAGCGGTGGGCGAATCCGAGGCCGACCCGCTGCTGTATTATGACATGAACATCATCGGCACGATCCGCCTGCTGCAGGCAATGCAGGCGCAAAACGTCCGCCGGATCGTGTTCTCCTCCTCCGCCACGGTGTACGGCCAGCCGGATTCCTCGCCCATTCTGGAGGACGCGCCAACCCGCGTGCAAAACATCTACGGCCGCACCAAGCTGGTCATGGAAGACCTGATCTCCGACCTCGCCCGAACCGGCAAGCTGCAGGCCGCCGCCAATCTGCGCTACTTCAACCCGGTCGGCGCCCACCCCTCGGCGATGATCGGCGAAACCCCGCGCGGCGTGCCGAACAATTTGATGCCCTATGTGACGCAAGTGGCCACCGGCGAGCGCCCGCACCTTAATGTGTTCGGCAATGACTACGACACCCCCGACGGGACCGGCGTGCGCGACTACATTCATGTGGTTGATCTGGCCCGCGCCCATGCCCTGGCGCTGGAGCATATTTGCGAGAATAATGTGTCATTAACGGTGAATCTAGGAACGGGCATCGGCATTTCCGTGCTCGACTTGGTGCATGCCTTCGAGCGCGCGACGGGCCGCGAAATCCCCCTCAACATCGCCCCCCGCCGCCCCGGCGATGTCGCGAGCTACTACGCCAACCCCGGCATGGCCGCGCGCGTATTCGGCTGGAAAGCCGAGCTGGACATCAACGACATGTGCCAGGACTCCTGGCACTGGCAGGCCAAGCGCGCGGGGATCAACGACGTCTAGCCCCGGCCCCACGCCCCGCACCTTACTCTTCCTGCTCACGGAAGACTGGTTCTTCGCCTCGCATTTCTGGGCGCGCGGGCTGGCGGCGAAGGCGGCCGGCTGGCGCGTCATCCTCATTGCGCGCCAGAGCGAGGCCACCGACCGCATCCGCGCCTCCGGCATCGAGGTCATCCCCGTCGATTTCTCCCGCCGCCGCCTAAACCCCTTCGCCGAACTCTGGTTCACCTTGCAACTCGCCCGCCTCTACCGGCAGCTCAAACCCACAATCGTGCATCACATCGCCCTCAAACCCATTGTCATCGGCGGGCTGGCGGCGCGGCTGGCCGGGGTGCGCGCCATCGTCAACGCCCCCACCGGGCTGGGCTTCGTCTTCTCGTCGGACAAGCCATTGGCAAAACTGCTCCGCCCCTTCGTCACCCTCGCTTTGCGTCTCACCCTCTCCCCGCCAGGTGCCAAGGTGATTTTCGAGAACCCAGACGACCTCGCCGCCCTCACCGCCGCGCGCATGGTCCGCCCCGCCGCCGCCGTGCTGATCCGTGGCGCCGGGGTGAACACCGATGAATTCTCCCCCGCCCCCGAACCGCCCGGCCCCGTCCGCGTCATCCTCATCGCCCGCATGATCCGCGCCAAAGGCATCGCCGTGTTCTGCGAGGCCGCCCGCATCCTGCACGGCCAGGCCGAATTCATCCTGGTGGGCGCCCCCGACCGTGGCCACCACGATTCCATCCCCGAGGCCGAGTTGCGCGCCTGGCAGGAGGAAGGCATCGTCACCTGGCTCGGCCCGCGCACGGATATCGCGGCCCTGCTGCGCGGCGCGCACATCGCCTGCCAGCCCTCCACCTACCGCGAGGGCCTGCCAAAATCCGCGCTGGAAGCCATGGCAGCGGGAAAACCCCTGGCCGCCAGCGACATCCCCGGCTGCCGCGAGGCCGTGGTTGACGGAAAAACTGGTTTTCTGGTCCCCCCAGGCGATGCCGCCGCCCTCGCCGCCGCGCTGGCAAAACTCATCGCCTCGCCAGAGTTGCGCGCCCGCATGGGTGCCGCCGCCCGCGCCCGCGCGGAGCTGGAGTTTTCTTCGCCCCACATCTGCGCGCAAACGCTTTTGGTGTATGCTGCGCTGGTATCGGGAGACCCACCATGAAAAGAGCCTTGTTCGCCTTGCTTGCCCTGGTTGTCATCGCCCTGCTGGGCGTATGGTTCTTCTCCAGCTTCATCAGCGGCACCCCTGGCACGGACCGCCAGAACATCGGCAACGTCAGCACCAATTTCCGCCTGTTCGGCCCCAACGACAAAGTGGTGGTGGAGCGGTTTGACGACCCGAAAGTGGCGAATGTCGCCTGCTACGCCAGCTTCGCCCAAACCGGCGGCGTCGCCGGCGGGGTGGGCGTAGCCGAGGACCCCAGCCAGTTCGCCCTCAACTGCATCGCCCACGGCGCCGTCAGCATCCCCGCCGATCTGCCTACCCAAGAAGAAATGGGCGCCATCTCCGCCTCCTTCCTGTTCAAGCATTTTATCATCACCCGCATGGTGGACAGGCAGAGCAACACGCTGGTGTATGTGCTGATCAGCACCAGAATTCTGCACGGGTCGCCGGCGAATGCGGTGTCGGCGGTGCCGGGGAGTTAGGGGGGCGGGGGGCGCTTCACGTGAAGCAGTTGTGAGGGTTTGGTTATAACTTGTTGTTAGTACGGCTTAATTTTTTGCTTGCACCCCAATTTGTGCGAGTTTGTGTTGGAAAAGGAATGAGTTGGGGGTTGGGGTTTGGCCGTTTCTTGCGCGAGCCCCAACGCCTTTATCACCGCCAGAATCGTTTTCAGCGTCGGGTTGCCGTTGGCGGAAAACGAGCGGTAGAGCTGCTCGTGCGAGAGGCCGGTTTGCGCGGCGATTTGCCCCACCCCCACCCCAAAACCTTGCATCCCCCCGCCCGCCGTGCCAAACCGCCCCCGTTCCGCGTGACTGGCGCTGATGATGGGCAACCTTCGGGGAGCGTGGAACAAAGCACCGCCGCGCGCCTGGGCAATTCCTCGATCAAAAGCCGGAGAACCGCCCCGTGTCCGATATTGTGCCCGTCCGCACCGCCCTGATTTCCGTCTCCGACAAAACCGGCCTCATCGCGTTTTGCGCCGCGCTGGAGGCGCATGGGGTTAAAATCCTCTCCACCGGCGGCACCGCGAAAGCCATCCGCGAGGCCGGCATCCCGGTGACGGATGTCTCCGACCATACCGGCTTCCCCGAAATCCTTGACGGGCGGGTAAAAACCCTGGTCCCGCAGGTCCACGGCGGCATTTTGGGCCGGCGCGACCTGCCCGAGCACCAGGCGCAGATGGCGGCGCATGACATCGCCCCCATCGACCTCGTGGCCGTCAACCTCTACCCGTTCGAGGCCACCGTCGCCCGCGGCGCGGCGTTTGAGGACTGCATCGAGAACATCGACATCGGCGGCCCGGCGATGATCCGCTCGGCGGCCAAAAACCACGCCTCGGTCGCGGTGCTCACCGCCCCCGAACATTTTGCCACCATCATCGCCGAACTGAACGAGCACGGCGGCACCACCCTTGCCACCCGCCGCGCGCTCGCAGCATCCGCCTACGGCCGCACCGCCGCGTACGATGCCGCGATTTCCACCTGGTTCGCCGCGCAAAACGGCGTGGAATACCCGCAAACCTTCGCCATCGCCGGGCAGCTCAAACAAACCCTGCGCTACGGCGAAAACCCGCACCAATCCGCCGCCTTCTACACCGCCGCTCCGGCCCGCTTCGGCGTCGCCACCGCCACCCAGGTGCAAGGCAAGGAACTCTCCTACAACAATTTTAACGACACTGACGCGGCTTACGAATGCGTCGCTGAATTCGCCGAACCCACGGTCGTCATCGTCAAACACGCCAACCCCTGCGGAATCGCCACCGCCGCCTCCGTGGCGGATGCCTGGGACTCGGCGCTGGCCTGCGACCCGGTCTCGGCTTTTGGCGGCATCGTCGCCCTCAACCGCACGCTGGACGAAGAAACGGCGGAAAAAATCTCCGCCATCTTCACCGAGGTCATCATTGCCCCGGATGCCACCCAGGGCGCGCGGGACATTCTGGCAAAAAAGAAGAACCTGCGCCTGCTGCTCACCGGCGGCCTGCCGGACCCGGCGCAAGCCGGCGTCACCTTCAAGTCGCTCTCCGGCGGCTTCCTTCTGCAAAACCGCGACGCTGGGCGCATCACCGCCGATGACCTTCAAGTCGTCACCAAACGCGCCCCCACCGCCGCCGAGGTCGACGATCTCATCTTCGCCTTCCGCGTCTGCAAGCACGTTAAATCCAACGCCATTGTCTATGCCAAAAACCGCGCCACTCTGGGTGTCGGCGCCGGGCAGATGAACCGTGTCAACTCCGCGCGCATCGCCGCCTGGCGCGGCGCCGCCGCGGGCCTGGATTTCACCAACTGCGTCGTCGCCTCGGATGCCTTCTTTCCCTTCGCCGACGGGTTGGAAGCCGCCGTCTCCGCTGGTGCAAAGGCCGTCATCCAGCCCGGCGGCTCAATCCGCGACGCCGAGGTCATCGCCGCCGCCGATGCGGCCGGCATCGCCATGGTGTTCACAAATATGCGGCATTTCCGGCATTAGTAGGTTATATAAGGCGCCATGCTTCTCAATCTCCCCTTCGCGCTGCCCGATTGGATGCCCCCCTGGGTCTTCCTGCTGCTAGCCTTGCCCGTATTGCTCTGGGCACTGGCCTTTGTTCTCATGCCCTTCAGCGTATTCGGCGTGAAAGCACGGCTGGAGTCGCTTGAATCCCAGGTCGAGTTGCTGCACGACGATCTGCGGATGATGGCCATGCGCGCATCCGGCGCCCTGCCGCCGGCACCCTCCGAGTTCCACCCGTACGACAACGTGCCCAACTTCGCCCGCATCAAAAAATCCCACGCTGCCTATGAGGAGCCGGTAATGCCGCCACCTCGCCCGGCACCGGCGCCCATGGCCACGCCGATGGTCAGCCCGCGTGAGCGCCTCGCCCCCGCGCCGCCACCCAAACCATTCCGCCGCACGGAACCGCGGCTGGATTGATCCCCTCCGCCGACAAAGTGTTCTGCTCCGGCGCCACCGGCTACATCGGCGGCTCCATTTTGCACGCGCTGGCAGCCGAGGGCATTCCCGCCCTGGGTGGTCTGCGCACCCTCATTTCCCTGCCGCCGGGCATCACCCCCTTTGTTACCGGGGATCTCTCCGTAACCGGCTTCCATCTCCCGCCGGTGGAGGTGGTCATCCACGCCGCCGGCCTGGGGCACCGGCGCCGGGCCAGAGCCAGAACCTGGCGCCAGGCAAATATCGAGTCGGCCGTGAACCTCGCCCGCGCCGCCCGCGCCGCCGGGGCAAAGCGCTTCATCCTCATCTCCACCGCCCACATCCACGGCCGCGCCCACGACCGCCTAGTCACCGACACCACGCCACCCAACCCGCAGGACGCCTACGCGGAGAGCAAACTACGGGCCGAGCACGAGGTCGCCGCCGCCTTCGGCCCGGGCCTCAGCATTATCCGCCCGGCCGCCGTCATCGGCCCCGGCTGTCCCGGCAATATCCCGCTCCTTTTAAAACTGTTGTCGCGCGGCATCCCGCTCCCCTTCGCCGGTATCGAGAACCAGCGCAGCTTCATCGACCGGGAGGATCTGGCGCGGATCGTCCTGGCGGTCCTGCGCAGCCCTCACCCGCCCGAGAGCGTGCTCGCCGCCCACCCCGAAAACATCAGCACCCCGGCGCTGGTCCGCGCCCTGGCCGAGGGCCTGGACGTACCATCCCGCCTGTTCGCCTGCCCGCCGAACCTCCTGCAAGCTATCACCACCCTGCTTGGGCGCGGCGCCATGTGGCAGAGCCTGGCCGGAAATTTCACCGCCAACCCGGCCGCCGCCCGCCAATTGGGCTGGAAACCCCAGCAAAGCCTTGAGGAATCATTTCGCCAAATCTCACGGTATCATAATACCACACACCCAACCCCTTGACTTAACGCCGGGAAATCCCGATAAGCCCGCACGCTAGTTAAATGGGTGCAAACATATGAAAACGACGATTTCGCTGAAACCAGCGGATGTGAAGAAGGAATGGATCCTGATCGACGCCGAAGGGCTGATCCTGGGCCGTCTCGCCGCTATTGTGGCCGCTCGCCTGCGTGGCAAGCACAAGCCGCAGTTCACTCCGCATGTCGACTGTGGTGATAACATCATCATCGTCAATGCCGAGAAGGTGAAGCTCACCGGCAACAAGCTTGAGCAGTCCGTGCTCTATTACCACACCGGTTATGCCGGCGGCATCAAAGGCCGTAGCATCAAGGACCGTCTCGCCAGCGCCAACCCGCAGCGCGTGGTGGAAAAAGCCATCGAGCGCATGATTACGCGCGGCCCGTTGCAGCGCCAGCAGATGAAGAACCTGTATGTCTATGCTGGTTCCGAGCATAAGCACGCCGCGCAGCAGCCGAAAATTTTTGACGTCGGCGCGCTGAACACCAAGAACCGGAGAGCGTAAAAAATGTCCGATACCAACAATGCTTTTGCCGGCCTGAAAGATCTGCCGAGCGTGGTGTCCGCCGAGGCCGCCACCCCCAAGCGTGAGCCCAAGCGCGACGCGCAGGGCCGTTCCTACTCCACCGGCCGCCGCAAAAACGCGATCGCCCGCGTCTGGATCAAGCCCGGCAAGGGCGACATCATGGTCAATGGCAAAAAGGCGCCGGTTTATTTTGCCCGCCCGGTGCTGCGCATGCTCATCACCCAACCCTTCCTGGTCGCGGACCGCTACAACCAGTTTGACGTGTTCTGCACGGTCAACGGTGGCGGTCTCTCCGGTCAGGCCGGCGCGGTGCGCCACGGCATTTCCCGCGCGCTCACCCTCTACGAGCCGGAACTGCGCGGCATCCTCAAGGTTGCCGGCTTCCTCACCCGCGACTCGCGCGTGGTGGAACGCAAAAAATACGGCAAAGCGAAAGCCCGCCGCAGCTTCCAGTTCAGCAAGCGCTGATTTCTGGTTTTCACGAAAAACCCCGGAGAAATCCGGGGTTTTTTATTGCGCCGGTTTCAGTTCAAGCAACGCCCGCAACTCCGCCTCGTGTTCGTAATCAGGCATCAACCGTTGCAGTTCCGCATCGCGCAGCACCGCCGGATGAAAATAAATTTCCACACTCCCCGCAGGCAAATTCTGCAACAGCAACCGCATCCGCGCCGCCGTCATATGCCCCGACCATTTCAGGCCGAACACATAGCGCGCGCACTCCAGCCCGCGCGCCTGGAACCGTAACAATTTGCTCCAATGGTACAACGCATAATCGGCAAAGCCCACGCGCTCGCCACATAACTTCATCACGCCAGGCGGCTCGGCCGGCACCCGTATCCGCCGCAAACCAAACTCCCGCCCCACCGCAATCATCATCCCCGCCACGGTGGGGTGCAGATGCATGTGCTTATGCGCATCGGCATGGTGCAGTTCCAACCCGGTGGCGGCAAACGCCGCGAACTGCGCGCGGATCTCCGCCCGCAACTCCCGCCGCGCGGCCGGTGAAAAAAAATACTTTCCCCCCAGCGCCGCCTGGTTTTTTCCAAACTTCCCATCCGGCCCGGTAATATGCGGCAGCAGCGCATGCCCCAGCAGCAAATCGCCATCCACCAGCACCAGATGCAACCCAACCTTCAGCCCCGGCAGGTTTTTCGCCCGGCTTACCGCATCCGCCGCCGCCGGCGCCGCCACCATCAAACTCGCCTGCGTCAACGCACCTTGTGTATGCGCCAACTCCACGCCCTCATTCACTCCCACCGACAAGCCAAAATCGTCGGCAGAAAAAATTACGGCCATTTCACTTCCGGCGGCATGGACATGAGAATCGCCTCGGTATTCCCTCCGGTTTTCAACCCAAACATGGTTCCCCGGTCATACAGCAGGTTAAACTCCACATACCGCCCGCGCCGCACCAACTGCGCCTCGCGCTCCTCGGGCGTAAAACTCTCCCCCATCCGCCGCCGTACAATCTGCGGATAAGCCGCCAGAAACGCCTCGCCCACATCGCGGGTAAAGGCAAAATCCGCCTCCGCATCCCCCGAATCGAGGTAATCGTAAAAAATTCCCCCCGCCCCGCGCGGCTCCTTGCGGTGCGGCAGATAAAAATATTCATCGCACCATTTTTTGAATTTTTCATAATAATCCGCGCCGTGCCGGTCACATGCCGCCTTGTAAGCCGCATGAAAAAACGCCGCATCCTCGCCCGCTTCCGCCGTCCCCGGCTGCAGCGGCGTCAAATCCCCGCCGCCGCCGAACCACCCTTTGGTAGTTACGATCATCCGCGTGTTCATATGTACCGCCGGCACTTTGGGCGAGCGCATATGCGCCACCAGGCTGATCCCCGCCGCCCAAAAGGCCGCGTTCTCACCCGCGCCGTGCATCTGCTTGGCAAAATCCGCCGTAAACTGCCCCTGCACCACGGAGATATTCACCCCCACCTTCTCAAAAACCTGCCCGCGCATCACGCTCATCACCCCGCCGCCGCCTTCCGGCCTGTCCCACGCGGTGCGCACAAACCTTCCGGGCGCCGCCCCGCCCGCGTCCTCAATATCTTCAAAAGTGGCGCATATCCGGTCCCGCAACGCGGCAAACCACGCCACGGCTTGGGGTTTCAGGGCTTCATGGGCGGGGAGAGGCGTAAAATCATTCATCGCAAATCATCATAGAGGCTCCATGAACGATCATCCACTCTTGAAATTTTCCGGCGTTCCCGCCATGCGTATTTTAGAATAACTTGCGCGGCAGGAGACGAGATGGCTGGTACGTCAGAAAATGCAGTGGGGCACGGCGCTGAATCCCGGCGCGGGTTTTTAAAAATCCTTACCGTGATGACCGGAGCTGTCGGTGCGGGGGCAATCGCCTGGCCGTTCATTGACGCGCTGGGGCCCGATGCCGACGGCACGGCGGCGGCGCACCCGATCGTCAACGTCGCCGGCATCCCGGAAAACACCGCCATTACCGTCACTTGGGACGGTCTGCCGGTCTACATCCGCAAGCTCACCGCGCAGCAGATCGCCGACACCCAGGCCGTGGTCACCAGCACCCTGGTGGATCCAGCCGATTTCACCGACCGCGTGAAGCCCGGCTACGAGAGCTTCGTCGTGGTGGTGGGACTGAACACCGGCGCCCCCTGCGCGCTGGAAGGCAATGCCCCCGCTGATCCGCGCGGCCCGTTCGACGGCTGGCTCTCCCCCTGCGACGGCAGCGTCTACGACCCGCTGGGCCGTGTGCGTGGCGGACCGGCGACGAAGAATTTGGCGATTCCGCGCTTCAAATTCATCAACGACGCGCAAATTCAGTTCGGCTGAGGACCAGGTACCATGAGCACAGACGTTAAAAAATCCTGGCTGGCCTCCCGGCTGCCTTGCCCCGCCAAGGAAGCGGGCAACTGCGCCCCCACGCTGGAACGGGACGCATCGTATGCGGCCACCTTGCCCGCGCTGATCACCGGCGCCGTGCTGTTCCTGCTGGCCTCCGGCCTCGTGCAGGCGGTCTACTACAACCCGGCGCACGGGTTCGAACTCCATCCAGTTCATCCTGCGCGACGTGAACAGCGGCTGGCTCATCCACGCCTTCCACGTCACCGGCGTCACCATGCTGTTTGGTGCCGTTTACTGGCTCCTGTTCCGCGACATCTACACCCGCGCCTACAAAGCCCCCGGCGAACTGGTCTGGCTGCTGCGCGTTAAGCTTTACGCCCTGCTGCTGCTGGCCGGCTGGCTTGGCTACACCTTGAGCGACGGCGCCGTAAGCTACTGGAGCCTCACCGATGCCGCCAATGCCGCCACCGGGCTTTCCGGCTTGCCCGGCGCCGTTGGCCGCTGGTTCTTCGGTGGCCCGAACGGTGCAGGCACCCTCGCCCGGCTGGAAGTGTTCCACGCCGTGCTGGCCCTGGCCGTGCTCGTCACGCTTGGCGCGCACCGTTGCGCCGCCCGCGCCCTGGCGCGCCAGGCCGCCCCGCCGAAAAACCCGGTGAGCTGTCACCCGTACTACACCGCGCAGACCTTCGCGGCGTTCTCGGTGTTCGCCCTCATCTTCGCGGTGTTGATGTTCTTTGCCCCGCATTTCGGCCTCAACCACCTCAACGCCGCCGCGTCCGACCCGCTGGTCGTCCCCGCCGTGCTCAGCCCGCCCTGGTACCTCGCCCCGGTGAGCGCCGTGGCTGGCATGTTCACCACCCCCGGCGGCAGCATTTTTGGCGTTATCGCCATGCTGGCCGTGCTCGCCGCTTTGCCCTGGCTGGACCGCTCCGGCACCAGCAACAAGCGTGGCAAAATCTACCGCCTGCTCATGGGCCTGCTGCTGCTGGACGTCATTGGCCTCGGCTGGAGCGTCTCCAACCCCGCCTGCACTGCGGCCGGCTCGCTCACGGCGGTCTTCGTCCTCTGGTATTTCTTCCATTTCCTGGTGCTTACCCCGCTGGTCACTGCGTTGGAGGCTGAATAATGCGCCGTATTTTTGCTCCCATCCTGGCCGTGGGTCTGTTGTTCGGTGCCGCCGCACATGCTGAAGACACGCTGAGCCCGCTGCACTGGCAGTCCCAAGGTTCCTTCGGCAGCTACGACAAAGCCGCCGTGCAACGCGGCTTCCTGGTCTACCAGACCGTCTGCGCCAGCTGCCATTCCGCCAACGCGCTGCACTACCGTGACCTCGAAGCTCTTGGTTTCACCCCCGATCAGGCCGCCGGCATTGCGTCGAGCGTAAAACTGGCTGACGGCTCCCCGGCCACGCTGGACGATGTGTTCAAGGCCCCCACCGTTGGTGCCGCCGCTTTCGGCGGGGCCTTGCCGCCGGACCTCTCCAACATTGAGAGTGCGCGCCCGCGCGGCCTGCACTACGTCTTCAACCTGCTCACCGGCTACGCGGATGCCCCGGCCAGCGTCACCCTGCTGCCCAGCCGTTTCTACAACACGGCCTATCCTGGCAACCAGATCGCCATGCCGCAGCCGCTGAAGGGCAACGAGGTCACCTACGCCGACGGCACTGCCGCCACCCTGCCGCAGGAAGCCGCCGACGTCAGCGAATTCCTCGCCTGGTCCGCCGACCCCAACCTCAACGCCCGCCACGAAGCCGGCCTGCGCGCCGTGCTCTTCCTGCTGTTCCTGAGCATCATCGCCATCGCCACCAAGCGCAAAATCTGGCGCGAGACGGTTTAAACCGCCGCTTAACCGGCCCCTCAAGAAGCGGCGCCCCAACAGGGCGCCGCTTTTCGTTCGCCCATAGTCAACCCAACCCAAAAACCCTAAACGGGCGCAAACTCATTTTCCAACAAGGTTACCGGCATGTCTCATACCACTCCTGTCATCGGCATCATCGGCGGCTCAGGCCTGTATAATATCGAGGGCCTGACCAACACCCGCTGGCAGCGCATCGCCACCCCCTGGGGCGAGGCCTCCGATGAGCTGCTGTTCGGCGAACTCTCCGGCACCAAAGTGGTCTTCCTCCCCCGCCACGGACGCGGCCATAAAATCCCGCCCAGCGAACTCAACTACCGCGCCAATATTGACGCCCTGAAGCGCGCCGGCGTCACCGACATCATCTCCCTCTCCGCCGTCGGCTCGCTGAAGGAAGAACTCCACCCTGGCCATTTCGTCATCGTCGACCAGTTCATCGACCGCTCCTTCGCGCGCGAAAAAAGCTTTTTTGGCACCGGCTGCGTCGCGCATGTCTCCATGGCCCACCCTACCTGCCCGCGCCTCGGCGACTCGCTGGAAGCCTCGGCCAAGGAGCTCGGTCTGCCATTCACCCGCGGCGGCACCTACATCGTCATGGAAGGCCCGCAGTTCTCCACGCTGGCCGAGAGCAACCTCTACCGCTCCTGGGGCTGCTCGGTCATCGGCATGACCAACATGCCCGAGGCCAAACTCGCCCGTGAGGCGGAAATTGACTACGCCAGCATCGCCATGGTGACCGATTACGACTGCTGGCACGAAGGCCACGACGCCGTGACCGTGGACGCCGTGGTGCGCGTGCTGTTGGATAACGCCGATAAAGCCCGCAACCTGATCAAATCAGTGCTGCCGAAAATCGCGGCCCCGCGCGGCCCCTGCCCAGCCGGCTGCGACCGCGCGCTCGAATACGCGCTCATCACCGCCCCGGAAGCCCGCGACCCCGCCATGCTGGCGAAACTCGACGCGGTGGCCGCGCGAATCCTCTGATTTTGCGAGCCTGATCGTCCAAGTCTTGGCCTTTCTCCAGCCGTGCTGCTAGCGTCCTCCCCATGATCCTCACCGACGCGCTCGCGGCGTTCCTGCTCGCCTTTCCGGCGCTGTTCTCCATCGTCAACCCGCTGGCCGGAGCGATCATCTTCAACGAGGTCACCACCGAGCAAACGCATGCCCAGCGTGTCGCCCTGGCCCGGCGCGTGGCCGTGTATTCCACCATCGTCATGCTCATCTCGCTGCTGGCCGGCGCCTACATCCTCAGCTTCTTCGGCATATCCCTCAACGCCCTACGCATCGCCGGCGGCGTTGTCGTCTCGCTGCGCGCGTACGAGATGCTCTCCGCCCCGGACACCACCTCCGCCCGCAAGGAGCAGGAGGCCCGCCCGGTCGGCGAAGCGCACAGCCAGGACCTCGCCGGCTACGCCTTCTTCCCGCTCACTTTGCCCTTCACCACCGGCCCCGGCACCATCGCGGTGGCGGTCTCCATCGGCTCGGTGCGGCCGGACGATCTCCCCGGCATGGCGGTGTTCTACGCCGGCGCCAGCCTCGCCGCGCTTGCCTTGTCGGTGCTCATCTGGGTCACCTACACCACGGCTGACCGCATGGCCGCCATCCTGGGCACCGTCGGCCGCCAAGTCACCGCCCGCCTCGCCGCGTTTCTGCTCCTGGGCATCGGCGTGCAAATCGCCATCTCCGGCTTCATCCCGGTGCTGCACCAGGCCCTAAGCCGCTAAGCCCCGCCCCCACCGCAATGCATAACGCGCTGGGCAGATAGGCACCAAAAGATAGGTGTAAGTTATAAGCGCGCTTACAATGTAGTGTGCTATGAGCCAGGAATTCGACCGCGATTTATTTCTACTGCTGCATGACGTCGCCCGGCTGATCCGCGTCGAGGCGGACAAGCGCGCCCGCGTCATGGGCATGACCCGCGCGCAATGGGGCCTGCTGCTGCGCCTCGCCCGCAACCCCGGCCTCAGCCAGAAGGAAGTGGCCGATCTGCTGGAGGTCGAGCCGATCTCTGTCGCCCGCCTAGTCGACCGGCTGGAAGCCGCCGGCTTGGTGGAACGCCGCGCCGACGAGCAGGACCGCCGCATCTGGCGCCTGCACCTGCTGCCCCGCGCCACCGCCAAGCTGGCGGAAATCAGCCGCCAACGCGAGTGCCTGGCCGAATTCATCGCCGGCGGCATCCCCAAATCGACCCGCGAGACCATCATCGACGGTCTGCAACACATGAAAACCAACCTACTGCAGGCGGCGCCTGCCACCACACTCAAGGAGACGGCGTAATGTCGCAGGTAAACACCGTGGCGCGGGACAAACCCACGCAACAGACCCTCCCCGGTGCCTCTGCAATCCGGCGGATCAACCGCGACCGGCTGCTGCGCCCCATCCTGATGTTCGGTGGTGTCTTCGCCGTGCTGCTCGCCTCGCTCATTTTCTGGCTGACCAACGGCCGCTACGTCGGCTCCGATGACACCTATGTCGACGCCGCCAAAGTCTCCCTCTCCACCGACGTCTCCGGCCTCGTCTCGCAGGTCTACGTGCATGACAACCAGCATGTGGACGCCGGACAGCCGCTGTTCAGCCTGAGCCAGACCGCCTTCGACATCGCCGTGGCCGGCGCGCGCGCGCAACTCGCCCAGGCGGTGTTGGACGTCAACGCCGCCAAGCGCGGCTACGCCCAGGCGCTGGCGGTGATCGCGGAACAAAAAGTGCAAATCGCCCAGGACCAGGCCAACCTCACCCGCTACGCCGCCGTCGTCGGTAACGGCGGCGTCACCCGCTCGACCTTTGACGACGCCAAGTTCGCCCTCTCCGGCGACCAGGCCAAGCTGGACGAGCTGACCCAGGCCGCCGGGCTGCAACTCGCCAAACTCAGCGGCAATCCCAACATCCCCGTGCAAGACACGCCCGAATACCAGAACGCCCTGGCGGCGCTGAACAACGCGCTCACCTCGCAAAAGGACAGTATCGTGCTCGCCCCCTATTCGGGCTACGTCACCCAGGTCGAGCAGCTGCAGCCAGGCATGTTCCTGCCCGCCGGCACCGCCGCCTTCGGCCTGGTTTCCGACACCGACGTCTTCATCACCAGCCAGCCGAAAGAGGACCAGCTCACCTGGGTCCGCGACGGCCAGAGCGTGGACATTTCCGTGGACAGCTACCCCGGTGAGACCTGGAAAGGCGTGGTCGAGAGCATCAGCCCCGCCAGCGGCTCGGAATTCTCCATCCTCCCGGCGCAGAACTCCTCCGGCAACTGGGTGAAAGTGGTGCAGCGCATCCCCGTCCGCATCAAAATCATCTCCAGGCCGGACGGCTTCCAGCTGCGCGACGGCATGAGCGCCGAAATCGCCATCGACACCCACCATCACAGGCATCTGTCGGACCTGTTTTGATGCACACCGGGCAAACGGAAACAGGGGAAGACACCCCGAACCGGGCGCTAATCACCATCTGCCTGATGATCGCCACGCTCATGCAGGCGCTGGACACCACCATCGCCAACGTCGCGCTGCCCTACATGCAGGGCGCAATGTCTGCTTCCTACGACCAGATCACCTGGGTACTGACCTCCTACGTCGTCATGGCGGCGATCATGACCGCCCCGGTCGGCTGGCTATCGGCGCGCTTTGGCCGCAAAAACCTGTTCGTCACCTGCCTGGTGGGCTTCACCATCACCTCCATGCTCTGCGGCATCGCCGGCTCGCTAAGCCAGATCGTCGTCTACCGCCTGCTGCAAGGCGCGTTCGGCGCCGCTTTGGTGCCGCTCAGCCAGTCCACCATGATGGACATCTACCCACCCGCGCAGCGCGGCGTCGCCATGTCCATCTGGGGCATGGGCGTCATGGTCGGGCCGATCCTCGGGCCAACCCTGGGCGGCTACCTCACCGCTAATTTCGACTGGCGCTACGTCTTCTTCATCAACCTGCCCTTCGGCATCGCCGCCATCGCCGGGCTGGCGCTGCTCATGCCCAAAGTCAAACCGCGCGGCACCGGAAGGTTCGGCTGGACCGGCTTCGCCGTGCTCTCCCTCGCCCTTGCGGCCCTGCAAATCGCGCTGGACCGCGGCGAGGAGCTGGATTGGCTCAGCTCCGGCACCATCATTGCCAGCTTCGTCCTCGCCGGCCTCGGTTTCTATCTGTTCACCGTGCACATGATCACCGGGCGCAACACCTTCATTCCCCGCGCGGTGTTCAACGACCGTAACTTCCTCGCCGGGCTCATCACCATGGCTTCGGTCGGCATAGTCCTGCTCGCCTCTTCCGCCTTGCTACCGCCCTACCTGGAAAACCTCGGCAACTACTCCGTTGCCACCGCCGGGCTGCTCATGGCGCCGCGCGGGGCCGGCACCATGGCTACCATGCTCATCGCCGGGCGGCTGGTCAACCGGATCGACGCACGGCTGCTCATGCTGTCCGGCTACATCATGCTCGGTTTCTCGATCTTCATGCAGACCGGCTGGACGCCTTCAAACTCTGCCGCCTATATCGCGCTCACCATCTTCATCCAGGGCGCCGGGCTGGGCTTTGTCTTCTTGCCGCTGCAGGTCGTCGCTTTCTATACCCTCCCGGCCGAACTGCGCACGCAAGGCGCCTCGCTGCTCAGCCTGGTCCGCAATGTCGGCAGCGCCATCGGCATATCCGTAACCACCTCGCTGCTCGACCACGCGGGCCAATACGAACACGCCAACCTCGCGCAATTCATCACCCCCTTCGCCCGCCCGCTACAGGTGGGCGGCCAAGTCTCCCACCTGCTCAACCCCGCCACCCCCGGCGGCGCCGTCCTGCTCAACAGCATGGTCAGCACCCAGGCGCAGATCATCGCCTATATGGACGACTATAAACTCCTGCTCTTCACCACAATCCCGGCCATGGCCTGCCTGTTGCTGATGCGCCGGCCCGAGGATCAACCGTCCCACCGTCATCGACCACGGGGCCTTTGATTAGCCCCCGCTAGTGCTAACCCCCACTCCCGCGCTGTCGACAAATCCGCCTTAACTGCCGCATGGTAGTGCCGGAGTGCGAACGATCAGACTCTAGAGGGCATGGGCATTGGCGGATAATCTGAAGACCGAAATAATGGTAATCCGCCGGAGCGGACTGTTCCTCTCACCCTGGTATCTCTCGCAGCACCGCGAGGTCGAGGCGCGTGGCGAAGACGGCGTTTCGCATTTCTGCCAGATCGGCTGGCGCCAGGGCGCGCGGCCCAACCCGTATTTCGACCCCGGCTGGTATCTGGCCCATAACCCCGAGGTCGCCGCGGCCGGCATCAACCCGCTGCTGCATTACATCGCCTTCGGCGAGGCCGAGAGCCGCGACCCCTCCCCCTATTTTTCCGTGCGCTGGTACCGCGAAACCTACGGGCTGGGGCCAAAAGACCTCTGCCTGAAGCACTACCTGGACCGCCGCTTCACCGGCCAGGTGAACCCGGTCCCCGTGTTCGATGCCGCCTATTACCTGGAAACCAACCCGGACGTCGCCGCCGGCGGCGCCGACCCGTTCGAGCATTTCCTGATTTTCGGCACCGTGGAAGGCCGCAACCCGTCGCCGGATTTCGACATCAAATTCTACCTCAACCGCTACGGCAACATGCTCGGCGGCCAGAATCCCCTGCTGCATTACCTCGTCAACCGCGAGAACGGCATGTTCCTGCCCGCCCGGCCCGAGCAGGAGGGCCTGGTTCCCGCCGCGATGAAACACGCCACCCGGCCCTCCGCGCATTTCGAGGAATTCCGCCCCGTCCCGGCCCACGCCAAACGCAAGGCCAAACTGCTGGCCTACTACCTGCCGCAGTTCCACCAGATCCCCGAGAACGACGCCTGGTGGGGCAAGGGCTTCACCGACTGGACCAATTTGGGCCGCGCGCTGCCGCGCTTCGCCGGCCACCTGCAACCGCGCATCCCACGCGACCTTGGCTATTATTCGCTGGACAATCCAGACACATTGCGCCGCCAGATTGAAATGGCCAAAAGTGCCGGCCTCTCCGGCTTCGTCTTCTACACCTACTGGTTCAACCGCCATCGGCTCCTGGAAAAGCCGCTCGAACAACTCCTCGCCGACCCGAGCCTGGATTTCCCCTTCTGCGCGATGTGGGCAAACGAAAACTGGACCCGCCGCTGGGACGGGCTGGAAAACGAGGTGCTGATCGCGCAGGAGTACCTTGAAAGCGACGACGCCGCCCTCATCGCCTGCTACGCCCGCTTGTTCGCCGACCCCCGCTACATCCGCGTGCAAGGCCGCCCCTTGTGGATGATCTACCGCGTCACTCTGGTCCCCGACGCAGCCGCGCGCATCGCAAAATGGCGCAAAATATTCCGCGAACTGCACAACGAGGACCCGCTGATCGTCATGGCGCAAAGCCTAGGTGATTACGACCCCGAACCATATGGGCTGGACGGCGCGGTCGAATTCCCCCCGCACAAACTCAGCCAGGAAACCGAACGCCTCAACGGCACGCTCGACCTGCTGGACCCCGACTTCATCGCCACCGTGCACGACTACGAGGCCATTGCGCAAACCTCGCTGACCATCAGCGAGCCAGACTACCCACTAATCAAAACCATCGTCCCCGGTTGGGACAACGACCCCCGCCGCGAAGGGAAGGGTCTCGCCCTGCACGGCGCCACGCCGGATAAATACCAGACATGGCTTGAAAAACTCATTGTCCACACCAAGAAGAAACCGTTCCACGGCGAGCAGATCATCTGCGTGAACGCCTGGAACGAATGGGCTGAAGGCGCCTTTCTGGAGCCCGACATTCATTTCGGCGCCGCCTTCCTCAACGCCACCAGCCGCGCCATCTGCGAGCGCGACACCGCCGAATTCGCCGCCGGGATTCTTCTCGTCGGCCACGACGCGCAACCGCACGGCGCGCAGCTTCTGCTACTGCATCTCGCCCGCCATCTGCGCCGCCAATGGGGTATCAGAATACACCTGCTGCTGCTCGGCGTCGGCCCGCTGCTCGGCCCATATTACGAAACCGCCGGCGTCTCCGTCGCCTACGACAAAACCATCATCGGCAACCTGCTCGACAAATACCGCGCCGCCGGCATCCACACCGCCATCGTCAACTCCGCGGCCTCGTCACGCGTGGTGCCGTGGCTGGAACAGCGCGGCATCAAGACAACACTGCTGATACACGAGATGCCGCAGCTGCTAAAAGAATATAATTTGGAAATCCAGGCCCGCCTCGGCGGCGGCGGCGCCAGCCATCTGGTCTTTTCCTCTAGCTACGTCGCGGAAAAATTCGCCGCCGCCGTCAATTTGCAGAGCGCCAACAGCACCATCCTGCCGCAAGGCAACTACCAGAACATGAAGTTCGACGCCGCCGCGCGCCGCCGCATTCGCCGCGAACTGAACCTCGAAGATGAAGACTTCCTCGTACTCGGTGCCGGCTTCGCGCATATCCGCAAGGGCTTCGATCTCTTCCTGCAACTCGCGCGCAAATTCGCCTCCCTGCGCGGTGATGTGCATTTCGTCTGGGCCGGCGACATCCAGTTCATGCTCAAAACCTACCTGGGGCCCGAGATTGAGCGCGCCACCGCCACCGGCCGCTTCCACCACATCCCCTTCACCGAGCGCGTCGCCGAATATTTCTCTGCCGCTGACATCTTCGCCCTCACCTCGCGCGAGGACCCCTACCCCACCGTGGTCATGGAAGCCCTCGCTTGCGGCGTGCCCTGCGTCGCCTTCGACGAGTCAGGCGGCATCCCCGAACTGCTGCGGAAAGAAAAAGCCGGCCGCGTCGCCAAACTTGCCGACACCGAGGATTTCCTGGCGGAGCTGACCAGCCTGCTCGACCACGAAAAACTCCTCCTGCTCCGCCCGCGCCTCGCCGCCATGGCGTTGAAAAAATTCGACTTCCCGGAATACGTGGAAAAGCTCCTGCGCCTCAGCCAGCCCGGCCTGCGCACGGTGAGTGTTGCCGTCATCAACTACAACTACGCCCGCTATTTGCCGCAGCGCCTGGACTCCCTTTTCGCGCAAACCTACCCGGTCGCCGAAATCCTCTTCCTCGACGATGCCTCCACCGATGACTCCCTCAACCTAGCCCAAGCCACCGCTAATGCCGCCAAACGCGAAATCCGCATCGTCCCCAACAAGGAGAATTCCGGCTCCGTCTTCGCGCAATGGCGCCGCGCCGCGCGTGAAGCCAAGGCCGAGTTCATCTGGCTCTGCGAGGCCGACGACAGCACGGACCCCGCCTTCCTCTCCCGCCTGATGGAGGCCGTGGCAGGGAGCGAAAACACCCTGCTCGCTTTTACCGACAGCCGCGCCATCGACGAAACCGGCAAGCAGGTCATGCCCAGCTACCAATCCTATTACTTCGACTCCGGCGTAAAAGAGCTCGCCGCCTCGGGCATCTGGGACGCGCAAACCTTCGCGCGCCGCATCCTGCCCGTGCGCAATCTCATCCCCAACGTCAGCGCCGTACTGTGGCGGCGCGAGGCCCTGCTCGCCGCACTCAATGAGCTGCCAAACATCGAAACCTGGCGCCTCGCCGGCGACTGGCTGCTCTACCTCACCTTGCTCGCCGGCCAAAAGGGCAGCGTCGTCTACCTCGCCGAGCCGCTGAACACCCACCGCCGCCACAGCGGTGGCGTCACGCAACGCCTGGATGCCAAGGCGCATGTCGCGGAAATCGCCGCCATGCATAAAATCGCCGCGCAAACCCTTAAACTCAGCAAACCCGCCCTTGCGGAACAGGCCGCCTACCTCTCCCGCGTCTCCGCCCAACTTTCCGCCGCCAAACCAAAACCCGCCAAGAGGGTTGCACGCAAGCGCAAGGTCTGATTGAACGCGCCTATCAAACCTCGCTGGACCAGGATATTGCATGAAAATTCTCCTTACCGGCGGCTGCGGCTTCATCGGCTCGGCGGTAATCCGCCGGGCCATCGCCGCCACCGGGCATGAAATCATCAACATCGACAAAATGACCTACGCCGCCTGCGAGGACGCGCTGGAAACGGCTCTCGGCCACCCCCGCCACACCCTCATCAAGGCCGACATCACCGACGCCGCCGCCATGCGCGCGGCCTTCACCACCCACCAGCCGGACGCGGTGATGCATTTGGCCGCCGAAAGCCATGTGGACCGCTCCATCGACGGCCCCGCCGCGTTTATTCACACAAACATCACGGGCACGTTCATCCTGCTGGAAGCCGCGCGGAAATATTACGCAACCCTCTCCGGCGAACGCCGCGAAAAATTCCGCTTCCACCACATCTCCACCGATGAAGTGTTCGGCGCCCTGGCGGACGAAGACCCGCCGTTCAACGAGCACACCCCCTACGACCCGCGCAGCCCGTATTCCGCCAGCAAGGCCGCGTCCGACCATCTGGTCCGCGCCTGGGGCCACACCTATGGCCTGCCGGTCATCGTCTCCAACACCACCAACAACTACGGCCCCTGGCAGTTCCCGGAAAAGCTCATCCCGCTCATCCTCATCAACGCCATCGAGGAAAAGCCGCTCCCAGTCTACGGCGACGGCAAAAACACCCGCGACTGGCTGTTCGTTGACGACCACGCGCAGGCCCTGCTGAAAGTCGTGGAATCCGGCACGCCCGGCGAGACCTACTGCATCGGCCCCCGCCAGCCGCGCAAAAATATCGACGTCGTCCACGCCATCTGCGCCATCCTGGACAAAAAACTCCCCAGCCCCAACGGCCCGCGCGACCGCCTCATTACCTACGTGCGCGACCGCCCCGGCCACGACCACCGCTACGAAATCGACCCCAGCAGCGCCGAACAAGCCCTGGACTGGAAGGCGGCGCATAATTTCGAGCAAGGCCTCGCCGCCACCATCGACTGGTATCTCGCCCATCAGGATTGGTGGCGCGGGATTCAGGGTAAAAAATACGCCGGTCAACGCCTCGGAGGAGCGACAAAATGATCACCAAGGGAATTCTCCTCGCCGGCGGCTCCGGCTCGCGGCTGCACCCCATGACCCAGGCGACCTCCAAGCAGTTGCTGCCGGTCTACGACAAGCCGATGGTCTATTACCCGCTCTCCACACTGCTGCTCGCCGGCATCCGTGACGTGCTAATCATCTCCACCCCCGCCGATCTGCCGCAATTCAAGCGCCTGTTCCATGACGGTTCGCATCTGGGCGTCCGCATCACCTATGCCGAACAGCCCAGCCCCGACGGCCTCGCCCAGGCCTTCATCATCGGGGAGGAATGGATCGCGGGCCAACCCTGCGCCCTGGCTTTGGGCGACAACCTCATCCACGGTGACCACCTCTCCACTTTGCTCCGCGCCGCAGGCGCCCGCCCGGAGGGTGCCACCGTCTTCGCCTATCAGGTCCGCGACCCCGAACGCTACGGCGTCGTCACCTTCGATGCCGACAGCAAAGCGATCGACATCACCGAAAAACCCAAAAACCCCACCTCCCCCTGGGCGGTCACTGGCCTGTATTTCTACGATCACCGCGTCACTGAATTCGCGCACACCATCAAACCTTCGGCCCGTGGCGAGCTGGAAATCACCGACCTCAACCAGATCTACCTGCACGAAGGCACCCTGCACGTGGAGCGCCTCGGCCGTGGCACCGCTTGGCTGGACGCCGGCACCCCGGACTCCCTGTTGCAAGCCGCCACCTTCGTGCAGACCATCCAGAGCCGGCAAGGCAATCTGGTCGGCAGCCCGGAGGAAGTCGCCTACCGCATGGGTTTCATCGACTCCGCCCAGTTGAAAGAACGCGCGCAGGCCATCGGCAAAACCGAACTGGGCCGCATTCTGGAAGACATCGCCGGCGGAGTGCACCACTAATGAAAATCGAACCGCAGAAAATCCCCGAAATCCTGCTCATCACCCCGCCGAAATTCGGCGACTCCCGTGGCTTTTTCTCCGAAACCTGGAGTGCCGCCAAACTCGCGGCACAGGGCTTCAACGAGCATTTCGTACAGGACAACCACAGCCTCTCCGCCCAAGTGGGCACCATTCGCGGCCTGCACTGCCAGGTCTCCCCGAGCATCCAGGGCAAGCTCGTCCGCGTCATCAAAGGCGCCATATGGGACGTCGCGGTGGACATCCGCCAAGGCTCCCCCACCTACGGAAAATACGCCGCCGCCATTCTCAGCGAGGCCAACTGGGCGCAGCTCTGGATCCCCGGCGGCTTCCTGCACGGCTTCTGCACCATCGAGCCCAACACCGAGGTCATCTACAAAGTCACCGGCGACTACGACCGCGCCGCTGAGCGCGCCGTCATATGGAACGACCCTTCACTTAACCTCCCCTGGCCGGTAGAATCTGGTAAAGCGCTACTGTCCGGCAAAGACTCAATCGCCCCCCTTCTTTCTGACTGCGAACCCTGGTTCACCTATAAATGATCCTCATAACCGGCGCCTCCGGCCAGCTCGGCCGGGAACTCAGCAAACTCGCCATCGAACGCGGGCTGGAGCACGTCGCCGTCAGCCGCCCGGAGTTCGACTTCCAGCATCCCGAGACCATCGACGCCAACTTCAAAGCCGCCAAGCCCACCCTCGTCATCAACGCCGCCGCCTACACCGCCGTTGACGCGGCGGAGGAGCACGTGGAGGCCGCCACGGCCGGCAACCACACCGGCCCGCTGCGTCTCGCCCAATTGTGCGAAGCCGCCGGCATCCCGCTCATCCACGTCTCCACCGACTACGTGTTCGATGGCAAAAAAGGCGCCCCCTACATCGAAACCGATCCCACCAACCCCACCGGCGTCTACGGCGCCACCAAGCGCGCAGGCGAAATCGCGGTCCTGGCAGCCAGCACAAAATCCATCATCCTGCGCACCTCCTGGGTCTACGCCGCCCACGGCAAAAACTTTTGCCGCACCATGCTCGGCGCCGGGCGGCGCTTTCCCGCCCTGCGTGTCGTCGCGGACCAGCACGGCACCCCCACCGCCGCCCCGGACCTCGCCCGCGCCATTCTGGACATCGCCGCCCGCATCGAGCAAACCGGCTGGCGCCCTAAATACCGCGGCATTTTCCACGCCACCGGCGCCGGCGAGACGACCTGGCACGGCTTCGCCTGCGCCATTTTCGAGGAAGCCGCCGCCGCCGGACAAAAACCGCCCGAGGTACAAAAAATCACCACCGCCGACTGGCCAACCCCCGCCCACCGTCCGGCCGATTCGCGCTTAGATTGCAACAAACTAGCCCAGGTCTTCGGCATCATTCTTCCCCACTGGCGCGCCAGCCTCGGGCCAATCGTCCGGCAATTACTAATCCTCGACCCGCCAGCCTGAAGCTCCAACCCGGCCCCTTATGTGGCAATGCAGCATCAGTTGCGGTAATTCAGCGCCGCGAGCCGCTTTGACTCTATATAATGCCCGCAAATACGTGAATTACTAAGAACATGAAGCAGCGAATGATGAAAGCCGTATGTTCAGCGTCCGAACGCGCGCGTCGCGGTACCCGCTGTTGAGCCCGCACCCGCCATCCTCCGTTCAGCCAATGGTCACCATACTTCTTTCAACCTATGGTGGTGCGCGTTTTCTGCCGGCACAACTGGAAAGCTTCTCCGCGCAAAGTTACAAAAACTGGGTTCTGCACTGGCGTGACGACGGTTCCAACGATGCCACCATCGCCATCATGCGCGACTTCACTGCTTGTAACCCCGGCCACTGCGTCGAATCCCCCACTTCCGGCACGCATCTGGGCCCATCTGAAAGCTTCCTCACCCTGCTTCAGGAACACGCCACCGCTGATTTTGTTGCCTTTGCCGACCAGGACGACGTCTGGCTTGCCGACAAACTGCGGCACGCGGTGGAAGCCCTCACCCACGCCGGCAACGGCCCCGCCCTGTATTGCGCCCGGCAGTACCTGGTCGACGAAGCCCTACGCGGCACCAAGCTCTCCGTCTCACACCGCAAAGCACCCGGCTTTCCCGCCAGCCTCACGCAGAACATCGCCAACGGCAACACCCTGGTCATGAACACCGCCGCCGCCTCGCTGGTCGCCTCCATGGGCCGGCCGGAAGGCACGGTCCACGACTGGTGGTGCTATATCGTTGTGTCCGCCTGCGGTGGCCACATCATCTTCGACGAACGCCCGCAGATCCTCTACCGCCTGCACAAAGGCAACCTCATCGGTTCAGCCCGCCCGCTCCCCGCCCGCGCCTTGGCAGCCATCCGGCGCGGCCCAAAAATATTCATGACCATGATGCGCCGCCACGCCGACATACTGGCCGCAAGCGCCCCGCACCTCACTCCGCAGGCCCGCGGCGACCTTAAAACCATCCAATCCGCCCTGCACGGCGGCGTCCCAGCGCGCTTCGCCGCCCTGCGCTGCAACCGTTTCCGCCGCCGTACCACGCTGGAAAACCTGCTCTTCGGCTTCTGGCTCATCACCGAACGCTCCGCCAAGCCCCGCTTCCAATCCCCCCGCCGTCAAACAGTCCCGCATCCTGTAACTTCCACGGGGCTGGGGACTGAGGCTTAAGTAGGGGGCTAAGTAGGGCCAAGGGGCATCGGCCCCGCCGGTCTCAGGCAGCGGCGCGGCGTTTGGCCGGGGATAATGGCGTGGGGTCGTCGGAGGTCGGACTGAGGGCTTCGAGCAATGCATTGCGAAGCTGGTTGAGCTTGCGCTCGCTTTCCACCTTCATGCCGAACACGTCTTTCACGTAGAACACGTCCACCGCGCGCACCCCGTAGGTGGTCACGTGCGCGGAGGCAATTTGCAGCCCCTGCTCGGAGATCGCCGAAGTCACGTCGTGCAGCAGACCTGGCCGGTCACGCCCGTTCACCTCGATCACCGTATGCCGGTTGGAGGCGCGGTTATCCACCACCACGCGCGGCGGCACATGAATAGCGCGCATCCGCCCTGGGATCAGACTGCGTGTTGCCTTGCGAATTTCGGAGGCCAGTTTCAACCGCCCGGAGAGCGCCTGTTCAATCAGCGATGACAACCGCGCCAACCGGTGCGGCGCATCATACGGCCCCCCGGCGGCGTCCTGAATCCAGAACGTATCCAGCGCCATGCCATCGGTCAGCGTATGAATCCGCGCATCCACGATCGAGGCCCCGGCAATCGCCAGCGCCCCGGCAATACGGCTGAACAGCCCGGCATGGTCAGCGGCATAAACCACCACCTCCGTCACCGCGCGCGCAGGCAGCGGCTCGGCATGCACGGTCAGCGGCGCGTTACGTAATTTGGCGTCGCGGATCATGCGCGCATGCCGCTCGATACTCTCGGGGTCAAAACCAAGCCAGTAGGAAGGATACCCCAGCGAGAGAAACTCCTCGCGCGCCAGCTCCGGCCAGTCGCCGAGCAGGGAGCCGACAACTTCCTTCACCCGGCTGATCCGCGCATCGCGCTCGGTGGTGGAAAGCCCGCCCTCCAGCACTTCCGCCACCCGCGAATACAGCTCGCGCAGCAGCGTCGCCTTCCAGCCGTTCCAAACTTTCGGGGAAACCGCCCGCATGTCGGAGACCGTAAGGATCAGCAGCAGTCGCAGCCGCTCAGGGCTCTGAATGGTATCAGCCAGGTCCAAAATGGTCTTCGGGTCATCAATATCGCGGGAAAACGCCGTCTGCGTTAGCATCAAATGGTGCAGCACCAGCCAGGAGACCATTTCCGTCTCCTCGGCGGACAGCCCCAGCGCTGGCCCAACATACAGCGCGATTTCCGCACCCAGCACGGAGTGGTCCCCGCCCCGTCCCTTGGCGATATCGTGCAGCATCAACGCCACATACAGCGCCCGGCGCGACTGCACCTGGTCAATCAGATCGCTGACCACCGGGGCAATTTCCTTCAAATCCCCAGCTTCGATGGTATTGAGCACGCGGATCGCATGCACTGTATGCACATCCACGGTGTACACGTGGTAGGTGTCAAACTGCATCTGCCCGACAATCCGCCGCCAATCCGGCAGATAGCGCCCCAGTATGCCGGTTTCGTTCAGCAGCCCCATCCAGCGCGCGGAATCGCAAGCGCGCTCGTCGCCATCCTGTTCATCCCGGCCACACAGCAGGTTCATGAACATCGCGGCGGCTTTTTTGTCGCCGCGCAGCTCCGCACCCAGCGGGGCGGAACGGATCAGCTTGCGCAGCGCCAGCGGATGCAACTCCAACCCACGGTCACGCGCGAACAGTAAAATACGGAAAACACTAATCGGATCAGTCTCCGGGTCATGCCCCGGCGCAAACAATATTTTCCCGTCCGCCAGCACGAACCCGGCTTCCACCAGCGCCGCGTCGGTCTCCGCCGCAATCGCCGGCGGCCCCAGGGCCGCGCGCACCAATGCAGGTTCCAGCACGCCGGTCACGCGCGCCACCTCGCGCACCATCAGGAAGTAGTGGCGCATGAACCGCTCCACCCCGTCCTGCCTGCCGTGCCGCGTATAGCCCATGCGCGCGCCAACCACCGGCTGAAAGTCGAACGTTAAACGCTCTTCCGCCCGCCCGGCGACGTAATGCAGATGAAACCGCACGGTCCACAGATACTCCCACGCCCGCTTGCACGAGCGCGCCTCGGTCGCGGTCAAAATTCCGCCACCCGGCGCGTCCTTGCCCACCAGCTCGGTCATCGCAAACGTGTTGAACACATAGCGCGAGAGCCAGTAGAGCGTCTGCAAATCACGCAGTCCGCCCTTGCCCTCCTTCACATTCGGCTCGACCATGAACGGTGTCTCGCCAAAGCGCCGGTGCCGCGCCGTCCGCTCGGCCTGCTTGGCAAGAATATAGGCGCCAGGCCCATCCGCCGCGCAATCCGCGCGGAAAGCCTTCTGGAAATCCGCGAACAAAGCCCTATCACCACTCAAACACCGCGCATCCAGCAGCGAGGTGCGGATGGTCACATCCCCCTTGGCCTCATTCAGGCAATCAGGGATGGAGCGTGTCGCATGGCCAACCTTCAAACCAAGGTCCCAGAGAAAATACAGGATAAACTCAACCGCCCGGTCCATTTTATCCGAGGCTTTACCCCCGGTGAGGAACAGCAGATCGATATCCGAGAACGGCGCCAGCGTGGCACGGCCATATCCGCCGGTGGCCGCCATCGCCAAGCGGTCGCTTTGCTCCAACGGCAGCATCGCCAGCGTATATAAAAACAGCGCGTTAACCAGCTCGTCCATCAACCCGGCATTCAACCGCGCGGCCGCCAGCCCGTTCAGCTCATCGCTCTCAAAGCGCTGCTGTACATAGGTCTGGATGCGGCCAAGCTGCCGGCGGAACCCGCCCAAAGCGATATCGCGTGGCGGCGGCTCGCCCACCGGCACAAGTTCAGCCAGGGCAGCGGCAATTTCGGGTTGCTTAGGGGTTGTCAGCATATCGTACACGCTAGATCAATCTACCGGATATGGGAAAGCGGTGTTTTAATTTTTTGCCGCGATTTTTACGCAGGGCGGACTCCCGCACCTGATTTTCACCCATCGCCCATTCCGGTTGCCGGTGTTTCATACCCATCTCAGTTCACCTCTCCGGCTTCGCCAGTCCCACTTAAATGCTGGCGCAATGCATACAATGCTTCCAGCGCCTCGCGTGGACTCATGCGGTCCGGGTCCAAAGCCTCAAGCTCCACCAGTATTTCCTGCCGCGCATCCGGTTCCACCTGAACAACACTGGCAAATAATGGCAGCGCCGAAGTTGCCGGAATATTACGTTCCGCCGCCTTCAACAGAATTTCCGCACGTTTGGCCACACTTTCGGGCACGCCGGCCAGCCGTGCCACATGCACGCCCCAGCTCCTCTGCGCCGCCCCGCGGACCACCTCGTGCATAAACACAACCTCGCCCTTAAATTCCTTAACCCGCATCGTATATGGGGTCAGCCGTGGCAAAGCCTCGGCCAGTTGGAATAATTCATGGAAATGTGTGGCAAATATGGCGCGGCAGCGGTTGCCGTTATGCAGCGTCTCCAGCACCGCCTGCGCAATCGCCAGCCCGTCGCGCGTCCCCGTGCCACGCCCGATCTCATCAACGATCACAAAACTCTTAGGCCCCGCCTGATGCAAAATCGCCGCCGTCTCAATCATCTCGACCATGAAGGTCGAGCGCCCACTGGCCAGATCATCCGCCGCCCCCACGCGCGAGAACAGCCGGTCGACCAGCCCCAGCCGCATCGCCTCGGCGGGCACCGGCAACCCTGCCTGCGCCAAAATCACCGCAAGCGCATTCTGCCGTAAATACGTGGATTTACCAGCCATGTTCGGCCCGGTGAGCAGCATCAACCGCTGCCCCGGCGCCAGATTGCAATGGTTGGGAATAAACCCCACGCCCGGCGGCAACGCAGCTTCCACAACCGGATGCCTGCCGGATTTGATTTCGAATTCCTCATCGTCAGAAAGCTCCGGGCAACAAAAGCAATTCGTCGCGGAAAGTGCCGCCGCCGACTGCAACACATCCAGCAACGCCAGCGCCTGCGCGCACGCCGCCAATGGCTCACCTTGAGCCAAAACCTGCTTCACCAGCCAAGCAAACACAATTTTCTCGCGCACCGCCGCCTGCGCCGCCGCCTCGCTAATCCGCTGGTCCAGCGTGGAGAGTTCCGGATGCGTGAACCGCGCGCCATTCGCCATGCCCTGGCGCAGAATCAACTCAGGGTTTTCACGCAGCTTCTCCACCGCAACCGCAGGCACCTCAATCACGAATCCCAACTGCGCATGATGCCGGATTTTTAAAGAAGCAACGCCATACCGCTGCGCCAGTTCGCTCTGGAACGCGGCAATCACCTGCCGCGTATTATCGCGCAGCGCCCGCTGCGCATCCAGCTCCGGGTCGAACCCGGCGGCAATCGCCCCGCCATCCTCCAGCCGCAACGGCGCCGGCTCGGCCAGCGCACGCCCCAGCACCTCCGCCAGCCCCGGCGCCGGGTCCAACGCCAGCACCGCTTCGTCCAGCAACTTCACACCTTGCGGCACCAACGGCCGCAGCCGTTCCGCCGTATCCAACCCGGCGGCAATAGCGGCCAGGTCACGCGGCGCCGCCCGCCCCAGCGCAATCCGCCCCAGCGCGCGCGACACATCCGGCGCCCCGCGCAAAATCCCGCGCAGGCTCTCCCCCTGGTTCGCATCGCGCAGCGCCAGCCACGCACTTTGGCGCTCCTGCAACACATCCAGCCGGTTCAGCGGTGCCGCCAGCCACGCCGCCAGCAGCCGTGCTCCGGGCGCACTCACCGTGCGCTTCACCGCCGCCAGCAGGCTCCCCGCCTCGCCACCACCCCGGCTGCTTAAAATTTCCAGGCTGGCGCGCGTCGCCGCATCCATCTCCAACTGCCCCGTCTCCCCGGCGGAAACCGGGTGGGAGAGCCTCGGCATCGCTCCCATCTGCGTCGCGGCGATATACGCCAGCACCCGCACCGCCGCGCGCGCTTCCGCATCGGTAAACACGCCAAACGCATCCAGGCTGGCGGCATTGAACATCCGCGCCAGCTCGCGCCGCGCCGCCGCGGCCCCCACCGGGGCCTGCATCGCCAACCGCCCGGTCGCCACCAGCCGCGCCGCATAGGGGCCAAGCTCCACCGCCTCGGTGCACAGAATCTCCGCCGGGTCCAACCGCCCCAGCACCGCCTGCAACCCAGCCGCATCGGTTACCTGCGTCTCGAACAACCCGGTGGAAATATCCGCCCAGGCCACGCCCAGCCGCCCGCCTTCGGGCACAATCGCCACCAGAAAATTCGCCCGCCCGGCCTCCAGCAGCGCCTCCTCGGTCAGCGTGCCCGGTGTCACCAGCCGCACCACCGCTCGGCTCAACGGCCCTTTCGCCCCGCGCGCCTTCGCCGCCGCCGGGTCTTCCATCTGCTCCACAATCGCGACCCTAAAACCCCGGCGGATCAGCCGCGCCAGATACATCTCCGCCTGGCTCACCGGCACGCCGCACATCGGCACCGGCTGCTCCTGGTGTTTTCCCCGCGCCGTTAACGCTATGTCCAACGCCGCCGAAGCCGCCTGCGCATCGGCAAAAAACAGCTCGTAGAAATCCCCCATGCGGAAAAACAGCAGCGCATCCTCGTGTTCGGCCTTAATGGCGAACCACTGCGCCATCGCCGGAGAAGCACCTGTTGCATCGCTAGGAGTCATGGCCGGCATTAATGCCGGTTCTGTCCCCGCTTGCCAAATGCGCGACCCTCTTACTGCGCCGCCGCGCGCCCAATCGGCTCCATCCGGCCCTGCCACTCATACAGCCGCGTATCGGCGGCCACGATCTGCGCAAACACCGCCGCGGCCACCGGGCGGCTGAACAAATACCCTTGCGCCTGCCCGCAGCCATAGGAAGTAAGAATCGCCGCCTGCCGTGGCGTCTCCACCCCTTCGGCGGTCACCACCATGTTCATCCGCTCGGCCAGCCCGATAATCGCCAGGATGATCGAGGTATCATCCTTCTCATACCCAAGGTCACGGATGAACGACCGGTCGATCTTGATCTTGTCGAACGGGAACCGCCGCAAATAGCTCAGCGATGAATACCCCGTGCCGAAATCATCCAGCGCAATCCGCACACCCCGCCCATGCAACTGCCACAGCGCATCCACCGTCTGGCTACTGGTCTCCAGCATGGTCGTCTCGGTAATTTCCAGCTCCAGCCGCGTCGGCGCCAGCCCCGCCTGTTCCAACGCGCGGTTGATAATTTCCACCAGCCCGCTATCGCGGAACTGCAACGGCGAAAGATTAACCGCGATCCCCACATGCGCGGGCCAGTTCGCCGCTTCCCGGCACGCCTGCCCCAGCACCCATTCGCCGATCTGCCCAATCAACCCGGCATCCTCGGCCAGGGTTATGAACTCGCCCGGCGGCAGCAGCCCGCGTTCAGGGTGCTGCCACCGCAGCAGCGCCTCGGCACCCACAATCCGGCCATCGGTCAAATCCACCAGCGGCTGGTATTCCAGCCGGAATTCATCGCGCAGCACAGCTTGGCGCAGCGACGACTGCAAGGCCCGCCGGTCCTGCAACCGCTCGTCCATCTCCAGATCATACAGCCGCCACACCCCCCGCCCCTCGGCCTTGGCGCGGTACAGCGCAAGGTCGGCATTCTTCATCAGCCCACTCGGATTGCGGCTGTCCTGCGGCGCCATGGTTATCCCGATGCTCATGCCAATCTGCACCAGATGGCCGTCAAAGTGATACGGCCGCGACACCCGCTCAATAATCCGCGACGCGATCACCTCCGCCTCCTGCGGATCGTCCGTCACCAGGATAATACCAAATTCATCACCCCCCAGCCTTGAGGCAATGTCGAACTCCCGGATACAGCCGCGCAACCGCTCCGCCACCGCCACCAGCACGCCATCGCCGGTGGCATGCCCAAGCGTATCGTTAACATTTTTAAAATGGTCGAGATCAAGGCTGAGCAGCGCGATACCCTTCTGCGTGCAATTATCGCACGCCTGGTGCAGCACCTCGGAAAACAGCACCCGGTTGGGCAGCTTCGTCAAACTGTCGTGGCGGGCGAGGAACGCAATCTGCTCCTGCTGGCGCCGCTGCCCCGTAATATCGGAGCCAACGCCGTGATACCCGGCGAACCGCCCGGATTTGTCGAGAATGGGCTTGCCGGTCAGCGACCAGTACCGCTCCTCGCCATTAATCAGCACCGGCACCACCAAGTCGCGGAACGGCGAGCGCTCCTCAATAATGCGCTGCAATTTCTCAATCGGCGAGCCCGCGCGATGGTCGTAATTCATGATCTCGCCAAGCATTGCCTGCGGAAACTTCCCGCGCATGGCCCCCGCCGGCCGGTGAGCCACCTGCGCCAGCCGGTGGCTCACCTCTTGCATCTCCAGCGCCTCATTGGTCTCCCACAGCCAGTCACTCGCACTTTCCTCGAAATCGCGCAGCAGCAGTTTGATAACCTGACCGTTCTCCTCAAGCCGGATGGCGCTGACGGCACGGTCGTTCAGCCGGCTGTTGATGTAGAGGATGCAGAACCCCGTCAGCCCCATGAAAGCGATCAGGTTGACCAGCGCAAACGGCTCAAAAGTGTTGGCAAAAAGACACGCAACGAAGATACCAATGCAGATCGGCGCCCAGTAGGAGAGCGCGCAGGAAATCGGCGAGACCATCACTGGCGTCGCCAGGCAACCTACGAACACTCCATATAGCAGGCAGAGCTGCCCCGTATTACGCTGCTGCATGAGGATGAAAAACAGCACGGACCAGACCACACCCAGCACAACCAGCAGCCGGGACATGCTGACAATATAGGCCTTGGCGTCCTTCCCGGCCGGTTGAACACGGCGCAGCCACCCACGCGCTTCGGCCATAATAAACATGTAGCAAATCACGACAGCCACAAACACAAGCTCACGCAGAAGCGCGTCGGGGGACTTGAAAAAATACACGAACAGCAGGCCAATCTGGTTCAGCCCCAGCAGCGCGATCGCGGTAATGATGTAGCTGAAGTCAGACGCCTGATCGAGCAGCAGCCGGTCCGAGAGGTCGCCCGGCACCTGCGCGCCCACGGCCAGCTTGCGAAAACTTCGTACAAACCCCCTCATGAGCAAGGAGACCTCATGAAGCCAGCGGCCCCCCTCCTCCCTCACCGGTCGCAACTTCTGGCCTCTAATCGTGAAAATCCAATCCTCCTCGCGCCCGGATCAACCGTCATCCACCCACCCGCATAAGCACAACTTAACGTAACGCCTTTCTTAACAACGTGCTATCTTTAATTGGTTACTTACCCCAGCGCGCGCAACTCAGTCACTCGCCAGCACCTTAGGGCTTGCGGCCGCTTTTTTAGCCGCCAACCCGGCCAGGCACGCCCGGCGAACCTACGATCAACCCCCGCGCAAGGCAACCAAACTCGCACCCGAGCAGGCCTCACGCCGGTCTCTACCCCTCCGCGACGTCCAAATATAACGCAACACCCCGAGCGCGGACCTGAATTTTCTAAAAAATCATCCTCCACCCGGCTTAAGCGCAAAAAATTCACGGCACCTTCCGCATCGCACCAATTTTCTCGCCTCATATCAACTATAACGCAAGCACAAAAGCTTATCGAACGTTGTTAATATTATTCCCACACCGTCAGGCGGGTCCATGAGACACGCCATCAAAAAATCATGCTTTTTACGTCACGAGAATGTGATTTCTCTCTACATCTTGGGGCTGAATCGATTAATAATTCTTCTTGTCTGAGTTGCAGCAAGGAGTATTTTAATGAGTTCTTTACAAACAGCCACCACTAACTTCATCCGCGGCAAAGTCCGGCCGCAAATACAAACCTCCGGGCTCACCGCCCGCATGGCTCTGGACGACCAAACCAAAGCCGACGCCTACTCCATCCGCCATGCCAGTTATCTCTCCGGCGGCTACATCGACCCGCAGCCCGGCGGCATCTTTTCCGACGCCGACGACCTCAAGCCGAACAGCCGTTCCATCGTCATCTACCAGTCGGGTCAACCGGTGGCTTCCGTGCGGCTCTGCGTACTGGACCAAACCCCCGGCCTGACCGGCTGGGATGAAATCCCCGCCTCGCGCATCTTCCCCGAAGCCGTCGCCGAACTTGCCGCCAACGTGCCGCACGGCCGCCCCGCGAAACTGACCGAGATCAACCGCCTGGTGCGTCACCCGGACTTCGCCACCAACTACCAGTTGGTGTTCGTATTGTTCCGCTTCGTGTCCTATTGGCTCACCGAAGCCAACTCGGACATGATGCTCTCCTGCGTGCGCCGCAACCACACGCCGTTCTACAAGCGCATGCACTTTGATTATATCGACGGCCCGCGCCGCTACGCCGGCGTGAAATTCGAAACCAACCTCATGTCCTGCCCCGAAGACAATTTCGACCGCATCCGGTCTGAAATCCCCATCGTCGGCGCCGACAAAAAAACCAACAACTCATACGCCGGGCTACTGCAAGGCGAATCCGTCAAGGTCTTCCTGGAGGGTTAATCATGCACATTTTATTCACCGCCATCACCGGCCTCGCCGGCCTCACCTGCTTCGCCACCTTCTCCTGGGCCGTGAAGAAACACTTCCGCCAGACTGGCGCCATGCCGCTCGGCATGAAGCTGACCAGCGGACTCAGCTTCCTCGGCTTCGTCTGGTTCGCCTGGCACCTCACCGCCGGCGTTTCGCAAGCCTGGCCACTGGTTCTGGCCTTGTTCGCGGCCTCTTACGGCGTCTTCACCTGGGCCATCCGCGCCACCCGGCGCACCCCGCCAACCCTGGCGTTTGACACCGACCAGCCCAGCTTCCTGCTGCACCACGGCCCCTACCAGTATGTGCGCCACCCGTTCTACCTGGCGTATCTGCTGTTCTGGTTCGCAACGGCCCTGGCCGCGCAAACCGCTCTCGCCTGGGCCGCTCCCGCTATCATGGCGGCACTGTATTTTGATGCCGCGACGCGCGAAGAGCGTAAATTCGCGATGTCCGAACTCGGCAGCGCCTACGCTGCCTACCGCGCCAAGGCCGGAATGTTCCTGCCCCGGCCTTCAGCCTTCCTCGCGGGCTAACCGTGTGAGGGCAGGGTTCCGGCTCTGCCCCTCTCACCTCAAGGCTGGCGGCATCTCGCCTCCGGCCATCCAGTAGAGCAGTTCCACCACATGCACGGCGGGCAGCCCATCGCCCGCCAGCTGCGTCAAGCAGCCAATGTTCCCCGCCGCGATCACATCCGGCCCCAACGCATGCAGCGTCTCCAATTTGCGCCGCCGCAATGCCCCCGCGATCTCGGGTTGCAATATGTTATAGGTTCCCGCCGAACCGCAGCATAAATGCGCATCTTTCGGCTCCACCACCTTGAACCCCGCCTTGCGCAGCAGCGTTTTTGGTGGCGCGGTAACCTGCTGCCCATGTTGCAACGAACAGGCGGCATGGTACGCCACCGTCACCCCCGGCGCCGCCCGCACCGGCTCATAAATTTTCACCAGAAATTCCGAAACATCCTGCGCCAACCCGGCAATTTTCGCCGCATCGGCGGCACAGGATTCATGGCGCAGCAAAAACCCATAATCCTTCACCACGGTGCCGCAGCCCGACGTATTCACCAGCACCGCATCCAGCCCGGCACCTTTAACCTCGCGCATCCACGCCGCCACATTCCGCCGCGCCGCATCCAGCGCCGCCCCGTGCCGGCCCATATGGTGCACCAGCGCGCCGCAACACCCCGCCTCGGGCGGCACCACCACCTCAACCCCCAACCGGTTCAGCAACGCAATCGTCGCCGCGTTTATCGAAGGTGCCAGCACCTGCTGCGCGCAACCCGCCAGCAACACCACCCGCGCCCGGCGCTCGCCAACCGCCTTATGCACACGCCCCAACGCCGCCCCTTGCGGCACGGCCCCCGGCGTCAGCGCCAGCATCGCACGCAGCCGCCTCGCCAACATCCCTTTCCCCGGCGGCAAAAACCCCAACTTGCGCACTGGCCGCGCCAGCAGCAAAGCCGCCCGCAACCGCGCCGGATTCGGCAGCACCCACGCCAGCGCCCCGCGGATAAATCTGTCCGCTAAAGGCCGGTTAAACGTCCGCGCCACATGCACCCGCGCATGGTCCACCAGATGCATATAATCCACACCCGAAGGGCACGTCGTCACGCAGGAAAGACAGGAGAGGCAGCGGTCGATATGCAACGCCTCCTCCGCCCCGGCGTCCCGCCCGCTCTCCAGCATGTCTTTTATCAAATAAATCCGGCCGCGCGGCGAATCCAACTCATCGCCCAGAGTCACAAACGTCGGGCAGGTCGCGGTGCACATGCCGCAATGCACGCAGCGCCGCAAAATCTCATTGGCCACCGCAATTTCCGGATCAGCCAACTGCGTCTTGGAAAAATTCGTTTGCACGCCTAAGCCGCCCGCATTTTCGCCGGATTGAAAATCCCGCGCGGATCAAATTTTTCCACCAACCGCCGCCGCAACGCCGCCAGCGCCGGCGCTTCCGGCGGAATCACCTCCACCGCCGCGCGCAACACTTCCGGCCCGCGCATCAACCACCACACACCACCCGCCGACCGCGCCGCCGCGCACACCGCCTCATGCGCCGCGCGCGTCCCAGCGCCGCTCAACCATACCAACCCACCGCCCCAATCCAAAAACCCGCTCACCCCCGCCGCCGCCACATCACGCAACACGCCTGGCCCCGCCGACGGCCGCACGGAAACCCGCCACAGCGCCTCGCCAGGGGCCAAATATTTGCAATCCCGCAAGCCCCGCCACAAAACTTTGCTCTCCTCCGTGCCCAGCACAAAAGCCCCAGAAAACTGCCCGCCAAGTTTCGCGCAGCGATACACAACCGACTCCGCAAACTCCTCAATCCGCAAAAACACCTGCCCGCGCCCCGGCAAATACGCAGCGCCAGAGACCGAAAACGGCGAGCCCAACCCCGCCGACATCACCACCACCGCCGCCTGCGCATCCGCCACCGGCACAACCACGGTCCCCACCGCCTGCGCCACCGGCAGCACTTTCAGCGTCACCTCGGTCAACACCGCCAGCGTGCCAAAACTCCCCGTCAGCAGCTTGCCCATATCCAGTCCGGTGACATTCTTCAGTACCCGCCCACCAAAATTCAAAATCTCGCCGCTCCCGTTCACCGCCCGCACGCCCAGCACATGGTCGCGCATCGCCCCGCCGGTAATCCGCCGTGGCCCCGACAAATTCGCCGCTACCACGCCCCCCAGCGTCTGGTCTTCCCCGAACAAATGCGACGGCTCCGCAATCAACTGCTGCCCATGCTCCGCCAGCACCGCCTCAATCTCCGCCAGCCTGGTCCCCGCCCACGCCCGCAACACCAATTCACTAGGCGAATACAGTGTAATCCCGCTCATCCCCGCCGTGCTCAGCACATTCGCCGCGCGCACCGGCCGCAGCATCTCCGCCTTGGTTCCATTCCCCTGCACCAGCAACGGCTCACGCGCCTCGCGCACCACATCGGCCAACTCAGCCTCATCGCGTGGCACACTCACAGCGGAAACACCTTCGCCGGATTCAACAACCACTGCGGGTCGAACACATCTTTCACCGCCCGCATCTGCGCAATCTCGGCGGCAGAAAACTGCACCGCCATCAACTCGCGCTTCTCCACCCCCACGCCATGCTCGCCGGTCAAACACCCGCCCGCCGCCACGCACAACGCCAGAATCTCCGCGCCAAACTTTTCCGCCTTGGCTAAACTCGCCGCATCATTCGCATCGTACATAATCAGCGGATGCAAATTCCCATCCCCGGCATGGAAAATATTCGCCACCCGCAGCCCATGCGCCTCGCTCATCTCGCCAATCCGCCGCAGCACCTCGCCCAGCCGGCTCGTCGGTATCACCCCATCCATGCACAGATAATCCGGCGAAATCCGCCCCACCGCGCCAAACGCCCCTTTGCGCCCCTTCCATATTGCCACCAACTCCTCCGCCGTCCGCGCCACCCGCATGGAAACCGGCGCAAACCGCTCGCAGATCCCACGCAACCGCCGCAGCATATCCGCCTGCTCGTCCTCGGAGCCTTCAACCTCAATAATCAGCAAGGCTTCCGCATCCAGCGGATACCCCGCATGCGCAAAATCCTCGCACGCATGAATCGCCGGTCTGTCCATAAACTCCAGCGCCACCGGAATAATCCCCGACGCAATAATCGCCGCCACGCACTCCCCAGCAACCTCATTGCTGGCAAACCCCGCCAGCATCGCCCGCGCCCCCTCCGGCGCATGCAGAATCCGCACCGTCACCTCGGTCAAAATACCCAACTGCCCTTCCGAGCCCGTAATCAGCCCCAGCCAATCATACCCCGCCGCATCGCAATGCGTGCCGCCAATTTCCAGCACCTTGCCATCCATGGTCACCAGCCGCAGCCCCAGCAGGTTATTCGCCGTCACCCCATATTTCAGGCAATGCGCCCCGCCCGAATTCATCCCAACATTGCCGCCAATCATGCACGCCAACTGGCTGGAGGGGTCCGGCGCATAAAAATACCCGGCATCCTGCACGGCGGCCGTAATTCCGATATTCGTCACCCCCGGCTGCACCACCGCATACCGGTCGGCGTAGTTTATCTCCAAAATCCGGTTCATCCGCATCATGGCCACCACCACCGAATCGGCCAGCGGCAGCGCCCCGCCACTTAGTGACGTCCCGGCCCCGCGCGGGATCACCCGCACCCCTTCGGCAGCGCAAAACTTCAGTATCTCAACAACCTGCGCCTCGCTCTCCGGCAGCACCACTGCCAGCGGCACCTGCCGGTACGCGGTCAGCGCATCCGTCTCATACGGTTTCAGCGACACCGCCTCAGCAATCACCGCCCGCGCCGGCAGCATCCGCCGCAGCCCGGCAACAATCTCCGCCCTGCGCGCCATTACCTCAGGTTTTGGGTCCAACTGTTTCATGGCCGCATATTGCGCCGGCCACGAAATCCGCGCAAAACAAAACCCGGCCAAAGGACCGGGTTTGCTTCGGGTGCCAAGAATTTGGCGGCAATTAACCCTGGCGGGCTTTCATGCGCGGGTTTTTCTTGTTGATCACGTACACCCGGCCGCGGCGGCGCACCACACGGCAGTTCTTGTCGCGGATCTTCGCGGATTTCAAGGAGTTACGGATCTTCATAAGAGGCTCTCGGGTTAAAGTGTTCAATCGGTGGCGCGGTATGCCGCCCCTACCCCGCCCTGTCAACCCGCAGGCCCACTTACCACTGTCACAAAACGGTCATTCGCCAACCGGCCCATTCATCTGTTGATAGCCTGTTGAACCCGCTAAAGCCACCGAGTCGCCTGGAGCCCTAGATATGAAAATCAGCTTTGTCGTCCCCGCTTATAACGAGCAAGCCCTGCTTACCCGCTCCCTCACGGCCATCCGCGACGAAATTCTCCGCGCCGGCCAGGAACTGGGCAAGGACGCCGAAATCATCGTCGTCAACAACGCCAGCACCGACCGCACGCGTGAAGTCGCCGAGTCCATCCCCGGCGTCATCGTGGTCGACGAACCCCGCAAAGGCCTGGTCCAGGCCCGCTGGTGCGGTTTCGAACATTCCACCGGCGACCTCATCGCCAATATCGACGCCGACACCATCATCCCCCCCGGCTGGCTCACCGAGGTCATGCACCAGTTCGAGCGCGGCCCAGCCCTCGTTGGCCTGTCCGGCCCTTATATCTACTACGGCGTGCCAAATCGCGTGAACATGGTGGTCGGCGCTTACTACCGCCTCGCCTTCACCGCCTATTTGCTCAACCGCTTCGTCCTCAACGTCGGCTCCATGCTCCAAGGCGGCAATTTCATCGTCAAGCGCTCCGCCATGCTCAAGCTCGGCAGCCCCGACCTGCGCTTCTCCTTCTACGGCGAAGACACCGACATGGCCCGCCGCCTCTCCAAAGTCGGCGGCGTCAAATTCACCTTCCGCCTCCCCGCCCAATCCTCCGGCCGCCGCCTCGCCGGCGAGGGCGTCTTCACCATCGGGTTGCGTTATTCCATGAACTTCTTCTGGGCCACCTTCCGCAAAAAGCCATTCACCGAAGCCTGGCAGGACATCCGCGAGTAACCGTCCTAACCGGGGAATAGAATTGACACGGCGGGGAATCGGGCCAATTCCTCGCCCATGGCAAATATCTCCTATTCGCGCATCGGCTTCATGCTCACCTGCTTCCTTTTCCCCGGCCTCATCGGCACCTTCGCCAGCTTCTCCATTCCCGTCCCGGTGATCGACGAGCTGCACCAGCAGCAAGCGCTGGACGCCGTGCTGTCCGCTCCCACCCAAGCCGCGCAATCCGCCGCCATCACCGCCTTGCCCGATGCCGTGGACCCCGACACCGCCCTCATCGTCACCACCGGCACCGCCCCGCTCCCCGTCCGCGTCGCCGCGGCTGAAGCGAACATGCGTCTGGAAGTGGTGGCGCAGGCCCGCGCCGAAGCCTATAAAATCCGCCTCATGGTCATCACAATGACCATCCTCGGCGCCTTCTTTGGCATCGCCATGCTTGGCCCCGGGAAGCAGCCTTGACCACTCAGCACGCCCCCTCCTACTACGCCGCCACCGCCAACAGGCAGGACGCCCGCGCCCCGCTGCAAGGGAGTACAACCGCCGATGTCTGCATCGTCGGCGGCGGCTTCTCCGGCATCTCCGCGGCCGTAGAACTCGCCGAGCGCGGCTACTCGGTCATCGTGCTGGAAGAAATGCGCGTCGGCTTCGGCGCGTCGGGCCGCAACGGCGGCCAGATCGTCAACGGCTATTCGCGCGACCTCGACGTCATCAACCAACGCTACGGCGAAGGCCCCGGCCGCAAGATTGGCGCCATGGCCCTGCAAGGTGGTGACATCATCCGCGAGCGCGTTGCCAAATACAATATCGCCTGCGACCTCAAACCCGGCAACATGTTCACCGCCTTCACCCACAAGCAGATGCGCGGCCTCGAACACCATGTAAAAGTCTGGAACGAATACGGCTTCACCGATTTCGAACTGCTCGACCGCGCCGGCCTCGCCCCGCATGTGAAAACTGACCGCTACGTGGGCGGCCTCATCGACCACAAAGGCGGCCACCTCCACCCGCTCAACCTGGTGCAAGGCGAAGCCGCCGCCGCCGAATCCCTCGGTGCCTGCATTTTTGAAGGCTCGCGCGTCACCTCGGTTACCACCGGCACCAACCCGGTGGTCAAAACCGCGCAGGGCGAAGTCCACGCCAAATTCGTCCTCGTCTGCGGCAACGCCTACATCGGCGACCTGCTGCCCGAGATCGGCGGCAAAATCATGCCCGTCTCCACCCAGGTCCTCACCACCGAGCCTCTGGGCGCCGCCGCGGCCGAACTGCTGCCCTCCAACATCGCCGTCGAAGACTGCAACTATTTCCTCGATTATTACCGGCGCACCGCCGACAACCGCATCCTCTACGGCGGCGGCACGGTTTATGGCGCGCAGGACTCGGCCGCCATCCGCGCCAAAATCATCCCTAACATGCTAAAAACCTTCCCCAATCTGAAGGACGCCAAAATCGACTTCAGCTGGAGCGGCAATTTCGCCCTCACCCTCACGCGCTTCCCGCACATGGGCCGGCTCTCCCCCACCGTCTACTTCACCCACGGCGACAGCGGCCATGGTGTGACCACCACCCACCTGCTCGGCCGCATCCTCGCCGAAGCCATCGCCGGTCAGGCCGAACGCTTCGACATTTTTGCCGGTCTGCGCTATTATCCCTTCCCCGGCGGCAAAATTTTACGAGTTCCGCTCACCGTCCTGGGCTCCTGGTACTACCGTTTTAGAGACAAAGTGGGCGTCTAATCCACCGCCCCACTGTCATTCCATCCACAACCGTCATTCACGCGAAGGCGGGAATCTCCCGCTTCCAAGCCCAACACTTCAAACACCCGGCGGACAGCGAACAACCATCCGCCCCCAAAACTCCCCCTAATAACTCAACTCAAGCGCCACATCTTCCGGCTTGCCCGTAACGGTCCAGGTCTTGCCTTCAAGCAACGTAATCGTCGTCTGGCTGTCGTTATGCCCATGCCGGCACAAAAACAAAACATTCGCGGGATTAATAAAAATCTCCCGGCGGTCATTCATCTGGTCAACCTGCAACTTCACAAATTCCGGCAATCCATCCTCCTATAATTATTTTTCTCACGAGGGGGGCGCTTCACCCCACAGAGCACCCTACCATGTTACCCCCAAGCAAAATACCGCTATTTTCCACCACCCCGCGCCCCCACCATGGATTGCTGTCTCCGTGAAAGCGGGGGGCAGCAATACATTCACCATACGGGGGGCAGGTGTGGGGTGCTTCACGTGAAGCAGTTGTGAGGGTTCCGTGATAACGTGCCGTTAGTACGGGATTATTTTTTGCTTGCACCCCAATTTGTGCGGGTTTGTATTGGAAAAGGAATGAGTTGGGGGTATCGATGCGGTTTTCACCTCAATGCAACCCTTTGTAGCCTCGGTCCGACCGGCAGAGATGGGCCGCAATCCAGCCGTCGAGGGTGGGAGGAAGATGGATCGCCACGGCTGCGCCGTGCAAATGCACGCATTCGCGTGACGCGGCCTCGCGATGACGGATTTTCTGAGGTTTTGGGCTGATTTAATTCGCGGTGCGGGTGATGAGGGTGGTGGCTTGGGTGAGGGCGTTGGCGAGGGCGGCGGATTGGGCGGTGGCCTGGGCGGCTTGGGTGGTGCCGGTTAAGGGCGCGGTGCCGGTGATGCGGGTTTGGGCCAGCGGAAGGGCGGTGGTGGTGAGGCCCGAGGCGGGTTTGATGAGCACCAGGGTTAGCACGGCGGTGGCCTGGGCGTGCGCGGGGTCGGCGAGGAATTGGGTGATCTCGCCCTCGACAATGAGCGTGGGGGTGAGGCGGCTGCCGGGGGTGATGACGGCGGAGAAAGCGCCGCTGGCCTGGGTCCAGTTAATGAGGGCTTGGGTGACGGCGTCAGCTGGTTGGACGGCCCAGTTATTGTAATAGTCGATGGTGAGGCTGCCGCCGGGTGCGAGGGATTGCAGGCCTTGCTGGTCCAGCCCTGGGGCGGCGGTGATGGGGCGGACCATGAGGATGGGGCCGGATGGGTTGGCAGGGTTTTGCGCGGGCGGTAGCGGGTCGAGCGGCCAGTTGGTGCGGGCGATGTATTTTTGCGCGGGGAGCAGCGAGGCGCAGGCGGTGAAGGCGAAAGGTGCCAGGAGAATGAGGCGGCGGTTCATTTTGTTTCTCCGTCTGGCGGCGGGGGCGCGCTGAGGATGACCTGGGAGGGGTTGCGCGAGAGTTCCGAGGAGAGCTCGCGTAGGTTGGCGGTGGTGGTTTTCATGTCCTGCAGCATGGGCAGGAGTTGGGCTTGCAGGTCTGCCGTGGTCTCGTTGGCCTGGTTGATGGTGGCTTGCGAGGATGCGACCAGGGCGGGGAGCTGGGCGCTGATTTTGGCGAGCTGCGCGGTGGTCTGGTTGAGCTGGGCAAGGATTTGCTCGGTTTTCGGGCCGGAGGCGAGGTTGCGGATGGAGGCCGAGGTGGCGGGCAGGTCTGTCGCGGTGAGCGTGGTGTTGAGGTTGGTGAGCAGGGTGTTGGCGGCGGCGGCGGCTTGGTGGGCGTCGCCGGTAGTGACCTCGTTGGTAAGGGTGGTGATGAGCGTGCTGAACTGGGTAACGGTTTTGCCGAGGTCGACGTGGCTGAGCGAGGTCATGACCTGCTCCGCCGCGTCCTGAATCTGGGTGAGCGTACTCGGCATTGAGGGGATGATGGTGGTGGTGGGGGGCCAGGGCACGGGCGAGATGGGGTATTGCCGCGGGTCGACGTAGCTGAGCTCCAGAAAGGCAAGGCCGGTGATGCCCTGCGGCTCGATCTGCACGCGCAGGCCGTGCGCGATGGCGTTGGCGACGTCGGTAGTGCGGCCGAGCTTTTTTGGGTCGATGGTGAAGCGGACGACGACCTGCTGGTAAACTTTTTGATCCTGGGCGCCGTCCGGAGGCGGGTATTCGGCGGCGACTAGGCCGATGTCAGTGATTTTGCCGATGGTGACGCCGCGGAATTTGACGGCGGTGCCGATGTCCAGCCCCTGCACGGATTCCGGGAAATAGGTCTCATAGGGCTTGCCGGGGTGCAAGGAGCTGCCGGTGAGGAAGAAGATGAGCGCCAGCAGGGCGATGGTGCCCGCGATGATGAAGATGCCCACTCTCAGAGCTGGGTTCATTGCGGTGTCTCCCGGTTGAAAAAGGCTTTTACCATGGGGTCGGGCGGGTTGGCTTTGAGGTCTTGCGGGCGGCCCAGGGCGATGAGGCCCTGGGCGTTGGTGTCGAGCATGGCGCAGCGGTCCGCGATGGCGAGGATGGAGGGTAGCTCATGCGTGACGACGACGAAGGTGGCGCCGAGCGCACCGCGAAGGTCTAGGATCAGGCGGTCGAGGCCGGCGGAGGTGATGGGGTCCAGACCGGCGGAGGGTTCATCGAGCAGGAGGATGGGCGGGTCCAGCGCCAAGGCGCGGGCGATGGCGGCGCGCTTGACCATGCCGCCCGAGACTTCCGCGGGCAGGAGGTCCACGGCGCCGGCAAGGCCTACCAGGGCGAGTTTGATGCGGGCGATCTCATTGCGGGCCGAAGGCGGGAGGTCGGTGAAGACGGCGAGCGGGAGGGCGACGTTTTCCAGCAGGGTCATGGAGCCGAACAGGGCGCCGGACTGGAACATGACGCCGATGGTGTTGCGGACAGCTTCCACATCGTGAGTAACGGAATGACCAGCGACGGTGATTTCGCCGGAGGTGGGCGCGAGCAGGCCGATGATCTGCTTGAGCAAAGTGGATTTGCCGCAGCCGGAGCCGCCAAGGATGACGAAGACTTCGCCGGGCTCGATGTCGAACGAGACGTTTTTGAAGATGGTGCGGGGGCCGAAGGTTTGGCTGACGTTCTGGATGGAAATGATGGGTTCTTTTTTGTGCGCGGCCGCCCCACCAGCCCCGCGCACGATGCCGATGCCGCTCGAAGATGAAGCATCTTCTCGTTCCATCGGCATTACAGCCCCAGCCGGTAGAACAGGACGGCGAAGAGGCCGTCCAGCAGGACAGTGGCGACGATGCCGCCGACGACCGCGGCGGTGGCGGCCTCGCCCACCGCGCGGGGGCCGTTGCCAGCGGTGAGGCCGGCGCGGCAGCCGATGAGGGCGACGGCGGCGGCGAAGACCATGCCTTTGAACAGGCCAAGCAGAAAATCCTGTGGGCCGGTGGCGGCGGTTATTTGGGCGGCGATCGCCGAGGCTGGGAAGCCGAAGAGTTCGAGTACGGCGCCCATGCCGAGCAGGCCGGAGACGTCCATGGCGACGATGAGGGCGGGCATGACCAGCATAGCGGCACCTATGCGCGGGAGGACCAGCATGGTCGGGGGGTCGATGCCCATGGTGGTGAGGGCGGCGATTTCCTCGTTGACATGCATGGTGCCGAGCTCGGCGGCGAAGGCGGAGCCGGTGCGGCCGGCGAGGATGACGGAGACCAGCAGCGGGCCAAGCTCACGGAACAGAGCAATCGCGACGAGGTTGGCGACGTAGAGGTCCGCGCCGAACTGGCGCATGGGGATGGCGGATTGGAAGGCCAGGATCATGCCTATGAGGAAGCCGAGCATGAGGACCAGCGGCATGGCCTGAAGCCCGGCGCGGTCGGCGATGCGGAAGAAGCTGGCGCCGCGCAGGAAGCGGAGTTTGGCGGGCAGGCCGAGCAAGGCGAGCACGGTGGCGCCGAAAAATTCGATGTAGATTTTGGCGCTGTCGAGCAGGCCGGGAGTGGGTTCGGGCTCTGGTTTCGGGGCGGGTGTGCCGGGGGGTGGCAGGGCGGCGCGAATCTGGTTGAGCAAGGACGTGGCATCCGCGGTGGCGCCGGTGAGAGTCACGGGGCCGCCGTGGGCGGTTTCCATGGCGAGGATGAGGGCGGCGCCGGAGGTGTCCAGTACCGTCGCGGCGGAGAGGTCCAGCGTGAGGGGGTTGCCACTGGCGGCGTGAGCGGCGCTGATGGCTTGCTGCCAGAGCCTACCCAGGCCCATGGCCGTGAGCGGGCCGGTGAGCGCGATGCTTTGTTCACCAGTGGTAAGACTGGTGCTGCCTTTTGTTTGGCGCGGTGTTTGGTGCACGGCCTCCCCGCCAGCCCCGCGCGCGATACCGCCGGGCCGCATTTTGGAAGATCCAGAATTCCGGTCCTCGGGAATCATGGATGGTGGAGGAGTTGCAGGGATCCGTCATAAATCATGGTTAAGGATACATATAGGACGATTGCGATGCCAACCCAGGCCAGCCAGGAGAAACGCTGTAATAATTTCGCCACCAGGGTGGCGGCGAAGCCCATGAGCCCGACGGAAACCAGCAGACCGGCGACAAGCACGTAAGGATGCGCGTGAGCGACTCCGGTGACGGCGAGGACGTTGTCGAGGCTCATGGAGATGTCGGCGGCGATGATGCGCCAGATGGCGCCGCGCAGGCGGGATGCAGGTTTAACCGTTTGGGTTTGTTCAGCCTTGCGCAGTTCGCGGGCCGACTTCCAGACCACCCAGAGGAGCAGGATGCCGCCGGCCAAAGTGAGGCCGAGGATGTGCAGCATTTGCAGCGCGAACAGCGCGAAGGCGATGCGGATGATTGTGGCGCCGGCGATGCCGTACCAGATGGCTTGGCGGCGCTGCTCAGAGGGCAGACCGTTGACGGCGAGGCCGATGACGATGGCGTTGTCGCCGGCCAATACCAGGTCAATCAGCAGTACTTGCAGGAGGATGGCGAGGAGGGGGAGCAGTTGGGCGAGGTCCATGCGGGGGAGGTGACTTGCGCCTGTGTGACTTGTCAATGCGGGGGTGGAAGGTTAGGCGGGGCCTTGAGATTTTACTTGAGGAGTGACCCATGATCCCCCGTTATAGCCGCCCGCAGGCCGCCGCCATCTGGACGCAGGAGAACAAGTACAAGATCTGGTTCGAGATTGAGGCGCTGGCGTGCGAGGGGATGGCCGAGGTGGGGCTGATCCCGCGCGAGGCGGCGGCGGTGATCCGGGCGAAAGGTGGCGCGAAGCTGGCGGTGATTGATGCGGTGGATGTGGAGCGGATTGATGAAATTGAGCGCGAGACGCGCCATGACGTGATCGCGTTTTTGACCTGGCTGGCGGAGAGCGTGGGGCCGGAGAGCCGGTTTGTGCATCAGGGGCTGACGTCATCGGATGTGCTGGATACGTGTTTTGCGGTGCAGTTGACACAGGCGGCGGATTTACTGCTGGCGGATATTAATGACGTGCTGGCGGCGCTGCGCAAGCGGGCCGAAGAGCATAAATATACGCTGACCATTGGGCGCAGCCATGGGATTCATGCCGAGCCGACGAGTTTTGGGCTGAAGCTGGCGGGGCATTATGCGGAGTTTGCGCGCAACCGGGAGCGGCTGGTGGCGGCGCGGGCGGAAATTGCGACCTGTGCGATCTCGGGTGCTGTGGGCACGTTCGCGCATGTGGACCCGCGGGTTGAGGAATACGTGGCGGCAAAACTTGGGCTCGCGGTGGAGCCGGTTTCAACGCAGGTGATTCCGCGCGACCGGCATGCGGCGTTTTTTGCGGCTCTGGGGGTAATTGCCTGCGGGATTGAGCGGCTGGCGACGGAAGTGCGGCATTTGCAGCGCTCGGAAGTGCGCGAGGCGGAAGAGTTTTTCCATGCGGGGCAGAAAGGGTCTTCGGCGATGCCGCATAAGCGCAATCCGGTGCTCTCGGAGAATTTGTGCGGGCTGGCGCGGCTGGTGCGCGCGGCGGTGGTGCCGGCGATGGAGAATGTGACGCTGTGGCATGAGCGCGATATCAGCCACTCCTCGGTTGAGCGCGGGATTGGGCCGGATGCGACGGTGACGCTGGATTTTGCGTTGGCGCGGACGGCGGGGATGATCGACAAGTTGACGATTTACCCGGAGCGGATGCGCGAGAATATGGATAGCCTGGGCGGCGTGGTGCACTCCGGCGAGGTGCTGCTGGCACTGACGAAGGCGGGGATTTTGCGCGAGGATGCGTATAAGATCGTGCAGCGCAATGCGATGGCGACTTGGACCAAATTGGGCCAGCCGGGAGCTGTGGATTTTAAGACGAATTTGCTGGCGGATGCGGAAGTGGCCGGGCGGGTGAGCGAGGCGCAGATTGATGCGGCGATGGCATCTGAGATGCATCTGGCGCAGGTGGATGTGATATTTAAGCGCGTGTTTGGTTAGAGGTTTTAGCGCGTGTGCTCCATTGTTTTGTGGATTGGGGCGGACGGCGTGTTTATTGGCGCCAATCGCGATGAGACGGTGGACCGCGCGTGGGATGCGCCGGGGATGAGACCCGCGCGGAGGATTATGCTTAATAAGAGCCTGATTCACGCCCTCGGTTGCCGCGCAAAGGCGCGGCAGCCTCGGACGATCAGGCTCTAGAAAATTTTGTTGATGAGGTCGTCACCGATGCCAAAACCGGCGCCGGTGACGATGGCGCGGCCGAAGCCGGAGTTGAGCAGGCCGCCGAGGATGCCGCTGTTTTGCTGCGGGTAGCCGCCGTAATTAGGTTGCGGGTTGCCCCAGGGCATTTGCGGCATTTGTTGTGGCGGCGGCGCTGCCTGGGCTTGACCCTCTACAAAATTATGCAACGACTGAAGCAGGTTGGAGACCTGGTTCTGCTCTGCCTGGATGGCCAGCGCGATGCTTTTGAGGTCGAGAAACCACTCCCGCGCGTCCGGGTTGCCTGCCTGGACGGCGGTTTGCAGCTTTTGCGCCAGCTCCTTCAACTCGGCGACAGTCTGTTGCGCCTGCGCTTGCAACTGGCTGTAATTGCTGTCGATAGTCTGGATTTCCATGATACGGTTCCTGCCTAGGAAGCAGCTATAGAACGTTTCGGTGCCGATTCCGAGGGAAATTACAACCCCCGGTTTGGTTTTCTGGTAAACTTATAGGGAGCGGCGAGTTTCATGGTAGGCGGCGCAGGCCTCGCCGAAAGCGTTGAACAGGCGCTTGCGGTCGGGGAAATGCGTGACCTCCCATTCCGGGTGCCATTGCACGGCCAGCGCGAAGTTTTTCGCGCCCTCAACGCGCACGGCCTCGATGGTGCCGTCCGGCGCCGTGGCCTCGACCACGAGGCCGCTTGCGAGCTGGTCGATCGCTTGGCTGTGGAGGGAGTTCACCTGGATGGTTTGCGCGCCGGAGATGCGGGCGAGTTCGCCGGTGAGCGAGACCTCGTGCTTGATGGCGAAGCGTTGCTCGCCTTCCCCTGCCCTGTGGTCCATGCGGCCGGGCTGCAGGTGGACCTCCTGGAACAAGGTGCCGCCCAGCGCGACGTTGAGTTCCTGCATGCCGCGGCAGATGCCCAGCACGGGGATGCCCCGGTCCAGCGCCGCGAGGATGAGCGGGATGGTGGTGGCGTCGCGCTCGGGGTCGTGGGCGTCGGGGGTCGCATCAAAATCCGCGCCGTAGCGCATGGGGGCAATGTTGGAGGGGCTGCCATTGAACATGATGCCATCGACGCGGTCCAGCAGGCCGAGCATCAGTTCACCCTCGGGCGGGATGAGGATGGGGATGCCATCGGACGCGGCGATGAGTGCCGCACCATAGCGCGCCGGAGTGGCGTGCTGGATGTAGCCGGATATGAATTTGGTGCAGGCCGGGATGCCAATGATGTTCTTGGTCATATTACTAACTCTCCGTTGGAGAAAAACTTAAACTGGGGCGCAGCGCTGCGGCAAGCATCACAGCCGCCGCGCATAGCAGCATAGCGGCGGCCATGGGTCTGGCGGTGCCGTCGGCCAGCACGCCCATGAGCAGGCCGGTGATGGCGGCGCCGGTGAATTGCATGGTGCCGAGCAGGGCGGAGGCGCTGCCGGCATGGGCCTGATGGCGCGAGAGGGCGCCGACCAGGGAGCAGGGCAGCAGCAGGCCGACGCCGGATTCGGAGAAGGCGAGCAGGCCGGCGATAGGGAATGGGCCATGCGGGAAGAAGGCCATGACCACCAGCCCGAGGCAGCCGGTGAGCAGAATGACGCTGGCGATGGTGATGACCCGCGCGACGCCAAAGCGCGTCACCAGCGCCGGGTTGAGCTGGTTGAAGCAGATGTAGACGAAGGAGTTGACGCCGAACAAGACGGCGTAATCCGTGGTGCTCCAGCCGTATGCGTCGATAAAAATAAGCGGCGAGGCGGCGAGATAGCCGAACAGCGCGGCGGAAGTGAAGGCGGCGACGCAGGCGTGGCTGAGGAAGGCGCGCTCGCGAAAAATGGCGGCGTAGCGGAGCAGCACGGGGATGAAGCCAATGCGGGTGCGGCGCGCGATGGGAAGCGTGTCGGGCAACAGGAACCAGATGGCGGCGGCGGCGATAACGCCGTAGAGCGCGCAAACGGCGAAAATGACCCGCCAGCTGGCGAATATCACGCAGACCGAGCCGAGCATGGGGGCGGCGATGGGGGCGACGCCCATGACCAGCGTGAGTTTGGAAAACAGTTTCGCGGCGGCGGGGCCGTCGGCCAGGTCGCGCACCATGGCGCGCGGGATGACGACGCCGGCCGAGGCGCCCAGCGCGGTGAGGAAGCGGAAGATGGTGAAGGATTCGACGTTCCAGCTCAGCCAGCAGCCGGTGGTGGCCAAAGTGTAGATGATGAGGCCGGCGAGCAGCGGCTTGCGGCGGCCGATGCGGTCAGAGAGCGCGCCTTGGGTCATCTGGCCAATGGCGAGGCCAATGAAATAGGCCGCCAGCGAGTATTGCGGCGCCGCCGGATTGTGCAGGTCGCGCGCGATGGCCGGGAAGGCCGGCAGGTACATATCCGTGGAGACAGGGCCGACCGCGATGAGAAAGCCCAGGAGAATCGGTAAGTTTTTGCTGACGGGCCGGGGCATGCGAAGCGTTTAAGCATGCCGCCAGGGCGGGAGAACCCCCGGAATATGCAACTGAGACCTGAATTGGCGCTTCCCAGTTTAAATTTGCGGGGCTTTGTTGTAGGCCAGCAGCCATGACACGCACATCTGAACTGAGCAGAAAGACTTCCGAAACCGATATTCAGGTCCGCCTGAACCTTGATGGCACCGGCAAGACCGAGATCGCCACCGGGGTGGGGTTTTTTGACCATATGCTGAACGCCTTCGGCCGGCACGGGTTGTTTGACCTGAGCATCCAGGCGGTGGGCGATCTGCATATCGACGCGCACCACACCGTTGAGGATGTGGGCATTTTGCTGGGGCAGACGTTGAGCTCCGCATTGGATGTGAAACGCGGCATCAGCCGCTTCGGCCAGGCCACGGTGCCAATGGACGAGGCGCTGGTGGAGGCGGTGGTGGATCTTTCCGGGCGGCCGTTTGTCGCCTGGGGGGTGAGCTTTGAGCGGCCGATGCTGGGCGGCATGGACACGCAGATGATCGAAGAGTTTTTCCGCGCGCTGGCGGGGAACGGCTTGTTCAACCTGCATGTGCGGCAACTGGCCGGGACGAATGCGCATCACGTCGCGGAAGCTACGTTCAAGGCCGTGGCGCGGGCGCTGAAGATGGCCGTGGCGATGGAGCCGCGCGCGGCTGGGCAGATACCCTCGACCAAGGGCGTGATCTGAAAAACATGCTCGTTGCGGTTGTAGACTACAACAGCGGGAACCTGGCTTCCGCGGCGCGGGGACTTGTGCTGGCGGCGGAACGGCGCGGCATGAGAGTGGACGTGCGTATTACCGCCGACCCGGATGTGGTGGCGCGGGCGGATAGGATTGTATTGCCGGGCCAGGGGGCATTTGCCGATTGCGCCGCCGGGCTGGCCGCGGTGGACGGGTTGGAGCAGGCCATGTTTTTCCGCGTAGCCGCGGGCGCGCCCTTTTTAGGGATTTGCGTGGGTATGCAGTTGATGGCCGAGCGCGGACTGGAGCATGGGGTGACACCGGGGTTCGGCTGGGTGCAAGGCGAGATAAGGCCCCTGCCCGCCACAAACCTGCGCATGCCGCATATGGGTTGGAACGAGCTGCTGTTCGAGCCTGGCTCGCACCCGCTGCTTGATGGGTTGCTGCCGGGGGACCATGCGTATTTCGTGCATTCCTACGCGCTGGCCGGGGGCGATCCGGCGCAGATTATCGCCACGACCGATTACGGCGGGCCAGTGGTGGCGATGGTGGCGCATGGCAACCGCGCCGGGACGCAGTTCCACGCCGAAAAAAGCCAGCAGGTGGGCTTGCAGATTCTTGGCAATTTCCTGGAATGGACGCCTTAAAGCCGGCGTCATCACAGTAGGTGACTTGATTACCTGGGCCGCACGCGCGAATAGGCAGCGGTGAAACATGATATGCCCCCGCCGGTCACCTTGATGGCCGAACGTCTGGAACGCTTTGAGGATGAGGCGGACGTTCACGCGCTCGCCGAGGCAACAATCGCGGCGATCCTGAACGGGGGCGGCTTTGGCTGGGTGAAGCCGCCGAAGGCCAGCGTGGTGGAACAATATTTTAAGGGCGTGGCGCTGGTGCCGGAGCGCGAGTTGATCGTGGGCCGGATGGACGGCGTGATCTATGGCGCGATCCAGCTGGTGCGGCCCTCGCGCAATAACGAGGCGCAGGCGTTTTCCGCCACACTGATGCACCATTTTGTTGCCCCGTATGCGCGCGGGCATGGGCTGGCGCGGCTGATGCTGCTGTGCGCCGAGGACTATGCGCGCAATCTGGGCTACCAAGTGTTGAACCTGGATGTGCGCGCCACGCAAACGGGGGCGATTTCGCTGTATGAGGCGTCCGGGTTTACGCGCTGGGGTACGCACCCGGCCTATGCGCGGGTGAAGGGCACCACGGTGGCGGGGCATTTTTACTACAAGACGCTGACCAAATGAGACTGACCTTATACCCGGCGATCGACCTGAAGGACGGCGCCTGCGTGCGGCTGCGGCGCGGCGAGATGGACCAGGCGACGGTGTATGGCGATGATCCTGGGGCGCAGGCGGCTGCCTGGGCGGCGGCGGGGTTTGGCTGGATTCATGTGGTGGATTTGAACGGCGCGTTTGCCGGGCGGCCGGTGAATGGCGCGGCGGTGCGGGCGATTTTGGCGGCCGTGAGCGTGCCGGTGCAGTTGGGCGGTGGGATCCGTGACCTCGCGAGCATTGAGAGCTGGCTGGAAGCCGGGGTGAACCGGGTGATTCTGGGCAGTGCCGCGGCGAAAAATCCAGCGCTGGTGTTCGAGGCGTGCGCTAAATTTCCAGGGCGGATTGTGGTGGGCATTGATGCCAAGGCCGGGATGGTGGCAACCGAGGGCTGGGCTGAGACGTCTACCCTGAAGGCGGCGGATTTGGCGGTGCGGCTGCAGGATGCGGGGATTGCCGGGATTATTTACACCGATATCGCGCGCGACGGCATGAAGACCGGGTTGAACCTGGAGGAAACCGCGGCGCTGGCGGATGCGGTGAATGTGCCGGTGATAGCCTCGGGCGGAGTCGCCGGAGTCGCCGATATTGTGGCGTTGAAGGCGGCGGCGCGGCGGAGCCCGAATTTGAACGGCGCGATACTGGGGCGCGCACTGTATGACGGCAGCCTGAAGCCGGCGGAGGCGTTGGCCGCATGCTGAAACTGCGGGTGATCCCCTGCCTGGACGTGAAGGACGGGCGCGTGGTGAAGGGGGTGAACTTTGTCTCCCTGCGCGATGCCGGGGACCCGGTGGAACAGGCCGTGGTTTATGACGCCGCCGGGGCGGATGAGCTGACGTTTTTGGACATAACCGCGAGTTCCGACAACCGGGATACGATCCTCGACGTGGTTTCGCGCACCGCCGAGCGGGTGTTTTTGCCGCTCACAGTGGGCGGGGGGATCAGGAGCACCGGCGATATGCGTAAGCTGCTGCTGGCGGGCGCGGATAAATGCAGCATTAACTCGGCAGCGATCAGCCGGCCGGAGCTGGTGGCCGAGGCGGCGCGGAAATTTGGCAGCCAATGCGTGGTGGTGGCGATTGATGCGCGCCAATCCGGCCCTGACAAATGGGAGGTGTTCTCGCACGGCGGGCGGACCAATACCGGGCTGGATGTGATTGAATGGGCGAAACAGATGGAAAGTCTGGGGGCGGGTGAGATTCTGCTGACCTCGATGGACCGCGACGGGACCGGCAAAGGCTTTGACCTGGCGCTGCTGCGGCGGATTTGCGCGGCGGTGCGGCTACCGGTGATCGCCTCGGGCGGGGTGGGAAATTTGCAGCATTTCGTGGAAGGCGCGCAGGCCGGGGCGACCGGGCTGCTGGCCGCCAGCGTGTTCCATTTTGGCCAGTTCACTATTGCGCAGGTTAAGGAAGCTTTAATGCAGGCGCGCTTGCCGGTGCGCCTGCCGCGAGCGATACTCGCGAATTAAGAGGAGTCGCATAAACCGCCGATGGCCAAGAAAATCGCCAAATCCGCCGCCGCGCCGAAGAAGAAGGAAATTGCGCGCGTAAGCACCGCGACCATACCACCGCCGCTGAACGCGCCGGATGCGCGCGTGCTCGACCGGCTGTGGGCGACGGTGCTCTCGCGCAAGGACGCGAGTCCCTCGGAGAGTCATTCGGCACGGCTGCTGGCGCGCGGGACCGCGAAAATCGCACAGAAATTTGGCGAGGAAGCGGTGGAATGCGTGATCGAGGCGGTGACGGGGCATAAGCCCTCGTTGATCGCCGAGAGTGCGGATGTGCTGTATCATTTGCTGGTGCTGTGGGTGGATGCCGGGTTGCGGCCCGAGCACATATGGGCGGAATTGAGCCGCCGCGAGGGCCTGAGCGGCATCGCGGAGAAAGCGGCGCGCAAGCCCCTGGCGCTGGACGGGCTGCCCACGAGAAAAATTCCTTAAATTTCAGGGCGTCTGGCGGATATCGGGTTGGACATAATAGCCGGTATGTGATGCTATCACGATAACGTTACCGATATAGGGTGGTATGGCTTACGATAGCATGAACGTGTTTGCCCGGATTCTGCGCGGCGAGATCCCTTGCGAAAAACTTTATGAGGATGAATTCGCGCTGGCTTTCCCCGATATCAGGCCAGCAGCGCCTTGCCATGTGCTGGTGATCCCGAAGGCGGCGTATATTTCCATCGCGGATTTTGGCGCCAAGGCCAGCCCGGAGGAGATCACCGGGTTTTTCTGCGCCGTGTCGCTGGTGGCCAAACGGTTGGGCGTGGAGGAGGCTGGATATCGGGTGATCTCCAATGCCGGGCCGGACAGCCACCAGGAAGTGCCGCATTTTCATGTGCATATTCTGGCTGGGCGCAAGCTCGGCCGCCTGCTGGGCACCGAATGAAAGGTGACGGCACCGAAGTAAAAGGCTCCGCGCTGGAAGTGCTGCGGGTGTCTTTGGTGCTGGGACTGACCTCGTTCGGCGGGCCGGTGGCGCATTTTGGCTATTTTCGCAAGGAATTCGTGGAAAAGCGCGGCTGGCTGAGCGCTGATGACTACGCGGGGCTGTTGGCGCTGTGCCAGTTCTTGCCGGGCCCCGCCTCCAGCCAGACTGGGTTCTGCATTGGGTTGCGCCGGGCTGGATTTTGGGGCGGGCTGGCGGCTTGGGTGGGGTTCACCCTGCCCTCGGCACTGCTGATGCTGGCACTGGCGCATTGGATTATTCCGTTCCAGAGCGTGGCAATGGCGCGCGGGGCGCTGCACGGGCTGCAACTGGCGGCCGTGGCCGTGGTGGCGCAGGCGGTGTGGGTGATGGCGCGCAGCCTGTGCCCGGACACGCCACGCCGGGCTTTGGCCCTTTTGGCGGCGGCGATATTGGGACTGCAACCCGATACATTCGGGCAAATTCTGGTGCTGGTGATTGGCGCGGTGATCGGGCGGCTTGCGCTGAGCCAGGGCGGGCCAGCGAAACCGGCACCATCGGTGGCGGGCATATCCGTCAAGACGAATCGCATCGCGTTTGCGTGCATGACAGTATTTTTGCTGCTCCTGGCGCTGGCATTTCTCGGGCCTGACGGGGGCGCGCTGGGGTTGTTCGGGGCGTTCTACCGCGCCGGGGCACTGGTGTTCGGCGGCGGGCATGTGGTGCTGCCGCTGCTGCGCGACGCCGTGGTGGTGCCGGGGTGGATTTCGCCGCAACTGTTCCTGGCCGGGTATGGCGCGGCGCAGGCCGTACCGGGACCGCTGTTCACCGTGGCTGCGTTTTTGGGGGCGGTGGCCGGCAGCGGGCCCGGCGGCGCATGGGGAGCGGCGATTGCCACCGTGGCGATTTTTCTGCCCGGCCTGTTGGTGGTGGCGGCGACCCAGCCCTACTGGCAGATTTTACGGACCCGTCCGAACCTGGCAGCGGTGATGATGGGCGTGAATGCCGCCGTGGTCGGGTTGCTGGGGGCGGCGTTTATCAACCTGCTGACGCTGAGCACGGTGCAGGGCTTCTGGGATTTGCCGGTTGCCGGCGCGGCGCTGCTGCTGCTGACGGCGGGGCACGCGAGGCCGTTACTGGTGGTGCTGTTCTGCGCCGCCGCCGGGGCCGTGCTCTGAGACAAGCTTCCAATAGTCTGTTTCAAAATTCGCTCTGGTGAATTTTCAAACCGACTAGACGCTGAACTGGATGACTTCGCGGACTAGGGGGTAGATCTCGTTGGCCCAGCGCTTGCCTGAGAAAACGCCGTAATGGCCGACGCCGGTTTGCACATGGTGGCGCTTGAGCAGCGGGCGCAGGTTGGAACAAAGGTCGAGCGCCGCGGAGGTCTGGCCGAGGCCGCAGATGTCGTCGCGCTCACCTTCCACGGTAAAGACAAAGGTTTTTTTAATAGCCCCGGGATTGACCAGACGGCCTTTGTATTTCAGCTCGCCCTTGGGCAGATGGTGTTCCATGAAAATGCGCTGCACGGTTTCCAGGTAGAATTCCGCGGGCAGGTCCATGACCGCGAGATATTCATCGTAGAATTCGCGGTGGACCGTGGCTGCTGTGTTGTCTTCCGTGGCGAGCGAGCGGAACTGGCGGATATGGGCGCCGAGATGTTTGTCCAGGTTCATGGAGACGAAAGCGGTGAGCTGCATGAAGCCGGGATAGACGCGCCGCCCGGCGCCACGGTAGCGCCAGGGTACGACGCCGATCATCTTTTTCTCGAACCAGGAAATATCCTTGGTTTTTGCGAGAAGATTAACGCGCGTCGGGTTGCGGCGCGTGTCGATCGGCCCGGCCATGAGGGTCATGCTACGCGGGGTAGCGGGATTGTTGTCCTCGGCCATGACGGAGACCGCGGCGAGCACCGCGACAGTGGGCTGGCAGACGCCGACGACATGGCTGCGGGGGCCGAGATGTTCGAGGAATTTGATGACATGCTCGATGTATTCATCAAAACCGAAGGCGCCGGCCTCGACTGGAATGTCGCGCGCGTTATGCCAGTCGGTGATGTAGACATCGTGGTCCTGTAGCAGCACTTGCGCGGTGTTGCGCAGCAGGGTAGCGAAATGGCCGGAAAGCGGGGCAACCAAAAGGACTTTCGGCTGTTTGCGGCCGGAATCCTTTTTAAAATGCACCAAGCTCGCGAAAGGCGTGGTATAGACCACCTCGTCTTCAACCTTAACAACACTATTGCCGACGGTGACATCGTCGATGGCGTAGTCAGGACGTTTGTGCGTGGTGCCGGAATAGCCAAAAACATCAAGCGCGGCCGTGATATGCCGCAGCCCAATCCCGTAGGGCGCGCTAGGCGTAAATATACGCAGCAGCGCACTGCTAGTGCGTGCGAACATGCGGAACGGGTCCATGATATCGGCTTGCGCCTGATACATCTGGTAAATCATCATTTAATCCTAAACCGAAAGAAGATATCGGTCTGCTTCAGAAAACATGCAAGTGCGGCATTGTGCGGTTGAATCGGCTTTGATAATCATGTGTCTATTTTGGTGAAAAGGAAAGGGTGATCATGACCGAGGCGACCCTGCTTATCAGTAGTAAGAATTATTCCTCTTGGTCGCTGCGCGGATATCTCCTCGCCAAGCTCTCGGGAATTGATTTTAAAGAGGAACGCGTCTCGCCTGATGATCCGCGTGCCAAGGAAGAGTTGCTGATGCGCACTTCCTCGATTTTGGTGCCGTGCCTGATTCATGGCGAAGTCACCGTTTGGGACACGCTGGCTATTGCCGAGTATCTGAACGAGAATTTCCCCGATGCACAGATGCTGCCGGCGGAGAAAGTGGCGCGGGCGCGCTGCCGCTCGATTTCCGGGGAAATGCACTCGGGTTTCGCGGCGCTGCGTTCCTCGCTGCCGATGAATCTTCGCTTCCGCAAGCCCGGGTTTACCGTGTGGTCCTCGGCGCAGGCGGATATCGACCGTATCACCGGCGTCTGGCGCGACTGCCTGACGACCTGGAAAGGCCCGTTCCTGTTCGGGCGCCGGCCGACCATTGCGGATGCAATGTATGCGCCGGTGGTGACGCGGTTTTTGAGCTACGACGTGTCTGTAGGGCCGGTTTGCCAGGATTACTGCGACACCATCATGAAATGGGCGCCGATGAAGGAGTGGGTCGCCGATTCGCGCGAGGAGCCGCAGGAAATCATCGAACTCGATCTGGATTTCTAAGGTTCTCACGGAGATTGCTACAAAAGGGCCGGTTATTCCGGCCCTTTTTGCTACGTAGACGTGCCGGGCCATGGGGTGGGCGCGGGCACCGGACAGGGGCCGGCGACATCGACCGTGCCGAAATCCGCTGGTGAGGTTATTTCCAGGTATTCCATGTCCGGCGAATAATCGAACAGGTAATGCGTGATGCCGGGTTGCTGGTGGACGCAGTCGCCAGCTTCAACGAGGTACTCCTGGTCGCCGTACATGAAGCGGGCCCAGCCTTTGGTCATGATGACGATGTGGAAATCGGCGATGTGCTGGTGCCAGCCTGTGCCGTGTTCGGGCGGGTGCGCCGGGTTGGCTTTGACCAGTTGCGCGATGACGCGGCGGCCGGTGGCGGCGGCGACGCCAAGGTCGCGGTAGAGAAAGAAATCCCGCAAGCCGTCGGTGCGCCAGGGCGTATCGGCGGCTTTGTTGTGGGAGAACAAATTCACGGCCGGCTGATCGAGCATGGGCACCTCCTCCATGACGGAATGGAGGCTCAGTCTGGCATAAAATCAGCTTTTGGGCGAGAAAATTTTGCAGCGCAGCATTTTTGACGCAAATGGGGTCAGTAATCCGAGGTCAGTGCCGTGCCAAAAATGGTTTCATCAGTGATTTCAATGCATTGCGGGGTAATGGTGTTGATGATGCCGTCCCGCTGCAAAGCGGGCAGGCCGCGGCTGACGGTTTCAATGGCGAGGCCGGTGTAGGTCGGCGATGTCAGCCCGCAGGGGAATGGCGCCGATATTCGTGCCGGTATAGGCGGCCTTGTCCATTTTATTCATTACGGATCATTTTTATCTAGTCGTCCTTTTCGCGGCGGACCAGGACTTCGCGCTTGCCGACATGATTGGCCTGGCTGACGACGCCGTCTTTCTCCATCTGCTCGATAAGCTTGGCGGCGCGGTTGTAGCCGATTTGCAGGTGGCGCTGGATGAAGGAGGTGCTGGCCTTGCCCTCGCGCGCGACAAGGGAGACGGCTTGGTCATAGAGCGCGTTCTCGCCCGTGGTGTTGCCGCCTATGGCGCCGCCGGAGGCATTGCCGCCGTCGTCCTCCATGGGTTCGGTGACTTCATCCAGATAGGCGGGTTCACCCTGCTCGCGCAGGAAGGCGACCACCGCTTCGACCTCCTGGTCCGATACGAAGGGGCCATGCACGCGGGTGATGCGGCCGCCGCCTTGCATGTAGAGCAGGTCGCCCTGGCCGAGGAGCTGTTCGGCCCCCTGCTCGCCTAAAATGGTGCGGCTGTCGAACTTGGAAATGACCTGGAAGCTGATGCGGGTGGGGAAGTTGGCTTTGATGGTGCCGGTGATGACGTCCACCGAGGGGCGCTGGGTGGCCATGATGACGTGGATGCCGGCGGCTCGGGCCATCTGGGCGAGGCGCTGCACGGCGATTTCGATTTCCTTGCCGGCGACCATCATGAGGTCGGCCATTTCGTCGATGAAGACGACGATGAAGGGGAGCGGTTCGAGGGCGAGCGGCTGGTCCTCGAACACCGGCTTGCCGGTTTCGGAGTCGAAGCCGGTTTGCACGCGCCGGGTGACGACTTCGCCACGCGAGCGGGCTTCGTCCACACGATCATTATATCCAGCGATGTTGCGCACCGCGAGCTGGCTCATGGAGCGGTAGCGGCGTTCCATTTCGCGCACCACCCATTTGAGCGCGGCTACGGCTTTGGCGGGTTCGGTGACGACCGGGGCCATGAGGTGCGGGATGCCGTCGTAGACGGAGAGTTCCAGCATTTTTGGGTCGATGAGGATGAGGCGGCACTGCTCCGGCGAGAGGCGGAACAGCAAACTCATGATCATGGCGTTGACGCCGACGGATTTGCCCGAGCCGGTGGTGCCGGCGATGAGCAGATGCGGCATGCGGGCGAGGTCGGCGACGATGGGGGCGCCGGAAATGTCCTTGCCCAGCGCGATGGAGAGTTTACCGGACTGGTTGTCCCACATTTCCGAGCCGAGAAGCTCGGAGAGGTAGACGGTTTCGCGCTTGGCGTTGGGGACTTCGATACCGATGACGTTGCGGCCCGAGACGGTGGCGATGCGCACGGCGACGACAGAGAGCGAGCGGGCGATGTCGTCCGCCAGGCCGATGACGCGCGAGGAGCGGATGCCGGGGGCGGGTTCCAGCTCGTAGAGCGTGACCACCGGGCCGGGGCGGATTTCGACGATTTTGCCCTGCACGCCGTAGTCCTGCAGCACGGTTTCCAGCAGGCGGGCGTTGGATTCCAGCGACTCGGCGCTTGGGCCGGTGGAGGCGCGCGGCGGGGCGGGACGCAGCAGGTCCAGCGGCGGGAAGTTCCATCCGTCTTCCAGCAAGGGCAGGCGCTCCTGCTTGGCTGGGGCTTTTTTGGCCGGGGCGGCGGCTTTGATGACGGGCTTGGCGCGCAGCGGCAGAAAGGGGATCGGGAAGTCGTCATCCGCATCTTCCAGCGGCGCGGGTTGCGAGCGGGGCTGAATGACAGCGCCGCCCCAGGCACGGGCGGGAGCCTGAGGTGTACCGGCAAATAGCGGGGTGATCCAGGAGGTGACGGCTTCGGCGCCGCGGCGGCTCTGCGCGACGGAGACGGCGGCGGCTCGGGCGGCTTTCGCGCCGCCGGAGCGCCATTCGCCGGGGGTGAAGCCCAGTGCATAGCCAAAGGCGGACATGGCGAGGATGAGAATGAGCAGCATCATGATGCCGCTGCCGACACGGCCGAGCATGGAGGCACCGGCAGCGACAAAGGCGCTGGAAAGGATGCTGCCGGCGGTGCCGCCAATGCCCGACGGTACTGGCCAGGAAACCGGTGGGCCGGGGATGATGGCGAGGCCGAGGGCCAGGGCGGTGGCGACCAGCGGCATGGCGAGGCCACCCATGACGATTCGCAGTTTGAGGTGCCCGACGGCGCCGCGCGCGCCGAGCCTGTAACTCCAGGCCAGCAGCACCAGTGATGGAATAAATCCGGCAATACCAAAGCCTTGCAGCGTTAGGTCCGCGAAAGTGGCGCCGAAGGGGCCGGCGAGGTTGCCGGTGTGGGTCGCGGTTGCGGTGTCGAAAGAAGGGTCCGCCGGGTTGTAGGACACCAGGGCGAGCAGCAGGGTTAACCCGGCGAGGGCGCAGGCAATCGCCAGCAGCTCCGCCACGCGCCGGCGCAACTGCGCCCGCAGTGTTGGGGATATGAAACGCCGCGCCTCGAAATTCACCGCCATGTATTCACTATACCGGGGAGGTGCCTGATTTTCAAAGTGTTTCTGTTTTCACGGCGAGGCGCGCAAAAACAGAAACAGCGCCTTGCGGCGCTGTTTCCTTCGAGGTGGGTCCGGTTGGGGGCGGATTAGTCGCCCATCACCGGGATCTTCTGGCCGTCCGCGTAGATCGCGTAGGCTTCTTCGCCGTGGATTGCGTCGTCGCCGATCAGCAGGGTTTCGTCATCGAAGCGCAGCGACACGAAGAGACCGATGAGCTTGAGCAGGATGAAAGTGCCGACCACATTGAAGACGATGATGAAAGCGGCGCCGTAGAGCTGCAGGATCACCTGGTGGAAGTTGCCATACCACCAGCCGGTGACGCTGAAAGCGTCGTTGTTGGTGCCGTACCATTCGATCATCTTAGGGTCCGCGAGGATACCCGTGCCGATACCACCGACCAGGGCGGCGACGCCGTGGGTATGGATGACGCCGAGCACGTCGTCGACCTTACGCATAAGCTTGGTCTTGCCGAGCCAGTTCCAGGTCATCCAGGGCAGGGTCGCCGCGACGACGCCGAGGATGATGGCGCTGGTGCCGTTGATGTAACCAGCCGCCGGGGTGATGGCGACAAGGCCGGTGATCATGCCGTTGACCGCACCCAGGATGGAGGGCTTGCCGTAGGCAATGACGTCCAGCGCGACCCAGGTGAGCAGGGCGGCGGCGGTGGCGGTGTGGGTGTTGAGCACGCCCACGCCGGCATCGGCGTTGGCGGTGAACGGGTCACCGCCGTTGAAGCCGGACCAGCCGAGCCAGAGCAGGCCAGCGCCAGCCATGGTGATGAGCAGGTTGTTCGGCTGGAAGTTTTCGCGGTCACGCGCCATACGCGGCCCGATGACAGCGGCAGCGGTGAAGCCGGAGAACGCGGACGCCAAATGAATGACGTAACCACCGGAGTAGTCGACCACGCCCATGGAGCCTAGCCAGCCGCCGCCCCACAGGGAGTAGGCGCCGACGGAGTAGATGAAGGTTGTCCACAGCGGGACGAAGATCATCCAGGCCTTGAAGCTGACGCGCCCGAGGATCGCGCCGAGCAGGATGATCGGGGTGATGGCCGCGAACACGAACTGGAAGTAGACCATCGTGGCCTGGCCGTAGCCAAGTGCTGGCATTGCGGCGGCCGCGGAGGGGATGATGGCTTCCTTTTCCATGTTGTAGGCTGAGGTGGTCGGGCACGGATGACCGATCCAGGCGCCTAAACCGCCCGGAACCTGAAACCATGGTTTGCCGAAGGACATATTATACGCCCATAGAACCCAGACCATGAGAACCGCCGAAAAGGCGTAAAATACCATGAAAGCGGAGTTAACCGCCCATTTTTTCTTGACAGCACCGCCATACAGCAAAGCCAGTCCCGGAATGCTCATGATCCCGACGAACGTCGCGGCGGTCAACTGCCAGGCGTTATCGCCTGTATCGAGCCAGTTCCCCGGCAGTGCTTGAACAATTGTCATTCTCTCGTCTCCATAACATCCCAGCCGTGTGTGTGTTGCACCAAGATGCCTCGCGGTTTCACGGCCACGCCGCATCGCAGTATGTCTTGCAGCTTCCGTGCCAACACCTTGCACAAACTTTAAGCCCGGGGTTACCCGGTCACAGCTTGTCCACCAAAACGGGACTGCACAAATTAAAGGCGATTTTATGGGCAATGCGTGGGCAGTTCGGTTCGGCGGATAAAACCGCCGGGGTGCTTGGCGGTGCGGGCCGAGTCTGCCAGATTGGCGGCATGACATTCAGCCATGACATTGCGATCATTGGGGCCGGGCCGGTTGGCGGGGCTTTGGCATGCGCCCTGGCGGCGCAGGGCAAGAGCGTGTTGCTGGTGGACCGGGCGGCGCTGCCGCCTATGGAGCACCCGGATTTTGACGGGCGCGCCTACGCCATTGCGGCTGGGTGCAAGCGGCTGCTGGATATGGCCGGGCTGTGGGAGGCACTGCCCTTTGCCCCCTGCCCTATTGTTAAGATCGACGTGACGGATGGGAAGGTTGGGCGCCCGGCCTCGCCGCTGCGGCTGCATTTTGATGCAGGCACGGTGGGGGATAGCGCGTTCGGCTGGATTATCGAGGCACGGAGCCTGCGCATTGCGATTAACCGGAGGCTGCCTGAGGCGGCGGGGGTAACGCTGCGCGCGCCGGCGGAGGCGAAAGTGACGCGCGATGCAGATGGCGTGCGCGTGGTGGTGGGCGATGAGGTTTTTGCCGCCAAGCTCGTGGTGGCGGCGGATGGGCGGGGCTCGCAGTTGCGCGGGCAGGCCGGGATACCGGTGACTCGCCTACAATATGGGCAATCGGCGGTGGTGTGCGCGCTGGCGCATAAGCTACCGCATAACGGCGTGGCGCTGGAGCATTTTCTGCCGGGCGGACCGTTCGCGCAATTGCCAATGACCGGGACGGATGCGCACCCACACCTCTCGGCGATTGTGTTCACCGACCGGCATGAGGTGGTGAAGCAGCTGGCGGCGATGGATGCTGCGCCGTTTTTGGCGCAGGTGAGCAAGCGGCTGGGGGAACACCTGGGTGCCGTGCAACTGGTGGGGCGGCGGTGGACGTATCCGCTCTCGGCGATGTACGCGGCGCGGTATTATGACACGCGGCTGGCCCTGATCGGCGATGCGGCGCATGGCGTGCACCCGATTGCGGGCCAGGGGCTGAACCTGGGGTTTTTGGACGCGCTGGCGCTCGTGGAACTACTGGCGGGTGTCGAGGATTGCGGGACGCCGGAGGTGCTGGCGGCGTATCAAGCGGCGCGGCGGCCGGCGAATATGCTGATGCTGGTGGCGACAGACGCGCTGGACCGGCTGTTTTCCACCAACAACCCGCTGCTGCGGCTGGCGCGTGATGTGGGACTGGCGGCAGTGGAGCGGATGCCGCGGCTGAAGCGGCGGTTCATGCTGACGGCGATGGGGCGGTAGGTTTGCCGCAGGAGGAAGAGGAGGCGCAAGCCGGCTGGGCGTTCGGCGGGCGGCCGTTACGCACATGCCTGGGCGCGGTGCTCGGTGTTTGCGCCCTCATGGCGTTGGCGGACCTGATATGGACCGGCTGGTTTGGGCCAAACAAATATCTCGATTTTTATGGGATATGGTCTTTTGCCCGGTTCGGCGTGCTGCATCCGGGGACGGGGATTTACGACTTCCTCCGCCTGCAGGCGTTTCAGCTTGAGCTGGCGCCGGGGTTCAGGGGATTCTACCCCTGCCCTTACCCGCCGGATTTTCTGGCCGCCATTGCCTGGCTAGGACATTTGCCGATCGGGCCGGCGAAAGCGCTATGGACCTTGGCGGGGCTGGCAATGCTGGCGGGCGCCGGTGCGCTGCTGTTCAAACCACCGTTGCGCCGGGTCGCGGTGCTGGCGTTGCTGGTGGCTCCGGCCTCAGTGCTGAACGCATCGATCGGTGAGACGGCGTTTTTTGCCACCGCACTGCTGGTCGCTGGATTTGCCTGGCTGCCCGAGAGCCCGGTGCTGGCGGGGATTGCCTTCGGCGCGCTGACGTTCAAGCCGCAGCTCGGCGTGCTGATACCCATCGCCCTGCTGGCGCGCGGCGAATGGCGGACGATTTTTACCACCGGACTGACCGCGCTGGCGCTTGCCGGTTTGTCGCTGCTGATGTCTCCGCTGGACATGTGGCGGGCGTGGCTCGTGGTGCTGCCGCGGTATCAGCACCTGGTTTTGGATAACACGGCGCAACTGACGCATTACATGGCAACTTTGGATGCCGCCGCGTTCGACCTGCATGCGCCACCGGGGGCCGCGATGGTTGTGCAAGGCGTGGGCAGCCTGGGCATTGCCGTTGTTGTGTGGCTCAGCTTCCGCCGCGCGGACTACCGGCTGGCGGTGGCGGCCCTGCTGGCAGGCACCGCGCTCGCGGCACCGCATGACTATGTTTATGACACGGTATTCGTGGTGGCGGCCGTGCTGCTGGCCGGGGAATGGATGGCCGCGCAGGGGATGCGCCTCTCCTTGCTGCGCTTGGTGCTGTATCTTTGCCTGTACCTGTTCCCCCTGGAAATGAGCCTTAATGTCGCGGTGTGCTTCATCTACATTTTGCTGGAGGCGCTGGTGTTTATAAGTATCGCGCGGCTGGCGCTGGGCGGGATCAGGACAGGCTCGACGCGATCATCTTGAATATTTGCGCCGGCAGGGTGCCGCCCAACAATTTGTTGGTGGGGGAGTTGTCGTCGTTGCCGAGCCAGACGGCGATGATGTCGCCATTGGCGTAGCCGATGAACCAGGCGTCACGGTAATCTTGCGTGGTGCCGGTTTTGCCGGCGGTGAACTCGGTGGGGATGAAGGCGGCTTTACCGGTGCCGCTGGTGACGACGGCGCGCATCATGGATGCAATGGATTGGGCTTGATCCGGGCTGACGACGGGGATGGGGCCGAGGGTGGGCACGGGCGTGCCGCTGATGGTGGAGACACCGTAGGGGGTGACGCGGCTGCCGCCGTTGAAGAAGGTGGCGTAGGCGCCGGCCATTTGCATTACGCCCACGGCGCCGGTGCCGAGCGCCATGGTGGCGTCGTCAGGGAAATTATCATTGAGGCCGAGGTCGCGCGCCAGGGCGATGACGCGCCGCGCGCCTCCGGCGCGGAGCAGGATACGGATGGCGCAGGTGTTCATGGAATCGGCCAGGGCCTCGGTCATGGAGACATTGCCGCGGTAGTTGGCCTCGTAGTCGTGCGGGTGGTAGCCGCGGAAATAGAGGGGGCCGTCGAAGACGGTGTCGGAGGGCGACATGCCGGCGCGCAGGCCGGCGAGCCAGACGATGGGTTTGATGGCCGAGCCGGTCTGGCGGCGGGCAAGGGTGGCACGGTTGTAGCCCTCGCGGTCACCCACGCCGCCGACCAAAGCGCGCACGGCGCCGGTATGGGCGTCCAGCACCACGACGGCGCCTTGGGAGACATTATAGGCGGGGCCTTGGAGGGAGATGGTGTTGTCGAGGGCGGCTTCCGCCACGGTTTGCAGGCCGGCGTTGAGGGTGGTGGAGAGGGTGGCGTCCTCGCCCTCGGGGATAGCCGCACCTTGGCTCTGCATGACCCAGAGGGCGAACCAGGAGGTGCGCGAGGTGGGGGATGCGGCGTTAGCGAGTTGGGCTTCGGCGAGGTTTTCCTGGTCCAGGGTGATCGCCTGAGTGGCGACCATGGCGTCCAGCACCTCGATCGCACGGGCGGCGGCGGCTTGGGGGTTGGCGAGCGGGTTGAGGTTGGAGGGGGCTTTGGGCAGGCCGGCGAGGATGGCGGCCTGGGCGAGGGTTAGCTGCGTGGCGGGGACGCCAAAATAGAGTCTGGCGGCGGCGTCGATGCCATAAGCCCCCTCCCCCAGGTAGACGCGGTTGAGGTAGATGCCGAGGATGTCCGCTTGCGAGTAGTGCTTGGCGAGCCAGAGGCTGAGGACGGCTTCCTGCACTTTGCGGCGCATGGTGCGTTTGTCCGTGAGGAACAGGGTTTTGGCGACCTGCTGCGTGAGGGTGGAGCCGCCTTGGACGATGCGGCGGTGGATGAGGTCGGACAGGCCGGCGCGCAACACGCCTTGCAGGTCGAATGGGCCGTGGGCGTAGAAGCGGCGGTCCTCGATGGCGATGAAGGCGGCGGGGACGTAGGGCGGCAGGTTTTGCGGCAGCACCACCTGGCCCGAGGCGTCGCCGAAGCGGGCGACGAGGTGGCCGGCGGGGTCCAGCAGCAGAATGGCGGGGCGGCGGGCGGTGGTGACGGCGGTGGCGGGGTTGGGCATGTCCCAGGTGAACCAGATGCCGGCGAGGCCGAGGGTGACCGCGCCCCAGATGGCGATGATGGTGAGGTGGCGCAAGATGAAGGCGGCGACGCGCAGGTGGCGGCGGGCGCGGATGTGCACTTTTACGCGCACGGTCGGCGGTGGGGCGGGTTTTGCCTTCGCGGGTGGTTTGGCGGTTAGTTTGGCTGAGGTGCGGGGTGGGCGGGCCATGAGGTTGTGCTGCCAAGGGTGGACGCGCCGCGTCAATGGGCGTTTGCCGGGGCATGGGTTATTGGCTTCGCTCAGGTGAGCCCGTATAGACGGGGCGGTGTGCGGGTGTGGCGGAATGGTAGACGCACCGGACTTAAAATCCGTTGGGGCTTTGCCCTGTGGGGGTTCGAGTCCCCCACCCGCACCATATTGAATTAAGAAACCTCTGCGCAGTGTAATTTAGCTCAAGCCTTTAACTTAAGCCTTTATTGGTCCGCGGTGCGGCCTTGGCTTGCTGGCGTGGGCGTGGCAACCTCCCATAATGCGGCGCTGTAAAATTTTTTACTTGGCCAGCTTGGCGGCCCTCATCGGCTCGGTCGCATTTGCCGCCGATACGGTCTCCTATACGGTTAATTTTACCCCTAGCGGCGATGCCGCGTTGGATAGCCTGCTGCGGCAAACGTCCTCGCTTGTCGCGGTGCAAAAAACACTCCCCGCCGGGCCGTTTGCGTTGATCGGGCGGGCGCGGGGGGATGTGCGGAAATTCACCGTGGTGCTGCACAGCCTGGGGTATGATGCGGGCAGCGTGGAGATCACCATTGGCGGTGACGCGCTGAATGACCCAGCATTGCTGGACATGCTGACCCATGTACCAGTGGGCAAGACCGTGGTGGTGCAGGTTATTGCGCACCAGGGGGCGGTGTTTCTGCTGGGGAGGGTGGGGGTGGTTGGCCTGCCGGCGGGTTTCGTCCCGCCGGTGATTGTGAAGCCGGGGCAGCCTGCGCTGGCGGCGCCGATCCTGGCCGTAACGCCAGCGTTGCGCACCGCTTTGCATAATGCGGGGTATGCTTTTGCCCAGGTGAGCCAGCCTCTGGCCGTGGCGCAACCCGCCGTGAACCGGCTGGATGTGACTTATACCGTGGACCCCGGCCCGCGGGTGAATGTCGGGCCGATCAGTTTCCAGGGCCTCACGCGCACCAATGTGGATTTTTTGCGAGCGCATATCGCGCTTAAACCGGGGCAGCTTTATTCGGACACTGCCCTCGCGCGGGCGCGGGATTCGTTGCTGGAGCTGGGCGTTTTTGCCTCTGTTACGCCAATGCCCCCGACCCACGCCACGACGGACGGTGGAGTGCCTGTCGTATTCCGCGTTGTGCCCCAGAAGCGCCATGCCGTTACCCTCAGTGCCGCCTATGCTACCGATACGGGGTTGACGCTGGGCACCTCCTGGGAGGACCGTGATGTGTTCGCCCATGCCGAGAGGCTGACCTTTACGGCGGCGGGGAGCGGGCTGGGCGGGACCGGCACCAACAAGCCGGGGTATGACCTGAAGGGGGTTTTTGCCAAGCCCGATTACGGCGTCCGGGGCCAGATGCTCAGCGTCTCGCTGGAAGGGCTGGATGAATCCCTTACCGCCTATAGCCGCAGGGCGCTGCTAGCGGGTGTCGCGCTCTCCCTCCCCCTGACCCCGAAGATCAGCCTCACCTACGGTTTAGCATTCACCCATGAGCGCGTGCAGCAAGAGGGAGTCAGCCGCGACTACGCGCTGGTGCAAGCTCCTGTTACCCTGGCTTATGATACGGCGGACAATCTGCTGGAGCCGGTCCATGGCGTGAAAGCCAGCGTGACCCTGACGCCGACCGTGCCGACGGTGGGCGAGGGCAAGGCATTTTTCATCGTGTATGCTTCGGCCGCCACCTATATTCCGGTGGAATACGGCGGGCGCGGTATTGTGGCCCTGCGCGGGCAGGTGGGGAGCATCCAAGGGGCCTCGGTGTTCCAGTTGCCGCCGGACCAGCGGTTTTATGCCGGTGGCTCGGGGACGGTGCGCGGTTATACCTATCAGACGATCGGACCGTTGTTCCCCGATGACAAGCCGCAAGGCGGGCTGGCGATGGACGCCGCCACGATTGAGTTCCGCCAGCGCATAGGCGCGAATTTTGGTGTTGTGCCGTTTGTTGATGTTGGCCAGGTGAATGCCGGTAGCCGGCCGTTTGGCGGAACGATCAGGGCCGGCGTGGGCATGGGGCTGCGCTATTACACGAGCATCGGGCCGATCCGGCTGGATGTGGGGTTTCCGCTCGCGCGGGTTGCGGGCAGCAATGCGTTTGGGCTGTATGTTGGCCTCGGCGAGAATTTTTGATGCGGCCGTCCCGTACCGTCCTGGGCGTGCTGATTACGGTTTTGCTTCTCATGCTGCTTGCCGTGGGGGGGATTGTTGTTGCCCTGAACACCAGCGCGGGGAGAGCATTTGCCGAGTACGAAATTAATCATTTTCTTGCGCCGCGGGTGAATATCGCGGGGCTCGCGGGGCATTTTCCGGCGGATCTAAAACTGGCCTCGCTCAGCCTTGCGGATCGCGATGGCGTGTGGCTGAGCGGGCAGAATTTGGAGCTGCGCTGGCAACCGCTTGCGCTCCTGCATGGTGGTATCGACGTGACATCGCTCATGGCGGCATCGCTAGACATTCCGCGCCAGCCGGTTGCGGGTGCGCAATCGAAAAGTTCCTGGTCGGCGCTGCGAGGATTGCAGATCGACGTCAACAGGGTGGCAATTCCCGCGCTGAACCTCGGGGCCGCGTTCGCGGGGGAAGACACCTCGCTGAACGTTACCGGCGCGCTGCATTTCCGCAATCTGACGCGGGGAAGTATCACGCTGAATGCCACGGCGCTGAATGGTGGCGCGGCCTATTCCCTGGATGCTGGGATCGACCCGCGAACGGTCTCGCTGCAACTGCATGCCACCGAGCCGCCGGATGGCCCGCTTGGGCATTTTGCCGGGCCGCTGGTGCATCAGCCGCTTGCCTTGGATATGACGCTGGCCGGGCCGCGCGATGCCGCTGCATTGAATTTCAACATGGCGCTGGGCGCGGCGCGATTGAACGGCAACGGTACGCTCGGCCTTAACCCGGATAGCCCCAAGGCTGATGTGGTGCTGAACGTTCCCGCATTGGCTCCCTTCGGTGCCATGGCGGGAAATAATCTGGCGGGTAGCACGAGCCTGCATCTGGTCGTTGCGATGCAGCCGGATGGTGGCAGCAGACTGGCGCTCTCCGGCGATGCCGCGTTGACGGCCGGCCCTTACGAAGTTGAGAAATTGGTCGGCCCAGTGGGGCATTTTTCACTCCTGGCGAATGTGCGCCGCCAGGTGTTCACAATCCAGAATCTTGAGGTTTCCGGCGCGGCGTTCGAGGCGTCCGCCAGCGGCAGCGTGGCGCCAGCGGGTATGAACCTGCGGACGCAGGTTTCGCTCCATCATTTGGGTGCATTCTTTCCCGGAACTTCCGGGGATGTAACCGGGAGCGGCAACATCACCGGCATGCCGAGGGACTTTGCCGTGCAAGCGCTGTTAACCGGCAGTGTTGCCGAGAAGGCGATTACCTCGGCTCCGTTCAGTATTGCCATAACCGCGCAGCATTTGCCTTTGGCGCCGGTGGGCACGCTTACTGGTTCCGGCGAACTGGAACATTCTCCACTCCAGCTCGACGCCGTTTTGTCGCGCGATGTGATTGGCGTCCCGGCGCTCACGATCAACAAGGCTTTGTGGCGCTCATTGAATGCGCGGGCGGAGCTCGCGCTGGCCCCCGGTGCCACGGTGCCCACCGGTACCGCGAACTTCACGGTCGGACGGCTGGGTGATTTTGCGCGGATTTCCCCGGTGCCGTTACAGGGCAGCCTGGCGGGAAATTTTGCTTATTCGGGCAAAGATATTTTGAAACTGGACCTTACGGCAAAAAACCTGGTGGCCGGTCCCTCGCCTGGCGCGGTGAATGCCACGCTCAGCGCCATCGGGCCGGCCAATGCCCTGGCCGTGCGTGTGCAAGGCTCGGCGGACCGGTTGATCCCGGCGCCGGCGCGGATGGCGCTGGCCGGTGTGGTCAACCTTGATACGCGCGCCGCCACGGTTTCATCGTTCAGTGCCTCCTGGCGGCGGATTAACGCCGTGCTGCAAGGTCCTGTGATGATTTTGACCCGGCCCGCACTTACCGTGCGGCATCTGGCGCTGGGTCTGAATGGCGGGCGGATTGGGCTGGATGGCACGCTTTCGCCTGAACTCCAGGCAACGCTGACAGTGCGGAACCTGCCCGCCAGCTTGGCCGGGATGTTCGTGCCCACGCTGGATGCGACGGGAACGCTCTCTGCCAGCGCGGCACTTACCGGCACCCTGGGCGCCCCGATGGGGAATATTACGTTAAATGCGCAAAACATTAAACTGCGTTCCGGCCCGGCGAGCGGGATGCCGGCAGCGGATTTGATGGGTAGCGCCGAGGTTTCGGGCAAAACCGCGAAGGTGGAGGCAACACTGAGCGCCGGACCGGATGTGGCACTCACCGCCGCGGGGCTGGTGCCGCTGAACGCGGACGGTGCGTTGAACCTGCACGTAACCGGGCGCACGGATCTGCGGCTGCTCGACCTGTTTGTGGCGGGAAATGAAACCGAGGTGCGCGGGCTGGTGACGGCGGATGTGATGGTGACCGGCACCGCCGTGGCCCCGCGCGTCGATGGCAGCGCCACCTTGGACAATGGCAGTGTCCAGGATATCGGCAACGGGCTGAACCTCACCCACATGACGGCCCGCATGCAAGCGGCGGGACCAATGGTTACCTTGCAAAGCTTTCAGGCCACGGCCGGAGACGGGCGCATAACCGGGCATGGCACCATTGATCTGGGGACGCCTAGTTTTCCGCTCGATATCACGTTGGACGCCGCCAATGCGACGCCCATCTCCTCCGATATTCTCGCCGGAAACCTTGATGCCGCGCTGACATTAACGGGCGCACTACGCGGCCAGATGGCGCTGGCGGGAACCGTTAACATCGGCAAGGCCAATATCAACATACCTAAATCACTGCCGCCGAACGTCGCCGATCTGCCGATTATCAATGCCGGTGAAATTCCGCCACCGCCGCCGCCTCTGCCGCCAGCGGTATCGCTCGACGTTCTGGTGACCGCTAAAAATCAGATTTTTGTACGCGGTGACCAGATATTTGCCGAACTCGGGGGCCGGGTTCACCTCACGGGTACAATGGCGTCCCCCGACCCGGAGGGCGGGTTTGACCTGATCCGGGGAAATGTCTCGCTCGCTGGGAAAAACCTGCAATTCACCAAAGGCAACGTGAATTTCAACGGTGCCGCCTTCATGCCTACGTTGGACCTCGAAGCCTCGGCCGTGACCGCGGATAATACCACCGTGACCCTGATTGTGGGAGGCACGGCGGCCAAGCCGGAGATTACGCTGACCAGCTCGCCACCTTTGCCGTCGGACGAAATTCTGGCGCGCTTACTGTTCGGCCAAAGCACCACGAGCCTTTCACCGTTCCAGACTGCGTCGCTGGCTGCGGCCCTGGCGCAACTTTCCGGCTTGGGTGGCGGCCTGCCCAATCCGCTGGATTCCGTGCGTAACGCATTAGGGTTGAGCGAACTCTCACTGAGTGGCGGCGGCAGTGGTCCGCCCTCGGTGGAGGCTGGGCGTTATGTCGCGCCGGGGGTTTATGCCGGCGCGACGCAGGCAACCAACGGCCAGGGCACGCAGGCGACCGTGGAGATTAATCTGTACCAGGGCCTGAAACTGCAAACGTCGACGGGTACTTCCAGCACTGGCAACAGCAGCAGCGTGGGGCTGACGTATCAGTTCAATTATTGAACTCCCTATGCCGTGGCGAGTGCTTTGCGCGCAAGTTCGACAGCGCCCGCGCGGGATTTTGCCGACCCGACGAAGCGGCGCACATGCACGAATACGGCATCCGCGACGCCGGTTTCCTGGGCTAGGTCTTCAGCCTGCAGCCCGGCCCAGCTTGCGGGCAGGGAGAGGCGCTGTTCGAAGGAGCCGGGCTCCGGCGGCATGGTGTCAATCATCCAATTGCCGTTGGAGGCGGGGGAGACGGTAAAAAGTACGGGCAGATCATGCGAGAACACGGCGTTTTTCCAGGGCATGCCGGTATCCAGGACGAGGAGGCGCGGGTCGTCGCCGGTCTGGTGAGCGGCAAGTACGGCTGCTTCGGCGGCGTGGCGTGCGCGCAGATTGTCAACGCGGCGGCGCAGCAGCGCGGCTACCAGCGCGGTTGCTTCCAGGAAGGCGGCATCGCCGGCGGCCGGGCCGTTTGCGCCGTTATCGTCCCATGTCGGGTTGAATTCGCCGATGAGCGTGGCCAGGCCAAGTGTATCGCGCTTGATCGGGCCGGTTGCCGAAACGCCGTTGTCGATCTCGTCGATCCGGCGGACCAGGCTGGTATCGAGCTCGGCGGCAATGGCAATAGCGAAGCGCGCGGCATCGCCGGGGGGCAACAGTGCGGTCACGGCGCGCTCGCCGTAGACCTGCCAGACCAAGCCAGCGGACGAGAAGGGGGTTTCGTCCGGGCGCACCGGGGCACCACGCTGGTGGTGGTCAAACCGGTTGAGCGCCGCGTCGAAGATGCTGCCGACATCCCACACGATATCCGCGGTCTCGATGAGGTTCGGCTTGCGCGTCCGCAGCAGGGTGTGATCCAGCCCAGGCTCGTTTAGCCCCAGCGCCAAGCGCAATACGGCGTACGCGAACACCTCGTCGCAATGGAACTTCCCGCTATGGGTGGCAAGAATGGGGCGGGGGTGGGCGGAGGTCATGCTTAAATCCAGTATGGCGGTTTTATGCTGCGCTGCGGTAACGCGGTTGGGGTTGCCGTACCCGGTTACGCTGGATGCGTCCACCACCCGCGACACGTCTCCCCCATGAAACCGGGAAATTCGATGAGGTCTTCCGGCCCAGCCCGTCAGCATCTACCTTCGTCTCAAGCAAAACTCTAACTGAGACACTACTCCAGCCGCACTTATTCCCCGGCCACGAGCCGGAGCAGCACCACACCCTCTGCAACGCGCTCGCCGGCTTTGGCCGTAAGTTCCGCGACCATGCCATCAAACGGCGCCGTCAGCGTCATTTCCATCTTCATCGCTGTGAAATTGCGGCCAATGGTGACCCCGGCAAAACACTATATTTCCGCACAATATCAATTGGGTACATTGTTTTTTGGCGGGGTCACCATCGGCCGCAATTTTACAATGAGCGCCACGATATACCATTCCACACGCAGGTTACTCTCGCTCTGCACGAGCCCGAGGAGTGAACCGCCCCCAGCGTGGCCGGTCCGCTTCATTTCCCTCGAAATGGGTGGCGGATTTCCGCCAACTGCCAACTGAAAAGAGTTGGCACGCCGACGCTGATGTCGCGGGCACGTTTGATCAGAGAGAGCGCCAGCGCCGCCTCCGCCGGAAGTCCAAATAGAGGCCCCAGCAGCGCATAGGCGCCTTCCTGAACGCCGAGCCCGGCGGGCACCATGAAAGCGGCATTACGTATGGCGAACATCAGGCTCTCGATCGTCACGACGGACAGCATGGGCAGCGGCCGGCCGATGAACACGAGAATCAGCCAGGTCCCGATAGCCGAAGCAAACCAAGCTCCCAGGTGCAAGCCGAGGCAGGCCGATAGCCGCCGCGGCTTGCCATAGGCGCCCTCGATGAAGCGGGTTACGGCGGCAGCGTTGCCGCCAGCGGCCGGAACCATGCGGTGGACCAGAGCCCCGATGACCCAGGCGCCCCACTTTTGTGCCGCGATGAACCCGCCGATCAAGGACGCGGAGATGGTAAGGCCAGCCAGCAGGGAAACCAGGAGAGAACCGTTTTGTGCTGTGAAATGCAGCCGGTGGACCAAAAGCGCGATACCGGCTAGGGTGTAGATCACCTGGGCGGCCAGCTCCATGCTGATGTCCACCACATTCGACCCTAACGCCTTAGCCGGCGGCACTCCGCCCAGCGCCACCGTGCGTGAAGCGATCACAACCCCGCCAAGCTGCGAGAAGGGCAGGATATTGGAGGCCGCCTCGGCCATCATGCTGCCCCAGATGAACACGCCCACCCGCTTGGCCAACTCGCCAAACGCGGCCAGCCACCAAGCCAAGCCCAAGGGTACATACAGGGCGAGTTGGGCGACGATCACCGCCAGGAAACCCCAGAAGCCGATCGGCCGCATCGCCCCCAGCACCGCGCCGAAGTTGAAATAGCCGATTACCGCCGTGGCCATGAACAGGCCGGCCATGGCCATCGCGATCGCAGCGCCCCGTGGTCCCGCTTTGGAACAGGTCATAACAATGAGCGGCGTGGAGCTCGCATGATTAAGGTGCCAATCAGCCTGTTGGATCGCTCATTTGACCGTTTGAACCACCTCAAACCCTTCAAATTCTGGACGGCCCAGATAAAGCGGCCGGTTATCGCCGGCACTGCTATGAGCGGCACGGAATGCCTCCGACTTCGTCCAGCCTTCAAATGCCGCATGGTCCGACCATAGTACCGCTATCGCCACCAGCCAAGGCCACCGCAGCCGATGACTATGCCCGCCGCCTCGCAAAGCCCGCCATTCCGGCGCTGCCGTCAGACCAAAACTTAAAGCTCAAGCTGGGTAGCTACAACGTGCCGCCCATTACGCCAGAGTTGCAATCATGGCCCCATGAGGTAACCAACATATATAAGTCAGTACAACGGGAGACTCAGATACCATGGCACGAGGCCGGCCGCGCAAATCGGGCGAAACCACCACACCGGCGCAAACCACCGTCCCGGAAAGCCAGTTGGCGCTGGAGCGTGACCTCTTTTCCGCCGCCGACAAGCTGCGCAAGAACCTGGAGCCATCGGACTACAAGCACGTCGTCCTCGGCCTCATCTTCCTCCGCCACATTTCCCTGGCCTTCGAGGCCCGGCACGAAACCCTGCTGCGCGAAGACCCGGCCGCCGCCGAGGACCGCGACGAATACATCGGCGAAAACATCTTTTGGGTCCCCAAACAGGCCCGCTGGTCGCACCTGGAGGCCAACGCCCCGCAATCCACCATCGGCAAGCTCATCGACGAAGCCATGGGCGCCATCGAGGCCGAGAACCCCACGCTGAAAGGCGTCCTGCCCAAAGACTACAACCGCCCGGCGCTGGACAAGGTGATGCTCGGCGAACTTATCAACCTCATCTCCGGCATCGCTTTGGGCGTCGAGGGCGCCAAGGCGCGCGACCTGCTGGGCCGGGTGTACGAATATTTTCTCGGCGGTTTTGCTGGCTCGGAGGGCAAACGCGGCGGCGAGTTCTACACCCCCCGCTCCGTAGTGCGCGTGCTGGTGGAAATGCTGGAACCCTTCCCTGACGCTAGGCGCGGCGTCGAGGGCCGGGTGTACGACCCGTGCTGCGGCTCGGGCGGCATGTTCGTGCAGGCCGAGCGGTTCCTGGAAGCCCACGGCGGCCGCATCGGCCAGCTCGCCCTCTACGGCCAGGAGAGCAACTACACCACCTGGCGCCTGGCCAAGATGAACCTCGCCGTGCGCGGCATCGACGCCAGCGGCATCGCCTGGAACAACGAGGGCAGCTTCCACAAGGACGAGTGGCGCGACAAGAAATTTGACTTCATCCTCGCCAACCCGCCCTTCAACATCTCGGATTGGGGCGGCGAGCGCCTGCGCGAGGATGCCCGCTGGCAATACGGCGCCCCGCCCGTGGGCAACGCCAACTACGCCTGGCTGCAGCATATCATCCTCCACCTCGCCCCCAATGGCACCGCTGGCGTGGTGCTGGCCAACGGCTCCATGTCCTCCGGCCAAAGCGGCGAGGACGTCATCCGCCGCGCCATGGTGGAGGCCGACGTGGTGGATTGCATGATCGCCCTGCCCGGCCAGCTTTTCTACTCCACCCAAATCCCCGCCTGCCTGTGGTTCCTCAGCCGCAACAAAAAGAACGGCCGTTTCCGCGACCGCCGCGGCGAAATCCTGTTCATCGACGCGCGCAAATTGGGCACATTGGTTGACCGCACGCGCAAGGAGTTCTCGGACGCCGATATCGAGAAAATCGCCACCACCTACCATGCCTGGCGCGGCGAGGCCGATGCCGGGGACTACGCCGATATTCCAGGCTTTTGCAAAGCCGCCAGCCACGCTGAGATCGAGGGGCATAGCTATGTCCTTACCCCTGGGCGTTATGTCGGTGCAGTGGATGTTGAGGATGACGACGTGCCGTTTACGGAGCGCTTCGCCGCCCTCTCCGCCACGCTGGAGACCCAGTTTGCCGAGGCTGACCGGCTGACCGCCACCATCCGCGAGCGGCTGAAGGCGGTGACGGCGTGACGGCTTCCGTTCATGTTCACAATGGCCCCCTCATGCTAAAGCCAGCCCTGCCCAAGCCGCCTCATGGAGAGCCCGCGTGCCCCTCGACATAAGCTCATTCGAAAACGCCATCACGCGCCTCGCCGAAGGTCTCGCCCGCTATCAGCGCGACACCACCGACGAGCAAATCCGCGACGGGCTGATCCAGCGTTTTGAGTTCACCTATGAACTCGCCCACAAAACGCTGAAGCGCTACCTGGAATCCGCCGCCCCCTCGCCCGTGGAATTCGACGCCATGCCCTTTGCTGACCTTATCCGCACCGGCAACGAGCAAGGCTTGCTGCTGGGCGAATGGCCGGACTGGAAAGCCTACCGGGACATGCGGAGCAAAACCAGCCACACCTACGATGCCGCGAAAGCGCTGCAGGTGGTGGCTTGCATCCCCGCGTTTCTGGCGGAGGCCGTGTTCCTGCGGGACCAGTTGCGGCGGCGGCTGGAGCAATGAGCGGGGCCGGTACGCCGCCAATCGATATCCGCCCGGACCATTGGAACATTGTGCGCGATATTCTGCGCCAACATGTGCCCCGGCATGAGGTCTGGGCCTTTGGCTCGCGCGCGAAACATACCGCCAAGCGCTACTCAGACCTCGACCTGGCGGTGATCACCGCCGCCCCCTTGGCCTCGGCGGTGATGACAGCGCTGATCGACGATTTTTGTGAGTCCGACCTGCCGTGGAAAGTGGACGTGCTCGACTGGGCCACGACCAGCGAGGTTTTCAGGCAGATTATCGCGCGGGAGAAAGTCGTGGTGCAGAGGGGCGATGTTGATGGGTGAGTGGCCAAGGGTGATGGTGAAGAATGTTTGTTCATCTATCGTCGACTGTGTGAATAGAACAGCGCCCGTAGTCGACTATGAAACACCTTACCGGATGATCCGGACAACAAACGTACGAGACGGGCGGATTGACCTCTCAAACTGCCGGTACGTTACGGAAGAGACTTTCCGCAGGTGGACGCGTCGATTAGATGTGCGTGAAGGCGACGTCATCCTGACCCGAGAGGCGCCCATCGGAGAAGTTGGCTTCATTAGGGGTATGAAGAACGTATTCCTAGGACAGCGCACCATGCAGTATCGAGCTAATCCCGCGATAATTGACCCTCGGTACTTCTTTTACGCGTTTCGATCACCCGAATTACAAAATCAATTCCGATCGCACGATGGGTCAGGTTCCGTTGTCAGTCACATAAAAGTCGCTGACTGCCACAATTTTTGGTTCCGTTGGCTCCTTTCGATGAACAAGTGCGCATCGGTGAGATGTTGGTGTCTCTCGACGACAAGATCGAACTCAACCGCCAGATGAACGAGACGCTGGAGGCGATGGCGCGGGCGGTTTTCAAGGATTGGTTTGTCGATTTCGGCCCCACCCGCGCCAAAGCCGAAGGCCGCCCCCCCCTACCTCGCCCCAGACCTCTGGTCCCTCTTCCCCGACCACCTCGATGAAGAGGGAAAGCCGGAGGGGTGGGAAATGCAGCGCGTAGAGGACATCCTCGAACTGGCCTACGGCAAGTCGCTGACATCAACTGACCGAAAAGAAGGGCACGTTCCAGTCTATGGATCAGGCGGAATTACCGGATACCATAATGAAGCTTTGGTAGATGGTCCTTCAATTATTGTTGGCCGAAAAGGCACGGTAGGAAGCCTATATTGGGAAGATCGCCCTTTTTTCCCAATAGATACCGTTTTCTACGTTTGATCTGCTGCTGGTTTCGTGGACACCTTGTTTAGGTGTTTAACGGAACAGGAGGGTATTTGTGGCTCGCAGGCAGTTTACGCGTGAATTCAAACTTGAAGCGGTCCGGCTGATCACGGATCGCGGTGTTTCTGTTGTCCAGGCGGCGCGTGACTTGGAGGTTGGCGAGGGCATGCTGCGCCGCTGGGCCAAGGAGGTTTCGGGCGATCCCCAGCAGGTTTTTCCTGGCCAGGGGCAAATGAAGCCCGAGCAGTTGGAGCTTGAGCGGCTCCGGCGCGAGGTGACGAAGCTCAAAGCCGAGCGTGACATTCTAAAAAAAGCCGCGGCCTACTTTGCCAAGGAGTCGATGTGAAGTTCGGCTTCGTTGCAAAGCATCGAGGAATTTGGCCGGTGCGGTTGCTTTGTGAGACGCTCGATGTCTCGCGCAGTGGGTTTTATGCCTGGGCATCACGCCCGCCCAGCGCCCGTGCGCGCAGCGATGAGCGGGTTGGGCCTCTGGTCAAAACCAGCTTCCTTGTCAGCGACCGCACCTACGGCGCCCGGCGTGTCTGGCATGATGTGCTGGCCGAGGGCATTGCCTGTGGGCTGCACCGCATTGAGCGGTTGATGCGGGCCCAGGCCCTGCGCGCCCGTCCCCGGCGCAGACGGCTGCCGGCCGACAAAGGTGAGCGAAGTGAAGTGCCTGCCTGCAACGTTCTGGACCGGCAGTTTGTGGCCTCAGCACCCAACCGCAAATGGATCGCTGATTTTACTTATATCTGGACCGCTGAGGGCTGGTTGTATGTGGCGGTGGTGATCGATCTGTTCTCGCGCCGCGTGGCCGGCTGGTCGATGAGTGCCACGATGACCGCGCAACTGGTCACCGATGCTTTGGTGATGGCGATCTGGCGCCGTGGCAAGCCCGATGCCCTGCTGCACCATTCCGATCGCGGCAGCCAGTACACGTCCGAGCCATTCCAGCGGCTCATGAAGGATCATGGCGTGGTCTGCTCCATGAGCAGGTCAGGCAATGTCTGGGACAACGCCGCCATGGAGAGCTTTTTCTCTTCTATGAAAACCGAGCGCATCGCGCGCAAGGTTTACCGTACCAGGGACCAGGCACGGGCCGATGTATTCGAATATATCGAGCGGTTCTACAACCCGCGCCGGCGCCACTCGACGATCGGCTATCTCAGTCCTATGGAATTCGAACGAAATCGCAAATTCAGCTTAAGGATGGTGTCCATCAAACCGGCAGCAGCTCAAGGGAACACAAGATCGCTCTCATGCACGTCACGTGTTGATGATACGCCGGAATTGGTATGACGCACGATACGGCTAAGGTGAAGGCCCAATTAACAGAGGGCTTATGAAAGACAGAGGCACGCTTTTATTAGGGCGGGAGAGTCTGTCCGCCTCCTGGGATATCCAATCGACTCTGGCGGTAGGGTACCGGGGGCATTCAAGTTGGATTATCCAAGCTGAACATCCGGCTTTGTCGATCGTAAGCAAAGCATTCCGCATATCGTCCCCAACCAATGACGGCAGTGAGCGTGCGTTCGGCGTCCTCCACACCCAGGTGGTCTTCCAGTTCATCAAGGAAGCGCTCGCGGGGCGCTGTGTGGCCGGGCCGCTCATCGAGAATTCGCTGGATATGCGCGGCTAGCGGGACCGAACGCAGCAGATGATCGGCAAATAGGCGCTTGCGGCCCGGCATGTCCGCCGCGGCAAGCGCTCGTCCTGCCGCGGTCAGGTGTAAATCGCCGGCGCGCAATTCGGCAAAGCCCATCATCTGCGCCATCTCTGCGACGTGAAAAAGATCTTCCACCCCAAGACGCAGGTGCGCCGCCAGCACCGGCAGGTCCGCGTGACCGCTGAATGTTGGCGCGGACAACATTTCCGTAAGACCGGCGATCCGCACCGCCGACATGATCGGTAGCCTGGTGCTGATGCTCGCCATCGGCTCCGGCTGCTTGTTGTCAATGGCTGGAGCCGGTCCCGCCGTCATACGGCTGTAAATATCGTCCACAACATCGCGAAACTCGGTGGCAAGACGATGCCGTGGACGCGGCAGTTCGACCGTGATCTCCGCGGCGAGCCGGCCTGGATTGGAGGACAGAATAAAGATGCGGTCGCACATGAAGACCGCCTCCTCTATATTGTGGGTTACGAGCAGGATGGATTTGATCGGCAGTTTTCCCGCCGTCCATAATTCAATGAAGTCGCTTCTCAGCGTCTCACCGGTGAGTACATCGAGCGCCGAGAACGGCTCATCCATCAACAGGATCGCGGGATCGACGACCATGGCCCGCGCGAAGCCGACACGCTGGCGCATGCCGCCGGAGAGCTCCCTGGGATAGGCGTTTTCGAATCCGTCGAGACCGATCAGATCAATGGCCGCCAACGCCCGCTTCCTGGCCTCGCCCTCGGCGACGCCGATCGCGTCCAGTCCAGCCTGAACATTTTGTAACACCGTCAGCCAGGGGAATAGGGCGAAGGTCTGGAAAACCATGGCAATCCCTTTAGCCGGGCCGCTCACAATGCCACCGCGATAACGGACCTCGCCGCTCGCCGGTGGTGCCAGACCTGCCACGATACGGAGCAGTGTGGATTTTCCGCAGCCGGACCGCCCGAGCAGCCCGACGATCTCACCGGTGCGCAGGCTCAGGTTAATGTCGTCCAGAACCACGAGAGTCTTGCCGGACGTCCTCGGAAAGCTCTGCCCGATATGCCTTAGCTCAAGCTCGATTTTGTTCGCAACTACGCCTCCGTTGATCGTCTCTGGCATCGCTTGTTCCTTTCAGTCCAGCCGAAAATGGCGCTCGCCATAGGCATAGAGCGGTCGCCACAGCAGACGGTTGACGAAGACCACCAGAGCCGACATGACGGCAATGCCGAGCACGATCCGCGGGTAGTCACCCGCCGCCGTCATCTGCGCGATATAGGCACCAAGCCCATGGGCCGCGAGGTGATCGGACCCCCATGACGCCACCTCCGCGACGATGCTGGCATTCCAGGCGCCACCGGAGGCGGTGATCGCTCCCGTGACATAATAGGGAAAGATGCCCGGCAATATCGCAATCCGCCACCACTGCCAACCATGAAATCGGAAGTTTTTTGCTGCTTCGAGAAAGTCGGTCGGGTAGGCGGTCGTGCCGGCGATGACGTTGAAGAGGATATACCACTGTGTTCCCAGGATCATCAGCGGGGTGAGCCATATGTCGGGGTTGAGGTGATACGCCACGATGGGAATGACGAAGAACGGAAACAGCAGATTGGCCGGAAAGGCCGCGAGAAACTGGGCCAGCGGCTGAATACGCTCCGCCAGCTTCGGATTCAACCCGATCATGACACCAATCGGCACCCAGATAAGCGAGGCCAGCACGATCAGGACCGCCACCCGCAGTAGGGTGATCATGCCAAGCCCCACCACGGTCCAAACATCGGCCCAGCCAACGCCGGTCGCAACATAGCGTATGATGACGATGACAATCCAAGCCGTCGTTATACCGACAACGGCATACCAAGCCACATCCAGTATCCGTCCGGTCCGGGTCGGGATGCTCGTCAGACCCGTCGCCGGGACAAGGTTGAGCAGCCGGGCTCTGAAGAGCCGGCGCAGGCAAAATTCCATGGGGTGCGCGGCGCGGCGCATCGTGGGAGAGTGCCTGAGAAGCTGCAGGAACCATGAGCGCGGTGTCGTCAGCGCAGCGGTCTGCTCGACGCGGAAATTATCGGCCCAGACAACGAGCGGCCGGAACATCAACTGATCGTAGATGATAATGACGACGGTCATAGCCAGGAGGGCCCAGCAAATCGCGCCGAGATTTTCCTGCTGGATTGCCATTCCCACATAGGAGCCGATGCCTGGCTGCGAAATCTGCGTATTGCCGGCCACAATCGCTTCGGATGCGACGACAAAGAACCAGCCGCCCGACATGCTCATCATCATGTTCCACACCAGGCCGGGTATGGCGAAGGGAAATTCCAGACGCCAGAACCGTTGCCAGGAGGAGAAGCGGAAGGCTCTGGTTGCCTCATCGAGGTCGCGCGGCACGGTTCGCAGGGCCTGGTAAAAGCTGAAAGCCATATTCCAGGCTTGGCTGGTGAAAATGGCGAAGATCGACGCCAGCTCCGCCCCCATGACACTGTGCGGAAACAGAAACAAAAAAAACGTGACGGTAAAAGAGAGATAGCCAAGCACTGGAACCGACTGCAGGATGTCCAGCAAGGGGATGAGGATTAGCCCAGCACGCCGGCTCTTGGCCGCCAATGTTCCGTAGGTCAACGTAAATATGAGGGAAGCGGCCATGGCCACGAGCATGCGCAGCACCGATCGGAGGGCATACCAGGGCAACAAGGCCGGATCGAGCGAGATGGGCTTGGCCTTAAGGGTAGAGACCGGCGCGAACATACCGGCCACGCCAATGGCTATGACGACCACGATCGCAAGAACCACCGCGACGGCAGCCAGATCCAACCAGCGCGCCCTGGCACGGCTTGCTCGACTATGGCTTACCGTGCGTCTAGCCGGCGCTGCCCCGGTGCGGAGGCCGCTTTGCGAAGGTGGCGGTTTGAGCCAGATTGGGCGAGACATTGGTATAATTCTCTCTGCGGAAGCCAAGGGAAGCCAGGGGAAGCCAGGGGGCTGAGTTACAGACAAACATCGAGGAAGATGACGAGTATTAGCGATATTGGCGGCGCCTGTCAGGGGCGTTTGCTTTGGCGCCTTGATGCGTGACCGGCATGGTCAGCTCTATACGCCCTCGTCTACCTGAAAAAACCGTGCCTGCCGCCAGTATTTTGCCATGACCTGAATCAACGCAGGTCCGTAATCTCCACCAGACAACTTAAGGCTAGGAGCGTATAAGCGTTGCGAGCACGCCGCCTGGAGGTGAATATATGAACGCAACACGACGGCAACTGGCTCAGCTTGCGGGGGCGGCTTTGGCCGCCGTGGCCTTCGGGGCAAAAGCCGAACCTATTCTCGACGTACGCAGCTTCGGGGCTGCCGGCGATGGCAGAGCCGATGACACCGCGGCAATCAATTACGCGATTGCAGCAGCCGCCGCCGCCGGTGGCGGCATTGTCCGGTTTCCGGCGGGCATGTATCGGTCCTATTCCATCCGGTTGAAGAACTTCATCACCCTCTATCTGGATGAAGGGGCGACGATTCTGGCTGCAAATACGCCTCGGGAGGGCACCCCAAGCGGCGGCTATGATGCTGCCGAGCCGAACGTTCCCTGGGACGCGTATCAGGATTTCGGCCACAGCCATTGGCATAACAGCCTGATCTGGGGCGAGAACATCCATGATATCGCAATCCTCGGCCCCGGGCGGATATGGGGAAAAGGCCTGAGCCGTGACGTCAACGAACCGGATTTGCCGCCGGCCGGCGCGCCCGGCGCCGGGAACAAGACGATCGCGTTGAAGAATTGCAGCCATGTCACCTTGCGTGACTTCTCGATTCTCTCAGGCGGTCATTTCGGCATCCTGGCGACCGGCGCCGACAATCTCACCATCGCCAATCTTACGATTGACACCAATCGGGACGGTATAGACATAGATTGCTGCCGGAATGTGCAGATTTCCGATTGCCACGTGAACGCCCCCTGGGACGACGCGATTGCTCTCAAGAGCTCTTTCGCCTTGGGTTATGCAAGACCGACGGAGAATGTAACCATTACTAATTGCTCCGTGACCGGCGGCTATCAGGTGGGCAGCCTGCTTGACCGGACATTCAAGCCGATCCCGGCAGGTAGGTGGCAGCCGGTGGGGCGCATTAAGTGCGGCACGGAATCGAACGGTGGATTCAGAAACATCATCATTGCTAACTGCGTCCTTCAAACCTGCCATGGCCTGGCGCTGGAAAGCGTGGACGGTGGTATTCTCGAAGACATCACGGTCACCGGGCTGACGATGCGCGATATACGCGACGCACCATTTTATTTGCGCCTCGGATCACGTATGAGCGGTCCTGGCGGCATTCCCGTCGGCAGCTTCCGGCGCGTATCGATCAGCAACGTCACTTGTTCCGCGCCGCAAAATCTGATGCCCGCCGTCATCAGCGGCATTCCGGGATATCCAGTCGAGGATATAAAATTTGACAATATCGAACTACTGCAGCGGGGTGGCGGCACAAATGCAATGGCTGCGACACAGCCGCCAGAGTTGGAGCGTGGTTATCCGGATCCATCCCTGCTTGGGCAATTGCCCGCCCAGCATTTTTTCATCCGCCATGCGCGCAATATCGAATTTAGCAATATCCGGATGGAAAGCGTTGCGGCTGATGCGCGGCCAGTCTTCTGGCTGAATGATGTTGCAAAATTCGATGCTTTTCAGCTGCAATTGCCGCATAGCCTGGGTGGGCCTGCCTTCCTGCTGAATGACATGACGGATTTCCGGGTTTTCGCCAGCAGTGGGGTGGTTGACACGTCGTTTGCCAACGTTGCGCATGGAGCGATATAATCCATCACGCCGCTCGGCCATCATGCATCCCGCTGGTTCAACGAGGGCCAACGCGATGGGTGTAGCGCGACAGATAGGCGAGAACGGCCTTCGCGCCTTACGCCTCCATGGCTGGGCTGGAGATCGGTGTGGTGGCATCGTGGCAAGACGGCAACGCGCAGTTCGAGGTCCGCGCCTTCATGCCAGGTGTCGGCACTGAGGCTCCTGTCACCGGCAGTCTCAACGCTAGTGGCCCGAGTCGTTCATAATATTGGATATGAGCGCTTCAGTTTCACGCGGGCATCTGCGGCGGTGAATTGCCAGTCAGCCTTGATGTGTTTTCTGTTGCGGTCTGTTAGAGGTGGCTGGCCAAATTCGAACACTTGGATAAGTGGAATTTCTGCCTGAACTCGGCGATGCTGCCGTGGAACAGGAGAAATGATGACGAAGCGTACCCGCCGTAACCATGCCCCGGCGTTCAAGGCCAAAGTGGCATTGGCCGCTCTGAAGGGCGAGAAGACACTGGCTGAGCTGGCGCAGCTTTATGACGTTCACCCGACCCAGATCACCGCCTGGAAGGCGCAACTGGCGGAAGGTGCTGCCGGGCTGTTCGGCGGCGCGCCGGCGAGTGGTGAGCCAGCACCGGCTGTAGATTTGAAGCCGCTACATGCGAAGATCGGAGAACTCACGCTTGAGAATGATTTTTTGTCCGGTGCGCTCAGCAAGGCCGGGCTTCTGAGCGCAAAGCGATGATCGACCGTGGGCATGAACTGCCGCTGTCCCGGCAGGCGGCGTTGTTGGGGCTTGGCCGCGGCAGCCTGTATTACGCGCCCCGGCCGGTGCCGGCGGGGGAGTTGGCGGTGATGCGCCGGATCGACGAACTGCACCTGAACTACCCCTTCGCCGGCAGCCGGATGCTGCGCGATCTGCTGCGCGCCGGGGATATCGTCATCGGCCGCGCGAAGGTCGCCACATTGATGCGGCGGGTGGGAATCGAGGCGGTGTATCGCCGGCCGAATACGTCAAAGCCCGCTCCAGGCCACAAGATTTATCCATATCTGTTGCGCGGCAAGTTGATCGGCCGGCCGAACCAGGTCTGGGCGATGGATATTACCTACATCCCGATGGCGCGCGGTTTTGTGTATCTGGCGGCGGTGGTGGACTGGTTCAGCCGGCGGGTTCTGGCCTGGAAACTGTCGATCACGCTGGAGGTGGAATTCTGCATCGAGGCGATTGAGGAGGCCCTCGCCCGCCACGGCAAGCCGGAGATTTTCAACACCGACCAAGGCAGCCAGTTCACCAGCGGCGACTTCACCGGGCTGCTGTTGAAGAACAAGATCGCGATCAGCATGGATGGCAAAGGCGCTTGGCGAGATAATGTGTTCGTCGAGCGGCTCTGGCGTTCCGTGAAATACGAGGAGGTGTATCTGCACGCCTATGCCAGCGTCGCCGAAGCCCGCGCCGGCCTCGGCCGGTATCTGAATTTCTACAATGGCAGGCGCCCGCATTCGAGCCTTGGCGCGCGTACGCCCGATGCTGCCTACTTCACTCAGGCCCCGCTGCTTGCGGCCGCCTGAAAATTTCGCGATCGGTGTCTGGGCCTCGCTCCAGTCGGGCTACGCCCTCCTTGCGCAAGGCCCAGACACCGGAATACTATCCAACAACCCGGCAGACCTGCCACTTATAGATAGCGAAACCGTGTTCAGACAAACCCGGCCACCTCTAGTTTGCTATTCGCTTGAATCCCGCTGTTGGATCAAAAATCCCAGGTTTAATCATCGGATGGACCTGGAATTTCCGGTATTTCAATCTCGGGAATCTCCGGGTGCAAGTCCTGTAGATCAAGCTCCGGCAGCTCGTGTTCGGCCGCCGTTTCCGGTGGCTCACGCAAGTTCGGTAACGCCGGATTTGCAGGAGTCCGCACGGCATCAGTTGCTGCCTTGTCGATATCTTTGGTGGCTTCATCACTAGTTTGCGGCGCCACCTCGCGCGGTTCTGCAGAACCCGCGCGGCCGGAAAGGCCGTTCACGTCAGGCTCGCCGGGCGTGTTGGTATCGATCTGCTCGATGCTGATTGAATTAACGGCGTTCAGGTCGCCACGAATCTCGACCAATTGTTCGCCCTTAAGCACCAACCCTGCTGGCGCGCCCGAGGCAACCATGCCGTCCGCGGCGATTAATTGCCCATGTCCGTTGGCCTGGAAATAGTTTTGCACCTCGACCACTGTTCCCGGCTGCCCCAATACAACCGGAGAAGCGGTGACCGTTGTCGCCTGCAGGCCATAGGGACTGATACTTCCAACGACGATAACCCGCTCGCCGGTGGATATTTGGGCCGTCAGGTTCGTGCTCGCCAAAATGCTTGTGCCAGCAACGGAAAGTCGCCCTGGCGCGAGGGAAGTCACGATCGCAGCAAGTTGAAAATTGTTGCCGGATGGCAGCAGCGTTACCCGCTGCGCGACCCAGTCACCAGAGGGCCTGGGCAGCGCCGAAACCGCAACCAGCGCGCCGGAAGAGACGCCAGCAAAGGGCGCTTGGCCGGCCACGGCGATTACGCGCTGGCCGAGTACCACGGCACTGCGGCCATCGCCCGAAATATCCGTTGCCTGGCCGATAATCGGGTGCAGAACGGCGATTCCCCTGGCATACCCCCCGCGTGCAGTGGTGATGACACCGTTTATCTCGGCGATATCACCAACGTGCAAAGCAGATACCGTGGCAGGGGCGCCATCGACCATGACCAATGTACGGCTGTCGATTGCATATTCACGGCCGTTTACGAATACGCTGCCAAAAGCCTGGATCGGCCCGTATCCGGTAATTGCCATGCCTGACCGGGAGATACCTGTGCCGCCAATGCCTCCGGTTTCGCGGCTGATCCCAGTGCCACCGATGCCGCCTGTTTCGCCGTTGCGCGCCTGCGCCAGTCCCGGTAAAATCACCGCACAGCCGAACAAAAGCGTTACAACCAGGCCAAGCGGACATGCCCCGGTGCAGTGCGAAACGTTCACGCGGGTTTTTCGGTCTAAAGCCATATCAGTGCCGATCTTCAGCGTCGGTTTCATAATAATATACGCCCAGCCGCAAACGTTTCAGCGGCTTGCCGGCGTCAGCGGGAGGGGCGTCGGTTCCCGCCAGGCTGTTTTCAAGCAATTTCTCGTTGGCTCGCCGCAGCAATCGATCCGCCATTTCGGCGATTTCGGGGCGCAATGCATCCAACTGGCTGGCATTGATCGCGTTATGGAACAGGGCGCGCTCGATAAACGGTTTTTCGTCAGGATTCAGATTATGCAGCGCACTCCGCAAATGGTCGCTGATATTGGCGGCAAGAAACAGCATTTTATCCTTCGGTGTGCCCGGTGTAAAAGCCGCGCGCAACAGGCATAAACGGTCGTCAGCGTCACGCTCGACAATACCCGCTCGTTGCAGCTCCTCGATCACCGTGCGGGCCCGAACATCAACCTTCGCTGTACGTAGTAAAGATTCGAAATTTGGCTCCGAATCGCTGCCCCGCGTGCCCAAATGGCGAGGTTCGCCAGAATCGTCGAGGAACTCCGGCGCCGAAACCCAAGTCGCGACAACCCTCGCCGCCATATTAACGCCCGCCATCGGGTCACGCGTCTCGCTGGCCTGGGCCTGTAACGCGTCGTCGCGCAGGCGCTTGACTTCTCGGCGGTTGATGCCGGTGACCAGACTGATGCTGCTATCCGTTGGCGCTTCCCCGGTTTCATGGCGCCAGAGCGCTTCTTCGACGTAGATTTTTTTTAGCAGGTCGCGAAGGGCGATATAGCCCAACCCCCGCCGCATCAGGTACGCAATGAGCGGGCTCAGCACTCTCCGCACCATGGTTTCTACATCTACGTCCATTCAGTCCTGAATTCTACTTCGAGAGTGAGTCTGGCGCGGGGAACCGCTCCTACAAACCATATCGTGAATTGCGTGCTCTCCGCCAAACTACTGTGGGTGTTTGTTCCACATAGACCGTTGCGAAGAATTTGCAACCCTTGAAATGCAATACCAGCTTGACGCAAGGCGTCTACCTCATTGTGACACGAGCGCCAGCAGCCCCTGAATTCCCGCAGCTACCCGGAACTTCTCCACTGAAACCCGGGAACCCTCGAACCCTCCTTGGCGCAAGGTAAGGGCCAGTTCAGCAGCATTGTAGAGGCGGTGCGTTTGCACATTTGCAAACTTCCAGTTCCGCATGGTCCCCCGCGCCGTGGCGTAGATGCAAACGCGGCCACCCGGACGAAGAACGCGGCGGATTTCGCGTATCACGGCGGTGGCATCATCCCAAAAATAGACGACATTAACGGCAAGAATCTTATCGAAACTGGCATCCGCAAAAGGCAGACTGCTGAATTGCGCTTGCCACAGACGTACCCGGTTCTCCTGTATCGCCAAGCGGTTTCGCGCGGAGGCTTGTGCTAGCATCACTGCCGACTGGTCTACCCCATAAACAATCCCTGCCGAGATTTGCGAAGCCATGAGTTTGATTGCATGCCCCGGCCCAAAACCTAGTTCAAGCACCCGGTCGCAGGGATCTAGCGAGAGCGCATCCACTGCCACCTGGTTGGGCGTGGCATTGGCAACCCGCATCAGCATTCCGGTAAACTTTCCAGCAATGCCATGAGGATTCTGCAACTGCCGGCCAAACCCGTGCCATAGCAGGCTGGGGGAAAATTCCCGTGTCATGGGACGTCAGCCACTCGCGCGCTGCTTGATCTTGGAGATCAAACTCTGGATCTCGGCGCGCCGCCCTGCGTCCCATACAGGGCGTTGTGCATCCACGGGGGCCTGCAACGCATGGGTAAGCACCGTCATCGCCTTGGCGTATTCATCCTGCTGCACGAGAAAATCACCGTAGAAATAGTTTGCATCCAATCCATCTGGTTGCATGGCAAGGGCTTTCTCCAAATCCTGCCGCGCTATCCGGTCATTCCCAAAAGCAATCGGGAATCCGGGGACACGGTAATATAGAACACCAAGACTCATGGTCACGGCGCCATTGGCACCATTCGGATCAATCTCCTGCGCCCGTTGGAAAATATTCCGTGCGGCAATGGCATAACCTAATTGGTGAAGCACGCCAGCCATAGCCGCTTCCTCACTGGTAACAATCCCCTGCCAAAGCAGCGGCTCCACCTGCCCTGGGTAGCGCGCGGTTACGTCACCAGCCTGAATGGCCAGAGCCGTAATTTCCCGGCGCTGCTCGCCCCGGTCAGTTTCCTGATATCTGATATGGGCCCACTCATTGGCAATATGCAAAACATCCCGGTCCATTGCTGGATTATCAGAGGCATGCGCACGGCCGGCGGTCAACGCAATGCTGGTCATCAGCAAACCGATGAAGTGAATTTTAGTCCAAGCTGACATGGAAGACGTTTCCTCGTTCTCGATTAATAAAAAAACTCTCTGGCCTTAGCCGTTTCCGCAGCGAGCGCAGCATCCACAACCCCCGGAATCAGAGCATTCAGTTTGACGAATATTTTTTCCGCAGCGCCGATATAAACATCCTTTTCACGCCGGATGACAGCTTGCACAATGCGAGTGGCCACGACCACCGGCTCGTCCAGTTGCATTTTTGCCATCTCGCAAAAACGCCCGACCAAGGCGCCGTGCAGCCGTGTCTTCACGGCGCGCGGCGCAATATAGGTAACATCAACACCCGATCCACGGAGTTCCCGGCGCAGTCCTTGGCTCAACCCATGCAGCCCTGCCTTGGCGCTCGAATACGTTACAAAATGCGGATAATTGATTGAACCAAAAATCGAGCCGACATTGACAATCTGACCTGAACCCCGTGCCTGCATGCCAGGAAGCACGGCCTGGCTCAGCAAAACAGGGGCGATCAAATTAACCATATAGGTTGCATGCACACTCTTGCTGGTTTGTTGCGAAAATGGTCCAAAATATTGCACCCCGGCCAGATTGATTAAAATATCCGGCGACATGGAAGTAATCCGGGATGCTGTCGCCACAATGCCTTCAAACGTCGAGAGATCACCGTCACAGCAATCTGTGATTTTCTGACTCTGGCGGCTTTCGCTGTACCACAAAAACATCTGCCTTTGCCCGCATCAGCTCCGTTACAACCAGGTTGCCGATGTCCCCGGAACCGCCGGTCACAACAATTTTTTTGCCTTCAAACGGCATTAAGCTCACCCATGGTATGAGGAATGCTACGAAATACGTCGCTGTAGAGGATAAACATAGCCTTCGCCATGTGAGTGATCGCGGTACGATCAGCAGGATCATGAATCTGCGACATTAGTTTTTGGAAGAACCTCATGTGTTCCACGTCCAGCGTTCCATGTGAACAAAAATAGCGGAAACAGTTTTCCGGAAGTTGGAGAGATTTTTGGAGAGCATTGGCCCCATGTACGGCGAGTTGCATGCTGGTGGATTCGAGGACGAAGACCATGCCAAAAAGGCTGGCCGGATTCACGCGCCCAACAGAGTCGTAGGCATAGGCAACCATCAGTTCGGTCGCTAGGCGTGGGGATCCGTTACGGACGGCCTTAGCATCCCCACCAGCGTTGGTGACGTCATCAAGAATCCACTCCTCGTGCCCGGTTTCTTCCGCGATATACTCATTCAACGCCGCCGCAAGCCCAGCCTTGTTTGCAGGCAACTTGTCTCGTGCCAAATTGAGCAGGGGGACGGTGTGTTTTACGTGGTGGTAGGCCTCCGCGAGATACGCCAGATAGGACTCCCGCGAAATTTTGCCCAATAGTCCGGCGCGGATTTGTGGCGTCTGCAACAGATATTCGCGTTCGGTGGCGGTCTCTGTAACCAGCTTATCAAAAAAGTTCATATACCTAGCCTTGCATTTCCGGGCAGTTGGCCATTAGCCCCTGGTACTTGTCATGGATTGCTAGACGGCGAAGCCGGCCATTCGCAGTGAGTAGATGATTCTCAAAAGTGAATGGAGCTACCTTCCTCCAATTCTTGACCAGCGCATAATCAGGCAATGTGCTGTTGGCACGTGCAATGGCTTTAGCGAGGTGTATGTCTGTTACGGCTAAGGACGACAGAACGATTAACGCACCCAACGCGGGGGCAGCGTCGCCGAATACAATCGCCTGACCGATCTCCGGCTGCGAGGTAAGCGCGCTCTCCACCCACTCGGGGGATATATTGCGGCCAAAAGCCGTAATAAGCCGTGCTGATTTGCGGCCGTCGATATAAAGGTAGCCATCGGTGTCGAAATGGCCGATGTCGCCAGTCGCAAAACACGCGGGGGCCGGACCATCGCCGAGATAGCCCAGGAAGGCTGGCTGATAAACCAGAATTTCGTTGTCCGCCGCGAGCTCCACGTCTGCACCGGGCAAGGGCCGGCCGACACTGCCTGGCCTGTTGGCGTCCAACGGATTGAGAGCCACAACCGAGGCGGCTTCGCTTAAGCCATAGCCTTGAATCACGGGAAGGCCGAGACGTGTGGCCTTCTTCAAAAGTCCGCCGTCAACTCTGGCGCCGCCAACGGCCAGAAGCTTTAATGACGGTAGTGCGATATGCGCATCCTCCATCGCCTGGCAGAGCCCGTGAAGAATACCTGGCACCATAATGGCACTTGTCGCACTGCTTTCCGCGAGTGCCTGCGCCAGCATGGAAAAATCAGGCTCGAAGCTTTTGGCAAAACCAAGTTGCGCCGGAGGCGGAACGTAATAGGCTCCCCCGGCCAGCAAGGTCGAATATAATCCGGCCACATTTTCGAGCAGGACTGTGAGTGGAAGAACGGCACAATGCACCCCCGCGTAGCTTGTACCAACGGTAGAAACCAACGCTTCGGCAACATGCTCCAATCCGGATTGCGGCAGACAAACGCCTTTAGGCTGGCCTGTACTTCCCGAGGTGTAAGTAATTTTTGCTGTGTTTGCAGGCAATTCCACCGCGGGGCCTTCAAGGGTATGGAAATAAAAAAGACGGTTAAACAGCGTGAACGAGACGGTGCCGAGGCAACCCGGCATAGGGCCATCCGCTACCAGAAACTGCGCGCCGGATTGGTTGAGCGCGTGCCTGCGTTGTGCTTGGGTAAAGAAAGTTGGTACTGGAATGCTTGGCCAGCCAAGTGCGATAAAAGCAAGGTCCAGCGCGACCCACGCCGGGCAATTATCCAAGTAAAGCCCCACCGCGCTCTTACCGTCGCCAAGAGGGGCAAGATTAATGGCCAGTTCAACAACTTCCAGCCACAGGGTCTCGTAGCTGACAGCGATCTCACCGTCGATCAGAGCAAGAGCCTCCGGGCGTTGATCAGCGTTGGCTTTCACCGCCTCAAGAACTATAGATGTCATTGCGCTAACAACGTCATTGAGTAAGGTCGACTGGAGAATAGACGCTTCAGGTCGCCATTCAGAGCTTTCGGCAGATATGGCTCCAGCCGCGCACAGGCAGGTGCAATGGCTCCCGCGATCACGCATGGGTCTTGGCTATAGTAGCTCCCCCAGGAACGTCCCTCGTCCGGCAGGACTGAGGCCACGGCGGGCTTCAGGTTCCAGAATTCGCACCCGAATGTGGATAAAGAGCGGCGTAAACCTTTTGTTGCGGTAACAACGGCGTAGGCAAGATCCTGCTGCTGCAAATAGGCAGCCAACGTTACCATTAGGTACGCGGCTGCTCCCTTTCCGGACGAGGCGAGATTACCAATTTCCACGATTTTTCGCCGTGGAACCAACGCGCCCGAGACCTCCGCCATTGCCGCTTCCACGGGCTGATCCAAATAGGCTTCCAGAAACAGGGGCTCTTCGCCGGCGAACCGCAGCCCGGCCGCGGCTGCGATACGCCCAGACTCGTCACGAACGCACAACAAGGTGGGATAATGCCGTCGCAACGTTGCGCCATAGTGCCAAGCGTAGACGCCCTCGATAAAGTCTTTGATGTATTCTTGCTCGGGATCGTATTTTTTGGTGATGGAGATTTCCGCCGGTACCAGGCTGGTCAATTTTCGTGCACGCCGCTGATCCATATACAAGGATCCGCGCCCCCCCGAGCCCGAGTTGAATGAAATTTCAAGCATTCAACCCTCCATTGAGTTTGGAAACCGCCACAATTGGCGTTTCGGTGCGGAGGGACTTCGGCAAAGCTTGAGCAGATACCATAGCGCCACTATCGTGGAACTTTCTTCCACAGTCAAGCGTGTTGTTGTGATGATGCGAGTAAGTTCGAGGATGGCCGTTGCGGCTGGTACCAACGCAATAATTCTGTGCTTTTGCTCTTAATCTGCGTGGTTTGTTTTAATCCGACGTTCTGGGCACTTTGTTTGTTTAACGGTTTGTTCTGTGAAACTGCAGGCAAGGCTGCTTAGATACCGCTTCTACACAACGCGGTGGGGCAATAAAATTATGGGTAAAAAGCTATCAACTATATCAGCCTAGCTACTTAGAGTTGAATTGTTAACTTACCTTTAGTTTATCGTGTGCCCTGCTTTGAAAGCCACCGCGCTTACATTTTATCCGCGATTTTTTCGGTCAAATAGACTCAAAATATCAAGTCACTGCGCCAAAACCGCCGCATAAAAACTGGGAGATCAGCCGGTTTTAGTATATCTCCGATAGTTTCATAGGCCTTAAAATTGCTAAAAAATTGTCGTCCGTTGGCAAAGACTGCATAAAAGGGAACGAAGCTTCTAAACCAAAGCGGGAAGCTAGGACAACAATGTCACGTTTTCTAAAATAATTTATATGTTCTGGAAACCTGAACATGCACCATCGCTTTCCCATAATCACGCGATTTATCGATCCATAGTTAGGCAATTTCAAGATGGCGATGCCATCAAACCGCAGTTTTCGACCCAGCAATTGAACCACAGTGCGGGCCTCGGCATCTCGTTGAAGGTACAATTCAGAAAATCACCCCTGCAAGCGAACGATCCGGGAATCTTGATAATCCTTCAACCGCACTTGCGTTAAGTAGGGTTGCCCCCAGTTGTGCGGCCTCCTCACGTTCTCGCACGGAAGGCGATGAAAATGCCTCCAGACCATAGACAGAGAAGCGGCTTGAAATTAAAAATAGATTATCCCCATGACAGCCAATATCCACGACATTTCCTGATTCAGGGCCAAGCCGATTTCAGGAATCCGTGCGGTTCTTCAAAATGAAAAATTGATCGACGCCACCGGGTTATCGTATCGAGCCAATGTAGAATTGTCGATTTTGTGCGTTTTTGTGATTCGCCATTACCGCCGCTTTTATTCGGCGCATACGGCACCATCGGGACATATGTAAACTTGCAACTCATGCATTCAATGAGCTTCCAAGCACCTTGTGCATACTTTAACTCGCGCGAGAAAGTTCCTCCATTCTCGCAGACGCAGCAACCGCGCATACGTGTCCTCATCTGATCAAGATCGCCGTCGGGCATTGGACAAACCTACATCCGGAGAGACTTCGTTAAACCATGCGCAGGGTTTGAGTCATTAATTACTTAAGACCCCCACCACCGCGCCAATTGAGACCGCGCGCATTTTGCGGCGTATTGTTCATCAGCGGCGACAACGACTGCACGCCATATTATTGAGGAAGAAAGTTCCACAGTCAAGTGGGGCAAGCTCCATGGCTGCCTTACGTGCGTAGGCGCGCCTCGGCGGACAAAAACGGGGCTGTGAGGCCTAGTGCCCTGGTCGACGGTACATCAGAACCTCCTGGTTATTCCCATTCCCCCGCCAAACGCAGGACTGTTCGACGTCAGGCCGCGGGTCAGGTAGGTCTGAAACTCTAGTGCGGCATTGATTTGGATAGTATAGGCCGCGATCAGTTCCTCCGTGGAGCCAGTACCGCTTTGGATTGCCCCGCCATCGAGAAACAGGGCTGTCATATAAGCGTGGTGGGGTAAAATCCAAGTGACGCCAGCTTCGTACGTCAAAACATTCTGCAGCCTCAGTCCAGGGGCCTTCCCTACCACCCGGTAACCGATCCGCGCATAGGGAATAAGCTTACCGTATAAATTCCACTGGAAATGGCTACCAAACTCTATGTCTGGCTGTCCCGTCCCAAGCCCCTTACTCCGCGATGCCGTGGGTATTTTTACTTTAATATATGGTTTCACCGATGGTTGAACTCCGGCTCCGTCCAACACCCGGTAATCGGCTCCAACCCAGATATCGCCCAGGCCTGTACGCCAAATGGAATGGCCATTTGTTTGGATGACCGAGCCGCCGCTGATAAGGCCCGACCCCGACACTACGACAAAGGGAACTTCAGCCCGGAGACGCAGCCTTTTGCCGTGGTACTCAACAGTTATGGGGACTTCGTAAACACTAATCGTATTCGACGTGCCGAATTGGCCGCCAAAATATGAAGGTTCGATATTTATGGCATACTGATTTGTCGTTGCCCCGTCAGCCGCCGTTGGAACACTTAGCGCTGCCAGGCAGCCCCCGACCGGCAGCGCTAGGATAATGGCCAGAACATTCAAGCGAAGCCGGCCTGCCGGCACGATAAGAGCCGCGGCAAGTCGATCGGCGAGGCGCTGGTTGCGGGCATTAGGCTTGCCATTAAAGACGGAGTTGGGCAGCGGAGTCATTTTCTGGAGGGGAACCGTCCGAAGAGTACTGAATTTAAGCAGCATTCCCTTTTAGTAAGGGATACATCTACGGCCGCAAGTGCGCGGAACCTACTTCACAGTGATATAAAGAGAATTTGATCCGTTTCTTGGAAAATTCTCCCTTCGTTCCGGCTTGGCGGAAACTCCTGTTATTCAGCATAGGAGCCCAATGACGATCGGCATACTAAATAATTGAAGAATTTGGGTATTACGGGGCCCGCTACGGCTCTTATTCACAATCGAGTTCGGTATAGGCGGGTATACCACCCTGGCCCCCACGAAGGGCCACCTTTTAGCTAAGGAACCTCTGCGTATGACGGTTGAATTGGCCTAACCACGTTGATTTGGCGGCATTTTGACTTTGTTTTGTATTGGTTTTCTTGCGCCGCGCGTTTTTCTCTCGATTTGGGCGCAATTATCCTACGCGGTTTTGAACTTATGCCGCAGGATATACAAATTTGTCAGCCCGCAGGTTGCGAACAGCCGGTTGGCGTTCTTTTCCAGTCCACGATAGCGCACCTTGGTGAACCCGAACTTGAGCTTGATCACGCCGATCACGTGCTCGACACGCGAGCGCACCCTGGACTTCTCCCGGTTCCTGGCTCGCTCGGCTTCATTCACAACGCCGCGGTGCCGGTAACGCCGATTGGTGCGGTCGCGCGCCTTGGGGGCCTTCTCCTTGATAACCTCGCCCTGGCCCTGATACGCCTGGTCGCCCCAGACATCGCGCTCCTCGCCATGCAGCAGGTCGCCAAGCACCGCGCTGTCATGCACATTCGCCGCCGTGGCCACCACTGAATGGATCACCTTGGCGCGCCGGTCCACGCCAAAATGCGCCTTCATGCCGAAGTACCATTGGTTGCCCTTCTTGGTCTGGTGCATGTCCGGGTCACGGGCCTTCTCCTCGTTCTTGGTGGAGCTCGGCGCGTGAATGATCGTCGCATCCACAATCGTGCCGCTGGAGAGCCGCAAGCCCTTGGCTTCCAGGTGTTCATGCACGCACTCAAACATCCGCCGGCCGAAATCATGCGCCTCCAGAAGATGCCGGAAACGGCAGATCGTCGTCTCGCCGGGCACCGGCTCACGGCCCAGATCAATGCCGACAAACCGCCGCATCGAGAGTGAATCGTACAGCGCTTCCTCCGCTGCCGGGTCCGACAGGTTGAACCATTGCTGCAGGCAATAAATCCGCAGCATCCGCTCCACACCAAATGGCCGCCGGCCAGTCTCGCCCTTCGGATAAAACGGTTCCACCAGGCCGCACAGCTCGGACCACGGAACCACCTGCTCCATCTCCGCCAAAAATGCCGCGCGCTGCCGCCTTGCGCGCCGATCGCCAATTATAAAGCAAGCTTTCCGAGATATTATGCCGTCTGGCCACCAGCCGGACCTTGCCGCCTTCAGCATCAATCTCCGCCAGCAGCGCTGCCTTCTCCTGCGCGGTTCGAATCCGCCGTCGGTCAGACGGCCCCAGAATATCTACGTCGTTCAATAATGCCTCCCTCTGGCGTCCAGAGAGAGGCTCCAGAGATCAGCAAATGTGCCGAGAACCAGCCGCGCCGCTACACGCCCATGCGACGATGCTGACCGAACTCATTGCAAGCGGTGAAAGCCAGATCTCGCTCACCGATCCCGATGCGCGAGGAATGGCGACCCATCCCAAGGTAGGTGTCGGCTACAATGCACAGGTCGCGGTTGATGCAAAATACAAACTGATCGTCGAGCAGCATGGCACCAACGCTGGCAGCGATCTTGGCCTGCGGTAGTGTGCGGAAACTGAATTAAATGGGTTTTCCGTACATGCTGAGATGTTTTCCGTCAGGTCTGGCCCGATTCGCAGGAGCAGGCAGATGTGGACGAACGAAAACCGCGTTTCTTATGACCGCCGTGATTTGCGGTATCCGAGTGATCTGACGGATGCTGAGTGGGCACTGGTTGAGCCCTTGATCCGGCCAGCCAAGCGCGGCGGCAACAAGCGGACGGTGGATATCCGTGAGGTTGTAAACGGCCTGATGTACATGGTAATCCCCCCGGCAATTAAGGGGATTGATAAGTAGAATTTTCTCGGCATTTTACCTGAGGAGATTTGTATGAAGACGTCGAGATATAGCGAACCGCAGATTCTTGCGATTTTACGCCAGGCTGAGGGTGGGGTGCCGGTAGCTGAGCTTTGCCGGGAGCACGGGATGAGCGACGCCTCTTTTTATAAATGGCGCGCGAAGTATGGTGGCATGGACGCCTCGATGGTGTCGCAGATGAAGGCGATTGAGGACGAGAACCGGCGCCTGAAGAAGATGTTTGCGGAATTGAGCATGCAGAACGAGCTGCTCAAGGAGGCTTTAGGAAAAAAATAGCGCGGCCATCTCAACGCCGTGAGATGGCCGCGGTTGCTGTGGCGAGGTACGGGGTGAGCATTGCGCTGGCCTGCCGGACGTTTGGGGTAAGCGAGACGTGCTATCGCTATGCGCCCAAGCTGGTTGGCGAGAACGAGGAGATTTCTGATCTTCTGGTTGGGCTGACGCAGGCGCGGCGGAACTGGGGTTTTGGCCTGTGCTTCCTGTATTTGCGTAATGTTCAGGGCCGCCGGTGGAACCATAAACGAGTTTACCGCATTTACCGGGAGCTGGAGCTGAACTTGCGGATCAAGCCCCGTAAACGGCTGCAGCGAGACAAGCCCGATGCCCTGGTTGTGCCAGAAGCGCCGAACATCTCATGGTCGATGGATTTTATGGCCGACAGGTTGGAGGATGGACGGGCGTTCCGGCTACTGAATGTGCTGGACGATTTTAACCGCGAGGGCTTAGGCATTGAGGTTGACTTCTCTCTGCCGGCCGAGAGGGTGATCCGAAGTTTGAACCGGATCATTGAATGGCGGGGCGTGCCTACGAGTATTCGCGTTGACAACGGCCCTGAATATATCAGCGGCAAGCTGCTGGCCTGGGCGGAAAAGCGCCACATCAGCATCTGCCATATTCAGCCGGGCAAGCCGCAGCAGAATGCCTATGTTGAGCGCTACAACAGGACGGTCCGCCATGAATGGCTGGACCAGAATATCATCGGCAGCATTGAGGAGGCACAGGATTACGCAACAAAATGGCTCTGGACCTACAACAATGAACGACCCAATATGGGCATCGGCGGGATCACACCCGCACAGAAACTGAAACTGGCCGCGTGAATTCTACCGCAAAGCCCCGTTAAAAACGGGGGGATTACCCTCCGCCCTACGGGACAGGGCCTACCCCCAAGCAACGCACCATCAAAATTCATGATGTCAGCTCTCAAACGGCACCCCATACTAATCGGCGAAATTCTATCTATTAACAATAAATTACATACTAGAGTCTCTTTCGGATCATCAGAAAGAGACTTAAGAGTTTGTCCCAGATCAATTTGTTGTTTTACATAGCTTTCTGAGCATGAGGCGGACGGATGCCCAGCGCAGAAAGGTCAGAGCATTTTTGTTCAAACACTCCCAATCCTTAGCGAGGCGGCGGCAGGGCGCGTTAGCACCGCGCTGCCGTTCAACATTTCACTGGTGCTTGGAAATGCGCTGCTCGTGCAACACACCCAATCGTGCGTCGCTCAATGCCCGGCCATAGTCAGGTGTGCGATATACCCAGACCGGCTTTCCCCATTGGCTTTTGCCAGCGCATCTAGGCGCAGCAGGACCCGTCGCGGCAGAATGATGTTCACCCGCTCAGAAGCGTTGTCAAGTGCGGCGGGGTCGATGTTCACCACACCAAAAGCCCAACCAGCGTATTCCGGATTGGCACGCACGGCTTCGAGAGAGGACGGCCCAGGGATATCGGCGCCAGCATCGAGCGTGGCGTCGATCCACGCCACAGCAGCCTCCTCAGCCGCTTTTATGGCTTCATCCAGAGTGTCGCCCGCAGAGAAGCAGCCGGGTAGATCGGGCACAGCGACACCGAAAGCCGTGGTCTCGTTGCCGATCTCGATTGCGATTGGATAGTGCATTTTAATCTCCTATACCCCGGCCTGTTTGCGGATCGCGCCAACCAAACCTTTGCCGAGGTCTTTCTTCGGGTGTGGGACCGTGACGTGGCCCGCTTTGGTTGGGTGTTTGAAAACGTGGTGAGAGCCACGAACCCGATCTAGTTCCCATCCGTCAGCTTTGAGTTCTTTGATAAGTTCGGAACTTTTCATGTGTGTATAATACACACAACGCGGCTTGATGTCAACGATACACACCACAAAATTACAGGAAAATCGCCGGGCACGAAGCCATGCTCGGGCGCCCCGGCCAACTCGCCCCCGGTCCTGCCCCACCTGCAAGATGCTCCCCCCCCGCGCCGGTTCACCCGGCGGCATCGCGCCGGCCGCATGCGCGTGTTACCGTGGCGGCGAGGACAGCTCCGCCAGCTTGGCACCACTTCCACCCCGCCAAACAATTAAGGTAATGTCCCGTCCCGTCCGGCTGTGATGGCCGCGCCTTGAAGCCCCAGTGAAGCCCTGGCCTATTTTTGAAAAAAGACCCATAAGTAAAAAAGCTAAGGATTATATGGCGTCCCCGGCGGGATTCGAACCCACGGCCCCAGGATTAGGAATCCTGTGCTCTATCCTGCTGAGCTACGGAGACATCTAGCCACGCGGCCCGGCAGGCAGGGCCGCGGAGGACATAGCGTAAAATCCGGGATTAAGAAACCGGAATACTGCCGTCGGCGTTCAGGCGGTAGCCGCCGCCTTCGGTCAGCAATATGCGAGAGGCCGCCGGGTCCGGTTCGATCTTCTGGCGCAGGCGGTAGACATGGGTCTCCAGCGTGTGTGTCGTCACCCCGGCGTTGTAGCCCCATACCTCATTGAGCAGCACCTGGCGCGAGACTGGCTTGCCAGCCGCACGGTAAAGGAATTTCAGGATTGCGGTTTCCTTGTCGGTCAGGCGGATTTTTTTATTGCGTTCGGGCTCCAGCAACTGCTTGGCCGCCGGGCGGAAGGTATAGGGGCCGATGGTGAACACCGCGTCCTCGGAATTCTCAAAAGCCCGGAGCTGGGCGCGCAGGCGGGCCAGTAGCTCGTTCAGGCGGAAGGGCTTGGAGATGTAGTCGTTGGCGCCGGAGTCCAGGCCACGGACGATGTCGCCTTCATCGGTGTGCCCCGTGAGCATGATAATGGGGGTTTTTACCCCCCTGGCGCGGAGTTTTTTGCAATAATCCCGGCCATCGCCGTCTGGGAGGCTGACGTCGAGCAAAATGGCGTCGAAGCGCGCGTGCGCTCCGGCGAGATGAAGTTCCGCCTGTGCCAGGGAGTCCGCCTCGGTGGGGTCAAACTCACCGCCCTGGACAAGCTGCTCGATCAGCGCCGTTCGCAGGGCATCGTCGTCGTCCACAACGAGAATTGGGTACTGGCTGGCCATGTGTGTCTCCCCTTTATTACCTAAATATAGAGGCTCTTTGTAGCAAAGTCAGTAGCTCTGGTAGAAGTGCATGGGGCAGCTTATTTATGACCTATGAAGACTAGTTTTAAAGCCTCCGAAGCCACATTGGGCACCCCGCGCACCCGTGCCGTACACCGGGCCATTGCCGAGGCCAGGCGTGGCGTGCCCGTGGTTTTGGCTGCGCGGCGGCCGCTAATTATTGCCCCGGCGGAAACCGTGGGGGCGGAAGGCTTGCGGTTGATTGACCTGCTTTCCAGCGGGCAGGCTGTGCTTTTGCTGGCCCCGTCCCGCGCCGCTGCCGTGTTGCAGCGTGAGGTGGATGAAGCGAGTCCGGTGATTGCGCTGAAGCTGGCGCGGCCGTTGATTGATGCGGAGACGCTCAAACGGGCGGCGGACCCGACGATGGAGCAGATACTGCCGGAATTCGAGGTGGTGGAGGCGCCGGCCGCGGCGGAGGCGGCGTTGGCGCTGGGGAAATTGGCGCGGCTGCTGCCGGCGATGGTGGCGGCGCCGGTGCGGCATGGCTGGGCCAGCCTGCCGGCGGGACATGATTTGCTGAGCGTGCCGGCGGCGGATTTGCTGGCGTATCCGTTGGAACTGGCGGCCTCCTTGACCAAGGTGGCGGAGGTGGCGGTGCCGCTGGATGCGGCGAAGGATGCGCGGTTGATCGCGTTCCGGGCGCTGGACCAGGGGATTGAGCATATGGCGATTCTGGTGGGCGACCCGGCGGCGCAGGAGGCACCATTGGTGCGGGTGCATTCGGAATGTTTTACCGGCGATTTGCTGGGGAGTTTGCGGTGCGACTGCGGGCCGCAGTTGCAGGGGGCGATTGCGCGGATGGCGGCCGAGGGGGCCGGGGCGGTTTTGTATCTGGCGCAGGAAGGCCGGGGAATTGGGCTGATTAACAAGTTGCGGGCCTACACCATGCAGGACCGCGGACTGGATACGCTGGATGCCAACCGGGCGCTGGGGTGGGAGGCCGATGAGCGGAATTTTTCGATTGCCGCCGCGATGCTGCGCGCGCTGGGGATGACGCGGATACGGTTGTTGACGAATAATCCGGAGAAGGTGGCGGCGCTGGAAGCCTGCGGGATAGAGGTGGTGGCGCGGGTGGCGCATGAGTTTGCGCCCAATGGCGTGAACGATGTGTATCTGGCGACCAAGGCGGCGCGGTTTGGGCATCTGCTTGGTTGAGTTTGTTTGCCACAACGGATTGTTGCAGGGTGCCGGGTTGCGGCTGCGCGCGGTTTGCGGGCGGGCTGGGGTGAGCGGGCACAAGGTTGAGGGTGACGGGGCAACGCCGCTGGGGCGGTTGGCGCTGGTGCGGGTGTTGTACCGGGCGGACAAGATAAAGCCGCCCGTGTGCGCGGTGCCGGTGGAGCCGATTGGGAAGTTTGACGGCTGGTGCGATGATGTTGCCGATGCGGCATATAACCGGATGGTGCGGTTGCCGTACCCTGCCAGCCATGAGGAATTGTGGCGGGGGGATGGGGTTTATGATGTGATCGGCGTGCTGGGGTGGAATTTGGCGCCGATTGTGCCGGGCCGGGGCTCGGCGATTTTTTTGCATGTGGCTAGTGGGGATTTTGCGCCGACGGCGGGGTGCGTGGCGCTGGAATTGCGCGATGTGCTGACGGTTCTGGCGGCGGGGATGACGGGGATCGAGGTGCGGGGTTAGGAGTGTTTCACGTGAAGCTATTGTGAGGTTTGCGTTATAACGCGTTGTTAGTGTAGCTTAATTTTTTGCTTGCACCCCAATTTGTGCGGGTTTGTGCCGGAAAAGGAATGAGTTGGGTTGCGCGGCGTAGAGTTTTTGCAGGACGGAATAGTAGAGGGGCATCCAGGGTTCGTCGATGAGGTCGTAGAGGCGGGTGATTTCGGTGGCGAAGGCTTCCAGCAAGGCGGTGCCCTCAGCGGGCGGGAAGAGGCGGGCCATGGCGTTGAAGCGCATTTCCTCGCAGCTGGCGACGGTCAGGTTCTTCCAGGGGAAGACGGTGGCTTCCTGGACCATTTTAAGCATGTTGTTGGCCTGAACGCGGCGCAACGCGAGAATTTCATCCGACAGGATGTCCAGGAACAGCGGTTCCTTCTGTTCGGCCGGGGCGAAAAGGGCGGGTTGTTGGTGCGACTCGCAGGCTCTCATGCCTGCGCGAGGACTTGGCCCTAGACGCCGCCGAGCCGGACAAAACCATCACCCTTGACGGGCTGATCCAGCCAGTTTCAAGATTTCCGGCCAGAACAGCTAACTCGCAAAAATTCGGTGGCACACAGCCTCTAAACGGGTTACATTCCCGGCATGGGTATCATTATGAACCAGTTGCCGCTCTCCTCCACTGAGGCTCCGGCCTCAAGCACCATGGGCGCGGCTGAAAGCCAGGCTTTCAAGGCCAGCGTCGCGCGGGGTCTTGCACAGCTCGATGCCGGCGAGGCCGTATCCGGCGGTGAAGTCGATGCTTGGGTAAATTCCTGGTTCACCGAGACCGAGCTATCCGTGCCCGCCCCCCGGCCAAACCTCAAAACCTAAATCATAGCCTCCTGAAGCCCGTTTATCCGTGGCTTCGGGTTTTCCTTGGGATTCTGTCGCCGATACAATGATTTAGGACTTGGCGATGGCAAAATATGCGCTCGAAGCACTTCTCCAGCTTCAGTCTATCCGGCTGGATGAGCGGTTTTCAAAAACTCAACGGCAAAAAATGGCTGGTGAACTTCTTAACGCCATAAACCTGCTCGAAAAGCACCCCGCCATGGCACCAAGGGATGCGGTCGGCGGGACCAGAGAGAAATTGGTTTCCCCTTTCATCATCGTCTACAGAGAAACGGATAACGGTCTGGAAGTCGTCAACATCTGGCATGAACGGCAAAGCCGGGACACTCTGTAGCTGAATATCCCCCCACCTCTGGCACTCCCCCTCCCCGAGTGCCAACATTCTTGACTTCCATCCGCCCCCACCCTAAACCCCTGGCACTCGTACAAGGCGAGTGCCAGCAACCGCGGTGCCGCATGCCGGGCCGGACGGGTTGCTGAGCTTTTAAGACTTATTAGTTTAGGAGCGATCCCGATGGCGAAATTCCGCCCATTGCACGACCGCGTTGTGGTCCGCCGGCTTAATGCCGAAGAGAAGACCGCAGGCGGCATCATCATCCCCGACACCGCCAAGGAAAAGCCGATGGAAGGCGAAGTCGTCGCCGCCGGTGCCGGTGCGCGTAACGAAGCCGGCGCCATCGTGGCCCTGGACGTTAAAGCGGGTGACCGCGTTCTGTTCGGCAAATGGTCCGGCACCGAAGTCAAAATCGACGGTGAAGACCTGCTGATCATGAAGGAATCCGACATCCTTGGCATCATCGAGGCGCCCGCCGCCCCGAAGAAAAAAGCTTAATTTAACAATAGTTTAGGAGCACCACAATGGCTGCCAAAGACGTACGTTTTGGGCCCGATGCCCGCGACCGCATGCTGCGCGGCGTCGACATCCTCGCCAACGCCGTTAAAGTCACGCTCGGCCCCAAAGGCCGCAACGTGGTCATCGAAAAATCCTTCGGCGCGCCCCGTATTACCAAAGACGGCGTGACCGTCGCCAAGGAAATCGAGCTGGCTGACCGCTTCGAGAACCTCGGCGCGCAGCTCATCCGCGAAGTCGCCTCGAAAACCAACGACATCGCCGGCGACGGCACCACCACCGCCACCGTGCTGGCTCAGTCCATCGTGCGCGAGGGCGTGAAAGCCGTTGCCGCCGGGTTGAACCCGATGGACCTGCGCCGTGGCATCGACAAGGCGGTTATCGCTGTTGTCGAGGAACTGAAGAAGCGCACCAAGAAGATCACCACCCCGTCCGAGACCGCCCAGGTTGGCACCATTTCCGCCAACGGCGAGACTGAAATCGGCGAGATGATCTCCAAGGCGATGCAGAAAGTCGGCAACGAGGGCGTCATCACGGTTGAAGAAGCCAAGGGCATCCAGACCGAGCTCGACGTCGTCGAGGGCATGCAGTTCGACCGCGGCTATGTCTCCCCGTACTTCATCACCAACCCGGAAAAGATGATTGCGGACCTCGAAAGCCCCTACATCCTGATCTTCGAGAAGAAGCTCTCCGGCCTCCAGCCGATGCTGCCCCTGCTCGAAGCCATCGTGCAGACCGGCAAGCCGCTGCTGATTATCGCCGAGGACGTCGAGGGCGAAGCCCTGGCAACCCTGGTGGTGAACAAGCTGCGTGGCGGGCTGAAGATCGCCGCCGTTAAGGCCCCTGGCTTTGGCGATCGCCGCAAGGCCATCCTGGAAGACATCGCCATCCTCACCGGTGGCCAGGTCATCTCCGAGGACCTCGGCATCAAGCTTGAGACCGTGACCCTCGCCATGCTCGGCAAGGCGAAGAAGATCCTGATCGAGAAAGAAAACACCACGATCATCGAAGGCGCTGGCAAGAAGGCTGACATTTCCGGCCGCGTTGCCCAGATCCGCGCGCAGATCGAGGAAACCACCTCCGACTACGACCGTGAGAAGCTGCAGGAACGTCTGGCCAAGCTGGCTGGCGGCGTTGCCGTCATCCGCGTCGGCGGCGCTTCCGAGGTTGAGGTGAAAGAACGCAAGGATCGCGTTGACGACGCCCTGCACGCCACCCGCGCGGCCGTTGAAGAAGGCATCGTGCCCGGCGGCGGCGTCGCTCTGGCCCGCGCCTCGCTCATCCTCGCCAAGGTGAAGTTTGACAACGAAGACCAACGCGTTGGCATCGACATCGTCCGCAAGGCGATCCAGGTGCCGCTGCGCCAGATCTCCGAGAACGCCGGCGAAGACGGCGCGGTTATCGCGGGCAAAGTGTTGGACAAGGACGAGTACTCCTACGGCTTCGACGCCCAGTCCGGTGAGTTCAAGGACATGGTCAAGGCCGGCATCATCGACCCGACCAAGGTTGTGCGTACCGCTCTGCAGGATGCAGCCTCGGTGGCGGCATTGATCATCACCACCGAAGCCGGTGTGGTTGAGCGCCCCGAGAAGAAAGCAGCCGGCGGTATGCCCGGTGGCGGCATGGGCGGCATGGGCGGCATGGGCGATATGGATTTCTAATCCAGCCTGTACGTTCGGAAACAAGAGAGCCCCGGGAGCAATCCCGGGGCTTTTTTTATCCCATCCGCTTACCCCGCGTGCCAAACAGCCACGCCGCGAGACATTCGCACAAAAGCATGGTTATTCTCCCCAAGCACGACCACATGAAGACAAAGTAGAACGAGGACCACGCCGTGACCTACGCCATTAACCTGATTATTTTGACCATCATGACGCTCGCCGATCTGGTCATGGTCTTCATCGGCTTTATCGACGGCATTCTCGCCGCCCTGATGAGCTCCGCCGGCATTCCGCCAAACGTCCAGCTCATTCTACTCGCCGTCGCGGCACTTATCCTGGTGGTTTACGCGCTTCGCGCCTTCGGCGGCATCTTCGCGGGCCTCATTGCCGTGCTGCTCGTGCTGCTCGTGCTCAACAAAGCCTTTCCAGGCATGCACCTGCCGCAGGGCCACCTCCCCTCCTGGTTAACCCCTCCGGCCCAGCTTCACGCCCCAAGCTGACCCGCGCTAAATCGCCCCGCTCCACGCGCGGTTGCGCGTGAGATACGACCGGCTAAGCACACCCTGCCGCACCCCATAGCCAATTCGGCGATTCGTTATTTTTTCGATACAAACCCGCACAAGTTGGGGGCAAGTAAAAAATTAAACCACACTAACAACGTATTACGCAACAACCTTCACAAGTGTTCCACGTGGAACACCCTTTACCCCAGCTTTGCCTTGATCAACGCCAGTGCCCGCGCAAACGCCGCATCCGCATCCATCGCGGTGGTGTCAAACAAAATCGCATCGGCCGCCGCCACCAGCGGCGCCGCCGCGCGCTTGGCATCCGCGTCATCACGCGCCGCCAAATCGTCGCACACCGCCGCCAGCGAAACATCATCGCCCCTGGCCCGCAACTCCGCAAACCGCCGCCCTGCCCGTGCCTCCAGGCTCGCCGTCACAAACAGTTTAATATCCGCATCCGGGAAAATAATCGTGCCAATATCCCGCCCATCCAGCACCGCGCCATGCGCATCACCAAAATGCCGCTGGAACGCCAGCAACGCCGCCCGCACCGCGGGGATAGACGCCACCTGGCTCGCCGCCTTGCTCGCCGCGCCATCACGCAAATCGCCACGCGTCAAATCCTCGGCCGTCAACGACTCCGCAGCCGCGGCAGCCGCCACCGGGTCCGCCGGGTCGCCGCCAGCATCCAGCACCCGCCGCCCCACGGCCCGGTACAGCAGCCCGGTGTCCAGATACGGCAACCCCAGCGCCGCCGCGATCTGCCTTGCCAGCGTGCCCTTACCAGCCGCGGCAGGCCCATCGATCGCAATAATCATCGTGCGCTAATATCCGCGCCCAACTGGCGCATCAGCGCCACAAACTCCGGAAACGAGGTATCAATAAAACTCGCGTCATCAATGCTCATCGGCTCTTTCGTGGCCTGCCCGAACACCAGCGCGCTCATCGCCAGCCGATGGTCCATATGCGTCTCCACCAGCCCGCCGCCGGGCGGCCGCGCGCTGCCGTGGATAATCAGATCATCCCCCTCGATCTCCACCCGCACGCCCCCCGCACGCAACATGGCGGCGGTGGCGGCCAGCCGGTCGCTCTCCTTCACCCGCAGCTCCGAGAGGCCCCGCAACCGCGACACCCCGCGCGCGCAGGCGCAGGCCACCGCCAGCACCGGATACTCATCAATCATGCTCGGCGCCCGCTCCGCCGGCACGTCCACGGCCTTCATCTGGGTATGCTCCACGTAAATATCGCCGACATTCTCGCCACCCTGGATGCGGAAATTGCGAATCGCCAATTCCGCGCCCATTTCGCGCAGCGTATCGAACAACCCGGTTCGCAGCGGGTTCAGCCCCACGCCGCTGATCACCAGCTTCGAGCCCGGCACTAGCAGCCCTGCCACCAGCGGGAACGCAGCCGAGGACGGATCCCCAGGCACCACCACATCCGCCGCACGCAGCTCCGGCTGCCCGGTCAGCCTTATCAACCGCCCCCGCCCCGCCTGGGTCACTTTCACCTGCGCGCCAAAATGGGTGAGCATATTCTCCGAATGGTCCCGCGTCGGCTCGGGCTCCTCCACCTCGGTAATCCCCCGCGCGTTCAACCCCGCCAGCAGAATCGCCGACTTCACCTGCGCCGAGGCCACCGGCAGCCGGTAGGTGATCGGCAGGGGGTCCCGCGCCCCCTGGATGGTCAACGGCAGCCGGTTGCCCTCCCGCGCCGTGAACACCGCCCCAGAGGCTTTTAGCGGCTCGATCACCCGCCCCATCGGCCGCTTACGCAAGGAAGCGTCGCCGGTCATCACCGAAGAAAATTCATGCGTTGCCAAAATTCCCGCCAGCAACCGCGCCGCGGTGCCGGAATTGCCCATGTCCAGCACGTCGCCGGGCGGCGTCAGCCCGCCGATTCCCCGCCCACACACCAGCCAATCGGCGCCCTCGCGGGTAATTTCCGCCCCCAGTGCGCGCATGGCCGCGGCGGTACGCAACACATCCTCGCCCTCCAGCAGCCCGGTGATGCGGGTCTGGCCAACCGCCAGCGCGCCAAACATCAGGGCCCGGTGGCTAATTGATTTGTCGCCAGGAACGGCGATTTCCCCGGCAAGCGGGCTGGAAGGGCGGCGGGCGGCGAGCGGCCGTGCGGATTGAGTCTCCATGCCGCGCCGCTTAGCATAAGGGAGGCCGTTTGACATAGCGGGCTGGGCATGGCATCGCGCCGCCCTTGTTGAAATCGCGTTCAGAGCAGAGGTTGGTCATGGCGAAACCGGAACTAGGATCAAAACATACCTGCGTGTCGTGCGGGGCTCGGTTTTTCGATCTCGGCAAAGAGCCGGCGGTCTGCCCGAAGTGCGCGACAGAGCAGCCGGCTGAGCAGCCCCGCCTCAAGCGCGCGGCGCCGATGCCCGAGGAAGTGAAGAAAATCGTCAAACCCGTGGCGGTTAACCCCGATGACGTCGATGTTGAGGTCGTGGACGACGATGCCGACGAGGATATCCTGGAAGACGACGACCTGGACGACGACGCCGACGTGCTCGACGCCGACATCGACGTACAGCCGGAAACCGACGACACCGAGCGCTAAACCCGCCCGAATTTTACCGCCTACCCCCTCCGGCCGGCGCTTAGCGCCCGCGCCGGAGGTTTTGTATGCGCGCGCAACCATTGCTCGCGCCGCCTGAACTGACCTTGCAACCTAAGGTATTTTTGCTAAGCTGAAACTAGCGCCGGACGATAGACTCCCGTGCGAACAGGGCAGCATGGGTATCGGGACGATCAGCACAAGCCTCACCTCCCAGGTTACGCTGGGCGCGGGTAATTATGCGGCCAGCCTCACCATTGCCGCCGGCGGCGGTATTGCCCCGCCGGGGGCCGATGCCACCGCACTTTATGCCGGCGCTGGAATCGCGGGCGTTAGCGTTACAAATTATGGTGTCATTTCCAGCAGCTCCTACGGCCTGGCGGTTTATTTCAGGTCTACCGCCAGCCTGACCAATGCTGGCAACATCGACGGTGCTACCGGTATTGCGCTGGCGGCGGGCGGTGGTATTACCAATGCGGGCAGCATAACCGGGCATAACCACGGGCCTGGTAATTTCGGCATAGGCATGAACGGCGGCAGCCTGAACAACTCTGGCGTGATTTACGGCGCCTATACCGGCGTGCGCGCGACGGCGCACGGCAGCATCGCCAACACCGGTAGCATCGCGGGGCATGGTTTCGCCGGCGTGCAGCTTTTTACGGGCAGCAATCTCAGCAATATTTCAGGGGATATTTCCGGCGGCATTTACGGGGTGGAGGAAGAATACAACGCCACGCTGAATAATTCCGGTAGCATCTATGGCCATGGCATCGGCGTGTATGTTTCCAACAACAGCACGCTGAACAATTCCGGGCAGATTTCCGGCAACACCGGCGTTAACATTTCCGCCGGTGGCAGCGTGGAAAATACGGGGAGCATCAGCGGCGTGTACGATGGCATGTTTCTCAATGCCGGTGCGAGCGTCAACAATTCTGGTGGCATCAAGGGTGGCGACGTTGGTATCTATGCGAGTGCGGGCGGGTATATCGGCAATGCCGGGCTGATTGGCGGCGGTACGGTTGCGATTTACAGTCTCGGGCCGCTCACGCTGGCGGCGGCTGCCGGGGCGCGGTTTGGCGGGGCGGTGACGGACCGCTCGGGCCAGGGGGAACTTATTCTAAATGGTGCCGGGAGCCTGGATCTCGGTGGCTCCTTCAGTGGATTTTCGGATATTCAGTTCGCGCCGGGGGCTAGCTGGGTGCTGGCGGGAACGGCGGATGAACTTGCGGGTGGTGAAAGTATCGCCGGGTTTGGCGCTGGGGATAGCATTGTGCTGGAGGGGTTCAGCCTTGCCTCATTCAGCTTTATTAGCGGTACGGGGCTGGTGCTTTCCAATGGAAGTGTTTTTGAAACCTTGGGGATTTCCAGCACTGATGTGATTGTCAACGCACTGGACAATGCCGTGGAAGTGACCGGGGGTGGGCCCGCGTGTTTTGCCGCCGGGACGCGCATTGCGACGGTGCATGGAAATATTGCTGTTGAGCACTTGAAGATTGGCGATGGTGTGAAGATCTTTGGCGGTGGTTCCGCGCCGGTCAAATGGATCGGGATGCGGCATTATAACGCGCCGTTTGCTGATGATTGGGAAATTCTGCCGATACATGTCCAGCGGCATGCGCTGGGGTGGAATGTGCCGTCGCGCGATTTGTTTGTCTCGCCGGACCACGCGCTTTGCCTGGACGGGGTGCTGGTACACGCCTGGCGGCTGGTGAACGGGGTTTCCATCCGCCAAGTGGAGGGGCTGGCGGAGGTCAACTATTATCACGTTGAACTGGAACGGCATGCGGTGATCTTCGCGGAAAATTGCCCGGCGGAGAGTTTTTTGAATGCCGATTGCCGTCAGCGGTTTGCCAATGCGGCGGAATTCGCAGCACTCTATTCTGGCGCGGAGTTGCCGCAAGCAGCCTGCATGCCTCGCGCCGAGGATGGGTTTAGGCTGCATGCGATTCAGCAGCGTTTGAGCGCCCGCGCGGGAATTCGCAGCGTGCGTAAAAGCCCTGGGCCGTTGCAGGGGTTTGTTGATGAAGCATCGGCCGCCGTGGTCCGAGGCTGGGCGCGGGATACTTGCGCGCCAGAGGAGCCGGTGGCGTTGGAGGTGTTGTGCGGTGACACATGCGTTGGGCGCCTGCTGGCCAATGCGTACCGCGAGGATTTGCGGGCGGCGGGGCTGGGCTCGGGTGGCCATGGGTTTTTGTTTCGCCCGGTGGCGGGGACACGCGGGCCTTTTCAGGTGCGGCGGATTGGTGATGGGGCGATCTTGCCGGCCGGTGCGGCTTAAGCCTGCGCGCGGCAGAAGCATTCCAAGTGGAACACTCCGGCCGCGCGATTGGTTAGACTGATTAGATGCTGGCCTGGGTTACGAACTTCGTGACCAGATACGGCTCAAGCCCTTCGGCGCCGCCTTCGGAGCCGTAGCCGCTGTCTTTCACGCCGCCGAACGGGGTTTCGGGCAAAGCCAGGCCGTGGTGGTTGATGCCGACCATGCCGGCTTCGATACTGGCACCTAACGCCGTCGCCGTGGTGGCGGAGCTTGTGTAAGCGTAGGCGGCGAGACCGTAGGCGAGGCGGTTGGCTTCTGTAATGGCTTCATCGAAGGTGCCGAACGGCATGAACAGCGCCAGCGGGCCGAACGGTTCCTCATGCAGCACGCGGGCGTCGGGGGAGATGTCCGTCAGCACCGTGGGTTCGAAGAAATAGCCTTTGTTGCCTGAGCGTTTGCCGCCGGTAACAACTTTGGCACCTTTGCTCACGGCGTCGGCGATGAGGGATTCCATGGCGGCAACGCGGCGGCCATTGGCCAGCGGGCCCATGGTGGTGCCGGAGTCCAGACCGTTGCCAAGTTTGAGCGCCTCGCACTTGGTAACGAACTTTTCCAGAAAAGGCTGGTAGACTTCGTTCTGCACGATGAAGCGCGTGGGTGCCACGCAAACCTGCCCGGCGTTGCGGAACTTGTTCGCCGCGAGAATTGTCGCTGCGGCGTCAAGGTCGGCATCGTTGAACACGAGGGCCGGAGCGTGGCCGCCGAGTTCCATGGTGGCGCGCTTCATGTTGGCGCCGGCCAAAGCCGCAAGGTGCTTGCCGACAACCGTGGAGCCGGTGAAGGAAATCTTCCTCACCACCGGATGCGGGATCAAATATTCCGAGATTTCAGCGGGGATACCAAAAACCAGTTGCACGACGCCGGACGGGGTGCCTGCATCCACAAACGCACGCACCAGTTCGGCGCAGGTGGCGGGGGTTTCTTCAGGGCCTTTCAGGATAAATGCGCAACCAGCGGCCAAAGCCGCGGAGACTTTGCGCACGGCCTGGCTCATGGGGAAGTTCCATGGCGTGAAACCGGCGACGACGCCGACGGGCTCGCGCAACGAAAGCTGATAGATGCCGAAGGCGCGCGCGGGGATGACGCGGCCGTAGGCACGGCGGCCTTCCTCGGCGAACCAGTCGATAACATCGGCGGAGCCGAGAATTTCCGTGCGGGCTTCAACCAAAGGCTTGCCCTGCTCGGTGGTCATCAGGCGCGCGATGGACTCCGAGCGCTCGCGTACCAAGTCCGCCGCCTTGCGCATGATCTTGCTACGCTCATAGGCGGAGAGTTTGCGCCACACGGCAAAACCGGCGGCGGCGGCGGCGAGTGCTTCGTCGAGGTCCGCGATGCCGGCGTGGGCTAGCGTGCCGATGACTTCCTCGGTCGCGGGATTGACGACATCGAACGTGCGGCCGCCACCGGCGGCGCGCCATTTACCTGCGACATGCAGCAATACATCCTGGTACATTCTGTGTTTCCTCTAGCTCGCTGCAATAACTTTACGCATGATATCAATCATCTGCGTCAGTTCGCCGGCCGTGGCGGCGAAGGGAGGGGCGAGGACGATGGAGTCACCCGCCGCGCGCAGCACCAGACCGGCCTCAAACGCCTTGCGGAGAATGTTGAAACCGCGCGCGCCTGGCGGGCCCTTGTGTTCCAGTTCCACCGCGCCGAGCAGGCCATAGCCGCGCGTGTCGGTGACATAGGGCAGGTCCCGGAAGGCGCCGATCTGCTCCAGGAAGGCCGGGGCAAGGGCACGCACGCGGGCAAAAGTATCTTCCTCGCGGTAGATTTTCAGCGTGGCGAGCGCGGCGGCGCAGGCAACCGGGTGCGCGGAGTAGGTGTAGCCGTGGTAGAATTCCACGTGGTTTTCCGGGGCGGCATCCAGAATGGTCTGCTGAATATCCTCGCGCACGGCGACGGCGCCCATGGGGATGGTGCCGTTGGTCAGCGCCTTCGCCATGGTGATGATGTCCGGCGTGACGCCAAAGGTCTGCGCGGCGAAATTCTGCCCGGTGCGGCCGAAGCCGGTGATGACTTCATCGAAAATCAGCAGAATGCCGTGTTTGGTGCAGATGTCGCGCAGGCGCTGCAGGTAGCCCAGCGGCGGCACCAGAATGCCGGTGGAGCCGGCGATGGGCTCGACAATGCAGGCGGCAATGGTGTCGGCGCCGTGCAGCTCGACAAAGCGCTGCAGATCGTCAGCCAGGTGGGCGCCGTGCGTGCCCTCGCCCATCTGGAACTGGTTCTCGGCGATTTTGGTGTGGCGCAGGTGCATGACGCCGGGCAGGCCGAGGCCAAAGCTCTTGCGGTTGTTGACCATGCCGCCGACGGACCAGCCGCCAAAGTTGACGCCGTGGTAGCCGCGCTCACGCCCTACGAAGCGCTGGCGCTGGCCCTCGCCGCGGGCGCGGTGGTACTGGATGGCGATTTTCAGCGCGGTTTCCACAGCTTCCGAACCAGAACCGGCGAACATGATGCGGTTGAGGCCGGGGGGAAGCATATCCGCCATCTCGGTGGCGAGCCGGAAGGCGGCGGGGACGCCGTATTGGAACGGCGGGGCGTAATCCAGCTCCTGCATCTGCTTGGTGACAGCTTCGCGGATTTCGCGGCGGCCGTGGCCCAGGGGGATGCAGTACAGGCCGGACGAGCCGTCGAAAAGTTTTTCGCCGCGTGTATTATAATAATAGACGCCTTCGGCCCGTTCGATGAGACGCGGCTGCTCCAAAAACTGCCGGTTTGCGGTAAAAGGCATCCACTGGTGAACAAGCGGGTTGTTGCTGGCGGCAAGGTTGTCAGGCATGCGGGGCTCCTTTGGATTTTTCTAGTTAACTATTTTAAACACCTTATGCTAGATAAATTTTTTTCATGCACATGAATTGTGATGCATGGCAGAGATATAGGCTTGGATAGCGGTAGATGCTCGGGGGGCAGGGATGCACGATACGATCGCCTATAAAGTGCTGACCGGCACGGAATTTGCCGCGCTGCGGGCGGGGGTGTTTGCCGGGGCGAAGGTGGATTTGGCGGATGGGTATATTCACATGTCCACCGCCGCGCAGTTGAGCGAGACGGTGGACAGGCATTTTGCTGGGCAAAGCGGGCTGGTGGTGACGGCGGTGGATTTGGCGGCGCTGGGGGATGCGGTGCGCTGGGAGGTCTCGCGGGGCGGAGAAAAATTTCCGCATTTTTATGGGACGCTGACCATGGAGGCGGTGCTGGCGCATGCGCCGCTGGTGCGCGGGGCGGATGGGCTTGTGGTTACACCGCCTTCTCCACCGCGCGGGCGATTCTGAGCACCACATCATCACGGTACAGCGGCGCGGCGATTTGCACGGCGACCGGCAGGCCGGCGGCATTCACCCCCATGGGGAGCGAGATGGCCGGCTGGCGGGTGAGGTTGAACAGCAGCGTCCACGGCGCCCAGTGTTGCAGCAGGCCGGTCACCGGGTCGTCCACCGGCACGCCAGCCAGCGGGGCGGCTTGGGGGACGCAGGGGCAGATCAGCGCGTCGTAATCGGTGGCGGCCATGGCGTGGGCGGCTTGCACGCGCTGGGCTTCGGCTTCCAGCATGTCCAGCGCCGAGGCGGTGGCGAATTGCCGCGCCAGTCCAGTGAGGCCGTGGTCGAGCAGCGCGTGTTTTTCCGGCGCGATGGTGGCAACCTGGCGGGCCAGCGCGGCGCCCCAGATTTTGGTGAAGCTGAGGGAGGCGTCCGGCAGGGCGATGTTGGCCTGCACGACCGTGGCACCCAAAGCTTCGAGGATTTTGCGGGCGGATTCCAGGGCTTTTAGCGCGTCATCATCGGCCGGGGCGGCAAAGCCGGGGTTGGCGAGGATGCCGATGCGCATTCCGGCCACGCCGTCCTCGATGCCGGCCAGAAAATCACGTTTTGGCTCGGGCAAGGAAAACGGGTCACGCGGGGCAAAGCCGGCGATGGCGGAGAGCATGAGGGCGGCATCGCGCACCGTGCGGGTGATGGGGCCGGCGACGGCGACGTGGCCGAACGCGCCGAGCGGCCATTGCGGCACGCGGCCGAAACTCGGCTTCAGCCCAACCACCCCGGACCAGGCGGCCGGGATGCGAATGGAGCCGCCTGCGTCAGTCCCCACATGTAGCGGGCCAAAAAACGCGGCGGCAGCGGCGGCGGCGCCGGAGGAGGAACCGCCGGGGGTATGGGCGAGGTTCCAAGGGTTGCGGGTGATGCCGGTGGCCGGGCAGTCGCCAGGGCTTTTCCAGCCGAATTCCGTGGTGGTGGTTTTGCCGAGGATAACCGCACCCGCCTCGCGCAAAGCGGTGACCACGGGCGAGTTGGTGGGCACGGGTGCGGCGCCGGTGGTTTTGCTGCCGCGGCGGGTGGGCAGGTTGGCGACGTCGATAATGTCTTTGATGGTGACGGGGACACCGTCCAGCACACCTTGCGGCTTGCCGGCCGCCCAGCGGGTGGTGCTGGCCTGGGCGTCCCGCAGCGCGGCGGGGTTCATTACCGCGAAGGCGTTGATCTCCGGGTTGCGCCGGGCGATGCGCTCGGTGATGGCCTGCAGGGCTTGCAGGGGGGTGAGGGTTTTCTCCGCATACCCCGCCAGCAGTTCCTCGGCGTCAAGGGTCGCCGGGTCTTCTAAAGCCATGACGGCACCGGCAGGTTTTTGGAGCGGAGGAATTCCGGGTTGAACAGCTTGCTCTGGTAGCGCGCCCCGCCGTCGCACAAAATGGTGACGATGGTGTGGCCTGGCCCGAGGTCTCGCGCGACTCGGATCGCGGCGGCGACGTTAATGCCGGCGGAGCCGCCGACGGAGAGGCCCTCGTGGATGAGCAGGTCGAACACTTGCTCCAGCGCCTCGGGGTCCGGGATGCGCAGAGCGTCGTCGATGGCGATGCCGTTGAGGTTTTCCGGCACGCGGGACTGGCCGATGCCCTCGGTGATGGAGGAGCCGGTGACGGTGAGATCGCCGTTTTTCACCCAGCCGTAGAGGCCGCTGCCCTCGGGGTCGGCCAGGATGATTCGGGTGGCCGGGTGGTGCGCTTTAAGCGCCAAACTCACCCCGGCCAGCGTGCCGCCGGTGCCGCAGGCGCAGGTGAAGGCATCGACCTTGCCGCCGGTCTGGTCGAGGATTTCCGCCCCAGTGGTGAGGCGGTGGCCCTCCCGATTCGCCAGATTGTCGAACTGGTTCGCCCAGACCGCGCCCAGCTCCTGCGCCAGCCGGCGGGAGACGTGGACGTAGTTGCCGGGGTCTTTGAACGGTTTCGCCGGAACCAGGCGCAAATCGGCGCCGATCATGCGCAAAAAGTCGATTTTCTCCTGGGATTGCGTCTCCGGCATAACAATCACGCATTTATAGCCGAGCGCGTTGGCCACCAAAGTGAGGCCGATGCCGGTGTTGCCGGCGGTGCCCTCAACGATAACGCCGCCGGGCTTCAAAGTGCCGTCCGCCTCCGCGGCGCGGATAATGGCAAGGCCGGCGCGGTCTTTCACCGAGCCGCCGGGGTTGAGGAACTCGGCCTTGCCCAGAATCTCGCACCCCGTGGCGGCGCTGGCGCGCCCCAGCCGGATGAGCGGCGTGTTGCCGATTGCCCCAATCAACCCGTCAACGACTGTTCCCATTACGCTACGTCCTCGCTATGCTGGGCGAAATACTCATACAGTACTTGCGGGGGATATTATGATCGAAGATTTGGCGCCGCGACAGGTCTGGGAAGCATTAATGAGCAATCCGGATGCCGCCTTGTGCGATGTACGCACCAATGCCGAGTGGAGCTTTGTCGGCGTGCCCGATTTGAGCCAGACCGGCAAGCAGCCGGTGCTGATCCAGTGGCAGGTATTCCCCACCATGCAGCCGAACCCGAAATTCCTGGATGCGCTGGCGGCGGCGAAATTGCAGCACACCGACCACATCTACTTCATCTGCCGCTCCGGCGGACGCAGCATGGCGGCGGCACAGGCGGCCAAGGCGGCCGGGTTCAAGCATGTGTATAACGTGAAGGACGGGTTCGAGGGGCCGCAGGACGCACGCGGGCACCGCGGGAATGTGGGGGGCTGGAAGGCGGAGGGGCTGCCCTGGAAGCAGGGGTAGGGTTCTAGCAATTACCCCCTGAAAGCGGCTCCCGTTTGTACCTCTCAAATCATGACGGATACTCTCACACAGGCCGAGCGCAGCGAGCGCATGGGGCGGATACGCAACAAGGACAGTAAGGGAGAAATTGCCGTCCGGCGCTTGGTCCATGCACTCGGATATCGCTATCGGCTCCATGTTTCGGACCTCCCCGGCAAACCTGATCTGGTTTTCGCCAAACGCAAAAAAATAATTTTCTTCCACGGTTGCTTTTGGCATCGGCACGACTGCCACCTTGGCCGACTTCCCAAATCTAGACTTGACTTCTGGCTACCTAAGCTAGAAAAAAATCGTCAGAGGGATGAATTCGAATCGGGCGGCCCTTGCCGCGCTTGGTTGGGATCAACTGGTTGTTTGGGAATGCCAACTAGAGGATATGGATGCTCTTCGTGAGCGTTTGATTGAATTCCTCGGAGGTTAACGATGCGGTCGATTGAGCTGTTTGCCGGAGCGGGTGGGTTAGGAATCGGTGCCGCGCGCGCCGGGTTCGTGCCCGAGGCCGTAATCGAATGGAACCGCTATTGCTGCGACACTATTCGGGACAACAAGGATCGTGGACACACACAAATTTCGCATTGGCCTCTGACACAAGGCGATGTTCGCGAATTTGACTACTCCAAAATCAAGGGAGGTATCGACCTCGTTTCGGGCGGCCCACCTTGCCAACCATTTTCCCTGGGAGGCAAGCATGCGGGGCCTCTGGACACCCGTGACATGTTCCCGCAAGCCGTTCGAGCGGTCCGGGAGCTAAAGCCCCGCGCGTTCATGCTGGAAAATGTTAAGGGCCTCACGCGGTCCTCCTTTGCCAGTTACCTTGAATATATCCGGCTGCAATTAACCTACCCCGATCTTACCCCTCGCCCGGCGGAGGCCTGGACCGATCACCTCTCGCGCCTTGAACGCCACCATACTCGGGGCAAACCATCTGGCCTGCATTATAGGCTGGTGATGCGCCTTTTGAATGCCGCCGATTACGGCGTGCCACAGAAGCGCGAACGCATTTTCATTGTTGGTTTCCGTTCCGACCTGAATATTGAATGGAATTTTCCAGCACAAACGCATTCGGAAGAGGCTTTGCTCTGGTCGCAATGGCGCTCCGGCGAATACTGGGACGTTCGCCGCGTGGCAAAAAAAGATCGGATGGTGGACGATAGAGCGGCGGCACGCGCATCCAATATTGCCGACAAGCCAAATCTTTTGGCGTGGCAGACTGTCCGCGATGCATTGCATGATTTGCCCGATCCCGAACTCCATTCGCGTGCCGCCAAGGCTTTCCCTAATCATGGGTTTCAACCAGGCGCGCGCTCGTACCCTGGACATACAGGCAGCCCCATCGACGAACCAGCAAAGACGCTAAAGGCTGGCGACCATGGTGTTCCCGGTGGCGAGAACATGCTTCGGCGAGCCGACGGATCGCTCCGATACTTTAGTGTTCGCGAAAGTGCCCGCCTTCAGACATTTCCCGATGACTTCTGGTTTCATGGAGCGTGGAGCGAAACAATGCGCCAATTGGGGAATGCCGTTCCGGTACGGCTTGCCGAGGTTATGGCAAGTAGCGTGCGTGACCAACTACAGGCTTCGCTCAGTGACCGGTGAACCGTATAACCCTCTCGACAAATTTAACCTTGGAGAGAGCATTGCCAAGGCGTTGCTGCTTCAATCCGTACTGCCTCTAGGCAACGTAAGTGGACTTGTTGGTGCAGGGGTCTATGCCATTTACTACACAGGTAATTTTTCGGCTTATTCTCCCATCGCCCAAAAAAATCTGCATAATAAGTTTTTACAACCGATTTATGTAGGAAAAGCAGTCCCCAAGGGCTCCCGGAAAGGAGGCCTCTCTTCCGATTCCGCAGTCGGGACATCAATGCGTGATCGTCTGCGCGGTCATGCTAAATCCATTGGAGAAGTTAGCAACATTAATCTATCAGACTTTTTCTGTCGCGCTTTGATGGTCGACGACATTTGGATTCCACTTGGTGAAAACATGATGATTGAACAATATAGGCCAATCTGGAATGTTGTCATCGACGGCTTTGGAAATAAAACTCCTGGCGTTCGTCGCCCCCAAAACCGCTCACAATGGGATGTGCTCCATCCCGGTCGCAAATTGGCCAGGAATTTAGTCGACGGTGGAACGACTGTCGAAATGATCTTAAATCGACTCGATCTTTTTTTTGGTGGCCATTTGGAAGTACTGCTGACGCAAGAACAGGAGACCGATTCCGACGACGAGGAAATTTGACGGAGCGCCACCAAATCAAACCAAAACTGGCCGCTTGAGCTTTCCTGTCTTGCTCAAAATGCCTAGCTCAATCGCCCGGCTGACAGACAAAGGATAAAGTAGCCCATCCCTCATCTCATGCAAGAGAAGTTCGTCCGAACCAGCACTCAGGACCGCATACCCGAGAGTGGGCAAATCATCCCAACCAGCATCCGTCACTTTGATTCTTTCCGCGTCCCAGCCAATCACCAAATAGGCATCCATGCGCCGGCTTGGGTCCGCCGCCAAGTAACCATCGTATGGACCCGGAATCATCGCTGCAGGCGATGTTGGTTTGCCGCGAAAAGCCTCTTTCACAGATTCAATTTGCGCCACGCGCGCGTCATTAAGTTCGGTGACTTTCGAGAGCCGGCGCAGCATGCCTACTTTTTTGGGGAGGGCTTCAATGAAAATTGTCTGTTTCGGCCGGTCGCGAAGGTAGATGTCAATACCCATGATAGAATTCCCCGTTTCTCCCACAAAACCTATCAGATTCAGGTTTACGAGTGGTTAATTCCACGGATTCGTTGCTACTTTAACTTCTCAAACACCACCACGCTCTCAACATTCTCCGAATACGGAAACTGGTCGATCGGCGTGGCCTTCAGCACAGTATACCCCGCACGGCGCAACACGGCCGCATCGGTTGCCAAAGCATCAGGGTTGCAACTGACGTAGATAACACGGGCAACCCCACTAGCGGCGAGAAAACGCATTTGCGTGGTGGCGCCGGAGAAGGGGGGGTCCAGTACCACGGCTTTGGCGCCGGCCATGTCGGCGGTTTGCAGGGGGCGGCGGTGGAGGTCGCGCTGGGTAACGCGCATGCGGCCGGCCAGATTGTTGAGGCGGATGGCTTTGTCCTGCGATTGCACGGCGCTGGCGTCGCCCTCGTAGGCTTCAACGCGGGCGTGCTGAGCGAGCGCGAAGGAGAGCGTGCCGGAGCCTGCGAATAATTCGACAATGCGCGATTTTGCGGTGAATTTTGGCAGGCCGGCGATGGTGGCGGCGATGATCTCCGCCTCCCCTTCCCGGCTGGCTTGCAGGAAGCCGCCGGCGGGTGGGTCAACCGGGATGCCGGAAAAACTGATGACCGGGGTTTGCAGAATGACCGCTGGCTCGGGCAGGTCCGTGCCCGTGGCGATGCTGATACGCGGGGCGTTGTGGGCGCGCGCGAAGGCGATGATTTTGGTGCGGTCCGGGCCTGTAAATTCGGCGTCCATGCGCAGCAGAATATCCGGGCCGTTGTCCAGCCAGTTGATGACCACGGAACCGCTACTGCGGAAAGCCTGAAGGCTGCGCAAAAGAATACGCAAATCCGGCAAGAGTGAAACGATTTCCGGCAGGAGCAACACGCATTCGAGCATGTCCACCACGGCGGGGCTGCCGCTGCGGTGCAGGCCGAGGGAAATCTCGCCGGCTTTGCGGGTGGCGCCGAGGTCTGCGCGGCGGCGGGCGCGCAGCGGGGTTTCCACCAAGGCTGCCACGGGTGCGTCCACAAATCCGGCTCTCGTTAAAGCCTGAGCTAGTGCCAGGGATTTTCCCGCAAGGGGGCGGGCATCCACGGCGCAACCGCCGCAGATGCCAAAGTGCCTGCAATGACTCATGATATTAGTTCAGGCCAATCCGGCAAAAAACCGCGGGCTTGAGGTTCAAGCCGCCATACCCTCGTCATTGTTGTTCTCGGCCACCTGAACCAAATCATCTTCCTCGATCTCGTTCTGCTCTTCGAGAATGGCGGCAAGCGGGCCGCGCTTGCGAATGAGCATGAAGGCCGGAACGTCGGCGCCAAAACCACGGACGCTGGGGCCGTTATTGTCAGTCGCGTAGACGGTGCGCGGCTCGCGGCGGCGGGGTTCTTCCACGCGGGCGGCAGGTTCCTCGCGGCGCGGCGCGGCGCGGTGCTCGCCACGCTGTTCCGTGCGCGGCGGACGCGGGGTGCGCTCGCGGGTGGGTTCACGCACGGCTTCAACCGCGGGCTCTTCTTCCCGGGCCTTGGCCGGGCGGGCAGGTGCCTTGGGCGCGGGTTTGCCGCGCCCAAGGCCGCCACGGCCACGGCCACGGCGGGCGTCGCCTTCGGCCCATTCAACAGTATCCAGGCCCGGAATTTCTATGCGCGGGATGGGCGCCGCGATGAGTTTTTCCACGGCTTCCACCACCATGCGGTCTTCCGGCGTGGCGATGGTGAAGGCGCGGCCTTCCTTGCCGGCGCGGCCGGTGCGGCCGATGCGGTGGACGTAGTCCTCGCTGTGATGCGGCACGTCGAAATTGAACACATGGCTCAGGCCGCCAATGTCGATGCCGCGCGCGGCGACGTCGGAGCAGACCAGCAGGCGCAATTCACCCGCCTTGAATTTTTCCAGCGTGGCGAAGCGCACGGATTGCGCGAGGTCACCATGCAAGGCGCCGGCGGAGAAGCCATGCTTGAGCAGGGATTTCAGCAAAATATCGACATCGCGCTTGCGGTTGCAAAAAATCAGCGCGTTCTGCAAATCCTCGGAGCGGATGAGCCGGCGCAGCGCCTCGCGCTTGTCGTGCTCGTTCACCAGCACCAGCCCGGCGGTGATGGTGGTGGCGACCGAGGCCGGTTTGGAGACGGTGATCTCTTTCGGGTTGCTCAGGAAGGCATCGGCCAGGCGGCGGATTTCCGGCGCCATGGTGGCGGAGAAGAACAGCGTCTGGCGCGTGGCCGGGAGCATGCCGACAATGCGTTCGATGTCCGGGATGAAGCCCATGTCCAGCATGCGGTCGGCTTCGTCGATCACCAGCACGCGCACGTCACGCAGCAGCAGGCCGCCGCGCTCGAACAGGTCGATGAGGCGTCCCGGGGTGGCGATGAGCACGTCAACACCCTTCGCCAGCGCGTCCTTCTGGTCGGACATGCTCTCGCCGCCGATCAACAGCGCGTGATTAAGTTTTAGATATTTTCCGTAGGCGACGAAATTTTCCGCGACCTGGAGGGCGAGTTCGCGCGTCGGCTCCAGGATGAGCGAGCGCGGCATGCGGGCACGGGCGCGGGAGCCGGAGAGAATGTCCAGCAGCGGCAGCGTGAAGCCAGCGGTTTTGCCGGTGCCGGTCTGGGCGCAGCCCAAAACGTCGCGGCCCATGAGCACGGTGGGAATGGCCTGCGCCTGGATCGGCGTGGGGCGGAGGTAGCCCTTGTCGTGCAAGGCGCGCAAAATGGGTTCGGAGAGGCCGAGCGGGGCGAAACCGTGAGCCTCGGCGGCGGCGTCCTCGGCCACACGCTCGTCGGCGTCGGCTTCATCGGACTCCTGGTCTTCCTGCGCCGGGGCTTCCGGGGCCTCCTGCACCTCCTGCGCCACGACCGGCTCGGCCGGCGCTTCCAGCGGAAGTTCGGCGGGTGGTTCGGTAGCCGGTATCTCGACGATCCCCGTCACGGCGAGATGTTCCGCGCCGATTTGTGGAATAGCCGCTTCGAGCGCCGTGGTCTGCGCTTCGGTCTCAGGAGTGTCTGACAAAAATTGTGCCCGTTCGTGTTGTGGTATCGCGCGCGACAGCGCGCCTAGCGCAAACCGCGCTATTTTCCTAAGCCCTCCTATCGGCAAAGCCCGGCGGAAAGTCAAGGTTTGCAGCAGGACGGCCGGTCGAGCGCTTCCAGAATCGGGCAGTCGGGGCGGTCGTCGCCGTGGCAGGTAGCGGCCAGTTGTTTCAGCGTGCGGCTCATCTCCGCCAAGGCGGCGGCTTTGGCGTCCAGCTCGGCGATCTGGCGCAGCGCGATGGCCTTCACCTCCGCCGAGGTACGGCTGCGGTCGCGCCAGAGCGAGAGCAGGTGGCGGATGTCCTCGATGGAAAAACCCAGGTCGCGCGAGCGGCGGATGAAGCCGAGGTCATGCAGTTCCGCCTCGCTGTAATGGCGGTAGCGGTTCTCGGTGCGGGCCGGCGCTTTTATCAGGCCGACGCTCTCGTAATGGCGGATCATCTTCGGCGAGACGCCGGTGGCGGCCGAGGCTTCCTTGATTGTTACCAGGCTCATGTTGGTCTCCAGTTGCGCAGGCGCAGCGCGTTGGCGAGGACACAGACGGATGAGGCGGCCATGGCGGCGCCCGCGATGGTGGGGCTAAGCAGGCCGAAGGCGGCGGCGGGGATGCCGATAAGGTTGTAGATCATCGCCCAGAACAGGCCCTGCCACAGCACATTCCAAGTTTTTCGTGCCAGCGCGAGGGCGTCGGGCACCAGGGCGAGGTCCGGCCTGAGCAACGAAATATCCGCGGCTTCGATAGCAACATCGGCCCCCTGCCCCATCGCCATACCGATGTCCGCCGCAGCCAGGGCCGGGGCGTCGTTCACGCCATCCCCCACCATGGCGGTGGTTTTGCCCGCCGCGCGCAAAGCGTGGATGGCGGCGATTTTCTGCTCCGGGCTGGCGTGGGCCACGACATGTTCAATGCCGAGTTCCGCGCCCACGGCCTGCGCCGCGGCGTCGCGGTCGCCGGAGAGCAGTTGCACGCCGATGCCCATGCTTTTCAGGCGGGCGATGGCGGCGCGGGCACCGGGGCGGAGCGTGTCGGCGAAGGCGAAGGCGGCGAGGCAGGTGCCGTCCGCGCGGGCGAGGTAGGAAAGTGTGGCGGTGCTGGCGAGGACGGGCGCGGTGCCGCCGGCATCCGCAATTAGCGCGGCAGACCCGAGAATATAGCGTTGCCCGGCAACCCAGCCTGCCACGCCACGGCCGGGAAGGCTGCGCACCGACTCCGCCTGGGGCGGGCTTGGCCGGCGCAGGGCGCGGGAAAGCGGATGCGTGTCCGGCGCCGCCAGCGCCGAGGCGATGTCCAGCGCGCGTTCACGCGTAATGCCTTGCAGGAAGGGAATGCCGGTAAGCTGGGGCTGGCCACTGGTGAGCGTGCCGGTTTTGTCGAACACCACCATGTCTACATGTGCGGCCGCCTCGATGGCATCGGCATTGCGAAGCAGGATGCCGCGCCGCGCCGCGACACCCGTGCCGGCGAGAATGGCCGCGGGCGTGGCAAGACCCAGGGCGCAAGGGCAGGCAATGACCAGCACGGAGACGGCGTTGATAAGGGCGGCGGCCAAGGGCGCGCCGTGTGCGAGCCAGCCGATGAAGGTGACGGCGGCGATGGCGATGATGATGGGGACAAAGACCGCCGCCACGCGGTCCGCCAATCGTTGCACCCGCGCCTTGGAGGCCTGAGCAGCGTCGATCAGCCGGGCGATGCGGTCGAGGAAAGATTCACCGGCGGCGGCGGTGACGCGCAGGCGCAGCACGCCATCCAGGTTTAGCGCGCCGGCCAGCAGGGCTTCACCCGGGGCGCGGGCGACGGGGAGGGATTCGCCGGTAAGCGGGCTTTCATCCAGGCTGGAGGTGCCGCTAATGATGATCCCGTCAGCCGGGACGCGCTCACCGGGGCGCAGTTCCACTTCATCGCCGGGGATGAGCGATTGCGCCGGAACATCGCCGCGCCCTGGCACGTGCGCCAGCGCGGGGCGCAGGCTGTTAAGGCCGGTGATGGCGCCGGCGGCCTCGCGCTTGACGCGGGATTCCAAGTATTTGCCGAGGCGGATGAAGGTGATGATGGCCGCCGAGGATTCAAAATACAGCGGCCCGGCGGTGGCATAATCCCACAGCGAGAGGCCATAGGCGGCGGAAGTGCCCAGCGCCACCAGCACGTCCATGTTGCCCGTGCGGGCGCGCAGGGCCTTGTAACCCGCTATGTAAAACCGGGCGCCGAGCCAGAATTGGATGATGGTGGCCAGCGCTAGTTCCACGCCACCCGGCAAGGGCCAGAGCATGGAGGCAAACAGCGGGGCGGAAAGCAGCACCGCGGCGATGAGTTCCAGCCTCTCGCGGCGGTGAGATCGCGGGCGGGCCTGGGCACGCAGCTCGGCCGTATACCCGGCGCGGGCCACCGCCTCAGTAAGGTCTTCCACCCTGGTGCCGGGCGTGGCGAGAAGATGCGCGGTCTCGGTAGCCAGATTGACCGTGACACTTTGCACGCCGGGAACTTTCACCAGGGTTTTCTCCACCCTGGTTACGCAGCTGGCGCAGGTCATGCCGCCGATGGCGAGGTCGATTGTCTGCGCTGCCGGTAGTAGCTGATCCATGGCCGACAATATGGTTCCCATCATAGGAGGGTCAAGGCTTGACCTTGCCGCCGGGGTAACCCTTACTAAGGCCGTCCAAGGAGATCGGCATGACGACAAATGACACCACGCTGCAAGTCCTCGTGCCTGATATGGATTGTTCCTCCTGCGTGCGGGCGATTACCTCCGCGGTGCAGAGCGTTGACCCGCGCGCCACCGTTGCCGCTGACCTGGTAAGCAAGCAGGTGAGCATCGGCGGCGACGGCGGGGCGCAGGCGTTTATCGCCGCGATCCGGGGCGCCGGGTTCAGCGTAAAGGCGGAGTAGTTAGATCAATATGCGATTAGATTGAACCGGAAGGTTCAAACCTAGAGCAATATTCAGTTAAATTGAATCGGTGGGTTCGATTTAACTGAATGAAATTGCTCGCCAAAACAAAACTAGAGTGTTTTCATGTTGATGAAAAACACTCTAGTCGTTGGCGGGGTAAGCCGCCATCAACCTTTTCTGGTAGCGCCAGAGCGATGCCAATTTACGCCAGCCTGCCGGGCGCAAGCCGCGCTTGCGCATAACGGCGCCGATTTTGAAGGATTCGCCGTAATGGAAGAACTGCGTGGCGTAGGCGGCGCGCAAGGTCATTTCCGGGTCCCAGATATGAGTTGCTTCCGAGCCGCTGCCGTTGAACTCGATGATCGTGAAATTCTGCCCCTCGCGCAGTGCGTCCAGCGATTCGTAGCGCAGGTCGAGGCGGGTGAAATACACTTCCGGCATGTCCTGCATGATCTCGTCGATCCGCGCGGCCAGGGCCGGGGTCACGATGTCCAGCCCATCCTTGAAGGTTGAGCCGCGGCAATGATTGCCTACGAACACCAGACGCACGGTCTCGCCTTCCGCCGGCACCTGTTCCGCTTTGGCGCCCAGTTTTGGCAGCAGCAGTTTGGCAACCGCGCTCAACCGCGAGTCGGCGGCGATAAGGGCGCGCACATCGCGCTTGCCGTCGCCGATGACGGTGGGGGGGAATTTCAGCGTAACGGAGGTGATGCGCCCCGCCGCCTCGCCGGGATGGCGGATGTAGAAAATCCCGGCCTCGCCCTCATGGGTCACCAGCGCCTGGAGTTGCAGGTCCGTCGCGCGGGGAAAGGCGGCGAGGTAGGCGGCAAGCTGTGCTTCGTCGCGCACCAGGCGCACGCCAACGCCATTGCAGCTCATGTCCGGCTTGGCGACCAGCGGGAAGGTTAACCCGGCGCGCGCCATGGCGGCCAAAGCAAGGACGAGGTCGTTGCCGTCGTTATGGCCAGAGGTGGTCAGCGGCGCGTAGGGCGCGACCCATGCCCGCGCCACGGGACCCGCGAGGTCCAGGATGGCGTTTTTGGATTCGCCGCAAATGCCGCCGGCGTTGATGCGCGGATTGGCCAGAGAGGGGAGCGTAAGGCTGCCGTAGCGGATAGATTTTAGTACCCAGAACGCCACCACCGGGGCGTAGAACAGCCAGCCGGGCCAGAACTCAAAAAACGACACCGGGCTCTTATGCCGGGCAGGCAGTAGACTCCCCCCAGGCTGGGGTAGTGCGACGGGGAGCGATGTTACGCTCATGGCGTTGTCCTTTTATTATATACCCGCGTGGCAATCCGGCCCACGACAACCAGTATAACAAGGAATACGCCGAGACCGGCCCAGCGCCAAGCGCCAAGATAGCGCATCATCACCAAACCGAGTTTAAAGCTGATAAAAAACAGCCCCGTGGTCCACAGCAGCGTGGCGAAAATGGCCGAGAGGGCGAATTTGCCCAGTGGCGCGCGCAGAAAGCCGAGCGTGGTGTAAGTCGGCAGGCGCAGGCCGGGGACGAAGCGGCTGACCACGACAAGCGGAAAGATGCGCCGGCTGACCCATTGGTGACCGAGGTCACGGCGGCGGCGCGGAACCAGCCGCATCGCCCAGGCATGTTTGGCCGACAGCCAGCCCAGCCCGTACAGGCCGAGGTCACCAAGCACGATGCCGGCGTAGAGCGAACCCAGCGCCAGCGGCAGCGAGAGCGCGCCCGAGGCCACCTGCATGGCCGCGAACAGCGTCGCCGCGTCCTCCAACACAAACGTGCTGCCCACGATGGTTACCGCCTGCAGCGGTTTAACACCCACCACGGTCACGAGCAGCTCGGCTAATTGTGAAATGGTCATCGCGGCCTCACATACGGCCAGCCGCGCAAATGCTCAAATCGCGCCGGGGCGCGCGATGCGGGAGGCCTATGTCCCGTCGTCCGTGGATGTGGACGCGGACGCGGATTCCATCGCCAGATGGTCGGACGAGAGTGCTACAATCCGGCAGGAACTGCCGCGCGCCGTCACTGCGTTGCAGGTTTCATGCGCTGTCGCGAAGCTCAAGCCCGCCACCTGGGCGTTCCACAGGGTTTTGCCATGCAACTGCACCCTGGCGATGCGCGGGAAACCAACGCCGCTGATCTGGCGGACGGCCACAGCCTCGATCCGGGCCTTGCTCATACGGCTGAACAGGCCAAGCTGGGCGGCCCAACTGCCGGAGGCGGACTGGCGCATACGGCTGGCCACTTGCACCACGGGAGGATGAGAAACGGGAGGACGCGGCGCGGCTTGCGCGGTACGCACAACCGGCTGCTCGCGGGCAGCCATCTGCGCCTCGGTAACGGGAACATGGCTGCCAAAACCACCGTCGAGGAGGGCGGTCATCTGCTGGTAAGTGGCGCCCCACGACGGTTCGTGCAGTTCAACCCCGATAAGCACCCGGCCATCGCGCGTGGCGCTGGTAATAAGGTTATGCCGCGCCAGATTGGTGTAACCGGTCTTCATGCCGGTGGCGCCGGCATAGGATTTCAGCATCTGGTTGTTACTGTACACGGAGCGGCCGCGGAAATCGAACTCCTGGACCTCGAAGAACTGCTGGTCCTCGGGGAAGTTGACCACAATGTCGCGCGCCAGAATGGAGAGATCGCGCGCGGTGGTTATCTGGCCCGGATTGGGCAGGCCGGAGGCATTGTAGAATTGCGTCTGCGCCATGCCGAGCGCGTGCGCCCGCAGGGTCATCATCTCGGCGCAATGCGCTTCCGAGCCGCCGCCAATATATTCGCCGAGCGCGGTGGCGGCATCGTTGGCGGACATGGTGGTCATCGCCAGAATGGCATCATGCACGGAAATGGTGCTGCCGGGCTGCAAGCCGAGCTTCACCGGCTCCACGGAGACGGCGTGGTAAGAGACCGGGATCTGCGTATCTAGCGTCATGCGGCCATTGCGCAGCGCCTGGAAGGCGAGATCCAGCGTCATCAATTTGGTCAGGCTGGCGGGGTAGCGCGGAATATCCGCACCAGAAGCGGCGATCACCTGGCCGCGGGCGGCGTCTATAACAATGCTGCTGGGGCCGGGCGCGGCCGGGCCGAAGCCGGTGGACGCATCAGCCTGCACCACGGGGCCGGCCGGCGCACTCAACGCCGGGTGGAATACGTGGCGGACATGGTGATCCGTGCGGGCCTGAGCGGGCGCCGCGATAGCCCATGCTGCCAGGCAGAGCCCGGCGGCTACCAGAGACTTTTTCGCGGAACCCGTCTTCCAAGCCAGCATGAACGGCACCTCACCTCGAAACTGTGATGATGTAAACGCTTCTCCCGTGCGCTGTCCAGCCAGAAATGCACCAAACAACGGGAAAAGAACCGAAAAGCCAATGGGTTAACGAAGCGAGTTAAGGGCCGTGGCGGCGGTCCCCGGAAGTGGCGCCGTGGAGCGCTTTTCCACCCGCTTCCGGGGAGTTTCACGTTCATGAATTTTTTGTGCGGCGCACAAAAATTGTTGACTAAGGCGCAACGTTCTTCTATAGAGATTTTGCTGCACTGCGGTATCTACCGTATTCGCTCGCCGCGTTGGGGCCGTGCAGTAGTTTTTTTGTCCTAACTGGAGATTGCGTATTATGAGCAGCACGAAGACCAAAGCGGCCCCGGCCACCACCATCGAACATACCGCCGAAGCGGCCACCAAGGGTTTCGACAACACCCTGGCCGCCGTGAAGGAAGGCATCGAGAAAGCCACCAAGGGCCTGGAATCCTCGCAGGCCAAACTCAAGGAAGGCGTTGAAAAGGCCGTGAAGAAGAGCGAAGAAGTTTTCGCGTTCAACCAGGGCACCCTGGAAGCCGCGATCAAGGCGAGCCAGATCTATGCCGCTGGTTTCCAGGATATTTCCAAGCAGTTCGCTGCTTCGAGCAAGGCCTCGATTGAAGAGACCGTTGCCTTCACCAAAACCCTGATGGGCGTTAAGTCCGTTAAGGAAGCGGTGGACTTGCAGACCGGCTTCGCCAAATCCGCCATCGAGAAGGCCGTCTCCGAGGGCAACAAGCTGACCGACGCGACCGTGAAGCTGACCGAGCAGGCGATTGCCCCGCTGACCGCCCGCGTTGCCCTGGCCGTTGAGACCTTTGGCAAGACCCACTAAGCATACGCTCCCCGCCGGACCTGGCGCGCGAGCGCCCGGTTCTGGCACAGCCTGATAAAAAGGCCGGCCCCGATCCAGGGCCGGTCTTTTTTTCTGGCCCGGAGGAAATTTTGCTCTTTCATATCCGGCAATGCATTCGATATGCTCTTAGTTAAGATGAACCTGTTATAATGTGAGTGAGTCGCTTTGCTGTGAAATTAGCCATAGGCAAAGCCGGGTAGATGTTTCAGGATACCGGATATGAGTGACAACGACAAACGCAAAGGAACCGAGGCGCCCAATACAGGCGTGGTGGTGAAGCCGCGGCCGAAAACCCGCAAGCCCACGATGTATAAGGTGCTGATGCTCAACGACGACTACACGCCGATGGAGTTCGTTGTGCATGTGCTGGAGCGGTTTTTTCAGAAATCGCGCGACCAGGCGACGCAGATCATGCTGCATGTGCATCGCCGGGGCGTTGGGGTGTGTGGCGTATATACATACGAGGTGGCCGAGACCAAGGTAACACAGGTGATGGATCTGGCGCGCCAAAACCAGCATCCATTGCAATGCACTATTGAGAAAGAATGATCCTGTATTCTTGTGAGCACTCACTATGTTTGTCGAAACTCAACCCGCGGGTCATTGCCGGGACGAGTATTAAAGTGTCGGCCGGGCAGGCATTTTTAGCGCCCGGAACTAAGAGCGCCGTCAATCGGCGTGAAGGAACGGTTTAGATCCATGCTCTCTCGCAATCTTGAACAGACACTGCACCGCGCCCTTTCCCTCGCGGCTGACCGCAAGCACGAATACGCGACCCTTGAGCATCTGCTGCTCGGGCTGGTCGAGGACGCTGACGCGCTGACGGTGCTGCGCGCATGTGGCGTGGATATCGAAAAAATAAAGAAGGACCTGACCGAGTTCCTGGATAAGGATCTGGCGGGTCTGGCCACCGACCGCGCGGGCGAACCCAAGCCCACCGCCGGTTTTCAGCGCGTGGTGCAGCGCGCCGCCATTCATGTGCAGTCCTCTGGCCGCGATGAAGTGACCGGCGCGAATGTGCTGGTGGCGTTGTTCTCCGAGCGGGAAAGCCACGCCGTGTACTTCCTACAGTTGCAGGACATGACACGCCTGGACGCGGTGAATTTCATCTCCCACGGCATCGCCAAATCCCCCGGCAAATCCGCCCCGCGCACGCCCACCGGCGCGCAGGACCAGCCGGAGAACGAGCGCGAGGAAAAGAGCAGCACGAAGCGCGGCCAGGACGCCCTGACCAACTACTGCGTCAACCTGAACAAAAAGGCGCTGGCGGGCAAAATCGACCCGCTGATTGGCCGCGAACATGAGATCGAGCGCACGATCCAAATCCTCTGCCGCCGCACCAAGAATAACCCGCTGTACGTGGGCGACCCCGGCGTGGGTAAAACCGCCATCGCCGAGGGGCTGGCCAAGCGCATCGTCGATGGCGAAGTGCCCGAAGTGCTAGCTAACTGCACCATTTTCGCGCTCGACATGGGCTCGCTGCTGGCGGGTACGCGTTACCGCGGGGATTTTGAGGAGCGGCTAAAGGCTGTGGTCACGGAGATGGAAGGCTCTCCGGGGGCGATTCTGTTCATCGATGAAATCCATACCGTGATCGGCGCCGGGGCGACCTCCGGCGGCGCGATGGATGCCTCCAACCTGCTGAAGCCCGCGCTGGCCCAAGGCACTCTGCGCTGCATCGGCTCGACCACGTATAAGGAGTTTCGCAACTATTTTGAAAAAGACCGCGCCCTGGTCCGGCGCTTCCAGAAGATCGACGTCAACGAGCCCTCGGTCGAGGATGCCGTGAAAATCCTGCGCGGGCTGAAAACCGCGTATGAAAAACACCATAAGGTCCGCTACACTGACGACGCGATTCGCGGCGCCGTGGAGCTGTCGGCCAAATACATCAACGACCGCAAACTGCCGGACAAAGCCATCGACGTGATCGACGAGGCAGGTGCCGCGCGCATGCTGCAGCCCGAGAGCAAGCGCCGCAAGACCGTCACCTTGAAGGACGTGGAGGACATGGTCTCCAAAATCGCCCGCATCCCGCCCAAATCCGTCTCGGCGGACGACAAGGAGGTGCTGCGGACCCTGGAGCGCGACCTGAAGAACATGGTTTTTGGCCAAAATGCCGCCATCGAGGCGCTTTCGGCTGCCATCAAGCTCTCGCGCGCCGGACTGCGCGACGCCGAGAAGCCGATCGGCAACTATTTGTTCTCCGGCCCCACCGGCGTCGGTAAAACCGAGGTCGCGCGCCAGTTGGCCGCCACGCTGGGCATCGAGATCACGCGCTTCGACATGTCAGAGTACATGGAGCGGCATTCCGTCTCGCGGCTCATCGGCGCGCCGCCGGGCTATGTTGGGTTTGATCAAGGAGGCCTACTGACCGACGCCATCGACCAGCACCCGCATTGCGTGTTGCTGCTCGACGAAATCGAGAAAGCGCACCCCGACCTGTTCAACATCCTGTTGCAGATCATGGATCACGGCAAGCTGACCGACCACAACGGCAAGAAGATCGACTTCCGCAATGTGATCCTGATCATGACCACCAACGCGGGCGCCGCGGACATGGCGAAGGCTGGCATCGGCTTTGGCCGCGCCGTGCGCCAGGGCGAGGATGACGACGCGATCAAACGCATGTTCACCCCGGAATTCCGCAACCGTCTGGACGCGGTGATCCCCTTCGCGGCGCTCACGCCAGAGGTCGTCGGCCGCGTGGTGGAGAAGTTCGTGATGCAGCTGGAAGCCCAGCTCGCGGACCGCAACGTCACCATCGAGCTGTCCTCGGCGGCCAAGGAATATCTGGCCGAGCGCGGTTACGAGCCGCTGTATGGTGCGCGGCCGCTGGCCCGGGTCATCCAGGAACTCATCAAAAAGCCGCTGGCGGAAGAACTGCTGTTCGGCAAACTGGTGAAGGGCGGCTCTGTGAAAGTGACGCTGAAGGACGGCAAGCTCGCCTTCGACTTCGCCGAAGCCAGCGTACCCTTGCTGCCCAAACCGGAAGCCGACGGCGACGACCCGGCCGGCGAGAAGCAACCCGAGGAAGTGCACTAAGGGGCTTGAACCTCTCCAACTTAAACGGCGCCTTCAGGCGCCGTTTTTTGTTCACGTGCGGCCCCCTAGCCGTCCCACCGCCGCCTCGTTACACTCCCCTTATGGTCGATTTCACCCCCTGCCCATGCGGTTCCGGTTTGCGGCGCATCCGTTGCTGCGCGCTCGATCTCGCCACTTTAAGCCCGCCCGATGCAACCAACGCCCTCACCCCCATGCTCACGCAGGCCGAGGCCTCGCTGAAGGCGGGCGACATCACCACCGCCGAAAACAGTGTGCGCCACATGCTGGAACTCGCCCCAGGGCGGGAGGACGCGCTGCTCTTCCTCTACCGCACCAGCCGCCAGCAAAACCGCATGCCGGCGGCCGAGGCGCTGATCCGCCGCGTGGTCACCATCAACCCGAACAATTTTTGGGCCACCAATGAGCTAACCCTGATGCTGCTGGGCAAGGGCGCGCTGGCCGAGGCGGAAATCCATGCCCGCAACGCCATCCGCATCGCGCCGCAGAACGCGCAGGCGCATAACCTCATGGGCCTGGTCCTCACCGAGGCTAACCGCCCGCTGATCGGCGAATACCATTACCGCCGCGTGCTGGAACTGGCCGAGGGCGAGGAGCCGATCACGCTCGCCAACCTCGCCTGGAACCTAAAAAACCAAGGCCGGATCGACGAAGCCCGCGCGCTGTACAAGCGCTCCATGGAGCTGAAGCCCGGCGTGCTGCAAACCGTGCTGGGTTTCGCCAAAATGGAGGAAGCCGACCGCAAGTTCGACGCCGCGCTGCAACTGCTGGACGAAGCGGAAAAACTGCTGCCCGATAACCCCAGCGTGCAGCTCACCCGAGCCACCGTGCTCGCCCGCCAGAAAAAGACCGAGGCCGCGCTGGCGATTCTGCACGAGCCGGAGGACAGCGGCAGCGCCAAGATCAAACTCGGCCCCTCCGAACTCTCGGAAAAAGGCCGCCTGCTCGACCTGCTCGGCCGTTATGATGAAGCGTTCGCCGCCTTCGACACCGCCAAAAAACGCGCCCTGGAATTCGGCGCCCGCCCCTACATGGCCGAAGCCGCCGCCGACCTCGCCAGCCGCCTGAAAGGCTTCTTCACCGAGCGCCGCCTGAAAACCCTGCCCGTGGCCGAGGTGCGCCCCAACTTCCCGCAGCCGGTGTTCATCGCCGGTTTCCCCCGCTCGGGCACCACGCTCATCGAGCAAACCCTCACCGTGCATCCGCGCATCTCCGCCGGCGACGAACTGCCCTATATCAACGACATCACCCAGATCATGCCGCGCCTGCTCGCTAGCCCGCTCAACTACCCGGACGCGCTGGCCGAGTTATGGATGGGCGACCAGCGCGACGGCCTGAACGAACTGCGCGACTACTACCTTAACCGCGCGGCCAAGAGCGGGATTTTCAAAGAGGGCGCGGATTTCTTCACCGACAAGATGCCGCTCAACGAGACGCATCTCGGCCTTATCGCCCTGCTGTTCCCGCAATCGCCGATCATCCACGTCATCCGCCACCCGCTGGACGTGCTGCTCTCGGTCTACTCCAACCACCTCACCCACGGCTTCTTCTGCGCGGCACAGATGGAAACCATCGCCCAGCACTACAATCTGGTCGCCGACCTCATCCTGCACTACCGCCAAAACGTGAACATGCGCTACCTGCCGGTGCGCTACGAGGACATGGTGGTGGACCAGGAAGCCAATGTGCGCAAAATCCTGGATTTTGCCGGCGTGGATTTCGACCCGCGCTGCCTGAGCTTCGAGCAGAACACCCGCTACGCGCGCACCGCCAGCTACGCCCAGGTGACCGAGAAACTCTACGACCGCTCGCGCTACCGCTACCGGCCGTACCTGAAACATCTGGAGCCGGTACTGGAAATTTTACGCCCGGTCATCGACCGGCTGGGCTATATCATCGACCCGCTGGATGCCGCCGAATCCAAAGCCGCCGAATAGGAGCCAACCATGCTGCGCCAACCCTTCACCGTCGCGGTCCTCATCACCCTGGCCGGAACCATCCCTTTCCTGGCCCTGGGCGCCACCGTGCTGCTAGACCCGCTGGGCTCGCAAACCGCCATCGAGGTGCTGATAAGCTACGGCGCCGTCATCCTCTCCTTCACCGGCGCCGTGCATTGGGGCTTCGCCCTGCGCGACACCGCCCATCCGGTCAACGGCACCCCCCTCACCCCGGCCACCCTGGGTGCGGAGCGGCAATTGCTCATCTTCGGCGTCATCCCCGCCGTCATCGGCTGGGTGGCGCTCTCGGTCATGCTGCACTTCCAGGCCCCCGCCCTGGCGCTGTTCCTGCTTCTGGTGGGCTTCTTCATCACCATCGTGGTGGAAACCATTGGCCGCGGCCGCGGCGTCGTCGCAGCCAATTACCTCACCCTGCGCTGGGCGGTCTCAATCATCGTATTGCTCGTGCTGCTCACCGTGCTTGCCACGGTGCTTACCGGCATGCGCGTGGGCTGATATGCCCGTGGCGCTGGGGGAATACCTCGCAAACCGAGGCCGAATCGGCTATCACCGAGCCGTCTGACTTAAGGCAATAGCATGGGTATCGACCGGTTTTTCAGCATCATCGCGGGCGACATCGACCAATACGCGATCCTGCCCATTCTCTATCATTTCGGCTGGATGGAGTGGGAGGAACTGTCCTTCGACTGGGCGCTGGTGTGCGTCTACGGCATGTTCGCCGTCATCGTCACCTACGCCATCTGCTGGCCGCTGGAGCATTTTTTCCCCATCGAGCATTGGCAGAACAAAAAGGCCGTGGCGGTGGATGTGCTCTACACCTTCATCTCCCGCGTCGGCATCATCCCCATCATCAGCTTCATCGTGTTCTACCAGGTGCAAACCTGGTTCACCGGCACGCTGGTAAGTGCCGGCTACATCCCGCCGACGCTGGAGACAATGTTCCCCATCCTGTTCGGCCACCCGCTAATCACCTTCGTCATATACGCGATGATCCTCGACCTCGCCGACTACTGGCGCCACCGGCTCTCGCATTCCTTCCGCGCCTGGTACGCCCTGCATGCGCTGCACCACGCACAGCGGCAGATGAGCTTCTGGTCCGACGACCGCAACCATCTGTTCGACGACGTGATCGCCTTCATCTGGTCCTTCGCCATCGGCCTCGCCATCGGCATTCCGCCGCTGCAGTTCCCGCTGCTGATCTTGCTGCTGCGCTTCATCGAGAGCTTTTCGCACGCCAACATCAAAGTCTCGTTCGGCCCGCTGGAATACATCCTCGTCTCGCCGCGCTTCCACCGCCTGCACCACGCCCTGCGCGCCGCCGGCCACGGCTCCTTCAACTACGGCGGGGTGTTCACCATTTGGGACATTCTGTTCCGCACCGCTGACTTCTCCCCCGTCTGGCTGCCCACCGGGGACGCCAAGGCCCCCGAGGCGCTGGCCACGGGGAGCTACCTGGAGCAGCAGATTTGCGGGGCGCAAATGTTCTTCAAGGCGCTGTTCGGGCCGAAGAAGACAGCAGCTTTTTGAAAAAAACCACACCAAAAACTTTTAAAAATAAACACTTATCCGCGTCATCGCGAGCCGCGTAGCGGCGTGGCGATCCATCTTTCCTGCCACATCCCAAAAATTCGCCCTTGAGACGCGGTCCGCCTTCTGTTATATTTAAATATAACCTTCAAGAGCACCCACATGCACACCACCAATCTTCGCAAAGTCGGCGGCTCGGTTATGCTAGCCGTCCCCCCTGCTTTGCTCGATATCCTGCACCTGACGGCCGGTGCGACGGTCGGGCTGGCCGTGGATAACGGCCGGCTCGTAATCGCACCACTTGCCCGCCCGCGCTACACCATGGCCGAACTTTTAGCCGCATCGGACTACACGCAGCCACAGCCGCCCGAGGAACGCGAATTTGTCGACGCGCCGGCCGTGGGTGATGAACTGATATGAATCGCGGCGACATCTACATGGTTGACCTTGAGCCAACACAGGGGCGGGAACAACGCGGGCATCGCCCTGTCGTGATCGTCTCGCCGGATGATTTCAACCGGGCGACGAATCTACCTGTTATCCTGCCCATCACCAACGGCGGCGACTTCGCCCGCCGCCTCGGTTTTTCCGTGCCATTGGCTGGGCTAAAGACAACCGGAATCGTGCGCTGCGATCAACCCCGTGTCCTCGACCTGAACGCCCGCAATGGGAGAAAAGTCGAGAGCCTGCCGACGGCGATACTGGATGAGGTCATGGCAAAGGTCGTCACGATATTTGAGTGATGTTAAACGAACCCTCACCACGGGCAGCTACAAAACTTTTCTCTCGTCATCTTTTGATGGCTTAATCTATGAACGGGGCGCATTAAGCTCAATCGGAGAGGCAATATTACATGGAATTCAAATGTTCGCACTTTGAGAAATTTAGAAGTTGCTATCCTGAGCCTCCGTTATTTTCATTAAATGATAAAGCCGAGGGAAAGATGCCTGAAAAACTCCTCGGCAAAGTGAGTTTGGTCTTTCCTGACGCGGCCAATCGCGCGCAACTGATTGGCAGACAGCCGTGCAAAAATATAGATACTTCTGAATTGTGCGTCTCCATACTGGCTTGGGGAGGAATACGGCCAGATCATTTCAATCTCTTATTTACTCAAAACAAGACCAATGTTTGGTTGCCGGTTGCTGAGCAAATAAGACAGGGAAATTTGACACGAAAAGACGCGTTTGATCGTTTCACTAAGCTTAGGGAAAACGACAATCTGCCAGGAATGGGACCAGCCTATTTCACTAAGTTGATCTACTTCTTGATGCCCAGAAAAAAGGATAATCCTATCGGATATATTATGGATCAATGGCTGGGGTGTTCCATCAATCTTCTGTTTAATGAGCTCGTTGTGAAGCTAAACCATTCCATATCATGGTCGAAAAATGTCACTGACGTAGACGCTTCTGATATATCTTCAACAGTGAGCGATTTCAACACGGGCGATAACTATGAGAGATTTTGCCTGGCTGTCGAGAAAGTTTCAAGCGAAATAGGGGACAGCTGGACGCCAGAGTCAGCTGAGTTGGCAATGATGTCAGCCGGAAGGAAGAAGCCGCAAGTATGGCGCAAATACGTTGTGGAACAAAGGTTAAGAGCACTGAGTCAAAACAAGTTTTAATTCGCAATCATTCTCCGCGCTGCGCGCCCTGGTTTTGATGGAAGGTTGACGGATTACCACCCTTGGCATCTCCCCTTCATCAGCGTAAAAACCCGCCCCATGGAACACAAAATCAAAAAAGTCGTCCTGGCCTACTCCGGCGGGCTGGATACCTCGGTCATTCTGCGCTGGCTGCAGAACACCTACCATTGCGAGGTGGTGACCTTCACCGCCGACCTCGGCCAGGGCGAGGAGCTGGAGCCGGCCCGCGCCAAGGCTGAGCTGTTCGGCATCAAGCAGATCTTCATCGAAGACCTGCGCGAGACCTTTGTGAAGGATTTCGTCTTCCCGATGTTCCGCGCCAATGCGGTGTATGAGGGCCAGTACCTGCTCGGCACCTCCATCGCCCGCCCGCTCATCGCGCAGCGGCAGATCGAGATCGCCGAAATGGTCGGTGCCGACGCCGTGGCGCATGGCGCGACCGGCAAGGGTAATGACCAGGTGCGCTTTGAGCTTGGCTATTACGCGCTCAACCCGCAAATCCGCGTCATCGCCCCCTGGCGCGAATGGGACCTCACCTCGCGCACCAAACTGCTGGAATACGCCGAGGCCAACCAGATCCCCATCACCAAGGACAAGCGCGGCGAGGCCCCCTTCTCGGTGGACGCGAACCTGCTGCATTCCTCCTCCGAGGGCAAAGTTCTGGAAGACCCCTGGGTGGAGGCCGAGGAGAACGTCTACCAGCGCACAATTTCCCCGCTCGACGCGCCGGATAAGGCCACCGACATCACCATCGACTTTTTGCACGGCGACGCGGTCGGCATTAACGGCGAGGCGCTCTCCCCCGCCAACCTGCTCACCCGCCTCAACGAATACGGCAAAACCAACGGCATCGGCCGGCTGGACCTGGTGGAAAACCGCTTCGTCGGCATGAAGTCCCGCGGCGTGTACGAGACCCCCGGCGGCACCATCCTGCTCCAGGCCCACCGCGCCATCGAGTCCATCACGCTCGACCGCGAGGCCGCGCACTTAAAGGACAGCATCATGCCGCGCTATGCGGAGCTGATCTACAACGGCTTCTGGTTCTCGCCCGAACGCCGCATGCTGCAGGCGCTGATCGACACCTCCCAGGCCTCCGTCACCGGTACGGTGCGGCTGAAACTGTACAAGGGCAACGTCATCGTCACCGGGCGTGAAAGCCCGCATTCGCTCTACTCCACCCGCATGGTCACCTTCGAGGACGACGCCGGCGCCTATAACCAGCAGGACGCCGCCGGCTTCATCAAGCTGAACTCGCTGCGCCTGCGCCTAGGTGCCGCCATCGGCCGGCGCGGGGGCAGTCTTTAATCAGGCAAACTTTGAACCGTTGGCTCGAATAAACAGATTTGCCCCAACAGAACAAAAAAAGAACAAATAGTTAATTTTCTCGTTGCTATTTTGTTCTTGCTATGTCAGCGTGTGCCGCAACTTCACTCTGGTCCTCCAAGGAAAACACGTTATGGCTTTATCCTCGTCAGCAAAAAATCGGCGTTTGGCCGCAGCCGAGTCGATGTCGGACAGTGGGGAAGCACCTACGAGCAGGAAGCCGGATATGGAGAAAAACAAGGCTTTGGATGCCGCGATGGCGCAGATCGAACGCGCTTTCGGCAAGGGCTCCATCATGCGCATGGGTGCCAAAGGCACAGGTGAAGCAATTGACGTTATTTCGTCCGGCTCGCTGGGCCTGGACCTTGCACTTGGCATCGGCGGCCTGCCGCGCGGGCGGGTGATTGAAATTTACGGGCCGGAAAGCTCGGGCAAAACCACCCTTGCCCTGCACGCCATCGCCGAAGCACAAAAGCGAGGCGGCACCTGCGCCTTTATCGATGCGGAACATGCGCTAGACCCCACCTACGCGCGCAAACTCGGCGTCGATGTGGACAATCTGCTGATCTCGCAGCCCGACACCGGCGAGCAGGGTCTGGAGATCGCCGACACGCTGGTGCGCTCGGGCTCCATCGACGTTCTGGTCATCGACTCGGTGGCGGCATTGGTGCCGCGGGCTGAGCTTGAGGGTGAAATGGGCGATACCCACGTCGGCCTGCACGCCCGGCTGATGAGCCAGGCGCTGCGCAAGATCACCGGCTCGGTTTCGCGCAGCAACACCATGCTGATTTTCCTCAACCAGATTCGCTTAAAAATCGGCGTGATGTTCGGCAACCCAGAAACAACCACAGGTGGTAATGCGCTAAAGTTCTACGCTTCGATCCGCATGGAAATCCGCCGCACCGGCTCCATCAAAGACCACGACTCGGTTACCGGCAACCACACCCGCGTGAAGGTGGTGAAGAACAAGCTGGCGCCGCCGTTCCGGCAGGTGGAGTTCGACATTATGTTCGGCGAAGGCATCAGCAAAATGGGTGAGCTGGTGGACCTTGGCGTTAAAGCCGGGGTCGTGGAGAAGTCCGGTGCCTGGTTCAGCTATGACAGCACCCGCATCGGCCAGGGCCGCGAAAACGCCAAGCAGTTTTTGCGTGATAACCCGAAAATGGCGGATGCGATCGAGAAAAAAATCCGCGACCAGTCCGTCGTTTTGTCCGAGGCACTGATGGTCTCCGATACCGGCGATGGCGACAGCGACACGCCCGATTAAGAGCTTCGCCCCTAGAAAAATCCGCGATCATGTCCCCTGCGGTGGTGTAGGAGGCCAATCAGCGGCCTCCTGCACCACCGCAGGGGACATGATCCGCGGGAAAAAACGCCTTTATGTCCGCGCCACGCTCGCAATTGGCCATGATTCCAGCACAAAACCCTTTATTTTTCCTGATCTTCATGCGTATGCTGCCTTCGGCAAGAAGCGGCAAACGCATGAAAAGCCCGAGGAAAGTTTAAGGGATTTGTGTCATGGTTATTGCCGGACGTTCGCGGCATGAGGAGAAACCCGCATCGGGTTGGGCGTGCATCGCCTTCGGAGTGGGATTTATCGTCGTCGTTACCCTGAGCCTTATACTGGTCCTAGCCCTGGCTCGCTGAAGTTGCCACCGCTAACCGGCTGCCCTTGCCGGTAGCCAAACCGTAAAAGTTGTTCCACGGCCTTCGGTGCTGTCAATCACCAGCCGGCCGCGATGCCGGTTGATGACGTGTTTCACGATGGCCAAGCCAAGCCCGGTACCACCCACGGCGCGTGAACGCCCTTTGTCAACACGGTAGAACCGCTCCGTCAGCCGGGGGATATGTTCACGCGGAATGCCCGTACCGTCGTCCGCCACGCTCACCAGTATGCCATTGGCCTCAAACCGCGCATCCGTGCCGGCGCGTGCCGCCACCAGCTTTATGCAGCCGCCGCGCTTGCCGTATTTAATCGCGTTGTCGAGCAGATTGGTGAACACCTGCGCCAACTGGTCGGCATCAGCGGGGACCGCCGGCAGGTCGGGCGGAAGTGCCACCTCCAGGCGTGTCCCGTTTTCCCGCAACATCGGCTCCATCCCGGCGACGATGCGCTCCAGCAGCGGACGAAGGTTGAGCAATTCCTCGGGCGGCTGGTGCTCGGAAATTTCGATCCGCGACAGGCTGAGCAGGTCGGCAATCACCCGCTGCATACGCGCCGCCTGTTCCGCCATAATACGGAGAAACCGTTGCTGCGCCTCCGGATCATCGGCCGCTGGGCCGCGCAGCGTCTCGATGAAACCGATCAGGCTGGCAAGCGGCGTGCGCAGTTCATGGCTGGAATTGGCAATAAAATCGGCGCGCATTTTCTCCAGCGCGCGCTCGTGCGTGCGGTCGGTCACCAGCACGTACACCCCCTCGCCCACAGGGATCACGGTGACATCCAGGTCCCGCGGCACCGGCACCGCCATGGTCAGGCTGGTCCGCACCGGGGTTCCGGTTTTTGCCCCCTCGGCCAGCGCGGCACGCAACGCGGGGTGCCGTAGCAGGGCCGCTGTCTCGGTGCCGAAGGCGGCCACCGCGCTGTCGTTGCGCCAAACCAGATTACCCTCCGCGTCCAGCTTCATCAGCGGGTCGGGCAGGCGCTCCACCAAAGCGCGGTCCTCGGCGGCGCTGGCGATCAGCCGGGCGCGCGAAAGCCGTTCGGCGTGGATCAGGCCTATTGCCTCCTGACCGAGCAAGCGCATGCCCGGCACCAGCAGCGTGGTCTCCCGCGGCAAATCCTCCGGGCGGCTCTGCAAGGCGCGCACCAGCCTGGTCATCACCACAATATCGCGCCCCAGCAGCATGCCAAAGCCCACTGCCACGGCCGAGCAAATGGCCCAGGCCAAAAATGCGGGCAGCGCGGGCAGCGCGCCAAAAACGACCAGCAGCCCGAACACCACAGTGGGCAGCGCCGCCAGCGCCAGGAAGAACGCAACCGCCGCCGGCCAGGCCCTGTCCAACAACAATTCGCGGGTCATCAGTTACCCGGCTGGCTGAGTTGGGTGGGTGCCGGTGAGGTAATCACCGGCGCGCCAGGGGCAATCTGGAACACCGCCAAACCGCGCAGCACATGGCCGCCGGGCTGCAACACCAGCACGCCATCGGTCCCGGTAAAGCCGCCGGGGGCTGTCAGCACGGTATTGGTGTAGCCGCCCGAGGCCGCCGCCACTTTCGCCAGCGCCGCCGCATCGAAGGCCACGTCCGCGATGGCCGGCGGTGCGGCGCCATAGGCGGCTAAATATTTAGCGTCGAACACCGCCGCGGCCGCCGGGTCCGGCGCTGCGTACAGCGCGCCGAGGAACGCCGGTTGATGCGCCATCTGCGGTGCGATGGTCGACCACGGCGCCGGTCCCAGATACTGCACCTGCGGTGGGCTCACATCGTAATATGGCAGGAAATTCGCCAGCTCGGCCAGTGTGTTGCCATCCGGCGCGCCAATGAACAAAGCGTTGAAGCTGGGCGGTGGTATCTGCTGGTGCTGCAACTCGCGCGCCTTTTCCCGGCCCGCGGGGGTGCCTAAATCCTGCGCCGCCTTAATCTGGTCTTCCAGACCCTGGCCGCGATCGGCAAAATCCGACATCTGGTCCACCGCCTGGTTCACGCCGTTAAAGTCAGGCCGGTAGAAGGTGATCTGCGCCACCGGTTCGCTGAGCGCCGTTGTCTCGGCGGTAATGGCATCGGCCAGGCTGTGGCCGAAATCCGTATCGGGCAGCAGCGCCGCCAGTTGCGTGCGCCCGGCGCCGGCGGCGGCCTGCACCACGCGCTGCACTTGCTGGTTGGGGGTAATGCCCAGCGGCCACACGCCCGGTGCCGCCAGCGTGCCGTCATTGCTGAACGCGAGCATATTCACCCCGGCGGCTTGCGCCAGCGGCGCTACGGCACGGACTTCCACCGCGGTCAGCGGCCCCAGGATTATGCCATCCCCCGCGGCAATGCCCGCCTGCGCCGCAGCCGCCGCGCCGTCGGCGGTGCCGCCGGTATCGCGGATGTCCAGGCTGGGCGAGGAGCCATCAGGGCAGGCGAGTTTCGCGGCGTTTTCCAGAACCTGGCCAACCGGCGCCAGCGGGCCGGTAAGCGGCAGCAGCAGCAGCACGTTGCCGCTGGTCTTGCCAATGGCCGGCCCTGCCGAAGGTACCAGCACCGGTGGCAATGCGCCGCTACTGGCGCCGCCCAGCGCGGAAGGGGTATAGCCGGATGGCGAAGTCGGGGCTTGACCGGCGCAGCCAAGCAGCGCCAGCGTGGTCAGGAGGGCCCCAGATGACAGAAGATGCGAACGGCGAACCAAAGACCTGCGAACCAAGGATGAACCCCTCCTCTGCGGCGCCGCAACATGCGTCAGCCGCCGCTCTTGTGCTGGTTTCCACCCCGATCGGCAACCTTAAAGATTTTTCACCCCGCGCCCGCGACACTCTGGCCGGGGCCGATGCGATTCTGTGTGAAGATACCAGGACAAGCGCAGTTTTGCTGCGCGCCTACGACATTAAAACCAAGCTGATCGCGCTGCACGAGCATAACGAGGATTCCCGCGTGCCCGGCCTCATCGCCGCCATGCAGAACGGCGCACATTACGCCCTGATCTCGGATGCCGGCACACCCCTGGTCTCCGACCCCGGCTACCGGCTGGTGCGCGCCGCCATCGAGGCCGGGCTGCTGGTCGGCGGTATCCCCGGCCCGAACGCCGCAGTGCTGGCGCTGACCCTCTCCGGCCTGCCGCCGCACCCGTTTTTGTTCTCAGGCTTTTTGCCTGTGAAATCCGGCGCCCGCACGGCCGCCCTCACCCGCCTGCGCAACGCCGAAGCAGCCGGCCTAACCGCGACGCTGATTTTCTACGAAGCCCCGCACCGGTTGGCCGAGTTTCTCGCCGACGCCGCAACCGTTTTCGGCCCACGCCCGGCGGCGGTATGCCGCGAGCTTTCCAAACACTACGAGGAAGTGCGGCGCGGGAGTTTACCCGATCTAGCGGCGCATTACGAAGCCAACGCCGCGCGCGGCGAAATCACCGTAGTCATCGGCCCCGCGCCGGACGAGCCAACCTCAGCAGAGACTCTGGACACGGCACTACAGGCGGCGCTGGCACAGATGAGTTTGAAGGACGCGGTGAACGCCGTGGCGGTGGCGACCGGGTTGGCTAAGAAGCAGGTTTATGCAAGGGCGTTGGAGTTGAATAAGGGCCGTGGGTAGGTAGGTATTTGTGGCAGTTTGCACAGGACGTCGCCTACAGCATGCCCATGTAGTTGGCGCTCACACACAATGGGCGGCCTGAGGCCGCCCATATCCCAACCAATTGTTCCGTTAGAGCGTCAGGCAATCTCGTTGAGGGCCGCCATCGCCGCATTGAAGCGGTTCTCGGTCTCTGCAAAGCGCAAGAAGGCGACACGCTGCACCAGTATCTCGGGAGGTGTTGGCTGCTGCTGGAACAGCGCCATGGGGCAAAGCCATTTTGGTCTTACTTACTTCCATGCATCCAGCGCCAGGTGAGCCAGAAGTAGGCGGGGGTGACGAGGAGAGTCCAGAGGATGGGGGTGATGGCGAGGATGCCGGCCACGCCGAAGGATTTGGCGGCGAAGAATTTGAGGAGGAGGCCGAGGGCTGCGCAGGTGGCGAGAATGGCGATCTGCGGTTTGAGTTGGGTGACTGCGTTGAGGAAGAGGCCGGCTATGTTCGGTAGGTTTATAGCGATGATCCAGGCCGCCATGACCCAGAGGAAGTTGCGGGTGAAGTGCAGGTCCTGATGCAGCCACCAATGCAGCACGGGGCTCCCGGAGACAACGATGACGAGTGAGCCTGCGATGGCGAGGGTCGTGAGGAGCACCGTGCCGTGGCGCAGGGTTTTGCCCAGCCAAAGCCGGTCCCCTTTGGCGGCGGCATCGGCAAAGGCAGGCCAGAGCGGCTGGGTGGTGATGCTGAGGAAGCCTGTGGCGGTGGTACAGACTCGCATGGCCACAACCATTTGCGCGGCGGCAGGCGCACCCAGCCAGTGCAGGGTGAGGAGTGTATCGAAGGAGTAGGCGCAGGCGCCCGCGGTGGTGATGGCAAATAGCAGGCTGCCGCGGCTGAGAACCTCCCGCAAAGTGGTGGTGGCGGGCTGTTCGCGCGGGCGCAGTTCTTCGTGGCTGAGCAGTGCATGCGCGAGGCTGGCGGCGTTGATGGCAAGCATGGCGATGTAGACCACGGCTGTCATGATGGTGACGCCAGCACCCGCCCATGCCGTGAGCACGAGAAGCGCCAGGGTAAGCAAGGTTTGCGCAAAATCCCAGTAACCGGCGATGTAGCCTTTGTGCAGGCCGAACCAGACATTGCGCGAGATACTCAGCGGAATATTCAACGCCAGCAGGATACAGGCGGTCACGAAAGGCGCTCCCGGGAGGTGTATACCGTCGAGCCAGAGAGCCGCGCCGCCGCCCAGAACAAGGAGTGAAAGCCCTACGCCGGTGCATAGTGAGGCGGTGATATAACGGTGCAGAGTGGAATTTTGTCCAGCCGCCAGGGCTTGCGGCAACAGGGAAAGCAGGGCGCTGCCGAGGCCGAGGTCCAGCATGCCCGACAGCCAGGCGAGCGAGGTGGCCGCACCCCAAACGCCGAAACCTGCCAGCCCTAGCGCGTGCAGGACCAACGGCAAAGTGATGAGCGTGCTGAGCAGTTGTGCCGCGCGCTGCCCCAGGCCAATGCCGGATATGAAGAGAATCCGGCGGTTGCGTTCACGCGGCATGAGTGGTCTCTAGGGACATGGTTTGCATAATGACCGAGCGGCCGCGCCGCGCCAACAGCGCCCGATGACGGGGCTTGGTTTCTCACCCAGCCTGGCCGAGGAGCTGCGGCGGCGCGACGTGCCTGTGGTTGTGACCGGCACGGGCGGTTGGCTGGGCCGGGCCGCGCTGGAGATGCTGGAGAACGCGCTGGGCGATGCGGTGGTGGAGCGGGTGACGGTGTATGCTTCGGCGGCGAAGGCTGTGGCATTGCGCTCCGGCCGGGTATTGCAGGCGCGGGCGTTTGCTGAGCTGGAGCGGGAAGTGGCGCCGCCGGGGCTAATTTTGCATTTTGCGTTTTTGACGCGCGGGTTTGCTCAGGCGGACGACTATGTGGCGGTGAACCGGTGGATTACGCGAACCATGGGCGGGTTTATTGAGCGTAATGGGGCGGCGGGGATTTTTGTGCCCTCCTCGGGTGCCGCGTACCGGGCGGGGCGCGATGTTTACGGCGCGTTGAAGCTTGAGGACGAGGTGGTTTTTGGCGATCTGGCGCGGCGGTTGGGGTTTCCGGCGGCGGTACTGCGTATTTTCAATCTGGCGGGGCCGTTCATTAACAATGTGAATGCCTATGCGCTGGCTTGTATTATTGCCGATGTGGCGGCGGGCCGGGCGGTGAATTTGCGGGCGGACCATCCGGTTTGGCGCTCCTACGCGCATGTGGGGGATGTGCTGAACATCGCGCTGGCGGTGCTGCTGTGCGGGTTGACGTTGGATGTTTGCGATACCGCTGGTGAGGTGGAGGTTGAAATCGGCGAGCTGGCAGCGCGGGTGGCGCGTGTGCTGGGGCGGACGGAGCCGGAGATTGTGCGGCCGGAGTGGCGGGGTGGGGCGGCGGATTATTACGTGGGGGATTTGGCGGCTTATCAAAATACCGCGAGGCAGGCCGGTGTGGCACTGCATGGGCTGGATGCACAGATTGCCGACACGGCCGCATATCTGGCAACGTTGGGGTAACGTCTTTCTCTGGATTTGGAATCATCATGGCTCAGACAGTTCGCGGCGCCGATTATATTGCCTCCTATCTGGTGGAGCGGGGGATAAAGTCGGTTTTCCTCGTGCCCGGCGGCGGGAATATGTTTTTGGTGGATGCCATGGGGCTGGCTAAGGGGCTGGAGGTTGTGCCCAACCACCATGAACAGGCTAGCGCCATGGCGGCGGAGGCTTATGGGCGGGTGACGGGAGGGATTGGCGTGGCGCTGGTGACCTCTGGGCCGGGGGCGACAAACGCCATTACCGGGGTCGGCGAGGCATGGACGGAATCTGCACCGCTGTTAGTTATTTCCGGGCAGGTGAAGCGCAGCGATTTGAAGCTGGACAGCGGGCTGCGGCAGAAGGGGCCGCAGGAGGTGGATATTGTCACCATGGTCTCGGGCATGACGAAATATGCCGCCACGGTGATGGATGCTGCTGATTTGCGGTATCATCTGGAGAAGGCGCTGTATCTGGCGATGACCGGGCGGCGCGGGCCGGTGTGGATTGATGTGCCACTGGATATTCAGGGCGGGCCGGTGGATGTTGCGAGCTTGGGCGGGTTTACGCCGCCAGTTGAGGCGAAGCCGGATTTGGCGGAGGCAGCGGCGCGGATGATCGAGATGATCAACCAGGCGGAACGGCCGATGTTTTTTATTGGCCATGGCGTGCGGCTGGGCGGGGCGGCGGATGTGTGCCGCCAGATGTATGAGGCGCTGGGAATCCCGGTGGCGGTGACGTGGAATGCGATGGATTTGATCCCCGCTGATCACCCGCTGAACTTTGGCAAGCCGGGCACGGTGGCGCTGCGGGCGCCGAATTTTGCGGTGCAGAATGCGGATTTGCTGATTTGCATCGGCGTGCGGCTGGATAATTCCGTGACGGCGTTTAATCCGGGGCGGTTTGGGCGCAATGCGCGCAAGGTGGTGGTGGATGTGGACCCGGTGGAGCTGGATAAGTTCACGCATGAGATAGATTTGGAAGTGCTTGCTGACGCCAAGGATTTTATGGAGGCGGTGCTGGCGAAGCGGGGTTTGTTGAAACCGCGGGACCGTTCGGCGTGGTTTGCGCGTTATGCGGATTGGAAGAAACGGTATGTGTTGAATGACGGGAAGCCTTATCCCGACCATGGCGAGATTTCGCATTTTCATTTGATCAGTGCTTTTTCCAAGGCATTTCCGGAAAATACGCTGATTATGACGGGTGGGTCCGGGCTGGCTATTGAGTCGTTTTGGATGACGTTCATGAACAAGACCGGGCAGCGGCTGTGCACGACATCGGGACTGGGCTCGATGGGTTATGGAATTCCGGCGATGATCGGGGCTTGCGTTGCGAATGGGCACCGGCCGTGCATTGGCGTGGAGAGCGATGGCAGTTTGATGATGAATTTGCAGGAGCTGGCGACGCTGCGGGGGCTTAATCTGCCGGTGAAGATTTTCATTATCAACAATGGCGGGTATGCGTCTATCCGCAATACGCAGCGGAATTATTTTGAAGGACGGTATGTGGGGACCGGGCCGGAGGGCGGGTTGTTCATGCCGGATTTGGTGGCGGTGGCGAAGGCGATGGGGTTGCCGGCGATGAGTATTGTGGATGCGAGCGAGTTGGAGGCGGGGATTGCGGCGATGCTGGAACATGAGGGGCCGATTTTGTGTGATATTCATGTGACGCCCAATAAATCGCTGTGGCCAAAAGCGATTGCGGTGCCGCAGGCGGATGGGACGATGCTCTCGATGCCGCTGGAGGATATGACGCCGCTGCTGCCGCGCGCGGAGTTGCGGGCGCAGATGCTGGGGGCGTTGACGGAGGAGAGTGAGAGGGTGGTGGTTTAGCTGGTTAAAGCAATCTGCCTGTTTCAATGTCAAAGAAGTCGAAATGAAGGGGAGAATGTGATTGGCTGATTCTATCCGGGACGCCTGGGCTGCCGGACATCCTCTTGTCATTTACGGCGCGGGAGGTGCTGGCAAGGAAATCGCGCGGGCATTGCATGGTTGGGGCATACAAATCACCGCTTTTCTGGATGCGGGTGCGGCCCCAGGCGAGGTTCGCGACGGGATTCACTGCTATACATTAGAAAGTTGGGCACACGCAAACCAGGTAAGAAATTTTGATGTATTAATCAGCATTCATAATTGCGCGGTTCGTGTGGCGCCGATCATTGATGCTTTGCGTGTGACTGGATTCGCCCACGTTCTGACCATCATCGACTACGTTAATTTATTCCCCGAGCACAAAATAAACCGCAACTGGCTCTGGTTGGTTCCATCAGATTACTATTCCAACAAACAAGATAAAATTGTTGCCGTGAGTAAAATCCTGGCTGACGACATATCGAGGCAATGGTTTGAAGCCACCATAAACCTTCGTCTCGAAGGAAATTATCATGGGCTTCCTGAACCAATATCTGCTGAGCAATATATGCCAGCGGACCTGCCTCGTTGGAAAACGCCGATCCGCATGATCGATTGCGGTGCGTATGACGGTGACACCATCGACGCGTTTATTCGTAACAACTATCAATTCGAAAATCTCGTGGCCTTTGAACCCGACCACGATAATTACATGAAGCTGGCAACTCGTTTCCCTGACCTTAACGCGATTTATCTGCCTTGTGGAGTCGCCTCAACTGCCAAAACAATTCAGTTCGATGGCGGTCATGGTGTATCTTCCCGGGGGGGGGGGGGGACGGCGAAACGACCATTCAGTGCCTTGGCATTGACGAAGCGCTGCCGGCCTTTGCCCCAACACTCATAAAGATGGATGTCGAGGGGGCCGAGCTTGATGCCCTGCGAGGCGCTGAACAAACTCTGCGCCGCTACCGTCCGGCACTTGCAATCTCTATATACCACCAGCCTGACGACCTCCTGAAGATACCGATATGGCTGGCGGAGCTTGATCTGGGATATAGAATGTACATGCTCGGACACAACCATAATGGATACGATCTGATTTTGTATTGCCTTCCTAATTAATTTAGCAAAGGCAAAAGTGCCCTCGACGGAGGAGCCCGACAAGATTGTAGTTAACAAATCGGCTAGGTAGCCGTAACCTTCTCGTGTATGGTCCAGGTAACATATAAGGCGAGGATTGATGGCAGGTTGTGATTCTCATGAACAAGCGGCTGTTTCGTCCGCCGTATGCGTACCGCCTGCTGTATACGCGCAGGCTGTCAGCGATGTGGGTGCCTTTTTTGAACCCCTCAACAAAATTGACCGGCATACGCTTGCGGCAGATCATCTTGACCTGACAAAAGCCGGCAATCGGGCACGGCTGCTTGAACGCTACACCTCCCTCCATGGCCGGAAAATTCTGGAAATCGGGGCTGGTTTTGGAACCAATCTTGCGGTCTGGATTAAAGATTTTGGCGCTGATGGTTACGGCGTCGAACCCGCTAGTCAGGGCTTTGAAATGTCGTTCCTGGCCGCCAAGAAATTGTTCGCGGAAAACGGCCTGGACCCAAGCCGAATTATCGATGCGCCTGGGGAGCGGTTACCGTTTGAGGATAACACCTTTGACGTCGTTTATTCGGCAAATGTTCTGGAGCATACGACTGATCCCGTCCAGGTGCTGCGTGAAGCCGCGCGCGTGTTGAAGCCGGGTGGCATTATTCACATGGAAATTCCCAACTACCTTTCGTATTTCGAAGGGCATTACATGCTGCCGATGCCTCCCATGTGGTCAAACCGCCTCCTAGGCATGTGGGTTCGCATGTTTGGCCGAGACCCATCTTTTGTTGGTACAATGAAGCTGCTCAATCCAATTTGGTGCAGGCGCGCAGTCAAGAATATCAATGCTACATATCCGCTTCGCCTGATAACCCTGGGTGAGGATCTTTTTCTTGGCAAACTTGCAAAGCCTTTTGATTTTGAAACAAAAGCCGTCGCGGGCAAGCTTGGAAGAGTCATTCGTTGTATGCAGGCCGTCAATGCCGGCAATTGGATCGGTCAACTCATCGTCGCCGTTCAGGGGCACTATCCAATCTACATGACCGTTCAAAAACTTTAGGAGCGATCTGTCCATAGGTGCCTTCCCGCCTCAAGTCAGGCTTCGCGTTGTAAGGATTTTCAAATCTGATACGGTAACCATCAAGTTTCTGCCTTATCAAACCCCACCCGCTCCTTTTCGATCACCAGTGGGCGCTTGGTGACGTGGGTGAGGATGACGCCGATGTATTCGCCAAGAATACCGATGAAGAACAATTGCACCGAGGCGAAAAAGAATACGGCAATGAGGATTGGCGCGGTGTTGGCGGGGAAGCGGTTCCAGAACAGGAGTTTTGCAACCAGGTAGCCGAAGGCCACCAGCAAGCTGACTCCCGAGAGGCAGAAGCCTGCCATGGTGGCGAGGCGAAGCGGCACCTTGGAGTGGCTGGTGATGCCGAGCATGGCGAGGTCGTAGAGGGAGTAGAAATTATTGCTGCTGACGCCGCGTTCGCGCCTTGGCTGCACAAAGGGGATTTCTGCGCGGGGGTAGCCAAGATCGGCGATCAGGCCACGGAAATAAGGGTAACGGTCTTCGGTGGCGCGGACCTGTTCCACCACTTCGCGGTCATACAGGCCAAAGCCGGTGAAATTCTCGATGAGCGGGACTTCGGAAAGGCGGCCGACGAGTTTGTAGTAGGCGCGGCGTATGAGAAACATCAGGCCGTTCTCATGGCTTTCCGGCTTGATGCCGATGACGACCTTGAAGCCTTCGCGCCATTTGCGGACGAATTCGGGAATCATTTCCGGCGGGTCCTGCAAATCCGCGACCATGTTGATGACAGCGTCGCCCGGCGCTTGCAGAAAGCCGTGCAGGCCGGACCGCATGGCGCCGAAGTTGCGCACGTTGACGATGAGGCGGATGGCCGGGTCTTTCGCTGCGAGTGCCTTGATGCGCGGGACGGTATCGTCGGTGGAGGCGTTGTCGATGAATTGCAGGCAGTAGCGCTGCTCGGGGATTGTGGCGAAGGCGGCGGTGATGCGCTCGTACAGCGGGGCGATGTTGTCTTCCTCGTTGTAGCAAGGGATCATGACGCAGACCAGCGGATCGGCGGTGGTCATGCTGGTGTCCGGCTGGAGGGGGGAATGGCGTAGCATATTAGCTCCCAGCAATCCTCGGCGTAGCGCCGCAAGTATAAATCGTAGTCCGGAACAATGGATTTGATAAGTAGGGGAATAACCCAAAGGTCCGAGGCGCAATGGTAGGCGGAAATCGCCAGGATGGGGGTGTCGCGGACGAGCGTGCGGGCGGCGCCGCGCAGTGCGTCGGGTTCGGCGCCTTCGATGTCCATTTTGATCAGGCCGGCGCGTTGGCTGGCGAGCAGGTGGTCGAGCGTGAAGGCTTCGACCTGCGTGCCGCCAGCGGCGCTGACGCCTGACGCGACGCTGCCACTGGCATTGAAGCGCAGGGTGGTGTTTGCCGAGGCCACGGCGCACTGGCGGGTGGTTACTTTTCCGCGGACGGCGGGGGGGAGTGTGGCGATGAAGGCGGTCAGGCGGGCGTAGGTTTGCGGGTCGGGTTCCAGGCCGAGGAAGCCGCCGAAGGTCTCGCCACGGTCGAGCAGCAGGCGCAGGCTGTCGCCGTCGAAAGCGCCGCAGTCAACGACGAGGGAATCGGCGCCGAGCGTGACGAGGTCTTGCGGGAAATAGCAGTCCGACGGCGGGTCGTGCGCGGGAAGTGCCGGGGTGGGCAGGCCGAGGCGCCAGGCGATTTGCGCGGCGTATTCAGCGCGGGAGGCATCGTCGGCCCATAAGGATGCGGCGGCCAGGACATCGGCGCTGGCGTGCAGCATCTCGGCGGGGTCGTCCAGGCCGTACCACGGCAGCAGTACCTCCGGTCGGCCGTGGTAGAAGCTGGCGAAGGGCAGCACATGGCGGCAGCCGAGCGCGCGCAACTGCGCGCAGGCGGCGGCGCTGTTGTAGATGGTGACCACGAAAATCGCGGTTTCGCCGTGCGCGGCCAGGGCGGCGGCGGGGGAGAGCACCTGGATGCCCTCGACCGTGGTGCCCCATTTTTCCGGGTTGTTGTCGGCGAAGGCAACTGGCGGATTTTGCGCGGCCGTGAGCGCGGCAGCGGTACGGCGGCCGAGGGGGCCGCAACCAAATAACACAATGGGGCGTTTGGTATTGTCCACGATCACGTCATAGGCATGGCGCAGACGCATCCTGGCTTCGTGGACAGAACACGTCAGAAATTCGGCGATCATTCCGGGGGTTGTTCCGCCAGCACCAGTTCGATGAGTTCGCGCACCGCGCCGTTGCCGCCGGTTTGGGTGAGGCGGATGGTGGCGGCGGCGAGGACGGGGGCTTGAGCGTTGGCGGGGGCGGCGGTGAGGCCGGCGAGGGCGAAGGCTGGGAGGTCGTTGATGTCGTCGCCGGCGAAGCAGATGCGCGCGAGGGGGATGCCGGTGCTGGCGGAGAATTGGCGCAGGGCGTCGCCTTTGTCCTTGATGCCTTTGTAGACCTGGGTGATCTGCATTTTGGCGGCAAAGCGGTCAACCAAAGGGCTGGGCTCGCCGGAGATGAGGCCGAACACCAGCCCGGCCTTGCGGCCACGCGAGATGCCCATGACGTCGGCGAAGTGGAAGCGTTTCCACTCCTCGCCGTTTGGTCCCCACCAGAAGCTGCCGTCGGTGAGGACGCCGTCGACGTCCAGCACCACGGCGTCAACCAGCGGCATGGTTAGGCGCCTTGGACGCGGGGTCCGTGGACGCGGCGGAGTTTTTCGATGACTGGCTTTTCGCGGTCGAGCACGCGCTTGACGCCGTCGCCCATGGCGGTTTCGACCAGGCGGATGTCGCGGACCAGGCGGGTGATGCCGTTGGGCTCCAGGGAGGCGGCGTGGTCAGAGCCCCACATGGCGCGGTCCAGCGTGAGGTGGCGTTCCACCATGCAGGCGCCGATGGCGGCGGCGGCGACGGAGGAGGGGATGCCCGTCTCGTGGCCGGAGTAGCCGACCGGGACATCGAACTGCTGCGCCAGCACGGGGATGACGCGCAGGTTCAGCTCCTCGTAATGCGCCGGGTAGGTGCTGCTGGAGTGCAGGATGATGAGGTCTTTTTTGCCGAGGACCTGCACCGCGTGGTCGATCTGCTCCAGGCTGCTCATGCCGGTGGAAAGGATGATGGGTTTGCCCTTGGAACGGGTGTGGACGAGCAGGTCGTCATCGGTGAGGCTGGCGGAGGCGATTTTGTAGGCCGGGGGGTCAAAATGGTCGATGAAGTCGACGGAGGCTTCGTCCCAGCAGGAGGCGAACCAGGCGATGTTTTTGGTGGCGCAATAGGCGTCGATTTCGTGATATTCGGCGTGGCCGAATTCCAGGCCGCGCTTGAGGTCGCCATTGGTGGGGCCGAATGGGTTTTCACGCGGGCGGGCGAGTTCTTCCGCCGTGTAGACGACATCGACAGTGCGCTTCTGGAATTTGACCGCGTCGCAGCCGGCGGCGGCCGCGACGTCTATGAGCTGCTTGGCGATGTCGATATCACCGTTATGGTTGATGCCGATTTCGGCGATGACGTAGCAGGGGTGCCTGCCGCCGACAGCTCGGTTTCCGATTTTGACGTCGCTCATGGTGATTCTTTCCTCGTGGCGTGCAATCTAACTCCTTGCCGCAGTGCCATTGTCCTTGGTCCGTGACAAGCTCTTCGCGGCGGGGTTCACGTATCCGTGCGCGGCTGATCCGATGAAATCGGCAGCGGGGAGATTTTAGCCTCCGTCGGCCTCGAACGCCGCGGCCAGAATGCCGGCTATGGCGGCGGCTTCGTCGTTGTCGGAGGCGTCGCCGGAGATGCCCACGGCGCCGATTATTTTGCCGGCGGATTTGATAAGCACGCCGCCGGGGACCGGGACCAGGGCGCCGCCGATGGCGGAGGTAGCGGCGGCGATGAAATAGGGTTGGAGTTCGGCACGCTGCATGAGAGCGCGCGAGCCCATGCCGAGCGAGAGCGCGCCGTTGGCTTTGGCCAGCGCGATTTCCCCGCGTTTCAGGCTGGTGCCGTCCTGCGCGGCGAAGGTTTTGAGGGCGCCGCGGGCATCGAGCACGCCGATGGCCATGGGTTTGAAGCCGTGCTCTTTGGCGTAATCCAAGGCTGTTGCAACAATCTTTTGGGCCGCCGCGAGGTCGAGCATTAATTCTCCAGTTCGGAATCCCAGTATAGAAAATCGCGCCAGCTCTGGTGCAGGAAATTTGGCGGGAAGCCCCTGCCCCGGTCCTGCAACTCCCAACTCGTCGGGCGGCGGGGTTCCTGGCGGGGGATCATGTTGCATTCGCGCGGCAGTTTGCTGCCCTTGCGCAGGTTGCACGGGCCGCAGGCGGCGACGACGTTTTCCCAGCTGGTGCGCCCGCCATGGGCGCGGGGGATGACGTGGTCGAAGGTCAGCTCCGGCGCCGCGCGTTTGTGGTTGCAGTACTGGCAGGTGAACGTGTCGCGCAGGAACACGTTGAAACGGGTGAAGGCGGGGGTGCGCGCGGAGGGGATGAAGTCCCGCAGGGCGATGACGCTGGGCAGGCGCATGGTGAAGCTGGGGCTGTGGACCTCTTTCTCGTACTCGGAGAGCACGGAGACACGGTCCAGGAATACCGCCTTGACGGCATCCTGCCAGTTCCAGGTCGACAACGGAAAATAGGACAGCGGACGGAAGTCCGCGTTTAAAACAAGGGCGGGAAAGTTTGACCCGCCGTCAGGCATTACTGAGCCTGTCCCAGAACGGGACTAGATTTTGGGGAGTAACCGCGAACTCCAGCCAGATATGGTGGTCAGTGCGAGTCATGTTCACTTTATGACAAATGCGGCGGGGAGCCGCAAGATGGTGTATTTTTTGTCAACCTCCTGTCACATAGGTACGGACCGCATGAAAATCATCTCGCGCTTCGCGCCCAGCCCGACCGGATACCTGCACCTCGGCCACGCGTTTTCGGCATGGAACGCCTGGACACGGGCCGATGTGTTTTTGCTCCGGCTGGAGGATATCGACACGGCGCGATGCCGCCCGGAGTTTGCCGCCGCGATTTGCGAGGATTTGCGCTGGCTGGGGTTGGACTGGGATGGGGACGTGCGGGTGCAATCCGCGCATTTTGGCGAGTACCAGGCGGCGTTGGAGATTTTGCGGGGGCGAGGCTTGCTCTACCCGTGTTTTTGCACCCGCGCTGAAATTGCCCGTGCGCAATCGGCGCCGCATGGGGCGGAGCTGGTGTATCCGGGTACGTGCCGGCACTTGAGCGAGGCGGCGCGGGCGAAGAAAATCGCCGCCGGGGCGCCCTATGCGTTGCGGCTGGATATGGCGGCGGCGGTGAAGCAGGCGGGCGCCGGGCGGTTTTTTAAGGAGAGCCGGGGCTGGATCGAGGCCAACCCCCTGCCCTTTGGCGATGTGGTGCTGGCGCGCAAAGATACGCCCACCAGTTATCATTTATGCGTGGTGCATGACGATGCGTTGCAGGGCATCACCCATGTCATCCGGGGCGAGGATTTGTTTGAGGCAACGCATGTGCATGTGCTGTTGCAGGCGCTGCTGGGGCTGCCCACGCCGGTGTACGCGCATCATCGCTTGCTGCGCGATGCGCAAGGGCGGCGGCTGGCCAAGCGCGATTTTGCCGCTACGTTGCGGGCGATGCGGGCGGCGGGAATGGAGCCGGGCGCGATATTGCAGCAATTTGAGGAAGGCCGCGCCGCATGAGGATTCTTTTGGTCAGCCTGGCGTGGCTCGTGGGGTTTATGCTGCTCGGTGGCTTGGCGATGGCGGGGTTTATCCACGCGCTATTTCCGCACCTGCATGCGCCAGGCGTGGGCGTTAAGCTGGTGGGGCTGGGGGCGGAATTCGGGCTTAACCTGTTTGTGCTGGCAATGTGCTTCGCGCTGCTGCCCGGCGCGCGGCGGCGGCCGGGGGCGGTGCAGCCATTTGGTCTGGCGCAAGGCATATGGGGCATGGCGGGGTTTGGCGTGGTGATGGCGGGCGGCGGCGCTCTGCTGGCAAACCTGATTTCCATCGAGGATTTTGCCTTGCTCGCCCGGCATGCGGCGGCGCGGGTGGATTTCACCGGGCGGGCGTTTTTATTGACCATGGTGATGGCCGGGGAGACCGCGGCGGCGCTGTGGGTGGTGTGGTATCTGCGCCGGCTGGGGGTGGCACGGGTGGAGGATGGCGGCGAGACGGGCATCGGCTGGCGAGCCGCGCCGGCGCGGGCTTACGTTGCCGCCACCGCCATGGCGGTGGGTATTGTCGGTATCGTCATGCTGCTGTTCTACGCAATGCCGCCGGATACGCAGGCATTGCAGGACCTGCCGGATGCGAAACTGTTTGATGGCGGCGGGCTGGCGATGCTGCCGTTGCTGGCGGTGATCGTGTTCATCGGCCCGGCGCTGGAGGAGGTTGTGTTTCGCGGCATTGGCTTTGCCGGACTCGCAACGCGGTTGGGGCCGGCGTGGGCGGGGGTGATTACCACGGTGATTTTCATGGCCGCGCACGCGCCGGAGAAGATGTATTATCCGCCAGGGTTTATTGATGTAGGGCTGATGGCCGCGTGCGCCGTGGTGCTGCGGCTAAGGTTCCGTTCCATCCGGCCGGCGATTGTGCTGCATATTGTCTACAACACCGGGTCCATGCTGGCGGCGGGACTATTTATGCAATAGCCGGATGACGAGGTAGGCGGGGAACGCCACGACCCATGCGCCGAAGACAACAACGGCCCAGAGGAGCGGAGGACGCTGGCCGCTGCGCCAAGCATCCAGGCCGACGGCTAAAGCAGAGAGTAATGCGATGGTGACCAGGAGATGTGGGGTCATGGCGGGCACATGATGGTTTCCACCGGCAGCGGCGGGTGCACATGGGCTACGTAGAACGCAAGAATCGGCGCGGGGTTGAGGCCGGTGAGGCGGGCGAAGCGGCGGATCTGGCAGACACGGCGGGTCTCGAAGCGGATGAGTTTGGCACGGTGTTCCTGCAACATGAACGCAGTGATCTGCGCCGGGGTCCAATGCGTGATGGCGGCGGTGGGCTGGTAGATGGCGCCATCGGGTGTGGTGGTGACGGTGCGCCAGCCCGCCTGTTGCAGCAGGGTTGCCGCGGTGCGGGTCTCGGCGGCTTCGTCGACCGGTTTGCCGCCGTAATAGGCGTAGCCATGGGGAAGCAGCACCACGTCCTGCACATCGTAGGCTTGCAGATAGGCCGAGAATGCCTGGGGGTCGATGTCCGGGAAGCGGTTCTCCCACAGCGCCGGATACAGTGGCCAAGTGGTAAAGGGCGCGGGACGGCCGTTGCCGATGTAGCCCTGGCCGACGAGCATGAAGCGCATGCCGGAAGCGTATTGCCAGCCCATTTCCTGCGCGAAGACGGGGAGCACCAGCACATGCGCGCCCGGCGGCAGAGTGGTGAAAACGGGTGGGAGCACCGGCTGGCGCCAGTTGCGCGCGGTGGATTGCGCCGGGAGGAGGCTGGCGAGGCAGAGGCCAGCCAGGGCGTAGCGGCGCCAGGTGCTGCCGGGTTGCGCCAGCCACAGTGCCAGCAGCAGGGTGAGGGAGAGCCAGGCGTAGAGGGAGAAGCGGCCGGGGAGCATCGCGGCGAGAAATGGCAGGCGGTAGAAGAGCATCCAGGGCGCGGTACTGATGCGGTAGCCCAGCACATGCGCGTAGGGGCCAAGGGCGGCCACTGCCGTCAGCAGCGCCATGGTTGCCAGCACGCGCGCCGTGGGAAGCGGGGTTGTGCGCCAGATGGTGACCGCCAGCAGCATCAGCGGCAGGCCATAATAACCGCCCTGTTCGCAGGAATTGCCGGTGAAGAGTTTGGAAATGGGCAGCGCCAGATGGCCGCCGAAAAACACCAGCGGGGTGGGGATGAAGGCCGCGAGGAGGTCGTTGGCGTAGACATCCGGGGTGGAGAAATTCGCCTGTTCGGCGTGGTAGCTGCATAGCATGGCCCAGATGAAAGGGGATGCCAGCAGCAGGCAGAGTGCCAGGGCGCGGACGATGCCGGGTAGTAGGCGTGCCAGCGTGGGGCGTTGCGCGGGGTGCAGCCAGGCGAACACGAGCAGCAGGATGGCGCCAAACAACATCTGGCTGGCGAAAATCTCCTGGGAGACGCCGAACTCGAACAGGAACAGAAAGCCCAGGACCGAGCCCAGATGCCAGGAGGACCAGTGGCGGGAGGCGGCGCGAAAACAGGCCCAGAGGCTGAGCGGCACTGCGGCGGTAAGGGCGAGGTTGAGGTGGCCGAGGTTCTGGCCCACCTCGTAGCCCGAACACAGGAACACCGCGCCCGCCAGCAGGGCGGCCGCGAAGACGCCGGTGAGTTCCCACGCGGCGAGGTACAGGGTGAAGGCGGAGAGCGCGGGGGCGGCGATCATCAGTACGTTGAACACCGCCGGGGCACCGAAACGCAGGGTGAACGGGGCGGCCAGCAGGCCGAGCGCGGGGACGGAGGTTTTCCACACCAGGTCCACGCCCGTGGGATAGTCCACGTAATGCGTGAACAGCAGCGGCAGATGGTGCGTGAGGGCGAAAGGCCACCAGTCGAGGAACCAGATGAAGGCCAGCGAATCCTGGCCGTCGCCGAAATAAGTAAGGCCGGGCCAAGCGCGCGGGGGGGCGTAAAACAGCCAACTTGTGCCCAGGAACAGCAGGCATACCGCCACGTGGTGCAAAAGTTTCAAACTTGGGGCGGGCTCGTTGGGCATCTGCCGTTTCTCAACCACAGGTTAGACTTGCCCACAACAGCGGAGATTTGGCATTCACCCGTGATCGTCGTAGACTGAGGCAGAAAATATTTGGGTGGAGAGTACTTATGGGTGGATTGAGCATCTGGCACTGGCTGATTGTGCTGCTCGTGGTCATGCTTGTGTTCGGTACCGGCAAGGTCAGCAATCTGATGGGCGAATTCGGCAAGGGGATTAAAACCTTCAAGCAGAATGTTGCCTCCGAAGATGACGACACCAAGGGCAAGGACGCCTCGATGAGCCCGCCCGGCTCGCTGAGCGCGCCGCTGCCGGACCAGACCAAGACGACCGTCAACCAGGGCTGAAATGGTCCCTGCTGAACTGGCAAATGCGCTGGCCGAGGCCGGTCAGCGCATGGATTCGCGATGCTGGGTTCCAGGCTCCGCCGGCAATCTTTCCGCGCGAATTGATGACGCCAGCATCGCGGTTACGCGGAGCGGCGTGCATAAGGGCCGTTTAAAAACCGCCGATATTATTGCCGTGGATTATGACGGCAAGGCGCTGAACGAGGCGCAAAAACCCAGCGCCGAGACGTTGCTGCATTGCCAGCTGTACCGGCTGTTTCCGCAAGTGGGCGCGGTGCTGCATGGCCATTCCGTGGCCGCGACCGTGCTCTCCATGCAGGGGGCAATCACTTTTTCGGACTATGAAATCCTCAAGGCGTTCGGCTTTAATACGCATGAGCTGGACGTGATTTTGCCGGTTTATGCCAATGACCAGGATATCGGCCGGCTGGCGGCGTATATTGAGCCGCTGCTGCTGCGCGAACCGCCGATTGGTTATGTCATTGCCGGGCATGGTGTATATGCCTGGGGCAGCAGCGTGGAGCACGCCTATTGGCGGCTGGAGGCGCTGGAATTTCTGTTGAGTTGCGAGCTTGAACGGAGACGCATCAAATGAGCCGTTTGACGATTTACGAAGACAACGCCCCCGGCGTTGCGGTGTTTTGCTCCGAGGACCCGATGGCGATGGCCGCCGAACTGACGAAAATCGGCGTGGATTTTGCACGCTGGGAGAGTCCGGTGCATCTGGCGGGGGATGAACCGGCGGAGGTGATTCTGGAGGCCTACCGGCCGCATCTGGACGCGCTGATGGGCGCCACCGGGGCTGGTTCGGCCGATGTGGTGAAGCTGACGCCCGATAACCCGGCCGCCCCGGCGTTGCGGGAGAAGTTTTTGCAGGAACATACCCATAGCGAGGATGAGATACGGTTTTTCGTGCAGGGTAGCGGGCATTTCGTGATCCATGAAAATGGCCGCGTGTATGATGCCGCCTGCGCGCAGGGTGATCTGCTGCGGGTGCCGGCGAATGCGAAGCACTGGTTCGACGCGGGGGCGGCGCCCTCGTTCACGGCGCTGCGGGTGTTCACCGATACCTCCGGCTGGGTTGCGCAGTTTACCGGGGATAATATTTCCACCCGCTTCCCCGTCGCGTGATGGTGCCGCCCGCCGCCGTCCTCACGGATATTGAGGGCACGACCACGCCGATCGCCTTTGTGCACCGGGTGCTGTTTCCGTACGCGCGGGCACGGCTGGCGGGGTTTGCCGCGGCGCATCCGATGCTGGGGGATGCGCCCACGCCTGCGCTGGAGGTTTTGCTGGGGCAAATGGACCGTGACGAGAAAGACCCGGTGCTGAAAGCCATCCAGGGAATGATCTGGGAGGAAGGCTATGCCTCGGGCGAGTTGAAAGCGGAAATTTACCCGGATGTGGCCCCTGCCCTGCGCCGCTGGGCACGCGCGGGGGTGCGGCTTTATGTGTATTCGTCAGGCTCCGTGCCGGCGCAGAAACTGCTGTTCGGGCATAGCACCGCGGGCGATCTGACACCGCTGTTCCAGGCGTATTTCGACACCAAGGCGGGGCCGAAGCGCGAGGCGGCGAGCTATGTGAATATTACGCGCGGTATTGGGATTCCGGCGGGTGAAGTGCTGTTTCTCTCGGACATTGAGGCCGAGCTGGATGCGGCGCACGCGGCCGGCTTGCAGACCTGCCAACTGGTGCGCGCGGATGATGGCACGGTGGCATCGGTGCGGCATGCGGTGGCGGGGGATTTTACGGAAGTGGCGCGGCAATTTGGTCTGCCGCGTGGCTAGTAAAATTTTAACCTGGCTGGCCGCGCGCCCGCTGATGCGGGCTTTTTTATGGGGGCTGGCCTCGGCGCTTGGGCTGCCGCCGGTGCATCTACTGCCGGTGCTGCTGTTTTCCGTGCCCGCGCTTTTACGGCTGATCGGTGAGGCGAAAACCTGGAAGCAGGTGGCGCTGACCGGCTGGCTGTTCGGCTTTGGGCTAGGTTTGGCCGGGCTGTACTGGATTACCGAGCCGATTTTGACCGAGGTTGCCACCTTCTGGTGGCTGGTGCCGCTGGCAGCACCTCTGCTGGCGATGACAGTGGCGTTTTTCACCCTTATTCCCGCCTTTGCCGTCTGGCGCATGAAACCCGGGTTTGGCCGCCTGCTGGTGTTTGCGGGGGCATGGACTGCTTCCAACCTGATCCAGCAATTCATCTTCTCCGGCTTTCCGTGGAACTACTGGGGCACGGATTGGGCAATACCCGGCGCGCTTGGCGATGTGTTCATTCAGCCCGCGTCGCTGATCGGCGTGCAGGGGCTGACGCTGCTGACCGTGCTGCTGGCCGGGATGCCACTGTTCCAGCGCCGGGGGCTGGTGGCGCTGCTGGCGGCGCTGCTGATATGGGCCGGATTTGGCTGGGAGCGGCTGCAAACGCCGGTGGCGGCCAGCGGCGTGACTCTGGCGCTGGTGCAGCCGGATTTTCCGGTGCCCGGCTCGTATGACCGCGCATCGCTGTTCGCGCGCTGGCAGAGCCTGCTGGATATGAGCCAGGCCGGGTTGAACAGCGGCGCGACCGCGGTGATCTGGCCGGAAGCCGCGTCCCCGTGGCTGCTGGATAGCGACGCAGCGGCGCGCCAGCAGCTCGCCATGGTGACCGGCACCGCGCCCGTTTTGGCTGGGTCATTGCGCCGGGTGAGCGACACCGATTTCCGCAACTCCCTGGTGGTAACCGACGGCCCGCTGCCGGCGGTGGGCATATATGATAAATGGAAGCTTGTTCCGTTTGGCGAATACACGCCCAAATGGATTCCGCTTAAAATTATCCCCGACATGCTGGGGGGTGGTTTTACCCCCGGCCCAGGGCCTGAGACCCTGCATATTACCGGCCTGCCGCCGGTGGGGCCGCTGATCTGCTACGAGGCGATATTTTCCGGGCAGATTGTGGATGAGGCCGACCGCCCCGCCTGGCTGGTGAATGTCACCGATGATGCCTGGTTTGGCGACTCGGCAGGGCCGCGCCAGCACTTTGCTGACGCAAGGCTGCGCGCCGTGGAAGAGGGGCTGCCACTCGCGCGCGACGCGAATTCCGGTATCACCGCCATGTTCAATGCTTTTGGTCATGTCGATGCTTTTTTACCCTTAAAAAGTCAGGGCGTACTGGTTATATCTCTACCAGGCAGTTTGCGGGAACCGTTTTTTGCTAGGTACGGATTGGCAATACCTGCTATGCTTACTTTTGTGGCAATCGTATGTGGAATGTTAGTTTCGATTGCAGTTTAACCTAATATTTGTGGTTTTTAGCCAAAAATGTCTATTTAATAATTCTTTTGTTCTAGTTTTTGTATTGTCTTGTTCGTTAACCTCTGGTAATCACATGAGCCACGGTACAGATTATCCTGGGTAGTGTTCCTGCCAAGAGTGTATAGCAAACAGGCTCTGCCTGCCGCCAAGTGGCGGTTATATTGAGAGTGCATGGAGTATCTGGGCGGCAAAACGACCCTGCCCCCTTTGTTGGAGAAGTTTAGTTCAATGGCCGACGAAACCGCCGAGAAACCGGAACGCGAGAGCCGCCCAAGCCCTATCGACATCCATGTTGGATCTCGCGTTCGGCTGCGTCGCACATTGCTTGGTATGTCGCAGGAACGGCTGGGCGATGCGCTGGGCCTGACCTTCCAGCAGGTGCAGAAGTATGAGCGCGGCGTTAACCGGGTCGGCGCCTCGCGCCTGTTCGATATTTCCCGCGTGCTCGATGTGCCAATCAGCTATTTCTTCGACGATATGCCAGAAGGCATGTCCGAAAGCCCGGTTTCCGGCCCGCGCGGCCGTATGTATGGCTTCGCCGAGGCGCAGGAGCCATTTGCCCCCGCCGTCGACGACAACCTTACCAAACGCGAGACGCTGGAACTGGTGCGCGCCTATTACCGCATTACCGACCCAGCGATGCGTAAGCGTATGTTCGACCTGATGAAGTCCCTGGCTCCGGCCGACGCATCGTTCGAAGCGCACTGATCTTCTACTTTTCCTGCAAATGAAAACGGCGCCTTGCGGCGCCGTTTTTTGTGAAAGTATTCCAGGTAGCAGATCTGGGGGGGACAATGTCCCCCCAGGTTGCTTGTTAGTCTGGAGACTTGCGCAGAGCCTTTTCTTCCCGGGCGATTTCCGCCGCACGGGCGGCAATCGCGGCGGCGCCAATCGGCGGGCCGGGGAAGCGGGTGCGGGCAACGCCGAACCAGATGACCGCCATGACGCCAAGCAGGCCAAGGAAGTAACTGTCTAGCACGTCGTTAGGCGGGCGGGTGCCGATGTAGATGATGACGATGCCGCCCACGCTGGTGATCAACGCCAGCGGCTTGGAGAAGGCGCCCAGCCGGAACGGGCCGAACTCTTTCCAGGCTTTACCTTCGGCGAACAGGCCGGCGAAGATGGGCATGGCGTAGGAGATGTAGAGGAACATCGCGCAGCCAGCCGCCAGCGCCGCGAAGGCCGGGGAGTATAGCGTGGCGGCAATGGAGAGCACCACGGTGCACCAGATGGCATACACCGGCGAACGGTGCTTCAGATTTACCTGCCTGAGCCATTTGCTGCCGGGCAGACCGCCGTCACGCGAGAAGGCGTAGACCATGCGCGAGGTGGAGGTAACGCCGGCCAGGGCGCAGAGGAAGTTGGCCAGCACGATGCCGATATACAGCACGTCCTTGATCCAGGCCGGAACGGTGAGCGAGGCCATCAGGTTGAAGATGACATTGCCACCTGCTGCCGCGGCCTTAGCCTCGTCTGGCATCGCCAGGACAAAGGCACCCGCCATCGCCAAGCCGAACACGGCTGACCAGATGATGGAGTGGAGGATGCCCTTCGGCACGTTGCGGCGGGCATCCACGGTCTCTTCCGAGGTGTGGGCCGAGCCGTCGAACCCGGTGACGGTGTAGAGCGGATAGAGCAGCGCCAGCATGAACAGGTAGAACGGGTGGGCCGACTGCGGCACCACGCCACCGCCGGCATTGCCGGAGTAGTTGGTGAAGGTGACCAGACGGGTCAGGTCGTAATGCTGCACGCCAAAGAGCATGACACCGGTCAGCAGCACGGCGACAACCAGAATGAGCACACCGGAGAAGTCGATGAGCTTGATGGTGGTGCGAATGCCGAAGTGGTTAAGCAGGCCCTGTACGAGGGTGATGCCCACCACCGCGATGGTCTGCTGCTCAAAGCCCCAGGCCGAGGTGTTGACGTTGAAGATATTGCCCAGGATCAGGCCGGTAAAGAGGTTGTAAACGCCGACATTCACCGAGGCGATAACGAAGATGAGGCCCAGCAGGTTGAACCAGGCGGTAACCCAGCCCCAGGCGCGGCCGCCCAGGATGGAGGACCAATGGTACAAGCCGCCCGCGGTGGGGTAGGCCGAGGCAATCTGCGCCATGGAGAGGCCGACGATGAGGGCGAAGGCACAGCCGACGATCCAGCCGACGATGGTAGTCAGGCCGCCACCAGTGGAGAAGCCGACCTGGAAGGAGGTGATGCCGCCGGCCAGGATGCAGATGATGGAAAAGGACACGGCAAAGTTGGAAAACCCGTGCATACGGCGGGAGAGTTCCTGCGCGTACCCCATCTTGTGCAGGGTCGCGGCATCCGCCGCGAGTATTTGTTGTTCGGTCTGATCCGGCATTGTTCACTCCTTCAGTGGCTTATCCATTTTTGATGATTTCCGTAGTCTAGGCAGAAGCGCGCATATTCTTCAAGCGAAACTTACCAAGCTGTCATATTGCTCTCGGTAAACTGTGTTGCGCTATCATTTTCGCGCCGGGGAAGCTGTGCTTATATGTTTAAAATATAGGGAGGCACCCATGGCTGACGAACCAAAACTGACCCTGGCTACATTGCGTGCAATGGCTGAACGCGGCGAGATTGATACCATTATCATGGCCGCGCCGGACATGCAGGGGCGGCTACAGGGTAAGCGGGTGATGCCGAAATTCTTCTTCGATTCGGTGGCCTCGGAGGCCGCCGAAGGGTGTTCCTACCTGCTTGCCACGGATATCGAATGCGGAACGGTTCCGGGGTACGATCTTACCTCCTGGGAAAAAGGCTATGGCGATTTCATCTTCTCGCCGGACATGGCAACCCTGCGACTTGCCCCCTGGCAGCCGGGGGCGGCCATTGTGCTGTGCGATATCGTGCTGAAAGGCCACCGCCCCGCCGAGATCGCGCCGCGGACCATGCTGAAGAAGCAGTTGGAACGCTTGGCCGCGCACGGGCTCACCGCGTTTGCCGCCACCGAGCTTGAGTTCATCCTGTTCAAAAACACCTATGAGGACGCCTGGGAAAAGGGCTATCGCGGGCTAACGCCGGCGAACCAGTATAACAACGATTATTCGATCCTCGGCACCGCGCGGGTGGAGCCGGTGATCCGCAAAATCCGCAACGTGATGGAGGCCGCCGGCATTCAGGTGGAAAACTCCAAGGGCGAGTGCAACCTCGGCCAGCATGAGATCAACTTCGCTTATAGCGACGCGGTGACCACCTGCGATGCGCACGTAATATATAAGGAAGCGGCGAAGGAGATCGCCGTTGAGATGGGCCATGCGATTACCTTCATGGCCAAGTTCAACGAGCGCGAGGGCAGTTCCTGCCACACCCATCTGTCATTGCGCGACCGCGATGGCAAGGCGGTGTTTTTGGGCGGGGACGGGCACAGCCCTTCCAAATTCTTCCTGCAATTCCTTGCGGGTTTGCTCAAGCATGCGCCGGAGCTGACGTTCTTTTTCGCGCCCAACATCAACTCCTACAAGCGCTTTGCCACTGGCAGCTTTGCCCCTACCGCGCTGGCCTGGGGCATGGACAACCGCACCTGCGCGTTCCGTATTCTCGGGCATGGCAAGTCCCTGCGCGTGGAAAACCGGCTGCCGGGCGGGGATGTGAATCCGTATCTGGTGCTCACCGCCATGCTTGCCGCCGGGCTGGACGGGGTGGAGAGCGATCTGCGGCCGGTGCCGGTGTTTGCCGGCAATGCCTACACCGCGGACCTGCCCCGCGTGCCCAATACGCTGGCGGACGCAGCAAAACTGTTCCGGGAAAGTGAATTCAACAAGGCTGTCCTGGGCACGGATGTGGTGGCGCATTACGCCAATATGGCGAAAGTTGAGCTGGACGCGTTCAACGCGGCTGTTACCGACTGGGAGCATTTCCGGTCATTTGAGAGGATGTGAGATGACGATCGAATTACGCGGCAACTGGCGGATTCCCACGGAAATTCTGGCTGGAGCCGGGCGCATTGCCGAGTTGCCGGCGCGGGTGAAGGCGCTGGGGATCAAGCGCGTGCTGATTGTGACCGACCCAGGTGTTGCCGGGCTGCCTTTTTTCACCAGCATCGTGGCCGGGTTCGAGGCGGCGGGCATTGCCGCCGCCGTATTCCATGACGTGAACCCGAACCCGATCGCGGCCAACGTGGCCGCCGGCGCGCAGGTTTATAAGGCGCATGGGGCGGAGGCGGTGATCGCCATTGGCGGTGGTTCGGGGCTGGATTGCGGTAAGACCATTGCGCTTGCGGTTTCCACCTCCCGTCCGCTGTGGGATTTTGAGATCACGCTGGCAACGCCCGAGCTGGACCGCCCGCTGCCACCGATTTTCGCGGTGCCGACCACCGCCGGGACGGGCTCCGAAGTGGGCCGCGCCAGCGTGGTGACGGACACGAGCATTGGCCGCAAGTTGATTCTGTTGCACGCGCAGATGCTGCCGCGGCTGGTGATTCTGGACCCCGAACTCACTTTTGGCCTGCCGGCGAGCATTACCGCCTGGACCGGCATGGATGCGCTGGCGCATTGCCTGGAGGCCTATTATGGGCCGTTTTACAATCCGTTCGCTGACGGCATTGCCATTCAGGGCATGTTGCTGGTGAAGGAAAACCTGGTGACCGCGGTGAACGAGCCGCGCAATGCGAATGCGCGTATGAACATGCTGGCCGCCGCCGCCATGGGGGCGACTGCCTTCCAGAAGGCGCTGGGGGCGATCCACTCGCTCAGCCACCCGATCGGCGCGCGCTTCCACGCGCATCACGGCCTGACGAATGCGGTGCTGATGCCCTATGTGCTGGCCTATAACCGGCCAGTGATCGAGGACCGCATGGCGACACTGGCGCGGTGCCTGGGTATTACGGGCGGGTTCGACGGATTTTTGGCCTGGGTGCTGGAGTTGCGGACAACGCTGAAAATTCCGCATACCATCGTGGATTTGAAGGTGACGGCGGATGCACTGGACGATCTGGCGCAGGAAGCGTTTTTGGACCCCAACACGCCGGACAATCCGCGCCGGGCCATGCCGGAGGATATGAAGCGGATTCTGGTGGCGGCGATGAAAGGGTCGCTGGAAGGGTTGAGCGACTGAGGATAGCGGGTAACCGCCTGGGGCCGGACCTGCTGGGTCCGCCTTTTTTTATGAGCCCAGGGACTTCTGCATAATCACCACGTCCAGCCAGCGGCCGAATTTTTGGCCGACCTTGCGCATGGTGCCTATTGTTTGAAAACCCAGGCTCGCATGCACGCCAATGGACGCGACATTTTCCGAATCGCCGATCAGTGCCAGCATTTGCTTGAAGCCGGCGGCTCCCGCCCGCGCCAGCAACGCCGATACAATCGCCTTGCCGACGCCCTGGCCGTGCACGTTTTCGCGCACATATACGCTGTCCTCCACTGTGAAGCGGTAGGAGGCGCGGTCGCGGAAGGCGCCGTAATAGCCAAACCCGAGGCAGCCGGAGGCATCGCGCGCGACCAACCAGGCGTAGCCGGCCGCCTGCCCGGCGGCGTAGCGGGCCTGGAACTCCTCCAGCGAAGGCGGGGATTCCTCGAATGTGCCGGTGCCGGCGAGAACGTGCTGCGCATAGATTGCCTGGATATCAGGCAGATCAGCTTCAGTGGCGGTTAAGACTTCCATGTAACACCGTATACCCCATGTGGCACGCTGAATTTACAGATTCCCAATGGATTGCACAGCACCAAGATGCTTAGTTTGTGTCATTTTCAGGAAATTATACCCTAAATGATAATGTCGCGAAATGCCGTTGTGCTGGCAAGGATAAATCGGGCATAAGCCCGCTAAGGTCCTTGGTTCGCCGAGGTTAAGTTGCCGTCTAGAGAAGGTTGATGCCGCATGAACGATACGCAGCGAGATCCTGGCGCGAACTCCGCCGCGGACCAGAGCGCACCCAATCCGGACATTGCGGCACTGATGGATGCCCAGATCAACGTCTCACCCCTGGTGCAGGCGCGGTTGGCGGCAGTAATGAATGTGGCACGGTATCACGGCGTTGAGCTGAACCCCGAGTCTCTGCGGCTGCAACCCGATGAACCCGCGCCCCCTCCGCTGGCGCTGCTGGACTGGCTGACGGAAGCCGGGCTGTGGGCGCGCGGCACGCATATGAACTTCCGCCAGTTGATGCGCATTGACGACCCGGCGCCAATCATCCTGCTGCTTGATGATGGCGGGGCCGCGCTGGTTGTAGGCCGTAATCGTGAAACGCAGGTGCTGCTGCTACGCGACCCGCGTGGGCGCACCAGCGACCCGGCGATGCCCGTGGATGAGCTGCGGCTGAAGCAGGTATGGAGCGGCGCCACCCTGCTAGCGCGTAGCTCGCGCGATGGCGCCGAGGAAGAACGGCCGTTTAATATGGCCATGCTGGCCAGAATGGTGTGGATGGACCGTGCTTTGTTGCGCGACATCAGCATCGCGTCGATCACCATCACCGTGCTGAGCATTATCCCAATCCTGATGGTGATGCGGGTGATCACTACGGTCATCCAATACCATAGTTGGGATACTCTTGAGCTGGTGACGGTGCTGTTGGTTCTTTGCATCGGCTTCGAGGTTGTTCTGACCTTTGGCCGTAAGCTGGTCGAGGTGTCCATTGGCGCTAAGCTGGACGCACGGATCAACCTGAGCATTTTCGACCGGTTGGTTTCGCTGCCCGTCGAGTTCTTCGAGCGCGAACAGGCAGGCAAACTTACCTATAAGGTCCAACAGATATACCAGGTGCGGGAGTTCCTTACCGGCCGGTTGATGAACACTTTTATCGACGTGTTCATGGTCCTGCTGCTGCTGCCGCTGCTGTTTTACATGAGCGTGACCATGGCCTGGACCGTGCTGATTGCCGCTTCAATGATCGCGGTGATCATCGGCATTTTCCTGCGGCCAATGGGCATCATGACCAGCAAACTCGTGATGGCGGAATCCGCAAAGGGGTCGCTGCTGGTTGAGACCATCTACGGTATCCGCACCGTAAAAGCGTTAGCGCTGGAGCCGGCCCGCGCGGCCGAGTGGGACCGCAAGGTCGCCAACTCGGCCGATATGGTCATGGGCTTGGGCCATTTGGCAAACTGGCCCGCAACCCTGGTGCTGCCCTTGCAGCGCTACTGCACCTATGGGGTCATGGTCTTTGGCGCCTATATCGCCCTGAACTCGAACAACCCGCTCGATGTCGGCGCGCTCACCGGCTACATGCTGCTCTCCGGCCGCGTCGCGGGACCGCTAGTCAGCCTGGCCACCGTGATGCAGGACGTGCAGAAGGCCCAGGCGGCGATCTCGCAGGTTGGCGAAGTGCTGAACCGGCCCAATGAGAGACGCGCTCTGACCAATGGTCTGCGTCCACGCTTTGAAGGCGCGATCGAGTTCGACGATATTACCTTCCGCTATGAGGGCTCCAAAACCCCCGCGTTGGACAAGATGAGCTTCAAGGTTCCCGCCGGCACCATGCTCGGTCTCGTCGGGCGCTCAGGATCGGGTAAATCCACCGTCACCCGGCTGTTGCAAGGCATCAATCGAGACTATTCCGGGTCTATCAAAATCGACGGCACGGACATGCGCGAAATCAACCTGCGCCACCTGCGCAAGAATTTCGGCATGGTGTTGCAGGATAACTTCCTTTTCCGCGGCTCGGTGAAAGATAACATCATCGCCGGACGGCCCGGAATTTCCTTTGAGGATGCGGTGCGGGCCGCACGTCTGGCCGGGGCCGAGGAATTCATCGAGCGCATGCCTGAGGGCTACGACACCTTCATCCAGGAAGGCTCCCCCAACCTTTCCGGCGGGCAGAAGCAGCGCCTGGCCATTGCCCGTGCCGTGGTTTCCAACCCGAAAGTACTGATCCTCGACGAGGCGACGTCAGCGCTCGACCCGGAGAGCGAGGCCCTGGTGAACGCCAACCTGCTGCGCATCGCCCAAGGCCGCACCATGGTGATCGTCTCGCACCGCTTGTCATCGCTGATCGACTGCGACCTCATCATGGTCCTGGATCGCGGCCGCACTATGGATATCGGCACGCATCACGAACTCGTCGAACGTTGCGCCATCTACCGCCATCTCTGGCTGCAACAGAACCGCCACCTCGACCCACAAGGAAATGTTCATGCTCCTGCGCCTAAGCCAATACTTGCCGAAGGTATTTAGTTCGCGCACCGCCGTGGCTGCTGCGGAGCCGACGCCGCTGGCTGTGCTGGAATTTCAGTCGCCGACAGCCGCGATCATCGCCTCGCCGCTGCCGTTTTCTGGGCGCTACCTCAACTGGTTCGTAAGCGCCCTGGTGTTTTCCGGGCTGACGGCTACTGGCGTCATGCCGGTCGACCAGCTCGTCACCGCCAATGGCGCTCTCGTCTCCGCCGCCTCCGATACGGCCATCCAGGCATTTGCCGCGGATTCGACATCGTCCATCGTTAAAAGCATCAATGTCCACGTGGGGCAGTTCGTCAGAAAGGGGCAGATTCTGGCCACGCTGAACCCGACCTATGCCGAGGCTGACCTGATAGCACTTACCCAGCAGCAGCAAAGCTACTCTGCGCAGGTTGCGCAGTTACAGGCCCAGGAAGACGGCAAACCCTATTACGGCGACGCAAGCAACCCGGCTGCAACCCTGGCATTGCAAACCTATAACCAGCAGACCGCTCAGTTTAATTCGACCGTGCAATATTACGATCAACAGATCAGCCAACTACAAACCGAAATAAAAGGGTTTAACGATCAGGCCGCATATTACCGCCAGCGCCTTGGCATCGCCAGCAATATCGAGAGCATGCGCAAGGATTTGCAGCAACTACAAGTTGGCAGCAAGCTCGATACGCTGGCCGCCACCGATACCCGGGTCGGTCTGCAGGCCTCGCTCGACAGCGCGGTTTCCTCCGCTCTCGCCAACGAAAAACAGCTTGCTTCGGTAACGGCCCAGCGCGACAGCGCTATCCAACAATGGAAAGCCAATATTTCGCAGCAGCTCGCCACCGCGCTCAATAGCCTCTACCAGGCGCAGCAATCGCTGACCAAGGCCCAGTTGAACAATTCGCTGGTGGTGTTGGCAGCGCCGCAGGACTCTATTGTGCAGTCGATCGCGCCGGTCACGGTTGGCACGCTGCTGCCAAGCGGGCAAACCTTCATGAATCTTACCCCGGCGAATGCCCCGCTAAGCATCGAGGTGGAAATCAACGGTACGGAATCAGGCTTTGTGGCAGTCGGCAATCCGGTCGCCATCAAGTTCGCCACGCTGGACTATACACATTACGGTGAGGCCGAGGGCACTGTCACCTCCATCAGCCCGGAAAGCATTAATCCGCTCGATCAGGCGGCATATCCTGTGAGTGGGGTTCCCTTGCCGGGCACCCCGCAGGATCTGTACTACAAGGCCGAAATTTCGCTCGACGTGTTGAACCTGCATAACGTGCCACGCGGCTTCCAACTGGTTCCCGGCATGCCGGTCGAAGCCGACGTGAAGGTCGGCACGCAAACCATGCTGGTCTACTTCGCGCAGCGCATTCTGCCCATTGCCTATAGTAGCATGCACGAGCCCTAAGCCGTTATGAGTATCAGGCAGAACATTTCCGACCGCCTGGCCGCGCGCAAGCCAGAGACTGCGCTCGCCCGCGCGCGCGAATACTATGCCGCCGCCAAATACGAGCGCGCGCTCAAGCTTTTTGGTGTCGCCGCCAAAGCCGGGATCGCCGAAGCCGAGCGAGAAGTTGGCCGGCATTACCTGACCGGCGAGGGCGTGCGGCGCAACTCCTTGGAAGCAGCGCGCTGGTTTTTGCGTGCGGCGGAAAAGGGCGACATCATCGCCAGCCGCAATTTGGCCGGGCTTTATATGTTCGGCCTGCGGGAAGATGCGTTCTCGCACACGGGCGCCTCGTTGTTTTCCCCGGTGGATAGCCCGGAGGAGAACGAGGAAGCCAAGCCCAACTTTGAGACCGCCTTGCGCTGGGCACTACCGGCGGCCGAGGCTGGGGATACCGATGCCCAGCTGATGGCGGGATACATTTACTCCAATAGCCCGCCGCCGCTGCGCGACGATGCCAAGGCCCTGCCATTGTTCGAAAAAGCCGCGGCGGCGGGTGCCCCGCAAGGGCACTTGGGCATCGGCATGACGCTGATGCGCAAGGCCGGCGGGGATGCCCCCGACGAGGCTGTCGGGCATCTCCGCCTAGCCGCTGACGCGGATCTGCCCACCGCGCATTATTATCTCGCCCTGCTCTATGAAATGGGTGTGAATGTCTCCGCCGACCCGGTGCTGGCCGCGCGGCATTACGGCGTGGCCGCCAAGGCCAACCTCTCCAATGCCCAAGCCAAATACGGCTTCATGCTGTTCAACGGCATCGGCATCAAGGCCAACCAGGTTGAGGGGGAATCCTGGCTGCGCCGTGCCGGGATCGCCGGTGACCCGGAAGCCGCTGCACTCGTCGCCGAGATTTACGCCCGTGGCGATGGCAAGCTGCCGCCAAACTACGCTGAAGCCGCCGCGTGGTTCCGCATCGCCGCCGAGCTTGGGCACAAGCACAGCGCCCGCGCGCTGGGGATGCTCTACCTCACCGGCACTGGCGTGCCGCGTAACCCCGATGAGGCCGCCATCTGGTTCCGACGTGCCGCCGAGGCTGGGGACGAGACCGCGAAGGCCGATCTTGCCTCGCTGCTGCTGAGCGGCAAGACCAGCCCCAGGCTCACTGAACCGGCCCCGGTACATGAATGGTTCGAACAGGCGGCTGAAGGTGGCGACCTGATCGCCGCGTTCAACTATGCCGTCTGCCTCACACAGGGCGTGGGGGTGGAGCGCAACGATGTGCTGGCGGCGAAATGGATGCGCCGCGCCGCCGAAGGCGTGCTGAATGCGCAATACTGGTACGGCGTGATGCTCGCGGAAGGCCGCGGGGTGGAGGCCAACCCGGAGGAGGCCCGCATCTGGCTGCAAAAATGCGCCGATGTTGAGTTGCCGGAAGCGCTCATCGCGCTGGCGGATTTACACCTGAAAGGTGCCGGAGGGCCGCGCGACCATGAAGCCGGCCGGCAGCTGTATGAACGCGCCGCCAATCGCGGCCATCCGGGGGGGATGTTCGCATTGGGCGCCATGTATGGTGGCGGTCACGAGATTCCCACCAACCGTGAACTCTCGCTCACCTGCTACCGCGCCGCCGCCGAACAGGGCCACCCAATGGCCGCACTCATGCTCGGCCGTTATCTGGCGCGCGGCATTGCCACGCCGGTTGACTTGGTTGAAGCCCGCCATTGGTTCACCCAGGCGCTCAACGGCGGCATTGCCGAGGCACAAAACGACCTCAACAGCCTTGCGCCACCCGAAACCGAAACCGCCGCCGCGGAGTGATGCGAGCGGCCCCGGACACGAAACATTGCGGCGCCGATGAAAAACCTTGACGGCCACGCCGCCGCGGCAGCTGCCTGGAAACGCGGCCTGGACGAGGCCAGCATCCCCTGGCTGGAGCGCGCGGCGCGGCTGGGGCCGGGCGACCCGCGAATTATTCTCGATCTCGCCCGTTTACGCCTCGGCGGCGGCGCGGATGCCATTGCCGCCGCCGCTGAAGATTTTGCCCGCGTCGCTGAACGCTATGACACGGCGGCGGCTTGGCTCGGGCTGGCCATGGCGGAATTTAAGCAGGGACACACCGGCCCGGCGGCAGAGGCGCTCGGCACCTTGCTGGCACGCCATTGCATGCCCGGCGAACCTGGCTTTACCACCCTCGCCCAACAGATTGCCGCCGCCGCCGGATATGATGGTTTTTGCGGCCTCACCGCCGCTGGGGTGCCACAAAAAAAGGGGAGAGGCCGGCTGCTTGGCCAGCCGCTGGATATGGCGGCTCTCACCCGCGTGGAGGGGCTGGTTGCGGTCGCCGATGACGGCGGATTGAGCGGTTGGGCCTGCCGCCCGGCGGCGCCCGATACGCCGCCGCTGCTCACGCTGCATGATGCCGCCGGGCACCGCCGCGCGGTGAAATTTGGCAAGGTTTTGCCCGCCGACGATGATGTGCCGCTGCTTCACCGGCATGGTTTCAAAATCCCGCCGCGCGCGCTGGCCGGGCTGACGCCGCCCTTTACGCTCAGCGGCCCGGATGGGGGCAACATTTCCGGCAGCCCGCTGGACCCGGGCGCACTGGCCGCCATGCCGCCCCGCGCCGCGGCAAAAAATGGCCGGGCGCGCACCCGCCTGCCCGCGCGCCGGCCGGTCAGCGCTGTCATCCCGGTCTATCGCGGGTTGGAGGAAACCACGGCATGCCTCGAGACCGTGCTCGCAGCACCTGGGCTGGCGCGGATTATCGTGGTGGATGACGCCACGCCGGAGCCGGCACTGGCCGCCTGGCTGGATGGGCTGGCGGCGCACGGGCGCATTACGTTGTGCCGCCACGTGACCAACCAGGGTTTTCCCGCCGCCGTGAATACCGGCCTGGCCGCCGCCGCCAGGGACGACGTGTTGCTGCTCAACAGCGATATTCTGCTCCCGCCCGGTGCTGTGAAAACCCTGCGCGAAGTGGCCTACAGCGACCCCACGGCCGGATCGGTCACGCCGTTTTCCAACGAGGCGTCGATTTTGAGCTACCCGGACCCGCGCGGCGGCAACCCGATGCCGGACTTCGCGGGCGCGGTGGCGCTGGACGCGCTGGCACGCAAGACCAACGGGCGCAAGAGCGTGGAAATCCCCACCGGCGTTGGGTTTTGCATGTACCTACGGCACGACTGCCTGCAAGCCGTGGGAGGGTTCCGGCCGGAGCTGTTCGCACAAGGCTACGGCGAGGAAAACGATTTTTGCCTACGCGCGCGGCACAAGGGGTTTACCCACCGCGCGGCGCTGGGGGCCTATGTGGCGCATGTTGGCGGGGTCTCTTTCCGCGCCGCCACGCGCGGCCTAACCCAGCGGAACCTCGGCATATTGGAGCGCCTGTATCCCGGCTACCATGAACTGGTGGCGAGCTTTAACGCCTCCGATCCGCTGCGCCCGGCGCGTGCCCGGCTGGATGTTGCCCGCCTGCAGGCGGCTCCCGCGCCGCAGACCGTGCTGTTGATCTCGCACAGCCATGGTGGCGGTGTCGCCCGGCAGGTCGCGGCGGAAATAGCGGCGTTGCACGGGCGGGGCGTGCGTCCGCTGCTGCTGGTCACGCAATTCCCCGAGGACCCCGAGACCACGCCCTACCCATGGCCGGCGCTGCTGACGCAAGGCGACGCCAAGGACACCCCCAGCCTTGTCTTTTCGCTGCCAGGGAAGCGCGCGGCGCTGGCGCGGCTGTTGAAAACCTTGGATGTGGGCAAAGTCGTGCTGCACCACACGCTCGGCCATCACCCCAGCGTGCGTACCCTGGCCACCACACTAGGCGTGCCGCAGGAGATCGTGGTCCATGACTACGCCAGCTTCTGCCCGCGCGTGAACCTGCTTACCCGCCCCGATGAGGGCGCGCCGCCGCGTTATTGCGGCGAACCCGGGGTAAGCGACTGCATCGCCTGCTGCGCGCGCGACCGTACCGGCATTTATGAGGAACTCTCCGTCCCGGCGCTGTTGGCGCGCTCAAGCGCGGAATTCGCCGGCGCGGCGCATGTGATGGTGCCGTCCGCCGACGCGGCGAAGCGAATCACGCGGCATTTTTCCGGCATCAAGCCGCAAATCGTGCCCTGGGAAGATGACCGCCCGCCCGCCCACCCGCGCCCGCCCGGCGCCGGGCCACGTAAAATCATCGTAATTGGCGGCATTGGCCCGGCGAAGGGATTCGAGTTGCTGGTGGAGTGCGCGAACGACGCCGTGGCCCGCAACCTGCCGCTGGAGTTCATCGTTGCGGGCAGCAGCTCCGACGACGCCAAACTGCTCGCCACCGGGCGCATTTTTGTGACCGGCCATTACCAGGAGGGCGAGGCACATAGCCTAATCACAAGTTTCGCGCCGGACCTCGCATTTTTACCCTCGATATGGCCGGAGACCTGGTGTTTTGCCCTGGGTGAAGCCTGGCGCGCCGGGCTCTATGCCGTGACGTTCGACCTTGGCGCCCAGGCGGAACGGCTACGCGCCACCGGGCGCGGATTTACCCTGCCGTTGGGCCTGCCGGTGCCGCGCATCAACGATTTTCTGTTGACCTGGACACCACCTCCCGGAAAATGACACCATTTTAAACCGGACGTGACATCTTTTGACTATACGATGCTACAGGTGACTTGTATTTAACCTCTCATTACAATGGTTGCAGCTTTAAGGATTTCAGATGGCTCAAGTAAAACAAGCGCAAAAACCCGCAGCATCTGCGCCGCAACCTGCTCCGGGATCAGCTCCCAACCCTAATCAAACCTCCGTTCAGGAACTCAAGGTTTCAGGGCATCTGATGACTCTGCCGGCCGGTCTGTTCTGCTTTGTTAACGAGGCCAATCCGGGGGCCAATAAGAACAACGGCATGCCCGGCGTGCGCATCTCGCCGCCGCCGGCTGGTGACAATAACGTGGAAATCTCCGGATTCCGCGCGGATGGCTGGATGAACGCCGACGGCGATGCCGCTCTGGTGCGTATCCGCAAGGGGCCGGCGCAGGTGCTCGTTACCGTGTACCAGCTGCCAAATATGCCCGACGCGGCGCCCAAATTGCAGGTCCGCCAGTTGCTCACCGCCGACGACATGCCGGTGACCGCCGCCAATGCGCCAGCGCCAGCCCCCGCTCCGGTACAACCTACCGCACCGGAACTCATGGACCTGATGGCGCATATCCAGACCCGCGGCGATGTCGGCTCGAAATTCGGCACCTGGCTTGGTGAACGCGGCAGCCAGAACTGGATCGAGGGCTTTGCCATCAATGCGCCGGAAGGCATCGACCCGGCGGATCTGTCCTACCAGGCCGTGCTCGGCCGCGGCTGGCTCTCCCCCTGGGTGGAAGCCGGGCAATATTGCGGCTCACGCGGCATGGCCCTGCCACTGCTTGGCCTGCGCATCCGCCTGAGCGGGGAGGCCGCCGAGCATTATGAGCTTAGTTGTTCGGCCAGCTTCGTCGGCGGCGCCAGCGCCGGGCCGGTCGGCAACGACGAGACCTGCGAGGGCGATACGCTGGCCCCGCTGGAGGCATTCGAGGTCACCCTGACCCCGCGCACCCGCAAGGGGGCCAAGGCAAAACGCTGATAGTACCGTGAACTTTCTCTTCGTCCACCAGAATTTCCCCGGCCAGTACCTGCACCTCGTGCGCAGCCTGATCGCCGATAACGATGCGCGTGAAGGCACGCACCAGATTCTGTTCATGACCGAACCGAATCGCAACAACATGATTGGTGTACGCAAGGTCACCTATGCCAAGCCGCCCTCCATTTCAGCCAGTGTGCATCTGGATGCGCGCGATTTTGAAATGGCGACGCGCCGGGGCCAGGCCGCGTATCGCGGGGCGTTGCAGATTAAGGCGCTTGGCTTCAAGCCTGACATCATCATCGGCCATCACGGCTGGGGTGAAATGCTTAATCTGGTGGATGTGTTCCCCGGCGTGCCGATCCTCGGTTATTTTGAATTCTACTACCGTATTCTTGGCACGGATGTGAATTTTGACTCGGAATTTCCGATGGAGGAAAGCCGTTTTTCCTCCGTGCGCGGAAAAAACACCGTCAACCTGCTGGCCCTGGCGCTGGAACAATACGGCCAGGCGCCTACCCAGTGGCAGCGCGGCACGTACCCGAAATGGGCGCACAAACAAATCCGGCTGATCGAAGAGGGCGTGAACCTCGAAATCTGCAAGGCCAAACCGGAATTACGCAAAAAAACCGTTACGGTAGGCAAGCTAACGGTGACCCCCAAGCAGAAACTCATTACGTATGTCGCGCGCAATCTGGAGCCTTACCGCGGCTTCCACATTTTTATGCGCGCGCTGCCGGAAATTCTTGAGCAACGGCCGGATGTGATCGTCTCGGTCGTCGGTGGTGATGAGATAAGCTACGGCGCGCCGCCGGCATCCGGTACCTGGCGTGACGTGATGATGCGCGAGCTGGGCGGCAAGATCGACCTGAAGCGCGTGCACTTCATGGGGAAGGTGCCTTACGAGGACCATTTGACCCTGCTGCAACGCTCGGATGCGCATGTGTACCTCTCCTACCCATTCGTGGCGTCATGGTCCTTGCGAGAGGCGCTGGCGGTTGGCTGCGCGGTGATCGGCGGGGATACCGAGACGGTGACCGAATTCGTCAAACATGACCAAAATGGGCTGGTGGTGCCGACCCTTGACCCGAAAGCGCTGGCCAGCACCGTGCTGCATATTTTGCACGACACCAAACACGCCGCGCGGCTGCGCGCCGGGGCGCGCGCGTTTGCCGAGAAGCACCTCGACATTAACGACTATCTCGCCCGGTACCGCGCCTATATCGAGGAAATTACCGGCAAGCCGCTGGTGCCGCCCTTGCCTGCCCCAGCACCCAAGGCCACGCTGAAACCGGCAGTGAAACCGGCGGCCGCGAAAAAGCGGGTTGCGGCCGCGAAACCGGTAAAGGCAAAAGCCAAACCGGCAAAAGCCGCTCCCGCGAAAAAACCGGTGCCAGCGCGGAAAGCCGCTCCCGTGAAAAAGGCCAAGACCGGGAAAAAATAATTATTTCCGGCGCCAAGTGTCATTTCACACGGCACTTGGTATAAGCCCTGCATGACAACACCCCCCACTTGCCCGCAATGCTCCATGGAAAATATTTATCCGGATGGAGACAACTTCGTCTGTGCCGACTGCGGCTATGAATGGCCGATGCTGGAAACCGCAAAGCCGGATGCCGATGCCGCCGATGTGGTGAGGGATTCCAACGGCAATATCCTGGCTGATGGCGACTCCGTCGTGCTCATCAAGGACCTCAAGGTGAAGGGCTCGTCCACCACGCTGAAGGTCGGCACCAAGGTGAAAAGCATCCGGCTGGTTGGCGGCGACCACGAGGTGGATTGCAAGATGGACGCCGGCAGTTTCATGCTGAAGGCTTGCTACCTGCGCAAGGTGTAAAAGTGGTAGGGGCATGAAGCCCCTGCCCTGACTGTTTTTACGAGTGGGTGAAATTCGCCGGGCGCTTCTCGACGAAGGCGGTCATGCCTTCCTTCTGGTCGTTGGTGGCGAACTGCGAATGGAACACCCGGCGCTCGAAGAGAATGCCTTCGCGCAACGAAGATTCAAACGCGCGCGAAACGGTTTCCTTGGTCATCATGGCAATCGGCTTGGACATGCCGGCGATGGTGGTGGCGGTCTTCAGCGCCTCTTCCACAAGTTGGTCAGCGGGGATGATGCGGGCCACCAGCCCGGCGCGCTCAGCTTCCTCGGCGCCCATCATGCGGCCGGTCAGGCACATGTCCATCGCCTTGGCCTTGCCTACGGCGCGGGTGAGGCGTTGCGAGCCGCCCATGCCGGGCATTATGCCGAGCTTGATTTCCGGCTGGCCGAATTTGGCGGTGTCAGCCGCCAGCAGAATGTCGCACATCATCGCCAGCTCACAGCCGCCGCCCAGCGCAAAGCCAGCCACGGCGGCGATGAGCGGGGTGCGTAGCGCGGTCAGGCGGTCCCAGGTGGAGAGAAAATCGCTCAGATAGGCTTCCATGTAGGTTTTGCTCTGCATTTCCTTGATGTCAGCGCCAGCGGCAAAGGCTTTGGCGGAGCCGGTGATGAGGATGGCGCCGGTCTCGGGCGAGCGGTCGAACGCTTCGGCGGCGGTGACCAGCTCGTTCATCAACTGGCTGTTCAGCGCGTTGAGCGCCTGCGGGCGGTTGAGGGTGATCTGGCCAACGCGGCCCTTCTGCTCGACGATGATCGTCTCGTAGCTCATGGTGTGACTCCTTCCTGACGCTGGGTTTTTAGGAAAATTTCAGCGCGTTGCAGGTCCTGCGCGGTGGTGATTTTAAAATTGTCTTCCGAACCTAGAACCATTTCCACCGGCATGCCCAGATGCTCGGCAATCATGGAATCATCGGTGAATTCGACGCCTGGGGACTGGAGCTGGATAAGGCGGTGCGCGGCGAGGATTTCAACGTAGCGGAAACCCTGCGGTGTTTGCGCACGGTAGAGGTTACTGCGGTCCACGGTGCCGGTAACAAAGCCATTTTCCACGCGCTTGAGCGTATCGGCCAGCGGCACGCCGGCCAGGACACAAGAGCCGCGCTCCAGCGCCGCGAGCACGGCGGAAATGGTGGTGAGCGTTACAAATGGGCGCACCGCGTCGTGGATCAACACCTTTTTGGGTTTCAGCGTGATAATACCCTCCAGCCCCAGCCGCACCGAATCCTGGCGCGTGGCGCCGCCGGATAGCGGCGGACGGATGTTCAGGCCCTTTGTGGCGGCCGTGTAGAGTTCCGTATCGTCGGGGTGGATGAGCACCTGCACCGCGTGGATCTCCGGATGCGCGGTCAAAGCCTGGATGGTGTGGCGCAGGATCGGCTGGCCGCCCAGCGGCAGGTATTGCTTGGGCAGGGGACCGCCAAGACGAAACCCCCGGCCAGCGGCGACGATGAGCGCGATGTTCATATTCTGTCCCTGAAATAAAATAAGCGGCTAAATTTACCACGGATAAGCACGCGGTTAGAAACAGTTCAACTTGCCGGAGGTTGGGTATGCGGGCGAAACTTTACGGACACCGCGGGGCGCGGGGCGAGCGGCCGGAAAATACCATGGAAGGCTTTGCCTACGCGCGAGCGCTCGGCGTGGCGGGGATCGAGACGGATATTACGTTGACTGCGGATTTTGTCCCGGTGCTGCACCATGACGCCGCGCTGGCCGATGGCCGGTTGATCAAGGACGTGGCCGCCGCGGCACTGCCGGAGTTCATCCCCACGCTGGCGCGCGCACTGCGCGAGGTGGCGGACGTGGAGTGGCTTCTGGAGGTAAAAACCTATCCGGCGCAACCCGGACAGACGCACCCCCCAGCGCTGATGGTGGAAAAAATCCTGCCCGTGCTGGAGGGGTTTCCCCTGGAACGGCTGCATATCCTGGCGTTCGACTGGGCGGTGCTGCGCGAGGTGGCGGTGCGGGCGCCAAGGTTGCGGCGGGTGTGCCTGACGGCGCCGGATATGGCGGCGGCGCGCCAGGTTTGGTGGGGAGAAGGATTTGCCGGGCTGACGATCCCGCAGGCAGTAGCCGCCAGCGGAGCCTGGGGCTGGGCCGGATTGCAAACTGCAATGACCGAAATGGAGATTGCGCAGGCTAAGAGCCTGAAATTGAAGGTTTATGCCTGGACTGTGAATAAGGGGGAGGAGTTCAACCGGCTATCCCCCTTGGTTGATGGCATCGTTACAGACTTCCCTTCGCGATTTTGTCCCGAATCCTGCAATCTCCGGTTATAAAGGCTTAACCATAACTCTGCATGTGTTGCGAAGACAGGGTAACTATGTAACTGTTTCTACAGAAAAATCGTGGGGATTTTTGAGACCGCAAACCTATCCTGCCAGAGCCGGATTGCAAATGATGAAGTCGTATTGCGATTCCATCATGCGACGGTATCCGTCACTTATCCGTATCCCGTGATGCGCCAGCACGGGGCCGAATCGATGTTGAATACGGCGCAAATCTCGCTCATGGATGTGATGAACGACCGGCGCAATCAACTGAACGTCAGGTTGTGCGCGGGCTTCACCCAGATGGTTTGTTGCGGACTGCTGCTTGGCTGGGAATGGAGCATCCCCTTGATGGGGGCATATATCGGTTTGCAGTGGCTGGAAGTTCTTTACTTTATAGGGAAGAAGCCCCGTTTTCGACAGGATGGGTGCCTGGAGAACGCCATCGCTCTGAGCCTCATCGCGCTGAGTTCAATATTGTTCGGCGCATCAACCATGCTCTTGGGTCAGAAACTGGGAGCCTGGGGCGATGTAACCGCTGCCTTTCTTCTGTGCGGCACGATTTTGAATTCCGTGTTGACCACCATCGGCTGTCTGGCGGCTTTTCAAGCCGCTGTTTTCCCATATCTGGTCTATTTCTGCGTGCTGCCGTTCAGTACGCTGTCCCGGCACAATGGCCCTTCCATGCCGGTTCTGTTCAGTTTGGTCGCATCCGGCATATTCCTGATGGTGAGTATCTGGCAGCTCTGGCAGAGGTGGAGCCACAACAAAGCGGCTGAAATAACCGCCGTGCGCCGCTATGTCGCCGAGCGTGACGCCAACGAGGAACGGCTGCTGCGGCTAACCCAGCAGGACGCGCTGACAGGGCTGCTCAACCGCGACGTGCTACAGGCGCAACTGGCGCGCAACGCCAAAGACCGCGGTACAGGCGCGCTGCTGCTCATCGACCTCGACGGCTTTAAATACGTCAACGACACGCTGGGCCACTCCGCCGGCGATCTGGTGCTGCGCGAAATCTCCTCGCGGATCCAACTTGCGGCCAGGGCAACTGATACGGCGGCACGGATGGGCGGCGATGAATTCGCGCTGCTGTTGCCCGGCGTAACCGACCCGGCGGTGGCGTTTGCCCGCGCGGAAGCACTGATCGCGGAAATTTCGCAACCGGTGTTCCTGGAGGGCCAACCGATCAATATCGGTGCGAGCATCGGCATCGCCATCCATCCATTGCATGGCGAGGACGCCGAACAGCTTTTCGCCAATGCCGATCTGGCGCTCTACCAGGCCAAGGCGGAGGGCCGGCATTGCGCGCGGGCCTACAATGCTGGGTTGCGGGTGCGCGCCCAAGGCAAGGTGCTGCGCGACACCGAATTGCGTCTGGCGCTGGAACGCGGCGAGTTCGAGATGTTCTACCAGCCGCAGATCCGCCTGGCCGATGGCGCGCTGACCGGGGCGGAGGCGCTGCTGCGCTGGCGCCACCCCGAGCAGGGCCTGCTCAGCCCGGCGGACTTCCTCCACGCGCTGGAAGGCGGGCTGCTCTCGGCGCGCGTAGGGGCTTGGGTGATCGACACCGCCTGCCGCCAGGCGGCACTCTGGCGCAAGCAGGGCGCTCCGGATTTCAGGATCGGGGTGAATATTTTTGGCGCGCAGTTCCGTTCCGGCAATCTGGTGGACTGGGTCCTGCGCACCTGCACGGCAGCCGGGCTGCCCCCCGCGGCGCTGGAAATCGAAATTACCGAAAACGTCATCCTGCGGCATGAGGATGAGATCATCGGCCCGTTGCAGGAGTTGCGCGCGCTGGGCGTGGGCGTGGCGTTCGACGATTACGGGACCGGCTTTGCCTCGCTCAGCATGCTCACGCGCTTTCCCGTATCGCGGCTGAAGATCGACCGCAGTTTCACCAGCTCGATCTGCGACAGCGTGGCGGATGCGGCCGTGATCCAAGCCGTGATCAAGCTGGCGCGGGCACTAAGCCTAGAGGTGACGGCGGAAGGAATCGAGACCCAGGTGCAGGCTCATGCCCTGGCGCGGGAAGGTTGCGACGAGGGCCAGGGCTATTATTTTGGCCGTCCGATGAGTGCCGCGGCGTTCGCCCAGGCGTTTTGCTTTGGGGTGGCGAACGGCACCGGCGCGGTAAGCGCGATCGCCTGAAATTAGACGAACCTGGAACATTACCGTCGCAGGGGAATTTCACTTCAAATAGCCTGACCGGTAGATTGGGGCTTGCGCGGCTTCGGGGTGATTGATTGGCTGGGGTGCATTACGCGCCGGAGGCCGCCGCCTTGGAACATTTTCTGACCTGCTGGCAGGAGCTGGACGACCCGCGCACGAGCAACGCCAGCCTACATGATTTCCACGAACTTCTGATGATTTCGCTGTGCTCGGCGTTGTGTGGCGGGCAGACGGCGGTCGATATGGCGCTGTTCGCGGAGGCGAAAGAAACGTTCCTGCGCGGGTTCCTCAGGCTCGAACACGGCCTGCCCAGCCACGATACTTTCAGCCGGCTGTTCCGCAGCCTCGACGCCGACCAGTCCCGCGCCGCGTTTCAGCGCTTCATGTCCGGGTTTTCCGAGCAAATTCAGGGTGTCGTCGCCATCGATGGCAAAGTCCCGCGGCGGCCGTTCGATCACGCGAGCGGAAAATCGCCGTTGCACATGGTCAGCGCCTCGTGCTGGCGCAGATCGCCACCGATGTGAAGTCAAACGAGATCACCGCGGTGCCCAAACTGCTGGCGATGCTGTCGCTGCAAGGCACGATCGTGACCACGGACGCGCTCAACGGCCAACGCGCGATCGCCGCCCAGATCGCCGATCAAGGCGGCGACTATGCCCTGGCGCTGAAGCAGAACCAAGGCACATTGCACAATGACGCCATCCTGTTTCTCGACGATCCGGCCAGCAACGCCATCACGGCGACGCCAACTTTGGATGCCGATCACGGCCGCATCGAGACGCGCACCGCCACGGTCGCGACCGGCATCGGCTGGTTGCAGGAGACCCATCACTGGCCCGGCCTGGCCGCCATCGGCAAAGGTGCATCGCATCCGCGAAACCGCCAGCAAGACCACCACCGAGACCGCCTATTTCCTGCTCAGCACGAAGCTCACCCCCAAACGGCTCAACGAGGTGGTCAGATCGCATTGGGGCATCAAAAACCGGCTGCATTGGCGGCCGGATGCCGTGATGAACGAAGATCAGGACCGCACCCGGCTGGGCAATGGCCCACATAATCTGGCGGTTCTCCGCCACATGGCATTGAACGTCATGCAGAAGCATGGATCGAAGAGGTCTCTGCAGGGTAAGTTCAAACGAGCCGGGTGGAATGACGCCTACCTCACTAAACTCCTCACCCTGTTTTGAAGTGCGAGTGCCCCGGAGCGGCCGCAACCCTTGACCAACCCGTGCAAAATGCGCCATACGGCGCGCTTCTGGAGATTCTTAACATGGCCAAATCGAACGTCGTTCAAATTAAACTGATTTCCACCGCCGACACTGGTTACTTCTATGTGACCAAAAAGAACGCGCGGGCGCAGACCACCAAGCTTGAGCTGAACAAGTACGACCCCGTCGTGCGCAAGCATGTGAAATTCAAGGAAGCCAAGATCAAGTAATTCCTCTCCCCCGCACGGGGAGCCGGCTACTTGGCCTTGCCAAAACCCCTGGTGCAGCACTGCACCGGGGTTTTTTGCGTGTTAGAGACTGCTTCAAAAGTCGCTCCGGCGAGTCGTATAGGGGGGATTTTTGAGCACCGGAGCGCAGAAAATCGCCGCTAGACGGCCGCCAGAGTAGACTTACGAAACAGTCTCTTAAATTTTCAGCTTAAAAATGCCTCCAGCCGGGTTGGGTGAAGCGGAGCATCGTACCGGCGTCACTAAGCACATGCACACCCTCCCCCGCCTGGAACATGCCGATTTTTGTCACCGGCAGATCGCCGCAGGCAACGCGCAAAGCATCACCCCGGCCAGGCGGCACCGCCAGCAGCAGTTCGTAGTCGTCGCCGCCGGTCAGCCGGGTTTCCAGTACAGTTTCGCCACAGGCCACGGCCGCCGGTGAGGCAGGCACCAGCCCGGCGCGGATGACGGCACTTAGCCCAGCGCCTTTGCACATATGCCCCAAATCCTGCACCAGCCCGTCGGAGACATCGATGGCGGCGGAGACCACCCCGGCGAGCGCCAGTCCCACTCGCGGCTCCGGCAGCAAGGAGCGGGCCGTGAGAAAGCCGGATGGGTCATCCAAACGTCCCAGCCGCGCCTGTAGCCCCAGCGCGGCATCTCCGATGGTGCCGGTCACCCAGATACCATCCCCGGCCCTGGCCCCGTTGCGGCTTAACGCCGCACCTGGAGCGACATGGCCAAGCAACGTCGCGCTCAGCGAGATTTTGCCCCGGCTGGAGGACGAGTCGCCGCCGAACAGTTTGATATTAAAAATTTTCTGGTCCTGCGCCAGCCCAGCCGAAAACTCCGCCAGCCAGTCCTCGCCCACCGTATCGGGCAATGCGGTGGTGAGCAGATAGCCAAGCGGCACGGCACCCATCGCTGCAAGGTCTGAGAGATTGCGGCGCAGCAGCTTGCGCGCAATCAGCCCCGGCGCATCGCCCGGCAGAAAATGCACATCCTCCAGCATCTGGTCGACGGTGAGCACCAGTTCCCGCCCCGGCGGCGGTACCAGCACCGCCGCGTCGTCAATCAACCCCCTGCCTTCTTCCCCCGCCAGCGGTGCAAAATACTTTGCAATGCGGGAGAATTCGTCGCTCATACGGCGGTTTGGAACTCATTGGGGCGCAGCAGATGTGCCAGGCGGTCCAGAATACCATTGGCCATGCGCGGCTCGTCACCCGAGAAAAACCCGTGCGCGACGTCCAGATACTCATTGATGACGACCTTCGCCGGCGGGCCATCGCTCATCCACAATTCGGCGCCGCCCGCCCGCATCAGCGCGCGCAACACAGGGTCGATGCGGGCGAGCGGCCAGCTCTCTGGCAAAGCCGCCACCAGCATACCGTCTATGGTGTCCTGCTGCTGCGTCGCGGTGCGCACGATGCGGGCGAACAGCGGCACGTCGGCCGCACTCAACCGGCCCTCGTTCATGTCACCATGGCCGGGGGCGTCGCCGCCGATGCGATGGCGCACGAACTGGTCAATCACGGTTTCCGGGCTCACGCCGCCCTGCTCGGCCTGATACAGCGCCTGCACGGCGGCCACGCGCGAGACTGTTCTGGGACGCATAGTCATGCCATAGATTCATTGGTTTGGCGCGCGGCCGCCCCGCCATCCCCGCGCGCAAGCGTTCTAGCGAGCGCGATCTGCTTGAGGCAGGCGACCGCGGCTTCCGAGCCTTTGTTGGCCCCCGTCTCGTGGCTGCGCGCCATGGCCTGGGCCAGCGTATCCACCGTGAGCACGGCGGTGCCAAGGCAGATGCCGTTGTCCACCGCCACATTCATCAGCCCGTCCATGGCGGCGGCGCAGATGAACTCGTAATGGTCGGTCTCGCCGCGCACGACGCAACCGAGCACAATGTAACCATCGAACGCCCGGCCGCTCTTCACCGCGATGGCAACCGCCTGCGGTAATTCGTAAGCGCCGGAAACCTCGACAATTGTCACCTCAGCATGCACCTGGGCAAAAATCTCCCGTGCCGCGGCCAGCATGCCGTCCACCACATGGTGGTAATACGGCGCGCTGACGATGAGAATTTTGGGCGCCGGACCTGAAAGTTTGGGCGCCTGGGGGGCTGGCGCGTCGGCGGTGCTCATTTGTCTTCAGTTCCCTCAATGGCGCGCTGCTCCACCACGTTCAGCCCGTAGCCTTCCAGGCCGACGATGGTGCGCTTGTGGTTGGAGAGCAGGATCATGTCTTTCACGCGCAAATCCGTAAGGATTTGCGCGCCAATGCCGTAGTCACGCAATGTTGGCGCCACTTTGCGGTTGGCGACGAGGTCGCGGATGCTCTCGGAGACCGCCGTCGTCCAGTTTTCGCGGATCAGCACCATTACGCCACGCCCATGCACGGCGATCTGCTCCAGCGCGCCGTGCAAGCTGGCCAGATGCTTGCCGCCAACGACGTCTCGCACGGTGTCGACAGCGTGCATGCGCACCATCACCGGCTCGTCGCCGCTCAGATCGCCCATCACCATCGCCAGATGCTCAACCTGATCGACCTGGCTTTGATAGGCGATCATCCGCCAGTTAGAGCCGTTGGGCGCGCGCACCATGCCCTGCTCCACGGCTTTCACCAATCGCTCGGTGGTGCGGCGGTAGGCGATGAGGTCGGCGATGGTGCCAAGCTTTAGGTTGTGGCGCTGCGCGTAGGCCACCAAATCCGGCAGACGGGCCATGGTGCCGTCGTCGTTCATAATTTCGCAGATCACGCCGGCGGGCGTCAGCCCGGCGAGGCGGGCGATATCCACCGCGGCCTCGGTATGGCCTGCGCGAACCAGCGTGCCGCCGTCGCGTGCCATCAGCGGAAACACATGGCCGGGAGTGACAATGTCGTCGCGCCCCAGTTCCGGGTTGATGGCAACCGCGATCGTGCGGGCGCGGTCAGCGGCGGAAATGCCGGTGGTGACACCCTCTTTCGCCTCGATGGAGACGGTGAACGCGGTCTCGTGCCGCGTGCCGTTGGCCTTGCTCATCAGCGGAATGCCGAGTTTTTCCACCCGGCTCTTGGTCAGAGCCAGGCAGATCAGCCCGCGCCCATGCTTGGCCATGAAGTTGATCGCATCAGGCGTGGCAAACTGCGCCGGGATCACGAGGTCGCCTTCGTTCTCGCGGTCCTCGTCATCGACCAGGATGAATATCCGTCCGGCGCGCGCTTCCTCGATGATTTCCGCGGCCGAGGAGATGTAGTCGTGCAGTCCCGCTGTTTTCAGCGTCGATTTCAGGCCGTCCATAAGGCGTTGTCCTTCAGCGCCGCCGTAGCGGCTGTGTGAGTTATGGTGTGCAGATGTTTACGCATGCTGAAAACTGAGCTGCCGCGCGACATAGCGCGCCAGCATGTCGATTTCTATGTTCACGCGCTGCCCTGGCGTGAGGTAGGCAAAATTAGTGTGCGCCGCCGTGTGCGGGATGATGTTGACGCCGAACACCGCGCCGTCGACTTCGTTGACGGTGAGCGAGACGCCGTTGATGGCGATGCTGCCTTTTTGCGCCACAAACGGCGCCAGCGTGTCCGGCAAGCGGAATTTCCAGCGGGTGGAGCCGTTTTCCGGGGTCGCGGAGAGCACTTCGGCAACGCCATCGACATGGCCGGAAACAATATGCCCGCCCAGCTCGTCGCCTAAACGCAGCGAGCCTTCCAGGTTTACCCAGCTCCCCGGCACCCAGCCGCCCAGCGTGGTGAAGGCCAGCGTCTCGGCCGAAACTTCCACTGCAAACCAGTTGGAGCCAAATTCCACCACCGTAAGGCAGCAGCCCGAGCAGGCGATGGAGGCGCCGAGTTTGATTTCACCCAGGTGCCAGCCGGCATCGGCCGGGGTTTCAATGACAAACCGCGCGTCCTTGCCCTGGCCGATCGCCTGGACCTCCCGCACAACGCCCATACCGGTAATCAGACCCGTAAACATTTTTCAGTCAGCCTTTCGGTAGCAAAGCGCGTGGGGTTGGTGGGGCGGCCACGCGCAATAAACAAAGCCTGCACGAAAAAACATTCTCAATGTTCCTTCGTGTAGGTTGTTAGAATGTCATCGCCAAAGCTCTCGCACGCCATCAGCTTGAAGCGCGGCATGGAGGCCAAGGTGGTCACGCCAAAGGCCTGGGCCGCGGGCCAGCCGTCACCGCCAATAATGCTGGGCGCATGGAACCAGGCCAGCCGGTCCACCAACCCAGCGCGTAGCAGTCCGGCGGAAAGGGTGCCGCCACCCTCGACCAGAATGCGCGTGAGCCCGTGTTTAGCCAGCGCCTGCAGCCCCGCCAACAGATCAACCCCGGCGGAGGATGCCGGCAGTTCTATAAGCTTCACCCCGGCGTTTTCCAACGCGCGCTTGCGCAGGGCGTCGGCGCCGTTGCGGTGCAAAATCCACAACGGATGCACCGCCGCGGTGCGCACCAGCCGGCTCAATAGCGGCGTACGCAAATGGCTGTCGATGACAATGCGGACCAGCGGGCTGGAACGGAACCCCTCGATCCGGCAGGTCAGGTCCGGGTCGTCCGACAGCACGGTACCAACGCCCGCCAGCACCGCGTCGTGCCGGCCGCGGATGGCATGCACGGCGCGGCGCGCGGCCTCGCCCGTCAGCCATTGCGATTCCTTGGTGCTGGTCGCAATCCGGCCATCCAGCGTGGAAGCAAGTTTCAACCGGATCAAAGGCCGTTGCCGCTGGACGACACTGACAAACCCGGAAATCACCGCGGCACATTCTTTTTGCAGGATATTTTCATCAACTGTCACCCCGGCGGCGCGCAACTGCGCCACCCCGGCGCCATTCACCTTGGGGTGCGGATCACCAGCACCGATCACCACGCGCTTAATCCCTGCTTCGATTAGTGATGACGTGCAAGGTCCTGTTTTTCCAGTAAATGAGCACGGCTCAAGCGTGACATAGGCGGTTGCCCCACGTGCCGCGGAACCTGCCCTCTTCAGCGCCTCGACCTCGGCATGCGGCCGCCCGCCCGCCGCCGTGCGGCCGCGCCCCACCACCCGGTCCCGCGCTACGATAACGCAGCCAACCGATGGATTCGGCGCTGTTTCGCCCAGTCCCCGGCGGGCCAGGGCCAGTGCTGCGCGCATATGCACCTCGTCTGTGGCTTTGGTGTTCATTCGTCCAGCTTTGGCTTCGGCAACTCGCTCATGTCGCCAAGGAAAGTCTCAAAATCCTTAGCCTCGCGGAAATCGCGATAAACCGAGGCAAAGCGTACATAGGCAACCGTATCTACCTCTTTAAGCGTCTCCATCACCAGCTCGCCAATATCGTGGCTCTTCACCTCGGTCTCGCCGCTGGCTTCGAGCTGGCGCACAATGCCGTTGACGATGCGCTCGATCCGCTCCTCGTTGAACGGGCGCTTGCGCATGGCGATCCGCACTGAACGCGCCAGCTTCTCGCGGTCGAACGCCACGCGCCGGTCGTCGGCCTTGACCACGACAAGTTCGCGCAGCTGCACCCGCTCAACGGTGGTGAAGCGCTGGCCGCAGCCACCGCAGAAACGGCGGCGGCGAATGGCGCTGCCATCTTCCGCGGGCCGGCTGTCTTTTACCTGGGTGTCAGCCTCTCCACAGAACGGGCAGCGCATATTCCCGTTCCCCCTTTAACGGTAAATCGGGAAGCGCGCGCACAGGGCTTTCACCCGCGCGCCGGCTTCCTGCTCGGCCACCGTGTTGGTGCCGTCGTTGGAGTGGGCCAGACCATCCAGCACCTGGCCGATCATCAGCCCCACCTCGCGGAACTCAGCCACCCCAAAGCCGCGCGATGTGGCAGCCGGGGAGCCCAGACGAATCCCGGAGGTGATGAACGGCTTTTCCGGGTCAAACGGGATGGCGTTTTTATTGGCGGTGATATGCGCACGCTCCAGGCTGGCCTCGGCGGCCTTGCCGGTGGTGTTCTTGGGGCGCAGATCGACCAGCAGCAGATGCGAATCCGTGCCCCCGGTGACAATCGCCAGCCCCTGCTCCACCAGCGTCGCCGCCAGGGTTTTGGCATTGGCAACCACGGATTTCTGGTAGGCAATGAAATCCGGGTGCAGCGCCTCGCCGAAAGCAACCGCCTTCGCCGCGATCACATGCATCAGCGGGCCGCCCTGCAGACCGGGGAAAATCGCCGAGTTGATCTTTTTGGCAATGTCCTCGTGGTTGGTCAGCACCATGCCGCCACGAGGGCCACGCAGGGTTTTATGCGTGGTGGTGGTGACCACATGCGCGTGCGGCAACGGCGAGGGGAAAATACCCGCCGCGACGAGACCGGCGAAATGCGCCATGTCGACCATGAAATAGGCGCCGACCTCATCGGCCACGGCGCGGATGCGCGGAAAGTCGATGAAGCGCGGGTAGGCCGAGCCGCCGGCGATGATCAACTTCGGCTTGTGCTGGCGGGCCAGGGATTCCAGCTCCTCGTAGTCGAGAATTCCGTCGTCCTTGCGCACGCCGTATTGCACCGCATGGAACCATTTGCCGGACATATTGGGCGCGGCGCCGTGGGTGAGATGCCCACCAGCAGCCAGCGACATGCCAAGAATGGTATCGCCCGGCTGCAGCAGGGCCAAAAACACCGACTGGTTGGCCTGGCTGCCGGAATTAGCCTGCACATTGGCAAACCCCGCCGAAAACAGTTTTTTCGCACGCTCAATCGCCAGGGTCTCGGCCAAATCCGCCGGGCCGCAGCCGCCGTAGTAGCGCTTGCCGGGGTAGCCCTCGGCGTATTTATTCGTCAGCACCGACCCCTGCGCGGCCAGCACGGCGGCAGAAACGATGTTTTCCGAGGCAATCAGCTCAATGCCGTCCTGCTCGCGCACAAGCTCCTGGTGCAGAATGCCGGCCAGCTCGGGGTCGGTCTCGGTCAGCGGGGCGTTAAAAAAACGCGCAAGGCTGGGGGCGGTAATTTGCTCGTTCATGCTTCGGGCTCCGTTGGCGGGTTGAGTTTGGCGATGCGGAGGTCGTGCCGCCCGCCCTCATACGGGGTGGAGAGGAAGGTCCGCAGAATGTCCAGCGCCACCTCCTCGCCAGTGATGCGCGCGCCCAAGGCGAGCACATTGGCGTCGTTATGCGCGCGGGTGAGCCGCGCGGTGGTGACATCATGCACCAGGGCGCATCGGATGGCGGGGTTGCGGTTGGCGGCGATGCTCATGCCTATGCCGGTGCCGCAGACGAGGAGGCCGAAGTCCGCGCGGCCTTCAGTCACCGCGCCGCATACGGCGTGGGCAAAGTCTGGATAATCGACACTGACGGGGCCATCAGTGCCGAAATCCAGCAATTGATGGCCAGCCTCGGCCATCACGGCGGCCAGCCGGTTTTTAAGGGTCACACCGCCGTGGTCAGCGCCCAGGGCTACGATCAAAGAACGAGTCATGAGTTACGTTTATCATGAGGCTTCATGAGAAGGAAACAACGGGCTGCCTCCCCATGCGGGAGGCAGGGTTTCACGAAATGAAGAACCCGCCCAAACCGCCGAGCACGCCGAAGAGGCAGGTGATGGTGCAGACGATGATAACCACCCATTTATAGGTTCCTTGCAGCCGGTGCGCCGCCGGCAAGGCGACAATGGAAAGCCGGACCAGGAAACCCAACACCAACGGCAGCAGCAGCGCGTTCATCACCTGTACGGTGATATTCAGCGTAATCAGGTTGGGTACCAAGCCAACCAGCACGGCGCCGCCGATGACGCAGAGGGTGTACACGCCATAGAACCAGCGCGCCTGCAGCGGGTGATGTTCCAGCGAGCGCTTGTAGCCCGCAACCTCGCCAAGCCCCCAGGCCAAAGCCAGCGAGGCGACAATAGCGGCGACCATGCCCGCGCCAATAACGCCAAGACCAAACACCGCGCGGCCAACCTGTGCCCCCAGATAGGGGGTCATCGCCTGGCTCATGTCACCGACGGTATTCAGCGTGGCCTGCGGCGCATGCGGGCGGATGGAGGCGGCGGCGGCAATCAGCACGGCAGCCATGATAAGCTGGGTGACGAGCGCGCCGATCACGGTATCCCATTTCGCGGCGGTATAGTGAATAGGCTTGAGCTTTTTATCGGCGACGGCGGATTGCTGATAGAAAATCATCCAGGGCATGATGACGGCGCCGATATTGGCGGCAACCAGATATTCAAAATTGGGATTGAATACCGGGATACGAATGGACTCGTGCGCCATGAGCGAAAGGTCAGGCCGCGCTGCCCAGGCGACGAAAAAGAATGCCAATTCGAACAGACCAATAACAATGGCGGCACGCTCAACCCGGCGGTAGGAACCGGTAAGCACCACGGTCAGCAAGGCGATGACGGCGAGTGGCAGTGAAATGTAATGCGGAACCCCGTAGAGATCACCAATGCCCGCCACGCCGGAAAATTCGGTGAGCAGCGCGCCAACGGTGGCAACCGATAGGCCGGCGGCGGACAGCCAGGCCCATTTGGGGCCGAAGGAATCGCGGATCAGTTCACCATGGCCACGGCCGGTGAAAATCCCCAGCCGCACGGTGAGTTCCTGCACAATATAAAGGATCGGCACCAGAATAAGCTGCACCAGCAGCAGCTTGTAGCCCCACTGCACGCCACTTTGTCCGGCGGTGATGATGGAACCGACATCGGTATCGGCAAGCATGACAACCAGACCAGGACCGAACACGGCAAGGAAAGGCAGGCTCGTAAAAAATCTACCCAGTGAGGACTGGATAGTCTGGTTCTTGGTCGTCGAAGGCATCGGCATACAACTCCACTAGGGGCAACACTTGCGATTAATTCTCATCCACAATTTCAAGACTCTCCGTGCTTCGCATTGCCACCGCATTGATGCAGATCAAACGAACCACCAGACGAACATTTTTTGCAATTAAGAATTATTCGTATTAACTACGCCACTCATAGCCACCCCCATAAGCATCTGTCAAATGCGCCGGCCACCTCGCTACGGCACGCAAAACCCGTTAAACCACCCGCATGACAAACCGCTCCTTCCCCAACACTCGCCTGCGCCGCAACCGTTACGACGACGCTACCCGCCGCCTCGTGGCCGAGCATAAACTCTCCACCGACGATCTGATCTGGCCAATCTTCATCCGCGAAGGCAGCGGTGAGGCGACGCCGATCGCCTCCATGCCCGGCGTGTTCCGCACCGGGCTGCACGGCCTGGCCAAACATGTCGAGGCCGCCGCGCGCCTGAAAATTCCCGCCATCGCCTTGTTCCCCGCCACCCCGGCGGAGCTTAAAAACCCCACCGCCACCGAGGCCCTCAACGCCAACAACCTGATGTGCCAAGCGGCACGCATCCTCAAAGCCGAATTCCCCGAAATCGCCCTGGTCGGCGATGTCGCGCTCGATCCCTATACCGACCACGGCCACGACGGACTCCTGCAAGGCGGCTATGTCGTGAACGACGAAAGCGTGGAAATCCTGGTGAAACAGGCGGTGAACCAGGCCGCCGCCGGCATCGACATCATCGCCCCCTCGGACATGATGGATGGCCGCATCGGCGCCATCCGCGCCGGGCTGGATGAGGCTGGCTTCATCAACACCCGCATCATGAGCTATGCCGCCAAATACGCCTCGGCCTTCTACGGCCCGTTCCGCGCCGCCATCGGCTCCGGCGGCGCGTTGAAAGGGGATAAACAGACCTACCAGATGAACCCTGCCAATGCCGAGGAGGCGCTGCACGAGGTGGCGCTGGACCTCGCCGAGGGCGCGGACATGGTGATGGTGAAACCCGGCATGCCGTATCTGGACATTATCCAGCGCGTAAAAACCCGTTTCGAGGTGCCGGTGTTCGCCTATCAGGTCTCCGGCGAATATGCGATGATTTGCGCGGCCGCACAAAACGGCTGGATGGACCGCGATCGCGCCATGATGGAGAGTCTGCTCGGTTTCAAACGCGCCGGGTGTTCCGGGGTGCTTACGTACTTTGCGGTGGAGGCGGCGGCTAAACTCTTGGAGGGCTGACATGAACGCATGGGCTTTGGGCGGCATTGCCTCGCAGGCGGGAAAACTGGCGATTGTCACGGGGGCGAATAGCGGGATTGGCTATTTCACCGCGCTGGAGCTGGCAAAAGCCGGGGCCAATGTGATCCTGGCCTGCCGCAGCCCGGATAAAGGTGCCGCGGCAGCCGCAAAAATTAACGCGGTGACACCTGGGCATGCTGTATTCGAGGCACTCGACCTGGCTAGCCTCGCCTCGGTGCATGATTTCGCCGCGCGCTTCAAAGCCACGCACGGCACGTTGGATCTCCTGGTCAACAACGCCGGGGTCATGGCCCCGCCCACACGGCAAGTTACCGCCGACGGCTTCGAGCTACAGATCGGTGTGAATTTTCTAGGACATTTCGTCCTCACCGCGCTGCTGTTGCCTGCTTTGATGAAGGCCCGCGAGCCTCGCGTCATCCAACTCTCCTCCGTCGCGCATCGCCAAGGGCGGATTGATCTGGCCGATTTGCAGGCGGTGCGAAATTACAAACCCTGGCCGGTCTATAGCCAGTCCAAACTGGCAATGCTGATGTTCGCCCTGGAGCTACAGCGCCGCTCGGACGCCGGCGGCTGGGGCCTGCTCTCGCTGGCGGCGCATCCCGGCATTGCCCGCACGGAGCTGGTCGCTAACGGGCCGGGCACCAACAGTGTGATGGCCTTTGCGCTGAAACTCGCCCAGCCGTTCGTCTCGCAATCAGGCGAGGCCGGGGCACTACCCACGCTGCTCGCCGCCACCGCGCCGGATGTAACGCCGGGCGGCTATTACGGCCCCACCGGCTTCATGGAGTTCCGTGGCCCGCCGGGTGTCGCCAAGCCTGAAAAGCAGGCGTTGGACGCGAGCGTGGCCAAGGCGTTGTGGGAAACCGCCGAAACCCTGACCGGGCAGAGCTTTACACCCGGCCCGTAAGTGCCGCACGCAGCACGGCAAACTTGTCGCCCAAGGTTCGCGGGGTAAATTTTTTACCCAGGTCGCGCCGTGCGAACACCGCTGGCAGCGCCGCCGCCAAACCATTGCGCGGCGGCTGCACGTTCAATAGTCCCCGCGCCTGCGCCACCAGGTTTTCCAGCGGCGTCGCGTCGGCCGGCAGCAGTGAGCGGTCCCGCGCCGCCAAAAACGACGCGGCACGCAGGATGCCGGAGATCCCATAAGCGGTGCCGAGGTCCTCAATCACCACCAAATCGACCCCCAGAATTTTCCCGGCAATGCGCGCCAGCCGCCCCGACGTACCCCGCGCATAGGCAAAAAACGCCGCCGCATCCTGAATTTCCGCCTCAGCCTCCGCCTCCCGCGCCTCGATCAACCCTAACAGGTTGGCGCGCGCGAATACTCCGGAGTCCAGCGCGGCGCTGAGCGGCGTGGCGATTTCATGTTTTTTGGCCTCGCCTTCCACCACCTCGCGCCACCATTGCAGCCGGATGCGCGCCAATAGCGGCTCCGAAGCCACCTCGCGCGCCCGCGCCAGCTCATGGTTGAACAGGTACAGAAGCGCCAAGTTGCCGCGCGCTTCGGGCGGTGCAAACAGGTTACAGAAATACCGGTCGGGATCAGCGCGTTGCAATCGCGCAAGGTGCAAATGGTCGCTTGACTGAGGCATGCGCAGTCCATAGCTAATCGTCACGACGAAAGAAAACTTTTAACAAGGAGACCCTGCTGATGGCTTTCGAACTGCCCACCCTGCCCTACGCCAAAACCGCGCTCGCCGCGCTCGGCATGTGCGAAGAGACACTTGAGCTGCATCACGGCAAACACCATCAGGCGTACGTGACCGCGCTGAATGGCTTTGTCGAGAAAAACCCCGACCTGCAGGGCAAGAGCCTCGAACAAATCGTCGCCTTCTCCCACAACAAGCCGGACCTGGTGCCGGTGTTCAACAACTCGGGCCAGCATCTCAACCATAGCCAGTTCTGGCTGAGCATGAGCCCGGCCGGCGGCCGCATTCCCGGCAAGCTGGAAGCCAAGCTGATCGAGGACTTCGGCTCCGTGCAGGCGTTTAAGGACGCTTTCAAAACCGCCGGCACCACGCAGTTCGGCTCCGGCTGGGCTTGGCTCATTCTGGCGCCGGACGGCAAGCTTAAAGTCACCAAATCGCCTAACGCCTCCACCCCGGCGGTGACCGGCGAGGGCAAAGTGCTGCTGGTGTACGATGTGTGGGAGCACGCCTACTACGTCGATTTCCGCAACCGCCGCCCGGACTACATCACCAACTGGCTGGACAAGATTGCGAATTACGAATTCGCCGAAGCCAACCTGCTGGCAGGCTGAGTTTACAAAAAGGGGGCTTCGGCCCCCTTTTTATACCCTTGGTGAACACCATAAGTGCAGCCTATGCCGAATAGCTTTGGGAAAACATGACCATTTACAACGATGAGGAACTCGACGCGGCGGTGAAAGCCGGCGCCCTCACCCCGGAAGCCGCCGGCGCGTTGCGCCAATTTGTCGGCCAGCACCGCGCCGCGCCGGATGAGGAGCAGTTCCGCCTACTCACCGGCTTCAATGACATTTTCATCTCCATTGCCATGGTCGTGTTCCTCACCGGCACCGGCTGGCTGGCGGGCAAAACCTCCTTCCTCTTTGGCGGCGCGGTTATCACCGGGCTCTCCTGGGGGCTGGCGGAATATTTCACCAAACGCCGCCGGCTCTCCCTCCCCAGCATCATCCTCGCGCTGGGCTACGGCCTGGGCACCGCAATACTGTTTGCCGACCTCATCGCCCGCGCCCTCGGGCAGGCGGACATGTTCGTCTGGACCAATCTGTGGAACGCGCAGTTCGACCTGTTCACGGTCGCGGGCTTCATGACCCTGGCGTATCTGGCGCATTGGTGGCGCTTTCAGGTGCCCATCACGGCGGCGTTCATCGGCCTTACCGGGCTAACCAGCCTGCTCGCATTGCTGCATGTGTTCATCCCCGGTCTGCCCTACGGCGCGCCGTGGCTGCATCTCCTTGGCGGTATGGCTCTTTTCGCCATCGCCATGCGGTGGGACATGAGCGACCGCCAGCGTGCCACCCGCCGCACCGATGTCGCCTTCTGGCTGCATCTGGCCGCCGCCCCCATCATCGTGCGCTCATTGTTCCACCTGCTCGGCGTGTTCTCGCCCGGCCAGAATGCCTACGACCGCGCCGGGCTGGTCATCGGCCTCTACCTGGTAATGACCGTGCTCGCCCTCATCATCGACCGTCGCGCCATTCTCACCGCGGCACTCATCTATGTCATGTACGCCATCAGCGCGCTCATCCGCACCGCCGGCTCACCGGAAGTCAGCTTCGCCGCCGCCGGCTTCGTCATCGGCGCCGCGCTGCTGCTGCTTTCGGCGTTCTGGAACCCGGCCCGAAAATACGTCGTCGGGTTATTGCCCGAGCGCCTGCAAGCCGCGCTGCCGGTAACCGCGCACGGGCCTAAACCCGCCTAAAGATACTTGCGGTACTGCACAAACCCCGGCTTATCCGCGACCTGATCGTACAGGATCATCGCCTGCTTGTTGGTCTCATGCGTCATCCAGTACACGCGCTTGGACTTTGCCTGCCGGGCTTTTTCATACACCGCCTCAATCAACGCGCGGCCCACGCCCTTGCCCCGCGCCTCCGGCGCGGTGAACAGGTCTTCGAGGTAACACACGTCCTCCACCTCCCAGGTATTGCGGTGGAAAATATAGTGCACGAGGCCCAGCAGCTTGCCGTCCTCCTCCGCCACCAAGCAGTTCACAGGCTCGGCGGGGTCGAGGAAGCGCCCCCATAAAACCTCCGTGGTCTCGGGCGGAAGTTCGATTTTGTAGAAGGTCAGGTAGCCCTGCCACAGCGGCTCCCATTGGGCACGGTCGGCGAGTCGAATTTCGCGTATCATCGGTCTTCTCCGGAGGCTATCCTAGAGTGTTTTTCATCAGAAAAAACACTCTAGTTTTGTTTTGGCGAGCAATTTCAATCACCTGAATTGAACCTTCCGGTTCAATTCAGGTGATTATTGCTCTAGCCAGCGCGGCTACCATGGTCTTGGCGGTCGCTCGCACTGCGTCCTTTTCCACGCTCATCTTGCATGGCTTCATATTAAATCCTGTGAACTTGTCTCATACATGCGCCATCGCCGCGGCAATAACCGTATCAAACCGCGCCAGAAATACCGCATTGGAAAACCGCAGCGCCGTGCGCCGCCCCGCCTCACCCATGTCGGCTCGCAGTTGCGGGCTGGCCGCGTACATTTGCAGGCTCAGCGCCAGCAGTTCTACATAGCCGGGCGGAAACATCAGGCAGTTGCGCCCGTGGGCAAACACATCGCGGTAGCCCGGCAGGTCGGATAGCAGCAACGGCAGCCCCAGCAACCCGGCCTCAAACACCGAAATCGGCTGCGACTCACTGGCCGAGGCAAGACAGAAAATATCCGCCGAGGCCATCCAGGCCAGCGTTTCCTCCTGCGCGGTTTCGCCCAGCAGGCGGTACTGCTCCGGCGCCTGGGCCACAATGGCCCTTGCGTCATCCTCCAGCGTAAACATCTTGCCGCAGAACACGGCCTCAATATCCAACCCGCTACGCACAACGGCGCGGATCAAATCCCCCGGACGCTTGCGCGGTTCCACCGAACCAACCTGCACCACACGCAACCGCCTGGTTTTTTCTGGGATTTTCACGCGCGCGATTTGCTCCGGGAAAACATCGGTCCCATTGGGCACGATATGAAATTTTCCGGGGTTGAGTTGATAGGTGAAGGAGCCGTAAACCTCCTGCTGAAACGCGGTCTGATACACCACGGCGGCGGCAAGCCGGAAGGCTGCGGCAAGTTCCGGCGACTTCAGCAAAATATCCAGACCGATTTCGGTCTCGTGCAAAAACCAAATGGTCCGCAATTCGCCGCCAACCTTTATCACCTGTGCCGCCGAACAGACCGTATTGGCAATCGCCAGATCGAAATTATTCATGACAGCAGTGGTAACAACCGGAATCCCCCGCTCGGCGTAACGCGCCCTCATCGGCCCGTCGGCTGGATTGCAGGGAAATACCGTTACCTCATGCCCCTCCGCCCGCAGATGCAGCGCCAAGCGGAGAAACACCGTGCTTGCACCCGTGATGGTAAACTCGTGGTTGATCATCAGGATGCGCATGACGGCCCGCGCTCCTACGTGATACGTTTCAGTGCCGCATCCAGTCTCGCGACCTCTGCAGAGAAACTCTCCAGCCGCTCCCTATGCTCTTCGAGAATCGCTTCCGGCGCGCGGCTGACAAAATCTGCGTTGCCTAGCTTCTGCTCCACCTTCTGCAACTCCGCCACGGCCTTCGCCCGTGTCGCGGCCAGGCGGGCGCGCTCGGCCGCAAGGTCGATGATCTCGGCCAACGGCAGCACGATGGTCGCCTCGCCCAACACCGCCTGCGCGGAGCCATGCGGCACCTCACCGGGCAAAAGACCAAACTCGCTGGCGCGCGCCATGCGGGAGATCGCCTCGAACCATTTTGTCCCACGCACCAGCGTTTCCGCTGCGGCATCCTGCAACAAGACCGGAGACTTAATAGAAGGCGGAACGTTCATTTCCGAACGCACGGTGCGGACTTGCGAGATAAGATCCACCACCCACTGCACTTCCGCCCGCGCAGCTTCCGGCGCATGCACACCAACCGGCTGCGGCCAAGCTGCGCTGATAAGCGAGCATTCCGGACCAAAACCGAAATGATCCCACAGCTCCTCGGTCACGAACGGGATCAGCGGATGCATCAGCCGGAGCAAAATCCCCAGCACATAGGCGGCAACATCGCGAATCTCCGCCGCGTCATCCCCAGCGAAACCAGGCTTGGCGAATTCGATGAACCAGTCGCAGACATCACCCCAGGCGAAGCGGTAGCAGGCCTGCGCGTAGTCATTCGGGCGGAACGCATCCAGCGCCACGGTGGCATTTTGCACCGCCGTATTCGCCGCATCCAAAATCCAGCGCGAAAGAGGCAGTTTTGCATCCTCTGGCCGGAACGCCGGATTCGGCTTCACGCCGTTCATTTCCAAAAAGCGCGCCGCGTTCCATATTTTCGTGATGAAACCACGATTGTTTTCAACAATCTTGGCACCTAGCTTCACATCCCGCCCCTGCCCGGCCGCCGCCGCCACGGAATACCGCAGCGCGTCCGTGCCGTAGGCTTCGATCAAACTCAAGGGGTCAATCACATTGCCCTTGGACTTGGACATTTTCTGTCCCTTTTCGTCGCGCACCAGGCCGTGAATATACACGGTGCGGAACGGAACATCGCCCATGAAATGCAGGCCCATCATCATCATCCGGGCCACCCAGAAGAAGATAATGTCAAAGCCGGTCACCAGCGTGTCGGTCGGGTAGTATTTTGCCAACTCCGGCGTCTGTTCCGGCCAGCCGAGCGTGGAGAACGGCCAAAGTGCCGAGGAGAACCAAGTATCCAACACGTCCTCGTCCTGGATGAGCACCACGCCCTCGCCTGCCTGCGCCTGCGCTTCGGCCTCGCTGCGCGCGACGTACACCGCACCATCCGGCCCGTACCACGCGGGAATGCGGTGCCCCCACCAGAGCTGGCGGGAGATGCACCACGGCTGAATATCGCGCATCCAGGCAAAAAACGTGTTTTCCCATTGCTGCGGCACGAATTTGATCGCCCCGCTTTCCACCGCCTTGATGGCCGGCTGCGCCAGCACCCCGGCATTGCAGTACCATTGCGTGGTCAGCAGCGGCTCGATCGGCACGCCGGAACGGTCGCCATGCGGCACCGCATGCGGATGCGGCTTGATCTCCGCCAGCACTTCCAGCCGCTCCAGCTCCGCCACAATCGCCTTGCGCGCCGCAAAACGGTCCATCCCCTCCAGCGAACGCACGAATTCCGGCATCTCGCCCAGCTCGGCCAGCGTAATCCGGCCCTGGCGGTCGAGAATGGAAGGTGTCGCCAGCCCATGCCGGCGGCCAACCTCAAAATCGTTAAAGTCATGCGCCGGGGTGATTTTCACCGCACCGGTGCCCTTTTCCGGGTCGGCATAGTCATCGGCAATAATCGGAATCCGCCGCCCGGTGAGCGGCAAAATCACATATTTACCAATCAACCCAAAGTAGCGCGCGTTCTCGCCGTGCACCGCTACGGCGGTATCGCCCAGCATGGTCTCCGGCCGCGTCGTCGCCACCACAATCTCGCCGCCGCCTTCAACCGGGTAGCGGATGTGCCAGAGATGCCCCTTAACGTCCTTGGTCTCAACTTCCAGGTCCGAGATCGCCGTCTGCAGCGCCGGGTCCCAGTTCACCAAGCGCTTGTCCTGGTAAATCAGCCCTTCCTCATGCAGGCGCACGAACACCTCGCGCACCGCGACGGAAAGCCCCTCGTCCATGGTGAAGCGCTCGCGCTGCCAATCCGGCGAGGCACCGAGCCGGCGCAGCTGCTGCGTAATGGCGCCGCCGGATTCCTCTTTCCACTGCCAAACGCGAGAGAGAAACGTCTCGCGCCCCAGCTCCTTGCGGGTAGTCTTCTCCTTATCCAGCAGGCGCTCCACTACCATCTGGGTGGCGATGCCCGCGTGGTCGGTGCCCGGCTGCCAGAGCACGTCGCGCCCCTGCATGCGCCGGTAGCGCACGAAAATATCTTGCAACGTCATGGTCAGCGCGTGGCCCACATGCAGGCTGCCGGTCACGTTCGGCGGCGGGATCATAATGCTATAAGGTGCCGCGTTGCTCGAAGGCTGTGCCGCGAAGGCGCCGGATTTCTCCCAGCCCCGATAAAGCCGCGCCTCAGACGAGGCCAGCTCGAAATGCTTATCCAGCGTGGTCAAGTCAAACCCTCAGAGTGCGGTACGGTCAATCACACGCTTGATTTCGGCCCGCACGACGCGTTCCACAAGGCTCGGCAGCTGCGTATCCAGCCAGGCTTTCAGCACCGGCTTAATCTCCTCGCGGACCAGGTCCTCGATGGTAATACCGCCACGGCTTACCGCAACCGCCCGTTCGGTACTGATGCTGTGAACCAAACTGCCAATGGTGTTGGCAATCGAATTCGTGGCTTCATCACCGACCAGGCCTTTAGGGATTTGTACATTGTCGTCCATTAAGTCTTCCTTTTCCGGTTCCTGGTACGGAGCAGTGCCCTGCCCGGCGGGGGGTTCCTGGTAAATATTCAGTTCGCGCTCCCGCACGGGCGGGAATATCGTGTCTTCACCGTAGCTGGTCTGCTCGTCCGTGTCATGTGTTTCTGTAACGTTTGTGCCGGCCGGTGGCTGCGCGACCAGCATCGAGGAATCAAGCTCCAGCACATCGTCATCCTGATCTTCCATCGGAGAATTCTGGCTTTCCTCCTCCTCGCGAAGAATACGGCGGATCGAAGCCTGGATTTCCTCCATCGAAGGTTCAGCGTTACCGCCTGACCCTGAATTATTCGAATCATTGTCCTTGTTACTCATCGTCTTATCTTTCAAGGAGCGGGCGAGCTGGGTGGCGCATCCGCGATCTCCGGAGCCGAGTTGGCGTCAAGCAAGGTCCCATTAGGCGCAACCCCAGACTTTTTCTCCGCCTTCTCGCCGGTGCCGAACCCGGCGTATTCCACGGATTTATAGTATTTGAGGTCATCATACTGGTTTACTGGCAATCCAAGATCAGTTGCGGTGAGACGGCCGATCGCCGCCACCACCGTGTAGGAATTATTAACAAGTGTAGCAATATTCTGGACCTGTTGCACCTGGGAATTCAACAACAATTGTTGAGCGTTCAATACATCGAGCGTGGTCTGCGTGCCGACCAGTTCCTCACGCTCGGTACCATCCAGGGCGATGGCGTTGGCTTTTATCTCCGCGTTGGTGCTGACAATGGCAGCGCGCGAGGACACCAGGCCAACCCAAGCCTGTGTCGCCTGCGCATAGGCAGTGCGCTGCGCGTCCAGAATCCCGGCAAAAGCCTGCTGTTCCTTGGCCCGCGCCTCCCGGATCGCGGAATATTCGGAGCCTCCCTGATACAACGGCACGGTCAACTGACCCAAAATCTCGCCACCGTTCAGGTTGGTGCGCTGCTGAGCCGGGGCATCTTCAGTAAAGGCCGAAGCCTGCAAGGAAACCTGCGGCATCAGCGCGGAATAGGCGACATCCACCGCATCCTTACCGGCGGCGTCGTTAAATTCGGCGGCAATCACATTCGGGTTATTGGCCAGCGCGGCTGCGGCAGCCTGTTCCTTGGAGGAAACCGGCAGCAACAGCGGTTGCGGCGGCGCCAGCGAGTCCGCCGGGTAGTCCCCCACCAACTGGCGGAAGTTCTCCTTGGCAATCTGCAAATTGCCGTCCGCCACCTCTACCTGCTCCTTGGCTCCAGCGAACGACGCCTGGGCCTGGGCAACCGAGGTCAACGTAATCTCCCCGACGTTGAACTGCTCAATTGTCGCCTGCAACTGCTGCTGCAACACGGCCTGGTCGCTTTTGTCCAGGGCCAGCACCTGCTCATCGGTAATCACCGTAACATAGGCGTTGACCACGCTAAGGAACACACTCTGCTCGGTAGCTATCAGCGCCGCCCGCGCGGCATAAACAGCGTTCTTGGCCTGGCGGGTTAAATCGATGACCTTGCCGCCAGTATAAAGCGGCTGCGACAGCTGCACCTGACCGATCGTCTCATTGCGGTCGAGCGAGGTCGTTATCGTTCTCTGCGATCCCGGAAAGAGCGGCGCGGTCTGCGTATCACTAATCCGCCCATAGGTGCCACTCGCCGTCACCGTCGGCCGCCAGCCGGAAAGGGCCGTGGGCACTCCCTCGTCCGTCGCGCGCAAGCTGGCCCGCTGCGCCTGCAATGTCGCGTTGTTATCATAGGCTTCCACCAGCGCCTGGGCCAGAGTCTGCGGCGGATCAGCCCGCACGGCCCGTGGCAGCAGGAGCATACCGGCGCCCAGAGCAATGCCGGCAAGTAACATCGACCGCATGGAGGCAATTCCGTTCATGTTAAAAATTGAACGCGGGAACGCGGCGGAAAGAAGGCAAAACGCGTGCCGTGCAGTCAAAAACCCTAACCGGCACAAAGCCCCTGCCCACCACCTCGGCGACAACCGCGCGGCCAAGCCCGCCTGGCTCATCGCCGTCCGCCAGAATGGTGACAACGCGCCCTGAAGCATTAAGCTGGGCGGCAAAATTTGCTGGAATTTCCGGCACCGCTCCCTCAATCACAATCACGTCATAAGGTCCCCCGGCCGGATACCCAGCCGCCAGCGGGCCGCGAACCGCTTCCACGTCAGGGGCATACCGCGCCAGCGCGCCGCTTTGCAGCCGGGCGTCTTCCTCCAGCGCCACCACCCGCGCGCCACCGGCGGCCAGCAGGGCAGCCAGATACCCACTGCCCGCCCCCACCACCAGCACCTCGGCGGGGTTACTCGCCAGCACCAACTGCGCCAGACGTGCCGTCACCAGCGGGGAAGCCAAAAACCGCCCTTGGCCCAGGTCAATGTCCGTATCGGCATAGGCAAACGTCCCAGCCGGAGCAAAAGCCTCGCGCGGCAACGTGCGCATGGCGGCAATCACCCGCGGGTCGCTCACCTGATTCGGCCTTACCTGACCGTCCACCATTTTATTACGTGCAATGTCCTGGGTGGCTGGCTCGGCCATGTAAATCTTCTCTCTCTCAACAGAATACCCTGCCTATATAGCGGCCCCGGAGCAGATAACTCAACCACGATAGCAGATCTGATGCGTTATAGCTTGACCAGCGGGGGCCGCCCGGGGATATACACCCCACGCCCCGATGGTCCGGTGGCAGAGTGGTGATGTAGCGGACTGCAAATCCGCGTATGCCGGTTCGATTCCGGCCCGGACCTCCACGCCCCCCTCGATGCCGCTTGCCTGCAAACAGGACGAATGGCCGGCGATCTCTCTCCACCACCAGAACCTTAATATTAAATTCATGAATAACTTCTTGGTTAAACCTAAAAATCCCTTCATTTTGTGTTATTTACGACTGCGCGATACTTGAGCCTTGCCGATTTAATTTATACCAACTCAGGTAGGTATTCTCTGGCAAACTGCGGCATGCGCATAAGCTGGGTGTCTGTCTGCCCAGCAAACATCATGGTATAGGGCTGCAATGTCCCAGCGTTGTCCCATATGTGGAAATGTTTCAGGGCGGGTTGCCATCAGCCGCCACTGCGGCATTTGAACAGAGCTTGACGGAACGGTGTAAGACGCGGCGCAAGGATACAGGACAGATGATGATTGTTTTTGAAACAAAAGAACTGAGGGTAGCTTACACCGAGGGCAATTCCGCATTTCTGTGGATCACGTTTACTCCCAACGCGAACCCCGAAAGCAACCCCGAAGCAGCGATGGCTAAGCAGGCCGCCGAGAACGGTATTTCGCTCCTCGGCTTTATTGCCACCAAGCCAAATTGGTACCCCGAAGCCGACATGAAAAAGGCGGTCAAGGCACTTAAACCTATCCTCGCCAAACATTCTGAAAAAGTCTGCAGCGGTGCCTCAATGGGCGGTTTTGCCGCCCTGCGCTACGCCAAGCTTCTCAAGTCAGATGTGACCATTGCGTTTTCGCCGCAGTATTCCATGCATGCAAAGGACTTGCCCGCGAAGTTCCAGAGCGCTCTGCAGCAGCGGCTGACCGCACTGAAAACCACCCCTGCCAGCCTCGACAAAAACATGCGCATCGCCGCCGCCGCCGCCAACGGCCGGGCCTATGTTTTTTATGACAGCACGATAGAAATCGACGCGGCCCATGTGAAACTGATCGGAGAAAAGTCACGTTTTACCGGATTCGCGATGCCCTACGCCTCCCACAATGTACAGCGCATGTTTGTAGCCGCCCCGGCAATCGCCCGCCTGCTGGCGTTATGCCGCACTGACGATGTAAGCGGTTTGCGCCTGTTTGTCCGGGAACGGCAGAAAACATTTACACCTTTTCGGGCATTGAACCTCGGGGCCCAACTCTCTGACCGCCATAAGCATTGGGCCATGGCTCTGTATGATCGTTACGCCGCAGTGGATAAAGATACTGCCCACTATGCTTTATGCGCCAACAAAATCGCACAACTCGCGCTGCACAACGGATACCCCGAATGGGCCGTGAAAGTCGGGCAGGAAATTCTGGCCCGCCAGGAAAATAACACGCAAGCGCTGTATCTGCTCGTGGACGCATATACAAAGCACCGCGACCTGGGCAACGAGGTTCCCGCCCTGAAAAAATTGATCTCCCTGGAGCCGCGGAATGTCCCGGTCCGCAACAAACTGCTCCATGCCCTGATCCGCTTGCCAGATATCGCCGCTGCCCGCCTTGAAGTCGATGCCGCTTTGCGGTTGTTTCCCGAGCACCCGGAACTGCTTTGCCGCGCCAGCGAAGTCGCGGCAAAGCAAGAAAATTTCGAGGAAGCCCTCTCCTGCGAACGCAAATTGATAACTCTTGCGCCAACACACAACACCCCCTGGCGGTCGCTGCGGATGGGCCGCCTCTCTCTCAAAGCTGGCCATTTCGAGGAAGCTAGAACCTTGTTTGAGCAGATTCTGCAAACCGAGTCACCGCAGGCGCTCAATCTGCATGCCAGTGCCCTGAACAGTCTGGTAGACGTGGCATTCCACCAGGAAAACCTGCCCGAAGCCGTCCGCCTGCAACGCAAAGTTATCGAACTGGAGCCTGACCAACCATTCGCCCGCAACCGGCTGCTGCTGCTGCTGCGCAACGGCGAGTTGGCCACCGCGCAGGCGGAAGCCGCGTTGGCCTTGCAGCTCCACCCTGGGCACCCGGCCTTGCTAAATCGCGCTCGTGAGATCGAGCAAAAGCTCAATCCGCCGGTGCGGAACAAGGACGCGGCTACCTTGGGTTAATCAGGTTCGTTTTGGGCTTAATAGCGTAGGTTGTTTAGCCCAAATCACCCGCCTTTTTAGGGTCTGGCTATATCGGCGCCGCCCCGATTGTCATAGCGCGTCAATTCAGCCAACAGGCACCAAACCCGGCCCGGCTCCAGCGGCGCGTCGATGTCGTTGAATAGATGGTCGAGCTCTTCAAGCTTTCGCTCGTATTCAGAAACTTCCATGCCGCCCCCGTAAAACTATAATGTCTATATTAATTATAGTATTTTACAGCACATGACAATATTATGATATTGATTTTCTAAATATTCTTTACGCCCCCCTCAAAGGGATAATACACCCCTAAATCGACGCCGAAACCCGCTCGATTACGCCGCTCCAATCATACGCCCGCTCCTGCCGGAACAGCCGCACCGAGGGATACCAGGGCGTATCCTCCCGCCCCAGCAGCCAGCGCCAGTCCGGCGCATGTGGCAGCACCAGCGCGGCCGGCGCGCCAATGGCGCCGGCGATATGCGCGACCGAGGTATCAATCGTCACCAGCCGTTCCACATGCCGCAGTATCGCCATGGTATCAGCAAAATCCCCAATATCCGGGCCAAGGTTTATCAACGGCGCGCGGCCGTAATAACTCCCCACCTGGGCAATCTGCTCGCCCTTCTGCACGGTAAGAATCGCCAGATCATCGCGCGCGAACAGCGGGGCGAACTGTTCCAGCTTCATCGTCCGCTTGCGGTCGTTTTTATGCGTCGGCCGCCCGGCCCACACCAGCGCGATCCGCCGCTTGCCCTTGGGCACCAGCCGGTCCAGCCGCTCGCCCCAACTGTCCACCAGCGCCGGATTAGGCGTGAGGTAGCCCGCGGGCGGTACATTCCCGGTGGTAATCCCCGCCAGGCGCGGCAGGCCGGAGAGCGGGATATATGCCTCGTAATCGCCAGTGTCCTCCCAGCGCGTCACGATTTTACCAATCCCCGGAATCTGCCGCAAAATCGATGTCAGCTCTCCCGAGCAGGCTAGCACCGGCTGCGGGCACAACAGCGCCGCCCAGGGGATCAACCGGCCAAACTGAATACAGTCGCCAAACCCCTGATCCCCTATAATCAGCAATTTACCGGGCGCCAGCGGCTGACCCTCCCATTGCGGCTTGTCGGTTTTCGGCAACATGCCCTCGGCCTGTTTCAGCTTGAAGCGCCATTCATAGCTCTCCCAGCCTTCCTTCAGCCGCCCGCCCAGCAGCAGTGCCTCTGCCTTCTCAAAATGCGCCTCGGCAAAATCCGGGTCGAGCGCAATCGCCTCGTCGGCAATCCGCACCGCCTCGTCGAGTTCCAATCTTTCATAATAAATCAGCGACAGATTGAAATACGCCCGCGCATCCTGCGCCGCCAGTTCAATGGCGCGTCTGCCCGCCCGCACCGCATCATCCAGCCGCCCGGCACCGCGATACACCTCGCATATGTTGCGCGGATAAAGTGCCACCGCCGGCGCCAGGGCCTCGGATTTCTCCATCCGCTCCAGCGCTTGCGCGGTCCGCCCGTTGCGATAGGCGACAATGCCGGCCAGATGCAGAATATGCGGATGCTCCGGCATGGCGGCCAGCATGCGGTTGGCCAGATCGTCCGCCTCCACCAGCTTGTTTGCCTGTTCCAGCGCTGAAAGCTTAGCCAGCGCCTCCCCCAACGGGATAACCTGCTTCCCAGCCGCCGCGCCGCTCATTGTCCGGCTTCCTTATAGCCAAGTTCGGCAATCCAGGGGGCCAGCGTCTCCTGCACTTCGGCAAACAGATTGGGCATTTCCCTAAGGTACTCACGGTAACGATAAACACCGCGCGTATGCACCGGTTCACGCCCGGAGAAATGCGACGGAATCGGCCCAGGCGGCATGGCATTATTCGCGCGCAGCACCGCTTCCGGCGGCAGGCAGGCTGGCTCCGCGCCGATAAACTCCAGCACGCGGCCCAAACTCACGGCGGTGTCACCCACCAGATCCTCATAGCGCACCGGCAGGTAACGCAACGTGAGCTGTCCACGGAAATGCCGGATCATCGACATCACCAGCGCGTAGTGCCGCGCAAGTGCTGGCATGGAAACACCGCAATTGCCCTCAATCCTGCGGTCCTGCGCAAGGTTGGAGAGCATCACATCCAGCGGATGCCGCAGCACGTGAATAATCGGCGCTTCTGGAAATAGCAGCTTAATCAACCCAAGCTGCCAGTGGTTGGAGACCCCGCGATCGGTGATGAACTTCACCTCTGGCCGCGCCAGCCCCAGCTGCACGCGCGCCGCCTCATAGCGCTGGCGCAACTGCTCCGGCAGTGCCCAGCCATCAGCCACCAGCGCCTGATCCAGCGCCTCCGGGTAGCTACGCGCCGCCCCCGCCAACGCCGGGACCATCTCACTCAGATCCGCCACCGGGGAAAACTCATCCCCCGAGGCAAAACCCGGAACCTGCCCCAGTAGTTGCTCCAACAGGCTGGCACCCGAGCGCGGGAAGCCAAGCAGAAACACCGGCTGCCGCGCCGGAACCGCCCCGGCGCGGGGCAACGGCTGCACCCGGTCGGCGGTGAAATACGCCTTATAGGCTTCGGCCTTGGCGGCAAATTCCTCGGCCTGATACTGCTGGCCATTGCGCTCGCGCTGCATCTTCTTCGCGGTTGCATAATGCTTCACCGCCTCCTCCGGCTGGCCTAGCCGGGCCAGCGCCTGTCCCCGCACACTCAGTTCCGCCGAAAGCAAATTTTCCGGCGCGTCAGCAAGCCGCGTCAGCACCGCCTCGGCATTGCCCAGCGCCACATCCGCCATCGCCCGCAACAGGCGCAACGTGCGGTCATCAGGCCAGCGGGTCAGCGCCTCGTCCAACAGCTTCAGCGCCTTGTCCCGGTTACCGCGCGCAAACTCCACCTGCGCGTAACCACCCTGGCCGCGCCGGTTATCGGGCCGCAGCGCCAGCGCCTTCTCGTAAATCGCCGCCGCGTCATCCAGCCGCCCCTGCAATTTCAGGTTCCACGCCAAATTCGCCAGCACCACCCCGTCATCGCGCCCCAGCAGCGCCAAAGCCCGCCGGTAATGCCGCTCACCGGGCTGCAACGCCCCGTTCTCGGTCAGCACCACGCCCATCACATGCTGCGCGGTCGCATCCTTCGGCGCCGCCATTAATGCCTCCGAGGCCGGCGCGCGCGCCAACGCATAGCGCCCCTGCCCAACGTAGTACTGCGCCAGCTGCAAATTCGCCGCCGACCGTACCGCCGGAAGTCCCGGCAACGCCGCCAGCCGCACGGCCAAAGCCTCCGCCGCCTTGTCGCGCTTCTGCGCCTTGCGAATTTCATACAACACACGCAGCGCCAGGCGCTGGTTCGGCGCCAGATCAAGCAGCTTCAGCGCCAGCGCCTCGGCCTCGGTGTACTTCTTGTCGTTAAAAAGCTTGGTGGCCTCCTGCGCCTGCGCATCCAGCGCATCCACGGCCTCCTGCCCCGGCCAAGCCGCCATGTCAGCCTTGCAGCAACGCACCCGGCGCAAGCCACTTCCACAAAGGCATAAGCCCATATCCAACTTTTGGTCCGTCACCGTGCTCATGCCAGTTTGTTACTGCGGCCATATTACCCGCTTTGCCCCCTGCGGCAACGGCACAGGCACATCCAGCAAAACCTATTATATTTCAATGAATTGTGCTAATGTTAAGCATTCTCATATCTCCATGATTCTCTTGACCAAAGCACCATCTGCCGCCACATGAGCAAGGCACAAGGAGAGTCTCATGCGCGATTTCTCACAGCTTTCCGAACGTGAAGTTCTGGCGCTCGCCATTGGCGCCGAGGAAGAGGACGGCCGCATCTATAATGACGTGGCTGAACGCCTGCGCGAGGAATACCCCGCCTCGGCAAAAGTTTTCACCGAAATGGCGGCGGAGGAGAGCGAGCACCGGCACAAATTGCTCGAACTCTACCGCGAAAAATTCGGCGAACATATTCCACTCATCCGCCGGCAGGACGTGCGCGGCTTCCTCAGCCGCAAGCCCGTGTGGCAGCTACCCAAACCCAGCATCGACGATGTTCGCCACCTGGCCGAAGGTATGGAGGCGGAAAACCAACGCTTTTACCGCCTGGCCGCATCACGCGCGACCGACGTCTCCATCCGTAAACTGCTCGGCGACCTGGCCGAAGCCGAGCAGAAACACGAAGTCCGCGCCGACGCACTGACCGCGAAAAACCTGCCGGATACAACCCGCCGCGCCGAGGATGTCCACGCCAAACGCGCCTTCATGCTGCAATACATCCAGCCCGGCCTGGTCGGGCTCATGGACGGCTCCGTCTCCACCCTCGCCCCCATCTTCGCGGCTGCCTTCTCCACCGGCTACCCACACGCCGCCTTCATTGTCGGCGCCGCCGCCTCCATCGGCGCCGGTATCTCCATGGGCTTCGCCGAAGCCCTCTCCGACGACGGCAGCCTAACCGGCCGTGGCACCCCTTACATCCGCGGCATCGTCACCGGACTCATGACCGTCCTAGGCGGCATCGGCCACACCCTGCCCTTCCTCATCCCCAGCCTCCACCTCGCCCTCATGGTCGCCTTCTGCGTGGTCGCCGTGGAACTGGCCGTCATCTCCTGGATTCGCTGGAAATTCATGGACACCTCCCCCATCCGCGCCACCCTCCAAGTCGCGCTGGGCGGAGCATTGGTGTTCGCCACCGGCGTACTAATCGGCGGCGGCTGAGGCCGGCGGGCGGTAGCCTGAAGTCAGCAAGCCCGCCTCAACTATCCGTGCGCGGCACCCAGGGGATACGGGCAATATCGATCCCCTCATCGGCCAGCGCCTCCGCCTCCTCATCGCTGCTCTCACCATAAATCCCGCGCGGTTCGGCTTCGCCGTGGTGGATACGCCTCGCTTCCTCGGCGAAGTCATTACCCACGTAATCGCAATTTTTTTCTACTTCGGCGCGCAGTTTGCCCAGCGCCGCGCGCACAGCATCCGGGATCACGCCCCCGGCTATCGGCTGTGCCGGTTCGGGCAACGACTCGGGCGCGGTTTCCACCACTTTGGTGCGGCCTTTGCGGGGAATCCCCGGCGCCATCAGGGCGCGTTCCACTTTGGTCTCGCTGCAAACCGGGCAGGAAATCAGGCCGCGTTTGGCCTGACGCTCAAAGGCGTCGCTATCCTTGAACCAGCCGTCGAACTCATGCGCGGCGGCGCAATGCAGCTGGTAGTGGATCATTTTCCGAGCAGGGCATCCAGCCTGCCGGCGCGATCCAGCGCCACAAGGTCATCGCAACCACCAACCGGCGTGCCATCGATAAAAATCTGCGGCACGGTGGTTCTACCGCCAGACCGCTCACGCGCCTGCATACGTGCGGCAGAGCCGCCGGGGGCGTCAATTTCGTTAAATGTAACCCCCTTCTGCTGGAGCAAGGCTTTGGCGCGGGTGCAGTAGGGGCAAAAATCCTGGGTATAAATTTCAATATTCGGCATCCAGGTCATCTAGCCGAGAGTTGCGCTTATGCAAGTGCTTTTTACTCAAATCGCGGGTCAGCCACGCGCGCGGCGGTCAGCACATCCACCCGTTTCGCCCCCGCCGCCAGCAAGGCGTGCGCGCAGGCATTGGCGGTGGTGCCGGAAGTCATCACGTCATCAATGAGCAGCACATACTTCCCCGCCACCGCAAAACCCGGCCGCAGGCGAATCGCCTCGTGCAATTCCGCCTGCCGCTGCACCAGGCTCATGCGCTCCAGCGGCGCGGTATGTTTCTGGCGAACCAGCGCATCGGGCACGCAAGGCCGCCGCGTCAGCCGGGCCAGTTCCAGCGCCAGCAGCGCCGCCTGATTATAGCGCCGCCCCCGCAGCCGAGCCTTATGCAACGGCACCGGCACCAGCACATCCGCCGCCGCCAGCATGTCCGCGCCAGGCCGGCGCATCAGCCGCGCCAGCCCGCGCGCGCTCTCGGTGCGGTCGGCGTATTTAAACGGCAGGATCAGCTTTTTCGCCGTCTCATCATAGCGCAACGCCGCCCGCGCCTGGGCAAATGCCGGCGGCACCGCCTCGCACCGCCCGCATTTCCCCTCCGCCCCGGCCGCCGCGCCATAGGGCAGCGGCACCCCGCATTGCGCGCACATCGGCGCGGAGACAAAATTTGCCCCCCGGAAACAGGAGAGGCAGAACTGCCCGTCATCTTCCACCGGCGTATCGCAGGCGAGACAGTTTGGCGGCAGCAGGGTATCAAGCACCCGTCGCATGAGGGTTTTCATTTGGAACGGATTTTCGACTTGCAGGCGATGCGCAAACACCGGGACCGCGCGGCCCCGCGCATCGGGCGGATTGCGCCGGTATTGCACGAACTCGCCACCCGCCTGCTCGACCGCCTGAACGACACCACCCAAAAATTCACCACCGCGCTGGATTTCGGCGGCCGCGGCGCCATCGCCCCGGCCCTGCGCGCGCGCGGCATGGGCGTGGTCTCCGCCGATTTCTCCGCACCCATGGCCGCTCTGGCCGGAGGTGAGCCCTTCCTCATCCAAAGCGAAAACTTCGCCCTGGAACCACAAAGCTTTGACCTGGTGGTAGCCCATTTCTCGCTGCACTGGATCAACGACCTCCCCGGCGCGCTCATCCAGTTACGCCGCGCGCTCAAACCCAAGGGCCTGCTGCTCGCCAGCATGCCGGTGCTGGGCACCTTGGGCGAACTGCGCACCGCTCTGCTCACCGCCGAGGAACAAATCACCGGCGCCGTCAGCCCCCGCGTCTCCCCATTCCCCGACCTGCGCGACTGCGCCGGCCTGCTCGCCCGCGCCGGTTTCGCCCTCCCAGTTGCCGATGTGGAGGATATTTCCCTGCTGTATGCCAACCCGCTGGCCCTGCTGCACGAACTGCGCGACGCCGGCGAGACCAACGCCGTACTTGCCCGCAGCCGCAAATTCACCCCCCGTGCCCTATTCCCCGCCGCGCTGTCGGCCCTGCCCATGCGCGCGAACCGGTTTGAGGTCACCCTGCGCATGGCGGTACTCACCGGCTGGGCCTCATAACGCGCGCTTTCATAACAGTCCGGCCCGCCGGAAACTCAGCCACCGGCCATTGCCGACAATCACATGGTCGTGCAGCAAAATAGAGAGCGCATTCCCCGCCTGCTTGATCTCCTTGGTCATGGCAATGTCTTCCTCGCTAGGAGACGGATCGCCGCTCGGGTGGTTGTGCACCAGGATAAACGCAGTGGCGTGCAGTTCCAGCGCGCGCTTAATCACCTCGCGCGGGTACACCGGCGTATGGTTCACCGTGCCACTCCCCTGCGCCTCATCGGCCAACAGGCGATTGCGGTTATCCAAAAACAGCACCCGGAACTGCTCGATTTTTTCGCGCGCCAAAACCGCCTGCAGATACTCCATCAGCCGGTCCCAGTTGTTCAGCACCGGCCGGTACAGCACCTCTGCCTTGGCCAATCGCTGCGCCGCCGCCTGCACTATTTTCAGCGCCGCCGCCCCGGCCTCACCTAGCCCATCCACCCCCAGCAAATCCGGCACACTGGCCGAAATCGCCCCGGCGTAGGAGCCAAAACGTATCAGCAGTGAGCGCGCAATCGGCTTGGTATCCCGCCGGGGCAACGCCAGAAACAGCACCATCTCTAGCAACTCATGCTCGGCAATGGCATCCGCCCCGCCCGCCAGGAACCGCGCACGCAACCGGGCACGGTGCCCATCCACACCCACCGCCAGCTTCTGCGGGCGTATTTCCGGGGAGAGTGTATCCAGCAACGTGACGTCAGCAAAACCTGGGGTAGTGTTTCTTTTTTTCATGGCACGCTTACCGTGCCATGAGTCCCAGAATTACGAAAGGTTAGCCCACCGAATTATTCAGCCACCACATTTTCCGGCTCAAACTCGTTATCATCCAGCGGCTGCTTCGCGCTTGAGAGCACCAGATACACCGCCGGCACCACAAACAAGGTAAACATCGTGCCGATGAACAACCCTCCCGCGATTACCATGCCCATATTGAACCGCGACGCCGCCCCGGCTCCCGTCGCCAAAATCAGCGGCAACACCCCCAGCACCATCGCCGCCGTGGTCATCAAAATCGGCCGCAACCGGATATTAGCGGCATATTCAATTGCCGCGCGCTTGTCCTTGCCCGCCATCTGCGCCTCGTTGGCCACTTCCACCATCAAAATACCGTGCTTACTCACCAGACCCATCAACGTAATCAGCCCGACCTCGGTATAGATATTTAGCGTCAGCCCGCCAAAACCAAGATAGATGAAGATCAGCGCCCCGGCGATCGACATCGGCACCGAGACCAGAATGATGAGCGGGTCACGGAACGAGTTGAACAGCGCCGAAAGGGCCAGGAAAATAATCACCACGGCAAACGCAAAGGTGAGAATAAACCCGCTGCTCTGCTGCACATATTGCCGCATCTCGCCACCGTAATCGACATTATCCTCCGGTGACAAAATATTCGCCGATAGTTTTTGCAAAGTCTGCAACGCCTGCGCCACACTCACTCCCGGCGCCGGCACCCCTTGCAACGTTGCTGAATTCTGCTGCTGGAAATGGTTCACCGATTCAGGAATCACGCTGGTGGTGATCTTGGCAATCGAGGACAACGGCACATTCACCCCATTCACCGACGCAACATAATAATTGTTCAGCTCGTCAACATTCAGCCGCGACTTACGCTCAACCTGCGGAATCACCTTGTAGGAGCGTCCGTCCAGGCTGAAATAGTTCACATAGCCACCGCCCAAGGCCTCACCCAGCGCCGCACCCACATCCGCCATGTTCAACCTCAGCGCCGCGGCTTTATCCCGGTCGATGGTAATATTTGCCTGCGGCTGATCGATCTTCAAATCGCTTTGCAAAAAGATGAACTTCCCGCTCTTCAGCGCAGCCGCCAACAACGCCTGGCTTACCGGGTAGATCCGTGAAAAATCATCCGTGGATTTAATCACGAACTGCACCGGCAGCCCCGAAGAACCCGGCAGCGGCGGCGGCTGGCCCACCACGTCTTGCTCGCCGGCATTCTCGGTATCTGCCTGCTCCTGGAACACCGTCTGCAACGTCGTCGCATCCCGGCGGCGCTGCGCCCAGGGTTTGAGCACTTCGCCGGTAATGTCAAAACCCGGTGTGTTAATGTGGAACAAATACTCAACTTCCGGATGCTTAAACAGTATCGCGTTAAGATGCGAATCCCACATCGCTTTCTGGGTAATCGTGGCATCGGGTGCGGCCGTCGCAAACATGAAGGTGGCACCTTCATCTTCCTGCGGTGCCAGTTCGCTTTTCGCGCCGGTCGCCAGAAACGCAATACTCGTCAGAATAATTGCCGCGAAAGTAAGCGTCACCGGCACAGTGTCCAGGCTCACGTGCAGCGCCGCCGTGTAAAACCGGTGTACCTTGGCAAAGCACCGATCAATAAAATCAACAAGCCGGTCTTCCCAGTTACGCGCTCCATGCCTGGGCGGCTTAAGGAACCGTGAGCTAAGCATCGGCGTCAACGTCAGCGCGATGAGCGCCGAAATCGTCACCGCCCCCACCAGGGTGAACGCGAATTCCGTGAACAGCGCCCCCGTCAGCCCACTCTGGAAACCAATCGGCAGATACACCGCGACCAGCACCACCGTCATGGCAATAATCGGCCCGCCCAGTTCCCCGGCCGCTCGCCGCGCCGCCTCGCGCGGCGTCTCTCCGGTGTCCAGATGCCGGTTTACATTTTCCACCACGATAATTGCGTCATCCACCACCAGGCCGATGCCAAGCACAAGCGCCAGCAGCGTCAGCAGATTTATGGAAAAGCCAAACGCCAGCATCATCGCGAACGCGCCGATCATCGAGAGCGGAATGGCAACCACCGGAATCAGTACCGAGCGCGGCGAACCCAGGAACGCGAATACCACCAGCGTCACGATAATCAGCGCCTCCACCAACGCCGTCAGCACTTCATGGATCGAGGCATTGACGAAATCCGTAGAGTCGAAAGAGATCGACCCGGTTAACCCGCTCGGCAGATTAGCCTGGATATGCGGAAAAACTTTACGAATCCCCGCCGCCACCTGCAACAGATTGGCACTAGGCGCCACCATAACGCCAACGAACACGCCAGGCTTGTTGTCAAAGGTCACATTCTGCTCATAATCGTCCGAGCCCAAGGCCACGGTGGCAACATCCTTCAGCCGGATAATCGCACCGTTTTCCTGCTTCACGATCAGGTTCTCGAATTCCGCGGCACTATGCAAACCGGTGGAAGCGGTAAGCGTGATCTGCGTCATCTGCCCCTTGGTATTGCCCAGGGGCGCAATGAAATCGTTGGCTCCCAACACGGCGTAAACATCCGCCGCCGTCAGCCCGTAGGCGCTCAGCTTCTGCGGATTAAGCCACACCCGCATGGCAAAATTCTGCGCCCCCATAATCTGGGCCTGCTGCACTCCTGGCACCGCCTGCAATTGCGGCTGCACCACGCGGGTAATATAGTCCGTCATCTGGTTACCCGAGAGCACATCGCTGCGGAAGCCGATATACATCGAGGCGAACGTCTGGCCGATTTGCAGCGAAAGCACCGGTTGCTGCGTGCCGCTAGGTAGTTGGTTGAGTACCGAATTTACCTGCGCGCTGATTTCGGTTAGCGCCTTATCCGGGTCGTGGTTCAGCACCAGATTAATGGTGATCGTGCTCAGGCTCGTCTGGCTCGACGAGGTCATGTAATCGATGCCGTTAACCTGCGCGACCGCACTCTCAATCGGCGTGGTAACAAACCCCGCGATCACATCCGGCGAGGCACCAGGATACGTCGTGGTAATGGTGATGGTGGCATTTTCCGTCTGCGGAAAATCCTGCACCGGCAACTGGCCGACCGCGCGCAGCCCCAGCACGAGAATCAATATGCTCACCGCGATGGCAAGCACCGGTCTGGCAATGAAAAGATCGGTGAAGCGTTTCATCGGTCTATTCGTTCGGCGGGTTGGCGTTGGCGTCGTCAGACGGCTGCAGGCTGTTGTTGATGCTCACCAGCGAGCCATTGCGCAGCTTCAACTGCCCCGCCGTCACCACCACATCGCCGGGGTTCAACCCGCTGGTCACCGCCACCTGGTCGCCGCGTGTATCGCCGGTGGTCACGAACACCTGATTCGCCACCAATTGATCCTTACCAGCCGCACCCATCGTATGGCTCACGACAAACACCGTATCGCCATACGGGTTATAGGCAATCGCCGCCTGCGGCAGCGTGACGTAGTCCTGCGGCGTCCCAACCGAGACCGTTATTGTAGCAAACATGCCAGGAAGCATCAGAAATTTAGCGTTCGGCAGCGTCGCGCGCACATGCACATTGCGGCTCGCGCTGTCCACCACCGGGTCAATCGCTGAAATTTTGCCGGCAAACATCTGCCCCGGATACGCATCCACCGCCACCTGCACATCCTGCCCGGTGCTCACCTGCGCCAGCGACTGCTGCGGCAGATAAAAATCCACATAAACCGGATTGAGCTGCTCCAAGGTCACGATCGGCGTCCCCGCCGTCAGATACTGTCCCAGATCCACCTGCCGAATTCCCAGCCGCCCGGCAAATGGCGCGCGGATGGCTTTTTCCGCAATCAGCGCCTGCTCAGCCTGCACCTGCGCCTGTGCCGCCGCAAGATTGGCACGGTCGGTATCCACCTGCGCCTGCGCCACCGCTTTCGCCTCGAACTGCTTTACGTCGCGGTCATAAGTGATCTTCGCCAGCACCGCCGCCGCCTGCAACTGCGCCAGCACCGCAGGGTCGTTATTTTCCCGCAACGTCACCAGCAGCGCCCCCTCCGGCACGTTGGCCCCGGACTCAAAATGGATGCTATCAACAATCCCCGGAATTTCCGCGGAAAGTTGCGCACCGTTCACCGCCGCCACGCTGCCGACCGAGCTTAATTGCGGCTGCCAGGGAGAAGGCGCCGCCACAATCGTCGCCACGGTCTGCACCTGGTTGCTGAACCCGGCAAGGAACTTCGCGATCATGATGTTCCTGAACATACCGTAGCCAAACACCAGAAAAAACAAGGTGCCGACGCACGCCAGCATCACCACCATGCGCCGCTTCAAATTCGGTGCCGTATTCATGCTCTCGCGATCCTCATGGAATTACCCCGCAGCAGGGGGTCGAAACATCATTACGCTGCCACCAGCCGCCGCCCAGTGCCTGATACAACGCCGCCGTATCAGCCAGGCGCGCGGCACTTGCCTTCACCTGAGCAATCGCAGCGTCCTGGTAACTGGTCTGCGCCACCAGCACGGCGGTCAGCGGTTCGCCACCCAACTGGTACTGCGCCTGCGTAACGTTCAGGCTCTGCTCCGCCGCATCCGCCGCCACATCCGCCGCGTTCAGCGTCATCGCGTCATACTGCAAAGCAGAGAGCGCATCGCCCACATTCTGGAACGCCGTAATCACAGTGGCCTGATATTGCGCCCCCGACACCTGCAACGCCGCCAACGCCGCCTTGCGTTTGGCCGACAGTTCCCCGCCCTCGAATATCGGCTGCGTCACCCCGGCCACCAGGCTCCACAGCAAGGTCTGCGGCATGAACAATTCGCCGGTTGAAATCGCCTCGTGGCCAACATCGGCAGTAAGCGAAATCTGCGGCAGCATTTGCGCGTCCGCCACGCCGACATTGGCCGAAGCCGCATGCAGCTGCGCCGCCGCCGCCTGAATATCCGGCCGCTGCGCGACAATCGCCGAAGGCACACTCACCGGCAGCGATTCTGGCAAATGCAACGAGGCCAGCGTGAAATCCGCCTCGTGGAAATCCCCCGGCAACACCCCGGCATAAGCCGCCAGTTGGTTGCGCGCCTGCACCATCGCCACCTGCAACGGCGGCAGCGTCGCCTGGCTGGCCGCCAGCGTCGCCTGCTCCTGCAACACATTTGCCTGCGCCATGCCGCCGAGGCTCACCTGGTTTTGCAATATAGACAGCTGCTGCTCTTCAGCGGCAATCACCTGGTCCGTAGCCACTATCTGCGCCTGCAGCGAGGCTTCCTGGATCGCCGCGGTCACAATGTTCGCAGTCAGCGTCAGATACGCCGCTTCCAGCTCATCGCGCTGATACTGCGCCTGCGCCGCCGCACTCTCCAACGCGCGCCGCGCCCCACCCCATATATCCAGCGAATACGAAACGTTGAGCGAGGCATTATACAACGTATAGTCCGGCAACGCCGTCGTTGGTGTCGGAAACCCCGTTCCCGCCACGCTATCAGTCGAGTTATGGCTCCGTTGCCCCTGAAAACTGGCGCCAATCGAGGGCATCAGCACACCCAAATCCGCGCGCTCGTTCTCCTCCGCCTCCACCAAGGTTGCCTGCGCCGCCTGCAAAGTCGGATTTTGCGCCAGCGCGGCGTTGATCAGACTGTCAAGTTCAGGGCTATGGAACAGCGTCCACCAGTCGCCGGAAATATCCGCTGCCGGGGCAAACACCTGCGCCATGCCGCCGGCGGTTTGCGTTTGCATTGGCAAAGGTGCCGGAGTCAGCGCGGCCTGGGGTGCTACGGGCGGATGATAATCCGGCCCCACAGTGCAAGCCGCAAGAGTGCTGGCGAGCAACAGAGGGAGGGAGTGGCTACGGAAACCCGTTGGTTTCATTGCTTTCAGCTACCGGTGTTTATCTGCTCCGTCAAGCCGCAAAAATTCAATAATTTCCCCTTAAGGAAACTTGTAAGTTTCCAAAAACTTCCTATGATGGCGCAATGGCGGATCATCCAGCGGGTCGCAAAACAACAATCAAGCCGCGCCCATCTTCAGCGCAAAAAAAAACCGAACGGGCCGAGGATGCCTGTACGGTACGCATGCCCCAACTCATTGAGGCCGCCGAGGATATTTTCCTCGCCAAAGGCTATCATGCCGCAACCATGAGCGACGTTGCCAAAGCCGCTGGCATGTCGAAAAAAACCGTCTACACCATGATCGAGTCAAAGGCGGAATTGTTCGTCGCCCTGCTCGTGCATCACCATTCCCTGTTCAAATTTCCCGAGCCCGCACCAGGCTGGACCGCCCGCGACCATTTGATCGCCAACGTCCTCTGTCTGGCGCGCTATCTGCTCTCGCCGGATCAAATCTCCCTGCTGCGCCTCATCATGGCCGAATATACCCACAGCCCCGATTTCGGCCGCGTATTCCTGGGCTCGCATGTCACCAAAGCCAAGAGCAAGCTGGAAACCTGCCTCGCCAGCATCATCGAACAACATCCCAGCCTCACCGCGGCCCCCAAGGAAATGGCCGCCATGCTGTTCGGCATGGCCATCGGCGAATTCCATCTCGGCGTCCTGGTCGGCTTTCGCGCCGCGCCTACAAAACAGGCACTGGAAAAACGCGTCCGCGACGCCGTGGATATTTTTCTGGCCGGTTGCGCGGCAAGCAAATAAAACCATATTAATAAAGGAGGACCAACAATGCCGAATATGGGAACCGAGGGCGAGGCCTGCCCCTTCAGTTTCAACTTCGACCCCGCCAGCTTCAAACCCGGCGACATGGTGAGCTACCGCGTCCCAGACCCGCTGGGTGATTTCCCCTTCGTCGGCACCATCCTAGCGGTGTATGACAACTATATAGAAATCTCCCCCGGCGACCCCACCACGCCCGGCAAACGTATGCGCGCGACGCGGGAAAGCCGGCCGATCGTCAGCGCCGCCGAAGCGCTTTAGCATTTTCTGAGAGACCGATTCACGCCTTCTGTTAGCGCGCGCTAACCTCAGACGATCGGGCTCTAGAGTCTCTTTCATTTAATTTGACGCATAGCCTGAATTCTTGAGGTAGTTTGCGCATTCGTGCGGTTTGAACTCGTTGAGCAATGTGCCGATGCGTTTCCATGTTGCCTCGACGGTGCGTTCGGCGGCTTTGCGGAGCAGGGTTTTGAGTTTTGCGAAGACTTGCTCGATGGGGTTCAGGTCCGGGCTATAGGGCGGCAGGAACAGGAGCTTGGCGCCGGCCGCGCGAATGGCCTTTCGTATTGCTGGGCCTTTGTGGCTGCCGAGATTGTCCATGATGACGATGTCGCCGGGTGACAATGTCGGCACCAGAAATTGTTTGATATACGCGGCAAAGCTTTTGCCATTGATCGGTCCGTCCAAGACGCATGGTGCATCGATACGATCTGACCGCAGAGCCGCCAGGAAGGTCAAAGTTTTCCAGTGGCCATGCGGCACCTTGGCCAACAGCTTCTCCCCGCATGGCGCCCAGCCGCGTGTGCGGGTCATGTTCGTCTTGGCCCAAGTCTCGTCCAGAAAAACCAGCCGCTCAGGTGCCAGTCTGGCCTGATATTTTTTCCAGAACCGGCGCTTGCGGGCCACGTCCGGGCGATCCTGCTCGGCGGCGAACAGCGTTTTTTTTAAAGCTGAGCCGGGCGTCACGGACCAGGCGCCAGACCGAGACCTCGCTGGTGACAATGCCGCGCTCGCCCAGTTCAATCGCCAGCGCTCGCATCGTCAAATCTTTCTGCTCATCAAGCCGGCCAAGAATCCAGGCCTGATGTGGCGCCAAAGCCCGAGCTTGCCGGCGCCCTTGCGGCTTGGCCGCCGCACTGCCCGTCTGCCGCAGACGCTGTGACCACTTCACCGCGCTCGCAACGCTTACCGAAAACAACGCCGCTACCTCGCGGCACGAGCGGCCAGACAAAACCGCCCCCGCAACACGTTCCCTCAGATCATTCGAATAATGCCAACCCATCTCATGCTGACCTCCAATCCAGCAATAAGCTTAAATCAGATTTTCCGCCGCGCCGGAATCCCAAAACGATTCGGATCATCAGAAAGAGAACTCTAGCCCCCCGTCACCGACATATGCCGCGCCACCGCCGGCGCGGCGCCACGGCGGTCGATCACGAAATCATGTCCCTTCGGCTTGCGGGCAATGGCCTCGGCAATTGCCGCCTCCAGCGCTGCATCACCGCCACCGCCCCGCAACGGCGCGCGTAAATCCGCCGCGTCATCCTGCCCCAGGCACATGTACAAAGTCCCGGTACAGGTCACGCGCACCCGGTTGCAGCCCTCGCAAAAATTATGCGTCAGCGGCGTGATGAACCCCAGCCGCCGCCCCGTCTCGGCAATGTCCACATAGCGCGCCGGCCCGCCGGTCGCGTAGTCCGTCTCCCGCAGCGTCCAACGCCGCGCCAGCCGTGCCCGCACCAGCGAGAGCGGCAGATACGCCTCCCCCCGGTCAGCGCCAACGTCACCCATCGGCATGGTCTCTATCAGGCACAAATCCAACCCATTCGCGCCGCACCATTCGACCATGCCATCGAACTCATCTTCGTTCACCCCACGCAGTGCCACGGTGTTAATCTTCACCGCGATCCCGGCATCTTTGGCGGCGGCAACCCCCGCCAACACCTCAGGCAGCCTGCCGCCACGGGTAATGGCCGCAAATTTCTCCACATCCAGCGTGTCGATGCTCGCATTAATCCGCTTCACCCCAGCCCGCGCCAGCCCTTGCGCATACCGCGCCAACTGGCTGCCATTGGTAGTCAACGTCAGCTCATCCAACCCCTCGCCCAGCCGCGCCCCCAGCCGTTCGATCAGCGTCATCACATCGCGCCGTACCAGCGGCTCACCACCGGTCAGCCGCAGCTTGCGCACCCCGTGGCGAATAAACGCCCCACACAGCCGCTCCAGTTCCTCCAGTGTCAGCAATTCCGCTTTCGGCAAAAACCGCATGTCCTCGGTCATGCAATAAGTGCAGCGGAAATCACAACGGTCGGTTACCGAGACACGGAGATACGTAATGGCGCGGCCAAACGGGTCGATCATGCGGTCCATTTCGTACTAATGCGGTCCCCTTACAAGTCCCACACCGGCTCCAACGCCACCACGGAAGTATCGATCAGCACTTTCCCGGCATGTTCAAACATCACCGTCACCCGCTCGCCGATTGCGCTCTGGACCTGCCCCAACCCCCATTCCGGTTTTTGCGGATGCCGCACATACTGCCCCGGCTCAAATTCAGACCTCTGCATAACCACAAGCTTTCATCGCCGCCGCCATGTGCGCGGGCACCGGCGCCTGCGCCGTCAACACCGGCTCCAGCGGCAGCACAATTTTTCGCGCCAGCAAATGCAGCGGCCCGCCCCCGCCGCCATAAATCACATCGCCGCATATCGGGTGGCCCAGGGTAGCAGCATGCACGCGTATTTGGTGCGTACGCCCGGTCTTTGGCGAAAACTCCAGCCAGCTCATATTCGGCCCCCGCCCCATCACGCGCCACTCCGTCACCGCCGGCGCCCCTGCCTTATCCGGCGCCATTTTCCACGCCCGCCCTTGCGTCACCTTGGCCAGCGGCAAATCCACCACGCCGCTCTCCGCCTTGGGCACCCCGCGCACCACCGCCCAATAAGTCTTTTCCGCCCGCCCTTCGGCAAAGCATTTCTGCGCCGCCAGGAGGGAAAGCTTCTTCAGCGCAATCACCAGGCACCCCGCGGTATCCTGGTCCAGCCGGTGCGCCAGCCACGGGCCATCCTTGCCCAGCCGCCATTGCGGGAAATAATCCTCAACACTTGGCCCGCCCGCGCGGCCCGCATGCACCGGTAGCCCCGCCGGCTTGTCAACAATCAAAAACCGCCGGTCCTGGTACAACACGGCCGGAACACTCACCCGCGCAGATGCTCCGGCACCCGCAGCCCCAGGCGGTGGGGAATATCCCACACTTCCGGTATCCGCCGTATTTCCCGGAACCCTGCCGCCACATAGTTCGGCAGCGCGCGCGGATGGTCCGCCGAGCAGGTATTCACCGTCATGCTCCGCAAAGGCGAGCCGCCCGCGAACACGCTGTCCACCGCCGCATCCAGCATCACCCGGCCCAGCCCCTTGCCGATAAATTCCGGCATCAGCCCAAAATAATTCAAGTTCACCTGCGGCCAGTACCCGGCATCGGTCTCAAAAAACCCAGCCACTTTCCCGTCCACCCGCAGCAAATAAATCGCCAGCGCCATGCTGGCCAAATGCCGCGCAAGCTTGTCGTCAGGCATCATCCGCCGCAGCCACCACAGCCAGGGCGCGCCGATTTCATTATACAGCGCCCGGTACTCCGCCACGCTCAGCCGCTCGATGCTCAACACCGCCCCCGGCGGCAACACCGCCAGCGACCGGCGGGGCGCCTGGTCCATGCGCAGAAACACCACCTCCACCGTCACCCGGTCGAAGGCTTCACCCGGCGCCAGGCGGGCGTAGTCCAACACTTTAATCGTCCAGGAAGCTACGCAGCTTGCGGCTACGCGAGGGATGCTTGAGCTTACGCAACGCCTTCGCCTCAATCTGGCGGATACGCTCACGCGTCACGTTAAACTGCTGGCCAACCTCTTCAAGAGTATGGTCTGTGTTCATGCCAATACCAAAGCGCATGCGCAGCACGCGCTCCTCACGCGGCGTCAGCGAGGACAGCACCCGCGTCGCCGCCTCGCGCAAATTCGCCTGCACGGCTGCATCCAGCGGAATAATCGCCCCCTTGTCCTCGATGAAATCGCCCAGATGGCTGTCTTCCTCATCGCCAATCGGCGTCTCCAGCGAAATCGGCTCTTTCGCGATTTTCAGCACTTTCCGCACTTTTTCCAGCGGCATGCCAAGCTTCTCCGCCAACTCTTCAGGCGTCGGCTCGCGGCCAATCTCATGCAGCATCTGCCGCGAGGTCCGCACCAGCTTATTAATGGTCTCGATCATATGCACCGGAATACGGATGGTCCGCGCCTGATCGGCAATGGAGCGCGTAATCGCCTGCCGGATCCACCAGGTCGCATAGGTCGAGAACTTGTATCCGCGGCGGTACTCGAACTTATCCACAGCCTTCATCAACCCGATATTGCCCTCCTGGATCAAATCCAGGAACTGCAAACCACGGTTGGTGTATTTCTTCGCAATGGAAATCACCAGGCGCAAATTCGCCTCGATCATCTCCTTCTTCGCCCGTGTAGAGTCACGTTCCCCACGTGAGACCGTGGTATAAACCCGGCGGAATTCCTCAATCGGCAACCCGCCCTCGCTCGCCACCTTACCTATCTGCGCGCGCAGCTCCGTTACCTGCGGGAGGAATTTTTTAACAAACTCCTTCCACCCCTTGCCCGGCAGCGCGGAAACATAGGCCATCCAGCCCGGATCCATCTCGCGGCCCCGGTAATGCTGCAAAAACTCCTCGCGCGTCACTTTCGCGCCCTCGGCAAGGCGCAAAATCTGCCCCTCTAATCCGTTAAGTCTTTGGTTCAGCACTTTCAACTGCGCCACCAGCTCCTCGATGCGGTTATTATGCAGCCGCACCTGCTCAACCTTGGCCACCAGCTCGTCGCGCAGCTTCTCATAGGCCTTCTCGGAGCGCGAATTCACATCGCCACCGGCCGTCAGATTATCCAGCCGCTTCTGCTGGATTTTCGCCAGCTTCTCGTAAAGCTTCTCGATATCCTCAAAATACGTGAAGATTTCCGGCTTCAGCTTCTCTTCCAGCGCCGCCAGCGACATCCCGCCGCCATCGCCCTCTTCGTCGTCGTCCAGCTCCGCGGCCGCGGCAAAGCCTTCCGCCACCCCCGGCTCATTACCAGCCTGCATGGCTTCCAGGTCAACAACGTCACGCAACAGCATCCGCCCGTTATTCAGCGCTTCATGCCAGGCGATAATGGCGCGGAACGTCAGCGGGCTTTCGCACAGCCCGCGGATCATCATGTCCCGCCCGGCCTCTATCCGCTTGGCGATGGCAATTTCGCCCTCGCGCGAGAGCAGCTCCACCGTGCCCATTTCGCGCAGATACATACGCACTGGGTCATCGGTACGGCTGACCGAGCTCTCGGAAATGTTCCCCGCCGGAGCCTCCTCGTCCTCGGCAGCCTCTTCCTTGGGCACGGCCGCGGCTTCGGCGTCCTCGCCTTCCTCGCTCTCCACCACCTGGATGCCCATTTCCGAGAGCATCGCCATGATGTCCTCGATCTGCTCGGAAGAGTTCTGCTCCGCCGGCAAGACAGCATTCAGCTCATCAAAGGTGATGTAACCGCGCTCCTTACCCTTGGCGATCAGCCGCTTAACGGATGCCGACTGTGTGTCGAGTACATTGGCGTCGGCTTCGGCCTCGGGGGCGGGGGTCTCGGTAGCGGTGGTCGCGGGCTTAAGTGCCATGGTCAGGCGATACTCCGGAAATACGGGGCTGTATTATTTTACTATTCGACATGTAGGCAAGGAGCTTGCCTCATTTAAGTCACGGACCGTTAACTCAGGGATCGGCCGCACCGTACTCGCCGGTCATCGCCTGCCGCAGCAGCTCGTTATATTTAATAAGCCGGCTCCAGGCCGCCGCATCGTCCTGATGCGCCTTCCAGAACTGCTCCTGCTCGTCACGCTGGGCACGCAACATCTCGATGCTGAAATCCATCAGTATATACCAACTCCACCAGGTTTCCGCGACCTGGGCCAGGCTTGCATCCGGTTCGGGACGGAAATCCTCGGCGGCAAGGGCCTCGATCAACCTAGCCTCCTCGGCCAACCCAAGGTGGCTCAAGTGGGTGAACAGGCTATCCGTGTCAAGGTTTTTTGCCTCGGCGGCGAAACTATGCAGCGCATCTCTTATTTTGGCGTAGACCGGCGGCAGGGCCACCCGCGCGAACGCCTCCTCCACATCATGGATCAACGCCGGATGGCTCAACAGCATCGCCAGCATCAACCGCCCACGCTTGCTCTGCGCCCCGGCGCCATCCGGCGGCGCGCTATCACGCACGAACGCCACCGGTTTCTTCGGAGCCCCCGGTTTATTCCCCCGGCGCTCGGCAAAAAACCGTTCCAGCAGCATGGAACGATACTCCGCGGCCAAATTCTTATCCGGAATCCGGTTCGCCACCTCGATCAACCGCTGCCGGAATGCCGCTCGCGCTTCCGGCGTGGTCCGCGCGCCACCCTCGGCCAGCATGTCATACAGCGCCGCGGAAATCGGCTTGGCACTCTCCAACCGCGCCTTAAAGGTGGCAGGCCCCTCCCGCTTGATCAGACTATCCGGGTCATCCTTCTCCGGCAAATGCAGGAATTTCAAAGACCTATCAGGCGCCAGCGCCGTCAGCGCCAAATCCACCGTCTTCAACGCCGCCCGGCGCCCCGCCGCGTCGCCGTCAAAACATATCACCGGCTCCGGGCTCAGCCGCCAGATCTCGGCCAGATGCTCCTCGGTCAGCGCCGTCCCCAGCGGCGCCACCGCCCCGCCAAACCCGCCCTGCGCCAGGGCGATCACATCCATATAGCCCTCGACCACAATCAGTGCCGCACCCTTGCGCACCGCATCCCGCGCCAAATTCAGCCCGTACAGCGAGCGCCGCTTGGAGAACACCGCCGTCTCCGGCCCGTTCACATATTTGGGCTGGCCATCGCCCATAATCCGCCCGCCAAAGCTGATCAGGCTGCCCCGCCGGTCGGTAATCGGGAACATCACCCGCGAGAAGAACATATCCACCGGGCCATGGTCGCCCTGCTTCATCAGCCCAGCCTCAATCAGTTGCTCCGGTTTTATCCCCTGCCCGCGCAAAGCGGCGGCCAGCACCCCCCTGCCCTCACCGGACCAGCCCAAGCCAAACTTCTTTATAGTCTCATCCGTCAGCCCGCGCCCACGCAGGTAATCCAGCGCCGCCTTCCCCTGCGGCTCATACAAAAACCGCTGGAAAATTTTCGCCGCCGCCTCCAGCACCTCGGAAATACTGGCCCGCTGCTGTTCCGCCGCCGCCGCCTGCGGGCTGGGCTTGGGCACTTCCAGCCCAGCCTCGTGCGCCAGGCTCTCCACCGCCTCCATGAACCCAGCGCCCGTGGATTTCATCACAAACGAGATGACATCCCCATGCTCGCCACACCCAAAACAATGGAAATGGTCGTCATATACATAGAAAGACGGCGTTTTCTCGCCATGGAACGGGCAGCACCCCTTGGTCTCCCGCCCGGAGCGCGTGAGTTTCACGGTACGCCCGATCACCCCGGCAATCGGCACCCGCGCCCGCAGTTCATCGAGAAAATTAGCGGGCAGCGCCATATATTTACGCCAACGCAGCCTTAACGGCGGCGGAAACCACGCCCATATCCAGCGCCGCTCCATGCTTGGCCTTCAGCGCGCCGATCACCTTGCCCATGTCCTTGGCACTGCTCGCCCCGGTCTCGGCAATGGCAGCGGTAATCGCATCCATCAGCGCCTCCCCGGCCAGCGTCTGTGGCAAGAATTCTTCAATAACAGCAATTTCCGCTTCTTCCTTCGCAGCCAGCTCCTCACGCCCACCCTGGCGGTACAGCACCACCGCATCCCGGCGGGACTTAATCATCGAGCGCAGCATCGCAAAAACCTCGTCATCCGGCACCGCCGTCACACCTTTAGGCCGCGCGGCAATGTCAGTGTCTTTCAGCTTCGCCTGGACCATCCGCAGGGTGGAAGTCCGCTCCGCATCGCGCGCCAGCATGGATTTTTTTACAGCGGCCGTAATATCTTCACGCAAACTCATCTTCGCCCCCTCGGAAATAATTTCCAGCCGATCCAAAACACATTGAAGCCGGACAAAAAATCCGGTAGCAGATTTCCATGTCAATTTCCATCGCAGACCTCATCGACCTTCTGGGCGGCGCGGATGCCGCCGCCACTCTAACAGGCGTCTCGCCGGATGCCATCCGTAAATGGCGCACCTCCGGCGCCATCCCGTCCCGCCACTGGCCGGCCATCTGCACCGCCACGGGCCTTAATATGGCAGACCTACCCCGCACCGCCGTGGAAAGCGACACCCCGCCCGGCGCCACCGCCGCCCTGGTATTGGCTGACGGCAGCGTCTTCTGGGGCCGTGGCTTTGGCGCGCATGGCACCAGCGCCCCCGCCGAACTCTGCTTCAACACCGGCATGACAGGGTATCAGGAAACCCTGACCGACCCGTCCTACGCCGGACAGATCATCACCTTCACCTTCCCCCACATCGGCAACACCGGCGCCAACGAGGAAGACTGCGAAGCCGCCCAGGTGTTCGCCCGCGGCCTGGTCGTCAAGGAGGCCCCCACCGCCCCCTCCAACTACCGCGCCACGTCGGACCTCGACACCTGGCTGAAACGCATGAACACCCCCGGCATCGCGGGCGTTGACACGCGCGCCATCACCCTGCGCATCCGCGACCTCGGCGCCCCCTCCGCCGTGCTCGCCTACCCGGCCGACGGCAAATTCGACATCGCCGCCCTCGCCGCCGCCGCCGCGGCCTGGAGCGGCCTCAATGGCCTGGACCTCGCCGCCGAAGTCTCCTGCCTGCAATCCTACGAATGGACCGGCGGCACCTGGAGCTGGGAACACGGCTTCGCCACCCCCGAAGCCACCAAAACCGTCGTCGCGGTCGATTACGGCGCCAAACGCAACATCCTGCGCAGCCTCGCCTCCGCCGGCTGCCGCGTCATCGTCGTCCCCGCCTCCTCCACCGCCGAGGATATCCTACGCCACGAGCCGGACGGCGTCTTCCTCTCCAACGGCCCCGGCGACCCCGCCGCCACCGCCACCTACGCCGTCCCCGCCATCCAGGGCGTCATCACCGCCGGCGTGCCCATCTTCGGCATCTGCCTCGGCCACCAACTCCTGGCCACCGCGCTGGGCGGCAAAACCTACAAGCTGGAACGCGGCCACCGTGGCGCCAACCAGCCGGTGAAGGATTTGGTCTCCGGCAAGGTGGAAATCACCTCGCAGAACCACGGTTTCGCCGTGGATGAAAAGAGCCTGCCAGAGGGCGTCGAAGTCACCCACACCTCCCTGTTCGACGGCTCCAACGAAGGCATCGCCTGCAAGAGCAAAAAAGTGTTCTCGGTGCAATACCACCCGGAAGCCTCACCAGGGCCGAGCGATAGCTCGTATCTGTTCATACGGTTCGTCGAGATGCTGGGCGGACAGTGATGGCTACTTTACCAACGTTATCACAACGCGAGGAAACTCTCCTCCATGAGTTCCTAATGTTTATGCATGAGAAAAAAGTCCCTCATGTTGCCATGGATGATTGCTACATCAGCACCAATAATTTTAGCATTCCTCCTGCTTTCATTAAAGCAACATTCAATAGTCTTTATCAAAAAAGCATTCTCACATACAACGGAGTAAACAACGAATATTATTACGAAATTGCTGACGATTACGCGGACATCCTCTGGGATATAACAGTAGAATTAGCAAAGCGCCCTAAGCATTCCAATAGCGGCGCCTCAGAAGACCGATGGGAACCTTTGACACTCGACCGCTCGTCAGAGTCCGCTCAGGCGGCGATTGCCGCAACCGAGACATTGATTGAGGCCGTTAGGGGCGACAATGGCTTCGCACAGAATGAGCCAGAATCACATGCCTCGGTATTGTGGAGCCTAAAAGCCGGATTAGATGCGATAAAAAATCACTTACCAACAGCCGATCAAATCAAAAGCCTTTTAAAAAGACCGATTTAACTTTTGCTCTCGAAATTCGAAGGCGCAATTTTAGGTGATTTGGCGGAGAAAGCTGCGCATGCATTGGTCCAATGGCTTGGGCCTTTCTTCTAATTGTAAAACTAACGGGGGACCGGGGCCTCAGGCCCCGGCGGGTTGCAGGGCAGAGCCCTGGTCTTGATTTCCAAACTGAAAGGAGCCTGACATGATTGACATTTCCTCGCTACGCCAGGCCCTTGCCACACTGGACGAAGCCCTAACGGCCCACGCGCGCGCGCCGGAGGACAAATTCATCCGCGACGCCTGCATCCAGCGTTTTGAATACTCCTATGAGTTGACGCATAAAATGCTGCGCCGTTATCTGGAAGCCACGGAACCGGCGGAGGTTCATCAACTGTCCTTCCCCAATCTCATCCGCCTGGGTTATGAACGCGGCCTGTTGGAACAAAGCTGGGATGTCTGGACAAAATTCCGTGACGCCCGCAACGCCACCAGCCATGCCTATGACGAGGCAAAGGCAAGCGATGTCGTTGAAAAAATTCCCAGCTTCGCCGCTGCCGCACGGTTTATGGCCCAGCAGATCGAGGCCCGGCAGAATTGATCGACATCACGCAACATGAACTGGCGCTGGCGCAAAAAATCCTTCGCGAAAGCATCCCCACTGCCAAAGTATGGGTCTTCGGCTCACGCGCAAAAGGCACCACCAGGCGCGGCTCCGATCTTGATCTCGCCATAGACTGCGGTGCGCCGTTACCGTCCTCCACGGCGGCCCTTCTGGCTGATTCGTTCGAGGAAGCTCCGCTTGCCTACAAGGTCGATCTCGTCGATCTGCACAGCATCACCCCCGAATTCCGCGCGCTCATTGACGCGCATAAAATCGCCCTCCCCGGCTTCGAATAAGGACCACCCATGCCCAAACGCACCGACATAAAATCCATCATGATCATCGGCGCCGGCCCGATTGTCATCGGCCAGGCCTGCGAGTTCGACTATTCCGGCGCGCAGGCGTGCAAGGCGCTGCGTGAGGAGGGCTACCGCGTCATCCTGGTCAATTCCAACCCCGCCACCATCATGACCGACCCGTCGCTGGCGGACGCCACCTATATCGAGCCGATTACCCCCGAGATGGTGGAAAAGATCATCATCCGTGAAAAACCCGACGCGCTGCTCCCCACCATGGGCGGCCAGACGGCGCTGAACACCGCCATGACCCTCGCCAAATCCGGCGTGCTGGACCGCCTCGGCGTCGAGCTGATCGGCGCCAAAGCCGACGTCATCGACCGCGCCGAGGACCGCCTCAAATTCCGCGACGCCATGGCGGAAATCGGCATCGCCGGGCCAAAATCCGCCATTGCGCACAACCGCGAGGAAGCCGCCGCGGCGCTGGAACTCGTCGGCCTTCCCGCCGTCATCCGCCCCTCCTTCACCCTCGGCGGCACCGGCGGCGGCATCGCCTACAACCGTGAAGAATTCTACGAAATCTGCGACAGCGGCATCGACGCCTCCCCCACCAACGAAGTCCTCGTGGAAGAATCCGTCCTCGGCTGGAAAGAATACGAGATGGAAGTGGTCCGCGATTGCGCCGACAACTGCATCATCGTCTGCTCCATCGAGAACATCGACCCCATGGGCGTGCACACCGGCGACAGCGTCACCGTCGCCCCGGCACTGACGCTCACTGACAAAGAATACCAGATCATGCGCGATGCCTCCATCGCCTGCCTACGCCGCATCGGCGTGGACACCGGCGGCTCCAACGTGCAATTCGGCATCAACCCGGAAGACGGCCGCATGGTCGTCATCGAAATGAACCCGCGCGTCTCGCGCTCCTCCGCTTTGGCTTCCAAAGCCACCGGCTTCCCCATCGCCAAAATCGCCGCCAAACTCGCGGTCGGCTACACGCTGGACGAGCTGCAGAACGACATCACGAAAGCCACACCTGCGTCCTTCGAGCCGGTGATCGACTACGTCGTCATCAAAATCCCCCGCTTCACCTTTGAGAAATTCCCTGGCACCCCGGCGCTGCTCTCCACCTCGATGAAATCCGTCGGCGAAGCCATGGCCATCGGCCGCAATTTCGCGGAAGCCCTGCAAAAAGGCCTGCGCAGCCTGGAGACCGGCCTCTCCGGCCTCGACGAAATCACCCCGCCGGGTGACGGCACGCCCGATGCTTTCAAAGCCGCCCTCTCCACCCCCCGCCCGGACCGCCTGCTCATCGCCGCGCAAGCCCTGCGCGCAGGCATTCCGGTGGAAGACATTTTCGCCGCCTGCAAATACGACCCCTGGTACCTCAACCAGATGCAGATCATCATCGACGCCGAAAACGAGGTGAAGAAAAATGGCCTGCCGCGCGACGCCCACGGCTTGCGCAAACTCAAAGCCCTGGGCTTCGCCGACAAACGCCTGGGCGAGCTCACCGGCCAGAAAGAGTCCGCCATCACCGTCACGCGTCTCAAACTCGGCGTCACCCCGGTGTACAAGCGCATCGACACCTCCGGCGGCGAATTCTCCTCCCAGGCCGCCTATATGTACGGCACCTATGAGGGTTCCTACGGCACCCCCATCTGCGAGGCCGCCCCCACCGCCCGCAACAAAATCATCATCCTCGGCGGCGGCCCCAACCGCATCGGCCAGGGCATCGAGTTCGACTATTGCTGCGTCCACGCCGCCTACGCTTTGCGCGAGGCTGGCTATGAGACCATCATGGTCAATTGCAATCCGGAAACCGTCTCCACCGATTACGACACCTCCGACCGCCTGTATTTCGAGCCGCTGTTCGCCGAGGACGTGATCTCCCTCATCCGTACCGAACAACAAAACGGCACCCTGCTCGGCTGCATCGTGCAATACGGTGGGCAGACCCCCCTCAAGCTCAGCCAAGCGCTGGAAGAAGCAGGCATCCCCATCCTCGGCACCTCGGCGGACGCGATCGACATCGCCGAAGACCGCGAGCGCTTCGCCGCCCTGCTGCAAAAACTTGGGCTTAGGCAGCCGGAAAACGGCATCGCCCGCTCCGCCGACCAGGCCGAGGCCATCGCCGAGCGCATCGGCTACCCGATCATCATCCGCCCCTCCTACGTGCTGGGTGGCCGCGCCATGGAAATCGTCTACGACCGCATCGGCCTCACCCGCTACATGCGCGAAATCGTGCGCCCATCGGCCGAAAACCCGGTCCTCATCGACCGCTACCTCAACGAAGCCTCCGAGGTCGACGTCGACTGCATCTGCGACGGCGAAACCGTCTACGTCGCCGGCGTCATGGAGCACATCGAGGAAGCCGGCATCCATTCGGGTGACAGCGCCTGCTCCATCCCGCCCTATTCGCTCTCCCCCGCCATCGTCGCGGAACTGCGGGTGGAAACCGTCGCCATGGCCAAGGCGCTCAACGTCGTCGGCCTGATGAACGTGCAATACGCCATCCAGAACGACCTGATCTACGTGCTGGAAGTTAACCCCCGCGCCTCGCGCACCGTGCCCTTCGTCGCCAAAGCCACCGGCGTGGACGTCGCAAAAATCGGCGCCCGCATCATGGCCGGCGAAAAACTGAGCAGCTTCAAACTCGACGACTCAGTGGCCCTGCGCCACGTCGCCGTGAAGGAAGCCGTGTTCCCCTTTGCCCGCTTCCCGAATGTGGACACGCTCCTGGGGCCGGAGATGAAATCCACCGGCGAGGTCATGGGCCTGGACACCAACTTCGCCCGCGCCTTCGCCAAAGCCCAAATGGGTGCGGGCGTCATCCTCCCGCTCAAGGGCACCGCTTTCCTCTCGGTCAAGGAGTCCGACAAAGCGGCCATCGTCCCGATCGCCCGCCGCCTCTCCGAACTCGGCTTCTCCATCATGGCCACCTCAGGCACCGCCCGGCATATCGCCGCCGCGGGCATCCCGGTGAAGCGCGTCAACAAAGTGCTGGAGGGCCGCCCGCATTGCGTGGACGCCATCCGCTCGGGCGAAATCCAACTCGTCATCAACACCGCTCACGGCGCCCAATCGGTGACTGACAGTTTCGACATCCGCCGCTCGGCCCTGACCCACGGTATCCCAAATTTCACCACCATCGCCGCCGCGCGGGCCACGGCGCACGCCATAGCCGCCCTAATTTCGGGCAGTCTTGAAGTTGCGCCACTTCAGTCGTACTTTCCCTAGCCTTTCCAAATCGTCGCTGGAACCCTCACCGGTTCTGGCGGCGTTTCCCATTTAACCCCAACCCCATCGGGGCGCCCGCGCGCTTTGAGGAGATGCAGTGCAGAAATTTCCCATGACCGCCTCCGGCCTTGCCGCTCTCGAAGCAGAGCTGCGCCACCTCAAAGGTTCGGAACGTTCCGCCATAATCCGCGCCATCGCGGAAGCCCGCAGCCACGGCGACCTCTCGGAAAACGCCGAATACCACGCCGCGCGCGAACGCCAGTCCTTCGTCGAAGGCCGCATCGCCGAGCTTGAGGAAATCACCTCCGCCGCCGAGGTCATCGACCCCGCCACCCTCTCGGGCGACACCGTGATGTTCGGCGCCAGCGTGCTCATCGTGGACGAGGATTCCGAAAAGGAGTTCTGCTACCAGATCGTCGGCACGCATGAGGCCGACGTGCGCAAGGCCCGCCTATCCATTACCTCGCCACTTGCCAAGGCCCTCATCGCCAAGCGTGTGGGGGACTCCGTCTCCGTCCCCGCCCCCGGCGGTGACCGCTCGTACGAAATCCTCAAAATCACCTACGGCTAATACACACATGATCACCCTCCAGGACGTGCAGGACGCCGCCAAGCGGATCGAGGGCGCCGTGCTGCGCTCCCCCTTCCTGCGCGCGGATGGGCTTTCCCGCCTCACCGGCGCGGAAATCTACCTTAAATACGACCACCTCCAGGCCACCGGCGCCTTCAAGGAGCGCGGCGCCGCCAACCGCATCGCCTTGCTCACCGAGGCCGAACGTAAAGCCGGCGTCATCGCCATGTCCGCGGGCAACCACGCCCAGGCCGTCGCCCGCCACGCCATGCTCGCCGGCATCAAAGCCACCATCGTCATGCCGGTGCACACGCCCTCCACCAAGGTTACCCGCACCGCCTCCTGGGGCGCCAAAGTGGTGCTGTACGGCGAGACCCTGGCCGAAACCGCCGCCCACGCGCATGAACTCGCCGCCAAAGATGGCCTGTTCTTCCTCCACCCCTATGACGACCCCGCCGTCATCGCCGGACAGGGCACCATGGCGCTGGAAATGCTACAGGACGTGCCGGACCTCGACGTGCTGATTGCCGCGACCGGTGGCGGCGGCCTGCTCGCTGGCTGCACCGTCGTGGCGCGCGCCCTACGCCCTGATCTGGAAGTGCTCGGCGTCGAGGTGGAAAATTATTCCGCCTTCGCGCAGGTCCTGGCCGGCAAGGAAATTCATGTCGGCGGCCCCACCGTGGCCGAGGGCATTGCCGTGCGCGACATCGGCCAGAACCCGCTGGAAATTTTCCGCGCCCAGCACATCGAGGTCGTCGTCGTCTCCGAGCATGAGGTGGAACGCGCTGTCGCCTTGCTGGTGGAAAGCGCCAAGCAAGTCACCGAAGGTGCCGGCGCCGCCGCCCTGGCCGCCGTGCTCGCCTACCCCGAGCGCTTCCGTGGCAAAAAAGTCGGCGTCACCATCTCCGGCGCCAACATCGACTCGCGCATCCTAGCCAACACCCTTATGCGCAACCTGCTGCGTGACGGCCGCCTGCTGCGCGTGATGATGGAAATGCCCGACCGCCCCGGCATGCTGGCCGAAGTCGCCAGCCGCATCGGCGCGCTCGGCGGCAACATCATCGAGGTTTCGCATCACCGCCTGTTCTCCAGCCCCTCGGTGCAGGACGCCCAGCTGGAAGTGATGATCGAAGCCCGCGACGCCATGCACGGCGCCGCCATCGAAGCCTCCCTGGCCGAAGTCTTCACGCTCCGCCGCATCTAACGCCCGCCCCGCTGCCCCTGCTCATCGCGCTGCCGCAACTCCTCGGCGTGGTTCACGCCATCCCCTGGTGGAACCCCTATTCCGGCATCGGCCTGCCGCTCGCCGCCGAGTTCCAGCCCGCCGCCTTCTTCCCCCTCACTTTGCTCCTGGCATTGCCCAGCCACCTCTGCCTCTGAATGAGCTGCTTTTCGTCTGCCGGTGCCGTGACAAATTTTTAGGTTTCGGCTATTCCCGCAGCGGATTAAATCGAACCGGAAGGGAGGATTCGGATGGCTGAACACCCTGTTGAACGCGCGGGCGTCGCTGATGGTGTGGGAAGTGCCGCGGATAACATGATTTTCCGTGGCGTGCACCACCTTGTGTTAAATACTGACGATATCAAGACAACCATCGATTTTATGCCGGCGTGCTCGGAATGCCCTTGATTCACGCGATGAAGGTTCCCCCTGGGATTAGCCGGGGCAACCCGCCTTTCGAGCGCCTGCGCCATTACTTTTTTGACATGGGCAATGACAGTATGCTGGCATTCTTTGAATTGCCGAAAGGGGCCAAGGAACAGGCGGATCGTGACGGCGTCGCGGCCATGCAGCACGTTTCCTTCTCGACGACGCCAGCCCATGTTGAGAAGCTGGCTGAAAGGCTGGACCGCGCGGGCGTTAAGCGCGCAGGCCCACTTGAGGCGACTCCTGGCGTCTATTCAGTCTATTTTTATGACCCCCACTTTTATGACCCCCACGACGTTCGCCTAGAGGTCAGCTATCAGCCGACCGACGGCAAGACCCAGCAAACCATTAAAAGTTTCCGGCAGACCCGCGAGCAAATGCTTAAGGAGCTGTCTACCGTCACCGATGATGAAGCTTGGCTGAACTGGGCCACCTCTAATCTGGCCGATTAGCCGCAACCGCGGCCGTGTGGCTGACCACATAACAATAAATTCGCTAACGAGGAGGGAACAATGAACGAAACGGCAATGTCCAAATGTGGTGAGAAGCCTTGGGAAGGGAATATTTTCAGCGGAGGCTGGCGGGCCAGCCCGGATGTCTTCGATGTCATCGAGCCGGCAACAGGCGCTTCCTTGGGCCGGATGGGGCAAGCAACCAAAAGCGATGCCGCCGCCGCCGCCGCCATTGCCGCCGCTGCCCAGCCCGCATGGGAGGCGACATCCTTTGATCGTCGCGCAGGCATTTTGCGTGCCGTGGCGCGTCAGATCGAGGTCCGCTTCGCAGAACTCGCCGAATGGATCATGCGTGAAACCGGAGGGTCTCGCCTGAAGGCCGAGTTTGAATTAGGTGTGTCAATTCGTGCCGTTTACGACGCGGCTGCAATGCCGGGGCAACCGAACGGCTTGATGCTCCCCAGCGAGCATAGTCGCTTGAGTTACGGCCGCCGTCGGCCGCTAGGCGTGGTCGGCTTAATCTCGCCGTTCAATTTCCCCTTCTTTTTGGGGATCAGGGCGATTGCGCCGGCGCTGGCCGTCGGCAACGCCGTGCTGATGAAGCCCAACCCGCTTACATCCGTGTCGGGCGGCATGCTTTTCGCCGAGCTTTTCGAACAGGCCGGCCTGCCGCAGGGCCTGCTCCACGTTCTGCCCGGTGGCGCTGATATCGGCGAGCAATTGTGCTGCGACCCCAATGTCGCGATGATTCAATTTACCGGCTCTACTGCCACCGGGCGCAAAGTGGGCGAGGCAGCCGGACTTCACCTTAAGAAGGTCATGCTAGAGATGGGCGGCAAAAATTCGCTCATCATCCTCGACGATGCCGATCTCGATCTCGCAGCGGCAAACGCCGCCTGGGGGTCATTTCTGCATCAAGGACAGATTTGCTTCGCGGCGGGCCGCATATTGGTACAGCGCAACATCGCCGAAGCTTTTGCGGAAAAATTGGCGGCTAAGGCCAAGGCAATTCGTGTGGGCAACCCGATGGACGACGGCACCGAACTTGGCCCGCTGATTTCCGAGCCGCAATGCCGCCGCGCTCTTGAGATTGTCCGCCAAACACGCGAGGCGGGGGCGGTGTTACATGCAGGCGGAGAGGCTAACGGTCTATTTTTTCAGCCAACCGTGCTTTCCGGCGTAACCCCGGACATGCCGGCGTTTCAACACGAGATTTTTGGGCCGGTTGCGTCGATCACAGCATTCGACACCGACGAGGAAGCAATAGCGCTCGCCAACGACACTGAATATGGGCTAGCCGGCGCGGTGATCTCGCGGTCGATCGGACGGGCCTTGGCGATCGGAGATCGGCTGCACGTCGGTATCGTTCACATCAACGATCAGACAATCGGCGAAGAGGTGGTCAACCCCATCAATGGCTGGGGCGCTTCGGGTAACGGCATGGGAATCGGCGGACCGGCGAATTGGGACGCGTTTTCCCAATGGCAGTGGGTAACGGTCAAGGATGCTCCGCCGCCCTACCCGCTGGGAATGTCCGTTCGCTAAACCGTAATTTAACTAAATTTGTCTCCTCAAACCTGTTTTTGGAAAAATAATGAAAACCGTAGATTTTTACTTCGACTTCATGAGCCCCTTTGCCTATCTTGCATGCACACAATATGCCCGGCTTGTTAAAGAATATGCCGGTGTAGCCCATATCGAGCCGCACGCATTCAATATGTGGGAGGCACGTCTCGCCGCTGGTAATACAGGGCCGTCGAACCGCACCATTCCAGCAAAGCTCAAGACATTGATGATGGACGCCAATCGCTGGGCGAAACTGTACGGGGTTCCGCTGGTCGCTGCCAAGGGGTACGATGTTCAACCGGTCAACCGTGGCTTCCTTCTTGCCAAGGACGCGGGCAACGCAGCTGCTTATATTGATGCGGCAACAAAATGCTTTTGGGGCGGTGACCTAGACCCTGCTTCGGCGGAAGGAATTGCGGGGCTTGCGGGCGCGTGCAAGCTGTCTCCGGCGGAATTTTTAAAGGCGGTGGATTCGGACGAAATCATTTCTCGCTACGAAACAGAAAATAAACAGGCACAAGCGCGCGGTGTTTTCGGTGCGCCGACATTTCTGGTGGACGACGAAATCTTTTGGGGTAACGACCGTGTCTCGTGGCTCGAGAAATATTTGCGCGAGACAGCCTAACTCAAAGGCAACTGAGCGGCACTTTTGCCTACAAGAAGTGCCGCGCCACACCGCCAATCGGAACCGACCGCATCGGCGTTGTGGACGGCGATACAGTCCGTGACGTCAGTGCCGCGCTTGATGTGCTGCCCACCCTGCGATGGCCGGTACCGCAAGGGGACACGCTGATCCAGCATCTTGACCTCGTAAGGCAACGGATCGATGCCGTCATAGCCGATGCTCCGTCGCTTCACCTGGATTTGGCGGGGCTGCTTAGAGCAATAATCACCTGAATTGAACCGGAAGGTTCAATTCAGGTGATTGAAATTGCTCGCCAAAACAAAACTAGAGTGTTTTTCATCTGATGAAAAACACTCTAGCCCGTCGCCAATCCTTCAAAGATTATCGGCGCGCCGGTCAACTATTCAGCCCATGCAGCAGAGATCGACAATTCAATTCACCAAGGCCACACAATCAAGCCTATTTCAGAATGGGGCTTGTTTCTGAAGGCGAATACGTCTTTAGCCGGGCCATCAGAGGGAAGTCTTCGTCGCTTTCCTGGGCAGCGGACGGACCATAAACTCGAACTGGCGGTTATTATCGGCAAGGGCGGCAATAGTATCGCCTATGCCGATGCACTGTCCCATGTTGCAGGATACGCGATTGGGCTCGACATCACGTTGCGAGGCCCCCAATTTCAAAGTTTTCGCAAATCAATCGACAGCTATTCGGTCCTCGGTCCATGGATGGTGACCGCGGATGAATTGCCGGATCCGAGCGATCTTGAAATCCATATTTCTGTCAATGGTGAGATGCGTCAGGCGTCACGGACCAGCAAGCTGATTTATGACGTGCCGCGCCTTATCGAATATGCGTCAAGCTTCTACACGTTGTTTCCTGGCGATGTCATCATGACCGGAACCCCCGACGGGGTAGGCCCAATTCTACCCGGCGATGTGCTGGACGCATATATTGAAGGCATCGGTGTGATGCGGGTCGGCGTGCGCGACGCCTGACCCTTCACGTTGAGGGCGTTAGTCGGTCCCGCGGTCGGGGAAATTCTGCTCGGCGAGAATATCGATACCTTCGAGCAGCGAATTCAGGTCCGGCGGCGCGCAAGACATAGAACTTTGAAAGGTCGCATACAGCGTGCCGCCCGGGCGCACCAGCCAGAGTGCCGGTTCCGCAAACCGGACTGACTCGGCCCCCTTAGTGCGCCGCGTGGCAAATAGGCCGCAAGCGTCGATGTCCGCGTCGGTCAGGCCATACCCGACCTGAAGTGGGCTGGTAATGCCCTCGTTGACAACCATACTGGCAGCATCAGCTTCGCTATCGACGCTAACGACGATAGTTTCGACACCGCGCTGATTGAACTCAGGTGCCAGCCGATTAAGGTCGCGAATATGCGTGCGGCAGAAGCGACAAAATGCACCACGACGAAACGAAACCAGCGTCAGGGCTGCCGGCGAACGCTCGTGAATGGCCCAAGTCTCGCCGTTGACAAGCCTGACCCTTAAAGGAGGGATCGCCTGCCCAGGCGAGAGCATCGTCACAATTTCACCGTGAACAAAAGGTGCTGAGCAACGAGACCGCCAAGATAACTTAACTCCGTCAAAAAATACTCCTCATCAGGCAAACGAGATGATGATAACACGGTTATGAGGACAATCAATGCGTCGACCGGCGCTCACAATAACCGGTTTCGGGAGGGATGCTAATCCCCATAGGCGCTAACTTAAGGGGCTAGACGGCTCGAATCGGGTTATGATTCAAGATCGGATGAACAAGCTTCCGCATTTTGAAGATCAGTGGCCCGCGCTTTTGGGTTCGCTGCCGCTGGGCTTTGACTTGGACAAGACGGCGCGCGCACTGGGTGCCTTTGGCCGCGCACGGCAGGTCAAAACCCCTGCTGCGTTATTGCGCTTGGCGTTGGCCTATGGCGGGTAATGCCACGAAGGAGAGTTGGAGCGATTTTTGCCCTAACAACAAGTTACGACCTATTTCCCGGCATTTTCAATGTGTTGGCGGAAGAGGTGTCCGACAACTCCGCCTCCGTGCCGGTTCGCAATATTTTATAAAAATCTTATATAACAATAGCTTAATGATCACTAAAACCGTTGCAATTCGCTTGCATCCGCCCTGATCCGCATTTATGGTGTAGTTAAAAGCGTAGCAAGGATTCCATGGCCGAGGCCAAAAAGACCGCGAAGTATTTTGAGAGCCTGACCGCGCCCGGCCGGTATCGGGATAATGGCGGGCTTTACCTTGTGATTGTTGGCGGGAGCCGCACCTGGATGTTCCGCTATAAGCGCCGTGGCAAGGGGCATTGGATGGGCTTAGGCCCGGATAGCCTGGTACGCCTGACAGATGCCCGCGACGCTGCCATTGATGCCCGGCGGCTGCTCCGCCACGGCATAGACCCTATTGAGCATAAGCGCGCGGCGGCAGCCGCCAAAGCAGCCGAGGCCGAACCGGCCAAAACATTCGATGACGTGGCCGCGCTGCTAATCGCCTCCAAAAAGGCCGGATGGAAGAACGAAAAACACGCCGGGCAATGGAAAGCCACGCTGGACACATACGCCGCGCCGGTATTCGGCAAAAACCCGGTGGACAGGATCACGGTTGATGAGGTGCTGGAATGCCTCACGCCAATATGGGAGGGCAAGCCGGAAACCGCGTCGCGGGTGCGCGGCCGGATAGAGAACGTGCTGGACTACGCCAAAACGCGTGGCTGGCGGAAGGGCGAAAACCCGGCCCGCTGGAAGGGCCATCTGGACCACCTGCTACCTTCGCGCGCTTCCATCGCCCGCGTGGTGCATCATGCCGCCCTACCCTGGGCTGACTTGCCGGAAGCTATCGGCAAGCTAGCCCAGGCGGGCGGGACTAGCGCGCTATGCCTGCGATTCACGGTGTTGACCGCCGCCCGCTCTGGTGAGGCCCGCGCGGTGCGTTGGAACGAAATTGACATGAAAGCCAAGGTCTGGACCGTTCCGGCCGAAAAAATGAAGGCCAAGGTCGAGCACCGCGTTCCGCTTTCCGATGCCGCGCTAGACGTGCTCAAGATCGTGCTGCCCCTCAAGAGCGCCGATGATGGGCTGGTGTTTCAGGGCGGCCGAAAGGGGCAACCATTGAGCGACGTCGCCGTATCAAAGGCTCTAGCCGCCGTGGCGGCTGGCGTGACCGTGCACGGGATGCGGAGCGCGTTTCGGGATTGGGCGGCGGAACGCACCGCCTATGCCCGCGAGGTGGCCGAGGCCGCCCTTGCCCATACCAACCGGGACAGGGTGGAAGCGGCCTATCGTCGGAGCGATCTTTTCGACCTACGTGCCCGCCTGATGCGAGATTGGGCAGCTTTCTGCACCAGCACGAACGCCAAGAGCGGCAAAGTGACGACCATTCGGAGGCGTGCATGAGACTGTTTTTGGGAAATATCTTAATGCCGATAGCCCCGCCTGGGTCCAATATTCTCGAACGTGTGCGTTTTCGCTCTTGCACGAATCGGGGTTGGCGTGGCAACGGATCCCTATTGCTGAGAAATCAGACCGTGTTGCGGCACGCTAACTCGCAAGGTGCCACCGACCTTAACGGGCGCTCCCCAAAAGGGAACAGGGAATCAGCCCCTGCAAAAACTGGATAGGCCGCCGCTAAAACTTCGGGCGCTGAGCAATCAGATCGTGCCGCGTCACGTTAAAATCGCGAGGTGCCACCGACCTTAACGGGCGCGCTGAGAAATCAGCTTCGCAGCATCGGCGTTGCAGATGGAGCAGATTGCCGCACTGCATTTGCGGCATCCATCAGCATGAAAGATTCGCCAGCATGAGCGAAAATCAGCCGCATTCCGTTCAATCAAAGTTGTTATATCGTCCCGCCGAAGCCCAAGCCGCACTTGGCATACGCAACACCCTATTTTGGCAGTTAGTCAAAGAAGGCAAACTTGAAACCCTCAAAATTGGAGCGGCCACCGTCGTATCGGCGGAAAGCCTCCGCGCTTTCATTGAGAGACTACCGAAAGCCAATGTCGCCAAATAGAAACCCCGGCCTTTGCAGGACCGGGGCGGGGTTTCATGGCCAGCTATCAACAAGTCTAGGCTACGAAATTCTACCGGGAAATGCAAGGCATAACGAAAGTTTGTGCCATGACCGCTCCAAAACAATCACCTCTCTCTTATGCGCTTGCATGCGCCGCTGGCGGCTGGGCAGTGTTTCCAGTCAGCCACGATAAAACCCCCCGGACTCCGAACGGGCATAAAGCCGCCAGCACTGAGCCGGAGCGAATACGCGCAATGCACGCGCAATTCAGTTTCGCGCTCATTGGCATCCGCACCGGAGAGGCCAGCAACCTCGCGGTACTGGATATTGACCGGCAACATAACGGGCTTGAATGGTGGCAGGCAAACCGGCACCGCCTGCCAGCCACAAGGACGCACCGCACACGGAGCGGCGGGCTGCATCTGCTTTTCAAAGACAAGCCGGGTTTACGATGCAGTACGGCGCGCATTGCGCCCGGAATCGACGTGAAGGCCGAAGGCGGCGCGGTCATCTACTGGCCCGCAACCGGCCTGGAAGTGCTCTTAGATGCCCCTCTGGCTGCCTGGCCCGGATGGCTCATGCCACCACCTAAACCCACCCCAGCGCCTTCCTACGAGTTTGCCAGGCCACGTTCCGCTGCGCATATCGAAGCGCAGCTTGCCGGGCTGGTCCGCACGATTGCCACCGCACCCCAAGGTCAGCGTAATGCCGTGCTGTTCTGGGCTGCCAGCCGTGCGGCGGAGATTACCGCGCAAGGCCAATTATCCCGCCCCCACGCTGAAGCTGTATTGATAGAAGCCGCCAGCCACGCGGGCCTGGATCATATCGAGGCTGCCCGCACCATCGCATCGGCTCTTACCCGGAGGGCTGCATAATGGATGCAATAACCGAAGGCGCAAAAGCCTTTGCTAAGGCCGCAATCACCGGAGCGCCACCAGAACCTTGGGGCGAGCCAGATATGAGCGTGATGCGGCTTGCCCGCCGCGCGCCGCCAGCATTCCCCCTGGAGGTATTCGGCCCGGAATGGGCACGGTGGATCACACAAGCCGCCGAAGCCGCCGCCGCGCCGGTTGATTATGTTGCGTTGCCATTGCTGGCGAGTGCTTCCGCTCTCATAGGCAACGCCCGATGGGCGCAAGCAACGCCAGGATGGAAAGAACCGCCGCACCTATGGCTTGGCGTGGTGGGCGATTCCGGCAGTAGCAAAAGCCCCGGAGCGGATTGCCTCTTGCGCGATGTGCTGCCGGAAATTGAACGCCGGATGATTGGCGACTTCCCGGAGCGCATGGGCGAATGGCGCGCGGCGGCGGAAATCCAAAAGGCCAGGACCGAGGCATGGGAAAAGGACGTGAGGGCTGCACAGAAAGCGGGCAATCCGCCACCGGCACCGCCTGCCGAATCTCTGCCCCCAGAGCCGCAATCACCGCGCCTGAGACAAAATGACGTAACGATTGAAAAGGTCGCTACCTTACTCGCCGCCGCCGCCCCCAAAGGATTGTTGATTATCCGCGATGAGCTGGCAGGCTGGCTGCTGGGCCTTACCTCATACAATGACGCTGGCCGGGCCTTTTGGCTGGAAGCATGGGGCGGCAGGCCATACCGCGTTGAACGCCAAAAACACCCAGAGCCAATTATAGTGCAACGCCTTGCTGTTGCCGTCACGGGCGGCACACAGCCCGAGCGCCTAGCCGAAATGTTCCGGGAAGCCGATGACGGCTTGATGGCACGGCTGGCTTGGGCGTGGCCGGAGCCAAAGCCTTTCCGCCTGAGTCGCATTGTGCCCGATGTTCAATTTGCCATAGACGCACTGGACAGATTGCGCTTGCTGGAATTGATGCCTGAAACTCAGGACAATGCTAGCGCGCCAATTTGTGTGTCTCTGCAAGATAGCGCCGTACCGATGATTGAAGCCTTTGCGCGCGACATGCAGGAGGCGCAGCAATCGGCGGGCGGATTGCTGCGCTCCGCCTATGGCAAAGCGCGCGGGCTGGCGCTCCGGCTCTCGCTCAATCTCGAATTGCTGCGCTGGGCTGCCTCGCCCGGATATGACGCGGCCCCTACGACAATAAGCGAAGCCGCTCTGGCCGCTGCCTGTGACCTTGTGTTGGATTATTTCATGCCGATGGCCGCACGGGTTTATGGCGATGCCGCCTCGCCTCCCGCCGAACGCAACGCGACAACTCTGGCTAAGTGGATCATACAGCGCAAGCCGTCTGAGGTGCATGTAAGGCGATTGCAGCGTGAAGTACGCTTGCCCGGCCTGGGCACTGCCGAGGCCATACACGCCGCCGCTGGTGTACTTGTCGAAGCCGATTGGCTGCGCGCCCCGCCGCCGCAAAAAGGCTTCCAGACCCGCCCAAAAGCCTCCTATCCCGTGAACCCCGCAATCACGGAGAGCGCCCCATGAGCCGGTGGAGCCAAGCATATAAAGCGCGACATTCACCGACCGACAGAGTTGACACTGTTGACATAGTACAACTGGCGAAGGTGGCGCAGCCCTACAGTGTCAACACTGTCAACAGTGTCACTAGGCCAATATCGAAAAACGAAGCCGCAAGTGATGCTGCGTATCTCGCCACGGAACGCGCCGCCGTTATCGCGGAGGGGGAGCACGGAGACGCGCGCACGGCGGTAGCATACAGTCTGCCGGTGGCTTGGGCCGATGCCGCGATAGAGCCGACTGCCGGGAGTCGATGCTCATGCTGCAAAGGGGTAAGCTGGTGGTGCGAGGCCATTGCCCCGAAAGGCTGGCGATGTTCGGCGTGTCACCCGCCCGGGCATATTCAACCTACTCAAATCAGGAAGGTAACGACATGAGCACGAAAAAACCCCGCGCGCGTGTCCCGGCACAAAAAGCGGCACCCCCCGCGCCGTCGCCCCCACATTTTTCGGAAGGTACGCGGGTAATAAAAAAAGCAGACGGAAAATGCGACACAGTTCAATTGAACGCCAGCGATAAGGACGCCTTTAAAGATTACGGTGGCTCAAAAAAAGCTGCCTTCAACATTACCATTTTTCGGGAAGTGCTGGGATGCCTATGGGTGCCAGACGGGAGTGTCGATGAAGATGCCACCACGCGCATGATGCAAGCGGCCGCTGCCGCGCTCAGCGCCTTTAAGCCGGTCGATGAGATTGAAGGGATGATTGCAGCGCAGGCCGTGGCGCTTCACTTCACGGCTATGGAGTGCCTACGCCGCGCTAATATCTCCGAGCAACCATTTGAAATCGCTGCCCGGCTACGGAAGGACGCTGCAAACACAATGCGGACTATGACGGAGATGTTGGAAGCCCTGGACCGCAAGCGGGGCAAAGCCCCCCAAATTGTCCGGGTGGAGCGGGTGGTGGTGCATGAGGGGGGCCAAGCGATTGTCGGCAATGTGGCGGCGGGGGGGAGGGGATGATGAAGGAAAAACGGAGGGAGAACCCCATGCACAATGTATGCGGCGCTAAAACCAGGGCCGGAGCGCCTTGCAAGGGTTTAGCAATGCCAAACGGGAGATGCCGGATGCATGGAGGGCCTAGCACCGGGCCGCGAACGCCGGAGGGGCTGGCGCGACTGCGAAAAGCCCGAACCAAGCACGGGGCCTATTCACAGGAAACAAAGGCGTTTCGGCATTCGATCCGACTTTTGAAATCAGCCGCTAATCGCACCAAAATCCTTTAGTCCGCCGCGCCCATCACCAATCTATCGCCCAAAGTGCCCCGTCATATGTTTGGCACTCGCCATTACCATGACCCATTGTTGAGCTTGTTCCGCGACAGAGCATTTGGGTATTCGGGCCGGTAGCGACAAACTGGACGGGGCCATCCGTGATGAGGAGATCGGAATGCTCTTGAGCGCCAGAGAACCCGAACTCCTCAGCGCTCCCAAAAGCCACCTTGTAGGTGCCTTTTAGAACCTCGCCGCTTGCCATTGTAATAGTCACTGGACCGCTCCCGACTCCGGTTCTGACGAACGTTGCATGAACGGGGCCGAGTTGCTTCGCCGCGTTGTTTAGAGGAAACACGTCTGCCGTGCCCGTGCATCCACTGAGGACTATAAACACTCCCAGAGCGAGAACGAGTTTTTTCATTTAATGAATTTCTTGCCGATGTGGTTTAGCCAAATGTGAACCTCGAGCATCATACAAAAGACGAGCGCGGCGTAGACGCAGCCGATAATGCCCGGCAACTCCTCCCGCCAGGACCAATGCGGGAAATCCATATCATCGCGCCATTTTCGCCACATGTCGATCATTGCTGGTGCCTCTGAGATTGCTGGGTGCGGTAAGGGATCGTGGGCCATTCCATAAACTACAGCAATCCTGAATCATTATTCTAAGCACTTTGCGGCGCTTATGAATCAGAGAAACAAACGTGCCTGAATCCCCCCTACCAATTGGCGATAGGCCCTAGTCCGGGTTGCGTGGTGCAGTTAGTTTGTGTGCCGTAGGTGTTGCAATTGGTTGTGATCGTTCGGTTCTCAATTTCCTGTTGCTGAATTCGCTGCTGCTGTTGCTCAAGAATTGCGGCGTTCTGCTGTTCGCTTTGCTGTATTCCTGCTTCTAATTGAGCCAATGCGTCTGCTTTGAAGGATCAATCACAAGCACATCACAACCTTTGCCCAACATCGAATAGGAACTATCATTCCTGGAAAGATAGTTCCTGTCCAGTCCCTATTTGGTGATGGACCTTAAGGAGGTCATGGCGACCAACCTGCGTCGAACACGTCATGACCAGAAAATGACGCAAGAAGAGCTGGCGGAGCAATCCGGTCTTAGCTCACGCTATATTGGGGCAGTTGAACGCGGGGACGTTTCGGCCAGCGTTACGGTCCTGGGGAAGATCGCCGAAGCTCTTAAAATCAGCCCATGTGAACTGCTAAAAAAGCCAAACCCAAAGCGGGTGTAGATAAAACCAAAAAAACTTCCAGAATCAGGCAATTTTTCTGCATTGATGGCTTATTGGTCTGCCCGCTCCATGACGTTGCGCACGGTGGCGGCGTACCACTGCCCGCCGCGCGCCGTTTGGATGCCCCGCGCGTTTAGCGCCTCGGCCACCGCCCGGAATGTCTTGGCCCCGCTGGCCTGTATCTGCCGGATGACAGGCAGCACGTTCGCTGCATGGGCGTCCGCGTTGCCCTGGTTTGTCATAACGCCCTTGGCCTGGGCGACCGGGAGGTTTGTGCGGTTGCCGAGAGCCGCCCCCTGGGCACGTTTGGCGGCGAGCGCGGCGCGGGTACGGTCTGCAATCAGGTTGCGCTCTTTTTCCGCCAGAGCGGCGTAGACGTGCAGCATAAAGGGGTCTGCATCGGCCCCCAGCTCTGCCACGATGAACGGCACCCGGTTTGCCATGAGGCCGGAGATAAACGCCACGTCGCGGGAGAGGCGGCAGAGTTTCGCCACCACCACCGGGGCCTTGGCCTTGCGTGCCTGGGCAAGCGCGGCGTTGAGTTTCGGGCGGCGGTCTAGCGCATCGGCACCCTTGCCGGTTTCAACCTCCACATGCTCCGCGATAATTTCCGCCCCCTGCGCAGCGGCAAACCGGGCAATGGCTTCGCGCTGGGCTTCAATCCCCAACCCGGACTTGCCTTGCTGGTTTGTGCTCACCCGGATGTAGCTTACGATCTTGTCCATGGCCTGCCTCTAAATGCCTTTGTATAATCATTATACGGACATTTAGTATTTATACAATTGTTGTATCCGTTCCTATTCGTGCTTATCCGCCCAAAGCCGCAGAAAAAGCGTAGCAAGATGCGCGGTTAACCTAAATCGTAACTATTTTTTATTAATATAAATCAATACGTTATTTGATGAATCTGGCGGAAGAGGTGGGATTCGAACCCACGGTACGCGTTAACGCACGGCGGTTTTCAAGACCGCTGCCTTAAACCACTCGGCCACCCTTCCGGCTTACGGCCGCTTCCTGCTCTGTCTCCGCTAAATAATCAAGCCAGCCGCGGCTCTACCTGCTCCGTGTCTGGTAATACCCAGCCCCCCAGCCCCGCTCACCCCCGCGGGATCAACCCGCTCGCCTCGGCCACCGCCCGGCTCCTTGCAATCGCCTCGCTCACCGCCAGCGCCGCCGCCAGCGCCCGCGTACCCGCCTGCGCATCCACCAGCACCGGCGCGCCATCCAGCACAGAGGCAAAAAACGCCTCATGCTCGGCCAGCAGCGCGTCATGGTCCTGCCACCCCGCCTGCTCCACGCCAAATTCCTCGAACCCCGGCAGCTTCATCCCAATCCCGCGCCCCACCAGCGTGAGCTTCCGCGCGGCAAAATCCACCGTCAGATACCCCGTCTGCGAAAATATCCGCATCTTGCGCTCGGTCTTCAACGAAATCCGGCTCGCCGTAATCGTCGCCACCGCGCCGTTCTCAAAACGTATCCGTGCGTTGGCAATATCATCATGCGCGCTCGCCACCGGCGCCCCCACGGCATCCACGCTCGCCACCGGCGAATCGGTTAGCGCCAGAATCAGGTCCAGGTCATGGATCATCAAATCCAGAATCACCGAAACATCCGTCCCGCGCGGCTTGAACGGCGCAATCCGCACCGCCTCAATATACAGCGGCTTACCCATCCGCGCCGAAAGCGCTCCGTGCGCCGCGGAGAACCGTTCCAGATGCCCCACCTGCAACACCAGCCCGGCCTCGCGCGCCAACGCCCCCAGCTCCGCCGCCTGCTCCAGCGTCGCCGCAATTGGCTTTTCCACCAGCACGTGCTTGCCTGCGCGCAAGGCTTTTGCAGCTAAATCAAAGTGATACTCGGCAGGTGCCGCAATAATCACCGCCTGCGCCAGCTCCAAAATCTCGTCCACGCTCTTCACCGGGCAGCCCGCTTCCCACGCCACGGTCTTTGCCCGCTCCGGGTTGGCATCCGCCAGCCCCACGAGCTTGGCCCGCTGCGCCCCGGCCAGTTTCAACGCATGGTAGCGGCCAAAATGCCCCGCCCCGATCAGCCCAACGTTCAACCGTTCACTCATACAAGCGGTGGTATCGCCGGCCGGGGTTGCGCGCAACCGTGAGCAACGTCATACCCCCTGCGTTAAAAGGATTTTCGGACCAGAAATGCTGTATTTTACCCGCGCCAAGACCTATGGAATTCTGCTCCTCTGCGCGCTCGGCGTATTGCTGAGCCTGCCCAACCTATGGCCCCGCCCGGCCTTCCTCCCCAGCTTCGTGCCCTGGAGCCAGGTGCACCTGGGGCTGGACCTTCGCGGCGGCAGCTATCTGCTGCTGCAAATTGACTTCGACGCCGTCGAAAAACAGGACCTTAACGGCCTGGTCGACCAGACCCGCCAGACCATGCGCGCCGCCGGCCTCGGCTACACCGGCCTGCACGCCGACATTCCCAACCACCAGGTCGTCCTGCACATTCTCAACCCGCCAGACACCCCGGCGGTCATGGCGGCACTCAACAAGCTCGTCAGCTACGCCCCCAATTCCAGCTCCCCCAACGTCGCCATCGCCCAGGCGCCGGACGGCAGCATCACCATCAGCATCCCCCACCAAACCCTCATCGCCCGCCAAGCCCAGGCGATCGACCAGTCCATCACCATCATCCAGCGCCGTATCGACGGCTCGGGCGTGCTCAACCCCACCATCGCCCGCCAGGGCGCCGATGAAATCGTCGTGCAACTCCCCGGCGTCTCCGACCCGGACCGCGTGAAAACCCTCATCGGCACCACCGCGCATATGACCTTCCAGATGGTCGACTCCAACGCCACGCCCGGCCCCATCGCCCCCCTGGGCGACACCCAACTCCCCATGGCCGGCAACCCGCAGCAGAGCATGGACGTATTTTCCAGCGTCGCGGTCGACGGCGCCGACCTCAACAACGCCCAGGCCTCCACTGATCCGCAAAGCGGCCAATGGGTCGTCAACTTCTCCCTCAACTCCGTCGGCGCGCGTGAGTTCGCCGATGTCACCACCGCCAACGTCGGCAAGCTCTTCGCCATTATCCTCGACGGCAAGATCATCGAGGCCCCGGTCATCCGCGAGCCCATCACCGGCGGTTCCGGCCAGATCTCCGGCAACTTCACGCCGCAATCCGCGACCGACCTCGCGCTTTTGCTGCGCGCCGGCGCCCTGCCCGCCCCGCTCAACATCGTCGAGGAACAAAGTGTGGGCCCCGAACTCGGCGCCGACGCCATCCGCGACGGCGCCCTCTCGCTCGGCGCCGGCTTCATCTTCGTGCTCGCCTTCATGGCGGTCTTCTACGGAATGTTCGGCTGGTTCGCGAACGCCGCCCTGGTGATGAACCTCGTCATCATGCTGGCCATCCTCTCCTTCATGGGCGCCACCCTCACCCTCCCCGGCATGGCCGGCATCCTGCTCACCTTGGGCATGGCGGTGGACGCCAACGTGCTCATCAACGAGCGTGTGCGCGAGGAAGTAAAATCCGGCCGCAAGCCCCTGGCAGCACTTGAGGCCGGCTACAAGCGCGCCTACGGCACCATCATCGACAGCAACGTGACCACCCTGCTCGCCCACGTCACCCTGTTCATCTTCGGCTCCCCGCCGGTGCGCGGTTTCGCGGTCACCATCTGCGTCGGCATCATCACCACCATGTTCACCGCCACCGTGCTGGTGCGCCTCATCACCTCGCGCTGGTACATCTCGCGCCGCCCGGCCGCCTTGCCGGTTTAAGGGAGCAAACAAATGCTTATGAAACCCATGCTCCGCTTCGTCCCGGACGGCACCAAAATCCGCTTCATGAACGGCCGTTTCGCCGGCCTCATCATCTCGGCCGTGCTCAGCAGCGCCTCCATCTTCCTGTTCTTCTACCCCGGCCTCAACCTCGGCCTGGACTTCAAGGGCGGCGTCGTGCTGCAGGTGGAAACCCCGCAACCGGCTGATTTCCCCGCCTTGCGCACCGCTTTGGCCCAAGCCGGCCTGTCGGGCGCCTCACTGCAAAGCTTCGGCTCCGGCGGCACCGGCGTGCTCATCAGCCTGGAGAGCAAGGCCAACGCCGCCGCCACGCAAACCTCTATCGCCGAGGCCGAAACCGCCCTCGCCAGCGCCGCCCCCGGCGCCAAAATCCTCAGCACCCAGGCCATCGGCGCCTCCGTGTCCAGCCAACTCTTCGCCCAGGGGCTAGAAGCCCTCGGCCTGAGCTTCGTGATGATCCTCGCCTACATATGGTTCCGCTTCGAATGGCAATTCGCTGTCGGCGCCGTTACCACGCTCATCCTCGACACCACCAAAACCATTGGCTTCATGGTCATCACCCGCATCCCGTTTGACCTCGTGACCATCGCCGCCATCCTCACCATCATCGGCTACTCCACCAACGACAAAGTGGTGGTCTACGACCGCGTCCGCGAAAACCTGCGCAAATACAAAACCATGCCGCTGCGCGACCTCATCGACCGGTCGATTAACGAGACCCTCAACCGTACCCTGGGCACCTCCGGCACCGTCTTCCTCGCCGCTTTGCCGCTGGCCCTGTTCGGCGGCTCGGCGCTGTCCGGCTTCGCCTGGATCATGCTGTTCGGCATCGTGGTCGGCACCTCGTCCTCCATCTTCATCGCCGCCCCCATCCTGCTCTTCCTCGGCGAGCATCGCCTCCGCCGCAGCGGCACCCTGCCCAAACCCAACAAATAACCCGCGCCCCGTCCCACCCATTGCTTCGCCGTCATGCCCGCGAAAGCGGGCACCTCCCCGGCCCGTGCCACGCCACGGCCCGGCACAACCTCCCGGCGCGCATTTCTGGCCGCCTGCCTGACAATTCCTAAATTACCGGAAAAATTACAAAAACCCATGCGAATTTACTCGTACTGTTTCTGTTAATTTGTTATTAACATGATGTGGATAATTTTTTCTCTTAGGTTGTAGTTTTTAGACAGTGCACGATGCAATCCCAGATCAAGCGCTCATGGCGTCGATCCGCATCTTCTACCAGCCAATCATCCGGCTGGTAGATCTGCGCCCGGATTACGTCGAAGTCCTTGCCCGCACCGTTGACACCAACGGCACCCTGAGCGGCGCCGAAACCGTCGTTGACGCCATGACCGGGTCCGAGCGTTCCATGCGTCTCACCGCCTGCATCATGCAGCGCGCACTCGACGAATACACCGTGCGCGGTTTCGCGGCGCACAACCTGTGCATCGCCATCAACCTGCCGCTGGACGCCATGCTCCACCCCGAGCTGGTCACCCGCATCGAGCTGATCCGCGCCGGCTCCGGCCTGCCCCAGCAAAACATCCGCTTCGAGCTAACCGAGCGCCACCCGGTCCACGACCTCCAAGCCGCATGCACCGTCATCACCGCCCTGCGCGCCGCCGGCTACGGCCTGGCACTCGACGACATCACCCCAAGCATGCCCTATCTTCCCGCCCTCATGGACATGCCCATCCGCGCCATCAAGCTCGACCGCAGCGTTGTCATCAGCAATCACCCATCAGACCAGGTCTTCATCCGCGACATGGTGGCCCAGGCCACCGCAAAGGGTCAGGACATTATCGCCGAGGGCATTGAAACCACCGAACTGAGCAACAATTTGCACGCCCGCGGCGTCACCCACGGCCAAGGCTACCTCTTCTCCCGCCCGCTCCCGGCAGCCGGGCTGCAAGCCTACCTCGCCGACTCTATCTGCCCGCCAACCTAATCCCGACCTGCCGCGCCGCGATCTTCCGGCGAACCTCCGCCAGCACCGGCCCATCCAGGCACAACGGAGCGCAGCCCTCCGCCTCCCGGCGCTGCTGCATCACCGCCGGATGCGCAATCACGCTCTCATCCGCATTATCAAAAACCCCCCGGTGCCCGGTATCCAGATACGTCTCCACAGGCGTGCCCTCGGCGAAAATCACATCATGCGTCGCCAGTTCCAGGTGATAGTACGTCACCCGCTCAGCCGCGTTGTCCTGCCGTATGCTCGTCCAGTTTAACAATTCCTTCGCCGGCACCAGCACTCCATCCAGCAACAACGCATGGTCGGGCGACACCACAAGCCTGCGCACCGGCACGCCATCCCCCAGCGCATCCGCCTCAATCACCACCGGCCGCACTGTCTCAGGGCGCACCTGCGCCATAATATCCACCGTCCGGCGCCCGATCCACACAATGGGCCGCTCCTCGCCGGCGTGGGTAATCAACACATCCCCCACCTCCAGCGCCTCCACCGCCACCTCGCCGCGCACCGTCAAAATCCGCGTCCCGGCGGCAAAGCACGGGTTTATCGCCACATTGGTGGAAAAAACCGCATCCACAAACGGCGTATTGCTGTTCGGATTGGTCCGCTCGCCAAAACTAATATCCAGCGTCGCCCCATCCGCGCTGGCCGCCGTGCCGAACAGCGCGCTCGCCACCTCGCCGAGCACCAGATCCTGTCCCGCATCCAGCGTAAACGGATTAATGAACGTCAACCCATCCACAATCCCGCCCGGCAGCACCTCTATATGCCCGCCGCTCAGCGCCGCCTCGGTAATATCGCCCACCAGCCCCGCATAATCCGGGTTCGCCGTACCGCCCACGAACAGCTCGGCAAACAAATCCTTCACCGCCTGAATGGTAATCTGGTCGCCCGGAATCCCATAAGACCCCGGCTGAAAATTCAGAATCCCGCCGCCGATATTGGCGCCATAGCCGGTAATGCTCCCGGCCGTTATCTGCGAGGTAATATTGAACGCGCTGCCCTGCGCATTATCGGTGAGAATCAGCACCCCGCCCACCGTCCCGCCTTCATTCAGGAAGTCGACATTCGTGCCATTGGTGAGCGGCGATGAAAGTACATAAGTGCCGCTCGAAGTAATACTGACGTTGGTCATTCAATTTCCTGCCGTTACAACGCAGTATCCGGGAATGCTCGGCAGCCTACAACATAAAAGTAGCCCCGTCGCCCACTCACATTACTTTAGATTGTATTCCAGCCGGTTAACTTAAACAATAAACCCGCCGCCCAGTATCCGCGACCCATCATAAAACACCGCCGCCTGCCCAGGCGCCGCCAACGCCGGCTCCTCCAGCAACAGCACCGCCCCGTTCCCCTGCGGCGTAACGCGCACCGGATGCACCGAATCGCGCGCCCGCATCTTCACCCCAGCCGAAAAACCCTCTTCCGGCGCATCAATCAACCAGTTCACATCGCGCAGCCGCACCTCAACACTCTCCACCCGGCGCGGCCCCACCACAATCCGCCGCGTCCCCGGCTCAATTTTCTTCACCACCATATGCGCCGCCGCATTCGGCAGCCGTTTGGCCTGTCCCACGGTGTAGCGCGCGATGCCCTGATGCATCCCCAGCACCGCCCCATCCTCGCCCACAATCTCGCCCTCGCTCAACGCATCCGGGCGGAACTTCTCCACAATCCCGGCATAGGAGCCCGTCGGCACAAAGCAGATATCCTGACTATCCGCCTTTTCCGCCACCACCAGGCCCATATCCGCGGCAATCGCCCGCACCTGCGCCTTGCTGGCATAATCGCCCAACGGAAACCGGCAAAACTCCAACTGGTCGCGCGTGGTCGCCGCCAAAAACCAGCTCTGGTCCCGGCTCTCGTCCACCGCTCTATGCATCTCGGCACCCGCGGCCCCCTCAAGCCGCCGCACATAATGCCCGGTCGCCATCGCCTCGCCGCCCAAATCGCGCGCCATCCCCAGCAAATCGCCAAATTTCAAATGCTGGTTGCAGGCAATGCACGGCACCGGCGTCTGCCCGTTCGCATAGCTATCGGCAAACGCGGCCATCACGCTGTCGCGGAATCTCGCCTCCGCATCCACCACGTAATGCGCAATGCCCAGCGTATCGGCCACCCGCTTGGCATCGCGAATATCCTGCCCCGCGCAGCAAGCGCCCTTGCGCCCCGCCGCCGCGCCATGGTCGTACAACTGCAACGTCACGCCGATCACCTCATGCCCGGCACGCGCCATCAGCCCGGCCACCACCGAGCTATCGACCCCACCAGACATGGCGACCACGACGCGCATTAGCCGGCAGCATTCCTCGTAGCGGCCGGCAGCTTCACCACCAGCCCGTCCAACGCCTCTGACATCACAATCTGGCAGCCCAGCCGCGAGGTCTTCTCCAGCCCAAACGCCAAATCCAGCATGTCCTCTTCATCCTCGGTCGGCTTGCTCAGCTTGGCAAACCACGCCGGGTCCACAATCACATGGCAGGTCGAACACGCCAGCGACCCCTCGCACGCGCCCTCGATATCCACGCCATGCTTATGCGCCACTTCCAGCACGGAAAGCCCGACCGGTGCGTCAACCTCGCGCGCAACCCCGTTGCGTTCAACAAATGTCATTTTCGGCATCACAAAACCTCAGAAAATCCAGCGCCCTTCAAGCGCAACGCGCACGGCCGTGCAAGGCGCGCTTGGCCATGGCCTCATATGCATTACAGAATGCCGGCACCACCTCCGCGCTCACATTCCACGGCAGCGACACCCTTATCGCCTGCCCCGCCAACTCCCCGGCGCCCATCGCCAGCAACACATGGCTCTCCGTCACCTTGCCGGACGAACACGCCGCCCCGGCGGAAACCGCGAACCCAGCCATATCCAACGCAATCACCTGTGTCTGCGCCTTCACCCCCGGCAGCGCCAGGCACATGGTATTCGCCAGCCGCGCCGCCGCCCCCCCCATCGCCACCGCGCCAAAATTCACGCAAAATGCTTCAATTTCATTGCGGTAAACCGCAATCTTCACCGCGTCATAAGCCCCACCCAGCGCCGCCGCCATGCCCGCAATGGCCGGCAACGCCGGCGTCCCGCCACGCCGCCCCATCTCCTGCCCGCCGCCCCGCAAATCCGCCTTAATCTCCCGCCCGGCGCTCACCACCAACGCCCCGGCGCCCATCGGCCCGCCCGCCTTATGGCCGGAAACAACAACACTCGCCGCCCCCATGCCCAGCCAATCCTGGTTGCAGCGCCCCACCGCCTGCACCGCATCCACATGCAGCAGCGCCCCATGCCGCGCGCAAACCGCCGCCGCCGCCGCAATGTCATGCAGCACGCCCGTTTCGTTATTCGCCGCCATCAAACACACCAGCGCGCCGGGCTCCGCCACCAGCAACGCCTCCAGCGCGCCCAAATCCACCGTCCCATCACGCAGCACCGGGATTATTCCGACTCCAGCCACCGCCCCCAGCACCGAATCATGCTCCGTCGCGCCCACCAAAATCCGCCGCCCCTCGCCCAACGCATGCATCGCCAGCAAATTCGCCTCGGTCGCGCCGGAGCAGAAAATCACATCCGCCGGTTTCGCGTTCAAACAGCGCGCCACCGCATCCCGCGCATCCTCCAGCACCCGCCGCGCCGCCCGCCCCATGGTGTGGATCGCATACGGATTAGCCAACGCCATCGCCGCGCGGGTCGCCTCATACGCCTCCGGCCGCACCGGCTCCGTCGCATTGGCGTCCAGGTAAATCATTTGCTCAATTAATACGGTCGCCCACCATGCCGGCGATACGGTGTTCCAATTCCGTCAGCTCCCGGCGCAGCAGATCAACCTCATGCAGCAGCGGGTCCAGGCACGGGTCGCACGGCGTGCCATAGGCATCGAACCGCGGCTTGCCCGCCACACGATCCACCGGCCGCGCCGGTATCCCCACCACGGTCGTCCCCGCCGGCACCGGCGCCACCACCACGGCATTGGCGCCAATCCGCGCCCCGTCGCCAATCTCAATCGCGCCCAGCACCTTCGCCCCGGCGCCAATAATCACGTTATCACCCACCGTCGGGTGCCGCTTGATATGCTCGGAGCTCGTCCCCCCCAGTGTCACCTGATGGTAAATATATACATCGTCACCCACCACCGCGGTCTCGCCAATCACCACGCCCATGCCGTGGTCGATAATGAACCGCCGCCCCAGTTTCGCGCCAGGGTGGATTTCGATCCCGGTCAGAAACCGCCCGATATGCGAGATAAACCGCCCGGTTGTGTAAAGCCCGTGCCGCCAGAAGAAGCTCGAAATCCGGTGAATTCCGGTCGCATGCAACCCAGGATAGCACAGTAAAACCTCAAGGTTTGACCGCGCCGCGGGGTCACGCTCCCTGTAAGCCCGAACCGTCTCCGTTAAAAACATAAGGGCCATGCGACATTTCCGTGGATAATCTGACCATAAGCAGTCTATATTAGCACCTCTGAGGGGAAACCCAAACGGTAAACCATTCGGAATGCCACCCTGAAGCCTTGAGGAGCACTTAGGTATCCGGACCGCAGAGGTCAACATTCGGATGGATAAATGACGGCCCGTAGCTAGGAAATACTCCATAGCGAAGTTTTGCAGTTACACGGTAATGATGAAAGACGAGTTAGAGAATGCCTGAAGTGATGTTTGCTGGGCCGGAAGGCCGCCTGGAAGGACGTTACCACCATGCCAAGGAACGCGGCGCCCCGCTCGCGCTGGTCCTGCACCCGCACCCGCTGCATGGCGGTACCATGAATAACCGTATTACCTACTCCATGTATCAGGTGTTCCAGCGCCTGGGCTTTTCCGTCATGCGCTTTAACTTCCGCGGCGTCGGCCGCAGCCAAAGCAAGTTTGACGGCGGCATGGGCGAAATCAACGACGCCGCCGCGGCGCTGGACTGGATGCAGGCCCTCAACCCCGGCCACGGCGGTCTGTGGATATCCGGCTATTCCTTCGGCGCCTTCGTCGGCATGCAGCTCCTCATGCGCCGCCCGGAAGTCTCCGGCTGGGTGTCCGTCGCCCCGCCCGCCGCGCATTACGACTTTGGCTTCCTGGCCCCCTGCCCGTGCAGCGGCCTGATGATCCACGGCGATTCCGATGAAATGGTCCCGGAAATCTCGGTGCGCAAGCTTGTCGACAAGCTCAACCTGCAAAAGGGTGTCGCCATCGACTACCGCGTGTTCGAAGGCGCCGACCATGTCTTCGCCAACCAGGCCGACAAAATCGCCGAAGCCGTGGAAGGCTATGTTGCCCAGTCCCTGGCCCGCAAGCAAATGGCCCTGGCCGCCGACTAACCCCACCAAACCGGGCAGTAAGGGCGTAAGCCACTTGCCACCCGGCACGTAAGGTCGCCTAACAAAAAGGGCCCCGCGAGTTCACCCTCGCCGGGCCCTTTTTCATGCGCCCGCGCTAAAGCCAACATGCCCCTAAAATTCCCCAAGCTTACAGCAAAATTTTTACAATTTTAACTTTTTCTCTATTGTACTAATAGGATATAAAGTTATATACTCTCTGAGCCGAGACAATCGGGTAACACTATCAGGGATGCTCACAATGCCGACAGCCTTCACACGCCGCCAAACGCTCGCCCTCGCCGGCGCTGGCTCCGCCGCCGCCCTCCTCACCGGCCATGCCGCCAAGGCTGACACGCAAACATTGCTGAACGTCTCCTTCGACCCCACCGCCCAGCTCTACGCCGACTACGACAAAGCCTTCGCCGCCTACTGGACACAAAAAACCGGCACCACCCCCACCCTGCATTTCTCCCACGGCGGTTCCGGCGCCCAGGCCCGCGCAGTCATCGAGGGCCTGCCCGCCGACGTCGTCACCCTGGCCCTCGCCTACGACATCGACGCCATCGCCAAAAAAGGCCTCATCGCCGACAACTGGCAGTCCCGTTTACCTTATAATTCCACACCCTACACCAGCACCATCGTGTTCCTGGTCCGCGCCGGCAACCCCAAGGGCATCAAGGACTGGGGTGACCTCATCAAGCCCGGCGTGCAGATCGTCGCCCCCAACCCGCACACCTCCGGCGGCGCGCGCTGGAACGTCCTGGCCGCCTGGGCCTGGGCGCTCAAAGCCAATAACGGCGACACCACCGCCGCGCAGGCCTACCTCAAAGCCTTCTTCGCCAACGTCCCGGTGCTGGACACCGGCGCACACGGCTCCACCCTCACCTTCACCCAGCGCGGCATCGGCGACGTCCTGGTCGGCTGGGAATCAGACGCCTTCCTCTCCATCAAACAGTCCGGCGCCGGTTCGTATGAAATCATCGTCCCCTCCCTGTCCATCCTCGCCGAACCCCCGGTTGCCGTCGTCGATAAAAACGTTGACGCACACGGAACTCGCGCTTTGGCCACCGCCTACCTCGAATATCTCTACTCCCCGGAAGGACAAGATATCATCGGCCGCAACTTCTACCGCCCGCGCGACCCGGTGGCGCAAGCCAAATACGCCCACCAGTTCCCGGACGTTAAAACCGTCACCGTGGAGGACGCTTTCGGCGGCTGGGAAAAGGCGCAGCCCAAGTTCTTCGGCCTCGGCGGCATCTTCGACCAGGCCTACGGCCAGACCGGCCAAGACTTCTTCGGCAATCACTAACCCTCCATGAGCGCCACTCTCACCGCTGGCCGCCGCTTCCAGTGGCGCCAGCCCTCCGTCCTGCCCGGCTTCGCACCCAGCCTGACCATCACTTTGGTCTGGCTGGTGTTCATCGTGCTCGCCCCGCTGAGCGTCATGCTCTGGTTCACCGCCAGCCTCGGCTGGCGCGGCTTTTTCAACGTCATCCTCCAACCCCGCGTGCTGGGTGACCTCCGGGTCAGCCTCTCCACCGCCCTCTACGCCAGCGTCATCACCGCCGGCTTCGGCCTGCTGGTCGCCTGGGTTCTCGCCCGCTACCGCTTCCCCGCCCGCCGCCTGGCCGACGCCCTTATCGACCTCCCCTTCGCTTTGCCCACCGCCATCGCCGGCATCGCCCTCTCCACCCTCTACGCCCCCAACGGCTGGCTCGGCGCCCTCCTCGCCCCGCTCGGCATTCACATCGCCTTCCAACCGGCGGGCATCGTCGTCGCCATGATGTTCATCTCGCTGCCCTTCATCGTGCGCACCGTGCAGCCGGTCATCGAGGACCTGGAGCCCGAGCAGGAGGAAGCTGCCTCGCTCATGGGCGCCACCCCGCTGCAAATTTTCCTGCGCATCAGTTTCCCCGCCATCCTGCCCTCGCTGCTCACCGGCTTCGCGCTCGCCTTCGCCCGCTGCCTCGGCGAGTACGGCTCCATCATCTTCATCGCCGGCAACAAACCGATGATCTCCGAGATCGTCCCCCTCCTCATCGTCGCCCGGCTCGACGAATTCGACTACCAGGGCGCCACCGCCATCGGCACCCTCATGCTCGGCGTCTCCTTCCTCCTCCTGCTCACCATCAATCTGCTGCAAGCCTGGGTAAGGCGCCGTCACGGTGGTTAAAAACATCCTCATCGGCATTGCGCTCGCCTTCATGGGCCTGTTCCTGGTCCTGCCCCTGCTCGTCGTCTTCACTGAGGCCTTCTCGGCCGGCGTCACCAATTATTTCACCGCCATCACCGACCCCAACGCCGGCTCCGCCATCTATCTCACCCTCATCATTGCCCTCATTGCCGTCCCGGCCAACATCATCTTCGGCATCTGCGCCAGCTGGTGCATCGCCCGCTTCAACTTCATCGGCCGCGACCTGCTCATCACCCTCATTGACCTGCCCTTCTCCATCTCCCCGGTCATCGCCGGCCTGCTGGAAGTGCTGCTGTTCGGCCTCAACGGCCTGTTCGGCGCCTGGCTCGCCGCGCACAACATCCAGATCATCTTCGCCCTCCCCGGCATGATCCTCGCCACCATCTTCGTCACCTTCCCCTTCGTCGCGCGGGAAATCATCCCCCTCGCGCAGGAGCAAGGCAACGACGAAGAAGAAGCCGCCGTCACGCTGGGCGCCAGCGGCCTGCAAATCTTCTTCCGCGTCTCGCTCCCCAAACTCCGCTGGGGCCTGTTCTACGGCGTGCTGCTCTGCAACGCCCGCGCCATGGGCGAGTTCGGCGCCGTCTCGGTCGTCTCCGGCAAAGTCTTCGGCTCCACCGACACGCTCTCGCTCGCCGTCGAATCCCTCTACGAGAGCTACGAAATCCAGGCCGCCTTCGCCTGCGCCTCCCTGCTGGCCATGCTCGCCCTCGTCACCCTCATCCTCAGATCCGCCCTCGAATGGTGGCACCGCGACGAAATCCACGCCATGCGCCACAGGAAAGCCGCGTAAAACATGTCCACTGAAATCGCCATCTCCCACGTCGCCCGCGCCTTCGGCGGCCACACGGTGCTCAACGACGTCTCCCTCACCGTAAAACCCGGCGAACTTCTGGCCCTGCTCGGCCCCTCCGGCTCCGGCAAAACCACCTTGCTGCGCCTCATCGCCGGGCTGGACCAGCCCGACCGCGGCAACATCAACATCGGCGAGCTGGACGCCACCGCCCGCCACCCCAAAGAGCGCGGCGTCGGCTTCGTCTTCCAGCATTACGCGCTGTTCCGCCACATGACAGTGTTCGAGAACATCGCCTTCGCTCTGCGCATCCGCAAAGCCCCAAAAGCTGAAGTCAAAGCCCGCGTCGAGGAACTCCTCAAACTCATCCAGCTCGAAACCCTCGCCACCCGCTACCCCGCCCAGCTCTCCGGCGGCCAGCGCCAGCGCGTCGCCCTCGCCCGCGCGCTCGCCAGCCAGCCCCGCGTCCTCCTGCTCGACGAACCTTTCGGCGCGCTCGACGCCGTGGTGCGGCGCGACCTGCGCCGCTGGCTGCGCCAACTGCACGATGAGATGCACATCACCACCATTTTCGTCACGCATGACCAGGAGGAAGCTTTCGACCTCGCCGACCGCGTCGTCATCATGAACGCCGGCAAAATCTGCCAGGAAGGCACCCCGATCGACATCTACCAGCACCCCGCCAGCATTTTCGTCCACGAGTTCCTAGGCGAGAGCAACCACATCCCCAGCCGCGTGAACAACGGCACCGTCATCGCCCAAGCTGGCTTCTACCTGGGCGAAGCCGCGACACCTGACGGCCCAGCGCAAACTTACGTCCGCCCGCATCACGTCATCCCCCGCCCCAACCCGCGCGGCGCCTGGCAAATCACCCGCATCGCCGCCACCGGCGCCCACGCCCGCATCAGCGTCACCAACACCGGCATCACCCTGCAAGCCGCCATGACCGCCGACGCCCTCCTCGACGCCGGCCTCACCCCCGGCCAGCAAATCGACATCTTCTTCTCCGGCGGCACAATCTTCACCGAAGCCAAACCCGGCCCAATCAAACTAACCCCCCTAAAACCCACCACCGCCATCCACGCAATTTCGTAACGTCCCCGCATTACAGCTTCACCCCCGCCAATTCCCCCACCGTCATGGCCCGGCTCGACCGGGCCATCCACGCCTTTCCCCTCGGCCCGCCAACTCCCCCACCGTCATCCCGGCGCACGCCGGCATCCACGACTTACATCTCAAAAGCGGCGACCTTCAATTTTGGTCAAACTGCCCGGGGTTCCCGAACGGCAACATCTCAAAGGATCGGTCGGCATGACGTAATCAATCTTATCTTGGGCGCTAGAAAAGCAATGGGTAGCGCTGCACCCACCTACCCCACACTTACTCAAGCATTATATCACTTGACGCGGCATCGTGATGAAGATCACGATCAATAAGTTTTCAACTCGCTTAGAGGTTAATTCGAGGAGCACATCAAAATGCAAGACAAGCTTCAAAAGAAGACATATAAAATCCTACGTTACGGCAATGGGAGAGTTATTTATGGCTCTGTCACTGAGGTCGATGCCGACTCTAAGCTGCAGGCCGCCGAGATCGCTTGTGGCAAGATAGTGCGCCGTTATGGTCGCACGTCTGAAATTTGCGCGAAAGTTTGGGTATCTAGAAGCACAACACCAAGCCCCGAGTATTTCTACGCACAATAGTTTTCTTATGACCCAGCCCTCGCGACGAGATCAAATCGTCAATAAGCTTCATGAAGTTAAAGACTTGCCTAGCCTCAGAAGGGGAAATGGTTTTGGCTTTACGCTTCTAGGAAGCGTTACCGATGATTCAATGCCGGGCGTATACTTCAAGATGTATTGGTTCACCGCTCTTTGGATACCAATTTTTCCTGCAATGGTCTTCGCGGTAGATCGGTCAATTGGCACGTCCTATCGAGTGCTTCGATCAATGAGCGTTAGCGACTTCAATGTCGTTTTCGCGGGCAAGCTCATTAGATTTTATTGGTCTGTGTTCACCGAATCCCTTCTCTTGATATTAGTGATCATGTTCGCTTTGGGTTTCTCATTTTTCATTACTCAGATAATCTAACAGCCAGCGTAGGGTGGGTAAGCGCAATCCGCCCTCTCCCCGCCAACTCATTCCTTTTCCGACACAAACCCGCACAAATTGGGGTGCAAGCAAAAAATTAAACCATACTAACAGTAAGTTATAACCACTTCCTCACAAGTGCTTCACGTGAAGCACCCCCACATCACCCCTGCCGCATCTTGCGTCCCCGCACCAACTCGCTCACCACCCCATGCAGCGTATTCAACTCCTGCCGCGTAATCTCCCCCCGTGTGAAAAAATGCCGCAAATTGCGCACCATCGTCGGCCGCTTCTGCTCATTCTTCAAAAACCCCGACTTATCGCACTCATGAATCAGATGCTTCATAAAATGGTCCAGATCAGCCTTCGTCGCCGGCACCGTCTCATTGGTCTGCAACTCGCGCACCGGCAATTCCCCTTGCCGCGCCAGCCACCACTCATACCCAAACACCATCACCGCCTGCGCCAAATTCAAGGACATAAATCCCGGATTCAGATCATACCGGATCAGACTATCTGCGCAGGCAATATCATCATTATCCAACCCCGCCCGCTCCGGCCCAAACAGCACCCCGCACCGCAGGCCCCGGTTGCCAATCGCCACCACCTCCGCCGCCCCGCCGCGCGCCGTCAGCACCGGCTTAATAATATGCCGAGGCCGCGGGCACGTCGCGAAAACCCGATGCAAATCCCCAACCGCATCCGCCACACTGTCAAAAACCACAGCGGAATCCAATATCCGATGCGCCCCAGACCCCGTCCGCCAAGCCCGCTCCTGCGGCCAGCCATCACGCGGCGCCACAATGCGCAAATGGAACAACCCGCCATTTCCCATCGCACGCGCCACCGAGCCAATATTCTCCGCCAACTGCGGCCGTACCAAAATCACCACCGGCGACGGCTCAATCGGCTCCAGCTCCGCCCCGCCATTGCGCCCGGTCATTTGCGCCGCCAGATCGTGCCCTGCGGACCATCTTCCAAAACAACGCCGTCAGCCTCAAGTTCTTTGCGAATCTCATCAGCCCGCGCAAAATTCTTCGCCCCACGCGCCGCCTTGCGTTCAGCAATCAACCCTTCAATCTTCACCGCATCCCCATCGCCCCGAAACCAAATCTCCGGCGACACATTAAACAACCCAAGCACCTGCCCCGCCGCCAGCAATCCCGCCGCCGCCGTGGCATCCCCCGCCAGCGCCGCATCCGCCAGGCTATGCAACCCGGCAATCGCCCCCGGCGTATTCAAATCATCCAGCAACGGCTCCAGCACACATTCCGGCACTGCAACCGCCGCCTTCACCCCCGCATGCGAGGCAATCGCCCGGTAAAACCGGTCCAATTCCTTACGCGCTTCCACCAGCCCAGTTTGCGAAAAATCTAGCGTCGCCCGGTAATGTGTCCGCATCAGCAAATACCGCACCGCCTCGCCCGGCGCGCTCTCCAACACATCATGCAACACCAAAAAATTCCCCAGAGACTTGCTCATCTTCTCGCCGTTCACCAGCAGCATGCGGTTATGCACCCACACATTGGCAAAATGCGATCCCGGAAACGCGCAGCATGACTGCGCAATCTCATTCTCATGATGCGGAAAAATCAAATCATCTCCACCACCATGAATATCGAAATTCTCGCCCAAATGCTTCCAGCTCATCGCCGAGCACTCAATATGCCACCCCGGCCGCCCCCGCCCCCAAGGGCTAGGCCACCCCGGCAAATCCGGCGTGGAGGGTTTCCACAACACAAAATCCCCCGGATCACGCTTATACGGCGCCACATCCACCCGCGCCCCCGCAATCAAATCCTCCGGCGACCGCCCCGAAAATTTCCCATAATCAGCATCCGAAGCCACGGCAAACAGCACATGCCCCTCGGCTTCATAAGCATGCCCGTTGGCAATCAACCGCTGAATAATCTCAATAATCTCGCCCAAATGCTCCGTCGCCCGCGGCTCGATATCCGGCGGCAGCGCATACAACGCCCCCATATCCTCATGGTAATAACGGATCGGCCCCTCCGTCACCTCGGCAATGCTCAGCCCACGCTCCTTCGCCCGGGTGTTAATCTTATCGTCGATGTCCGTGATGTTCCGCACATACGTCACTTTTGGATACAGCCGCCGCAGCAGCCGGATCAGCACGTCAAAAATCACCACATTACGGGCATTGCCGATATGCGCCCGGTCATACACCGTCGGCCCGCACAAATACGCCCGCACATTGGCGGGGTCGATCGGCCTAAAAATTTCCTTGGTCCGGGTCCGGGTATTATGCAGCAAAAGTTCGGTCATACCGCGCTCTTCGGCGAGTTTTTACTCCAAATCAAGCCGCATTGATCTTTTCCTCCCCCAACCCCCAAATAGACGCATGCAACAAATTCTCTCCCACATCGACGCCACCCTCGAAACTTCGCTGCAACGCCTGTTTTCCCTCCTGCGCATCCCCAGCATCAGCGCCCAACCGGCCCATGCCGCGGACTGCCGCCAAGCCGCCGCGTGGGCGCGCGACACCCTGGCCGAAATGGGCTTTGCCGCCCGACTCTCGGAAACCACCGGCCTCCCCGGCGTTATCGCCACCCACCACGAGGCCGGCCCCACCGCCCCCCACATGCTCTTCTACGGCCATTACGACGTCCAACCCGCCGACCCGTTAAACCTCTGGCACTCCGACCCGTTCGATCCGCAATTGGTCGACGGCCCGCGCGGCAAACGCATCGTCGCCCGCGGCGCCGTGGACGACAAAGGCCAGGTCGTCAGCTTCTTCGAGGCCTGCCGCGCGCACCTCACCATGACCGGCAAACTCCCAGTCCGCCTCACCATATTGCTGGAAGGCGAGGAAGAATGCGGCAGCCCCTCGCTCGCCGAGCTCCTCACCAAGGAGCGCGACAACCTGCGAGCCGATTTTGTCCTGGTCGCCGACACCAACATGTGGAATTTCACCACCCCCGCCATCACCACCTCGCTGCGCGGCTTGGCGGCGGTGGAGGTCACCATCAAAGGCCCCTCCCGCGACCTGCATTCCGGCCTGTTCGGCGGCATCGCCCTCAACCCCATCAACGCCCTAACTCGCATCCTGGGTGACCTGCACGACGGCACCAGCCGCATCCAAATCCCCGGTTTCTACGACGGCGTCGCCCCCGTGCCCGAAGCCCTGCTCGCCTCCTGGGCCCAACTCGGCTTCAACCCGCAGGAATTCCTCGCCGGCGTCGGCCTGCACACCCCCGCCGGCGAACAGGGTGAGGTCCCCCTTGCCCAGCTCTGGGCGCGCCCCACCGCCGACATCAACGGCATTTATGGCGGCTACCAGGGCGAGGGCACCAAAACCGTCATCCCTGCCCAGGCCACCGCCAAACTCACCTTCCGCCTCGTCCCCGGCCAGGACCCGCAAAAAATCGTGAAGAACTTCGAGCACTTCGTCACCGCCCGCCTGCCCCCCGGCGCCAAAGCCGAGTTCAAGCATTTCGGCGCCGCCCCTGGCTTCGCCATGGATCTCAACGCCCCCTTCATGCGCGCCGCCCGCGATGCCCTAGCTGCCGAATTCGGCAAACCCGCCGCGCTGGTCGGCTGCGGCGCCTCAATCCCAGTGGTGGAAGCTTTTAAGACCCATCTGGGGCTGGAAACCCTGCTGGCCGGCTTCGGCTTGGATGACGACTGCATCCATTCCCCCAACGAGAAATTCGAACTGGCCTGTTTCCATCGCGGCACCCGCGCGCATGCCCGCCTACTGGCTGCCTTCGCCACCTAATTATACCGGATCGCATCCTCGATGTGCTCAATGCCGCCAGCATAGACCAGCGCCACGTCAAAACGGACACTAGGACGATCCCAGTCTTCATGAGTGGCCAACGCCAGGCTGGCGGCTTCCAGCAACCGCGCCTGTTGCCGGGGGGACACAGCATAAGCGGCCTCCGCCATGGTTTTGCGGGCTTTCACCTCAACGAACACCAGCACGCCCGCATTGGCTACAACGAGATCGATTTCCCCCGCGCCAGTCCGCAACCGCTGGGCCAGAATGGCAAAACCCTTGCCTTGCCAAAACAGCGCCACCTCGTCCTCGGCAATCCGGCCGAGATTTTCAGCCGCGCGGCGCTTAACCAGGGATGAAGCTTGCTGATACATGCTTTCCCCATCCCACAAATTAGTTAATTTTTAATTAACATCCCCTCACGGCTGGCGCCAAGCCCCGCGCTGCTGTCCGGCGAACTCTTCCGCCAGCGCCAGCCCAAGTGCCAGCAGCACCGGCCCCAAAAAAATGCCCAGCGCTCCAAAGGCAATCGCGCCGCCGAGCACGCCGATAAGCGTCAACCCATAAGGCAGCGATGCCCCCCTTGAGATCAGCCAGGGCCGCACGATCGAGTCCGCGCCGCCAACAACAACAAAACAATACACCAGCAGCATCAACGAGATGACAAGGTGGCCTTCGGCCAAAAGATAAAGGCACAACGGCACGTAAACAATAATGGCACCCGCCGGGATGATGGAGATCAGCCCGGCAAGGGAGGCCAGCAGCAACGCCTGCGGTGCACGCGCCAACTCGAACCCGATGGTATAGAGCACGCCCTGCAAAGCCGCCGTGCCGACAATGCCAAACACCACGCCGCGCACCGTGCCGGCAACCAGCGTGAACAGATCCGTCACCCGATTTTCGTTCATGATCCGCACCAGCAGCAGCCGGATACGCGCGATGATCTGCTCCCCGCCAAGGAAAAAGAAATAAGTAATGAACAGCGCCACCACGGTCCCGATCAGCCCATGCGCGATCTTGGCCAGCAGCATGATGCCCGAATGCGCAACGCTTTCCAGCTCCGGCTGCAATGAAGCGGCGGTGCCGCCCAGGTCATCGGCCGAATTGTTCCAGAAATCGGTCAGAATGCTGCCTACCAACGGGATTTTCGACAAAAACGCCGGTGCCGGCGGCATCCCGTTCTGCATGGCATCCTGCACCCAGGCTTGGCTGTGCCGCGCTTCCTTGGCCACCACCAGGGCCAAGTGCACCAACGGGACCAGCACAATGCCAGCCACCACCAATGTAATGACAAACGCCGAGATTGAGGGCCGGACGTAGCGGCTGAAACCGGTGTAGGCTGGCCACAGGCAGTAAACCAGGATCGCCGCCCAGAGCATGGCGGGTAGAAACGGCAGAAGAATCAGGAAACACCCCAGGCCCAGGGCAACCGCCAGCGCGAGCAACAAAATTCGTTCAGATTTCATGCCGTGGTAGATGCACGAAAACGCGGCCCGCACCAAGAGTTGCGTCACACGCCCGGTGCCCGTTGTACGCCGTTTTTTTCAGGGCCAAGAACTAATTCTCACCACAAGTAATATTTTTTGTATTTTTCGACAGTTCCTGTATAAATGGCCTGGGCGTCATTTTTCGTTTCACTGCCGGGGCGGATAACATGACCTGGACGTGGCTTCGCTTTAAAAATGCGAAAACAAAAGGATAAAACGATGCGTTTCAATGAAATTGGCCAGCAATTGCGCGCCTATCGCATGGAATCCGGGCTGAAAGCGGAAGAAATTTCCGCTCGCCTGGGGGTCTCGCGCGCCGCTTTGTACCGCTACGAAAAGGGCGAGGTGATCAAGCTCGACACCGTGAACCGCTTGGCCGAACTGCTGAAAATCTCGCCGCTGACCCTGCTCGGCATTGGCGTCGAATATTACGCGAAGCCGGTCGGGTATATGGAGCGCATCCGCCAGATCGAGGAAACCTCCGACCAGATTTTGCAGGTGTTCGGGCCGGTTTGCTATCTGATCTCATCGGACCAGTACGATTCCACGCTGGCGCAGATGTTCGAGGAAGCCGCCGAGACACAAAGCGCCGACCGCGCCGCGGCCCGTGCCGCCATTGAACAATTGCTGAGCGTAATGATTGCCCGCAAACGGATGTACGTGGCACGCAAGCCATCGATTATCGGCATTTTCACCCCGGCCTCGATCCAGAAATTCCTCGCCGAGGGCGTGGCCGGCAGCACCGTGGTCAGCGACCATCTGCGCGCTGCCGCGCGTGAGACCGCCCTGCGCGAGATGGAGCTGGTGGCGAACCTGATGGAGAGCGAGCCGATCGGCCTGCAGCTTGGCCTGATGGCCCATGGCGAGCCAAACGGGCCGTTCACCCTGCTGCGCTCGCGTGAACGCGCGACGCTCGCCGTCAATCCGTTCCCGGCCGATGCACCGCCCGGCATGCAGTCCGGCGTGGCGATGATTACCGGGGCGGAAGACGCGGTGGCGGCGCATCAACGTGTCGCCGAAATTGCCTGGCGCGAGGCCGTGAAGGGTTCCGCCGCCGCCGAGCGGGTGCGTGCCCTCGTCGCTGCCGCGCGCGGGTAATGCTCCCGCTCGTACCGGCATCCTGGCTGGCCGGCGCGCTGGGAAAACCCGCCGTGCGCGTGCTGGATGCCACCTATTACCTGCCCAACGAGGCCAAGAACGCCCGTACGCTGTTCCTGGATGCGCATATTCCCGGCGCGCGGTTTTTTGACCTCGATGCGGTGTGCGACCATGATACGCCGCTACCGCACACGCTGCCCACCCCGGCGGAATTCGCCGCCGCCGTGGCCGCTCTTGGGGTAAGTTCCTCCGATCAGGTGATCGTCTACGACCAGCGCGGGCTGTTTTCCGCCGCGCGGCTGTGGTGGATGTTCCGCGTGTTCGGGCATGACAATGTTGCCGTGCTGGACGGCGGGCTGCCCGGCTGGGTGGCCGCCGGCCAAGCGGTCGAATCCGGCGCACCCGCCACCGCCACACCCGGCCAATTCACCGCCACCTACCGGGGCAACATGGTGCGCGGGCTGGACGATATGCGCCGCAACCTGGAAACCCGCGAAGCCCTGGTGCTGGATGCGCGCGCCGCCGGGCGGTTCAACGCCTCGGTGCCCGAGCCGCGCGCCGGCATGCGCGGCGGGCATATTCCGGGCGCCAAATCGCTCCCCTTTTCCACTTTGCTGGACAGCGGCTTGATGCTCCCGCCGGAGCGGTTGCGCGATAAATTTGCCGCCGCCGGGGTCGGGCCAGACACCAAAGTGGTGACCAGCTGCGGCTCCGGCATCACCGCCGCCGTGCTCACTTTGGGGCTGGTGGTTGCGGGCCTGCCCGAGGGCGCGCTTTATGATGGTTCGTGGTCCGAATGGGGCGCGCGGGATGATACGCCTGTTGAGGTTTGAATGACGAAGAAAATTGAAACGGCACTGGTGCAGGGCGGGCGTAACCCAACCAAGGCCTATGGCTTTGTAAACCCGAAACTGGTGCGCGGCTCCACCGTGCTCTACCCGGACATGGCGACCAAGCTGGACACCGGCCGGCACGTGCTGGAGCCGGTGGATATTTACGGCCTGTGCGGCAACGAGACGCATTTCGCGCTGGAGGCCATGATCGCGCAGATCGAGGGCGGCACGCGCTGCCAGGTGGTCGGCTCCGGCCTGGCCGCCATCACCGTGCCGCTGCTGGCGTATCTTAAAGCCGGGGACCATGTGCTGGTGCCCGATTCGGTCTACGGCCCGACTCGTACCTTTTGCGACGGGCTGCTGCGCCGCTATGGCGTGGAAACAACGTATTACAACCCAATGCTCACCGAGGATGCCGCGCGCGCCGCCTTGCGCCCCAACACAAGCGTGCTGTTCACCGAAAGCCCCGGCAGCCACACGTTCGAGGTCCAGGACATCCCGATGCTCTCCCGCGTAGCACATGCGGCGGGCATAAAACTGTTCATGGACAACACCTGGGGCATCCAGAATTTCCAGCCATTCACGCATGGGGTGGATGTCTCCATCCAGGCGCTGACCAAATACGCCGGAGGACATTCGGACATTATCCTTGGCGCGGTGACTGTGAATAGCGATGAAGACTGGCGCTGGCTGCGTATCGGCGCGCTGGAGCTGGGCTCCTATGCCTCTCCCGATGACTGCTGGCTGGCGCTGCGCGGCTTGCGCACGCTGAACCTGCGCCTGAAAGCGCAAGGCGAGGCAGCCTTGCACCTCGCCCATTGGTTCGCCGCCCGGCCGGAGGTCGCGCGCGTGCTGCACCCAGCCCTGCCCTCCTGCCCCGGCCACGAGTTTTTCGTGCGTGACTTCACCGGCGCCTGCGGCCTGTTCGGAGTGGTGTTCAAGCCGGAATTTTCGCCCGAGGCCGTGGTGGCGATGATCGACGCCTTGCAACTGTTCGGTATCGGCGCCAGCTGGGGCGGGTATGAGAGCCTGGTGCTGCCGACCACCGGGACCATCCGGCGCTCGGCGGGCACGGGCGAATTCGAGGGTGAAATGGCGCGCTTCCAGATTGGTTTGGAGAACATGGACGACCTGATCGAAGATTTGGAGCAGGGGTTGGCGGCGTTGCGCGCGGCGTGACCAGCTTCATCCCCCCGCTGCTCGGCGCCTTCCTCAGCACCATCGCGCTGGCGTTCCTCATTGGGCTGGAACTGCACGCCTACCGGCGGCGCGGCGACGGGCTGGTGGTGCCGGTGGCGTTGGGGTTTGGCACCACGCGCACCATTACCCTGCTGGCCGCCCTTGGGTATGTGCTCTGGGTCGCGGCTCCCGTGGTGCCGTTCTGCGTAGGCTTCGCGGTTACGGGCGGGCTGCTGATGCTGGAATACTGGAAGCGGGTGGAGGCGGGCGACCCGGCGGTGCTGCCGACGATGATCGCCTTGCTGGCCTTTGCGCTGGGGCCGGTGGTGCTGGTGGCTCCCATAGTACTAACCGCGGTGCTGGTCATCGTGATTCTGCTGGCACTGGGCGAGCAGATGGAAATCCGCAAACTCTCCGACGCCTTCCCCGCCGAGGAAGGCGTCACGCTGGCAAAGTTCTTCATCCTCGCCGGGCTGATATTGCCGCTGCTGCCGGATGCGGAAATTCCCGGCCTGGCCGGCATCACCTACACCAAGGTGTGGATGGCCGTGCTGGTCATCTCCGGCATTTCCTATCTCGCCTACCTCGCGCACCGCTACGTGTTCCCGCGTGCCGGCACGCTGCTCACCGGCCTGCTGGGCGGTATGTATTCCTCCACCGCCGCCACAGTGGTGCTGGCGCGCTCCGCGCGGGCTGAACCCGGCCAGGCGGCACTCGCGCCCGCCGCCGTGCTCATCGCCACCGCCATGATGTACGCGCGGCTGTTCGTGGTGATTATTCTGCTTGGCCACGCCGATGCGGCCCGCGACTTGGCGCTGCCCTTTGCCGCACTTTTCGTGATTCCGCTGGGCATTGCCGGATTTCTGGTTTGGCGGGCGAAAGGTGGCGCCACCGCGGAGCATGCGGCGGTGAGCGCCAATCCGCTGGACCTGCAGGTGGCGTTCCTGTTTGCCCTGCTGTTCGTGGTGTTCGCCGCGATAACGGACTTCGTGACCAGCCATTATGGCGCGGGCGGGCTGCATGTGCTCAGCTTCGCGGTCGGGTTTTCCGATATCGACCCGTTCATTTTCTCGCTGCTGGACGGCAAATTCCAGGTCAGCGAGGCGGCGATCGTCAGCGCCGTGCTGATTGCCAGCGGCAGCAACAATCTGCTGAAGGCCGGTTATGCGCTGGGGCTTTCGCGTAGCCGGAAAATGCTGCCCGCGGCGGTCTGGCTGGCGGTGTCGCTCGGGTTGTCCGTGGCCTATGCGGCGATAATGTAGCCGTCTACAGCTTCAGCGGCTTGGCTATAACGATCGCGTAGGATTGCTGCATGATTTCCCTTGGCGGGTTCAGGATGTTTCGCGGTTATAGGCGATGATGGAAAGGTAGGTCATAGGCTGCACCAGGAGTTTTTCCGGCCCGTGCGGGGCAGCGGAATCGAACAGCATCGCGTCACCGGGGGTAAGGTGGTAGGACTGGTCACCGTGGCGGTACAGCACCTCGCCGGTGAGCATGTAGATGAACTCCGTGCCCTCGTGCTGAAAAGCCGTGTAGGGGGCTGCATCCTTGTGCAAGGTGATGAGATAGGGCTCAACCATGAGGGTGCCGCCAAGGGCCGCGCCGAGCAGGCTGTACTGGTGCCCGGCCTTGGTGCCCCGGCGCTCAATCACCACGCCGGTACCGGCTTTAACGAATGAACAGTCGCGCTTTTCCTCGAATGAGGAGAAGAAATTAGTGATCGGCACGTTCAGCGCCGAGGCCAGCGCCTGCAACGAGGCCAGCGAGGGGGAAATCTGCCCGTTTTCAATTTTTGAGAGCATGCCGCCGGAAAGACTGGAAGCCGTGGCCAGTTCGGCAACCGTGATGCCAATCCGCCGGCGCAGGTAGCGCACCTGCACGCCAATGGCTTGTTCCAGGGTTTTCTCCGAGATTGCGGCGGCGGTGGAGCCGGTGGCATAGGGTTCCGCAATGGCCTTCTCAGGCACCGCCTTAAGAGGCTTGGTCTTGGCGGCACCTGACTTGGCGGGCACTCGTGAGGTCGTCACCTTTTGCTTCATACTCGGGTAATATGACGCGGAGGTTGAAATTACCAGTGTTCTTTACGCTTCAGTGATGACTCCCCACGCAAACGTGACTGCTTCAGCCAGCCTCGATGCGTTTTGCCGCCGTGAGCGTGTTGCGCAGGAGGCAGGCGATGGTCATGGGGCCGACGCCGCCCGGAACCGGGGTGATAACTCCCGCGACGGCCACTGCTTGCGCGAAGGCGACGTCGCCGACCAGTTTGGTTTTACCCGGCGTGGCGGCAGGGACGCGGTTGATGCCGACGTCGATGACCGTGGCGCCGGGCTTGATCCAGTCGCCTTTAATCATCTCCGGCCGGCCGGCGGCGGCGATGAGGATATCGGCGGATTTACAGAGCTGGTCCAGGTTGCGGGTGCGCGAATGGGCGATGGTAACGGTGCAGTTTTGCGCGAGCAAGAGTTGCGCGATGGGTTTACCTACGAGGTTGGAGCGCCCGACCACCACGGCGTTCAGCCCGGTCATGTCCGGCAGGCGGTCCTGCAACAGCAGGATGCAACCCAACGGCGTGCAGGGCACCAGGCCTGGCAGGCCGTTGGCCAGTAGCCCGGCGTTGGTCACGGTCAGGCCGTCCACGTCTTTCGCCGGGGAAATCGCGGCAATGATGGCGTCAGCGTTCAGGTGCTTGGGTAATGGGAGTTGCACCAGGATACCATGCACGGCGGGGTCGGCGTTGAGGGTTTGCACCAGCGCCAGAAGGTCCGCCTGGGTGGTATCAGCGGGCAAGCGGTGCTCGAAGGAGCGCATGCCCACTTCCACCGTCTGGCGGGCCTTGTTGGCGACGTAGACACGCGAGGCCGGGTCGTCGCCCACCAGCACCACGGCGAGGCCGGGTTGAAAGGAAAGTGCCGCGACTTCCGCTTTTATGGTTTCGCGGAGCGATTCCGCAAAAGCCTTGCCGTCAATGATCTCAGCCAAAATTCTATCCCCGGTTCTCTGTTCCTGGCCCGGGAATAGAACAAACACGCCGCTCTTGACCAGCGCGGCCGGGCGCAAACGCTCCTGCTACGCTCCGGACAGGCAGCGTCCAACTTTTCATATAGGGTATTACGCCTCCGCCGGAGGCCCCGTTAGCACCTGGTGGAGCCTGGGATTTCCCGTAAGAACGGCGCACGAGGCCGCAAAATCCGGATAAAACCGTTCGATGATACCGCGCAGCGGCCATAACGCCTCCGCAAGCCCCGCAAGATCAACGCCCGCATAGCGGCTTGCCGGGTCAACCGCCCGTAGCTTCCGCCCGGCGGGTGCCGGGTGCGGGGTCAAACGCGAAAGCTCGGCCTCGGGATTGGCCAGCATATCCTCGTAACGAATCACTTGGCCGGCGGGGAATTCAGTATAGGTGCGCAGCAAGAAACCCATAATGGCGATCTGGCGCTCGACGCGGCCGGCAATCGCATCGAGCCTGGCCGCCAGGGCCGGTGCAAAAGCTTCCAGCATCGGCATGTGGCCATCGATATGCTTGCTAATCACCCTGTTGCGCGTCAGCGCGGCCTCACGCGTCCCGCTGATAAAGGCTTCATTTCCTCCACCGCCCGCGCGCGATCGCCATGCCTTTCCAGTTGGATCGGCTCCGCCAGTGCGACAGTTGCAGGGTAGTCGTTGAGCAACGAGCAGGTCAGCGTCGTCCCCGAGCGGGGCAGGCCGGTCAGCAGTGTCGTAGACATGGAAACATGGGCATGGATCAGCGATTCCGTTCGAGGTGGATGTCAGGCGGTGCGAGAATGGCGGAGAATTTGCGCACCCAGGCGGCACAAAAACGTTCATAGCTGTAGTCCGCCGCCGTCCGGGCCGCCGCCGCCGCGATGGTGGCGGCCCGCTCCGGATTGCCAATGAGCATGGCCAGGTCGGCGGCAATGCCATCGATGTCCGGATAGGGCCGCGCCATGCAATTTTCCCCCGGCCGCATATAATGGCGCCCGCCGAAGGCGTCGAACCCCAGCACCGCCGTGCCCATGGCCATGGCCTCCAGCGGCATTAGGCCAAAACCTTCCGCGACGGTGAGGGTGAGTAGATAACGGATGGAACCAAACTGCCGGCACATATCCTGGTGCGGGATTTTGGCATCGAAGCCATCGTTCACAGCCTCCCAAGCGATGGCCTGTTCAATTCCCGGTGCATCTTGGGATAAACGCCGCCGTAACCGCAGCCTGAGATGCTCGAACAATTCCCTGTCATCCTTGGTTATGATCCGCAAAGAAAACGGCGGCCGGTCCTCCCACCGGGGGGGCAGAGCCTCGGGGGCAATGGTGATAAACGGGGGAATGACATCGGTCTGTAGCCCGTAGGTGGACAGCAGAAACGCCTGCACGAAATTGCTGACCGACACGTAATGGTCGAAAAACCGGTCGATGATCTTAAAGGTCTTGAAGTCCTGGACGTACATGATTTTCAGGCAGTCCAGCTTGATCCCCAGATTGAGGATCGAGAACGAGGGATTGCAGAGCAGAATGTCGCCAGAGGTGATGGTGGATTCGAGCCATGCCAGGGGAATGGTTGGAAATACGGGATCGTAATTGAAAATGCCCGCATCGGGCGTTTCCTCGCCCACATTGACCACAACCACCGGAAAGCCAAAGTGCAAATTGCAGAATCCGGGCCAGGTGATAGGCCATGAGCGTGCCGCCATTGGGAATATAGGCGGCAATAACGTAGACTTTCGCACCCGTTGCGGGGGCGCGGTGCGTTGGCCGGGTCAGCATATCAACCTTCGCGGTTGGCGGCGGGCGCCCAGAGCACGTCCCCCGCGCCCTGCCCGTTCACCGCGCGCGCGAGCACGAACAACAGGTCCGAGAGGCGGTTGAGGTAGACCAGCACCAGCCGGTTCACCGCCTCATGTGGGCTGGAGAGCAAATGCACGGTGGCGCGCTCGGCACGGCGGACCACGGTACGCGCTTGGTGCAGAAACGCCGCCGCCGGAGTGCCTCCGGGCAGAATGAAGGAGTTCAGTGGTGCAAGATCCGCGTTCAGCCGGTCGATCTGCGCCTCCAGCCAATCCACCTGCGCCTGGGTGATGCGCAGCGCCGGATACTTGGGGTTTTCCTCGATCGGCACGCATAAATCGGCGCCCAGGTCGAACAGATCGTTCTGGATGCGCGCCAGCAGCGCATCATCCGCCCCCGCCGTGTGCAGCCGCGCGATGCCAAGCACCGCATTGGCCTCGTCCACCTCGCCATAGGCGGTAACGCGCGGGCAAGATTTGGCGATGCGGGTGCCATCGCCGAGGGAGGTTTCCCCTGTGTCGCCGCCGCGGGTGTAGATTTTATCGAGTTTGACCATGGCGCTATTCAGCCACGGCGCCGCCCATCACGCAACCGCCGCGCGGCGCCGGGCATCGGCCAGGGCGTGCCGCGCCGGGCGGTAGCAGGGCTGCGGATTGGCGGCACTCAACCGGTCCCAATTGCGCAGGATCAGGCTGATTTTGCTGAACACCACTGCGAGGTCGGCAAACTCGCGTTGTAGCCGCGCCCCCGGCGCCAGGCTGCTGTGCGATGGCTCGCCCGAGATCAGCCGCGCCCCGGCGGAAACCCGCAGCGCGCCCTGCAGCTCCGTGCTACCCGCCTGTGGCAGCGGCACCGGCTGGCCGATATGGCAGATGCGCGCGGCGATTTTTTGGTCCGCCGGCAGCAGCGGGGAGAGATCGGTGTTCAGCCACATATACACATTGCGGGCCTCCGCCGGCGTGAGGCAGCGCCCCGGCGCGTGCGGCGCGCGCAGCGAAAAGGTGAAAATACTGGGTAAATGCTCCCAAGGCTCCGCCCCACGGGCAACGGCGGGGGCGGATAGCAAGCTGAGCGCTGGTTGCGCGGCAATGGCGGTGCGCACGATCTGGCCGAACCCCTCCAGAATCTCCGCGCGCCGGGCCGGGGCGACTCGCAGCAGCGCCTGCATTTCCGCCAAGGCCGCATGCCAGCGCAGCGCCAGCCCGTAATTGCCGACCGGCGGCAGCTTGGCCGCGGCGGCGGCGCGCGGAGGAAAATCGTCACGGCCAAAATAAGCGTCCAACCCCTCGGGCAAGCGGCCCGACGCCAGCCGCGCGGCAATGGCTTCCGGCAGCAGCGCGGCGCCCGCAAACGGCGGGCCGGTGAAGAATTTGGAGCCGGTGATGAGCACCACCGCGTCCAGCGCCAGGTAGTCACGCACCGAGGCCGGGGAGAGCCGCGCCTGACAGGCGTCCACCACGATATCGAACGCCGCCCCATACAGCCCGCGCATCCGCGCCAAAAATTCCGGGCGCGGCGACAGCAGCCCGGTTTTGGACAAGTCCAGCACATGCAGGATCACCCGCTGCCCCCGCGCCACGGCATTTGCCATCACGGCGGCGATCTCGGCTTCCACCGCATCGGCTGCACGCAAGGCGCCATCAGCCTCGCGCAGCGGAATATTGGCAAGCTGGGTGTCCGCGCGAAAACCGGCGACCGGCGCCTGGAAGGTCACGTCGTGGCCCAGCGCCGTATCCACCGCGAAATGCAGCCCGCGCGCCGCCATCGGCACGCCGCGCCCGGTTTCCTCGGGTGCGATAAGGATGTTGAGAATGGGCTTATCCGCCCCACCCAGATGTGTCAGCGCCAGGGCCAACAGTTCCGTATCAGTCCCCGAGGCGGCGAGAATCACCCCGCTGCCCGCCTCCAGGCCAAAAACCTTGGCAATGCCGTTGCGCACGGCATTCAGCGATTGCCGCACCGCGTTGCGGCTGCTGGTGCCGCGCAACAGCGCCAGCGTGGTGCGCAACCGCGCGCGGTCGGCGGCGGTGTAGCCGCGCTCGGAGGACGACGAGGCCGTGGAAGAGGCAAAAGTGATCGCCCAGGGGCGCGGCCGGTGGCTGCATCCGTAGCCGTTCAGCGCCGTGCGCGGGTCGCGCTCCAGCCGGATGTCGCCGCCCGCCTCCATCAGCCCCTCGGCGGTGCCAAGCAGCGGCCAGATGCGCCGGATCAGGGCAATTTCCGATTCCGTGGCGTTAAAATGCGCGGCCAGAACACCGGCGGCGGGCGCCACATCCCCCGCCAGCACCGGCACCCAGGCCGGCAGCGCGGCGCGGTCCGCGGGCGGGAGCGTATCAGCCTCGGCCTGGATGAACTGCGCGGCCGCGCGTGCCGCCGCAAGTGCCGCCAAACCAGGGGCAATCCCGCGCGCGGTGAACCAGACAGCCTCCAGCGCATGGCGCAGGTAAAAGCCCAAAAGACCAGGGTGTTGGTACGCATCGGGCGTCAACCGAGCGGAAATTCCCTTAAAAACGGAAAATTCTGGCTCCTGGCGAACCGCGCTGGCACATAGCTCCCGCTCAATTTCCAACAACGCCGCAGGCTGCATTTTCTCACCCGACCCTGAACGGAGACTGATTTAGCGGAAAGACACGCTAAAAGCCAATTTTATACTCCAAAGGGAATTTTTTTGGCCGGCCCGCGCGATGTCGTGCCTGCGCGACGGTCTGGAATGCCCAAAAGGGCGGTTAACATTTGCGCGCGTCCCGTCTAATCACGGGCAACAATTCTCTAGGAGCAGCATATTGGCGACGATGTATACCGAGACGGTGCTGTCCGTCCGGCACTGGACCGACACGCTTTTCAGCTTCACCGCGACGCGTGACCCCGGCTTCCGCTTCATCAGCGGGCAGTTCACCATGATCGGCCTGAAAATTAACGGCCGGCCGCTGTTGCGCGCCTACTCCATGTGCAACGCCAACTACGAGGAACACCTGGAGTTTTTCTCCATCAAGGTCGCCGACGGCCCGCTGACCTCGCATTTGCAAAAAATCGCCCCCGGCGACGAACTGCTAGTCGGCGGCAAACCCACCGGCACGCTGATCCAGGACAATCTGCACCCCGGCAAAACCCTGTACCTGCTCGGCACCGGCACCGGCCTGGCACCCTTCATCAGCATCATCAAAGACCCCGATACCTACGAACGCTACAAACACGTCGTGCTGGTCCACGGTTGCCGCACCATCGCCGAACTCGGCTACGGCGAAATGGTGGTGAACAACGTGCTGGAACATGAATACTTCGGCGAACTCGCCAAGGATAAACTGCTCTACTACCCCACCGTCACCCGCGAACCCTTCCGTAACATGGGACGGATCACCACCCTGCTGGAAACTGGCAAACTGCAAACCGACCTCGGCCTGAATCCCCTGAATAAAATATCCGACCGAGTCATGCTCTGCGGCAGCCCTCACATGCTCGCCGACCTGCACAAACTCCTGCTCGCCGAAGGCTTCCGCGAAGGCAGCCACCACGGCGCCGGCGAATTCGTCATCGAAAAGGCATTCGTGGAAAAATAACCCCATCCCGGCCGGCGTTATTTTTTCCCCGAAAGTGCTGCTTCCATGGCGGCGACGGCGGAGAGGTTAGCGATGCCGCGGGCGGTGACGCTTGGCACGGCAATGTGCAGGGGTTTACTCAGGCCCAGCAGCATCGGCCCCACGGTCACACCTTCGGCGATGGCTTTGATCAGGTTGAACGAGATATTTGCCGAGTCCATGTTGGGGAAGATGACGAGGTTGGCGGCGCCGGAGAGGGTTGAGTCCGGCAGTGCTTGTTTGCGGATTTGTTCCACCAGGGCGGCGTCGCCGTGCATTTCGCCGTCGATTTCCAGGTCAGGGTCTTGCGCGCGGATGAGACAGAGTGCGGTGCGCATTTTGCGGGCGGAGGGGGAGTTGGAGCCGCCGAAGTTGGAGTGCGAGAGCAGGGCGACTTTGGGGGTCATGCCGAAGCGCTGCACGGCTTGCGCGGCGAGCGAGGTCATTTCCGCCAATTCTTCCGCCGTGGGGTCGACGTTTACGTGGGTGTCGCAGAAAAATAGCACGCCGTTTGGCACGATCAGCGCGGTCAGGGCGTAGACGCGGTTGATGCCGGCGCGGCGCGGGATGATTGGCAGTGCGTATTGGAACTGGCGCCACCAATCGCCGGTGCCGCCGCATATGGCGGCGTCGGCCTCGCCCATCGCCAGCAGCATTCCGGCGGCGACGGTGGGGCGTTTGCGCAGGTGGCGGTCGGCCCAGTCGGGCGGCACGCCGCGGCGGCCGACGAGTTTCTGGTAGGTACCGTGGATTTCCGCGAACAGCGCCTTGTCCTGTTCGAAGTCGACAATGCGCACGTCCTGGCCGGGGCGCATGCGCAGGCCGAGTGCTGCGATTTTGGCGGCAATGGCCATGCCGCGTCCGACCAGAATCGGCTCCGCCAGTCCGTCGTCCAGCACGGTTTGCACCGCGCGCAGGGTGCGCTCGTCCTCGCCCTCGGCGTACACAATGCGTGGATGCGCCTTGCGGGCCACTTCGATAACCGGACGCAACAACTGGCCGGAGCGGAACACGAAGCGTTCCAGCTCGTGCTGGTATGCGTCAAAATCCTCGATCGGCTTGCGCGCCACCCCGGCTTCCATGGCGGCACGGGCCACGGCGGGGGCGATGTGCAAAATCAAGCGCGGGTCGAAGGGTTTTGGAATAATATAGTCCGGGCCAAACATCGGCGCCTGGCCGCCGTAAGCCGCCACCACGGTTTCGGAGGCTTCCACGCGGGCCAGTTCGGCGATAGCCACCACCGCCGCGAGTTTCATGCTCTCGGTAATCGCCGTCGCCCGCACATCCAACGCGCCGCGGAAAATGAACGGGAAGCACAGCACGTTGTTCACCTGGTTCGGAAAATCCGAGCGCCCTGTTGCCATGATCGCATCCGGCCGCGCCGCCATCACCAGTTCAGGCAGAATTTCCGGCTCCGGGTTGGCAAGTGCGAGGATCAGCGGGTTGGGGGCCAGCAGCGCCAGCCACTCCTGCTTGAGTACGCGCGGGGCCGAGAGCCCGAGGAAAATGTCAGCCCCGGCCAGCACCTCATGCAACACGCGGGCATCGGTCTGCCGCACAACCTGTTCCAGCGTCGGGTCCAAATTGGGGCGCCCGGCATAAATCACTCCCTCTTTGTCCGTCATGGTGATGTTCAGCGGATTGGCCCCCAGAGACACCAAAATATTCACGCAGGAAAGCGCCGCCGCCCCCGCCCCGGAGGTGACGATTTTCACCTCCTCGATTTTTTTGCCCTGCACTTTAATCGCATTGAGTACCGCAGCACCCACGATAATCGCAGTGCCGTGTTGATCATCATGGAACACCGGAATTTTCATCCGCTTGCGCAGGGTCTGCTCAATATGGAAGCATTCCGGCGCCTTGATGTCTTCCAGGTTGATGCCGCCAAAAGTCGGCTCCAGGGACGCGACGATTTCAATAAACTTTTCCGGGTCCTGCTCGTTCACCTCGATATCGAACAAATCGATACCAGCGAATTTCTTGAACAGAACCGCCTTGCCCTCCATCACGGGCTTGCCGGCCAGGGCGCCGATATTGCCCAGCCCCAGTACAGCAGTGCCGTTGGTAATCACGCCAACCAGGTTGGCCCGCGAGGTGAGGTCGAACGAGGCATCCGGGTCCGCGACAATGGCATCGCATGCGGCGGCCACGCCTGGGGAATAGGCAAGCGAGAGATCGCGGGAGGTTTCCATCCGCTTGGTCGCGGTAATGGCCAGTTTGCCGGGCCGGGGCCAGCGGTGGTATTCTAGTGCGGCTTTGCGTAGATCATCATCCATGACTCTGCTCCCCACTTACCCAGCCTGTGTAGCCAATTTATGGCCGCAGCCGAATATGTCAGACAGCGGGTCTGCCATAACCATTCCGGGGGTTGAGAGAAAATATGGTGCGGTCGAGAAGACTCGAACTTCCAAGGGGTTTCCCCCACAAGCACCTCAAGCTTGCGCGTCTACCATTTCGCCACGACCGCATCGCACGAACACGCCAAGCCTTCGCCCAGCGCCCGGAGCCTATAGACCATGGATAAATTGACGGCAACAGTGCGGGTTGAATCCGGCCTCACCCCTTATGAAGCGGCCATTTCCCTGATGCGCGAGCGCATTGCGGCGATCCGCGAGGGCTCGGCGGGGGAATTATTATGGTTCGTCGAGCACCCGCCGCTCTACACGGCGGGCACGTCCGCTTCCGAGTCCGGGCTGAAGGACGCCAGCCGCTTCCCCACCCATACCGCCGGGCGCGGCGGGCAATGGACGTATCACGGCCCCGGCCAGCGCGTGGTGTACGCCATGCTGGACCTCAACGAGCCGCACGGCAGCGTGCCGGCACGCGACATCCGCTGCTATGTCACCGGGTTGGAGCGCTGGGTGATCGAGACGCTGAAGGATTTTGGCATCAAGGGCGAGATCCGCGAGGGCCGCGTCGGCATCTGGGTGGTCAATGGGGCGCGGGAGAAGAAAATCGGCGCCATCGGCGTGCGGGTGAGCCGCTGGGTAAGCTGGCACGGGCTGGCGCTGAACGTGAACCCGGATTTGTCGCATTTCACCGGCATCATCCCCTGCGGCATTACCGAGCACGGCGTGACCAGCCTGGCCGCACTGGGGGTCAACGCGACCATGGCGGAGGTGGACGAGGCATTGCAGCGCAATTTTGGGAAAATTTTCGGGTGAAGCTGTTCCGCGCCGGACGCTTTGGGAAGAATTCCATTTCCCCCGGTTCTACCCTATATATGTAACATGAAACTCTCCGTCCTCGACCAATCCCCCACCCGCAGCGGCTTCAGCCCTGATGTCTCCATCCGCGAATCCCTGGAACTGGCGAAAGCCTGCGAGGCTTACGGCTACCACCGCTACTGGCTCTCCGAGCACCACAGCTCCGAGGCCGTGGCCGGCACGGCGCCGGAAATTCTGGCCGCCGCCATTGCCGCCACCACCTCGCGCATCCGGGTGGGGAGTGCCGGCATCATGCTGCCGCACTACTCGGCGTTCAAAGTGGCGGAACAATTCCGCGTGCTGGAGGCCATCGCACCGGGGCGGATCGACATGGGCGTGGGCCGCGCGCCGGGCACGGATGGCCGCACCGCCTTTGCCCTGAACCCCAACGCGGGCGGGGCGGCGGAGAATTTTCCCGCGCAGGTGCGCGACCTCCACGCCTGGACCTCTGGGGAGCCACTCCCGGAAAATCACCCCTTCCGCACTGTGCGCGCCGAACCCACCGGGCCGCACGCGCCGGAATTATGGATTCTCGGCAGCTCCAACTACGGCGCCCAGCTCGCGGCGCATTTCGGCCTGCCCTATTGCTACGCGCATTTCTTCACCGACGGTCAGGGCACACAAGAGGCGCTGGATATCTACCGCGAAAACTTCAAACCCTCGGAAATTCTTTCCGCCCCGCACGCCGCCATCACCGTGTGGGCGTTCGCGGCTGACACGCAGGAAATCGCGGATTATTTTTACCAATCGCGCGAGATTTTCGGCGTGCTGCGCGACCAGGGCCGCTTCACCACGCAGCTCTCGCCGGAGGAGGGCGCGGCCTTCCCGCTCACCGACGAGCAGCGCGCCCGCGCCGCGCGGCGCAAGCAGCGCGCCTATACCGGCACCGCGCCGGATGTGGCGGCAAAACTGCGCGCGCTCGCCAAGGAGACCGGCATCGCCGAACTCGTCATTACCACCACCGCCTACGATCCGGCGGCGCGGCGGCGGTCTTATGAACTGCTGGCGAAGGAGATGATGGATTAAACTTGCCCGGCGCGCTCGCATCGGGCAACGATTGCCATTATTTCACCGCCTGGGAGTCGCAGTTTAATGCAAAGCCTGATCCGCCTCGCCGTTCCGTTTATCGCCCTGCTGGGCCTGGCCGCCTGCCACACCATCGCCGGCGCCGGGCAGGATCTGTCCTCCGCCGGTCACGCCATTTCCAACACCGCGACCAGCACCGCGCATTCAATGTGAGCCAAGCCCGGGCGGTGCATGCAGCTAGGCCAGGCGGCCCAGCGCGTCCAGCGCCGCCTGCAAAATGGCGGCGGCGGCGGCTTTGTCGATAATCTCACCCCGGCGCGCGCGGCTCAACCCGGCCTCGATCATGCGCTCATGCGCGTCGGCGGTGGTGAAACTTTCGTCCACCAGGGCAACCGGCAGGCCGGTGGCAGTGCTCATGGCATGCGCCCAGTCGCGCGCCGCCTGCGCCCGTGGCCCCAGCTTTTGCTCGCCGTCCAGCGGCAGGCCCACAATCAAGCCCCCAACGCCCTCTTTCGCCGCAATCGCCGCCACTTCCGCTGCATTTTGCTTGAGTTTGGCCCGCAGCAGCGTGCCGTAGGGCGAGGCAATCCGCCGCCCCACGTCTGACAGCGCCACGCCGATGCGCGCCGCCCCAGGGTCCAGCCCGAGCAGCCGCGCGCCGGGGGGAAGTTGAGCCAAAAGATCCGTGAGGTTGAAGAGCGCCATGCGCGCGGTTATGGTCCGGCCAGAGTTTAAACCCAAGGGATTATTGATGTCGCTCGATAGCGCAACGGTACGCCGGATTGCGAAACTTGCCAGAATTCGCGTCGATGACGCCGAGGTTGGCGTGTTGCAGACCGAATTGAACGCAATTCTGGGCTACGTGGACCAGTTAAACGAAGTGAACGTGGATGGGGTGGCACCGCTTTCGGGTGGCGCGCAAATGGCCATGCGCCTACGCGAGGACATCGTGACCGACGGCGAGCAAGCCGAAAACATCCTGGCCAATGCCCCCGACCGAGTCGGGCAGTTTTTCGCCGTACCGAAAGTTGTGGAATGAGCCTTTTAAACCTGACGATCGCCGGGGCCGCGCAGGCGCTGGCCGCGAAGAAATTCTCCGCCGTGGAGCTGACCGCCGCGCATAACAACGCCATCGCGGCGCTGAACCCGCGTTTGAACGCCTATATTACGGTGACCCCCGAGCTGGCGCTGGAACAAGCAAAAGCCGCCGACGCGCGCATTGCCGCCGGCACCGCGGGGCCGCTCACCGGCATTCCGCTGGCGATTAAAGACCTGTTCTGCACCGCGGGCGTGCGCACCACGGCGGCCAGCAAAATCCTGGAGCCGTTCGTGCCGCCCTATGAGAGCACGGTGACGCGCCAGCTTCTGGAAGCCGGTACGGTGTGCCTCGGCAAAGCCAATCTCGATGAATTCGCCATGGGCTCCTCCAACATAACCTCCGGCTACGGCCCGGTGGAAAACCCGTGGAAGCGCAACGGCTCGGACGCCAAACTGGTTCCCGGCGGCTCGTCGGGCGGCTCGGCGGCGGCGGTGGCCGCACGCTTGGCATTGGGCGCCACGGGTACGGACACCGGCGGCTCCATCCGTCAGCCCGCCTCATTCACCGGGTTGGCGGGCATCAAGCCCACCTACGGCCGCTGCTCGCGCTACGGCATTGTCGCATTCGCCTCCTCGCTCGACCAGGCGGGGCCGATGGCGCGCACGGTGGAAGACTGCGCCATTCTGCTCAGCGCAATGGCTGGGTTTGATACGCATGATTCCACCAGCGCCGAACGCGCGGTGCCCGATTTCACGGCCGCGCTCGGCCGTGGCGTGAAGGGCCTGCGCATCGGCATTCCGGCGGAATACCGCATGGACGGCATGAGCGCCGAAATTGCCGCGTTGTGGGAAAAGGGCGTGGCGTGGCTGCGCGAACAGGGCGCCGAAATCGTTGATATTTCCCTGCCTCATACAAAATACGGCCTCGCGGTGTACTACATCGTCGCCCCGGCGGAAGCCTCCTCCAACCTCGCACGTTACGATGGCGTGCGTTTTGGCAAGCGCGTGGATGGCGAAGACCTGATCGACATGTACGAACGCACCCGCGCCGCCGGTTTTGGCGCGGAAGTGAAGCGGCGCATCATGATCGGCACATATGTGCTCTCGCACGGCTATTACGATGCGTATTACCTGAAGGCGCAAAAAGTACGGAATTTGATTTTACGCGACTTCAACAATGCTTTCGACAAAGTGGACGCTATCCTCACCCCCACTGCCCCCTCCGCCGCGTTTGGCATTGGCGAGAAAATGGACGATCCGGTGACGATGTATCTCAACGACGTGTTCACCGTGCCCGCCTCGCTCGCCGGCGTGCCGGCAATGAGCGTGCCCGCCGGATTGAGCGCCGAAGGTTTGCCACTCGGCTTGCAGGTGATCGGCAAACATTTCGATGAAGAGACGGTGTTCGCGGTCTCGGCGGCGCTGGAATGCGCGGCCGGATTTACCGCCTTGCCAAGCGTGAGGGCAGAATAATGGCTTATAGCCTCGAAGGAAAAACCGGAACCTGGGAAGTCGTGTGCGGGCTGGAAGTCCACGCGCAGGTGATCTCGGAGTCCAAACTCTTCTCCGGCGCCTCGGCCACTTACGGCGGCGCGCCCAACGCGCATGTCAGCTTCGTGGATGCGGGGTTTCCGGGCATGCTGCCGGTGATCAACCGCGAATGCGTGGCGCAGGCCGTGCGCACCGGGCTGGGGTTGAAGGCGCAGATCAACCTGGTCTCGCGCTTCGACCGCAAAAACTATTTTTATGCTGATCTGCCCAACGGTTATCAGATCAGCCAGTTTGAGCACCCGATCGTCGGCACTGGCGATGTGGAGATCGAGCTACAAGATGGCACCATCAAGCACATCGGCATCACGCGGCTGCATCTGGAGCAGGATGCGGGCAAGTCGATGCACGACCAGCACGCCTCCAAATCCATTATTGATTTGAATCGCGCCGGCGTGGCGTTGATGGAAATCGTCTCCGAACCAGACATCCGCTCGCCGGAGGAAGCCGGTGCTTACCTGCGCAAAATCCGCCAGATCTTGCGCTACCTCGGCACCTGCGACGGCAACATGGAAGAAGGTTCCATGCGCGCCGACGTCAACGTCTCCGTGCGCAAGGCGGGCGAGGAATTCCGCACGCGCTGCGAAATCAAAAACGTTAACTCCGTGCGCTTCGTGATGCACGCCGTTGAAGCCGAAGCGCTGCGGCAGATCGAAGTGTGGGAATCCGGCGGCGAAGTACGCCAGGAAACCCGGCTCTACGACCCTGCACGCGGCGAAACACGCTCCATGCGCTCGAAGGAAGATGCGCATGACTACAGGTATTTTCCAGAGCCAGACCTGCTGCCGCTGGTGCTGGAGGAGAAATTCGTTGCGGGCCTGAAGGCGAAACTCCCCGAGCTGCCGGACGAAAAACGGCGCCGTCTCTGCGATGAATACGGCATCCCCTTCTACGATGCCGGCGTGCTGGTAGCCGAACAGGCGACCGCTGACTTTTACGAAAGCGTTGCCAAAGGCCGCGACGCCCGCCTCGCCGCCAACTGGATATCCGGTGACTTTTTCGCCGCCATGAACCGCACCGGCAAAAGCATCGAAAACCCGCCGGTCTCCGGTGCCGCGCTCGGCGAGTTGATCGACCTCATCAGCGACAAAACCATCAACGGCCGAATCGCGAAAGATGTGTTCGAGGAAATGGTGGAAACCGGCGCCATGCCTGCCGCCATCGTGGAAGCCAAGGGCCTGCGCCAAGTCACCGACACCAGCGCCATCGACGCCGCCGTAACGCAGGTGCTGGCTGCGAACGCCGACAAAGTCGCGGAATACAAATCCGGCAAGGACAAACTGTTCGGCTTCTTCGTCGGCCAGGTGATGAAAGCCATGGCAGGCAAAGGCAACCCGGCGCTTGTTAATGAGGCGGTGAAGAAACAACTCGACTGATTGGAGTGTGGAAGGCCAGCCGGAAAACCGCGTATCGTTCCCTTTATTACGCAGGCGCGGCGGGCGACCACGCGCTGACGGTGGCCATTTATCCCTTAATCGGCGGAATCATCATAAGACAAGCATTCTTCTATAGTGGTTCAAGTTAAGAGTGGGGCGAGATTAACTCGTCCACGGATTTCCCGGAGAAGCTTTTCTGTCGTTTGAGGATGGCGAAGGCTTTTTCGATTGGGTTGAAGTCAGGCGAGTATCTGGGCAGCGGCAGCAGCCTGTGGCCATGCTCGGTAAGAATTTCGGCAATTTTGGGCTTGTTATGGAAGGGCGCATTGTCCATGGCGATAAGGCTTTGCGGCCGGAGCGTGGGCAACAGCATCTCCTTAATCCATGTTGTCACCGTCAGATGGGTGCAGCTTGTCTTGAACAACATGGGCGCGATCCAATCTTTGCCCCGTTGCGCCATAATGAGATTGGTCCGTTTATGGTTGTTGCCGGTGATTTTACCAAAGACCTTGTTGCCCCAGGTGCCCAGCCATGCGGCCGGTGAACGGCGGCTTGGAAACCGCTCTCATCAAAATAAACGACATTTTTCCAACCGTGCTCGGTAACCCAAGCGCGCAATTGACGCAGAAAGGTAATCCTTTCATCGCAACGACTTTCAGAATATCTGGTCGTTTTTTTGGTGATGGCTAATTTCTTCAGCGCAACCCAGATCGCGTTGATCGTCACGCCGAAATGCGCCGCCCTCTCCCGCAGCAACGCCTCCGGAAAGTCTCGCACATGAGCAGCAAGCGCCGCCTTATCCAACTTACGCTTACGCTCCTTCGCGGGTTCGGGCTGCAAATCAGGCGCACCAAGCCAGCGATAGAGGCCGGATTCTCGTCGTCGATGATTCCACGGTGGTGCGATTGTATTACCGGCATCTGCTTGAGCGCGAAGGGTATGGCGTGGAGGAGGCGATTAACGGCATCGAGGGGTTGGAGAAGGCGTTTCGCACGCCGTTCAACCTTTGCATTGTAGATGTGAACATGCCGCTGATGGATGGGCACAGGTTTTTGCAGGCGTTGCGGCGCGAGCCGGTAACGCGGGTATTGCCTGCCCTGGTGACCACCACGCAGGCCAGCGAGGAGGACCGCCGGGCCGCGACGGCGGCAGGGGCGAGTGCCTATTTGGTGAAGCCGGTGCCGGGCGATCTGTTAGCCGTACAGGTGGCGGCTTTGTTGGGGCGGGCGGCACGATGAGGGTAAATTTCGGAGGCAGGAGCTCCTGCATGAGTTTCTTAACTGCACCTCAATATTTGGAGTTCAGGATACAGAAGTCAGGACCGAAAATCAGCCGAATGGAGCCCTAAGTAAATGTCAGTTATTCTTGTTCTCGACGACTCTGCCACAATGGTCATGAGCCTGTCGCATATTCTGAAGGGCGCGGGTTATGAAGTGGAAATCGGCATGAATGGCCGCGAGGGCATTAATAAGCTGGGAGAAGGCATCAAGCCTTCGGTGATTCTCACCGATCTCAACATGCCTGAGCTCGATGGCATCGGGTTTATCAAGGAGGCGCGCAAGATTGCCGCGACGCGGTTCACGCCAATTATCGTGCTAACCACGGAATCCGGTGGGCGCAAACGCGATGAGGCGCGCGCGGCCGGTGCCTCCGGCTGGCTGACCAAGCCGGCGGAGCCGAGCCAGTTGCTTTCGGTTGTTAAACAGCTCTGCCCGGCAAAATAGGAAGACGCGGCCATGGTTGATACGACGGAAGCCAATGAACGGCTGGTATGCGCCATTCTGGCGGAGCAGGTTTCGGCGCTGCGCGACCGTATGGACGCAAGTACCGCGTTTGATCTGCTGTGGCGTACCTCGGCCCTGCTCTCCTGGCTTTCAGGCCTGCTGGGGGATTTGTCCCGGCATAGTGGCAATACCAACCCGGTGCTGGAACGCGAGCGAGCGGAAGCGATCGCGGAAGTGGCCGAAATTCGTGGGGAACTCGATAATTTGGCCTTTTTTCAGGCACAGCGCCAGGATTTTGCGCGGCAGATTGCCGATTGCGTGGTGACGGCGCTGGAGCGCATGGCAGTGGCGGAAATGCCGGCGGGGACGAGTTTTTCCTCCGGCGATCTGGCCGCACTTTATGTCAGCGATGACCAGCGCAGATTGCATGATGCCGTGGTGCAGCGGCTGACATTTTCTGGTTCATAGCGCTGGTTCATAGCGGCATTTGCTTTAATGCCCCGGATCATCGAATTTTGCCACGATCACGCCGTACCAGCCAAGGCCAAGATAAGTCTCGTACCCTGGGGTACGGGCAAAGGCGATAAGGCGATTGTTGTTGATAGCGCTCATAAAGATTGCGGTCGATGATCTCGATCACGTTCAGGGCGAGGTCTGTGTAGCGCGCGCCTTTGTGACTGGTGAGCAGGTCCGCACCCACGGTTTGGAGCCGGCGGGCACTGTCCCGGATCGCGGTGCGCAGTTCGGCGCTGATATCCGTGATGGTGCCGGCGACCTTGCCCATTTCATCTGCTCGCAAGCCAAAGACGATGCCGGCGGCGCCTGCCCGCGCGGCCTCAATATGCGCGTTGATGGCGAGAAATTTTACCTGGCAGAGAACAGAGTCGATGAGGTGATTTTTTTGCTCGGTGATGCTGGAGACCCCGTAGGCGAGCTTCAAAATGTCATCCTGCATCAAAATTTCCTAAGTTACTTTCTACCTCAATCTCATGGTTAAGGCTTAACTGTTTCTGAATTCTGCCATGATTTGTAAGCAAGTTCAGAATTTTATGGCCGTATACCGGGATCGTTTTATCTGGATTCCGTAAATTCCACTTTATACGCCAGCGCATGCCCAAAAAATAATCGTGATTATCGATTCATTTTATAAAATGATAGTGCGCGCCGATTCAGGGAATTGTTCATGTTTTAATTTACGATTTTTTAAGACTGGTGATCTATGAGTCCGATGTAACTGTTTTTGGTAACGGCCTGGTTTGAGGATTCTTGGCCGGTAGCGATAAGCAGCAACCTCTGATGAAAGTGCGCGGGGCAACATGCAGGTTGGATTTATGGATTTCTACGGCAGTGTTCTGAATGTGCAGCAGCAGCGTTCCGACCTGATCGCCAATAACATCGCCAATGCCGACACGCCGAATTTCAAGGCGATGGATGTGCCGTTTGATAGCGCGTTGGCCGCGCAGCTTGGCGATACCGGAGTAAGTGCGGCGCCGCAGTACCGCGCGGATGGCACGGTGGGACTGAACGGCAATGACGTGTCGCTGGACAGCGAGCGTGTGGAAGCCGCCGCGAATGGTGAACAGATGATGGGTGCGACCGCGTTTTTGCATCAGGCGACCACCGATCTGGTGACGGCGCTGCGGCCCAATCCAGGCGGGATATGAAAGATAAGGGGGGCGTGGACGTGCACAACGATGAAAGGATTGCGGCATGAGCGGTTCTGATATTTTTGGCATTGTCGGCAGCGCGCTGAATGCGCAAAACGCGCGCATGGGGGCCATTGCTTCCAATCTGGCGAATGTTGACTCCATTACGCCGCCGGGAAGCACGCCGTATCACGCGCATGAGGTGGTATTTGAGGCCGCACCCGTGACTGGCGCATCGCCGGATCTGGGCGTGCAGGTGGCCGGTACGGTGCAGAGCAATGCACCCGCGGTCCAGAAATATGACCCCGGCAGCCCATATGCGAATGGGCAAGGTTACGTCACCGGCTCGAATGTCAGTCAGGTGAGTGAAATGGTGGACCTGATCGACAGTTCCAACAGCTATTCCGCCTCGGTCGCCGTGCTGCAGCAAGCCAGCCGGATCGATCAACAGATGCTTGCCAGTTTTCAGGTGTCAGCATGACCAATCTTGCCGTTTCCAGTTCCGCCAGTGCCGCTGCGAATGCGGCAGCCGTGGCGGCCTCCACCACCGCGACCAAGGCGGCATCCACGGGGGCGGGGTCGGCGTCTTCCCTCACGCAGGCAAATTTTTTGCAATTGTTGACGGCGCAGTTGAAATACCAGACACCGACGACGCCGGCGAATCCAACGCAGATGGCGCAAGAATTCGCTGCGATTTCCACGGTGAACGGCATTAACCAGGTGAACGCGCAGCTGGCCTCCATGCAAAGCAGCACTGCGGCGGCACAGATGGCGCAGGCCTCCGGGCTGGTGGGCAAGCAGGTGGCGGTGGCGGGAGATACGCTGACCGCCAATGCGGCGGGGAAAGCGGAAGGCGCATTTAATCTGGCCAACGCGGCGCAGAGTGTGAACGTGAGCGTGGTGAACCCGAACGGCACCGTGGCTGATACGCTTAAACTCGGGGCGCTGTCTGCCGGGCAGCAGAGTTTTGCCTGGGCGAATGGCACGCCGGGCACGCAATATACCTATCAGGTCAACGCGACCGATGCGGCGGGCAATGCCGTGAGCGCCACGCCGTACAGCGTTTACACCGTCGAGGGCGTGAACGTTTCCGGCACCACGCCGACGCTGAATGTACAAGGCTCGGCGGCCACCCTCCCCGTTTCTTCTGTTCAAACCGTTCTTGGAGCTTCCTCATGACAATGCAAACCGCCCTGTCCGGCCTGACCGGCGCGCAGACAGGTCTCAATACTGTATCCAATGATCTGGCCAATGCGAGCACCACGGCGTTTAAAAGCCAATCAGCGTTGTTTCAGGATATTTATCCGGCCGGGGCGGGTAAACTGCCAGGTATCGGCACCGGACTGGAGGGGATATCCTCCGACCTGACGCAGGGGGCACTGACCGCCACTGGTAATCCGCTGGATGCGGCGATTCAGGGCAATGGTTATTTCGTGACCGAGAATAATGGCGCGCAGCAGTATACGCGTGATGGAGCGTTTCAGCTCAATTCCAACGGGCAGCTGGTGAGCTCCAACGGGTCGAACGTGCTGGGATATGCGCAGACTGCGAGCGGCTCACTCGGTAGCACCCTGGGGCCGATTACCATCAATACGGGATCGATGGGGGCGAGTGCCACGGGGAATCTGGGGCTGACGCTGAGCCTGAATTCCGGCGACGCGGTGATCCCTGCCGCCACCGCGTTCAGCGCCACCAATCCGGCCTCGTACGATCAATCGACCTCGGTGGTAACGTATGATTCGCTGGGCAATGCCAACCGGGTTGGACTGTATTTGGTGCAGAATCCGGCGGCTAGCGCTGGGGCGGTGCCCGGCTGGACGGTGTATGCGCAGCCGCAGACGGCGAATGGCGCCAATGTGGGGACGCCGCAGACGCTGACGACGCTCGGCTTCACCTCGGCCGGCGCCTTGAGCAGCGGCAGCCCGGCGACGCTGAACGTGAACTGGGGAAATGGCGCCGCGAATTCGGCGATTGCGTTTAATCTGACTGGCACCACTCTGGCGGCGCAGAGCTTCTCGGTGGCCGGGATTACCAATGATGGCTACGCGCCGGGAAGCTACAGCGGCACGACGATCGGTACCAATGGCGCGGTGCAGTCCACCTATAGCAATGGGCAGACGGTTAGCGCCGGGACGCTGGGGCTGGCGAATTTTATCAACCAGGAAGGGCTGACGCCAGTTACGGGGAATCTCTATTCTGCCTCGGCGACCTCTGGGCAGGCAGTGCTCGGCACGCCCGGCACGGGGCTGGCGGGGACGTTGAGCGGGGGCAATCTGGAGGCGTCGAATGCGTCGACTTCCTCGCTACTCGTGTCGCTGATCCAGTACCAGCAGGCGTATCAGGCGAATACGTCGGTCATCCAGACCGAGCAGCAAGACAGCCAGCGGCTGGTACAGATTTAAGTCATGCAAAGCAATTCCCTTTACACCAGCATGGCCGGGCTGCAGTCTATTAACGCGCAAATGCAGGCCATGGCGGCCAACCTCGCCAACCAGCAGACGCCGGGTTACGCGGCGGTGCAGGCAATGACGGAAGCGGCAAACTACCAGGGCAGCAACGCACCCGCCGGGGCGGATGCGGTGGCGCTGACGCCGGGGCCAGATTTAACGCAGGGCAGTTTGAACCATACCGGCGACCCGATGAATGTGGCGCTGGGCGGAGACGCCTGGCTAGAGGTGCAAACGGGTGCCGGGCCTGCGCTGACACGCAATGGCTCGCTCAGCCTCTCCAACGCCGGGATTTTGACCGATACGGCCGGGAACCCGGTGTTGGGTACTGGGGGGCAGCCAATCAGCCTGCCGAACCTGGCCAAGCTGGAAATTGGCTCGGATGGCACCGTTTCCGGCGTACCGGCGAGTTCACCGGGTGGGCCGGCGCAGGTTTATGGACAGATTAATCTGGTGGGCACACCGGCGGGCACGCTGACGCCGCTGAGTGGAACGCTGTACAGCCCGCCGGCTGGGGCCACGCTGAGTGCGGCCGCCGACGGCTCCCTGCATCAGGGGTATCTGAACGACAGCAACGTGAACGTGACGCAGAGCATGATGCAGATGATCGCGGACAGCCGCTCCTACCAGTTGCAGACAGATATGATGAAGTCGCAAGGCAGCAGCGCTGGCGATCTCAATGCGCTGGTTGCACAAGGATAAGAAAAAATGAATCACGCACTCGATACGATCGCGACGGGGCTGGAAGCCAGCCAGACGATGATGGACACGATCGCGGATAATCTTTCCAACGTGAATACCACTGGGTTTAAGTCGGAGACGCCGGAGTTTCAGTCGTTACTGTATCAGGACGGGATTCAGCCTGGGGCGAATTCGACTGGGACCACCGTGTATCCTTCCGGGCTGGAGGTTGGCACCGGGGTGAAGGTCGCCTCAATCAAGGATACGCTGACGCAGGGCACGCTGACCAGTACCGGCAACCCGATGGATCTGGCAATTAACGGCAACGGGTATTTCCAGATTTTGCAGCCAGATGGCCAGACGGCTTATACGCGCGACGGCTCGTTCCAGTTGAACCAGAGCGGCCAGATGGTAAATTCCAGCGGGTACCAGGTACTGCCGAGCGTGACGATTCCGGCGAACGCCACGAGCGTGACCATCGGTACGGATGGGACGGTTTCCATCACCACGCCGGGGTCCTCGGCGGCGACGCAGGTGGGGCAGATCCAGATGGCGAATTTCGTTAATCCGCAGGGGTTGCAGCCGCTGGGCGGGAATTTGTTTGCGAGCACAACTTCCAGCGGCACGGCGATTGCCGGGGCACCGCAGAGCAATGGGTTGGGCTCGGTGAACCAGAGCTATCTGGAATCCTCCAACGTGGATGTGGTGCAGGCGATGGTGAATATGATTTCCGCCGAGCGGGCCTATCAGCTTGGTACGCAGGCGGCGTCGGCGATTGACAACCAGATGAACTATCTGGCGCAGGCCGCCGCCGGGGCATGAAGCAGAAACGCGCCATGTTCGGGAGGGTTTTGCTGTTGGCGGGACTGTGCCTTCCAGCCGGGTGCGCGACCAAGCCGCCGGTGGCGGCGGCGCTGGTGGAGCCTGCGGCATTTCCCATCGACGTGCAGCCGCAGCAGCAGGCGATGGATGGCTCGGTATTTCCGGCTTCCACCTCTGGTTCACTGTATGAGCCACGGCGGGACTGGCGGCCGGGGGATCTGGTGACCATCAACATTGTGACCAGCGCCACGGCAGCGAATACCGATAACGCCGCGCTAAAACGCGCTGGGAATCTTAACGATTCGCTGACCAGCTTCATGGGTGTGCCTCTTGATTTTGGGTTTTTGAACGGCAGCAAGTTCTCTCCCGAAGTGGCTGCGACCTCCGACCAGGAATATGCCGGGGCAGGAACGGCTGCGGCATCCAACAATATATCCGGCCAGGTGGAAGCGGTGATTACCCATGTGGACCCCAACGGCACGCTGGCGCTGGCGGGGCGGACCAATGTGAATATCAACGGCAATGTGACCAGCATTGTGGTGACGGGCTATGCCAGCCCGGATGATATTGCCGCCAACACCACAATTAGTTCCAATAACGTGGCGGATATGAATGTGCAGTACGTTGGCAATGGGCCGATCAACGGGGCGCATCAGGTACCGTGGTTGCAGCAGATTCTTACCAAGGTCTCGCCGTTTTGACGCGCGCGCAAGCCTGGTGGTGTGTGCCGGTGGTGTTGCTGTTTGCCGCCACGGCGCATGCGGATACCACGACCGTCGACCAGCTAGTGACGGTGGCCGGGGCGCCGACCAACCAGCTTTATGGCTATGGATTGGTCGTTGGGCTGCCGGGTACGGGGGACCAGACGACCGAGGTTCCGTATACGCAGCAATCCATTTTGAACATGCTGCGCAACATGGGCATTTCGCTGCCGAATGTGACCTCGATGCAGCCCAACGATGTGGCCTCGGTAATGGTGACGGCGGAAGTACCGGCCTTTGCGCATGCGGGGCAGCGGGTGGACGTGACGGTTTCCGCCGTGGGCAATGCGGCCTCACTCGCCGGAGGTGTGCTGCTGCCGACGCCGATGCGCGGCGGCAACGGCGTCGTGTATGCGCAGGCGCAGGGGCCACTGCTGGTGAGCGGGTTTGCCAGCAGTGCCGGGGGAACATCCACCAGTGTGAACGTGCCGACGGTGGGCTCGCTGCCGGGCGGGGCAATTCTCGCCAATACCATCCCGGCGGACTACACCGTGAACGGCACCAGCGCATTGTTGCTGGACACTCCGAGTTTTCAGACCGCGCAGCAAATTACCGATGTGATCAACGCTAGTTATGGCGGTGGCTCGGCAACGGCGGCGTCACCTGGGGAAGTGGATTTAGCGGCGCAAGGGTTGAACCCCATGCGGTTTATGGCGGGCGTGCTCTCCTTGCCCATTACACCGCCCGCGCAGGCACCGACAATTATTGTGGATGCGCAGAGCGGCACGATTGTGATGAATGCCGGAGTAACGCTGGGGCCCGCCGTGGTGAGCCATGGCGATCTGACCGTGAACATTCAGACCACTACGGGGATAAGCCAGCCTGGACCATTCAGCAATGGCACAACCGTGGCGGTGCAAAACACGGCGGTGAGCGCCAAGCAGCCGAAGGCGGATGTTATCAGCCTGCCGCGCGCCGCGACATTGCAGGACGTGGCGGCGGCACTGAATGCGGTGGGGGCGACACCATCCGACCTGATCGCGATTATCGAGGCGCTGAAGCAGGCCGGGGCGATCAATGGCACGATCAAGGTGATCTGATGACGCTGGTCACCAACCTGGGGCATGCTGCCACGAACAATGCCGCACCGCAGCCAGGGTTGAGCGCTGCGGTGAAGCATATGGCTGGGATGCTGTGGTATGAAATGCTCTCCGAACTGAACAAGAGTGGGATGAGTGCGGATACGCTGGGCACCGGGGGCGATGACTTCCAGGGCATGTTCATGTGGAACATCGCGCAGAATGACTTTGGCAAATATGATAGCGCGCTGGCAGCGGCGGCAATGCGCCAGGTGGGCGGGGCCGGGGATACGGCGCCGGCCGAAGCAGTGCCGGCAATGCCGGTGCTGGCGGCTGAGCCGGGCGGCGACTTGGCGCAGGCGGTGGCGGTGGCCGCGGCGCCGGAGGTGACCCGGCAGGCGGGGGATCTGGTAAGCCAGGCCAAGAGTTTTGCGAAAGCCGTGTGGCCGCAGATCCAGGCGGCGGCGGCGCAGCTGGGCGTGCCGCCGGTGGCCGTGCTGGCGCAGACGGCGCTGGAGACCGGCTGGGGCACGGCGGCGCCGGGAAATAATTTGTTTGGGATAAAAGCCGTGGATGGCGAAAGCGGCACCAGCCGGGCAACGCATGAGGTGGTGGATGGCGTACTGACGCCGCAAACCGCCGCGTTCCGCGATTATGCCAGCACCGGAGCCAGTGTTTCCGATTATGTCGGGCAGATACAGTCTGGATTCCAGGGGGCCGTGGGACAAAGCACGGTGGCGGGTTATGCCGGGGCCTTGCAACAGTCCGGCTATGCGACGGATACGAATTATGCCGCGAAGATCGTCAATATCGCGCAGTCGCCGTTAATGGCGCAGGTGCTGCAAGCGGTCAGCGGGACCACCCAGGGCGCGGGGGATGCGCCACAAAGCCAGAACAAGGCAGGTGTGTTATGAGCGGAATCACGGGTGCTATGAACACGGCGCTGAGCGGGCTAAAGCTATTCGAAGCCGGGATAAGCTCTGTTTCAAACAATCTGGCGAACGCCACCACTGCTGGGTATTCCGTGGAAAATGTGAATGCCACCACCGCCGCCGGGACATTGGGACAAGCGGGAAGCGGCGTGCAGGCGCCGCAGATATTACGTGCCGCCAGCGGGTTTGCCGCCGGGTTGCTGCGCACGGCCAACAGCGCGTCCCAGGCAGCTAGCAACCAGGCTGCCTCGCTCACCACCATCTCCAACGCGCTGACCAATAACGGCAATGTACAGACCTCCATCAACCAGTTTTTCCAGGATGTGAGCACGCTGGCCGCCAACCCAACCAGTGCGGCGCAGCGCCAGACGGTGCTGGCGGATGCGCAGACCGTGACGGGATCTTTCCAGAGCGCGGCGGGGGTTATTAACGGTGCGGTCAGCGGTGCCGGGGCCGTGTTGCAACAGAGTGTGTCCTCGGCGAATAATTTACTGGGTCAGCTTGCGGTTATTAATAAGAGCCTGATTGCGGCGCCGAATGATCCTGGCCTGCTGGACCAGCAGCAAGCGGCGCTGAACTCGCTTTCCGGTCTGATTTCCGTGAACGTGCTGCCACAGCCAAACGGCTCGGTGATTGTGGCCACCGGCGGGACTGTGTTGCTTGACCAAAGCGGGGCGCAGAGCCTTAACATTACCAACAATGGTTCGGCGCCAAGCCTTACAGCCGGGAATGACGCGACGCCTGTGAGCGTGAGCGGGGCGGACGGGGCGATTGGCGCCAGTGTGAGCACGTATCAGGCTGGCGGCGCGGCGTTGCAAAGCCTGGGAACGATTGCGGCCATTTTTGTCAGCAGCGTGAATGCGGCGCAGGCGCAGGGGTTAACGCCCGGCGGGGCGCAGGGGGGGGCGATATTCTCCGTGCCCGCGCCCAGCGTGACCGCGAATGCCAGCAATACCGGCACTGCCAGCATCACGGCGCAGATTACCAACAGCAGCGCACTGCCGGCGAATGGCGGGCCGTTTCAGCTAAGTTACAGCGGTACGGCGGGATGGACCGCGACGGACCAGGCGAGCGGGCAAAAATTTACGCCCACCGGAACGCCGCCCGCGTTTGCGGGAATGACACTGGGGATAACCGGCGCGCCGGCGAATGGCGACCAGTTCACGCTCAACCCCGCGCCGAATGCAGCGACAGGGATTGCGGTCACTGCGAATAACCCAAATGATATTGCCGCGGCGGATCCGTATGTGGCAACACCTGGGGTTTTGCAGAGTGATGGCTCGATCTTGAATTCCAATGGTGGCAGTATAAGTACCGGTGCGGATACGGTAACAAGTACGCCGGCCAGTAATGCGGCGGTGATTCCAGCGAGTTATTTTGGGCAGAATTTGCAGGTCACGTTTACCTCGGCGAGCGCTTATACGGTGGGGACGGCCACGAGTCCTGGTACGGCGATTGCCAGTGGTACGCTGAGCGGTTCGGGAGGGAATCTGGCCGTGGCTTATCCGGCGGGGGCGGCTTCCGGGCAATATTGGCAACTGCCGGTTACCGGCTCACCGGTGGCGGGGGATACGCTGACGTTGACGGCAGGCAGTGGTGCCAGTGGCAGTAACGCCGCGCGCATGGCGGCACTGTGGACGGCTTCCGGGACCACCGTATCCGGCACGTTGCAGCAGACCGTTGTGGGGTTCGGCACAGCACTGGGCGCCAATGCGCAGGCGGCGCAGCAGCTCAGCACCGCCACCGCCGGGCAGGTGACCACCGCGACGACGAATTTGCAGACCGTGGCGGGGGTAAATACCGACCAGCAGGCGGTGACGCTGACCAATTACCAGCAGGCATACCAGGCGGCAGCACAGGCGATCAGCGCCGCGCATACGATGTTCGAGTCGCTGCTGACGTCGGTTTAGTTCCATCTATTTTCGGGAGATTTCATGAGTCTTAAAACAATTCTGCTTTTTGGTGGGATCGCGGTGGTGGTTATTGGTGGCGGGGTTGGCGGCGCGGTGATGTATTTGCACCACGGCGCGCCGACGGCGGCGAACAAACCCGTAGTGGTCGTGCCTAAGCCGATTTATTTTGCGGACCTGGATAATGTGGTCGTAAGTATCCCCGCCGATGCGGGTGATCCGGCGACTTCGTATGTGCAGTTTGGCATTCAGTTCGCCACGACTGACCCGAATGCGGTGACGGAATTTACGGCGTTGGAACCAATTATCAAAGCTGATGTTATCAATTTGATGATGAACGAGACACAGAAAACACTACAGGACCCCGCCGCGCGGGTCGCACTGACGAAGAGCTGCCTGGGGATTTCCAACAGCGTTCTCTCTGCGAGCGCGAATTATACACCAGCGAACCCGTTCACGGCCGCATATATTACCAATCTTGTTGTGCAGGACTAATGAGTTGGATAGTTCAGGCCTCCAGCTTGCGGCTTCGTCCCTCGTCTCGCTCAGCGTTATTCTCGGCGTGCTGGCCGGCGCGACGTTTTTACTCCGCCGGTTGCGCGGTACAGCATGGGGGCAACGCGCGGTGAGCCAGTCGCCGATTAAAATCACCGCGTCGCGCGCGCTGGGCGGACAGAACACGCTAATTGTCGCCGAGGTCGAAGGGCAGCGGTTTCTTATCGGCGTCGGCCGCGCAGGCATTGCCGCCATTGGCAGGATTGATGGCCATGAATAGAGTTAAGGAAGTACGGCCAGGGGGCAGCGCCAGAGGCGCGCCTAATCAGCTAACCGGCGTCCCTACGGGCCGACGCCCCTTGGCCTTACTTATCTTAGCGCTGCTCCTGGCCGCCGGTCCTGCCCATGCGGGGGCGCCGGGGGGGCTGACGTTGATGAGTGAGGCGGTAGGTGCTGGTGGCGGGGCTGCGTATTCGTTGAATGTGCAGACGTTGCTGGTGATTACCGGGCTGGCGTTTTTGCCAGGTATTTTGCTGCTGATGACGGGATTTACACGGATTATTATTGTGCTTTCAGTCTTGCGGCAGGCGCTGGGATTGCAGACGACGCCGCCTAACATGGTGTTGTCAGCGCTGGCGCTGGCGTTGACGGTGTTTGTGATGCATGGGGTGATCCAGCAGGAGCAGACGCTGGCGATTGATCCGTATCTGGCAGGGCAGATCAACTTTAGCCAGGCGGTGGCGGCGGCTGAGCCGCCGGAGCAGGATTTCATGCTGGCGCAGACGCGTAAGGCGCCGTTGCATTTGTTCGTGGATTTAAGCGGCGGGCATTATGCGACACCGAAGGACGTGCCGCTGACGGTGCTGGTGCCGGCGTTTGCGACGTCCGAGCTGGAGACGGCATTTCAGATCAGTTTTCTGATTTACGTGCCGTTTGTGCTGATCGATCTGGCGGTGGCGTCTGTGTTGATGTCGCTGGGCATGATTATGGTGTCGCCAACGCTGATTTCCCTGCCGTTGAAGTTGTTGATGTTTGTTTCCATTCACGGCTGGGTGCTGGTGCTGGGCACGCTGGCAAATAGTTTCGTGCTGCCGCCGTAATGCCGCTTTACCTGCAACTGCTGCACATGGCGCTGGCCACGGAGCTGGAGGCGGTGACGCCGATTGTGGTTGTGTTGCTGGTGATTGGCTTGGTGACGGCGATTTTTCAATCGGCGTTGCAGATTGAGGATGCGACGTTCAGCCTGTTGCCGAAGGTTTTTGCGATGATCGTGATCGGGCTGTCGGGCGGGTTTGGCGCATTGCAAGTGTTCGAACATTTGGCGGTGCTGTTCATTTCACACGCGCCCACGCTGGTTCACCAAACATGGTCCTGAGCCAGGCGCAGGTGATGCTTTGGCTGGGCCAATTTCTGTGGCCATTCCTGCGCATTACCGGGTTGATGCTGACGGCGCCGATTTATGGCTCCTCGATGGTGCCGGCGACGGTGAAGGCGGCTCTGGCAGCGGCGCTGGCGGCGGCGTTGGCGCTTTGGCTACCCGAACTGCCGGCGTTTCCGGGGGATCCGCTCAGCGCAATTTATACCGGGGTGGTGCAGATCGCCTTTGGCGCGATGCTGGGCATGGTGATGCAGATTGTGATTTCTGCCGTCGCGAGTGCCGGGGAAATTGCCGGGCTGGCGATGGGGCTAAGTTTTGCGGAGTTGCAGTTCCGGGAATCACCTGGGGTAACCCCGGTACTTTACGACATCATGCTGTGGGCGGGGATGCTTGGTTATATGGCGGCGGGCGGACCGGTGTGGCTGTTCGCGGCGCTGGCGCATTCGTTTCAGCACGGCGTGGGGGTTGGTAGCATTGCCAGCTGGAGCGAGCTCGCGGCACTGGGCGGCACGCTGCTGAGTTCCGCCGTGTGTTTGGCGATGCCGGTGCTGGCGGTGTCGCTCTGCGTTAACCTGACCATCGGCCTGACCACGGTGTTCGCACCGCAGATGAATTTGCTGACCATTGGATTTCCATTGCTGATTCTGGCCGGGCTGTGGGTGTTGGGGGGCTCGGTGTTCTACCTCGGCCACAACATGGCGCAGCTGATGAGCGTGGGCACGGACGCCCTGACCGGTATGCTCGGCCATGGCTGAGGGGGCGGGCGAGGAAAAGCGCCACGGCCCCACGGAGCGGCGGCTAAGCCAGGCGGCGGAGCGGGGGGATGTTGGGCGGTCCACCGATTTGCCGAAGGCGGCGGTGGTGGTGATTGTGACCACGCTGACGCTGGGGGCCGCCGCGGGGATCGGGGCGCGGTTGCAGGATGATTGCGCCGCCTGGCTGGGCGCGGCGGGGACCGCGCAGCCGGCGGCGGCGGCGGCGTGGAGCGTGACCATGGGGGCGGAAATTGGCCCGCTGCTGGTGCTGATCGCGGCGATTGCGGTGGTGGCGACCGTATTTTCCGGCGGCTGGGTGTTCAGTGTGCACTTGCTCAAGCCGGATTTGTCCAAGCTAATGCCCGCACACGGGCTGGGGCAGTTGTTTTCCAAATCCGGGATGACAGAGACCGCGAAGGCGCTGGTGAAATTCATCGTCATCGGTGGCGTTGGCACGGATATGATTGTAACGCGCGAACCTGCCCTGGCGGCGTTGGCGGCGAGCCCGCACCCCAGCGCCGGACCGGTGGTGATGCTGTGCATGCAGGTAATCACGGCGATATGCACGGTGATTACCGTGCTGGCGGGCGCTGATATGGGGCTGCAATACTGGCTGCACCGGCAAAAACTGCGCATGTCCGACAACGAGATGCGCGAGGAGATGAAGGATGCGGCTGGCAACCCGCAGGTGCGCAACCGGCAGCGGATGCTTGCGCGCAAGCTGGCGCGAGCCCGCCAGATGAAGCGTATCCCAGAAGCGTCGGTGATTGTGGTGAACCCAACACATTATGCCGTGGCGATACGTTACCGCCGGGGCGTGGACCGCGCGCCGTTGCTGCTGGCGAAGGGCGTGGGGCTGCTGGCGGAGGAGATTATTAGCCGGGGCCGGGGGTTGGGGATTCCGGTGGTGGAAGCGCCGCCGCTGGCCCGCGCCGTGTACCGCCATGTGGAGCCGGGCGAGCCGGTGCCCGTGGCACTGTACCGCGCCACCGCCGAGGTGCTGGCCTATGTGTGGAAGATGCAGCGTTGGCGCGCCCAGGGCGGGCAGCGGCCGGTGCCGCCGCAGGTGCGGGAGGGGGAGATCGAGGTGCCGCGCGGGCGGTAGCTCAGGAGCGGAGCCAAACCGATTTGCGGCGCGCCGCCTTGTTTTAAGGCCCGGCAACGGTTACGGAAGGAAAAACCCGGAGCTTGAGCGTTTAGTCATGAGTGAAAAACACGCAGATGTCGTTATCGTCGGTGCCAGCCATGCCGGCGGCGAAGTTTCCTCCCGCCTGCGCCAAGGCGGCTTTACCGGCAGCATCGCGCTGATCGGTGCCGAGCCTTACCTGCCCTACCAGCGCCCGCCACTCTCCAAAGCCTTCCTCGCCGGGGAAATGACGGTCGGCCAGCTGCTGATCCGCTCCGCCGAGAGCTACACCAAAGCCGCGATCGACTGGTACCCGTCCACCACCGTGGAATTGATTGAGCGCGCCACGCATAGCCTGCGCCTGAGCAATGGCGAGGTGTTTGGCTACGGCAAGCTGGTGCTCGCCACTGGCGGGCGGCCGCGCCAGCTCACAATTCCAGGCTCCGAGCTGCAGGGGCTACATTACATGCGTTCCATCGCCGATGTGGACGCGCTGCGCCCTGGGTTTGTCGCCGGGGCCAGACTGGTCATTGTTGGCGGCGGCTATATCGGCCTGGAAGTGGCGGCGGTTGCCGTTAAGCACGGGCTGGATGTGGAAATTGTGGAATTCGCACCGCGCGTGCTCGCCCGCGTGGCCGGGCCAGAGCTTTCGGCCTTCTATGAGGCCGCGCACCGCGCCGCCGGGGTAAAACTGCGCCTGTCCACCGGGGTTGAAGGATTTGCCCCCTCCCCCACCAAAATCGGCCATGTCGGCGCCGTGCGCTGCTCGGATGGCACGGTATTACCGGCGGACCTCGTGCTGGTGGCCGTCGGCCTGGTGCCGAATGTGGAACTGGCGAAGGACGCCGGGCTTACCATGGGCAACGGCATTGTGGTCGACGAATTCACCCAGACCTCCGACCCGGATATTCTGGCAATCGGCGACTGCACGGAGCACCCGCTGCCGTTCCTGGATGGCCAGCGCATCCGCCTGGAGTCAGTCCCCAACGCAGTGGAGCAGGCGCGCGTGGCGGCCTCGGTCCTTAACGGCCAGCCGAAGGCCTATGCCGCCGTGCCTTGGTTCTGGTCCGACCAGTATAACCTGAAACTGCAATCGGTTGGGCTCAGCCATGGTCACGACCGGGTGGTGATCCGCCCGGCGCGCAGCCCGGATGGATTTGTCGCCTTTTACCTGAAAGATGGCCGCATGGTCGCCGCGGATTGCGTGAATTCGATCGCCGAATTTACCGTCGCCAAGCGTCTGATCACGGAAAAGACCATTGTGGACCCGGTGGCGCTGGCTGACCCGGCGGTTGAAATGAAGTCCTTGCTCGCGCCGAAGGCTTAACTCCAGGGGGGATGAGGTTTAGAGGGTAAGAAAAATCTTCTCTCCCTCCGCCAAAAGCTCCAACCTCAACGCCCCTGGAAAATGCCGCCTGAATACACCCATGCCTGGGCCAACTCTGACCCAGGCATAAGAGCGCCCGCCTGCCGGTTTACGGCTGCAGCGCAAACACAGTGTAATTGCCGTCCATAGATGTTCACGGGGCGCGTTCTGTCGTACGGACCGCGACCAAGAAAACCGACGCAATGAGCAGGTGGATCAACCAACTTCTGGAGCGACGTGGGTTCAACCGTACAACGGTTGCGGTCGCCAATAAGAATGCACGGATTATATGGGCCGTGCTTCGAACCTGCGAAGCCTACCACACCGCCGCCTGAAGGAGAGACTGCAGATTGCGGGTAGATGAAGAAATGAACTGCACTGATCGAACCTACGCGTAGCAAGCCTGATTTTTATAATGGTCTTCGAGACCTGCCATTTGTTGAGGTGCGCGTGTGCGGATGAGCCATTTGGGCGCTGCGGCAATAGCCGTCTGACGCCGGATAGATGTTTGCCACTGATTATGCAGTACATGTCAAAATCTGCTTGCAAAGGGAGAGCCGTCCATAGATGTAGATGGCGTAGGCATCGTTCACCACGTCGCCCTTGGCGTTAAAGCTGATCGGCCCCAGCACCGAGGGCCAGGACCCATCTTGCTTCAAGGTCGACGCCACCGTAGCCGGCGCCGTGGCGCCCGCCTTTGCCGCCGCCGCCCAGACCTGAATGGTGGCGTAGGAGTACAGCACATAGCCAGTCGGGTCTTCCTTGGCGGCAGTCAGCTCGGCCACGGCCTTGGCAGCGGCGGGCTCCTTTCCGCCGGCGGCGGGAAGGTCAGCAGCGTCCCCTCGGCAGTCACGCCCCTTTCATCCCAAAAAAGACCTCGCCGCGCAGGAGGCTTTTAAAAAAACTTCCATAAGCCTGAGCCTAAATGTTTTGCCGGCACGCGTGACCGGCAAAGAGATTGAAGTTTGGTTCCAGAGCCTGCCCCGGACTTGATCCGGGGGTGAAGCCCGGGTCGGTCAAAAAGGCTCGATTGAATATGTCTGGGCACCGATCGGCTCCCGCCCGCCCATGGTCCGCGACAACCGCCATGATTCCGTTCACATATTCGGCGCGATCTGCCCGGCCCGCGGCATCGGTGCTGCGATCATCATGCCAGCCGTCAACGCCTAGCAGGCTGCGGAAATTTGTCTTTTGGTTTGGCTCATAATGTGATTCGGTCTCCTTAATGCACCGGGCAAAGACTCCATGCGCCTCAGAAAAAAGGTCGCAGCTTGGGACGACGAGTTCCTCGTCAGCCTCATCTCACCGTAAAACTTTCACCCGATTCCCCTGGACACCCACCTCAAAACATCACACGCAGGCTCGCCTGCGCCGTCTGCGAAGACCAGTTGCCCGAAACCTCCCCAGTATAGCTGGCGGAGAGCGAGACATCCCCCCGGCTGGCACTCAGCCCGACCATCATTTCGCCCGAAGCCGGATCAAGCCGGCGGGTGGCGGCGTTAAAACCAGCGCCTCCGGCGGTGACATTCACCGCGTTGCCGGGGTTTGCCGCCTCAAAATTCACCCCCAGGCTGATCTGCGGTGTCCACACCACCTGCGTGGCGCTAACAAAATCGCGGCTGGCGCTCATGCGCAGGTAAGGCTGCACGCTGGTGCCGCCGGAGGCGCTGGCGTGGAGCGCGAAGGCGCTTTGTTGCGCGGTCTCATCAAAAGCCCCCAGGCTGACATGCGCCACCCGCACCCCCACCGCCGGCAGCAGCAACACCCCGTGCCACGGCAGCGGCAGCGCCAGTTGCGCCGCGCCGGAGACCACCGTGCCTCCCGGCCCGCCAACGGCAATGCCCTCGCCGGTCTGGCGTTTGGTGGTGCCCGATATAAACCCGCCCATCACCTCGCCCGAGAGCACGAACCGCCCCAAAGGCTGTGCCCCATACGCGCCCAGCCGCACCGTCCCGGCATTGGCCTTACCGCCCTGCGCGTCGGTCAACGCCATTTCGTCATAGCCCACGGCCAAGCCAAGCCTGGTGCCTTGCGGGTTCACCACCCGGTCCACCCCGGCGAGGAATCCGGCATTTTGCGCGTTATCGCTGCCGGTTACATTGGTCGCACTTCCGGTGGCTTCCACCCAGCCGCCCGCGCCGCAAAACGCGCTGGCCAGCGCGGTGGCGATCCCCGCCTGCACCCCGCCGCCCGCCGGCATGGCAACGCCGCGCGGGCAGGCGGGCGCGGCATCGGTCGCGTGGCTCAGCAGCGTGCCGCCAGCCAGCAGCGCATCCAGCGTCATCGCCTGGCGCGTTTCGGCAAACAGCGCCGCATCGGCCGGGGCCACGCTAAAGCTCCCGCTTACCTGATAAGTAAACGTGCCCGGCGGGTCGATCGCCAGCACCGAAGCTGGCGCGGAAGCTGCCTCGCCTGGCGCCACCTGCGTGGTCACGCTGGCAAAACCGCCGATTAATCCACCATCGGCGGTCAAGAACGTACCTTCCTCCGGCGTATAGTCGCCAGGTGCGAGCACATACACCAGCCTGCCGCCTAGCGTCGCGGTGCCGGTGACGTTAAGCTGCGACGTCCCCGTGGGGGTCACGATCACCCGCAGCGTGCCGCTGGCAAGCTGCACAAAATTCCCCGTGATATTCAAAGGGGAACCAACAATTCCGGGTTGGAGGGTGCCGGAATTTAAGACCGTACCCACCACCCAGTTGCCCGAGGCCGTCCAATTCGCCCCCGAGGCCACATTCAAAATGCTGCTTGCGCCAAAATTGCTGATATCACTGCTAAGGGCACCGCTGCCGGTCAATGAGATATTGGAATCCGTGCCGCCGCCATCAATCCCGCCCTGAATCACCGCCCCGGGGCCCAAAGTCAGGCTGCTCGCCCCGCCCTCAAACTGCACCGCCACTCCGTCACTGCCAGCGATCAGCCCGGTGTCTACAACACTCGCCCCGGCGCCTTTCACCAGCACGCCAGTGCCGCCGGTGATGCTGCCGCTGCTGGTGAGCGTATCGCCCCGGCCCAGCCGCACCCCGGCGCTGTTGCCTTTAATGATGCCCGTGTTGATGACCACCGCCCCCGGCGCCACGGCGATCACGCCATCAATGCCGCCCGCAATGGTCCCGCTGTTCACCAGGCCACTCGTCCCGGCAATGTACACGCCGAACTCCGGCCCACTGATCAGACCCGCATTCTGCACGGAGGCGCCGCGCCCGCCCTCATAAACCCCGGAATAGCCGCCAAGCAGTTGCCCACTCGCCGTGTTGCTCAGGGTACCGCCGGAATACAGCGACACCGCATCGCCTGTGCGCGCGGAAATCACCCCGCTATTGGCCACGACACCCACCCCGTTGCCGGTGTAAACGCCAATATGCGCGCCAAAAATACTGCCGCCCGCCGCGTTGGTGACACTGCCGCCGGCATCGAGGCTGACACCATCATACCCCGCGGCAATCACACCCGCATTGCTCACGCTGCCGCTGGCGTTGCGCGCCAGCACGCCGTAGCGCGTGGCGCTGATGCTCCCGCCGGCCTCATTCAGCACGCTCCCCCCCGCGTTCAGCCGGATGGCGTCCGTGCCGGAAACGGCGCCGCCACTTTGGTTATCCACCGTGCCGCTGGCACCCAGGAAAATGCCCACCCCGTCAGCCGCGCCGATGCTGCCCGCGTTGTTTAGCGTGACGCCGCTGGTACTATCGCTGAGTGTCGCGAGACCGTTGCTGGTAACGCTGGACCCGGCGGTTACGCTCACCTGCCCTGGACCGTAACCGCCAAGGTCGACCGAGGCGTAAATATCGCCGCTGATCACGCTCTGCGCCACGCTTTGGGCCTGGGCCGGCGCGGCCAGCGCCACCCCCAATGCAAGCACCGCGCACCCGCCCATGAGAGCAATTTTCCGCTGGAGCCGGGCTGTATCCTGCTGGCAAACCATGAAACCTGATCCTTTAACCGGGCCGCCTCGGCGGCCCTTGCACTACCTGAAGTAGCGTAAAGTTACGGTTCAGATCGTGAATCGAGCGTTAACCAAAACCCCTGAAAAAGCGGCAAAAGATTTTATCTCTGTAATCTTTCCCCCAGGTACCCACCCCAAAAATTCCGCCACGCCTTGCCGAAAGCCCTGCACCGGCGTAAGCCCCCGCATCGCAATCCACTTTATGAATTTTCAGGCAGAGCTCTTTTATGAAACAGCAGGCAAACCTCATCCGCGCCGGTCAGGTCATCGAACACGAAGGCAACCGGTGGACCGTGCTGAAACAGCAGATCATCACCCCAGGCAAAGGCGGCGCCTTTATCCAGGTGGAAATGCGCAACCTTAAAACCGGCAACAAAACCAACGAACGCTGGCGCACCGCCGATACCGTGGAACGCCTGACCACCGAAGACCGGGACTACACCTACTCCTACACCGACGGCGATAACCTCGTGCTGATGGACCCCGAAACCTTCGAACAGTTCATCGTACCCGCCACCATCCTCGGCGACTCCGCACCCTTCCTGCAAGATAACATGGCCGTCTCCGTCGGCCTGGTCGAAGGCGACCCGGTGTCCATCACCCTGCCCCCACACGTCACACTGGAAATCGTCGAAGCGGACCCCGTCGTCAAAGGCCAAACCGCCTCGTCCTCCTATAAACCCGCCAAACTCTCCAACGGCGTCAAAACCCTCGTCCCCCCCTTCATCGAAGCCGGCGAACGCGTCGTCGTGCGCACGGAAGACGGGTCATACGTGGAACGGGCCAAGAATTAAGTAAGGCCAGGGGCTTTGCCCCCTGGACCCCCACTAAGGGCTAGCCCTTAGAACTCACTAATTAGGGTTTTGGGAGGGAGGGGTAACGCGCAGGCTTGGTCATTGGGTATAATCACCCTATTGTGCCATGCGCGTTACCCCTCCCTCCCAAAACCCTTAACTATCGGATTCCAAAGGCTAGCCTTTGGCGGGGATCCAAGGGGCAAAGCCCCCTGGCCTCACTTAACTTCTAGGAGCCCATTTCCATGATGCCACGTCTTTCCGCGCATATGACGGTGATGCATGCGGCGGCGCAGAAAGCGGCCAAGCGGTTGCTGCGCGATTTCAATGAGGTTGAGAATTTACAGGTATCCGTGAAGGGTCCTGGGGATTTTGTCAGCCAGGCGGATTTGCGCGCGGAGGCTAGTTTGCGCGAGGATTTGGAGAAGGCGCGTCCTGGTTATGGGATGCTGATGGAGGAGTCCGGGGCGAGCGGGTCTGAGAAGTGGGCGTGGCGCTGGGTTGTCGATCCTCTGGATGGCACCACGAATTTTCTGCATGGGATTCCGCATTGGGCGATTTCCGTCGCGCTGGAGAAGCGGCTGCCGGACGGCGGTTCGGAGGTTGCGGCGGCGGTGGTTTACAGTCCGGTGAACAATGAGATGTTCTGGGCGGAGAAGGGTGTGGGCGCTTACCTGAACGACAAGCGGCTGCGGGTTTCCGCGCGCCGGGAGTTGAAGGACGCGGTGTTTGCCACGGGCATTCCCTTTGCGGTGAGCTCTGGGGCGAATCGGCTTTCGTTTGCGCGCACGCTGAGCATTTTGATCCCGCAGGTGGCGGGCATCCGCCGGTTTGGTTCGGCGGCACTGGATCTCGCCTGGGTCGCGGCGGGGCGGTATGATGGGTACTGGGAGACCGGCATTAAGCCGTGGGACATTGCGGCGGGCATGTTGATTGTACGTGAGGCCGGTGGTTATGCCACCGATAGCGAGGGCAAGGATGTGGTGGCCGATACGGTGGTGGCCGCAAACCCGCATATGCACCCCAAGCTGCTGGAAGTTGTGCAGGACGGTCTGGCGGCAGCGAAAGGTTAAGGATATGGTTTCCATGTGAAACCATATCAAATTCCTCTGATTCTGGCGGCTTTGCTCCCGTCCCTCGCGCAGGCGCAGGTTACGGTGAATCCCGCGGCTTTGGCGCAACTGGCGGGCATTGCCCCGCCGCCCCCGGCGCAGGTGGTGGCCCCCGTGGCCCCGCCGGTGCATCGCCATGTGGTGCATCATCACCGGCTGGAAATGGCCGTGGTGAAACCCGCACCAGTAGCGAAGGCGATACCCGTGGTGGCCAAACCCGCGCCGGTGGCGGCGGCGGTGGCCGTGCCCCCCGCGCCCTCGCTGGCCGCTCCAGCGCCCAAACCCGTAGCACCGCCGCATGCGCTGACGGTCGATTTTGCCCCCGGCAGCGCGGCCCTGCCCGCCGGTACTGGGGCGGCACTGAAGCCTTTCTGTGAGAGCGGCGGGGTAATCAGCATCGATGCGCGCGCGCCGGCGGACCCGAATGATCCGTCGGTTGCCATGCGGCTCTCCCTGGCGCGGGCGTTTGCGCTGCGCGATGCGCTGACCTCCTGCGGCGTGCCCTCGCAAAACATTCTGCCGCGCGCCCTGGGGAACGTGGCTGGGCAGAATGAGGATGAAACCGTGCTGGGAGTGCAAAAATGACCCGCCCGACCAGCTATCTCATCCGCATGATCGTGTTCTGCGTGGTGGTGTATGGCGTCGCGGCGGTGATCTCACCGGCGCTGGCGAAGTTCTACATGGCCAATCCGGTGATCAACTCGGTGATTGTCGCGGTTGAGATATTTGGCGTGTTCTGGAACTTGCGGCAGGTGCAGCGGCTGAACCCCGAGGTGGTGTGGGTGGAACATTTCCGCCGCGCCCGGCACACGCTGGCGCAGGCCACCCCGCCGGTGCTGCTGGCGCCGATGGCGCGCATGCTGCAAGGCCGCGCCGATGGCGAACGGCGGATCACGCTCTCCGGCCAGGCGATGCGCACCATTTTGGACGGCATTTCCAGCCGGTTGGACGAGAGCCGGGAGCTCTCGCGCTATGTGACCGGCGTGATGATCTTCCTCGGCCTGCTCGGCACTTTTTGGGGGCTGCTGCATACGGTGTCGTCGGTCGCCGCGGTCATCAACGGCATGAACCTTTCCGGCGGCGATGTGAATGCCATGTTCGCGCAGCTTAAAGGTGGGCTGGCGGGACCGCTGGCGGGCATGGGCACGGCGTTTTCCTCCTCGATGTTCGGCCTCTCCGGCGCGCTGATTCTGGGATTTTTGGACCTCACCGCGGGGCAGGCGCAGAACCGTTTTTTTAACGAGCTGGAAGAATGGCTGGCCGGGCTGACCCGGCTTTCCACCGGGGCAATCGGCGGCGATGGCGAGGCCAGCGTGCCGGTGTACGTGCAGGCGTTGCTGGAACAGACCGCGGAGAATATGGACTCGTTGCAGCGCGTGCTGAGCCGTGGCGAGGACAGCCGCGCGCAGGGCAACGTAGCACTACTGGCGTTGAGCGAGCGCATGGGCAATTTGGCCGACACGCTGCGGCTGAACCAGCAACTCATGGCGAAACTGGCGGATGCGCAGGCCGCACTTGGCCCGGCGCTGGACCGGCTCGGGAGCACACGCCAGCCGGTGGGGGATGATGTGACGCGCTCGCACTTACGCAACATCGAACTGCTGCTGACCCGGCTGCTGACCGAGACCGAGCAGGGCCGCATGCAAACCACCAACGAGCTGCGCAGCGATTTGAAAATTCTCACGCGCACCATCGCGGCACTTGCGGATGACGCACGGACATGACCCGCAAGCGGGGCGGCAGTAACGGGCTGGATGCATGGCCGGGGTACGTGGACGCGCTTTCCACGCTGCTTATGGTCACCATTTTCGTGCTGCTGGTGTTTGTGCTGGCGGAGGCGTTTTTGTCCTCGGCGCTGAGCGGCAGCGATAATACGATTTCGCTGTTGCGCGACCAGATTGCACAACTGACGCAAAGTCTTTCGATGGAGACCTCGAAAGATACCACACTGGCACAAGAGCTTTCCTCGTTGAACGCGCAGTTGGCGAGCGCGCAGGCGGCGAATGCGGGGCTGACGCAGCAGTTGAGCGCGGATGCGGCCACGATTACAAGTTTGCAGAGCCAGGACCAAAATTTGCAGGCGCAACTCTCGGACGCGCAGGCTCAAGGTGCGGCTTCCGCCGGGCGGATTTCCGCGTTGCAGGCGCAGATGGAGGCTCAGGCGCAGGCTGACGCGAATGCGGGGCCGGGGTTGCAGGAGAAGCTGACCGCGCAGACGAAAATTTCCAACGATGCGCTGGCGCAGGTGGCGTTGCTAAATCAGCAGATCGCGGCAATGCGGCTGCAACTGGCGGCACTGGCGCAGGCGCTGGACGCGGCGCAGGCGGCGGATGTGAAAGAGAATGTGCAGATCGCGGACTTGGGCAAGCAGCTTAATGAGGCGCTGGCACGCAAGGTGGAAGAGTTGCAGCAGTACCAGAGCGTGTTCTTCCGGAGCTTAAGTGAAAGCCTGAAGGGCGAGAAGAATATAAAAGTTGTTGGCGACCGCTTTGTGTTTGAGAGCGATGTGCTGTTCCCCGTGGATGAGGCGGCGATTACGCCGGCGGGTGCGGCGGAAATTGCGCGGGTGGCGGATGCGGTAAAGGAAATTTCCGCGAAAATTCCGCCAAATGTGAACTGGGTGCTTTCGGTGGATGGCTATGCTGACGCGCAACCGATCAAGGGCGGGCCGTTCAAGTCTAACTTTGATTTGTCCTCGGCGCGCGCGCTATCGGTGCTGGATTTGCTGATTGCCGACGGCGTGCCGGAGAACCGGCTGGTGACATCTGGCATGGGGTCCAACAATCCGTTGGCGCCTGGCGATACCGAGGCCGATTACGCGCAGAACCGCCGGATTGAATTCCGGTTGACGGCGCCGTGACGGAGAGTGGCGCCGCTGCGTTAGCCGAGGCGAAAGCCCAGCTACGGGAGCGGGCCCTGCGCATCCGCGCGGCGTGTGATCCGGCGCTGGGGACGGAACTTGCCCGGCATGTGCTGGCAGATTGCCCACCACCGCCGGGCGCGGTGGTGGGCGGGTACTGGCCGATGGGCGATGAAATAGATATCCGGCCGTTGTTGTATGCGCTGGCGGAGCGGGGATTTGTGATCTGCCTGCCGGAGACGCCGCCACGCGGAAAGCCACTGCTGTTCAAAAAATGGGAGCCGGGGACTGAAATGGTTCCCGGGAGGTTTGGCACGGAGTACCCGGCCGGTGAGATTTTACGTCCGGATTTTGTGCTGGTGCCGCTGCTGGCGTTCGATGCGAGGGGTAACCGGTTGGGCTATGGCGGCGGGTATTATGACCGCACACTGGCGGCACTGCCGGGGGCGTTTAGGTTGGGGTGTGCGTTTGCGGCGCAGGAGGTTGCGGAGGTGCCGGTGGGGGAACTGGATTTAAACCTTGACGCCATCGCCACGGAAAAAAGGAGTCTGAAATTTAAGAAATAGCACTCCTAAAAATCGACTCTAAAAATGGCGTCCATCTATAGACATGACGGGATGTTTCCCAAAATAGAACGGCGCCCTAACAGGCGCCGTTCTATTTTAACGGGGTCCGGGCATCAGGCCCGGCCAGGGGTGCAGGGGGTGGAACCCCCTGCTGGGGTTCCTAGGGGCAAAGCCCCTAGGCAGCCCGCGAAAACCCCTTCTTCTCGCCGTATTGCACGCGCTTGGGCTTGCGCACCACCAACTCCGGGTGGCGGGCCGGCTTTTTGGTCGCGGCGGCATGGGCTGGGCGGGTGCCGCTGGCGATGACCATTTTAACGCCGGTGAGTTTCTCGATGGAGTTGAGGAACGCCAGCTCGGTGGCATCGCAGAAGGCAACGGCGATGCCGGTGGCGCCGTTACGCGCGGTACGGCCGATGCGGTGAACGTAGCTTTCCGGCTCGTTGGGAAGTTCGTAGTTGATGACATGGGAAACGCCCATGACATCGATGCCGCGCGCCGCGAGGTCGGTGGCGACCAGCACCCGCACGTTGCCGGCGCGGAAGTCTTCCAACGCGCGCTGGCGGGCGTTCTGGCCCAAATTCCCATGCATGGCGGTGGCGGAGATTTTTTCCTGCGTGAGCTGCAGCGCCACACGATCCGCGCCGCGCTTGGTGCGGGTGAAGACGATGGCGCGGGTCATTGAGCTATCACGCAGCAGGGTGCTGAGCAGATGGCGTTTGCCCGAGCCTTCGACGAAATGCACATGCTGTTCGACCAGCACTGGGGTGGATGCCACCGGCTCGATGGAAACACGCACCGGCTCGCGCAGCAGGCCTTCGGCGAGGGAGAGAATTTCCTTTGGCATGGTGGCTGAGAACAGGGCTGACTGGCGGCGGGCCGGCAGTTGCGCCACGACGCGGCGGATGTCGGGCATGAAGCCAAGGTCTAGCATGCGGTCGGCTTCGTCCAGCACGAAGAACTGACACTGGTCGATGATCAGGTTGCGCGTGCTCATAAGGTCGCAGATGCGCCCCGGCGTGCCAACAACGATGTCAGCGCCGCGGGACATGCGGTTAACCTGGCCGGTGCGGCCAACGCCGCCGACGACGAGGACGGTGTTCAGCGCCAGGCCGGTGCCGAATTTCTTGAACTCCTGCTCAATCTGCACCGCGAGTTCGCGGGTCGGGGAGAGGATGAGCGCGCGGGTCGCAAAACGCCGCGGGCGCAGCGGGTTGGCTGCCATCTGCTGCAAAATTGGCAGCGCGAAAGCAGCGGTTTTGCCGGTGCCGGTCTGGGCGGTGCCCAAAACGTCACGCCCGGCGAGGCCTGCCGGCAAAGCGCCAGCCTGAATGGGGGTAGGTTTGTGGAAGCCGCTGTTTGTCAGGGCCTGGAGAATCGGCGTGGCAAAGCCAAAGGATTCAAAGGTAACTTCAGTCATAAATATACGTCTCCGGCGCCGCAACCATCTGGTTTGCAGCGATAATGTCCGGTTTCCACGCGCGATTTTGGATTGGACGGGTAAAGCAATGCCCGGGAAGGGCGTTCCCGCCCCAATAGACAAATCAACCGCCAAGGCCGGATCAATGATCCGGTCGCGCATTCGCGGCCGACGACGGCCTTATGCGCATGGTGCACCGCAAAACGCAAGAAATCATTTGCAGGGCTGGGGTGCGCGGGCACAAAAAAGCCCAGGAAGTTGCAGCTTCCTGGGCTTTTTTTCTCGGGAAACGCTCTGTTAGTCGCCAGCGGCCGGGTGCATGTTGCCGATACGCGCCGGAGCGGCTTGCCCCGCCGGGGCCCGCACCTGCTTGGGCGCCGGGGCGGGCATGGCGGCAAGGATGGCAACCGAAACCGAGGCCAGGTAGGGCAGCGACTGGGTGAACAGCACGGCGCACCAGAGCTTGGTTTCCAGCGTCGCCCAGTGGTGGCCAAAGCCGACGCCGAGCAGGGCGCCCCAGGTGAGGACCAGGAGGACGAGTTCTTCGCGGGACATTACCAGGCCTTGCACCAGGGCCGGGGCGTTCTTCATCTTCGGGGTGCGCAGGAAGGGCAGGCTGTTGGAGAACAGGCCTTTCCAGACCGCTTTGCCGATGCTGTGCGAGAGCGCCAGGCCGGCAATGGCGGCGCCGATACGGTCGCCCAGGCCGCAGGGCACTTTATCCTTATACAGAGCCAGGATCTGCACGATTTTGAAGAAGAACAAACCAATCGAGGGCAGCATGAACAGCGCGATCGGGAACTCGAAGCGCACCGGGTCCAGGATGAGGCCGGCGGACCAGGCGAGGCCGAAGCCGAGGAACACCAGACCCAGCGCATCGCCGAACCACGGCACCCAGCCGGTGATGAAGTGCCAGCGCTGGCCCAGCGTAAGCTCGTGGTTGAAGGGCGAGAACAGGGCGCGCCAGTTGGCCCGCACGATGCGCATGGCGCCATAGGCCCAGCGGTAACGCTGCTTGCGGAAGGCGTTGTAATCGTCAGGCATCACGCCCTTGCCGAAGCTCTTCTTGGAATAGATCGCCTCATACCCGGCGCGGAACAGGCGCAGGCCAAGCTGGCTGTCCTCGGTGATGCACCATTCGGCCCAGCCGTTCTCGTTAATGAGGGCGGCCTTGCGCACCAGAGTCATGGTGCCGTGCTGGATGATGGCGTTGCGCTCGTTGCGGGCCACCATGCCGGCGTGGAAGAAGCCAGCGTACTCCCAGAACATCAGGCGCTTGAACAGGCTGCCGTCGTTGTCACGGTAATCCTGCGGCGACTGCGTAAAGCCGACCTTCGGGTTGTCAAACGCGGGCGCCATGCAGCGCAGCCAGTCGGGGTCCACGATGTAGTCGCTGTCGATCACGCCGATGATCTCGGCATCCGGGGCGGTCTCGCGCAGCGCGAAGTTGAGCGCGCCGGCCTTGAAGCCTTTGTATTTACCCAAAGTGAAGAAGCGGAATTTAGGACCAAGGCGGGCGCAATGTTCAGCCACCGGCTCCCAGACAAGCGGGTCCATGGTGTTGTTGTCGATGACCAGAACTTCGAAGCGGTCGTAGTCGAGCGCGGCCAAGGCATCGAGCGTCTGGCACACCATGTGCGGCGGCTCGTTGCAGATCGGCAGATGGATGGAGACTTTCGGCAGATGCGCGCCGGCCGGGGCCGGGATCGGCTCGAAATGGCGCTTGGCGATGCGGCCGTAGATGGTCTCCACCAGGTCGAAGCTGTCGGCGATGAGCAGGAAGAGCAGCATGGCCTGGCCCATGGCCAGCACGCCCCACACGGTGGCCGCACCCAGGGAAAGGTAGGTCTCGCTCATGGTCATGAACAGCATGGCCAGGGTGGCGGTGAAGCCTTCCACCAGCGCCGCGAAGATTAGCTTGCCGGAGAAGCGGATGTCCGGGCGGCGGGACAATAGGGCCATGGTGGCGGCGAGGCTGAGCAGCGCGGCGCCGAAGGCATAAAAGGCCCAGGCGGGGTTGTTCTCAACCGGGCCGGTGAGCGACCATTTGGCATGGCGGTCCATGGTGAACAGACCCCAGTAACCGGCGGCACGGCCTTCAAAGCTGGTCTTCCAGGGCTGGTCGAACGCCTCCATCACGAAGTACTGGATGTGGTCTTTCTGGGCGAGGTTGAAGAAGTCGCGCATGAAGCGGGCCTGGTTGACCGTGCTGGCACGGGCGGCGCCGATGTCGATACCATCCGACGGCCAGCCGATTTCACCGATAACGATGCGCTTGTTGGGGAAACGGTCATGCACGGCATTCAGCCGGTTCATGGCGTCCTGCACGGCGATGTTTTCCGGCACGCCCTCCCAATAGGGGAGCAGATGCACGGTGATGAAGTCAACGCGGTTGGCGAGCTCGGGGTGCTTCAGCCACACATGCCAGGGCTCGGCGGTGGAAACCGGCACATGGGTCTCCGACTTCACCAGCCTGATGTCGGCCATCAGCTCGGGCACGGTCATGTCGCCACGCAGGATGGTCTCGTTGCCGACCATGATCTGCTTCACGTCCGGGTTGGCGTTGGCGACCTGCACAACCTTGGCCAGTTCGGCGGCGTTGGCATCCGGGTGGCGGTCCAGCCAGGCGCCGAGCGTGACGTTAAGGTTCATGCCCTCGGCCAGGGCCGGAATGGTGCCGAGATCGCCCTCGACCGTGTAGGTGCGGATGTTGTGGGTGTGCTGCGCGGCAAGCGCGAGGTCGGACTTGATCTCGGCAGTGGTGGGGTAGTCGTTGTTCGCCGGGTTCTCACCAGCGTGGAAGGGCGAGAAGGCAAAGCCGCCAATTTCGCCATTATAGGGTGCGATATCCGTGACCGGCCGGTTGAGCCCAGCCCAAAGGCCGAGTGCAATGACGCCAACACCCAAGGACGCGGCCCAGGAGCTGGGATTGGTCCCGCCCTTGCGGGCTTTGCGGGTGGAAACCTGCGGCGACTGGCGGAGGATTTGTGACTGAAACGTCATGATGCTGGTCCGGATATGTGTGAGACAAGCCTCGCACGCCGCAATGTATGGTTACCTAAAGCGGCGGGGTCTGGGCACGAATGTGTCGTGATTGTGGCAAAGTGAAATTTTCGTAGGATTGCGAAGCTGCAATTTTTGCAAAATGCGCGTAGAAAGAGGGCATGACTCTCGCGTTGCAACTACTCATTCTCGCCATTCTCATATTGCTCAACGGTGCTTTTGCACTAAGCGAGCTGGCGCTGGTCTCCGCGCGGCGGGCCATGCTCACGCTGATGGAGCGCCAGGGGCTGCATGGCGCGGCACGGGCAAGGGCGCTGGCGGATAACCCGCATAGCTTTCTGCCCGCGTCGCAATTCGGCATTACGCTCATCGGCATTCTCATCGGCGTGTTCGGCGGCGCTCAACTGGCCAGCCATCTGGCGGGGCCGCTGGCTCGCGTGCCGCTGATCGCACCTTATGCCGGCCCGCTGGCGCTTGGGCTGACCGTGCTGGCGATTACCTTTTTCACCCTGGTGTTCGGCGAGTTGGTGCCCAAACAACTGGCGCTGCGCCACCCGGAGCGCGTGGCGGCGGTCATCGCGCAACCCCTGTCGATTCTGGCCGCGGTGACCACGCCGGTGGTCTGGCTGCTGGGCGCCACCACCACGCTGGTGCTGCGCCTGTTCGGCCCGCCAGGCGAGGACCGCCGCGCCATGAGCGAGGAAGAACTCAAAGCCATGCTGGTGGAAGGTGCCGAAACCGGCGTGCTGGAAAACGAGGAACGCGACATCATCGAACGCGTGCTGCGCCTGGCCGATAAGCCGGTGCGCGCCATTATGACCCCGCGCACGGAAATCACCTGGATCGACCGCACCGCGCCCCGCGCCGCCATTATCGCCACCCTGCGCGCCGCCCCGCACTCACGCTTCGTCGTCTGCGACGGCGCCATCGATAACGTCGCCGGCATCGTGCAAGCCAAGGACATCCTGGACCGCGTGCTCGACGGCAAGGACTTCTCCCTCGCCGCCGCCTTGCGCCAACCCATGGCCATTCCGGATTCAGTTTCTGCTCTGGAAGCCTTGGAGCGCCTGAAATCCGACCAGCTCGGCATTGCCATCGTGCTCGACGAATACGGCAGTTTTGAGGGCATGGTCACCGCCGCCGACGTGCTGGAGGCCATCGTCGGCGACGCCGACGACACCGGCCCCAAGGAAGGCACCGACTCGCCCGAAGCCGACTTCTACGAATTCGACGGCCTCACCCCAGTCGATGAAATAAAAGCCCGCCTCCACTTGCCCGCCCTGCCGTCGGAAGGCACTTACCACACCCTCGGCGGCCTCATCCTCGCCCTGCTGCAACGCCCGCCACGCAAAGGCGACGCCATCGTATTCGGCGGATGGAAATTCGACGTGCTCCTCATGGACGGCCGCCGCGTAGAACGCGTCCGCATAGCCCGCGACGCGACATAACGCCGGGCCGGTGCCAAGGGGTTTAAGTAAGCAAGGCGAGGGGTTTTGCCCCATAAGCGCTAGGATAAGAGTTGACCGGCTACGAATCGGCATGATTCTGGGGGTAGATATTAAACACCTCTTTCTGTCTAGAACATTGGCCGAGCGTCATTGGCCACATTTCGTCGCTGGTTAATTTGGATGACAGCGCACGGTCGCACCGTGCGCTGCTTCGTAAGCGCGGTGTTCGCAGCGCCGCTGACTTGCTGCACCTGGCTCTGCTTTATGGCCCTGGTGGTTTATCCCTGCGCGGCGTTGCCCGTTTTGCGATTGAAGCGGGGATCGCTGATCTTTGTGACGTCTCCTTGCTGGATCGGTTGCGTAATTCGGGTGATTTTTTAGCCGATGTGTTAGACCACCTGCTGGCTCATGGCCGCGGCGATGCGCCAGCGGATGGGAGGTTGCGGCTCAGTTTGGTGGATGGATCGACCGTCTCACTGCCTGGCAGCGATGGCAGTGATTGGCGGTTGCATGCGCGTTATGAACCGGCGCGCGGCCGGTTCACCGATTTGGCACTTACCGAAGCCAAATCGGCCGAAAGCCTTTGCCGCGTGGCCGTTGGACCTGGCGATGTGCTGGTGCAGGGTCGGGGTTATGCGCGGGTGCGCAACTTTGCCCACGCCCGCGATAGCGGCGCTGATTTCATTACCCGGATCGGCTGGTGTTCTGTGAAGCTTTCAGATGCTTCAGGTCAGAGCTTCGATCTTTTCGCTGCCTTGCCAGAGATCGGTGCCCAGGTGGTGGAACGTGAGGTGCGGATCGGCAGCGGGCTTGCCCAAGTACCGGCCCGCCTGATCATTACCCGCAAGCCGCCGGAGGCCACCCAGCGGCAACATCAGCGGATCCACCGCAAGGCCAGCCGCAAGGGCACCAAAACCGATCCACGCTCCTTGCGCAGCGCGGGGTACATGATGCTTCTGACATCGCTGCCAGCAGCACGTGCTAACGCTGAAGAGGCCGTCAGGCTCTATCGTATGCGTTGGCAGATCGAGCTTGCCTTCAAACGGCTGAAGAGCCTGGGTGGGTTTGCCGATTTGCAGGCCAGCGATCCCAGGCTGGCGCGCAGTTGGTTGCTAGCTCATCTCATCGCCGCGACATTGATCGAGACTACGCTGGCCGAAGGTCTCGACTCTCCCCCCTGAGCCCCACGCCAGCAGACCAAAACACGCGCTCAGCCTCCGGCGCATTTGGCAAATTGCGCACCAGCGTCTGCAACGCGCAATATTCTCAGCGCCGCGCAAGCGTCTCAGAGTCTGTATTTGATCATATTGTGACTTTACGGATCTTTCTGAGCATGAGGCGCACGGATGCCCAATACAAAAAAGCCAGTCCGTTTCGGTTCCGGCATTCCCAGTCCTTGGCAAGACGGCGGCATCTATTTAGCCAACCGATGGTTCGTTCGACCACCCAACGCCTCGCCAGCACGGCAAATCCTTTTGCGGCATCCGAGCGCTTTACAATTTCGACTTGGAGTTTTCGTTGGATACGCCGCAGAGCTTGACGAAACTTCGGCCCCCGATATCCGCCATCGGCGTAGAGCTTTCGTAGGTCAGGATGCAATTTGAATAATGTCATCAACAATAGAATACCGCCGTCGCGGTCCTGGATGTTGGCCGCATGAAGCATGGCCAAAAGCAACAAACCTTCAGTATCTACAAGAAGATGCCACTTCTTGCCCTTGATCTTCTTGCCCGCATCATATCCCGGCGGGTCAATCGAGACCCCCCTTTTTCCGCGCTCTTTACACTCTGGCTGTCGATGATCGCCGCCGCCGGGCTTTCGTTTCGATCAACCAGTCCTCGACATTTGACGTACAGCGTATGGTGCAGCCAGGCCAGCGTACCGTCTTCATCCCAGCGACGAAAGTAACCGTTCAAAGTGCTGAATGGCGGCAGGTCTTTCGGAATCGCCCGCCACTGGCAACCCGTGCTCAGGATATACATTAGGCCGTTTACCACCGCACGGACATCAACACTGCGCTTGTTGCCGCCGCGCTTGGCAGGCGGGATCACCAGTGCCAAATGCACCCATTCCGCGTCCGTCAAGTCGCTCGGATACCGCAGCCGCCCACGGTCATAATCATCACGATTTTCGTTCGTCCACATCAGGTTGCTCCTGCGAATCTGACCAACCATATAGAATCACAAATGATTCTATTGATTCAAGTTGTTTTCATACAGACACTTAGGGGGTTTTTGGAGAAATAGCCGCCTGACGGTGTTTTTTTCTAACCATTTGTTCCTGTTTACGAATGAACTCTGCTTCGGCTTTTCGTTGAGAGACTTGGTAATATAAACTAAATACTTCGGTCGCGATCTTTTCTAACGTATGGTAACGATATCTATTAAATACCTCGTATCCGTCATATTTCTTTGGAAAAAGCTGATTTTTGATCTTGGTCAATCTTTCTTGAATATCCGGCCAAAATGCTTTCATACTTTCGAGGCGATCAAGATCGTACAGCCATGCATTCTTTAGACGGACACGTAAATTTCCCCCGTTCGTCGCAAGCGTTAAAACTGCACGATAAAGAATCTCCCATGTATGATCTATCGATTCAGGCACTGAATTTTAACCCTTAGTTTCATCGTTAAAATTCAGGCAGATCCTGAACCCTACTTATTCCGTAACAACCTTGCCTTATCCCGCTGCCAATCGCGCGCCGCAATCGCATGCCGCTTGTCATGCTTCTGCCGCCCCTCGGCGATGCCCAGCGTCACCTTCGCCAAGCCGCGCGGGTTGAAATGAATGTCGAGCGGGACGACGGTGGCGCCTTCGCGGTTGATGGCGCCAAAAAGCTGGTTGCGCTCCTTTTTCTTCACCAGCAGTTTGCGGGTGCCGCGCACGTCGAAGCGGGAGAGCACGCCGCCCTGGTATTCGGGAATGTAGGCGTTAAACAGGTAGAGCTCGCCGTCGCGCTCGCCGGCCCAGGCTTCTGACAAAGTAGCGCGGCCGAGGCGCAGCGATTTTACTTCCACGCCTTTGAGTACGATTCCGGCTTCGATGGTCGAGAGGATTTTATAGTCGAAACGCGCCTTGCGGTTCTGCGCGGCGATGCCGTGCGAGATGTAGCCGGATTTGCTCTTTTCCTTGTCGTTGGCGGTCAAGCGAGTAGGCCCACTTCCAGCATCGCCGCCTTGATGCGGGCAGCGGATTCCGTGCTGACCTCGGCAAGCGGCAGGCGGACCGTGTTGGTGCCAAAACCAAGCAAAGAGGCGGCGTATTTCACCGGTCCGGGGTTGCTCTCAATGAACATGGCGTCGTGCAGCGGGAGCAGGCGCATTTGGATGGCCATGGCGGCTTTAAGGTCGCCGCGCGCCCAGGCGGCGTGGAGTTCGGCGCAGAGTTTGGGGGCGACGTTGGCGGTGACGGAAATGCAGCCGCGGCCGCCGGCGGCGAGATAGGCCAAAGCGGTGTGGTCCTCGCCGGAGAGCTGGATGAAGTCCGGCCCGCAGGCGCGCAAAGTGTGCAGCGGGCGGGCGAGGTTCGCGGTGGCGTCCTTCACCCCGGCGATGTTTTTATGCGCGGCGAGGCGGGCCATGGTTTCCACCGACATATCGATGACCGAGCGGCCGGGGATGTTATAGATGAACAGAGGAATTTCCACCGCGTCCGCGATGGCGGTGTAATGGCGGAACAGGCCTTCCTGGGTCGGCTTGTTGTAATAGGGGGTAACGACCAGCACCGCATCCGCGCCCGCGCGTTTGGCGTGGGCGGCCAAGCTGATAGCCTCGGCGGTGGAGTTCGAGCCGGCGCCAGCGATGACCGGCACCCTGCCCCGCGCCCCGGCGATGGCGAGTTCGACGACGCGCTTGTGTTCGTCGTGCGTGAGGGTCGGCAATTCGCCGGTGGTACCGACGGGGACGATGCCCTGCGTACCCTGCTCGATCTGCCAGTCGATCAGGCGCGTGTAGGCCGTTTCGTCGATGCTGCCGTCCGCGTGCATCGGCGTCACCAGCGCGGTTAGTGAACCATGAAACATAATCTACTCCTGTTGGTCCATGACGTAATCGTACCGGGGGTAGCCTGCAAGCCGCTAGCTGCTACAACGCTGTGCATGAGATGTCTGGCTGCCCTGCTTTTCGCCCTGCTCCCGGCCGTGGGTTTCGCGCAAACCCCGGCCTCGCCGCAGATTATGACCGACGTGAAGGCGGGGGATTTCTCCGATGCGCAGGAGCTGGCGGCGGCGACCGGCGACCCGTTGATGGTGAAACTGGTGACGTTTTTCAAGCTGCTGGACCCGGGCGGCGGGACGGCGGATGAGATCCAAGCGTTTATTGATGCCAATCCGGACTGGCCGGAGCAGGGATTGCTGGCGCTGCGCCAGGCGCAGGCGGCGGGCACGCAGTCTCCCAGCATGATCAATAAGGTGCCGGATTTTCTGACCCAGGTGGAGGCATTGCACAAGGCCGGGCAGGATACCCAGGCGGCGGCGATGTGGGCGGCTCAGGGCAAGGCGGCCTCGGCTGCGGCGGATCTTGACCAGCAGTTGATGTTCTGGCCGGACCAGAACCGGCTGGCGCGGGCGTTGCTGGCCGCCGGGGATGCCAAGGACGCTTATGTTGTGGTGACGGCGGCGAACCCGCCCGCGGAGGGCAGCATTGCGCAGCAGCAGGTGGGCGACCGGGATTTTCTCGCCGGGTTTTTACTGTTGCGGTTCCTGCAGCAGCCCAATGAGGCGGCGATCTGGTTCACCAACCTGGCCAGCCTGTCGCCCTCGGTCATTACGCAAGCACGGGCCTGGTACTGGCTGGGACGGAGCCAGACGGGTGTGCAAGCCACGGCGGATTTTAACCGCGCGGCGGAGTATCCTGACACGTATTACGGGCAGTTGGCGGCGATTGCGCTGGGGGATACGCCGCAGGCGCTGGCGGCACGGATTTTGAGCGCGGGGGAGCCTACATTCAGCGCCAGCGATGCCCTTGGTTTTGCCATGATGGAGTTGCCGCGCGCCGCCGCCTTGCTGGTGCAGATGAATGACCCGAAGGACGCGGCGATTTTCCTGAACCGGCTGGGGCAGGTGGCGATTGATGACCGCACGCGCGAGATGGCCGCCAAGCTGGCGCTGGGGTTGGGCCTGCCGCAGAGCGCGGTGGCGATTTCCCGCACCGCCGGGACTGATGGGCAGATGCTGGTGCGCGAGGGCTGGCCAATGCCGGTTACTCCGCCAACCGAGGTGCTGGAGGCCGCCATTTCCGACGGCATTATGCGCCAGGAGAGCAGTTTTGACCCGGCCGTGATTTCCGGTGCCGGGGCGGTGGGCCTGATGCAGCTGATGCCGGCCACCGCGCAGCGTACGGCGAAGAAGAACGGGCTGAGTTATAATAATTTGTTCGATCCGGACCAGAACATGATGCTGGGGGCCACCTACCTCGCGGGGCTGGTGCGGGATTTTGGCACCTGCCTGCCGATGGCCGTTGCCGCCTATAACGCCGGGCCGGCCAATGTTGCCAACTGGCTCACCGAATACGGCGATCCGGAACTGGGCAAGAACCCCGGCGGAGCGAATATGATCGACTGGGTGGAGGAGATACCCTTCAACGAGACGCGCAACTATGTGGAGCAAGTCTCGGAGAGCATTACCATCTACCGCGCGCAGATTACCGGTTCGGCCGATTTTCCGCTGACCCCCTGGATGCAGCCATGAACTTCTGGACTTTTTTGGCTGCCGGATTTGGGTCTGGGTATGCGCCGAAAGCGCCGGGGACGTTTGGCTCTCTGGTAGGGTTGGCGCTGGGGGCGGCGCTGCTGCACTACGGGCATTTGCCGTTGCTGCTGGGGATTGTGGTATTCTCGGTGGTGGGGGTGGAGGCGATCCGTGCCGTGGGGAATGCGGCGGAAGACCATGGGTGGATTGTGATTGATGAGATTGCCGGGCAGATGATTCCGTTGCTGGCGCTAAGCCATGTGGGATTCTGGGGGCTGGCGTTCAGCTTCGCGCTGTTCCGGTTGTTTGATATTTTCAAGCCAGCTCCGGTGGCCTGGGCGGATGCGCGGCATGATGAGTATGGCGTGATGGGCGATGATCTGATTGCAGGGGTGATGGCAGCGGGGGTGATGTTGCTGCTGCGGCTGGTGGTGCCGTTATGAGTGCCTTGGAACTGGTGGCGGTTTGCAAGGCCAAGGAGCTGACCATTGCCACGGCGGAGAGCTGCACGGGCGGGATGATTGCCGCGGCGATTACCGGCGTGCCGGGGGCCTCGGCGGTGTTTACACATGGGTTCGTCACCTACTCCGATGCGGCGAAAACCCAGATGCTGGGCGTGCCGGATGGGTTGATTGAGGAGGTTGGCGCGGTCTCCGAGGCGGTGGCGGGGTGCATGGCGATTGAAGCGCGGGTGAAAGCCGGAGTAGATTTGGCGGTTGCGGTGACCGGGATTGCCGGGCCGGATGGCGGCACGGCGCTAAAACCGGTGGGGACGGTATGGTTCGGCTTGGCGAAAGCGGACGGCGTCACCACGTATCATAAAGTCTTCAGCGGCAGCCGCGATGATGTGCGGCGGGCGAGCGTTGCATTCGCCCTGGACCTGCTGCGGGAGGGAGCACACGCATGAGCAAGAATCTGGCCGTTTGGGAAAAAGCCAAACGCGAAGGCCGCAAGATGAGCATGATTACGGCCTATGATTATCCGTTTGCGCGGCTGGCGGATGCGGCGGGCGTGGATGCGGTACTGGTGGGGGATTCACTGGGCATGATGGTGGCCGGCGATGCGGATACGCTTAATGTTTCGCTCCGGCAGATGGTCTACCATACGCGGATTGTCGCGAAAGGTGTGACGCGGGCGCTGGTGATGGCGGATTTGCCGTTTGGCAGTTTTGAGGAAGGGCCGGCGCAGGCGTTCGCGGCGGCGGCAAAACTGCTGAAGGCGGGCGCGGATATCGTGAAGCTGGAGGGCGGCATGCCGATGGTGGAGACGGTGAAGTATCTCTCACTGCGGGCGATCCCGGTGTGCGCGCATATCGGGCTGACGCCGCAGCATGTGCGCCAGTTGGGCGGGTTCAAGCGTCAGGGCAAGACGCAGGAGGCGGCGGCACGGATTTTTGATGAGGCGATTGCGCTGGAAGAAGCCGGGGCGCGGATGGTGCTGATGGAGGCGATTCCAAGCGAGCTGGCGGCTGAGATTACCAAGCGGTTGGGCGTGCCGACGATTGGCATTGGCGCGGGGCCGGGTACGGATGGGCAAGTGCTGGTGCTGCACGATGTGCTGGGGTTGAACATGGACCGCGCCCCGGGGTTTGCCCGCCAGTATGTGAACGGGGCGGCGCTGATGCAGACGGCGCTGAGCGACTATGCCGCCGACGTGCGGGACGGAAAGTTCCCGGTTTAGGCCCATGGGACAAACAAACCCCGCTGTCTGTTGGTTTGTCAGCACCAATGGGGTGCGGCGGGTGGAATCGCTGGAGGCGCTAAGGGAGATGATCGGCCGGGGGGGATTTTTCTGGCTCGATATTGCTGGGGGGAATGACGCGGCGCGGGAAGAGTTGCTCGGCGGACTTAGGCTGGAGGCGGCGGACATTGTCTGGCTGCAGCGGTTTGGCCAGAGCGGGCGGATGACGATCGACCGGCAACAATTGCTGGCGGCGACCTGGGTGGCCGAGCGTGGGCGGGGGCTGCAGGAGATCCATCTGCTGGCGACAAAGACCTGCCTGGTCACCGTTTGGAACGGCAGCGCTGGAGTTCTGGATGATATCCGCGAGCATTTCGCCGAACGGGCCAGCGAATTGGAGAAAAGCCCCTACCACGCCGGCGGAATTTTGTTGCAGCTGTTGCTCGGCACGTTGCAGCAGGCGATCAGCGAACTCGATGAGCGCTTTCAGGCCATTGAGAGGCAGCTGGGGCAGAAGCCCGAAAGCATCGATTTTCCGGCGCTGACGGGGCGATTCCAGACGCTGCAATCGGCATGGTCGAATATCGACCGCTACAGCAGCGCGGTGCGTACGGCGTTGGTCGGCGTGGAAGCGTTGCCGGGAATTGACCGGCATGGCGCCAGGGAGCTGAATGATTATGCGGACCAGGTGGACGATGTGGAGCGCCGGTTGCATGAGCGCAGCGAGTGGGCGTCAAAAATGTCGCAGAATTATGCCACCGCCATTGCGCAACGGCAGAGCGAGCAGATTAACCGGCTGACCATCGTGTCGCTGATTTTTCTGCCAATTACGTTTCTCACCGGGTTTTTCGGGATGAATTTCTACTGGATGGAGCGGGTTTTCAGCAGCGAGACGGCCTTTCTGGCCCTGGGGGTTGTGCTGCCGGCTTTGAGCGTGATCGCCGTGGTGGCATGGCTGAAGCGCCGGGGATTGCTGTAAAGCACGGGCAGGCGCGTGGATTGAGGTTGGCAGCTTTAGTCCACACGGATTGCTTTGCCGGTGAAGTTGCCGGTAAGCATGAGCCTGCCTTTTAATTTAGCCGATAGCGGGAGCCTGTGCGCCTACTTTCAAAGAAACCTGACGCCAGCTCCGCTGAACGCCCTCCCAGGCGTGGAATTATGTGGTTGCTGCGCATTCTGGGGCCGGGGCTTATTACCGGCGCGGCGGATGATGATCCCTCCGGCATTGCCACCTATTCCCAGACCGGGGCGCAATTTGGTTTTGGCCAGTTATGGACGGCGTTCTACCAGATACCGTTGCTGGTGGCGGTGCAGGAATGCTGCGCGCGGATTGGCTCGGTGACCGGCAAGGGGCTGGCCGGGGTTATCAAGCAGCACTACAGCCGCAATGTTCTGACTGCCATGGTCGGCCTGGTGGTGGTCGCCAATACCATCAATATCGGGGCGGACCTCGGTGCCGTTGCCGCTGCCTCGCAACTGGTGGTGAATGGGCCGCTGTGGATGTACACGGTATTCGTTGCGGGGCTGGTGGTGACTTTGGAGGTGCTGGTCAGCTACCGGTCCTACGCCAAGGTACTTAAGTGGCTGGCGCTTGCCCTGCTGGCATACCCGGCGACGACCTTCATGGTGGCGGAACCCTGGGGACGGATATTATACGCCACTTTTGTTCCCCACGTGGAATTTTCCTTCGCGTTTCTGTTCATTGTGACCGGCGTGTTCGGCACCACGATTTCGCCCTACATGTTTTTCTGGCAGGCCTCCGAGGAAGTTGAGGAGGAAATTTCCCTTGGCCTAGCTACCGGAGCCGAGGGACCACCGGAATTGCCGAAGAATTTTATCGGCAACATGCGCATAGATAATTCAATCGGCATGGTTTCCGCCGAGCTGGCGCAATGGTTCATTATCATCACCACCGGGACAGTGTTGTTCAGCCACGGAATTACGAATATCGCCACGGCGGCTGATGCGGCGAAGGCGCTGGAGCCGCTGGTGCACTCGTTCCCCAACTCCGGCCAGTTGGCGCGCGATTTGTTTGCCGTGGGCGTGATCGGGCTGGGGCTGCTCGCGATTCCGGTGCTGGCGGGTTCGGCGGCATATGCGCTGGCGGAGGCGTTTGACTGGCGGGAGGGATTGTCGCGCAAGTTCATGGAGGCGCGCGGGTTTTACGGCGTGATTATCGTCTCGACGGGCGTTGGGTTGCTGCTGAATTTCATCGGCATCAACCCAATCAAGGCTCTGGTGTTTACCGCCGTATTCAATGGCATCGCCGCGGTGCCGCTGCTGTTCATGATTGCCCGGATCAACGCCAACCGGGAGATTTTGGGGGCGTACCGTGGCGGGATTTTGTCGCGCTCGCTGGTGTGGGTTACCTTTGGCGTGATGGCGATTTGTGCGCTCGGGCTGTTCGCAACCTTGCTGGCCTGAAAGGCGATGACGCCACTTTGCCGGCGGCGTATGCTAACGCGAAAAACTAATGCAGTGTCCCTGCCGTCACGACAACACCAAAGAGGAAAACGCCATGCCAATCACCTACCGGGAAGCCGTCGCCGTATTCGATACCGCCGAGGCGCTCGACGCCGCTGTGTTTGCGTTGGAAACACATGGGTTCGACCGGGCCGCATTCTCCCTGCTGGCCAGCGAGGAGGCGGTGAAACAGAAGCTGGGGCATCCTTACCAGCACGTTAAGGAGGTCGAGGACGATCCGGCGGTGCCGCGCGATACGTTTTTCTCGCGGGTCTCCAGGCTGGAAGCCACTTATTTGCCGGCCCCTGCCCTGGCGGCACTTGGCGGCCTCACGCTGGTGGGCGCCGGGGGAATATTGCCCGTGGTGATCGCGGCGAGCGGGGGCTTGCTGGTTGGCGCTGCCGTTGGCGGGCTGATCCACCAGCATTTCGTCACGCGGGTCAAGGAGCAGGTGGAGCGCGGCGGGCTGGTGCTGTGGGTAGGCCTGCGTGATGCCGCCGCGGAGGCAAAGGCACTGAAGATTTTGCCACTGCAGGGTGCCCATGATGTGCATGTGCATGAAATGACGGCTTAAGACGGCCGGTTGAGCGGTACGCATGGATTTGCTTGACGCGCTTGCCAGTGCGTCCTTTTGCCGGGTCGCCGAGGCGCGGCATACGGTGGGAAACCTGGTGCGCCTGCTGCGCGACGGGCCGGAGACGTTTTCCGCGTGGCTGGACGCGATTGGGCAGGCGCAGCGTTATGTGTGGCTGGAAAATTACATCATTGAGGATGATGCCACCGGTCAGGCATTTGCCGAAGCGCTGGTGGCCGCGGCACGGCGCGGCGTGAACTGCCGGGTGATATATGATTGGTTGGGCTGCTGGCGGCGGACACCGGCCGGGTTCTGGGCGCGGCTGCGCGCGGGCGGGGTGGAGGTGCGGTGTTATAATCAGCCGCACGCGCTGCATCCCGTGCGATGGATCAGCCGGGATCATCGCAAAGTGCTATGCGTTGACGGAGATGTGGCCTTCACCGGGGGATTGTGCGTCGGCGATGACTGGGCGGGAGACGTGACGCGCAACATGCCGCCGTGGCGCGATACCGCGGTTGAAATTCGCGGGCCGGCGGTGGCGAATGTGGATGCCGCGTTTGGCGATAGCTGGGCAGCGGCGGCCCGGCTGGCGCCGCCCAAGGAACGGTTTTTGCCTCTAAGTGAAGCGGAGAGGCGTGAAGCGGCGGGGGGTGAGGCGGCGGGCGGCGTGGAAGTATCGGTGATTGCCGTGCGGCCGGATGGGCTGGGGCTTTACCGGCTGGAGCAGTTGATTGCGGAAATTGTCACGCGCTCGCTCTGGCTGACGGATGGGTATTTTGTTGCCACCACCGCGTATGTGCGGGCGCTGGCCGGGGCGGCGCGGGCGGGGGTGGATGTGCGGCTACTGGTGCCTGGTTCTAGCAACTGGCCGTTGGTGGGGGCACTCTCGAAGGCGGCATATCTACCACTGTTGCAGGCGGGGGTTAGGGTTTTTGAGTGGAACGGGCCAATGCTGCACGCCAAGACGGCCGTGGCGGATGGCTGCTGGAGCCGGATTGGGTCTAGCAATTCCAATTTGGCGAGTTGGATTATCAACCGCGAACTGGATGTGACCATCAAAGACCATGCGCTCGCGGCACAAATGGAGGCGATGTACGAGGAGGATATGCACCATTCGACCGAGGTGGTGCTGGCGCGCTGGCGGAGCGGAATTACCCGGCCGGTGGCGCCCGATGGCCGGCCGGCTGAGCGTGCCACCGCCAATGCCGGGCGGTTGCTCTCTGGCGCTATCGGCCTTGGCAGTACCCTGAGTGCGAGTTTTACCCGGCGGCGGCAGTTGCAGCCGGCGGAATCCCTGGTGGTGTTTGGGGGCGGCGCGCTGCTGATTTTTCTGGGGATTTTAGCAATTTTTCTGCCGCGCGTGATCGCCTGGGTGGTTGCGATTGCAGCGCTGTGGCCGGGGGCCGGGCTGGTTTTGCGGGCGATCAGACTCTGGCGGGCAGGTAAAGATGCCCGGGCAGGCTGAGTTCAGGATTATCAGCTGGAACCTGCTGCACTCGGTGGGGGCCGAGGCCGGGCATGTGCAGGCGCTGATTGAGCGCCACAAGCCGGATTTGTGTTTGATGCAGGAGGCGACGGCGGGGATAGACAGCCTGCCTGAGCGGCTCGGCGGGCATTACGCGCGGGTGGCGCTGCCGGGGCGGCACCATGGGCTGGCGGCATGGAGCAAGCATCCGTTTCATGCGCCGGCGGGAAGTTTGGCTTTGCAGCGCGGCGTGATCGTGCGGCGGATCTGTCAAATGTTGGATCTGGGCGGTTTCAGCGTGGCGAATGTGCATCTCTCGCACGGGCAGATGCTGAACCGGCGGCAGTTGCGGCGGATTGCCCGCATGCTGCCGCAACGGGCGGCGATTTTGGGCGATTGCAACATGCTGGGAACGCCACTGCTGCCGGGGTTTGCGGATGTCGGCGCGCGGATAGCAACACACCGGATGAGCGGGTTGGTGCCGTTGCGGCTGGACCGCTGCTTTGTGCGCGGGGTGAAATGCGTCTCGGCGGAGGTGCTGGACCAGGGCGCATCGGACCACCGGCCGCTGCTGGTGGTCCTGTCGCTGGCCTGAGGGGCTGGACATGGTCTACACTCGCCCGATGGGTTCCAACTTAACTAACCGTCGTAAATGGGGACGGCTGCTGCGCGATGTGCTGCTGCTGCCCCCTGCCCTGCTCTATGTGATTGTCGAAGAAGTTTTCTGGAACGGTGCGAAGGCGCTGCTGCGGCAGATTTCGCGCATCAGCGCGGTGACAGCGGCGCAAGAGAGGCTGGAGACGCTGCCAGCGCTGGCGATTTTGCCGATGTTCCTGGTGCCTGAAATTTTCAGCCATGCCGGCGGGTTCTGGGCTTCCGACCTGTTGCTGCACCGGCAATGGACCGCTGCGATGATGGTCGGCGTGTTCATAAAAGGCACCGCGACGCTGATGGAAGTATGGATTTACCAGGGGTGCGAGCGCAAGCTGCTGTCCATCCGCTGGTTTGCCTGGGTGCATGGGCAGTTCATACGCGGGCGCGACTGGGTGCTGGCGCGGATACGCCCGGCCAGGGACATGATACTGCGCCTGCTGCGCGGGAGCCGTACTGGTTTTACCCGGCGCTTTGCCGCCATTCGCCACGTACTGGCGACAAGGCTGGGGCTGCGGCGCCGGTAGCGATTATTTGACCGGCGGCGGCAGTTTGCCGCCACCGTTTAGTTCCATTTTTTACTGGTTTTTTTCAACGGCAATGCCAAAGCCGAAGCAGGCCTCGACTGGAAATTTGGCGAATAGCATCCGCAACTCCTCGGCCACCCCGATCAGCTGGAGGATTTACCAAGGCTTTCTCCGCTGCCGCGCCCCTTGGCCTTACTTATCCCAGAGCCATCAAACCCCAGCCAGGGTCATCCCATCAATCCGCACCGTTGGCGCATCCGTGCCACGCTTGAACTCCAGGTCGTTGGCGGGTCTGAACGCCGCAAACATATCGCGCAAATTCCCGGCAATGGTGAACTCCGCCACCGGCTCGGCCAGCACGCCGTTACGGATCATGAACCCGGCCGCCCCGCGCGAGTAATCGCCAGTGATGCCGTTCACGCCCATGCCAATCAACTCGGTCACAAACAGCCCTTCGGCAATATCCGCCATCAACTCGTGCGGCGTCATGCTCCCGGCTTCCAGGTAAAAATTACTGGTCCCGCCCGCATTCCCCGTGGTCTTCAACCCCAGTTGGTTCGCGCTGCGCGTATCGAGAATCCAGCTCGTCAGCACGCCATCATCAATAAACGCCCGCCGCACGCCCGGCTGCCCCTCGCGGTCAAACGGCCGCGAACGCCGCCCACGCACCCGCAGCGGATCGTCAATAATACGTATCCCCGGCGCAAACACCGCCTGCCCCAGCGCATCCCTCAAAAACGACGTTTTGCGCGCAATCGACGCGCCATTAATCGCACCTGAGAGATGCCCCAGAAAACTCCCCGCCACGCGCGGATGAAACAATATCGGCAATTTCCCGGTCTTTGGCCGCACTGGGTTCAGCCGCGCCAGCGCTTGCTCCGCCGCCCGCCGCCCCAGCACCGCCGGGTCCTCCAGATCCTCGCCATGCCCAGCCGAGGACGAATCATAATCACGCTGCATCCCGGTTCCCGTCCCCGCAATCGCGGTGGCCGAAACCCCGTGGTAGGAGCGCCAATACATCCCCGCAAAGCCCAGGCTCGTCACCCGCAGCGAGAAGCTGCGCGACCAACTGGCCGAAGCGCCTTCGGAATTCGTAATCCCCGGCACCGCCAGCGCCGCATCCTCGGCGGCGGCGGCACGCCCGATCAGCACTTCCATGCTGGGCTCCACCGGATCATCCAAATCCAGCACCGCCGCATCCATCGGCGGCGGGGCCTCGGGAATTTCCGCATACGGGTCTTCCGGCACCACGCGCGCCATCGCCACCGCCTGCTCCGCCAGCCGCGCAAACGCCCCCGGATCAATCGAACTGGCGGAAATCGAGGCGCTGCATTTGCCCACAAACACCCGCAGCCCCAGCTCGCGGGACTCCGCGCGCTCAGTCTCCTCAATCTTCCCCAACCGCCGCTGCACCCCAATCGAGGTGCCCACGCTCAGCCCCACCTCGGCGACATCCGCCCCGGCGGCCTTCGCGGCGCGCAAAAACTCCTGCGCCTGGCCTAAAAGTTCGTTGTTTTCGTGCGCGGCCGCCCCGCCATCCCCGCGCACGCTCACGCAGCCAAACTATCAATAATGGAGGACAATTTCGGCACCTGTCCAATCGGCCCAATGGTCGCCAGCGTCGGCCGCGAGCGGAAAATCTTCACCGCCGCCGCGCGTATATCGGCTTCCGTCACCGCCTCGATCTTCGCCACCGTCTCGGCGGCTGGGATCACCCGGCCAAAAATCTGCCACTGCCGCGCCAGCTGCTCGCAACGGCTCCCTGTGGATTCCAGGCTCATCAGCAACCCGGCCTTAAGCTGCGCCCGCGCCCGGTTCAGCTCCGCCGCCGTCACGCAAAGCTGCACCTTGCCCAGCTCCTCCAGCGTCACCGGCATCAACTCAGCCGCCTCTGACTCACCGGTTCCGGCATAAATCCCAAACAACCCGCCATCCTTGGCAGGTGCGGTAAAGCTGTAAATCGAATACACCAGCCCGCGCTTCTCGCGGATTTCCTGGAACAACCGGGAGGACATGCCCCCGCCCAGCAGCGTGGAGAGCAGCATCGCCGGATAGTAATCCGGCTCGCCGTAAGCCGGCGCGTCAAACCCCAGCACAATATGCGCCTGGTCCAACTCCCGCGACTCGCGGTACTCGCCGCCCATATAATCCGCCTCCATCGGCTCATGCTGCTCAGCCTTCGGCAAATCGGCAAAATGCTGGCCCACCAAATCCACCAGCCGCTCATGCTCCAAATTCCCGCAAGCGGCGATCACCATATTCTCCGGCGTATAATGCGCCGCCATGAACCCCGGCAGCGCCTCGCGCTTCATGCCGCGGATAATCGCCTCCGTCCCCAGCACCGGCCTTCCCATCGGCTGCGACGGATACGCGGCGGACTGGAAATGGTCGAACACAATATCATCCGGCGTATCATTCGCCTGCCCGATTTCCTGCAAAATCACGCCGCGCTCGCGTTCCAGCTCCTCTGGCTCAAAGCTCGAATGGCACAGAATATCCCCAATGATATCAACGCCAAGGCCAAGGTCTTCCTTCAGCAGCTTCACATAATAAGCCGTCTGTTCGCGCGAGGTGTAGGCATTGATATGCCCGCCCACATTCTCAATCGCCTCGGCAATATCAATCGCCGAGCGGCTCGCCGTGCCCTTGAACGCCATGTGCTCCAGGAAATGCGCAACCCCGTTTTCCGCCGCCGTCTCATGGCGCGTCCCCGCCCCGATATAGGCGCCGAAAGACACCGTCTCCACCCGCTCCATCCGCTCCGTCAGCACCGTAAGGCCGGAGGGCAGCGTGGTGATCTTAACCTGTTCAGTCATCATATATTCCTGTTCGCAAATTTCCGTACCAGCCCTTTAACCTGCTCAAAGTCATTCGGGGCCGTCACATAACGCTCTTCCCTGTCATATAGGTCGGAAAGATGCGGCGGTAAGGCCGGGCGGAATCCCACCGCGCGTTCAATCGCATCCGGGAACTTCGCCGGATGCGCCGTCGCCGCCACAATCACCGGCAGCCCCACCGGCGCGCACGCCCGCGCCGCCGCCAGGCCGATCGCCGTATGCGGGTCGGCCAGATACTCCGCCTCCCGGTAAGTCCGCGCGATTTCCGTCAGCGTGCCGGCATCATCCAGATGAAACCCAACAAACTCGCGCCGCACCGCGCGCCATACGTCGTCAGCCACCGCCATTTTGCCCGTGACGCGGAAATCCGCCATGGTTTGCGCCGTCAGCGCCGCATCCCGGCCCAAAAACTCAAACAGCAACCGCTCAAAGTTCGAGCTCACGCCAATGTCCATCGACGGCGACAGGCTCTCCTCCACCGGCTTCAAACTCATGTCATTGCTCGCCAAAAACCGGTGCAAAATATCATTGCGATTGCTCGCCACGATAAACTTGCCAATCGGCACGCCCATCTGCCGCGCCGCCCAGGCCGCCAGCACATTGCCAAAATTCCCGGTCGGCACCGCCACCGCCACCTCGCGGTCCGGCGCGCCCAGCGCCAGCGAGGCGGCAAAATAATACGGTATCTGCGCCGCGATCCGGGCAAAATTGATCGAGTTCACCGCCGAAAGGCTCATCTCATTGCGGAACGGCACATCGGCGAACAGCGCCTTCACCATATCCTGGCAATCGTCAAAATTGCCCTTCACCGCGATGTTCAGCACGTTCGGCGCCGCCACAGTGGTCATCTGCCGGCGCTGCACGTCGCTGGTTTTGCCCTCCGGGTGCAAAATCGTAATGTCCACCCGGCTCCGCCCGGCCATCGCCTCAATGGCGGCGGAACCCGTGTCGCCCGAGGTTGCGCCCACAATACAAACCCGCTCATTGCGCGCCGCCAGCACATGTTCGAACAAATGCCCGGCCAGTTGCAGCGCCAGATCCTTGAACGCCAGCGTCGGCCCGTGGAACAGTTCCAGCGCGAAAACGCCGCTATCCAGCTGCACCAGCGGCACCACGGCGGGGTGTGCGAACCCGGCATAGGCGCGGCGGCACATCGCCTGCAAATCCCCAAACGCAATCGCCTCGCCCACAAACGGCGCCATCACCCGCGACGCCAGCTCCGCATACGGCAGCCCGCGCAGCGCCTTTAGCTCGGCCGCCGAAAACCGCGGCCAGCTCTCCGGCATATACAACCCGCCATCGCTTGCCAGCCCCGCCAGCAGCACCCCAGCAAAATCTTTCCGCTCAGCCTGACCCCGTGTGGATACGTAACGCATAAATCTCTCCAATAGTCCCTTGGCTATACTATCGGGCCAGGGCAGGCAGCAATGCGTCCAGCCGTTTGCGGCCCTCCGCTGTGGCCATGAGATGCGTGGGGGTCTGGGTCAGATACCCCTCCTCAATCGCCGCTTGCAGGATTACCGGCTCCACCGCGTCCAGCAACGCCGTCCCGGTCCGCGCGGCAAAGCGTTCAAAAGCAATACCCTCGGCCAGCCGCAGCCCCATCAACAGCGCCTCGCGGGCACGATCCAGGGTACCCACCACCTCCTCGCGCGTCGTCCCGCTGCCGCCCGCCTCCACCAGCTCCGCCCACGCCTCCGGCCCGCGATGCTTGGAGCCCGCCACCAGCCCCCCGCCCAGCGTCAGCCTGCCATGCGCGCCCGGACCAATCCCGGCGTAATCCTCATAGCGCCAGTAGCTCAGATTATGCCGGCTCTCCCCGCCCGGCCTGGCGTAGTTGGAAATCTCATACGGCAGCAGCCCAAACCGCCCCGCCTCCTCTGCCGTCGCATCATAAAGTGCCGCCGCCAGTTCCTCACCCGGCATCTCAAACGCGCCACGGGCATAAAGGGTGTGGAACTTCGTGCCTTCCTCAATGGTCAGCTGATAAAGCGACAAATGATCCGCCGCCAACCCCAGCGCGAACCGCACCTCCTCGCGCCACGCCGCCTCGCTCTGCCCTGGCCGCGCAAAAATCAGATCAAACGACAGCCGCGGAAAAATCCGCCGCGCAAGCTCAATGGCATCAACCGCCTGCCCCGCCGAATGCTCCCGCCCTAAAAATTTCAGCGCCTCGGGGTCAAAACTCTGCACCCCGATGGACACCCGGTTCACCCCCGCATCCCGGTACCCGGCAAACCGCCCCGCCTCGATGCTCGTCGGGTTCGCCTCCAGCGTAATCTCAATGTCCGCCGCCGACTCAAACAACGCCACCGCATCCCCGATCAACGCCGCCACATTCTCCGGGTCCAACAGGCTCGGCGTGCCCCCGCCAAAGAAAATCGACGTCAGCCGCCGCTTCCCCACCCTTTCCGCCTCAAACGCCAACTCCCGCCGCAACGCCGCCACCATCCGCGCCTGCGGGATGCGCTCGCGCACATGCGAGTTGAAGTCGCAATACGGGCATTTGCTCAGGCAAAACGGCCAGTGAATATACAGCGCCAAGGGGTCCATCGCCTGGACATACTCCAACCTCTCCGCCTATCCAAAACCCCATGGACGCCATCACCGTAACCAACCTGGTCAAGCGCTACCCGCACACCCTGGCGGTGGACGACATCTCCTTCACCCTCCCCCAAGGCGGCGTGCTTGGCCTGCTCGGCGGCAATGGTGCCGGCAAAACCACCACCATCTCCATGCTGCTCGGCCTGCTGGTCCCCACCTCCGGCCACATCACCGTGCTGGGCCACGACATCGCGCGCGACCGCTTCGCCGCCCTCGCCCGCATGAATTTCTCCTCGCCCTACATCGCGCTCCCCGCCCGGCTTTCGGTGGAAGAAAATCTGCGCGTCTACGGCCATCTGTATAACGTCCCCCACCTCAACCGCCGCATCGGGGAACTGGCCGAGCAATTCCATCTTGGCGCTTTGCTCTCCCGCCCCGCCGGAGAGCTTTCCGCCGGCCAGAAAACCCGCGTGGCCCTCGCCAAATCCCTCATCAACCGGCCAGACCTGCTCCTCCTCGACGAACCCACCGCGAGCCTCGACCCCGACACCGGCGACTATGTGCGCACCACGCTGGAAACCTACCGGCGCGAACACAACGCCGCCATCCTGCTCGCCTCGCACAACATGGCCGAGGTCGAGCGCCTGTGTGACACGGTGCTGATGCTAAAACAGGGTAAAATCGTCGACCGCGGCCCGCCGGAAGACCTGATCGCCCGCTACGGACGGGAAACCCTGGAACAAGTGTTCCTCGACATCGCCCGGAGGGAAGAGCCATGAGCAGCCTGCGCCGCATCTGGGCGATGATCTACCGCCACCTCGTCGTCTACCGCCGCTCCTGGCCGCGCCTGGTGGAAATCGCCTACTGGCCCACCCTCAACCTGCTCATCTGGGGCTTTACCGCCAGCTACATCGCGCATTTGCGTGGCAGCCCCGGCGTGCAGACCGGCGGCGCACTCATCGCCGGGGTGCTGCTGTGGGAGATCACCCTGCGCGGCCAGCTTGGCGTCACGCTGGCCTTCCTGGAGGAAATCTGGTCGCGCAACCTGGGCCATATTTTTGTCAGCCCGCTGCGCCCTGCTGAGCTTCTAGCGGCTTTGGTCTCGGTTTCGCTGCTCCGCACGCTCGCCGGCCTGTTTCCTGCCACAATTATCGCGTACCTGCTCTATCATTATAATATTCTGCTGCTGGGACCGGTACTTTTGTTGTTTTTTGTTAACCTGCTATTCATGGGCTGGTGGATCGCATTGGGCATCGTCTCGCTGCTGTTCCGTTACGGTGCCGGCGCTGAAGCTTTGGCCTGGACCATCGCTTTCGGCATCACCCCGGTCGCCTGCGTGTACTACCCGGTCAGTGCGCTACCCTTCTGGCTGCAACCCGTCGCCGTGGCGATGCCCGCCGCCCATGTCTTCGCCGGCATGCGCGCGGCACTTTTCCAACATGCGGCAGACTGGCCGGATCTCGCCCAGGCCTGCGCCCTCAACCTTGCCTGGATGCTGCTGGCTATCGTGGTCTTTGGTGCCGAATTCCGCCGCGCCCGCGTCCGTGGCGCGCTCATCGCAATCGGGGAATAATTTTGGCTCAATTTTTCTGGCTCATCCGTCACGCGCTCGTCCACCCCGGCTCCATGAAGCATCTCTACGGCACCAACGACGTGCCGGTCTGCGACGACACCATGGCCGCCGATGCCTCGCGCTACGCCGCTTTGGCCGCGCGCCTGCCACGGCCCGCGCGGCTCATCTGCACTCCGCTCACCCGCACTCAGCTCACCATGGCCGCCCTCATCCGCGCCGGGTACCCGGATGAAACCCCGCTCATCGACCCCGCCTTCGTCGAGCAGAATTTCGGCGCCTTCCAGGGCGAGCCGATCTCAACTTTCGACGCCCGGACCACCGCCGAGCGCCACCCGTTCTGGCCGATCCACGCGCACGAGACCCCGCCGGAGGGTGAAAGTTTTGCCGAAATGATCACCCGCACTGGTGCCGGTCTGGAGCGCCTGCTGGCCGAGCCCGCGCGCGACACCATCATCGTCTCCCACGGCGGCGCCATCCGCGCCATGTGCGCCTACGCGCTTGGCCTTACCCCGCACCAGGCGCTCTGCTTGGCGGTTGACAACATCTCCCTGACCCGGCTGGAATACAGCCGCCACGGCTGGAGAATCTTGTCGGTTAATGAACATTTCTCCACCACGGCTTGCGCGACTCCGCTGCAACCCTCAAATGGAGAGTCCCGCCTGCATACGAAACAACCCCAAGGAGCCTCCGCATGAAATCCCTGTTCCTCAGCCTGGCCATCGCCACGGCCACACTGGCCACCCCCGCGGCAGCGCTGGCTGAATTGCCGCAGCATTTGGTCGACAGCGCCACCCTCTCGCTGGAGGACATGATGAGCGGCGCCGAGGGCACGCAGGCGCAGATCTATCTGCGCAAGGCCAAAGCCGTGGTAATCTGCCCGAACATCTTCCGCGCCGGCTTCTTCATCGGCGGCGAGGGCGGCAGCTGCGTCATGTCCTCGCGCACGGCTGACGGCAACTGGTCCTACCCGGCCTTCTACAACATGGGCAGCGGCAGCTTCGGCCTGCAGATCGGCGTGCAGAGCGCCGAGGTGATGATGCTGATCATGACCAACGGCGGGCTGAACGCCATGCTCAACAGCCAGTTCAAATTCGGCGCCGATGCCGGCCTCGCCGTCGCGACGCTGGGTGCGGGCGTCAACGGCTCCATGTCCACCGCCCTCAACGCCGACATCCTCACCTTCTCCAAAGCCCAGGGCCTCTACGGCGGCATTTCGCTCGCCGGCTCGGTCATCTCCAACGACGCCGGGACTGAACAAGCCTATTACGGCACGGAACTGGACGCTCGGCAGATCGTGGTGAACGGTCAAGGCTCCAACCCCGGCGCCAACCCGCTGCGCACGACACTAGGCCGCTACGGGAAGTAAGGGTTTAAGAGTACTCTACGGGTGCAGGTATACCCCCCTGCACCCCGCCACCCTTCGCTTTCATTACGCTGAGTTCATTTTCCACTCTCTGGTAAACCGCCAACCGCACATTATGTCCTGCTGCATCAACACAGCAAAAAGGACGCAAGAAATGGCCGTAAAAAAGCTGGAGAAAGCGAATTGGGGCCGGTATTTCGACTGGGTGTCAAAAAATATACCGCTTGAGACAGCCGAGATCAGGGTTTCGTCGCTTAATCTTGGCAACCAGGTTTCGGCGGAGTGGCTGCGCATATTCGGTGTGACCTACGACCATAAAGACGACATTCTGGTCATTTCGCTGGATGGTTTCGAGCACATCATTCATGGGCCGGAGTCCATATTTGCCGACGAATTGCATGGCGAATTAAGCGGCCTGGAAGTGATCGGCACCAACGGCGTTCAGCATGTTGTGCTGTTGCGTAAGCCGCTGTCTCTGCCGGCCCCGGCTGCCACTGGTGATAAGGTCGAGGAGGCGAGCAAAGACTCCTTCCCCGCCAGTGATGCGCCGGCCTGGACTGGCTCTTAGCCTCCCTAACCAGGGCGCTCGTTGTTTTTTCGACACAAACTCGCACAAATTGGGGTGCAAGTAAAAAATTAAGTTGTACTAACAGGCTGTTATATTACTTTCTTCACAAGTGCTCCACGTGGAGCACTTGTGAAGCGGTGCCTTAATACGTCACCACACTACGGATGCTCTCGCCCCGGCGCATCAACTCAAAGCCTTCGTTGATTTTCTCAAACGGCAGCACATGCGTGATGAGATCATCGATGTTGATCTTTCCGTCCATATACCAGTCGACGATTTTTGGCACATCGGTTCGCCCGCGGGCACCACCGAACGCGGTGCCCTTCCAGGTCCGCCCGGTGACGAGCTGGAACGGCCGCGTGGAAATCTCCTGCCCGGCACCAGCAACACCGATAATGATCGAAGTGCCCCAGCCGCGATGGCAGCATTCCAGCGCCTGGCGCATGACTTTCACATTGCCGATACACTCGAACGAATAATCCGCGCCGCCATCGGTGAGGTTCACCAGATACGGCACCAGATCCTCGCCAATTTCGGCGGGATTGACGAAATGCGTCATGCCGAATTTTTCGGCCATCGGCTGGCGAGCGTTATTCAGGTCCACGCCAATGATCTTGTCGGCGCCCGCGATGCGCGCGCCCTGAATCACATTCAGGCCGATGCCGCCCAAGCCAAACACCACCACGTTATCACCCGGTTGCACCTTCGCCGTGTTGAACACCGCACCGATGCCGGTGGTGACACCACAGCCGATGTAACAGATTTTCTCGAACGGCGCGTCTTCCCGCACTTTCGCCAAAGCGATTTCCGGCAATACCGTGAAATTGGCGAAGGTGGAGCAGCCCATGTAGTGCATCACCGGCGCGCCGTCGCACGAGAAGCGCGACGTGCCGTCGGGCATCACGCCCTTGCCCTGCGTGGTGCGGATGGCGGTGCAGAGATTGGTCTTGCGGGATAGACAGGATTTACAGTTGCGGCACTCTGGCGTGTAGAGCGGAATGACGTGATCGCCCTTTTTCAAACTGGTCACGCCGGGGCCAACCTCAACCACAATGCCCGCACCTTCATGGCCAAGGATCGCGGGGAAAATGCCTTCCGGGTCCGCGCCGGAGAGGGTGTAGTCATCGGTATGGCAAATGCCGGTGGCTTTCACCTCCACCATCACCTCGCCGAATTTCGGTCCCTCGATATCCACGATTTCCAGTGAAAGCGGCTGCCCCGCCGCCCGCGCTACCGCCGCCCGTGTCTTCATTCGCCGTCTCCCTTGAATGCGCTTACCGGGTATCCTTGCGCAAACAGCAACGATGTCAAATCCGTGTGTTCAATCCGGTTGCCCACCTGGGCGGCGACCACCGGCTTGGCGTAATACGCCACGCCCAGCCCGGCGGCCTGCAGCATGCCAAGGTCGTTGGCGCCGTCGCCCACCGCCATGGTGGCGGCCAATTTTACTCCGCGCTTTTCCGCCAGCTCCCGCAGCGTGGCGAGCTTGGCGTCGCGGTCGAGGATCGGCTCCTCAACTTCGCCGGTCAGGGTAGAGCCGTTGTCCAGCAGCGTGTTGGCGCGGTGGATGTCGAACCCCAGTTCGGCGGCCACGCGCGCGGTGAAGAAGGTGAAGCCGCCGGAGACCAGCGCCGTGGTGGCGCCGAAGCCGCGCATGGTGGCGACGAGCGTGCGGGCACCTGGGCAGAATTCAATGGCGCTCCAGGTGCGCTCCAGAGCGGAAACGTCCAGCCCCTTCAGCATGGCGACACGCTCACGCAGCGCGTCCGCAAAGTCGATCTCGCCGTTCATCGAGCGCTTGGTGATGGCGGCGATCTGCTCTTTCAGGCCGGCGTAGGCGGCGAGTTCGTCCAGAGTTTCCGCGGTGACGATGGTGCTGTCCATGTCAGCCACCAGTACCGCCTTGCGCCGGCCACGGAATTTGGTGACGAAGACGTCGAGCGCCTTGTGCTCCAGCACCATCTGTAGCTGGGCGATATCCGGCTGGTTCTTGACGATGAACTCCGCCGACTGCGCGGGGCTGAGCCAGTTAAGGTGCTGGCCGGCGCAAAAGTCGCGCGCGCGCTCAGCCTGGGCTTGAGTAAGGGGACCGGCTTGCCGGTTGGCTACCAAAATGACGATATAGGACATGGACGAGACTGGTAGGACAGAGAACGGTGGGTGGGCAAGGGACGCAGCGCGCGGGGCTGGCGGGGCGGCCGCGCGCCAAAATAGGACCGTGGTTGTTTTGGCCGGGCCGACCGCGAGCGGCAAGTCGGCGCTGGCTTTGGCGCTGGCGCGGCGGCTGGGCGGGACCATTATCAACGCCGATGCCATGCAGTGTTACCGCGAACTGCGGCTGATTACGGCGCGGCCCTCGCCAGAGGATGAGGCGCTGGCGCCGCACCGGCTATACGGCGTGCGGGCGGCAGCCGAGCCTGCCAATGCCGCCTGGTGGCGCGGCGCGGCGCTGGCGGAAATGAACGCCTGCGCGCTGCCGATTCTGTGCGGCGGCACGGGCATGTATTTTTCCGCGCTGATAAACGGCATCGCTGAAGTGCCGGACCCTGGCGTGGAAGCCCGCACCGGGGCGCGGCGGTTACTGGCGGAGATCGGCGCGCCGGGGGTGCATGCGCTGCTGGATGCGGAGACGGCGGCCAGACTGAAACCGGGGGACAGCCAGCGGGTGGCACGGGCCTATGAGGTGCTGATTGGCACCGGCAAGGGGCTGGCTGAATGGCAGCGGCAGACGACGCACCGGCTGGAAGGCTGGCGGGTGCGGATGATTTTGCTGGACCCGCCGCGCGAGGTGTTGCGTGAGGCGATTACCGCGCGGTTTGAACAGATGCTGGCGGCCGGGGCGGTGGAAGAAGTGAGGGATTTCCTAGCGTTGGGGCTTGATGCCCGCCTGCCGCTGATGCGCGCGCATGGGGTGCCGGAGCTGGGGGCTTACCTGCGGGGCGAGATAACCCTGGCGGAAGCCTCCGCGCGGGCGGTGCTGGCGACGCACCAGTATACCAAGCGGCAAATGACCTGGTTCCGGCACCAGAAGCTCGCCGACAGCCCTGATATGCAAATAATACAATCACGAATAGACGGATTCACGCAACTTTCGGAAAGTTTTGTTGGCAGTTTGGTTAATTTTATAAATTTCCCCGGTTGACCCACCGGGGTTGAACCTGTAGCGGTGCCCTTCCAGGTAATTGCAGGCGGCAGGATAGTTATGGACGGCACGATCACCACGACCGAGATGATGGCCTCAGGCGCGGAAGCGCTGCTCCGTGCGCTCAAGGCGCAAGGGGTGGACGTTATATTCGGCTATCCCGGCGGCGCGGTGCTGCCGATTTACGACGCCATTTTCCAGCAGAACGCGATCCGCCACATTCTGGTGCGCCACGAGCAGGCCGCCGTGCATGCGGCCGAAGGCTACGCGCGCTCCACCGGCAAGGTGGGCGTGGTGCTGGTGACCTCCGGCCCCGGTGCGACCAATGCGGTGACCGGGCTGGTGGATGCGCTGATGGATAGTATTCCGCTGGTGTGCCTGACCGGGCAGGTGCCGACGCACCTGATCGGCAATGACGCGTTCCAAGAGGCCGACACCACCGGCATCACACGTCAGGCGACCAAGCATAATTACCTCGTGAAACGCTCGGAGGACCTCGCCCGCGTGGTGCATGAGGCGTTTTATGTCGCCAAAACCGGCCGCCCTGGGCCAGTGCTGATTGATCTGCCGAAAGATATTTTGATCAACCCGGCGCCCTATACCGAGGCGAGCACGGCGCCGCACCGCAGCTACCGGCCCCGGACCGAACCGGACCCGGCGCGCATTGCGGAGGCGATTGCACTGCTGAAACGCAGCGAACGGCCGATTGTTTATTCCGGTGGCGGGATTATTAATGCCGGGCCGGAAGCTTCCAAACTGCTGATTGAGTTCGTGCGGCTGACTGGCTTCCCATGCACCTCCACGCTGATGGGCCTGGGTGCGTTTCCGGCTTCCGATCCGCAGTTTTTGGGCATGCTGGGCATGCACGGCACCTACGAATCCAACATGGTGATGCATGGCGCGGATGTGATGCTGAACCTGGGTGCGCGGTTCGACGACCGGGTGACCGGGCGGTTGAATGCGTTCTCTCCGGGCTCAAAGAAAATCCATGCGGATATCGACCCCTCCAGCATCAATAAATCCGTGGCGGTGGATGTGGCGATTATCGGTGATGCGGCGGCGACGCTGCGCGCGTTGATCGCGGCGTGGAAAAAGGATGCGGTGAAACAGGACCGGGCGGCCTTGGCCAAATGGTGGCAGCAGATTGATTTTTGGCGTTCAAAAGATTCGATGCGGTTTACGCAGAATCGTGATCCGGGCAGCATTATCAAGCCGCAGTACGCGATCCAGCAGCTGTTCAAAGCCACCCGCGGGCGGGAGACATTTATCACCACCGAAGTGGGCCAGCACCAGATGTGGGCAGCGCAGCACTTCAAGTTTGATAAACCCAACCATTGGATGACCTCGGGCGGGCTGGGCACCATGGGTTATGGGCTGCCGGCGGCGATGGGCGTGCAGGTGGCGCACCCGGATGCGCTGGTGATTGACATTGCCGGCGAGGCCAGCACGTTGATGAACATTCAGGAAATGGGCACGCTGGCGCAGTACCGGCTGCCGGTTAAAATTTTTATTTTGAACAACAAATACATGGGCATGGTGCGGCAATGGCAGGAGCTTCTGCATGGCGGCCGGTATTCTGAAAGTTACTCCGACGCGCTGCCGGATTTCGTGAAACTGGCGGAGAGTTTCCATGCCGTGGGGCTGCGTGCGGAGAAGGTGGAAGACCTTGACCGGGTGATTGCGGAAATGCTCGCGGTGGACCGGCCGGTGATTGCCGATATCTGCGTGGATGAGAAGGAAAACGTGTTCCCGATGATACCATCCGGATGCGCGCATAACGAAATGATTCTGGGGCCGGAGCACAAGAATGGCGGCAACCCAGGTGTAACCGATGCAGGGATGGCGCTGGTATAATGTCTGATACAAATTTACGGTCCGCGACGATTTCAGTGCTGGTGGAGAACGAATCCGGTGTGCTGGCGCGGGTGATCGGGCTTTTCTCAGGCCGGGGCTATAATATTGATAGTTTGACGGTAGCACCCGTGGAGCGCGATGGCCGCAAGAGCCGGATTACCATCGTGACCTCGGGCACGGAAATGGTGATCGAGCAGATAAAGGCGCAGCTGGGCCGGCTGGTGCCGGTTTATAAGGTGGCGGATTTGTCCCAGGAAGGGCCGCATCTGGCGCGCGAGCTGGCGCTGATTAAAGTGGTGGGCACGGGCAATGCGCGGCAGGAGGCGCTGCGGCTGGCCGATGCGTTTAGGGCGCGGGTGATTGATGCCTCGACCGAAAGTTTTATTTTTGAGCTGACCGGGGCGACGGATAAATTGGATGCGTTTTTGGATTTGATGCGGCCGCTGGGGCTGGCCGAGGTGAGTAGGACAGGTGTGGCGGCGATTGCAAGGGGGAAGGTGGCGATTGAGTGAGGGGGGAATTAATTTTGACACATAACCATAATGGGACGAAACCTACGGAGAAAATGCGTCGAGAACATCTATATTGGGAACAATAATTGGCGTCACCTTAGCCACAGTCGCCCCCTCTGGCGGTAAACCTGACGGCAGCATGTAGAAACCGGCACACCCACGAGCTGGTTGGCCTGGAATACGACCAAGGTCTTTCCAGTTATAGATATCAAGTGCGAATACGCATACCCACGGGCCGCTATTGTCACACTGATACCAGACGCACTCGTAGATTAGCTTTTTATTGTTTGATTGAATTTTATCAAGGTTTTGTTTTGCTCTCTGTGTTTTTATGACGTCTACAAAGGCTCGATGTTGGGGCAACACGGGGTCAATCCTAAGACCAGATGCTGTTATAGCACCACTTGGAAGCGGCGCTTCTATAGAATATTTGTCCCAATTTTCGGGCAAAGATTGACGGTACAGTGCGGCGTGAAAGCCACGTACCCACGACCAAATTGTACCCCGAACATCCAAGTTTTCGATGGCACCTTGGCCTGGACCTAGCATTTTGAATTTTAGCACTCGATTTTTCGATTTTGGAACTTCGCCTCGTCGGAGCCCAATCAGTTGCCCCATCTTCTCATCGCGGACTTTATGCCCAGCATTGCAGGCGATATGCGTGGGAAGCCACAATACTTGAATCCGATCACTGCTTTTGAATACGGCCTTTTCTGGAACGTGATCCTTATTCTGACTGTCGCCCTTAACAAAATCTTTGCCACAAACGTAGCAAAACGGCATTTTTTGAATGTTTTGAAAATCCTTCTGTGTCGCTAATAATACCATACAAAACTCCTGGTTGAGTTGGGTTTATCCTTATTCCGTCAACTTATTCTCTCCCTTCTAAAAAAGTGCTGCGTCAATATCGCGGGCACCGTGCAGAACCCGGACAATTTGCACGAAGTCCGGGAGGATGCGGTAGAGAATTCAGATACGGCCGGGCGGTTAGCATGCGGGCTTCGGCGGCGATTGCCGGGCAGGCGGGACCGGAGAGTGGGAATTTTTTCAGTATCCGCGCGCGCTCTTCCAGACGGTCGAAAACGCGGTCGGCCGCCGCGATGTTTTCGGCGGCGATGGTGAGCCAGATTTCGAGCAGGTCGGCGCGGGACTGGGCGGTGTGGTGGAGGGGCGGCACCTTACTTTTTAAACGACGATGCCAATTTTGCGCGGGCCTGGGTTTTTAGTCCGGCGAAATCGAGGGGGCCGGCGTCGCCGCTGGCGGCGCCTTCGTTCCAGGATTGGCGCAGACGGGCGCGGGAGTCGGCCTCGCGTTCGTCGGCGCGTTCCAGCAGGCGCAGAGCCTCGCGCACAACCTCGCTGGTCGAGGTGTAACGGCCGGACTCCACTTTGCTCTTGATGAGGCCGAGCAGTTCGGGCGTGAGTGAGATGGAGATGTTCATGGGCGGCGGTCCGGTGATGTGAGAAAATATTAAAATTTAATAGCGCAAACGGCCGTGCGGGTCACGGAAAAATTCGGCTTTTTGGCACTTTCCGAATAGAGAGGTGGCTGGCCAAATTCGAACACTTGGATAAGTGGAATTTCTGCCTGAACTCGGCGATGCTGCCGTGGAACAGGAGAAATGATGACGAAGCGTACCCGCCGTAACCATGCCCCGGCGTTCAAGGCCAAAGTGGCATTGGCCGCTCTGAAGGGCGAGAAGACACTGGCTGAGCTGGCGCAGCTTTATGACGTTCACCCGACCCAGATCACCGCCTGGAAGGCGCAACTGGCGGAAGGTGCTGCCGGGCTGTTCGGCGGCGCGCCGGCGAGTGGTGAGCCAGCACCGGCTGTAGATTTGAAGCCGCTACATGCGAAGATCGGAGAACTCACGCTTGAGAATGATTTTTTGTCCGGTGCGCTCAGCAAGGCCGGGCTTCTGAGCGCAAAGCGATGATCGACCGTGGGCATGAACTGCCGCTGTCCCGGCGGGCGGCGTTGTTGGGGCTTGGCCGCGGCAGCCTGTATTACGCGCCCCGGCCGGTGCCGGCGGGGGAGTTGGCGGTGATGCGCCGGATCGACGAACTGCACCTGAATTACCCCTTCGCCGGCAGCCGGATGCTGCGCGATCTGCTGCGCGCCGGGGATATCGTCATCGGCCGCGCGAAGGTCGCCACATTGATGCGGCGGGTGGGAATCGAGGCGGTGTATCGCCGGCCGAATACGTCAAAGCCCGCTCCAGGCCACAAGATTTATCCATATCTGTTGCGCGGCAAGTTGATCGGCCGGCCGAACCAGGTCTGGGCGATGGATATTACCTACACCCCGATGGCGCGCGGTTTTGTGTATCTGGCGGCGGTGGTGGACTGGTTCAGCCGGCGGGTTCTGGCCTGGAAACTGTCGATCACGCTGGAGGTGGAATTCTGCATCGAGGCGATTGAGGAGGCCCTCGCCCGCCACGGCAAGCCGGAGATTTTCAACACCGACCAAGGCAGCCAGTTCACCAGCGGCGACTTCACCGGGCTGCTGTTGAAGAACAAGATCGCGATCAGCATGGATGGCAAAGGCGCTTGGCGAGATAATGTGTTCGTCGAGCGGCTCTGGCGTTCCGTGAAATACGAGGAGGTGTATCTGCACGCCTATGCCAGCGTCGCCGAAGCCCGCGCCGGCCTCGGCCGGTATCTGAATTTCTACAATGGCAGGCACCCGCATTCGAGCCTTGGCGCGCGTACGCCCGATGCTGCCTACTTCACTCAGGCCCCGCTGCTTGCGGCCGCCTGAAAATTTCGCGATCGGTGTCTGGGCCTCGCTCCAGTCGGGCTACGCCCTCCTTGCGCAAGGCCCAGACACCGGAATACTATCCAACAACCCGGCAGACCTGCCACTTATAGATAGCGAAACCGTGTTCAGACAAACCCGGCCACCTCTTGGTAAGTTATCTACTTCCCATTGATCCAGATCATGGCCGGGCTGATTGCCATCGTGGCACGCTCGCCGCCACTGACAAAAAAGCAGGGGAAATCCATGGCGATCCCACAATATGTTCGTTGGTTTAAAGAAATCCGGCTTGAGGATGTTCCCATGGTGGGCGGCAAAAATGCCTCACTTGGTGAGCTTCATGCTGCTTGCGCGTCAGAAGGCGTGCGCGTTCCCAATGGCTTTGCCCTCACCGCCGCTTCCTATCGCGACGCGCTGACGCACGCTGGTGCGGTGCCCAAACTCAGGGCGTTGCTGGAAGGTCTTGATCAGACTGATATAGCGCTGCTGAGTGAACGCGCCGCCACGGCGCGCGAGATCGTTTATGAGGCCACTGGCGGAGCCGAACTGCGCCAGCAGATCGTCGCCGCCTATCGGCAACTGGAGGCTGAATGCGGACCAGGCTGCGCCGTCGCCGTCCGCAGCTCCGCTACCGCTGAGGATTTGCCCAACGCCAGTTTCGCGGGCCAGCACGATACTTATCTTAACATCCGGGGCGATGAGGCGCTGGTCGAATCCTGCCGCCGCTGCTTCGCGTCACTTTTCACCGATCGCGCCATTGTCTATCGCGTTAATAATGGGTTCGATCACTTCAAAGTCGCGCTCTCCGTGGGGGTAATGAAAATGATCCGCTCGGATCTCGGGGCCAGTGGTGTGATGTTCACGCTGGATACCGAATCCGGGTTCCGTGACGCGGTATTTATCACCGGTGTCTATGGTCTGGGTGAGACCATTGTGCAGGGCCATTCCGACCCCGACGAATTCTATGTCCATAAACCGACCTTTAAAAAAGGTTTCCGTGCGGTGCTTCGCCGCTCATTGGGCAAGAAGCAGATGCGCATGATTTACGCTGACGCTGGCACCGGCGAGACCACACACGAATTCCCCATCACCGAAGCCGACGCCGCGCGTTTCTGTCTCAACGACACCGAGGTACTGAAGCTGGCCGAATACGCAATTGACGTCGAGGATCACTACTCGGAGCATGCGGGCCACAAGATGCCGATGGATATTGAATGGGCCAAAGACGGCGAGGATGGTAATCTCTACATCGTGCAGGCGCGTCCCGAGACGGTCATTTCGCAGCGATCCATCGATTCTTTTACCACTTACAGTCTCAGTGGTACCGGTCCAATCCTCGCCACCGGGCGCGCGGTCGGCGAGAAAATTGTCGCCGGCAAAGTACGGGTCATCGCCAATCCCAGTGAACTTGCTTCGTTCCAGCCAGGCGAGGTGCTGGTGGCCGACACTACAACTCCCGATTGGGAGCCGGTGATGAAAACCGCCGCCGCGGTCGTCACCAATCGCGGTGGCCGCACCTGCCATGCCGCCATCGTCGCCCGCGAACTCGGCATCGCCGCGGTGGTTGGCGCCGGCGACGTGACGCGCGCGCTGCAAACCGGCACCCTCGTCACCGTCTCCTGCGCCGAGGGTGATGTCGGCCATGTGTATGAAGGCAGCGTCGCCTTTGAGACCGCGCAAGTGCCGCTGACCGGCATTGAACACCCCAAGACCGCCATTATGGTCAATCTTGGCAATCCCGATATTGCCTTTCGCAGCTCGATGCTGCCCAATGATGGGGTGGGGCTCGCGCGGATGGAATTTATCATCAGTGAGCACATCGGCGTGCATCCAATGGCGCTCGCCAAACCAGAGATTGTGAAAGACCCTGCCACACGCGCAGCCATCGCGAAGCTGGTGTCGCATTATGCGCAACCATCTGATTTTTTTGTCGAACGCCTTGCGGAAGGTGTGGGCACCATCGCTGCCGCGTTTTATCCCAAACAGGTCATCGTGCGGCTCTCGGACTTCAAAACGAATGAATATGCCAGCCTCCTCGGTGGCAGTGAATTCGAACCCCATGAAGACAACCCGATGCTCGGCTTCAGGGGGGCCGCGCGCTACGCCCACCCCGCCTATGCGGCCGGCTTCGCACTGGAATGCGCGGCGCTGCGCCGGGTGCGGGAGGTAATGGGGCTGACCAATCTGTGCATCATGGTGCCATTCTGCCGCCGCGTTGTCGAAGGCCAGGGCGTCATTGATGCCATGGCCGCACACGGGCTCAAGCGCGGTGAAAATGGGCTTGAAATTTATGTGATGTGCGAAATCCCCAACAATGTGATCCAGATCGACGCTTTTGCGGCCTTGTTCGATGGTTTCTCAATTGGCTCCAATGATCTAACGCAGCTCACTTTGGGTGTCGATCGCGATTCCGAAATCGTCGCATTCGATTTTGATGAAAGCGATCCAGGGATGCTGGAGATGTTCCGTCTCGCGGTGACCGGTGCCAAGCGCAATGGCCGGCACGTGGGAATTTGCGGCGAAGCTCCTGCAAACAACCCCGGAATCGCTCGTTTTCTCGTCGAGCTCGGGATTGACTCGATCAGCGTCAACCCCAGTAGCTTGGTACGCACCATGACGGTGGTGCGTGAAACAGAAGCTAAGCTCCAACGATAGATCGGCTTACCCGGAGCAGTGCCGTGCGCAGGTATGTTCGCTGTTCGGAATGTATTGCTTACCCCGAGAACATGACAACGATAGATCTTGCCGCCACCCTGTATGCCGTGCCTGTTATTGTTGCCGCGTCGCGGTCCGTTGTGATATCTAGTGGTGAATTCAACGATGTATCAATGATCCGCCGCCAATCTCCTGCTTCCTGAATTGAAAATTCTACGTCCTGCCAATAAGAGTTGATCATGACGTAGAGGTCGGCATCCGCCACCGTGCCCCCCCTGAGATAGAACGCGACCGAATGTGATGCGGGGCTGAGATCGGGGCTGGACATTGCGCCATGCCAGGTAACGTCCTCACGCCACCCGGCATCCCGGCCAATAGACGGGTGGGTCTTTCGGAAGGCGATCATCATTTTGAAAAATCGCAACACATCCGCATTGTCATTTGTAAGCGACCAGTCAAGCCATGTTGTTTCGTTATCCTGGTCGTAGGGGTTTACGTTGCCGCCCTGCGTATTCATGAATTCATCACCAGCGGCGAACATCGGTACACCGTTAGACAGCATTAGTAAGCAGCAGAAATTTTTTACTTGCTGCCGGCGCAGCCGCGCTACTTCTAGTGGTGCTCCATTTACTCCCTGAAATCCACAGTTCCAGCTTCCAAATCTGTCGTTCGTATAGCTTACGAGGTCGCACATATTGGGACCATCATGACAATCTATAAAATTTATACTTTGCAATCGCTTGCATGAATTGATCAGGTCGTCTGGAAATAAGTCTGTACTTCCGTAAAGACGAGTCATCAAATCAGCAACTAAATTGCCGTCGCCCTTAACGAAGCTACGCAGGGTGTTACGATAATGATCGTTCCATTGCAGCCAGGTCTTGCCTGGGAATGCCCGCCCCAAAACATAGGCACTTCCGTCCGCTGCCCAGGGCTCTGCGATCAGCCTCACATTCGCAAGTTCAGGATCGTTGGTAATTTCGGAAAATATGGGAGGGTCTTGGAGGTTAAGACTGCCGTCATCTGCAAAGGCAAAAACAGAAACAAGATCGAAACGGAAACCGTCGATATTGGTTTCATGGACCCAATAGCGGAGGCTATCGATGATCAGTTGCCGCACCACTGGATGAGAGGTGCGCAGATCGTTTTTGCATCCGCTGTGGTTGATGTAGCTGCGCATGTCATTTGGGTCGAGCACGTAGTAGGTGCTGTTGTCGATCCCCCGGTAGCAATAAGTCGGCCCATCGCAGCCGCCTTCCGTGGTATGATTGTAGACGACATCGAGAATGACTTCGATGCCGGCCTTGTGCAGGGCTTCGACCATGGAACGAAATTCGTCCAACGGACCACCAGGTTCAGTATTGCTGCTGTACTGCGCATGAGGCGAAAAAAAGTTCAGAGTGTTATAGCCCCAGTAGTTTTCTTCCCCCGGATCGAATTGCTGAATGGGCATAAGTTCAACAGCCGTAATGCCTAGTTGCTGGAGATAGGGGATCTTGGCGATGACGCCGGCATAGGTTCCCCGCTCGCCATGAGTAACGCCTGAATTGGCATGGCGGGTAAAGCCGCGAACATGCATCTCATAGATGATCAGATCATGGCTATGCCGGCGAATGCGGGATGCTGGTTTGCCGGCTGGTGAGCGGTGTGGAGGTAAAATTCCTAGGGGTGCCCGCCCAGCATTGGAGCCGGGCAAACACGCGGCTATGCGGCTGTGGCCGGGCGGGAAGAAGACGCCGCGCGCGTAGGGGTCCAACAGAATTTTTTGCGGATCAAATCTTGCCCCGCTTCGCGGCGTATTCGCCCCGCTGATCTGGTAGGCATAATATACCGCCTTTGCCGCTACATGAAGCGGCACACGCTTATGCCAAACCCGGCCTGTCTTGTTGCTCTGGGCATCAAACGGAATGATGGCGATGGGTGTTGAAAAATTCCACTCATCGTAGAGGAGCAGCAAGACCTCCTGTGCATCTTTAGAATAAATGGAAAAATTGTAGGATTTCTCTTCCTCGATCCGGGAAACCCCAAGCGGCAAAGAAGAGCCGCTACTATTCGTTCCTTCGTTGCCCATGCTTCTTATTCATCTCCAGGGTTATTTGGCATCAACCATCACTTCTGAAAAAATGACCGGCGCAGCAAAGTCACAACCTCAGCACAAATCATCAGGGGGCCCTTCAGGGGAAATCCGGGCGCCAAACTTGCGATCCAAGTCAGATTTTGACCTCAAGGAGGTTCTCGACGCTCGTGACACCGGGGGCAGCCCAGGCGCCCCGGAACAGGAGTCCTAAAAAAGCTAATCATGGATAATGCGCAAACTTGTTACATTGATCCGGATCAATACCCCCTTAATGCTCGGGAGTCCCTCCTGTGCATTTAAGTTCTGTATAGGCATAGCATTTATTTTGCCCGGTCATGGACAATGTTGCGCCGCGCCTCACGCATCACCGAGACTGATACCGAGGCCACGTGCGGTACGCATCAAGGTGCCGTCCGGCTCCACACGTCTTGGGCTTTCAATGGCGGTGGCGAGCGGTATGTCGACGACGCGCCGGTTCTGCCAAGCCACCATGCGATCGAAAATACCTTCGGCAATAAGGTCAACGGCATGAACGCCGAAGGCTGAGGCAATCAACCTGTCGCTCCAAGTCGGCTGCCCGCCGCGCTGAACGTGGCCAAGGACGGTGACACGGGTTTCGGCGCCCGTGAGTTTGGCAATGACTTCGCCGAGGATATGGCCGATGCCTCCGTAGGTTGTGGTGCCGCCTGCGTGCTGTTGGCGCACACTCCCTCCGGCGGGGGCTGGTACGGCCTCCGCGACCATGATGAGGGCAAAGTTACGTCCACCCCGCCGTAGCTGGTCGATACGCTGCGCCACCAGCTCGATCGTGTAGGGAATCTCGGGGATTAGAATAATATCAGCGCCACCGGCAATGCCGGCGGCCAGGGCGATATGGCCTGCATCGCGGCCCATCACCTCAAGGATCATTACCCTGTCATGGCTTGCCGCGGTTGGCTGCAACCTGTCGAGCGCCTCGGTGGCGACCATCACCGCCGTGTCATATCCCACAGAGTTTTCCGTTGCTCCAATGTCATTGTCGATCGTCTTGGGAATACCCACAAAATTAATACCACCCTCTTGGGCAAGCTGTCTTAGAATTCTAAAACTCCCGTCGCCACCGACACCGATCAACGCATCGATTCCGAGTTGGCGGACGCCATCGATGACCTCCTGCGACCTGTTCATAAGGGTGCCATCCGGCATGGGGAAGGCGAAGGGGTCTCCTTTATTCGTGGTACCGAGGATGGTACCGCCCTGACGCAGGATGTTGCTGTTGCACACCCCCATATTGAGCTCCTCGAACTCGAATGGGCGGCGCAATAACCCCATGGTGCCATGGCGGATGCCATAAACGCGCCAGCCGTAACCTTGTACGGCTCGGGCAACCACGGCACGGATAACCGCGTTAAGGCCAGCGCAATCACCTCCGCTGGTTAATAGCCCGAGGGTCTTCCTGGGCAGGGCTGGCGTAGGGTGGGCGCTCTCACGCGCGGCTTTGGGCATTATGCGATCCTTCTTTTCATTCAGACTTGTGTCTCAATGCAGCAGCTAGCGTCCGAAATTAATATCGACTCCTTGGCAAGGAGTGCCGCCAGTCCAAGAAAGGCCGGGAACTCATGGGTGATGACGTAGGTGGGGATGCCCTCGAGGAGCGCCCGCATCCGGCCTTTTTCTTCGAATCGGGCGCGAAAGCCACTTGCCGCAAAAACGGGCCCCAGCTTGGGTACGATACCTCCGGCGATGTAGATACCACCGCGCGCATTGAGCGTTACGGCCAGATTGCCAGCAATGGTCCCGAGCATTTCACAAAACATCTCCACGGCCATGCGGCAATGTGGCTCCTGCCCGCCGATTTCTGGGTCAGTGATCTGAGCGGGAGAATAGGAGGCGGCCGGGACACCGTCAATTTCAGCCAGCATAGTGTAGAGATTGACGATTCCTGGACCCGACAGAACCCGCTCCGCCGAGACGTGACCAAAGCGAGAGCGCATGCGTTCGAGTACAAGGCTTTCACGTGCCGTTGCCGTTGCCATCGTGACGTGCCCACCCTCACTCGACAGTGCGAACCAAGCGCCGCCTGCCGGCAGCAGCCCGCTAACCCCAAGCCCAGAACCTGGGCCGATAACGCCGATTGGCGCGCCCGCCACTCCTCTGCCCCCACCAATAGCGGTGCGGTCATTGGCTTTGAGATGAGGTACCGCCGCAGCAACCGCCGCGAAATCATTGACCACAAGCAACCTGTCGACAGCCAACCAACGCCGCAATTCGCGGATCGAGAACGACCAGGGGTGGTTGGTGAACACCACCTGATCGCCAGCGACCAGGCCGGCAACAGCGAGGGCTGCCATCCGTGGGTGCTGCCCTCGCATAATGGCGGAAGCTTGCTCTTCCATTAGATAAGCCGAAATTGCATCCATAATCGAAGCATAATCCGCGCAAGAAAACACATGCACGGCTTCGATATCTCCGCTCGCACTAAGGAGCGCAAAGCGGGCATTTGTTGCCCCCACATCAGCGACAAGTGAGGCTATAGCCAAAAGGCATACTCCAAATCACGGAAAAAGATGCAGAAGACGATCTTTGCATCGGGCTACTACCCCTTATATGTTTTCTTAACCGGGCAAAAAACTTTAGGCATTGCTCGGAATTAATGCAATTCTCATCCCGGCCAGGCATTTTAGGCCGTTTTTGCCGGTGCGAACATCAGACAGCGCCGCGTCGGCGATCTCGGGCAGACCCAGCGCATCGTCGAAGTCTCGGAATGGAAGAAGACCGGCATCGGAGGCGATGCACGAGCCGTGGAATTCGAGCTTCAGCCGGCGGCCAAATCCGGCGCGAAGATCACCAAAATCCGATTTACCCGCCGGCAATGCCATCAAATTTCGCAAAAACCCATCTATCTATCTGATTTATAATACATATTTCGCCAACAACGCCACTAAATTGTGCTCCCACCTGGGAAATGCGGGCTTAGCCGCGGTCGCCTGATCAAGCGCAATTTTTTCAGAACTGCAGTTGATTTGAGTCAATGCATTTGGGTGTATTCTCGACTACTCGTCATTTTTACCTGAAGTGTCGTGCGCGGGTATACTCTTTTTGTGACACAAAATAAAAAGACTGGAGGATTGCCAATGCGAGTACTTTTCGTATCGTCTGAGGTTTATCCTCTTATCAAGACTGGCGGGCTGGCAGATGTGAGTGCGGCACTACCCGCAGCATTGGCGGAGCTTGGCGTTGATATTCAGCTACTGCTCCCCGGCTATCCCAAAGCCCTTGAATCCGCGACTAAAAAGTCTGTGCAAATTGAAGTGGCGGATTTCATGGGGGCAGGTCCGATGCGGCTGATCTCCGCGCGCACACCGGACACAAACTTGCGGGTCTGGCTGGTTGACTGTCCTTCGCTATATCAACGGTCAGGCGGACCATACCAGGATGAAAATGGGCATGATTGGCCCGACAATGCGTTACGCTTCGCAATATTAAATCACGTCGCGGTGCAACTTTCACGTGGCTTGTTGGTACCTGATTGGCGGGCAGACATTGTACACGCCAATGATTGGCATGCCAGCCTAGCGGCCATGATTTTGGCCGAAACCCCCGGTCACAGGCCCCGCACGCTGCTAACGATACACAACCTCGCCTTTCAGGGCATGTTTCCCGCGGACATCTATGCCCGGTTGGGCCTGCTTGGCGGCGGTCTTATCCCAGACAAGGCCGAATTCTATGGCAAACTGTCATTCCTCAAAGCCGGCCTCAGCTACAGTGATCGTCTAACAACCGTAAGCCCCACCTACGCGCGGGAGATACTTACCGCCGAATATGGTTGCGGGCTCGAGGGATTGCTGCAACATCGCGCGAAAGATCTTACGGGCATTCTCAATGGCGCAGATTATCACGTTTGGGATCCTGCGACCGATGCCCATCTCGCCGCCAACTATAATTTGCAAAACATCGCTGGCAAGCGCGCATGCAAGACGGCATTGCAAGACGAACTCGGCCTTGATGCGGAGCCGGAGACGCCGTTAGTTGTTCTTGTGAGCCGGCTCACGGAACAGAAAATGGCGGATGTGGTTGCCGATGCATTGCCCAGGATCATCGGCAGTGGCGCCCAGTTCGCTTTGGTTGGGGCTGGAGATCGCGCCATCGAAGATCGTTTTCAGGAGGTGGCGCGCCAATACCCCGGCCGGATCGCGGTTCGTATCGGGTACGAGGAGCCGCTTGCGCACCGTGTTATGGCAGGTGGCGATATCCTGTTGCATCCGTCCCGCTTTGAGCCCTGCGGGCTTACACAGCTTTATGGGATGCATTACGGCACGGTGACCGTGGTAAGAAACACCGGCGGGTTGCGCGATACCGTGGTAGACGCGAACGAACACACTCTCCGTCAGAGTACGGCAACCGGGTTTGTGTTCGAGGGGGCAAATACCAGAGAAATGCTTGCATGCATCGAACGGGCACTAGCCCTCTACCGGCAGCCCTTGGCTTGGCGCAAAGTAGCGCGGCAGGGGATGGCAAAGGATTTCGGTTGGACCGAATCTGCACGCCAGTATCTTGCACTTTACCACGACTTAGCGCCCCATGCCACCACGGTGCCGGAAGCCGTAACCGACGCCCCTGTACGCGAAAAAGCGGCCGGCTAGAGGATGACACGCGATGGCATCCCGTAAAAAATCAAAGGAATGGCTAGTTTATGGAGGAGCAAGCACAGGGTAGTCACTCAAGTGAGCGTCTTTTACCCATGGGCGTCGATGGATTCGATTACTTGGCCGAGCTTGCTCTGGATATGTGTTCGGCGTGGAATCATGCTGCCGACAGGGTGTGGCGGCAGCTGGATCCCGTGCTGTGGGAGTTGACACATAACCCCTGGGTCGTGCTCCAGACAGTCTCGCGGGAAAAACTTCAGAATATTTGCGGTAATGCCGCTTTCCGCAAAAATGTTGAAGACCTGGTCCACGCACGGCGGAATGCCGCGGCTGCCCCCGCGTGGTTTCAGCAAACCTACCTGCAATCTCCGCTGAACTGTGTTGCGTACTTCAGTATGGAGTTCATGTTGAGTGAAGCTCTGCCCATTTATTCGGGTGGGCTTGGCAACGTGGCGGGCGATCACCTCAAAGGCGCCAGTGATCTGGGTGTGCCCGTGGCCGGTGTGGGGTTACTCTATCAACAAGGATATTTTCGCCAGATCATTGACAAGGCCGGAGCGCAACAGGCCATTTTTCCTTACAATGATCCAGGACAATTGCCGATCACGCCTTTGCGCCAGGCGAACGGCGAGTGGTTACGGTTGGAGATCGCCTTACCCGGTTACGTGGTCTGGCTGCGCGCCTGGCAGGTCCAGGTCGGAAGGGGGAAGCTTTACCTGCTGGACAGTAATGATGCCGCAAATTTCCCGGCGCATCGAGGGATTACCAGTGAGCTGTATGGAGGCGGGCCGGAGCTGCGCCTCAAGCAGGAATTGCTCCTCGGGATCGGCGGATGGCGGCTGCTCGATGCGCTGGGTCTCCACCCGGAAGTTTGCCACATCAATGAAGGGCATGCGGCTTTTGCTGTGCTGGAACGCGCGCACAGTTTCATGCAGGCGACCGGGCAGAATTTCAAAGTTGCGCTGGCCGCGACACGAGCGGGAAACCTCTTCACCACCCACACGGCGGTGGCCTCGGGCTTTGACCGTTTTACGCCAGCCCTCATCGAACAATACCTAGGTCATTATGCTGAGCAGAGGCTTGGCATAACACTCCATGAGTTGCTGGCTTTGGGCCGTCAAAACCCGAATGACCCATCTGAAAATTTCAACATGGCCTATCTGGCAGTCCGCGGGAGCGGAGCCGTGAATGGCGTGAGTTCCTTGCATGGGAGAGTAAGCCGGCATGTCTTTGAACCGCTCTTTCCACGTTGGCCGCACGCTGAAATCCCGATCGGACATGTGACGAACGGTGTTCATATGCCAAGCTGGGATTCGGCCGCAGCTGACAAGCTTTGGACGGCGGCTTGTGGAAAAAACAGATGGCTCGGGACTGCGGAAATGGTGGAGCAGGACATTCGTTGTGTCTCTGGCGTCAGTCTCTGGAAACTCCGCAACGAATCAAGAGCGACACTAGTTGAATACGCGCGCGATCGACTGTCCAAGCAACTGACTGCGTCCGGCGCGTCGCCCGAGGCGATTGAGCGTGCGAAGCATCTGTTTGATCCCAACATTTTAACCCTGGGCTTTGCCCGCCGCTTCGCGCCCTACAAGAGACCAGACCTGCTGCTGCAGAATCGTGCGCGTCTGTTGCGCCTTTTGGGCAATCCCGCCCGCCCGGTACAACTCATCATCGCCGGCAAGGCCCATCCGGACGACTTGGCAGGCCAAGCCCTCATCCAGGAATGGATACAATTCATCCGGCGGCCCGAGGTACGCCCGCATGTAGTTTTCCTCGGTGACTACGACATGTTGTTAACAGAGCAACTGGTGCAGGGGGTAGATGTCTGGCTGAACACGCCCAGGCGGCCCTGGGAGGCATGTGGAACGAGTGGCATGAAAGTACTCGTCAACGGCGGCATCAATATCTCGGAATTGGATGGCTGGTGGGCGGAAGCCTACACGCCTGAAGTAGGGTGGGCGTTGGGCGACGGGAAAGAGCATCACGACGACCCTGCTTGGGACGCGGCCGAAGCCCAGGCGCTTTACGACTTGCTCGAATACGGGGTGATCCCGGAGTTTTATACTCGAGACGAGAATGGTATTCCCACGGCATGGGTCAACCGAATGCGGGCAAGCATGGCGCAGCTGACGCCGCGCTTCTCGACCAACCGCTCGGTGCGCGAATACACTGAGAAGTATTACCTGCCGGCTGCTGCCGCTTATCAATCGCGCATGGCGAATAAATGCGAAAAAGCCCTGAAAATGGTCGATTGGCAGTCCAACTTGAACCAGAAATGGGCCGCGCTACGCTTCGGCGAAATGCAACTTGAGACAGAGGGCGATCACCACATATATAAAGTGGAGGTGTATCTTGACGACCTCGACCCTAACGCTGTGCTGGTAGAATTATATGCGGACGGCGGTGCCGGCGGTACGCCCGTACGGCAGGAGCTGACGCGCATTAGTCCCTCGCCCAGCATGACAGGGGGTTACGTCTATAGTGCGTCTGTGCCTTCATCTTGCCCAATAGCGGACTTTGCGGCGCGCGTGATACCGCGCTACGACGGCATGGCGATCCCACTGGAAAATACTCGAATCCTATGGCAACGATGATGTCCGCCCAATTCCTTAACGATACGGCTGCGATTGCGGCGTTGGCCGATGGCCGGCATGGCGACCCGTTTGCCGTGTTGGGCCCCCATGAAACGCCAATTGGGATCGTTGTTAGATCCCTGCTCCCAGGAGCGCGCAAGGTGGAACTCCTGGCTCGGCACAGCGATGCCGTGATTGCAACGATGAGACCGGTTTATGAAGATATTTTGTTTGAAGCCAGGCTCACGAAGCTCGAGCCGTACCGGCTAAAAATTGACTGGAACGGCATTGAGCAAATTACCGAAGATCCGTATTCATTTGCACCCTTGCTGAGCTATTTTGACCTGCATCTGTTGGAAGAGGGGAAGCATCGCGACCTTGCGGGTTGCCTGGGCGCGCGGTTGATGACAATTGATGAGGTGCCAGGTGTACGCTTCGCGGTCTGGGCGCCAAATGCACGCCGCGTTTCAGTGGTTGGTGACTTTAATAGCTGGGATGGCAGGCGGCACCCGATGCGATTGCGCCATAATGCCGGCGTTTGGGAACTTTTTATCCCCCGGCTTGGCCCTGGAATGGCCTATAAATACAAGATCCTCGGCCCGCACGGACTACTGCCGTTGAAGGCTGATCCGGTTGCCAGGCAGGCTGAAATTCCGCCTGCAACAGCCTCGATTGTTTCTAATCCCATTATGCCAGCCCAACACGCTGCGCCATTGCGCCAAACGCAATTGCCGGGGCTGGACAAGCCGCTGTCAATTTATGAAGTCCATGCGCCGTCCTGGATGCGGCACTTCAATGGTAAATCCTATAATTGGGACGAGCTTGCGCAACGGTTGATCCCCTATGTATCCGACCTTGGGTTTACACATATTGAGTTGATGCCCATCATGGGGCATCCATTTGGCGGCTCCTGGGGGTATCAGCCGCTCAGCCAGTTCGCTCCGATGCCAGAACTTGGAACACCGCAGGATTTTTTTCGCTTTGTCGACCGTTGCCATGAAGCAGGGTTAGGCGTGATTCTCGACTGGGTTCCAGCACATTTTCCAAATGATACCCATGGTCTCGCACAATTCGACGGTACGCCCCTTTATGAACATGCCGATCTACGGGAAGGATTCCATCAGGATTGGAATACCCTCATCTTCAACCTCGGCCGCAATGAGGTTCGGGAATTTCTGATTGCCAGCGCATTATTCTGGGTGGAGCATTTCGGCGTTGATGGGTTGCGGGTAGATGCCGTGGCCTCCATGCTTTACCGCGACTATTCCCGCGCGGCCGGGGAATGGATACCAAACATTTATGGCGGCCGGGAGAATCTTGAAGCGGTTAGCTTTTTACGTGAGCTGAGCAAGGTGATCGAAGACCGCTGCCCCGGCACCTTGCTCATTGCCGAGGAATCCACCGCATGGCCCGGCGTGACCCGCAGTGCCGATGACGGTGGACTGGGCTTTACCCATAAATGGAACATGGGCTGGATGCACGACACCCTGCATTACATGAAGGAAGATCCAATCAACCGCCGCTATCATCACGATGAAATGACGTTTGGTTTGCTCTATGCATTTTCCGAGCGCTTCATACTGCCGGTTTCTCACGATGAAGTGGTGCATGGCAAAGGCTCGTTGTTAGGCCGGATGCCTGGCGATGAATGGCAGCGTTTTGCCAACTTACGCGCCTATCTGGCGTTTATGTGGACGCATCCGGGCAAGAAATTGTTATTCATGGGCTGTGAGTTTGGCGAACATGCCGAGTGGGATCACGATGCCCAATTATCCTGGCATTTGCTACAATATGACTTGCATCGAGGTATTCAGGGTACAGTCCGTGCGCTGAACGATATCTATCGCAATGAGCCAGCTCTATATGAACGCGATTTCGATGCCGGCGGCTTTCGTTGGGTGATCGGTGATGACCGCGATCAAAGCATCTTTGTATATTTTCGGTTTGGTCATGATGGTACGCCACCTGTGTTGGTTGTCTGCAATTTTACGCCGGTACCGCGCTACAACTACCGTATTGGCGTACCAGACACTCGCAGATGGCAAGAGATTTTTAATTCAGACGCAAAAGGCTTTGGCGGCAGCGATGTCGGCAACGGTGGTTTCATGATAGCCGAGCCGATATCTAGCCATGGCATGATGGCATCAATTAAACTCACGCTGCCGCCGCTTGCGACAATCATTTTACGTCAGGTATCCTGAAGGCCAATGACAGTCAGCAAATTGCAATCCGGAAAACCTGACCCTCTAGGCTCCACCTGGGATGGGCTTGGCGTAAACTTCGCCGTATTTTCAGCGAATGCCGAGCGTGTGGAGCTATGCTTGTTCGATCCCACCGGCCGGCATGAAGTCACCAGGCTAGATCTACCTGAACGTACGGACGAAGTCTTTCATGGATACCTTCCTCAAGCGCGGCCAGGGCTGCTTTATGGCTATCGTGCGCATGGTCCTTACCAACCTGAGGCCGGGCATCGCTTCAACCCCAATAAATTACTGCTCGACCCCTACGCCAAGAAGCTGGCAGGGCATCTAATTTGGTCGGATGCCTTGTTCGGTTATCGCATCGGCTCAACACGAGGCGATTTATCTTTTGACAAGCGGGACAGCGCCGCTGCAATGCCAAAAGCCGTGGTGGCTCATGACGCCTATCACTGGGGCGACGACTCGCCGCCAAATCATCACTGGCAAGACACCATAATTTATGAAGCCCACGTCCGTGGCCTGACAATGCGGCGTGATGATCTGCCCCCGAACGAACGCGGTACTTTTGCCGGCCTTGCTGATCCGCGGATCATCGATCACATGGCAAAACTTGGCGTGACGGCGGTCGAGCTTCTTCTCATTTATGCTATCCTACAGGATCGCGTTCTAGTCACGAAAAAGCTGCGTAACTACTGGGGATATTCGACGCTGTCCTTTTTTGCGCCTGAACCGAATTATTTATCAGCCCCGGCTGGCACACTGAATGAAGTGCAGATCGCCATCCGGCAGCTGCACGCTGCCGGCATCGAAGTGATTCTGGATGTGGTGTACAACCATACCTGCGAGGGCAGCGAAGTGGGCCCCACGCTCTCCTGGCGTGGCCTTGATAATGCCAGCTATTACCGGTCAGTTGAAGGCGAGACACGGCACTTGATAAACGACACCGGCACCGGCAATACCATCAACATCTCGCATCCGCGTGTATTGCAGATGGTGATGGATAGTTTGCGGCATTGGGCGCAGGTCTACCGGATCGATGGATTCCGGTTCGACCTAGGATCAACCTTGGGCCGCAGAGCTGAAGGCTTCGATCCTGGTTCGGGATTTTTCTGCGCCATTTGTCAGGACCCTGTGCTTTCCAAACTCAAACTCATTTCAGAGCCGTGGGATGTCGGGCCAGGCGGGTATCAGCTTGGCAATCATCCGCCGGGCTTTGCCGAATGGAACGACAAGTTTCGCGATGGTACCCGCCGTTTCTGGCGAGGTGACCCAAACCAGCGTTCGGAGCTTTCAGCGCGGCTAATGGGCTCCAGCGATCTTTTCGACCACCGGCACCGTAAAACCTGGGCTAGTGTAAATTTTCTTGCCGCGCACGACGGTTTTACGCTGCATGATATGGTGAGTTATAATGAAACTCATAACGAAGCCAACGGTGAAAATAATACGGACGGCCATGGAGAAAATCTGTCCAATAACTGGGGCGCTGAAGGTGCCACCGATAATCCAGATATCATTACGACGCGCGAATGCGTGAAGCGGGGCTTACTTGCCACATTGTTGTTTTCTCACGGGATGCCAATGCTGTTGGGTGGCGATGAGATGGGCCGCACACAAAGCGGTAACAACAATACCTATTGCCAGGACAATGAAATTTCCTGGTTTGATTGGTCAGCTATTGAGTCGAAAGATGACAATTCCGCAAAGTCGCTCTTTCGCTTTACCAAGCGGCTGATTGAGTTGCGTAAAGCACATCCCAGCCTGCATAGTGAGCATTTTTTGCACGGCATGATTGAAGTGCTGCCCGGAATTTCAGATGCCGGGTGGTTTGATGAGAAAGGTGTCGGATTGACTTCCGAAGCCTGGACTGATGCTACAGCGCAATTAATGGCGCTGCGCCGCGCAACTAGGCATGACGGCATCGTTGATATTACTCTCCTGCTCTTGAATGCAGGTCCTGAAGACCGGAAATTTATATTTCCGAATCCTGAACTTGCCTGGGAGATTAAGCTAAATAGCGCAATTCCTGATGCTGAACCGCGATTGGCCGGAGACCCGCGCGCAATTGTCGGCGCGCATTGCGCGATGTTGTTTGGTGTCACCATAACGCCATGAGCGATACGGCTTTGCATGATCTAGCCCGCGCCGCCGGTATTGAGATCAACTGGCGCAATATCAATGGCTATGACTCGATCGTGCCGGATGATAGTTTGCGCACGGTGCTAGGTGCTCTCGGGTTTTCCGCGGCAAGTTTCAGCCAGATCCGGGAAAGCCAAGAGTTGTTGCGCGAAGAGGCGAATGATTCCGCGTGGCCGTTGATAACGGCGGATATCAACCAGCCGGTTTCCGTTGCCGGTGTGCCGGGCCGGTTTCGCATCACGCTCGAGTCCGGCTTCATTGTCGAAGGCATGGCAATGCAGGGGCCAAACGGCGCCTTATCGCTACCGGTGTTAAACGAGCCCGGGTATCATCGTCTTGAATTAAATGACGGAATTACCACCATCGCCGTTGCCCCGCGGCGTGCCTATACGTTGGATGATATCGCGCAGGGCCAAAAACTCTGGGGCCTAAGCCTGCAACTCTACGCGCTACGTCAGCAAGGTGATGGCGGTATCGGAGACTTTTCCGCTTTAGCTAAATTCGCCGTCAGCGCTGCCGCCCATGGTGCGGATGCGCTCGCCATCAGTCCGGTGCATGCGCAATTCTCAGCGGACCCAACGCGTTTTAGCCCCTATGCCCCCTCCAACCGTGCGGCATTAAACGTGCTGCATATCGCCGAACCTGGCGCGGCTACCGACATTCAGGCGCTGGTCGATTGGCCGGTCGCCGGGGCGGCGAAGCTGCGAGCGTTACGATTATCGTTTGAAAACTTTCATGACCATGAGGCACTCGCGGCATTCCGGCATGAGTTGGGAGCTGGGCTGGAGCGTCACGCGCTGTTTGAAGCAATCCAGGCGGCGCTGACGCCGGGCTATGACCATGCAAATGATTGGCGGCAATGGCCAGAGGCATATCGCAACCCCGAAAACCCCGCCGTAATGCGGTTTTTAGAACAAAACGCACATGAGGTCAGCTTCCATGCCTATTTGCAATATCGCGCCGATAAAGGGTTGCAAGCGGCTCAACGTGCAGCGCGTGATGCGGGCATGCGCGTGGGGCTGATAGCTGATCTGGCCGTTGGCATGGACCCTACCGGCAGCCAGAGCTGGAGCTGTCAGAACGAGGTGCTTTGCGGACTGGAAATCGGCGCTCCGCCGGATGCCATTAATCACGAGGGGCAAGACTGGCGCATCACCGCCTTTTCTCCACGGGGGCTACGAAATAGTGGTTTCTCTGCCTTTATCGAGATGATACGCCATGCGCTTCGCCATACTGGCGGCCTGCGGATCGATCATGTGATGGGCCTGGAGCGGCTCTGGGTCATCCCCCAGGGCGGTAGCTCGCAGCAGGGTGCATATCTGCGTCTGCCGGTTGATGATTTGTTGCGCTTGGTCGTGCTTGAATCGTACCGCCATAAGGCGGTAATTCTGGGTGAGGATCTTGGTACGCTACCGGACGGCTTTCAAGACAGGCTAGATAAGGCCGGAATCTCCGGCTTGCGGGTGATGTGGTTTGAACGTTCTGGCAGACATTTTAACCCGCCCTCCACATGGACAAAAACGGCGGTCGCAATGACCACAACGCATGATCTGCCTACCGTCAGCGGCTGGTGGCAGGGCAAGGACATAGAGTGGCGCGTTAAACTCGGCATGGGGGGGGACAGCCTAGCAAAGCGCGAGACTGACCGCGAGGAATTATGGGAGGCATTTAAAAATTCCGGCGTAACAGACGCGCCCATTCCCGCACCCGATGAAGGCAGTAAAGTCGCGGATGCTGCTTGCGGTTACCTAGGCCTTGCCTCTTGCACCCTGGCACTGTTACCGATTGAGGATGCGCTTGCAAAACCTGAGCAGCCAAATCTGCCCGGCACAGCCGATCAATATCCAAACTGGCGCTGGCGCCTTCCCGCCACCGCCGATGAACTGTTGAACTGGCCAGATGTCGCGGCACGGCTGGCGGCTCTTGCCAAAGCGCGCACTCAGACATGATGTCTTCCACAACGTTACGCGCCATTCCGCGAAGAATTTTATCGCGTGTGTCAGAACGGAAAAAAGAATTTTCTTATATGGCATCCTCATAATCTCCGATTATATGTCCGCACGATGGATAACATCGGTCTACACCATAGAATAAGGCCCAAAAATCAGCACTTCACTATAACAAGCAAACACGTTCACTGAGATTTTCAATACGTACAAACAGCCACTCCTCCCAAATCGGGCCGATTTCGAGTGCTAAGCCGGCACTCCACAGCTATAGTCTCTTCGACGCAGGTCAAATTTTTAAGCATTCAATCTCTTTTACAGTTGAGTTATTCCATGGAATCCGTGGAGAAATCCTCCGTTATTCAATACATTAAATTTGTCTTACAGGTCCTGACGGGGGACAATCTGGGAAATATCGGCCGTTACAAGTTGGATGGTTTTAGGGTATTGGTTCTTACAGCCAAATCAAACCGCGAGAAGGAAGGCGTGTTTTGAACCAGGAAATGCGGCGGCATTCAGGTCAGTTCCCATATCCGTCCGGTGTACGTGGCCTGGGGCGGCTGCAAAGCATCCAGTGGCAAACGGAACCGCGGTAATGGAGGATATTTTGGCCAGGGGCACGAAGGCGGTAATATCCAAGGACGTGCTCCAGGGACTCCTTGACCTCCTCGCCGCCGATTATCAGGTGCTTGGTCCAACGGTGCGTGACGGGGCGATCGTCTATGACGAGATAGCGCGTGTTCTCGATTTACCGGCAGGGTGGACAGATCAACAGGAGGCTGGACGCTATCGCCTGGAGCGCCGGCAGGACGAAGCGCTATTCGGCTTTGCCGTCGGCCCGCATTCATGGAAGCAGTTTCTGCATCCGCCGGTTGAGACGTTGTGGACGGCGCGACGGAGTGGCGACGATATGTCCATTGAGGCAGGCGCCGCGGCCCCCAAAAAATTTGCTTTTATCGGCGTGCGCGCATGCGAACTCAACGCCATTTCCATTCAGGACCGGGTTTTTCTCGGTGGTCCGTATCAGGACGTCGCCTATGGGACCCGCCGGAACGATGCGTTCATCGTCGCCGTCAATTGCGGGGAAGCCGGGGGCACCTGCTTCTGCGTATCCATGCAATCCGGGCCAAAGGCTGATGCCGGCTTCGACCTTGCCTTAACAGAGTTGCTCGACGCCGGCCGGCATGAATTTCTGGTGGAGGCGGGAAGCGAAGCCGGTGCCAGCCTGCTCGCGCGGCTTCCGCATCGCCTCGCATCCGGCCCCGATCTTGCCGCCGCCGAGGCGGTGGTTGAGCGTACGCGTAATTCCATGGGGCGGACGCTGGAGACCAGTGGTCTCAAAGAGCTCCTCCAGGGCAATTTAACGCATCCGCGCTGGGACGAAGTGGCGGAACGCTGTCTCACCTGCGGCAATTGCACAATGGTGTGTCCAACCTGTTTCTGCACGGCCGTTGAAGATCATAGCGACCTCATGGGCGAGTCCGCCGAGCGGGTCCGCAAATGGGATTCCTGCTTCACCATGGATTTTTCATATATCCACGGCGGCAGCGTCAGGAAGACTACCAGTTCGCGCTACCGGCAATGGATGACGCACAAGCTCGCAAATTGGATCGACCAGTTCGGCACCTCGGGCTGCGTCGGTTGTGGACGCTGCGTCACCTGGTGTCCGGTGGGCATCGACATCACTGAAGAGGCCGCCGCCATCCGAGCGGCCCCGCAAGGGAAGAAAGGAGAGCAGCATGGAGGGACTTGAGCGCATTCTTCGGGAACAACCATTTTTTGCCGGTTTTCCGGCTGAGCAGAGCGCCCTTATCGCCGGTTGCGCCCGCAACCACCGTTTCGAGGCGGGGCAGTATCTTTTCCGTGAGGGTGAGCCCGCGAACGAATTCTTCCTGATCCGCCGTGGCGGTGTCGCGCTTGAAATCGCAACGCCTGGGCGGGCACCGTTTGTCTTCACCTCGCTCCGTGAAGGGGAAATTGTCGGTGCATCCTGGTTAATTCCGCCTTATCGCTGGACAATTGACGCCCGCGCCATCGAACTCACCATGGCGCTTGGCATCGACGCGGCGTGCCTGCGGGGAAAATGCGAGGTGGATCATCATCTCGGTTACGAAATGATGAAGCGCTTCCTGCCGGTTCTGGTGAGCCAGATCCACGCCGCGCAACTGCAGATGCTCGATGTCTACGGCAAACACTGAGGGAGTGGCGGCGTTGCCGTCCGATCCCTTTGTCCCGCAAATCTACCGCGTGAACAGCGTACACCGCGAGCTTGGCGATACCGTAACGCTGGAACTCGTGCCGCTCACTGGCGGGCGGCCAGCATTCGAGCCCGGACAGTTCAACATGCTCTACGTCCACGGCGTTGGTGAGGCGGCGATCAGCATAAGCGGCAGCCCGGTGGAGAGCGCTGGTTTTATCCATACCGTCCGCGACGTAGGGGCCGTGAGCGGCGCGCTGGCCAGACTGGAAGCGGGGGCCAAGATCGGCTTGCGCGGGCCATTCGGGAGAGGCTGGCCGGTCAGCGCCGCCAAAGGCTCGGACGTTGTCATCGTTGCCGGCGGGCTTGGCATGGCGCCATTGCGCCCGGCGATTTACAGCGTCCTGGCCAACCGGAGCTATTACGGCCGCGTTGTCATCCTTTCCGGGAGCCGCAATCCCGGCGAAATCCTGTATCGCCATGAGCTGGAGCAATGGCGCCAGCATCTCGACGTCGACATCGCGGTGACTGTCGACCATGCCGCGGTGGATTGGCGCGGCAATGTCGGGGTTGTGCCAGTGCTGGTCCCGCGCGCGGTTTTCGACCCGCGGAACACCATGGCTATGGTCTGCGGACCGGAAGTGATGATGCGTTATACGGTGAGTGCGCTCCGCGATGCCGGTGTTCCGCCCGAGCGCATCTATCTTTCAATGGAGCGCAACATGAAATGTGCGATCGGCCTGTGCGGTCACTGCCAGTTCGGGCCCAGCTTCATCTGCAAGGATGGACCGGTGATGCGCTTCGACCAGATTGCCTCCATCCTCACTGTCCGGGAGATATAAGATGGAACAGCGCAAGCGCCCCCGGTTCGCGGTCTGGAAATTCGCCTCCTGCGATGGTTGCCAGCTATCCTTGCTCGATTGCGAGGACGAATTGCTGTTGCTCGCGGACGCGATCGAGATTGCCAACTTCCCCGAAGCCTCCAGCACGATGGTAGAGGGCCCGTATGACCTCTCCCTGGTGGAAGGTTCGATCACCACCGCGCACGACGCGGAGCGCATCCGCATGGTGCGCGAGCAGTCGCGGCATTTGATCACGATTGGCGCCTGCGCGACCGCGGGCGGCATCCAGGCGCTCAAGAACTTCGCCGACGTGAGTGATTTCATCGCCGCTGTTTATGCCTCGCCACAATATATCCAGACTCTCGCTACCTCGACGCCGATTTCGGCGCATGTGCCGGTGGATTATGAGCTGCATGGTTGCCCGATCAACAAGCTGCAACTGATCGAGGTGATTTCAGCTTTCCTCATCGGGCGGAAGCCGGCGATTGCCGCCCATAGCGTCTGTGTCGAATGCAAGCAGCGCGGCGCGGTGTGCGTGATGGTGCAGGGAACGCCATGCCTTGGCCCCGTGACTCATGCGGGCTGCGGCGCCATTTGCCCCTCGTTCCGGCGTGGATGTTACGGCTGCTACGGCCCGATGGAGACGCCGAACACAGCAGCGCTCGCGCGCGAATGGCTGACGCTTGGTGCCGCGCCGCGCGATATCAGCCGTGCCTTCCGCACCTTCAACGCCACGGCTGCGGCCTTCCAGAAAGAGAGCGAAGCCCATGACGACTAAGACGATCCGGGTCGATTACCTCTCCCGTGTGGAAGGCGAGGGCGCGCTCGACCTCGAAATCAGCGATGGCCAAATCACTTCGGCGCAGCTCAGGATCTTCGAGCCGCCACGCTTCTTCGAAGCCTTCCTGCGCGGCCGTGGTTACGCCGAGACCCCGGACATCGTCGCGCGCATCTGCGGCATCTGCCCGGTCGCCTATCAGATGAGCGCCGTCCATGCGATCGAGGATGCGTTCGGCGTCAAGGTCGAGGGCCAGCTCCGCGCGCTCAGGCGGCTGCTTTATTGTGGCGAATGGATCGAAAGCCATGCGCTGCATGTCGTGATGTTGCACGCGCCGGATTTTCTGGGCTTCCCTGACGGGATCCAGATGGCGCGCGACCATGGCGAGGCGGTCCGCAACGGCCTGGCGCTCAAAAAGGCCGGCAACGAGTTGATGCGGGCAATCGGCGGACGGGAAATCCACCCCGTCAGCGTGAAGCCTGGCGGCTTCCATCGTGTGCCGACCCGCAAGGAGCTTGCGCCGGTGGCTGAAAGCCTGGAACGCGCACACGGCCTCGCCGTTGGCCTCCTCCGCTGGGTCGCCACCTTTCCGTTTCCGGATTTCGAGCGGGATTATGAATTCGTCGCTCTGCGCCATCCGGATGAATATCCGATCAACGAGGGGCGGCTCGTCTCCAATCGCGGCATCGACATTAACATTGCTGATTATGAGAGCGAGTTCGAGGAACGGCATGTCGCGCATTCAACCGCCTTGCACTCCGTGGTGAAGCGGCGCGGTGCTTATCTTGTCGGCCCGATGGCCCGTTATGCGCTGAATTTCGACCGTCTGCCCGCATCGGTGCAGGCGCTGGCCCGGGAGGCGGGCTTAAGTTCCGTCTGTAAAAACCCATTCCAAAGTATCATCGTGCGCGCACTCGAACTTGTTTACGCCTGCGAGGAAGCACTGCGCCTGATCGCAGCCTACGAGCCGCCAGACATAGCCGCGGTGCCGCTAGAACCCCGCGCCGGCACGGGGTTTGGCTGCACGGAGGCGCCCAGGGGAATCTGCTGGCACCGCTATGACTTCCAGGCGGACGGCAGCATCGAACGGGTGCGCATCGTGCCGCCGACATCGCAGAACCAGCCGAGCATCGAAGCGGATCTTGCGGCTGTGGCCGCCACCATCATCGATCAGCCCGACGAGGTTATCCGCGACCGCTGCGAACAGTGCATCCGCAACTACGACCCCTGCATTTCCTGCTCCACCCACTTCCTTAAGCTCTCGGTGCGCCGGTCATGAGCTGTCAGCCTGGGCAAGATGCCACGCCACGGAAAGTCCTCGTCGCCGCCATCGGCAACCCCGGCCGGGGCGATGACGGGATCGGTGCTCTTATTGCCGCTCAGCTTGCGGGCCGGCTCCCGCCGGATGTGGCGCTCATCACGCGGTACGGGGACATCCTCTCGCTCATCGATGACTGGGCCGGTTTCGACGCAGCCATCTGCATTGATGCCGCCGCGCCGATGCAAGCGCCGGGGCGCATTCACCGGATTGATGCGACTTATGGCGAACTGCCGCTTGACCTGGCTTTGACGTCAAGCCACGCATTCGGCCTCGCAGAGGCAATTGCGCTCGCCGCCACGCTTCAGGAATTGCCGGAAACGGTTATTGTCTATGCTATCGAAGGCGTCACTTTCGATGGCGGCGCGCCGATGACGCCGGAGGTTGCCGCCGCCGCCGCCGAAGTTACCGAGCGCGTTATTGCTGAAGCCGGCCAGCTCCGGCGCAACAAGCAGGAGAATGTATTCCATGCATGAAACAGGGATTGTCCGGGACCTGGTTCGCCGGGTTGAAACAGCCGCGAAGGACGCCGGGGCAACGCGGGTTTCAGGCGTTGAAATCCGGCTAGGTGCTCTCAGCCAGTTCTCGCCCACGCATTTTCGGGAGCATTTCGACGAGGAGGCGCGTGGCACGCTCGCCGAAGGCGCTGCACTGCGTATCCATAGCTCCGATGACATAGCCGATCCACATGCGCAGGACGTTATGATGGAAAGCATCGACCTCGAGGTCCCAGAGGGATGACATCCCAGCGGCTTCGCCTGGATGTTACTGGCGCGGTGCAGGGCGTTGGCTTCCGGCCTTTTGTGTACCGGCTGGCGGTGGAAGAGAGACTCACGGGGTTCGTCCGTAACACCGGCGAGGGGGCATCGCTCGAAATCGAGGGCGCGGCCCCAGCAGTCAGGCGGTTCCTCGAGCGGCTGGATAATGAAATCCAGACACCGGCGGGCATACGGGAGCGGCGCAGTTCCTGGCTTTCCCCGTTGGGAGACCGCGCGTTCACAATCGCGCCGAGCGCTGCCGGCGGCCAAAAGCCGGTAACTGTTCTGCCCGATCTCGCCACCTGCCGTGACTGTCTTGCCGAGATTTTCGACCCGGCCGCGCGCCGCTACCGCTACCCTTTCACAACCTGCACATGTTGCGGCCCGCGCTACAGCATCATCGAAGCCGTGCCTTATGACCGGGCGCGCACAGCCATGCGGCATTTCCCGATGTGTGTGGCCTGCGAAGCGGAATATGACGATCCGGCTTCCCGCCGTTTTCACGCGCAAACCAATGCCTGCGCGGCGTGCGGCCCGCGCCTTACGCTTTGTGACTCGGCGGGAAACGAACGCGCGGCGGGAGACGGGGCGCTGCTGGCGGCGGCGGACGCGCTGCGCGGCGGGCAGATTGTCGCCCTCAAAGGGCTGGGTGGATTCCAGCTTCTCGCCGATGCGCGCAATGAGGAAGCAGTGCGCCGCCTGCGTGGCGGTAAGCAGCGCCCGGCAAAACCTTTCGCGATCATGGTGGCCGCCATGGCCGGGGTACAGGCCATTGCGGACGTAAGCCCGGAGGAGGAGCGGCTGCTGGCCTGCGCCGCCGCGCCGATTGTTCTCTTGCGGGCCCGGCCTAGCGCGAAGCTCATCGCACCCAGCGTGGCGCCGGCCAATCCATGGCTTGGTGTGATGCTGCCCGCGACACCGCTGCACCATCTCCTAACGCGGGAACTCGGTTTTCCGGTCGTTGCGACAAGTGGCAACCGGTCCGGCGAACCAGTCATTGGAGATGAAACCGAGGCAATGCAAAAGCTGGCCGGCATTGCCGGTCTCTTTCTGGTCCATAACCGCCTTATCCTGCGGCCGGTGGATGATTCCGTCGTCCAGGTTATCGCGGGACGGGAGACTGTTCTCCGCCATGCGCGGGGCTATGCGCCGCAAAGTTTTGCCACACCAACCGCCGCGCCGTGCGTTGCGCTCGGCGGGCACCAGAAAAATGCGGTGGCCATCGCCGCGGGTGGAGAGGTCATTCTGGGGCCGCATATTGGTGACCTTGTCAGCGCGGGGACACGGGCGGCATTTGCCCGAACCGCCACGGAAATGAACGCGCTTTACGGCGTGCATCCGCAATCCGCCGCTTGCGACAGCCATCCAGATTATTACAGCACGCGCTTTGCCGAACAGCTTGGGCTTCCGGTTGTCCGCGCGCCGCACCATCTCGCTCATGCCCTCGCCTGCATGGCCGATAACGGCCTGGACGGGCCTGTCCTCGGCGTCGCCTGGGACGGCACCGGACACGGGGGTGATGGCACCATCTGGGGCGGCGAATTCCTCGCCGTGAATGACGCATATTGGCGCCGCGCCGCGCATTTCATGGCGTTCCGTCTTCCGGGAGGCGAGACCGCCATCCGCGAACCGCGCCGCGCCGCGCTGGGCGCGCTGTATGCTATATCCGGCGCAGCGGTGTTCGAATTGCCTGATCTACCGCCCGTCGCCGCCTTCTCGGTTGCCGAGCGCCTGATCCTCGCGAACATGCTGACGCGCCGCCTGAACGCCCCACTAACGTCCAGCGCCGGGCGGCTTTTTGATGCCGCCGCCGCGATTCTCGGCCTCTGCCAGACAACGAGTTTTGAAGGAGAGGCGGCGATGGCGCTGGAATTCGCCGCCGGGCGGGCCGGCACCGTGGCCCGGCTACCGCCGCTCATCATCGCCGGTAACACCAGCCCGCTTACCGTGGACTGGCGGCCGATGCTGGCGGCAATGGTGGAGGCACGGCTGGCCGGCGCCCCAGCCGAGCCGTTGGCAGCGGGCGTTCACGATGCGTTCGCGGAGGCGATCGTTGCCGTGGCCCTGCATTCTGGCATCAACCGCGTCCTGCTCACCGGCGGCTGTTTTCAGAATGTTTTGCTCACGGAAATGGCAATTGCCAAGCTGCGGGCAGCGGGTTTCGAGCCGTATTGGCATCATCGCGTGCCACCGAATGACGGCGGCCTTGCCATTGGCCAGGCGATCTTTGCCAACCGGCCGCTCTCCGAGGAAAAAGCCTGATGTGCCTTGCCATACCCGGACAACTTCTCAGCATCGATGGTGACGACCCATTGACCCGGCAGGGGCGCGTCGCCTTTGCCGGTCTCATCAAACTGGTGAACCTTGCCTACGCTCCGGAGGTGAAGATCGGAGATTACGTCGTGGTTCATGCCGGCTTCGCCATCACCGTGATCGATGAAGCCGAGGCTCTCAAAACACTCGCCTATCTGGCCGCGTTCGACCCCGAGGACCTCGCATGAAATATCTCGACGAGTTCCGCGACCCGGCGGCGGCGCAGCGCACAGCCGATGCCATTGGCCGCATGGTCACGCGGCCCTGGACCCTCATGGAGATTTGCGGCGGCCAGACGCATTCGATCGTGCGCCACGGCATCGACCGCTTGCTGCCTGACAGAGTGAGCCTGCTGCACGGCCCAGGCTGCCCCGTTTGTGTTACGCCCGCCGCCATGATTGACACGGCCATCGCCATCGCCAGCCGGCCTGGCGTCACCTTCTGCAGTTTTGGCGATATGCTGCGCGTGCCCGGTGAAAACGGTAGCCTCAACGCGGCAAAGGCGCGAGGCGCCGATATCCGCATGGTCTATTCGCCGCTGGATGCCCTGGCCATCGCGCGCCGCCAGCCGGATCGTGAGGTCGTCTTTTTCGCGATTGGCTTTGAGACGACGGCACCGGCGACCGCCATGACCGTGTTGCAGGCCGAGCGCGAGGGGCTGGATAATTTTTCGCTGCTCACCTCGCATGTCCTGGTGCCGCCGGCGATAGAGGCGTTGCTGAGCGATCCGGCGAACAGCGTTCAGGGTTTCCTTGCTGCCGGGCATGTCTGCGCGGTCATGGGCTACTGGGAATACGAGCCGATCGCGCGACGTTACCATGTTCCTATCGTGGTAACGGGCTTCGAGCCGCTCGACCTGTTGCAGGGTATCCATCTCTGCATCCGTCAGCTGGAGGAGGGGCGCGCCGAAGTCGAGAACCAGTATAGCCGCTCGGTCCGGCGCGAGGGCAACCAAACGGCCCAGGCCGCGCTTGCCCGTGTCTTCACCGTAAAACCGCAAAACTGGCGCGGCATAGGCGAGATTCCGCACAGCGGCCTGGGCCTCGCCACCGCCTATACGCGTTACGATGCGCTCCAGCGTTTCCCTGGCATCGCCGCCGCCCCGGAACGCAGCGGCGAGTGCATCAGCGGCGAAGTTCTGCGCGGCTTGCGCAAGCCCGGCGCTTGCCCCGCTTTCGGGGTGCGTTGCACGCCGGAACACCCACTCGGCGCGACCATGGTTTCGTCGGAGGGGGCCTGCGCTGCCTATTACCGCTACAGGCGCCCGGAGTCCGCCACGGCCGTGAGCGGGGCATCATGACCGGCACGCCAAAAATCAAGCTGAACTGCCCGTTGCCCTCCTCGGGAGAGGGCATGATCGAACTTGCCCATGGCGGCGGTGGCCTGATGACGCGCCGCCTGCTGGACGAAATTTTCCGCCCGGCCTTCGCCGCCTCGCCGGATGACCTTACCCATGACGGCGCCATTCTCGACATTGCCGGTGCCCGGCTTGCCTTTACAACCGACAGCTACGTCGTGCGGCCACTCTTTTTTCCTGGCGGCGACATTGGTTCGATGGCTGTCAACGGCACAGTCAACGACCTGGCCATGTGCGGGGCCGAGCCGCTTTATTTAAGCGTTGGGGTGATTATTGAGGAAGGATTCGCAATCGCCGATCTACGCCGCGTTGTTGAATCCATGCGGCTTGCCGCGCGTGCCGCGGGCGTCAGGCTGGTCACGGGCGATACAAAGGTTGTTGAGTGTGGCAAGGGAGATGGGCTTTATATCAATACATCGGGGGTCGGATTGCTTGCAGCGTCGCAGCCGATAACACCCAAGCGCGTGCAGCCGGGCGATGTTGTCATCGTCAGCGGTGATATCGCCCGGCATGGTATCGCCGTCATGGCGGTGCGGGAAGGGCTTGGCTTTGAAACCGTAATCACCAGCGATTGCGCCCCGTTGGCGGCGGCGGTGCTGGAGCTTCTGCACGCCGGGATCGATATCCATTGCCTGCGCGACCTGACGCGCGGCGGCCTCGCCACGGCACTGATCGAAATCGCGCAGGCCGGGGGGGTACTCATCCGGCTGGATGATGCTGCAATTCCAGTATCCGATCAGGTACGCGGCGCGTGCGAACTCCTCGGGCTCGATCCGCTTTATGTCGCGAATGAAGGCCGGTTTGCCGCTTTTGTACCCGCCGCCGCCGCCGGACAGACGCTTGCCATTCTTCAGCGTCACGGTGAGCATCCAGCCATGATCGGGAGGGTCGAAGGATTTATGAGTAGCGGCGAAGTTCGCCTGGATACCATCGGCGGCAGCCGCCCCATGGATATGCTGATGGGAGAGCAGTTGCCGCGCATCTGCTAGCAGCCCGTCGGACTTAACGCGCCACTGATGCACATGGTCGGATTGGGAGTAGATTAGAGGTGGCTGGCCAAATTCGAACACTTGGATAAGTGGAATTTCTGCCTGAACTCGGCGATGCTGCCGTGGAACAGGAGAAATGATGACGAAGCGTACCCGCCGTAACCATGCCCCGGCGTTCAAGGCCAAAGTGGCATTGGCCGCTCTGAAGGGCGAGAAGACACTGGCTGAGCTGGCGCAGCTTTATGACGTTCACCCGAACCAGATCACGACCTGGAAGGCGCAGTTGGCGGAAGGTGCTGCCGGGCTGTTCGGCGGCGCGCCGGCGAGTGGTGAGCCAGCACCGGCTGTAGATTTGAAGCCGCTACATGCGAAGATCGGAGAACTCACGCTTGAGAATGATTTTTTGTCCGGTGCGCTCAGCAAGGCCGGGCTTCTGAGCGCAAAGCGATGATCGACCGTGTGAATTCTACCAATAAGCCCCGTTAAAAACGGGGGGATTACCCTCATCGTCTCCAGCCACACCGCATCCGCACCGTCAAAAAATCCAACGATCCGGCTTTTGCCATGAAAGTTGAAGATATCGTCGGGCTTTACATGAACCCGCCCGCTCACGCCGTGGTCGTCTCAATCGATAAAAAAAGCCAAATTCAGGCGCTCGACCGTAGCCAACCAGGTTTGCCGCTGAAACCTGGCAAGTGCGGCACCATGACCCATGACTACAAACGGCACGGCACCACCACGCCGTTCGCAGCCCTCAATATTCTCGATGGCACCGTCGTTGGCCGCTGCATGCCAAAACATACCCACCAGGAATTCATCAAATTCCTCAATGCCATCGAGCGGGCGGTTCCGGCAGGTAAGGCCATCCATGCCATTGCCGATAATTACGCCACCCACAAACATCCCAAGGTCAAAGACTGGCTCGCAGAACATCCAAGGCGGGTATTCCACTTTACGCCAACATCAGCTTCCTGGATCAACGCTGTCGAAGGCTTCTTCTCCATCATCACCCGAAGGCGCATCCGGCGCGGCGTGTTCAAATCCGTCGCCAATCTAAAGCATGCCATTCGCAGCTTCATCAAAAATCATAATAAAAAACCAAAACCTTTGTCTGGACAAAACCGGCTGGCGACATCCTCGCCAAGGCCGGTCGAATCCATGTACCATCCGACTGAGTCAGAGCACTAGCGAACGACCCGGGCTACTCAGCTTTACTGCGCGTGCACAACAATAGGCTTTATGGAAATACCCCGCATCGTCTCCTGCAGCGCAAGGTTAATATCTGCGAAATCATAATATTTAACCAGCCGGTCAATCGGCAAGCGGCCTTCCATAAAATAATCAACCAATGCCGGGATAAACACGTCCGGAACGCTATCGCCCTCGGTAATGCCGCGTAATGAGCGGCCCGCCATTAGGAAATTCGGGTCCAGCGGTATATTCTGCGGCCCACCCGCGACAAAGCCGCAGGTACCGCGCGAGGCCAGACAATAAATCGCCTGATGGAACACTGTGCTCAGGCTGGTGGTATTGAAGGAATAATCCGCGCCATGGCCGGTTATGCGCATAATCGCCTCAACCGGATCCTCCTTGGAAGGATCCACCACGTGGGTCGCCCCCAATTCCTTGGCCAACTCCAGGCGCGGCGCGGAGACATCCACACCGATGATCTTGGTAGCCCCGGTGAGGCGCGCCGCCATAATCGCCGACAAGCCCACCGCACCCGTGCCGAAAACCACGATGGACTGGCCCGGCCGCGGCTTGAGCGCATTGAGAACTGCACCGGCACCGGTCTGAATGCCGCAGCCCAGCGGCCCCATTAATTTCAGTGGCGCATCCTTGCGGATTTTTACCACATTACGCTCCCGGCATACTGAATGGCTGGCAAAGGAGGACTGACCAAAGAAATGCCCCTGAATGCCTTCGCCGTGCTGGCAGATGGGCGTTGTGCCGTCGGCGCGGCTGCCGCCAAAATTCAATGGCAGCATCTCGTGGCAATAGGAGGATTTGCCTTCCAGGCAGCTCGGGCAAGCGCCGCAGCTATCATAGGTCAACACCACATGGTCACCCGGCGCCACCTTGGTAACACCAGCCCCCACCTGCTCGACAATGCCAGCCCCCTCATGCCCCAGCACTATCGGCAATTGCACAAAATTAGGGATGGTCATGCACATCACGTCAGTATGGCATATGCCGGTGGCAACCATCCGCACCAGCACCTCACCAGCCCGCGGCTCCGCCAGCTGCACCTCTTCAATCGAGACACTGCCGCCAATTTGGCGCGTGATCGCCGCCTTGGCGGTAATCGTCTTCCCCTCACCTTCACAAACAAAACGGGCGCGGCGCTCACCCTTGGTCAACGGCACGGAGTTGACGATATGCGCCTGCATATACTCATGCAGCGCCTCCGCACCCAGCTCCAAACCAAAACCAGACTGCTTGGCCGGGCGCACTGGCAGGGTTGGGTCAATTGCCAGCCCCTGGTTAACCCAGACGGTGCCAGAATCAATCCGCATCGCCACCGCATTGGCCCGCGCCAGATCCTGGCCCCAGACGGTGCCGGTCAGACCATATTCGCTGCTATTGGCCCGCGCGATCACCTCATCAATGGTTTTATATTTAAGCAGCGGCAGAACCGGTCCAAACTGCTCTTCCGTCACCAGCCTGGCATCATCGGGAATATCGCGCACCATGGTGGGCGGAATGAAGAAACCAGGGCGGTCCAGCGGCGCGCCGCCAGAGATTACCTTGCCCTTCTCATGCGCCTCGGCAAGAAAGCCTTTCAGCTTTTCAAATTGCAGGCGGTTCTGCACAGGGCCAATCTGCGTCCCCGGCTTCATGCCATCATCCACCACGGCCAGGCTGGCTATGCGGGCAATCTCATCGCAGAATACATCATAGATGGATTCATGCACATAGACGCGCTTGGTAGCAAAGCAAATCTGCCCGCAATTCCACACCGCGCTCTCATAGACCTTATGTGCCACATCGACAGGATCGACATCATCCAATACAATCGCCGCATCATTGCCGCCAAGTTCCAAGGTCAGACGCTTGATGGTGGTCGCCGCCGCGGAGCGCATCACTTTCTTGCCGGTCGCCGTTGAGCCGGTAAAAGCAATCTTGTTCACATCCTGGTGGGAAGTCAGCGCCTCACCCAAATCATTCTGATCGCAGATAAAATTCATCACGCCCGGCGGCAGAACCTCGCGGCATACTTCAGCAAATAGCAAGGTTGAAAGCGGCGTCGAGGGGGCGGGCTTCAGCACCATTGTATTGCCGGTCAGCAAAGCCGGCCCCACCTTGGTCATCATCAGCAGCAGCGGGAAATTCCAGGGCATAATCGCCGCGATCACGCCAAGCGGCGTGCGATGCTCAATAACCCGGTTACCACCCCATTCACGCACGACGCGATAATCGGGCCGCAGGCCACAATAGACCAGCAGCGTGCCCGCAGCCGCCATCACCTCGAACATAGCCTGGTCGAAAGGCTTGCCCTGCTCATGCACCAGAACCTCTGCAACCTCCGGCGCGCGCGCCTCAAAGGCTGCCGCAAGCTGACGAATCAAGCGCGCGCGCTGATCTATCGTTTGCGCAGACCATGCGGGAAATGCCGCCTTGGCCGCGGCCACGGCCTCATTCAGCTGCGTCACATCTGCTTTGGGGCATTGCGCATAAACACCACCCGTCGCCGGGTCAATAACATCAAACGTAGCCACCCCGGCAACCGGTTGTCCATTGATAAGCATCTGGAAATTTCTGGCCACGTTCGCACCCTATATATTTTTAATTGGATTGAACGCATCGCGAGGACAAAGCTGACCACGCAACGCAAAACACACAGTATCGAGAATAAAAATCCCGCCCCTGCGGCTATTCCGACGCCACCTCGGTCGCGGTAAATTCCTTGCTCAGCACTTGCCCGCCTTCTTCCTTGATGAGCTGGCGGATAACGGAACGCATCTGCACCACCCCCAGATCGCTGGTCAGCACAACCTCGCGGCTGGTCCGCGTATCCATAATCCGCTGCTGACCTTCGATCATATCACGGTCCTCCTGGAAAGCCAGGCCAGCAAGCTTCACCATGGCCTCAGCCTGTTCTACCGTACCATTGGCGGCGCGCATACCAAAGGCCAGGAAGTAGCGGGCCTTGCGATCAGCCATCGGCGTGACGAAATGCATACTTGCATCGCCGGCAAAACCAGTCCCTGGCGCCGGCGGCGACACACCATCCGCCGGCATGGCCTCCAACGGATGGTACGTATTGTACATAATCATCGCGGCTGGAGCCAGATAATCATAGGCCGTGTACAACGCACCAGAGGGCGGCAGAAAATCGGCAAGCCTAGGCGCACCGGATTCATGCTTGGCCATTGATTCTACCATGTTAAGCCAACGCGAGACGCGAACCCCGCGCGGAATACGGCGCACGGTAGGCTGAATCTTGGCCCAGGCGGCCATCGCGCCAAAGGTGTTCTTGTGCACAAAGGCCAGATGCGACAAATCCATCAGATTGTCGCTAATCAATTCGTAATCGGCATCATAATCCAGAGTCAGCGGCCGTAATATATATTCCTCATCAGTCACCCCAAGCAACGGCGGAATAAGAGCGGGGTCCGCCTTCTCAACATCCCCCATCCACACCCAAACCCAACCCGCCTGCTCAACCACCGGATAGGTGCGTATGCGCGCTGCGCTGGGAATTTTGTCCTGACAAGGGATTTCAATGCAAACGCCGCTCGGATCAAACTTCATCCCGTGATACATACAGCGAATATTTCGGCCATCTTCCACGCGTCCCTTGGACATCGGTGCAAAACGGTGGCAGCAACGATCCTCCAAAACGGTGACCCCGCCATCGTCACGGCGATAGAGCACTATCGGCTCACCAATCACTGACATCGGGTACAAAACACCTTCAGGCAAATCAGAAGACCAGGCCGCGACATACCAGCAATTTTTAATAAAAGTCTTTGTCATTGGTTGGATTATCCCTCGCTCCGTATACAGGCCAGTAGCACGCTGGCTCTATTTACCGAGTAGCTACAAGTCCGCTCCGTTCAAGTCAATAAGGCCATTTTTGGGAAAGTGGTGGGAGACAGGAGCTACCTCGCGCGGCGGCCCCGGTGGGGGCCGTCGCAACTCGTTGTTTTTTCTAAGAGTCTGTCCCAGATCAATTTGTTGTTTTACATATCTTTCTGAGCATGAGGCGGACGGATGCCCAGCGCAGAAAGGTCAGAGCATTTTTGTTCAAACACTCCCAATCCTTAGCGAGGCGGCGGCACCGATTGAGCCAGCCGATGGTTCGCTCCACCACCCAACGCTTGGGAAGCACGGCAAAACCTTTGGCGGCATCCGAGCGCTTGACGATTTCTACTTTTATTTTTCGTAGAACATGCCGTAAGGCTTGGCGAAACTTTGGTCCCTGATAACCGCCATCGGCGTACAATTTCCGCAACAGCGGATGGTCTTTGAGGAGCGCCGTCATCAATAAAATGCCGCCGTCACGGTCTTGGATATTCGCCGCGTGAACAAGGGCCAGAAGCAATAATCCTTCGGTGTCTACAAGAAGATGCCGCTTCTTACCCTTGATCTTCTTGCCCGCATCGAAGCCCGGCGGGTCAATCGAGGCCCCCCTTTTTCTGCGCTCTTTACACTCTGGCTGTCGATGATGGCGGCGGTCGGGCTGGCCTCTCGTTCGGCCAACTCCCGGCACCGAAGGTAGAGTGCCTGATGCAGCCGATCGAGGGTCCGATCCTCGGTCCAGCGAAGGAAGTAACCGTTAACTGTGCTCTTGGGGGGGTAGATCTTTGGGAAGTGCCCGCCACTGGCAGCCGGTGCTCAATATGTACATCAGGCCGTTTACAATCTCACGTACATCCACCCTGCGCTTGTTGCCGCCACGCTTGGCCGGCCGGATCAAGGGCTCAACCAGAACCCACTCAGCATCCGTCAGATCACTCGGATACCGCAAATCACGGCGGTCATAAGAAACGCGGTTTTCGTTCGTCCACATCTGCCTGCTCCTGCGAATCGGGCCAGAAGCATCGAATCACAACTCACTCTATGGATTCAAGATGTTTCGGGACGGACACTGAGGAAAATGGCGCACCCGAAGAGATTTGAACTCCTAACCCCCAGATTCGTAGAATTGATGCAGATCAATGCATCACCTCCACCCCATGCACGAAGTACGTGCGGCAAAGTCCGAGACTCCTGGAGTCATGGCTTGGTGAAATTGCTACGGAGCTAACCTCCGTTAAGCAATTATCAACAAAACCATGCGGCAGATAGCTACGGGCACGTGCCGGCTTTAGGTTTTTAATGTCTCGGATCACGCATCTGAGCAGGAGGGCGGTTTCTTGCGGTTCTTGCGAAAATTCCTGTTACTATCTCCGCTCGCGTTAGCGGGCTGCTCGGTGGATGATCTCCGCCTGTTTTTCCCGGCCGGCCCCATGGCCCGTGCCGAATTGCATTACATGCTGGCCCTGGTCGGCGTGATGCTTATTATTATCGTCCCCACACTGGTCATGACGATCGTGTTTCCGCTGCGCTACCATCATTCGCGCAACGCCAAATACACGCCGAACTGGCATTTCTCGCTCAGCATCGAATTGCTGGCCTGGGGCATTCCGCTCGCCATCGTCGGGGCACTATGCTTCCTCACCGTGAAAGGTGTTTACGCGCTGGACCCCTGGCACCCTGGCGTGCTGGCCAATGCGGGCAATGACGAACCGGCGATCAATGTCGAGGTCATTGCCACGGATTGGCAGTGGGTGTTCGTCTATCCCGACGAGAAAATCGCCACGATCGACGATCTAGTGGTTCCTGCCGGGCGCCGCGTCAATCTCATTATGACCGCCACCAGCAACATGAACGGGTTCTACATCCCGCAAGTGGCGCCGATGGTGGACGCGATGCCGGCGATGCAGACCAAGGACGCCTTCATCATCGACCAGCCCGGTACCTTCACCGGCTTCTCGACCGATTTCTCGGGTGCCGGCTTCTCCTGGATGCAGTTTTCCACTCGCGCGGTTTCGGATGCCGATTACGCGTCATGGGTGAAGAATGTGCAGGCCACAGGCACCCCGCTCGACTATGCGGCCTTCGACCAGAAGATCGCGCCGGCACAGGTGAATTATGGCGCCAAGTCTTCCTATTATTCGCTCACCGATACCGGGCTGTACGGCAAGGTCATCATGGCGGCGATGATGGGCAAGGCCTATCCTGTGCCTGACTCCCTGACCCGGAGCGTCAACGTTGCCGCGGCCCCGGCCGCCACCCCTGCCAGTCCGTAATTTCCACAGAAAGGTCTAAACATCGTGCAAATTGCATTAGATGGTCCCTACTCACCGTTGCTCGGGCGGCTGAGCCTGGGCGCAATTCCCTACGACAACCCCATCCTCGTGGTCACGTTCGTCCTCGTGGCGGTCATTGGCTTAGCCGCCGTGGCTGCTGCCGTGTATTTCGGCAAAATCGGCTATATCTGGCGGGAATGGATCACCACGGTCGATCATAAAAAAATCGGTGTGATGTATATCATTCTCGGCCTGGTCATGCTGCTCCGCGGCTTCTTCGACGGCGTGATGATGCGCACCCAGCAGCTCATGGCCGATGGCCCCGGCTCGCCGGGCTATATGGGCGCCACGCATGGCTACCTGCCGCCGCATCATTTTGACCAGATCTATACCGCGCATGGTACGCTGATGCTGTTCTTTGCCGCCACACCGCTGGTGGCCGGCTTCGGCAACATCATCGTCCCGCTGCAGATCGGCGCCCGCGACATGGCCTTCCCCTACCTCAACGCGGTGAGCCTGTGGCTGACCATGGCGGGCGCGGCTCTGTGCATGATCTCGCTTTTCGTGGGTGAGTTCTCCAGCGCCACCTGGGTAGGCTTGATGCCGTTCTCGGAAATGTCCTCCAACCCCGGAGTCGGTGTCGATTACTGGATGTGGGCGTTCCAGATCTCCTCGATCGCCACCACCTTCAACGCGATCAACATGATTGCCACGATCGTGAAAATGCGCGCACCCGGAATGACCTGGTTCCGCATGCCGGTCTATTGCTGGTCCTCGCTGGCCACCAACATTATCGGCCTCACCGCCTTTCCGGTTGTTACGGTAGCCCTGACGCTGCTCGGCATCGACCGTTACTGCGGCACCCATTTCTTCACGGCAGGCTATGGCGGCAATTTCATGCTGTACATCAACCTGTTCTGGATCTGGGGTCACCCTGAGGTGTACTTCCTGATGCTGCCCGCCTTCGGCCTCTTCTCCGAAATCGTGCCGACCTTCAGCAACAAGGCGCTGTTCGGCTACCCGACCATGGTCGCGGCCTCCTTCTCCATCGCCGGCATCGGCTGGGTGGTCTGGGCGCATCATTTCTTCACCATGGGCATGGGCCCGGAGCTGAATGCCTACTTCTCCGCCGCCACCATGATCGTAGGCATCCCGACGGGCGTGAAAGCGTTCAACTGGCTGTTCACCATGTATCGCGGCAGCATCACCTATGCCTCTCCCATGCTCTGGGCGATGACGGGTATTGTGCTGCTGCTCATCGGCGGCCTGACGGGTATGATGCTGTCGGCTTCCGTCATCGACTATACGGTGCACGACTCCCTCTTCGTCGTCGCTCACTTCCACTGCATGGTGCTGGTCATCGGCTCGGCTTTGTTCGCCGCGACCATCTACTGGTGGCCGAAAGTGTTTGGCTTCAAGCTGGATGAGAAGAACAGCCAGATCTTCTTCTGGACCTTCGTGGTTGCCTCGCTGCTGGTTTTCGTTCCGCTGTTCGATCTGGGCTTTGCCGGCGTGACCCGCCGTCTGGACTATATCTACAACCCGGACCTGAAGCCGCTGCTGTGGGTCTCCGAAGCCGGCATCTTCCTGTACTTCGTGTCTCTCTACTACTTCGTGAAGATGCTCATCGTCTCCCTCATCCGGCGCGAACCGGCCAAGGCGGATGCCTGGGGCACGGGCCGCACCACGGATTGGCTGACCCACTCCCCGGTGCCATTCTACAATTTTGCCGTCACCCCGCAGATCAACTCACGTGACGAGTTGTCCTGGCGCAAAGCGAATGGCCTGGACAAGGTGCAGCCCACGGAGTTCGTGGACATCCATTTGCCCAGCAACACCTCCATTCCTTTCATCCTGGGCGCGCTTGCCTTTGTGTGGGGGTTTGCCCTGGTGTGGCGCATCAACTGGCTGATCGATGTCTCGACCCTTTCTATGGTCCTGGCCGTGATCATCCGCTCCTTTGACCCGAATAAGGGCTACACCCTGACAGCCGAAGATATTGCGAAAATGGAAGCGAACATCGCAACCGCAAGCGTTATCGCCGAGCAGCCCAAGCGGACTCCCATCGGCGCAGTGGAGGCGCATTAATGTCACATGCAACAATAGCCGCTAACGCGAACACCAAGCTTTGGAACACAAGCGCAGATGAACACGACCCCATTTCGGCCCGGACATTCGGGTTCTGGCTCTACATGATGAGCGACGGGCTGATTTTCGCAGCCCTCTTCGCCTCATACGCGGTGCTGGACGGCCCGATGAACGGGGCCGGCCACCCGATGGCGGCGCAATTGCTCAGCGCCTCCCAGGGCCTGGTGCAAACCATATTGGTGCTCGCCAGTGTGCTCGCCCTCTCGCTTGGCACACTCTCCATTAAAACCGGAAACAAAGCTGGGGTGAACCTCGGCTTGCTCCTCGCTGCCCTGCTCGGCGCGGTGTTCCTGTTCATCGGCGGCTCGGACCTGGTGGCACTCAGCGCCGCCGGGAACGGGGCAACGGCGAGTGCCTATCTCTCCGTGCTGTTCACGCTGATCCTCACCCACGGCCTGCATATGGGTTTTGGGCTGCTGTGGATGGCGGTGCTGCTGGTGCAGATCGCCCAATCCGGCTTCACCACGCAAGTGGTCGGGCGGCTGCTCTGCCTGCGGATGTTCTGGCAGTTCCAGGCGTCTGTCTGGGTCATCGTTTACGTGTATGTCTATCTGTTCGGAGGTGCGCATTAATGGCCACTCATCAATACGACCCAACCCAGCACCCCGAGGTCCAGCAGGGCACTGCCCTGCGCTACCTCTCGGCCTTCATCGCCTCGGCCGGCGCCATGTACGCCGCGTATGCGCTCTCGGCGAGCAAACCGCCTCTGGTGGAACTCATCGAGATTTTAGGGGCCGCCGTGCTCTTCTCGCTCGTCACCCAGGCGGCCCTGTTCTTCGGGCTGGATTTGTCCAGGGCGCAGATATGGAAGAGCGTGGCGCTGGTGCTCACTATCCCGCTCTTCATCGTCACCGTCGCGTTCACAGTCTGGGCCTTCGCCTCGCTGTATGACCGCACGATGCCGGACCCCTCGATTTTGAGCTCGATGTCCATGTAAGTTTTGCGTTAGCAGAACGGAAAAGCGGCTCGTGTAAGCGGGCCGCTTTTTTTAAGTTTACACCAACCGGTGGTGATACTACTTCGTTGGCAGGACCTTTTGCAGGGGAAGTGCGGTCTTATATTTCACCTGTTTCAACGCGAGACTTGACTTGATGTTGGAAATTCCGGGAATTTTCGTAAGCTTTTCGACGATGAAGCGTTCCAGCGCCGGCATGTCCTTCACCACGACCCGGATCAGGTAATCAAAATCACCGGTCATCAGGTAGCACTCCATGACCTCCGGATAACTTGCGATCGCCGCCTGAAAATCCTCCAGATTCCGCTCCACCTGCCGCTCCATGCCGATCTGCACGAACACGCTGATCCCCAGACCAACTTTCAGCGGATCAAGCAGCGTCACATAGCGGCTGACAATACCCCGCTGCTCCAACGCCCGCACCCGCGCCAGGCAGGGCGAAGGTGAAAGATTCACGCGGCTGGCGAGTTCCACATTCGTCAGCTTGGCATCCTCCTGCAGCAGGTTGAGGATTTTAATGTCCGTGGCATCCAGATCAATGTCAAGCATTATGTGCTCCATATTATATATATTCACCTATAATATGCTTTAAACAACCGTCAACCATGGCAACTTCCACCGCGCATTTTCGGCTACGCTTGCAAGCGATAGCCATCACGCAAAACAACAGCAGGTTACCATGGACGGGATCACTCCCATCCCCAGCTCACAGCAAAATCGTAACTCTGACCCCGACCCCGGCGAAACCCGCGAATGGCTGGAGTCACTCTCGGCGCTCATCGCCGCTTCAGGTCCGGAGCGCGGGCAGTTTCTCGTGCATCAACTGGCGGATTCGTTGCACCAGATCGGCGCCTCCGACCCGACGCAGCAATTCTCCGCCTACCGCAACACCATTTCGCTGGGGCGCCAGGGAGCCTACCCCGGCGAAGGGCGTGTGGCAGGAGCCACAACAGGAAGCCGCGTATCTCATCACCAGCCTGACCAAAGACGAAGCATCCCTGAAGACCTTCTCAACCTCAACCGCAAGCATTGGGGCATCGAGATTATGCATCGAAACAAGGACGTCATGCTCGGAGAAGATGGCTACACCAACCGGTTCGACAACGCACCCCGAAATGTTTTCTCGCTCACCGGCCTCGCCCTCAAAGTCCTGCGCTGCGTCTCACCTTCACCCACAAGGGCAATCGAGCACTTCCAGGACAACCGAAGCCGAGCCACACAAATGATCGTAGCAGTTTAATGAACCGCCCTGCTGCTGGATGACAACTATATCGTTTAGCCTCGCATTTGACTAAGATGATCTCACCCGGACAAGAGGCGCCGCATCCTGTCCAGGTGAGCGCACGACTTTAGCAAATAGGCTACACAGACATTGAAAATTTTAGTTTTTCAGCATGTGGCAATCGAGCATCCCGGTAGCTTTCGCGACGTGATCGCGGCCCACGGGCATAGCCTGCATCAGGTGGAGCTTGATGAAGGCGAGGCTATTCCACCATTGCAGGATTATGATATTTTGCTGGTCATGGGCGGCCCGATGGATGTTTGGGAAGAAGGCGCCCACCCCTGGCTGGTTGACGAAAAAGCTGCCATTCGCGCCTGGGTCTCCGCTGGTAAGCCGTATCTGGGCATGTGCTTTGGCGCGCAGCTGTTGGCCGCGGCCATGGGCGGGAAAGTGAGCCTGATGACCAGCGCGCCGGAAGTGGGAATGAGCCAGGTTCGGCAACTCGGGGCGGCGCCGTTATTTGCCGGGTTGCCGGAGTTGTTGACGTGCTTCCAATGGCATGGCGCGGAAGTTAGTGATCTACCGCCAGGTGCGCGGCTGATTGCCACCAGCCCGGGGTGCCGCGTGCAGGGCTTTGCCCTTGGCAACCATGCTTATGGCTTGCAGTTTCATGCCGAGCTGACCGAGACCACCGCGCAGGAATGGAGCGCCGTACCTGAATATGCCGCCGCACTGGAAACCCTAAAAGGCCCCGCTGCGTTGCCGGCCATGCTGGCGGAGATCGATGCGCAAATTGGCGCGTTGCAGGGCGTGGCGTATCGGATTATCTCAAACTTCCTTGCCATTTCGACGGAAGTTTCCGATGTGCTGGTAACCGCGTGACGCTTATGCTTTCCAGAAGGTCATCAGCAATCCGCCGGAGATAATAAGCGCGCCGCCGCAATAAATGGGCAGTCCAGGGCGGACACCAAAGGCTGCCAGGTTGATGATCTGCGCGACCACGAAGAACAAGGCGACGTAGACACCAAGTAATTTGCCAAAATCCCAGTTGGGCAGGTTGACGGTAATGCCGTAGGTGAACAGCACCACCGCGCCCGCGGTAAAGAACCCAAGGCGGGTGGCCAGGGCGTGGGCGTGCAAACCGCTGCGGGCGAGTGCGTCGCCCCCGGCTTCCAGCACGGCGGCGAGGATGAGGACGGCGAGAATCGAGAAATTATTCATGGACCATGCATAAAACAAAGCCGAAGAAAAATCTCCGGCTTTGTTGGTGAACACAAGGAAAAGTTGGGATTAGGAACTAAAGCAGCCGCGCGGAGCAGATAGCCAGCCTGGAAGAGAACCGCCGTGACCGGCTCTGCCAGGCTGGCTATAGCAAGCTACTTACCGGCCGGGATGACGGCAGCTTCCATGTCGTGCTGAATGCCAGCGAGGATTTGCGGTGTGCGTATCTTAAGGAACGAGAACCAGGCGAAGCCGGCCAACATGTAGGCGGCGAAGGCGTAGGGGAAGTAGTTGTACGGTGCCGAGGGGACGGGATACACGCTGCCGACCAGCGACAGAAACATGAGGACCGCGCCAAGGCCGCCGGCCACGATGTCCCCGGGTTTGAGTTCGCCCGTGCGCTTGAGCAGGACTGGTGCGCTGACCGAACACAGGAAGTACACGATGATGAAACCGAAAGAGGCGAGCGTGCCGTACCAGCCGAAGGTGTTGGTCTCCGAGTTGCTGGCGAAAGCGGCGCAGACAATGAAGTTGAGCACCGCACCAACGGTTAGCGCCAGATGCGGGGTCTTGCGGGTTTGGTGGACGATGCCCATGGAGCTGTGCACGAACTGGTAGCGCCCAAGGGAGAACAGCATACGGCCAAACGCGTTGAGGGATGCCAGCGCGCAGGCGAAGGAGCTGATGGTGGCGCCGAAATAGACCGGTGCGGTCATGTACTTGCTGATGGAGTTGGTGATGTCGCCGAGAGGCGCGGCACTGGAGCCCAGAGTCGCCACGTTGTCACCAAAGCCCTGGGTGATGACGTAGGTGGTGATGACGAAGAACAGACCGGAGAAGATGGCTGTGGCGATGATGGCTTTCGGAATTGTGACTTTCGGGTTGCGGGTTTCCTTGCCTAGCGAGGCCGCGCTCTCGAAACCAACGAAGGAGAAGATCGCGAAGACGATCGCCTGGGCGATGCCGCCGAAGCTTGCGCCGGTGAGCGAGAGCTGTGCCGTGTCGGGTTTGAAGCCGTAATGGGAGAGGGTGATGACGATCACCGCGAGAATGATGACGACCGAAATGACTTCCAGTGTCAGGCCGATGCGGGACGAGATGCGGATGTCGCGCGTGGCGAACAGCCAGACCAGTACGGAAAGAATGAGGTACATGGGAATGTTGGGGATCGGCAAAGTGTAGCCGAGCGAGGAAAAAAACGTTTTGACGAAAATGGAGGTGGCGATGGTGAGCGCCATGGCGGTGAACAGATACGCGGCGAGCATCGCCCAGCCGGCGAGCATGCCGTAGGACGGCCCGAGGCTGCGCGAGACGTAGACGAAGAACGAGCCCGCCGCTGGGATGCGGCCGGCGAGTTTGGAAATGTTGAGCGCCACGATGAGCAAGGCGGCTGTGGCGATGACATAGACCAGCCAGGAAGCGGTACCGGCGATGCCGACGACCACCGCGACCGCAAGGGCGGGAGTAAGCGTGGGCGAGACGTTGGCAACCGACTGGCCCAGCGCTTCCAGAAATGACAAACTATCTTTACGAAGCTCTGACATGAATACTCCTAAACTGTTTATACAAAAGAAACTCAGGTTCTTGGGAAGCAAGTTTCATGCCAAAAGTGGCGGGGGGTTTCGGGCGGTGAACCGCGATAAATTTATGCGCCGCGATTCTGATCGGCTAAAATTTAGGCGGCGGGTGAACAAAATATGCCTTGTTAGTAAACTATTGTGCTTTTTAATAAACAGGCACGCGAGCATCTGGGCAAAATAAAACAGAGGGCAAAGCCCCCTGTTTTAGCCAGCAAAGATTCGAAATTTCAGCAGTCGAGCGTGGCCTGACGCTCCCATTGGCTGAGGTGGGCGGCGTATTCGTTCCATTCTCCGTGCTTGAGTTTAGCGTAGGAGGTGACGAAAGATTCGCCAAGTGCCGCCTTCAATGTGGCGGAGGTCTCAAAAGCGCGCAGGGCGTCGAGCATGTTGAGCGGCAGGCGTTTGGCGTCTTTTACCAGATGGCCGTCAGTGTACATGTTGATGTCCAGGCGCGGGCCGGGGTCGGATTTTTTGGCAATGCCGTCAAGACCGGCGGCGAGGATGCCGGCTTGCAGGAGGTAGGGGTTGGTGGCGCCGTCGGCGAGGCGCATCTCAAAGCGGCCGGGCTCGGGGATGCGGATCATGTGGGTGCGGTTATTGCCCGAATAGGTCACGGTATTTGGTGCCCAGGTAGCACCCGAGGTGGTGCGCGGGGCGTTGATGCGCTTGTAGGAATTCACCGTGGGATTCAGAAGGGCCGCGAGGGCATCGGCATGTTCGATGACGCCGCCTATAAAATTGTACCCCAACTGGGAGACGCCAAGCTCGCCGGCTTCGTCCTCGAACAGATTAGTGGCGCCGCTCCAGAGCGAGACATGCGCGTGGCAGCCGGTGCCGGTGAGGCCGATGAAGGGTTTGGGCATGAAGGTGGCGCGCAAGCCGTGTTTTTCGGCTATGGTCTTCGCCATGAATTTGAAGAAGACGTGGCGGTCAGCGGTGATGAGGGCGTGGTCGTAGGTCCAGTTCATTTCGAACTGGCCGTTGGCGTCTTCATGGTCGTTCTGATACGCTTCCCAGCCCAGCGAGAGCATGGCGTCGCAGATTTCTGTGATGACATCGTAACGGCGCATCAGCGCGCCGGCGTCGTAACAGGGTTTGGTGGCGGTGTCGGCGGTGTCGGCGATGGCGGTGCCATCGGCGTTGGTGAGAAAGAATTCACATTCCACACCGGACTTCATATCGAAGCCCGCGGCCTTGGACTGAGCGGCGACGCGTTGCAGGACATTGCGCGGGCCCTGCTCTACCGGTTTGCCGGACATCCAGATGTCGGAGGCGAGCCAGCCGACTTCGGGCTTCCAGGGGAGCTGGATAAGCGAGGTGGGGTCCGGCATTGCGAACATGTCAGGGTCCGCTGGGGAAAGGTCCAGCCAGGTGGCAAAACCGGCGAAACCGGCGCCGTTTTTCTGCATGCCGGCGATGGCCGCGGCGGGCACCAGTTTGGCGCGCTGGCTGCCAAATAAATCAGTGTAGGAGATGAGGAAGTATTTTATGCCCTTTTGCGCGGCGACGGCGGCGAGATCAATGGTCATGTGCTTTAAAACCCCGTTGTTTTGCCAGGAAACCAGTTGGTCCCCGCGAGTGGTATCTGCGCCATCGCGGCGGCCTCCATGGTCAGCGCCACCAAGTCTTCGGGCTCCAGATTGTGCAGGTGACTCTTGCCGCAAGCGCGGGCGATGGCCTGGGCTTCCAGCGTGAGGACCGAAAGATAATTCGCCAGGCGGCGCCCGGCCTTGATGGGATCGAGCCGCGCTGAGAGCTTCTCATCCTGCGTGGTGATGCCGGCGGGGTCCCTGCCCTCGTGCCAATCGTCGTAGGCGCCAGCCGTGGTACCAAGTTTCTGGTATTCGGCTTCAAGATCCGGGGAGTTGTCGCCGAGCGCAATGAGGGCGGCGGTGCCGATGGCGACGGCGTCAGCGCCCAGGGCGAGGGCTTTGGCGACGTCCGCGCCGGAGCGGATGCCGCCGGAGACGATGAGCTGGACCTTGCGGTGCAGGCCGAGGTCTTGCAGCGCCTGCACCGCGGGGCGGATGGCGGAGAGGATGGGAATGCCCACGTGTTCGATGAACACTTCCTGCGTCGCGGCGGTGCCACCCTGCATGCCATCCAGCACCACGACATCGGCGCCGGCCTTGATCGCCAAAGCAGTGTCGTAATACGGCCGGCTGGCGCCGATTTTCACGTAGATGGGTTTTTCCCAATTGGTGAGTTCACGCAGTTCCAGTATCTTGATTTCAAGATCGTCCGGGCCGGTCCAGTCCGGGTGGCGGCAGGCGGAGCGCTGGTCGATGCCTTCGGGCAGGTTGCGCATCTGGGCGACGCGGGGCGAGATTTTTTGGCCGAGCAGCATGCCGCCGCCGCCTGGTTTGGCACCCTGGCCAATGACGACCTCGATGGCATCGGCCTTGCGCAAATCAGTGAGGTTCATGCCATAGCGCGAGGGGAGATACTGGTAGACGAGGGTCTGGCTGTGGCCGCGCTCCTCGGGGGTCATGCCGCCGTCGCCCGTGGTGGTGGAGGTGCCAGCGGCGGTGGCGCCGCGGCCCAGAGCCTCCTTGGCGTTGGCGGAGAGCGAGCCAAACGACATGCCGGCGATCGTGACTGGAATTTTCAGGTGAATCGGCTTTTTGGCAAAGCGGGTGCCGAGCGTCACGCCGGTGTCGCAGCGTTCGCGGTAGCCTTCGAGCGGATAACGCGAGACCGAGGCGCCCAGAAACAGCAGATCGTCAAAATGCGGGAGTTTGCGTTTGCTGCCGCCGCCGCGGATGTCATAGATGCCGGTAGCGGCGGCGCGGTTGATTTCGGCGACGGTGTATGGGTCGAACGTTGAGGAAAAACGCGGCAGCGTTTGCGGGATCTTCGGACCTGAGGTCTCGTTCATCTTAGTAAGCCCCTGCGTTATCAACGTGGAAATGGTAAAGGTTGCGGGCCGAGCCGTAGCGCTTGAAGCTATCCACGCTGGCATCGGCGCCAGACAATTTCAGCAGATTGGCGAGAATGGCACGGTCCTCGGCATCCATCGGTTTTTCCTCGCAATCCGCGCCCAGGCTGCCAACTTTGCCGCGCACGAACAGCCGCGCCTCGTAGAGAGAATCGCCTAAAGCCTCGCCGGCATCGCCGAGGACGACAAGATTGCCTGATTGGGCCATGAATGCGCTCATGTGGCCAACCGAGCCTTTTACCACGATATCGATGCCCTTCATCGAGATGCCGCAGCGCGCCGAGGCATTGCCTTCAATAATGAGCAGGCCGCCATGGGCGGTGGCGCCGGCGGCTTGGCTGGCGCCGCCCAGCACATGCACGGAGCCGGACATCATGTTTTCCGCCACGCCGGTACCGGCATTGCCGGTAATGGTGATGTTGGCGCCGTCGTTCATGCCGGCACAGTAATAGCCGACGTGGCCGTCTATAGTGACGGTAATGGGTGCCGTGATACCAACCGCGACGGCGTGCTCACCAGCCGGATTGAGCACGGTCCAGGCGGTCTGGTTCGTCGTCGGCGCAAGTGCCTGCAGGGTGGCATTCAACTGGCGGATATTGGCCTCGGCAATGTCGAAAACGACGGAGCTGGGTTCGGAAATTTTTACGGCGGTGCTCATGCCGCGTGCTCCCAGAAGTAGACTTTTGCGGGTTCAGGTTCGAATAGGCGGGCTTTGGAGATGCCAGGAAGATTGACCAGGGCGCGGTACTCGGAACCAAACGCCACATAATCGTCCGTTTCGGCCATGACCGCCGGCTTGCAGGCGACCCGGTCGCGCAAGACGCCGAACCCGGACTCCGTGCCGACGACAAAAGTGTAGAAACCGTCGAGATCATCGAGCGCGGAGGTCAGCGCCTCGTCGAGCTTGGCGCCGTTGCGCAGTTTCCAGGACAGGTAGCCGGCGGCGACTTCGGTGTCGTTCTGCGTTTCGAAGCTGATGTGCTCGCGGATCAGCTTGCGGCGGACATCGTTATGGTTGGAGAGCGAGCCGTTATGCACGAGACATTGGTCCGGCCCGGTGGAGAACGGGTGCGCGCCCTGCGTGGTGACAGCGGATTCAGTGGCCATGCGGGTATGGCCGATGGCGTGGCTCCCGGACATTTTTGTTAACCCAAAACGGTTTGCAACATCCTGTGGCAGGCCAACGCCCTTGTAGAGTTCCATACGCTCGCCAAAGGCGACGATGGCAATTTCCGGGAAGGTGGCCAGAACGGCACGGACCTGGGCCTCGCGCGCGGCGGGGAAGGTGAAGACCGCATGGTCGCCGTGCACCCTGTAGACGGCATCAACTTTGGCGGCGAGCGCCCCAAAGTCAAAATTCGCGGGGGCGCGGAGCGTGAATTTGTGATGGTCCGGCATGCCATGGCCATAAATCGCAAAACCGGCGGAGTCCGGCCCGCGGTCCGTCAGCACCGTGAGCATGGCCGCGGTGAGCGCGCCGAGCTCAGGCTCCAAAGCCCGATTTTTCAAGAAAAGTCCTGCAATGCCACACATGGGGTCAACCTGTTTGCTGATGATACGCAAGCTTAACCAGGGGCGGCGATCCCGTCAACTGATAAGAAGAAAGATTTCTTATGAAGAACCTTTAGCGAGCCGGGGCGGGTTGGCCGGCAAAGGTACGGTGAGCCTTAATACTCCGAGGGGGCTCGCATATGGGTGATAATGGAAAGATAATTCATAGGTTTTTCATGAGTTTTTCCGGCCCATGCGGGGCTGCGGAATTGAACAACAACGCATCACCAGGGGTGAGGTAGTAGGATGCCGTTGATGATCTCAGCCATGATGCGATACCCCCAGCGTGATGATTTCAGACCGTGAAGACAACGGATTTTTTGCCGTTGAGGATGACGCGGTCTTCGAGATGATAGCGCACGGCGCGGGCCAGGACGCGGCGTTCGATGTCGCGGCCTTTGCGGACGAGGTCGTCGGGCGTGTCGGCGTGGGAGATCCGTTCCACGTCCTGTTCGATGATCGGGCCTTCATCGAGGTCGGTGGTGACGTAATGCGCGGTGGCGCCAATGAGTTTGACGCCGCGGCCGTGCGCCTGGTGATAGGGTTTGGCGCCTTTGAAGCCGGGGAGGAAGGAGTGGTGAATGTTGATGCATTTACCGGAGAGTTTTGAGGCCAGTGCGTCGGAGAGCACCTGCATGTACCGGGCGAGGACGACGAGTTCGGATTTGGTTTCCTTCACCAGCGCCCAGATTTGTCCCTCCTGCTCCATCTTGGTGTCCTTGGTGATGGGCAGATGGTGGAAGGGAATGCCGGCGAGGTCGATGCTGGCGAAATGTTCCGGGCCATGGTTGGAGACGATGGCGGCGGGGGTGAATGACAGTTCGCCGATGCGCCAGCGGTAGAGAAGATCAACGAGGCAATGGTCAAATTTGGAGACGAGCAGCAGGACACGGCGCGGTGTGCTGTGGTCGTTGATGGCGTGCTTCAGGGTAAAGGGCTCGGCTATGGGGAGGAAGTTTTCGCGCAAGGCATCGATCCCGGCAGGGTCGGCGAGGTCGAAGGCGATGCGGGCGAAGAATTTGCCCGTTTCGGTGTCATCGAACTGCTGCGCCTCGCGGATGTCGCCGCCTTGTTCGAAGAGATAAGTGGTGACGGCGGCGACGATGCCGGGGCGATTGACGCAAGAGAGGGTCAGTACGAAGCGAGGTTTCGGCATTTTCTAAAATCCTGAAGGCAATGACGGGGAGGTGTACGATATGTTGCGTGACCGCTTCAACCTCGGGGCTCGAATTCAGCCGCCGCCTCGGTGAGGGCATGGTACAAGGCGCCGGCAAAGCCGCGGAAGCAGGTGAGGACGAAGCTATCTTCCTCGCGCCAGAGGCGGATGCCGATGTGGCCGGCGAGCGTGAGGGCGGCGCCGTCTGGCGGGAAGACGCTCTCGTGCAGGTCGATGGGGACGAGTTTGGCGAGAATGGCGCGGGCGAAGGGGCCGGCAACTCTGAAGGCCGATTGGCCGTCGCTTTGGTCGGTGAAGGCGGCCAGTTGCGCGGTTTTTTGTTCCAGCGTGGCCACGGCGGGGCCGATGGCAAGCCAGGTGTTGGGGCCAGACCAGAGGTAGGTGGTGTCTCCCGCCGTGATGCGACGGGGGGTGAGCGGAAGGTCGATGCCCAGTGCGTGATTGAGGGCGGCGGCCTGGCCCTTGAGGGCCATGAGGCTGACGATGCCGCGCGGTTCCTGCGGTTGCACGAAAGCGGTGCTGGGATAAGGGGATTTGGCGGCCTCAAGCATGCAAGCGGCTCCCTTGGGGGTCATGGAACACAGGCGGAACAACTTCGGCCAGCGTGTCACCGTTGCGGATGGGGTCGTACACGCGGATGATTTCGCCGTGCCGCGCCGGGCCGTTGGAAAGCATGGCGAGCGCGATGGGGTGGCCGAGCGTGGGCGAGAGGGCGGCGGAGGTGATGTAACCCTGGTCGTTGGTGGCGGTGGCCTGCGCACCTTGCGGCAGCAGGTGGCTGCCGGCACGCAGGGGCGTTTTGCGGTCCACCGGTTTGAGGCCGACGAGGGTGGGACGCGCGGGGTCTGTCAGCGCCGGGCGGGCGGCCAAAGCGCGGCCGATAAAATCCTTTTTCTTGGAAAGGAGTTTGCTCATGCCGAGGTCGTGCGCGGTGGTCTGGCCGTTAAGCTCCGAGCCTCCGACGTGGCCTTTTTCGATGCGCATGACGCCCAGGGCCTCGGTGCCGTAGGGGATGATGTTATGCTCGGCGCCGGCCTGCATGAGGGCGTGGGCCAAAGCGTTGCCGTAGCGGGCGGGGACGGCGACTTCATAGGCAAGTTCACCGGAGAAGGAGAGGCGGAAGAGGCGGGCCGGGGTGCCGCCGCAGATTGTGAGGTTGGCCGCACCCATATAGGGGAACGCGGCGTTGGAAACATCGAAGGGGGCGTCAATGATTTTTTCTACTACCAAACGCGATTTCGGGCCGGCGACGGCGATCTGCGTCCATTGGTCGGTGACAGAGATGAAGGCGACGTCGAGTTCCGGCCAGAGGATTTGGTGGCAGAATTCGAGATGCTGCATGACTTTCGCCGCGTTCGCGGTGGTGGTGGTCATGACATAGTGGTGTTCGCCGAGGCGGGCACAGGTGCCGTCGTCCATGACGAAGCCGTCCTCGCGCAGCATGAGGCCGTAGCGGGCGCGGCCCACGGCCAGGTTGTTCCAGGTGTTGGTGTAGACGGATTCCAGGAACTTCGCGGCGTCAGGGCCCTGGATGTCGATTTTGCCCAGCGTGGTGACATCGCAGATGCCGACGCCGGTGCGTACAGTGTTGACCTCGCGGGTGACGGCGGCGAGCCAGTCCTCGCCGGGGCGGAGGAAATATTGCGCGCGCAACCACATGCCTGTTTCAATGAAGGTGGCGCCTTGTTCCATGGCCCAGTCGTGCGTGGGGGTGAGGCGCGCGGGCTTGAAATGTTTGCCGCGATGCGGGCCGGCGAGCGCGCCCAGCGCAACCGGCGTGTAGGGCGGGCGCGAGCGCGTGGTGCCGGTGGCGGGAATGGTATTGCCGGTGGCCGCGGCCATGAGGGCGAGGCCGTTGACGTTGGCGGTTTTGCCTTGGTCAGTCGCCATGCCGAGCGTGGTGTAGCGCTTGAGGTGCTCGACGGAGATGAAGCCTTCCTGCTTGGCTAACGTGACGTCAGTCGCGGCGACGTCGTTCTGATAGTCGACAAAGGCTTTTTCCTTCGCGGTGCCGGAGCGCCAGAGTGGCAGAATGTTGGGATTGAGACCCTGCCCACTGGCGGCGCCGGTGACTTCCATGTTGGGCGGCAGGGCGCCGGGGATGAAGGTGGCGGTGGTCTCGTCCCACTCGGGTTTGTCGTTGAGGTGGGAGGTGAGGTGCAGAGCCGGGTTCCAGCCGCCGGACATGGCGATGAGGTCACAGGGGATGCTGAGCAGCGTGCCGCCGGAGGTGAGAATTTCGGCGGCGGTGACGGCGCGTTTGCCGATGGCGCGGTTGAGTTGGGCGCCGCAGAAAAGGGGCGCGCCGGCCTGGGTGGCCAAAGTGCGGACCCGCGGGGAGCTGTGCGGGCGATTGTCGATAATCGCGGCGATGGTGATGCCGGCCTGGATGAGGGCGGAAATGGTGAGTGCTGCTTCATCATGGTTGAGGGCCAGCACGGCGATGCGGCCGGGGGCGACGGCGTAGCGGTTGATGTAGGCGCGTACGGAACCGGCGAGCATGACGCCGGGGAGATCGTTATTGCCAAACACCAGCGGACGTTCGATGGCGCCCGAAGCGAGGACGCTGCGGGCGGCGATGATTCTGACCAGGCGCTGGCGCGGGGTGTTGGATGCGGGGAGGTGGTCGGTGAGGCGTTGCAAAGCGCCGTAGGTGCCGCCGTCGTAGACGCCGAAAACCGTGGTGCGGGTGAGGATTTTGACGTTTTCCAGACCGGAGGTGTCGACGGTATTGCCGTCCGAGAGCGACTGGCCGCCGAGGGTGGCGGATTCGTCGCAGAGGATAACGCGGCCCCCTGCCCTGCTCGCTTCGCGCGCGGCCTGGAGGCCGGCTTCGCCGCCGCCGATGATCAGGACATCGCAGAATTCGGTGGATTTCTCGTAGGTGTCTGGATCAGGCAGCGCGGCGTTTCGGCCCAGCCCCGCCGCGCGGCGGATCATCGGCTCGTAGAGTTTTTCCCAAAAGGAGGCCGGCCACATGAAGGTTTTGTAGTAGAAACCGGCGGCGAAAAATGGGGCGAGATGCGAGTTGATGCTGAGCAGGTCGTGCTTGAGCGAGGGGAAGCGGTTCTGGCTGGCGGCGGTGAGGCCGTCGAAAAGTTCGGCAACGGTGGCGCGGGTGTTGGGTTCGCGGTGGGCGCCGGTGCGCAGTTCGACCAAAGCGTTGGGTTCTTCCGACCCGGCGGAGAGAATGCCGCGCGGGCGGTGATATTTGAAGGAACGGGCGACGAGTTTGATGCCGTTGGCGAGCAGCGCGGAGGCCAAAGTGTCACCGGCGAAACCCTGATAGGATTTGCCGTCGAAGGTGAAGTTGAGCGGCTGGCCGCGGTCGATGATGCCGCCGGTGGCGAGGCGATGGGCGGTCATGAGGCGTCTCTTGCTGATTTTACCTGGAGAATTTCATGCGTGGCGAGGTTGCGCGTGACCACGAGCCAGGCGTGGCAGCCGACGCTGTGGTACCACAGCTCCTGGTGCGGGCCGTTGGCGTTGTCGCGCAGGTACACGTAGTCGGTCCATTCCTTGGTGGGCGCGGCGCCGCCGTCGGTGGGGCGGCGCACCGTGGCGTCGCCGTGGTAGGCGAATTCTTCGAGGCCGCGCGGGCCGCAATGGGGACAGGCAATGCGCATTAGTGCAAATTCGGCTGGGCGCCGACCCCTTTTTCGTCAATGAGTTTGCCTTCCGCGAAACGATCCAGCCGATAGGCGGCGGCGACATCGTGCGGCTCACCGCGCGCGAGCAGATGCGCGAAACAGAAGCCCGATGCCGGGGTGGCCTTGAAGCCGCCGTAGCACCAGCCGGCGTTGAGGTAGAGATTTTCCACGGGCGTTTTGTCGATGATCGGAGAGCCGTCCATGGTCATGTCCATGATGCCGCCCCAGTGGCGCAGCAGGCGGGTACGGCCGAGCATCGGCATCAGGGCCATGCCGCCTTCGCAGACGTCCTCGATGGTGGGGAGGTTGCCGCGCGCGGCGTAGGAGTTGTAGCCGTCGAGATCGCCGCCGAAGACCAGGCCGCCTTTGTCCGATTGCGAAATATAAAAATGTCCGGCGCCGAAGGTGATGACGTTGTCTATGAGGGGCTTTAGTCCTTCGGTTACGAAAGCCTGGAGCGCGTGACTTTCGATGGGCAGGCGCAAGTCGGCCATGGCGGCGACCAACGACGACGCGCCAGCCACCGCCAGCCCGAGTTTTTTGGTGCCGATGTAGCCGCGCGTGGTCTCGATGCCAGCAACTTTGCCGTTTTCCTGGCGAATGCCGGTGACTTCACAATTCTGGATGATATCCACGCCCAGGCGCGAGGCGGCGCGGGCGTAGCCCCAGGCCACGGCGTCGTGCCGCACGGTGCCACCGCGTTTTTGCAGCAGCGCGCCCTGGATCGGGAAGCGGGCGTTCTCATAGTCCAGGTAGGGGATTTTGCGTTTGAGGGTGGGTAGGTCTAGCAGTTCGGAATCGACGCCGTGCAGGCGCATGGCGTTGCCGCGGCGCGCGTAGGCGTCGCGCTGGGCGTCGGAATGGAAGATGTTGAAGACGCCGCGCTGGCTGACCATGGCGTTGTAGTTGATGTCCTGTTCCAGACCTTCCCACAGCTTCATGGAAAGTTCGTAAAACGGCAAATTGCCGGGGAGCAGATAGTTAGAGCGGACGATGGTGGTGTTGCGGCCGATGTTGCCGTTGCCGAGCCAGCCTTTTTCCACCACCGCGATGCGGCCCACATTGTGGTTTTTGGCAAGGTAATAGGCCGTGGCGAGGCCGTGGCCGCCGCCGCCGATGATGACCACGTCGTAGTCCGGCGCGGGCGTGGCGTCGCGCCAGGCGGGTTGCCAGCCCTTATGGCCGGTCAAGGCCTGCTTGAGCACGGTGAAGGCAGAGTATTTCACGGCGGGGCGTCCGGCATGGGGATACTATTATTCCTGTGAGTTAAATCAGGTTATGTACAAGAACTATTGTACTGTCAAACGGTATCACGGAAAAAACTGAACCAGGGCGCGATTAAATTTCCAGGACCCCAGGCCGGTAGTTCTGGGCCGCCGCGCCGTCGTACGCCAGATAGCCCCGGGGGGCTGAGGCCAGCCGGATGTTCTCCTCAATGCTCTCATGCCGGAAATGCGTGTGGCCGTGGATCCAGGCCGTGGGGCTGTAGGGGGCAAATTCGGCCAGCATGTTGGAGGCGTAAGCGGGACCAATGGCGCCGGTGCGCGTGCCGAGGAAGCTGGGGCTGGGCGCATGATGTGTGACGACGAGATTTTTCGCGTGAGGTTGAGTTTGCCGCAGGTGCGCCAGCGTGCCGTGCAGCCAATGGCGGGAGTCCCGGTGGAGGGCGAGCACTTCCGCTGGAGCCAAACGGCCCTCCACGCCATGGATCATGGCATGGTCATTCAAGCGCCGCGCCGCCGCCGCCATGGCGGCGTTTACGTCGCCATACAGCGCGTAGTCGGTCCAAAGCGTGCAGCCCAGTACATTCAGGCGATGGCCCGGAAAACTGAAACTGGCCACGGTGTTTTCCAGAAAATGCACGCGGCCGTGCGTGCGCGCGGCCGCACGGCGCAGCGCCGGGCCAAGATACGCGATGTCATGCTGGTAGAATTCATGGTTGCCAGCAACGTATATGGCCGGCGCCTGCAAAAACTTCGCTACCTGCTCGGCATACACAATGCCGCGCACCCCGCCATGAATGTCGCCAGCCAGAACGATGAGGTCCACTGCCGGAAGATCGTGCAGCAAGGGACCGCACGGGGGGTGCTCGGGAAAAGCGGTGTAGCGCGTACGGAAACGCGCCCAGCTGGGTACGGCGAAGCGCTGGCGATCCATCTCCAGATGCAGGTCGCTCATATAAAGAATGCGGATCATTACTTTAGGCCGCGGAGCAGCAGGAATAAAAATCCGGCGGCAAACAGGAGGGTGAAAAACTGCCATATCCGCAACGGCGCAAATGGCAAGGTCCGGCGCGGCGTTAACGCCGGCTCGGACGTATTGATGAGGCCCAGTTGCAGGGCACGCGCGAATTCGCCGGCATCGGCGTAACGATCGGCGGGTTTGGGTGCCAGCGCGCGGGCCAGGCATTCGCCCAAAAAGCGTGGCAGGTCCGGGCGCAGGCGGGATAACGGCACCGTCTCACGCTGGCCGAACGGATAGGCCCCGGAACCGAACATGCGGTAGATTGTCACAGCCAGGGCGTACACCTCGGTGCGCGCATTGGCGGCTACCCCGTGCAACAGCTCGGGCGCCATGTAGCGGATGGTGCCACCGGGCTTGGTAGCGTCGGCGGTGTCGATGCCGGGCAAATACGCCAGGCCAAGGTCAAGCAGCCGGACCTCGTTGGTTCCCGCCAGCAGCATGATGTTGTCGGGCTTGATGTCGCGGTGAACGATCTGGATGGCCGCCAGGTCCTGCACCGCCTCGCAAAGTTTTAGCGCAATGCCAACGCCTTCGGGCAGGGAGACGGCGGGGCCGCGATGCAGCCGCGCTTCCAGTGTTTCACCCTTATACAGCGGCATGACCAGATAGAGGCTGGAGCGGCGCTCGGGCGGGATGTCCAGGTACTGTGCGAGCGCGCCGCCGCGCACGGTGGTGCCGATCCAGGCCTCGCGCATGAAGCCGGCGGCGAAGATTTCATCCTGCAGCATCGCGGGCAAGGGGATTTTCAGCGCGACCTCGCGCTGGCCTATGGTGTCATAGGCGGCTTTCAGCATGGTGTAGCGGCCGCGGAACAGGGTCTTGCCCAGCTCAAAGCCATCCCACACCTCGCCGTCACGCGGGGCGGGGCGCAGCGGCAGGTGGGTCAATTCCTGGGTCTGCGGGGCACCTGCGGGCGGGGTGACGGCGATGTCCAGCACCATGAGGGTGATGTCATCGCCCGGCGAGGTGGCAATGGCGGCCAGCAGGGTTTGCGCGAGTTGTTGCGGGCCGGCCGGGGCGGCGGCAAGCGCGGGGGTTAGTTTGGCCTGGGTAACGTCGGCGCTTACATCCTCCACCCCGGCGATGAGGATATAGCAGTCGGCGGGTTGGGCCTCCTCCTCGGTGAACTCGGCGATGAATTCAGCGTCTAGCCCAATGGCGCGGCGGGGGACGCTGGTACTGCCGGGCTGTGCATGGTCGCGCATGAGGGAGGTAAGCGTTTGCCCCCGGTGACGGAAAAGCAGGCAGGCGCCGATCTGCGCCACACCAATCCGGCGCTGGTTGAAGAGCAGCGCACTGAGTGAAACCGGCGCGGGTGGGTGGGCGGAATCCGTGCGGCTCTGGCTGAACAGCCAGTCGTTGATGGCGGTCAATGCCAGGCTGGCGGCGCGCGGGGCGGAGAGTGTGCGCTGGGCGCCGAAATAGCCCTCGGCCAGCGTGTGCACGGTCAACTGGGCGGATGTGGCGCCACGCGGTTGTTCCGGCAATGGATGCGCGCTGGCCAGGGTGGCGAGGATGCCGCGTTCCTCATGGGCGAAGGCCGCGCCCTCGTAAACGGCGTAAAAATGCCGGGATGTACCAGGGGCGGCCGTGGCGGCGAAACCCGTGGCGATCCGCCAGCCACCGCTGGAAACCTCGGGATCAGGCATTGCGGGAGACGGCACGGGAAGGGCTTCCGCCGGATTTGACCATGGGCTGAGCGGACCATGAAAACGGCGGCTGGGCAAGAAGTGTGGGCATTATTTTGCCATGGCGGCCCGGAATGCGCGCCAACCGCCGTAATGGGTGATGTCCTTGGCCCCTTCCAGGGCGTGGGCCTCGCATAGGAAGCCGGGACGCTCGCTGCCATCAACCAGCGTGACCTTGCCGATGCCCATGGGGGTGGGCAGCGCCGCGACAAAGCGGCCAAAATTTGCCGGGGACAAGGACCAGACCTCAACCGCGATACCGGTACCAGCAAAGCCGGGCCTGCGTGCCAGCCCTGGCTTGGGCGGCGTGGTGGGAAGAGCGAAGAGTTTGTAGTCCGGCGCGGTGAGCGTGCTGGAGACAAGTTTGGCATCCAGCGCCGTGAGTTCGTGGTTTAGATGGCTGGGACGGGAGGATTCGAACCTCCGAATGGCGGAATCAAAATCCGCTGCCTTACCACTTGGCGACGTCCCAATGCGCCCTGCTCATATGTCGGCGAGGGCGGGGTCGTAAAGCCCCCCGCCCCAGGACCACCAGCCCGGCTGGTCTACCTCCAACGCCGCCGCCGCATTCTTCGCGGCCTCCGGCGTGGCAAGCAGCGCAAAACACGTCGCGCCGGAGCCGCTCATCCGTGCAAGCAGCGCGCCGGGCAGTGCCGCCAGCACGTCCAGCACCTCGCCAATCACCGGCTGAATCCCAATCGCCGCCGCCTGCAGATCATTCGTGCACCGCGCCAAGCCCACCGCCATCGCCGCCGCGTCGGCCCAGCCATCCGGCAACTCAGCCGGTGGCGTAAATCCCCCCTGCCGGGCGCGGAACACCGCCGGTGTCGGCACCGCGACGCCTGGATTCACCAGCACCATGCCAAATCGGGGCAGACTCGGCGCCGACTTCAGAAATCTCGCCGATTCCCTGCATCCGTGCCGGCACTGACTCCAAACAAACTGGCACATCCGCCCCCAATCCCAGAGCAATCTCGTGTAGCGGCGTCTCAATACGCCAGTACCGCGCCAGCAACCGCAACGCCGCCGCCGCGTCCGCCGAGCCGCCGCCAATCCCTGACGCCACTGGCAAATTCTTCTCCAAAAACAGCGCCACATGTCCCTCCGGCCGCAGCGCCCGCGCCGCGCGCAGTAGAAGATTGTCTTGTTGTCCGGCGCGCGGCCGCCCCACCATCCCCGCGCGCTCTTGTTCCGCCCGCAACACCCCGCCGAACCGCCCGGAAATCTCCAGGCTCATGGCCTCACCCGGCGCCACGCCCACCACATCCCCCACGGCGGGAAACACCGCCAGACTGTCCAGCAGATGGTAACCATCCGCCCGCTTGCCCGTGACATGCAGGAACAAATTCACCTTTGCCGGTGCAAATCGCCGCAGCATCACGAAACCGGCGGAAAATTCTGCTGCAGTTTCGCCTTCAGCTCCGCCGCCAACTTCGCGTCCGGCCCCAATGAGAGTGCCCGCTGCCACTGATACGCGGCTTGCAGCTTCTGCCCCGCCTGCCAGAACGCATCGCCCAGATGCCCGTTCACCTCGGCATCGTCGGGGTCGAGCTCCACCGCCTGGGTAAGCAACCCCAGCGCCTTTTGGGTGTGCCCCTTTTTCATGTTCACAAAACCCAACGAGTTCGATCACCGCGCCATCATTGGGGTCCAGCGCCACCGCGCGCTCCAGCAGGGCCTGGGCCTGGTCCAGCTTTTCCCCATGCAGCGCCCAGCTATATCCGATGTAGTTCAGCACGTACGGCTGGTCCGGCCCCAGCGCCTGCGCCTCCAGCATGTCCGGTTCGGCCGCCGCCCAGTTGTTCACGCTATCCTCGCAAATCCCACGGTCAAAAAACAATGACCAAGCCCCCGCTGGGGGCGGACTGCCCATCGCCGCAATTGCCTTGCTGTAATACGGGATCGCCGCCTGCATATCATTGGCCGCGCGAAGCACATCCCCCGCATTGGCCAGCAGGCCGGGGTCCTGCGGTGACATCGCGATCAACTTGTCCAACAGCGCCACCGCATCCGCCGGGCGGCCCAGGGCCGAAAGCAGATTCGCCCGCTGCAACGCCACTGGTACAAACAGCGCATCGTCCGGCGTTACCGGCATCAGGCTGTCCAGCGCATTTTGCATCTGCACCGGCGCCGGTGTGGCGGAAGGATTATCGCTCCCGGCCAGCGTATTCGCCAGCAACAGCCGCGCCGCGGTCAAATCCGGCCGCAGTTGCAAGGCATAACGCAAAAACACCGTGCGCAAGAACGTCGCGGCGGGCTGGTCCAGCGCCCCCGCCAACGTAAGATACGCCTCCGCCAGCCCCTGCACCGGGCTCGCCACCACCGGCTCGGCGAGCCGCGCCTGCAGCCACGGCAGCGCGATCTGCAAATCCGGATGCGCCTGCATCAGCGAGTTCAGCTCCTGCGCCGCCAGCGCCCCCTGCCCCTGGCGCGCCTGCCAACTCGCCAGAATCTGCGCCAACCGCAAATTCGGCTGCCCGTTGCTCACGGCGCCATAATACTGCGCCGCATCGCTGGTATCGTGCCCCGCATCGGCGATCATCGCCGCGTTCAGCACATAAACCGGTGCGAAAGCCCCAGTGTTGAAATATGGCAGCAGGCCTTTCAGCGCCGCCTGCGTATTGCCGTGCCCAAACCTGGACCACGCCACCAGCAGCGGCTTTATCAACCCCACCAGCTCATCCTGCGGCAGGCCGGCGTAAATCGTCCCCGCACTTTCATAATCGCCGCTCAGCGCCGCCTGGTTCCCCAGCAGCATCACCGCCAGCGCATTGCCGGAAAGCTGCGGCGCCAACGCCTGCGCCTGATCCTGCGCTTGCGGGCTACCCGCCTGCACCGCGGCCAGAAATCCCTGCCCTATCATCGCCTGGTTGCCTGGCGCCGCCCGCAACGCCAGCGCGTAATATTTCGCCGCCGCCGCCGGATCGTTGCGCGCATCGGCATAATGCGCCGCCAAAAACGCGCCATAGGCGGCATTGGGCGGCGGGTAGCTCGTAGCCCCGCTCGGCCCCGCCGCCGCGCAGGCAGAAAGCGTGATGCAAACGGCTACGGCGCCACGGCGGCTCAACTGGGAAATTCTATCCATGGTCCCGGTGTAGCAGCGCCTCCCGATACGGCAAAGCTCCTGTTTTCAGGACTGGCTTGTGAGCGTTCGCGGGCTGCGTTACGCTTTGGTGAAGCTGGCGGCGGCACCACGGACTAACCAGCTTCTATAGTGATTCAAATTAATAATAAGGCATTGTATTGTTGGTCTCGCGATGGAGACTGCGAATGAGCTATAGCGTTGATCTTCGTGAACGAGTGGTAAATTACGTTCGCAATGGCGGTAGCCTGGCGGCGGCTACGAAACTCTTCCAGGTGGGCCGGGCCACGATCTATCGCTGGCTTGGTGCGCCTGATTTGCAGCCCAAACCCGCGAAGGAGCGTAAGCGTAAGTTGGATAGGGCGGCGCTTGCTGCTCATGTGCGAGACTTTCCGGACGCCTTGTTGAGGGAACGGGCCGCGCATTTTGGCGTGACGATCAACGCGATCTGGGTTGCGTTGAAGAAATTGGCCATCACCAAAAAAAACGACCAGATATTCTGAAAGTCGTTGCGAGGAAAGAATCACCTTTCTGCGTCAATTGCGCGCTTGGGTTACCGAGCACGGTTGGAAAAATGTCGTTTATTTTGATGAGAGCGGTTTCCAAGCCGCCGTTCACCGGCCGCATGGCTGGGCACCTGGGGCAACAAGGTCTTTGGTAAAATGGTAATCAGAGGTGGCTGGCCAAATTCGAACACTTGGATAAGTGGAATTTCTGCCTGAACTCGGCGATGCTGCCGTGGAACAGGAGAAATGATGACGAAGCGTACCCGCCGTAACCATGCCCCGGCGTTCAAGGCCAAAGTGGCATTGGCCGCTCTGAAGGGCGAGAAGACACTGGCTGAGCTGGCGCAGCTTTATGACGTTCACCCGACCCAGATCACCGCCTGGAAGGCGCAACTGGCGGAAGGTGCTGCCGGGCTGTTCGGCGGCGCGCCGGCGAGTGGTGAGCCAGCACCGGCTGTAGATTTGAAGCCGCTACATGCGAAGATCGGAGAACTCACGCTTGAGAATGATTTTTTGTCCGGTGCGCTCAGCAAGGCCGGGCTTCTGAGCGCAAAGCGATGATCGACCGTGGGCATGAACTGCCGCTGTCCCGGCAGGCGGCGTTGTTGGGGCTTGGCCGCGGCAGCCTGTATTACGCGCCCCGGCCGGTGCCGGCGGGGGAGTTGGCGGTGATGCGCCGGATCGACGAACTGCACCTGAACTACCCCTTCGCCGGCAGCCGGATGCTGCGCGATCTGCTGCGCGCCGGGGATATCGTCATCGGCCGCGCGAAGGTCGCCACATTGATGCGGCGGGTGGGGAATCGAGGCGGTGTATCGCCGGCCGAATACGTCAAAGCCCGCTCCAGGCCACAAGATTTATCCATATCTGTTGCGCGGCAAGTTGATCGGCCGGCCGAACCAGGTCTGGGCGATGGATATTACCTACATCCCGATGGCGCGCGGTTTTGTGTATCTGGCGGCGGTGGTGGACTGGTTCAGCCGGCGGGTTCTGGCCTGGAAACTGTCGATCACGCTGGAGGTGGAATTCTGCATCGAGGCGATTGAGGAGGCCCTCGCCCGCCACGGCAAGCCGGAGATTTTCAACACCGACCAAGGCAGCCAGTTCACCAGCGGCGACTTCACCGGGCTGCTGTTGAAGAACAAGATCGCGATCAGCATGGATGGCAAAGGCGCTTGGCGAGATAATGTGTTCGTCGAGCGGCTCTGGCGTTCCGTGAAATACGAGGAGGTGTATCTGCACGCCTATGCCAGCGTCGCCGAAGCCCGCGCCGGCCTCGGCCGGTATCTGAATTTCTACAATGGCAGGCGCCCGCATTCGAGCCTTGGCGCGCGTACGCCCGATGCTGCCTACTTCACTCAGGCCCCGCTGCTTGCGGCCGCCTGAAAATTTCGCGATCGGTGTCTGGGCCTCGCTCCAGTCGGGCTACGCCCTCCTTGCGCAAGGCCCAGACACCGGAATACTATCCAACAACCCGGCAGACCTGCCACTTATAGATAGCGAAACGGTGTTCAGTGTCCGTCCCGAAACATCTTGAATCCATAGAGTGAGTTGTGATTCGATGCTTCTGGCCCGATTCGCAGGAGCAGGCAGATGTGGACGAACGAAAACCGCGTTTCTTATGACCGCCGTGATTTGCGGTATCCGAGTGATCTGACGGATGCTGAGTGGGTTCTGGTTGAGCCCTTGATCCGGCCGGCCAAGCGTGGCGGCAACAAGCGCAGGGTGGATGTACGTGAGATTGTAAACGGCCTGATGTACATATTGAGCACCGGCTGCCAGTGGCGGGCACTTCCCAAAGATCTACCCCCCAAGAGCACAGTTAACGGTTACTTCCTTCGCTGGACCGAGGATCGGACCCTCGATCGGCTGCATCAGGCACTCTACCTTCGGTGCCGGGAGTTGGCCGAACGAGAGGCCAGCCCGACCGCCGCCATCATCGACAGCCAGAGTGTAAAGAGCGCAGAAAAAGGGGGGCCTCGATTGACCCGCCGGGCTTCGATGCGGGCAAGAAGATCAAGGGTAAGAAGCGGCATCTTCTTGTAGACACCGAAGGATTATTGCTTCTGGCCCTTGTTCACGCGGCGAATATCCAAGACCGTGACGGCGGCATTTTATTGATGATGGCGCTCCTCAAAGACCATCCGCTGTTGCGGAAATTGTACGCCGATGGCGGTTATCAGGGACCAAAGTTTCGCCAAGCCTTACGGCATGTTCTACGAAAAATAAAAGTAGAAATCGTCAAGCGCTCGGATGCCGCCAAAGGTTTTGCCGTGCTTCCCAAGCGTTGGGTGGTGGAGCGAACCATCGGCTGGCTCAATCGGTGCCGCCGCCTCGCTAAGGATTGGGAGTGTTTGAACAAAAATGCTCTGACCTTTCTGCGCTGGGCATCCGTCCGCCTCATGCTCAGAAAGATATGTAAAACAACAAATTGATCTGGGACAGACTCTAAGTGTCCGTCCCGAAACATCTTGAATCCATAGAGTGAGTTGTGATTCGATGCTTCTGGCCCGATTCGCAGGAGCAGGCAGATGTGGACGAACGAAAACCGCGTTTCTTATGACCGCCGTGATTTGCGGTATCCGAGTGATCTGACGGATGCTGAGTGGGTTCTGGTTGAGCCCTTGATCCGGCCGGCCAAGCGTGGCGGCAACAAGCGCAGGGTGGATGTTCGTGAGATTGTAAACGGCCTGATGTACATATTGAGCACCGGCTGCCAGTGGCGGGCACTTCCCAAAGATCTACCCCCCAAGAGCACAGTTAACGGTTACTTCCTTCGCTGGACCGAGGATCGGACCCTCGATCGGCTGCATCAGGCACTCTACCTTCGGTGCCGGGAGTTGGCCGAACGAGAGGCCAGCCCGACCGCCGCCATCATCGACAGCCAGAGTGTAAAGAGCGCAGAAAAAGGGGGGCCTCGATTGACCCGCCGGGCTTCGATGCGGGCAAGAAGATCAAGGGTAAGAAGCGGCATCTTCTTGTAGACACCGAAGGATTATTGCTTCTGGCCCTTGTTCACGCGGCGAATATCCAAGACCGTGACGGCGGCATTTTATTGATGACGGCGCTCCTCAAAGACCATCCGCTGTTGCGGAAATTGTACGCCGATGGCGGTTATCAGGGACCAAAGTTTCGCCAAGCCTTACGGCATGTTCTACGAAAAATAAAAGTAGAAATCGTCAAGCGCTCGGATGCCGCCAAAGGTTTTGCCGTGCTTCCCAAGCGTTGGGTGGTGGAGCGAACCATCGGCTGGCTCAATCGGTGCCGCCGCCTCGCTAAGGATTGGGAGTGTTTGAACAAAAATGCTCTGACCTTTCTGCGCTGGGCATCCGTCCGCCTCATGCTCAGAAAGATATGTAAAACAACAAATTGATCTGGGACAGACTCTAAGGTTAAAGACTTTTTGAATTCAAACGGAACATACCTACCGGCGGACGGAAACGGGACTCCAATCACCAAATATATGAAGGAATACTCACAATATAGCTTCACGTTTCCGGCCAATTCATCTGGGTTCTCACCCGCCATAAATACTCCATCGACGCTTGCGCCAGACCAACAGGCCGCGTCGCAAGGCAATGTTATCATCACTTCCGAGGCAAACACTCTCGATGGTAAAACGCCAGTCGAGAGGCTGCGCCATTATGCCGCCCAAGCCCGCGCAAACGCCGCCAAAAAACCCGTACCAGAGCACATGAAGCTTCATCACATGCTCGTGAAGATGCACCAACCCCAGCGGTCGTATGCGCCGATCCCAGGGCAACGCGCGCAGCTACAAAAATCTGCGCCCGCACGGCCCGGCACTGGGAAAGCCGCGGGGCTGGCGGGAACGTCCCGCTCGACAGAGGTGCCTGATACCCCGGCGGAAGGTTCAGGGATGGGGCAGGGCGAAGCCTTGACCGGTTACCGCGCGGTTATCGCCGCCGGGCAGACACGTGCGAAGCGAGACGCCGGGCGTGATGCAATGCTTTTGCCTCGCCTTGGCGGCGGTTTTTCCGGCCGTTCCTTCGCACCCATTGGACGCAACGGGGCGGCAAACCGCTTTGGTCCACGCGCCGCGCTCCGGGAAGGAGGAATTCTGGACCAATTTGTTGCAACGCAAGCAACAGACGGAAGCGGCACGCCCTTCTCCCAAACCGGCACGGGCCACGCTACCCCATATGCAACACCAAGCGCGCTTTATCCACGCCCACAACCCCAGCCCAACGGTAATTCCGCAGCCGCGCTCAACGGTCCACAACACGCGCCAGCGGCGCCCTCGCCATTCGCCCTCGAACAAGCGCTCAATGATTATTTCTCCCGCCAATCACGTTTGCCCCCCAGCGGCGCCACGGCATTCGACCCGCGCCTCACCCCAGCCTGGGCGGGGTTGAAGCTTCCGGGCTAAGTGGGTGATCCGCCTTACATCGCCGTTCATACCTGGCATTTCGTTGTTTTTTCGTACCTAACCCGCACAAATTGGGGTGCAAGTAAAAAATTAAGCCGCACAAACATTAGCTTGCCGCCCACTCCTCATAAGTGCTCCACGTGAAGCACCCCCCACACCCACCAAATCGCGCATAAAAAAAGCGCCGTGCGGTTTCCCACACGGCGCCTTAATTTCACTCCTGAAAAATCAGCGGCGCAGGCTCAACCGGCCGATCAAGGTCTGGTAGCGCGACAAACTCTTGCGCTTCAAGTAGTCCAGCAGCGAGCGGCGCTGACCAACCAGCACGAGCAGGCCACGGCGCGAATGGAAATCCTTCGCGTGCGTCTTCAGATGCTCGGTGAGGTTGGCGATGCGCTCGGAGAGCAGGGCAACCTGCACTTCCGGGCTGCCGGTGTCATTGGCGGCGGTCGCGTATTCAGAAATCAGCACCGTACGGCGCTCTGGCGTAATCGACATCGTGATATCCTTCACGAAAATTGTTGAATCAACCGCTCCGGCTTCAGCCACCCATCAGAGAGTCGGGCCAGCGCCAGAACGCGCCCCGCCGCCAGTACGCGAACCAGCCCTTCATCAGGATTGGCGGCATCTGGAATCCGCCCCATCAGGTCAACCAGGTTAATCGGCTGGCCTTGAGACAGGGCATGAGCCTCCGCAGCCGTCAGGGCCAGTGCCGGGATGTCGTCCAGCGCGGTCTCGAGCGGCCGAACAAGCTCGGCAAGTGCGGAGGGCGTATGCGCCGGATCGAGGATTGTGTCCATACTAACCGCCATGTTTTCCAGGAATGGCCCCACGCGCAGCCGCCGCAGCACCACAATATGCCCCACCGTGCCGCAAGCGGCGGCAAGGTCACGGGCCAGGGCGCGCATATAAACCCCCTTACCGGACTCCACCTCAAACTCCGCGGTATCGGCATCGGGCCGCCCGATCAGCTCAAAGCGGTCCACCTGCGCCGGGCGCGGCGGCAATTCTGGCGGCGCACCAGCCCGCGCCAGGTCATAAGCACGCTCGCCATCCACCTTAATGGCGGAAAATGCCGGGGGAATCTGCATAATAGCACCCCGGAACGCCGGCAAGGCGGCCCGTATCTGCTCATCCGTCGGCCGCGCATCGGAGGTCGCGGTCACCGCGCCCTCGGCGTCGTCGGTATCGCGCGCCTCGCCGAAGCGGATGGTGAAATGGTAAAGTTTGGTGCCGTCCATCACATAAGGTACGGTTTTGGTGGCATTGCCCAAAGCGATCGGCAGCAGGCCGGTGGCCAGCGGGTCCAGCGTGCCGCCATGGCCCGCCTTCTGCGCATCCAGCGCCCGCTTCACCTTGTTCACCGCCTGCGTGCTGGTAATGCCTTGAGGTTTATCAAGAATCAGCCAGCCGTCGATTTTGCGGCCACGCTTTTGTTTAGCCATAACAAATCCAATCCAGAATGAGACACGGCTGATAGCGAATGCCGCGCGCGGCGGAAAGCCATGCGCCGCAAAACAGCCCGTCATAATATTTCTATCCAGGGTTGAGATATTAACGGCCCGGCAACCTGGCCGGGGTGAAATAGGCACGTCCGGTAAAAAGCCCGGCGCCCGCTTTCCCGGAGGATTGCCCCGATGCCAGACATTCAAGTGCCTACCGCCTTCAAGGAACCGGAACCCGCCCAGGCGCCGCCGCCCTACAGCCCCAGCTTCGCCCAGCCGGTCCCCCCTCCCCCCGCCACTGCCACCGCCAAACGGGAAGAATTCATCGGCTTCGCCAAGGACGAAGCCAGCGCCACCCTGCTGCACGAGGCGCTGGCGCCGCATCTGCACAGCAATAGCCAGATCCATGTGGTGGATTTCCGCGCCAGCCTGGTCATCCTGGCCGCCATGACCACGCCTAAAATCGTGTTGATCGACCTCTCGGGCGAGGACCAGCCGATGAACGCCATGATGGAGCTGGCCGAGGTGGTGGAACCGGGAACCACGGTGATGGCCATCGGCGAGACCGTGAACGTAAACTTCTACCGCACCGTCACCAAGGGCATGGGGGTCAAGGAATACCTGCCCAAACCCCTCACCCATGCGGCGCTGGAGCTTAACTTTGTCCCCATTGTCACTGATATGGAGCGCAGCATCACCGGCCGGCGCGGCGGGCGGTTCGTGGTATTCGCCGGCACCCGCGGCGGTGTTGGCACCTCCACCATCGCCACCAACCTCGCCTGGCTCATCGGCGACGGGCTGCACCGCCACACGGCACTGGTGGATGCCGAGCTGCATACCGGCACCATCGCCCTCAACCTTAATCTTAGCGTCAACAATGGCCTTGGCACTGCGCTGGCCGTGCCCGAGCGGGTGGACCAGCTGTTGCTGGAGCGCTCCATGCAGGTGGCCGGTGACCGGTTGCACGTGCTGGCCGGGCAGGAAGTGCTGGACCAGGACTTCACCTACAGGCCCGGCAGCGCGGATATGCTCGTCAACGCCCTGCGCTCACGCTATAACTTCGTGCTCATGGACGCGGGCAGCCGCCTCTCCCCCTTTGCCCGCGACCTGCTCGGCATGGCGCAGCAGCGCATCATCGTCATGGACCCGAGCATGATCTCGGTGCGCAACCTGGAGCGGCTGCAAACCCTGCCGGTGGGCTCCACGCAAGCGCCGCGCCCGATGGTGGTGCTTAATAAGGCTCATACTCCAGGGGGAATTTCCCAGGCCTATATGGAACAAAGCCTGGGGCTGCGTTTTGACGCGGTGATCCCCGATTTGCCCCGGATCGTGCCCAAAACCACCCAGTTCGGCACCCCAGCGGCCTCGCTGCGCGGTCCGTTCCGCGATGCCATCGCCGCGCTGGCCAAGGCACTGGGCGCCACCCCCTCGGCGGAGGCTGTTTAAAGGAGCCGCGCGAAGACGATTAGGTTTTTACGGTCAAATCAGGTATAAAGCACGGTATTCTTGACGATTCTGGAGCATCCGCTTTTATGTCTGACCTACTGCCGCCGGCCCCGCCCGAAACCCCTAAGGACGACGCTTATGACGCCGCGTCGATCAGCGTACTGAAGGGGCTGGATGCCGTGCGCAAACGCCCCGGCATGTACATTGGTGATACCGATGACGGTTCGGGCCTGCACCACATGGGCTTTGAGATCATCGACAACGCGGTGGACGAGGCGCAGGCCGGTTACGCTGACCGGGTGGAGGCGATCCTCAACGGCGACGGCTCCATGACCGTGCGCGACAACGGCCGCGGCATCCCCACGGACATTCACGCCGAGGAGGGCATTTCCGCCGCCGAGGTGGTGCTGACAAAGCTGCACGCTGGCGGCAAGTTCAACCAGAACTCCTATAAAGTTTCCGGCGGCCTGCACGGCGTGGGCGCGGCGGTGGTGAACGCGCTTTCCGAATGGATGGAAGTGCGTATCTGGCGCAATGGCGAGGAGCATTTCATCCGCTTCCAGCACGGTGAGACCATGGCGCCGCTGGCGCTGGTCGGCCATTCCGACCACCCCAACGGCACCGAAGTCACCTTCAAACCCTCCGCTGGGACGTTTACGCATACTGAATTCGACTATGCGGTGTTCGAGCGCCGTTTGCGCGAACTGGCATTCCTCAACTCCGGCCTCGCGATTATTTTGCGCGATGAGCGCCACGACCCGGTGCAAGAAGCAAAATTCCATTACGAAGGCGGCGTCGCGGAATTCTGCGCCTGGCTCGACCGCGCGAAAACGCCGGTGCTGGCAACACCCATCACCTCGATCGGCGAAGCCAAGGAACATGGCATCCGCGTTGAATTCGCGATGACCTGGAACGATTCCTACCACGAGACCATGCTCTGCTTTACCAACAACATCACCCAGCGCGACGGCGGCACCCATTTGGCCGGTTTCCGCGCAGCGCTGACCCGCGTGGTTTCAAAATACGCGCAGGGCATGAGCAAGAAAGACAATCTGGAATTCTCCGGCGAGGATATGCGCGAGGGCATGACCGCCGTGCTTTCGGTGAAAGTGCCGGACCCAAAATTCTCGTCGCAGACCAAGGACAAATTGATTTCCTCGGAAGTGCAGCCGGTGGTGCAGGCCGCCGTGGCCGATGCGCTGAGCCATTGGTTCGAGACGCATCCGAAGGAAGCAAAAAACATTGTCGGCAAGGTGATGGATGCGGCTGCCGCACGCGAAGCCGCACGGCGCGCGCGCGAACTCACCCGCCGCAAGGGCGTGCTGGACATCTCCTCCCTCCCCGGCAAGCTGGCCGATTGCCAGGAGCGCGATCCGGCGAAATCCGAACTGTTCCTCGTCGAGGGTGACAGCGCCGGCGGGTCCGCGAAACAGGGACGTGACCGTAAATTCCAGGCGATTTTGCCGCTGAGGGGGAAAATCCTCAACGTCGAGCGCGCGCGCTTCGATAAGATGCTGGGGTCTCAGGAAATTGGCACGCTGGTTACCGCACTTGGCACGGGCATCGGCCGGGGCGAGCCGGAACAGGGCGGGTTTGACGAGACCAAATTACGTTACCACCGCATCATCATCATGACGGACGCCGATGTCGACGGTTCACATATCCGCACGCTGCTGCTCACGTTTTTCTATCGCCAGATGCCCAAGTTGATCGAGCATGGGTATTTGTACATCGCGCAGCCCCCGCTCTACCGCGCCAAGCGCGGCAATGAGGAACACTATTTGAAAGACGACGACGCGCTGGAAGCATTTTTGCTGGAACGCGCGCTGGGTGAAGCTACACTCACCGGCGCCGACGGCACCGTTTTTGCCGGCGACGAGTTGCGCGGCGAAATGGCTTGGCTCGGCCAGGTGGTGCACCGCTTTAACGCGCTCTCGCGCCTGCTGCCGATTACGTACCTGGAACAAATGGCTATCACCGGACTGCTGGCCACCGACGCGCTGGGCGACCCGGAACGCGACCAGGCGCTGGCGACACGGCTGAACAGCTACTCCGCCCCCACCGAACGCGGCTGGGTCGTCACCTCCAACGCATCCGGCGTGACACTGGGCCGCACGGTGCGCGGCGTGGCTGAACGCTACAACGTGGACGCCGCCGTGTTGCGCACCACCGAAGCCCGCTACCTCGCCGAACGCGGCGCGCGGCTGGCGCAGTTGTTTGGCACTGACGCAACGTTGAGCATCGACGGACCGCCTAAACCGATTCACGGGCCGGTGGCTCTTTGGGACATTATGCTCGCCTATGGCCGCAAGGGCCTTGCCATTAACCGCTTTAAAGGCCTTGGCGAAATGAACCCCGACCAGCTGTGGAAAACCACGCTGGACCCGCAAGTGCGCCGCCTGCTGCAAGTAAAAATCGCCGACGCGGAAGATACCGACCAAATCTTCTCAACCCTCATGGGCGACATCGTCGAACCCCGCCGCGACTTCATCGTCACCAACGCCCTGAAGGTCGCCAATCTGGATACCTGAGGCTGGGGCGTAGAAACAACAAAGGCCGAGGGGCTTTGCCCCATAAGCGCTAGGATAAGAGTTGACAGGCTACGAATCGGCATGATTCTGGAGGTAGATGTTAAACACCTCTTTCTGTCTGGAACATTGGCCGAGCGTCATTGGCCACATTTCGTCGCTGGTTAATTTGGATGACAGCGCACGGTCGCACCGTGCGCTGCTTCGTAAGCGCGGTGTTCGCAGCGCCGCTGACTTGCTGCACCTGGCTCTGCTTTATGGCCCTGGTGGTTTATCCCTGCGCGGCGTTGCCCGTTTTGCGATTGAAGCGGGGATCGCTGATCTTTGTGACGTCTCCTTGCTGGATCGGTTGCGTAATTCGGGTGATTTTTTAGCCGATGTGTGAGTGTCTGTATGAAAACAACTTGAATCAATAGAATCATTTGTGATTCTATATGGTTGGCCCGATTCGCAGGAGCAACCAGATGTGGACGAACGAAAATCGTGATGATTATGACCGTGGGCGGCTGCGGTATCCGAGCGACTTGACGGACGCGGAGATCGAGGCGCGGCGTTTTGCGGAGTGTGGATATGGGCCGAAACACACCGCGACGAGATCCAGCGTGCGCGTGAGGCGTTCGCAACACGCGATACGGTTGTGGCAGCGTCTCAGGGCGCTCAAAAATCTTGATTTATGAACGTTGACGCGTTTCTTGCCGGGGGAGGAGGGTGATAAGGACGCGGGCCGGTCTGGTGCTGACAGTCCCTGCATTTCCATAGTCCGGTTCATCTTTTGAAGTCGCTTCCTGGCGCCTTCTGCCTCAATGTGATAAGATTGATCCCTTCAACTTTGGCGGCAGCACCACAGAACATAGGAGCGATCAGACATGAACCATAATTTAAGAAAATTCGCTTTTCGTCAGCACACAGCTGCGATGATTGGCGGTATCGCCATTGCGGCGGCGGTTGTGGTCTCGGCCCATGCCTATTCCGGTCAGCAATTCGCCGCCCAGGCGAAGATTACCTATGCAGAAGCTCAATCGATTGCCCTCAAGGCACAGCCAGGCAAGGTCACGGCTGGCGAACTCGAACCCGAGGTGGGCGGGAGTGGACTTCGCTTCTCCTTTGATATCCTAACCAAAGAGGGTTTGACCCACGAGGTCGGAGTTGATGCCGCGAACGGCACAGTTCTGGAGAATAGTGTCGAGGGCAAGAATCCCGATTGACGAAATTGTTCACCAGAACAAAAAGACCCCCAAAAAGCAAGCGGCCGTTAATGGTGGCTACCCTTTGGGTGCGTAAATCTTGATTTATGCACCACCTAAAGGTCCGCTTTGAACAACTGTCTCATAGGCTTGGGGTGTCCGCCATGGGCGTAGAGCGGTAGGGTGGGCAAGTGTCCCGCTTCCGGTCTCCCCACCCCCGGCAGCCTTACGACCGCCCCACCCCACCCTCAGGGATACAACAACCCCGTCTCCCACCCCTCGCCCACGCGCTTGAACACCAGGCGGTCGTGCAGGCGGAACTCCCGGTCCTGCCAGAACTCAAAATAATCCGGCACCAGCCGCCAGCCGGACCAATTTTCTGGGCGGGGCACATCCTCACCCGGAAATTTTGCGGCCTCGGCGGCCAGCCTTGTCTCAAAAACATCGCGCGAGGGCAGCGGGCGGGATTGCTCCGACACGCGGGCACCGAGTTTAGAAAGCCTATGGCGCGAGGCGAAATATTCATCGGCCTCGGCGATGGTCACCGGGCTTACCACGCCCTCGATGCGAACCTGCCGGTGCAGGATTTTCCAGTAGAACAGCAGCGACACCTGGGAATTCTCCCGCATTTCGTCCGCCTTACGCGACGCCAAATTGGAATAGAACCTAAACCCCCGCTCATCCCAGCCCTTCAGCAGCAGCACGCGCGCCGCCGGCCGGCCGGAGGCAGCGGCGGTGGCGACGACCATGGCGTTGGGGTCGTTGGGCTCCGTGGCCTCGGCCTCCCCCATCCAGGTGCCGAATTTGGTAAACGGGTCTTTGTCCATTAGGAACCTCAGGAGTTTCGCGCTAGTTAAGCGCGGGATAGTGTAAGAGACTGTCTCATAAGTCTACTCTGGCGGCCGTATAGGGGCGATTTTCTGCGCTCCGGTGCTCACGTACCTTGAGTACGCTCCGCTCCGGTGCGCAAAAATCACCCCTATCCGACTCGCCAGAGCGACTTCTGAAACAGTCTCTAAGAGCCTGATCGTTCGAGGTCGAATCGTGCTTGCGTTACAATCGCAAACAAAATTCCACCTTTTCTTAAATGTTTAAGCTCCGATTACCGCTTGAGGTTGACGCCGGTTCGCGTCAACCTAAAACGGTCACGCAGTAATGCCACCAACCGGCACTGATACGAATGCCCAGACGGAGATAGCGCCCATGCCTGACACTGAAACCCAAATTTCGCCGCCGAAGGGCACGCTCATGCGGGGCAAGCGCGGGCTTATCATGGGCGTGGCGAATAACCGCTCTATCGCCTGGGCCATCGCGCAGGCCGTGGCGGCGCAAGGGGGCGAGGTTGCCTTCACCTACCAGGGCGAGGCGCTGGAAAAACGCGTGCGCCCGCTGGCCAACTCCATCGGCTCGGACTTCCTGGTGCCCTGCGACGTTTCCGATGACGCGGCTATGGACGCCGCCTTCGACGCGCTGGGCAAAAAATGGGGCAAAATCGACTTCCTGGTGCATGCCATCGGCTTCGCGGATAAGAATTTTTTACGCGGGCGCTACATTGACACGCCGCGCGCGGTGTTTGCGCAGGCGATGGATATATCCTGCTTCTCCTTTGCCGCCGCAGGGCAGCGCGCCGCGGCTTTGATGTCGGATGGTGGTTCGCTGCTCACCCTCTCCTACCTCGGGGCGGAGCGCGTGGTGCCGCATTATAACGTGATGGGTGTCGCCAAGGCAGCACTGGAGGCCTCGGTGCGCTACATGGCGGCTGACCTGGGTGCGCGGCAGATCCGCGTGAATGCCATTTCCGCCGGGCCGATTAAAACACTGGCGGCCTCGGGGATCGGTGATTTCAGCTACATTATGAAGTGGAACAAGTATAACTCGCCGCTGGAGCGTAATATCGAGTTGGAGGAAGTGGGCGGCGCCGGGCTTTATATGCTCTCCGACCTCTCCAAGGGTGTCACCGGCGAGGTGCATCATGTCGACTGCGGTTACCATATTGTGGGCATGAAGAACCCGGCGGCGCCGGACCTGACCATCGCCAACGATTTTAGCTGAAACGTGTCGTACAATACGTTTGGGCAGCTTTTCCGCGTAACCACCTGGGGCGAGAGCCACGGCCCGGCGATTGGCTGCGTGGTGGACGGCTGCCCGCCGGGGATTGAGCTGGCCGAGGCTGATATCCAGCCGTTTTTGGACAAGCGCCGGCCGGGGCAGTCGCGGTTTACGACGCAGCGGCAGGAAGCGGACCAAATAAAAATCCTGTCAGGTGTTTATGAGGGGCGCACCACCGGGACGCCGATTTCGCTGCTGATTGAGAATACCGACCAACGCTCCAAGGATTACGCCAACATCGCGGCGCAGTACCGGCCGGGGCATGCGGATGTGGCATATGACATGAAATACGGCCATCGCGATCCGCGCGGCGGGGGCAGGTCCTCAGCACGAGAGACGGCGATGCGGGTGGCCGCCGGGGCGGTGGCGCGCAAAGTGCTGGGCTCGGGGGTGGTGATCCGCGGCGCGATGGTCGCGATGGGAGCGCATGGGATTGAGCGCGCGCGCTGGGACTGGGAGGCGGTGGCGCAGAATCCGTTTTTCTGCCCGGATGCGGTGGCCGCCGTGGCGTGGGAAGGGATTCTGGATGGCATCCGCAAGGCGGGGTCTTCCATAGGTGCTGTGCTGGAGGTGGTGGCGCAGGGCGTGCCGCCGGGGCTGGGTGCGCCGATTTACGGAAAGCTGGATGCCGATATTGCAGGGGCCTTGATGAGCATTAATGCCGTTAAAGGCGTTGAAATTGGCGATGGATTTGCCGCTGCTGCTTTAAGCGGCGAGGAGAATGCCGATGAGATGCGCATGGAGGGCGGGCGGATAGGCTTCCTCGCCAACCATGCCGGCGGGATTCTGGGCGGGATTGCGACGGGGCAGGATATTGTGGCGCGGTTTGCGGTGAAGCCGACGAGTTCCATCCTGACGCCGATGCGCAGTGTTTCGGCCGCCGGGGAGAATGCCGAGGTGTTCACCAAGGGGCGGCATGACCCGTGCGTGGGGATACGCGCCGTGCCGGTGGGCGAGGCGATGGTGGCCTGCGTACTGGCGGACCATTTGCTGCGGCACCGGGGGCAGACTGGGAAGTGATACTGGGGGTGCTTCACGTGGAGCATTTGTGAGGTTTTTGTTATAACCTATTGTTAGTAAAACAAAAGATTTTACTTGCACCCCAATTTGTGCGGGTTCGTGCCGGAAAAGGAATGAGTTTGGGCGGGGAGATGGTTTTGCGCCGCTCGCGTACCTCGCTGTCAGCCCGCGAACAAGCATAAACTGATCAAGTCAGATAGTTAGCCATCCCAAGGGTCATGCCCAAGAGTCATGCAACGTGTAGCAGATCAAACTTGCTGATGGTTATGGCGCGGCTTGGGTCACAGAAGAACATTACATCGAATAGTCTGCCACGGTCTCTTGTAACGGTTACAATCCCAGTGGAGCCAGAAGGAATGTGCTGGGTTCCCAGCATAAGTTCACGTCTCACAACCACCAAATCGCTCTTCTGGAAGTAGTATGACTTTGGGCGCTCAGGCAGACAATCAGGGTGAGCTAATGTGACTCCGATCTTCATCATGAAATGATGCCACTGAGCTTCACCTCGGACTAATCCTGAGATTGGCCTCAATGACACGAAAATCTTAGAGAGCTGCTCCATCGGGACTGACCAACCAACACTGCCAAAATATCATAGTATATTAAATCCCTGATCTTTCAAGCTTCGCAACGTCACATCACAGTGATGCGGACTGAACGATAGCCTCTGGCCTTGCTTACTTTGCCTGCCGGACGGCGGCGATGAAACGGCGGATTAGCTCGGGGGATTTTTCGCCGGGTGCCGTCTCGACGCCTGACGAAACATCCGCGCCGGGGGCGTTGGTTTGGGTTAGTGCCGCCGCCACGTTTTCGGGGGTCAGGCCGCCGGCTAGGAGCCAGAATTTTTTGGCGTGCCAGGTGGAGAGGAGTTTCCAGTCGGCCAGCACGGCGTTGCCGCCGGGGCGGGTGGCGCCGGGCGGGGGCTTGGCTTCGACGACGAAGCCGTCGGCGCGCTCGTTGGGCACGGGGAAATCGGCCTGGGTGGCGACACCTAGGGCGCGCCAGACGGGACGGCCGAAGCGGTTGCGCAAGGGGGCGATGGCGGCGGCCGGGGCGTGGATTTGCAGGATGTCCAGCGAGACTTCCTGCAGGATTTCGTCAATTTCCTCGATGGTGGGGTTAACGAACAGGCCGACGCGTTGCGGGCCGCCGATGTGGCGCGCGGAGAGAGCCGCGGCCTCACCCGGTGTTACGTAACGCGGTGAGGCCGGGTAGAAGACGAAGCCGGCAAAATCCGCGCCGGCTTCCACCACCGCGTCAAACAACTCGGGACTGTTGATGCCGCAGATTTTGACCTTGCGGCCCGGTGCCATGGTTCAGGCCGCTTTGCGTTCCTTCAGGAACGCAAAGAATTCCACGCCCTCGCGCAAGCGGCGCTTCATCATGTCCGGGCTGCGGATCATCTCGTTGAGGATGGAGAGGATTTTCGACGGGCGGAAATAGAATTTGCGGTAGATGGTTTCCACTGAATTGAAGATTTCCTGGTGGCTGAGGTGCGGGTAGTGCAGCGGCGCGATCTGCACGCCGTGCTCGTCGATCAGCTCAGCGTGTTCGATGTCGAGCCAGCCCTCCTTAACCGCCTGATTGTACAGGAAAGTGCCGGGATAAGGGGCGGCGAGCGAGACCTGAATGGTGTGCGGGTTGATCTCTTTCGCGAATTCCACAGTCTCTTTCAGGGTTTCCTGCGTCTCGCCAGGCAGGCCGACGATGAAGGTGCCGTGAATTTTGATGCCGAGCTTGTGGCAGTCCGCGGTGAAGCGCTTGGCGACGTCTATGCGCATGCCTTTTTTGATGTTGTAGAGAATCTGCTGGTTACCTGTCTCGTAACCCACGAGGAGCAGGCGCAGGCCGTTTTCTTTCAGGATTTTCAAGGTCTTGTACGGCACGTTGGCCTTGGCGTTGCAGGACCAGGTGACGCCGAGCTTGCCAAGCTCGATGGCGATGGCCTCGGCGCGGGGCAGGTCATCGGTGAAAGTGTCGTCGTCGAACATGAATTCCTCCACCTGGGGGAAGAGCTCTTTCGCGCGCTTGATTTCGGCGATGACGTTTTCCACCGAACGGGTGCGGTATTTATGGCCGCCGACCGTCTGCGGCCACAGGCAGAAGGTGCAGTGCGATTTGCAGCCGCGGCCGGTGTAGATGGAGACGTAGGGGTGCTTGAGATAGCCGATGAAGTAATCCTCAATGCGCAAATGCTTGGCATAGACCTCGGTGACGAAGGGGAGCTGGTCCATGTCGTAGAGAATCGCGCGGTCTTTGTTTTTGATGAGCGCGCCGGCGGCGTCGCGGTACATGATGCCGTCAACCTCGGCGAAGGGTTTGCCCTCGGCGATTTCCTTGATGGTGAAGTCGAACTCGTTGCCGGCGACGAAATCCACGACTTTGGCGCGGCTGAGGGATTCCTCGGGCTGCACGGCGACTTTGGCGCCGACGAAGCCGATGAGCATGTTTGGGTTTTCCGCCTTGAAGGCTTCGGCCACTTTCACGTCGTTGCCGAAGGATGGCGTGGAGGTGTGGATGATGAGCAGGTCATGGGTTTTGGCGTGCGGCAGCACGTCCGCCATGGTCAGGCGGGCTGGCGGAGCGTCAATGAGCGTGGAGCCGGGCACCAGGGCGGCGGGTTGGGCGAGCCAGGTGGGGAACCAGAAGGATTTAATCTCGCGCCGCGCCTGGTAGCGCGAGCCGGCACCACCGTCGAAACCGTCGTAGGAAGGGGGCTGCAAAAACAGGGTCTTCAACATGGCTTCACTCTATCTCTTTTCAATTCGGCGGTACACGGCCAGCGTCGGCATGCAGTATCTGGCCACGCCAGAGAACTTTGTCACCGGTAAAACTGGCAACATATATAATAAAGGAACAGAAATCCCGCACCAGAAAAAGCCACGCATCACCGGCTTTGGCAAGTCTTAAGGTGGCATCTATGCGGCGAGCGGTGACGTAGCGGGTGGTGAGGACCACTAAAGACAGCACCCAGGCCCAGTCCGCGCCGCCGGAGAACACCAGGGCGAGCATGGCCCAGAACAGCGAAATTTGCAGCACCGAGGCGGCGTAGGGCACCGGCACCAGAGCGCGGATGGTGCGCGCCCAGCGGAGTTCGTGGCGCCACAGCACGGCGAAGTCGTGCTCGGGCACTGTGGTGGCGGGGATGACATGCGCCAGGGTGAGCTTGTAGCCCTTGGCCAGGACGAGGCGGCCGAGGACCTGGTCGTCGGCGAGGTTATTGGCCACGGCGGCCAGGCCGCCAACCTGCGCCAGCACGGTTTTGGTCAGGGCCATGGTGACGCCCAGGCAGTCCTGCCGGCCGAGCTTGCGGGCCAGCAGGGCGCCGGGGAGGAAAGTGTAGTTGATCTGGCTGGCGCCCATGAGGGTGGCCAGATGCGGGGTACCGGGCAGGCCGGTGTACAGGGTGGTGACCAACCCGACGCCCGGCTCCTGCATGGCGGCGATGACGCGGTCGAGGAAATAGGGCGGGACGTGAATGTCGGCGTCGGACACTACCAGTGTTTCGTATTTTGCCGCGGGGAGCATGTTGATGAGGTTGGAAACCTTGCGGTTGGCACCATGCAGGCTGGCGTCCACCACCAAGGCGACATCGCGCGCGGGGTAGCGCGCGCGCAGTTTTTCGACAATGGCCAGTACCGGGTCGGTGGGGGTCTGCACGCCGAAGACGAGCTGGAAGTCCGGGTATTCGATGAGGAAGAAGGATTCCAGCGCTAGCTCGGTGAGCGGCTCGACGCCGCAGAGGGGCTTGAGGATGGAGACCGGGGGGTAGGAGGATGGCAGGGGCACGGGTGCGGCGCAGAAGCGCTGGATGAGCAGCGTGCCCCAAATCAGCTGCACCACGCCGATCAGCGCGCACAGCCCGGCTATCCCGGCAAAAATGTTCAAGTTACGGACCGCTGGGGGTGATGGCGCCGTTGGAAAGCGTGGTGATCTTGGTTTTTAGCGCGGCGATCAAGGGCGCGGCGTCGCCACTACTGACCAGCCCGCTGAAATCCGAGGCATGCACGGCGACCTGGCTGATGGTGCCGCTCAGCAGCACATCGGTGATCTGCCAGCCGGAGGGGCCATTTGCGACGACATAATCCAGTTCGGTCGGCGCGCTGCCATCGCTGGGGACGATCTGGCTTTCGACGATCTTGTTCGCCCCCAGGGATTTTTCCGTGGGCAGAAGCACGAATTTGGGGCCGGTGGCGGTGAACTGGCTGACGTAGCTGACCACGGTGAACTGCTCGAACAGCGCCGAAAGCTGCTGCTGCTGCGCGGCCGGGAGGGTGGACCAGGAGAATCCCACGGAGTTTTGCACCACCACCGGCAGGTTGTAGGTCTGCTTCACCACCGGATCGAGCGCCGCATAGCGCGCGGCAAAGCTCTGGCCGGCGGAACCCGCCTGCATGGCGGCGAGCAGACCGGCGTCCAGCGCGCTCACCGGCGCCGACTCCGGCGTGGCAGCCGCGCTGGCAAGAGGAAAGCCTGTAACCAGAAGCAGTGCCCCCGTGCGAAGAAAATTTCTCATGGGGCGGTTATCCCTGATCACTGTGCCGGAATTGCGACCAGATCGGGGAACGATTCCGCACCCAGCGCCGCAATCGCATGCGCGACGATGTCGGCCGTGGTCAGCCCGGCGTCGATCAGCTGCGCCGCCGGGGTGTTGTGGTCGATCAGGCGGTCGGGAAGCGTCATCGGGCGGAATTTGAGGCCCGAGTCGAAGGCGCCGCTCCAGGCGAGGTGATGCGCCACGGCGGCGCTGAAGCCGCCGGCGGCGCCGTCCTCAATGGTGATAAGCACCTCGTGGTGGCGGGCCAGCTGGTTCACCAGATCAGTGTCCAGCGGCTTCATGAAGCGGGCGTCAGCCACCGTGGTGGGGAAACCACGCGCGGTCAGCTCGTCGGCGGCGCGCAGGGCATCGGCCAAGCGCGGGCCTAGGGCGAGGATGGCGACCTTGCCGCCCTCACGGACGATGCGGCCCTTGCCGATTTCCCATGGCGTGCCGCACGCGGGCAGTGGCACGCCCAGGCCCTCGCCGCGCGGATAGCGGAAGGCGGAGGGGCGGTCGTCGATGGCGGCGGCGGTGGCAACGGCGTGCATCAGCTCGGCTTCGTCGGAGGGGGCCATGATGACCAGTTTCGGCATCGGCCCGAGGAAACAGAGGTCGTATGCCCCGGCATGGGTGGCGCCATCGGCCCCAACCAGGCCGGCGCGGTCCATGGCAAAGCGCACGGGCAGCGATTGCAGCACCACGTCGTGCACCAACTGGTCGTAGCCGCGTTGCATGAAAGTGGAATAGATGGCGCAGAACGGCGCCATGCCCTCGGTCGCCATGCCGGCGGCGAAGGTGACGGCGTGCTGCTCGGCGATGCCGACATCAAACATGCGGCCGGGGAATTTGGCCTCGAACTTGTCCAGCCCGGTGCCGGGCGGCATGGCGGCGGTGATGGCGACGATGTTCGGGTTGGCCTCGGCCTCGGCGATCAGGGCTTTGGCGAACACATTGGTGTAGCTGGGCGGGCCGGGCGGGGCTTTGCTCTGCTCGCCGGTGACGACGTTGAATTTTGAGACGCCGTGGTATTTGTCCGCCGCCGCCTCGGCCGGGGCGTAGCCTTTGCCCTTTTTCGTGACGACATGGAGCAGCACTGGCTCGTGGCCGTCCGAGTCGCGGATGTTGCGCAGCACGGGCAACAGGTGGTCGAGGTTATGGCCGTCGACCGGGCCGACATAATAGAAGCCCAGTTCCTCGAACAAGGTGCCGCCAGTGAGGATGCCGCGGGCGTATTCCTCGGCGCGGCGCGCGGTGCGTTCCAGCGTGCGGGGGAAGTGCTTAGCCATTTTCGCGGCAAAGTCCCGTAAGCTCATGAAGCTGCGGGAAGAAATCAGCTTGGAGAGATATGCGCTCATGGCGCCGACGGGCGGGGCGATCGACATGTCGTTGTCGTTGAGGATGACGATCATGCGCGATTTCATCGACCCGGCGTTGTTCATCGCCTCATAGGCCATGCCAGCACTCATCGAGCCATCGCCGATAACGGCGATGACGTTGCGCGGGTCTTTTTCATTCTTCAGGTCGCGGGCGACGGCCATGCCGAGCCCCGCGGAGATGGAGGTGGAGGAATGCGCGGCGCCGAAGGGGTCATATTCGCTCTCTGAACGGCGGGTGAAGCCGGACAAACCGCCGGGCTGGCGCAGCGTGCGGATGCGGTCGCGACGGCCGGTGAGGATTTTATGCGGGTAGGTCTGGTGGCCCACGTCCCAGATCAGGCGGTCGCGCGGGGTCTCGAATACTGCGTGGATGGCGACGGTAAGCTCGACCACGCCAAGCGAGGAGCCCAGGTGCCCCCCGGTGACTGACACGGTGTCAATCGTCTCGGCGCGCAACTCATCGGCCAGTTGCTTGAGCTGGTCGGTTGAAAGATTGCGCATGTCGGAGGGGATTTTCACCCGGTCCAAAAGCGGCGTCCGCGGCGGCATTAGATCAATCCTCCGATACGCCGCGCCATAATCATCCGCATTACCGTCTGTATCCTTCGCTCAAACCAAAAAACCTAAACCCTTGCCGGCAGAAACATAGCGTCCGGTTCACCGTTCATTTACTGCCACATAAGGGACACGTAACCCAATTGCCAGCACCCCTTCCCCCTCCACGGACCAAATTTGTTGACCCGCGCAAGTGCGGGTATGAAGGTTCACCCTACACTGATGCTTGCGGAAATGGCACGCAATGACCTAATGCACGTAACAGAATGACGTACAGCGTGACAGACCGGCAACAGGATTCTTATAATGGACGGCTCAAACTCCCCTAAAACGATGCGTGTCATACTGGCCCAGCCACGCGGCTTCTGCGCCGGGGTGGAGCGCGCGATCGACATTGTGGAACGCGCGTTGATCAAATTTGGCCCGCCGATATATGTGCGCCACGAAATTGTGCATAACCGCCATGTGGTTGAGGATTTGCGCGCCCGTGGCGCCGTGTTCGTGGACGAGCTGGACGAGGTGCCGGACGGTGCCATGACCGTGTTCTCAGCGCACGGCGTGGCCCGCAAGGTTGAAAATGCGGCCAAGAGCCGGGAACTGCCGGTGATCGACGCGACCTGCCCGCTGGTCGCGAAAGTGCATGCCGAGGGGCGGCGCTATGCCGGCCAGGGCCGGGAGATCGTGCTAATCGGCCATGCCGGGCATGCCGAAGTGGAGGGCACCATCGGCCAGATCGACGGTACGGTGTACCTGGTGCAGACCATGGAGGACGCCGGTGCCTTGCAGGTGAAGATCCCCGAAAAACTGTCGTACATCACCCAGACCACGCTCTCGGTGGACGACACGCGCGGCATTATCGCGGCGCTGAAGAAGCGTTTCCCCGCCATCGTGGGACCGGATGTGCGCGATATCTGCTACGCGACGCAGAACCGCCAGGAGGCGGTGCATCACCTGGCGGAGCTGGTGGACCTGATTTTGGTGGTGGGCAGCAAGAACTCCTCCAACTCCAAGCGCCTGCAGGAAATTGGCGCGGAGCTGGGGCGGCCGAGCTACCTGATCGACGACGCCTCGCATCTGCGGGCTGCGTGGTTCGAAGGGATTGGCACCGTGGGCCTGACCGCGGGCGCCTCGGCGCCGGAAGTGCTGGTCCAGGGCGTGATCGAAGGCCTGCGCCAATTTGGCAAGGTTGAGATAGAATTACTCGCCGGGACGCCGGAAGATGTGAAATTCAAGCTGCCGGCCGAAGTGGCCGAAGTATAAGGACGGCAAAATATGGTTCCATTAAGTCAGGCCCTTAAGGTCGGCGCCTATGTGGTGAAGCAGCACCTGACCGGCGTGAAGCGCTACCCGATGGTGCTGATGCTGGAGCCTTTGTTCCGGTGCAACCTGGCCTGCTCGGGTTGCGGCAAGATCGACTACCCGGCGGACATCCTCAACCAGCGGATTTCGCTGGCGGACGCCATTGAGGCGGCGCGCGAGTGCCCGGCCCCGATTGTCGCCATCGCCGGCGGCGAGCCGCTGCTGCACAAGGAAATGCCGCAGATCGTGGAAGCCTACCTGAAAATGGGCAAGTTCGTGATTCTGTGCACCAATGCGCTGCTGCTGGAGAAAAAAATAGACCAGTATAAGCCGCACAAGAATTTCTGCTGGGACATTCATCTGGACGGCGACAAGCAGATGCACGACAAATCGGTGGACCAGGACGGCGTTTATGAACGCGCGGTGGAGGCGATCGAGCTTTCCAAATCCAAGGGCTTCCGCACCAGCATCAACTGCACGCTGTTCGAGGGCGCTGACCCGGATCGCGTCGCGGCGTTCCTCGACACCGTCGCGGACATGAACATCGAGGGCGTGATGACCTCGCCGGGGTACGCCTATGAGCGTGCGCCCGACCAGGAGCATTTCCTTAACCGCACCCGCACCAAGGAACTGTTCCGGGCGATTTTCAAGCGCGGCGAAGAGAGCAAGAAGCGCGGCAAGAAGTGGAAATTCACCCAGAGTCCGCTGTTCCTGGACTTTTTGGCGGGCAACCAGAGCTATGCCTGCACGCCCTGGGGCAACCCGACGCGCAATGTGTTCGGCTGGCAGCGCCCCTGCTACCTGCTGGGCGAGGGCTATGCCGCCACCTATAAAGAGCTGATGGACAGCACGGACTGGGACAAATACGGCGTCGGGAACTACGAGAAATGCTCCGACTGCATGGTGCATTCCGGGTTTGAGGCCACCGCGGTGATGGATTCGGTGAAAAAACCGTGGAAGCTGGCGGCACTGGCGATCAAGGGCATGAAACTTGACGGCGCGATGGCGAAAGACATTCCACTGGATAAGGCGCGCAAGGCGGAGTTCGTGTTCTCCAAGCATGTGGAGACGAAAATGGCCGAGATCGACGCCAAGAAAGCCTCGCGAGTCGCGGCCGAGTAAGTTTTCGGGCGGGCGATGACCAAGGCCATCGCCCGGCTGACGGCCGCCGACCCGGTGCTGGGCAAGCATATCGCCCGGATTGGGCAGGTTTGGGCGCCCTACCGCTCAACGGCGGCGCTGTATTTGTGGCGGGCGGCGGATTTTCCGAAATAAAAACGGCGCCCTTGGGCGCCGTTTTTAACTAATGGGGTGCAGGGCATCATGCCCTGCAGGGGGTGGACCCCCCTGCCCTTTCCTTTACGCGCTCTTCGCCATGATCTCGTCCGCGATGTTGCGCGGCACGGGGTCGTAGTGATGGAACTGCATGGTGAAGGACGCGCGGCCCTTGGTCATGGAGCGCAGGTGCGAGATGTAGCCGAACATTTCCTTCAACGGCACATGCGCGCGCACGATGATGGTGGAGCCCGAGGACTCCTGGTTCTGGATCTGGCCGCGGCGGCGGTTCAAGTCGCCCACCACGTCGCCCACGTGGTCCTGCGGGGTGGTGATTTCGACGTCCATGATCGGCTCAAGAATGATCGGGCCGGCTTTTTTCATGCCTTCGCGGAAACAGGCTTTGGCGGCGATTTCGAAGGCCAGGGCGCTCGAGTCGACGTCATGGTACTTGCCGTCGATCAGCGTGTACTTGAAGTCGACGGTGGGGAAGCCCGCGAGCACGCCGGTATCGGCCTGGTTGCGAATGCCTTTTTCCACGGCCGGGATGTATTCCTTCGGCACGGTACCGCCGACGACCTTGTTCTCGAACAGGACGCCCTCGTTGCGCTCCTGCGGCTCGAACACGATTTTCACTTCAGCGTACTGGCCCGAACCGCCGGACTGCTTCTTGTGGGTGTAGGTTTCGGTGTGGGACTTGGAGATGGTCTCACGGTACGCCACCTGCGGCGCGCCAATGTTCGCGTCCACGCCGTATTCACGGCGCAGGCGGTCGATGATGATTTCCAGATGCAGCTCGCCCATGCCGGAGAGGATGGTCTGGCCGGTTTCCTGGTCGGTCTTCAGGCGCAAGGACGGGTCTTCACCCGCCAGCTTCTGCAGGCCGAGGGTCATTTTCTCGACGCCTTCCTTGGTCTTCGGCTCGACGGAGATGTCGATAACCGGGACCGGGAACGCCATGCGCTCCAGCACCACCGGGTCTTCGGCCGAGGCCAGGGTGTCACCGGTGCCGGTGTCCTTCAGGCCGACGAAGGCAGCGATGTCCCCCGCGTGGACTTCCTTGATTTCCGAGCGCTTGTCGGCGTGCATCTGGAACATGCGGCCGATACGCTCGCGGTGACCCTTGGTGGTGTTCATCACGGTGTCTGAGGATTTCAACGTGCCGGCATAGACGCGCACGAAGGTGAGCGTGCCGTATTTGTCGTTGATGATCTTGAACGCGAGGCCGGCGAACGGGGCGTTCGGGTCGGCCTTGATGCGGCGCGCGTTGGGGTCGTCTTCCTGGCCCTCTTCCGGGGCGACGCGAATGCCGGGCACGTCAACTGGGCTCGGCAGGTAGTCGAGCACGGCGTCGAGCAGCGGCTGCACGCCCTTGTTCTTGAAGGCGGTGCCGCACAGCACGGGGCGGAAAGCGCCGGTGATGGTGCCTTCCTTGATGCAGCGCTTCAGGGTCTCGACCGAGACGTCGCCCTTGTCGAAATATTCTTCCATCGCCGCGGTATCGACCGAGAGCGCGGTGTCGAGCAGCAGCTGGCGGTATTCGTCGGCCTGCGCTTTCAGGTTCTCGGGGATCGGCTCGTCATGGAATTTCGCGCCCAGATCGCCGCCTTCCCAGATGATGGCTTTCATCTCAACGAGATCGACCACGCCGAGGAACCCGTCCTCGATGCCGATGGGGAGCTGCAGGGGCAGCGCGATGATGTCCAGCTTTTCCTTCAACGTGTTGAAAGCACGGAAGAAATCGGCACCGGTGCGGTCCAGCTTGTTGATGAAGATGATGCGCGGCACGTTATAACGGTCGGCCAGGCGCCAGTTGGTTTCGGACTGCGGCTGCACGCCGGCAACGCCTTCAATGATGAAGATGGCGCCGTCGAGCACGCGCAGTGAGCGATTCACTTCAATGTTGAAATCGATGTGGCCGGGGGTGTCGATGATGTTGATGCGGTGGTCTTTCCACTCGCAGGTCACGGCAGCGGAGGTGATGGTGATGCCGCGCTCACGCTCCTGGTCCATGTAATCGGTGGTGGTGTTGCCATCATGGACCTCACCGATTTTGTGCGACTCACCGGTGTAGTGCAAAATCCGCTCGGTTGTGGTGGTTTTGCCCGCATCAATATGCGCGGTGATCCCGATATTCCGGATCTTGCCAAGGTCGAAATCAGCCATCAAAGCCTCCACGGGCGTCAGAAAAACAAAAGGGTACGGCGCCACTCATCGAGTAGCGCGCGTTGCCCGGCTTTTGCGGCAGCGCGGCCGGTTTGGCAACCCCGTTCCCGGCATGGCGCCCTCTATTAAGAGCCGGGGGTTATTTGGCGGGGCAGGGCGAGGGTGGGATGCTCAGGTGGACGAGCTTGGCGGACATCACGAAATCGCCAAAATCCAGGGCCATGTTGTCGGCCACGCCGTCGTCGAAATAGCGCATCTGGTTGCGGAAATCCGGGTTTTCGTCATCGTTTTTGCGCTCGTAGAAGGCGATGTCGACATCCGAGCTGGGAATGGCGGCCAGCGGCGCCCAGGTATTGGGCATGGGGCCGTGGTGGCCACGGATGGTGACGAAAGTGGCCTGGGCGCCGTCCGCCGTGGTGCCGTCGAACAGCGTGGGGGAGATGAATTTCTCGCCCGCGGCCCCGGCGGCGAGCAGTGCCTCGGTATGCGCCGTGGGGAAGAGAGTGCCCGGCGGCATTTTTAACGTGGTGTTGGCCGGGGTGGTGTAGGTGATGATGCCCGAGCCGTCCGCCCCCGTATGCGTGGCGGTGCCGGCGTCGTCGATCTGCACTTTGCCGTCGTTATCGCTCTCGCGCAGGGTGAAGGTGAGGGTTTTGCCGTCCTTGCTCTCCCATGTGATGTAGTCGGTGACCGATTTGGCCAGCGTACCATCGACGCCGCGGATCAGCAGGGTCATGTGCTGGGTGGTGGCCCAGCCGGTGCAGCCGTCCACCACGTCGAAGCTCAACTGGCCGACGGCGCCAGTATAGTCGTGGGTGCGGACCTTGGAGAGTGAGAGGGTGTAGAGCGCGTGCTGGCCGGTGAGGCCGTCTGAGGCATGGGCCAGAACGGGGGTGAGCAGGCAGAGGAGTGCGAGGGTGGGTTTCATACTGGTATAATGACCCGCCAGAACGGGGCGTCAAACATTGCTTTTCCTGGTCAGCGGGGCTTTGGCGGACCAATGGGTTTCTGCGCCGCCTGCAAACGCGCATAACCGGCATTTGTTACAAAAATCTGAGGGTTGCCCGCGCAATTTGCAAATCCAGATGCGGTGGGGCCGCCAACCCAGGACAAAATGACGCCGCCCGGCTGAGTCGCCGTAACGGCCGTCTCCCCGCCAAGCTTTGCCATTTCAGCAAGATCCAGCGTGCACGCACGGCTCGGCCGCGACCATGGACCGGCGACAATTTGCGCGGGAACCACTGTATCGGGATCAGTCAGTAATACCTGATCGGCGTGGAAGCCCAGCATGTCACCCACTTGCGGGCCCTGGTGCATATCCTGCGTGGCAAAGCCCATTAACAGGCGCGCGGCAACAACCAGCACCATGCACCCCAGCAATGTATGATAAGGAGAGGCCGGCGCGAAAAATCGTTCCTTGGCGAACTGGCGCTGCTTAATTGCCTTTGCGACCGGCCGCGCTGGTGGCCGCCGTTTTGGCTTGTTTTGGTATCCAGACATAGAGACCTCGAAAATTGGAGGTCTGGACCTTACAGCCGAGGGCGCAAAGCTTCGATACGAGTTTGGCAAGCGCGCCATAAAGAACTGATAAGAAACGCGCCGCTAGATTTGGCGTCCGCTGGCCTACCGTCTCCGCCGCCCCAGACCTTTGCGCACGCCGGATTCTAACCGCTACCCCCCAGGCCCATTGGCACCGGGCCGCGGACGGGTTCCTCAAATTCCAAATCGCCGGTGGCCTACTTCCATAAAGAGGTGTCCCACAAACCACGGCTCGCATCGAGCTTGCCCGCCCAGCCTTCCAGAGTGGAGCGTAGATCCTGCGGGGTCAGCCCTTTCATAGGAATGATTGCGTTGGCATAAAGCGTCGCGCCGGAACTGTTGCTTTCCATCGAAAAATAAAAGTCGCCGGAGTCGCTGGCTTCCAGAATTTTGACGAACTTCATTTTCGTAAGCTGCGCTTGGGTGTAGGTGTCTATGTCCACGTAGGCGTAAGCCAGCGTGCGATCCTCTGATAGATCAAAATGAATCTTATAATTGTAATTATCGCTCGACCAGGGGATCGAGAACGACTGCTTGTCGGTGGATTCGGTTACCGTATAACCAAGATTGCTCACCATCGTTTCCAGGGACACGAGCGCCGGCGGCATCGCCTGCGGGGTGTCCGCGTACGCTGTGGCCGCAAGACCAAGCAACAAAACGCAAGCAAGACGAAATCCCTTTATAAACCGGGTCATCAAATGAACCTCCTGAATTTAGCACGATATTATTACAAGTTCGGTAAACTGGCAATTTCTAAATCCAACCCCGGGCATGCATTCTAGCGCCGCTTGCCCCCCTTGCCCTTGCGCATTGCCGGGTCGTAGCCGCCACCACCCGGACCCATTGGCACCGGGCCGCGGTTTTTGGGCGTGCGCGGCGTGGGGGGTGGCGGGGCGATGCCAAGGACCAGGGCCTCCAGGCGTTTGATTTCGTCGCGCAGGCGGGCGGCTTCCTCGAATTCCAGATCGCCGGCGGCCTTGCGCATGCGGGTTTCCAGCGTGGCGATGGTAGCGCCCAAGTCCTTGCCGACGAATTCGTCGAGAATGGAATCTTTGACCGGCGAGATGGTGACGTAGTCTTGCTCGAAGACCGAGTGGATGACCTCGCCGATGTTCTTGCGGATGCTCTGCGGGGTGATGCCGTGCGCGACGTTCCAGGCGGTTTGCTTGGTGCGGCGGCGGGCGGTTTCATCCAGCGCCTGCTTCAGGCTGCGGGTCATGACATCGGCGTAGAGGATGACGCGGCCGTCCACGTTGCGCGCGGCGCGGCCGATGGTTTGCACCAGGGAGGTGACGGAGCGGAGGAAGCCCTCCTTGTCGGCGTCGAGAATCGCCACCAGCATACACTCAGGTATGTCCAGGCCCTCGCGGAGCAGATTGATGCCGACCAGAACGTCATAGGCCCCGAGCCGCAGGTCGCGGATGATTTCGATGCGCTCCAGCGTGTCGATATCCGAGTGCAGATAGCGCACGCGCACGCCTTGTTCGGTGAGGTATTCGGTGAGGTCCTCGGCCATGCGCTTGGTCAGCGTGGTGACCAGCACGCGCCCGCCCAGGGCAGCGACCTTCTTGCATTCGCCTAGAAGATCATCAACCTGATGCTCCACCGGGCGAATTTCGGTGACCGGGTCGACCAGGCCGGTGGGGCGGATGACCTGCTCGGCGAAGACGCCGTGCGTGCGCTCCAACTCCCATGGGCCGGGGGTGGCGGAAACAAACACCGATTGCGGGCGGAATTTTTCCCATTCCTCGAATTTGAGCGGGCGGTTGTCGATGCAGCTCGGCAGACGGAAGCCGTAGTCGGAGAGGATGGATTTGCGCGAGAAATCGCCTTTGAACATGCCGCCTATCTGCGGCACGGTGACGTGGGATTCATCGACCACCAGCAGTGCGTTGCCAGGGAGGTACTCGAACAACGTCGGTGGTGGCTCGCCAGCGTTGCGGCCGGAGAGGTAGCGTGAGTAGTTCTCAATTCCCTTGCAGGCGCCCGTGGTTTCCATCATTTCGATGTCAAATGTGGTGCGCTGTTGCAGGCGTTCGGCTTCCAGCAGTTTGCCCTCGGCAACAAACTCATCCAGCCGGTCCTTCAGTTCGCGCTTGATCCGCATGACAGCCTGGGTGAGCGTGGGGCGCGGGGTGACGTAGTGGCTGTTGGCGTAGATGCTTATGTTCTCCAGCAGCCCGGTCTGCTCGCCGGTCAGCGGGTCGAATTCGGAAATCTTCTCGATTTCGTCACCGAATAACGTGACACGCCAGGCGCGGTCCTCGTATTGGCTGGGGAAAATATCCACGACCTCGCCGCGCAGGCGGAAGGAGCCGCGGGCGAAGGCGACATCGTTGCGGCGGTACTGCAAATCGACCAAGGCTTTCGCCAGCGTATCGCGGTCTATGCTGCCGCCGGTTTCCAGCCGCACCACCATTTTGGAGTAGGTCTCGACCGAGCCGATGCCATAGATACAGGAAACTGACGCAACAATCACCACGTCCGAGCGTTCCAGCAGCGCTTGCGTGGCGGCGTGGCGCATGCGGTCAATGGTCTCGTTGATGGCGGAATCTTTTTCGATATACGTGTCCGAGCGGGGGACATAGGCCTCCGGCTGGTAGTAGTCGTAGTAGGAGACGAAATATTCCACGGCGTTGTCGGGGAAGAAGGATTTCATCTCCGCGTATAATTGCGCCGCCAGGGTTTTATTGGGGGCGAGCACCAGGGTGGGGCGCTGGATGCGCTCGATCACCTTGGCCATGGTGAAGGTTTTGCCCGAGCCGGTGACGCCGAGCAGAACCTGGTCGCGTTCGCCCTCCACAATGCCAGCCACCAGCTGCTCGATGGCCGCCGGCTGGTCGCCGCTGGGTTCGAACTCGGAGACCACGCGCAGCGGTTTGAACTGCGCGCGCGGCGAGGGTTTTTCTGGGATGAAGGTGACCGGAGCGGTGGGGGAAAAGGCGGACATCGCCCAGTATATGGCCCGCGCGAAGGGGAATGGAAGAGGCGGCGAATTTGCGGGGCAGCTGGCACCACCCCGCAACGGCGCAGGAAATAACTACGCCTTGAACAGGTTCTTCATTTCACTCATGGCCTCGGAGAAGCGGTGGTTGAGCTTCTGCAGCGCCTCGGTATTGGACTTCTGGATCAGGTCACCCAGTTCGCGGGTGTTGGAAACCGCGTTCTCGTACGCATGCTTCAGCATATCCGCCTGCTTGGCCGCGCGCGCGGCCGGCGTGTCACTCGCGGAAATACCCTTCAGCGTCTCGGTCAGGCCGCTCATGGTGGATTGCATAATCTCCATGTGCCGGCGGGCAACCGCCTGCGCCCCCTCCAGGGCCACACGGTTGGCCTCGGACAAGGCTTCGAGATTGCGCTTATGCGCGGCCAGAACGGCCTCCATATCCGGCATCGCGGGAACCTTCATGTCCTTAAAGAGCTTGGTAAAATCAAGGTCCTTCATCGCGGATGGCAGGGTAAAGGCAGCTTCTGGTTTATTGGAAGTTGGTTTTTCGGCCATGGATCGCATCCTTTTAACGTGGACAAATGGCCGGACCCCCGGCCTGCCTCACGCTACTCCAGATGGCGCCTCGGGGGAAGGTAAATCCGTTCCGGCCGCTACCCTCGGGGTCCCCGAAAACCGTGCCGCCAGCGCGTCCGCCTGGGTCAGCGCCTGGTCCACCGCCGCCATGGTCGCAGCCAGGTCCGCGCTCTTATCGCGCGCCCAGGCCCGCACGCCATAACCCCAAACCAAGGCCAAACCACGCTTGCGGACCTCGCCCCGCAAGCCGGTGGACGAAACCCCGGCCGCTTCCAGCAGCCAGCCCATCGACTCAACCGTGCCGTGCGCCAGACAAACCGCCAGCGCCGGATCGGCCGGCAGAAACTTCAGCAGCGCCACCACGCCATCACGGTGCATCTGCAAAAAATCGAACCGCCGCAATAACGTATCAAACAGCCGGTCACGCACACTCCCCTCGGCCAGCGCGCCAGTCAACGCATACTCATCAGCCAGCGCGCCAAACTTGCGCAATATGCAGCCGCAAGCGCCAAACCGCGCCCGAGCCTGCACCAAATCCAGCCCCGCATGCGCCGCCGCCGCCGCCGGGGAAACCTTGCGCCAGCCAGCCTGCGCCCCCAACGCAAACGCCGCCGTCACTAAGGCCTGATCAAAATCTGTGCCGGTCATAACATGGAATGTAGGAGTGCTTCGGGCAGTTGCCAATAGTTAATTACGAAAAGGTAAAGGGACGGCGCGCCTGGCCTTGCTTAACCAGCCTCGGTCAACCCGCTCCGGAACATTTCCGCAAGTCCCTGGTAATGCGGCACGGTTTGGTCCCAGCCGGCGCGTTCGGCGCCGGTCATGGTGCGGGAGAGTTTGGCGGGGCTGCCGATCCAGAGCTCCTGGGGTCCGATACGCTTGCCGGGACCCAGCAGGCCGCGGGCGCCGAGCAGGCCGGCTTCCTCGACGACGGCGCCGTCAAGCACGGTGGCGCCCATGCCGATGAAGGCGCGGTTGCCGAGTTTGCAGGCGTGGACGATGGCGCTGTGGCCGATGGTAACGTCCTCGCCGATATCGGTGAGGTATTCGCCGTGGTCGACGTGGATGACGGTCCCATCCTGGATATTGGTGCGGGCGCCAACGATGATGGGGTTGGTATCGGCGCGCAGCACGCAGTTGAACCAGATGTTGGCACCGGGGCCGACGCGCACGTCACCGATGAGGACGGCGGTGGGGGCGATCCAGGCGGTGGGGTGGATCGTTGGGGCAACCCCATTCAGTGCATACAGCAAGCCGGAGGATTTAGCGGCGATGTGGGAGCCGGGCATCAGATATCTCCGAGCATTAGTTTAAGGTTCTGCACGGCGGCGCCGGAGGCACCTTTGCCGAGGTTGTCGAGGCGGGCGATGAGCAGGGCATGGTCGAAGGCGCCGTTGGCGCAGACGAAGATTTCCAGCTGGTTGGTGCCGTTCAGGGCGTCGGGTTCCAGCGTGCCGCCGTAGATGCCGGGGTGGGTGATGATATCCGGCGCGTTGCCGTAATGCTCGCGGTATGCCTCGGAAATTTCATACGCCGTGGGCGTGCCGGGGAGCTGGTCCAGGAAGAGCGGGATGCAGACCAGCATGCCCTGGGCGAAATGCCCAACCGAGGGGACGAACAGCGGCCGGCGCGAAAGGCCGGAGAGCACCATGATTTCCGGGATGTGCTTATGCGCGAGGCCGAGGCCATAAAGCTCGAAGGCGGGGCCGGCGGTGGCTTCGTGCGAGGCGATCATCGCCTTGCCGCCGCCCGAATAGCCGGAGACGGCGTTGATGCTGAGGTGCTGGCCGTGCGGCAGCACCCCCGCCTGGATAAGCGGGTGCAGCAGCGCGATGGCGCCGGTGGCGTAGCAGCCGGGGTTGGCGACGCGGCTGGCGGCGGCGATTTTGCCCGGCTGGGCGGCGTCCAGTTCCGGGAAGCCGTAAACCCAGCCGGGGGCGATACGGTGGGCGGTGCTGGCATCGAGGATTCGCGCGCCCGGCGGAGCCAAGTCCACCGCCTCAAGCGCGGCGTCGTCGGGCAGGCAAAGCACGGTGACATCTGCATTGGCCATGGCCTCGGCGCGGGCCTGCTTGTCCTTGCGGTGGGCCTCTTCCAGGGTGATAAGTTCAAATCCCGGCATGTCACGCAGGCGCTGGGCGATGCCCAGTCCCGTGGTGCCGGCTTGTCCGTCAATAAAAATTCGTGCGCTCATAGCCCTCTCTTATCATGGCGTTGCCGCTATGCTAGGCGGGCGCGTACCATAACAGGAAACTTTAAGCATGTCAGAAACTGCTCCCCCGGCCCCGCCGCAGCCGCCTCTCAACCTAAACGTCCAGTACACCAAGGATCTGTCGTTCGAAGTTCCCAACGCCCCGGCGATCTACACGATGCTGCGCGCCGCTCCCGCCGTGAACATTAACCTCGATGTGCAGGTCAAGCGCATCCAGGAAGACCAGACCGTGTTTGAGGTCGCGCTGGCGATTCGCGCCGAGGGCACCATGCCGTCCCCTGCCACCAATGGCGGCGCCGAGGGGAAGCCGGCGGTCGTATTCATCGCCGACCTGGTTTATGCCGGCGTGTTCACGCTGCACGGCATCCCGGAAAACCAGCAGGAGCCTGTGCTGCTGGTGGAATGCCCGCGCCTGTTGTTCCCCTTCGCCCGCAACATCCTGGCCGACGTGACCCGCGACGGCGGCTTCCCGCCCGTGCTGCTGGGGCCGATCGACTTCGTGGGCCTGTGGCAGTCCCGCCGCGCCCAGGCGGCCGCTGCCGCCCCGGTGGCGAACGCGTAAAAGCCTGCCAGATACGGATATTAAACGGCGCGCCTCACGGTGCGCCGTTTTTGTTTGCGCTTAGACTGGGATGAAGGTCTTCGGCTTCGCGGCCGGTGGCGTGCTTCCCTGGCTCCGCAAAAACGCCATCACCGCGCTGGTGTTCCAGTTCGCGGCACCCTCCAGCTGCGCCACCTGCTGGCCCGCGGCGTTAACGATGATGGTAATGGGAACGCCATCGGTGTTCAGAACATTCATGTTGTCGCCATTGGGGTCGAGCAGGATGGGCAGGTTTTTGATGCCGTGACTTTTGTAGAAAGGCTCCACGGCGGCGGCGCCGGAGAGGTCGATGGAAACCGGCAGGATGAGCACGCCGCTGGCTTTTAGCTTTGGTGCCAATGCGTCGAAGGTGGGTAGTTCGGCGACACAGGGGCCGCACCAGGTCGCCCACAAATTTACCACCAGCGTGTGCCCGGCGTAGTGGGCCAGCGTGCGTTGCTCGCCCGCGGCATTGGTGAAAACCATCGGCGGCGCGGCGGTGGGGGCCATTATAGTCATCGCGCCGGCGGCGTCGGGCAGGTCCATATCGTCAGTCTGCGCGGCGCAAAATTTGCCCCAGCCCCCGGCGGCGGCTAGACCAGCGGCGGTGGCGATGATGGATCGCCGGGACATCAGCAATGGGCGAATGGGCTTGACGGACGATCTGACAGACAAAAGCAAAACTCCTGCGCAGAAACTGCAATGGGGTGGCCGGTTTGGTGCCGGACCCGCTGCCGTGATGCAAGCGATTAATGTGTCCATCGGGTTTGATGCCCGGTTGTGGGCGCAGGATATCGCCGGCAGCCGCGCGCATGCCGCCATGCTTGGCGCGCAGAAAATCCTGACCGCTGAGGATGTTGCTGCCATTGATGCCGGGCTGGTGGAGATTGCCGCCGAGATTGAAGCGGGGACATTTAAATTCTCCGACGCGCTGGAAGATATCCATACCAACGTGGAGGTGCGGCTGACCGAGCGGATTGGCGATGCCGCGCGCCGCCTGCACACCGGGCGCAGCCGCAACGACCAGGTGGCGACGGATTTCCGCCTGTGGGTGCGCGGCGCGATTGATGATGTGACCGCGCAGGTGAAGGATTTGATGCTGGCGCTGGCGACGCGGGCAGCCGAACATGCGGGCAGCGTGATGCCTGGCTTCACGCATTTGCAGACGGCGCAGCCGGTGACGTTTGGACACCATCTGCTGGCGTATGTGGAAATGCTGGCGCGCGATGCCGGGCGATTGCACGACGCGCGCAAACGCCTGAACGAATGCCCGCTGGGCGCCGCGGCCTTGGCCGGAACCTCCTTTCCCATCGACCGTTATGCCACTGCCGAAGCGCTGGGCTTTAACCGGCCAACGGCGAACTCGCTGGATTCCGTCTCCGACCGCGATTTCGCGCTTGAGTATCTCTCGGCGCTCTCCATCCTGGCGATGCACCTCTCGCGCTTTGCCGAGGAGATCATCATCTGGTGTTCTTCGCCCTACCGGCTGATTTCGTTGTCCGATGCGTTCACCACGGGGTCCTCGATTATGCCGCAAAAGCGCAATCCGGATGCGGCGGAGCTGACCCGGGCGAAGACCGGGCGAATTTTCGGCAGCCTGCTTGGGTTGTTGACGGTAATGAAAGGCCTGCCGATGGCCTATGCCAAGGACATGCAGGAGGACAAGGAGCCGGTGTTCGACGCGACCGAGGCTATTTCCCTTTGCCTGGCCGCCACCGCCGGGATGGTGCGCGACCTGAAAGCCGACACCGCGCGCATGGCCGAACTGGCGGGCTCCGGGTTTTCCACCGCGACTGACCTCGCGGACTGGCTAGTGCGGGTGTTGAAAATGCCGTTCCGTGACGCGCACCATGTGACCGGGCAGATTGTCCGGTTGGCGGAAGCCAAGGGCGTGGATATTTCCCAACTGACGCTGGAGGACATGCAGCCGGTTGAACCGCGTATTACGGCGGAAATTTTTGGCGTGCTGACGGTTGAGGCCTCGGTCGCCTCGCGCGTAAGCTATGGTGGAACAGCGCCGGCGAACGTCGCCGCGCAGGCGAAAAAATGGCTGGAACAGCTTTCATGAAACAAATGGCTTTGGCTTTGATGCTTTGTCTGGCGCTCACGGCCTGCGGGCGGCGCGGCGCCCCCTCCCCGCCCGGCCCGGCGGCGGATATCACCTACCCGCACGTCTACCCGGCGCAGTAACCATGGCTGATGCAACACAAGCGGCAGGTCTGCCGGAGCTTTTGGCCGCCCGCCCGGCGTTTTCCATGCATGCGCATGATGGCTTGTGTTTTGAGGGCGTGGCGCTGAACGCCATCGCCGATGCACATGGCACGCCGGTGTGGGTATATGGCGCGGCCAGCATGCGGGCCCGCTACCGCGCGTTGACCGCGGCGCTGGATGCGCATGGGTTGGACGTGCATGTGCATTACGCGGTGAAGGCCAACGACCATCTCGCCGTGCTGAATATTTTCCGCGCCCTGGGTGCGGGCGCCGATGTCGTCAGCCTCGGCGAATTCATGCGTGCCCAGCGGGCCGGCATCGCCGCCGCCGATGTGGTGTATTCGGGCGTCGGCAAATCCCTGGTGGAGCTAGCCGAGGCGATCGGTGCCGGCATCGGCCAGATCAACGTGGAAAGCGCCGAAGAGCTGGACATGATCTCCGCCGTCGCCGGGCAGATGGGCCGCACCGTGAACGTGGCGCTGCGCATGAACCCGGATGTGGATGCCGGGACACACGAGAAAATCACCACCGGGCTGGCGGATAACAAATTCGGTATCGCGGCGCAGGATATTCCCTATTTGTACGCGCGGGCGGCAAAACTGCCGGGGATCAAGCCGGTGGGCATCGCGCTGCACATCGGCAGCCAGATTCTCTCCACCGAACCCTACGCGCAGGCCTACCGCAAAGCCGCCGCCATGGTGCGTAAACTGCGTGATGCCGGGCTGGAAGTCACCGTGCTGGACCTTGGCGGCGGCTTGGGTATTGGCTACGGCGATGAGCCGGGAATGCCGCTGGCCGCCTTCGCCAGCACCGTACACCGCGAGGTGGGCGACCTGGGCGTGCAACTGCTGCTGGAGCCGGGCCGTTACCTGGTTGGCCCGGCGGGCATGTTGCTGAGTTCAGTCATTCTGGAAAAGCGCGCCGGTGAACGACGCTTCATTGTGCTGGATGCGGCGATGAACGACCTGATGCGCCCTGCCCTGTACGAAGCCTGGCACGGCATCCTCCCGCTCGGCGCCGCGCAGCTGCAATCCCCGCTCTCGCTGGCCGATGTCGTCGGCCCGGTGTGCGAATCCGCCGACTGCTTCGCCAAGGACCGCCCAATGCCGCCCATGGGACCGGGAAGCCGCGTCGCCATCCTCGACGCCGGAGCCTACGGCGCGGTGATGAGCAGCACCTACAACGGCCGCCCCCGCGCCGCCGCCGTGCTCGTCGACGACGGGCGCTTCCAGCTCATCACGCCCCGGCAGACCATCGACGAGCTATGGGCGGATGAGGTAATTCCGCGGGCTGGGGAAGGTTAGAAGGTAAGGCCAAGGGGCGCTGCCCCCTGGACCCCCGCGAAGGGCCGCGCCCTTCGAACGCGTTAATAAGGTTTCTGAAGAGGGCTCGCTCAAGCCTCTCCAAGTCCCGTGCGGCGAGCCCTCTTCAGAAACCTTGTAAGGGATTCCAAAGGCGAGCCTTTGGCGGGGTTCCAAGGGGCAGCGCCCCTTGGCCTTACTTCCTAACCTCCCCAGCCCCCGGAATTACCCCATCCCCATGGCCGCCATGGTTGGCGGTTCGAGCTGCAGGATGAGGCCGGCGGCGAGGAAGACGGCAACGCCGAGCATGATTTCCACATGCACGCTGCGCAGCAGTTGCGCGCGGCTGACGGGCAGATTGGGTGTCAGGCGGGTGCGGTTGCGTGCCGCCAGGGCGACGAGTGCCGCCAGGAGCAGGATTTTGGCGCTGGCAGTGAGGCCGTAGGCTGAGGTGAACAGTGCGGCGAGATGGCCGACGAGCAAAAAATACTGGATGGTGGCGGTGACGATGAGGGCGGCGACGCAGCCCACGCCGATGGGGGAGTAGGCGCGGGCGATGCCTTGCACGCTGGCCTCCGGCAGGCGTTTGAGGGCAATGTACAGTGCCGGGAGCGTGCCGAGCCAGATGGCGGCGGCGAGCAGATGCACCACCGAGGTGCCAAGGAGAATGTTACCCGTGTTGCCGCTCATGGCGCCGCCGTGGCCAAGCCAGGATTCGGCCGCCACCGTTCCCAAGGCGATGAGCGTGGCAACACGGCTGTAGCCAAACTGGAAGATGAGGGTGGCGAGGATCAGCCCGCCGGTGCGGGCGAGGAGCAGAACACCGAAGCGGGTGTCCTGCGCGACGATGGGGATGGCGGCGGTGACGTCCGAAAAGCTCTGGGCGCTGGCAAAATCAGCGGTTTGCAGCAGGAACCAGCCCGCGCCGCCGAGCAGCGCCACGCCCAGGCTGATCCACGCCAAGCGCTTCAACCCCGGCAATTTTTGCCCGCGCAGCAGCGTGGCCGCGAAGAAGAAGGTACCGAAACCGCTAAACGCGCCGGCGATATGCACGCCGCGGCACAGCCCCCTGAGCAGGAGCCAGAGGGGGCTGTCCATGGTTAGCTTCCGACGTTGAAGGAAAAATCACCCTGCGTCTTGTGCGTATCGACCGAGAGCGCGTGCCAGGTGACGGTGTATTTGCCAGGTGCCGTAATATGCAGCGGCACGGAAATTTCATCCGGGTGCCCGGCGACCGGGGCAGGCTTGGCGGTTTGCACCTGGTTGCCCGCGGCATCCGTCACCACCACGGTGCAGAACGGCACTTCCAGATCCTCGGTATAGGTGAGAACCAAGCTAGCCGGCGGCGTGGGATTTGAGCTGCCGGCCGCGGGGTCGGCGTGTTTCAGGAAGGCGTGGGCAAAGGCCGGCGAGGCCCCCGCCATGCCGAGCAGCATGGCGAGGACGGGGGTAAAAAATTTCATGTAATTATGACCCAAAAATTGGTTTGCCCAGCGTATTGGGGAACATGTCGTCGAAGTAAAGGTGGAACTGGCCGGTCACGCCCAGCCCATGCCCCGAGGCACCGTTAAGCGGCCAGAGTATCTCGGTGGAAATGGAGTAGAACTCCCCGGTCCACACCGCGCCGGTACCCACGGTGAAGGTCGTGGGGGTGTTTGCCGGGCGGAAAGCGGAGCCGGCGGCGGCGGAGGTCCAGCCCAACTCGGCAAGCGGGGTGAGGTTGCCCAGGATCGGCGGCAGGCCGTAATCCTTGATCTGCGATTCCAGGTAGGGGATGGAATATTGCACCGTAACCCCGCCAGACCAGCTGTTGAGGGCGCCATAGCCCGAGGCATAGCCGGTGTTGGGGATCCGGTAATCCAGCTCACCGGTGAGGGCGAAGGGGCGGATGAAGTCGCAGGGGATATCGCCCAGGCCCTTGCCTACGTAGCCAGAGAGGACCGTGGTGTCGTAGCCGGAATCGATGCCATTGGTCCCGCCGCGGCCGAATGTCTGCTGCACCTGCACCGAGCTCATCAGCTCGTGTTGCGGCACCAGCAACCAGCGGTATTTCATCTGGACGTAGGGATCGTTCCAACCGCCATGGGTCTTTTTGTTGTGGTTCGAGTCGACGGTGATCCAGTTAAAGCTGGTACCGAAAGCTATCCCCAGGTTGGAGAGAATCGTCTTGTCGTACTCGAAGTTCAGATTGGTCACGGTGCTTTTGCCGTCTGGGCTTGTCACCGAATAGATCGGCAGATTGGCCTCATCGCCCACGCCAGGATCGTCAATGAGCAAGGTGTTGACGAACACACGGGCCCCGGCGACGGCATGCGCCTGGGCGGACTGCGTTGTGGTGAGCGATAGGACAGCCAGCGAACCGGCGGCAAGCAGAAAATTACGCGAGAAAACCATGAAGCACCTTATGTCTGAGCGGGAAGATGCCCCGGCTTAGACAAAAGCTTTACACGTGACAATGTTAAGATTTCCATATGTTAAGGTTTACATTGTGATCAACCCGGAGTGATGCATTTTTGCATCACCCTGGGCAGTATGGGCTTAGAACGCGTTCAAAATGCTCTTGACCACACCCGGCTTCTGGTTGGAGTCCTGCGGGGTGGCGCCGGTGGTTACCGGCTGGCCCAGGGCCTCGTTCTCCTGCAGGCGGCGCTGCTCGGCATTGGCGTTCACGGTCGGCGCAGGCACCGGGCCGTTGCCGGTCAGCTTGGCGACAAAACCGGGCGGCTTGCTGGCGATCAGCGCGTTCTGGTTAACCTGCGCGCGAATATCCGCACTTGGCGCCGGGCCGGCTTGTTGCAGCAGCGCCTGTTCGCCAGGGCTCTGGCTGGTTGGGGCAGGGGTTAGCGCGCTGGCGGAATTGAGCGTATCCGCGCCCAGTTGCGCCGCGTCCACCTGTTGCGGCCGCGGCTGGCCGGGGTTTGGCGCCGGCAGCACGCCCAATTCCGGCGGCAACGAGAGCGGTGCCTGCGTGCCGACCTGGAACGCGTCGGGCGGATTGGCTTCCAGCCCGAAAGTCTTCTTCATGTCGTCGCTACAGCCGGACAGGACGATAGCGAGGGCGAGGGCGAGGGCGGGGATTTTCGTATTCATAGCGTCTTCCTATCGCTGCGCGCCGTTTGGGGCAACTGGCTTGGGTTGTAACAGGCTTTCCAGCATCAGCACGGCAACGCCGCAGCAGATGGCCGAGTCTCCGACATTGAACACCCAGGGAAACGCCACGATGCCCAAATGGGCCTGCAAAAAATCCACCACCGCGCCGTAGCGCAGCCGGTCCACCACGTTGCCGATGGCGCCGCCGGCAATCGCGCCAACCGCCAGGCAGGTGATCCAGTTGTGGCTCCGCCAGAGCCAGATGAAGAGGGTGGCGATGACGACGCTAGCGATGGAAGCCAGCAGGATTTTCTCCCCCGCCCCGGCGAACATGCCAAAGGTGATGCCGTGGTTCCACACCAGCACGAGGTTGAGGATGGGCAGCAGGATGAGCCTGTGGCCGTCCTGCAGGTGCAGCCCGTGCAGAATCACATATTTGCTCGCCTGGTCGGCGGCGAGTACCAGGGCGGCGAGAATGAGGCCGGCGATGCGGCGAGTCATGCGTCGAGGGCTTCGCAGCAGCGGACGCACAGGGTGGGGTGGGTGGCGTTGGCGCCGACTTCCTCCAGCACTTTCCAGCAGCGTTCGCATTTGGTGCCGGAGGCAATGGCGGGAAGCTCCATATTGTCATCCGAATTTTGCGCTTCCGGGGACAACTCCACCTTGGAGACAATAACGACATCCGCCCATTCCGCGGCGGACAGCCCCAGAGCCCATTTGTTTGGCATGGTCAAGGCGATCTGTAACGACGAGCCTACTTTCTTTTCGCGCCGCATCTGTTCGATCGCATTGGTGAAATTGGCGCGGACGGCGCGTATTTTGTCCTGCCATTTCTCCGCCAGCGCATCATTGCGCCAGGAATCCGGGATCGCGGGAAACAGCGTGGTATGCACTGAAGACTCCGCGCCAAACCGCGTGGTCCATGATTCTTCCGCCGTGAACGGCAGCGCCGGTGCCAGCCAGGCAGTGAGGCAGCGGTGAAGCATGCTCAGCACGGTGCGGCAGGCGCGGCGCTTGGTCGCGTCCGGTCTGTCGCAATACAAAGAGTCCTTGCGGATATCGAAGTAGAACGCGGAAAGATCGGTGGCGCAAAAATGATGGATGGCCGGGTATACGCCGGTCCAGTCATGCGTGCGCACCGCGGTTTTGATTTTCGCGTTCAGCTCCCACAGCCGGTGCAGCAGGAATTTCTCCAGCTCGGGGAAGGCACTTTCAGGGAGTTTTTCGGCCTCCGTGAAACCATCCAGCGAGCCGAGAATCCAGCGCAACGTATTGCGCAGGCGGCGGTAAAGTTCCGCCTGCTGCTTGAGGATTTCAGGACCTATGCGCAAATCCTCGGAAGTATCCGAGTTCATCACCCACAGGCGCAGAATATCCGCGCCGTATTTGTCGTTCACTTCCTGCGGCGCGGTCACATTGCCGAGCGACTTCGACATTTTGCGCCCCTGCTCATCGAGCACGAAGCCATCCGTCACCACCGCCTTGAACGGCGCCACGCCGCGCGTGCCGATGGATTCCAGCAGCGAAGCCTGGAACCAGCCGCGATGCTGGTCCGAGCCTTCAAGGTAAATATCGGCGGGCGTGGGCAACCCGCGCGCTTCCAGCACAAACGCATGCGTGGAACCGGACTCGAACCAAACGTCGACGACGTCAAATACCTGTTCGTAATCCTCGGCCTTGTACTTATCACCCAGAAAATCCTGTGCCGGGCGGGCATACCAGGCGTCGGCGCTCTCGACCGCGAAAATCTCCACGACGCGAGCCATCACCTCGGCATCGAGCAACGGCTCGTGCGTGGTTTTATCAACAAAGATCGCAATAGGCACGCCCCAGGCGCGCTGGCGGGAGATGCACCAGTCGGGGCGCGATTCCACCATGGAGCGGATGCGGTTGCGCCCGATCTCCGGCACGAATTGCGTGGTGTCGATGGCGGCCAGCGCCTTTTCGCGAATTTTATCCTCGCCATCCATGCGGATGAACCAGTTTGGCGTCGCGCGATAAATCAGCGGCGCTTTCGAGCGCCAGCTATGCGGGTAAGAGTGCATGAACTCGTTACGCTGCAACAGCGTACCGGCGGCCTGCAAGGCGTTGCAGACAGGATCAGCGGCTTTGTACACATGCAGGCCCGCGAACAGCGGCACGGCGGGGTAATAAGTGCCATCGCCCGCCACCGTGTCCGGCACCGCGATGTTATGCAAGCGGCAGAGGAAGAAATCGTCCTCGCCATGGCCGGGCGCCATGTGCACGATGCCGGTGCCGGCTTCCATGGTGACAAACTCGCCGAGCATCAGCGGCACGGTGAAATCATACCCCGCATCGGCGCTGTGCAGCGGGTGCTTGAACAACTGGCCTTCGAGCTCGCGCCCGAAAAACTTGCGCAACACCGTATGCGCGGTGATGCCGGTTTTGGCGGCAAAATCCTCAAACAAACCTTCGGAGACGATCAGCTTTTCGCCCAGCACGGCGGCGCTGCCCTCGGTGATGCCATCAACCCGCAGCAGCAAATATTCCAGCTCATGCCCTACCGCGAGACCACGGTTGCCGGGAATGGTCCAGGGCGTCGTGGTCCAGATGACGATGGCGCAACCGGCCAGCTCCGCGACCTCGACCGGCGTGCCGCGCGCGATGGTTTCCGCGATCGGGAACCGGACATAAATCGCCGTGTCTTTTTTGTCGTAATACTCAACCTCGGCCTCGGCGAGCGCGGTTTTTTCCACCGGGCTCCACATCACCGGGCGCAGGCCGCGGTACAACGCGCCGTTGAGCAGGAATTTGCCGATCTCCCCCGCAATCGCCGCCTCGGAGGCAAAATCCATGGTGGCGTAACGGTTTTCCCAATCGCCCGCCACGCCAAGGCGCTTGAACTCCTCCATCTGCACGTTGAGCCAATGCTGCGCGTATTCGCGGCATTCGCGCCGGAACTCCAGCACCGGCACCTGGTCCTTATCCAGCTTCTTGGCGCGGTATTTTTCCTCGACCTTCCACTCAATCGGCAGGCCGTGGCAGTCCCAGCCGGGGATGTAGTTGGCGTCTTTCCCCGCCATCTGCTGCGCTCGGTTGATGACGTCCTTATGAATTTTGTTCAGCGCGTGGCCGATGTGTAAATTGCCGTTGGCGTAGGGAGGGCCGTCGTGCAGAATAAAGGGCAGACGCCCCTGCCCCGCCGCGCGCAGTTTCTCCCACAGGCGCATCTCCTCCCAACGGCGCAGCATCTCCGGCTCGCGGGTGGGCAGGTCGCCGCGCATCGGGAATTCCGTGCGGGGCAGGAATACGGTGGCTTTGTAGTCGGTCTTTGCGTCGGTCATCGGGGCTTCGGTCATGGGCTGAGGGGTTTGGCCGGATTTTGGTCCCTGTCAAGCATGGCCCGGGCCTGCGCCGCATCCAGCGCGATCTGCGCCTTCAACACCTCGAAACTGGGGAATTTCTGCTCCTCGCGCAAAAAGTGATGCAACGCCACGGTCAGCTCCTGGCCGTAGATGTCCCCGGCAAAGTCGAACAGATGCACCTCCAGCCGCGATTCCGTGCCGCCCACGGTGGGGCGCTGGCCGATATTGGCCACACCGTTGACCTCACCCCCGGCAGGCAGCCGCACGGTCACGGCATAAACGCCGCGCGCCGGCTCCAGGTGGCGGCCGAGCGGGATGTTGGCGGTGGGGAAGCCTATGGTGCGGCCGCGTGCGTCGCCGTGCATCACCTCACCGCGAATCGTATAGGGCCGCCCCAGCAGCAGGGCGGCGCGCTCGAGGTAGCCGTCCTGCAGCAGGCGGCGGATGCGGCTGGAGGAAATCAGCCCCTGCGCATCGCTCACCGGCGGCACAATGGTCAGCCCCATGCCAAACGCCTCTGCCTGGCCCGCCAGCAGCGCCACGTCGCCGCCGCGCCGGTGGCCAAAGGCGAAATCGCCGCCGCAGGCCAGATGCATGGCACCAATGCCTTCGTGCAGCACCTCCTGGCAGAACTGCCCGGCGGTGAGGTGGGAGAATTCCGCGTTGAACGGCAGTTCGTACAGGGTGGTGACAGCCAAAGCGGCCAGCGCATCGGCGCGTTCGCCGGATAAAGTGAGGCGGAACGGCGGGTCCTGCGGGCGGAAGTATTCGCGCGGATGCGGCTCGAAGGTCAGCACCGCCAGCGGCGCGTCGGGCCGGGCCACGTGTGCCGCGCGCAGCACCGCGGCATGGCCGAGGTGCACGCCGTCGAAATTGCCCAGGGCCACGCAGGCCCCTTTTGCGGTGGCGGGCAGGTTCCGCCAGTCCTTGAAAATCTTCATGGCCCTGCAAAAGCCCAACGCTTGGCCAATGGTCAAGTGTGGGGCAGTATGGAGGCACAAATATAGCCTTGAACGGAGTCTGGCCCATGCGATTCATCCTGAGAGTTATGGGCCTGGCAGTGGTAGTGCTGGCGGTTGCCTGGCTCGGGCTGTGGTGGTGGGCGGAGAACCAGATGCAGGCAGGGTTCGCCAACTGGGCCGCGCGCATGCAAAACCAGGGCAACGTAACGGTAAGCTACGGCCGCATGAACCGCGGTTACTCGCCGCTCGCGGCCAGCGTGACGGTCACCAATATGCTGATTACCGTGCAGCCGGACCCGAACCAGCCGCCCATCTCCGTCACTTTCCCAACTCTGGGCATGGAGATCGACGCCGGGAACCTTGGCGTACTGCACTACAACTTGCCGCAACAGGTGAACATCAACACGCCGCGCGCGATTGTCGCCGTTACCTTTGGCAGCATCGCCCTGAGCCAGCAGATCGACATGGACGCCCTGGCGAGACAGGAGATCGACCCGTTCAAGGCCACCGACGCTTCCGCCGGCAACATCAACATACTGGCCAGCGGTGGCAGCCTGCTGCTGCTGCATATCGACAGCTACGACGCGCACGCCACCTTCAACCGGAACGCCGGGGCCACGGATACGGCGTTGAGCGTGACGGAGGATTTCAAGGGCGTGGCGCTCTCGCCGCTGCTTACGCGCCTGGGCTCGGTGCCGTTTGGCGGCGGCATTACCGAGTTCGGGCTGAACGTGAGCGTCACCGGCCCGGTGCCAGCCAACTGGGAGGCGCTGGTGAGCCAGTTCAACGCCATACCGGTTGAGGACAAAGCCGGGCGCGCCAAGCTTGTGTTGCAGAGCGTGCAGGGCTGGGCGGCACAAGGCGGCAGCGCCAATGGGGACCTGAAACTGATGATCGGGCCGAGCACGCTCAACGCCAGCGGCAACGTGACGTTCGGCAACAAGGCGCAGCCATCGGGCACCGCGGATGTCACCGCCAGCCATCTGGACGCTTTCTTGGGCGCCATCACGACCGCCTATCCGCGGACGCAGGACAAGGTCAGCGCCCTCCAGGCGCAACTCTCGCCATATCTCTCCAGCACCCCGGCGGGCGGGCAGACGCTGGGCGTGCATGTGGTTTACGGCGCGGGCACGGTGAATGTTAACGGCAAAAAGGTCTCGGAGCTGCCGCCGGTTGACTGGGATGCGCTGGAAAACCCGCAAGCGCCCACGCCGCAGGCACCTGGGGATGGCTCCGGCGCGGCAGTGCCAGCGGCACCGGCAACGCCAACCACGCCTTCCACGCCCGCGACGCCCGCGACGCCTTAACCGCCGGTGCTGTCCGGCGCCCAGTAAAGTAAACGGCGCAACATGCGGTCCACCAGCACGTAAAGCGCAATGGTGAGCACGGCGAGGATGAACAGCGCCGCGAACATCAAATCCGTCTGAATACGCGCGTTGGCGTTGAGCATGACATAGCCCAGGCCCGATGACGCCCCCGCCCATTCGCCGATAATGGCGCCGATGGGGGCGATGGCGGTGGCCACCCGCAGGCCGGAGGCAAAGGCCGGCAGTGCGGCGGGCAGCCGTATGTGGCGCAACACCGCCCAGGGCGAGGCATTCATGGTGCGCGCCAGATCCAGCCAGCCGGGCGGCGTGCGGCGCAGGCCGTCGGCAAAATTAGCGGTGACGGGGAAGAAGATCACCAGCATGGCCATGAGTATTTTCGCCGTCATGCCAAAACCAAACCACAGCACCATGAGCGGCGCCAGCGCGAACACGGGGATGGCCTGGCTGACCACCAGCACCGGCATGAGCCAGCGTTGCAGCACCGGGGAAAACACGATGCCCAGCGCCGCGATGCCGCCCAGCAGCGTGCCACATAGCAAACCGAGCAGGATTTCCGCCAGCGTGACCAAAGTGTTGTCCAGCAGCAGGCCACGCTGCGTCCACAGCGCCACCGCAACATCCTGCGGCGGCGGCAGCATGAACGGCGGCACGGAAGAGTAGCGCGCCACCAGCCACCACAGGGCAAGAAACACCACAAACGTCGTGGCGGGGCGCAACCACCTCACGGCGCGGCCATGCCAGTGAGGGTGCGCATCAGCGCGCCCTGGGTTTGCAGGAGCAAAATATCGTCCGCCGCGCGGGGCGGCGGGCCGGGCACGTGCAGCGGTTCGCCCAGCCGGGCCGGGGCGCCGGAGAGCACAAACAGCGCGTGGCCGAGGCGGCAGGCTTCCAGCGGGTCATGCGTGATGAGCAGCACGGTGCGCCCTTCCAGCAATTCCGCCGCCAGATTCTGAATTTTCAGCCGCGTAATGCTGTCCAGCGCGGAAAATGGTTCGTCCATCAGCACGATCGGGCGATCCTCATACAGCGTGCGCGCCAGCGCCACCCGCTGGCGCATGCCGCCGGAGAGTGTCTCTGGCAACGCGTTGGCCTGGGCGGCCAGACCAACACGTTCCAGCAAATGCAGCGCACGCTCCGGCTCCGCTTTTTGTCCGCGCATGGTCGCGCCGAGCATGACGTTGCGTAACGCGCTGGCCCAAGGGAGCAGAAAATCCTGCTGCGCCATGTAGGCAATGCGCCCGGCCAGCGGCACGCCGTCGGTTGCTACCACCAGCCCGGTGGCAGAAGCTTCCAGCCCGGCGATAATGCGCAGCAGCGTGGTTTTACCCACGCCGCTCGGCCCCAGCAGCGCCGTGGTTTTTCGCGCCGCGATCTCAAGGCTCAGGTTCTCGAAAACCGTCACCCCGGCGTAGTGCAGGGCGAGGTTTTCGACAAGGATACCAGGAGGCGTGTCCACCTTAGGTGTTGATCTCCACGGCATAGGCATCCAGCGGCAGCGATTTTTTAATCAGCCCGGCGGCGAACATGAAATCGCGGTAGCTTGTGTAGCGCCCGGCATCGAGTTTCGCGGGGTCGAGCGCGAAGGAGCCTGACAGCGCGCGCCAGGAAGCGATATCCAATTTGTCGTTGAGGCTGGGCTTATCTTTCAGGAATTTAGCCAGCACTTCATCACCATGCCCTGCCAAGTAATCCGCGCCCTCCTTCACCGCGCCGAGAAATTTTGGCAGCGCCGGGTTGGCCAGTGCGTTCAGGTTGGAGAGCATGATCAACTCATCCGAGGGCGGCACACCGTAATCCTCGGGCAGGAAAATCACCGGCTTCAACCCGGCTTGCGCGAGTTGGATATCCTCATAGGTACGGTAGGTGCCGATAACGGCGTCCACCTCATGCGACATCAGCGAGGTCACGAGTGCAAAATTCACGTTGATCAGCGTCACATCGGACAGGCTCAGCCCCACGGATTTCAGCATGGTGCCGATCAGCACCTCTTCCACCCCGGCGATGGAATAGCCGATCTTCTTGCCCTTGAGATCAGCCAGTTTGGCAATTCCCCGGCCGCCGAGCGCGGTCAGCGTGTTCAGCGGCTTGTCGATGAGCGTGCCGGTGCGGCGCACGGGCAGGCCCTGGTCCACCAGCAGATAAAGTTGCGTCTGGTAGCTCAGCGCCATATCCGCCTTGCCGGCGGCGAGCAGGCGTGGCGGCAAATCGGGGTCGGTGGGGGCAATCAGTTCCACATCCAGCCCGGCGCGGGCGTAGGCGCCGATGTATTTGGCGGCAAACAGCGGGCCGTGGTCCGGGTTAACGAACCAATCCAGCAGCACGGTGAATTTTGTGGCTTCTTGCGCGCGGGCGGCGCCGCCAAAAGTCGCGGCAGCGGCGGCGGTGGACAAAAACGTACGGCGGTCGAGTCTCATGGAACAACTCCCTTCGCTGGCATTACCCAGTCAGGTTCAGCGGGTATGATCTCAGCCTGCGGATTGCAGACACCCCGGTAGGGACAGCTTCTTTAGTGATTCGGCCCCGGCGTCAAGAGGAATTGGAAATTGCCAAAAATACCAAAATTTGGTACACGGAAGCTGGAGCATCGCATCATGGGTAAAAACACCTCGTTCAGCATCGGCTGATGCATTTCAGTAGCTTTATCGAGGCGCAAGTGAAGCAGGGCCGCTACAGCAATGCCAGCGACGTTGTGCGTACCGGCCTGCGGCTGCTTGAAGAACAGGAGACCAGGCTGGCGGCCCTGCGCGCGGCACTGGTTGAAGGCGAGCAAAGTGGCCCGTCCGCCCCGTTCGATATCGAGGCATTCATCGCCCGCAAACGGGGACCTGGCACCCCGGCCGCATAACGGGCCGCATTCTACATGAACGCATGGATTTCACGCGGCATTTTTAGAGTCTAAATCTGCCCCACCAGCATCGCCAGCCCCACGGCCAAACCCACCTCACGGTTGGATTTGAACAGCTTCAGGCAGAGCGCGGGATCGTTGACATCCAGCTCCATAATCTGCCGCAACAGCAGCGCCGCCGGCAAAGCCAGCACCAGAATGCCAAAAATATTCACCCCCGCCAGCGCCATCGCCACAGCCAGCAGCACAATCATCCCGCCGTAACAAACCCACAACAGCCCGCGCGTGTTATGCGCGAACAGCCTTGCGGTAGATTTCACGCCGATCAGCGCGTCGTCCTCGCGGTCCTGGTGAGCGTAGATCGTGTCGTATCCAAGTATCCACAAAATCGCCGCGGCATAGAGGCATAGTGACGACCAGGACCAAAACACCCCGCTGGCGGCGGCATAGCCCATGGGGGCGGCCCAGCCGAAGGTGAAACCCAGCACCACCTGCGGCCACCAGGTCACGCGCTTGGCCAGCGGGTAGATAATCACCGGCGCCAGGCTGACGACACCCAGAATCCGCGCCGGAAAATCCAACTGGCTGAGAATAAGCAGCCCCACGGCGCCAAGCAGCACCAGGAACACCAGCGCGTCGATGGGCTTGAGCGCGCCCGACGCCAGCGGGCGGCCGCGCGTGCGCTCCACCTGCGCGTCCATCTTGCGGTCCCATAAATCATTCACCACGCAGCCGGCCCCGCGCATCACCACCGCGCCCAGGGCGAACAGGAAGAGCAGCCACAGCGCCAGGCCGAAGCTTTGCGACCCCAAAGTGATCGACCACAGGCCGGGGAGAAACAGCAGCCAGGCGCCGATCGGCCGGTCGAACCGGGCCAGGATCGCATAGGGGATCATCCAGCGCGGCAAATGCCTAACCCAGCCGCCGGCGCGTATATCGGTAAATCCGTTCATGGGTGTTAATGTGCCCGCCATGAGCACCACGTCAATTCGCCTGTACGTTGAAGCCCCGCTGCATGAAGGCGCGCAAATCCCGCTGGCCGAGGCGCAGTCGCACTACCTCGCCAACGTCATGCGCCTCGGCCTGGGCGGCAGTTTGCGCCTGTTCAACGGCGTGGAGGGCGAGTGGGGGGCAAAAATCACCAAATTGTCGCGCAAGGCGGTGGCGCTGGAAGTGCTGACGCAAACCCGCACGCTGGAGCCGGAGCCTGATTGCTGGCTCTGCTTCGCGCTGCTGAAACGCCAAAAAACCGACCTGGTGGTGGAAAAGGCCACCGAACTCGGCGTCTCGGTGATCCAGCCGATCCTCACCGCGCGCACCCAGGCGGACCATGTGAACCTGGAGCGCCTGCGCGCCATCGCCATCGAGGCCGCCGAGCAATGCGAACGGTTGATCGTGCCAGAGATCCGCGCGCCCCTGCATGTCGAAAAACTCATGGCCAATTGGCCGGAGCGGCGGCTCTACATCGCCGATGAGCGCCGCGCCACGGCGGTGCTCACCCCCTCCCCCGGCCCCAGCGCGCTGATGATCGGCCCCGAGGGTGGCTTTACCGATGGGGAACTTGAAGGTATCGCACGGACACCCCTTGTTACTCGCGTATCACTGGGGCGCCGCATCCTGCGGGCCGAAACCGCCGCTATCGCCGGGCTCACACTCCTGCTGGCGGCGGAACCATAAAAGGGAGCTGAAGTTTGTCGAACCCCGGAGACGCCGATGACAGGCCGATCACTAACGTCCGCGATCTGGCGGACTATTTTGCCTCGGGCGCAAAACCCCCGGCGGAATGGACCATCGGCACCGAGCATGAGGCTTTCGGCTTCGGCCTGACCGGATTCGCGCCGCCCACTTATGAGCAAAAAGGCGGCATCGCCGACCTGTTGGCCGCTATTCAGGCCGCTGAGGGCCTCATCCCGATCCTCGACCACGGCAACACCATCGGCCTCAAAGGGCACGGCGGCGCCTCGCTCTCGCTGGAGCCGGGCGGCCAGTTCGAGCTTTCCGGCGCCATGCTGCCCGATTTGCACGCAACCAAAGCAGAGCTGGACGCACACATCGCGCGGCTACACAGCATAACCCCCGGCCTCGGCCTGGGCTTCGCGCCGCTGGGCTTTCACCCGGCCGCCACCCGCGCGGACATGCCTTTCATGCCGAAAGGCCGCTACAAGATCATGCGCGAATACATGCCAAAAGTCGGCACCCGCGGGCTGGACATGATGCTGCGCACCTGCACCGTGCAGGTGAACCTGGACTTCTGCTCCGAGGCCAACATGGTGGCGAAAATGCGCGTCGCCAGCGCCTTGCAGCCCTTGGCCACCGCGCTATTCGCCAACTCGCCGTTCTATGAGGGCAAACCCAACGGGCTTTTGTCGAACCGCGCGCAGGTGTGGACCGATACCGACAACGCCCGCTCCGGCATCCCCGCCATGGTGTTCGAGCCGGGGTTCGGCTTCGAGGCCTATGCCAACTGGCTGCTCGATGTGCCGATGTACTTCGTCTACCGCGACGGCGAATTCATCGACGCCGCCGGGGCCTCCTTCCGCGACTTCATGGCCGGCAAACTCCCCGCCCTGCCGGGGGTACACGCCACCTTGGGCGATTTCGCCGACCACTGCACCACCGCCTTCCCCGATGCGCGTCTGAAAAAATACATCGAAACCCGCGGCGCCGATTCCGGCCGCCCGGACATGATGCTGGCGCAGTCAGCGTTCTGGACCGGGATATTCTACGACCCCGCCGCGCTGGCCGCCGCCGAAGCTCTGGTGAAGGGACTGTCCCACGCGGACATCCTGGCCCTGCGCACCGCCGTGCCGGTCAGCGGCATCAACACCAAATTCGGCGCAGGCACCCTGCGCGACCTCGCCCGCGACGCCGTGGAAATTGCCCGTAACGGGTTGCAAAACCGCGCCCGCAAAAACGCCGCCGGTGCGGATGAACAAGCCTACCTCGCCCCGCTGGCCGAAATCGCCGCCGGCGCGCCGACGCAGGCGGAACATTGGCTCAGCCGCTACCACGGCGCCTGGAACGGTGATGTGACGCGGATTTTCGCCGAGGCGGCGTTCTAAAAAACGCCCTAAACAAACAATGGCCGGGGGCACGCCCCCGGCCTGCCTCGCCTACTGCGCGGCGGCGATCTTGTTGATTTGGTTCTGCATCGCGCTGAGCAGTGCTGCCACCTGACCGCCGTTATCGGTCACCACAGAGGCGTATTCATTGCGCGTGGTAATGCGCAGGCTCGTCCCCGCCACAATCACATCGACGATCTTCGGCTGGCCATTCACCTCGTCCACCGCCCAGCCCACATCCGCCGGCGCCTTGCCGGGGCTGGCGATGGTGGTGTGCACCACCATGTCCTTACCCATCGGCGACGCGCCGCTCACCGCAAAGGTCAGGCCCTGATAGGCTTTGATCTGGTAGGTGATGTTGTACGAGAGCAGCTGGTGGAACAGGGTGAGGAACTGGGTGCGCTGATCCGCCGAGGCGGCGTTGACGTAGCGGCCGAGGACATAATCCCCCACCTGGTCAACCGCGACGATCTGATCAACCAGTTGGCGCAGCTGATCGGCCTTTTGCGAGGCGCTGGCACTGCCGTTCACCACGGCGACAAGCTGCTGGCCGGATTGGGTGATAAAAGCCTTCGCGGCGCCGGCGGGCACCAAGTCGGCCTGGGCGGCGGCGGGCATGGCGGCCAGCACGGGAGCGCAGAGGACAGCCCCAAGAAGCAAACGGCGAAGATACATAGATTAAGTCCTTAAGTAGTTGATGACGGTACCTACGGCGCCCGGGTAGCAGGCGCCGCACCACCCTGTTCAATCTGCTGCAACTGTGAGTCACGACTTTGTCGATAAAGACTCCTAAATGTGGCATAAGGGTCCAGCGACGTCGCTTTTACCTGGTCAATGGGGCCAATAAACTCAGCCCGCGTGTTGATCACGTGCAGCCCGGTCTGGGCATAGGTAAAATCGGTGAGCGCGCCGCTCGCGGGGGCCACCTTCATCGGCGTCGCATAATATTCCACCGGCAGGTTCAACACGTCCCGCACGCCCGAGGGGCCAAACACCGGCAGGTACAAATACGCCCCCGCGGGAACGCCCCAAACGGCCAGAGTCAGACCGAAATCCGTGTCGGTCTCGGGCAGTTTCATCTCGGTCGCCGGATCGAAGAAACCACCGATACCAAAGGTGGAATTCACCAGGAAACGCGCCAGCGAGATTGCCGCCAGGCGCGGCTTGGCTTCCAGGACGAAGTTCGCGGTACGGGCCGGCTCGCCGATATTGGATATAAACAGGCCCACATGGTCGCGGATCGGCTGGTTGGTGATATCCACATAGCCCTGCGCCACCGGCTTCATGGCATAGGTATCCAGTTTGTCGTTTACGGCATAAAATACCCGGTTGGTCGGCTCCAGCGGGTCGTTCTGCTCCTGGTAGGCCTGGTAGTCGGCCGTGTCGGTCTTGGGCGGGGCCGTGGCGCAGCCCGCGAGCAGGGTGGACAGCAACAGCCCCGGTGCTGCGAGGCACAAAGCCCGCTTGAGTTTGCGCTTTACGGTCATTTTCATGCTGTTCAACCCCACCTTAAACCGGCCACCCGGCTGGGTGCCCCCTGATGCGATGTTCAATAACCCGGCTTCAATCCGGAAGCTACTGCAACATTACACATGTGCCCTCCACCCGCCGGGATTCAAGCCCCTTGCGAAAATCCGGCGGTGCTGTCACGGAGCCAGCTATGACCCATTCCCCGAACCACGACACTTTGGAACGCTGGGCCACCGGCAAGCGCATCGCCCCCCTGCCCGCCCGCGAGGGTGCGGCGCCGCCTTCCATCTCCTTCGAGTTCTTCCCGCCCAAAACCCCGGCGCTGGAGGCCCAGCTGTGGACCTGCGTCGAGCGGCTGGCCACATTGCGGCCGGATTTTGTTTCCGTAACTTACGGCGCAGGCGGCTCCACGCAAGAGCGCACCCACGCGACCGTGCTGCGAATCGTTAAGGAAACCGCCCTCACCCCCGCTGCCCACCTCACCTGCGTCGGCGCCACCCGCGAGGAAGTGGACGAAGTCGCCCGCCGCTACTGGGAAGCCGGGGTGAAGCACATCGTCGCCCTGCGCGGTGACGCCCCGAACGGCAAGGCCTACGTCCCGCACCCCGGCGGCTACGCCTTCGCGGTTGATCTGGTGGCCGGGCTCAAGCGCGTCGCAGACTTTGAGATCACCGTTGCCGCCTACCCGGAGGTGCACCCGCAGGCGCTCAGCCCGCAGGCCGACCTCGACAACCTCAAGCGCAAGCTCGACGCCGGGGCCACCCGCGCCATCACCCAGGTGTTTTTTGAGAACGACACCTACCTGCGCTTCCTCGACAAGGCGCTGGCGGCTGGCATCACAGCCCCGATCGTGCCCGGCATCATGCCCGTCTCCAACTTCAAGCAGGCTGCCAATTTCTGCGCCGCCTGCGGCACCTCGGTGCCCAAATGGATGGAAAGCCTGTTCGAGGGCCTGGATGACGACATCGAAACCCGCCGCATGGTCGCCGCTGCCACCACCGCCGAGCAGGTGCGCATCCTGCAAGCCAACGGCATCGACGAATTCCATTTTTATACGCTCAACCGGGCCGATCTGGTCTATGCCATTGCGCGGATTTTAGGTGTAAAACCTAAAACTCCATGACGAGTTATCTCGACGGCCTGAATCAGGCACAGCGCGACGCCGTTGAAGCGACCGAAGGGCCGGTGCTAGTGTTGGCTGGCGCAGGCACAGGAAAAACACGGGTGCTGACCACGCGGTTCGCGCATATCCTGCTCAGCCGCCGCGCCTTCCCCAACCAGATTCTCACCGTCACCTTCACCAATAAAGCCGCGCGGGAAATGCGCGAGCGGGTGGGGCGGATTCTGGGTGAACCCGCCGAGGGCCTATGGCTCGGCACGTTCCACGCCCTGGGCGCGCGGATGCTGCGGCGGTTCGCGGACCGCGTGGGGTTGCAGAGCAATTTCTCCATCCTGGATTCCGACGACCAGTTGCGCCTGTTGAAACAAGTGATGGAAGCCGCGCGGATCGACGTAAAACGCTGGCCCGCGAATGCGCTGATGGCGCAAATCCAGAAATGGAAAGACAAGGGCTATATGCCCGGCGAAATTCCCATGGCGGACTCCACCGATTTTGCCGGCGGCAAGGCCGAGCAACTGTACCGCGCCTACCAGGACCGGCTGAAGGCGCTGAACGCCGCGGACTTCGGCGACCTGCTGCTGCTCACCGTCAATCTGCTGAAAAAAGACCCGGAAGTCCTCGCCACCTTCCAAAAGATGTTCAAATACATTCTGGTCGATGAATACCAGGACACCAACCTTGTGCAGTATTACTGGCTCCGCCTGCTCGCCCAGTCACATAAAAACATCTGCTGCGTGGGCGATGACGACCAGAGCATCTACTCCTGGCGCGGCGCGGAAATCGAAAACATCCTGAAATTTGAACGGGATTTCCCCGGCGCTAAAATCGTGCGCCTGGAGGCGAACTACCGCTCCACCGCACCCATCCTCGCCGCCGCCTCGCACCTCATCGCGCATAACACCGGCCGCCTGGGCAAAACCCTGCACGCCGGGCGGGCCGATGCCACGGGCGAAAATGTGGAAGTGGTGGCGCTGTGGGATTCCGAGGAGGAAGCCCGCATGATCGGCGGGCGCGTGGAAGCCTACCGCCGCAACGGCGAATCTCTGGCGGAAATGGCCATCCTGGTGCGCGCCGGTTTCCAGACCCGCGCTTTCGAAGAACGCCTGATATTGCTGGGGATTCCCTACCGCATCATCGGTGGCTTGCGCTTTTACGAACGCGCCGAAATCCGCGATGCGGTGGCTTACCTGCGCGTGCTGGTGCAGCCCGCCGACGACCTTGCCTTCGAGCGCATCGTCAACCTGCCCAAGCGCGGCATCGGCGATACCTCGATGCGCGCCATGCACGAAAAAGCCCGCACCGCGCAGGTCTCTCTATATGAGGCCACCGCACTGCTGGTGAACGAGGGCGGCTTTAAAGGCAAGCTCCGCGAAACCGTGCGCGCCCTGCTGCAGAATTTCGATACCTGGCGCGCCATGCTGGAGCGCGAGGGCCATGTCGCCACGCTGGAAGCCATGCTCGACGAGTCCGGCTATATCGGCATGTGGAAAGCCGACAAATCGCCCGACGCCCCCGGCCGCCTGGAGAATTTGAAAGAACTCATCCGCGCGCTGGCTGATTTCGAATCCTTGCAGGCGTTCCTTGAACACGTTTCGCTGGTAATGGAAAACGAGGAGAACAGCGAGGACGCCAAACTCTCCATGATGACCTTGCACGGCGCCAAAGGCCTTGAATTCGACACGATATTTCTCCCCGGCTGGGAGGAAGGCGTGTTCCCCAACCAGCGCGCGCTGGACGAGGGCGGCAACAAAAGCCTGGAGGAAGAACGCCGCCTGGCTTACGTCGGCATCACCCGCGCGCGCCACCGCGCCATCATCACCCATGCCGCCCGCCGCCGCACCTACGCCGGCTGGCAGGATTCCATCCCAAGCCGGTTCATTGAGGAACTTCCTGATGAATTCATCACCCACACTGGCTCCGCGGCGGTCAACCAGCAGCCGCGCTGGGGCGCGCCGGTGAGCTTTCCGGTACAGGCCCGCGCCCCCGCCAAACCGCCGGCGAGCACAAATATTCCGGTGGGCGCAAAAGTGTTCCACCAAAAATTCGGCTACGGCATCGTGCTCGCCACCGAGGGCGACCGGCTGGACATCGATTTCGAAACATCAGGAGAAAAGCGCGTGCTGAGCAATTTCGTGGAGCGGCATGATGCCTGAGGAACTGGACTGCATCGCCCTCACCGTACCCGCCGACGCGCTGGATTTTTTTGAATCCGCACTCGGCTCCGTCTGCCGCGCGGTTTCGTTTTTCCATAACGAAGACATGGACACCTGGGACATCCAGGGCGTGAAAGAACGTGGCGCCTACGAGGACGAGTTGGAATCGGCGTTGAGCGTCGCCGAAATGCTCACCGGCGTCACGCCCGAGATCACCCGCACCCTGGTTCCCGTTGGCGGCTGGCTGGCGCGCACCAAAGCCGCCTTCCCCGAACAAACCATCGGCGGCCGCTTCGTCGTGCGTGGCACGCATATCAGCGCACCGGAAATCCCCGGCCGCATCACCCTCACGCTGGATGCCGGCCTCGCCTTTGGTACCGGCGAGCATAATTCCACCCGCGGCTGCCTGGTGGCGCTTGAACGCTTAGCACGTTACCACCACCCCAGGCGCATCCTCGACCTCGGCACCGGCTCCGGCATTCTCGCCATCGCCGCCGCCAAACTGCTGCACCAGCGCGTGCTGGCCAGCGACATCGATTTCCGCGCCGCCCGCGTCGCCAACGCCAACGCCAAACTTAATGGCGTAGCGGCCCTGGTGCATGCCATCCGCGCCGACGGCTGGGTGGATAAGCGCATCAAGCGCAACGCGCCGTATGATCTGGTGTTTGCAAATATTCTAGCCCGCCCGCTCTGCGCCATGGCGCATCAATTAGGGGATAGTCTGGCGCCCGGCGGCGTGGCCATTTTGGCCGGGCTGCTCACCACCCAGGTCAACTGGGTGCTCTCGGCGCACCGCCGCGCCGGGCTGGTGCTGGAGCATCATCTGACGGACGGCGCCTGGTCGATTTTGACCCTGCGCAAGCCCTGAAAAGAAAAGGGAGCCTTTCGGCCCCCTTTTTTAGCGGCCCTGAACGGCCTGTTGAATTCCCTCGCGGCTCACGCCGATATCGGCAAGCTCCCGGTCGGAGAGGCTACCCAGCTCCGCTTCCGCCTCACGGCGTTTGCGCCAGGCTTTGAAGCTGTCCAGCAGACCCTTGTGCCGCTCAGCCGCCACATACGGGGTCTGGCGGGTGAACAGCAGGTCGCCGAACTTGCCCAAAGTGGAATGGTTCTTGATAGTGGTCGTCATGATAGTCACCTGTTTTCTTTCGCAGAACGGCCGGCTCAACGTGATCCAGCAGCGTTTATGCTGCAATGCATATAACATAACTGGTGTATTTTTAGGCAAGTTTTGCCGCCAGCACAGCTATGCGCGCTTCGCATGCCAAAGGACAACCTATGACCTCAGAACATAATACTCGGCTAGCCGCCCTGCGCGCTGCCCTCAAAGCGCGCGGGCTGAACGGGCTTATCATCCCTCGCGCCGACGAACATCTGGGCGAATATGTGCCGAAATCGGCCGAACGCCTGGCGTTCATCACCGGCTTCAGTGGTTCAGCCGGACTGGCGATCGTGCTGGCCGAGCGCGCGGCGGTGTTCTCCGATGGCCGCTACACCCTGCAACTGGAACAGCAGACCGACCCGGCGTTGTGGGAGCGCCTGCACATCACCGAGACCAAGCCGGAGGACTGGCTGGCGCAACACGCGACGGGCCTTGCCATCGGCTACGACCCCTGGCTGCTGAGCGCCGGCACCCTCGCCCGCTTCGCCGGAGCAAACATGGTGGCCACCGCGAGCAACCCGGTGGACGAGATATGGACCACCCGCCCCGCCCCGCCGCAAGGCCCCGCCACCCCGCACCCCGAGGCGTTTACGGGTGAAAGCTCGGCCGCCAAACGCACCCGCCTCGCCGCCACCATGCGCGAGGCCGGGCAGGACGCCGCCATTCTCTCCGATCCCACGGCACTGGCGTGGTTGTTCAACATTCGCGGCACGGATGTGGCATTCACCCCCGTGGCGCTTGGTTTTGCCCTGCTGTTTGCCGACGCCACCGCCACGCTGTTCATGCCCGGCACCAAACTGCCGCCGGAAACGCGGGCGTTTTTAGGCCCGGAGGTTACCCTCGCCGAGCGCGATGCCCTGCCCGCCGCGCTGGCGGCACTCACCGGCAAAACCGTGCGCTACGACCCCGCTTCCATGCCAGTCTGGTTCAAGACCACGCTGGAGGCAGCCGGGGCAAAAATCGCCGAAGACCCCGACCCTGTGGCCCTGCCGCGCGCGTTAAAGAACGCCACCGAGCAGGCGGGCACCCGCGCCGCGCATCACCGCGATGGCTTGGCCATGGTCCGCTTCCTCGCCTGGCTGGCGCACGCCGCCCCCACGGGCCAGGAGACCGAAATCTCCGCCGCCACAAAACTGCTCGCCGAACGCGCGCAGGGGGAGAATTTCCGTGGCGAGAGTTTTCCCGCCATCTCCGGCGCCGGCGAGCACGGCGCCATCATCCACTACGGCGCCACGCCCTCAAGCAACCGCGCCATCAAGCCCAACGAGGTCTACCTCATCGACAGCGGCGGCCAGTATCTGGACGGCACCACCGACATCACCCGCACCATCTGGACCGGCCCCGGCCCCGCGCCGGATGCGGTGCGCGACCATGTCACCCGCGTGCTGGCGGGGCATATTGCTTTGGCGCAAATCGTGTTCCCCGAAGGCGTGGTCGGCGCGCATCTCGATGCGTTTGCCCGCGCGGCACTTTGGCAGGCGGGGCTGGATTACGACCACGGCACCGGCCACGGCGTCGGCGCGTATCTTTCCGTGCATGAAGGCCCGGCCGGCATTTCCCGCGCCGCCAAGCCGGTGCCACTGCAGCCCGGCATGATCCTCTCCAACGAACCCGGCTTTTACCTGCCCGGCGCTTACGGCATCCGCCTTGAAAACCTCGTGCTGGTGCAGCCCGCCGAATTTGCGCCGCAAAAACGTAAATTTTTGCGGTTCGAAACCCTCACCCTGGCCCCCTTCGACCGCGCGCTGATTAACCCCGCGTTGCTCACCGCCCCGGCGCTGGAGTGGCTGAATGCCTACCATGCGCGGGTGTTTGCCGAGCTCGCGCCGCACCTGCCGCCCACCGAGCGCACTTGGCTGGAGGGGGCCACCGCGCAAATATAAACATTGACCACCCAAACGCTGATATTGCAGAATTCTTAAACGCGATTCGCGTGCGACCCCGAGCAAAAGGTGGCCGAGCCATGCGCCTGTTCGTAGCCCTCGACCTCCCCTGGGAGGTTAAAGAAGAACTCTCCGACCTCTCCTGTAATATTCCGGGCGCGCGCTGGGTGCCGGCCGATAATTTCCACATCACTTTGCGCTTCATCGGCGAGGCGAGCAGGTTGCAGGCCGAGGAAATTGACCTGGCGCTGGCCACCTTGCGCGGCCGCAGCTTCCAGTTTTCCCTCTCCGGACTTGGCTGGTTCGAGAAATATGGCAAAGTCTCGATGCTGTGGGCAGGGGTGGAACGCAACGCCGACCTCGCCCGGCTGCAAAGCAAGGTGGAAACCGCGTTGCACCGCGTCGGCATCCCGCCGGACCGCCGCCGTTTTACCCCGCACGTCACCCTGGCTCGCATGGACATGCCGGTGACACAAGCGCTGACCAGCTTCGTGCAGGCGCATAATCTGTACCGCTCCGCGCCGATCCGCGCCGATAACGTGACGCTGTTCAGCTCGTTTTTGGGCAAGGACCAGCCGACTTATACCCCGGAGGCGGAGTACGCTTTGGGGTAAGGAGGATGTTTGGCGTGCAGGATTTGGCCCGGGACCAATGTTTGTCTTACCCATATTTCCACTCAAAATTCACTGTTCGTTGTTTTTTCAATACAAACCCGCACAAATTGGGGTGCAAGTAAAATCTTTTGTTTTACTAACAGTATGTTATATCTACTTCCTCACAACCGCTCCACGTGGAGCACCCAGAATCCGCGCCACCTGCGCCTCAACCCCCTCCGCGGCATCTACCCGCAACCAATCCACCACGCCGTCCACCGCTTGGCCCCGCATCACCGCCACATCCGCGTCTGAGGCATCAAACTTCCGCCCCGCCAACCGCCCTTCCAGCGCCGCCATGGGCGCTTCCAACCACACACCGCAAAACCCCACGCCGGCCCGCGCCGCCAGCACCCGCGCCGCCTCCCGCGCGGCGGCCGCTAAAAAAGTCGCATCCAGAATCACCGGATACCCCGCCGCCAGCACTTGCGCCCCCTGCTCCCACATCGCTGCATAAACCAGCGCCGTGGTGCCAGAGTCATAGGCGGCAACAGGCAATTTCACCTCCGGCGCCACACCATAAATCCGCTTGCGCAGCACATCGCTGCGGATCACCCGCGCCCCCGGCGCCATTCCCAACCGCGCCGCCAACGCCGCCGCCACCGTCGATTTTCCCGACCCGCTCACCCCGCCAACCGCCAACACAAACGGCACTTGCGACTTCAAAACCTCGCCCGCCAACGCCAAATATGCCCGCGCTTCTTCCAGCGTTTCCGGAGCAGAAGTTTTACGATACTGCGCCACCAGCACATGCGCCCGCACCGCCGCCCGCACGGAAATAAACAACGGCAGCAACGCCATTCCGCCCCAATCCCCGGTACGGTCCATATACCTGTTGCACACCGCATTCGCTGCCCCCGCCATCCCTCGGTGCAACAAATCCATCAACAAAAATGCCAGATCATACAGCACGTCGATGCAGGAGAATTCCTCGTTGAACTCAATGCAATCGAACAACAGCGGTTTGCCTTCCACCAGGCAGAGATTGCGCAAATGCAAATCCCCATGGCACCGCCTTACCCGCCCCGCCGCCTTGCGCGCCTCCAGCAACGGCGCCACCCGTTCCAGCGCCGCCAACGCCGCATCACTCACCGCTTGCGCCACATCACGCTCCAGCAACGGCGCCGCTTCCGCCAAATTCTCCGCGTTCCCGGCAATCACCGCGCGCATCGCCGCCGCACCGCCAAACCCCGGCACTACCTCCGCCGCATCATGAAACGCGGCAATCGCATCCGTCACATCGCGCATCAGCCCAGGCGTCAATCTGCCTGTATCAGCCAGCCGGTCCAGCAAATCCTCTTGCGCAAACCTGCGCATTTCCAGCACAAAATCCACCGCCTCACCGGCACCATCAAACGCCAGCACACCAGCCGCATCGCGCGTAATCGCCCGCACCCGCAGGTAAATCTCCGGCGCGGTCCGCCGGTTCAGTTCCAGCTCCACCCTGCAATATTTCTCACGCAATACCGCCGTGGAATAATCAACATAGGAGTACCGCACCGCGCGTTTCAGCTTATACGCGCGCTCGCCGGCCAGAAACACAATCGAAATATGCGTCTCAATCCGCTCAACCGGGACGCCCGGTGCGGCCGCCAACCCCGGCGCGCCGTAACTGGCACCGTCACTCAGAAACGCAACAACCTCGGCCTGCGCCTCAGGCATTCTCTTCCCGCCACGGCTTCACCTTCGCCGCCAGCACATCCAGTTTCGCCCCGGCCAGGCTTTCCGCCTCCAGCAACTCCGCCGCCGCCTCATGCAACAACGCGGCATTGTCCCGCAAAATAACCTGCGCCCGCGCAAACGCCGCCTCCACCAAATCGTGGATCGCGGCATCAATCGCCGCCGCCGTCGTCTCACTATACTGGCGCGGCCGCCAGTCCATGCCGCCAGCGCCCAGCAGGCGCGACTGCTCCGGCTCGAACGTCACTTGGCCCAATTTTTCATCCATGCCAAACCGCACCACCATGGAGCGCGCAATTTCCGTCGCGCGCATCAAATCATCCGCCGCCCCGGTGGAAACATCGGGAAACAGCAGCGACTCCGCCGCCCGCCCGCCCATCAGCACAGCCATGCGGTTCAGCAACTCCGCCCGCCCCATCAAAAACCGATCCTCCACCGGCCGCTGCATGGTGTAGCCCAGTGCCGCGATGCCATGCGGAATAATCGAAATCTTCTGAACCTTATCAACATCCGGCAGCGCCATAGCCACAATCGCATGGCCCATTTCATGATGCGCCACCACCGCGCGTTCCTTGGGCGCCAGCAGCCGGTTATGCTTCTCCAACCCAGCCACAATCCGCTCCACCGCCTGGTTGAAATCCTCTAGCGTCACCGCCTCCGCATTGCGCCGCGTCGCCAACAGCGCCGCCTCATTCACCAGATTCGCCAAATCCGCCCCGGTGAACCCCGGCGTCATCGCGGCGATTTCCTCAATGGAAACATCCGGCTCCAGCTTCACCTTTTGGATGTGCAGCTTCAGAATATCCACCCGCCCGCCGCGGTCCGGCCGATCCACCAGCACCTGCCGGTCGAACCGCCCCGCGCGCAGCAACGCCGGGTCCAAAATCTCCGGCCGGTTGGTTGCTGCCAGCAGCACCACGCCACTGGATGGATCAAACCCATCCATCTCCGCCAGCAACTGGTTGAGCGTCTGCTCCTTCTCATCATTGCTGCCGCCCGGCAGCATGCCGTTACGCGCGCGCCCCAGTGAATCCAACTCATCAATAAATATAATCGCCGGTGCCTGCTGCCGAGCCTGCACGAACAAATCGCGCACCCGCGCCGCACCCACCCCCACGAATAATTCCACAAACTCCGACCCCGAGATGGAAAAAAACGCCACCCCCGCCTCCCCCGCCACGGCCCGCGCCAGCAGGGTTTTACCCGTGCCCGGCGGCCCCACCAGCAGCACGCCCTTGGGTACATGCGCCCCCAACCGCCCATAGGCCGCGGGGTTTTTTAAAAAATCCACAACCTCCTTCAACTCCGCCTTGGCCTCGTCCACCCCGGCAACATCCTTAAAGCGCACCGGCACCGAGCTTTCCGCGTAAACCCGCGCCTTGCTCTTCCCCACGGCGAGCATCCCCCCCGCCCCGCCCATGCGGTTACCCAGCAGCACGAACCACAGCAGCCCAAAAAACAGCAGCGGCGCCAGCCACCCCAGCAGCACGGCAAACCACCCCGGCGCCGGCTCCCCGGCAAACGTAACTTTTGATTTCGCCAAATCCTGCGCCAGCGCCGGGTCCACCCGGTCAGTGGTAAACCGGTCCGGCTGCCCGGTGGGCACGTTCTTCAGCGTGCCGGTAATCTCACTGGTACCCACCACCAAATTATCCACCTGCCCCGCTTGCAGCAGCGTCTCGAACTGGCTGTAGGGGATGGATTTGACCTCGGGCGTATTCTGCCTGTTAAGCGCCGAGAAGATCAGCAGCGGGATAAGCAGCGCCAGCCAGATCAGCCCGGAACGCCATAATGCTTCACTCTTCTTCGCCACGGCAACCCTCCCGGATTCCGGTCATTCAAGACCTCACGTCCTTGAGTGTATGCCCGTAAAACCCTTATGGAAACAGCCTGATCCGGCTCAAACTTTGCGGGCCAGCGTACGCACGATATCCGCGCGGCTGACAATGCCGACAACCCGCCCATTGCGCACCACCGGCACCCGCTTGATCCGGCGTTGCGTCAGCAAATCGGCAATTTCGCCGATGCTGGCGTCCTCCGTCACGGTCACCACATCGCGGGTCATCAGATCCGTTGCCCGGCGATTGTCCACCCTTATATAATCAAGGAATTCCGGTGCCAGTTCTTCGCCTTCCGCAAGAATATCAAGCCACCAGGCGCGGCGCATGGCATTGCGCAGGCCAAACGAGCGCATCAGATCACCCTCGCTCACCATGCCCAGCAATTTGCCCGCGGCATCCACCACCGGCACCGCGCTTATATCATGCTCATTCAGCTTTGCAGCGATCGCCGCCGCCGTATCGGTTGGGCTAACCGTAATCACGTCGCGCGACATAATCGCGGCAGCCGTCACCGCCCAAGTTACCTGCGCCAATTCCGTTCCTCCATTTCTGGAGGGTAAAATCAAGGTAATGCGGCGCAGGTGCATTGATTTCGATCAAAAATGCTTTTCCGGCGGAACTTCAGTGATACCGCCATGCCTTGGGAGTTCTGGTTCCTGGTAATGAAAACTGATCTTGCCTCCACCTGGCGAGATCAGCGTCCCGCGGCGCCCGCCGATAATTTCCGCCAGATCGGACAATGCCCCAATGGCCGCCGGCTGGCCTGTTTCCTGCACAAAAGCGCAAGCCGCTTCCACCTTAGGACCCATCGACCCGGCACGAAAGGCCGCCGCATGCGCGATCAGGTCCTTTGGCCCAGAGTTGGCAATGGCCCGTTGCTCCTCACCGCCGTAATCCAGATAGACCCCGGCAACATCCGTCAGCATGACAAATAAATCCGCCTCGGCCTGCCTGGCCAGTAGTGCGCCAGTCAGATCCTTGTCGACCACCGCTTCCACCCCGGCAAGCTTACCATCTGTCCCGGCCCGCACCGGAATACCGCCGCCGCCGGCGCAAATCACCGTGACGCCCATGTTGACGAGCCGCTTAATGGAGACAATTTCTATAATATCAAGCGGCTTGGGCGACGCCACAACGCGCCGCCAACCATGGCCGTCCTTGGCTATGGACCACAGATGCTCCGTGGCCAAACGCCGCGCGACAGCTTCCTCGTAAACCGGCCCAATTGGTTTCGTGGGCGTGGAAAAGGCGGGATCGTTTGAATCCACCAGTGTCTGCGTCACAACCGTCACCACCGCAGCCCCCTCTGGCAGCGCATTGCGCAGTGCCAGTTCCAGCTCATAGCCGATCCAGCCCTCGCTTTCCGCCCCCAGCACGTCTAACGGCAACATGCCTTCCTGCGGGCCGGCCAGGGATTGCAGCGCCAGCAATCCTACCTGCGGACCGTTACCATGAGTGATGACGAGATGGTGGCCCGCATAAATCGCATCAGCCAGCGAACTCGCCGCACTGGCAATCGCTTTCTGCTGATTCTCCATGGACAGAGCCTCATCCTTGCGAAGCAGAGCATTGCCCCCAAGTGCTACGACAATTCGCATTTTCGTTATCCTAACGTGGCGATCAAGATCGCCTTGATTGAATGCATCCGGTTTTCCGCCTGATCGAATACGACGGATGCCGGCAACTCAAACACCTCGTCACTCACCTCCATCGCCGAGACACCATAGCGAGTTTCAATATCCTTGCCAATTTTCGTTTCCGCATTATGAAATGATGGCAAGCAATGCATGAACTTTGTAAATGGATTTCCCGTGCCAGCCATCAGGGCCGCGTTCACCTGATACGGGCGCAGCAACTCAATCCGTTCGCCCCAGCGCGCGGGGTCCTCACCCATCGAGAGCCATACGTCGGTATAAATAAAATCCACTCCCTTCACCGCGGCAACGGCATCGGCTTCGAACTTGATGCTGGCGCCATTCGTTTTGGCGATCTGATCGACATGCAATCTGAAGGCCTCATCCGGCCATAACTCCCGCGGCGCGCCAATGGTAAAGTGCATGCCGATTTTGGCGGCGCCCACCGCCAGGGACCTCGCCATATTGTTGCGCCCATCACCCATGAAGGCAAAACGAATATCCGAAAGATGCTTATGCGTGAACTCCCGCATGGTCATGAAATCCGCCAAAATCTGCGTCGGATGCGATTCGTCGGTCAAGCCGTTGTAAACCGGTACCCCGGCGTACTGGGCCAACACTTCAACGTCCGCTTGCGCAAAGCCGCGGAACTCGATCGCATCATACATCCGCCCCAGCACACGCGCCGTGTCCCTCACGGTTTCCGACTGGCCAATATGGCTACCGCTTGGCCCCATGTAGGTCACATGCGCACCCTGGTCATACGCGGCCACCTCGAAACCGCTTCGTGTACGGGTCGAATCTTTCTCAAAAATAAGCACAATGTTCTTGCCGGATAGCCGCGGACGCTCAAGACCGCCCCGTTTGGCGGCCTTCAATTCCTTCGCCATATCCAACAAAAAGCGCAACTCGCCCGGCGTAAAATCTTCCAGCGCCAAAACACTGCGCCCACGCAAATTAATTGGCATAGTAGAGGCCTCCATTAGAACGCATAGAACGCACCAAAAGTCGAATCATGCAGTCATGCACTCAACACCAAGGCTGTTCATTGATAAATTCTTATAGCAAATTCACATAAAAATTGCTCACGCTATATTGCATCACGGCTAAGCGGGCAACTCATGCAATGGCCACCGCCGCGGCCGCGGCCGAGCTCTGATCCATCAATGGTAATTACCTCGATACCTGCCTTACGCAACAGCGTATTGGTGTAAACATTACGGTCATAACCAATCACCACGCCTGGCGCCACGGCCAGCACGTTATTGCCGTCGTCCCATTGCTCGCGCTCGGCCTCGAAGGAATCACCGCCGGTCGGGATCCGCCGCAGATGCTTCAGGCCGAGCGCCTTAGCCACGACATCGACAAAATTTCCACTCTCCGCCACTACGCGTGGCCCCTCGCCCGTATCCGCCGGATAGAGCGAAAACGCCTTCATATGATCCACGACATCGGGGAAAATCGTTACCAGATCGCGGTCGCAGAAGGAAAATACCGTATCCAAATGCATGCTGCCTCGCTCGCGCGGCATCAGCCCTGCAATCACGCGTGCCGCGGCACCATGGCGGAACAGCCGGCTGGCGTATTCGGTCACCGCCTGCGGCGTGCTGCGCTCGCCCATGCCGATCAGCACCACACCGTTGCCGACAGGCATCACATCTCCGCCTTCAAGGCTCAAGCCACCCAGGTGCTCCTCGGAGGCATCAACGTAGCGCAGGAAGTCCTCATTGGCGAAGCGTGGATGAAAGCGGTAGACCGCCGCAAGGTTGACCGCTTCCAGCCGCCGCGCCGGCCAGTACATGGGGTTGATAAACACGCCCTCGCCAACCCAGCAGGAGCTATCACGCGTGAAGAGATGGTTGGGTAATGGCGGCAGAATGAATTCATGTTCGGCACGCGTGAGCGCGAATAATCCTTTCGGCACAAAAGGGAGTTCGCCGCGCGCGATGCCGCCCACCAGATACATTGCGAGCTGCGCCACCGGCAGTTCCTCCAGCCAGGCGCGCACTTCACCAGAGGTGCCGTGGCCTAGGCTCGTTACGTCAACGCGGTGGTCCAGCAGCCAGGCGCGCGCGGTGTCATCGGCGAGTGTCTCCGCCAGCAGGGCGCCAAATTCATGCACCACGACGTTTCTGTCACGCAGCGTGTCAACAAATGCATCGTGCTCCTGCCTTGCCTTTTTCACCCAGATCACATCGTCAAACAAAAGCTCGTGGCAATTGCCGGGCGTCAAACGGGTTATGCTCAAATCCGGCCGGTGCACCAGCACCTCACGTAGAATACCTACTTCGGAATACACGCCAAGATTCGGACTCATAGTCATTCTCCTAACTGCTCTGTGTCTCGTCAACAACGTAGGTGTATAATCGCACCTTCCCATCATCGCCGGTCTCGCGGTAAACTCCTTGAATTTCACTATCAAATCCCGGGAAAAGATTAGCCGCCTGCTCAAACATCACCAGATAATCCAGCATCGGCTGTGCCCGGTCGTCATAACGCTCACCAGGCACAATGACGCCGATGCCCGGCGGATAGACCAGCGCCAGCGTCGCAGCGATGCGGTTTTTAATTCGGCTAAGTGGCAGATATTCGATTTCGTTGCGGATAAATTTTTGCGTTGCGGCTTGCGGGCTCAGTGCAATTTCCGGAAAATGTTCGGCGCGGAACTGCGCGTGTTGCAAGTCCCGTACATTATGGGCGCGGTAGAAATCATGCATCTGCTGGCACAGATCATAGAGACCTACGTCCGCATACCGTTTGCCGTAACGCGCGACGAAGGCGGGGATCACATCCCCCAAAGCGGCATTGGCATCATGCAGTTTTTTGAAACCGACCAACGCGCTCAACAGCGTGCCGGCCTTGCCGGCTTCCATGCCCGGTGTCAGCAAAAACAGGATGCTGTTAAAATCATTTTTTTCCGGCACGATTTTGTTTTCGCGCAGATACTCCGCCAGTATCGCGGCGGGAATGCCATGCGCTTCATATTCGCCCGTGGTGCGGCAAATGCCAGGCGTTAGCAGCGTCAGCTTGTTCGGGTCGGTCATCGCATAACCGGGGCTGACATGGGTAAAGCCGTGCCAGCTCGCACCTGGTTTCAGCTCCCAGCAGGCCTGTTCAGTTGCCAAACGGTCTGTCGGCACGCTCTCCCAGCGCAGCAATTGGCGTGCGCCGTGCTTGTCCGCGGAGTCGATGAAATCGGGCACGAACGGGTCGAAGAACCAAGCCTGCTGGGGGTTTTTCGCATTGGCGGCAAACTCATGCCCCAGCGTGCGGAGCTTCTTGCGCAGTTCGATGCCCATGCGGATGGTATCATCCCACAGCACCTCCCCCGCCCGCCCCTTCATCATCTGCGCGCCGACATCGAGCGAGGCAAATAACGGATAAAATGGTGAAGTTGAGGCATGCAGCATGAACGAATCATTAAACCGCTGGTGCGGCACATGCCGCTTCTGCTCTTTCGCGTGCGAGTCCTTCACATGAATCTGCGACGCCTGAGAGAATCCCGCCAGCTGTTTATGCGTGGATTGCGTGGCTATGATCCCCGCATCCTCGGGTCCCATGCCTTCCAGCCCCATGGCGAAATGCCCGCGAAACAGCGGGTGAAATTTCATGAACCCGGCCCAGGCTTCATCGAACAGGATGTAGTCGCACAGCGGGCTAAGTTTTTCGTAAATCATCCGCGCATCGTAAATAGTGCCGTCGTAGCTACATTGCTCGACAATCGCGACCCGAAACGGCTTCTTGCGCTGCCAGGCATGCAAGTCGGTGATCAGCGGATGCGCCTTTATCTGTTCGCGGATCGCCGCTTCATCAAGTGCGGCATAATCAATCGGGCCGATCAGGCCGTGATGGTTACGATCCGTCTGCAGATACACCGGGATGCCGCCCGCCAGCACCAATGCGCCGTGGTGGTTGGATTTATGATTGTTGCGGTCGAACAGCACCATGTCACCCTGCGCGACGATGGCCCCGAGTGCGACTTTGTTGGAGGTCGAAGTGCCGTTCAACACGAAATACGTCCGCTCAGCGCCAAAAATCTTCGCCGCCGCCTTTTGTGCCGCTGCTGCCGGGCCTTCATGGATTAGCAGATCGCCCAGTTCCACCACTGAATTATCTAAATCGGATCGGAACACGGCTTCGCCGAGATGCTCGACGAACAGGCGGCCGACCGGGCTCTTCCAGTAGAAAATACCACCGTTATGGCCGGGGCAGGTCCACATCTGGTTGCCGGCATCAGCATAATCGAGCATGGCGCCGAAGAATGGCGTCTTCAATGTTTCCGCATAAATTTTTACGTGACTGCTCAGGTTTTTGGCAATGAAGTCCGGCATATCCTCGGCGACAAATACGCAACCGGTAACAAAGTCCAGAATTTCAACCGGCAGGTCCTGTAACAATTGTTTGCCGACCAGAAGAAAAACCGGGGCCTCCACGCCGCGCCCGCGTAGCCTATGGAGCAGTTGGACGATAGCATTTTGCCATTCGCCATCGCCCCACTCCAGTAACAGGCAGCCAAGTGCTGCGTCGGAGTGAATGACCGTATCGGCATCGCTAACTTGCGACGCCGATACCACCACGTAGCCAAGCTTTTTCAGCTCACCTAAAATCGCCTGGAGATGTCTTGCTTCCTGCGTTTCTTCATGAATGCTCTGACTGCAAACAAGCACACGGAAACGCGTTTCAACAGACATCTCGGAACTCCCTATCTTCAGGTTCAGGTGATGCTAACAACACCAGTGGCAATCAGATAGATCGCAGCGACGGCGGCCGCGCCAAGCAGCCCGGCACCGATTTTTTCCGGAATGGAGAAAATGACCTGACCCGGATTATGCTCTTTTCTCGCGTACCAGAAGACCGGGATCCCTATCGAGAAGACGATGGTTGACAGCAGCAGAAATTCGGGGCCAGCGGCGTAGAGCAGCCAGGCCGAATAAATTGTCGCTAACACCCCGGTGATGAGCGCGGTGTTCCGGCTTTCGGAATATGTGGCCAGATAGCCGGAGTGCGAGGCATAGACCGTGAGGAACAGCGTGCTGGTGAAATATGGCGGCAGGATCATCACGCCGCAAATATCAATCAACCATAGCCAGGCGTTATGTGCGAACAGAACGACAAACAGCGTGGCCTGCATAATCACGCTGGAGACCAACAACGACGGCACGGCCGCATGGAAACGGTTTTCGTTGGCCAGGAATTTGGGAAACACGCCGCCTTTTGCACCTTCGAAGGGAAGCTCTGCGGTCAGAATCGTCCAGGCCAGCCAGCAGCTTAATACCGCGATCAACAGCGATACGTTGACAAATACCGCACCCCATTTGCCAACAACGGCTGACAGGACATAGGCGGAGGACGGATTGGCCAGGTTGGAGAGGTCACCCTGGTGCATAATGCCGAAGGGCAGGATCGAGAGCAGTGCGTACAACAACGTGCAAACACCCAGGCCAATGAATGTTGCAGGCCCAACGTCGGACATTTTACGCGCACGGTCGGAGACCACGACCGCGGCTTCGATGCCGATGAACACCCATAGCGTTACCAGCATCGTGCTCTTCACCTGCGTGAACAGGCTGCCGAGATGGTTCTGCTGGCCCCAGATGTCAAAGGTGAATTTCCCGCCGGTCATAAAGAATGCCATGACGATCAAGGCAAAACCGATGGTAACAATGTTGAGGAAGCTTGCCAGCACGTTCAGCATCGCCGTGCGCTTTACGCCGGTCATCACAATGCCGCACATCACCCAGACCAGAACGGAAGCACCGATAATCGACGGCCAAGTCTGACCGTTCCCAAAAGCCGGGAAAAAATATCCCAGGATCTGCATAATCAACACTGCGAAGGCGACATTCCCAAACATAGCGCTCAACCAATAGCCCCACGCCATCTGGAACCCTGCAAATGGGCCAAATCCTTCTTGGGCATAGGTGTACATTCCGGCTTTCAGGTCAGGCCGTTTGTCGGAAAGTATACGAAAACTATTCGAGAGAAAATACATCCCGATGAACGTGATGATCCAGGCAATGACAATAGCCACGAGGCCCGCCCCGTTGGCCATGTTCTGCGGCAGGTTGAACGCGCCACCGCCGATCATCGAACCGACAACGACGCCGGAGAGCAGAATCACGCCAAGTTTGCGGCTCTCCGGCTGCTTGCTAACACTCTCTCCCGCTGCATTTGGTTTGGACAAAGTTTGACCCATGACGACCCTCCTTGGTTGTATTATCCTTAGTTTTATTTCACAGAAAACCTCTGTCCGGCATTGATTTCAATCAATCCACCGGACTTGCCACAATGAGAATTGATAGCACTGGCATGAAGCAACCGGAAGAATATTTCATGACGCAGCGCAACAAAACGGGCGGAAATACAGGCGAAAATTGACCGAAATCAATGCGCGCCCCCCAATGACATGGTTAATGGGTGATATTGAACCGGAAATCGTGGGAGGGCATGTGACCATGCCCTTATTACCGTGGTTCAAAGTACGGCGGCCTAGGCATAAGCATTCGGTGCGATGCCAGGGATTCCTGTTGTTGGGATTTGATCCTTATTTTTCAGAATGGGGTAGAAGTCATGGCTGATAAAGAAATCCAAGTGAAAACCACATCTGCCGTACAGAAATCAAAACCCACGGAGGTGTGGGCGTCGTTCCGTAATGAGTTTGATAAGTTGTTTGACCGCTTCGCCGACGGGTTTGGTACGTTTTCGTTGTTCCAGCCCAGCCTGGGGGCTGTGATTTCACCGTTTTTCTCGTCGGTGGGCGTATTGGCGCCTTGCGTCGACATTTCGGAAGATGACAAGGCCTATACGATTACAGCGGAACTTCCCGGTCTGGTGGAAAAAGATGTGGATGTTTCCCTCGACGGTTCGGTCCTGACGATCAAAGGACAGAAAGAACAGGAAACCGAGCGGAAGGATAAAAACTATTATCTTTCAGAGCGTTCCTATGGGGCATTTGAGCGCAGCATGTATCTGCCCGAGGGTGTCGACCGTGACCACATTGGCGCGAAAATTGCCAACGGCGTGCTGACGGTAACGCTGCCCAAGACGGCGGAGGCACAGACCAAACCCAAGAAGATCGAAGTTAAATCCTAGTAATCTCTACACAGTCTTTACCAAGCGGCAGGCAGGGGTTTCCTTGCCTGCCGCTTGGGGCTTACCTCAAAACCGCTGGCGTTGACGCAAATCAACGCCAAGGCAAAATGACTGTACTATACGGGTCATGAAACCTGCCGGTTATGAGGGACAATATTATGAATATGAAGCTGTGGCGTGGTGTTGGCGTAGCCCTGGTCCTGGGCGCCGCCGCCGGGCTTATTTGGTGGTACTTCAGCGCCGGGCCGGTCGTGACGCAGCTTTATGGCAATTTGGAAATCCGCCAGGTGGACCTTGCCTTTAACGCCGAGGGCCGCATAACCGCGATGTACAAGCAGGAAGGTGATCCGGTGAAGACCGGGGATTTGCTGGCAGTGCTGGATGACCGCTCCTACGCCAGCGCCCTTGCCTTGGCCCAGGCACGGCGGGATGCGCAGAAGGCACAATTGGACCTGCTGCTGGCCGGCTCCCGGCAGGAGGACATAGACCACGCCCGTGCCGCCTTGGCCGCGGGACAGGCTAATTTGGCACATGCGCAGCAGAGTTTTGCCCGCCAGGCCTCGCTGGTCGGGCGTGGCGCCACCACGCGCCAATCGTTGGATGACGCGCAACTGGACCTGAAAGCGGCCACCGCCAGCGTAGACGAAGCACAGGCGACCCTTACCAAGCTCATCAATGGCCCCCGCTCGCAGGAAATAGAGGCGGCCCGCGCGCAATATGCCGCCGCCAATGCCGATACCGCGATGGCGCAGACGCAGCTGGACAACACCAAGCTCTCCGCCCCGGTGGATGGCATCATCATGACCAGGGTGATCGAGCCCGGCACCGTGGTGCTGCCGTCGGACATTGTGTATTCACTCGCCAATACCAGCGAGGTCTGGGTCCGCGCCTTTGCGCCCGAGACCATGCTGGGGATCGTATCCTCCGGCACCAAAGTAACCGTGCGGGGCGACACGCCAGGCAGCAAAACCTATCATGGGACCATCGGCTACGTTTCGCCGGTGGCGGAATTCACGCCAAAAACAGTGGAAACGCCTGATCTGCGCACGCAGCTGGTGTACCGCCTGCGGGTTCGCATCACCGATGCGGATGCGGGGCTGCGCCAGGGCATGCCGGTTACCATCACGCTGCCTAGCGCACGTTAAGCGCCGTGCAATCGCTCGCGCTGATCGAGGAGCTTGCCTACCACTACCCCACCAAGCGCGGCAGCCCGCCGCAGGTGGCGCTGGCGGGAATTTCCGCGCGCATAGAGCCGGGGGTTATCACCGGGCTGGTGGGGCCGGATGGCGCGGGCAAGACCACGCTGCTGCGGCTGCTGGCCGGGCTGTTGCGCCCCGCCGCCGGGCGCGTGAGCGTGCTGGGGCACGACATGGCGCATGAGGCGGCGCTGGCGCATCCCCACATTGGCTACATGCCGCAGCGGTTCGGCCTGTATGAGGATCTGAGCGTGGCCGAGAACTTGGCGTTGTTCGCGGATCTGCACGGGCTGACCGACGAGGCGCGCGAGACGCGGGGACAAATGCTGCTGCATTTCACCGGGCTGGCGCCGTTCACCGCGCGGCTGGCGAGCCAGCTTTCCGGCGGCATGAAGCAGAAGCTGGGCCTGGCCTGCGCCCTGCTGGCAAAGCCGCGCGTGCTGCTGCTGGATGAACCCTCCGTCGGGGTGGACCCCGCCTCCCGCCGGGAATTATGGGGCATCGTGCAGCGCATGCTGGAGACCGACCAAGACCAGCAAATGCCCATGGGCGTGGTCTGGGCGACCTCGTACCTGGATGAGGCCGAGCGCTGCGCGAAGGTGTTGTTGTTGCATGAGGGCAAGCTGCTCAGCGCGGAGCCGCCCCAGGCGTTTTTAAAGCCGCTGGCCGGGCGCGTGTTCCGCGCCACCGTGCCGGCCGCCGGGCGGCGGCGCGCGGTTACCGAGGCATTGGCCCAGCCCGGCGTGCTGGATGTGCTGGTGCAGGGCGACACCCTGCGCCTGGTCATGCGCCCCAACACCCCGCCGCCCGCGCCAGCCAGTTTTGGCGCGCAGAACATGCAGCCGGTGCCGCCGCGCTTCGAGGACGGTTTTATCGACCAGCTGCTGGCGCAGAACGCGCCGGTGGCGCCCCACCCGGTGCCCCCGCCGCCCGCCATTGTGGACGGCGCCCCGGTGATCGAGGTGCATGCGCTGGTGCGCCGTTTCGGTGATTTTACCGCCGTGGACCATGCCAGTTTTGCGATTAAACGCGGCGAGATTTTTGGCCTGCTCGGCCCCAATGGCGCTGGTAAATCCACCATCTTCCGCATGCTCTGCGGCCTGCTGCGGCCCAGCGCCGGCAGCGCGCGGGTGGCGGGGCAGGATTTGCTGACCGCCGCCGCCACGGCGCGCGCACGGCTCGGCTACATGGCGCAAAAATTCTCGCTGTACGGCGAACTTACCGTGACCCAGAACCTGGAGTTTTTCGCCCGCGTGTACGGGTTGGACCGCAAGGCGCAGCGCAAGGCCGTTGCCGACGCCTTGGTGCGCTTCGAGTTGAGCGGGGCGGAAAACAACCTCGCCGCGGCGCTGCCGCTCGGCCTCAAGCAACGGCTCTCGCTGGCGGCCTCGCTGCTGCACGACCCGCAAATCCTGTTCCTTGACGAACCAACTTCGGGCGTGGACCCGCTGACGCGCCGTGCATTCTGGGCGCGTATCGGCGCGCTGGCGGATGCGGGGGTGACCGTGCTGGTGACCAGCCATTTCATGGATGAGGCGGAGTATTGCGACCGGCTGGCGATCGTGAGCGCCGGCAAAATTATCGTCACCGGCACCCCGGCGGACTTACGCGCCCGCGTGCGCACACCCGCTTTGCCGGACCCGACGCTGGAGGACGCGTTCATCACTTTGGCCGGTGCGCCGGCGGCGGTGGCGGCATGAGCGCGGCACTGGCACGCCAGCGCCTGCGCGGGCTCGCGCGCAAGGAAGTGCTGCAAATCCTGCGTGATCCCTCGGCGTTGCTGATTGCGTTTCTGCTGCCGGTCATCTTGCTGCTCATTACCGGCTTTGGCCTGTCGCTGGATGCGCATGAGCTGAAGCTGGCGGCGGTGGTGGAGGCTGGGTCGGATACCACCAGCAGTGTGCAGGAGGCGCTGGACGCATCGCCTTATCTTTCCGTTTATTGGGCCAACAGCCTGCAAGATGCCAATACCGCGCTCAGCACCGGGCAGGTGCGCGGCATATTGGTGATGCGTCAGGATTTCGCCCAGCGCCTGGCCCGGCGCAACCGCTGGCCCGCCACTGCCCAGCTAGTTGTTAACGCCACGGACCCAAATACCGCGCGGCTGCTGCAAGGCTATGTCGAGGGCGCCTTCGCGGTGTGGGTGGAGGATAATGCGCACGAGCGCTACCCCGGTACCTCCGGCGGCATCACCCTGGACACGCGCTTCTGGTACAACCCGCAACTGCGCTCGGCGGATTTCATCGTGCCGGGCATTATCGCCTTTGTGATGTCCATGACCGGGACGCTGCTGACCGCGCTCATCGTGGCGCGCGAATGGGAGCGCGGCACGATGGAGAGCATGCTCGCCTCGCCGGCCGGGATGGCGGAGATTACCGGCGCCAAGCTGGGCACTTATTTCGTGCTCGGCATGGGCAGCATGGCGGTGTCGGTGCTTATCACCGTGTTCATATTCGGCGTGCCGTTCCGGGGCGGTATTTTGCCGCTGGCCCTCTGCGCGGCGCTGTTCCTTATCTACGCCCTGGCGCAGGGGCTGTTCATTTCCACCCTGGCGCGCAACCAGTTTGTCGCGGCGCAGCTTGCGTTCCTCACCACCATGATGCCGGCCATGATGCTCTCGGGCATGATGTTCGACATCGCCTCCATGCCGCGCTGGCTGCAACTCATCACCTATGTGTTTCCGGCGCGCTACCTGGTGGCGGCGCTGCAAACGCTGTTCCTGGCCGGTGACGTTTGGTCCGTGCTGCTGCCCAACCTTGCAGGCTTGGCCATTGGCGCCACCGTGGCCGTGGCCGCCACGCTCGCGGTCACGCACCGCCGGCTGGATTAGGATTTCCCATGTTCCAGCGCATCCTCGCCCTTATCCTGAAAGAACTCACCTCGCTGTGGAGCGACAAAAAAACGCGCTACGTGCTGCTGATTCCGCCGCTGATCCAGGTGTTCATCTTCGCCAACGCCGCCAATTTTGACGTCTCCCGCGTGCCGCTGGGCATCTGGAACGAGGACCAGGGCGCGCAATCGGCCGAACTGGTGCGCCGCTTCGCCGGTTCATCCGCTTTTCTTCCGGAGGCGGCGCTGTCCGGCCCCAGCAGCGCGCAGGATGCACTGGAATCCAAAACCGTGGCGGCGGTGCTGCATGTTCCGCAAAACTTCTCGGCCAGCGTACTGGCCCGGCGCAATGCCAGCGTGGAACTGCTGATCGACGCGCGGCGCTCCAACTCGGCGCTGATGGTCGGGGATTACGCCGCGGAAATCACCGCCGAATACGCCGCCGGACTCAACGGTGGCACGCACGCGCCGGTGGATATCGGGGTGCGCGACCTGTTCAACCCGACGCTAGAAAGCAAATGGTTCATCCTGCCCGGCCTGGTTGTGGTGCTGTCACTGATGATGACCATGATGGTCAGCGCCCTCTCACTGGCGCGCGAACGCGAGCTCGGCACCTTCGAGCAGATGATGGTCACACCATTGCGGCCGGGTGAGATCATGTTCGGCAAGGCGGTGCCGGCACTTATTGTTGGCATGTTGGAGGCCAATATCGTGCTGGCGGCGGCGCTGCTGTTTTACGGTGTGCCGTTCGAGGGTAACCTCGCCGTGCTGGAAATCGCCACGCTGGTGTTCAGCCTGGCCGGCGTCGCCATTGGCCTGACCATCTCCGCCTTTACCCACACGCAGCAGCAGGCCATCCTCGGCGTGTTCGTCTACGCCGCGCCGGCCATTGTTATCTCCGGCTACGCCAGCCCGGTGGAAAACATGCCGCCCGCCATGCAATTGCTCAGCCTGCTCGACCCGATCCGCTACATGCTCGTCATCACCCGAGGCATGTTCCTGCAAGATCTGCCGATGAGTGTCGTGGTGCAACAATCCTGGCCGATGGTGGCCATCGCCGTCATCCTGCTCGCCATTTCAACCTGGACTGTCCGCCGCGCGATTGCTTAACCACGCGGCTTTGGAACAGCCCGCCACGCCCAGAACGCCCGCCCAAAATGCCCGGGCGGACTGCCAGGATGTGTAAAAGGTTTTATCATTACCCTCCCACCGCGGTTACAAGCGTTATTCAGTTGCCGCGCCCGTTTTGTTGGAAAAAACCGAGTTGAATGAGGGTAGGAATGCTCCGGTCGTCATAGCGGTAAAGGCATTCAATGGGTTTGCCAGGGCGCATGCTGAAAACCCAGCCGTCTTCCGCGTAAAACCTGGTTTCGGAGTTGGGTGACACTTCATGCGCATAATATTGTTGAAAAGGAGTGGCTTGGGTAACGCTATTAATCTTCCAGCTGGATGACATTTTATCGTTCCTCTCAGCATTATTGTCCTTCAGAGTGGCATTATAGAGACACCCGTTTTCCCGGTGCAAATTAAAACCATCAATGTTGGCAAGTTTTCATCTGGAGGGGCGACGGAGGTAATTTGCGAAGTCCAGAAAAACAGCGGAAAAACTGGCGCGCCCTGATGGAGTTCGAACCATCGGCCTCAAGATTAGAGGACTATTTCGGTAGAGAAACTTACGCCGCCTATCGGCCCATATGGCACCGCTTCACCCTAGCCTGCCCTCACCTCAGGTCGAGGACGTACTTCGCCTTCGTTCGCTTCAGGATGGCATCAAAGGAAACGGCACCGACGTGGTGGCACTCGTCCACGATTACCTGCCCGTAGGTCTCGACCAGCGGATTGACCTCTCTCTGCCGCGATAGCGATTGCATTACGGCGATGTCTATCTTGCCAGTGGGTTTGCCCTTGCCACCACCGATTGTGCCGGCCACTCCCTTGCCGACGCCCAGGAAGACCTGCAGGCGTTCCTGCCATTGCTCGAGCAGTTCATTGCGATGCACCAGTACCAAGGTGTTCACAGCCCGGCGCGCAATCATCGCAGCGGCCGTGACCGTTTTCCCGAAGGCCGCCGGCGCGCACAGCACGCCTATGTCGTGATGCAACATGGCCGAGACGGCCGTTTCTTGGTCGAGGCGCAAGGTGCCGGCGAAGCCCACGTCTATAAGCTCACCGACGAAGCGCTCATCGTGTAACTCACACGCAATGCCGTTTTCGTGTAGAAGGGCCAGTGCGGCATCGAGGCAACCCCGTGGCAAAGCAATGTGCTGTGGATAGTTCTCGGCGTTGCTAATGACGCGAGGCTTGTCCCACACGGACATCCGCATCGCTTGCGCTTTGTAGAATTCGGGGTTCTGGAAGGCGGCGAGCCGGATCAGACGGTTGGCCAGCGCTTGCGGCAGTTGCGCTTTCTCGAAGTAGATCAGATTGGCCAGCGTCACGGTCAGCGATGTTGGCATTGGTCCCGCCAGCTTCTTCTTACTCACGGCGCTCTCGCGCTTCCACGGCATGGCCAAATCCTCATCGCCGATGAAGGTGACATCCAGCGGATGGACCCCACCGGTGGCGCGTAGGATCGTTGGCTCGATGTCGTGGACCGGCATCGGCTGGATTGCTGCCAGGAATGCCCATTGGTCGGGATACGGTTGAAGATCGGCATCAACGAACACGCTGCGGCCATTTTCACGAGGTTTCTTCTGCAGCGGCAACGCGATCAGATTACCAAAACCGCCCTTGGGCATCGTGTCCTGGTTGGGGAACAGCCGGTCGTAGGAGGTCAACTTCAGCTGCCGGGTGCGAGAACAGGTGTGGCTGATGATAGCCGTGCCAAGACGGCGCGCATCGCGGGCAGAAACGCGGTCGGCGAAGAAAACCAAGACGTGCGCGCCCTGCCCGGATCTGGAAATTTCCAGTATTGCCGGCACGCCCAGTTCATTGCAGGACTGCATGAAGGCACGTGCATCCTCCCGCCAATCCGCCTCATCAAAATCGGCCGCCAAGAAGTGGCAGGTGTCGTCTTCCAGCAGAGGATACACGCCGACCGTGTGTTCGCCAGCCAGATGGCCGTAGATCACCGCGTCGGACAGCGGGCTCAGCAGCCGGTTGCTGCAGTCGCCGCACTTGATACGCGGCTTCTCGCAAACCCCCACGCGCCACTCGTTGGCACAGGCCGGTGCGTAGCCCGATCTGCCTGAGGTCTTGCTCTCCCAGCGCCTAGGGTAGACGTCTGTGCGACCTCGAAACAGGCCACGGAATAAAGCCACCTTCTCAGCTATGGAAAGATTTGACGGTTCCAGCTCCTGCGTCACAGGGGCAGTCGAAGGCGGCAGCCGCCATTCGATGCCATGGGATTCGAGCAACGCAATCAGGCGGGCATTTTCAGCCTGCAGTGTCGCCCATGTGTCATGCTGATTCATGGATTAACTTGCCGAAGGGGCTAAGTGCCGTTAATCGCCATCGCCGGCCGCCTTCTGGGAGGGGCGTGCTGAAACTCTCTTTGAGAAGCTAGAGAATTTTGGACAGCAGCGCCTTTTCGTCCTCGACCTTGCCGGTGCCAACGCAGACGCAACCGCAAGCGATGGATCAATGAAGCTGGCATCATGAGAGGTGGCTGGCCAAATTCGAACACTTGGATAAGTGGAATTTCTGCCTGAACTCGGCGATGCTGCCGTGGAACAGGAGAAATGATGACGAAGCGTACCCGCCGTAACCATGCCCCGGCGTTCAAGGCCAAAGTGGCATTGGCCGCTCTGAAGGGCGAGAAGACACTGGCTGAGCTGGCGCAGCTTTATGACGTTCACCCGAACCAGATCACGACCTGGAAGGCGCAGTTGGCGGAAGGTGCTGCCGGGCTGTTCGGCGGCGCGCCGGCGAGTGGTGAGCCAGCACCGGCTGTAGATTTGAAGCCGCTACATGCGAAGATCGGAGAACTCACGCTTGAGAATGATTTTTTGTCCGGTGCGCTCAGCAAGGCCGGGCTTCTGAGCGCAAAGCGATGATCGACCGTGGGCATGAACTGCCGCTGTCCCGGCAGGCGGCGTTGTTGGGGCTTGGCCGCGGCAGCCTGTATTACGCGCCCCGGCCGGTGCCGGCGGGGGAGTTGGCGGTGATGCGCCGGATCGACGAACTGCACCTGAATTACCCCTTCGCCGGCAGCCGGATGCTGCGCGATCTGCTGCGCGCCGGGGGTATCGTCATCGGCCGCGCGAAGGTCGCCACATTGATGCGGCGGGTGGGAATCGAGGCGGTGTATCGCCGGCCGAATACGTCAAAGCCCGCTCCAGGCCACAAGATTTATCCATATCTGTTGCGCGGCAAGTTGATCGGCCGGCCGAACCAGGTCTGGGCGATGGATATTACCTACATCCCGATGGCGCGCGGTTTTGTGTATCTGGCGGCGGTGGTGGACTGGTTCAGCCGGCGGGTTCTGGCCTGGAAACTGTCGATCACGCTGGAGGTGGAATTCTGCATCGAGGCGATTGAGGAGGCCCTCGCCCGCCACGGCAAGCCGGAGATTTTCAACACCGACCAAGGCAGCCAGTTCACCAGCGGCGACTTCACCGGGCTGCTGTTGAAGAACAAGATCGCGATCAGCATGGATGGCAAAGGCGCTTGGCGAGATAATGTGTTCGTCGAGCGGCTCTGGCGTTCCGTGAAATACGAGGAGGTGTATCTGCACGCCTATGCCAGCGTCGCCGAAGCCCGCGCCGGCCTCGGCCGGTATCTGAATTTCTACAATGGCAGGCACCCGCATTCGAGCCTTGGCGCGCGTACGCCCGATGCTGCCTACTTCACTCAGGCCCCGCTGCTTGCGGCCGCCTGAAAATTTCGCGATCGGTGTCTGGGCCTCGCTCCAGTCGGGCTACGCCCTCCTTGCGCAAGGCCCAGACACCGGAATACTATCCAACAACCCGGCAGACCTGCCACTTATAGATAGCGAAACGGTGTTCAGACAAACCCGGCCACCTCTCTTGGCGGCGGATGGGTTGGCGGGCACCGTAGTTCACTTGCGGCTTTGGCGGGTGCCATCGCCGATAAGGGTTATGTTGTGCTGTGCCCGGAATACCGGTTGCTGCGTGAAGCGGCCTGACCGGCGCAAATTGAGGATGTGGTTGCTGCTGCCCGCTGGGCAACTTGACAATGCTGCTAGTCTAGGAGTTGCCTCTGGTCGCGTGATTGTGGCGGGTTGTTCGGCGGGGGGCATCTTGCGTTGCGGTGCCGATTGGTTTACCCAGCCGGTGGCCAGCATTCACCCCTTCGAGCGGCTTCAGGCACTCGGGGTTCCGACTGCACTATTTAGGGTATCCGGCATCTTTAGCCAATGTTTAATATAAGTTTCTAGGGAGTTGTACTTTATGGGTAAGAATAGGAAGCTACTCACTATAGACGCCGTACAGGGTGCTTGGGCTATCATCCCGACACCCTCAAAATCTAATGCATCGGATTGGCGGCAGACCCAAACCGTTGATCTGGTTGAAACCGCACGCGTAATTGAGGCACTCATCGGTGCGGGGATCAATGGGATTCTTTCCTTTGGGACGCTCGGTGAATGTGCGACACTCACGCTGGAGGAGCGTCGGGCCTTTGTCGCGACGGCGGTTGAAACAGTGCGTGGCCGTGTACCGTTCTTTACCGGAACCACAACGCTTAGCACACGCGATACCATCGAGCTCACGCGCGAAGCCTCGGATATTGGGGCTGACGGGACGATGATTGGTTTGCCGATGTGGTGCCCGGCTGATACACCTACGGCGGTTGAATACGTGCGCTCGGTGGCAGAGGCCTCGCCTGAGATGGCGATTTCAATTTACGCCAATCCTGGAATTTTCCGCTATCCGTTCCCACCGCCATTCTGGGCACAGCTGAGCGAAATTCCGCAGGTTATTACCGCAAAGTTATCTTCGCAAATGCGTCTGCCATCTTTCATCAGGGCGTCCCGCAACCGCATTCGCTTCCTGCCGATTGACCTGGAATATTATGCCGCGGCGAAGGTTGATCCTGATTTCATTACGGGCTTTTGGTCGACCGGTGCGGTATGCGGTCCTCGGGTCACGACGACATTCCGTGATGAGGTAATAAGAGCCAAGCAAACAGGTGATTGGACGCGCGCCAAGGAATTGAGTGATGCGATGGTGCTTTCGACTCGTTCACTCTTCCCTCGCAATGATCCCAACGAGTTTGCCATGCACAATATTGCGCTCGAAAAGGCGCGTATGGATGCGGCGGGATGGATGAAGGCCGGCCCGTGCCGTCCGCCATACCATAATACTCCGCAAGACTATCTGGAAGGTGCCTATGAAGCGGGCCGTAACTGGCATGAGCTTGAACGAAGCCTGACGGAAACTGTCTGAGGAGACCGGGTATGAGCGTGAACGCCATTGAGACAGCCATTTGGCGAGCAACCACAAATACCGTTGACCGGGACCGTTTCCGGCACGATATGGCCAAATATCTCAGTGAGTTTTTGGTGACTGAGGAAGAGGCGAGTTTGTTGCTCTCGTGGAATATCAAGGAGCTGATCGGGCGGGGGGTTAGTCCGGGCCTCATGCTCGGGGCTTTTTCAGCCATCCATGGTCGCGGAAAGCGAAAAGAATATTTGGAAGCGATGCATAAGAATGCGTCCAATTAAGCTAATAATGCGGAAGACTTGTTAAATAATAGATAAGGCCGCTCAAGACGGATCGTCCGAGCTAGGTTGAGAAAGGTTCAGTTTTATGGCCAAAGTTGTCGGGGCATTTCTTCTACCGCACAATCCTGGAATTACGGCGGTCCCCAAGGAGCGTTGTGACCCGCAAAAACATGCGAATGTGTTTGCGCATTTTGCGCGAATCGCAGAGCGCCTGCAAGATCTGCGTGCAGACACAGTGATTGTGGTTGGCGACGACCATTACACAAATTTTGGTCCGCACTGCATTCCGCGCTGTTTGATCGCCATTGGAGACGTCGAAGGGCCGCAGGAAGACTGGCTTAATTTCGAGCATCGCAGAATCCAGAACAACGAACCTTTGGCCCAGCATATTTTGAAGATCGGATGGGGTGACGGTATCGATTGGGCTTTCGCCAAGGCGCTTAATGTGGATCATGCCGTGGCTATTCCGTATGAGCTGTCGATCCGGCCGGTTGAGGGGGTTCGCGTTATCCCGGTTTACCTCAATACAGGTGTTGAGCCGGTGATCTCAAGCCGGCGCGCTCTTGAGATCGGGCAAAGCATTCGCCACGCCGTTGATACCTGGTCTGGTGATGAGCGCGTGGTGGTATTTGGTACGGGCGGCATGAGCCATTGGGTTGGCAATGATGGCATGGGCCGTGTCAATGAAGAATTCGATCATGAAGTGATTGAGCTGATCGAGTCGGGCGATGTCGACGCGTTGATTGCGTTGCCGGATGAGCGTATCGACGAAGAAGGCGGGAATGGAGCGCTTGAAATCAAGAACTTCTTCTGCGCCATGGGCGTTTTCCCGGAAGGTCGGGGAAAAACAATCGGGTACGAGGCAATGCCGGAGCTGATTACAGGGTTGGCGTTTGTCGAGCTTGTGCCCTGATCGCCACGTCGCACTAATCTGTTGAGGTTTATCATGGATATTAGACAATTAGGGTTAAAACCCAATAAACCTCTTGCAATTTCAATGATCAGTGATTTGCTTAAGCGCTCTCGCAGAGAATACGAGCATGACGAAGTTGCGTATCGGAGGGTAGATAGGATTATTGCAGCGGAGAACGGTAAGTTTCTACTGAGAACCAGGGAAGTAGAAGTATTGCAAAGGGTTTTTGTGGGCAAGAATCTCGCATTGTTTTTGTAAAGACACTTCCGCTTTGGGTTGAATTATATAAAAGTAAAATGACATAGTGGCGACAAAGGGCTTATAACGATGGATTTTGCTTCCGAATTACTAACACCGTACAAGTCTGGGAATGTGGTATTGCCGAATAGGGTGATCATGTCGCCGATGATCCGCAGAGTCGATCCCGACGGTATTCCTCGGGAGAACACGGTTGAATATTATCGTAAGCGTGCCGCAGGTGGCGTTGGCACTATTTTCGTTGGGTCGGTTGCGACTGAGCATCCGGGAAACCGTGAAGGTTTTGGCGAAGGTGAAGGCAGCACCCCAAACCTGAACACGGCGGAAATACGGGCGGGCTGGAAGCGCGTTGTGGATGCTGTTCATGGCGAGGGCGGGCTGATTTTTCCCCAGCTTGTGCATGTTGGTGTAATGAAATCCGTAACGGGCAAGCCCGAAGATCTCGCTTATGGGCCGAGCGCTACATGGGGGCCAACTGATCGTAATACCGCGAATACACATGAGCAGATGCAGGCGCAAAGCCGGCGCCCGATACATGAGTTAAGCGATTCCGAGGTGGTTGAGGTTATCGATGGCTTCGAACAAGCGGCAGCGCGTGCCAAGGAAATTGGGTTTGATGGCATAGCTCTGCATGGAGCACATGGCTATCTCATTGACGGCTTCCTGTGGCGCGAGACAAATCTGCGGACTGACCGCTGGGGTGGCGATCATGTCGGCCGCACTCGGATTGTGGTGGAAATCGTCAAAGCCATCCGGCGCGCTGTTGGCGCGACGATGCCCATCTCCTTCCGGTTCTCGCAATGGAAGCCACAGGATTTCGACGCTTATATGGCGGAAAACCCCACGCAGCTTAAAGAGATTCTAAGCCCGATCATCGATGCGGGTGTCGATATATTGGAAGCCAGCACTCGCGATTTTTCTGAGCCGGCCTTTGCTGGTGGCACAGATAATTTTCCGTACTGGACGCGGAAGATTTTTGGCTTGCCCACGGTCATGGTTGGTGGAACGGGGGTTAAGCGATCCCGTTATGCGCATACGCGGACGCCACCCGAAACATTTAATAATCTGGACGAGGTGATGGCACGCTATGAGCGCGGCGAGTTCGATCTGCTTTCCGTTGGCCGCTCACTCCTGAATGATCCCGATTGGTTAAAAAAGGTTCGTGTGGGTGAGCCGTTTCTGCCGTTCAATCCACAATGCCTCAACCCGCGCTATATCGAGTAGGTGTAGTCCGATAATAGGGCCGTAAAATGCGTATCTAATTTATGTTGGGCCAATAAATCCGCCTCGGCGGTCAAATTCAGGAGTGTTTGATGACCATTCGTAAGAAACTGCTTACTCTCGACGATATCGGTGGTGCCTGGGCAATGCTGCCCACGCCGGCGACGGCCGATGCCTGGGATTGGCGCAACACAGATACCGTCGATCTGGATGAAACAGTTCGTGCGACTGAGGGACTGATTGCGGCTGGCATAGATGGTTTGATGGCATTGGGTACGCTGGGTGAGTGCTGCACCTTGACCCGGGCCGAGCGGCGTAAGTTTATTTCGGCAGCCGTCGAGACGGTAAAGGGTCGCGTTCCTTTCATTGCAGGCGCTTCAAGTCTCAACACGCGTGAAACCATCGACATGACGCGGGAGGCGGCGGATCTTGGTGCTGATGGTGTGTTGCTTGGCTTGCCAATGTGGTGCCCAGCCGATACTGCTATGGCGATAAGCTACTTCCGCGACGTGGCCGAGGCCTGCCCCGACAGCACGATCTTTATTTATGCAAATTTTGCCGCATTTCGCTACACGTGGCCACCCAGATTCTGGGCGCAGGTGGCGGAAATCCCGCAGGTGAAGGGCGTAAAATACGCCGCGGGGGCGAATTCTCGCCTCGTCCCGGATCTGAATGCCTCCAAGAAAAGAATTCGTTTTCTTGTCATGGATGTCGAATATTATACTGGCGCACGTATTGACCCTGAATTTGTGAATACTTTCTGGTCGAGCGGTGCGGCATGTGGTCCTGAGGTAGCCATCCATCTTCGGGATCTGATGATCGAAGCCAAGAGGACAGGTGATTGGAGTGTTGCCAAGACATTCTCAGATGTGATTAGCCCCTCCATCGTAACGATGTTTCCGCGTGGAGATTATGTTGAATTCTCGAAATATAATGTGGGCCTGGAAAAGGCGCGCATTGATGCCGGTGGCTGGATGCGGGTCGGCCCTTGCCGTCCTCCGCATCATTTGACGCCGGAAGAGTTCTTGGTTGGCGCCCGTAAATCAGGCGCGATTTGGGCAGATTTGGCAAAGACCTTAGTCAAGGCTTGATAATTTACCAGATATATAAGAGAAAGTTCCGATGAACCAGTGCAAGGTATAAATCAGAGATTGACGTAAATTGGTACTGTGGGAGAAAAATGAATGAGAGATAAGCTGGAGTTCTATTTCGATTTTTCTAGCCCTTTTGCTTATCTAGCCTTTCAAGCTATCCCGGGGGTCGCGAGCAAGTTTGACCTCCGAGTAAACTACCATGCTATCGACTTAAATATTGTGAAACGCGAGGCAGGTAATACTGGTCCATCGAACCGCCAGATACCGCTGAAATACCGTTATTTGCGGCGTGATATAGATCGCTGGGGAGAAAGTTATGGCATTCCTGTAATATTTCCTTCCGATGACGGCGTTACCCCGCCGGGTGGGCGCGACACTTCTCGAACTTTGTTATGCAGAGCGGCTGGGTAAGGGTGAGGAATATATCAGGAGCGTTTGGCGGCAGACATTTGGTTCAGGTGGCTATATCGGCGTACCGTCTACCCTGGACAATGCGTTGGCGGAAACGGGTTTGACCGCGACGAATTCTCAGCCTTCGTGGAATCCGATCAGGCACGTGAGATTTTTGAAGCGGAAATAGCAAAGGCTGCATCGCTTGGCGTATTTGGTGTCCCCACCATAATGATTGATGGTGAAATGTGGTGGGGGAATGATCGCTTGGAATTTGTTGAGAAATATCTTTTAGGCCGGACAAAATAATAGTCCATGTAGAGTGATTGCCCCGGGCAAGTAATAATGGTATCCAGCTAAGTGATATCCGATAGATTGCCATCTGTTGCCGTGAGGAAAAGCCTTATGACAAGTAAAAAAGAGCTTGCAGAGGTTCTTGCTGAACGGGTGCGTTCAATGAAGCCCAGGTTGCGCGAACGCGCCGCTCAGGCTGAAATTGATCGGAAGCTCAGCGAGGATACGATCGCGGAATTCTATGAGGCTGGCTTTTTCAAGATTTTGCAGCCTGCAGAATATGGCGGTTATGAGCTGCCATTGCAGGCGCTTACAGATGTTGTCTTTGAAATTGGCTCAGCCTGCGGTGCGTCGGCCTGGGTTTTGGTCATTTTGTCAGAACATCAATGGATTGTACGTTCGCTTCCACAGCAAGCGATTAATGATATTTGGAAAGAAAATCCTGCGGTTTTGGTTTCCTCCGCTTACGCACCAACAGGTCAGGCGAAACCCGTTGATGGCGGGTATGTTCTGAATGGCCGCTGGCCGTTCTCAAGCGGCTGTGACCATGCACAATGGGCCGTGGTGGGGGCAACATTGCCTTCCGAAACTGAAGGCCAACCGCCGGTTCTCCATGGTTTTTATGTGCCACGCGCCGAGTACGAGATACTTGATGACTGGCATACGATGGGAATGCGCGGCACGGGCAGTAAATCGTTGGTCTTGAAGGATGTGTTCGTTCCAAAACATCGTCAGTATCCGACGATGCAGTTTTCTGTTGCAAATTCACCGGACACACCACCGTTATATCGTGTGCCGTTTCTGGTTGTCTTTCGGGAGCCTTTGGCGGCGGCCTCTTACGGTACGGCGCAAAATGCACTGGATAGTTTTGTGGCACGTAGCAAGTTGCGCCGGGGTGCTTTCGATAGTTCGAGGATAGCTGATAATCCGGACTATCATCGTGCCTTTGCGGAAACCGATTACGCCATCCGTGCGGCACGCTGCTTGCAAAGAAGCAATCTTCGGGAAATACATGATACGCTTGTGTATGCTGAGTATCTTGGTACCCGTGATCTGGAACGCTTCATGTCAGAGTCCACGCGGTCTGTGCAGCAATGCTACGATGCGATTGCGCGGCTGTTTGTTATAAGTGGCGGTAATGGTTTACGGGAGGGGTGATCCATTACAACGTGCATTCCGGGATATGGCGGGCACAGCAACGCATCCGGCGCTTAGCTTTGCCAATTACGGCCCCCGCTATGGCGCGACAATGTTAAAAAGTGAAGGCGTTTAAATCTAAGAAAGGTATCCAGGACATGGCCAATCCAGATAAAATTGCTTTGGAAGAACATTTTCTTGATCCCCGTCAGGAAGATTATTTCGGGATATTGAGCAAGGGTAATGATATTGTTGATCGCGCGATTCTTGCGAATGTACGGACGCGCCTTAAGGATGTGGATGCCGGGCGTCTGGAGGATATGGACAAGCTCGGGATTAAATACGCGATTCTGTCCTATTATAATGGTGCCAGCGTTCAGCTCGACCAGGACATACAGCGTGCCATAATAAAAGCGCGGCAGATGAATGATTTTCTTGCAGAGCGTTGCGCTGCGCATCCCACACGCTTCGGCGGTTGGGCCGCACTTCCGGTGCAGGATCCGGTAGAAGCGGCAAATGAGCTTAGGCGTTGTGTGAAGGAGCTGGGCTTCAAAGGGGCGATGATTAATGGCCGTACCCTGGGCGAATTCCTGGATATGCCGAAATTTATGCCGATATGGGACGCCGCCGCGGAGCTGGACGTGCCCATTTATCTTCACCCAGGCGCCAGCCCGGCAGAACCGAGGGGGCATTATGAGAAATATGAGTCCCTGGTCAATATTGGTTGGGCATGGAGTGTTGAGACAGGGTTACATGCGCTACGGATTATTGCCAGTGGATTATTTGATCGCTTCCCCTCGCTGACGCTGGTTTTGGGGCATATGGGAGAACTGATTCCCTTCCATTTTGGCCGCTTCGACCAGGTCCACGGCAGCCCTCTGATTAAATCTTATACGAAACATTCAATTTCGCATTACATTCGTAATAATGTGATGGTGACAACCAGCGGAAATCTGACGCCGGAAACGCTCATTGCCACAACAATAGCCATCGGCACGGATCGGATTTTGTTCGCCACGGATTATCCCGTAGCTGACGCGGACGTTTTTAATACGATGGTTGAAAATGCGCCATTGAGCGAGGGTGATCGGAAAAAGATTTTCGTGGATAATTCGCGCCGACTTTTCCGTCTTTAATATGGTTACTGCAGGTCATGGCGTATTCTTCTCGCCAAGCTGTGCTTCGTAGGGCACAATGATCGCGGTTTAGGGGTAGTTGTCCTCGATTTTAAACATTGTAGCATTGCCAGGAGACATATGTGCCGAGTTTGCCAACATATTATATATCTCACGGCGGCGGCCCTTGGCCCTGGTGGGAGGGTACGGCCGGTGCCAGATTTGACCTGCTTCGGCAGTCGTTAAACGATATTCGTGCCGAATTAGGGGATACCCCAAAGGCGGTTCTGGTTGTTTCGGCACATTGGGAAACCGATGGTTTCATGGTTTCCTCTGCTTCCCATCCTAAAATGTTCTATGATTATTATGGATTTCCAGAATGGGCATATCAAATCCGCTATGAGGCGCCAGGCTCACCAGATTTAGCGTTGCGTGTGGCGGGGCTGCTTGAAGCTGGAGGAATTCCGACCGTGGCGGACCCTGAGCGTGGCTTTGACCATGGTACGTTTAGCCTGATGCAGCCATTCTACCCGGAAGAAACGATGCCAGTCGTACAGCTTTCAGTCGATATGCGTTGCGATCCCGCTCAACATGTGCGTGTTGGCGAATTATTGGCGCCGCTACGCGACGAGGGCGTGCTGATAATTGGCAGTGGTTCGAGCTTCCATAATATGCGGCTGCTCATGGGTGGAGGCGGGCAGGCGGTATCTCGTGAGTTCGATGCCTGGCTAACGGAGACGCTGGTGCAGCTGCCGCAAGAAACACGGATGCAGCGTTTGCTGAATTGGACCAGCGCGCCTTCGGCGCGGATTGCCCATCCACAAGAAGAGCATCTTATCCCACTCATGGTGGTGGCCGGCGCCGCCGCCGCTGATGCGGGAGCCTGCGTGTATCATGAGGATGCTTTTCTTGGAAACGCGGCGATGTCCAGTTATCGCTTTGGTGAACCTGCTTCCATCTGCTAATCGCTCAAGCAAGCGAGCATATTCAGTGCGCAGCTGAACCCTCTGAGTCATTGACGGGATAACAACATTACGCAGTGTTTTGCTCTCTTGAATCTATCCATTAGACGGTAGATTAGTTATTTTTACAATCGATCTATGGATACAAAACCAAACAGGAAGGGGATTTTCATGAAAGTCGCATTTCTTGACGATTTTCACGAAGCTTACGCTGAAACAGACGGCGTTCGGAGGCTGCGCGAAATCGCCGATGTCGAGATTTTTACCAAACCAATACCGGGTTTGGATACATTACGTGGCTTTGAGGTTTTAGTGGCAACCCGCGAACGCACGAAATTTTCGGCGGATGTTCTGGCGGCGCTGAGCGACGTGAAGATGATCGTGCAAACCGGCAACCACGCTTACCATGTCGATCTCGAAGCCGCGCATAAACAAGGCATTATTATTGCCAAGGCCACCGGTGGGTTTTGTGGTGCCGCCGGAGAGATGACGATTGCCTTGATGATGGCGGTGATGCGCCAGATACCTGTCTCGCATCAGGCCATCATGAATGGTCATTGGCCAGTGCCCCTGACACGCGTGCTTAAAGGTAAAACCCTGGGCATTGTCGGGCTGGGTAATATCGGAAAATATGTAGCCCGTATTGCCGATGCTTTCGGTATGAATGTCATCGCCTGGGGTGGGCGATTGACGCCGGAGATTGCGGCTGCGGCGGGTGCGAAAGCCTGTACCCTGCCCGAGCTGATGCGTGAGGCTGATGTTGTTTCAATCCATGCAACCTTGAGTCAGGCCACGCGTGGCCTGATTGATGCAGGGATGCTGGCGCTGATGAAACCCACGGCCTATATCGTGAACACAGCCCGCGGTGCGATTATCGATGAGGCGGCGCTTTGCAATGTCTTACGCGATAAAAAAATCGCTGGCGCAGCACTGGATGTTTTTGCAGTGGAGCCTCTACCTGCTGAATCGCCGCTACGCAGCTTGGACAATGTCGTCCTGACGCCGCATCTTGGTTGGCCGACAGATGAAATGTATGCCCAGTTTGCCGATGCGGCAGCTGATGCAATTATTGATTTCATGAATGATCGCGAGGTTGCGCAATTCCTGGCCGACCACTGAGGCCACCTTCGCAAGCAACATAAAAATAGGGTGGCCCGCAATTGCGGGCCACCCTATTTTGGTTTTGGCTAAACCGGAGCGTTTATCTTCTAAGCACCACATCAGCATCCGGCACATCCAGCCGGGCAAGCCACAGCAGAACGCGTATGTCGAACGCTACAGCCGAACCGCCCGCCACGCAATGGCTCTGGACCTACAACAACGAACGGCCCTATATGGGCATAGGCGGGATCACACCCGCCCAGAAACTGAAACTGGCCGCGTAAATTCTACCGCAAAGCCCCGTTAAAAACGGGGGGATTACCGGTAACGCCCGGCTCAGACGTAGAAGCATCATTGTGTACCGTCGCACATATTCAGTATTTATTCGACTTATCAGAGACCGAGGCAAATCAAGTACTGTCCGAAGCATTACAACTACTTGACGAAAATGAGATTGAACGCGAGTTCAATACTGCGCTCACTGGGGCAGTCTCGATGCTTCCCGCTACAGCGAGAAGCATTCCATCTGCCCGATGGCGAGAACTAGGCGGATTTGGCAAAAACACCATAAAAGGAAAAATGCTAGCTGAGAAAATCAACGAGGCTCTAAAAAACCGGTACGTAGGGACACCAGAAGCCCGTAAACTTTCTCGTCTTGTAGATTTTTTTATGCCTTCTCAAAATATACAGATTTGCGAGTGTTTAAAAACAACTCTTGAACACGTTATCGGTGCTGGACAACTTACGGCGTAATGCAGAGTACAGTAAAAAAATCCTCGACGTCCCGGCCCTCCTTCGATAGTATGACGCTTTGTCATACACCCGGGGCAAAACCATGGATACCGTAACCGTTCGCAAACAAGGCAACTCCGTCGGCGTGGCGATTCCAGCTGAGACGCGCATCCGGATGGGGTTTGAGGTGGGCCAAGAATTGACGCTGGTGGAGCTGGCGGATGGGATTAAGCTGGTGAAGCGCAATCTGGCGCTGGAGACGCAGTTGGCGGCGGCGCGGGAGGTGTTGCGGGAGCAGGCTGACGCCCTGGCCGAGCTGGCGAAACGGTGAGCGCGCCAGCGTTTTTGGAGCCGGATGCGGTTTTGTTTCTGCATGACCAGTCGATCCGCGAGTATGGCGGGTATCATGGTTTGCGCGATGAGGCATTGCTGAGCAGCGCGCTCAACCGGCCGGTGGATAAATTTGGTTACGATCCGGCGGTGGCGTTGGTGGCGCTGGGGGCGGCGTATGCGTTCGACATTGCGAAAAACCATGCGTTTCTGGATGGCAACAAGCGCACCGCCTGGGCTTGTTGCGTGCTGTTTTTGAAAATCAACTGTGTCGAGCTGCAAGCGCCGGCGGCGGAGGCAGTGGAAAACATGGTCAGCCTCGCCACTGGAGGCATGAGCGAGGACACATTTGCAGTTTGGCTGCGGCTCAGGTCTCGCCCATAAAAAATTCAGCCACCGCGCCGGCGAGCAGCGCGAGGATGACCGCCTTTTTGGGGTCGCGGCGGATGAGCGTGCTGGCGAGGCGCAGAAACAATGCGGCGGTGCCAATGAGTTCGGTACGTTCGGCGCGCTGTTTGCATCGGGCGCGGCGGAGCAATGCACTGCCGGTGAGGCCCGTGGCGGCGGCCAGGACCACAAGTGCGCCGCCGGTTATGGACGTGGCGGCCATGGGGGCAAAATGCGCGGTCAGCCATATGTAAAAGGCCGCGACGAAAAATCCGGTGGCGGCGAGGCATAGGGCCAGTACCGCCGCGGCCACCCCCACCCAGAGCGCGGTTAGTTTGGCGAAAATACTCGCGTGCCGGGTGAGGGACATGGCAGCTTAACGCCTGCGGAAGAACTGCGCGGCCAGCAGGCCGATGCCGAAGGCCAAAGCGACGCTGGTAACCGGGCGCTCGGTGACTTCGTGCTCCAACTGGGAGACGGCGGTTTTGCCGGTGTCTTTGAGCTTGCCGCCAAGGTGCTCCAACTTACTCTCCAGCGCGGACAGGCGCGAAGCGAGGGCATCACCATTCAGGTAAGCGCTGATCTGGTCCAGGGTTTCCGCGGCGTTACCACTGAGCTTCTCTTTCATCCCGGAAAGCTCGGCACGGAATTTGTTGAATTCCTGTTTCAGGAAGTTGATGTCGACGGTTTCGGGGCCAGGGCCGGTGTGAGTAGTGGTCATGCTTAATCCTCCTCTGTGGGATTCTCATTTCGTAAGACAATGTAAGCTTTTCAACGGCATTACGCCATCATTATGTATTATACACAATTGCGCGGCGGAACGGATATGATCCTGACCCGGGGTTGGATGATTATCTTGCACCTGGCCAGAGGCGGTGGCATGCCGGTTGAGGTATGCAGCGATTCCTTGGCCCGTGTTTTTTCCTGTGTTTCTTCCTGGCGGCTCCGTGCGGCGGTGGCCCGGCGGTGGCGCAGATGACGGGCGCGCCCGTTTCGCTGGCACCTCTGGTGCGCGCGGTGGCCCCGGTGGTGGTGGGCATTGCCGTCACGCAAACCCCTGGCACATCGGCCAAACCCGGCCCCGCGGGGGTGGCGCTAGCCGCTGGCTCGGGTTTCATCATCAGCCGGGACGGGATGATCGTCACCAACGACCATGTTATCGCCGGGGCGGCGCAAATCATGGTGACGCTGAATGACGGCGAGCAATTTCCGGCAAAACTGGCCGGGGCGGACGATTTGACAGATATCGCGGTCATTAAAATTACGTCACCCCACCCATTGCCCACGGCCGCCTGGGGCAACTCCGCCAACGCCCAAGTGGGGGACTGGGTGCTGGCCGCTGGCAACCCGTTTGCACTGGGCAACTCCTTCACACTGGGCATTATTTCGGCGCAGGGGCGCGACATCGGCGAAGGACCCTTCGACCATTTTTTGCAGTTGGACGCGCCGATCAACCCCGGCAATTCCGGTGGTCCAGCGTTCAACATGGCTGGCGCGGTGATCGGCATAAACTCTGTCATAGTCTCGCCTTCCGGCGGTTCCGTGGGTATCGGCTTCGCCATTCCGAGCAACAGCGCGCGGCGCATTGTGGCGGCACTGATCGCGCATGGGGAGATCGCGCGCGGGTGGCTGGGCATATCCGTTGCCGACCCGCCGGATGGCACCGGCGCCTCCGGCGAAGGGGCGCAGATCACCGGCGTGGTGCCCGGCGGGCCTGCCGCCAAAGTGGGCTTGAGCGCGCCGGAGATGGTGCTTTCGGTCGATGGCCAGCCGGTTTCGGGCGCCTCCGGGCTGACGCGGGCCATTGCCTCCATGGCGCCAGGGACTAAGGTGGTGCTTGGGATTAGCGAGAATCAGCGTATATTCGACCTGCCGGTCATTATTGACCGCAGGCCGGAACAATTGGGAGAGTAGCGATGCGCATACTCGTCGTTGAAGACGATAAGGACGTTGCTGGGTTTGTCTTGAAAGGCCTGCGTGAGGCCGGGCATACCGTGGAACATGCCGATAACGGGCGGGACGGCTTGTTCCTCGCCGCCTCGGAGAATTTTGACGCGATTATCCTGGACCGGATGCTGCCGGGGGGCATTGACGGGTTGCGGCTGCTGGAAACATTGCGGGCGCAGGATAACGCGACGCCAGTGGTGTTCCTCTCGGCACTCAGCCAGGTGGATGACCGGGTGAAGGGGCTGAAGGCCGGCGGTGATGATTACCTGACCAAGCCATTCGCCTTCGCCGAACTGCTGGCCCGGGTGGAAGCACTGACACGGCGCGGCAAGAGCGAAGGCCCAGCCACCAAGCTGACCGTAGGCGACCTGGAAATGGACCTGCTGTCGCGCAGCGTGCGCCGGGGATCGGTGAAAATCGACCTGCAACCGCGCGAGTTCCGCCTGCTGGAATATCTGATGCGCCACGCCGGCCAAGTTGTGACCCGCACCATGCTGCTGGAAGGCGTGTGGGATTATCATTTTGACCCGCAAACCAATGTCATCGACGTGCATGTGTCGCGCCTGCGCCAAAAGATCGACAAACCCTTCGAGCTGCCCCTGCTGCACACCGTGCGTAACGCCGGCTACATGCTGCGCGCGGAAGAGGTGTAACGCTTAAACAAGCGGGTTCTTAAATGGAGACAATTCCGGCACCGGGGCCGGGCCTGGACAAGCGGAAACCCCGGCGAGCGCAACCAGTACGCGAGGCGCGCCGCCGGGCAAAACCGCTGATCCGCTCAACCGGTATCCGCTTTGCGATGGTCTACGCCCTGGTGTTCGGCCTCTCGGCGTTCACTTTGGCGTTTTCGCTGTGGTACTCCACCGTGGGCCTGCTGCAGCGGCAGGTGGAATTCGCTATCCGTAACGATGCCACGGCGCTGAACGAGCATTACCAGATCGGCGCCTTGCCCTCGCTCATCGCCGCCATCCAAAGCCGGCTGTCGGACCCCGGCGACACCGACGGTATCTATCTGCTGCTCGACCCGCTCGGTAACCATATCATCGGCAACCTCGACCAATGGCCGCAGGGCCTCAACCAGATAAACACCTGGTACGAGCTGCCGGTTACCCGCAAAGGGGTGCGCTCAGTCGCCCTGCTGCGCGCCTACACGCTCACCAATGGTGGACAACTGCTGATCGGGCGGGACGTTAGCGCCCGGGCGCAATTGCGCGATGTGCTGCGCGACGCCCTGCTCTGGGCACTGGGGCTGATGGTCCTGCTGGGCCTGCTCGGCGCCGTGCTCATCCGCTCTCTGTTCCGGCGCATGATCCGCGATATTTCCACCACCACACGCGCCATTGCGCTTGGCGACCTCACCCGCCGCATCCCCAAACACGGCGACGGCGATGAATTCAATGAACTTGCTGAAATCATCAATGACATGCTGGAGCGCATCTCCCGCCTGATGGATGGCGTGCGCCAGGTCTCCAACGCCATCGCACACGACCTGCGCACACCCATCGCGCGCGCGCGCGCGCGGCTGGAAGACGCCTCGCTGCACGCGCACACCACGGAAGACCTACAATCGGCGATCGAACGGGCCATGCTCGACCTGGACGGCGTTGTCGGCGTGTTCGAGGCCCTGCTGCGTATCGCCGAAATCGAAGCCGGCTCGCGCCGCGCCGCCTTCGCCGCCATCGACCTCGCCCCCATGCTGCGCGACATCGACGAACTCTACCGCGCCGTTGCCGAGGAACGCGGGCTGATCCTGGACACCAAAATCGCCGATAACCTGCCCCTGCTCGGTGACCGCGAACTGGTGCAGCAAGCCGTGGCCAACCTGCTCGACAACGCGCTGAAATTCTCGGCCACCGGAACCACTATCCACTTCACCGCCCGGATGGAAGACGGCGTCATCGAAATCTGTGTCGCGGACCGCGGACCGGGAATCTCCGACGAAGACCGCAACCGCGCCACCGAACGCTTCTTCCGCGCCGAATCCGCGCGCTCCACCTCCGGCTCGGGCCTCGGCCTCGCCCTCGTCTCCGCCGTCGCGCAACTCCACAACGGCACCCTGCACCTGGCCAACAACAATCCCGGCCTGCGCGCTATCATCACGCTCCCTGCACGGCGGGGGTAAGGAAGGAAGCAAAGCCCCTTGGCCTTGCTTCCTACGCCTGCACGCGGTCCTCGGCGCCGATGCCGAGTTGTTTGAGTTTGCGGTGCAGAGCGCTGCGTTCCATACCGACGAAGTTGGCGGTGCGGCTGATATTGCCGCCGAAGCGAAGCAGTTGGGATTGCAGGTACTGGGTTTCGAACACGTCCCGGGCTTCGCGCAACGGCAGGGCCATGACGTCGGCGGCTGGGTCTATGGCCAGGGCGCGCGGGGCGTGGGCGGAGAGTTCGGTGGGCAGGTGTTCGGCGCGGAAAACTTCGGTCTCGCCGGAGCGCATAATCATCAGCCAGTCCATGATGTTGCGTAGCTGGCGGACGTTACCGGGCCAGTCATGGGCTTGCAGGGCGGCAATGGCGTCCGACGCCAGGCTGCGCGGCGGCAGCCCGGAGATTTCCGCCGCGCGGGCGAGGAAGTCGGCGGCCAGGGCGGGGATATCCTCGCGGCGTTCCTTCAGTGAGGGCACGCGCAGCGGCACCACGGCGAGGCGGTAGAACAGGTCCTCGCGGAAGTGGCCAGCGGCGATTTGGCCGGCGAGGTCTTTCGCGGTGGAGGCGAGCACGCGGATATCAACTTTGACGCGGGAGTTGGCGCCGCCGCCGACGCGCTCGAAGCTTTGCTCCTGTAGCACGCGGGCGATTTTGCCCTGGGTTTCCAGTGGCATATCGGCAACTTCATCGAGCAGCAGCGTACCGCCGTGGGCGCGTTCCAACACGCCGACCTTGCGCGGGGCGGCATGCGGATCGGCACCGGCTTCCACGCCGAACAGTTCAACCTCGAAGCGCTCCGGCGCCAGGATGGCGCAATTCAGCGCCACAAAAGGGCCGTCGGCGCGGCGCGACTGCGCGTGGATCATGCGCGCCACGGTTTCCTTGCCCGAGCCGGGGGCACCCGTGATGAGCACGCGCGAGCCGGTGGGGGCGACGCGGTCGATGGCGGCTTTTAAAGTGACGATGCCGTGGCCCTCGCCGGTGAGCGCCGTCTCGGAGCCTACGCGCAAGCGCAATTCGGCGTTTTCCGCTTCCAGCCTCGCCGCCTCCAGCGCGCGGCGCACCACCAGCAACAGGCGGTCTGAGTTGAACGGTTTTTCGATAAAGTCGTAGGCGCCGCGCTGGATGGCCGCGACGGCGGTTTCGATGGTGCCGTGGCCGGAGATCATCACCACCGGCACGCGCGGTTGCTCCTGGTGCAACACATCGAGAATGCCGATTCCGTCCAGTTTCGAGCCTTGCAGCCAAACGTCGAGGATCACCAGCGAGGGGCGGCGGGCGCGGTAGGCGGCAATGGCCTCGTCGGAATTACCGGCGCTGCGGGCCTCAAAACCCTCGTCGCGGAGAATCGCTTCGACCAGCAGGCGAATATCCGGCTCGTCATCGACGATCAGGATTTCAGTCATCTTGCGGGCAACTCCTTAACATCATCGGTCACACCTTCAGATTCCGCCGGCAGGGCGGGCAGGATCAGGCTTACTTTGGCACCCGGGCCATCGGGGGCCTGGTTAAGTTCCAGGCGCCCGCCATGGTCCTCCATGATCTTACGGACAATGGCAAGACCAAGCCCGGTGCCTTTGGGTTTATGCGTTACATAGGGTTCGGTGAGTTTAGCACGGCCGGTCTCCGGCAAGCCAATGCCATCGTCGGTCACGCTCAGTATCGCATCATCCCCCGAAGCGGCGAGGCTCAGCGTGACATGGCTTGCACCCGGCCGCATGGCCACCGCATCCGCCGCGTTGGCGAGCAGGTTGGTCAGGGCCTGGCCGAGCAAACGGCGGTCGCAGATGGCGCGCAGCGGGGCTTCAATCCGCACGTCCCAGCTGATCTGCCGTTGCGCCACGCGTTGCAGCACCATAGCCTCACGGCAAATCCGCTCCAGCGATTCCACGCGCATCACCGGGGCGGGCATCCGCGCGAAGGTGGAGAATTCGTCGACCATGCGGCCGATGTCCCCAACATGGCGCACGATGGTATCAGCGCATTGCGAGAAGCCTTCCGGGTCGGAGGTGATCTCCTTGGCGAAGCGGCGCTTCAGGCGCTCGGCGGAAAGCTGAATGGGTGTCAGAGGATTCTTGATCTCGTGCGCGATGCGCCGGGCCACATCCGCCCAGGCTGCCTTGCGCTGGGCGGAAAGCAGTTCGGTGACGTCATCGAAGGTGACGATGAAGCCATCCGGCTCGCCAGCCTTCATCTCCGCGCCGATACGCACCAGCAGCACCCGCTTGTGCATCGCCGGGCCGTGTTCGATTTCCGCCGTTACCGGGCGTTCAGGGTTTGCCATCACGGCATTAATCAGGGCCTCGAATTCTGGCAAAATTTCGACCAGATACTGGCCGATTTCCGACTGCAGGCCGATGCGCAGCAATTCCGAGGCGGCGCGGTTGGGCAGTTCGATGCGGCCTTTGTTGTCCAGCCCGATCACCCCGGCGGAAACGCCGGCCAGCACTGTCTCGGTAAAACGCCGGCGTTCGTCGAGTTGGCCGTTCACGTCCATCAACTCCGCGCGCTGCGCCGCGAGTTGCGCGGTCATGCGGTTGAAGGCGCGCGAGAGCCCGGCCATTTCATCGCCCGTGGCACGCTCGGGCACGCGCACGGAAAGATCGCCGGCGCGCACATTTTCCGCAGCACGGATGAGGTGGCCGATCGGCTTGGCAATCTGGTTGGCGATAACCAACCCGAACCCAACCAGGGCCGAAAGCACCAGCAGGGCCAGGATGGCGATTACCAGCGCGAAGGAGATTTCCAGCCCGGCGCGGTTTTTGGAAAGCCGCTGGTATTCCGCCACCGCCTGCTCGGTTTTGTTCACATGGTCGAGAATCGCCGGGTCGATCGGCTTCTCGATCATCAACATCAGCGGCGGTGTGATATCGAGCTTGATGACCGCCTGCTCCACCGTGCTGCCCGGCGGGCTGATCACCGGCACCTGCCCGGATTGTGCCGCCGTAATGTCGCGCTGATCGGGCACCTCGGCCGCCATGCCGGCGAACAAACCGGCCGAAGCAACAATTTCGCCATTCAGCGGCTCGAAAATCACCGCCTGCGTGAGCCCGCGCACCGTCGCCTGATTGACAAGATAACTGGCGAACTCGTTCGGGTCACCAAAAAACACCGTGCCGTTCTGCGCCAGATCATTGGCCATCGCCAGCGCGTCCAGCCGGATGTCGTTGTCATGCTCGGCGAGGTAGCCCTGCGCCACCTGGTTACTCTCATCCAGCGCGGTTTGAACCCGCTGGTTGAACCAGGCCTGAATACCAAAATTGAAGAACACGATGGCGAACACCGCGACCAATATCGCAGGCACCGCCGCCACGCCGCCGAACAGAAACACTAGTTGCACATGCAATCGCGCGCCCGCGGCACCGCGCCTGTGCTCCAGCACCACACGCACGACACGGCCAACCAGCAAAATAATCAGCAACAGCAGCGCCGCGAAATCCGCGACGATCAGCCCGATCGCCACACCCGAATGCACATCGAGCTTGACCCGCCCGGCAAGAATCGCGAACGAGGCGATGCCCAGAAGTAGCGCCACCGAGGCGACCAGCAGCGTGGAAACCCGGCCCAGCATAATGTCCAGAACGGACGCTGGCAGAGACCGCGGCGCTGTGTCGGACGCTGGCTGCATTATCCCACCCGGCGGTGCACGCCGATGCCGTGCTCGCGAATTTTTTTGCGCAACGTGTTGCGGTTAAGGCCAAGCAGGGCGGCGGCGCGTATCTGGTTGCCGCGTGTTTCCGCCAGCGTCATGCGAATAAGCGGCCGTTCCAGCTCGGCCAGGGCACGTTCATAGAGCACGCCTTCCTCTCCGCTTTCACGGATAGCGGCGAGCAGCCGGGCGACGTGGCGTTCCACCACGGCGGCCATGGTATCGGCTTCGTCCCCGGAGGCGGCCTGGGGTTCCTCCGCAACGGCGTAGTCGGCGAGTTCCTGGGCCAGGATGGCTTCCGTGATGACCGGCTGCGGCACCAAGGCGGCAAGGCGGCGGATCAGGTTTTCCAGCTCGCGCACGTTACCGGGCCAGCGGTAGGCGGAGAGCATCGCCATGGCGCCGGGGTCGATGCTTTTTGCCGGCAGGCCTTCGCTCCGCGCCTTGTTGAGGAAGTGCTGCGCGAGCACGGGAATGTCGTCCGGGCGTTCGCGCAGGGGCGGCAGGCGGATCGGCACGACGTTGAGGCGGTAGAACAAATCCTCGCGGAACTGGCCGGAGCGGATGAGGGCGCGCAGGTCACGGTGGGTGGCGGCGATGATGCGGGCATTGGCGCGGATGGGCTGGCGGCCGCCGACGGTGGTGAATTCGCCTTCCTGCAGCACGCGCAGCAGGCGGGTCTGCGCTTCGGGCGGCATGTCGCCGATTTCATCGAGGAACAGCGTGCCGCCGCTGGCTTGTTCAAAGCGGCCAACGTGGCGGTTGGTGGCGCCGGTGAAGGCGCCGCGCTCGTGGCCGAAGAGTTCGCTCTCGATGAGCTCGCGCGGGATAGCGGCCATGTTGATGGCGACGAACGGGCCGGCGCGGCGGCGGCCGTAGTCGTGCAGGGCGCGGGCCACGAGTTCCTTGCCGGCGCCGGATTCGCCGTTGATCATCACCGTGAGGTCGGTGGTCGTGAGGCGGGCGATGATGCGGTAGATTTCCTGCATCGCCGGGCTGCGGCCGATCAGCGGCAAATTGTCGTCGGGCGAGGGTTTGGGCACGTCCGCCGGGCCGGGGCCGTAGGCCGGCTGTTTCAGCGCGCGGTCCACCACGGCAAGCAGTTCGCCCAGGTCGAAGGGTTTGGGCAAATAGTCGAACGCGCCGCGCTGGGTGGCTTGCACCGCTGTGGTGAGGGTGGACTGCGCGCTCATCACGATAATCGGCAGCTCCGGCCGGATGCGCTTGATGCGTGGGATCAGGTCCAGTCCGTTTTCATCTGGCATGATGACGTCGGTGATGACCACGTCACCCTCGCCGTCCTCTACCCAGCGCCACAGCGTGGCAGCCGAGGAGGTTGCGCGCACCTGATAGCCGGAGCGCCCCAGCGCCTGGGTCAGCACGGTGCGGATCGAGCGGTCGTCATCGGCGATCAGGACAGTTGGAACAGTGGTCATCAATGGTTACTTTCCGGGGGGTCTTCATAGACCGGCAGGTGGATGCGGAACTCGGTACGGCCGGCGCGGCTGTCCACGTCGATCAGACCGCCGTGGTCGGCGACGATTTTGGCGACCAGCGCTAGGCCGAGTCCGCTGCCGGCGGCCTTGGTGGTGATGAAGGGCTCAAACAGATGGCGGCGGATATCCTCGGGGATGCCCGGGCCGTTGTCGCGCACGGCAACAAAGATGGGCAGATTGGCACGTGTGCGGCCCGAGGAAGCTGACAGGCGCACGCCGTGCTGGAAGCCAGTGGTGAGGTGAATTTCACCATCCGGGCGGTCCATGCTGGCGATGGATTCAGCGGCGTTTTTCACCAGGTTGAGCAGCACCTGGATGAGCTGGTCGCGGTTGCCCTGCACGTGCGGCAGGCTGGGGTCGTAGGATTCAACAAACTTGATGCGCTGCGCGAAGCCCGAGCGGGCGAGTTTGCGCACATGCTCCAGCACGCGGTGGATGTTCACTGCCTGGCGGTCCAGCTTCTTCTCGCCAAAGGTTTCCATGCGCTCCACCATGGCGCGGATGCGGTCGGCTTCGTCGCGGATCAGCACGGCCAGTTCGCGGTCTTCCGGCGGGGCGCTGCTTTCCAGCAATTGCGCCGCACCCCTGATGCCTGACAGTGGATTTTTCACCTCATGCGCCAAAATGGCAGCCATGCCGGTGATGCTGCGTGCCGCGTTACGGGCCGACATCTGCTGGTCCAGCGCGCGAGCAGCCGATTCATCCTGCAAGGTGAGCACCACGTAGCCGGGGACATCCAGCAGCGGCGCTGCCTGCACGGAGCAGCCCCGGCGCAGCAGTTTTGGGCCTTCCAGGATCATGTCGTGCTCGGCCACCGTCAACCCGGCACTACGCGCGCGTTCCAGTAGCAGGAAGAGTGGATGGTCCAACGGCAGAATGCCGCTGAGATTGCTGTGCAGCAGCAGCACCCTGGAAGAGCCGAAGAACTCTTCCGCCGCGTAATTCACCGAGCAGAAGATATCGTTCTCGTCCAGCACCGCGACGGCCAGCGGCAACGCGGCGAGGATCTGCGCCGGGTCAACCCGAAGCTCGCGCGATGTCTGCGGCTTGCGCTTGACCATGCCGAAGGCTTTTCTGATACCGCTCACTTGCCGCCTCTCGGGTAAATATTCACGCTGCCAGAGCCATTTCGTCCTGACGGATAAAACCGGACTCGATCAGCGGGTCGTAGAATGCATCGATCAGCGCCTCCACCTCGGCGCCATTATCCAGCCGGTTCATCTGCGCGCGGAAGGCGGCCGAGCCACGCAGCCCGTGGCTGTACCAGGACACGTGCTTACGGGCGAGGCGAACCCCGGATTTTTCACCAAAATGCGCGCGGATGGAGGCGTAGTGGCGCAGCAAAATAGCTTTCTGTTCGGCCAGGCTGGGCGGGGCGGTAAGCTCACCGGTTTGCAGGTAATCCGCCACCTGCTTGAGGAACCATGGGCGGCCATAAGCGCCACGGCCGATCATCACGCCATCGGCGCCCGAACGGCGCAGCGCCTCGGCGGCCTTTTGCTCGGTGGTAATATCGCCGTTGACGATGAGGGGGATGCCGATGGCCTCCTTGACGCTGGCGACAAAGTCCCAGTCCGCCGTGCCCTCGTAAAACTGCTGGCGGGTGCGCCCGTGCACGGTGACCATGGCAATGCCCGACTTCTGGGCGATTCGCGCCAGCACGGGGGCATTCAGGCTGTTATGGTCCCAGCCCATGCGCATTTTTAGGGTCACTGGCACGTCCACCGCCTGCACGGTGGCGGCGAGGATTTTGCCGGCCAGCACTTCGTCACGCATCAGCGCGGAGCCGGCGGCCTGGCCGACCGCCACTTTTTTTACCGGGCAGCCGAAATTAATGTCGATAAGGTCGGCGCCATTAGCAACGGCAATACGCGCGGCCTCGGCCATGGCCTCCGGCTCGCATCCGGCCAGTTGCACGGAGGACGGGCCGCCACCAGCCACCACCTCGGCCATGCGCATGGTATTGCGATTCTCCCGCACCATGGCCCAGGAGGCGATCATTTCCGAAACCACCAGCCCGGCGCCGAGCGACTTGGCCAGGGCACGGAACGGCAGGTCGGTAACGCCCGAAAGCGGGGCCAGAATCACCGGGGTTTCCAGCGTGACCGCGAGCGGCCCAGTGCCAAGGGTAATCGGCTTAATCAAGGAGGGCGGAACATTGCTCATGATTTGGGCAAACTACCGTCCCGGCGCAGCGGACGCAATCACCTGTTGGACATTTCCCGGGCATGGTTGACGTTCAGCCGCGGCACCTTCACATCTGCGGCGGATTGTATTGTAGGAGCTGGCATGATTCCGCGCATCGGTACCGGGTTTGACGTTCATGCCATGGCGGAAAACCGTCCCATGATCATCTGCGGCGTCACCATCCCCTTTGAGAAAGGGTTGGCCGGGCATTCGGACGCCGATGTCGGCATCCACGCGCTGTGCGACGCTATTTACGGCGCGCTGGCCGAAGGCGACATCGGCCGGCACTTCCCGCCCTCCGAGAACACCTGGAAAGACGCCGACAGCGCCCGGTTCCTGCGCCACGCCGCGGAACGGATTGCCGCACGCGGCGGTAAGCTCGCCAATGCGGACATCACCATCATCTGCGAGCGCCCCAAAGTCACCCCGCACGCCCCGGCCATGCGCGCCCGGTTGGCGGAACTGCTCGGGGTAGGCATCGATAGCATCTCGGTGAAGGCGACCACCACCGAGCAACTTGGTTTCACCGGCCGCGGCGAAGGCATCGCGGCGCAGGCGGCGGTTATCGTGCTGGTGCCGGCATAGCCTTCTCTTGCAGGATGTTGCAGAGTCTCAAGATCGCCCCCCTAAGCTATGAAAAAGACTGCACTCCCCCGCGCGAATCGGCATTGCTGCACTGCGCAAAAGCTTGTTGCGGCGGAACCTTGTCCTCTCATATAAAGGCTTCAGCAGGATGAGCTTGCTCTCCTGCTTTCTTGGACGTTTCCTCCCTAAACTTGGCGGCGCTATATGCGCCGCCTTTTTTTTGCGCCTTTTTTGGTTCAGGACACCGTCAGGAAAAGTGGGGGGCTTCTGTTGCCCGGTGCCCCCCGAACCGCGCTTAGCTGCTGTTTAGGCAGCGACCGCGAATGCTACGTTGTTATCGTTCGCATTTAAGATATAGCCCGATAACGGCGGTACAATGCCGAGCAAAAGGTGGGTCTTTACCACGCGTGTCGAGTTTGTTTCACCCCCAAGGCTTCCTCGCGGCCCGATGCGAACATCAGGACAAAAGGAAAATTTGGTGGAGGTGCCGGGTACTGCCCCCGGGTCCACAACGATTATTCCACGCACCGTTTATCACCGTAGCCAGCAAGCTGGCAGAACCTATATAGGCGAGTTATGAGGGATATGAAAGAGAGATATCCATGACCCTCACGCCGGAGCAGACCACCGAAATCGAGGCAGCACGCGCCAGCACCTCGCCCACACTACGCCCCACCGTGCCGGCGCTGGAGGCCATGCTTTTCACCGCCATCCCCGTGCTGGACCACGGCTTTATCCGGGTGGTGGACTACATGGGCGACGATTCCGCCGTGGTGCAGGCCGCCCGCGTCTCCTACGGCCGGGGCACGCGCAAGGCACTGGAGGACGAAGGGCTGATCCGCTACCTCATGCGCCACTACCACTCCACGCCGTTTGAGATGTGCGAGATAAAATTCCATGTAAAACTGCCAATTTTCGTGGCACGGCAATGGATCCGCCACCGCACGGCGAATGTGAACGAATACTCCGCGCGCTACTCGATCATGGACAAGGACTACTACATCCCCGCCCCGGAACAGCTGGCCGTGCAGTCCTCCGACAACCGCCAGGGCCGCGGCGAAGTGCTCAATTCGCAGACCGCCGAGCGCGTGCTCACCCTGCTGCGCGAAGACGCAGAACAGACCTACGGCCATTACGAGGAAATGCTGGACGAGGACGGCATCGGCCTAGCCCGCGAACTGGCGCGCATGAACCTGACGCTGAATACCTATACGCAATGGTACTGGAAGACCGATTTACACAACCTCTTCCACTTCCTGCGCCTGCGCGCCGATTCCCACGCGCAATACGAAATCCGCGTTTATGCCGAGGCGATGCTGGAGACGGTAAAAGCCTGGGTTCCGCTCTCCTACGGCGCATTTTGCGACTACCGCCTGGGCGCGGTGACGTTCTCGGCGAAAATGATGACCGCGCTGAAGAAGCTGCTAGCCGGCGAGCCGGTGGAGCAGGCAACGAGCGGCCTCTCCAAACGCGAATGGGCCGAAATGTTGGCGGCACTGGGTAGGTAAGTAAGGCCAGGGGACAAAGCCCTTACCTTACCTATTGTTGCGTTGCCCAAACAGCTGCAGCAGGAACATGAACAGGTTGATGAAGTTCAGGTACAGCGTCAGCGCGTCGTAGACGCTGCGTTTGTTCGCCATGCCGATGCCGTAAGACGAGCCGTACTGCAGGTAGCTGGTCTTGATGCGCTGGGTGTCGTAGGCGGTGAGGCCGACGAAGATGAGCACGCCGAGGATGCTGATGGCGAAGTAGACGGCCGGCGAGTGCAGGAAGATGTTCACCACCATGGCGATGATGATGCCGATCAGGCCCATCATGAGGAAGCTGCCCATGCTGGTGAGGTCACTTTTGGTGGCGTAACCGTACAGGCTGGTGCCGGCGAAGGTGCCCGCGGTGATGAAGAAGACTTCCGAGATGGAGGTCTGGGTATAGATGAGGAAAATATTGGTAAGGCTAACGCCCATGGCGGCGCAGAAGCCCCAGAACAGCGCCTGCGCGGCCGTGGTGGAGAGCTTGTTGACGCCGAAGCTGAGCACCAGGACGAAGACAAGCGGCGCGAAGATGCTGATGTACGCAAGGCCGGAGGGCACGTTGGCGTAGCTGCCGTCGGCCATCTGGCGCAGCGGGTAGAATATGTCCAGCACCTTGGGCGTGTGCGAGATGGCGAAGGCGATCAGCCCGGTGAGCACCAGGCCGGAGGCCATCCAGTTGTAAACGCGCAGCATGTAAGCGCGCAGGCCCGCGTCCAGCGCCGCGCTGCCGGAGACAGCATAGCCGGATTGTGCCGTGCGATAGGAATTGCCGTTCGGATCATAAGCCATGGAATTATTCGCTCCTGAAAATGGCCCTACGGCCATACGCTACAGATTCGTTGTTTTCGGTCTCATTTCAAGTGACAACTCAGACACCCCGCTGCCGGGGCGCCTCGCTCATAGACCATAAGAGCACCCGTGTCCCTGACCAGCGCCAAAACGCGCCGGCCAGGGGCAGGGTTCGTTCAGCGGCGCCACCAGCCGCGTTTTTTCTCCGCGACGGGGACATCATCACCGCCGATAACGCGCGGTTTAACCAAAGGCTCCGGCGCGGCGGGCGGTGCCTCAACCGGCGTTTCAGCCACGGGAGCAGGCTCGGCCACCTCCCGCGCCACGGCGGGGGCTTCCGGCTCCGGCGCTGCTTTCACCAGGTCACGAATACGCCGGCGCTCTTCCTCGGCGCGCTCGGCGGCCTCGAAAATATCGGCGACATCGGCATACACAGGCTCAGCCGGGGTAGCTTCCACGGCCGGGGCTTCATCCTCACCGGTACGGCGGCGGCGCACACCGCCACGGGCACGGCGGCGGCGCGGGGCCGGTTCCTCGGCGGCGGGGGCTTCCTCGCCAGGTTCACCCAGCTCGGCGGCCATGACCAGGTCGATCTCGGTCGGCTGCTCGTCCACCGGTGCCAAAGCAGGTTCGCCCTCGGCCGGTGCCTCGCCTTCGGTACCTGGGGCGGATGCTTCCGCCGGCGTGTCGCCACGGCGCTTGCCGCGGCGGCGGCGGCGGCGGCGCTTGCGCTCCCCCTCCTCGGCCGTATCGTTGGCGTTGGGCGCATCGGCGTCCTGTTCTTCCTCATCCGTCCCGGCCTCGGCCTCTTCCACCACCGGGGCGGCCACGGCGCGCTCCAGGCTGCGTTCGGGCGTAATCGGCCCGGCGTAGGAGGCCGGCGCCACCACCGGCGCGGAAATCGTCTGCGCCTTGATTTTCTCAATGCGGAAGCTGGTGCCGGTCATGCTGGAATCGGGCGTGAAGATCACCCGCATGGCGTAGCGCGCCTCGATCGCGGCGAGCCGCTCCCGCTTGTGGTTAAACAAATAGAAGGCAATTTCCGGCGGCAGCACGACGGAAATCTCGGCGGCGCGGAATTTGCCGCCCTCGTCCTCGATGGCGCGCAGGATATGCAGCGCGGCACTTTCCGGGCTACGGAGATGGCCCATGCCGGCGCAATGCGGGCACATCACCAGCGATGCCTCGGTGAGCGACGGGCGCAGGCGCTGGCGGCTCATTTCCATCAGGCCGAAATGGCTGATGGAGCCTATCTGGATGCGCGCGCGGTCGTTTTTCAGCGAGTCTTTAAGCTTGCGCTCAACCGCCGTGTTGTTCTTGCGGCTCTCCATGTCGATGAAGTCGATGACGATGAGGCCGGCCAGATCGCGCATGCGCAACTGCTTGGCCACCTCCTCGGCGGCCTCCAGGTTGGTGCGCAGCGCCGTGTCCTCGATGCTGCGCTCACGGGTCGAACGCCCGGAGTTCACGTCGATGGCGACCAGCGCCTCGGCCTGGTTGATGACGATGTAGCCGCCCGAGCGGAGCTGCACGATCGGGTTGAGCATGGCGTCGAGCTGGGCTTCCACCTGGTGCTTGGCGAACAGCGGCTGGCCCTCGGTCCACAGCTGCACCTTTTTGGCGTGGCTGGGCATGAGCATGCGCATGAAGTCGCGCGCGGCCTTGAAGCCCTCTTCACCATCGACCAGCACTTCCTCCACATCGCGCGTATACACGTCGCGGATGGTGCGCTTAATCAGGCTGGCTTCCTCGTAAATCAGCGCCGGAGCCACGGATTCCATGGTGCGCTCACGGATGTCGTCCCACAGCCGCAGCAAATACTCGCAATCACGCTTGATCTCGGGCTTCGGCCGGTTGGCGCCCGCGGTGCGCACAATCAGGCCCATGCCGTCCGGCACGTCCAACTCGGCCATCGCTTCCTTCAGGCGGCGGCGGTCGGCAACGGAGGTGATTTTGCGTGACACGCCCCCGCCGGAAGGCGAGTTGGGCATGAGCACGGAGAAACGCCCGGCCAGCGAGAGGTAGGTGGTGAGTGCGGCGCCTTTATTGCCGCGCTCTTCCTTCACCACCTGGATCAGCATGATCTGGCGGCGATGGATAACGTCCTGAATTTTGTAGTTGCGCAGGAAGCGCTGGCGCTGGCGGCGCTCGCGCGCCTCGGCGGCGTCATCGCCGTCGCCACCCAGGTTTTCCGGCGGCGGGGCGGCGGGGGATTCATTGGACTCCCGCCCGTTGGACTCGTGTCCGTTGCCGTGCCCGATCTCGCCCTCGGCGTTGTCTTCGGCTTGTTCGCTGGCGGGGAATTCAGGTGCGGGTTCGGCCGGCGCTTCAGCCTGTTCAGTCTCGCCGGTCTCTTCCGGCGGCGGCGCGGAGATAATCTCGATCGGGGTGACCTGCAGCGCCTGCGCGGTGCCGGCCTCAGCCTCCTCCGCTACGGCCTCGGCTACCGGTTCGTCCTGCTCCGGCGCAACGGCCTGCTCCTCGCGCACGTCTTCGGCGCGGGCTTCCTCGCGCTCGTCCTCGGCCTGCAAGGCCAGCAGGCGCTTACGGTCCGCGACCGGGATCTGGTAGTAATCCGGGTGGATTTCGCCAAAAGCGAGGAACCCGTGGCGGTTGCCGCCGTATTCCACGAAGGCCGCCTGCAGGCTGGGTTCAACCCGGATAACTTTGGCGAGGTAGATATTGCCTTTTATCTGCTTGCGATTGGCCGTCTCAACGTCGAAATCTTCAAGCCGGTTGCCGTCCAGTACCACCACGCGCGTCTCTTCCGCGTGGCTGGCGTCGATTAACAGTTTTTTCGTCATTTAAATTGGAGCTCCGATGCGCGGCATCCACGGGCAGCCATGAGCTTGTTTTTGCTCTTAAAGCCGCGACGCCGCGATTTTGATGTAAGTTAAGGGGTGCAGACCGGAGCCACGCCATATCCGAACGGAAAAAATTTAAGTCGGTCGGCAGAGCGGTCATCGGTCCTTGATCTCGTCGGCCAGGGGTTTGCACCCGGCCATGTGGGCATTCTTTAGGGTTCGGGTGGCGGAAACGGCCGTTACTAGCCAAAATCCGCTCTTAGTCGAACACCTGGGGTTGTTGATGGCCGAAATACCGCCCATCCGCAAGGGGGAACGTACCTGCCCCGCGCAAACCGAGAGGCTGGCGGGCGGGCATTCCCTCGGGCAGAATGCCCCTGGAGACAGGAGACTGGCACGCCAGATGACCCGCAAATACCGCTTTGTAATCGCCGCCTGCGCCCGCTGGGAAACGCGCTACGCCGTGGAATGGCTGAACTACCACCGCGCCATCGGGTTCGAGCATGTCTATCTATACTGCAACGACAATGACCCAAGCGCGTTGTACGAGGCGGTCCTGCCCTTCACCCAGGGTCCCGCGCCGTTCGTCACCTTCCGGTTTTTCCCCGTGCAGGGGGAGCAACGCAAGATGATGATGCATTTTGTTGAACACGACCGGCACGCCGCCGAGTGGATCAGCTTTCTCGACCTCGACGAATTCATCCGCCTGCCGCCGGGCCAGTCGATCGCACAGTTCATGGCGCCGTTTGAGCTGGTGGCCGATTGCGTCCTGTTCAACTGGGTGTTCTTTGGCCCCAACGGCCACAAGACGCCGCCGGACGGCTCCGTGCTCTCCTCCTACACGCGGCGCGAGGCCCATATTCATCCGTTCACTAAATATCTCGCGCGCCGTTTCGTCTTCGACGATCCACAACTGTTCCTCAAATGCCTGGACAACTCCTTTGTACACAGATTGGACGAGTACCTCGCCCGGCCGATACGCTCGGTGAATGTGCTGGGCGAGGATATGGCCGATTACTACGCGGGCTTTCCCGGCCGCGCGGCAGCTTTCGTCCGTCAATCGCCACGGCACGAAAAACTCCTCGCCACCGCCATGATCCACCATTACGCCTTCCGCTCCGAACAGGCCTTTACCGACCGCGTGGCGCGCGGGTTGAAAGGCAACTTTGGCGGAGAAATATTATGGGGCAACCTCGCGGCGGATAACGAGCGTTTGCGCGGGTTCATCAACGGCGTGAATGCCGTCGAGGACAACCGCCTAGCCGACTTCTGGAGGAACATACTCGACGAAGCCGAAGCAACAAACGTGCTGCCCGATCCACGCGGCCAGTTACTCTCTAGTGGCAAGCAGGTCACACAAAACACCGCGCTGGAGGATAACCCCTGGTGGCAGATGGACCTCGGCGGCTTCGCCACCATCCGCGAAATACGCATCCACAACACCACCGGCGAAACCTCCCAACGCTTCAAAGATTTCAGCCTCGGCGTCTCTATCGACGGCACCACCTGGGTTGAGATCTCCCATAAGCAAGATGACCAGCCCCTCACCGGCGGCCCCTTCATCTGGGATGGCCCCGGCACCGCCTGGGCGCGGTTTGTGCGCATCACGCTACTTGGGCGCGATTACCTGCACCTGGACCAGGTCGAGGTGTTCGGCACCATGACGAACCCCGGCGGCAAGCTTTGATTCGCCGGTAACTTCAGCCCCCCTTGCCTTTTGCCCCCCCCTTGCGGCATCAGACGCGGGTAAGCCACGTCAAGGAGCCAGCCATGTCCGACGCCCGCACCCAAGTCAGCGGTTTGAATCCCGCCACCGTTTTGTACAATTTCGTGGTGAGCGAGGCGCTGCCTGGCACCGGGCTGGACCCGGCCGCCTTCTGGGCTGGTTTCGCGGCGCTGATCAAGGAATTTTCCGCCACCAACGCCACGCTGCTGGCAAAGCGGGACGCGCTGCAGGCAAAAATTGACGCCTGGCATCTGGCTCACAAGGGCCAGCCGCATAACCCCGCCGCCTATCAGGCGTTTCTGCGTGAAATTTTCTACCTGCTGCCCGACCCCGCGCCCTTCACCATCGACACGGACCGGGTGGACCCCGAAATCGCCAGCATCGCCGGGCCGCAACTCGTGGTGCCGGTGAGCAACGCCCGCTACGCGCTCAACGCCGCCAACGCCCGCTGGGGCAGCCTGTATGATGCGCTTTACGGCACCGACGCCATCCCCGAGGCGGACGGCGCTGCCAAATCCGCCGGCGGCCTGAGCAAGGCCCGCGCCGCGCTGGTCGTCGCCCGCGGCCGCGCCTTCCTCGACGCGCATTTCCCGCTTGCCGATGGCAGCCATGTGGATGCCCAGGCCTACCGCGTGCGCCATGGGCACTTGGCCGTGGTGCTGCCCAGCGGCGAAGTGGGCCTGAAAAACGGCGCCCAATTCGCCGGCTACACCGGCGAACCCGGCCAGCCGAAAGCCATTCTGCTGAAGAACCACAATCTGCACGCCGAGCTGGTCATCAACCCGGAAAACCCCATCGGCCGGGACGATGCCGCAGGTGTCGCCGACATCATTATGGAAGCCGCGATCAGCGCCATCATGGATTTCGAGGACAGCGTCGCCGCAGTGGACGCGCAGGATAAAGTGGACGTCTACCGCAACTGGCTCGGGCTGATGAACGGCACGCTCTCCGCCCCGGTCGAGAAAAACGGCAAAACGTTTGAGCGCAAGCTGAACCCCGACCGCGTGTATACCGCGCCGGATGGCGGCACGCTCACCCTGCACGGCCGCTCGCTGATGCTGGTGCGCAACGTCGGCCACCACATGCTGACCGATGCGATTCTTGATGCTGACGGCAACGAAGTTCCTGAAACGGTCATTGACGCGGTGATCACCTCGCTGATCGCGATGCACGACCTGAAAGTCCGCAATAACTCACGCGCCGGCTCGGTGTATATCGTAAAACCCAAGCTGCATGGGCCGGAAGAAGTCGCCAACGCCGTGGCGCTTTTCGGCGCGGTGGAAACGCTCCTTGGCCTGCCCGCCAACACTTTGAAAATGGGCATCATGGACGAGGAACGCCGCACCAGCGTCAACCTCAAGGCCTGCATCGCCGCCGCCAAATCGCGCGTGGTATTCATCAACACCGGCTTCCTCGACCGCACGGGCGATGAAATCCACACCTCCCTTGAGGCCGGCGCCTTCCTGCGCAAGGGCGACATCAAAAACCAGCCCTGGATCAAATCCTACGAGGACCGCAACGTGGACTTCGGCCTTGAATGCGGGCTGCAAGGCAAGGCACAAATCGGCAAGGGCATGTGGGCCGCACCCGACCAGATGGCCGCCATGCTGGAACAGAAAATCGCCCACCCGCGCGCCGGCGCCAACACCGCCTGGGTGCCATCCCCCACCGCCGCCACGCTGCACGCGCTGCACTACCACGCCGTGGACGTGTTCGCCCGCCAGGACGAACTCAAATCCCGCGCCCCGGCCAAACTGGACGATCTGCTGACCATCCCGCTGGCGGACCGCCCCAACTGGAACCCGGCCGAAGTGCAGCAGGAGCTGGACAACAACGCCCAAGGCCTGCTCGGCTACGTCGTCCGCTGGGTGGACCAAGGCGTTGGCTGCTCCAAAGTGCCGGACATCCACGACGCCGGCCTGATGGAAGACCGCGCCACCCTGCGCATCTCCTCGCAGCACATCGCCAACTGGCTGCACCACGGCATCACCACCAAGGAACAGGTGCTGGAAACCCTGAAACGCATGGCGCTGGTAGTGGACAAACAAAACGCGGACGACCCCGCCTACACGCCGCTCGCCCCCGCCTATAACGGCCCTGCGTTTGCAGCCGCCTGTGAACTCGTGTTCGAAGGCCGCACCCAACCCAACGGCTACACCGAATTCATCCTCACCCGCCGCCGCCGGGAGGCAAAAGCCGCCGGGTAATCCGGGGAGTGGCCCGGGGGCTTTGCCTCATAAGTGCTAGTGCTCTGACTCAGTCGGATGGTACATGGATTCGACCGGCCTTGGCGAGGATGTCGCCAGCCGGTTTTGTCCAGACAAAGGTTTTGGTTTTTTATTATGATTTTTGATGAAGCTACGAATGGCATGCGTTAGATTGGCGACGGATTTGAACACGCCGCGCCGGATGCGCCTTCGGGTGATGATGGAGAAGAAGCCTTCGACAGCGTTGATCCAGGAAGCTGATGTTGGCGTAAAGTGGAATACCCGCCTTGGATGTTCTGCGAGCCAGTCTTTGACCTTGGGATGTTTGTGGGTGGCGTAATTATCGGCAATGGCATGGATGGCCTTACCTGCCGGAACCGCCCGCTCGATGGCATTGAGGAATTTGATGAATTCCTGGTGGGTATGTTTTGGCATGCAGCGGCCAACGACGGTGCCATCGAGAATATTGAGGGCTGCGAACGGCGTGGTGGTGCCGTGCCGTTTGTAGTCATGGGTCATGGTGCCGCACTTGCCAGGTTTCAGCGGCAAACCTGGTTGGCTACGGTCGAGCGCCTGAATTTGGCTTTTTTCATCGATTGAGACGACCACGGCGTGAGCGGGCGGGTTCATGTAAAGCCCGACGATATCTTCAACTTTCGTGGCAAAAGCCGGATCGTTGGATTTTTTGACGGTGCGGATGCGGTGTGGCTGGAGACGATGAGCCTGCCAGATGCGCTGCACGGCGCTCAGGCTGACGCCGGTGGCTTTGGCTACCATGCGGCCAGTCCAGTGCGTGGCATCCTTCGGGGCTGGCCCGCAAGGTAGCGCCAGAATCTTCGCAATCATCCGGGGCGAGAGCGGAGCGCGCCCGGGTTGGCGGGTCTTGTCCCGAAGCAACCCATCAACGCCCTCCTCGGCAAAGCGTCGCTGCCAGCGCCAAACGGAAGGCCGGCTTGCACCACTGCGTTCAGCAATATCCATAACCGTTAGCCGCGACGACGAAAGAAGAATGATCTGGGCACGCTGAACATGTTTCTGCGGACGATTGCGATCAGCAACCACGGCAACTAAATTCGCTTCGTCGCCAGCGTTAAGGAAGATATTGACGGTCTGTGCCATGCGGATAGAATCGCACAAATAATGCCCAGAGTGAATCCTCTGTTTGGTTCAGTGCACTAGGAGCGATTTTCTGCGCTCCGGTGCTCACGTACCTTGAGTACGCTCCGCTCCGGTGCTCGAAAACCACCCCTATCCGACCGCCAGAGCGACTTCTGAAACAGCCGCTAAAAAAACAGGAAGCTCATCAGCACATAAATCGGTGTGAGGATGAGAATCATTACTCCAGCATACGCGAAAAAGCCGGGCATTTTAACTGCCCGGCGAGACGCGATTTCCCGGATCATGAGGTTGGGGGCGTTGCCCAGGTAGGTAACGGGTCCGAAAAAGACTGAACCGGCTGCTATGGCCGTAAGCAGGCGGGCGGGCGCGGCACTCAAACTGGCTGCGTGCCCGCCGGCCGCTTCAAAGAAAATCAGATAGGTCGGCGCGGCATCCAGAATCGCCGAGGCAATGCCTGAAGCCCAGAACCACGACAGCGGATTTGGCGCCAGATCAGCCGTCTGCAGGAGTTGAAATACCGGCGTGATCGTGGCGAAAATCGCGAAAAACAGAATGACGATCTCGCGCATCGTTTCCCACGCAAACCGATTCTGATTGCGTATGACGCGCGGGGTTAGCGCCTCGGATAGCGCTATGCATACCAATTCGAGCACAACCAGCGCAAAATGCTCGGCCGGCATTTTTGCCGACAGAATCGTGATGTCGCCGGGGTGCCAGATACCTGCCAGGGGGATCGCGAGTATCAATACAACCAGCAGAAAAATATTCAGGCCACCGCTGACGCGAAACTGCTGCTCTCTTGGTTTGGGCTCCTTGCGGGCAAAATAGATATCAAAAGCCAGGCAAAGCAGCAGCACCGGCACGGCCAGAACCAGCATCGGCAGCCAGAGATGGGCCGCGGGCCAGAAAAAAGGCACACCACGCAGGAAACCAACCAGCAAAGGCGGATCACCCAGTGGTGAGAGCGCACCGCCGCAGTTACCAACCAGGATGATGAATGCGATGATTAGATGCCGCTTCTCAAACCTGTAGCCGTTGGCCGCGAGCAAGGGGTGGATAAGCAGCAGCGAAGCCCCGATCGTACCCATGATTGAAGCCAGGACAGTCCCGGCGACGAGCAGCAGCAGGTTACCGAACGGGCGCCCCCAGGGGCCGCCTTTGATCGAAATACCCCCGCCAAGCGCGTACAATGCCAGTAGCAAGGTTATAAATGGCAGGAACTCCACGAACGAGACCTGCCAGAGCGCCAGCACCGCAGCGGCGAGACCGCCTGAAACCATCTGCAAAGCAAACCCCAGGATGACCCAGAGACCGATGATCTCGGCCATCCACCGATGCCAAAAACGAGGGAGCAATCCGGGGAACACAGCAAAGCTGAGCAGGACGCCGGCAAATGGAATAAGGAGAGCTAGTTGCCCCATTAGCCCAAGCCGGATACGAAGCTGGAAACTATACCCATCGCCGTCCTAAATTGTACTCTAGAAAAGGTGTTACCACATGAGCCAAGAAAACCATGACCACGACCCCAGCAACCCGCACTATTTCGGCCTGCCTCTCGGCGTCATTCTCGCTACCGTGGTTGCTGTCGTCGCCGTCGGCATCACTTTGGTAAAATTCCTGGGGTGACGGCGCCTGCCAGCGGCGGTGCCCCCATACGCGGCTGGCCGCCGATAGCCGGTCAGCACGTTAGACTTCCAATATGCACGACGAATTGCGCCGCCACTTCCACCAGCGCCGCGGCGACTTCCGTCCCTAATTCGGCGGAGGCGACTGGCCAGGCAGCAGCGGTGGCCCCGCGCGGCACCCGATCGAACTCAACCGGGACCTCGATGGTAAGGCCGTGAAAATCCACTGCGCCGAAGCCTGACACCGGCAGGCCAAGCATGACGTCACTGGGGGACGCAGCTGCCGCGCTGGATTGGACGGTTGCACCACGCAATGCCTTGGTGAGTGAAAGCAGCGGTTCCGCACCATGGCCGAAACGCTCCTGGTTGGCAGCTCCAAGGCGCTTTTCCATCAGCTGCCGGGCAATCTTCCAGAGATAAAACGACGGCAATATGAGGTTTCGCGCCCGTTTGATGTCCAGAGTTACCTCGTGGATCACCGGCACATTACCGCCATGGCCGTTCAGGATGACGATATTAGTCAGCCCGTGGCGAAAGAGATTCTCGAGTAACTCACTCAGTACCGCCCGAAAACTGCCGGCGGAAAGCGCCAGGCCGCCCGGAGAAGAGCCAAAATAATCCGCGACGCCGAAAGGCAGGCAAGGCGCAACGTAGGTTTTTATACCTTTGCCGGTAGCCGCTTGGGCAATGCACACCGCCAATTGCTCCGCCAGGAGGTAATCTCCCATCGGCAAATGCGGGCCGTGGTCCTCATGACTTCCAAGCGGCAACAGGATCACGGGGTTTGAAGCCACCGCTTGCGCGAAGGCTGCAGCCGTCAAATCGCCGAGGCGGTAGTTTTGTCTGAAATCGGTCATGCCTTCGTTTTGCCGGTTTCATCGGACAATCGTAAAGGGCAAAGAGTGGTTTCTTTGCATAACGGCAGGATGTTTCATGGATTTAGTTGAATACGGTCATAATATTGTCCCTGTGATCCTCTCTGGCGGGTCGGGGACACGATTGTGGCCGGTTTCCCGGAAAAGCTTCCCCAAGCAGTTCTGGCCCCTCATCTCCCAGCGTTCCATGCTGGCCGAGACCGCGCTACGTGCCACGGGCGCGCAATTTACCCCGCCTATTGTAGTGACCAACCAGGACCATCGCTTTGTTGTCGCCGAACAATTGCGGGATGCGGGGATTCAGGGGGCGCAAATTCTGCTGGAGCCCGTCGGGCGCAACAGCGCGCCAGCGATTGCCGCGGCGGCATTACTGGCGGCGGAATCTGACCCGGACGCCGTATTATGGATCATGGCGGCAGATGCCTCGATCAGCGACCTGACCGCGCTGGAAGCCGCGGTACAATCAGCGGTCACGGCGGCGAAGGCCGGATATTTTGTCACCTTCGGCATGCAGCCAACCGCGCCGGAAACCGGTTACGGCTATATCGCGCAAGGTGCGGCGATGGCGGATTTGCCCGGAGTTTTCAAGCTCGATCGATTTATTGAAAAACCCGATGCCGCCACGGCGGCGAGCCTGCTCGCAAAGGGCGGAAATCTCTGGAACTCGGGCATGTTCATGTTCCGCGCCAACGTATTACTGGGCGAGATGGAACGGCTGGCCCCCGAAATTCTCGACGCGGTCGGCGCTGCCATGCTGGCGCGAACAACCGACCTGGACTTTATCCGGCTTGGCGCCGAGGCTTTCACGGCGGCGCCGGATATCAGCATCGACTACGCCATCGCGGAGAAGACAGATAAAGCCGTGGTGGTGCCCGCCGCCATTGGCTGGTCCGATGTTGGCTCATGGTCCGCCCTGGCGGACATTGCCCCCAAGGACGCGGATGGGAATTTTGCCCTCGGCGATGTCGTGCTGGAGAACGTCCATGACAGCTACGCCCGCAGCGATGGGATCATGACCGCTCTGCTCGGGGTGCGCGACCTGGTGGTGGTGACCACGCAGGACGCGGTACTGGTGGCCCACAAGAGCGAGGCGCAGAACGTCAAGAAAATCGTCGACCGGTTAAAGGCGCTCAAGCGGCCAGAGGCCGACACCCATAACCGGACCTACCGGCCTTGGGGGTTCTATGAGAGCCTGATCCACGGCGCCCGCTTCCAGGTGAAGCGAATCGTCGTATGGCCGGGGCAAAAACTCTCCCTGCAGAAGCACTTCCACCGGGCCGAGCATTGGGTCGTGGTGGCCGGTTGCGCCACCGTTACACGCGACGACGAAATCCGCATAGTGCATGAAAATGAAAGCGTCTATCTGCCCCTGGGCTCGGTCCACCGCATGGAGAACCCCGGCAAAATTCCCCTTACCGTCATTGAGGTGCAATCCGGCCCCTACCTCGGAGAAGATGACATTGTCCGCTTCGAGGATAACTACGGCCGGCACTGAGAGACGGCTTAGAGGCTGTTCCAGAAGTCGCTCTGGCGAGTCGGATAGGGGCGGTCGAGCACCGGAGCGCAAAAATCTGCCCCTAGGCGGCCGCTAGAGCGACTTCTGAAACAGTATCTTAGCCCTATGCCTCCTCGGGTGTGCGCAAGGTAAGAGACAGCGCATGCAGCCCGGATTTGAACTCATCGGCCAGCGCGTCATGCACTGCCCGCGAGCGTGCCACACGGGACTGACCGGCCAGCGCCTGCGAGACCATCAGGACCCGGTAATGCGTTTCGCCGGCTTCCAGCCCATTGCGCGCGGCATGGCTCGCATGCTTGGAGCTCTCATCGACAATCTCCAACGTAACCGGCGCAAAGGCCGATTCGAGCAAATCGTGAATTCGTTCATACCTGTTGGTCATATCTACCTTTGTTCAATTTCATTCGCATGCGGCCACCTTATCCAGCTCCGCGCGCATATCAGCCACAACTGAGTGTTGCCAATTTAAGCCAAGCGCGCACATTAGGGCCATGATTTCGTCGACACGCAAGCCACGCGCCTTTGCCCCCGACCCCGGTGCCCCGGGGCAGGCATGCGATTCGCCGGGCTGTGTTCATCAAGGCGAGTACCGGGCCCCAAAGTCACGCTCCGGCGCGAGGGAGTTTCATTGGTTTTGCCTGGAGCATGTCCGGGAATTCAATGCGTCCTGGGACTATTATAAGGACATGTCGCCCGAGGAGATCGAGGCGCAACTGCGGGCCGATACTTCCTGGCAGCGCCCGAGCTGGCCGTTGGGCCGGCTTGGCCAAACATCCCGGATGGATGAAGCCCTGGAAGCTGAATTACATGCGTTCGCTTTTGGGGCGCGGCCTAAACCAGCGCCGAATCCGGGGATTCCCGCGGATATCCGGGAGGCCCTTAACGTCCTGGACCTAATCTGGCCGGTTACCCTTGCTGCCGTAAAAGCCAAATACAAGGAACTGGCAAAGCGCCACCATCCAGACTCGAATAATGGCGACAAGCGTTCCGAGGAGATGTTGAAGTCGATCAACCTTGCCTATGCGACGCTTCGTGGCAAACTGACCCCAGCATCTGCTCATTCGTCGCAAACCGCCGGTAATTGAGCAAGATTGAATAATTGCCGCAAGCCGATACCTAAGTACGAAGCAACAGGATTGAACTTTTAATGAACAACATCGCCGCGCTCGCCGAAGCCAGCAATACAGCAACTCCGGCGATCAATACGCCCGACATCACGGTCAAAGCACGCGAGGTTTTTGGCATCGATGTCGACTTCGAAGTTCCCGCATTCTCGGTCCGCACCGAGCATGTGCCGGAAATCGACCCTGCCTATCAGTTTGACCGGGAGACGACGCTGGCGATCCTGGCCGGCTTTGCGTTCAACCGCCGGGTAATGATCCAAGGTTATCATGGCACCGGTAAGTCGACGCATATCGAGCAAGTGGCGGCGAGGCTGAACTGGCCCTGCATCCGCGTCAATTTGGACAGTCATATCAGCCGCATCGACCTGATCGGCAAAGACGCGATTGTGCTGAAGGACGGCAAACAGATTACCGAATTCCGTGAAGGCATCCTGCCCTGGGCGCTGCAACACCCCTGCGCGCTGGTGTTTGACGAATATGACGCCGGCCGGCCAGATGTGATGTTCGTGATCCAGCGCGTGCTGGAGGTGGAAGGCCGCCTGACGCTGCTCGACCAGAACAAGGTCATCAAGCCGCATCCGGCATTCCGCCTGTTTGCAACCGCCAACACTGTCGGCCTGGGCGACACCACCGGGCTGTATCATGGCACGCAGCAGATCAACCAAGGGCAGATGGACCGCTGGAACATCGTCGCCACGCTGAATTATCTGCCGCACGCGCAGGAAGTCGCCATTGTGATGGCCAAGCTCGGCATCCCCACCAGCGACACGGCCATGAAGAAGCGCACCGAAAGCATGGTGGCACTTGCCGACCTGACCCGCGCCGGGTTCATCGCCGGTGACATTTCCACCGTGATGTCCCCGCGGACGGTGATTACCTGGGCGGAAAATACAAGGATTTTCGGCGATATCGGCTTTGCCTTCCGCCTTACGTTCCTGAACAAATGCGACGAGGCCGAGCGTAACACCGTGGCTGAGTACTATCAGCGCTGCTTTAACGAGGAAGTCGCGACCGGCCTGCGTAAGCCTGCGTAAAGTCAGATGACCACCAATAACGACCAGGGCCGGGCCGAAGACTTCAAGCGTGCCACGGCGAACGCATTGCGGGCGATTGCGCAAACGCCCGATGTGGAGGTCGCGTACCAGCCCGGACCATCAGGGCTGGCCGGCAAACGGGCGCGGCTACCTACTCCCTCCCGCGCCCTGGCGGCGCCGGAAATGGCGAAACTGCGCGGAGTCGCGGATTCGATTGCGCTACGCTTGCGCTATCACGACAATGCCATTCACGCGGCCCGCACGCCTGCCTCCAAAGAGGCGCGGGAAGCCTATGACGCGCTGGAGCAGGCGCGAGTGGAAGTCGTCGGCTCGGAATATATGGCCGGTGTTTCCGCCAACCTGCGCGGCAAGTTGAACCAGGAGTGTGAAAGCGAAGGCCTCGACCGCATGACCGAGCGGGAGCAGTTGCCGCTCGTGACGGCTATTGCCTTGCTGGCGCGCGACCGGATGGACCCGGCCTCGGTTCCCGAGTCGGCCAAGCAAATACTGGCTTTATGGCGCGACACGCTGGGCGAGGATGCCGAAGCGGCGCTGGACGAGCTCGCTTCGACCAGAGCCGACCAGTCTCGGTACACCAAGGCCGCACGAAAACTGCTGGCGGCGGTTCGCCTGGCGGAGGCGGAATCCGAGGCGACCGAGGAAGACGAGTCCGAAAATGCCGATGATTCCGGCGAGGAAACGTCGCAACAGGACAACTCCCAGGACGACAACGCGCAGAGCCAGACCCAGGAAGAGGCCATGCTCGCCGCGCAGCCTGAAATGGCCGAGAGCGAGGCCTCTGACCAGGACACCGAGGAAGACAGCGACGCCGATGACGCTTCGGCGGACGCAGAGGACGCTCCCGCCGGCCCGCAGCAGCGCCGCCTCGCCGCCCATGGCGATGACAGCACGGCCTACCGCGCTTTCACCCGCACCCACGATGAAGAGGTGGATGCCGAGGACCTTTGCGACCCGGACGAGCTGACTCGGCTACGGCAACAACTGGACCAGCAATTGCAGCATCTGCATGCCGTGGTGGCAAAACTGGCCAACCGGCTGCAGCGCCGACTGCAGGCACAGCAAACCAGGGCTTGGGAGTTCGACCTGGAAGAGGGGATGCTGGACTCGGCCCGCTTGTCGCGGATCATCGTTGATCCGCTGCTGGCGCTGACCTACAAGCGTGAACGCGACACGGATTTCCGCGATACCGTGGTGACGCTGCTGATCGATAACTCAGGCTCCATGCGCGGCCGGCCGATTACCGTGGCGGCGATGTGCGGCGATATTCTGGCCCGCACGCTGGAGCGTTGCTCCGTGAAGGTCGAGGTTCTCGGCTTTACCACGCGCGCCTGGAAGGGCGGGCAGAGCCGGGAGCAATGGGTGGCGGCGGGCAAACCGCCAACGCCGGGCCGGCTGAACGATCTGCGGCACATTATTTACAAATCCGCCGACACCCCATGGCGCCGGGCACGCAAGAACCTTGGGCTGATGCTGCGTGAGGGGCTGCTAAAGGAGAACATTGACGGCGAGGCATTGCTCTGGGCCTACCGGCGCCTGCTTGGGCGGCCGGAACACCGGCGGATTCTCATGGTGATCAGCGACGGCGCGCCGGTGGATGATTCCACCCTGTCGGTGAATTCGGGCAACTACCTGGAACGGCATTTGCGCGATGTGATCCGCGACATTGAGACTCGCGAGCTGGTGGAACTGATCGCCATCGGCATCGGCCACGACGTAACGCGCTACTACCGCCGGGCCGTGACGATTGTTGATGCCGAGGAACTGGGCGGCACGATGATGCGCAAACTCACCGAGTTGTTCGACGAAGACGAAGCCGAAGCATGGGCGCGCTTTGCCGGGCGGGGCGCGGCTTTAATCGCCTGACACGGACTTATCCTGCGGGACAGGTGGCGGCCAGACGCGTGATGGCCGCCACAGCTGGCTGGACCGGGAGGTTGAGCAAATGCCCTAGCGCATAAGCAACGGCAATTGAGTGCCGGTACTGGCACGGCTGCGCCAGATGATCCTCGCCGTTAAAGAAATCCGCCACCGGATAGAGGCTGTGATTTGGTAGCAACGTAAAACTGCCGCCATTTTTGGTGTAGACGGAGGTAACCACGCCAATCTCCGGAGTGGTTATAACCGCCGACACGAAATCAGTCGGTAGACCACCGATCACGATGATTTTCCGTGCCGTTTCCTGAGCCACGAACTGGGCGATGAGGGCCATGCCGTAGCTGTTTGCGATCTCACCCGTGGGTGGTTCAGGCCGGGGCGAGTGCCGCAGCAAGGCAGGGTCAGCTTCGGCCAGAGGGTTATCAATGCGGTCGCCCTGGCTGTTGTATTCACTGGCAAGCAGGTGCCGCGGAGCAATCACCCCGGCATGGGCCATTGGCATTTCGGCCAGCAACTCCAGAAAATCGCCAAGATTGCAGCAGAACACCGCGCCCAGGATACGGTCGGGCGGCAGTTTGGCTAATATCCCGCGGTCATGGCGGAGCAGGAATTCGCCATCGGCCCCCGCCCGGTACTGGGCGCGGGTGGCCGTATATTGCTGCAACTCCATCGGCATGTAGAGAACATCGCCAGGATGCAGCAGGGGCGCATAGCGGGCAAAAAGATCGTCCAAACCGATACCAACCGCAATGCCGGCATTCTCGCAGGGCATGTTCAGCATGGCGCCGATCACTGCACAAGAATGCGAGTAGGGGCCATTCGACCCTGCCAGGATGACTAGTTTGGGCGAAGGCAGAGTTGCAAGCCTGGCGGTTTTCTGGATCATTTCCAGGCGCAACAGACCTAGCGACAACGGACGATCAGCCAGACTGGCAAAGATGATGATGTAGAGGACAACCGATAAAACGCAGGAGGCAATTATTCGCCGCATGGGTCAGAACTGAAAATACAAAAATGGCACCGTGTAGGGTGCGAAAAACAGAGCCTGGAAGGTGAGCGCAAAACTCCCGACCAGGGCCAGACTGCGCCTGCGATGGCCCATGCTGTGCAGCTCCGGCAAAACCAAAGCAATGAACCAGCCCAAAGCCAGAAACAGCATGGCCTGTGGCAGGCTCAAGGTTCGCGCATCACCGAGGTACGGCAGCACCACCACGGCATGGCCAAAATGAGCCAAGCCGGGCAGCATCCTGATAAAGATCGAAGGGATGGCGAGGCCGTTGAACCCGAACAGGCCACGGTAAAAATCCATCGCCGGGGCAAATCCAGCGGCGCGAAACGGCACCCAGGCCAGCACGACGCAAAACAGCGTTAGCAGCCTGGATACCAGTGCCGGCAACCGCAGGCCCAGGCGTTGCCCCCAGCCGTGGATGACCAGGAAAGCCCCATGCAAGCCCCCCCACAGCACGAAACGCAACGCCGCGCCGTGCCACAGCCCGCCCAGCAGCATGGTCACCATGAGGTTGAAGATCCGGCGCCCCTCGCCATGCCGGTTGCCGCCAAGCGGAATGTAGAGGTACTCGCGGAGGAAGCCACTGAGAGTCATATTCCAGCGCCGCCAGAAGTCGCTGATATTGCGTGCCTGATAGGGGCTGTTGAAGTTGACCGGGAAATTTATACCGAACATGCGCGCTAAACCGATCGCCATGTCGGAGTAGCCCGAAAAATCGAAGTAAATTTGCAGCGCATAAGCCAGCAACGCCACCCATGCCTCGATCAGCGTAATTGGGTCATGCAACGCGGCGGCGGCAAACCCGGGGTCGGCAAAACGGGCCAACCCGTCCGCCAGCACCAGTTTTTTCGCCAGACCCAGTAAAAAAATTTCCCCTCCCTCGGCCAGACGCTCCCGCCACGCAAAGAGTGGCTGAATATTAGCGAATTGCGGAAGAATGTGCCGGGGCCGTACAATCGGCCCTGCTATCAGGTGCGGGAAAAAGGCAACAAAGCAGGCATAATCCAGGAACGGCACATCCTGGATATCTCCACGCCAAGTATCAACCAGATACATAATTTGCTGGAACGTAAAAAAACTTATCCCCAAAGGGAGGAAAATACCGCCGAAAGGTGCCGCCACACCAAGTAACGATGCAAAAAAATCTGCATATTTAAAGAAACCGAGTAGCCCGAAGTTGAACACCAGGCCAGTGACCAGCCAATCCCGCCCGTGTTGAGCGGCCCCGATCCGCCGCCCAAAATAAAAATTCACCAGAATCGAAGCACCTAGTAAAAGCACCAGAATTGGCTTCCACCAAGCATAAAACACCAGGCTGCACGCCAAAATCCAGACCAAGGCCGGGCGCCGGCCCAACCGGCCAAGCCCGAGAAAGCCGCTAACCGCGAACGGTAAAAACACCAGAATGAACAGCTTTGTGTTGAACAGCACAGGTTAACACCCGTTAAGATTGTGTTAACGTTGTGTAGTTCAACCCAGCAAAGGCCGCAATTGGACCTGCGGCGTAGCAATGCTATAGCGCCGCGCCACTGTCATTGGTTCACATGAACGAAACCTCGCTTACCCACCCTGCTCTGCTTCCCGCTGGCCTGCGCGATGTTCTGCCTCCCGAGGCGGAGCTGGAAGCGCGTTCTGTCGAAGCGATCATGGATTGCTTTGCCGCCCACGGCTATCAGCGGGTGAAACCGCCATTGCTTGAGTTTGAGGACAGCCTGTTTGCCGGCTCAGGTGCCGCCACGGCCGAGCAGACCTTCCGGCTGATGGACCCCGACAGCCAGCGCATGATGGGCCTGCGGGCCGATACCACGCCGCAGATCGCCCGGCTGGCTGCCACACGTCTTGCCGATGCACCGCGCCCGCTGCGGCTGGCCTACGCCGGGCAGTGCCTGCGCGTCCGCGGCTCGCACTTGCAGCCGGAGCGCCAGATTGCCCAGGCCGGTATCGAGCTGATCGGCCATGATGCTGCCGAGGCCGACGCCGAGATCATTTTAACTGCTGTTGAGGCGCTGGCGGCCATCGGGCTGACCAATATCAGCATCGACCTTACTGTGCCCCGTTTGGTTCTGCATCTGTTGGAAGGCCTTCCCGCTGCCAGCCGCCCTGCCCTTGCCCGCGCGCTGGACCGCAAGGATGCGGCGGAAGTGGCGGAGCTTGGCGGCCCCATTGCGGGGCTGTTGCTTCAACTTTTGGAGGCCACAGGTACCGCCGAGCGCGCGATACCGGCTCTGCTGGCCATCGATCTGCCGGAGAGTGCCCGAATTCAGGCCGTACGAATGGGCGAAACGGTAACCGCCATCCGCCGGCAGCGGCCGGACCTGCCCTTGACCGCTGATCCCGTGGAATTCCGCGGCTACCAGTACCACACCGGCATTTGCATGACCCTGTTCGCCCCGGGCCGGCAGGCTGAGCTTGGGCGCGGCGGGCGGTATTTGTGCGGCGACACCGAACCCGCCACCGGAATTACGCTGTACCCCGACACCATTGTACTCGTGGCGCCGGATCAGAAATTGCGGCCACGCATTTATTTGCCATTCGGTACTACACCCGAACAGGCCGCAGCTTGCCGCGCACAGAATTTTGCGACTGTCGCAGGATTGGCCCCAGATGAGTCGGCACTGGACGAAGCCGAGCGCCAGACCTGCGGCTTCGTCTATTTGAACGGCGCAGTCACCCAGCTTTCCAAGGATCTGAAATGACCAACGTAACGATTATCGGCGCGCAATGGGGTGATGAAGGCAAAGGTAAGGTAGTGGATTGGCTCGCCAGCCGCGCAGATATCGTCGTGCGCTTTCAGGGCGGGCATAACGCCGGGCACACGCTGGTGGTCGGCGACCAGACCTACAAGCTCTCCCTTCTGCCCTCTGGCCTGGTACGTGGTAAATTGGGCATTATCGGCAATGGCGTGGTCATCGACCCCGTTGCCTTGCTGGCGGAAATCGCCCGCGTCTCGGCACAGGGCCTGTCGGTTACACCAGCGACCCTGCGTATCGCCGACAATGCGCCGCTGATTCTGCCTTTGCATGCGGCGTTGGACAGCGCTCGTGAGGCGGCGCGTGGCGAACGTAAAATCGGCACGACCGGCCGCGGGATCGGCCCCGCCTACGAGGACAAAATCGCCCGCCGCGCGGTCCGCATTTGTGACCTGGCCGAGCCGGCAACTCTCGACTCCAAGCTCGATGAGCTCCTGCTGCACCACAACACGCTGCTGGCCGGGCTCGGCGCGCCGACTTTCAACAAGGCCGACCTGCTCGCCAGCCTGCTGGAACTCGCGCCAAAAATCTTGCCGTTCGCCGAACCTATTTGGGAGCGGCTGGCCGTGGCCCGGCGCGATGGTCAACGCATTCTGTTCGAAGGCGCGCAGGCCGTGATGCTGGATGTCGATCATGGCACATATCCATTCGTTACGTCCTCCAACACGGTTGCAGGCACGGCGGCATCGGGCAGCGGCATTGGGCCGGATGCCATTGGCCGGGTGCTCGGCATCGCCAAAGCGTACTGCACCAGAGTCGGCGCAGGCCCCTTCCCTACCGAACTGCACGACGATACCGGCCGGACGCTCGGTGAACGAGGCCATGAATTCGGCACCGTGACCGGCCGCAAGCGCCGTTGCGGCTGGTTTGACGCAGCACTTGTCCGCCAGGCCGTGAAGGTTGGCGGCATAAACGGGCTGGCACTCACCAAACTGGACGTGCTCGATGGCTTCGCTGAGCTCAAAATCGGTGTCGGCTATCGCATCCACGGCGAGACCTTCAAGCATCTGCCGGCTGGCATGGCCGCCCAGGCAGCCGCCGAGCCGATTTATGAGACGCTTGAAGGCTGGAGCGGCTCGAACTCGTGGTGCCCGGTCCTGGGCTGAACTACCCGCAGCCGCGATTAAATACGTCAAGCGAGTCGAGGAACTAGTTGAAGCCCCGGTAACCCTGCTGTCCACCAGCCCGGAGCGCGACGATACGATCCTGATGCAAGATCCGTTTGCGAGTTAATTTGGCACAACCAGAACGCCAAACTCGTAGCGCCCGTAGCTTAGCCAGCGCTGAGTAAGTGATGGCTAACGCGGTTTCCAAACAGCTTCTGGGCGGCCTGGATGCCGCCGTGGTATTACTGTCGCGCAGCGGTGTCAGCGAGAAATTCATTCGCTTCGCCGTTGTTGGTACATTGGGATTTTGCTGGGACACCGGCACGGTTTACGCGCTGCGCGGTCTTACAGGCCTCTACGTAGCCGGCATTTTTGGGTTCCTGGTCGCCGCCACCGCAAACTGGGGCGTTAACCGCGTCTGGACATTCCGGCATCACGTCCACGCCGCACCGCATGTGCAATGGGTACGGTTTCTTATCGCCAATTCGGTTGGTTTCGTCTTTAATCGTGGGACATTTTTTGCACTAATCTCATTAAGTACGCTTTGCCACAATCAACCGGTGTTCCCGATCATCGCCGGTTCAATTGCTGGACTATGTTTTAATTATTTTCTTTCCAAAAGATTTGTATTTAGTTAATACAACCTCAAGTAACGACACGTCGTTAACGACAACTTTGAGGCGAATATTAGATGGCAGAGCTTCACGTGCCGGTAGGGGTCGATCACGGCCAGCTATGCTCAAACCAACCCGAAATTGTAAGGTCTCCAAAACTATCTGTCAGTATAATTTTCCGCATAGCGGATTTTAGCGCGGTTCTGGCAATTCCACTGGCTGGCAGTCTGCTTAGGCAAAGCACTGAAAACCTCGGGCGAAATCTCTGCTTTTGGACGCTACTCGCTTTTATCACCGTCATGCTGGTTGCATCTCATGGGGGGTATCGAACCAACCAGATAGCGGCCCCACGAAAACAAACGGGCCTGGCAATAAACTGCTTTTTTGCGACTAGCCTTGCCATGCTTTCACTGTCTGCACTGCTGGGACATGCCCATATCCTTACCCAACCATGGACAATAGCTAACCTGATCGTGACCCCTATTGCTTTAGGTGGCGTCCGATCAATTTTACCGAACAAGCTGACCACCGGGGACAGCTTACGTCCTGCCCCCAGCTCCCTCGTGATCTGCTACGATTATTGCTCGCTGGATCTGATCGGCGCCTTGAGTGAGCATCCGATTTCGTCCCAGATCGCAGGCATTCTCCACCTCTCCAGCAAACATGTTCCAGGCTCGTCACTGAATTGGCCCGAAATACCCAGCATCCAGGCCCTCCTGAAGAAGATTCATACAACGAACATTCAGGACGTCATTTTTGTTCATCATCCTGAACTGGATGGCTTTGCGGCTGCGCTCCATCAGGAACTACTCGCAGACTTGCTGGTTTACCCCGCCCGCATTTGGATGGCCTTCGATATCGCTCCAAACCTGCCGGCGGTGCTTAAGGAACGGTCTGGCTCTTACAAACTCGTGCCTATTGTCACTGACAGTTTAGTTAGTTCACTGAACGTGACGAAGCGGGCTTTCGACCTGGCCGTCGCTACAACTTTGTTGATAATCGCCGCCCCTGTCCTGCTGCTCTCGGCGTGCTTTGTCCGGATGAGCGGACCCGGCCCTGTCATATTCCGGCAAAGCCGCACAGGTGCCCACGGGCAGCAATTTACGGTGCTGAAACTCCGCACTATGGCCTATGACCCAGGCCGGCCTTTTGCCCAGGCGCGGCGTAATGACCCATTGATTACAACGATCGGCCATTTTCTCCGCCGCACCTCGCTGGACGAACTATTACAACTTGTTAATGTTATTAAAGGTGACATGTCCCTGGTCGGTCCGCGCCCTCACGCGCCGGAAACCCAGGTGGAGGGTATCACTTTCGAGAATGCCCTGCGCCTGTACCGGCTGCGCCATCGCGTAAAACCCGGGATTACCGGACTTGCACAAATCCGGGGCCAGCGCGGGGAGACCCAGGTACTCAGCACGCTTGAGCAGCGGCTGGCGAGTGACCTGGAATATATCCAGTCCTGGTCACTCTGGCTGGACATATCCATCATGTTCCAAACTTTGCCGGTATTGCTGACGCAGACAAATGCTTGGTGAACCACGCCGCCGTGAGCCCCTGAGGCTTCTGGCCGGCCGCCAGCCCGGACCTGACGCCTACGATGCGGACATTATTATCCTCTCGCTTAACCGGCCGGCCGAGACAATCGACGCGATCCAGTCCGCGCGGGCGCAACGCGGCGGAACATTTCATGTCACCGTGCTCGACCAGGGTTCGGCGCCGGAAGTGTTGCGGAACCTCGTGCGAATATTCTCAAATGTGCCGTATTTCGCGCTTTATGCCGCGGCGGAGAACCTGGGTGTCGCCGGTGGCCGTAATCTTTTAACGTCCCTGGGACATGGCCAAGTCATCGTAGCGCTCGATAACGATGCCATTTTCGCCGATAACTGGGTGGCGGCCCGTGCTGTGCGGGCCTTCAGCCACCGGCCCGACCTGGGCGCGCTCGGCTTCAATATCCTCTGCGAGGATGGGATACGCCCGGATAAATTCAGCTGGGGCTATCCGGCCGGGCTGATTAGCCGCTTCAAGGACAAGTTCGACACCACAACCTTTGTCGGCGCCGGTCATGCCATCCGGCGCGTGACGTGGAACGCCGTCGGCGGTTACGACGCCGCATTTTTCTTCACCTGGGAGGAATACGACTTCTGCCTCGCCGCCATCGCCCTGAACTGGAAAATTGGTTACGACGGCTCTCTCGCGGTCATCCATAAAATCTCCGCCGGCGCCCGCATCGGTTGGAGCACGACTCGTATGACCTACTTCGTGCGCAACCGGCTGCTCATTGGCCGTAAATGGGGGGCGTCCTGGCTCGGCCTGACCCCACGCATGCTGGGTTACCTCATTAAGGGCCTGCGAAACGGCCGGCTGGGCGCCACCGTCGACGGTATTCGGGCAGCACTTTCCACTGTCCCTCCTGCCCGCCGCAAAATGCCCAAGGACATGCGCCGGTATCTGTCCACCAACGAGACCCGCCACCGCGGCTCCTGGCTGGAGCGGCTTCGTGTCGAAGTTCTGGGGCAGATCAATACCGACCGTTAACCTTGTTCAGCGTGCCAAGGGATGATGCGCCTGCACCAGACGCTGCAAACGCTCCGCCAGCACATGGGTGTAAATCTGCGTTGTCGCGATATCGGCATGTCCCAGCAGTTTTTGCAGGCTACGTAAATCCGCCCCATGCGCCAGCAGATGCGAGGCAAAAGAGTGACGGAGCACATGCGGGGAGAGCCTAGCCGGATCTATGTTGGCCTTCAGCGCCACCTGTTTGAGCAACAAGGCAAAGCCCTGGCGCGTCATCGCCAGGCTGGGATTGCGGCCACTGAACAGGAAACGCGGCGGCGGTTTGGCATTGGCTGTTGCCTCCCGCAACCGGGCTGCCGCCAATTTTGCCATATCTGAAAGAGGTACAATGCGCTCCCGTCCACCTTTGCCTTTAAGCATTAGAACCGCCGCATCCGTCGCCAACGCGCGGGCCGGCAGGGCCAGCAACTCAGAGATGCGCAGCCCTGTAGCGTAGAGTATCTCCAACCCGGCACTGGCCTTCAGCCCCGGCACCCCCGGGAACTCTCGTGCGGCTTGCAAAAGCTGCTCGACCTCCGATTCGCTTAAATTTTTTGGCAGACTTTGCGGCAGACGTGGCGTCGCCATTTCGGCCGCCGGATTATCGTCCCGTATCCCCTCACGCAGCAAAAACAGGAAAAACTGCCGCAGGGCGGAAAGCCGCCGCGCCTGGGTCCGCGCCGCCAGGCCGGACTGGTGCAGCGACTCGATATAAGCCCCCACATCGCCCGCCCCAGCACCTCCTGGCGTTACGCCCTGGGTGCGCAAAAAACCCGCAAAATCCTCCAGATCAGCCTGATAGGCCGCCAGCGTGTTCCGCGCGGCCCCGCGTTCGGCCGCTAACATTTCAAGAAACGCTTCGGTATGGCCATCTATCGTCATGCTGATGATGTGATAAGCCTCTCGCACCATGCGACTCAACAACCAAATTTTGCCCGCTTCCGAACGGAGTATCGTGCTCATCGGCCTCATGGGGGCCGGCAAGACCGCTATCGGCAAGCGCCTGGCCGCCCAGCTCGGCTTGCCTTTTTTTGACGCGGACCAGGAAATCGAGCGCGCCGCCGGAACCACCGTCGCGGAGATTTTTGCCAAACATGGCGAGGCGCATTTCCGCGCAGGGGAAAAACGGGTCATTCAGAGACTGCTCGCCAATGGCCGGATTGTGCTGGCGCCCGGCGGCGGCGCGTTCATGGACGCGGAGACCAGGGCCATTATCCGGGAGCGGGCTGTTTCCGTCTGGCTGCGCTGCCCGTTGCCGATACTGCTGCAGCGGGTCCAGGGCCGCACCCACAGGCCGCTGCTCAATGCCGGCGACCCGGCCCAAATCCTGCAACGTCTTTCCCAGGAGCGTAGTCCGCTCTATGCCCAGGCTGACATCATCGTCGACGGTTCAGAGGCTCCCCCACACGTGACCACCAGCAACGTTATCGCCGCCCTAAACGAATACACCCCCCCGCGCCGGGTGACTGTGCAACTGTCCCAAAGCCGGTATGAGGTTCTGATCGGCAGCCACCTGCTCCAGCGGGCGGGGGCGCTGATCGCGCCAGTGCTGCCACAGCCGCGCTGCGTGATCGTGACCGATGAAACCGTGGCCGCCCTGCATCTGGTAACGTTACAGAACAGCCTGACGGAAGTCGGTGTCAGCCATGCCGCCATTGTGGTGGCTCCCGGCGAAGCCTCCAAAAGCCTGCAAACCTGGGCGGATGTCGTTGACAAACTGCTGGCGCAAAAAGTCGACCGCCATACCACGATTATCGCCCTCGGTGGCGGTGTGGTCGGTGATCTGGCCGGCTTTGCCGCTGCTTCCACGCTGCGCGGCCTGCCCTTTATCCAAATTCCAACGACCCTGCTCGCCCAGGTCAATTCCAGCGTGGGCGGTAAAACCGGCATTAATTCGCCGCACGGGAAAAACCTGATCGGCGCGTTTCATCAACCAAACATGGTGTTGGCCGACACCAGCGTGCTCGGCACCCTGCCGCCGCGAGAACGCCGGTCGGGCTACGCCGAAATCGTGAAAGCCGGGCTGATCGCTGATTCAAGTTTCTATGAATGGTGCGAAACCCACGCCCCATTGATGCTGAACGAGGATTCACCCTACTTGGCGGAAGCCGTGGAACGGGCGGTGAAGTTCAAGGCGCAGGTTGTGGGTGACGATGAGCGGGAAACCAAACCGAATGACGGCCGCGCTTTACTGAACCTTGGCCATACCTTTGCGCACGCGCTGGAGGCTGAGACCGGATATGGCAAGGGCTTGCTGCACGGCGAGGCAGTGGCGGTCGGGCTCGTGCTCGCCACGCATCTGTCGGCATCGCTCGACCACTGCCCGCAAGAGGATACCGGCCGCATCGCAGCACATCTGCAAAGCGTTGGCCTGCCCACGCAGATCGCTGGGCTGCCAGTGGAACGGCTCCTCTCCCACATGAAGCAGGATAAAAAAATGCGCGGCGGGCGGCTCCACTTCGTCCTGACGCGCGGCATTGGCCAAGCCTTCACCAGCAACGACGTACCCGAAGAAGCGGTTCGCGCCACAATGCTGGCTAACGGGGCGGTTTAGACCCCAACCGTTCAAATTCAGGAAGGGTCTTACCGCTCACAACCCCTTCCCGCCTTTATAGCTGTCGACGTTGCGCCTGATTCTGCGTATGTCAGGCCCATGACCGACACGCCGACCGAACTGATCCGCAATTTCTCCATCATCGCCCATATCGATCATGGCAAATCCACGCTCGCCGACCGCCTGATCCAGCATTGCGGCGGCCTCACCGCGCGCGAGATGACCGAGCAGGTGCTCGACAATATGGACATCGAGAAAGAGCGCGGGATTACCATCAAGGCACAGACCGTGCGCCTGGAATACCCGGCTAAGGACGGCAAAACCTATGTGCTGAACCTGATGGACACGCCCGGCCATGTGGACTTTGCCTATGAGGTGAGCCGTTCATTGGCCGCCTGCGAGGGGTCGCTGCTGGTGGTGGATGCCAGCCAAGGCGTGGAAGCGCAGACCCTGGCTAATGTGTACCAGGCCATTGACGCCCGCCATGAAATTGTTCCGGTGCTGAACAAAATCGACCTGCCGGCCGCCGATGTGCCGCGGGTCAAGCAGCAGATCGAGGACGTCATCGGCATCGATGCCTCCGACGCCATCGAGATTTCCGCCAAAACAGGATTGAATATCGAGGGCGTGCTGGAAGCCTTGGTCACCCGTCTGCCGCCGCCGATCGGCGACGCGAATGCGCCGCTTTCGGCCCTGCTGATCGATAGCTGGTACGACCAGTATCTCGGCGTGGTGACCCTGGTGCGGGTTAAAAACGGCATTATGCGCCGGGGCCAGAAGGTACGCATGATGGCGACCGGTGCGGTACATCCAATCGAGCAACTGGGCGTGTTCACACCCAAAATGCGCGCCGTGGAGACCTTGGGGCCAGGCGAGATGGGCTACATCACCGCCGCAATCAAAACCGTCGCGGATTGCAAGGTGGGTGACACCATTACCGACGACCGCAACCCGGTCACCGAGGCGCTGCCAGGCTTCAAACCCTCGGTTCCGGTGGTGTGGTGCGGGTTGTTCCCCGTGGATGCGGATGATTTCGAGAAATTACGCGACTCGCTGGGCAAGCTGCGCCTGAACGACGCCAGCTTCCACTACGAGGCCGAAACCTCGGCCGCTTTGGGCTTTGGCTACCGCTGCGGCTTCCTCGGGCTACTGCACCTGGAGATCATCCAGGAGCGCCTGTCACGCGAGTTCGACCTCAACCTGATCGCCACCGCCCCATCCGTGGTATACAAGATCTTTAAGACCAACGGCGATATGGAGCTTTTGCATAACCCGTCGGACATGCCCGACGGCAGTGTCATCGACCACATCGAAGAACCCTGGATTCGCGCCACCATCATGGTGCCGGACGACTACCTCGGCGCGGTACTGACCCTGTGCAACGAGCGGCGCGGCCAGCAGGCAGACCTGACCTATGTGGGCAACCGCGCCATGGCCGTGTACCGACTGCCGCTCAACGAGGTTGTATTCGACTTCTATGACCGGCTGAAATCCATCAGCCGCGGCTATGCGAGCTTCGACTACCAAATTGAGGACTATTCCGAGGCCGACCTCGTAAAAATCTCGATCCTGGTGAATCTGGAGCCGGTGGACGCGCTCTCCTTCATCGCCCACCGCGCCGCTGCCGAGTCACGCGGCCGGGCGATTTGCGCCAAGCTGAAGGACCTGATCCCAAAACAGTTATTCAAAATCGCCATCCAGGCCGCCATCGGCAGCCGGGTAGTGGCGCGCGAAACCATTTCCGCACTTTCCAAGGATGTCACCGCCAAGTGCTACGGCGGCGATATTTCCCGCAAACGCAAACTGCTGGACAAGCAGAAAGAAGGCAAAAAGCGGATGCGCCAGTTCGGCAAGGTGGAAATCCCGCAAAGCGCCTTCCTCGCGGCGCTTAAAATGGACGCCTGAGTAACCGAACCCGCCGGGATTTATACGGCGGGTTCGCCCTGCATCGGCGTGGTGTCCTGCGTTGCCAGCAAATCCGTGGCCTGGGCGATGGCTTGCTCCAGGGCTCCAACATCCGTGCCCTTGGCGACAACGGCAACGCCCCACCCAGCCTCCCGGCGGAACGGATAACTGCCAATGTCCACAGTAGGGAACCGCTCTTGAATTTCCGAGAGCCCGGCCGCGATGCTGCCTTCCATCACGCCCATGGCATAAACGGTACGCATCGCAATCGGCACGCCGCGCGGCAACTCCGGCTCCAGAGCCAGCATCATTGCTTGCATGATTCTCGGCACGCCCGCCATGACATGCACATTGCCCATGGAAAATCCCGGCGCCAGCGAGACCGAGTTGGCTATTGGCTTAGCCCCGCGCGGCATCGTCGCCATGCGCTGACGTGCCACGTTGAAGTTTTCGCCCATGCGCTCGTGCATCAGCGCAAAAGTCTCCGCATGCGGCTCCCAGGGCACGCCGAAGGCAGCTGCTATGCATTCGCTAGTGATGTCGTCATGCGTCGGACCAATGCCGCCGGTGGTGAACAAAACCTCGTAGGCGGCGCGCAACTCATTCACCGCGCCGATAATCCGGGCCGGCACATCCGGGATCACCCGCACTTCTTCGAGCTTTATGCCCAAATCAGCCAGCCGTTTGGCGATGAACCGCACATTTTCATCCTGCGTGCGACCGGAGAGAATTTCATTGCCAATGATGAGAATGGCAGCCGTGGGATTGCTCATAAAAAATCTCTCAGCATGGGGATCAACGGCCGGTCGGCCGGTGGCATAGGGTATTCCACGAGCCGATCAGGCGCCACCCAGGCCAGGGCCTGGCCTTCTTTTGGCACTGGTTTACCCTTCCAACGGCGGCACAGGAACACTGGCATCAACAAATGAAAACTATCATACGGGTGCGAGGCAAACACAAAAGGCGCTAAATCGCCAGAGGCAACCTCAATTGCCAGTTCTTCACGCAACTCGCGCACCAGAGCGGCTTCTGGTGTTTCATCGGCTTCCACCTTACCGCCAGGAAACTCCCACATACCGGCCATTTTCTTCCCTTCCGGGCGGCGCGCCAGCAGGATATGGCCCTGCGCGTTAATCAGCGCGACCGCAACTACCAGGAGCACGGAATTTTTCTGCGCCAACGCCACCACCGGCACCTCGCGCTCCAGGGTGAAGTGTTTCACCGGCAGTTTCTGACCAGGCCGGCACATAAAAACCTGGGTGCCTTTGCCGGTGGGCAAAAACCCTACCCGCCGCAGCAGGGCCGCCGAGGCATCGTTATCCGCCGCCACCGTGGCGGTCAGCCGCGCAATCGGGAAGGCGGCGAACACCCATTCCACCAGCCTGCGCGCTGCCTCCAGCCCATAACCCTGGCCCCAACTGGCGCGCCCCAGCCAATAGCCCAGGTCCGCGGATTTATGCCCCTTGCCCATGCGCAACCCAACACAACCACGCAGTTCACCCGTGGTGGCATCCACCAGCGCGAATTGTTCAGCCCTTCCAGCCAGCCGGTCGGCAGCCGCAGCCGCAATCCACTCCTCCGCCAAACTCGCGGAGTACGGGAACGGCGCATCGGGCAACCGCCGGCAAATCTCCCAATCGTTAATCAGCCGGTGGAACGCCGGCGCGTCCTCAGCCACAAGCGGCCGCAGCATAAGGCGTGAAGTGCGCAGCACCGGCCCTGAAGGAGCCTGTACGTCCGGCATCAGCGAATCGAAGAGGTCTGGCATGTCGCCTTGAGGTTAGCGCGCAGTTGATCTTCCCGCCAGGACTAGGCAACGATACCGCGCATGAACGCCGCACCTGACATTTTTGCGCAACAGATTTCCATCCTGGGCGCAAAGGCCCGCGCCGCCGCTGCCGTTCTGGCCCGCACCGATGCGCCAGCGCGTAACCGCGCCCTGACGGAAGCCGCCGCCGCTTTGCGTGCCGCAGCGCCGCAAATCCTCCAGGCCAACAGCCTGGACATGCAAAACTTTTCCGGCACCGCCGCCTTTGGCGACCGCCTGCTGCTCAACCCTGCCCGCGTGGAAGCCATGGCGCGCGGCCTGGAAGAAATCGCCGCACTTCCTGATCCCCTGGCAAGAACTTTGGCGGTGTGGAACCGCCCGAACGGTCTGGTCATCAGCCGCATCGCCCAGCCCATCGGCGTACTTGGGATGATTTTTGAGAGCCGGCCGAATGTTTTCGCGGATGCCGCGGCTATTGCCCTCAAATCCGGTAACGCCATTTTGCTCCGTGGCGGCTCTGAGAGTTTCCATTCCGTGCAGGCGATTCAGAGCGCCATCACCGTAGGGCTGCGCGCCGCCGGCCTGCCGGCAGATGCGGTCCAGGGCGCCCCTAGCACGGATCGCGGCTTCGTCGGCGCCATGCTCACCGCTTCCAGCTTCATTGACCTAATTATCCCCCGTGGCGGCAGAACCCTGGTCGAACGTGTGCAGCGCGACGCGCGCGTGCCTGTCCTCGCCCATGCGGAAGGGCTGAACCATACCTACATTCACGCAGCAGCTGATTCTGACATGGCGCGGAAAATTCTCGCCAACGCCAAAATGCGCCGCACCGGTGTCTGCGGCGCCACGGAAACGCTGCTCCTGGACGCCGCCGTTGCTCCCACCTTGCTACCGCTACTGGTTGCAGACCTTTCGGCGCTGCATTGCACCTTCCGCGCCGACGAACGTGCGCGCGCCATCATGCCCTCGCTGGAAGCGGCCCGCGCCGAGGACTTTGACACCGAATGGCTTGACGCCATCCTCAGCATCAAAATCGTCGACGGCGTGGACGAGGCCCTCGCACATATTGCCCAGCACGGCAGCGAGCATACGGATGCCATCATCACGCAGGACGCGGTGGTTGCGGATTATTTCCTCAAAAACGTCAGCAGCGCGGTCAGCCTGTGGAATGCCTCCACCCAGTTCTGCGACGGCGGGGAATTTGGTTTTGGCGCGGAAATCGGCATCGCCACCGGCCGCATCCACGCGCGCGGTCCGGTTGGGCCGGAGCAGCTCACCACTTTCCGGTATGTGATCCGCGGCACCGGGCAGGTGCGTCCCTGACCCCGCGCTTCGGCCACCACTATGCATTACGCGTCGGCCTGCTTGGCGGTTCCTTCAACCCTGCGCATGAGGGGCATCTGCATGTCGCGCGCCAAGCGATGATCCATCTGCGGCTGGACCAACTCTGGCTCATGGTTTCGCCCGGCAATCCGTTAAAGCCCAAGCAAGGCATGGCGTCCTTCGCGCAACGCCTTGCTTCCGCCCAGCGCCTTGCCGACGGGCGGCGGATCATCGCGACCGGCATCGAGCAGCGGCTTGGCACCCAATACACCGCCGACACCATGAAAGAGCTTTTGCGCCGGTTTCCCCGCACAAAATTCGTCTGGCTGATGGGCGCTGACAATCTACGGCAACTGCCGCGCTGGGGAAACTGGCTACGCATTATCCGCGCCATGCCAATGCTGGTACTGCCCCGGCCAGGCGCCACCCGGCCCGCTTTGACAAGCCAGACGGCGGTACGATTCCGTAACGGTCGCCTTCCTGCGCGCTCTGGGGTATGTCTGGCCTCGGCAGCGGCACCCGCTTGGATTCTGCTCCCGGTAAAGGAGCACCCGGCTTCCGCCACCGCCTTACGCCAAAGCGCCTCGCTGGAGGCGAGCTTACAAATTATTAAAGGAGCACTGCCATAGTCCGCCCCCCTACACGCAAGCCGGCCGCCCGCGGTACCGCCGCCGCCGCCCCGCGCAAGCGCACCCCAAAGCCCGCCCCGGCTGAATCCCTTCCCGCCATGCCCGGTACGCCGCGCAAAAAGGCCAGCATCGCCGGCCCGCGCCGTAAAAAGGCCCTGCCCAAGACCTCCGCGGCGGAGCTTGACCGCATGCAGGCCGTTATCGTTACCAGCCTGGAAGATGATAAAGCCGAGGACGTGGTCGCCATCGACCTCGCTGGCCGCGCCAGCTTTGCCGACCGCATGGTGATCGCCACCGGCCTTGCCGACCGGCAGATTTCCGCCATGGCAACGCATCTGAACGAGCAATTGGTGAAAGCCGGTTTCAAAAAAACCCGCATGGAGGGTGCCGGCGGTACCGACTGGGTGCTGATTGACGCCGGGGACATCATCATCCACCTCTTCAAGCCAGAATCACGCATCCTCTACGCGCTGGAAAAGATGTGGGGCGCCGAGCTTGATGAAGCCGTGACCGAGGCAGAGCCCGAACCGGAGGCTTGATTGCGGCTTCTGGCTATCGGCAAGGCGGGGGCCAACGCACCCGAGTTCGGGATTCTACAGCGCTATGCCGTGCGGATAAAACCTGCGCTCACGCTGGTGGAACTCCCGGATGGCTACGGCAGCCCGGCGGAAATAAAACGCCGGGAGGCCGAGTCAATTCTGGCCGCGCTGAAGCCCGACGAATTCGTCATCGCGCTCGACGGTGGCGGGACGGCGCCGGACAGCCCCGAGCTTGCTAAACTTCTCAGTAAATGGACCGAGCAGAACAAAAAACTCGCCTTCGTCATTGGCGGGGCGGAAGGGCTGGACGCCACCGTGATCGCCCGCGCGGGCGCCAAGCTCTCGCTCGGCAAACTCACCTGGCCGCACATGCTGGTCCGCCCCATGCTGGCCGAACAAATCTACCGCGCGCAGATGATCAACACCGGGCACCCCTACCACCGTGCAGGGCGGCCATGAGCACGTAAAAAACGGCGCGGCCATTGGTAAAACGGGGCGGAATTGCCTAATGATGCGAACCATATTGCGTAATCAAGGACCTGCCATGACCACCAAACCCGTAATGCTCGTCATTCTCGATGGCTTCGGCTGGAACGAGAGCCCGGAAAACAACGCCATCGCCCAGGCGAAGCTACCCAATTTCCACCGGCTCTGGGCGTCGTCGCCACATGCTTTCATGCGCACAAGCGGCCTCGCAGTTGGCCTGCCGGAGGGGCAAATGGGCAATTCCGAGGTTGGGCATCTCAACATCGGCGCCGGGCGGGTCGTCATGCAGGAACTCCCGCGCATCGACTCTGCGATCGAGAACGGCTCCCTGGCGAAAAACCCCACGCTGCTGGCGTTCATCGAAACCCTGAAACACACCGGTGGCATCGCGCACCTCATGGGCCTGCTTTCTCCCGGTGGCGTGCATTCACACCAGAACCAGGCCGTGGCCCTGGCCAAAATCCTCCATGACGCAGGCATTCCTGTCACAATCCACGCCTGGATGGATGGGCGCGACACGCCGCCGCAATCGGGCGCGGGCTACCTTGCGGAGTTTGAAGCCGCCGTCACCGGCCACGCACTGATCGGCACTATCTGCGGCCGCTACTACGCCATGGACCGCGACAAACGCTGGGAGCGGGTACAGCGCGCCTACGACCTAATTGTTAGCGCCAAGGGTGAACATTTTGCCACCGCGGCCGAAGCCGTAAAAGCCAGCTACGCCGCCAATTTGACGGATGAGTTCCTGCTCCCCGCCAGCATCGGCGATTATGCCGGGATGAAGGAAGGTGACGCCATCCTCTGCTTCAACTTCCGCGCCGACCGCGTGCGGGAAATCCTGACCGCTTTGCTGGACCCGGCCTTCAACAGCTTCCCGCACACCGCGCCAAAGCTCAGCGCCGCCGTTGGCATGACCGCCTATAGCGACGCGCTGGCGCCCTTTATGCAAACGCTCTTCCTGCCGGAACGCATGGACGATCTGCTCGGCGAAATCATCGCCAAAAAGGGTCTGAAACAGCTCCGCATGGCCGAGACGGAAAAATATCCGCACGTCACTTACTTCTTCAACGGCGGCCGGGAAGAACCCTACGCCGGTGAGGATCGCATCATGGTCCCCTCACCCAAAGTCGCCACCTACGACCTACAACCGGAGATGTCGGCCGCCGAACTCGCTGCCAAAGCCGTTGCCGCGATCGGGGAACAGAAATACGACCTCATTGTGCTCAACTTCGCCAACCCAGACATGGTCGGCCACACTGGCGTGCTCGGCGCCGCGATCAAAGCCGTGGAAGCAGTGGACGCGGGCCTGGGTGCCATCGCTGATGCCGTTGCCGCCCAAGGTGGCGCCTTGCTGGTCACGGCCGATCATGGCAACTGCGAAATGATGTACGACCCGGAAACCCATGGCCCCCACACTGCCCACACCACCAACCCAGTGCCGGTTTTGTGCGCGGGCGGACCGGCGGGCGCCAAGTTGCACGACGGCATTCTGGCTGACATCGCGCCCACGTTGCTGGCCCTGCTGGGGATCGCACAACCGGCGCTGATGACCGGCAAATCGCTGATCAGTTGAAACCCCTCGCCGCCCTCTGCCTGCTCGCCGCACTCTGCCCGGCACTCGCCCAGGCCGGGCACGACGGCAAAGCTGGTCAGGTGCAGAGCGCGCGGAATGCGCTGGAGGCTGAACGCGCGGCCGCGCAAGCTGCCCGGACAAAAGAACGTGCCGATGCCGCTAACGCAGCTTTGCTGGCCGAACAGCAGGTGGCCGCAGCTGCCGCGCTGCGCCAGTTGGAAAACCAGACAAGCCAGGACGCCCAGCAACTCGCCAGCCTTCAGGCCGCGCAGGCAGCCACCAGCCAGCGGCTCGCTGGTGCCCAGGCTGCGTTGGAAAAACTTCTCCCGGTGATGCAACGCCTTGAGGCACAGCCGGCCGCCACCATGCTCGCCGTCCCGCAATCCCCGCAGGACGCGGTCCGCGGCATCACCATCATGCAGGGTGTGGCAGCAGCCATCGCGGTGCAGGCGCAGGAGGTCAAAAGCCAAACCACCCAGTTGGCGGGTCTGCTGGCTCAGGCTCAAGCCGCCCAGGCACAGCTCAACGCCGCCGTTACCGTGCAGCAAAATGCCGAGGCCGCGCTTAACGCCCAAATCAATGCCGCCAAAGCTGCTGAAATGGCCGATAACGACACGGCGGCAAGAGCTGCCGAGGCCAGCCTCGCCGCACAGCGCAAATTGAGTAGTATTTCCGCGGCAGTAACCGGCCTTGTGACACCCAGCGCAACCACCGTCGCCGCCAACCCGCCCGCCGGCACCGGCGGCTCCCCGGTCGCCGGACATATTGTACAAGCCTTCGGTGCCGCCACGCCGGCGGGCCCCGCCACCGGCATCAGCTACAGCGCCGCCCCCGGCGCGCACGTTACCACCCCCTGCGGCGGTACCGTCATGTTCGCTGGCCCCTTCCCCGCCTACGGCCTCATGCTCATTGCCGATTGCGGTGGCGGTAGCAGTGTCGTCCTGGCAGGCATGAACCAATTGGATGTCATTACAGGGCAGCGCCTCACGCATGGCCAGCCGGTCGGCACCATGCTTGGCTACGACCCCGCGAACCCCACCCGCCAGCCGATTCTTTACATAGAATTAAGGCAAAACGGCACACCGATGAATCCAACCGCTTGGCTTTCAGGTAACGGCTCTGGATAATTAAAAGAGTATGCTATCTAATATCCAGGCAGAGTGTTCTGGTTTCGTTTTAAGGAAATTATCGTATGCGGTTGCGTAGCGGGTTAATGCTGAGCGGAATTTTCATGGCGGGCCTCGCCATCGGCACGGTGGCGCAGCCATTGCAGCATGCGATGGGCCAGAATGCGTCCGAAGACAGCACCTACCAACAACTTTCCCTGTTCGGAGACATCCTTACGCAGGTTAAAGAAAATTATGTCATCGACCCGCCGTCGGACAAGCTGATCTACAGCGCCGTTAACGGCATGCTGGCCGGGCTGGACCCGCATTCCAGCTACATGAACCAGCAGCAGTATGCCGATATGCAGGTGCAGACCAGCGGCGAGTTCGGCGGCCTCGGGCTTGAAGTCACCGAAGCCAGCGGCCTGTTGAAGGTTATTTCCCCGATCGACGACACACCAGGCGCGCGCGCCGGCATCAAACCCGGCGACATCATCGTCGAAATCAACGGCCACTCAACTGACGGCCTCGACCTCGACGACGCTGTCGCCAAAATGCGCGGCGCGCCGGGCACCCAGATCACCCTCACGCTGAAGCGCAACGGCGTCAGTACGCCCGTCCACGTCACTCTCACGCGCGAAATCATCAAAATCCAGGATGTGAAAGACCGGCTCCTTCCGACCCCGGCTGGCCAGATAGGCTACATCCGGCTCGACAGCTTCGATGAAAATGCCGACCCGCATATTCGTGACGCGGTGAAAGCCCTTAAAAAGCAAGCCAATGGCAATATTCGCGGTTACATCCTTGATATGCGTGACAATCCCGGCGGCTTGTTGGATCAAGCGGTCGCCGTCAGTGACGACTTCCTAAACTCCGGCGAAATCGTCTCTACCCATGGCCGCCATTCCCAGGACGACGCAGTATGGTATGCACAGGAAGGTGACATCACGAACGGCGCTCCCGTCGTGGTTCTTACCAATGCCGGCACCGCATCCGCGGCCGAAATTGTAACCGCCGCTCTGCAACAAAACCGCCGCGCCCTGGTGCTGGGCGCCAAGACTTTCGGCAAGGGCTCCGTGCAAACCATTATGCCAATCGACGATGAGGGCGCACTGCGCCTCACCACCGCGCTCTATTTCACACCGTCAGGTAAATCCATCCAGGGCTACGGCGTCACCCCGGATGTCACCGTATCCGACACGCGCACGCCTGACGATGCCTTCGCGCAGTTGCGCGAGACCGATCTGATCAACTCCTTCACAAATCCAACCGGGCAATCGGTTACACCTTTACCGCCGGCCCCGCCTTTGCCGGCCACCGCCAGCACCATTCCCAACAAACCACCGGCAAATTGGCCAGATTTTGACCCGGCCAACCCAGCTACGGATTTTCAGATGCAAATGGGCCTTAAACTGATCGCCACGATGTTACCGCCCACGACGACAACAGCCTCCAATTAAGCGGGCCTTATTAGCCGATGACTGATTGGAAATCCTTGCCGTACCGGTTGAACGTAGGTGCGGTATTGTTCGGGCCAGATGGCCGGGTGCTAGTTGGCCGGCGCTCCGGTGTGGTGAACGCCGCGTGGCAGTTGCCACAAGGTGGGATTGACGAAGGGGAGGACCCGCGAGTGGCGGTTTTGCGCGAACTCCTGGAGGAAATCGGTACCGCCGACGCCGAAATTCTTGGCGAGCATCCGGACTGGCTGCAGTATGATTTCCCCAGGAACCTGCAACGGAAAACCTGGCAGGGCCGCTATCGCGGGCAAACCCAGAAATGGTTTGCCCTGAAATTTCTAGGTCAGGACTCCGACGTTCAATTGGATGCACATACACACCCTGAGTTCGACGCCTGGAAATGGGTGGAGCTGGCGGAACTTCCCGGCCTTGCCGTCGCCTTTAAGCGTACCATTTACGAAATCCTAGCCAGGGATTTCGCGCATCTCGCGCATCCTTAATTTTTTGATCGAGGGATTCGTCCATGCTCAAGCTGACCGCCTCTGACGGACACGAATTTATGGCGTTCGAAGCCGGAAATGTGAATGCTCCACGTGGTTTGGTGGTGCTACAAGAAATTTTCGGCGTGAATGCACATATGCGTTCGATTTCTGAACGCCTGGCCGGCTTTGGCTACCGCGTTCTTTCCCCAGCACTGTTCGACCGGGCCGAGCGCGGAGTGGAGCTTGGCTACGAGCCCGAGGACATAAAAAAAGGTGTCGAACTTCGTGGCAAAATCCCCGAAGCCGCCGTGCTTGCGGATATTCTCGCCACCGCCGCGGCCTTTGGCGGCAAGCCCGTTGGCATTATCGGCTATTGCTGGGGTGGTTCGCTGGCCTGGGTAGGCGCCACCAAGAGCCACGCCTTCAAGGCCGCCATCGGTTGGTACGGCAGCGGCATTGCCGGGCAAAGAGGCCTCACGCCAAACTGTCCCGTACAACTGCATTTCGGTGGGGAAGATAAAGGCATCCCCCTCTCGGACGTGGACTCGATCAAAGCCGCGCAGCCCGGCGTGGAAGTATTCATTTATCCCGGAGCGCAGCATGGTTTTGGCTGCGAGGCGCGCGCGAGCTACAGCGCCAGAGATTGCGAACTGGCCGAACTCCGCAGCCTTGCATTTTTCGCGGAACATCTGCGGTAACCCCCTGCGCGGCGGCATACCGTCATACGACCGTCACATTTCTCATTACTTTTATTGCCGACATATAAATGTCACACAAATGCAATCGAAACCCCGTCGCCTTTGTCACATGCTTCAATTATTGCGAGGAGTATGCGGGATATCCCGCTGTCTTACAGGGCTCTCCTCTCGGGGACATCACATAAGGAACGCGAACGTGAAATTTAGCACCACACTCCGCCGCACTGGCGTTGCCGCGCTGGCAATCGCCAGCCTTGCTGGCTTTACCGGGACAGCCCACGCTCAAGTTGACGTGCCGTTGGTCGAAAGCGGTTCCAGCTTGCTCTATCCGCTGTTTAATCTCTGGGTCACGGGCTATACGGCTGACCATCCCAGCGCCGACATCACGACCACTTCCTCAGGTTCCGGAGCCGGCATCGCCCAGGCGATTAAAGGACTGGTTAACATTGGCGCGTCGGACGCTTATCTCTCGAATACGCTGGTCAAGAACAACCCGACCATGCTGAGCATCCCGCTGGCGATCTCGGCCCAGGCCGTTAACTACAATCTGCCAGGCGTCACCAGCCTGAACCTTTCTGGTCCGATCCTGGCCGACATCTACACCGGCAAGATCACCCAGTGGAATGACCCGGCTATTGCCGCGGCGAACCCGGGCGTGAACTTGCCTGCCCACGCGATTATCCCCGTACACCGTCTGGACGGCTCGGGCGATACCTTCATCTTCTCCCAGTTCCTCGCCTTCTCCACCCCGTCCTGGGCTCAGGCGCTTCATTTCGGTACCACCGTCTCCTGGCCGGCAGTAACGGGTGAACTCGGCGGCAATGGTAACTCCGGCGTCCTCGCCGCAGTGAAAGCCAACCCCTACTCGCTCGGCTATATCGGCGTCTCCTACGCAGACAAGGTCGCCGCCGCGGGCCTCGGTGTTGCCGCCCTGGAAGATAAGCATGGCGAGTATGTGCAGCCGACTGCCGACACTATCTCGGCCGCCGCCTCCAGCGTTGCCGCCTCCACCCCAGCGGATGAGCGCGTCAGCATGATCTTCTCGCCTGGCGTCAACGCCTACCCGATCGTGAACTATGAGTATGCGATCGTCGACAGCAACCAGCCGGCTCCGGCTGTCGCCGAAGCTATCCGCACCTTCCTGACCTGGGCCATTACCGAAGGTAACGACATGAGCTATCTGAAGCAGGTTCACTTCCTGCCGTTGCCGGCTGCGGTGCAGACTCTTTCCGCTGCACAAATCAATAAAATTCAGTAAGTACTCCCAGCACCCCTTCCGGCTCCTGCCGGAAGGGGTGCTACTTCAAATGAACGGTGGACCATGACAATCAGGCCCTTTCGTCTCTCGGTACTCACTCTAAGCCTTTTTATTCCCGCCGCGCTCAGCGCGGTCGTTTTGTTTTTGGTGATCTATTCCGGACAGGCCATTTTCTTCAACGGCCTTCACTTCATCACAGACATCAACTGGAATCTGGGCGACCTTTACGACGATCCGGTCGCCGTCAAGGGCGTCCTGATCCCAAGTGGTGCCAATTACGGGATTTTGGTCTTCATCGTCGGCACGCTGGCTACTTCAGCGATTGCCATTCTCATCGCCGTGCCGCTCTCAGTCGGCGCCGCCATCTTTCTGGCCGAGGCAGTATCACCAAAAATCCGCCCCGTGCTCTCCCTGCTCGTTGAACTCATCGCCGTTGTGCCATCGGTCGTGTTCGGTCTCTGGGGCATCGCCGTGCTCGTCCCTTTCATCGGCCATTATGTTAGCCCTACTGGCAACGGCTACGGTCTGCTCGCCGCGTCCATCGTTCTGGCGCTCATGATCACACCAATCATCGCCTCCACCTTGCTAGACGCGCTAATGCAGGTTCCAAAGGAAAATCGTGAATCCGCTTTCGCCCTCGGCGCCACACATTTCGAGGTTGTCTCGAAAGCCATGATGCCCATGGTCCGCACCACACTGGTCGGCGGTATTGTGCTAGCTCTGGGCCGTGCCTTGGGTGAAACCATGGCGGTGCTCATGGTTTCCGGCGGCGGCATCAACATCCTACCCACTTCACTCTTCTCACCCATATCCACCATTGCCTCCTTCGTCGTCAGCCAATTGGATAGCGCCCAGGCCGACCCCACCAACATGTCAGTCCGCGCCCTGGCGGAAGTGGCTCTGGTGCTCTTCCTCATTACGTTGGCTGTTAATGCCGCCGCCAAACTCATCGCATCCGGAGCGCTCAATGTCCGCAACCGTAAGTAACCCAACCCGCCGCTCCCCGCAGGAAATCACACGGGTCATCGTCAGCAATATCGGCTGGGCGGCCTGCAGCATCGCTTTGCTGCTGGTCATCGCCCCTCTGCTCGATATCGTTGGCGTCGTTGCCTACAATGGTCTCTCTGCTTTCTCGATCAAACTCTTCACAGCCCCGACTAGTGGCAACGGCGGCGGTTTGGCAAACGCTATTGAAGGTACATTCATTATTACGATCTGCGCCATGGCCATTGCCGTGCCCATCGGGGTCGGCGCCGGCATCCATCTTTCCGAATACGGCAAAAATAAACTCGGCAGCACTATCCGCTTCCTTTCGGATGTACTGACCGGCACCCCCTCCATTGTGCTTGGCTATTTCTCCTACATCGTGTTTATCATCGGCTTTGGCTGGGGCTTCTCGCTGGCCGCCGCCGCCATCACCATTGCCATCCTTATCGTGCCCTACCTTGCGCGCATCACTGAACTCGCCCTCCAGCAAGTGCCCGACACCATGCGCGAAGCCGGCTTCGCACTCGGCGCCTCCGAGCCCACGGTCGTCTTCAAGATTATCCTTCCTGGTGCTGCCTCGGGTGTCGTTACCGGCGCGTTGTTGGCCCTGGCTATCTCCGTGGGTGAAACCGCTCCGCTCATCTATACCGCTGGCTGGTCCGATTCTCTGTGGCACGGCAGGTTCACACACGATCCGGTCGGCTACCTAACTTACGTGATTTGGACCTTTATCGACCAGCCCGACGCGCACTCCCATGCACTGGCCTTCGCCGCAGCGCTCCTCGTCATGCTGGTGGTGCTCGCTATCAATATCGGTGTCCGCCTGGTCGTCCGGCGCACCAAGTTCGTTTAAAACAAGTATCCACAAAAAGGGGCTACCTCCGCGGGGGTAGCCCCTTTTTGTCCGCCCTTCCGGCTACCCGCCATACTTACACTGAAAAATACTTCGCCTTTGAATTCAAAACGACAATCGCACTCGTCGATTGTTCCGGGTGCAACTGATATTCATCCGACAAGGAAACACCGATCCTCTCTGCCCCCAACAGCCTCAACAACTGCTCCTGATCCTCGAGCTTCGGGCATGCCGGATATCCAAACGAATATCGCGACCCGCGATAGGATTGCTGCAGCATCTTCTCCATGTCCCGGTCATCCTCCGCGGCAAAACCAAGCTCCGCGCGAATACGCTTATGCGTGTATTCGGCCAGCGCCTCCGCCATTTCCACTGAGATACCATGCAGATATAAATAGTCCTGGTAGCGGTTGCTCTCAAACCACTGTCGCGCCACTTCCGAGGCGCGCTGGCCAACCGTAACCACCTGCAAGCCGATGACGTCCCGCTCCGCATCATCCACATCACGAAAGAAGTCGGCGATGCACTCGCCATCCTCCTTGGGCTGACGCGGCAACGCAAAACGCGCCACCTCCGTCACGCCATCCTCGGCAAACAGAATCAAATCATTGCCCTGGCCGGCAGCCTTCCAATACCCATAAACCGCCTGCGGTTTCAAAATCTGCTCAGCCTCGCACAGGTCGAGCATGCGTTTCATCACCGGCCGTAGTTCCTGCCGCGCCCACACCAAGAATTCTTCCAGAGTTTTCCCTTGCTTGCGAAAACCCCATTGGAACTGAAACAGCGAACGCTCGTTGATGAACGGCACAATCGCTTTTGGTGATGCCTCGATGATCTTACTGCCCCAGAACGGCGGTGTAATCACCGGCTCGCTCTGCGTCAGGCGGCAGCGGCGAGCCTGCATGGTCTTAATATCAACCGGCGCGAAAGCCGCGCTATCCGCTTCGCCCAGCTTGCGCTTCGTATTGCGGGCCTTGCCTTTGCGCTTGGACTGGATGACGGCCAGATAATTGTCGAAATCATTGCCCGTGACCTTGTCCATGAGGTGCAACCCGTCGAACGCATCGCGCGCATAGGCAACCCGGCCGGACGTATAAGCAGCCACGCAATCATCTTCCACGTAGTTGCGCGTCAACGCCGCACCGCCCAGCATTACCGGAATATCCAACCCCTGCCGCGACATTTCCTCAAGGTTCTCGCGCATCACCACGGTGGACTTCACCAGCAGGCCGGACATGCCGATCGCATGCGCACGGTGCTCCTTCGCCGCCACGACCATATCGGCCAGCGGCACCTTAATGCCAAGATTAATTACCTTGTAACCATTATTGGTGAGAATAATATCGACGAGATTTTTGCCGATATCATGCACATCACCCTTAACAGTGGCGAGCACGATAATGCCGCGCTCTTCCCCTGCCACACGCTCCATCAGTGGCTCCAGATGTGCCACCGCGGCCTTCATCGTCTCGGCCGATTGCAACACGAACGGCAACTGCATCTTGCCCGCGCCGAACAATTCACCAACCACCTTCATTCCGTCGAGCAGAATGTTGTTAATGATATCCAGTGGCTTGTTGGTTTTCAGGGCGTCATCCAGCTCATCAGTCAGCCCCTTGCGGTCGCCATCGACAATCCGGTCCTTCAACCGCCCCTCAACCGTCTCCGCGCGCTTTTTCTTAGTTGCATCAGCGGCTTTGCGGTCCGCGAATATTTCCAGAAGTTTGTGCAGCGGATCATAACCCTCGGCACGACGATCAAAAATCAGATCCTCGCAGACTTTCACCTCTTCCGGGGCAATGAGATGCATCGGGCGGATTTTGCTCACATGCACAATCGCACCGGTCATGCCGGCACGCACCGCATGATCGAGAAACACCGAATTCAGCACCGCGCGCGCCGCTGGATTCAGCCCGAAGGAGATATTGGAGAGGCCAAGAATGATTTGAATGTCCGGGAACTTGTCCCGGATCATTTTGATCCCTTCCAGCGTCCACTGCCCCAGCTTGCGATCATCCTCATTGCCCGTGGCAATGGTGAAGGTCAGCGGGTCAATCAACAGATCGCTCTGCTGCAGGCCAAATTTATTGCACGCAAAATCCACCAGACGCGCCGCAATGCGCAGCTTGTCCTCAGGCGACTTCGCCATACCCACTTCGTCGATGGTCAGTGCAATCACCGCCGCGCCGAATTTCTTGGCCAGTATCAACCGCTCCGTGGCATGGCCTTCACCATCCTCGAAATTAATCGAGTTGATGATCGGCTTACCGCCATGCAGCTTCAACGCCGCTTCAATCACCGGCGTCTCGGTCGAGTCGATCACCAGCGGTGCATTCACCGAGGATGTGAACCGGGTAATCACTTGGTTCATCTCGGCAATTTCGTTGCGGCCGACAAATGCCGTACAGATATCCAGCGCGTTGGAGGCTTCCGCCACCTGCTCGCGGCCCATCGCCACGCAGCCATCCCAATCGCCTGCCTCCTGTAGCTCACGCCATTTTTTCGAGCCGTTGGCATTGCAGCGTTCACCGATGGAGAAGTAGCTGTTCTCCTGCCGCAGGGGCACCGCGCCGTACAGACTGGCAACCGAGGGCACCCAAAAGAACTTGCGCACCACCGGCACCGGCCTCGGGTTGCCCAGCCGCTTCAACATCGCATCCAGCGCCTGGATATGTGGGATGCTCGTCCCACAACAGCCGCCTATTAGGTTCACCCCGTCCTCAACAACAAACCGCTCCACCCAGCTCGCCATTTCCGGGCCGGCCAGCGGATAATGCGTCTTGCCATCCACCAGTTCCGGCAACCCGGCATTAGGCTGCACCGAAATCAGCCCCGGCCAATTCTGCGAAAGGAAGCGCACATGCTCGGCCATCTCCTGCGGCCCGGTAGCGCAGTTCAGGCCCATCAACGGCACATCCAGCGCATTGATAACCGTCGCGGCGGCGGCAATATCCGGCCCAACCAGCAGCGTACCCGTGGTCTCCACTGTCACTTGCACGAATATCGGCACATCCGACCCCACGGCCGCCCGCGCGCGTTTGGCTCCGTTAACGGCGGCTTTAATCTGCAAGGTATCCTGGCAGGTCTCGATCAGGATCACATCCACGCCGCCGGCGATTAGCCCCTGGGACTGCACAAACAGTGCTTCTTCCAGCGGATCGTACGCAATGTTGCCCAAGCTCGGCAGCTTGGTTCCCGGCCCGATGCTGCCCACCACATAGCGCGTACGGCCATCGGCAAAGCTCTCCGCCGCCTCGCGCGCCAGTTCACCGGCGATCTTGTTGATCTCGAAGGCACGATTCTCCAGCTCAAACTCACCCAGCGTAATCGGCGACCCGCCAAAGCTGTTGGTCTGCACCATGTCCGAGCCGGCCTCAAAATAGCCGCGATGAATATCGCGCACGAGATCCGGCCGGGAAAGGTTCAGCACCTCGGTGCAGTTCTCCTTATCCCAATAATCTTTTTCAACATCGAGGGTGAGCGCCTGCACGCGTGACCCCATGCCGCCATCACAGAGCAGGACATTACGGGAGAGGGCTTCTAAAATATGTGATCTGGACATGCTTGTCAGATACACTGGATTGCCCCCAAGTCCAGAGAATGGACAATGCAACTGATATGCGAATCCAGGTCTTGTTTGGCATGTTCCCTGGCCCGGAGGACGCCGTGCTGGTGGAAAAGGGCCTGGACCCGCCGCAGCAGGGCTATGCGGTTCGCTTTGCGCTCGCCAAACCAGGACATTTTCCCGGCTGTTTCTGTTGCCCGCCGCGGGGACCAATAGCTACCACGCTGGGACAGCTCTTCCAGGACCGCGCAACCGGCAAAACCCCATTTTTCAAGCGATTGGTTGTACTAGCGTCCCCGGCTGGAGAAGCCGCTATCCGCGAAGCCATGGCCGGAGACGTCGTAACCCAGGCTCGCTACCGGCTATAACTCTTTACGAAACAGCAGGTTCTCTACGCGTGCGAGCCGTCTCTCGCTTATCGAACAACGCTGCCAACCAACCTTTTTGACGCGGCCGTTCAACCTGCTGTTTAGCCGCGGGCGCTGCGGATAACGAGATAGCCATCATCGTCACCCGATACGCAGCATCCGGATTGCGCTTGAATAAAGCCCGAATAATCGCGTCTGCCTCAACATCCATGGGCGGTTGCTCGCCTCCCACGGCACGTCCGATAAACTCGATTATGGCTCTGTGTTCTTCTCGTGTCACAACGTAACTAAACAAACCATTTCAGCCGCTGCGCAAGGCACAAAACCGTGAATGAAGGAGAATTCACCCAGCGGATGGGCTGCGAACAGACTGGTAAACAAGACGTATAATACCGTCACGGGTAAAATGGTCGACCTCCGCCATGCCAATCGACCCCAATACCATCCGCGAGGCAAAGTTGTCCTCCCGCGCCACGGCAATCACTTTGCTTAACCCCGCCACGCCATGCGCATAGGTCAGCGCCATACCCGCCGCCTCACTCGCCAAGCCAACCCCGCGTACCTCCGGCCAAAAGGCGAAGCGTAACGCGACACCCCGACCATCCGGCCGGTGCATCAGCCCCGTCACCCCTAAAAACTTACCCCGCAGCGCGCGCACGCTCCACATGCCATAGCCATAGGCACCCCAGTCTTGAATATCCCGCGCCAACTCCTCCGCAACCTGAGCCGGCCCCCGCACTCCGCCCAGCATCTGCGCAAACGCCCGCGGATCACCCTTCAACGCCACCAGATCGCGCAAATCCCAGTACCCAACCGGCGCCATCCGCAACCGCCCTGTCACCAAGGACCATGCCGATAGCGCGGTCATGCCGGCCGTCTCGGCGGATGGAGTCCAGGGGGCAATGCCTCCCGGACTTTCGCGCGCGCACCCATCCGCATGGCTGTTGGAATTACCGGGTTAATGGCCGGTACTTGATACGGTGTGGTTCGGTTGCGTCCTGCCCCAGGCGGCGGCGCTTATCTTCTTCGTAGGCCTGGAAGTTGCCCTCGAACCATTCCACGTGGGAGTCGCCCTCAAATGCCAGGATATGGGTTGCTAGGCGGTCGAGGAACCAACGGTCATGCGAGATGATAACGGCGCAACCGGGGAATTCCATCAGCGCTTCTTCCAACGCGCGCAGGGTATCCACGTCCAAATCATTGGTAGGTTCGTCAAGCAGGATGACGTTGGCTTCGGTCTTCAGCATTTTCGCCAGGTGCACGCGGTTGCGCTCACCACCGGAGAGGATGCCCACCTTTTTCTGCTGATCAGAGCCTTTGAAGTTAAACGCGCCCACATAGGCGCGCGACGCGACCGTGCGTTTGCCCAGATGAATGACATCCGTGCCCCCGGAAATTTCCTCCCAGACGTTCTTGTCTGGGTCGAGCGAGTCGCGGGATTGGTCAACATATCCGAGTTTAACGGTCTCACCAATTTTCAAAGCCCCGGAATCAGGCTTGTCGAACCCGGTGATCATTTTGAACAAGGTGGTTTTACCGGCACCGTTGGGGCCGATAACGCCAACAATACCGCCCGGGGGCAGCTTGAAGTTAAGGCCCTCGATCAACTCGCGGTCGCCAAAGCCCTTGCACAGGTCAATCGCCTCGATAACCGTGCCGCCCAACCGCGGGCCGGGAGGAATGACGATTTCCGCCACACCACCAGAAAGCTCCTGGGATTTCGCCAGCAGTTCTTCATAGCGCTGGATACGCGCGCGGGACTTGGTCTGCCGGGCTTTGGGGGAGGAGGCGATCCACTCCTGCTCCTCGGCCAACGCGCGCTGGCGGGATGATTCTTCCTTCTCTTCCTGCGCCAGCCGCTTGCGCTTCTGTTCCAGCCAAGAAGAGTAATTGCCCTCGTAGGGGTAGCCACGGCCACGCTCGATTTCCAGAATCCAGTTGGTCACATTGTCCAGGAAGTAGCGGTCATGGGTTACCAAAATAACGGTGCCGGCGTAATTTTGCAGAGTGCGTTCCAGCCAAGCCACGGATTCGGCATCCAAATGGTTGGTTGGTTCGTCGAGCAGCAGCAGGTCCGGCTTTTCCAGCAGCAACCGGCATAGCGCCACACGACGGCGCTCGCCGCCTGAGAGCGGCCCCACGGCGGCATCGGGCGGCGGGCAGCGCAATGCGTCGAGCGCAATTTCAATGCGCCGGTCCAGGTCCCAGCCATCCTCGGCATCGATTTTTTCCTGCAAATTCGCCTGCTCGGCCAGCAACGCGTCCATCTTTGCGTCATCCATCGGCTCGGCGAATTCCTCCGAGATGGCGTTGAACCGGGCCAGCGCGCCGCGCAGCTCGGCAAACGCCTCTGCCACGTTCTCACCCACGTTCTTCGTCGGGTCGAGATGCGGCTCCTGCGACAGATACCCAACCCGCGCGCCCTCAGCCGCCCAGGCCTCACCGCCATACTCTTTCTCAATGCCGGCGATGATCTTCAGCAGCGTGGACTTGCCGGCGCCGTTGACGCCAAGCACGCCGATTTTCACACCCGGCAGGAATGAGAGGGTGATGCCCTTGAACACTTCGCGACCGCCCGGATAGGCTTTCGTGAGGTCTTTCATGACATAGACGTATTGATAGCTGGCCATGGTACTTGCCCTTTGAAACTGTTGCGCCCGGTATAGGGGCGGCGGCGGGGAGCGGCAACTGTCATCCGCGGCACGCTGGCGGCAAATCCGCGTTAAGAATAATATAACGTGACGCAAGACCTGACCATCAACCAACTCACTCTGGCGGCACTCCTGGCTTTGGCTGCATGCACCGCGCCAGCGACCCAAATGCCCTTGCAACCTGGCCGCCAGTAACGCAGCTGCCCTTACAAAGCCGGTCCCAACCGCTTCCATAACCGGCCCGCGCAACGCCGCGGGACAATTTACCGTCACCTTAAGCAACGGCGCCATACTGACCGGCAGCTTTTCAGTTCGTCCCAAACCCGGCCCAATAACGCCTCGCGGTGGCCCTGTGCTGGCAAGCTATGTGCAGACCATCGACAAAATTTCGATGGTGGCGACAAATCAAACGGCCGCCATGCGTTGCAACGTCCTGCGGACCAACACGACCCTCACTGTAACATGTGTACTTTCGGACGGATCTGCCTATCAAGGCACGCAGCCATGCTCCCAAAAACCAAAGTCCCCTTCCTGAAATTGGCCCTTCCGTCAGTTCCAAGCCCGTACCCACGCCGACTGTGAAGATCGCTTCTACGCACAGAACACAGCTTCGTGCGGGCGACTACTGATTATGTCCGAGTCAAAAGCCAGATGCACAAGCCAGGGAAACCCTCATCCGCGCGCGCAGTCGCCTTCTGAAAATGACACACGGAGTTATGCAGAGGTTCCTAACCGTGAAGCTTTTTTGAGCGTGTTTCGCGGGGCATGTTTTGTGGCTGATTTTTCTGGTTTTGTCTCTTTTTTCGCCGGAAGGGGCGGCCAGGAAGGCGGCGGACGTTGGCTGTTCATAACATGGCCCGGCGGGTTTGGGCGGAGCCCGCCGCTTATTTCACGTTATGCATACGCCCGGGTCGGCACCAGATTATCCATGAAGCGTTGCGCACAGGCGGACCAGGAGTAGGTTTCGGCGTGCGGGCGGCACGCGGCGCGGTCGATTGTTAAAGCTTCCAGAGCGGCTTTTTGTAAATCTTCGTTCAGTGCGCCGACGGGGATTGTGGATTTACCCAGAATGTCCATTGGGCCGGTGACGGGGTAGGCGGCGACCGGCAGGCCGCAAGCGAGGGCTTCCAGCACGACGAGGCCAAAAGTGTCGGTTTTGGAGGGGAAGACGAAGACATCGGCGCCGGCGTAGGCGGCAGCGAGCTCGGTGCCGAAGCGGGCGCCGGCGAAACGTACGTTGAGATATTCGCGTTCCAGGGTTTTGCGCTGCGGGCCGTCGCCGACGACGAGTTTTGAGCCGGGAAGGTCCAGGTCTAGGAAGGCGCGCAGGTTTTTTTCCACCGCGACGCGGCCAACATAGACGAAGATCGGGTGCGGCAGATTCCAGTTTTCTTTTGGTTCTGGTTGGAATGCCTGCAAATCAACGCCGCGTGACCAAGCACGGACGTCCTTGAATCCGCGCGCAATGAGTTCGTCGCGCAGGGATTGCGTGGCGACCATGACGCCAGCACCTGCACCGTGGAACCAGCGCAGCCAGGCATAGGTGAGTGCTAAAGGCATTCTGATGCGTGCTTGCAAATATTCGGCAAAGCGCGTGTGAAATGCGGTGGTAAATGCGATTTTACGGCGCCGCGCGTAGGCGCGGGCAGACATTCCCAAGGGCCCTTCGGTGGCGATATGCAAGGCGTCGGGGGCAAATTCGTCGATCAATTTCTCCAGCCGGCGGCGGGGAAAAATGGCGAGGCGGATTTCCGGGTAAGAGGGCATGGGCATCGAGCGGAATTGATCCGGCCCGATGATTTCAACGGTTTTTCCCATGGCGCGCATTTCGTCGGCAATGGTGCGCAAGGTGCGGACCACGCCATTGACCTGTGGCTCCCATGCGTCGGAAACGATGAGGATGCGGCTAAGGCCAGGAAACGCGAGCAGCGGCTTAGACTCCGGCTGATAGAGCACTGGCGGATTCAGATTTACGTTGCATGGTGGCGATTTCCGCCGCGAAATTTTCCATCACCGCCGCTTTTGAGGCGCTGGCTTTGGCGCTGGAACTGCTGAGCAGCGAGAGTTTGTTGCGGGCGACCCAGTCGACCAGTTCGAGCCGGCCGTCGCGGTGTTCTACGAGAGCCGTGCAGCTTTCCACCCAGTCGCCGTCGTTGAGGTACATGACGCCGTTGACCGTGCGCATTTCGGCGTGATGGATGTGGCCGCAGACCACGCCGTCGAACCCGCGGCGCTGGGCGTCGTCGGCCAGGGCACCCTCGAAACGGTCGATGGCTTTGACGGCTTCCTTGACCTGCAATTTCAACCAGGCGGAAAGCGACCAGTACGGATAGCCGAGCTTGACGCGGATGTTGTTGAAGTAGCGGTTGACGCCGAGTGCTACGGTGTAGGCCCAGTCACCCAACAACGCGAGGACCTTGGCGTGACGGACCACCGAGTCGAAGGCGTCGCCATGAGTGATGAGCAACCGCTTGCCGTCTGCAGTGGTATGCTCTGCTTCCAACTGCATTTTTACGCCGCAGATCTCTACGCCGAGCGGGATGTATTTGCGCATCATCTCGTCATGGTTGCCGGGCACGTAGATTACATTCGTGCCGTTGCGGGCCGCGCGCAGGACGAGGCGCAGGACTTCGTCGTGGTGGTGGTCCCAGAACCAGGAGCGGCGCAGGCGCCAGCCGTCGATGATGTCACCGACGAGGAACAGGTTTTCGCAGGTCACCGATTTGAGGAAATCGGCGAGGAATTCGGCGCGGCAGCCACGGGTGCCGAGATGCGTGTCCGAAATGAAAATACTGCGGTACGCGGTTGTATTCACATGGCGGGAGGGCGCTGTTGCGTTCATGGTAGTGGCAATAGGCTGGGATCGCGCGCCGAAAACAGTGAAGTTTCCGTGACGCAGGCTTAAGATTTTCAAAATGAAGTTATCATAATTCTGTCATGGCTCTGTCATTGTAATGACATAAAGGTGATGCAGAAAGAACGTTTACGCTGGCCGGCCGGAGATTTTAAAATGTTGGTCATTTTCAATCCGGTAGCGGGGCGCAGGCGGGCGACAGCCTTGTGGCATGTGCTGGATCTGCTGGTGGAAAACGGCATTATGGTCGAAGTGGCGGAGACCCAGCATGCCGGTCATGCAACCGAGCTGGCACGCACCGCGGCGTGTGAGGGGCGCGCAATGGTGGTGGCTGCCGGGGGAGATGGTACCATCGCGGAGGTGGCGAATGGCCTGCTTGGTAGCAATACCGCGCTCGGGGTGATCCCGCTGGGCACGGCTAATGTGCTGGCGAAGGAATACCGGCTCTCCACAAGCCCGCGTGCCATTGCCAATGCCCTGGCCTATAGGCGTACGCAGATGCTCTGGCCGGGCGTGGTGAAGGTTGGCAGGGGCGAACATGTGTTTGTGCAGATGGTCGGGCTGGGGTTCGACGGTGCGGTGGTGCACGGGCTGCAGCCCTTGCTCAAGCGCGCCATCGGCCGGGGGGCTTATGTGTGGCAGTCGCTCTGGGAGTCGGTGGCTTACGGTTTTCCAAAAGTGCGGCTGAGCGTTGATGGCAAGGACTACGAGGCGGCCAGCGTGGTGGTAACCAAGGGGCGGTTGTATGGCGGTCCGTACCTGTTGGCGCCCAATGCTGCTTCGACCGCGCCGGGGTTTCAGGTGGCGCTGTTTGAGAACCCGGGAACGTTCGCGGCCCTGCTCTCGGGCGCTGCGCTGCCGCTGGGCCTGTTGCCGCGCTGCCCAGGGGTGCGGGTGATTGCCGGCAGCTATGTGGAGTTTTTCGCAGGAAATTTGCCGATTCCAGCGCAGTCGGACGGGGATGCCCTGGAGGGTACGCCGGTCTGCGTGGCGGATGCGGGCAGCCCGATTGCCCTGATTGTAGGTTAGGGCTTGAGGCTGTCCCGGTGAAGGGATAAGGGGGGGCACAATTTCACGGAGCCCAAAGACATGAAGACCCCCGTTCGCGTTGCCGTTACCGGTGCTGCCGGTCAGATTGGTTATGCTATTCTGTTCCGTATCGCCAATGGCGATCTGCTGGGCAAGGACCAGCCCGTTATTCTGCACCTGCTCGACCTGCCGGTGGCGCAGAAGGCGCTGAGCGGCGTCATCATGGAACTCAATGACTGCGCTTTCCCGCTGCTGGCCGGTGTGGTGCCGACCGATGACCCGAATGTGGCGTTCAAGAACATCGACATCGCCATCCTGGTTGGCTCGCGTCCGCGTGGGCCTGGCATGGAGCGCCGTGATCTGCTCGCCGCCAATGCTGAGATATTCAAGGTGCAGGGCAAGGCGCTGAACGACGTCGCCAAGCGGACTGTTAAGGTGCTCGTGGTCGGCAATCCGGCCAATACCAATGCTTATATCGCGATGAAGTCGGCACCTGACCTGCCGAAGTCCGCGTTCACCGCCATGCTGCGGCTTGACCATAACCGGGCCACCTCCATGCTGGCGGAAAAGGCCAACGTCGCGGTCGCGGATATTGAAAAGGTGGCGGTCTGGGGCAACCATTCGCCGACCATGTATGCCGATTACCGCTTCGCCACAGTGAAGGGTGCGTCGCTCCCTGCGCGGATTAACGATGAGACCTGGTACCGTGACACCTATCTCAGCGCTGTCGGCAAGCGTGGCGCTGCCATTATTGAGGCGCGGGGCCTCTCCTCCGCCGCTTCCGCCGCCAATGCCGCCATCGACCATGTGCGCGACTGGGTGCTCGGCTCCAATGGCCGCTGGGTCTCCATGGGCGTGCCCTCCGACGGTGACTACGGCGTGCCCGAAGACGTGATGTTCGGCGTGCCGGTGACCACCGAGGGTGGCGAAATCCACCGCGTTAAGGGTCTGCCGATCGACGAATTCTCCAAAGGCCGGATTGAGTTCACGCTAAAGGAACTGCTGGAAGAACAGGAGGCTATCGCGTCGCTGCTCGGCTAAACCCCGGCGGCAAGGATGTGAACAAAAAAAGGCCAAGAGGCATTGTCCTCCTGGCCTTTTTTGTGGCGGTTCGCTCATCAGTATTGCTGGTATGCGCCTTCCGGCACGGGGGCGGGTTTGCTATTCGGTGGTTGTGGGTGATTCCGTAGCTTTGATGTTTGGTTTGCCAGGACAGGGGATGCATCTGCGCCTCGATGCCTTGTCCGTGCTATTCCTGTGCATTCTGGTGCCGCAGATATTTGCCAGTGCGCTGGCGGAGCGCCGCGGGTCTTTTACCTTTTGGGTGTTTGTTGCGGGCATGGTGCTGGCGTTGCTGGCGGGCGATGCCTTCACGCTGATTTTTGGTTTTGAACTGATGAGTGCGGCTTCCTGGCTGCTGGTGCTGAGGGGGGATGCCAAGCCGGCGACGCTGTATGCCGGTATTGCGATGTTTTCGGCCGCTTGCCTGATCCCGGCGGTGTTTCTGCCGGCGAGTTCGCTGGCGTTTGTGTTGGTGTTACTGGGAGCTGGGGCCAAGGCGGGGTTGGCGCCGTTGCATTCCTGGCTGCCGAGGGCGCATCCGGCCCCGCCTGCGGGGGTTTCCGCTCTGATGTCGGGTGGCATGGTGAAGGTTTCACTTTATATCCTCATCCGCTACGGTTTTATTGAGTTTGACGCGGCGGCGCAGCCCTGGTGGGGCACGGTGCTGATCGTCGTGGGGGCGGCTTCCGTGCTGATCGGTGCGCTACGGTCGATGCTGGAAGTTGAGATGAAGACCATGCTCGCCTGTTCGACCGTTGAGCATGTTGGGCTGATTGCGGTTGGCTTGGGAATTGCGTTGCGGGCAAAGGCGATGGGTGATTTTGGCCTGGCATCGTTGGCGCTGCAGGGGGCTTTGCTTTGCGCGGTGGCGCATGGTCTGTTCAAGCCGATGCTGTTTCTGGGGGCCGGGGCGGTGAAGAAGGCGACGGGGACGACCTCGCTGGATTGGCTGGGCGGGTTGATGCGCGGAATGCCGCGGCTGGGCATGCTTATGCTGGTGGGGGCTGCGGGCATGGCGGCGCTGCCGCTGGGGCCAGGTTTTGCGCCGGAGTTTTTGTTGCTGCATGCGGTAATTATGGCGGCGGCCACGGGCGGGATTCTGGCGCGGATCGGCTTCACCGCATTGCTGGCCGGGCTGGGGCTGAGTGCGGCTTTGGCGCTTGGGGCGGCGGTGCGGCTGATCGGGATTGGTTTTCTTGGCCGGCCGCGCAGCCTGCATGCGGCGGCGGCTGAAGACGCCAAACGGGGCACCCTTGCCGGGATGGGGCTGCTGGCGGTGCTCTGCCTGCCGGTGGCGCTGCTGCCGGGGATGGTTCTGGAGCTGCTTGAGCCGGTTATCCAGCTACTGGTGCCCAACTCTGGTCCCGCGCCGCTAAGTTATGCGCCGTTGTCTCTTGGGGTCCTTCTTGTCCTGGCGGCGAGTGCGGCAGCGCTCGGTTTACGCCGATTCGCAGTGCGTGGCACAAGGGAGGTCCCGGCCTGGACGGGTGGTTTTGGCCGTCCGCCGGTCTGGCTGCCGTTTGGTGATCCGGCGACGCAGCCAAGCGCCACCGGATTTGCCGAACCGGTGCGCCGGGCCATCGGGCGGGGGGTACTGGCGCCAAACGGCGCGGACCCGGCGGAAGCGTTCCTGTTTTTCCCGCTTTCAAGGCTAAACCTGCAGCTGACGAGGCTGGCCGAGCATATCCGCCGTTCCACCATCCGCCAGCGCCTGGCTTTCGTGTTTGGCGCGCTGGTCATGTTCCTGTTGGCCCTGGGGTTAGGGGAAGGTGGCTGATGATTTTGCTTTTCGTCCGCCTGCTGGCAACTGTGCTGCACATCGCGCTGATGTTTGCCTTGGCGCCGCTGCTGCTGGGGCTGGTGACGAAGCTGCGCGCGTGGCTGCTGGGGCGGCGGGGGCCTCCGTTGGCGCAGCCCTACCGTAATCTGCGCAGGCTGCTGCACAAGACCACGCTGGTGCCTGATACCGCGACGGATTTGTACCCGATTTGGCCGTTTGTCTGCTTCACCGCCATTGCCGCCGCCGCCATGCTGGTGCCGGGATTTTGCCTGGGACTGCTCACCGCCAATCTCAGCGACTTCATCACCTTGGTTGGGCTGCTGGCCCTGGCCAGAGGTGCTACCATGCTGGCGGGGCTGGAGTCCGGCTTTGGCTTCGGCGGGGCGGCCGCGGCGCGCGAGGCGCTGTTCAGCGTGTTTGCTGAGGCGGCTTTCCTGGTTATTCTGATTAGTTTTGTGCTGATCGCGCATTCTCCCACGGTTGATGGTGTGGCTGGAGCATTTCGTACGGGACATATCGGTATATCCGTTTCGCTGGGCTTTGCCCTGGCGGCGATCCTGGCGGTGGCGCTGACCGAGACGGGACGAATTCCCACCGACAATCCGTCCGGGCATCTGGAACTCGCCATGGTGCACGAGGCGATGCTGCTGGAATATTCAGGGCGGTTTCTTTTGCTGTTTGAATATGCCGCGATGCTGCGGCTGATGGTGTGGATGTGTCTGATCGGCACTGTGTTTTTCCCCTTTGGCATGGCACGCGCGGGCGAGGTTTTATCCTGGCCGGGCGGGTTGTTGCTGTGGGGGGGCAAGCTTGGCGTTATGGCGATGGCGCTCTCGTTATTTGAAATTTCCACGGCTAAGATGCGGGTGTTCCGAGTGCCAGAGTTTCTCGGTGTTGCCATGCTGCTCGGCGTGCTCTCGGGCGTATTCCTGTTTGTGGCGTCGAGGATCGGCTGATGAATCTGGTTTATCCCCTGGCGCATCTGATGGGCGGGGTGATTCTGCTGTGCGCGTTCTCCATGCTCTCGCAGCGCCGGCTGGCGGCGATGATTACGCTATACCAGGTGCAGGCCTTGACTCTTTCAGCGGCGGCGTTCTGGCAGGGGTTCGCGCAGAGCGCGGGGGATCTTTACCTCACCGGCCTGATCACCTTGGTTATCAAAGCTATCCTGCTGCCCATTGGCATGCGCCAGATCGTGCAGCGTTTCAGCATGATCCGTGCGGTGGAAACCACCATTCCGATCGGGTTTTCGATGATTTTGGGCGTCGGGCTAATCGGCATTGCGGTGCTGGTGGTGTTACCGACCACGGTCAGCGCCGTCTCCCTCACGCGCGAGGATCTGGCCATTTCGCTTTCAGTCGTGCTTCTCGGGCTGCTGGTGATGACTGTGCGGCGCCATGCCATCGCGCAGGTGATCGGTTTTCTCTCGACGGAAAACGGCTTGGTGCTGGCGGCTACCGGCATGCCGGGGATGCCGTTTGTTGCTGAGTTGTCGGTGGCGCTGCTGGTGCTGCTCGCCTTCCTGGTCGTTGGCGTGTTCCTGTTTCGCATTCGGGAGCATTTTGACACGCTGGACCTCGTCGGGATCGAAGAAATCGAGAGGCGGGGGCGATGAATCTTTGTTTGCCCGCGGTATTTCTGCCGTTGCTGGCGGCACCGGCCATCGGGGTGTTTGGTAGCCGGGCGCAGGGGGCGATCGCCAATGTGGTGATGAACGTCATCGCGTTCGGCTTTACCATTGGGGTATGTTTTGCGCCCGGCAGCGGGCTGATTCATGCGGATGGTTTGGGGATGATTTTTGGCGTTCTCACGGGTTTCGCGGGGTTAACCACGGCGCTGAGCAATATTAGTTTTGTTTGGAGCGGTAATGAGGTGCTTAGCCTGCGGCGCTGGCGGGTATATCATGCCATGTGCCAAGTAGTGTTGGGGAGCACATTGCTAGGGCTTTATGCCGATAATATAGGGCTGCTCTGGGTGGCGGTGGAAGGGGCGACGATTGCCGCGACCCTTGGGGTAAGCCTGCCACGCACGGCTTCGGGGCTGGAAGCGGCCTGGAAGTACTTTATTCTTGGCGGCGTTGGGATTGCGCTGGCGCTGTTTGGCACCATGCTGGTGTATCTGGCGGCCCAGCCGGCGCTTGGCCCTGGGCTGCCGGCCATGAGTTTCCTCGCCCTGACGCAGCACGTTACCAAGCTGGATGGCTCGCTGCTGACGCTCGCGTTCGTTTTCCTGCTGTTTGGTTACGGCACCAAGGCCGCGCTGGTGCCTCTGCATGGCTGGCTGCCGGATGCGTATGCCGAGGGGCCGCTGCCGCTGACCACGGCGCTCAGCACGCTGATGCTGAATGTCGCGCTGATCGCGATTTTACGTTTCAGGCACTTGATGCAGGCGAATTTTGAAGGTGGTGGCGGGGCACTGCAGCCAGGGGTGTTTTTGCTCACGCTGGGGCTGGCATCGCTGCTGCTCACTGCTTTTTCGCTCTCACGGCGGCGCGATGCACGGCGGTTTTTTGGTTTTTCCTCCATTGAGCATTCAGGTATTGCGGTTTTTGCCTTTGGTATTGGCGGGGCGGCTGCGATTTTCGGCGGGTTGCTGCATATGCTGGTGCATACGCTGTTGAAGTCGGCATTGTTCCAGGCCTTAATGCGCGGTGCCGCCCTGCGCGGCTCGGCGGCGCCGGGGAATTATGGTTTCTCGCATTTGCGAGGCATGATCCACAGCAATAAATACATCGGCTGGCTGCTGGGCGGTTGCGTGTTTGCCCTGACTGGCCTGCCGCCTTCCGGCCTGTTCGCCAGCGAATTTATTATTGTCAGCCAGACGATCCAGCGTGACCCGTATGTCTCACTGCCGTTGGGCTTGGGGTTGGTGCTGTGCGCCGTGGCGATTATCCGCAATGTCGGCCCGCTGGTGTTCGGCCATGCGCCGCCGCATACGAAACATCAGAAGGCCGGGATTGGCGCTAATCTGATCAGCGTGCATCTGGCGTTGGCTTTCGGTATTGCTTTCGCCATGCCTTGGTTCCTGCTGCACTTACTCTCGACTGTCGCGGGGGCCTTGCAATGAATCTGCTCTCCCCGGAAGACTGGCAGGCGCATCCCGGCAAATTCATCGCCCTGTGGACGGATGCTGCTTACGCCTATGCGCTGTATCAACCGGCGGAACTGGTGGCGACGCCGCTGGTGGAAGGCGCTTATCCCGCCTTGCCCCATAAAGGGGCGGCGTGGTTCCAGCGGTTGGCGCACGACACAAATGGACATACTGCCATCGGGGCGGCTGACACGCGTCCGGCCATTGAACACTTCTGCGCCCCGGATGGCACCGCGCCATGGCCGGAGTTTCCGCGCCCTGTTGGTGAGGGTATCCACCAGGTTGCGGTGGGGCCGATCCATGCCGCGATCATTGAGCCGGGGCATTTCCGCTTCTCGCTGCGTGGCGAGGAAGTGCTCAAGCTGGAAGCCAGACTGGGGTATTCCCACAAAGGCACGTTGGCGCTGATACGTGGAAAATCGCCGCGTCTTGCGGCCCGGTTCGCGGCGCGCATTTCGGGTGACGCGACTGTTGCGCACAGCATCGCCTTTGCCCATGCGGCCGAGGCGGCGCTTGGCATTACACCGCCTGAGCGGGCTGTTTACCTGCGTGCCATCATGGCGGAACTGGAGCGATTGGCGAACCATGGCAGCGATATTGGCGCCATTGCCGGGGATGCCGGCTTCTCGTTCCTCGATGCGCGCTTTGCGTGGCACCGTGAATCCATTTGTTCTGCCGCGCGGGTGGCATTCGGCCACCGGCTAATGATGGACATGGTGATCCCCGGTGGGGTTGCCGGCGATATTTTATCCGGTGGAATGGCGGCGATCCTTAACTCCCTCCAGGCGCTGGAAAACGAAATTCCGGGGCTGACGCGCGTGTTTGAAGATTATGCCAGTTTGCAGGACCGGTTAGTGGGCACGGGTATTGTCACCCAGGAGCTGGCGCAGGCGTATGCCGCCGGTGGATTTACCGGGCGGGCCTCAGGCCAGCACCACGATGCGCGGGTGACGCCGGGTTATGCGCCATATGAGAATTTCGGCATTGACGTGCCGATGGAGGAAGACGGCGACGTGGCGGCGCGTATCCGTATCCGGTTGGAGGAAATCATTGAGAGCATCCGCCTGATTCGCGATATGCTGGCGAATTTGCCTGATACCGCCATCGCTATTGCCTCGCATTCCGGCAGTGGCGCCGGCCTTGGCGTGGCGGAGAGTTTCAGGGGGCCGGTGTGGCACTGGCTGAATATTGACTCCGGGACCATCATCGATGTCTTCATCGCCGATGCAAGCACGCTGCAATGGCCGCTGCTGGAATTCGCGGCCACGACCGGGATTCTTGCGGATTTCCCACTGATTAATAAATCCATCAATGCCTCCTACTCAGGAGTGGATCTGTAATGGTCTGGAAAACCCTCGCCCGGCACTTTATCTCCCGCCCCGCACAGCCCCGCACAGCCGATGCAGCGGCCGTTGCGTCGCTAAGGAAGCGGCTTGCCGACGCGGGGGATGCAAAACTTGGCCGCAGCCTCGCCATTCGCCATGTGGCCGCCGGTAGCTGCAATGGCTGTGAGCTTGAGCTGCGGGCGACGCAAAACCTTATTTACGACCTGACGCAATATGGGCTGAGTTTCACTCCCAGCCCGCGCCACGCGGATGTATTGCTCATCACCGGTGTCGCGGCGCGTAACATGCTAGCGGCGGTACGCCAGGCGCGGGAGGCCATGCCCGACCCGGTGCTCGTGGTCGCGGTAGGGGACTGCGCAGTGGACGGTGGGGTATTTAAAGGTTCAGCCGCGATCACCGGCGGGGCGGATTCCATCCTGCCGGTTGATCTTGTCATCGCTGGTTGCCCGCCCACCCCGGCGCAAATCGTCGAGGGTCTGCTGGCATTGCTCGAAGCTCATGACACTGGGCCTCGGCAGGTGAAGCGGGTGAGAGAATAAGGCCAGGGGACAACCCCCCGGCCTTATTCAGTGAAGCCTCTGCGGCTCGGCCCGGTAGTTTTACTTGGCCACGCGGGCGAGGCTGGCGGAAATGGCGGCTTCGGCGGCGGCGCGGTCGGCCCAGCCCGTGATTTTGACCCATTTGCCTTTTTCGAGGTCTTTGTAGTGCTCGAAGAAGTGTTTGATGGCATCGCGCGTGATGGCGGGAAGTTGGGCCACTTCGGTGATGTCGGTGTACTGCGGATGGACTTTGTCATGCGGCACGCAGATGATTTTTTCGTCCTGGCCGGCTTCGTCTTCCATCTGCAGCAGGCCGATCGGCCGAGCGCGGACCACTGCGCCGGGGACCACGGCGGTGGGCAGCAGCACCAGGGCGTCGGCCGGATCGCCATCATCGGCCAGGGTGCCGGGGATGAAACCGTAGGCGGCGGGGTAGGTCATGGGGGTGAAGACGATGCGGTCGACGATCAGCGCGCCGCTTTCCTTGTCGATTTCATACTTCACGCCCGATCCGGCGGGGATTTCCACCACCACGTTAATGTCGCGCGGTACATCTTTACCGGCCGATAGTTTGCTCACGTCCATGGTCAAAAACTCCTGTTGAATTCCTGGGGCGCTATAACCTGCCGGAGCCTATCTTGCCAACGCAGCTTCCCCCGCTATGTTGCGGCAGCTTTAGGCGCCGGTAGCTCAACGGTTAGAGCGGACCGCTCATAACGGTTTGGTTGCGGGTTCGATTCCTGCCCGGCGCACCAGCATTTTCAAGGGGTTGTCGGCTGTTTTTCGACAAGCCCGAATTGCAATAATCGTCTGGGGCAGTGGCTTGGACAACAAAGGCCGCAGCCAGTTCACCGGTTTGCGGCTTGGAGTCGGGGTGACGAATTGGCATTCGGGATGCGGCCGGACTAAGTTCCGCGGGTGAATCTCTTGTGCTGCGGCACAAAAGGAGCTTCAGCTAAAAAAGTGGGACTTTCGCCCCGTCCAGTTATTTCAGTTATTCAGGTGGATAAGGCTTCCCGATCAAAAGCGCACCACGGGGGGGGACAAGAAAATACGAAGTATACCCCTACTCTGTGGGAATCCGCCGCCTACTTTCCATCGTCCGTGGAATGGATTCTTATCGGCGGCATGAAGCGGCAAGGTTTCCTGGATGATGAATCACGGCGCGACCTGATCGAGTTGGCGCGGGACGGCTCGGCGGCGCATCGCTTGGCTTGGCGCGCGAACGCGCTGATTTTACTTGATAAGGGCATGAGTTACGCGGCGGTCGCCAAGGTTCTGCTGCTGGACGACGATACGATCCGCACATGGCGTCTGCTGTATGAGGAGGATGACCGGCGCGCAACCGCCGGCGTGCCGGACGAGGTTGTCTTCCAGACCAAGCCGCAAATCGCGGTGGACCAGCTGCGTGCCGCCGTCGCCGCCTACGGATTCCTGATCGGTCCCCGCTGGAATTTTACGGCAGCTCGGGTGCTGCGCTTTTTCGCGCGTTGCGCGTGCGTAAAATGAATTGCTGCACAACCGGCGAGGCTTCGGTCCGCCGGACCGCGAGAACCAGGTCTGAGTACAGATCAACGCAGTGGACAGGCCGCAGAAACGTGCCGGGAATCCGCAGGTTTCCCACCGAGGCAGGGACTAGGCCAAAACCAAGACCCGCCGCGACGGCGGTGAGGACAGTGAGGAAATCGCGCACCGGCTCCATGAGTAACGGGGTGAAGCCGCCGGCTTGGCCGAGTTCATGTATCCGGGCCAGGAATCCGGCCTCTTCGCCAAAATCCGGAACAAGAAACCGCACGGTGGCCAGGTCAGCCGGCCGTAGGCTCTTGCGGCGTGCCAGCGGGTGGTCAGCCTGGAGGGCGATCAGCAATGAATCACGTCGGAGGGGAATTGTCCTGATCTCGGGCGGGTAGTCCGTGCGCGCGCGGATGAAGCCGATATCCAGCCGGCCCCGGGCGATTTCCTCAATCTGGCGCGGGGTCTCCAGTTCGCGCAGATGCACATCCACATCCGGGGCGAACTGGCGGTAGCTACGGACCATGTCCGATACCGTGCCGCCCAGTGCGGCTGAGGCGACATAGCCGATTTCAATCCGCCCGATCTCTCCGCGCCCGGCCTGCTTGCCCACGGCCTCGGCCCGCTCGGCCTGGCGCAGGAGCTGGCGGGCTTCCGGCAGGAACAGCGCGCCGGTGGAGGTGAGGCTAACGCTGGAACGCTTGCTACGGTTGAATAGTCGCGCTTCGAGCTGGGCTTCCAGCACCATGATCGTTCGACTGACGCCGGACTGGGTCGTGCCCAGCCGGTCCGCGGCGCGAGCAAAGTGCAACTCCTCGGCGACAACTTCAAAACAACGCAGCTGCAGCAGTTCCATGCGAATCTTCCTGAAGAAGTAGGCTCAGGACCCATTAATATCTTGTCTCGGCGCGGCGAGGTATGATTCTGGGGATGGCGAAGGGAGTTTCGTCATGTCTGATCTGTTTTTGCTGAGTGAGCGCCAACTAGGGCGAATTGCGCCACATTTCCCGCTGTCACATGGCATCCCTCGGGTTGATGACCGGCGCGTGATCAGCGGATCATTTACGTGATCCGGAACGGGTTGCAATGGAAGGATGCGCCAAAATCCTATGGTCCACACAAGACCTTATACAATCGCTTTATCCGCTGGAGCCTGCTTGGCGTGTTCGACCGCATCTTCATGGCCTTGGCCACGCAGGGCGGGAAGCCCGAACGAATCATGATCGATGCCACCCATCTGAAGGCGCACCGTACGGCAGCCAGCCTGGCGCAAAAGGGGGCTTTCCCCGCTGTCTGGGGCGTACAAAAGGCGGCCTGAACTCCAAGCTGCACGCCGTTTGCGACGAGGCCGGAAAGCCGATTCTGCTCCATCTCACCGCCGGCCAGGTCAGTGACCACAAAGGGGCCCGCGAATTGCTGCCAGCCTTGCCACAAGCTGGCGCGTTGATCGCAGATCGAGGCTATGACAGCGCCTGGTTCCGGCAGGAGTTGGCTGGACGTGGCATCACGCCCTGCATCCCCAGCCGGAAAAACCGAAAGCAGCCCTTCGACTATGACAAAACCCTCTACCGGCAGCGCCACAAAGTCGAAAACATGTTCGCTAAACTCAAGGACTGGCGCCGCGTGGCAACCAGATACGACCGATGTGCCCACACATTCTTCTCAACCATCTGCATCGCAGCAGCTTTTGCCTTCTACCTCAAAGAATGAGTCCTAGCCCTAGTATGTATAATCGGAATTTAGCATTAAAAATATTTTTTAATCCATTTGCATGGTTTTCCCATTTGCGCCAGGAATATGGGCACCGCCGCCACGACGGCCCCGTTCCAAGGAGACAAACCATGTCGCAGCAAGACGCCACCGCACCGTACCTAATCAAGGGCAAGCTCACTGCTTTCGACTGGGCCGATCCGCTCACGCTGGAAGGTTTGCTGACGGAGGAAGAGCGCGCGATCCGCGATGCCGCACATGCCTATTGCCAGGACAAATTGCAGCCGCGCGTGCTGATGGGATTTCGCGAGGAAAAATTCGACCGCGAAATCATGAACGAGCTAGGAGAACTCGGCTTCCTCGGCGCGACGCTCGACAGCCACGGTTGCGCGGACGTGTCCTATGTCGCCTACGGCCTGATCTCCCGCGAGGTCGAGCGTGTCGACAGCGGCTACCGCTCTGCTTTCTCGGTGCAGTCCTCGCTGGTGATGTACCCGATCTACGCCTTCGGCTCGCAGGCGCAGAAGGATAAATATCTGCCAAAACTACGCTCGGGCGAATTCGTCGGCTGCTTTGGCTTGACCGAACCAGATGCCGGGTCGGACCCCGCCTCCATGCGCACCAAGGCCGTGAAGGTCGATGGCGGCTATGTGCTGAACGGCTCGAAAACCTGGATCAGCAACTCGCCGATCGCCGATGTGCTGCTGGTCTGGGCCAAGGACGATGCCGGCGAAATTCGCGGCTTTTTGCTCGACCGTGGTGCCAAGGGGCTGAGCACGCCCAAGATCGAGGGCAAGGTCAGCTTGCGCGCCTCGATCACCGGCATGATCATGCTCACGGATGTGTTCGTGCCCGATGGCGCGCTGATGCCCGGCGTGAAGGGCCTGCGCGGCCCGTTTTCCTGCCTCAACAATGCGCGCTACGGCATCGCCTGGGGCGCGCTGGGGGCGGCGGAGTTCTGCTGGCATGCCGCGCGCGACTATACGCTCAGCCGCAAGGTGTTCGGCCGTCCGCTCGCGGGCACGCAGCTGGTGCAGAAAAAACTTGCCGACATGCAAACCGAGATCACGCTCGGCCTGCATGCGGTGCTGCGCCTTGGCCGCCTGTTCGATGAGGGCAAGGCCGCTCCCGAGATGATCTCACTGCTCAAGCGCAACAATTGCGGCAAGGCGCTCGACATCGCCCGCGTTGCCCGCGACATGCATGGCGGCAACGGAATTTCCGACGAATATCATGTGATCCGCCATATGGTGAACCTGGAAACGGTGAACACCTATGAGGGGGCGCATGATGTGCACGCGCTGATCCTTGGCCGCGCCCAAACCGGCATTGCGGCTTTTTAAAATGCCAGGCCCCCTGCATGGTATTCGCGTTCTCGATCTCAGCGCATTCTTGCTGGCCCCTGGGCAGGCCAACTGCTGGCGGATTTCGGCGCCGAAGTCATCAAGGTTGAAAGGCCGGAGGTTGGCGACGACACGCGTACCTGGGGGCCGCCGTTTCTGGCCCCCACCGATGGCTCCGCACGCGGCGAGAGCGCTTACTTTCTCTCTGCTAATCGGGGCAAAAAATCGGTGACGATCGACTTCGCCAGGCCCGAGGGCCAGGCACTGGTAAAGCGCCTGGCGGCACAGAGCGACATATTGCTGGAGAACTTCAAGGTTGACGGTTTGACGAAGCTTGGCCTTGGCCCTGATGATTTACACGCGGTCAATCCACGGTTGATCTATTGCTCGATCACCGGCTTCGGCCAAACCGGCCCGTACCGCTCCCACCCGGGCTATGATTTTCTGATGCAGGGCATGAGCGGCTTGATGAGCGTGACCGGCGAGCCTGATGGCCAGCCGATGAAAGTCGGTGTCGCGGTCACCGACATTTTCACCGGCATGTATGCCGCCACCGCCGTGCTGGCGGCACTCGCCGAACGTGAACGTAGCGGGGTGGGGCAGCATATCGATATTGCCCTGTTCGACGTGCAGATCGCCACGCTGGCAAACCAGATCATGAGCTACCTGGTGTCTGGGGAGCAGCCACCGCGGCTGGGCAACGCGCATCCGAGCATCGTCCCGTATCAGGTGTTCCCGACCAGCGATGGCCACGCAATTCTGGCCATCGGCAACGATGAGCAGTTCAAGCGGTTCGCCGGCGTGGCCGGGGCTCCAGATTTGGCCGTGGACGAACGCTTTGCCACCAACCCGGCGCGGGTAACGAACCGGGAAGTGCTGATTCCGCTGTTGGAATTGCTGATGCGGACACGAAGCACACGGCACTGGATCCGCGATCTCGAAGCCGTCGGCGTGCCGTGCGGTCCTATCAACGAATTTTTCGATCTGGAGACGGATGAGCAGGTCGTGGATCGCGGCATATTCAAGACCGTCACCCACCCCAGCGCCGGGCCAATGCGCAGCGTTGCTAACCCGATACGTTTTTCGCGAACAGAAGTCGAAGATGCCCGCGCATCGCCCTTACTCGGCGCCGATACCGAGAGCACGCTGCGTGAGCGGCTCGGCATGTCCGACACGGAAATTGCGGCGTTGTGCCAGTCAAGAGTCATTTAGGGAACCCCTGCGTAACTTTGTGTTCCCCGCGCCGCCTGCCGCCCGCACGCCGAAACCTACTCCTGGTCCGCCTGCGCGCAACATTTTATGGACAATCTGGTGCCGAGACGGGCTTATGCATAAAGTGAAATAAGCAGCGGGCTCTGCCCGCACCCGTGTGGCAATACTTACTCACCAGCCGGCAATATAGGTGACACTTGGCGTTCTGAAGAATGAGCGGACGAGGTCTGGTAACCGGCGAATCTCGGCGCGTTGTGCTTCGACTTTATTGAGCAATTTTTCGCCCTTGCGTAGTGGATTTCTGGCAACTCCGGTTCGCTTCATGTGGCTCCAGACCAATTCGTCCGGGTTTAGCTCCGGCGCATAGCCCGGGAGGAAGTGCAGGGTCAGACGTCCGTTCGTTGATGCCACATAAGCTTTGACGAGCAAGGTCTTGTGGGCAGGCAGGCCGTCAACCACCAAGTGCACGGGCCTTTTGCGGCCCCGCATCATTTTCTTCAGCAGAGTTACGAAAAGTTCGGCCGTGAGGCCACCCTGATAAGTGCAATACCAGAAGGCGCCACGATCATTGATCGCGGATGCAGCACTGATTGATTGGCGTTGACCTAGCCGCTCAACGACCTCGCGTCCACAGACCGAAATCCAAACCGTATTGGCGTGGATCTGCCGTTAACCCAACGAAAAACCTGCTGCTCCTGCTTCGGCGTCAAGCTGCGCGGGCGCCCAGGCAACGGCTTTGCTTGCAGCGCCCTTAACCCAACGCCCGGCTGAGAGGCCGCCTTGATCCATCTGTAGATTGCAGTGCGACAGAAGCCGTACGAAGCGATGACCGCAGAGGGCGACTCACCATCTCGTACCCGCTCGACCGCCATTAAACGGATGACCGCCAACGTATGATGATCAAGACTTCGTCCGTCGCGCTTCATGTGAAAACATACCAAATCAAGCCAACAAAAACCACAAAAATGTGGCCTTATTTACCGGCCAGTGAGTAAGATATTCATGTGACCGGCTTAACGCGCGCAAAAATTTCTGCAATGCACCATCTACGCTTGCGGAGTCAGCCGCATCCGAGCCTGCCGGGAGTCATCATGAGTTTCCTTCACGCCATGCTTTTCGCCATTCTACAGGGGGCGAGCGAGCTATTCCCCGTCAGCAGCCTTGGCCACGCGGTCATTGTCCCGGCGCTGCTGCACTGGGGCATAAACCAGGCTGGTCCCGGCTTCCTCCCCTTCCTCGTCATGCTGCACCTCGGCACCGCCATCGGCATGCTCGTCTATTTTTACACCGACTGGCTCGCCCTGCTGCGCGGCGCCGCCGGCCAGGGCTACACCACCGAGATCCAGACCCAGCGCCAGCTATTGCTCCGCCTGGTCATCGCCACCCTGCCCGCCGTCATCATCGGCGTCATCGTCAAAAAGCCGGTGGCGCATCTGTTCGCCAGCCCGATGATTGCCGCCCTCTTCCTCGTCGCCAACGCCGGGCTGCTGTTCCTCGGCGAGCGCCTGCGCGGCCGCGCCCTGCGCCAAACCGCCACCCTCACCAATTCTGACGCCCTGGTCATCGGCCTGTTCCAGTGCCTCGCCTTCCTCCCTGGCATTTCCCGCTCGGGTGCCGCCATTGTCGGCGGCCTGCGCCGTGGCGTGGGGCATGAGGAAGCCGCCAAATTCTCCTTCCTCATGGGAACCCCCATCATCTTCGCCGCCAGCGTGCTGGAACTCCCCAGACTCGCCCATGCGCATCAACTCCACGCCCTCTTCGGCCTCTCCCTGCTCGCCGCCATCGCCGCGGGCGCCGTTGCCTACGCCAGCACCACCTTCCTCATGCGCTATTTCCGCGATCACGACTCCTGGGCGCTGCTTCCCTTCGCCTGGTACTGCGCCATCTTCGGCGCCGGCAGCTTCGTGCTCCTGCTGTTCGGCCTGTAATCAATGAAACGCCTGCTCCTCACCCTCGGCCTGCTCCTGCCGCTGGCCGCCCACGCTGGCACCAATCTCGCCGAGGCCCCCATCAGCCGCGCCAACCTCCCCTGGTGGCAGGCCCGCTTCGCCGAGACGCTCACCCAGGCCCAGGCCGATCCCGACGCCAAAATCGTCTGGCTGGGTGACTCCATTACCTTCTACTGGCAACGCCACGGCGGCCACGGCTACGACGACATCCTCCCCGTCTGGAACCGCTACTACGCCCCCTACCAAGCACTGGATTTTGGCATCATCGGCGACACCACCTCCAGCCTCATCTGGCGCCTCGACCACTGCCAAGTCGCCGGGCTGCACCCCAAACTCACCATCATCCTCATCGGCGCCAACAATTTTGGCCGCGTCCACTGGGACGCCAGCATGACCATCCCCGGCATCGAGGCCGTGGTGACCAACACTCACAACCGCCTGCCCGGCTCGCACATCATCCTGCTCGGCGTGCTGCCCTCCATCCGCTCGCCCTGGGTGGACGCCCAAACCGCCACCACCAACGCGGCACTTGCCCGCCACTACGCGGGCAACCCCACCGTCACCTTCGCCGACATCACCCCCCTGCTACAAAAAAACGGCCACACCGACGCCAGCCTGTTCGTCGACCCGCGCCTCACCCCGCCCGAACCCGCCCTGCACCCTAACGCCACCGGCATGGCCCGCATCGCCGCCGCCCTCGCCCCGCTGGTGAAAAAATACACCCAGTAAACATGCAGCCACTCATACTTGGCGAAAACCGGGCAAACCTGTAATCCCGGTAACATGGTTACCAGCAACGACATCCGCGCTACCTTCCTCAACTACTTCGCCCGCAACGGCCACCAGGTCGTGCCCAGCGCCCCGCTGGTGCCACGCAACGACCCCACGCTGCTATTCACCAGCGCTGGCATGGTGCCGTTCAAGAACCTGTTCACCGGGCAGGAGAAGCGCAGCTACGTCCGCGCCACCTCGTCGCAAAAATGTGTCCGCGCCGGCGGCAAGCACAACGACCTCGACAACGTCGGCTACACCGCCCGCCACCACACGTTTTTCGAAATGCTCGGCAATTTTTCGTTCGGCGATTACTTTAAAGAGCAAGCCATTTTTCACGCCTGGACGCTACTGACCAAGGATTTTGGCCTGCCCAAGGACAAGCTGCTGATCACCGTCTACCACACGGATGACGAGGCGGCCGACCTGTGGAAAAAAATCGCCGGCGTGGCGGACCAAAAGATCATTCGCATCCCCACCGACGACAATTTCTGGAAAATGGGCGACACCGGCCCCTGCGGCCCCTGCTCGGAAATTTTTTACGACCACGGCGACAAAATCCCCGGCGGCCCGCCCGGCTCCCCGGATGAAGACGGCGACCGCTTCATCGAAATCTGGAACCTCGTGTTCATGCAGTACGAGGAAGGCCCGCCCGGCACCCGCAACCCGCTGCCCCGCCCCTCCATCGACACCGGCATGGGCCTGGAACGCTTCGCCGCCATCCTGCAAGGCAAGCACGACAATTACGACACCGACACCCTGCGCGCCCTCATCCTCGCCTCCGCCGAAGCCACCGGCCAGGACCCGGACGGCAAGTTCAAAACCAGCCACCGCGTGGTGGCCGACCATCTGCGCTCCACCAGCTTCCTCATGGCCGACGGCGTGCTTCCCTCCAACGAGGGCCGTGGCTACGTCCTGCGCCGCATCATGCGCCGCGCCATGCGCCACGCCCACCTCATGGGCGCCACCGAGCCTCTGATGCACCGCCTTGTCCCGGCACTCACCCGCCAGATGGGCCAGGCCTACCCTGAACTCACCGCCGCCGAACCGCTCATCACCGAGACCCTGCAACTCGAAGAAAATCGTTTTAGGGCCATGCTCGATCGCGGCATTTCCCTCCTCAACGACGAAGCCGAAACCATCCCCGCCGGCGGCTCCCTCTCCGGCGCCGTCGCCTTCAAACTCTACGACACTTTCGGTTTCCCGCTTGACCTGACGCAAGACGCCCTGCGCGAACAAGGCAAATCGGTCGATCTCGACGGCTTTAACTCAGCCATGGCCGAGCAAAAAACCCGCGCCCGCGCCGCCTGGGCCGGGTCCGGCGAGGCCGCGACCGAAACCGTCTGGTTCGAGCTGAAAGAACAGCTCGGCGCCACCGAATTCCTCGGCTACAGCACCGAGTCCGCCGAAGCCAGCATCACCGCCTTGATCGTTGACGGCCAGCCAGCCCAATCCGCCACCGCCGGGCAGCAGGTTGCCGTACTGCTCAACCAAACCCCGTTCTACGCCGAAAGCGGCGGCCAGGCCGGCGACACCGGCATCCTCACCGGCCCCGATAATCTAACAATCCACATCACCGACACCCAAAAGAAGCTCGGCGAACTCTTCGTCCACCTCGGCGTGATCGAATCCGGCACCGCCAAAATCGGCGCCCCCATCCTGGCATCGGTTGACCATGACCGCCGGTCCAAAATCCGCGCCCACCACTCCGCCACCCACCTGCTCCACGAGGCCCTGCGCCGCGCGCTCGGCACCCACGTCACCCAAAAAGGCTCGCTCAACGCGCCCGACCGCCTGCGCTTCGACATCTCCCAGCCCCGCCCCATCACGGCCGAGGAGCTCGCCACCGTGGAGCGCGAAGTCAACACCCGCATCCGCGAAAACGCCGAAGTCACTACCCGCCTGATGACCCCCGACGAAGCGGTCAAACTCGGCGCCATGGCCCTGTTCGGCGAAAAATACGGCGACGAAGTCCGCGTCGTCGGCATGGGCAACCCAGATGACAACAAATCCTCCTGGTCGGTCGAACTCTGCGGCGGCACCCACGTGTCGCGCACCGGCGACATCGGCCTCTTCCGCATCACCTCCGAAGGTGCCGTCTCCGCCGGCGTGCGCCGCATCGAGGCCCTGGCCGGCGCCGCCGCCATCGCCGCCGTGGAAGACGAATCCCGCCTCCTCGCCGAAGCCGCCGCCACGCTCAAAGCCCAGCCCGCCGAACTCCCCGCTCGCATCACCCAGTTGCAGGACGAGAAAAAGCGCCTGGAACGCCAGGTCGCGGACTTGCAAAAGAAACTGGTCCTCAGCACCGCCGCCAGCAGCGTCGAGACCATCAACGGCACGCAAACCCTGCTCCGCCACGTCGGTGACATCCCGGCGAAAGAACTCAAACCCATCGCCATCGACCTGCTCAAATCCCTGGGCGAAAGCATCGTCACCCTCATCTCCACCGCCGACGGCAAAGCCGCCATCATCGTCGCGGTCTCCGACTCCCTCTCCGCCCAGCACAGCGCCGTGGACCTCGTCCGCCTCGCCGCAGCCGCGGTCGGCGGCGCCGGCGGCGGCGGCAACAAAACCATGGCCCAAGCCGGCGGCCCCAACGGCAACGCCTGGCAATCCGCCCTCACCGCCATCCGCACCAGCCTCGCCTGGAACTAATCCCGGCGGGTTGGGGGGATAGCAAGGCGAGGGGGCTTTGCCCCATAAGCGCTAGGATAAGAGTTGACAGGCTACGAATCGGCATGATTCTGGAGGTAGATGTTAAACACCTCTTTCTGTCTGGAACATTGGCCGAGCGTCATTGGCCACATTTCGTCGCTGGTTAATTTGGATGACAGCGCACGGTCGCACCGTGCGCTGCTTCGTAAGCGCGGTGTTCGCAGCGCCGCTGACTTGCTGCACTTGGCTCTGCTTTATGGCCCTGGTGGTTTATCCCTGCGCGGCGTTGCCCGTTTTGCGATTGAAGCGGGGATCGCTGATCTTTGTGACGTCTCCTTGCTGGATCGGTTGCGTAATTCGGGTGATTTTTTAGCCGATGTGTTAGACCACCTGCTGGCTCATGGCCGCGGCGATGCGCCAGCGGATGGGAGGTTGCGGCTCAGTTTGGTGGATGGATCGACCGTCTCACTGCCTGGCAGCGATGGCAGTGATTGGCGGTTGCATGCGCGTTATGAACCGGCGCGCGGCCGGTTCACCGATTTGGCACTTACCGAAGCCAAATCGGCCGAAAGCCTTTGCCGCGTGGCCGTTGGACCTGGCGATGTGCTGGTGCAGGATCGGGGTTATGCGCGGGTGCGCAACTTTGCCCACGCCCGCGATAGCGGCGCTGATTTCATTACCCGGATCGGCTGGTGTTCTGTGAAGCTTTCAGATGCTTCAGGTCAGAGCTTCGATCTTTTCGCTGCCTTGCCAGAGATCGGTGCCCAGGTGGTGGAACGTGAGGTGCGGATCGGCAGCGGGCTTGCCCAAGTACCGGGCCGCCTGATCATTACCCGCAAGCCGCCGGAGGCCACCCAGCGGCAACATCAGCGGATCCACCGCAAGGCCAGCCGCAAGGGCACCAAAACCGATCCACGCTCCTTGCGCAGCGCGGGGTACATGATGCTTCTGACATCGCTGCCAGCAGCACGTGCTAACGCTGAAGAGGCCGTCAGGCTCTATCGTATGCGTTGGCAGATCGAGCTTGCCTTCAAACGGCTGAAGAGCCTGGGTGGGTTTGCCGATTTGCAGGCCAGCGATCCCAGGCTGGCGCGCAGTTGGTTGCTAGCTCATCTCATCGCCGCGACATTGATCGAGACTACGCTGGCCGAAGGTCTCGACTCTCCCCCTGAGCCCCACGCCAGCAGACCAAAACACGCGCTCAGCCTCCGGCGCATTTGGCAAATTGCGCACCAGCGTCTGCAACGCGCAATATTCTCAGCGCCGCGCAAGCGTCTAAGCAAAAGCTGCGCGCGCCATCGCAAAACATCGCCGCAGCGAGGCACACCGACGACGACAATGCCAAGCAGAACAAGCTAGACATGCCTTATCCTAGCGCTTATAGGGCAAAGCCCCCTGCCCCCCCAACTCACCCCCGTATCCTTGGCATCGCGCCATTGTGCCTTATAACGCCGGGCATGAGCACACTTGATCCTACCAACTGGTCCGGGCTGCGCGCTTTGGGGCATCGGATGATGGACGACATGGTCGACCATTTGGCCGGCATTGCGGCGCAGCCTGTGTGGCGGCCGTTGCCTGATGAGATTCGCGCCGGGTTTTCCGCACCTTTGCCCGCCAATGGCACCGCACCGGAGAACGTGTACGCGGCGTTTCAGGCGAACATTCAGCCCTACGTCACCGGCAACACGCATCCGCGGTTCATGGGCTGGGTGCATGGCGGCGGCAATCCTGTTTCCATGCTGGCGGAGCTGCTGGCGGGGGGCATGAACGCCAACTGCGGCGGGCGCGACCATGTTGGCATTGCGGTGGAGCGGCAGGTGATCGCCTGGGCAGCCGGGATGCTGGGCATGCCCGCGCAGACCAGCGGCGTGCTGCTCACCGGCTCGTCGATGGCGAATTTCATCGCGGTACTGTGCGCGCGGTTCAAGGCTTTGGGGACCGATGCCCGCGCCAACGGCTTGCAGGGCGCCAAACTCACCGCCTACGCCAGCGCCGGGGTGCATCGCTGCGTGCCAAGCGCGCTGGACATGGCCGGTCTTGGCATGTCGGCGCTGCGTAAAATCCCGTTGGACGCCGATTTCCGCATGGACTTGGATGCCCTGCGCGCCGCCATCGCCGCCGACAAAGCGGCCGGCTGCACTCCTTTTCTCATCGTCGGCACCGCCGGCTCGGTGGATGCCGGCGCGTTCGACGACATGGCCGCCCTGGCCCAAATCGCCCAGCAACATAACGCCTGGTTCCATGCCGACGCCGCTTTCGGCGCCCTCGCCGCGCTCTCCCCCACCCGCAAACACTTCCTCACAGGCATCGAGCACGCCAACTCGGTGGCGTTCGACTTCCATAAATGGGCGCAGGTGACCTATGACGCCGGCTGCGTCCTCATCCGCGACCCAGAGCTACACAACGCCACCTTCGCCCAGGCCACCAGCTACCTCGCCGCCGCCCCACGCGGCCTCGCCGGCGGCCACCCCTGGCCGTGCGACCTCGGGCCGGACCTCTCGCGCGGTTTTCGCGCCCTGAAAATCTGGATGACCCTGCGCGCCTATGGCAGCGAAGCCCTCGGCGGCGTGGTCGACACCACCTGCGATCTGGCCCAGCATCTGGCCGCCCGCATCACCGCCAGCAACCGTCTGGACCTGCTTGCCCCAGTCAAACTCAACATCGTCTGCTTCGGCATCGTCGGCTTCACGGACACCCAAACCGCCGATCTGGTCGCCGACCTCCAGGAATCGGGCCTCTTCGCTCCCTCCACCACCACCATCGGCGGCCGCATGGCCATCCGCGCCGCCATCGTCAACCACCGCACACAGCAGGCGGACGTGGATGCCTTGGTGAACGAAATCCTCCGCCGGATCGCGCCTTGACCCTCACACGTTCAGCAGCAGATGCTCCCGCTCCCAGGAGCTGATAACCCGCAAATACGTCTCGTATTCCAGCCGCTTCACCGCCACCAGCACATCTACTAGCTTGTCGCCCAGCACCCCGCGCATCGCGTCGGACTTATCCATCACATCCAGCGCATGGCTGAGTTCGCGCGGCAGCGTGTACTCACCGGAATACGCCGAGCCAATCTGCGCCGGCGTTGGCTGCAACCCTTCCACCATGCCCAAATACCCACAGGCCAGCGTCGCCGCGAAAGCCAGATACGGATTGGCATCCGCCCCCGGCACCCGGTTTTCCACCCGCATGGCCGAAGGCTCGCCAAACGGCACCCGCAGGCCGCAGGTACGGTTATCGTACCCCCACTGCAAATTAATCGGCGCGTTGGAAAACCGCGTGAGCCGGCGATAGGAATTCACATTCGGCGCATAAATCGGCATCACATGCGGAATGTATTTCTGCAATCCCGCGATGTAGGAAAGAAACAGCGGACTCGCCAACCCATCCGGCCCCGCGAATAAATTTTCCCCCGTTTTGGGGTCAACCACGCTCTGGTGCACATGCATGGCACTACCCGGCTCCGTGCCCATCGGCTTGGACATGAAGGTGGCATAGATATCATGCCGCAACGCCACTTCCCGGACAGTACGCTTAAACAAAAACACCTGGTCGGCCAAATTCAGCGGATCGCCATGCAGGAAGTTAATTTCCACCTGTGCCGCGCCCTCTTCGTGGATCAGCGTATCCAGGTCGAGTTCCTGCAAATCGCAAAAATCATACATTTCCTCGAACAACGGATCGAACTCATTCACCGCGTCGATGGAATAAGACTGCCGCCCCGTCTCCTGCCGCCCAGAACGCCCCACCGGCGGCACCAGCGGATAATCCGGGTCGGTATTGCGCCCCACCAGATAAAACTCCAGCTCCGGCGCCAGCACCGGCTTCCAGCCCTTGGCCTCATAAAGCTTCAGTACACTGCGCAGCACTTGCCGAGGCGCCATCGGCACCGGCGTGCCGTTCGCGTATTGGCAATCATGAATAATCTGCGCGGTGGGTTCATGCGCCCAGGGCACCAAACGCACGGTATTGGCGTCGGGGATCAGCTTAATGTCGATAATCGCCGGATCGGTCAGCATATCCTGCGGGTCTTCCGGATATTCCCCCGTCACCGATTGAATAAATATCGCCTCCGGTAACCGCGGCGCGCCGCCTTGAAAAAACTTCTGCGCCGGCATGATTTTCCCGCGTGGTATCCCGGTAATATCGGGCACCATGCACTCAACCTCCGTAATCCGATGCTCATCGAACCACTCTTTTAAATCGATTGTATTATTCATTTTATCCTCGGGAAAATACGGCGCCCAGAGATATGGACGCCGTTGGCAGGCTTACTGGAGCACACTGGTCCATATCTGATTAAAAAGCTTGTACTGCGCGCCACGCAGCGGCGCCAGGAACTGCAAACGCTTCATGTCGTCGGCGCTCGGCACAATCAGCTGGGTCGCCAAAATACCGGTGAAATATTGCTGGCTGGCCTGATTCGGACTGGCGTACTGATTAAAGTTGGAAAGATCAGCCCCCGTATGCGCGCCCAGGATAAAGTTGATGAACTCCAGCGCAAGCTGCGGATTGGGTGCATGCGCCGGAATCGCCATCGTATCCACCCAGATTTCCGTCCCCTGCGACGGCAGATAGTACTTCAAGTTGGTACAGCTGCTGTCGGCATAACAGGTCGCGATGTCCCCGTTATAAGCAGTGGAAACCGCGATCAGCCCGCTCTTCATCTGGTCGCGCGCCGGTGTTTCATCAACAAACCCGGCAAAATTTTGCCGCTGCTTGGTCTGCACAATCAGCTTCGCGGCCGCCAGCCACTGGCTCTCCTGCGAACAGTTGAAACCATAGCCCAGATACGCGCAGGCGGAAGCAATCTGGTCACGCCCCTCGCCCTTGGGCAGCACGAACGGGAAATTCGGATTCACCTTCGGGTCATACAGCACGTCCCATCCGGTTCCCGGATTGGGAATTTTTTTCGGGTCATAAACAATACCCGTCGTCCCCCACTGGTAGGGAATCGAATATTTATCGCCGGGATCGTAATCGGGATTTTGAAATTTCGGAAACAAATTGCCGAAATTGGTGATCTGGCTATGATCGATCGGCTGGATCAGCCCCTCGTCAGCCAGTTCCGGCACATAATAACTGGAAGGCACCACCACGTCATACTGCGAATCACCACCGGCCTTCAGCTTCGCCGCCATTTCGGCATTGCTCTCGTAATCGGTCTCCACCACCTTGCAGCCGCATTGCATCTCAAAGCCATCAATAATACTCTCGGTGATATAGCTCGACCATATGAACAAATTCAGCGTCGGCGTATCGGCCTGCGCAATGCGCGGGGCCGCAACCCCCATCGCAAACAAAGCAGCGGCAACATAACGTATCGATTTCATATGCCTTATCCTCATGCTTCCTGTTGGCTCGCGGTATCGCGATGCCTTGTGATAAGAAAATGCGCGATCGCCAGCACAACGATGGTGGTAATCATCAAAGTTCCCAGCGCGTTAATCTCCGGTGAAATTCCCTTACGCGCAATCGCGCTGTAAATATAAATCGGCAACGTCACGCTGCCGGGGCCGGAGGTAAAAAAGCTGATGGTAAAATCGTCGATCGACAGCGTGATCCCCAGCATGAACCCGCCGATAATTGCCGGCCGCACCACCGGCACAATCAAGTACAGAAAACTCTTGATCCCATCCGCATATAAATCATGCGACGCCTCGAACAAATTCGGGTCCAGCCCCGCCAGCCGCGCAAACACCGTCAGCGCCACATAAGGCACCTGGAAGGTGATATGCGCAATCACCATCGTGCCTAGCCCAGCCCCCAGCATCCCCGTCGTGCGATGCACGAAGTTGAAGAAAATCAACTCGGAAATACCAAAGACCAAGCTCGGCATGATAATCGGCGTATAAATAATCAGGCTCGGCATATTGGTCATGAACCCGCGCGCATTCGCCACCCGGAACCGGCACAGCCCATACCCCAGCAATGTCCCCAGCGCCGTGGAAACGGTCGCGGAGCCAATCGCCAACACAAGCGAGCGCTGCAGCGCCACGAACACCACGCCGTCATGAAACAACACGTTATACGCATGCAACGAATGCCCCGCCATATTCGGCGCCGGCGCAAACGAATAATACGCCACCAGCGCCAACGGCGTATAAAGCAGCACATAAACCGGCCAGGAAATCCCCGCCAGCATCCCCCGCACCCGCGGCGGCACCACGGTACTCATATTGTCGCCTCCCCCTCGCCGCCAATCTTGCGCGTCAGCACCCTGAACGCCACCAGCCCAGCGCCGGTGAACACCAGCATGATAATGGTCAACGCCGCGCCATAAGGCCAATCCGGCGTTTCGGTAAACTGGTTCGCAATCAGCGAACCAATCATCAGCGCCCGGTCCCCGCCCAAAAGTTGCGGCACCACGTAGTCACCGAACGCCGGAATGGCGACGAAGATAACACCCGAGAGCAGCCCCGGCACCGTTTGCGGAAACACCGTATGCCAGAACAGCCGCAGCCCCGAGGCGTACAAATCCCGCCCCGCCTCCACCAGCGTCCAGTCCAGTTTCTCCGCCGAGGCATACAGCGGCACGATCATATATGGCAGGTAGTTGTACGCCAGCCCCGTCGTCACCGCGAAACTGCCCGGCGCAATCCCCAAATCCGGCGGCACAATCCCCAGCCAATGCGCCACCCAGGTCACCGGCGCGTTAGGGCCGAGCAATTCCAGCCATGCGTATGTGCGCACCACCTGGTTGGTCCAGGACGGCAAAATAATGAACAACAGCAACAGCGGCCGCACCGAGGCCGGCCGTGTCATGATAAAAAATACCAGCGGATACGAGAGCAGCGCCGTGACCACCGTGGCAATCCCCGCCTGCTTCAGCGAACGCAGGAAAATAATGATATTCCCATCATCCCACCCCAGCAACGAATACCCCGCCACCTGCTGAAACGGCGTGGTGGACAGCGGCAGCACCGGGTTGCCGTAGTCATCTGCCGAGAAAAACCCGATCCCCAGCAGCACCGCGCTGGGTATCAGCAAAAACAGCACAATCCAGAACAACCCCGGCCCGGAGGTAATCCACAGCCGGATGGCGCGCGACCGCGCCTCCCCTTGCGCCGCGGTCCTCATGGCTCGATCAGCATGATGTTATCTGGCTTCAACTCCACCGCCACCGCTTCCCCCGGCCGCCAGCTCCGTTCCGCCGCCTGATTATTGGTATCCAGCGCCAGCACTAACGCCCCCCCGGCCAGCTCGATCCGGTATTGCGTCGATGCCCCCATGTAAATCGCCTCATGCACCGTGCCGGGAAACACATTCGGCTGGCCCCGCGGCGCCTGCGTATCGTTATAAATCCACACCTTCTCCGGCCGGATCATCGCCATCCGCGCCGCCCCAATGTCGGCGGTAATCCGCAGTGTCCCAATCGGCGCCGCCGCCTCGCCGCCGCCCATCGGGTTAATCGCCCAGATGTTCGACAGCCCCAGAAACTCCGCGACAAACACGTTGCGCGGCTTCTCGTACACATCCAGCACCGGGCCTACCTGTTGCAACCGGCCGCGCGACATCACGCCAATCCGGTCAGACATCACCAGCGCCTCATGCTGGTCATGTGTAACGAAAATAAACGTCATCCCCAGCCGCTTCTGCATGCGCAGCAGCTCAATCTGCAATTCCGCCCGCAATTTCGCGTCAAGCGCCGAGAGCGGCTCATCCAGCAGCACCACCTCCGGCTCGTTCACCAGTGCCCGCGCGAGCGCCACCCGCTGCCGCTGCCCGCCGGAAAGCTGCCCGGCATTGCGCATGGCGAACTGCCCGATCTGCAGCAGCTCCATCATCGCATCCACGCGCTTTTTACGCTCCGGGCTCTTCACGCCCTTCATGCGCAGCCCAAACCCAATGTTCTGCTCCACGTTCAAATGCGGAAACAGCGCATAGGACTGAAACACCGTATTCACCGCGCGCTGATGCGCCGGCACGTCCCGCATCTCCCGCCCGGAGATCAAAATCCGCCCCGCATCGGGCGTCTCAAACCCCGCGATCATGCGCAGCAGCGTGGTTTTCCCGCACCCCGAAGGCCCCAGGAGCGTAAAAAACTCCCCCGCGCGAATTTCCAGGTCGATGTGGTCCACCGCCGGAATGCTCCCGGCAAAAATCCTTGTAATCCCAGAGAGCGAGATCGCCCCCCGCGCGGCTTTCGTCATCTCCGGCGCCGCCGGCGTCTCCACCGCCCCGGACATCAGCGGCACCTCCGCGGTTTACGGCTCAACATGGCGTCAGCCGTTAGTCTGCTCAGGTGCCACGACACGCAATTCCCCGTTTTTGTTACCCCTCCAGTCTCGCCCAAGCCACGCAACCCCGTCAAGAATAATTGACCAACCGTAAACCCAATCCCCCCTACCCACTTTTTTCGTTGCCGCACCCGCCACAAAAGCGTACAAGTGTTGATAATTCTAAACACTCGGAACGATCACCTCATGCCCTCCACCGCCCCCTCCGACGACATCGGCACCCGTTTGCGCATGGTCCGGCAGATCTACGGCCTCACCCAGCGCGAACTCTCCCGCCGCGCCGGCGTCACCAACGGCGCCATCTCCCTCATCGAACAAAACCGCGTCAGCCCGTCCATTTCGTCCTTAAAGAAAATCCTCGACGGCATCCCCCTCTCCCTGGCGGATTTCTTCACCCTCAACTTCGCCGCCTCTGACCAAGTCTTCTTCGCCGCCGCGGACCTCGCCGAAATCGCCTTTGGCAAGGCCATTTCCATGCGCATGGTCGGCGGCAACCTCAAGGACCGCGCCCTGCAGATGATGCAGGAAACCTACCAGCCCGGCGCTGACACCGGCGAGGATATGCTCCGCCACCAGGGCGAGGAATGCGGCATCATCGTCTCCGGCTCCCTCGCCATCACCGTCGGCACCCAGGAGCAAACCCTCCACCCCGGTGACGCCTACTACTTCCGCTCCGACATCCCCCACCGCTTCCGCAACCCCGGCCCCGTCCCCTGCGTGCTCATCAGCGCCAACAGCCCGCCCAGCTTCTAGCCTCCGCCCCGCGCGTGGTAGCCGCAAGCTTGGCAGCCCCCGGCGTTCCCCTCCCCCAGTCTCTCCCTCCCCAGTGAATGGATTTTAACCTATTTCCCGTCACATTTTGATTATTGCATTGCCGTTTTGCCACGTAGCCAGTACAATCAAATGCTTATAAAACTCGCCAATATGCGCTTTCTGAAAATTGAGTCATATGATTTACAAATTGGTCCGTAATCGCTGTGTTGCCGCCCTACGGGGCATGGCTAGGTTTTCCCCCGGCCATTCTCCAGTAATACGCCGGTTTTTGCACGCAACGCACGCAGACACGGCCGTTGAATTCGCCCTGATCGGCAGTGCCTTCTTTTTGTTCGTATTTGGCATCTTCGTCATCTCACTCGACCAGTTCCTGCAGATGACGTTGGACGACGCCGTGCGCAACGCCACACGCCAGGTGCAAATCAGCAAGATCACGACCGGCGGCGGCTTCCTCACCACCGTTTGCAACGAGTTTGGCGTGGCCGCCCCCAATTGCTCAAACAGTTTGCAATACTCTGTCCAGGGCGGCGCATATTTTGGTACCGGCGGCATCGTCGCGGCGACCTTCAGCTCCTCGGGAAATTTAAGCTCGACGGCGACCTTCACCGGCGCAACGGCCACAGCGTCAGGGGCCCCTTCATTTCTGCTGGTGCAGGTTGCCTACCCGCTCCCATTTAAAATTCTTGCCGTACCCGGTGGCGTGGCGACCGAAAATGGCACGCCGTCTCTCTATTCCGTCGTCTCGACAGTCATGGAACCATAAAATTGCTTCAATTCAATCTTAAGCACATAATGGGCCGCCGCGGCATCGCCGCGGTTGAGTTCGCCCTGGTAGTTCCCTTTCTGCTGGTCATGTTTATGGGCACCACGGAAGTTCTCACGCTGTACCGGACGGAGGCGAAGTTAAATGCAATGACCATAAACGTCGCGCAAATGGTCGCCATCCAAAACCAAACCACAACGTCCGGCGTTTCAGTCGTCCCCTCCGCAGGCACAACACAATCCTCCCTACAGGACATTTGTCAGGGGGCGGTCCTCGGGTTGGCGCCCTTTCCGGCGAATGGCATGACACTCGCGATTGCCGGTGTCACCTTGGAATCCGGTCCCACCGGCCTGCCCAACCCCAACACGACCACCTCCAAAGTTTATAACGCAAGCAATACTTATGACGTCTGGGAGAGCGATCTCAAGGTCTCCGGGAGTACGTGCAGCACGGTCACCGGCAATGTTATCGGCCTGACCAACGCCGAAAAGCTTGCCACAACGTCACCGCCGAGCACAACCGGCACAACCGGAACCGCCGGATTGCTCGGTGTCCCTTGCGACAATGCAATCATTGTCAAAGCCACTTTAACCTATCCCGGAATTATGGGCATTATTCTCACCTCCCGGCCCACTCTTACGCAAATGGCTTATACGCGCTGGCGCTTCGCGGGCACGCAAACGGAACTACAGTGCTCCAGCACCGACGCGGGATGCACAACAAGCTATGTAACCACCCAGCTTTGTAACAGCAGCAACACGTCAACAAATTAGCAGGAACGGCATTATGAAGACTTTCATAAAACGGATGTTCCATGATCGGCGGGGGGCCACCGCGATGGCGCTTGCCATCCTATTCATTCCCTTGATGATAGCGGCCGGCGCCGCGGTGGATCTTTCCCGCATCGCATCGGCACGTGCCCTGCTCCAGGCCTCGACCGATGCCGCGGCAATTGCCGGCGCCGGCGCCTGGCAAACCTCCGAATCTTACAGTTATGCGTCGAGCGTCACCACCGCGGCCTATACCGGGACCGCAAGCCAGCTCCCAAAATTCGTCTCCACCTCAACGCCAACACCAAGCCTGACCTGCACCGGCTCAACCACCCAATGCGGCGGCGCGGCTGGCTCGAGCAGCTATGTCACAACAACCTCCACCTATGGCTGCCCCGCCGCAGCGGAATATTGCGTCGCCGTGAAGGCCACCGGGACGCTAAAAAACTCGATCTTGGGCTTTCTGATTCCATCCGAGACACTGACCGCGACCAGCATCGCCACCACGGCTTTTCCACCCGAGACGCTCTCCGGCAAGAACATTCCGCCCAGCCCAGGTTTTGGCTCGGCGGGTGACATCAGTGGTATTTACGCCTATGCCGTGCCGATGTCCGGCACCGGCAGCAGTGCCACGCCGCAGTACACTCAGATTCCGCAGCCAAATTCCAGCTGCTCAAATTACGCAACGCTCGGGCCGCTTGCGTTGGAAAATCTTAGTTCTGCGGCATCCACGACCTGCAACTATCTATTCATCGCACTTTCAACCAGCTCTGGCACCGCCGGCGCAGGCGGTTCCATCACACTTCAGCAAAATCAGCCAATCGCCTTCAACTTCATCAACGACACCGGCGCAAACGGCTACACCCAGCTTGACGGGGTAAACTACACAACGAACCTTATGGTTAAAAAAAATAACAGCGCGGCCACGTTTTACCCGAATGGGTCAATCAGTGCATATAGCACCACGGTCACAACAATCACATGCGACAGCTCTACGAGTTCATCACATTACAGCACATCCTCTGGCAGTGGTACGTCTTCCTCGCCATACCCGTGCGCATCCTCTCACCAATCCAGCAGCACCGGCGCCAGCACCACATCTTCGAGCGGTACCGTTGGCACGACTAGCTCTTGCCCGACGACAACTAAAATCGGCAGCAAATACTATTGCTACGTCGCAACATCAACCGCGGTCACGACGACCTCGATCTCTGTATCAGCGCAATGCCCCGACCATACGCTGTACGGCTCCATTAGCCCCGGCTATGGTTCTCCGGTATCCGACAGCCTAAACGAATACTCGTCGGCCTTCGAGGTGATCGGCTATCCACCCACCTATGAAACCAACCACGTCCTGACACCTTTCGTGACCAATTCGAGCGCCGCCACAACGACGACCCTGGATGATGGAACAACCTATACCGTAAATGCCGTATGCCCGAACTTTTCCATACCGAGCGGGTCGACGATCAAAGCTCCCATCACCACGTCCTATGCCACGTCCCTCGTCGGCTCCAGTTCTGCCAGTATAAACATATTCTCCACTGCCTTCCCGGGGCAGACATATACGGACAGCACCACCTCTCCCTCCACGAATTCCAGCGGCATCGCGTTGACCACCGGCAGCGGAGACATTTTCCCGCCAACCATCGCGTCGTGTACACCTGCCACGTATGCAGAGGATGGCCATGTTACGCCAGTATCCTCCAACCCCTGGTGGAACTGGAATCCAAGCAATTCAGGCAATTGTTCGAACGAGAGTTCGACTAACCAAGCGTCCTATCTCTCGTCCGGACAGCCAGCCTATGGCAATTGCGCATTAATCATCCAAGCGGTGGGAACAAGCATTCCCGTAAACAGCAATAACCAGGCCCTGCTGCCCGATTATTACCTGTTGGTTAAAACGTCCGGGGGGACAGTCGTGGGCTTGGACCCCATCTGGAATGGCACGACTTTCACGGACCAAATGCCCGGTGTCATCACCAGCCAGTTGCATACTATAGACAGCAACATTAGCATCAGCGGGACAACGGTCACCGACAATGATACGGCGGCGACCTATACTTCCACCGGTACACTAAGTACCTATGGATACGTGCCAACTGCCACCCATAGTTATACCTTGTCATCCGGAACCTATGCTGGTGACACGGTCGTGTTTGAAATACCCGCATCGACCTCAACCTCAAACTCCACGGCCAGCTATACCGAGTTCCACCTTCCCCCGGAGACATCCCATCAATGCTACAACCCGCAGGCAAATGGGAATACCGGAGGCTCTGCTACAATCCAGGAAGGCGCCGGGGCGTCCATAACATTTGCCACGACCGGCGATAATAATAATGGCACAGCGATCGACCCGATCGCCAACCCACAACTCGGCGCCATCCTTTGCAACAGCAATCCGCCCGAGACTTATGCCCTGTACTGGAACGATCTCGGCACCTATGAAAGCGATGACCTCGGTGAATGGAATGCGGTCGTGGCGTTTACCTGTTCAGTGCCTGGATCAGGCACCAACGGCGGCGGACCGGCGACACTATCCGGATAGGCGCGGCCGCCTCCCCCCTAACCCCCCGGCTTCAACCTATACGGCACCACCCCGCGCTCCGCCGTGCCCATATCCAGCGCGCGGCCCATCGGCGGCACGGAGCGGTGGCGGCAATTCGTCCGCTCACACGCCCGGCACCCCGGCCCAATCGGGTCCGCCGCATCCGGGTTCCCCAAATCCAGCCCCGCCGCATACACCATCTGCGGCGCGTACCTAATCTCGCACCCCAGCACCACCGCCACCGCGCGCGGCCGGCTCAAATACGAACCCCCGCCCCGCCCAACGGTCCGCGCAATGTTCAAATAGCTCATATTATCCGGCGTACTGGCCAGCTGCACCAGAATCTCCCCCGGCCGCGCAAACGCCCGGTACACGTTCCACAGCGGACACGGCCCGCCAAACTGCGCGAACTGAAACCGCGTGGCACTGCTGCGCTTCAAAATATTCCCGGCAATATCCGTCTTGGCGAAGTAAAACGGTATCCCCGGCAGCTCCGGCCGCTGCATCGTGCTCAACCGGTGGCACACCTGCTCAAAACTCGCGCCAAACTGCCGCTGCAGCTTTTGCACATCATGCCGCGCCGCCGCCGCCGCCGCATGAAACCGCCCATACGGCAGCATCAGCGCCCCGGCAAAATAATTCGCCAGCGCAATCCGCGCCAACCCCAGCGCCTCCTCGGTGGAAAACTTCGCCCGCCGCAGCTCGCGCTCTATCAAGGGCCTCTGCTGCAACTGCCCAATCACATGCGCCAGCCAGAACATCTCGCTCTCGGGCGAGGCATCCTCCGCCAGATACAGCCGCTTGCTCCCCCGGCTCAACCGCCAGAACACCCCCTCCGCCAGCATCCCCGGCGTATGCGCGGTGGTAATGCCCTGCACATCGCGCAAATACCGCCGCATATCCTCGCGCAAGCTCGCCGGGCTGAACCCCCACTCCTCGAACATCGCCTCCGCCGCATGGTCCAACGTGGCAAAATGGTTCTGCCGGGACTGCACCCAATCACGCACCTCATCGTACGGAAACCGCGGCACCGGCCCACCGGCCAGCGCCTCGCGCTGCTCCGCCTGCCCGGTATAGGCGCGGTACAGCGTCATAAACGCCTCGGCGAACGCCGGCGCCGCCCGCACCAGCGCCCGCACCTCGGCCTGCGCCCCCGGCATCGCCCGAAACAGCGGATCACCCAAATCCTCGCGCAGCTGGCTTTCCCGCCGCGCATCCTCGCTATCGGCGAAATAAATCTCCGGCACATTCAGCACCGCCGCCAGCCGGCCCAGCAAAGCCACCGTCAACGGCCGCTGGTCGCTCTCTATCTGGTTCAGGTAACTGGCCGAAATCCCCAGCTTCAGCGCCAGCGCGGCCTGCCGCAGCCCCGCCTGCTCACGCCGCCGCCGCAGCCTGTCGCCTACAAAGATTTTCTTATCCATCACACCTAATAATTTGCAAAATTTACAAGCGAACGCAAGCGCTTCGCTTTTATCCGCAGCCCCCGCTCTGGACGGGGCGCCGTTTTGGCGCAATGAACGCGCCGAACCTCGCGCGTACAGCCTGAGACACGACCCGTGCGCCACGCACGCCGAACGCTAAAAACCAAGGAGCCACCAGAGCATGAAACTTAACGAAGTTCGCGTTTATCCCTCGAAAGTCACGCTGAAGCGTGAAGATCAGCTCGCCTGGAAGATCGCCGGCGTCGCCGCCGACAAGGTCGCCGTCACCAAGGACGTGGCCGAGATGATCATCAACCGCATCATCGACAACGCTTCCGTCGCCATTGCCTCCGTCAACCGCCGCCCGGTTGTCTCCGCCCGCGGCGGCGCCCTCGGCCACCCGCGCAAAGGCGGCGCGCAGATTTTCGGCGCCCCGGCAAAAGTGACCGTCTCCCCCGAGTGGGCCGCCTGGGCCAATGGCACCGCGGTGCGTGAGCTCGACTATCACGACACCTTCCTCGCCGCCGACTACTCCCACCCCGGCGACAACATTCCCCCCATCCTGGCCGTTGCCCAGACCATGGAGCGCTCGGGCCGGGACCTCATCCGCGGCATCGCCACGGGTTATGAAATCCAGGTCGACCTCGTGAAGGCGATCTGCCTGCACGAGCATAAAATTGACCATATCGCCCATCTTTGCCCCGCCCAGGCCGCCGGCATCGGCACCCTGCTGGGTCTGAAGCAGGACGTCATCTACCAGGCCGTGCAGCAGGCCGTTCACGTCTCCTTCACCACGCGCCAGAGCCGCAAGGGGGAAATCTCCTCCTGGAAGGCTTTTGCCCCCGCCCACGCCGGCAAGCTCGCCGTTGAAGCCGTTGACCGCGTGATGCGCGGCGAAGGCGCTCCGAGCCCGATCTATGAGGGTGAAGATTCCGTCATCGCATGGCTGCTCGGCGGCAAGGATGCCGTGTACCATGTGCCGCTGCCGATCCCCGGCGAAGCCAAGCGCGCCATCATGGACACCTACACCAAGGAGCACTCGGCCGAATACCAGAGCCAAGCCCTGATCGACCTCGCCTTCCGCATGCGCGATTCCATCGACAACGTGGAAGCCATCGAGAAGATCATCATCCACACCTCGCACCACACCCACTACGTCATCGGCACCGGCGCCAACGACCCGCAAAAAATGGACCCGAAGGCGAGCCGCGAAACGCTCGACCATTCGATCATGTATATCTTCGCGGTCGCCCTGCAGGACGGTTTCTGGAACCACGAAACCTCCTACGCCCCCAAGCGCGCCGCCCGCGCCGACACCGTGCGCCTGTGGCACAAAATCGAGACCGTTGAAGACCCCGAGTGGACCCGCCGCTACCACACCCTCGACATCAACGAGAAAGCTTTCGGCGCCCGCGTTGAAATCCTCTTCAAGGATGGTTCCAAGCTAGTCGACGAAATGGCCGTCGCCAACGCGCACCCGCTCGGCGCCAAGCCGTTCGGCCGCGCTGACTACATCAACAAGTTCCAGCAGCTCACCAACGGCATCATCTCCACCCGTGAGAGCAACCGCTTCCTCGAAGCCGTGCAGAACCTGCCCAAGCTCACCGCCGGTGAACTCGGCAGCCTGAACGTGGCCTTGCCCGCAGGTGACCTGCTCGACTCCAAGCCCGGCATCTTCTGAGAAAAGGACGTACATCCATGAGCGAAAGCGTCCTGCTAAAGCCGAAGAAGTCCGTCGCCCTCTCGGGTGTTGCCGCCGGCAACACCGCCCTGTGCACCGTTGGCCGCTCGGGCAACGATCTGCACTACCGGGGCTACGACATCCTCGACGTCGCGGATGCCTGTGAGTTCGAGGAGATCGCGCATCTCCTCGTCCACGGCACCCTGCCCAACGTCTCGGAGCTGAAAGCCTATAAGCAACACCTGCGCGCGCTGCGTGGCCTTCCCTCCGCGGTCAAAACCGTGCTGGAAGCCATTCCCGCCGCCGCCCATCCGATGGATGTCATGCGCACCTACGTCTCCGCGCTGGGCACCATCCTGCCGGAAGCCCACGACCATAACGAGCCGGGCGCGAAAGACATCGCCGACCGTCTCATGGCCTCGCTGGGTTCGGCGCTGCTGTATTGGTACCATTTCTCCACCAACGGCAAGCGCATCGAGGTCGAGACCGATGACGACTCCATCGGAGGCCACTTCCTGCACCTGCTGCATGGCAAGGAGCCGTCCGCCAGCTGGGTACGCGCCATGCACACCTCGCTGGTGCTCTACGCCGAGCATGAGTTCAACGCCTCCACCTTCGCCGCCCGCGTCATCGCCGGCACCGGCTCGGACATGTATTCCGCCATCACCGGCGGCATCGGCGCCCTGCGCGGCCCCAAGCACGGCGGCGCCAACGAGGTCGCGTTCGAAATCCAGAAGCGCTACAACAACCCGGACGAGGCGGAAGCCGACATCCGCGCCCGCGTCGCCGCCAAGGAAGTCGTCATCGGCTTCGGCCACCCGGTCTACACCATCGCGGACCCGCGCAACGTCGTCATCAAGCGCGTCGCCAAAAAACTCTCCGATGAAGCCGGTTCCACCAAAATGTTCGACATCGCCGAGCGCCTTGAGTCGGTGATGATGGACGCCAAAAAAATGTTCCCAAACCTCGACTGGTTCTCGGCCGTTTCCTACCACATGATGGGCGTTCCCACCCTCATGTTCACCCCCCTGTTCGTGATCGCGCGCACCTCCGGCTGGAGCGCGCACGTCATCGAGCAGCGCATCGACGGCAAGATCATCCGGCCCTCCGCCAACTATGTTGGCCCGGAGAACCTGGAATTCGTACCCCTGGCGAAACGCTAACCGCTCCCCCCGCCGGGTCCAGCCCGGCGGGGGTTTTTCTTCTTAAGGGATAATTACCATGCCTTATTTGCGCGCATCCGATCTCCCCACCCAACCCGCCGGCGAACGCTTCCGCGCTTTGCTCGCCCGCCCCGGCATCCTCCCCCTCCCCGGCACCCATAACGGCCTCGCCTCGCAGCAGGCAAAGGCCGCTGGCTTTTCCGCCTGCTACCTCTCCGGTGCCGCCATGACCGCCTCCATGGGTCTGCCCGACCTCGGCATCATCACCGTCGATGAAGTCTGCTTCTTCATCAAACAAGTCACCCGCGCGTCGGGCCTGCCAGTGCTGGTCGATGGCGACACCGGCTACGGCGAAGCCCTCAACGTCATGCACATGGTCCGCGCCTTCGAGGACGCCGGTGCCGCCGCCGTGCACCTTGAAGACCAGATCCTGCCCAAAAAATGCGGCCATCTGAACGACAAAAAGCTCGCGACCCCGCAGGACATGGCAGCCAAAATCTCCGCCGCCGCCCACGCGCGCCGCCACCTCTACATCATCGCCCGCACCGACGCCGCGGCGTCAGAGGGCATGGACGGCGCCGTCGCCCGCGCCAAACTCTACATGGAAGCCGGCGCCGACGCGATTTTCCCCGAAGCCCTGAACACCGAGGAAATGTTCCGCGAATTCGCCCGCCGCATGCCCGGCGTGCCTTTGCTCGCCAACATGACCGAGTTCGGCCGCACGCCGTTCTACACCAAGGACCAATTCGAATCCTTCGGCTACAAAATGCTGATCTGGCCCGTCACAAGCTTGCGCGTTGCGGCACTGGCGCAGGAAAAACTCTACAAATCCATCATGAAAGACGGTGGCGCGCAGAACTGCGTGGACCAGATGCTGACCCGCAAAGACCTCTACGCCACCATTGACTACGAAGGCTTCGAAGCCCTGGACGCCACCATCGTAAAAACCATCGTCCCGGAAGTCATCACGAAATAACCACCAGACAGGGCGGCTAACCCCGCCCTGTCTCCCCACACACGTCATGGCCCGGCCCGACCGGGCCATCCACGCCTTCCGTTCCCTCGCCCTCAACGAGATGCCAGCGCACGCTGGCATCTCTCCCACCCGTGCCAACTCATTGTTTTTCCGACACAAACCCGCACAAATTGGGGTGCAAGTAAAAAATTAAGCCATACTAACAGTGAGTTAAAACACTTCCCTCACAAGTGCTTCACGTGAAGCACCCACAGGCTTCACACCGCCTGCGCGGCGGAATACCCGCTGGACCACGCCCACTGGAAATTATACCCGCCCAGCCAGCCGGTCACATCCACCGCCTCGCCGATCACAAACAACCCCGGCACCTCGCGGGCACCCATGGTCTTGGAAAACAGGCTCGCCGTATCCACCCCGCCCACCGTAACCTCGGCCTTGGCATAACCTTCCGTCCCCGCCGGCACCAGGGCAAACCGGTTTATCATTTCCGCTGTATTTCGCAGCGCCTTATTGGGCATGTCGCCAATAATATGGTTGCCCAGCGGCGGTTGCAGCATCGCATGCGCGAGGCGCGCCGGCAAAAATTCCCCCAGCACCGTCTTCAGCTCAGCCTTCTTGCGGCTGGCCTTGCGCTCCAGCAGCACCTCATACGCATCCTGCCCCGGCAGCATATCCAGCACCAACGTACCACCCGGCGGCAAATAGGAGGAAATCTGCAAAATCGCGGGACCCGAAAGCCCCCGATGCGTAAACAGCGTATTCTCACGAAATTTCCGCTTGCCGTAACTGGCCACGGAATCAAAGGAAACCCCGCTCAACCCTTGCATCCAGGCCCAACGCTCGCCGGTGAACACCAGCGGCACCAGCCCCGGCCGCGTCTCCACCATGCCCAGGCCAAACTTGCGCGCCATGTCGTAGGAAAACCCCGTCGCTCCCATTTTCGGGATCGACAAGCCGCCGGTCGCCAGCACAAGTGCGGTAGCTTCCACGGTCCCGGCATCGGTTTCCACCCGGAAAGTATCGCCGCGCGAAATATCGGAAACTGTGTGCCCCGTGCGCAACTCCACCCCGGCCGTGCCGCACATGCCAAGCAGCATGGCCAGAATTTCCTTGGCGGACCCATCACAAAAAAGCTGCCCGAGCTTCTTCTCGTGGTATTTTATCCCTTGGGCTTCCACCAGCGCGATAAAATCCTGCGGCGTGAAACTCGCCAGTGCCGACTTACAGAAATTCGAATTCCGCGAGATGAAATTCTCGGCGCTCACCTTCGTATTGGTGAAATTACACCGCCCGCCACCGGAGATCAGAATCTTCGCCCCTGGCTCCGTCGTGTGCTCCAGCACCAGCACTTTTTTGCCGCGCCGGCCCGCCATCGCGGCGCAGAACAGCCCCGCCGCCCCGGCGCCGATGATCACGGCGTCGTAGTGTTTATTCGCCAAAAACTTTGCTCCAGGTGGGTATCACCAGCGGCGTGTGTATGCGCTTGGGGCCGTTAAAGCAAAAACCGGCCTAATCGTTGACCGAAAGCACCATAATCGGATCGGGGATTTTATCTGGCGCGATCTCCTGATCCAGTGGCAGCACCGCCGTGCCGATGGCAAAAAACTCGATCACATGCGTCTTCCAGCCGAAACTACCCTCGTGGATATCCACGCCCACCACGCCTTCCGCTTTTGCAGCGGCGGCCTCGAATTGCATGCGCTCCACCGCAATTTCGCGCGCCTCATACATCGCCGCGGTGAAATTCTCCAACTCGACATTACGCCCCACCGTGCCCAGGCCCGACATCACACCGCGATGCGCGACGTGATAAACGCAACTACCCATCACCATTTCCACCGGCCGGTAGCCGGCATGCAGCAGCGACCAGAAATCCTGCCCCGACAAATCCGAGGTGAACGGCCCGCCATCATGCGCGCGGAAACCCTTATGCCCCTCGCCATGCACCACGCCGGTGCCGATGGCGATAAATTCCAGCAACTGCTCATCCCACTCCAGCCGCTTGATGGTGAGCTTCACACCAACAATACCATCCGCGCCCATGGCCGAGGCTTCCGCGCGCATGCGCGACATCGCCAGTTCGCGCGCATGGTACATGGCTTTCGAGAGCACATCCATTTCCTGGTTTTTCGACCAGGAGCCGTACTGGATGCCGACATGATACACGCAGGAGCCGACGCACAGGCCGATCGGCTCGAACCCCGCCTTGCGCACCAGCAAAAACTCGTTGACCGAAAAATCCGAGGTGAACACGCCGGTGGAATGCGCGCTGCCGCGCAGGCCTTTCAAACGTTCCTGCGCGTGTACGGGAAGATCCAATGTCATGGCTAAATAGCTCCCTCTCGTTCGTTGCTTGCGTAGGACTGGTGGTGCGGCTTGCTGCCCTTTAGCGGGGTTTTGCCGGCGCACATGTCCACGGCCATGAAAATATCATGCGGCAGCGGCGCGCCCCGCCGCGCGTCCACCGTGGTGGCGATGACGATGTAGCGCGCGAGGTATTCCTTGAACTTGCGCTCATTCACCTCGCGTTCGCGGTCAAACATCTGGGAGAAATTCACATGCGCCAGCACGCCATTGCCGCGCGGGCGGGCGGACTCACGCAAATTCGCATGCGCCTGGTTGCGCACATCGTTCCACAGGCTGGAGAGCTGCGGCGCCTCGATATTGCCCATCCACGCCTGATTGGCGCTGTTGTTCCAGTCGCTCAGCCATTGGTAATGCGCGCCGATGGCGATGCCGGTCGGCACTACATCGGCCTCCAGCAGCTTCACAAATTCCAGCGCCGGCACCGTGGCGATGATCGGGTCCGGCGAGGGCGGCAGGCCGTCTACTTTTACCGCCGTGCCGATGAGCGTGAAATCCATGCTCTCGCCAGCTTCCAGCGGAATGGTGCGCATTTTCACATCCAGCACCGCATTGGCGCCGCAGGCTTTGGCCTCCTGGCCGAGGCGTTCCAACGCAGCCTCCCAGCCCTGCGAATGGCCCAAAGTCCAGGACCAGCCGTAGTGCAGCCAGCAAGTGGCGGAAATGGCGGCGATGGGTTTGAGCCCGTGCGAGCGCGCGATGAGCAGTTCCGCCGGGGTGAGCGTCGCCATCCATGGTTTGGTGCCAGAGGCGGAGCCTTGCAAACGATCCAGCGTGGCGGTGGGGATTCTTCCGCCACGTAGGCTCATGAGGATATCCGCCTGGCGGCGCATTTCCTCCGTGCTGGGGGCTTTTGGCTTGAAGCGGTCGAGCCAGCCCATCAGCCTGCCATGAATTGTTGCAGGGAATTACTCAGGGTTTGCGCGTGCGCCGAGGCCTTTTTGGTCTCCTCCGCGAGCCGCGCGAACCATTCCGCTGGGTCCAGCGTTTTGGTGTTCAGCGTAATGCCGCGCACCACCATGGCGATGCTGGCGGTCAGCCGCCCGGCATTCTGCTCCAGGCTGTAGCGGTTCTCGCCAAGTTCGATGGTCACACCGGTGATTTTCGCCGCCTTGGAGAAAAAGCCCTTTTTCTCCCGCACGGTGACCAGCTCCGGCATCGCCTCCTTCAGCCGCCGCGCGAAGGCGCCGAGGTTGCTTTCGGCATCGGCGGAAAAGCGCCGCAGCCAGGCGGCCTGCATGTCGAAATCGAGTTCTGTCATTTCTCAATGGCCCGCGCGTTCCCGCCCTGCATGCCGCGCACCAGTTTGTCGCGGATTTCGGCGAGTTTCTGCTCACGCCCGGCATCGGCGGCGGCGACTTCGCGCTCAATGTCGATGACTTCGTTCATGCTGGCAATGGCTTCGTCCGCCACCTGCGCCAACACCTCGATGTTGCGCGGATCGCCACCGAGCGAACGGGCAGCCGAGGTCGCGGCCTCATGCGCGCCCTTGGCGGCGAGCAGCGAGATCTGCCGGTTGGCTTCTTCCAGCTTGGCGGAGGCTTCGGCGGCGTTGCGGATTTCCACCTGCACCACGGCCTGGGACGCCACGGCCATCAGGCGGGGGATGACCACCAGCAGGCCGTTGGAAATTTTCATCATGCGGGTTTCGGCAGCCGAGCGGTTCTGGCCGATGATGGGGATGAGCATGGCCGAGCCGACCAAAGCCTCGCGCATGTCCGCCACTTTGCCACGGAAATTGGCGATGGCGCCGCGAAACGCCTGGACCTCGGCGGCATCGGCCGCGTCACCCGTGGTGATGGCGTGCTGGCGCTTGGCCTCCAGCTCCTCCTGCGCGCGGTCCAGCGCGATCTGCCCGGCGGCGATTTCGACTTTCAGCCCGTGCAGGGACTCGCGGATGGCCAGGGCCTGCTGGTCCAGTAGCTCGATGGTGACGGCGAGGTCAGCCTTGGTTTTGCGCGCCTTGGCCTGCTGGTCATCCATGAGGGTGAGGAATTTTTTGCGGTTTTCGGCAAAGCCCTTGAAGGCGGTGTTGGCATCGGCGATGACGCCAAGGAATTTGCCGACCAGCCCCTTGCGCGCGCCGGTCTGCGCCTCGGTCTGCAAATCCTGGATGCGTAGGATTTTGATGCCGTCGATCACCGAGGCGGCAATGCGGCCAGCCTCCCCAGCATCGCCCAGGCGCACCCCGGTGAGCAGTTGGCGAGAGGCGGCGGCGATGTTGGCTAGCACGCCGTCGCCATGCGCGAGCAGACTGGTGGTCTGGGCAAAGTCGATTTTAGCCGCCGATGCTTGCGCGGCGGCTAAGTCTTCCGCTGAGAGGTTGGCGACTTCCACCAAGCGCTGCGGGGGCGGCTCTGGGGCCAGTACAGGATTGGCCGCGGTTACGGCCGTAACCGCCTGCACCGGCGCGGGGGCGGGCGGGTCCAGATTGTCGAACACGGACAGGTCGAGCGGGGCGGTGGAAATCGTCTCTTGCATGCTGAACTCCAGCGGATGCGATGAGCCTAGCGTAAGCCGGCGTGGCAGGGCAACGGGGCACAAAAAAGGGCGGCACCTTGCGGTACCGCCCTTTTTTGTTGGACGGGGAGTTTAGTACTCTTCGTCCGCGACGTAGGAACCGATGCGCTGCACCAGGTCCGGGTTACGTTTGGCGAGGATTGCGCCGTAGATAACCGAAATCACCAGCAGGCCAAGCACCAGATACGGGTAGACGTTGAACGGATAAGGCTGGCCGGGCTGCACGAGACCCCAGAGCGGGAAGAACATCAAGCCCGTGCCGAGTAACGGAACGATCAGGTGTTTGATCAGGCTGAAGTCTCCACGATGGTTCTTTAGCATGTAGACCGGCAGCGCCAGGTTGGTGATGAGATACGTCACGATGACCGGGATAGTGCCGAGCGTGCCGGTGTCACCGAACAGCGTCACCGGGTCGATGCTGTAGACATAGCCAAATACCAGCACGATCACCAACGCGACGATAATGTAGGTCCACATGGCGACATGCGGGGTTTTATGTTGCGGGTGGATTTTGCCGAAGAACACCGGCAACAGGCCTTCGCGCGAGGAGCTGAACAAAATGCGCGCTTGCGCGTTGGTCAGGCCGATGAGCGAGGAGAAGATGCTGGTCAGGCCGGCGAGATAGGCGACGATAAGGAGCGCCGCCGCTGAAGCCTTGAACGCATCGACAAACGGAATGGTGGAATTGCCGATGGCCGTGGAGTTGTTGTGGAAGGCAATTTCCGTCGCATAGGCGAGGAACACATATAGGATGCCGATGGCAACCGTGCCGGTGATCAGCGCGCGCGGCACATTGCGGCGGGGATTGGTGGTTTCCTCCGCCAGCATGGCGGAATTCTCCCAGCCGATGAAGAGGTAGATGGCCAACGGGAAACCCAGCCCGATGCCCTTCAGCCCGCCGGAGATGTTGGACGGCAGCAGCGGCGCCCAGGAAATGTCGGCGTGGTTAACCGCCAGCATGACGGCCGCGCCAATGAGCAGCAGGATCAGTTCAAAATAGAAGAAAATCGCCGCCCAGGTGGTGGAAAGGCTAATGCCCCGGGCCACCAGGAAGCCGACAATGGCGGTGGCGAGGACGCTGAGCACCTGCCAGGGAATATTGACGCCAAGGAAGAGTTGCAACGTGCTGTGCGCCCAGCCGCCAGAGATGACCACGACCGAGGCGGCGGCGATGCAATAGCCGACAACCACGAAAATGGAGGCGGCGGCACCGGCTGTGGGGCCGAAGGCCATGCCTATGAAGGTGACGAAGGAGCCGGTGCTTGGGCGGTATTTGGAGAATTCCGCCAGCGTGTTGGTGAGGAAAAGAATAACCACCATGGCGATTAGAATGGTGTAGGGCGCGCCGACCCCCGCCCCGGAGACGATAAGGCCAAAGCCGAAGAAAAAGCTCATGGCTGGCGCGATGTTCGCCAACGTGGAGGCAATGATCTGGGATAGACTTAAACTATCCCTGGCGAGACGATGCCCGTCCCTTGCTGGTGCGCTCATGGTTTTTGTTCTCCCTTTTTTTATGTGCGTGCGTGTAACGGCACGGTAAGCTTCGATCTAAAGACGCAATTCGTCAACATGGCTGTCCGGGGGACAGGTCTGGGAGGCCGAATTCCGTCTGGAGTTGCGGAGGATAACGGGGGGAGCGCCCGCAACCGTCTCGCTTATAACAGCCCCTTAAGCTTCAGCGATCAGGCGCCCGCTCTCCTGTACACCCAGGGCCTGGAGAGTTCTCAGCGCCGCGTTGAGGCCGCGGTTGAGCTGCTGGGCGCGGCGGTTTGCGCCGGCTGAGCGTTTGGCGAAACGGGCGAGGGCGAAACGCAAAGCCTCGGCGAGACCGGCGGCGTCCTCTTCCTCGATCTGGCGCAGCTGGGCGGCGGCGGCGGCGAGGTTGCAAGCGCCAAGCCGGCCCATGGTCTCGGCGATATCCGCAAAGGCGGGGGAAGCAGATTTGAGCGCCATTTCCACCACCGCGGCGGCATCGGAAATTTCATTCGGCTTGCCGGTGAGCATTAAGGTGTCGAGGTATTGCAGCTTACGGCTGAGATCCTCAACAAGTCCGAGGCCCTGTTGCAGGATGCCCGCAACCGGCAGGGGCGCTTGGCCAGGCGGAAGGGGACGGAATTGCCCGGCAATGCTCATTATTTTGATTCTTTCAACACCGTTGCGATGGCCTGGGCGAGATCTTCCGGGGCGACATTATAGGTGCCAGCCTGCAGGGCGCTGCGTATCTGCGCCACGGCGGCATGGTTGATACCGTCGGCGGCACGGGAGGCGCCGAGCAGCTGCGTGCTGGTTTGCGCGGCGGCACTCAGGGTCACGGAGTCCGATTGCGGCGCCTGGGCGCTGCTGCTGGCTATTGGTACAGGCGGCGGGGATGCGGGCGGCGCGGTTTCCAGCGGCAGCGGCGTTTGTGCGAGAGGCGGAATGGTGTTTGTCATGCGGCTATCGCGCTTTCAGATGATTTTATCATGTCACGGTCAAGGAAGGCCAAAGCGGTTTCGAAATCGTCCAGGGCCGGAATGTTGTTTTCAGTGTTGGCCCGTAGCAGGGTGTAGCGCAACGCGGTGTAGATCGTCATCAGCGCGGGGCCGAGCGTGGTGCCATTTTCCGTATCCAGAATACCGGTCATGACGTTGAGCAGCTCGTCCGCGCGGGCGATCATTTCAGCTTTGGTGGCGAGATCACCTGCCTCGATGGCAGCTTTGGCGCGGCGGCCATACAAGCGCAGGCCCCGCCAGCCGGGACGCAGCCAGTTCACGTCGGCATCGCCGTCGAACATTCCTGCTCGGTAATTTGTTGTCATGTCCATGGTCATGCGCCGTTACCCTTAACCGCTGCTGCTGGAGGTGCTGGTGAAGATACTGAGATAGGACTGCGTGATCGAGGCAGCGGTGGAGGCGTTTTCCGCTGCCGTGTATTGCGCGATCAGCAATTGGATCTGCGTGTTATTCCGCTTGGTGATCTGGGCCACCTGGGAGTCGATGGAGGTGATGACGCCGGAGAGCGAGGCGGTTTGCCCGCCGATAGAGCCGGTGTTTTTTTTGGTGGTGCCGCTGGTGTTAGTGGAGCTGCCCGAACCGCCGATGGCGCCGGTGGTGATGCTGTCCAACGTTTTGTAGATTTGCCCGACCAGGGCCTGCACCCCGGTGGGGTTCTGGGCGTAGGCGGCGGTGAAGGCCGTGTTGTTGAAGGAGACCGCGCCGGCGCTGCTTACGGTAAGGCCGATGGCATTGGCGCTGAGCCCGCTGGCGGCGGCGCCGCTGACCGCGCTGAGCAGTTGGTTGGATAAATCCGTCGCGGTGAAGTTGCCGAGCAGCGGGCCGGATTTGGCGGCGCTGGCGCTGGAGGCGGGGACGTATTTTGTCTCCTTGGCAATGAGCGCAATCGCGGAATTGAGCGAGCCCGCCACCCCGCCGACCGCCGCGGAAAGGCTGGTGGGGGCAGAGCTGACGCTGATGCTGGCGTTGCCGGAACCGGCCAGGGAAATGGTGAGGCCGGAGATGGCGCTGCCCAGCGTGTTGGTGGTGCTGGTGACCGGCACGCCGTTGATTGAGAGCGTGGCGTCGCTGGCGGTTTGTGCCCGAATTTCCGTACCACTGGTGGCGGCACCCGAGGCATAGGCGAATTGAGCCAGCGCGCCGGTGCCGGTGACGGAGAATGCCTGGCTGCTGCCAGTGGCGCTGCCTTGCAGCACCAGCCGGGCGCCAGCCGCGGTGCCGATGACGCTGGCCTGCACGCCGCCGGGCGTTTTGTTGATCGCGGCGGCGATGCCGTTGAGCGTGAGACTGCCGGAGCCGACGGAAACACTCTCGGTCTTGCCGCTTTTTAAAGAAAAAGTGAGCGAGCCGGCGCCGCCGGACAGTTTCGCGGCTCCCGAGCCCAGCACGGCGGAATAGATTTCCTGGGTTTTCGCCAAGGTGACGTTGGTGAGGTTGTATGTGCCGGTTTGCGCGCCGATGGCGGCGGTCGCGGTGGCGACTGCGTTGCCGCTGGTGCTGCTCGTGCTGACCGCGCGGTTGCTAAGGGTCGAGACATCCGCAATGCCCGCCAGCGAATTGGATAAAGTGGAGATGGCGCCGCTGATATTCCCCCATGCAGAGATATAGGCTTTGTCGGTCGTGACCTGAGCGTTCAGGCTGGTGATCGGCGCGGCCAATCGTGCTTCGACCTGGCTGAGTTCGCTGGATATCTGACTGGAACCAAGACCGGCGATACTGGTCATGCTGCACCCTGAATATGAAAGGAAAAGGCGCGAGCCGGGATTCTTGGTCCCGGCCCGCCGATTTTAGGCTTACGGCAGCAAGGAGAGATAAGACTGCTGCATCTGGGTCGAAGACTTCAGCGCGGCCACGCCGGCCTGAGCCTGGATCTGTGCCTCGGTCAGCTTGTTGCTGACTGCCGGGATGTTGGCATCCTGAACCACACCGAGCGCGGTGGTGAGGTTCTGGCTGGTAGTGTTCATGTTATTGACGTTCGCGGTCATGCTCTGCTGCACCGCGCCGAGATTGCCGCCCTGGTTGTTCAGGGATGCCAGTGCGTATTTCACCACGTTGATGGCATCGTTCGCACCGGAGGTGGTGCTGACATCGATCTTCGACAGTGAGTGAAGGTTGGAATTGCTGGCAAGACCGGCATTGGCCGCGTTGCCCAACGTAAAGGCGCCGCTGGACTGGAACTGCACTTGGCCCTGGATAACCGCAGAGGCCGCGCCGGTTTTGATCGTTTTAGCGGTGGTTCCGGTCGTGGTCAGCGAGCCGGCGGTTGTGCCGCTGATGTTGATGTTCTGCCCGGCGGCCTGGCTGAGAACCAAATTCCCGCTGGTATCAAGCGAGGCCGTGATGCCGCTGGTCGAGGACTTGCTGTTGACCTGCGTGACAATCTGCGAGGCGCTGGAGGCATTGATTTGCTGTGCCGTGCCAATGCCCGAACCAGCCGCAGCGCCCGTGCCCGCCTGGATTTTGAAGGAAAAGCCACTGCCCGCAACCGCGTTCGCCAGCTTCAGGGTGATGCTGGTGGTTGCCTGTGCCTGCACGCCCGTGGTGCCGGAGACCAGATTGACCGCGCTGGCCAGCGAGGCCGCGGATTCCGTCGCCGTGGTGGCGATGGAGGAGGTGCCGCCCGCGGGTCCGGTGACGCTGAGCTCGGTGGCGGCGGTGGCTGCAGCCGTGAACGCGCCAGCCGTACCGGGAGCGCCCAGAGTAAGCGCGCCGCTGGCCGAGCTGGCATTGGCCGTCGCGCCATATATTCCGCCCGCTTTGACCTGGGAAGCATTCATGCCGATCGCGCTGGCGGAGGTGTTGCTGATGGAAAGCGTCTGGGTCTGGCCTTCATTCGCGCCGACCTGGAACTGCACGCCGGAGAAAGAGCCGTTCAACAGGCTGATGTTGTTGAACTGCGTCTGGTTGGCGATGGTGGAGACCTGACCGGACAACTGACCGACCAGATTTTGCAGGGACTGTGATTCCGCCGAGGTTTGCGTGCCGTTGGCGGCCTGCACGGCGATGGAGTTGAGCTGCTGCACCACGCCGATCTGCTGGGTGATGGCACCCTGCGCGGTTTGCAGCAGCGAGACGCCCTGGTTGGCGTTAGAAATGGCCTGGGTCAGGCCGTTCAGCTGCGAGGTGAAGCCCTGGGCAGTGATGTAGCCCGCCGGATTGTCCGAGGGGGAGTTGATCGAGAGACCGCTGGAGAGCTGGCTCTCCAGCGAGCTGGTGTTGCTTGAGGTGTTGGAAATCGAATTAAGCGCTTGTAGCGCCCCGGTGTTGGTCAGAATAGAACCTACGGCCGACATGATGAACTCCTTGGTTGCGGTTGCCGTACCCCTTAATTCGGGAGGAGGCGCGGAAGTTTTCCTAAGATCACAACTTTAAATGGATTATCTTTTTTGGAAGCGGTCATGACTGCAACTGCACGACGGGACCAGAAGCGGTGACAAGCGCGGAAAAGCGCCGCCCGCTGGAAGGATTGGTGAGCAAAATCGTGTCGCCAATGCGCCCGGTCTGGTCGGCCATCGCCTCGATGGAAACATCCACGCCGCCACTGATAACCTCAACCGAGACAGTCTCCCCGGCCTTGACCACCACCGGCTGGCTGATGATATCCGGCGTGAGAATGGTGCCGGTGGCCAGCGACATGACCGCATTGGCGCCGATGAGCTGCGCCGGATCGGCAAATACCTGCCGCCCGGCAAAAGCCGCCACCGGCTCGCGCGCCAAGGTAATGTCATCCGGCCCAATGCTCTGCCCGGCGGTAACCGGACGCGCCGCAACCACCACCGCCTCGGACTGCGCCACCGTCACCGTGACATAAAGCGTCCACACCGGCGACGGACAATGCGCCGCCGCCTGCTCATACGGCGCAACCCCGCTAATACTGACCACCAGCGGCGCCACGCACGCCTGCATGTACCCCGCCCCGGTAACCGGACCCAAAGTCACAACCGCATCCGCCGGCACCACCGCCAACGCCGCCTGCCGGATCGCATCCGCCACCACCCCCTCCGCCTGCGGTGCCGCAAATGCCGGGGTGGCCAGGAGTGTGAGGCTGAGGCACAGCAAGGCCAAGGGGCTTTGGCCCCTGGACCCCCACATCTTGGCCATCCCCGTCATTCGGCGGCGCTCCGCAGGGCGGCGGGGTGGGGGGCGAGGCTGGTCCAGGGGGGTGGGGCGGCTTCGGTGGCGGGCAGGGTTAGGGCGGCGGCGCGGGCGCGGGCGCCGTGGGCGAGGGTGGCTGTGAGGTCGCGGATGGCGGTGGTGAGGGCGTTTTTCCAGGTGTCGGCGCGGTTGGTCAGGCGGATGGCGCCGAGGGTTGCGGGGGTGTCGAGGCGGGCATCAATGAGGAGGTGACAGCCGGCGGCCGCGGCGATGAGGGTTTTGTAGTGGTCGGCGCTGGTGTCCTGGTGGGCGGGGCGGACCAGGATTTGCGGGGCTAGTTCAGCCATTGCCTGAGCCCAGGCGAATTCGGATGGTTGCGGCGAGATGCGGGCGACCGCGCCGGAATAGGTGGAGCCAGGGCGTTCCACGACGATCCAGGAGGCGATTTCCAGAGTTTCGTTGATGAGGCTGGTGAACCAGGGCGGGGCAATGCCTTCGTCGAACCACAGCACGCGGGGGCGGGTGTTAAGGCCGGTGCCGATTTTTAAGGAGTCCCAGATTTGCGGCGAGAGGGTGGGCCGCCAGAGCGTGACCTGTTGGCCGGGGGCGGTGAGCTGGCGGAGTTGTTTGACCAGGGCCGGCGAAGTGGTGAACAGGCGGGTGGCCGCGGCGATGGCTGATTTGGCTTCGGGCGCCGGAGTGGTGGTGAAAATGGCGCTGTAGGCCGGAGTGCCCGGGAGTGCCGCGGCGGCCGGGTTGATGCGCAACCAGGTAGTGGGGGCGCGGCGATTGAGGTCGGCGGCGGTGATGGGTTCGGGTGTCCAATCGGCTTCCAGCGCGCCGGTCCGTCGCAGGTCGCGGGCGGCGTTCAGCACGGCTTCACCGGGGGCGGGAAAGCCGCTGACCAGCAGGCTGGCGGGGTCGTGCGGGAAGCTGCGGACCAGGCCGAGGCGTTGCTCAGTGGCGAGAAGGTCGCCGTGCAGGGAGAGGGCCGGGTGGTGGTAGGGGTCGGCCCAGGGGAGCGCGCGGGCGGCGGCGGTGCCTTGGCGGAAGGTGGATTGCGCGTCCGGGACGATGGTTTCGGGAGGGGCGATGAAGGAAACGTCCGGGGTCCAGACGATACGGCTGCCTTGCGCGCGGAGCTGGGCGCAGAGGTCGATCCATAGGGCGTCGCCCGTGAGGCCGGGGAAGGTGCAGGCGGCCAGGGCGGCGGTGCGCGCCAGCAAGGCAGGCGGGGCGGCGGCGCTGGTTTCCTGGTCGACCATCAGCCAGCCGCCGGGGCCAGGGTCGTCGGCCATGTGGCCGGCGCCGAGGCGGGTGCCGGCGCCGGTGACGATGGGGCCTTGCACGGTGAACTGTTTGGCATTGCCGGTGAGCGGCACCAGCGCGCGGGCGGCAACCAGGGCAACGCCGGGGTCAATAAGGCGGGCGCGCAGGGCCTCGGCCCAATGCGGAGTGGCCGGTTGGGCGCGAGCGTCGATGATGGCGGTGTAGGGGGTGACGGCCAGGGCGGCCGCCTGGGCAAGGGCCTGCGCCGGGGTGAGGGTTGCGGTTGGCGGCACGGCTAGGACTTTGCCCTCAAGGGCGGAGGTTTGTTGGGTTACGGCGGTGAGGTAGCTGGTCATGGCCGGGTTGAGGACCGTGCCGGCAAGGATGATCGGGCCGCTGAGTGCCGGGCCGCTGAGTAAAGTGGTGAGCCAATGGTCCAGGGCGGCGACCTCCGTGCCATCGACAAGGAGGATGAGCGAGGTGCCAGGGTCGGGCGCCAGGCGCAGATGGTGGAACAGGCCGAGGTGCTGGCGGTTCTGCACGGTGGCGGGGATGTCGGCGCGGGTGAGGTGCGCGGTGACAGCTTCCGCCGCGCGGGCACAGAAATCGGCGGCGGGGATGCTGTCGCGGCAGCTTTGCGCGCTGCGGGTGAACAACGCCTCGGGCAGGCGCAGGACTGTTGGGCCGGTTTCGGCGAGGCGGAGGTGGTAGTCGTATTCCTCGGCGCCGGCGCGGGCGGCATCAAAACCGCCAAGGGTGAGCAGGGTGCTGCCACGGTACCAGGCCCAGTCGCCCAAATAGGCGGACTGGCGCAGGCGGGTGATGTCCCAGGCGGGTTTCTGGCGAACCCAGGGGCCGCCGTCGCGCGGGACGATTTCGTCGCAATAGATAAGGTCGGCGGGCGTGGCGGCGGCCGTTAAGGCGAAGCGCAGGATGGCGTCGGCGGCCAGGCTGTCGCCCGCGTTGAGGACCGCGACGTAATCAGCGGTGGCGGCGGCGTGGTTGAGTTCAGCGCAGAGTCGGCGGGAGAGGTCGCCGGGGGCCGGGGTCGTGGTGAGAGTGGTGTAGCCGGGGATGGCGAGGGCTTCGGTGGCGATGATTTTGACCGAGGCGGGCTGCTGCCACTGGCCGCGCAGGGATTCTAGGGTTTCAGTGACGGCGGCGGCGCGTCCGGCGGGGGCAGCGATGATGATGGCGAGGCGCGGCAGGTCCGGCGCGGCGTCGCGCAGGGCAAGCAGGCGGGCCTCGCCGCCTTCGTCCAGGCGTTCGGCTGGGCGCAGGCTGGCGATGGTGCTGGGCGGCGCGTTGGCCACCGGGGCCGCCGGGCCGCCGAAGCTGGGAATCACGCGGCCGCGGCTGGCGCCGATTTCGGTGAGGAAGCTGACCATGCCGGCGGTTTCCTCGGCGAAACCGTCCCATACGCCGGGGGTGAAGTCGCGGGCGAGAATAGCGTCCCAGGTGCGGGTGACAAGGTCACGCAATGGACGGGCGAGGTCTTCGCGCGGCAATGGCTCACTGCGGTTGAGCTGGGTGGTGAGGTAGGCGGAGGCGTCAGCCATGCCGTTTGGTACCAGTTGGGAGAGGGCTATGCCGGTGTCGTGCTCGATGCGGCCGAGTTGTGCGGCGGGGTTGGCCAACAAGTCATGGTAGGTGAGCCAGCTGCGCGATAAATGCCGGGCCTCGCGCTCGCCGGAGGTGACGTAGCTCATCCAGAGCAGCAGGGCATGCGCGCGGGTGAGGCCGTTTTTGTGGCTCTGGCTGGAGGCGGCGGTCCAGGGGTCGCGGAAAATATGCACGACGTGGGGCGTGTGACCGGCCTGGCGGGCGGCGCGCTCGTACAATGGCAGGGTGCGGCAGAGATGCGGGTGCTTCAGGCCCCAGACTGGGTTAGCGACTGGATTAGCGACTGGATCAGCGGCGGTGAAGCGGCGGCGCAGGATGGCATCGAGCCGGGAGAGAAAGGGTGCCAGGTCCGCACGATCCGCCCAGCCGGTGGGCAGGCCGCGCACGTCGGTCCATTCCACGCCGAGACGGTTGAACAGATCGACGTCGAACTCGATCAGCTCGGGGATCTCGTAGAAGCCGAGCGGGTTGTGCTCATTGGGGTCGGCCTCGTTAAAGAATTTGACGCCCAGGCGTTGCAGCGCGCCGGAAAGTGCTGAGGTACCGCTACGGTAATAACCGACAATGAAAATGGCATCTGACACGGTGGCGCTCCTTAAACGTAGTTGAACAGGCTGAGGCTCTGCACGGTGCCAAAGGTTTTCATGGCGGCCTGCAGGGCGGTGAGGGTCTGGTCCAGGCTGGCGATTGCGACCGGGGTATTAATGGCGGTGGCGTTCTGCACGCCGGTCTGGATCTGGGTGGATTGGTTGGCGTTGCTGGCGGCGGCGTTGCTGATGGCCTGCAGGGTGACGCCGTTTTGGGCCTGCGCGGTGACGATGTTCTGCTGGTACTGCCCGAGGCTGGCGAGGCTCTGGTTGAGCACCTGGTTGGTCTGAGCCACCTGGGCGGGGGTGCTGCCGGCCGAGGACAGCGCCTGGGAAATGGTTTGCAGCAAGGCGAAGGCCGATTGCGGCCGGCTGGGCGCCAGGGTGAAACTGTCGCCCGAGGCGGGGGTGCCGGTGATCTGGTAGTCAACGCCGGCGAGCTGCACGGTGTTGCTGCCGGAGGTGGTGTTGCTGGAAAGCGTGCCGCTGGCCAGGGTGGCGCCGCCTTGCGTGGCTGTGTAGCTGCCGCCGCCGCCGAAACTGACGGTGATCGCGGAGGTGCCGGACTGGAACGCCGCCGCCGCCGCCGCGTTGACCACGCCCTGCGGGATGATCTGGCCGGAGCCGGTGTTGCCGCTGGCGGCCGCCACGCTGGCGGTGCCGTCGCCGGTGAGGCCAGAGACGAAGACCTCACCGTTGGCGATGGTGGAGGCGGTGATGCCGGCGGTGATGGCCGCCTGGCTCTGCGCGCCATCGCCCATGTAGACGATGGCGCCGCCGCCGCTGCTGGCGGTCTGAAAGGGGGCGACGCCGCCGCGCGAGCCGCCGAACAAATAGGTGCCGTTGGGCGCGGTGGTATTGCCTATGGCGAGCAACTGCTTGGCGGCGGATTGCACCTGGCCGGCCAGGGCGTTGAGATTCTGCGAACTGGTGGTGCCGTTGAGCGCGGCCTCGACTACCGATTGCACGCTGTTGAGCAGGGAGCTGGTGGATTGGTAGGCGTTGCTGACGCTGCCGAGCTGCACCTGGATGGCGGCCTGGGTGTTGTTGTCGTTGGCGAGCGCACTGATCTGGTCGTTGCCGAGCACCGCGGTCTCATAGGCGGCGGGGTTCTGGTCGGGCGTTTGCACCGCCAGACCAGTAGATATCTGCTGCTGCAGCGTGTTGATCTGGGCTTCCTGCAGCGCCACGTTGGTGTTGAAGTTGGTGTAAAATGAGAGGTCCATTTTGGTCTCCTTCAGGTCCGTGGCCGGGTGATGCCGGGCCGCCAGGGGCGGTTGCGTTCCAGGCGTTGTTCAGCTTCGCGCTCCGCCGCCTGCGCGGACTTGCGCAGGGCCTCCGCCAAGGCACGGCGCTGCACCTTGACCTGGCCGAGTTTGGTGATGGCCGTTTCCAACTGCGCGGCGGCGAGGCCGGCAGCATGTTCGATTTGCGCCTGCGCGCCGTGCGAGGCAGCGGAGAACTGGCCTGCCCGGCGGGCTTGGGATGCCGGGACGATGGCGCCGTCCTGCCAGCTTTGCGCGAGGCGGGCGCGGTAGGCGGCGAGGATGCCACGCTGCTGCTCACTCTGGCGCAAAATGGCGTTGTGGCGTCGGACGGCCTCCAGCGCCTGGGTTTCCTGTTCGGCGGCGAGCATGTCCAGCCGGGTGAGGGTGCGGGGTTTCATGGTTGGCGCTCCGCCAAAGCGGTTTGCAGGGCGATGAGGGCCGCGGCGAGCGGTATGCCTTCCCGCATGTCCTGGCGGAGCACCGCTTCCATCGCCGGGGCGCGGCGCAGGGCTTCGTCGAGCAGCGGGTCGCGGCCGGCGGCGTAGGCGCCGAGGTCGATGATGTCCTGTTTTTCGGCGCGCCTTGCCCACATGGCGCGGAAACGCGAGGCGAGCTTTTGGTGGGCGGGGGTGACGAGGCTGGGCATCGGGCGCGAGAGGGAGGCGACGATGTCGATAGGCGGGTACATCGCGGCTTCAGCCAGGGCGCGCGAGAGCACGATGTGGCCGTCCAGCACGGAGCGGGCGGTGTCGGCCACCGGGTCGCCGACATGGTCGTCGCCTTCCACCAGCACGGTGTAGATGGCGGTGATGGAGCCTTGGGTGGAGGTGCCGTTGCCGGCGCGCTCCACATAAGCGGCGAGCGCGCCGAAAACCGAGGGCGGGTAGCCTTTGGTGGCGGGGGGTTCGCCGACGGCGAGGCCGATTTCGCGCAGGGCCATGGCGAGGCGGGTGAGGGAGTCGACGACCAGGAGGACGTGGTTGCCTTGGTCCCGGAAGTATTCGGCGATGGCTGCCGCCCGGTAGGCGCCGTGCAGGCGGCCCAGCGCGGTGTCGTCTGCCGGGGAGGCGACGACGACGCTGCGGGGGCGGGCGTCGCCAAGGTGGTCCTCGATGAATTCGCGGATTTCGCGGCCGCGTTCGCCGATCATGCCGACGACAACGACATCGGCGCTGGCGTGGCGGGCCATCATGCCGAGCAGGGTGGTTTTGCCGACGCCGCTGCCGGCGAACAGGCCGATGCGCATGCCACGGCCCATGGTGGCGAGCGCGTTGATGGCGCCGACGCCGACATCGAACACCTGGGAGATGCGGGTGCGGGCCATGGGGTTGATGGGTACGCCGAGCAATGGCCAGGGCTGGGTGACGTTGGGCGGGGGCAGGCCGTCTAGGGGCTGGCCCCGCGCGTCGATGATGCGGCCGAGCAGGGCGCGGCCCGTCAGGGGGGCGGGGGCGCGGCTTTCGACATGGACGCGGGCACCGCGGGTGACGCCGCGGGTGCCTTGTTCGGGCATCACCAGCAAAGCGCCTTGCTCGAAACCGACGACTTCGGCGGAGAGCAGGTCCGTACTGTCCTCGGTCTCGATAAGGCAGCGCGAGCCGATGGGGGCGCGGATGCCGCTGGCGTGCAGAACCTCGCCGTTGGAGCGGGTGATGCGGCCGAAGCGGCGGACGGGGTCGCGGGCGAGGGCTTCGCGCAGGCGTTCCTGGGCCAGGGCGCGGATGGTTTCCATCTGGATCATGGCGCTTCACAGCCAGGCAGAGTGAGGGCGGCGCGGATGGTTTCCAGGCGGCCGGTCAGGCTGGCGTCCCACTCGATTTTGTCCAGAGGATCGCCGTCGGGGGCGATGATTTCCACCAGCACGCCGCCTTGGGCGATGGCTTCATCAGCCAGGAGGCTGGCGGTTTCGGCAGGGATGAGCGGGAGCAGATGCGCATGGTCGGCTGGGTTGAGGCGCAGCAGCAGGCTTTGGCGTGGACCACGCTCGGCGGCGGCTTCGCTGATGAGGCGGGTGACCAGGGATTGCAGGCTGGCGGGATTGGTTGCGGCCTCGGCGCCGGTGATGTGGCGGGTGAGCAGAAAGGAGAGTTCGGTAACCAGATCGGCGAGGTCGCGCTCCTTTTGCGCCAGCGGGGCGGCGAGCTGCGCCCAGGCAGATTGCAGCGCGGCGGCGGCGGATTGCAGCGCGGCTGCTTGCGGCTCCATGGCGGCGCGGACTTGCGCCTGGGCTTCGGTGCGGGCCTCCGATTCGGCTTTTTCACGCAGGCGGGAGACTTCCTGGCGGACGCGGCGGACGATTTCAGCCTCGGTTTCGGCGAGGTTGGCAGTGTCCTGCGCCAGCACCGCCTGCACGAAGGCCTTGCCCCGGCCGCGTGAGACGGTGACAAAGCTCATGATTCAGCTCCGTGCTGCAGGCGTTGCATCGCCTGGCCGAACAGAGCTCCGAAAAGCGCCAGCACGGGGGCGGCCAGGGCCAGAGCGGCGCGGGTGAGCAAGGCCACGGTGAGGGCGCCTAGCGCCCAGCCGGCGAGGCTGGCGGGGTCGAAGGCGGCGGGCTGGTGGCGGGCTGACCAAATGAACATGACGGCGAGGGTCAGCACCGCGGGTTTGAGCAGTTTCGGGGTATTTTTGCCGCGTTTGGCGGCGGAGTCCTTGGCCATGCGCGGCTCCTATTTCACGGTTGGGTCGGGGGCATGCACCACCACCACCACGCGGCGGTTCTGGGCACGGCCGGCCTCATCGGTGTTGGGGGCGATTGGGGCGAACTGGCCGAAACCTTGCGCCGCGAGCTGGGTGCCGCTGACGCCGTCGCTGACGAAAAGCTGCACGACGCTAACCGCGCGCTCGGCCGAAAGCGACCAGTTGGAGGGGAATTGCGGCGTGGCGATGGGTATGTCGTCGGTGTAGCCCTGCACGGCGATGGTGAGGGCGGCGGGCATGTTTTTAAGGCCCGCGCCGACCTGGTGAAGCAGGATGACGGCCGCCGGTTTGAGCGTCGCCTGGCCGGAGGGGAACAGCACCGAAGCGTCGAGCTGGATGGTCAGGGTAAGCGGCTGGCTTTGGATCGAGACCTCGTGCTTATCGATTAAGGGCTGCAACAGCGCGGTAAGTTTGAGTTGCAGCTGTTGCAGGGATTGGACCTCCGCCGCGAGCTGGCGCGCCATTTCCTTGGGGAGTTTGGAATTGGCCGAGGCCGGGGCTTCAACCGGCTTGGGGATGGGCGACGGCTGGTGCTGCAATATGCCCCGGCTGGCCCCGGAATTGGTGACGGCCGAGGGCGGCGCGCCTTGGAAGGCGGTAATGAAACTGGCGGCTATTTCATCTTCCTTGTGCTTGTTGCGCGAGGAGGAGGCGTAGAGCACGACGAAGGTGGCCAGCAGCAGCGTGAGCAAATCGGCGTAGCTGATGATCCAGCGCTCGTGGTTGGCGGGTTTTTCCGGTTTTTTGCCGGAGCCGGGAATTGCGGCGTGGGACATGGTCAGGCGGCCTGTTCGGTTGCGGCGACGCGGTCATCGGCGGCGGCCTTGGGTTTGGCGGGGGTTTTGCCCGCATCCGTGAGGAAGCTTTGCAGGTTCTGGCGGATGAGGATGCCGGGTTTGCCTTCGGCCAGCAGGACGAAGCCCTGGATGACGACGTGGCGTTCACGCTCCAGCTCGTTCGCTAGGTACTTGAGCCGGTTGCCGAGCGGCAGCGCGATGAGGTTGGCGAAGCCGACGCCGTAGACAGTGGCAACGAAGGCGGTGGCGATGCCCTGGCCCAGCTCCTCGGGATGGTCGAGGCGCATCATGACGTGGATGAGGCCGAGCACGGCACCCATGACGCCGATGGTGGGCGAGTAACCGCCGGCGGCTTCCCAGACTTCGGCCGGGGTTTCCTGGATGCGGCCGGTGTTCTCCGCCAAGATGCCTAGGATGGCGGGCAGGTCGTCGGGCGAGGTGTTGTCGATGATCATCTGCAGGCCCTGTTTCTGGAACGGGTCTTTCACGTCGCCAACGACGTTCTCCAGCGCCAGCGTGCCCTGGCTGCGGGCAAGCGAAGACCATTCGGCGACCTGTTCAATGAATTTGCGCAGGTCTGTTTTGGGCGGTTTGACCAGCCAGAAGATGCCTTTGATGCCGATGAGCACACGGGCGATGCCAAATTGCGTGAGCAGCGACGTGAAGGAGCCGCCGATGACGATGATGAGGGCGGTGAGGCTGTACAAGGAGGACAGCGGGTCAGAGTCCGACAAAGCGCCGCCGATGATGACCAGAAAGCTGCAGAACAATCCCAGCAGGCTCGTCATGATACGGTTTCTCCCTTCAAGGTGGCATTCATGTGGATCGCCAGACTTTCCAGTGCGCGCTTGCGGATTCGCGATGCGTAGCCTTCGCTCAGGTCGAGAATGGCGGCGACCTCGCGGTTGTTCATTTCGTCATAGAAATGCAGGGCCAGCACCTGGTATTCGAGTGCTGGCAAGGTTTTGAGTGCCTCGACCAGGAGGTGGCGGGCGTCGGCGCGCAGTAGCAGGGAAAGCGGGTCATCAGGTGAGGTGCCGCCCATGAAGGCGGCGGTGTCGACGGCGTCGGCATCGAGCATGAACTCGCCGCGCCGCTGCGTACCGTCGCGGCGCAGGCCGTCGATCATGGCGCCACGGATGCGCCTTGCGGCGAAGGCCTCGAAGGCGACGCCGTGGGTGCGGTCAAAGCGGCCCATGGCCTCCAACATGCCGATGGCGCCCCATTGCAGGAGTTCGTCGAGTTCGGCCCAGGGCATGCGTGATTTGAGCATGAGCGCGGTGCGCTTGATCCAGCCGCCGTAGAGGGCGGTGAGGTGCGGCTGGTCCGGGGCGAGGGTTTGGGGCGTGTTATCCATTGGTGGCGCCCGGCTCGGCGGTGTGGACGACCTGCAAGGGCAGGGTTTCGGGAATTTCCTCCAGCGCGAGGACAGGAATGATGCCGCCAATGGCGCGCGCGATGGCGCGGCGGATGACGCCTTGCACGACCAGCACGGGTTTCATGCCGCGCAGGCGCATGGCGCGGGCCGCGTTTTCAGCGGCCTGACGCAGATGCGTGGCGGTTTCGGCTTCCACCTCCGGACCGAGGCCGGTCTCGCGCCCGGTGCGCAGGGATTTGGCGACCAGCTCCTCTAGCCGCTGTTGCAGCACGGCGACGCGCAAAGTTGGTTCAGCGCCCGCGACCTGGGTGACGATGAAGCGGCCAAGGCGCAGGCGCACGGCGGCGAGGAGTTTTTCGGTGTCCTTGGTGCCGCCGTCGGCGGCTTCCACGAGGGCCTCGCCGATGCGCTCGAAATCGCGGATAGGCACTTCCTCGGCAAGCAGACCTTGCAGCACTTGGCGGATGAGGCCGATGGAGAGGTTGGTGCGCAAATCTTCCGCGAGGCGGGGAGTGGTTTCGGCGAGGCGGGTCATCAGGCCTTCGACCTGCGGCCGGCCGAGCAGTTCAGCGCCGTGGCGTTTGAGGATTTCGGCGAAATGGGTCGCCATGGCGCTGGGGGCGTCAACCACGGTGTAGCCAAGGTCTTCCGCGGCGGGAATGCCGCCCTGGGGGATCCAGACCGCGGCCTGGCCGAAGGCGGGGTCTTTGACGATACGGCCAATGCTGAGTTTTTCGGTGACCATCGGGCCTTCGATGGCAAGCCATTGGCCGGGCCATGCTTCGCCACCGCCGATGGAGGCACCACGGAGTGTGAAGCGGTAGCCGTGCGCGGGGAGATCAGAGGAGTCGCGTATGTGGACGGCGGGGACGAGGAAACCCATGGCGCGGCCGTAGCGCTGGCGCACGGCGGTGAGGCGGTTGAGCAGACGCCCCTCCCCCGGCCCGACCAGCGGCGCCAGCGCGAAGCCGATGTTCATACCCAGCGGATCAACGCCGGTGACGTCGATCAAGGAGTCGGTTTTGACCTCGTTGTTCTGTGCGGTGGCGGGAGCGACGCCGGCGGCGGCGGCTTCGTCCTGGGCTTTGGCGGTTTGCGACAGGCGCCAGGCGGAAATACCAAGAGCGGCGGCGAAGATGAGGAACGGGACGTGCGCCATTTGGGGCACGAGGCCGATGGCGCCCATGATGGCGGCGGCAATGGCCAGAGCCTGCGGGTATTTGCTGATCTGGGATTTGATCTGCTGGCCGATGTCCTCGCCAGTGGCGACGCGGGTGACGACGAGGCCTGCGGCGACGGAAATGGTGAGCGAGGGGATTTGCGCGGCGAGGCCGTCACCCACCGTGAGCAGCGTGTAGGTACGGGCGGCGTCGGCCAGAGGCAGGCCGTCCTGCAGGGTGCCGATGATGAGGCCGCCGAGCATGTTGACGACCAGGATGATCATGGCGGCGACGACGTCGCCACGGACGAATTTGGAGGCGCCGTCCATGGCGCCGAAGAAATCGGCTTCGCGGCGGAGGTTGTCGCGGCGGCGCTCGGCGGCCTGGGGGGAGAGGATGCCAGCGTTGATTTCGGCGTCGATGGCCATTTGGCGGCCGGGGAGAGAGTCGAGCATGAAGCGGGCGGAAACTTCCGCGACGCGGCTGGCGCCCTTGGTGACGACCATGAAGTTGATGATGATGAGAATGACGAAAATGATGCCGCCGACGACGAAATTACCGCCGACGGCGAACTGGCCGAAGGATTCGATGACGCGGCCGGCGGCGCCGGGGCCGGTGTAGCCGTTGAGCAGGATGGCGCGCGCGGTGGCGACGTTGAGCGCCAGGCGCATCAGCGTTGTTGCCAACAATACAGACGGGAACGAGGAGAATTCCGACGGCGAGGGGATGTAGAGGCTGGCGCCGAGGATGACGAGGCCGGCGGAGATGTTGAGCGCGAACAGGAAGGAAATGGCGGCGGGCGGCAACGGCACCACGAGCATCGCCAGCACCAGCAGGATGACGATGGGGCCGGAGAGCTGGGTGGCGCTAAGCGAGCCGGGGCGCGGGAGGATGGCGGCTTCAGCCATGGATCAGCCCCGGAATCGCGTGGAATAGATCGATGGCGTAATGCTCGACGCCGCCCAGCATGAGCGGGCCGGCGGTGGTGGTGAGGGCGGCCATGCCTGCAAGTTTGAGCACAAAGGGGATCGAGGCTTCACGGATCTGCGTGGCGGTTTGTAGGATGCCCGCACCCAGGCCGATGATGAGCATGAGCAGCAGCACCGGCCCCGCGAGTTCCGCGAACGCCGTCCACGCGCCGATGCTGACACCGTTTGAGGTCATGCCCCGGCCTCGTTCGCGGCGTCCATGTCCTCGGCCAAAGCAGTGACGCGCACGCCGTAGCGGTCGTTGGCGACGGCGACGACTTCGCCGTAGGCGAGCTTTTGGCCGTTCGCGAAAATCGTGAGGGGTTCGCCAACCATCTGGTCAAGCGTGACGACCTGGCCGTGGCGGAGCTGGCGTAGGTCTTTGACCGTGATCTGGGTGCGGCCGAGTTCCACGGTGAGGGCGACCTGCACCCGGTCCAGCACGTTTTTGCCGGTGATGGCGGGGGCACCGCGGGTTTGCGGCTGGATGCGTTCGAGCTCGACGCGCTCGTGCTCGGGAGCGGCTTTGCCGTCCGAAGTGGTGCGTTCTTTCTGGTCGGCCATGGATGCGTCTCCTTCAGTGGGGCCGTCCGCCTTCACGCGGCAGCAGACGTAGCCGTCGTTCTGGCCATACTCGGCATGAAACAGGTCGATGCCGCCGGAGACGGCGATGACCTCCGGGGCCAAAGTGAACGGCAGGATTTTGCCCGGTTGCAGGGCTTGGAACACGGCCAGCGGCACGGTGACGCGGGCAAGTTCGAAGCAGATGTCCACCGGGGTGGTTTCTGTGAGGGTCTCGATGGCCGAGGCCCAGCCGGCATCGGCGCCACGCTGGCCGAGCAGGCCCGATTGCGAGGCGACCTTGGCTTCCAGAGGTTCGAAGCCGGCGTAGGGGGCAATTAGCTTGATGGTGCCGGTGCCCAGCGCGGTTTCGAAAATGCCGGTAACGCAGATCATCCAGTCCTGGCCGTCGGCGATGGCGAGCATGCCGGTGGCGTTTTCATAGGCGATGGGGGTGAGGTCGAGCTGAGCCAGCGGGCTTAACGTTTCCTGGATGGTTGCCAGGGAAAGGTCGATCATCTGCTTGCCGATGCGGGTTTCCAGGGCGGAAAGCTCGTAACGCTCGAACGGGTGGGAGATGTTGGCGCCGCACATGGCGTCGACCACGGCGCCGATGAGGTCGCCGTCGATGGCGAGGAGCATGCGGCCGCGCAAGGGGGTGAGTTCGCTGATGCCGCCGAGCATGACCTCGGGGAGCTGCGACATTGCGGCTTCATGGCTGGTAACGCCGTTTATGCAGCTGAGGAGCTGGACGCTGTGGCGCATGCGCTGGAACAAAGCGAAGGCGATCTGGCGCATGAAGCGGTCGGAAAGATTTTCCATGAGCAGCGAGCGCAGCTGCGGGGCGCGCATGGAGTCCAGAAGGTCGAGTTTTTCGACGTCCCGTGGTTGCTCAAGCATAGGCGCTTACCCCGCTGGCGGGGAGGACAACCGTAGCGGTGGGGGCGGCTATGGGAGCTGGGGTGGAGGAGGTGCCGCGTTGGTTGCTTGCGCTATTCTGGCCGGGGTTCCGGGCGCCGCCGCCGCTGACGCCGGCTTGGCCGAGGGTGAGGCCGGTGGCGGCCATGGCTTGGCGCAGGGCGTCCAAGCCGGCGTTGAGTAGCTGGACGGTTTGCGGGGTGCTGGGCACGAAGAGGACGTTGACCTGACCGTTTTGGCCGAGGGCGACATGCACGGAAAGATTGCCGAGGCCGGGCGGGTCTAGCCGCAGCACGGCGGTGGTTTGGCTGGCGTGGTGCATGGCGGTGACGGTGGCGGCCAGGGCAGCGGGGGTGGCGGGGGTGAGGATGGTGGCCGGGGTGACGGGCGTGGCGGCGGAGACCGGCGCGGCGGGGCTGGTGGCGGTGGGGGCGAGCGCGGGCTGGGCGGCAAAGACGGGTTGGGTAGGGGCGATGGAGGGCGTGGAACCGGCGGTGGCTGGGGCGGTCGTGGCCGGGGTAATGCTGGCGGTGGATTTTTTGTCCTCCGGTGCCACCGGGCGGGGGGCAAGGGTTACTCCGGCGGCGAGTGGTGGAGGGGGGGTGGCGGCAGGGCGGAGCGTGGTGGCGGCCGTGAAGGCGGAGGGGCTGGCTGGGGCCTGCGGTGTTGGCGAGGGGGTGGAAAGGGTGGTCGCGGACGTCCTGACGGCGGGGATGGCCTGCGGCGAGGGCGCGATGCTGGCGGCAGCGGGCGTGGCAAGACTGCCGTGTGCCATGTTTGCCTGGGGGGCCGGGGATTGCGCCTGGGTGGATGTGTCTGGGGCGGCGGGCGCGTTTGGCGCGGTGGTTGGGGTTGCCACCACGGCCGGTGGAGAAAGCGGTGTGGCGTCAGGCGCGGTGAGTTCGGCGGGTGTTTTGCCTGGGGCGGCCGGGGTACCCGTGCCGGGGCTCACAGTTTGCTCTTTGGCGCCGATGGCCCCGGCAACGGGGGGATTTGCCACGCGGCTTACCACGCGGCTTGTCCCTGGGCTTGCCGGTGCATAGGCCGGGGCGCTGGCCGGCGTGGCGGCGTTGAGCAACATGGCGGCGAAGGGGCTGAGGCCAGGCTGGGATGGATCTGTGTGTTTGCGCGGCGCGGCCGGTTTGGTGCTGGCCGGTTTGGTGCTGGCCGGGGTGGTTTTGGCGGCGGTGGAGGCAACATCTGCCTCAGCCAGAGCGCTGGACCATGCCGCTGGGTTGGCGGACCGGCTGGGAGCCAGGGTGCGGGACGCGTCAGGGCTGGCCGGGGCGGCGACAGCGGCGGTGATGAGGGCGGCGGCGGTCACACCATTTCCTCAGTGGAGCTGATGGTGATGCGGCCCTCGCTAGACAGGCGCAGGGCGACTTCCACCACCTCGGACTGCGCGGCCAGGGCGTCGGCGCGGCGCATGGGGGGGCCGCTGCGCAGTTCTTCCTTGAGAACCTCGACCTGGCGGGCCGAGAGGTTTTGAAAGAAGCGGGCGCGCAAGGTTTCGTCGACCAGGCGCAGAGCGGGGGCGAGCGTGGCGCCGGGGACCTCGCGCAACAGGATTTGCAGCGAACGATCCGTGAGTTTGCCGAGGTCAATGAAAGTAAACAGGTTTTCGCGGATTTTCTCGGCGGTTTTGGTGTCTCGCGCGTCGATGGCGCCGAGCACCATGTCCGACATGCCGGTTTGCAGATGGTTGAGGATGTCGGCGGTTTGCTTGGCGCCGCCGAGGTTGCCGACGCGGCGGCCGCCGGTGGCGCTGTTGCTCATCAGCTCTTCCAGCATGTCGCGCAGCTCGATCACCGCGCCGGGGGAAACAACGTCCAGCGTGGAGAAGCGGTAGAGGGATTCGGCGGCCAGCGGTTCTGGCAGGAAGGTAAGCAGATTGGCGCCGATTTCGTGCGGGATGTGGGCCAGCAACAAAGCGATGGTCTGCGGGCGCTCATGGACCATCTGCATGGCGAGCGTGCGCGGGTCAGCGTTGGCGGGGAGGTGGAAGGCGGAGCGGCGCTCGGAGCGGCTGAGGCGGTCGAGGATTTCACGCGCCTGGGATTCACCCAGAGCGGTGACCAGGACGCGGTTGAGGAATTTCAGGCCATCGCCGCCGACGCCGGTAATGCCGAGGTCGCTGGCGAAGGCGAGCATAATGTCCTCGCGCATGGCGGGCGGCGTGGCTTTCAGCGTGGTCATGGCAAGGGAGATGCGGTTGACCGCGGCTTCGTCCATTTCCCGCAACACGGCGGCGGCAGTGTCCTCGCCCAATTCGCGCAGAACCATGGCGGCGCGCTCGGCTCCGGTGAGCGCCGGTGCGGGAAGTTGCTTGGGGGTGTCATTCATTGTCTTCGGCCCAAGTTTGCAGGAGGCGGGCGACGCCGGGGATGTTGCCGCCGGCCCGTTCGCGCAGGTCCGAGAAGTCCCGCGGCGGCAGCGCCACGGGCATCGGGCGTTGCGGCGGGGGCGGCAGGAGGGCTTGGATGTTGATGGTGCCGATGCGCCGCCCTACAGGCAGGGCCAAGCCAAATAGCAGGGCGGCGGCGGCGAGGACTTCCAGCAGGCCTTGGGTGAGAGGTGCCGCGGCCCGGGCCAGGACGCCGGAGGACAGGCTGGAGGCAGGTTTCTGGAAGGAGGCGGCAAGGACGTTGACCGTGACCTGTGGGTAGGCGAAGGCGCCGGCAATGGCGGCCTTCACCTGGTCAGTGGTGACGGCACCGAGTGCGGCTTTGTTGAGCACGACGGAGACGGCGACGGATTTTACGGTCCAATCGGGGTTGGTGATGTCGCTCTCGCTCTGGTCGGTGACGTAGGTCTGGTCGAGGTTGCTGCTGGTTTGCTGCGGCGGCGCGGGGGCGGCGGGCGGGGTGGTGCCAGTGGCGGGGGTTGGGGGCGTGGCGGTTGTGGCGGATGGCGGCTCGTTGGAGAGAGCGCCGGGGATGCCGATGGATGCCGTGGAAGCGCCCGTCTGGCTGGTCTGGGCGCTGATTTGATGCGTGACCAGATGCGAGGGGCCGTAAGATATTTGGTGGATATGCTCCTGCGTAAAGTCCAGGTTGGCGGCGACATCGGTTTGGAAGTTACCCGCGCCGACCAAGGGGATAAGCAGGCCCGCAATGCGCGCGGCGGCGCTGGTTTCAACCTGCGCGACGGTGGCGAACTGGGTGCCGGTGGTCATGTTGTCCCCCGCCGGATAGACGGCGACGCCGGAGGTGGTTTCCACCGTGACCTGGTTGGCGGACAGGCCGGGGACGGCGCCGGCGACCAGGTTGGCGATGGCTTCGCCTTGCGATTGCGCGGTGGCGTCATCCGCCTGGATGACGACCGAGCCGGTTGGCTTGGGCTGGTCGGCGAGGAAGGGCGTGTCCGGCGGCAACGCGAGGAAGACCTGGGCGCTGCGGATGCCGTTGAGGCTTTGGATGGATTGTTGCAGCGAGAGTTCCAGCGCCTGCGCCGCCATGGTGGATTGCGCGAGGTCGGAGGCGGTCATCGGCGCATTTTCCAGCTGCGCCCAGGCGGTGGAGACATCCGAGCCTGGCACCTGGGCCTCGCCCAGTTGCAAACGCGCCTGCGCCAGTTGTGGTTCTGGGACAAGAATGATGTTGCCGGCGGCTTGCAGCTGATAGGGGATGCCGAGTTTTTGCAACTGCGCGATGACCTTGCCGCCGTCGGTGGGGGAAAGGCCTTCATCCAGAACGACGTAGGGCGGGCCCGCCATTTCCAGCCAGACCACCACGGCGAAGGACACCGCGATGACGCCGCCGGCCGCCCAGAAGATTTTGGGCAGACGCGCGGCTTGCGCCTGGACCTGATGGAGAAGTTCCCAGCCGGATTGCATTAGAACTGCATGTTCATGATGGATTGATAGGCGGAGACAACCTCGTTACGGACGGCCACGGTGGCGTTCCATGCGACCTCGGCGCGGTCGTTCGCGACCACGGCCTTGCCCAGCGTGGCGCCGGGGACGCCGGCTGTGAAACCTGCCTCGGCCGTGGCGGCTGTGCCTTGCGTGGCGCTGACGTTTTGCAGGGCGGTGTTGATGAGATCGAGGAAATTGCCCTGCGGTGAGGCGGGGTTTGCGGTTGATGGAGCCGCCGCGGAGATAAGGGGGCTGGCGACTTGCAGAAGTGCGTTGGTTAACATGCCGTGGTTCCCGCTAACAAAAATAAATGGATGTGGAGGGAGATATTTGGGACAAAACCGGGTTCATTTATCACTCGTTCCTTAACGGTTTTCTAAGGCCCCATTACGCGCGGTGGTGTTTCGGTCCGGTTGGATCGCGGAGAGGATGGTCATGGGGATGGGGATAGCGTGGGGATGTTGCTGGAATGTTAAAATGACGACGTGAGGGTAAAAAAGTTAAGAGGGAACGTGGTTATGTGATGCGCGCAGGGCGTACCGGGCGGCTTATGAATTTATTTTTGACGGTTTTGCTGGCTATATCCCGCTCACGTGAGCGGGATATACATAACATTTCAATTACCGAGTCTGACGACCCAAGTGAGACTAAGCCCGTGGCGCGGGGGCTATGCACGAAGTATAATTGATCGCCGGCGGTCGGGCTTACTCACCAGCCGGTAAATAAGGCCACATCTTTGTGGTTTTTGTTGGCTTGATTTGGTATGTTTTCACATGAAGCGCGACGGACGAAGTCTTGATCATCATACGTTGGAGGTCATCCGTTTAATGGCGGTTGAGCGGGTACGAGATGGTGAGTCTCCGTCTGTGGTTATCGCTTCCTATGGCTTCAGCCGGACGACAATCTACAAGTGGATTTCTGCGGCATCTCTGCCAGGAGTTGGGCTGAAAGCACTGCTTTCCAGGCCGGCAACCGGGCGGCCACGCAGTTTAACAGACCGGCAGGAGCAGCAGGTTTTTCGTTGGGTTAACGGCAGAGATCCACGTCAATATGGTTTGGATTTTGGTCTGTGGACGCGAGGTGTTGTGGCGAGCCTGATTGAGCAGAAATTTGCCCTTAGATTGGGTTTGACAGCGGTCGGGGAGTTGCTCGCCAAGCTCGGACTGACGCCGCAAAAGCCGTTGCAACGTGCTTACCAGCGCGACCCGGAAGCGATTGAGAAATGGCGTCGTGAGACCTTTCCAAATATTGCGCGGCAAGCCAAAACAACTGGTGGCGACGTCTATTTCTGGGATGAATCCGGGTTTCGTGCCGGCACCGTGCATGGCAAGACATGGGGTTTGAAAGGGCAGACCCCGGTCGTTGAGCGGCCAGGTCAACGCCAATCAATCAGTGCTGCATCCGCGGTCAATGATCGTGGCGCCTTCTGGTATTGCACTTATCAGGGTGGCCTCACGGCCGAACTTTTCATAACTCTGCTGAAGAAAATGATGCGGGGCCGCAAAAGGCCCGTGCACTTGGTGGTTGACGGCCTGCCTGCCCACAAGACCTTGCTCGTCAAAGCTTATGTGGCATCAAAGAACGGACGTCTGACCCCGCACTTCCTCCCGGGCTATGCGCCGGAGCTAAACCCGGACGAATTGGTCTGGAGCCACATGAAGCAAACCGGAGTTGCCAGAAATCCACTACGCAAGGGCGAAAAATTGCTCGATAAAGTCAATTCAGGAGGTTGACCGGAAATTTTTCCTTTCTTCTTCCGATCCAAAGTTTTACATTGATCAACGATGCGCACCTCCAGCGCGGTGACAAGACTACGGCCGGCAAAGAATGGGGCTAGCGAGCCTGATCGTGAGGGGGTATCGTTTTTTATGCATATTCGCCCGTTTGCCGTCCTGATTACGGCTTGTTTATTGGCTGTCACGAGCAGTCATGCTAGTTTGGCTTATAACGGCGAGACCATTCCCATCCTGGTCTACCACAGGTTCGACCCGGTAAAGCTGGGCCTAACCACAACCCAAACGACAGTCTTCCAGCAGCAGCTCGATTGGCTGGATGCGCATCACTATCAGGTCATACCGCTGGAAACGGTGGCCACGTGGCTCAGTGGAACCGGGCCAGCCCCAACCGGCCAGGCCGCCGTTATCACGGTGGACGACGGCAATGTCTCGGTCTTCACGCAACTTTATCCGATCATTCTGCGCCGCCATCTGTGTGTGACTCTGTTTATTTATCCTTCCGCGATTTCCAACGTCTCCTACGCGTTGACTTGGGAGCAGCTTACGGAGATGGAAAACTCGGGGCTGGTCGATGTGGAATCCCACACCTATTGGCACCCAAATTTCCGCACCGAGCGGGCGCGCCGGACGCCGGCAGACTACAGTGCATTCGTGGATTTTCAGCTCGCACGTTCGAAAGCGGTTCTGGAACACAAGCTAGGCATAAAAGTCAGCATGCTGGCGTGGCCATACGGCATTTTCGACCCGCAGCTTGAAGCCGCGGCCGGGCGGGCGGGCTATCAATACGCCTTTGCCTTTGCGGGCGGGCAGGCGCATCCCGGTGATGATCTCCTTGCCATTCCCCGCATGCCCATTTCCGGCTTTATGCGGATCGACGTGTTCGCCGCCTTGGTTGCCCAGCCCCTCCCGGGTAGGAACAATTGATGCTTCGCTCCTTTTTTCTTCCGCTTGTGATCGTTTGCCTCTGTCTTGCGTTGGCCTGTCCGGCCCAAGCCCTCCAAGGGCAGGTCATAGATGGGGCGACCGGCGCCGGCATTGCCGGCGCAACAGTCGTTACCGGCAACCAACTCGTGACAGCAGACGGGGCCGGGCGCTTCCAACTTCAGGCGGCGACAGGTGTCCTGTTCGCGCGCGCGCCGGGCTATCGGGCCGAAAGCTTCGTTGTTACGGAACTGCCCGCCTCGGACACCAAACTGAGCCTCCCGCCATTCGTACCGCGAGCCGTTTATCTCAGTGTCTATGGCATCGGTTCCGCTAAATTACGGCAGGCCGCTCTCGCCCTTGTCCAGGAGGGCACCGTCAACACGCTGGTCATCGACATAAAGGGCGACGGCGGGATCGTGCCCTACCCAAGTGCGGTACCGCTCGTGCAGCAAGATGGCGCCCGGCGGATCACAACGATCCCCGACCTCGCGGCGCTCGTCCAGACGCTGCATCAAAAGGGGATTTATGTCATCGCCCGCATCGTGACATTCAAAGACGAACCGCTCGCCACCTACCAGCCCGACCTGGCCGTTCACCTGGCTGATGGAACCCTGTTCCGCGACCGGGAAAACCTTCCCTGGACCGATCCGTTCCAGCCCGAGGTGCAAGCCTATAACATCGCCATTGCCGTCGAAGCCGCCCGCGCCGGATTTGACGAGGTCCAGTTTGACTACCTGCGTTTCCCCGATGCCTCGCAGAAGCTGGTATTTGCTGCGCCAATCACAGAGCAGGCCCGGATCGCGGCAATTTCTGGCTTTCTTGCCCAGGCCCGCCGGCAGCTGTTGCCCTATAATGTTTATCTGGCGGCCGATATCTTCGGCTATGTATGCTGGAATGCCAACGACACCGGCATTGGCCAGACCCTCGACGCGGTGGCGCCGAATGTGGATTATCTCTCGCCCATGCTCTATCCGTCGGGCTTCCAGTTTGGCATCCCGGGATACAGCAATCCGGTCAATAATCCATATGCGATTGTGTATATGTCTCTGGCACAGGCGCAACTTCGCCTGAATATTTCGCCGAAGCGGTTTCGCCCCTGGTTGCAAGCCTTTGCGGATTACGCTTTCGATCATCGAAAATTCGATGCCAGCGCAGTGGCGGCACAAATCAAGGCGACAACGGATTTCGGCTCGGATGGATGGATGCTGTGGAACCCTCGCAACGATTACGACAATGCCATCTTAGCCACCTGTCTTACGAAGGCGGCAAGAATGAAAGCCGGCGCGTTATCCTCGTCAGCCTGCTACTAACACCGGTTTTCTTGGCCGGTTGCGTGGTTCGTCCGGCGGTAAACAACATTGCGCCCAGGCAAGGCGGTAATCCGCTCGCCGGTATTGGCCCCATTACCCAGGATGAGATTGCCGCGGGCCATATTCCCGGCGCCGTGGTTCTGGTCGGCCATAACGGCCGGATTGTCTGGCGCGCGGCTTATGGCGCGAGTTCGGTTGTTCCTGTCACGCGGCCGATTTACCCCGATGCGATCTTCGACCTTGCCTCACTGACGAAGGTTGTCGCCACGACCACCGCTGTTATGCAACTTGCCGAGGCGGGGCAGCTTAGCCTTGATGAGCCGGTGGCGTTTTACTGGCCAGCATTTGCAGTGCATGGCAAAGAAACCATCACGATCCGGCAATTGCTGACCCATACATCCGGGCTGCGCCCGGACCTGCCTGATAGCGGGACATGGACGGGCGAAGCTGGCGCCCTCGCGCAAATTGCCGCGAACCGGCCGGTGTCCCAGCCGGGCAGCGCATTTGTTTACAGCGACCTCAATTTTATAGTGCTCGGCGCACTCGTGGAAAAACTCAGTGGCCAAAGCCTCGCCGTCTATACCCAGCAGCATATTTTTGTTCCGCTCGGCATGACCGATACAGGCTTCAACCCGCCGCCGGCAAAGCTTGTCCGCGTCGTGCCTACCGATATCGAACAAGGATCCTTGCGCTGGGGCGAAGTGCAAGACCCGACTGCCTACCGTATGGGCGGGGTTGCCGGCCATGCGGGCCTGTTTTCGACTGCGGATGACCTTGCCCATTTCAGCGAAATGCTGCTGAACGGCGGTAGCCTAAACGGCGTACGCATTCTCTCGCCGGAGACAGTCGCGTTGATGACCTCCGCCATCACGCTGCCTGGCGGGGTGCGCCGGGGATTGGGTTGGGACATCGCCTCGCCCTACGCCACCGGGCTCGGCACGGAATTCGGACCTCAATCCTATGGTCATACCGGCTATACGGGCACTGCGCTGTGGATCGACCCGGAGACAGGCACATTTCTAATCATTCTCACGAGCCGGTTGCATCCCCACGATCAGGGCGATGTGACGGACCTGCGCCAGCGTACCGCGCATGTCGTCGCCATGGCTTTTTCTCCTGGTGCCGGTTCCGGGTAATAATCCACTGAAATATCGGACGCTTCGGTTGATCTCCGAACACGCATAATTTTTCTTCCCCTTTTTGGTCTGGCTGAAGAATGAAATTTTTATGCTTATCAATACCGAAGGGCATTATCTGTTTTTTTCCATGGATCGGGAAAAAGGGGGGCCAAAAATCAGGCTCTGGGGCGTTCCAGAGGAGGTTTGACCACCAAAATTCACACGCTCACCGATACAGAAGGCCGACCGTTGCGCTTCATTCTGACCGGCGGCGAGGCGCATGATGTAACCACGGCCGCTGACCTGCTGGAGGGTCAAACTGCCGACGGCATTATCACTGACAAGGCATACGATACCAACGCGCTGCGTGAAATGATCGAGGAAGCCGATATAGAGGCTGTCATCCCCTCCAAGAAAAACAGAAAAATCCAAATCCCCCACGACGCCCAAGCCTATAGGCTCAGGAACCGGATCGAGAGATTCTTCAATAAGCTCAAGCATTTTCGCCGCAGCGCAACCCGATACGACAGAAGAGCAGCTTACTTTCTGGCCGCAATCCAACTCGCATCAAGCATGATTTGGATGCGTTGAATGTCGATTCGTCCTAATTCCATTTGTGACTTTACGGATCTTTCTGAGCATGAGGCGCACGGATGCCCAATACAAAAAAGCCAGTCCGTTTCGGTTCCGGCATTCCCAGTCCTTGGCAAGACGGCGGCATCTATTTAGCCAACCGATGGTTCGTTCGACCACCCAACGCCTCGCCAGCACGGCAAATCCTTTTGCGGCATCCGAGCGCTTTACAATTTCGACTTGGAGTTTTCGTTGGATACGCCGCAGAGCTTGACGAAACTTCGGCCCCCGATATCCGCCATCGGCGTAGAGCTTTCGTAGGTCAGGATGCAATTTGAATAATGTCATCAACAATAGAATACCGCCGTCGCGGTCCTGGATGTTGGCCGCATGAAGCATGGCCAAAAGCAACAAACCTTCAGTATCTACAAGAAGATGCCACTTCTTGCCCTTGATCTTCTTGCCCGCATCATATCCCGGCGGGTCAATCGAGACCCCCCTTTTTCCGCGCTCTTTACACTCTGGCTGTCGATGATCGCCGCCGCCGGGCTTTCGTTTCGATCAACCAGTCCTCGACATTTGACGTACAGCGTATGGTGCAGCCAGGCCAGCGTACCGTCTTCATCCCAGCGACGAAAGTAACCGTTCAAAGTGCTGAATGGCGGCAGGTCTTTCGGAATCGCCCGCCACTGGCAACCCGTGCTCAGGATATACATTAGGCCGTTTACCACCGCACGGACATCAACACTGCGCTTGTTGCCGCCGCGCTTGGCAGGCGGGATCACCAATGCCAAATGCGCCCATTCCGCGTCCGTCAAGTCGCTCGGATACCGCAGCCGCCCACGGTCATAATCATCACGATTTTCGTTCGTCCACATCTGGTTGCTCCTGCGAATCGGGCCAACCATATGGAATCACAAATGATTCTATTGATTCAAGTTGTTTTCATACAGACACTTAGATGTAGTGCTCTGCCAATGGCGTAAAACCGTTAAAATTCTGGCTGGCGTAGCTGGTGACGTAAGCGCCAGTGTCGTGGATGAGCACGTGGTCGCCCGCGTTTAGAGAAAGCGGCAGGCGGTAGGGGGTTTTTTCGTACATCACGTCCACGCCGTCGCAACTGGGGCCGGCGAGCACAACCGGGCCGGTGGCGCCCGAACCCGCGGTGATGCGGTAGCGTATGGCCTCGCCCTCGGTCTCGGCCAGGCCGCCGTAGCGGCCGATGTCGAGGTAGACCCAGCGGCGCTCGTCCTCGGCCATGCGCCGGCAGACCAGCACGACCTCGGAGACCACAACGCCGGCGTTGCCGACCATGGCGCGGCCGGGTTCGATGAACATCTCCGGCAGGTCATTGCCGAAATGCTCTGTCATGGCGTTCATGATGGCGTTGCCGAAGGTGTTGGTCTCGGGCACGTCATCCTGGTAGCGGATCGGGAAGCCGCCGCCGAGGTTGAGCATTTTCAGCTCCAGGCCGTGGTTTTTGAGGTCCGTGAAGAGCAGCGCCACTTCGGCGATGGCCATCTCGTACGCCGGGGTCGCGGTTTGCTGGCTGCCGACGTGAAAGGACAGGCCGTGCGGTTGCAGGCCGAGGCGGGGGGCGGTGAGCATCAGCTCCTTCGCGCGGGCGATGCTGGTGCCGAATTTTTTGGACAGCGGCCAGTCGGCGCCAACATTGTTGACGGCGATGCGGCAATACACCTTCGCACCCGGAGCGTGGCGGGCGAGTTTTTCCAGCTCCTCAATGGAGTCGAAGGCAAACAGCGGCACGCCGTGCGCGTGGGCGGCGGCGATGGCGGAGGGTTTCTTCACCGTATTGCCGTAGCTGATGGCATCGGCGCGGGCACCAGCGGCCAGGCAGGCCTCGATCTCCGGCAGGCTGGCGGCATCGAAGCACGAGCCTTTTTCGACCAGCAGACGCAGGATTTGCGGCGCCGGGTTGGCTTTTACGGCGTAGTAGATTTTAGCCGCGGGCAAGGCTGCGCGCAGGGCGGCGTAGTTCCGCGCCACTGTATCAAGGTCCAGCACCAAGCACGGCGTGGCCAGGGCGGAAGATTCAAGAAATGATGCGATTTTGGGGTTCACCGCAGTCACCTTTCATATGAAGGCCCGCCTGGTAAAGGCGGCGGGCGCGGTTGCGAAACGGTCCAACGAACCAGCCACTTTCGGGTTGCCCCGGTAGTGCTGCCAGAACGCTTGACGTCGTTGCGTAACCGATTCTTATGAAGAGACCGGCAGAGGCACGTGCGTTGCTGCGTGAGGCTGGAAATAGGGCGAACGCTCCCAAAACGCAAGGTTTTTTTTGCCCCCTGGGTAAATTGTCACGTATTGCAACATCCCCTGCACAATCCAGCGGAAACCGCCTATTGTAACAGGCATGGAAACGCTGCCGCATATTCTCATTGTCGACGACGACCGCGAGATCCGCGAGCTTATCGCCAAATTCCTGGAACGCCAGCGCCTGAGAGTGACCACGGCGCGCGACGGCAAGGAGGCGCGGCGGGCCTTTGCCAACGGGCATTTCCAACTGGTGGTGCTGGATTTGATGCTGCCAGGCGAGAGCGGGCTGGACCTTGCCCGCTGGCTGCGCACCGAGGGCAAGGTGCCGATTATCATGCTCACCGCCATGGCCGAGGAGACTGACCGGATTGTTGGCCTGGAGCTGGGGGCGGATGATTATGTGACCAAGCCGTTTAACCCGCGCGAGTTGCTGGCGCGCATCCGCGCCGTGCTCCGCCGCACCAGTGATTCGGGAGACCGGGTGCCGGAAGCTGCTGCCCAGAGCTACTATTTTTCCGGCTGGGTGCTGGAGACCGCGCGCCGCCGGCTGCTCGACCCCGCCGGGGTGGAAGTGGCGATTACCGGCGGCGAGTACGATTTACTGGTGGCGCTGCTGGACCGCCCCAACCGCGTGCTGACGCGCGACATGCTGCTGGACCTGCTGCGCGGGCGGCAGGCGGGGCCGTTTGACCGGGCGATCGACGTGGCGGTTTCCCGCCTGCGGCGCAAGTTGGAAGATGACGGGCGGCACGCGCAGATTATCAAAACCGTGCGCGGCGGCGGCTATGTGCTCTCCACCCCCGTGGAGCGGCATTGAAGCTTTCCGCCTGGCCGAAAAGCCTCGCCGGCCGCATGATTTTAATCCTGCTGGCGGGGTTTGCGTGCATCCAGTTGCTCGGCCTGCTGATCCACACGCTTAACCAGATCAAGCTGAAGCGTATTGAGGAGGAGCAGGTTTTTGCGACGCGCGCGGTGATTATCTACCGCCACATCGCGCTGGCCGCACCGGCTGACCGTGCCGCGCTGGTGGCAAAGGAGGCGTTGCCCAAGGGGGATACGCTGACCCTAAGCGCTACCCCGCCGGCTGAGGACGCGACTTACGACCCGCCGCTGGCTGCCCGCGAGATTATCCGTGCCAGCATTTACGCCTACGGCATCCCCATGGGGCTGCACCCGCACGGGCTGCTGGTGCGCGGCAGCGGCGTGCCGATGCGCGTTATTATCAGCTTTGGCATGGCGGGCGCCCCCAATGCCGGGCCGCCGCCCCCGCCGCCGCCGCCGGGCGGCCAGTTCCAATCGCCAGACGGACAGTTTCAGCCGCCACCGCCGCCCGAGGACGGACAGGGGATGATGCCGCGTTTCGACCGGCAACCGCCCGGCGGCTGGCTCACCATCACCTCCCCCCTCGCCCCGCCCAAGCCCTGGCGCTCGCCGGGGTTTGCGAGCGCCTTTATCGTGATGACGCTGCTGGGTGCGGTGATGATTTTTTGGGCGGTGCGTAAATTGCTGGTGCCGGTACGCACGCTGGCCGAGGCGGCCGAGCGCCTGGGCCGGGACGTGGTGAACGCCCCTGCCCTGCCCGAATCCGGGGCGTCGGAGATTGTCACCGCGGCGGTTGCCTTCAACACCATGGCCGCGCGCATCCGGCGATTTGTCGAGGACCGCACTTTTTTACTGACCGCCATCGGGCATGATTTGCGCACGCCGATTACGCGGCTGAAACTGCGGGCGGAATTCATGGAGGATGACGAGCAGCGGCAAAAGATGCTGGCGGACCTGGACGAGATGGAAGCCATGGTGGCGGCGACACTGGCGTTTGGCCGGGATATTACCACCAGCGAGCAGGTGACGCGCATTGACCTTGCTTCCCTGCTGCGCACCATTCTGGACGAAGCCGCCGATGGCGCCCCTGAGCATGCCTTGGCGTTGAGCTATAACGGGCCGGAACACCTGACCATAAGCGCGCGGCCGCTGGGGCTGAAACGCGCGTTTACCAATCTGGTCGGCAATGCGCTGAAATATGGTGACGCGGCACGGATAACCCTGCGGCTGTTGCCCAAAGACCTTGTGCAGATCGACATTGAGGACAACGGGCCGGGCATTGCGCCCGCGGATATGGAGGCGGTGTTCGAGCCGTTCCGCCGGCTGGAAACCAGCCGTAACCGGGAGACGGGCGGCTCCGGGCTGGGGCTTTCCATCGCGCGCAATATTTTCCACGCGCATGGCGGGGATATTTCGCTGAAGAACTTGGCGGGTAAAGGCCTGCGCGTGAGCGTGACGCTGCCGGTGTAGGTCACCAATATGCCATTTGCCCGGTTTTGCCCCTTGTGGCAGAGCAGGGCTATGCTCCGCAAAACCTACGATTATGTCATCGCCCTCTCCGCCCGCCGCACCGCACCGTTGTGGCTGTTCGGCCTCGCCTTCGCGGAGGCGAGCTTTTTTCCCATTCCGCCCGATGCGCTGATGATCCCGATGGCGCTGGCGCAACCGCGCAAGGCGTTCTGGCTGGCGGCGATTACCACGCTGGGCAGCGTGCTCGGCGGCGCGCTGGGGTATGCGATCGGATTTTTGCTGCTGGCGAAGCTGGCGCAGCCGATTATCCATTTTTACCATTACGAGGCGGCATTTTCGGCGTTCCAGGCCAAGTTCGCGCAATACGGCGTGTGGGTGATTTTGATTAAGGGGCTGACGCCTATTCCTTACAAAATCGTGACGATCGCGGCGGGGGCAGCGGCGTTTAATTTTCCGCTGTTCATGTTTGCCAGCGCGGTGACGCGCGGTGCGCGGTTTTTTTTGGAGGCCGTGCTGCTGCGGAAGTTTGGTGAACCGGCGCGGGATTTTATTGAGAAGCGGCTGGGGCTGGTGACGGGGATGGTCGCCGTGGGGATTATCGGCGGGTTTTTGATTCTTAAGTTCGCTTAATCGCAATACTGCGCCGAGCTTGGCCGGGCGGGACAATGTTTTGTGGACGCCAGCGCGGCGTTGAGGTGCGGGCTGCCCTCACTCAGCCACTCGGGGCGGATTTCGCCCCGGTAGCCGGTGAATGGCGCGGGTATCATTTGTCGCGGAAGTGGGTTTCCTTGAGTTCGATGGCCGCTTGCGCGGCGGCGAGGCGGGCCACCGGCACGCGGTAGGGGGAGCAGGAGACGTAGTCCAGGCCTACGGATTCGCAGAAGGCGATGGAGGCGGGGTCGCCGCCGTGCTCGCCGCAGATGCCGAGTTTGATGCCTGGCTTGGTCTTGCGGCCCTTCTCGGCGGCGATGCGCACGAGGGCGCCGACACCTTCGACATCAATGGAGACGAACGGGTCTTTCGGCAGGATGCCTTGTTCGACGTAGTGCGGCAGGAACTTGCCGGCGTCGTCACGCGAGAGGCCAAAAGTGGTCTGCGTGAGGTCGTTGGTGCCAAAGGAGAAGAAGTCCGCGGCTTCGGCGATGGCGTCCGCGGTGAGGGCGGCGCGGGGCAGTTCGATCATGGTGCCGATCGAGTATTCAACGGCCTTGCCGGTTTCCGCGAAAACTTCTTTCGCGACTTTTTCGATCTGGGCGCGGGTGATGTCCAGCTCGCGCTTGACGCCGACCAGCGGGATCATGATTTCCGGCACCGGGGCTTGCGCGGTTTTGGAAATCTCGATGGCGGCCTCGAAGATGGCGCGCGCCTGCATTTCGTAGATTTCCGGGTACGAGACGCCGAGGCGGCAGCCGCGATGGCCGAGCATCGGGTTGGTCTCGGAGAGCTCTTCCGCGCGCGCCTTGATGGTGGCGGCGTCCATGCCGAGCGCCTGCGCGACTTCGGCCAGTTCGGCCTCGCCGTGGGGGAGGAATTCGTGCAGCGGGGGATCGAGCAGGCGGATTGTTACAGGCAGGCCCTCCATGATCTTGAACAGGGCGATGAAGTCCGCGCGCTGGAAGGGCAGGAGTTTGGCTAGCGCCGTGCGGCGGCCGGGTTCGTCGTTGGCCATGATCATCTGGCGGACGGCGGAAATGCGCGCGGGGTCGAAGAACATGTGCTCGGTGCGGCACAGGCCGATGCCTTCGGCGCCGAATTTGCGGGCGGTGTCGGCATCCAGCGGGGTTTCGGCGTTGGCGCGGACTTTGAGGCGGCGCACTTCATCGGCCCACCCCATTAAAGTGCCGAATTCGCCGGAGAGCTGCGGCTCGATCATTTTAACGGTGCCGGCAAAAACTTCGCCGGTGGCGCCGTCGATGGTGAGGATGTCGCCGCCGCGAATGGTGACGCCGGCGGCGGAGAGGGTTTGCGCGCCGTAGTCAACGGAGATGCTGCCCGCACCCGCGACGCAGGGGCGGCCCATGCCGCGCGCCACGACGGCGGCGTGGCTGGTCATGCCGCCGCGCGTGGTGAGGATGCCCCGCGCGGCGTGCATGCCGTGGATGTCTTCGGGTGAGGTTTCGATACGCACCAAGATGACAGATTCGCCTTTTTGGCTGCGCAGTTCAGCTTCATCGGCGGAGAACACCACGGCACCGCAGGCGGCGCCGGGGCTGGCGGGCAAGCCCCTGGCGAAGAGTTTTGGCGTCGCCTTGGGGTCCAGCGTGGGGTGAAGGAGCTGGTCGAGCGAGGCCGGGTTGACGCGCATGATGGCGGTGTTTTTGTCGATCAGACCGGAATTTGCCATTTCGACGGCGATACGGAGCGACGCGGCGGCGGAGCGTTTGCCGGAGCGGGTTTGCAGCATGTACAGCTTGTTCTGCTGCACGGTGAACTCGATGTCCTGCATGTCCTTATAGTGTTTTTCAAGAACATCGCGGACCTTGTTGAGTTCGGCGTAGGCTTCCGGCAATGCTTCTTCCATGCTGACTTCGCCGGGCTTGGCGTAGGCCTTGGAAAGCGGGCGCGGGGTGCGGATGCCGGCGACGACGTCCTCGCCTTGGGCGTTGACCAGGTACTCGCCGTAGAACTCGTTAAGGCCGGTGGAGGGGTCGCGGGTGAAGCAGACGCCGGTGGCGCAGTCCTCGCCCATGTTGCCGAACACCATGGCCTGCACGTTAACGGCCGTGCCCCAGCTCGCGGGGATGTCATGCAAACGGCGATACACGTTGGCGCGCGGGTTCATCCAGGAGCCGAACACGGCGCCGATGGCGCCCCAGAGCTGGTCCTGCGGGTCCTGCGGGAAGGGGCGGCCGATTTCCTCGGCGACCATGGCTTTGTAGCCTTCGACCACCTGCTGCCAGTCTTGCGGCGTCAGCGCGGTGTCCTCGATCACGTCGGCGTCCAACTTGGCCTGCTCGATGATTTCCTCGAAGCGGTGATGGTCGACGTTGAGCACCACGGAGCCGTACATCTGGATGAAGCGGCGGTAGGAATCCCAGGCGAAGCGGGGGTCGCCGGAGCCGTCGGCGAGGCCCTGCACGGTGATGTCGTTGAGGCCGAGGTTGAGGACGGTGTCCATCATGCCCGGCATGGAGACGCGCGCACCGGAGCGGACGGAGACCAGAAGCGGCTTTTCCTTGTCGCCAAACTTGCGGCCCACGGCGGCCTCGATGCGGGCCAGCGCGGTGTCCACCTGGGATTTCAGCTCGGCGGGGTAGGTCTCGTTATTGTCGTAATAGGCGGTGCAGACCTCGGTGGTGATGGTGAAGCCGGGGGGCACGGGCAGGTCAATGCTCGCCATTTCGGCGAGGTTGGCACCCTTGCCGCCAAGCAGGTTGCGGAGGCTGGCGTTGCCGTCGTTAACGCCGGCGCCAAAGTTGTATACCCATTTGGTCATGAGAGTGCTCCTCAACCTTCTAATCTAGAAAAATCAGCAATGTGATCAACCGTATCGACGAATTGCGAGGCCAATCGCAAACGATTGCGGCGCAATTCCGGCGGCTCAGCGTTAACAGTAACCTTTTCAAAAAAAGCATCTATAGCGGGGCGAAGTGATGCCAACTCAGCCATAGCTTCCGGATAACGTTCCTGCGCAACCAAATCCGACACGTCTGAAGAAAGGCCTGCTATTTTTGCGCCATCCGAAATATTTGTGTTCATTCCTACCCGCGTGATCTCCTCTGCGAGTACACGTTCTTCGTCCTGAACAAAGAGCGAGGGATCGAAATCTTCATGGAATTTTTCTCCCCCCTTCAACTCTTCCTTGGTGACAATATTATAAGCACGCTTATAGGCTGCGAGTAGATTGGTGCCATCGTCCGTGCCGAGCATATCGCCCAGCGCCTCGACGCGCTTCATCAGGCGGACGAGATCGTCGTCCGCACCGGCGGCCAGCACCGCATCCAGCACATCAAATCTCTTGCCCTCGCCGCGCAGTTTTACGCGCAGGCGTTCGATGATGAAGTCGAACAGGCTGTCGTCGCCGTTAAGGAGCGGTTCGAGCGGGAGGCGGAGGTCGTTTTCCAGGATGATGCGGATGACGCCGAGCGCGCAGCGGCGCAAGGCGTAGGGGTCGCCCGAGCCAGTGGGTTTTTCGTTGATTTCGAAGAATTTGGTTAGCATGTCGAGCTTGTCGGCCAAGGCTACCGCGATGGCGACGATGCCGGTGGGCACGGCGTCCGACGGGCCTTTGGGCTGGTAGTGGGTTTTGATGGCGGGGCCGACGATGGCGCCGTTCCAGATTTTCGGGGCTTTTTCGGCGTAGTAGCCGCCCATGATACCTTGCAGTTCGGGGAATTCACCGACCATGCCGGTGACGAGGTCGGCCTTGCTCAGCAGCCCGGCCCAATAGGCCTGTTCGGCATCGCCGCCGAGGCTTTTGGCGATGTTCGCCGCCAGTTCCGCGATGCGGTCCGCGCGTTGGCGCTGGGTGCCGATTTTGGCGTGGAAGATGATCTTTTCGAGCTTGGGCAAAAACTCGTCGAGCGGGGTTTTCAGGTCCAAATCCCAGAAATGGCGGGCGTCGGCGAGGCGGGCGCGCAGGACGCGCTCGTTGCCGGAGATGATGGCAGCGCCGCCGTCGGTAGCTTCCAGGTTGGCCACGAAGGCGAAATACGGGGCGGGTTTCCAATCTGCTTTATAGGCTGAATCGCGCAGAGCAAAATATTTCTGGTTGATCTTCATCGAGAGTTCCCGGACTTCTGGCGGTAAGTCCATAAACTCATCGTCAATGCGCCCGACGAGTGGCACGGGCCATTCGACGAGGCCGGTCACCTCATCAAGCAGTGCCTCATCCGGCGCCCAAAAGAGGCCCATCTCAGTCACTTTTTCGTGTATGCCCGAGGCAACCACTCCCCGCCGCTCGGCTTGGTTCACCAGAACCTTGTGGTCGCGCAGCTTTTTCTCCCAAACGACGGCGGAGGGCACTTTTATCGGCCCCGGACCATGCACCCGATGCCCCTCGGTCTCGTCACCCGACATCACCGGCCCAAGTGTGAACGGCACGACCTTGCCATCCAACAGGCAGACGATGCGGCGTAGCGGCCGCACCCAGGTGAAGTCGCCGCTGGTGCCCCAGCGCATGGATTTGGGCCAGGAGAATTTAGCCAGGGCCTCTGGCAACGCGGCGGCCAGATAGGCGGTGGCAGGCTGGCCGGGGACGCGCTTGTGCAGCACCCAGAAGTCGCCTTCCTGAACCAAATCCTCTTTGGTCGAGCCGTGCTTGCGCAGGAACCCGGCAAGCGCCTGCTCGGGCGCAGAAACACGCGGGCCGCGCTCGGAAATGTAAGTCTCTGGCACTTCGGCGGCGACACTCGCCTTAACCGCAATGCGGCGTGGACCGTAATATGTTCGCTCTATCGGAGATTGTCGTGCGGCCACGGCGAGCGGTTTGAGCACCTGGACGCAGATGCCTTCCAACTGCCCGGCGGCGTCTTCTTGCATCCGCGCCGGGATTTCTTCCGAAAAGAGTTCGAGAAAAAATTCGGCCATTACACGGTCTCCCCGGCGACCCAGGTTTCGGCGCAGGCTTTTGCCAGATTGCGGACGCGGCCGATGTAGGAGGCGCGTTCGGCGACGGAGATGACGCCCCGGGCGTCGAGCAGGTTGAACAGGTGGCTGGCCTTGATGCACTGGTCGTAGGCCGGCAGGGCCAGGGATTTGGCTACCAAAGCGGCGCATTCGGCTTCGGCGTCGGCGAAGTGGCGGATCAGCATGTCCGTGTTGGCGAACTCGAAGTTGTGGGCGGAGAATTCTTTCTCGGCGCGCAGGAAAACGTCGCCGTAGCTCACGCCCGCACCGTTGAAGTCAAGGTCGTAGACGTTCTCGACACCCTGGACGTACATGGCCAGGCGCTCCAGGCCGTAGGTCATCTCAAAGCTCGGCAAATCCACCGCGATGCCGCCGACCTGCTGGAAATAGGTGAACTGGCCGACTTCCATGCCGTCGCACCATACCTCCCAGCCCAGGCCCCAGGCGCCCAGGGTGGGGCTTTCCCAGTCGTCTTCCACGAATCGGATGTCGTGCTTGGCGCGGTCGATGCCGATGGCGTCGTAGCTGGCGAGCAGGAGTTCCTGCGCATCGGCCGGGCTGGGTTTTACGATGACCTGGTACTGGTAATAGTGTTGCAAGCGGTTCGGGTTCTCTCCGTAGCGGCCGTCAGACGGGCGGCGGGAGGGCTGCACATAGGCCGCGCGCCAGGGTTTTGGCCCCAAAGCCCGCAAGGTGGTGGCGGGGTGGAAGGTGCCTGCGCCCATTTCCACGTCATAGGGTTGCAGAATCACGCAGCCCTGCTTGGCCCAGAAGCCATGCAGGGTGAGGATAATGTCCTGGAAACTTTTATGTGCCGTCGGGCTGGTGGGGCGTGTCATGAACCATGTATGGGTTAGGCGTTATGCGGCGCAGCAATACGGCCCCAAGGGCCGGAGAGCAACCAGGGTCATGACGTTTAGAAGAGGGCGTGCCTTATGAGCAAAAAATTCCGCTGGTCGGCTGACGATTGGATGGGTCTGTGGGTGGTGGCGATGATCGGCGGTGGCATGTTCGCCTTCCGGCTGCTGGCCATTGTGCCGCGCGCCACCGTGGGCGTGTGCGCCGCCGCCAATGCGCCGGCCATCTGTACCCCGCGCCATGATGTGCTCTGGCTGCAACATTTCCAGCTTTGGGGTTGGAGCGCCCTGGCGCTCGGCCTGATTGCCTTTTTCTCGGGCAAACGCTGGCCTGCGGCCCTGGCGTTGGGCCTCGGCATTGCGGCAGTGGTGAATTATAATGGCACCACGGGCATCATCGGCGCGGCGCTTGGCCTCATCGCCTGGCTCAGCCTGGCGACCGGGCGCTACGAAAACCGGGCTTAGAGGCTGTTTCATAAGTCGACGCTGGCGGCCGTCTAGCGGCTTCTAAAACAGTCTCTTAGAGCCCGAGCTTGCCCATTGCTAGGAATTTGTCGCGGCGGCGGGATTTCAGGGCCTCTGGCGTGAGTGTTTTGAGCGGGGCCAGGGCGTGGGCGATGGCGTCGCCTAGTGAGGCGAGTGCCGCTTCTGGGTCACGATGGGCGCCGCCCAACGGCTCGGGGACGATTTCGTCAATCAGGCCGAGTTTTTTGAGGTCCTGGGCGGTGATGCGCATGGCCTCGGCGGCGACGGGAGCCTGCGCGGCGTCGCGCCAGAGGATGGAGGCGCAACCTTCCGGGGAGATGACGGAATAGATGGCGTGCTCGAACATCAGCACCGCGTTGCCGGCGGCGAGCGCGATGGCGCCACCGGAGCCGCCCTCGCCGATGATGGTGGCGATGAGGGGCACGGGGGCGCTCAGGCAGCCTTCGATGCCGCGGGCGATGGCTTCCGCCTGGCCGCGGGCCTCGGCCTGAATGCCGGGGAAGGCGCCGGAGGTGTCCACGAAGGTGAGGATGGGCATGTTGAAGCGGCCGGCCAGTTCCATGAGGCGGCGGGCTTTGCGGTAGCCCTCGGGCTTGGCCATGCCGAAATTATGTTTGATCCGGCTTTCGGTGTCGGTGCCCTTCTCGGTGCCGATGACCATAACCGCCTGATCGCGGAAGCGGCCCATGCCGCCGATGATCGCGGCGTCGTCGGCAAAGGCGCGGTCACCGGCCAGGGGGGTAAAATCGGTTATCAGCCCGGCGATGACCGAGGCGGCTTTGGGGCGCTCGGCATGGCGGGCGACCTGGGTTTTCTGCCAGGGCGTGAGCTTGGAATAGAGGGATTTAAGCTGGCTGTCCGCTTTGGCGGAGAGGCGCGCCACCTCATCGGCGATGTTGATCTCGCCGGGCTGGGTCATACGCCGCAGTTCCTCGATCTTGTTTTCGAGCTCGGCAACGGGTTTTTCAAAGTCCAGGAATTGACGCATGGGACCCGGCGTTTAGCACATATATCCGGCGAGGGAAGCAGGGAGGTTTGGCCGCCGCGGCAGACCCGCGCGCATTACTGCCCGCTCCGGTCCCAAGGGGCGTTGCCGAGGTCTACCTGCTTGGGCGTGGTGTTGCTGGCACTTAGCGCACCCACGCCGGCGCCGATGCCAGCACCTACGACCACGCCAACCGGCCCGCCAACCAGGCCGATGACGGCACCTGCCGCAGCACCGCCCGCCGTGGTGCCCGAAAGCCGCCCCGTGCCCGAGCCGCAACCGGCTAATACCAGCAACAAGCCAAATGAAATGATTCTGTTCCGCATCCCGCTCTCCAATACAGCCTCTCCTTGTGTCAGACCGGCCCCGCGCCGGGCAACAGCGCGATTGAAACATCTGGCGCACATGCCCGCCTTCTTTTATGGTGAACCGTTACAAAAATTAGCCCTTCATGGAGGAATTGCATGTCCGATCTGCTGAAAACCAAACTGCAGTACAAAACACCTGGCTGGGTCGATGAATTCAAGGCCTTCATCATGCGCGGCAATGTCGTCGACCTGGCGGTCGGTGTCGTTATTGGCGCGGCGTTCACGGGTATTGTCGGCAGCCTAGTGAAAGACATCATCACCCCGGTGATCGGCCTGCTCACCGGCGGCGTGGATTTCACCAACCTGTTCGTCGTGCTCAAGGGCACCCCTGCCCTCACCCTTGCCGATGCGCAGAAGGCCGGCGACGTGACCATCAACTACGGCATCTTCCTCAACGCGATGATCAATTTCGCTATCGTTGCCTTCGCGATCTTTTGGATGGTGCGGCTGATCGCCAAACTCCACAAAGCGCCCGCCCCGGTTGCCGCCGGCCCCACGCCGGCCGAGGTTTTGCTTGGCGAAATCCGCGATCTGCTGAAAACCAAATAATTTTTACTCCCTGCACGGGGATTATGGCCGCGGCTTTGGAACGGCGCCCGCCCTGGGCGCCGTTTTTTTGTGCGTTGCGCGCCACACCGGCGGCGAAAGCCCCCCCGGTTGCTTCCCGGAGTTATGGCCGGAAAACCCTGCCCCGGCGCGGCTTTACGCATCCTCTGGTTGCCGGAGGCGACGATTCGCCAACTCCAGGCGGAGCGATTTTGTTTCTATATTCTTAATTTTAACACGTTATACGCGAAGATTAAACAAAATGATTGACGAATGCTTCCTGTAGTTGTACAGTTGCCTCAACGCAATGGAGGCTTCTGTGAAAATACTATCTTTTGAGACTATCTCCAATAAAAAAGATCTTTTAACCGCCTTTCTGCGCTCGCGCCTCGCCATCGTCGACGAAACCAACGACCCGGAGGAAGCCCTCGATCTGGTCAAATTCTATGACTACGACGTGGTGCTGCTGCGGCTTTCTGAAGACCGGATGGGAGATTTGGACATTGTGCGTAAACTCCGGCTGGCACGGGTGCGCGCGCCGATTGTCGCGGTGGCCCGGAGCATGAACGAGGCGGCACGGCTGCGCATATTGCAGGCTGGAGCTGACGATCTGATTGTGGATGCCCTCTCGCATGAGGAAATCTTCATGAAGGTGCAGAACCTTATACGCCGCAGCCGGGGTTTTCAGGAAAATGCGCTACGCATCGGTTCGGTTGAAATCAACATGAACGCGAAAAAAATCTACGCGAAGGGCAAGCCGGTTACGCTAACGAAGAAAGAGTATCAGATTGCCGAAATTCTGGCGCTGCGCAAAGGCGTGGTGCTGAGCAAGGAGGCCATTCTGGACCATCTGTACGGCGGTCTGGACGAGCCTAACCCGAAGATCATCGATGTGTTCATCTGCAAAATCCGCAAGAAGCTGCAGGCCATGGGCATTGAGGATTTTATTGAGACCAACTGGGGCCGTGGTTACATGGTCATCGACCACCGCCAGGAAGTGCAGCCGGATGCCAATCTGCGCGCGCTCTCCACCATGGTTGATGCCCATGCACGGGCGATTGCTTGAGACCTCTGTTTAACAAACGTCAGTAAAACAGGCCGGTAACGTCCAAATTTCCTGAAATTAGCCGAGCTTGGCCCTGTGGATGAACCTATTTATGGTGAGTCCGTACAGGGAGGCGCTTGATGTTGCTGATTACACGCAAAATTCCACCGGCGGTGGCGGCGCGGGCGGCGCGCGAGCATGCGGTGCGGCAGATGGAGATCGAGGGGGCGTTTGAGCCCGCGCGGTTTCTGGAAAATCTCGGCGGGGTGGATGCTATTTTATGCACGCCGGCGGATAGGTTTGATGCGGCGCTGATCGAACAATTGCCGGAGCAGGTGCGGGTGATTGCGACTTTTAGTGTTGGATTGGAGCATATCGACCTGGCCGCCGCGGCGGCGCGGGGGATTGAGGTTTGTAATACGCCTGATGTGCTGAGTACCGCCACGGCGGAGCTGGCGCTGACCCTGATGCTGATGGCGGCACGGCGCGCCGGTGAAGGGGAGCGGCTGCTGCGCGCGGGAAAATGGGCGGGGTTGTCGCCGATTTTTCTACTGGGGTGCGGGGTGAGCGGGAAAACCTTGGGTATTTTCGGCATGGGGCGGATTGGCCGGGAGCTGGCGAGGATGGCGCGTGGGTTGGGGATGACTGTGCATTACCGTAACCGCAGCAGGTTGGCGCCGGAGCTGGAACTTGGGGCGGTGTACCATGGCGATGATGCAAGTTTTTTAGGGGCGATCGATTTTCTGTCGATCAACGCCCCCGGCGGGACGGAGACTTTGCGCTGGCTGAATGCGGCGCGGATTGCGATGTTGAAGCCGGGAGCGGTGGTGGTGAATACCGGACGGGGCAGTGCCGTGGATGACGAGGCGCTGATCGGCGCATTGCGGTCGGGCCATGTGCTGGCGGCGGGGTTGGATGTTTATAATAACGAGCCGCATGTGCATCCGGGGTATCTGGAACTGGAGAATGCGGTGCTGCTGCCGCATATTGGTAGCGCCACGGTGGAGACACGCGACGCGATGGGGTTTTTGGCGCTGGATGGGATTAAGCGGGTGCTTGGCCTTGATGGAGATCAATGACGGGATGCCGGTAGGGGGCGCAGAGGTTGCGATATTCGGTTGTTAAATAAAGGAATCACAGGAATGCCTAAACATCTCAAATTGCTGTTTGTTGTTGCCGATGGCGAGCATGCGCGCTTTATCCGTCCGGCGGAGAAGGATAATACCTTGCATTCAAGCAGCCGGGTGAAGCCCGAGGACGCGCATAAGGCAGCGGCTGGGCAGCATGATGCCGGCACGCACCATGCGCAGGCCCCGGCGCATGATCCGCATGGACAGGAGAAGGACGAGTTTGCCGCCTGGGTGGCCAAGCAGTTGAATGATGATGTTGGCGCGTATGACGAATTGGTTGTGGTGGCGCCGGTGCATGTTTTGAACGTGATCCGCAAGGATTTGAACAATGTGGCGGCGGCGAAGGTGATCGGCACGCTGGCTAAGGATTTGGGGAAAGTCTCCGACCATGATTTGTGGCCACATATTAAGGCATGGGTGCGGCCGGTGCATCGCGCGCCGCTGCTGTGAGGGGGGTGCTTCACGTGAAACAGTTGCGATGAGAGCGCGCTAACTGATTGTTAGTGTGAGTTTATTTTTTGCTTGCACCCCAATTTGTGCGGGTTTGGTTCGAAAAAACAATGAGATTTTTGATTTTTGGTGTGAATATAAAGGGTTGCGGGGTTGGTGATTAGATTTTGGGCGGAATTGATGGGTTAGCTAATCTGTTCTTGTTAATGTACTCCGCAGACGTGAAAGGCCACGAAGTACAGGCATGGGCGCTGATCGCTAAAGATGGCGGATTGCGCTTCGCTGTTCACAACTTACGCTTGCCGCCAGAAAACCCGTGCCCGAGCACATGACTTCATCATATGCTGATGAAGATGCACCAACCCCAGCGCTCCTATGCACCGATCCCAGGGCAACGCGCGCAGCTTACCCGCTTAGGTATCTCGTTGCATGGCACTATAAAATTTTCTTGACACACTAAATTCGTTAGTTTAAATAACAAAAATGTTCGGTCAATTTAGCATTCATCGCGACCTAAAAACGCTGCTCACGATTTTGTGGGGGGTGTTTTTGTGCTATGGTCCCGTTGCTCTGTTCGTAATGGCACGTTTCGGCTACTCGATATTGGCCGAAAACTACGCTTTAGGCGCGTACCTTGTGTATCCGTCCGCGGTAGGTGGCGTTTGCGCACTCATTACCGCTGTGGTGTATCTGTTCCGCGCGCCGCAGAAGATGGCGCTGCCTTTATTCGTATTTCTGCTTGATTTTTCTTTGTTGTTTTCGCCGCTTCAGGACATCGTGGAGGAAAAAGGGTTTGCAGATTTTATTAAGCCGGAAGCTGCCTACGTGCAAAAGCACTGCGCACCGATAGATTTCGTTCAGGACGGGAAAATACATAGTTTCGGCGTGTGTGACCGCATTATGGATAGTAGCGGACAAATGGCTGGTTTTGGATTTATCTATGACACATAGTGGAGACGTCGGAAATTATTATAATCTATCCGACAAAAACAAAATAATCTTTGTAAGCGTAGTTAGAAAATATTTTAACGATAATCCCAACGAGCAATTTGAAAGTGCGGATTTTTCTGCAAAGCGATTTTACCAGAATTTCTTTGATATAAGCTTTGATGATGCCGATGCTGAAGGATTTTATCGAGATTTTGGCAAGCCGCCTGAAAATCAAAAAAATCCTTATCCACCCATGAATTGGTAGGTGAATTCAATGCAAAATGAAGAATTTTATGTTCGCCCTCAAAGCGGTACAGACAAATATGGAAGTGCTGTTTTTGATAAGAGTAAATCGATACCCGCCAAGTTCTTGGTTGTGAATGGGCAGCCTGTGGTTGATCCGAACCCCAACGGCTCAATGCAGGTTAATACCTATCACAGATTGAACTCAACCGGCGCTGTTGATGAATCGACCATTTTTAGTAACTCGCATAATTATCTGATCGTACCGGCAAACTATGATCCATCGGAGGCTGCGAGCTTTGCCGCTGGTGTTAATATCAGCATGGCAGGCGCTACCGCGCTGGGCGGGCCGGAAGCCGGAGTGGCCGTAGGGCTGGCAGCGATGACGAATGCGTTTCTGCCAGGACATGAACAGGATTTGCAACGCGGAGAGCGCTGGGGGATACCACAAGGCGAAAGATCACCTGCGTTCAGAGATGCGGCCTCCTGGCATTTGGGCTATGTGACGTAAATGACCATTCTACCGAACGATGTCGTGCATGTGCTTGCGGTCACCGGTCACACGGTATGTCGAGGATATCAGACATGAGAGGTAAAAGAAAAGTGCGTGATTTCTCCCTAAGGTGGAATATTGTTTTCCAAAAAAGTCGACGCGCGGCGGTTTGCGTTTTGGCAACTCTCTTGCTGATGAATGGGGTGGTCTCGCCCGCGGAAGCGGGTGATAAAATTACTGTATCATTACAATGTTTGACCACGAAGGTTGTGCTCACCTGCACCAAGTTCGACGGAGGAAATTGCATCAGAAGTACCTTAACTTTTGATGCAGGAAATGGTGTTCATACCGTGCTTCCGACGGAGAAAATTCCTCAGAACTTCGATGTTCCGACTATAGCTGACGATATTTCATGCGAGACAAGTAACGTGACAAGTAAACATAAATTTGCCGTAGCGGTTATTTACTCCCCAGGCTGCTCTTATGACGGGTGTCAGGCTGTCAGAATGTACGACTTGAATGGGATAAGCGTTCTTACCGGTGAAGATAGCGAAATTCCAGATTATTTTGGAAAAGGAGCAACAGACCTTCAGGATATATCAGATGAAAGTTTAAGGGGAGACCAGTAATGTCGAGCATTCCCAATAATTTGTTCGCCCCAAAAGGGTTCGGGTACAATACGGCTACATCTGTCTCGCATTTTTATGACCCAATTGTGGAGCAGAAAGGGAGTCCGAGAGGCAATTCACGAAAATCGGGCGACGCATCTATTGCTACCAAGACAGCCATTATTAACACTATTATTCAGGAAGCCGCGGCCCATAATTTGACAGTTGACGACACAGCCTTGTTATTGTCAATCGTTCGGACCGAGTCCGGATTTAATCCTGATGCAGCCGCCGGAGGCAATTCGTCTGCCACAGGTATCGGACAAATGACCGATCCAACAGCCGCTCCATACGGAATAAATTCTGCTAACCGCTGGGATTTATCCGCTCAGGCAAAGGCGACCGTTGAACTTTTTGTTCACTATAAGAACCTCGCGAAAAAAGATGGGCTGGATTCGAGTCGCATCTACGCGTTTTGGCATGACGGCCCAGGACATCATGGAATTGGACGAGTTGGTGTTAAATTATCAAACAAAGATGTGATGCCAAATGTCAGCGAGTATAAGGCGTATCTTGAGAGCGGAAATTTCGGACTCGCCACCGCATCTGGAAATGGCACTGCTCCGCAGGCAACAGCGGGCTTAGAAGGCAAAACGCCTGTCGAGCGGGCCCAGCATCATGCCGCACCTAGCAGCGTGAAGATGCTCATTGCACTCGGGATATTGCTGTCGGCGTTGATTTTCCAAAACTCCCAGGCCGCTGTGGATGACGCGGAATTTAACGAATGTTTTCAAGAATTAGATCAAAGGCCAGATTTGCTGGCAACCGACGCGTGGCATAAAGCGCCGCTGGATACGAGAGTGGCGCAATTTATAGAGCCGCTACTCTATGGCAGCGTTGTAATCAGGTGGATTAGCCACAAAAACCAGAATGGAACCACCACGATTTCTGTTCTAGCTCGAGACCCAAACACGCCGCTGCCTGCGGATGATCCTGATAGTTTTTATGTGATCCTTGAACAGCACGATCACCTTTCACTGAAGGCGAATGTTGGCGCACATGCCTTTTCTTTTTTGAAGGAAGGTAACGAAGGCGTAAACAGCTTTTTGTTTTGCGTTGACGAGGTGATCTCTGAGGTATGGACATGGAACGGTAATGATTGGGAGACATCAAAATGAGCGAGATGGTCTATGTGGACGGGTCAGTCTATTCCAGCTCAGAATTTGCGGCTTATGCCTCTGCGATTCGCGGACATGAATCTACAGATACATATAATATACCGCCTGACAGTACTAACGGTCACCTTGGGGCTTACCAACTGGGCTACAACGTAAAAAATCCCGCATTACAGGATGCAGGATTTATAGATGCGAATAAAAATTGGACTCCTTTGGCCAAAAGCCTGGGGGTTAATTCGGTTGCAACTTTTCTTTCTAACCACAGAGCACAGGATATAGCCTTTCAAAACTATACAGAGAAGAATTCGAACTACATTCAGAGCGATCTCTCATATGCTGGAAAAACAATTGACGGCATTTACCTTACTGAAGCCGGCTTACTTGCGGGAGCACATTTGGTAGGTCACGTTAAACTTACTCAATTTTTGACTTCAAACGGAGCGGTAATACCAACTGACACAAACGGAACAAAAATTACCCAGTATCTGAGTGTCCGTCCCGAAACATCTTGAATCCATAGAGTGAGTTGTGATTCGATGCTTCTGGCCCGATTCGCAGGAGCAGGCAGATGTGGACGAACGAAAACCGCGTTTCTTATGACCGCCGTGATTTGCGGTATCCGAGTGATCTGACGGATGCTGAGTGGGTTCTGGTTGAGCCCTTGATCCGGCCGGCCAAGCGTGGCGGCAACAAGCGCAGGGTGGATGTTCGTGAGATTGTAAACGGCCTGATGTACATATTGAGCACCGGCTGCCAGTGGCGGGCACTTCCCAAAGATCTACCCCCCAAGAGCACAGTTAACGGTTACTTCCTTCGCTGGACCGAGGATCGGACCCTCGATCGGCTGCATCAGGCACTCTACCTTCGGTGCCGGGAGTTGGCCGAACGAGAGGCCAGCCCGACCGCCGCCATCATCGACAGCCAGAGTGTAAAGAGCGCAGAAAAAGGGGGGCCTCGATTGACCCGCCGGGCTTCGATGCGGGCAAGAAGATCAAGGGTAAGAAGCGGCATCTTCTTGTAGACACCGAAGGATTATTGCTTCTGGCCCTTGTTCACGCGGCGAATATCCAAGACCGTGACGGCGGCATTTTATTGATGACGGCGCTCCTCAAAGACCATCCGCTGTTGCGGAAATTGTACGCCGATGGCGGTTATCAGGGACCAAAGTTTCGCCAAGCCTTACGGCATGTTCTACGAAAAATAAAAGTAGAAATCGTCAAGCGCTCGGATGCCGCCAAAGGTTTTGCCGTGCTTCCCAAGCGTTGGGTGGTGGAGCGAACCATCGGCTGGCTCAATCGGTGCCGCCGCCTCGCTAAGGATTGGGAGTGTTTGAACAAAAATGCTCTGACCTTTCTGCGCTGGGCATCCGTCCGCCTCATGCTCAGAAAGATATGTAAAACAACAAATTGATCTGGGACAGACTCTGAGAGATTATTCACATTACAGCTTTACATTCCTAGCCGACGCATCGGGGTTCTCACCCGCCATAGATACGCCATCGACGCTTGCGCCACACCAACAGGCGACGCCGCATGGCAAGACTACCACCACTCCCGAGGCAGATGCTCTCGATGGTAAAACACCAGTCGAGTGGCTGCGCCATTACAAAACCCAGGCCCTCGAAAACGCTGCCAAAAAACCCGTTCCCGAGCACATAAAGCGGTATCGCATGCGCATGAAAGCGAACCGCCAGATGCAGTCCTATGCGCCAGTCCCAGGGCAACGCGCGCAGCAACAAAAATCTGCGCCCGCACGGCCCGGCACGGGGGATGCCGCGGGGCTGGCGGGAACGTCGCGCGCGACAGAGGCGCCAAATGCCCTGGCGGAAGGTTCAGGAATGGGGCAAGGCGAAGCCCTGACCGGTCACCGCGCGGTTATCGCAGCCGCGCATGCGCAGGCTGCGGAGACACGTGCAAAGCGAGACGCGGGGCGTGGCTCACTGCTGTCGCCTCGCCTCGGCGGCGGTTTTTCCGGCCGTTCCTTCGCACCTATCGGACACAACGGGGCGGCAAACCGCTTTGGTCCACGCGCCGCGCTCCGGGAGGGAGGAATTGCGGACCAATTTGTTGCAACGCAAGCTACAGATGGCGGCGGCCACGCGACCCCAGATGCAACATCAGGCACGCTTTATCCACGCCCGCAGCCCCAGCCCAACGGTAACTCCGCGGCCGCGCTCAACGGCCCACGGCACGCGCCAGCGCCCCCCTCGCCATTCGCTCTCGAACAGGCGCTCAACGATTATTTCTCCCGCCAATCACGTTTGCCGCCCAGCGGCACCACGGCATTCGACCCACGCCTCACCCCAGCCTGGGCGGGGTTGAAGCTTCCGGGCTAAGTAGGTGATCCGCCCTACATCCCTGCCTATGCCCGGCATTTCGTTGTTTTTTCGTACCTAACCTAAGCAAATTGGGGTGCAAGCAAGGATGGGTTACGCTGCGCTAACCCATCCTACGAGGTATCCGCTCTTGGGAGCCATCGGAAGCTTGACGAAGGTCTGGCATTGGGCGCGAAACAGCCGTTGGCGGCAAGGGTGTTGCGTCTGATTTTATCTCATTGCAGGCGGCAAACCGCGCTCTTGGGGCCGGAAAAAGATGGATCGCCGCGCGGCTGACGCCGGTTCGTGATTGTTGGAGTGGTGGAGGAAATTACTGTCCCGGCGGGGGGTTCGGCGTGCCGTAGGGGGTGCCCATGGCGCCGTTTGGCATGCTCATGTTGTTTGGCATTGGCATGCCCCCGGGCAGAGACATGCCCGGGGGCATTTGGGGCATGACGAATTGTGTGTAGCCGGCGGGGAGTTGTACGTCTGCTTGCGAGACTGGGGAGTAGGAGATGCTCTGGGCGGTGATCTGGTGGCCGTTGGGGCTGGTGATTTGCAGGATCACGCCGTCTGGGGTGATGCAAAGGGTGGAGGATTCGCCGGTTTTGGTGTTGGTGAATTTGGTGTTGGTGCAGCCGTACCCGGCGATGGTGGTGCTGTCTCCGGTGGTGATTATGACATTGTTGGGCGGGCCGTTGCGGTCCCCCTGGACGGCGCGGGCCTGGGCGGAAAGTTTTGGCTGGTCCATGTATTTTTGCATTTGCGGCATGACCATTTTGGCGTCATGCGTTGTGAAATCGTAGAGGATATACCCCTGCCCGCCTTGCGGCGTGACGCGCAGGGCGCGCAGGGCGGCGCTATATTCCACCGCCATGGTCCGCGGTCCCTGGCTGGTGTTCATCAGATAGGTGCCGGTGAGGTCGTGCGTGGGGACCATGCCGGGGATTGGGTCCGCCAGCGCCGGGGTGGCGAGGCACAGTGCCAGGGTTGAAACCAGACAAAATTGCCGCATGGGAATCTCCTGATGTTTCCGTTCGTTGCGCGGTATGATCGCGCTGAAGTGCGGCGGAATCAAGGGGGCTATTTATCCCAGACCGGGTCGTTCAGTTTGGCGGCGAAGGCGGTGTGGGCTTGCAAGGTTTCCTCGTCCACGGCGATGAGGCGCGGCGTGCGGGTGCCGGAGCGTTCGTACTGGGCAAAGGAGAGGGCTTGTTCGGTCTCCAGGGTGAGGCCGCGCTGGCGGCCGCCGGTTAGTTCCACGTAGACATCCGCAAGCAGTTTGCAGTCAAGCAAAGCGTTATGGGTGGTGCGGGCGGAGAGGTCGATGTCGAAACGGCGGCACAGGGCATCGAGGCTGTTGGGCATGCCGGGGAAGCGGGCTTTGGCCATGACCAGTGTGTCGACCATGCGGGCGCGGTCGAGTTTGGGGCGGTTGATGCGGGTGAGTTCGAAGTCAATGAAGGCGAAGTCGAACGGGGCATTGTGCGCGACCAGCGGGGAATCGCCGAAGAATTTCAGCATGCCGTCCACGATTTCGGCGAATTTTGGTTTGCCTTCGACATGCGCGTTGGTGATGCCGTGCACGCGGGTGGTCTCGGTGGGGATGTCGCGCTCGGGATCGAGGAGGGCGTGGAACTGCTCGCCGGTGGGCAGGTCGTTGATGAGTTCGATGGCGGCGATTTCGATGACGCGGTCGCCGGTGAGCGGCTCGAAGCCGGTGGTTTCGGTGTCGAATAAAACGGATCTTGTCATGGGCGCAGCTCCTCGATGATGCGGCGGACGGCGCGGATGGCTTCGAATTTGGACAGGCCGGTGGGGATGACGTGGTCGGCGCGGCGGCGCTTCTCGGCGTCGGGGGTTTGGCGGGCGATGATGGCTTCGATCTGCGCCAGGGGCAAGCCGCGTTTGCGGACGCGGGCGATTTGCACATCGCGCGGGCAGGAGACGGTGATGGTGCGGTGGACGCGGCGGTAGCCGCCGGCCTCGAAGAGCAAGGGAATGTCCAGCAACACGGCGCGGCGATGGGCACGGAAGGCGGCGGCACGGAACTTCTCCTCCTCCTTGCGGACCAGCGGGTGCATGATGGCTTCCAGCCGGCGCATGGCGGTGTTGCCGCGCAGGACCTGGGCGCGGAGTTTGGCGCGGTCGAGCACGCCGTTATGCACTGTGCCGGGGAAAGCTTTGGCGAGGGCGGGAATGGCGCGGCCGTTGCGGGCTTGCAGGCGGTGTACGGTTTCGTCGGCGTTGAAGCTGGGGATGCCGTGGGCGGCGAACATTTTGGCGACGGTCGATTTGCCCATGCCGATGCCGCCGGTGAGGCCAAGGACGATCATGCGCCGGAGACGATGCGGTAGAGTTCGGCATCGACCACCGGCGTGACGCCGAACCAGGCTTTGAACCCGGGGACGGCCTGGTGCAGGAGCATGCCGAGACCCTCGACGGCGATGAGGTTTTGCGCGCGGGCGGTTTGGAGGAGTTCGGTTTCCAGGGGGGCGTAGACGATGTCCGCCACCGCCAGGTGGGGATTGGCGGCGGCCAGGGAGATTTCCAGCGGCTGGTGGTGGACCATGCCGAGTGAGGTGGTGTTCACCAGCAAGGCGTAATCGCCCAATGCTTCGCCGCGGTATTCCCAGGGCAGGACGTTGGCAGGGGGGAGTGCCGCGGCCAAAGCGATGGCGTTGCGTTCGGTGCGGTTGCAGAAGGTGACGGGGGCACCTTCATCCTGCAAGGCGGCGGCGATGGCGCGGGCGGCGCCGCCCGCGCCCAGGATGAGCACGGGACCGGCGGCAGGGTTGACGCCGTGGGCGCGCAGATTGGCGATGAAGCCGTAGCCGTCGGTGTTGGAGCCTTCGATGCCTGTTTCGGTGAAGACCAGCGTGTTGACGGCGCCGATGCGGGCGGCGGCGGGGGCTATGCGGTCGCACAATTCCATGACGGCGACTTTGTGCGGGATGGTGACGTTGAGGCCGGCGAACCCGGCTTTTGCCAGGGCCGGGACGACCTCGGCCAGGTCGGCGGGGCCGATGGGCAGCGGCAGGTAAGCGCCGTCAATGTTGTGGCGGTTCAGCCAGGCGCCGTGGAGCCTGGGGGAGCGGGAATGGGCGACCGGCCAGCCGATGACGCCGGCGAGACGGGCGGAACCTGAGAGGAGTCGCATGGGGGAACACCACCACGGCGCCACGCGCTTGCCAAGAGCAGGAGTAGGACGAGCGGGGCGGCGTGGGCGTATTGCGGCGCCCAGGGCAGCAGGCCGGGGCCGAACCAGGCGAGGAAGAGGAGCACGGCCTCAAAGGGGGCGAAGCCGGTGCGCAGGCGGTCTTCCACGATGAGGGCGACGGCCAAAGCGGCGGCGAGGAGGTCGTAGTCGTGCAGATACGGGCTGGCGAGGGCGGAGAGGACGAGCAGCGCCGGGATGGAGCGGGTTTGCGCGGCGGCGGCGAGGGCGGCCAGGGTGACGGCGGCCTGGATAAGCAAGGCGGGGTGCAGGCCGAGCGGGCGGGCCAAAGCGAATACGCTGATGAGGCCGCCGGAGAATTCATGCGGCTGGCCGGTGAGGAGGACGTTGCTCATGACCGGGCTGGTGAAGTGGATGAAGCCAGACCAGGCGGCCGGGCCGAAGGCGTAGACTGAGGCGGCAGCGAGCAGCACGGCAGCCAGGGCGGCGTAGACGAAGGCGGCGGGCGATCGGCGGAGCAGGTAGAGCGGCAGGGTGAGGCCGAGCTGGGGTTTGATGGTGGCGAGGCCGATGAGGATGCCGCCCAGGCGCGGGCGGGTGGGGATGAGCAGCAGGCCACCGCCGATGAGGGCGGTTAGGAGTTCTGCGTTCTGGTGTTCCAGCACGCTTTCCAGGCTGGCGGGGGCGAGCAGGACGGCGGCGGTGAACCACCAGGATTTGTTGGCGAGACGGAGGACCAGGGCCAGGAGGAGGAGCGAGGCAGCGTCGAACGCCAGGACGGCGTGCCAGGGGGAGAGCCAGTCAAACGCCGTAGTGAGGAGCAGGTAGGTGGGCGGGTAGCTCCACAAATGGTAGGGCAGCTTGCCGTAGATGCCTTGGAGAAAGCTCTGGTAGGCGGTGTGGTCGAAGAGGATAGGCACCTGGCCGTGCAAAGCGAGGAAACCGCCGGCCCAGAAATCCAGGCCGTCGCGCAGGGCTTTGCCGATGAGGCCGTGGCGCTGGCCCCAGAGGATGGCGAGGGCCTCGTAACAGGAGGGGACGGCAGAGAGCAGCACCAGGAGGATGAGGCTGAGGCGGGAGGGTGTTTGACTATTCTGGTTCATTTGCGCAGTATTCCGTGCTTTCCCGTCTAGAAAGCACAATCATGATCGCCGCGCTAATGCCGAACTATAATCGCGCCAACATTGCCTTTGCGTATGGCGAAGGGGCTTGGTTGTTTGATGAACGCGGGCGCAAATTCCTGGATTTTGGCGCTGGAATCGCAACCTCGTCGCTGGGGCATGGGCATCCGCACCTGGTGAACGCGATTGCCGGGCAGGCGGCGAAGGTGATCCATGTTTCCAACCTGTACCGGGTGCCGGGGGCCGAATTGATGGCAAAGCGGCTGGTGGAGGCGAGTTTTGCCGATTCGGTGTTCTTTTGTAACTCGGGCGCGGAGGCGAACGAGGGGCTGGTGAAGGCTATGCGCAAAACCCACGCCGACGCGGGGCAGCCGGAGCGCTACCGGGTGATATGCTTCGAGGGGGCGTTTCATGGCCGGACGCTGGCGATGATCGCGGCGACGGGGAATGCGAAGTATCTGGCGGGATTCGGGCCGGTGGTGGATGGGTTCGACCATGTGCCGTTTGGGGATATTGACGCGGTGCGGGCGGCTATTGGGCCGCAAACGGCGGGGGTGCTGATAGAGCCGGTGCAAGGCGAAGGTGGCGTGCGGCCAGCGCCGGTGGCGTTTTTGCGGGCGCTGCGCGCACTTTGCGATGAGCAGGGCATTTTGCTGGGGCTGGACGAGGTGCAGACCGGCATGGGGCGGACGGGCAAGTTGTTCGCGCATGAATGGGCGGGGATTGAGCCGGATGTGATCTCGGCGGCGAAGGGGATTGCCGGCGGGTTCCCGATGGGTGCGGTGCTGGCGAAGGAGCGCGTGGCGAAGGCGCTGGTGCCGGGCAGCCATGGCACGACGTTTGGCGGCAGCCCGCTGGCGTCGGCGGCGGGCAATGCGGTGCTGGATGTGATTTTGGCGCCTGGGTTTTTCGAGGGCGTGGTGGCGGCGGGGCGGTATATGGGCGACGGCCTGGCGGGGCTGTGCGAGCGGTTCCCCGGCGTGTTCAGCGAAGTGCGGGGCATGGGGCTGCTGCGCGGGTTGAAATGCGTGGTGCCGAATACCGATGTGCAGGCAGCGGCGATGGAAGAAGGGCTGCTGACGGTGGCGGCGGGGGAAAATGTGCTGCGGCTGATCCCGCCCTTGATTGTGGGGACGGCGGAATGCGATGAGGCGATTGCGCTGCTGGAGCGGACGGCGGCGCGGTGTTTGGCGGGTATGGAGGTTGGCGCGAAATGAGCGCGTGGGGATGGTGGGGCGGCCGCGCGCCGGAAAAACATCATATCATCGCGCCTTGTAACGGAGCGATGATATGAGCGCGGTGCTGGAATTGCGGGCAAATGGCCCGCGGCATTTTTTGGATATCAAGGATTTTTCCGGCGCGGAGTTGCGCGCGCTGCTGGATTCGGCGGCGCGGCTGAAGCGCACGCGGCGGAATGGCAAGAAACCGCTGGCGGGCAAGACGCTGGCGCTGATTTTTGAGAAGCCCTCGACACGTACCCGCGTGTCCTTCGAGGTGGCGATGCGGGATCTGGGCGGGGATGTGATCGTGCTGTCCTCGCGCGATATGCAGATCGGCCGTGGCGAGACGATTGCGGACACCGCGCAGGTGCTTTCCCGCTACGTGGATGGCATTATGCTGCGAACCGACCGCGCGGCGAAGCTGCATGAGTTCGCGCTGCATGCCACTGTGCCTATTATTAATGGCCTGACCGAGCTTTCGCACCCGTGCCAGATCATGGCGGATATTCTGACGTTCGAGGAGCATCGCGGGCCGATTGCGGGGCAGGTGGTGGCCTGGGTGGGCGATGGGAATAATGTCGCGGTGTCGCTGATTGAGGCGGCGGCGCGGTTTGGCTTTACGCTGCGGCTGGCCTGCCCGGCGGGGTATTGGCCTAATCCCGGCGTGCTGGACTGGGCGCGCGACGAGGGGGCGGATGTGAGCGTGGGGATAGACCCCGAGGAAGCCGTGGATGGGGCTGCCTGCGTGGTGACGGACACCTGGTTGAGCATGGCCGATTCCGAGGATGAGGCGGCGGCGCGGGAGGCGGCGTTCGCGCCGTATCAGGTGACGGCGGAGCTGATGGCGCTGGCGGCGGAGGGGGCGATTTTCATGCATTGCCTGCCGGCGCACCGCGGCGAGGAAGTGGCGGGGGCTGTGATCGACGGGCCGTGGTCAGTGGTGTTTGATGAGGCGGAGAACCGGCTGCATGCGCAGAAGGCGATTCTGGCGTGGTGTTTGGGGTAGGGGCGATTGAGGGATGACCGGGGGCGGTGGGTTACGCTGCGCTAACACACCCTACGCGGTGATTCCGGACAAGCCTCCTTGCAGGACGGGTTGGAGTGCTTAGTTCAAGGGGAAGCATAAACCCTGAAGGAGGACGCCATGAAACTGCTAAAGGCTGAAGAGCTGCAAACGCTGCCCGGAAAATGGGCGCTCGCGAAAGACGGAAAGTCGATCCATGAGTCGTTCAAATTTGGTTCGTTCGCCGAGGCTTGGTCGTTCATGTCGCATGTGGCGTTGCTGGCGGAGAAAATGGATCACCATCCAGATTGGTCGAATTCCTACAACAAGGTGGTGATTTCGCTGAGTACGCATGATGCGGGCGGGGTGACGAAGAAGGATATTACGCTGGCGCAGGCGATTACGGATTTTGTCTGGGTGCCTCGGAAGGCCCCGGGCGGATAAGACTTGGATGCCCCGGCGGGTAAGAACGCGCAAATGCCAGCTTGCGCTGGCATGACGGGTGTTGTGGGCCGAAAAATCGCCGGGGCAGAAAAAATCCCCCTTGTGCCCAGGTTGCGGTTTGAATACATCAGGGGCGTTGTTCAAGGGGTTGTTCTGGTGCTTCGGGCTGGGATAATCCGCTTCATGGGAGCTAAATGATATGAGTAAAGTAATCGGTATCGACCTCGGTACCACTAATTCCTGCGTCGCGGTCATGGAAGGCAAAGATGTCCGCGTTATCGAAAATTCGGAAGGCGCGCGTACCACCCCCTCGATGGTGGCGTTCAGCGATTCCGGCGAGCGGCTGGTTGGCCAGTCGGCCAAGCGCCAGGCGGTAACCAACCCGACCAATACGCTTTATGCCGTGAAGCGCCTGATCGGCCGCCGCTACGACGACCCGACCGTGACCAAGGACAAGGGCATGGTGCCGTATGGCATCGTGAAGGGCGATGGCGGCGATGCGTGGGTTGAGGCCAAGGGCCAGAAGTATTCCCCGTCGCAGGTCAGCTCGTACATTCTGACCAAGATGAAAGAAACCGCCGAGGCCTATTTGGGCGAGACGGTGACGCAGGCGGTGATTACCGTGCCGGCGTATTTTAACGACGCGCAACGCCAGGCGACCAAGGATGCGGGTAAGATCGCGGGGCTGGAAGTGCTGCGTATTATCAACGAGCCGACGGCGGCTGCGCTTGCCTATGGCATGGACAAGAAGAACGCCGGGACCATTGCGGTGTATGACTTGGGCGGCGGTACGTTCGACGTTTCCGTGCTCGAACTGGGCGATGGCGTGTTCGAGGTGAAGTCCACCAATGGCGATACGTTCCTGGGCGGCGAGGATTTTGACCAGCGCGTGATCGATTATCTGGCCGAGGAATTCAAGAAGGACCAGGGGATTGACCTGCGTAAGGACAAGCTGGCGCTGCAGCGGCTGAAGGAAGCCGCCGAGAAGGCGAAGATCGAGCTGTCGTCCTCGAAGGAGACCGAGATCAACTTGCCGTTCATCACCGCCGACGCCTCCGGGCCGAAGCATCTGGTGCTGAAACTAACGCGCGCCAAGCTGGAGTCGCTGGTTGACGATCTGATTGAGCGCACCCTTGGGCCGTGCAAGGCGGCGTTGAAGGATGCCGGCGTGACCGCCGCCGAGATCAACGAAGTGATTTTGGTCGGCGGTATGACCCGCATGCCGAAGGTCATCGAGCTGGTGAAGAATTTCTTTGGCAAGGAGCCAGCGCGTAATGTGAACCCCGACGAAGTCGTGGCGATCGGTGCGGGCATTCAGGGCGCCGTGCTGAAGGGCGACGTGAAGGACGTGTTGCTGCTGGACGTGACGCCTCTGTCCTTGGGTATTGAAACCCTGGGCGGTGTGTTCACACGCCTGATCGACCGCAACACGACCATTCCGACCAAGAAGAGCCAGACGTTCTCGACCGCCGATGACGGGCAGACGGCCGTGACCATTAAAGTGTTCCAGGGTGAGCGCGAAATGGCCGCGGACAACAAGCTGCTCGGCAATTTCGATTTGCAGGGGATTCCCTCGGCGCCGCGTGGCGTGCCGCAGATTGAGGTGACGTTCGATATTGATGCGAACGGCATTGTCTCGGTGCAGGCGAAGGACAAGGCGACCGGCAAGGAGACGCAGATCCGCATCCAGGCTTCCGGTGGTTTGTCGGAAGCCGATATTGAGCGGATGGTGCGCGATGCCGAGGAAAACGCGGCGGCCGATAAAATCCGGCGCGAGACGGTGGAAACCCGCAACCAGACCGAGGCGATGGTTAACCAGGTTGAGAAGACGCTGAAGGAAGCTGGCGACAAGGTTTCGGCCCAGGATAAGGGCGAGGCCGAAGCGGCGGTGGCGGCGGCGAAGTCAGCGCTGGAGGGTGACGATGTGGAGGCGCTGAAGGCGGCGGCTGAGCGGCTGACGCAGTCGGCGATGAAACTCGGCGAGGCGATGTACAAGGCCACGGCCGAGGCGGAAGCCGCGCAGGCGGCGGGACCACAGGCTGGGCCGGATGGCGAGAAGATCGTCGATGCGGACTTCGAAGACGTCGACGATCAGAAGAAGTCCTGATCGCGTTGTAAATTAAGAGTAAATTGATCCCGGGGCGGTGCCCCGGGATTTTTCGGTTATAGTGTTTACTAAAGGAAGCCCCCGCCGAAATGGCCAAACAGGATTATTACGCCACTCTGGGTGTGGAACGCGGCGCCTCCGCCGACGAGATGAAAAAAGCGTATCGCAAGCTCGCCATGCAGTACCACCCGGACCGCAATCCCGGCGATGCGAAGTCGGAAGCGAAGTTCAAGGAGTTGAACGAGGCCTACGACGTGCTGAAGGACGACCAGAAGCGCGGGGCATATGACCGCTACGGCCATGCGGCGTTCGAGAACGGCGGCATGGGCAATGGCGGCGGTGGTGGCGGCTTTGGCTTCGAGGGCGGGCTGGGCGATATTTTCGAGCAAATGTTCGGTGGCCGGCGTGGCGGCGGGCAGCAGCAGACCGGCGCGGATATCAAGGCGCAGGTCGAGATCGACATGGTGGAGGCATTTGCCGGCGTTAAGACCACTGTGCGCGTGCCCACGCGCATGAGTTGCGATGCGTGCGGCGGTACTGGTTCGGCTGATAAGAACACCAGTTCGGAGACCTGCAAAACCTGCGGCGGCGCCGGACGGGTGCGGGCGCAGCAGGGGTTCTTTTTGGTGGAACGGACCTGCCCGACCTGCGGTGGTTCCGGGCATATGGTGCGTAACCCGTGCCGGGTATGCTCCGGGGTGGGCACCGTGCCGCGCGAAAAAACGCTTTCCGTGCAGATACCGGCCGGGGTGGAGGATGGCACGCGCATCCGGCTTTCGGGCGAAGGCGAGGCAGGCGGGCGCGGGGCGCCGCCGGGAGATTTGTACGTGCATGTCGCGGTGCGGCCGCATGCGATTTTCCAGCGCGACGGGGCGAATATTTTTTGCCGCGTGCCGCTGCGCATGACGCAGGCGGCGCTGGGTGGCGAGGTTGAGGTGCCGGCGATCGACGGCACGGCGGCGAATGTGAAAATCCCGCCCGGCACGCAGACGGGGGACCAGTTCCGGTTGCGAGGCAAGGGGTTCTCGGTGCTGCGCAGCGCGCAGCGGGGGGATATGTATATTCAGGTCGCGGTGGAGACGCCGCAGAAACTGACCCGCCGCCAGCGCGAGCTGCTGGAGGAGTTCGAGGCCGAATCCACCGACTATGGCGCGGGCAGCCCCGAGCATGAGGGGTTCTTTGCGAAAGTGAAGGATTTTTTTGAGGGGCGCGGGTAGGGTGTTTTCCGTTTTTTCGCCGTAATCGGGGGGTAAATTACGCTTCGATACGAATTGTAAAGGCCTTGGGAAACGCGTTGCGGGACGCTGCCCGGGGGCTTACATCGTGATGTATTGATGTCGCACTGAACCTTGCGCAGGAGTTTTGAATGTCAACGAAGAAGAAACTGACCCATTTTGGCCTGGCGCTGCTGCCGATTATCGCGCTGGGCGCTTGCACCGTGGCACCGCCGAGCGGGCCCTCCGTTGTCGCCATGCCGGGACCGGGAAAATCCTTCCCGCAGTTCCAGCAGGACGATGCTAATTGCCGCAACTATGCGCAGGCCAACATGGGCGATACGGGGCAAGCAGCCGCCAATGCTCAACAGAACGCCAATGCAACCGCGGTGGCTGGTACGTTGATAGGTGCGGCAGCCGGGGCGGCGCTGGGCAGCTTAGGCGGCAATGTGGGTGCTGGGGCGGCGATTGGCGCCGGGGCCGGGTTGCTTGGCGGGGCGTCGGTTGCAGGAAATAATACCCAGGCTGCTGCGGATTCTCTCCAACGCCGCTATGACGTGTCGTATGCTCAATGCATGGTTGGAAATGGCGAGACGATTCAGCAAGGACCCGCGCCTGGGGGATATGGCGGGCCGCCGCCGGGCTATTACGCCGGACCTGGCCCTTACTGAGACCAATCCGGTAACCGGAATTGTTGAGCTAGCGGCGGGCGAGCGGCTCGCCGCGCCGATGCATGAGCAACGCTGGCGCCCCTGGTATTGGGCGGCGGCGGTGTTGCTGCATGTGGCGGTGGTCGCGTTTTTCCTGCTGTTTGCATGGCGGCACGCCCCGGAGAATGAGGAACAGAGCCCGCCGGGGGTTTCCGTGGTGTTCGAAAATGGCGGCACGCAACAGACCGCCCCGCCGGCGCCGATACATGGGCCGCCCAGCGTGGCGCAAACGCCACCGCCACCGCCCCCTCCCCCGCAGCAGAACAATCTGGCGCAGGCGGAGGTGAACCTGAACATGCCGGATATGCCGCAGGCCACCGTGCGGAGCGTGCCGCAGAGCCAGCCGCAACCGCAGCCCCACCCCACGCCGCGGCCGGCGCCACCGCATAAATACGTGGTGATGAACAATATGTCCTACGGCAACGGCAGCCCGGCACCGCCGATGCCGCAGGCACAGCACGGGATGAATTTGAGCCTGCCGGAAACCGATGCGCAGGCGGTAACGGGGCAGGATTTCAGCGTGAAAGGCGATGTCGGCGCCGATTGGGATGCCGCGCTGACCAAATGGGTGAACGAAAACGCCTATTACCCGCAGGCGGCGGCCGAGCAGGGCCAGCAGGGCACGGCGGAGGTGAAATTCACCGTGGACCGGAAAGGCAATGTGACGGGGCTGCATCTGCTGCGCAGTGCCGGATCGCCGTTCCTCGATGATGCGTGGATGAACCTGTTCGCGCAGAACCATCTGCCGCCCTTCCCGCCGGGAACCAAGGCGGACCACGTGGACGTGGATTACACGGTGCATTACCAGATTATTCAGTAATTACGTTTGGCCTTGCGCCAACTCGGCTTTCGCGATTCAAGCGAGAGATGATGAATGAGCATGCGCTGGGCGTACAACAAAGTCTGACCGGGCGGCGCTGGGTGTGGCGCGCTGGCGAGGCCGAGCGCGTGGGCCAGGGCTTGGCGCAGACGCTCGGGGTGCCCGAGTTGATGGGGCGGCTGTTGGCGGCGCGCGGGGTGAGTGCCGGGGATGCGCCCGATTACCTCGACCCGACGCTGCGGGCGATGCTGCCCGACCCTTCCAGAATCGTGGACATGGATGTGGCCGCCGCGCGGATGGCCGATGCGGTGATGGCTGGCGAGTGCGTGGGGGTGTTCGGCGATTATGACGTGGACGGGGCGTGCAGCGCCGCCTTGATGGTGACGCTGCTGCGCCAGTTGGGGTGCGAGGTGGTGTACCACGTGCCGGACCGCATGCTGGAGGGCTACGGACCGAATAGTAATGCCCTGCGCGGCATGGCCGAGCGCGGGGCGCGGTTGTTGATCTGCGTGGATTGCGGCACCGGGGCGGATGCGGCTTTTGCGCCGCTGCATAACATGGCCGATGTGCTGGTGTTCGACCACCACAAGGCCGAGGGGCCGCCAGCGCCTATCCGCGCCACTGTGAACCCGAACCGGCTGGATTGCTCATCTGGCCTGAACACGCTGTGCGCGACGGCGGTGGCGTTTATTGGGTGCATTGGGCTGGTGCGGGAATTGCGGCGGCGCGGGTTTTTTAATGGCCGGGCCGAGCCGGATTTGCGCGACATGCTGGATTTGGTGGCGCTGGCGACGGTGTGCGACGTGATGCCGCTGACCGGGCTGAACCGGGCGTTTGTGACGCAGGGGCTGCGGGTGATGGCAAAACGCAACCGGCCGGGGATAGCGGCGCTGCTGGATGTGGCCAAGCTGACCGAGGCGCCAACGCCGATGAATTGCGGGTTTGCCCTGGGGCCGCGGATTAATGCCTCGGGCCGGATTGCGGAACCTGACATGGGGCTGCGGCTGCTGCTGACGCAGGACCCTGATGCCGCCGCGGCGATTGCGCAGACGCTGGATGAGGTGAACCGGCAGCGCCAGGTGGTGGAAGCGGCGATTATGGGCGAGGCCATGGCCCAGGCGCAGGTGCAGGTGGATGCCGGGCATGCGGTGATTTTGCTGGCGCGGGAGGGGTGGCACCCTGGCGTGGTAGGCATTGTGGCCGGGCGGGTGAAGGAGAAATTCAACCGGCCGGCACTGGTGGCGGGGATTACCGAGGGGCTGGCGAAGGGCTCCGGACGCTCCGTGCCGGGGCTGGACCTGGGGGCGGCGGTGATCGCGGCGCGCCAGAACGGGCTACTGGCCACCGGTGGCGGGCACGCGATGGCGGCGGGCTTCTCGGCGCCACAAAAGTCGCTAGACGCACTGCACGCGTTTTTGAATGAGCGGCTGATGAGTGCCGTGGACCTGCCTGGCTCCGAGGCGTTGACGCTGGAAGGTGTGCTGGCGGTGGGGGCGGCCGACGCGAAACTGGCGCAGATGGTGGCAAGGCTGGGGCCGTTTGGCACCGGCAATGCCGAGCCTTTGTTCGTGCTGCCGCGCGCGCGGGTGGTGAAGGCGGACCGGATTGGCAAGGATGGTAGCACCATCCGCGCCATGGTGGAGGGCGAAGGCGGCGGACGGCTGAAAGTGCTGCTGTTCCGCGCCAACGAAGGACCGCTGGCCGAGGCGATGAGCAGCACTGGGGCGGCGCCTCTGCACCTAGCCGGGTATTTGCGCGCGGAAAGCTGGCAGGGCCGGGTTTCCGCGGGTTTTTTTGTGGCCGACGCCGCCCCGGCTTGACGCGGAGAAGCTGGCGGCGTAGCCAGACCCCGCCTCGTCCCGTTCGTCTAGAGGCCCAGGACGCTGCCCTCTCACGGCGGTAACAGGGGTTCGAATCCCCTACGGGACGCCAAGGCTTTTTAGCAGTTTAGCTGGATCGTAGTGGTCCAATTGGACCTTAAAACTCTAAAGCCGCCGTTGCAGGGCGGAGATAGGCGGGGTCGAATTTTCGGTAGACGCGCCGGAGTGTGGCGGGGTCCGTGGCAGCCGGTGCTCAATATGTACATCAGGCCGTTTACAATCTCACGTACATCCACCCTGCGCTTGTTGCCGCCACGCTTGGCCGGCCGGATCAAGGGCTCAACCAGAACCCACTCAGCATCCGTCAGATCACTCGGATACCGCAAATCACGGCGGTCATAAGAAACGCGGTTTTCGTTCGTCCACATCTGCCTGCTCCTGCGAATCGGGCCAGAGGCATCGAATCACAACTCACTCTATGGATTCAAGATGTTTCGGGACGGACACTTAGCCTGTGAACTGACTTCTTTCGCGCACCCTTTGCATGTTATCAAAGCCATAGCGCCAAAACCCTGCTCATTTTTCTGCTGCATTTTCTCTCTGATCAGTGCGCTCCAGTCAACGTCACGGCCTAGACTGACGCTATTGGATGGGCCCACCCGCTGCTTGAACAACCGAAGCGCTGCATTCCTTGATCAGCCGGGCCGCCTCAAGCTTGAACTCATGCTAATACTGCCTGTGGGCCACCGCTTTACGGGGTGCGCAGGAACGTGACTTGACCGGATGGACTCAGTTCTCCGGTTGACAGCAGCTCGCGCCGTAATTTTGGCGCGGCAGTTGCTAACCCTGATGGTATGGACATGACGGGCGTATGAAGATTCTTGTGGCAGAGTGCGGCGAAAGCCACGCAAAGGAGCTGTTTGCCCAATTCAAGGCATTGGATGATAGTTTTACCGTCACTTTCGCTGGCCATGGAGAGAATCTGCTTGATGCTGTCCGCCGTATCAACCCGGACGTGGTGATCGTCGACATGGGCCGGCCGGACCGCGATGGACTGGATTCCGTGCGTGCCGTGCATGCCCAGGCCACGTTGCCAGTGCTGATGTTTATCGATGAAGACGATCCGCATTTCATGGAAGAGGCCATCGATGCCGGGGTCTGCTCTTACCACGTCGGCGGGGTGACACTGCTGGCGATCAAGCCGATCCTACGCACCGCCATGGCAGTATTCCAGCGCATGCGGGGGCTGCAGAACCAGCTGACCGAAGCACAGGAGCAGATCGAGGCGCGCCAGCTCGTGGACACTGCCAAGCGCCTACTCATGGCGCAAGACAGGATGAGCGAACCTGCGGCGCACCGTTTTTTGCAGCGCCGTGCCATGGACCAGCAGAAGAAAATAACCGAGATCGCTGCTTCATTACTGCGCGACCGGAAGGCGGAGGACAAAAATGGCTGATACAATCCGCCTGGGCTTGCTGCGGTTATGCGATGCCGCGCCGGTAATTCTCGCCGACCATGAGGAGTTGTTTGCCGCCAGCGGCGTGCGGGTCAGCCTCTTGGTCGAGCCGTCCTGGGCCAATATCGCCGATAAGTTAACCTACGGGCTGCTTGATGGTGCGGTGATGCTGCCACCTCTGGCCATGGCTTGCGCTGCAGGCCTGCGCGGCCCGCGCACGGGGCTGGCTATCCCCATGTCGCTTAGCGCCAATGGGAATGCGGTGACCCTGGCAAAACCGCTGCAGGCGGCATTTTTGGCGGGCGGCATCACGGCGGCGGCCGCAGGACGGCAGCTGCGCTTTGCCGTTGTGCACGTGTTTTCCACGCATAATCTTTTGCTGCGGTACTGGCTGGCGTCCGCTGGCGTAAACCCCGATAGGGATGTTGAGATCAGCGTGCTACCGCCAGCCGAGATGGTCGCCAATTTGGCTGCCGGGGATATAGACGGATTCTGTGCCGGCGCCCCTTGGGGCGAGGTCGCGGCGCACGGTGGGGTGGGCTTTATTGCCGTTCCGTCGGGCGAAATCTGGCGGGACCACCCAGAAAAATGCCTGGCGCTGCGCGAAGAGCTGGTGGCGCGAGACCCTGCCGGGGTGCTCGCTTTGCTCCGCACGTTGCGCGCTACTTCTGCCCTATGCGCGGCGCCCGACAAGCGCGGCGCCCTGGCGGCGCTATTGGCGCAGTCTGAATATCTGAATCTGCCCGCAGACCTGATTGCTGCTGCCCTTGCACCTCAGGCTGGCGGGCCGATCTTCACGCTGCAATATCCCGATGCCGCAAGAGCATCGTGGTTCGCGGCGCAGATGCTGCGCTGGGATTTGGCGCCGCCGGGCAGTTTGGACGGTGCCAGGACCCTGTACCGGCCTGACCTATTTCTATCCGCGGGCGGGGCCGTGCCTGAGCCGTTACCGGAGCACTTCTGTGATATTCTAAATGACTAAATAATACCCACTTTATGTTGATTAGAAAAAATAAGAGGTTATAAAAACAGCATAATTGAGCAATGAGCCAAGAATCGCCGTTATTTTATACTGTTTTAGCGGTTGGCACGCATATTGCTGCACTGCACCTGAACGGCGGATGCTGTTTGCGGTGCAGTCAATGGCGATTGTGCATGCCAAGCGGGGGTGACCCCACTGAAAATTTCGCGGGCCAAGGGACGGTTCGCAGACGGCATAGCGTGAAGCATGCCGCGGAGTCATCTACATGTCCCTTGCCCCCGACAAAGGCTTTTTGAAATCTGGCCATCTGCCGACTCTATTGGCCTCCTTCCTATATTTCGACTTCAGCTTCATGTGCTGGGTGCTGCTTGGCCCCTTGGGCATCCAGATCGCGAAGGCGCTGCATCTCGACCCCGCGCATAAGGGGCTGATGGTCGCCACGCCGGTGCTGGCGGGGGCCTTCCTGCGCATTTTCAACGGCCTCCTGGTCGACCATTTTGGCGCCAAGAAGGCCGGGATTTTTGCACAGCTTGTCGTCATCGCCGGCCTTGCCGCCGCCTGGTACTTCGGCGTGCCGAGCTTCGATGCCCTGTTGCTGGTTGGCATGGTGCTCGGCATGGCCGGCGCGTCCTTCGCCATTGCGCTGCCTATGGCGTCGCGTTGGTACCCGCCTGAGCACCAAGGCAAAGCCATGGGCATTGCCGGCGCCGGCAATATGGGCACGGTCATAGCAGCGCTCGCCGCCCCGGCATTGGGTCTCGCTTTCGGCTGGGTGAACGTATTCGGCATGGCCGCACTGTTCATGACCGTTGTCCTGGCTGTGTTCATTCTGCTTGCTGAGGACGCCCCCATTCAACCGCCGAAGCAGGCGCTGGCCGGCTACCTTAAAGTACTGGCGATCGGCGATACCTGGTGGTTCATGCTATTCTATGCCGTCACGTTCGGCGGCTTCGTTGGGCTTGCCTCCAGCTTAAGCATTTATTTCCACAGCCAATATGGTCTGGCGCCGGTGCATGCGGGCTATGCCGTGGCGGCCTGCGTGTTTGCAGGGTCGCTGTTCCGCCCCATCGGCGGCTGGCTGGCCGATAAGGTCGGCGGCATTGCGGCACTCTCGGTACTCTATGTCGTGGCAGCCGCCATGCTCGTGCTGGTCAGCCTCGGCCTACCGACCCTCACCATGGCACTCGCCGCCTTCATCGTCGCGATGATGGCGCTCGGAACGGGCAATGGCGCGGTGTTCCAGCTGGTGCCGGTGCGCTTTGGCCGCGAGATTGGCGTGATGACCGGGCTGGTCGGCTGTGCCGGCGGTGTGGGCGGGTTCTATCTCGCCTCCTCGCTCGGTTACTCAAAGCAATGGACCGGCTCGTATCAGGACGGGTTTCTGATCTTCGCTGGCCTGGCCTTGGTCGCCTTCCTTGGGATCAACTTGGTCAAGAAGCATTGGCGCGCCAGCTTTAGCCGGGGCTTCGCCGAAGGCTTCGTGCCGAAGATTTAAAGCAGGCAATTCTGCCTCAGAAAAAAGAGTTGAAAACTCTTTTGCTCCCTGGGGGCAAGGCCCCCAGGTCCCTCTCATAACATCAAGGATACAGACCGATGAACATCATGGTCAGTCCACGCAAAAAACTCGTCGTGATCGGCAACGGCATGGCCGGGATGCGCACAGTTGAGGAAGTTCTTCACCGTGCGCCCGGCATGTTCGACATCACCGTGTTCGGCGCCGAACCGCAGCCGAATTACGACCGCATCATGCTCTCACCGCTTCTCGCGGGCGATAAGAATTTTGACCAGATCGTGCTCAACAGCCTGGAATGGTATGCCGAGCATAAAATCGAGCTGGTTGCCGGTGAGACCGTGGTCAACATCGACCGCGCCGCTCGCAACGTGACCGGCGAGCATGGCACCATTTGCCACTATGATATTCTGCTTCTCGCCACCGGCTCCAATCCCATCGTGCTACCACTACCCGGTGTAGAACGCCCCGGCGTAATGACGTTCCGCTCCGTCTCCGATGTTGAGAAAATGCTGGAAATGGCGGGGCCAAATAAATCCGCCGTGGTTATCGGCGGCGGGTTGCTCGGACTTGAAGCGGCACATGGGCTGAATTTGCGTGGCATGGAGGTCAGCGTGGTGCATCTCATGCCCACATTAATGGAACGCCAGCTCGACGCCTCAGCCGCCCATCTATTGGAGCGCAGCCTGACGCAACGCGGCATGGCCATTTATACCTCTGCCAACACCGCATCCCTTGATGGCGAAGGCGAGAGCGGACCGGTCCATTCCGTGACGCTGAAGGATGGACAGCGGATCAAGGCCGATCTCGTGGTCATGGCCGTTGGCATCCGCCCCAACACCAATCTTGCCAAAGCCTCTGGCTTGGTCTGCGACCGTGGTATTCTCGTCGATGCCGCCATGTGCACGTCTGATCCGGCTGTTTACGCCATCGGTGAATGCATCGAGCATAACAAGGCGTGTTACGGCCTGGTCGCACCCATTTGGGACATGGCTAAGGTTGCAGCCGATCACATCACCGTCACGGCGCAGACCAGCTTTGTGCCGGTTGCCACTGGCACGCGGCTGAAAGTGTCCGGCGTGGAGATGTTCTCGGCCGGTGCCTTCATCGGCGATGAGACGACCGATGATATCGTGCTGCGCGACGCGGCGCGCGGCGTCTATAAGCGTTTGGTCTTGCGCGACGACAAGCTTGTCGGCGTAGTCTGCTTTGGCGATGCACGCGATGCCGGCTGGTATTTCCAGATGCTCAAAGATGAAGAGCATATAGGCGATCTGCGCGAAACGATGATCTTTGGCCCCATCGCCACGTCGACCGACCCCAATGAGGCGCTGGCGTGCCTACCCGACACGGCGGAAATCTGCGGCTGTAATGGTGTAAAAAAGGGCACTATCTGTTCCGCCATCAGGGAGTTTGGCCTCAAATCCGTCGATGACGTACGCACTCGCACGAAAGCTTCGGCCTCCTGCGGCTCCTGCACAAATCTCGTTGAAGGACTTCTCAAAATCTCGCTCGGTGCCGAATTCAGTGCTGAAGCCGTTAAGCCGATGTGCAAATGCACGAGCCATGGGCATGATGAAGTGCGCCGCCGCATCAAGGGCGGTGTCTTGAAAACCATTCCAGCGGTCATGCAGGCCCTGGAATGGACAACGCCGGATGGCTGTGCCTCCTGCCGTCCGGCGTTGAATTTTTACCTGCTCGCGGCTTGGCCCGGTGAGTATGTAGATGACGCGCAATCGCGCTTCGTGAACGAGCGCATGCACGCCAATATCCAGAAGGACGGCACCTACTCCGTCATTCCGCGCATGTGGGGCGGGACCACGACGGCATCTGAATTGCGCGCCATCGCGGATGTGGTGGATAAATTCAACATCCCGACCGTCAAAATCACCGGCGGGCAGCGTGTGGACATGCTGGGCGTGAAGAAGGAAGATTTGCAGGCCGTGTGGCGCGATCTCAACGCTGCTGGCATGGTTTCCGGCCATGCCTACGGCAAAGCCTTGCGCACTGTAAAAACCTGCGTGGGCTCGGAATGGTGCCGCTTTGGTACACAGGATTCCACGGCGATGGGCGTGGCGCTGGAAAAAGCCACCTGGGGCTCTTGGCATCCGCATAAGGTGAAACTCGCCGTCTCCGGTTGCCCGCGCAATTGTGCCGAGGCCACGATCAAGGATTTCGGCGTGGTCGCCACCGAGGCTGGATGGGACCTGCATGTCGGCGGCAATGGCGGCATAAAAGTCCGCGCCACCGAACTGCTTTGCAAAGTCACCACCGATGAGGAGGTGATGGAATATGGCTGCGCTTTTCTGCAGCTTTACCGCATGGAGGCGCGCTACCTGGAGCGGACCGCACCCTGGATCGAGCGGGTTGGCCTGAAATATGTGCAGGAGAAAATCGTCGACAATGCCGAGCTGCGCCGCTCGCTGTTCGAGGATTTTATCTACGCGCAGAAATACGCGCAGATCGACCCCTGGGCGGAAGAAGCCGGCTGCGCCATGCGCGGCCAAAAATTCAACGCCATGGCGGAGATGGTCTGATGGATGGTTCAAACAACTTGCGGAATTTCGTTGATGTCGGCGCACTCGACGACATCCCGCCACTTGGCGCGCGCACAATCACGACCGCACGCGGTGATATCGCAATTTTCCGCACGGGCAATGACGAGGTCTATGCCCTGCGTGATCAATGCCCGCACAAGCAGGGCCCACTCAGCCAGGGCATCGTTCATGGGACATCGGTGACCTGCCCGCTACACAACTGGGTCATCTCGCTGGAAACGGGCGAAGCCCAGGGACTGGATGTGGGCTGCACGCCACGTTTTGCCGTGAAGGTGGAAGCCGGGCGTGTGCTTCTGGCACTGTCATGAACCGGGTATTCCTCGTCGGCGCCGGGCCAGGCGACCCGGAACTGCTGACGCTAAAAGCCGCGCGCCTCATCGGCAGTGCCGACGTGCTGCTGTTCGACAGCCTCGTGAATGAAGAGGTCATCGCGATGGCCAGTCCCGCCGCCAGGCTCATCGATGTTGGCAAGCGCTGCGGCCGCCATTCCGCCAGCCAGGCGGAAATCTGCCACCTCTTGGTGGCGGAGGCCCAGACCGGCCGCCGGATTGTGCGCCTCAAGGGTGGTGATCCTATGATCTTTGGCCGCGCCACCGAAGAGATGGATGCGCTGCGTGCTGCCGGGATCGGCTTCGAGATCGTCCCGGGCATCACCGCGGCCACAGCCGCGGCAGCGGGGCTCCAGCTCTCGCTAACCCGGCGCGGCATTGCGCGATCTTTGCACTTTCTCACCGGCCATGGTGCGGAGGGTGGTTTGCCCGGCCATGATTGGGTCTCCCTAACCAAATCCGGTGGTACACTCGCCATCTATATGGGGGGCGAGACGCTACCCGGCCTGGCCGCACATTTCATCGAGTCAGGCATGGCGCCCACTATGCCGGCGATCCTCATCGAAAACGCCAGTTTGGCGAATGAGCGGCACATTGCAGCGACCATCGCGACGCTGCCCGGCCTGCATGCGGGGCAAGCTGCTGATGGTCCGGTGCTGATCCTCATCGGCGAGGCGGTCCAGGCCGACATGGTGACACAAACCCTAGAGGCGGCCCTGGCATGAGGCTTATGGGCCTTGTTGGCGCAAGCGGTAGCGGCAAGACCACGCTCATCGCCGCACTTTTGCCTTTACTGCGGCAATGCGGGCTACGCGTCTCCACGATCAAGCACGCGCATCACGGCTTCGACTTCGACCGCCCAGGCAAGGACAGCTACCGCCACCGCGAGGCCGGGGCCGAGGAGGTGATGCTCGTCGCCAATGGACGCTGGGCACTGCTGCACGAAGAACATCAGGGAGACGAGCTCAACCTTGCCGCGCTGACGCGGCGAATGACACCGGTGGACCTGCTGCTAGTTGAGGGTTTCAAGCTGGCGGACATCCCGAAGCTGGAAATCCATCGCCCCAGCCTGGGCAAATCCGCGCTGTACCTGCACGACCCCGGCATCGCCGCCATTGCCAGCGATGCTCCGCTGGACGCGCCGGGCCGCGTACTGCTGCCGCTCAACCAGCCGGAAGCGCTGGTATCCTTCATCAGGGCCAATGCGGCAGTGCTGGTATGAGCGCCGCGATACAGGGAGGCTGTTTCCCACCCTCCGGCCTGCCCGGAATCGAAGCTGCTCTCGCCCTCGTGAGCCGCCACGTTACCTTCGGGGCGGCCGGGCGCGACCCGTTCTGGAACATCAACACCCCTGAAGATTGGCGCCAGGCAAGCCATTACGCGAGCGCCTCATCGCTGTCGTATCCCTCCGGAGGAGAGACCAATGAACATCGCGCACCACGGTTCTAACTACATCCCTGCCGCCATCGCCGTGCTGCGGCTTGAGTTGCGGTTGGGGCAAGATGCCGCTAGCGTGCGCGCCAATGTCGTCCAAGCCCTCCGCGAGGCGATTTTGTCTGGTGCCCTGAAACCTGGTGACCGCTTAAGCGATGCGAAACTGTGTGAGGATTACGGGGTAAGCCGAACGTCCATCCGCGAGGCTCTCCGCTATCTGGAGTCCGAGAAGCTTATCACCATTCTGCGCAACCGCCGCGCCTGCATCGCTAGGGTTACGCCCCAGCAAGCCACGACCATTTACGAGCTGCTTGCAGCACTGCTCGGTGATGCCGCTGCCCTGCTGGCCGGCACCGCAACCACACGGACAATGCAGCAGCTTCGCGCCGTAGAGTCCGCGTTGGGAACGGCCTGCCATGGCCGAGACGCTACGGAGACACGCCGGAATTTGTCGCAGTTTCACAGCCTGATCCTCGATGCCTGTGGTGACACTGTGCTCTCGGAAGTTGGTAGTAATTTGCTGGCACGAATAGGTTACTTGCGCGCCTGTGCGCTGAGATCCTCAAGCTGGCACGACGGTGCCGTCATGAATACGCTCAAAATGATCGCGGCGCTGATGGCGCGGAATCAAGAGGGGGCGCGCCGCGCTGCGCATGCCTATTTCCAGGCCGAAGCCGGGGCAGTGAAGAATGTCCTTGCTGACTGACAAAAGCCATGCACCCGCACCAGAATTGGCAACCGCGGAGGATAGGAGCACCGTAAAATCCGTGTGCCCCTATTGCGGGGTGGGCTGTGGTATTGTGCTGCAGACGGAAAACGGCCGCGTGACCAAAGTGTCAGGTGACAAGGCGCATCCCGCGAATTTTGGGCGGCTCTGCACCAAGGGATCAAGCAGCGCCCAGGCGCTCACAAACTCTGGCCGCATGGAGAGCGCCTATCTGCGCGGAAACCGCCATGGCGAGCAACTGCCCGTGGCGATGGATGACGCCATTGGCGTGACGGCGCAACGTCTGCGGCAGATCATTGATACGCACGGACCGGATGCCGTGGCGCTGTATGTCTCGGGCCAGATGTCGCTGGAGGCGCAATACCTCGCCAACAAGCTGGCCAAAGGTTTTATCCGCACCAATAATATCGATTCCAATTCCCGCCTGTGCATGTCGAGTGCCGCCAGCGGTTACAAGCTTTCACTGGGTGCCGACGGTCCGCCCGGGTCATACCAGGATTTCGAAGCCGCAGACTTGTTCTTCGTCACCGGCGCCAATATGGCAGACTGTCACCCGATTCTTTTCCTTCGCCTGCTCGACCGGATCAAGAGCGGTGCAAAGCTCATCGTTGCCGACCCACGCCGCACAGCCACGGCGGAAAAGGCCGATCTGTTCCTGCAACTCAAGCCCGGTACCGATCTCGCTCTGCTCAACGGGATTTTGCACTTGTTGCTCGAGAACGGCGACATCGACGAAGCGTTCATCGCCGCGCATACCGAAGGTTGGGCCGAGATGCCCGCTTTCCTGGCGGATTTTTCTCCCGCGCACGTGGCAAAAATCACCGGGCTGGCAGAGCAGGATATACGCCAGGCCGCCAGCTGGATCGGTGCGGCAGAAAATTGGATGAGCCTGTGGACCATGGGGCTGAACCAAAGCACCAACGGCACGTGGAACACCAACGCCATCTGCAACCTGCATCTGGCCACCGGCACCATTTGCCGGCCTGGCAGCGGGCCATTCTCCTTGACCGGTCAGCCCAACGCGATGGGTGGGCGTGAGGTCGGGTATCTCAGCCATGGCCTGCCCGGCCAGCGCGTTGTTACCAGCTCGGCCGACCGGGATTTTGCAGAGACTCTGTGGAATATTCCCCAAGGCAGTATTCAGTCCAAACCCGGCACAGATACCGTCAGCATGTTTCAGCAACTGCAAACCGGGGCCATAAAAGCCATTTGGATCATCTGCACCAACCCGGTGGCCAGTGTCGCCAACCGGCAAAGCGTCATCGCCGGGCTGCAGGCGGCGGAGCTGGTCATCGCCCAGGACGCATTTCTCGATACCGAAACCAACCTCTATGCCGATATCCTGCTGCCCGGCGCGCTCTGGGCCGAGGCCAGCGGTGTGATGATCAATTCCGAGCGCAACCTCACCCTCATGGAGACTGCCGTTGCGCCACCGGGAGCGGCGCGGGCCGATTGGCAGATTGTCGCGCAAATCGCCTGCCGCATGGGATATGAGAAGGCATTCTCCTATGCCAGCGCTGCTGAGGTTTTCGACGAAATCAAGCAAAGCGCGAACCCGGAAACGGGCTATGATATTAGCGGTGCCTCGCATGAGCGCTTGCGCGCTGGCTCGCTGCAATGGCCATGCCCGCCAGGCGCGATAGCGCGCAACCCGATCCGCTACCGCACCGAGCAGGGCCTGAAATTTCCCACTACAAGTGGCCGTGCGCGCTTCTTCCCCCACCCGGCGATGCCCCCGGCCGAACTGCCTGACGAGGAATATCCTTTCGTCCTCAACACAGGACGTCTGCCCCACCAGTGGCACACGATGACAAAAACCGGGAAGATCAAGACCCTCATTAAGCTGAACCCCGGCCCTTTCGTTGAAATCCATCCCGATGACGCCTCCGCACTGAGCGTCAAGGACCAGGACATACTGGAAATCCGCTCTCGCCGCGGCCGTGCCATTCTACCGGTCGTGGTCACCACCCGCGTACTGCCCCGCGGCTGTTTCGTACCGTTCCACTGGAACGATGTCTTCGGAGAAGATCTCGCCATCAACGCCGTCACGAGTGATGCGGTAGATGCGAGCTCGCTACAGCCGGAATTCAAATTCTGCGCTGTGGCGCTGTGCAAGACGGGACGGCAAAGCAAGGCGCCGCGCAATCAGGCCAAAGAGGGTATTGTGCCAATGACGAACCTGACACCGCTGGAGTCCCTTGCCGTAGCTCTCAACCTCACCCCCGCCCCCCCACCACCTTTGGACGAAGCAGAAACGCTGTATATCTCAGGGTTTCTCGCTGGGCTGAAAACCCGTGGCGCACGAGGCGGCGTGCCCGTACTCCCGGGGGCCGCGCCGCTTGCCCTCACCACGCGTATGTGGATCAACGGTGTCCTTGCCGGGCTGTTCAGCCGTGCCGAGGGTGCGAGCGAAGCGCACATGCCGCCTCCCACGCCAGCGCAAGCGGCGGCGGACAGCATAACGCTGCTTTGGGCCTCGCAGACCGGCAATAGCGAGGCTCTGGCCGAGCAACTGAAAACCGGGCTGGAACAAGTTGGCCTAAAAGTGGCGCTCGCCTGCATGGCAGATTATCCGGCGGGTGACTTGGGTAAGACGGGGAGGATCATTCTCATCTCCAGTACCTATGGCGATGGCGAGCCGCCCGATAATGGCCGCAGCCTCTGGGAGTTTCTCTCGGAAGATAATGCGCCGCGGCTGGAGCATCTGAGCTATGCCGTATGCGGGCTGGGGGACTCCTCGTATGACCAGTTTTGCCAGCACGGCAAGAACCTCGACGCTAGGCTGGCGGAGCTTGGTGCCCAGCGCCTGGCTGGCAGGCTGGATTGCGACGCTGATGATGAACCCGAAATCGGCCCCTGGCTGAAGCTCTTGGTCAAGCGCCTCACCGGCGTGCCAAGCAACCCCGCCAACGACACGCCAGCGCCGCAACTCTACAGCAAAAACCACCCTTTTGCCGCCCGCCTGCTGGCCAGCACGCGGCTCAACGGGCCGGATGCCAACAAGGACACGCGTTTCATCGCGCTCTCGCTCGCAGAATCAGGCATTCGCTATGAGGCCGGCGATGCGCTCGGCGTATGGCCGACCAATTGCCCCACTTTGGTGGACGAGGTGCTGGCAAAAGCCGGGCTCACAGAGGACGCTATGGTGACAGTGGACAAAGCTGGTCATTTGCCACTGCGCCAGGCGCTATTAGAGAATTTCGAATTGACCCGGCCAAGCCGCGAGACACTCGAATTCATAGCCGAACGCAGCGGTAATACTGAGCTGAAATCACTACTTGGCAACGAGCGCCGGAACGACCTCAAGCAATGGCTCTGGGGCAAACAACTGCCTGACGTGCTGACGGCCTTCCCCATTAAAACATCGGCGCAGGAATTTGCCAGCGCGTTAAAACATATCCAGCCACGGCTCTATTCCATAGCATCCAGTCCCAGTGCGCATCCGGGCGAGGTTCACCTTACGGTCTCTGCCGTGCGCTATGGCTCGCGCAAAGGTGCGTGCTCAACCTTCCTCGCCGACCGCGCGACCAGCCGTGATGTACCGGTCTTCGTGCAGCCCTCCTCGCATTTCCGCTTGCCTGCGGACGCGGCGGCACCGGTCATAATGATCGGCCCGGGCACCGGCATCGCACCGTTTCGTGCTTTTTTGCATGAACGCCGGGCGCAAGGCGCCACCGGGCGTAACTGGCTCTTCTTCGGTGAGCGTCATCGGGCGAGTGATTTTTATTACCACGACGAGCTGACCACGATGCACCAAGACGGGCTGCTCACCAAACTCAGCCTAGCCTTCTCGCGTGACCAAGCAGAGAAAATCTACGTCCAGCACCGGATGCTCGAAGAAGGTGCTGCACTCTGGTCGTGGCTGCAGGATGGCGCCTCGCTCTATGTATGCGGCGACGCAACCTTCATGGCCAAGGACGTAGAGGCCGCGCTACTCACCGTTGTCGAGCGCCATGGCGGGCTGACACGCGAAACGGCCCAGGATTATCTGAAATCTCTGGCCCGGGAAAAACGCTATTTGCGCGATGTTTATTGAACTTCTTTCAGGCTATCATATAACTCCACCTCTCATGCACGTGCCCTACTGAATTATCCACCCATTATCTGATTTAACGAGGTGAACTGTCCCGCTTTCGGCGAGTTTATACGTTTTGCCGTAAGCTTCGATACCAGCGTCAGGAGTAAACATACCAAGAACACCACCGATGACAATGATCGGGCAGTCTTTATTCATTTCGTTTTTCAGGGCGACGAGGTCGTCGTTATTTGCGCTTGAGCTGCTGCCGGTTTGATGGACACCATCCTTAAGCTGAATCTGCGATTCGTTCGAATTCCATAGGACTGAGATAGCCGATCGTCGAGTGGCGCCGGCGCGGGTTGTAGAACCGCTCGATATATTCGAATACATCGGCCCGTGCCTGGTCCCTGGTACGGTAAACCTTGCGCGCGATGCGCTCGGTTTTCATAGAAGAGAAAAAGCTCTCCATGGCGGCGTTGTCCCAGACATTGCCTGACCTGCTCATGGAGCAGACCACGCCATGATCCTTCATGAGCCGCTGGAATGGCTCGGACGTGTACTGGCTGCCGCGATCGGAATGGTGCAGCAGGGCATCGGGCTTGCCACGGCGCCAGATCGCCATCACCAAAGCATCGGTGACCAGTTGCGCGGTCATCGTGGCACTCATCGACCAGCCGGCCACGCGGCGCGAGAACAGATCGATCACCACCGCCACATACAACCAGCCCTCAGCGGTCCAGATATAAGTAAAATCAGCGATCCATTTGCGGTTGGGTGCTGAGGCCACAAACTGCCGGTCCAGAACGTTGCAGGCAGGCACTTCACTTCGCTCACCTTTGTCGGCCGGCAGCCGTCTGCGCCGGGGACGGGCGCGCAGGGCCTGGGCCCGCATCAACCGCTCAATGCGGTGCAGCCCACAGGCAATGCCCTCGGCCAGCACATCATGCCAGACACGCCGGGCGCCGTAGGTGCGGTCGCTGACAAGGAAGCTGGTTTTGACCAGAGGCCCAACCCGCTCATCGCTGCGCGCACGGGCGCTGGGCGGGCGTGATGCCCAGGCATAAAACCCACTGCGCGAGACATCGAGCGTCTCACAAAGCAACCGCACCGGCCAAATTCCTCGATGCTTTGCAACGAAGCCGAACTTCACATCGACTCCTTGGCAAAGTAGGCCGCGGCTTTTTTTAGAATGTCACGCTCGGCTTTGAGCTTCGTCACCTCGCGCCGGAGCCGCTCAAGCTCCAACTGCTCGGGCTTCATTTGCCCCTGGCCAGGAAAAACCTGCTGGGGATCGCCCGAAACCTCCTTGGCCCAGCGGCGCAGCATGCCCTCGCCAACCTCCAAGTCACGCGCCGCCTGGACAACAGAAACACCGCGATCCGTGATCAGCCGGACCGCTTCAAGTTTGAATTCACGCGTAAACTGCCTGCGAGCCATAAATACCCTCCTGTTCCGTTAAACACCTAAACAAGGTGTCCACGAAACCAGCAGCAGATCAGCTGTATGAAGGCACGACAGCGGTAGAACCGAAGAAGACGCATGAAGAGGGCTACCACTCCATGGAAGACGACCGACAAGGCGATGTCCTGGGTGTCGCAGCAAAAGGCGGTGGCGCCCGACAAGCTGCCTCTGTTGTGGTGGCGCTCCCGTGTAGAACCTGGCCCATAGTGCTTCCCTCCACTCGTGAGAAAATATTGCACCATCAAACCCCGGGATCAAACACCTAGGTTAAGCTGGTTATGCGTAGTGGAGGCGGCTGTTACAGCACCAGCCGCGCCACCGATAAGGACGCCGGCCCCACTTCATTTGTTTGCCGCTTAACTTCGGCTGGCGTCCAGGAACCGGCTTCGACTTCAACGCTCCCCAGCCGCCGCGACGGTACATCGCTAGCCACTCGTAAATCGTGGTGCGGTTCAGGCCCAGTGCTTTGCCAACAACCTCGGGGCTCTCACCCTTCTGAACCAAACCAACCCCGCGAATGCGAAGCGCTTCCAGCGTCGCGTGGTCCAGCCAGCCTCCGGACGCATGGTTTTTCAGTTGCTACATAACTGTCATGTTTTTTTCACCCACGGGCCTCGCCAGATGTGCAACATGCCACGCCAATACCGGACACAGCCAATACCCGCGGCGGTAGTTCGTTGTTCGAGGGATAAGAATGGGAGCCGATTTTATCGCGTGCCGTGTTGCATCCGCACCGTATAGTTTTCGGAGAACGCCTGATGTTAAATTGTGATCTTGATGCCTTTGTTTCCGCACGCCCCCTTAGTGCAACGGTGCGGAGCATGTTTGCGCAACCCTGCGACCGGCGTCTGGCAAGTGACTTGCTCTTTCTGGAGCGCTGGGAAATCTGCCCGGTGCCGGGTTCAGCCGCGGCGTTGCGGGTCAGCCAGATCCGGCGCGCCAACCCCGAACTGGCGGCCGCCATCCGCTGCGAACTGGCGCCAAGCTACCGCCCATGGAGTGCGGCATGCGCCAAGGGCATGCCTGACTGACGCCGCGCCGGACCAGGGATTCAGCCAGTTTCCCTCGTGCGGGAGAAATCTGAAAAGTAGACAGACGATCCAGGAAATGCGAAAAACGAAGCCGTAGCGCGTTCACGTTATAGCGCCCCGAACATGGTTCTGTTTCTAAAGGATTCATGTTCGGCGGCAACGGAGAGAGAGTGATGACCTTATCGCCCGAAGCCCTCGGCACCCTCGCCGCCCTTAAGCAGTGCGGCTATATTAAACATTATACCCCTGATTGTGCCGAGGCCCTGATGGGCGCCGGTCTGGCCCGTTTGGAGCAGGATGCGCTCGCAATCACCGAAAAGGGCGTTACCGTGCCGGTCTACGAATTGGCGGCACAATCCAAGGGGCTTACCGCCAGCTACGCCTGACTGGTGAACGGGCAGGCCCGTTCACCAGTCATCGCCTCTACACCACCCGGAAGTTCTTGAACTGCCAGGGGTCGGTGGTATCCACATCCTCGGGAAACAGCACGCCGCGCTCCTGCAGCGGGGTCCAATTGGAATATTCCCCCGCCATGGTGCCGAGATACGGCAGCACGATTTCCAGCACACGGGCGTAGTCGAGCGAGTCGGCTTCCACCACGCCGGCACGCGGGTTTTCCATCGCCCAGATCACCCCGCCCAGCACCGCGGCGGTTACTTGCAGGCTGGTGGCGTTGTTATGAGGTGCCAGGGCGCGCGCCTCCTCGATGCTGAGCTGCGAGCCATACCAATAGGCGCCGCGCGCGTGGCCCATTAGCAGCACGCCGAGCTCATCCACGCCGCGGATAATCTCATCCTCCATCAACCGCTTGTTCGTCTGCTCCTCCCAGTTCTTGCCCGCCAGCTCGTGGATGGACAGCACGGCGTCGTCGCAAGGGTGGTAGGCGTAATGCACGGTCGGGCGGTATTCCACGGCGCCGTTTTCGCTGAGGGTAAAATAGTCGGCGATGGAGATTGCCTCGTTATGCGTGATAAGAAAGCCATGGAACGGGCCTTCCATGGGCGTCCAGGTCCGCACGCGCGTCGAGGCGCCGGGGCGCATCAGATAAATCGCCGCGCCGCAGCCGGCGTCATGGTGCCGTCCGTCCTCGGGCAGGGTCATCTCATGCGTGCCCCAGCCGAGTTCCGCCGGCTGGCAGCCTTCGCCAATAAAGCCATCGATCGACCAGGTGTTGACGAACTCGCCGCGTTTTTTGGGAATATTGGCGACCTGCGTGTCGCGCTCGGCGATGTGGATGACCTTCACGCCGGCGTTCTGCGCCAGTGCTGCCCAGCCCTCGCGGGTTTGCGGCACGGTGGGCACCGCAATGCCGGTATCGTGCGCGACATGCAGCAGCGCCTGTTTGACGAAGTGCGAGACCAGGCCCGGGTTGGCGCCATGGGCGATGACCGCGGTCGGCGCGTTGGGATCGTCCATCAGCGCCAGGGCGGTTTCGCGCAACGCATAGTTGGAGCGTTGCGAAGGGGTGAGCGACAGATCCGTATAGCCGCCGGCCCAAGGCTCGATGCAGGTGTCGAGGTACAGGGCGCCGATTTCGCGGCAGAGTTTGATCAGCGCCACCGAGGACACTTCCACGGAGAGGTTAAGCAGAAAATCGCCCGGCGCCAACCGCGCGGTCAGCTCCTCGCGATAATTATCCTGCGTCAGCGGGAGAACTTTCTCCTTGATGCCATAGGCCGCGGCCACCGCGCTGCCGCGGTGGTCGGCGGTCAGGATCGAAATGTTCTCGGCCGGCATGTCGATATGGCGTAACAACAGCGGCAGCACGCCCTGGCCGATGCTGCCGCAGCCCACCATGAGCAGGCGGCCCGAAAAGCGGATGTGTTTTACAGGGTTGTGGTCGGGCATGGTTTGTAACTCCAAAAACTGGGTGCTGCTGTTTCAGGCCGCGCGGGAATAAGCAAATGGCAATTCCGTGACCGCCTCCTCGTACCCGGCGGTTTGTAGCATCGCCGCGTCGCGCACTTCCACCAGCGCCGAACGGTCGAAGCCGTTGAACGCGGTGCGCAGGCAGGCGCCATAGGCGCCAAGCTGGCCAATCTCGATCCAGTCGCCTTCACGCACGGTCTCGGGCAGCATGAAGGGGCCGTGCATCACATCGGCGGAATCGCAGGTGGGGCCGAACAGCGAGAACGCCACATCCGGCGCGCCTGTGCCGGGTTTGGCGGCAGGGATGAGCCGTGTCGGAAAGCGGAACCCAAGGGCGCCGGCATCCGACAGCGAGCCATACACGCCGTCGTTCACATACAGCATGTTGCCTTTGCGCAGTTGCACCTGCACCACCACGGAGCCGCCACCGGCGACCAGCGCGCGGCCAGGCTCGGCCCACAGCTTAACGCCCGGCAGGTCCAGCCGGTCGAACGCGGCATCGATCTCGGCCATGAAGGCGCCGAGCGGCGGCGGGTCGAGATCGGGATACGCCACGGGGAAACCGCCGCCGACATCGATGACATCCACGCGCACGTCCGCGCGGCGGATGACGACGCCGGTGAGTTCCATCGCCTCGCGCCAGGCCAGCGGGTCCATGCATTGCGAGCCGACATGAAACGCCACGCCGAGCTTGCCTGCCAACGGACGTGCCGCGCGCAGCAGGGCGATCGCGGTTTCAAAATCAGCGCCGAATTTCAAGGACAGATCAATCGCCGCGCTGGACTTTGGCAGGCCGAGGCGCACGAAAAATCCTGGTTTTGCCTGCAACGCAGCGCATTCTGGCGTGGCCAGCTCTTCCAGAATTTTGTTCAGCTCATCTTGCGTGTCGAACACGAAATCGCGCACGCCGTGCTGCAGCCAAGCCTGGCGGATCGCGGAACGCGACTTCACAGGATGCATGAAGTGAATCGCAGCACCCGGAAACATCCTGCGCACCAGCGTGACTTCGGCGATCGAGGCGCAATCGAAATCGCGCACGCCGCCTTCCCACACCGCGCGCAGCACGGCGGGTTCCGGGTTGCACTTCACCGCGTACAGCACATCGCCATTGAACGCATGCACGAAGGCACGCGACGAAGCCGCGATGACCGCCGGGCGAATGCAGTGCAGCGGCTCTTCCGGCCGCAATGCCGCGACAATGCCGGCAACGTCCGGCAGGTTCATGGCAAGGTCCGCGCGCAGGGAAATGTGATTGTGCACCGGCGCCACGGCGGCGCGATTCTGGATCAGGCTCATTGGAAAAATCCTCGCAAAACGCAACATCTTTCGCGCGCCGCAGCGGCACGCAAAGATAAGGAGTTAAGAACAAAGCAGAAAACGCGCCGCGCGGGCGCGTTGTTCAGGCGGTGATGCGCGGACTTCGCATCGCAACTGGCCTCTCAGCAAACATAGCCGTCTCCTAATTGATCCCGGTCCACAAGACCGACTCTCGACCTACCAGGATGCGTCTCGTCGTTGCTGTACCCATAGCGGGTTCGCGGCACGTGCGAATGCATCATTGCTTTCCCCTCCCGGGCAAAGCGGACGCGGTACATAGGACAAATGGGGGGCGGCTAGTTATGTTGATTCGGAATGGGGGAAGTCCCGCGGCGCATGGCACGCCACATGAAGGACAATCATTATGTCACTTCCGTGATTCCCGCCTTGTTAATATAACCGTTGCGATTAATTCAGCCGTTGTTCCTCAACCAAGCTCGCGACAATACAGGGACAAATGGCAAATGGGTAAATTCTCTCGCAGTCTGCGGGTGGTTTTGTGCGCGACAACGGCGCTGAGCCTTAACGTTAGTTTAGCATATGCGCAAAGCAGCACGACTGGCCTTGAGCCAGATCAAGGCAGGTATCCGCAACAGCGCGTTTACAGCGTGGCATAGCTTGCTAGGCTGTTGTGGCCTTAAATGGAGTGAAGCGGACATGAGTAAAAACAGTGAGTTGATGGCACGCCGTGAGGCTGCCATTCCCCGTGGCGTTATCAATGCGCACCCGATTTTCACCCAGCGCGCCGAAAACGCCGAACTCTGGGACGTAGAAGGCAAGCGCTACATTGATTTTGCCGGCGGCATCGCGGTGCTGAACACTGGGCATCGCCATCCCAAGGTGATGGCCGCCGTTGCCGAACAGCTTTCGCGCTTTTCGCACACCTGCTTCCAGGTCTCGCCTTATGAGAGCTACATCGCGCTGGCCGAGCGGCTGAACGCATTGGCCCCCATTGAAGGCCCGGCCAAGACGATTTTTTTCACGACCGGCGCCGAAGCCGTGGAAAACGCCGTGAAGATCGCTCGTGCCGCGACCGGGCGTTCCGGCATTATCACCTTTGCCGGCGGCTACCACGGCCGCACGATGCTGACGATGGCGATGACCGGTAAGGTGCTGCCTTACAAGAAGAAATTCGCCCCACTCCCGGCTGAAATTTACCATGTTCCGTTCCCGCATGCGCCGTTCGGCGTAACCGTGCAGGACAGCCTGCGCGCCATCGACATGCTGTTCCGTGCTGACATCGAACCCGAGCGGACCGCTGCGATTGTGCTGGAACCCGTGCAGGGTGAAGGCGGCTTTATCCAGGCGCCGACTGAGTTACTGGCCGCCTTGCGCGCCCTTTGTGACCGGCATGGCATTCTGCTGGTGGTCGATGAAGTGCAGACGGGCTTCGCCCGGACCGGAAAAATGTTCGGCATCGAGCATTCCGCCGTGAAACCCGACATCATCACCGTGGCTAAATCGCTGGCCGGCGGGTTCCCGCTCTCGGGCGTTATCGGCCGCGCCGCGGTCATGGATGCGGCCGAGCCTGGTGGGCTGGGCGGTACCTATTCCGGCTCCCCGATCGCCTGCGCCGCCGCGTTGGCCGTGCTGGACGTGATTGAGGAAGAAAAGCTGATCGACCGCGCCAACCACATCGGCGAGAAGATGAAGTCGCGTCTGGAAGCCATTTCCCGCCGCAACAATACTGTCCCGATCGCCGAGATCCGTGGTCCGGGCGCAATGGTGGCGTTCGACGTCGTGAAAACACGCGGCACCGATGAACCCGACCCCGACATGACCAAGAAGGTGATCACCAAAGCCCGCGAAAATGGGCTGATCCTGCTATCATGCGGCGTGTATGGCAACGCGATCCGCCTGCTTGTGCCACTCACGGCCTCGGATGAGTTGCTCGAAGAAGGGCTGGACGTGCTGGAGCAGGCCCTGACGGTCTAAGAGGCTGTTTCATAAGTCTACTCTGGCGGTCGCCTAGGAGCCTGTCCCGGTAATCTTTACGGTGCCATTTGACTATATTTGCTATGGGTTTTGGTTGTTGGCGCTGACCCTCAAGCGGTGAGCTTTGCGAGATTATGGGCGGTGCAGATCATTGCCCATTCGCTTTTTACTTTGTCGATTCCGCGGAGGAGGAATTGCCGGAAGCCTCTGGCCTGCTTGATGTGTCCAAATACGGGTTCGACTGTGTATTTTCGGATTCGGTATCGGCTTTGATGTCCGCCTTTTCGGCGTCTGGCGCGCATGGCCTGAACTAGGTTTTGGTTTTTTATTATGATTTTTGATGAAGCTGCGAATGGCATGCGTTAGATTGGCGACGGATTTGAACACGCCGCGCCGGATGCGCCTTCGGGTGATGATGGAGAAGAAGCCTTCGACAGCGTTGATCCAGGAAGCTGATGTTGGCGTAAAGTGGAATACCCGCCTTGGATGTTCTGCGAGCCAGTCTTTGACCTTGGGATGTTTGTGGGTGGCGTAATTATCGGCAATGGCATGGATGGCCTTACCTGCCGGAACCGCCCGCTCGATGGCATTGAGGAATTTGATGAATTCCTGGTGGGTATGTTTTGGCATGCAGCGGCCAACGACGGTGCCATCGAGAATATTGAGGGCTGCGAACGGCGTGGTGGTGCCGTGCCGTTTGTAGTCATGGGTCATGGTGCCGCACTTGCCAGGTTTCAGCGGCAAACCTGGTTGGCTACGGTCGAGCGCCTGAATTTGGCTTTTTTCATCGATTGAGACGACCACGGCGTGAGCGGGCGGGTTCATGTAAAGCCCGACGATATCTTCAACTTTCGTGGCAAAAGCCGGATCGTTGGATTTTTTGACGGTGCGGATGCGGTGTGGCTGGAGACGATGAGCCTGCCAGATGCGCTGCACGGCGCTCAGGCTGACGCCGGTGGCTTTGGCTACCATGCGGCCAGTCCAGTGCGTGGCATCCTTCGGGGCTGGCCCGCAAGGTAGCGCCAGAATCTTCGCAATCATCCGGGGCAAAGATTGGATCGCGCCCATGTTGTTCGAGACAAGCTGCACCCATCTAACGGTGACAACATGGATTAAGGAGATGCTATTGCCCACGCTCCGGCCGCAAAGCCTTATCGCCATGGACAATGCCCCCTTTCATAACAAGCCCAAAATTGCCGGAATTCTTACCGAGCATGGCCACCAACTGCTGCCGCTGCCCAGATACTCGCCTGACTTCAACCCAATCGAAAAAGCCTTCGCTATCCTCAAACGACAGAGAAGCTTCTCCGGGAAATCCGTGGACGAGTTAATCTCGCCCCACTCTTAACTTGAATCACTATAGTTTGCCGGGTTCAGGCGTTGGCTGACGGATTTTAGGCACCCCGGCCCATCCATGCCACAACGCAGAAGCAAGAGTGCAAGGAACCGGTGGCCGATGACGCAGCGTATGAAAAACCTCGCAAGTGAGATTATCCGCCTCCAAACTGAACTCGACCGTGAAATCGAGGCGCGCCGCAAAAACCTCGGCTGGCATCTCAAGGAGCGGTTCGTTGAGTTCGAGGACGGCATCGTCATGGAGCATCGCCGCCTGCGCACAACCATCCGGAGCTTTCTCCGCAAATCCACCATCCGCGCCGCCATAACGGCGCCCATCAATTATTCCCTGTTCATTCCGTTGGTTTTGCTCGATGGTTGGGCGAGCCTTTACCAGGCAATCTGCTTCCGCGCCTACCGGATCCCCCGCGTCAAGCGGGCCCACTACATCTCATTCGACCGGCGGCACCTCAGCTACCTCAACTGGATCGAGGCACTGAACTGCCTGTATTGCGGCTACGCCAATGGCGTCATCGCCTACGTCCGCGAGATCGGCAGCCGGACCGAGCAATATTGGTGCCCCATCAAGCACGCGCTCAAAATCACCGACCCCCATCAACGCTATTACGAGTTTCTCGAATTTGGCGACGCCGGCGGCTACCGTGCCCGCCTCGAAGAGTTCCGCGAACAACTACGGCGGGAGAGCCAACCGGACTCAGCGTGTGGTAACCCCTAAGCGAGCTACCTTCCAGCGAGGGCGCTAAAGGGCACCAATTTGCGATGCTCGGTGTCCCACAAGGCCAGACGCGCGCATTTCAAGCTACCAAGCAAGGTCAGCCGCGGCGCCGTCTGGAACACCGGATTCTCGACATGGCACTTGCGCAGCCGGTAGTTGGGGATTTTGCTCGACAAATGGTGGATATGATGAAACCCGATATTTGCCGTCAACCAACGCAGTGGCTGCGGTAAATCGTAAAACGACGAACCCGTCAGAGCCGCCGCGTGAAAATCCCAGCTCTTCCGCGGCTCCCAATATACGTCCTCGAACTGATGCTGGATATAAAACAGCCAAACGCCAATAGTGGCGGCCAGCAACATAACCGGCATCCAGCCGAGCAGCACCGGCACCGGCCCCAGCGTCAGCAACAGCGTCACCAGAATAACCGCAAGCGCCGCATTCGTGCCCAGAGTGCTCACCCAATTGCGCCATTGCCGGCGCGGATTTCCGGCCGGTATGCGATTGCGCAAAAAGAACAGCCAGATCGGCCCGATACCGAACATGACCAGCGGATGCCGGTAAAGCCAGTACGCACGCCGCCGCCACTTCGGCAAAGCAAGGTATTCGGAAATCGTCAGTGTCGTGACATCGCCGATGCCCCTGCGGTCCAGATTGCCCATGCTTGCATGATGAATCGCGTGGTCCTTGCGCCAGGAGGTATACGGTGTGAGGGTCAACACGCCCAATACCCAGCCAAGCAGATTGTTCGCCCAGGCCGCCGCGAAGAACGCGCCATGCCCGCAATCATGCTGCAGCAAAAACAGCCGCACCAGAAACACCGCGCCCACCGGAAATAGAATAGCCGCCGCCAAAAATCCGTGATGCAGCGCCAACAGCATGACCAGCATGACCGCGATAAACGGCAAGCCGGTGTTTAAGAGCTGGACAAGCGCCTTCCTTGTTTGCGGCTTTGCATAAGGCGCTACCAATGTGCGCCAGTTGACCTCGCCCTTGTTAGCCGCGGCGTTGGCCGATTGGTTTGGAATGAATTCAGAATTTCGCATATTATAGGAGCCTGTCGATGATAGAATTGTTGTAATTTCGTCAAACGGCTCATTCACAAAAGCCAAAACCCCAGGAAAACCAACCTGAATTTGCCCCATGTACTGCCATCCGGCGTGATGGTCTAAACCCGCGCACCGGGGAAATTTCTCTTTAAGCCGCCAAAATCAGATAAACTCGCATTGGGTTGCACGGCGGCGAGAGGCGGCTTCATCGGGGATGTATAGCATGTTTCCGCTAAAATACATCGGCAGGTGCCTGCTCACCGCACGATTACGACTTCAGCCGGTAACCCGTCCGGAATATCCACCACAACAAGGCCAGGCACATGCCCATGAATAATGCGGTGAATGCCAGGCTTGCGCCGACCCCGACATCGCCAATCCCATAGAAGCTCCAGCGAAAGCCGCTGACGAGATAGACCACGGGGTTGAATAAACTCACCGTCCGCCATGGCTGCGGCAGCATGTCGATCGAATAGAAGGCGCCACCAAGGAAGGTAAGCGGCGTCACCACCAATGCCGGGATGATCGCAAGCTGCTCAAAATTCTCCGCCCAAATGCCGATAATGAAGCCGAACAGGCTGAACGCCACCGAGGTTAGCACCATGAAAGCCACCATCCAGCCGGGATGCAGTATGTGAACCGGCACGAAAAAGGTCGCCGTCGCGAGGATGATCAGCCCCAGCACGATAGATTTGGTTGCGGCCGCACCGACATACGCAAAGATGACCTCCACGGAGGAAAGCGGCGCAGAGAGTATCTCATAAATCGTCTTGGTGAACATCGGAAAGTAAATGCCAATAGAGGCGTTGGCGATGCTTTGCGTCAGGAGCGAGAGCATGATGAGCCCAGGTACAATGAAGGCGCCGTAGCCGACCCCGCCGACATGCTGCATGCGCGACCCGATCGCGCCGCCAAACACCACGAAATAGAGCATGGTGGTAATCACCGGCGTTGCCACGCTCTGCCAGATGGTGCGCAGCATGCGCAGCATCTCCGCGCGGTAGAGTGACCAGACGCCCACGGGGTTGAACACAATCGGTCTCATGCGGCGGGCTCCAACAGGCTGACGAAAATATCTTCCAGCGAACTGCTGCTGGTCTCCAGGTCCATAAAGCCGATCCCAAGCCCACTCATCCGGCGCAGCAGCTCGGCGATACCATTGTCCCGCGCATTGGCGGCAAAGCTATAGGTCAGCTGGTGGCCCTGCTCCTCCAGCACCAGCGGCCACTCCCGTAGCTCCACGGGGATGGCTTGCAGCGGCTGCTCCAGCACGAAGGTCAGCCGCCGCTTGCCCAGCTTGCGCATCAGCGCCGCGGTCTCCTCGACCAGCACGAGGCGGCCGCCGTTGATCACCCCGACGCGATCAGCCATCTCCTCGGCCTCCTCGATATAGTGGGTGGTCAAAATCACGGTGACGCCCTTGTCCCTGAGGCCGCGGACCAGCGCCCACATGTCCCGCCGCAGGTTGACGTCGACGCCCGCCGTCGGTTCGTCCAGAAAAAGTATCTCGGGCTCGTGGCTGAGCGCCTTCGCGATCATCACCCGCCGCTTCATACCCCCCGAAAGCTCGATAATCCGGCTGTCGCGTTTTTCCCACAGCGAGAGGTCGCGCAGAATGCGTTCAATATAAACGCGGTCCGGCCGGCGCCCGAACAAGCCACGGCTGAAGCAGACCGTGTTCCACACCGTCGTAAATATATCGAGCGAGATCTCCTGCGGCACCAGCCCGACCTTCGCGCGGGCGGCGCGATAATCGTGAACGATGTCATGGCCATCGACCAGCACCTGCCCAGACGTCGCGGTCACAATCCCGCAGATGATACTGATAAGCGTCGTCTTGCCAGCGCCGTTGGGGCCGAGCAGCGCGAATATCTCCCCCCGCTCGATTGTCAGGTCGGTGGCATCGAGCGCACGGAGGCCGGATTTGTAGGTCTTGGTGACGGCGGCAACTGACAGGATCGGCGGCATGAACACTCCCTCGTGGCACCCAACGGCAAGCTACCCGGCGAGGCAGGCTTGCACTGGGCTTGTTTGCTCTGGTTCGCCACCTTTAATCCATGGGTCATTAATGGTTTCGCGCGCCATTCATAACCTCTGCTATAACGCGCATACACATTATAGCATCTAATCCCCATGTCCCGCAGTGGCTATATAATCACCTACCGGCACCCAGAAAGGGATCACCATCATGGACATCAAACGCAACGGCACGCAGCCTTCGGCCAAGCCCCCCGCCGAATACTTCACCGGCACGGTACGGCTAGACCCGCTGTTCAACCCGCCCGCCCCTGCCCGCGCCATCGGTGCCTGTGTCACCTTCGAGCCCGGCGCCCGCACCGCCTGGCACACCCACCCGCTCGGCCAAACCCTCATCGTCACCTTCGGCTGCGGCTGGGTGCAGCTTGCCGGCCAACCCGTGCAAACCATCCACCCCGGCGACGTAGTGTGGATCGCCCCCGGCGAGCGCCACTGGCACGGCGCCACGGCGACCACCGCCATGACCCATATCGCCATCCAGGAGCAACTTGACGGCAAGGCCGTGGACTGGCTGGAACAGGTTTCAGACGCCGAATATCTCGGCGCATAAGGGAAAGTAACCAACATGCAAAAACGCAAACTCGGCAACAGCAAACTGGAAGTTTCCGCCCTCGGCCTCGGCTGCATGGGCATGAGCTTCTCCTACGGCGAGGTGCACGACCGCGGCGAGATGATCGCCCTGCTCCGCGCCGCCGTGGCCCGTGGTGTCACCTTCTTCGACACCGCCGAAGTCTATGGCCCCTACACCAACGAGGACTTGGTGGGAGAGGCGCTCGCCCCCTTCAAGGGCCAGATCGTCATCGCCACCAAATTCGGCTTCAAGCTAAACCCCAACGGCGGTTCGCAATGGCTCGGCCTGGACTCGCGGCCGGAGCATATCAAGCAGGTCGCCGAGGCCTCGCTCAAGCGGCTGAAAGTCGATGCCCTCGACCTGTTCTACCAGCACCGCGTAGACCCGGACGTGCCCATCGAGGACGTCGCGGGTGCGGTGAAAGACCTGATCGCCGCGGGCAAGGTGAAGCATTTTGGCCTTTCGGAGGCTGGCGCGAATACCATCCGCCGGGCGCACGCCGTGCAGCCCGTGACCGCGCTGCAAAGCGAATATTCGCTGTGGTGGCGCCGCCCGGAGACGGAGATTCTACCGCTTCTGGAGGAGCTGGGCATCGGCTTCGTGCCCTACAGCCCGCTCGGCAAGGGCTTCCTCACCGGCAAGATCAACGACGCCACGAGGTTTGGTGCCGGCGATTTCCGCGCCAACCTACCGCGCTTCACGGCGCAAGCCCGCAAAGCGAACAAAGCGCTGGTCGACCTGCTGGGCACCATCGCCGCGCGCAAGCATGCCACCCCGGCGCAAATCGCCCTCGCCTGGCTGCTGGCGCAAAAGCCCTGGATCGTGCCAATCCCCGGCACCACCAAATCGCACCGGCTGGACGAGAATCTCGCCGCCACCACCGTCGCGCTGACGCCCGGAGACCTGCGGGAAATCGCGGCCGCCGCCGCGAAAATCACCATCGAAGGCAACCGTTACCCGGACCATCTGGAGCAACTGACCGGACGCTGAACCGGCACGGGAGGCGGGCCGACGTTTAGTCTTGCCGTCCCAAGCCATCATGCCACGCCATCACGCCACGCCCCGCCGCCATGCCGGTGGCGAGGCAGGCTTGCAGCAGATACCCGCCCGTCGGCGCCTCCCAGTCCAGCATTTCACCCGCCGCGAACACGCCAGGGTGGCGGCGCAGCATCAGGTGTTCGTCCAATTCTTCAAGCCTGATCCCCCCGGCGGTGGAAATGGCGCGGGCCAGGCTGCCGGGCGCCACCAGGCGCAGCGGCAGGGCTTTAATCAGCGTGGTCAGTGATGCCGTGGCCCCAGCGCGGCGCGCTTCCCGCACCAGACCGATCGCCACCGGGGACAGGCCCGCGCGCTTACGCAGGATATTTGTCAGGGATTCACTACCCCCGCCCGCCAGACGCACGGCCAGCGTTCCGGTGCTCATATCCGGCCGCAAATCAACGTGTAATTCCGCCACGCCATCCCGCGCGATCATCTCCCGTGCGGTGGCTGACAGAGCATACACCGCGCCGCCCTCCACCCCTTCCCGCGTAATCATCAGCTCGCCCGGAACGTTCTGGTCCCCGCATGACAACGTAATCCGCTTGAGCGGCGTGCCCGCGAAACGCTGCGCAAAATGTGCCGGCCATTCAACCTTGAACGCGCAATTAGCCGGCCGCAGCGGCGCGATGCCGGCATCAGGCAACAATGCCGTCCAACCGCCATCCGCGCCCAGCCGGGGCCAGGAGGCGCCGCCCAGCGCCAGCACCACCGCATCCGCCGCATGGGTGCCGCCATCGGCAAAGCGCAGGGCCCCGTTATTATCCCAGCCGGTCCACGTTGCGCGGGTAACCAGCCGCACACCCAGGCTCTCCAGCCGCCCGATCCAAGCGCGCAACAGCGGGCTTGCCTTCATCACCATGGGGAACACCCGCCCGCTACTACCCACAAAAGTGGACTGCCCCAGCCCCGCGCACCATTCCCGCACCGCGTCTGGCGGAAACGCGGCAATCCAGGGGGCCATCCAGTCCGCCGCCGGGCCGTAGCGGGTCAGAAAGCGCTCCAGCGGCTCGGAATGGGTGATATTCAGCCCGCCCCGCCCGGCCATCAGCAGCTTGCGCCCCAGGCTGGGCATGCGTTCGAATACCGTCACGGCCAAGCCGCCTTGGGCCATCACCTCGGCGGCCATCAGCCCGGCAGGGCCGCCGCCGATAACGGCAACACGAAAAGGGGGGAGGGTTTGCGTATCCACGCTTCCCTATGCACATCTGGACGAGGGAAAAGCCAGCCTCCAACCCCGCCCTGCAAGCCGTGATTACGCCGCGGGGGTAAAGCTCAGCGCCACCCCGTTCATGCAGTAGCGCAGCCCGGTGGGCGGCGGTCCATCCGGGAACACATGGCCCAGATGCCCGCCGCAGCGCCGGCAATGCACCTCGGTCCGGTCCATGCCAAGCGAGGTATCGCTGGAGGTGAGCACGGCGTTGGGCAGCGGCGCGTAGAAACTCGGCCAGCCAGTGCCGCTGTCGAACTTGGTTGTTGAGGAGAACAGCGGCAGCGCGCACCCGGCGCAGTTGAATGCGCCGGTACGGTGTTCGTTAAGCAACGGGCTGGAAAACGGCGGCTCGGTGCCCTGCTGGCGCAGCACATTATACGCCGCCGGGCTGAGCAGCTTTTGCCACTCGGCATCGGTATGCGTGACCTCATAGGTTTGCGCCGCAGCCGGACCGCCGTGAAACAGCGTGGCGGCAATGCCCGCGAGCAGTAGGTTGCGCCGGTTCATGGTGCGTCTCCTGTTGTTGAAATCTGGCGGAACAACGCCGTTAACGCTTCCGGCTTGGTCACAGGCAGGGCGCAAGTGCCGCCCCGGCACACAAAGGCCGAGGATGTTGCGGAAGTTTTGCCATAAGCCGGATGCGCCGCCGGCAGCACCGCGCCATCGGCCAGTTGCAGCACCACCACGGCGGGGTCCGGTGCGGCCAGCGCCGCGCGGGCCAGCTCCCTGTCACCGCCGGTAATCACCACGCAGGTGGCATTCTCCAGCAAATCCAGCGCCGCCAGCAGCACCGGCGAGGCCGCCAGCGCCTCCACCCGCCCGCCATAAGCCGCCAACACCGCCTCGGCCTTGGTTCGATACGCTGCCTCCCCGGTGAGGTGGTACAAGCGCGCATAATTCTCCGCCATCAGCCCGATGCCCGATGGCGTAGGGCCATCGGTGACATTTCGGCTGCGCGGGCCGGGAACATCCGCCGCGTCATGCGCCGTCATGAAAAACGCCCCTGCCCCGTCGCTGAAATTCCCCTCCGCCGCGTGCAAGATGCGTAACCCCTGGGCGAGCCGCGCGGCATCGCCGGTAGCCTCATACAGCGCCAGCGCGGCGCGCAGCATGGCGGCCTGATCCTCCAGCAACCCGGCGGCGGAAATTTTCCCGTCGCGGTAGGCATGGGCGATACGGCCGTCCGCGCCGCCCATTTTGTCCAGGATAAAGCCAAAAACCCGCGCCGCTTTCTCCAGCCAACCCGGTTCGCCGAACACGAAACTGGCGCGCGCCAGCGCCGCAATTACCAGCGCGTTCCAATCGGCCAGTATCTTGTCATCCCGGCCTGGCCGGATGCGCGTGCCGCGCCGGGCCAGAAGTTTTTCCCGGCAAGCGGCAAGCCGAGCCTCGGTGGCGGCATCACCCAGCGGCGTCTTGCGTTCCAGGATGATGCGTTCTTCCCAATTGCCATGCTCGGGCAGCGGATAATGCGCGCCAAACAGCGCCGCCTCGTCGCCCAGCACTTCGCGTATCTCCACCGCTTCCCAGACATAGAATTTGCCTTCCACGCCCTCGCTGTCGGCGTCCTCGGAAGCCGCGAACGCCCCTTCCTCGCGCATGTCGCGTTGCAACCAGCCCACGGTCTCGCGTGCACGCGCGGCATAAAGTTCCGCGCCGGTTTGCGCGTACCCAAGCGCCAGCAAATCCAGGATCAGCGCATTGTCGTACAGCATCTTCTCAAAATGCGGGATCAGCCACGCCTGGTCCGTGGCATAGCGGGAAAAGCCGCCACCTACATGATCGTAAATCCCACCCTGGCAGATCGCGTTCAGCAGCAACGTCACCGCATCCGCCGCCTGGTTATCATGGGCGCGGAACGCCTCCTGCCACAGGAAACGGAATACCGGCACATTGGGGAATTTTGGCGCGCTGCCGCTGCCGCCATGCCGCCAGTCGATGCCGCGCAGGAACCACGCCCGCACATCCTCCAGCGCTTGCGGGCCGGGAATGTCCCCCGGCCGGGCAGCGGCCTGCACCGCCAGCGCGCGGTGCATCGCCGTCACCGTCTCGCCGATGCGCTCGCGGTCCGTCTCCCATGCGTTCGCCAGCGCGCTGAGCACCTGGGTAAAACTCGGCCGCCCAAAGCGCGGTTCAGGCGGAAAATACGTGCCGCCCCAAAACGGCTCCCCCGCCGGCGTGAGCACCATGGTCAACGGCCAGCCGCCCTGCTCGCCCATGGCATGCAGTGCCGCCATGTAAATCTGGTCGATATCCGGCCGCTCCTCGCGGTCGACTTTTATGTTCACGTAGTGCGCGTTCATCAGCGCCGCGACACGCTCATCCTCAAAACTCTCATGCGCCATGACATGGCACCAGTGGCACGCGGCATAACCGATGGAGAGCAGAATCGGCACGTTGCGCGCCTGCGCCTCGGCCAGCGCCTCCGCCCCCCAGACGCGCCAATGCACCGGGTTATCCTTATGTTGCCGCAAATAAGGTGAGGACGCCTCGCCCAGCCGGTTACCCATTTGTACTCCCCACGCATTTTTCCCCTGTTAATACCAACGGCCGTAGATGATGACTCATCATCGGAGGCAGTTGGTATCGCGCGCGGGGCTGGCGGGGCGGCCGCGCGCCAAAAAAGACTCTTATACCAACGGTCATTCTTTATGACCGTTGGTATAAGTGGGAACGCGCGGGCACTTTAACAGGGCCGGAAAGACTTCAGGCGAAACCGTGGTTACGATTTCGCCTGAAGATTTAGTCCAAACCCGATGCCCAGAGATCAGGCGATCCGACGCTGCTCCCGCTCCGCAAGCCGGCGGCGGATGAACTGCGGCACCTGACGGGCGGCTTTCGCGCGCGGCAGGTCCATCTCACCGATAGGTTCCACAGGCGCGGTACGATCGGCCCAGTTGTGGAAATTCATGCGGTCCACGTTATCAACAAAGCTTTCGGCCAGGGCGCCGTCGGCGATGAGGAGCGCGTGGTGCGCAAGTTCCACATGGTAGTAGGTGAAGGTTTCCGGCACCTCGGTTTCCCGCAGGATCGTGGTGCCATTCACCAGCGCGCCCGCCTGGACCAGAATGCCGTCGAGGTAGAGGGCGTGGCAGGGCGAAACCAGCAGGTCGCGCACCGGCAGGCCATCGCCCAAGGCACCCGCGGTCACGCGGATCGGCAGGAACCGCAGCGGGTCGGCGAAGCGGGTCGAGATATGGCTCTGCCCAACCCAGACAACCGGGTGAGCCGTGCCATCGGCCGTCAGCAGCATATCGCCATCGCGCAGGGTCTCCACCGCGACTTCACCATCCGGCGTGGCAAGCTGCACACCGGCATAGAAGCAGAACACGAGTTCCGGGTTACCGCCAGAGCTATCGGCCACCGGGAGCACACCCGAGGTAGGACCGCTGGCCAGGGTGAAGTGGCTGAAGGTCTCCAGCACCACACCGCCAGCGCCGATCAGCGTGCCGGCACCATTGCTGAAGGTGAAGTGGTCAGCCGCATTATAGGTGGCGGCCGCGTCGATCAGGATATCATGCGCGCCAAAGCCGGTGATGGTGCCGGAGAAGCTGGTGTCGTCAAGCACCAGCGTATTGGGCGCCAGCGAGGTGCCCTGCGTGCCAAAAGTAACCGTCAGGCCGCTATCCGTGGCGCCAGCGGCCGAGAGCGTAACCGTGGCCCCGCTGTCGATAAAGATGGAGCCAGTACCCGTGACCGGAACGCCAACCTGCAGTGCCGTGCCCGTGCCGGTGACCGAGATGGCACCGCCATCAACCAGGGCGGCGCCGGTAACCGCGGCAGTGCCGGAGACGATGCTGACCGTCTCACCCGAGACAAGCGTATCACCCGGCGCGTAGCCGCCCACGAAGTTGGCGCCGTTCTCGAAGCTGGTGTTGCTGCCAGCCCCGGTGAAGGTGAAGCTTTCCAGCGGGGGGTCAAGCTCGATATTCACACCGGCCGCGCTGGTCGAGGCGACGAAGGAGGCGGTGGTGAGCGAGGAAGCGCCCGCCACCGTGACATTGGTGGTGTGCACCACGCCGCCGCTCGCGTTGGTCTCGCTCACCGTCAGCACACCGGAGGCGGTGTTGTAGCTAAGCGCAATGCCATCCCCGGCGGGCAGGGTGGCAAGCACGCCACTGCCCAGGATGATGTCGTCCGAGGTACCAAAATTGGTCAACGCCGTCGCGTCGCTCGTGCCCGTGAAGTCAACCACGCTGTTCGCGCCATTGCCTTCCATGTTGATGCTGCTCACGCCAGTGCTGCCCGTCAGGGCAACCGTGCCGTGGTCGAGGATTGCCCCCAGCGTGGTCCCGCCGGCCAGCGTCGCGCTGGTGCCGGTGCCTACGTTCAGCGTTCCCGAGCCGGTGATCGCATCGGCATCCGAGAAGCTGCCGGAAACCGCCAGCGCCCCGGTGACGCTGACCGGCGCGGTGAACGCACCGCCCAGAGTCAGCGAACCAGCATCTCTGATCGCGCCCAGGCTGCCGCCGCCGGTCAGGCTGGCGCTGCCGCCAGAAAGAACCGAGAGCGTGCCCGTGCCCGCAACCGCGCCGGTGTCGATGAAGCCAGCGCCGCTGTTCACCGTGATGGCGCCGTTATCGGTCAGCGCGCCGGAGGCAATGGAAGCCGTGTTCGCCGCGATGGTGACGCTCTCGCCAGAAGCCAGCGAATTACCCGGCGCGAAGCCACCGGCAAAATTGGCGCCGTTCTCGAAGCTGGTGTTGCTGCCAGCCCCGGTGAAGGTGAAGCTTTCCAGCGGGAGGTCAAGCTCGATATTCACACCGGCCGCGCTGGTCGAGGCGACGAAGGAGGCGGTGGTGAGCGAGGAAGCGCCCGCCACCGTGACATTGGTGGTGTGCACCACGCCGCCGCTCGCGTTGGTCTCGCTCACCGTCAGCACACCGGAGGCGGTGTTGTAGCTAAGCGCAATGCCATCCCCGGCGGGCAGGGTGGCAAGCACGCCGCTGCCCAGGATGATGTCATCCGAGGTGCCAAAATTGGTCAGCGCCGTCGCGTCACTCGTGCCCGTGAAGTCAACCACGCTGTTCGCGCCATTGCCTTCCATGTTGATGCTGCTCACGCCAGTGCTGCCCGTCAGGGCAACCGTGCCGTGGTCGAGGATTGCCCCCAGCGTGGTCCCGCCGGCCAGCGTCGCGCTGGTGCCGGTGCCTACGTTCAGCGTTCCCGAGCCGGTGATCGCATCGGCATCCGAGAAGCTGCCGGAAACCGCCAGCGCCCCGGTGACGCTGACCGGCGCGGTGAACGCACCGCCCAGAGTCAGCGAACCAGCATCTCTGATCGCGCCCAGGCTGCCGCCGCCGGTCAGGCTGGCGCTGCCGCCAGAAAGAACCGAGAGCGTGCCCGTGCCCGCAACCGCGCCGGTGTCGATGAAGCCAGCGCCGCTGTTCACCGTGATGGCGCCGTTATCGGTCAGCGCGCCGGAGGCAATGGAAGCCGTGTTCGCCGCGATGGTGACGCTCTCGCCAGAAGCCAGCGAATTACCCGGCGCGAAGCCACCGGCAAAATTGGCGCCGTTCTCGAAGCTGGTGTTGCTGCCAGCCCCGGTGAAGGTGAAGCTTTCCAGCGGGAGGTCAAGCTCGATATTCACACCGGCCGCGCTGGTCGAGGCGACGAAGGAGGCGGTGGTGAGCGAGGAAGCGCCCGCCACCGTGACATTGGTGGTGTGCACCACGCCGCCGCTCGCGTTGGTCTCGCTCACCGTCAGCACACCGGAGGCGGTGTTGTAGCTAAGCGCAATGCCATCCCCGGCGGGCAGGGTGGCAAGCACGCCACTGCCCAGGATGATGTCATCCGAGGTACCAAAATTGGTCAACGCCGTCGCGTCGCTCGTGCCCGTGAAGTCAACCACGCTGTTCGCGCCGTTGCCTTCCATGTTGATGCTGCTCACGCCAGTGCTGCCCGTCAGGGCAACCGTGCCGTGGTCGAGAATTGCGCCCAGCGTAGTGCCGCCAGCCAGCGTCGCGGTACCACCCGTGCCCACGTTCAGCGTTCCCGTGCCGGTCATCGCCGCTGTGTCGATAAACGTGCTGTTGTCGATGATCGTCCCGTTATCCACCACGGCGCCAACGGCGACAGAGGCAGTGCCCGAGGCGATGGTCACGGTGCCGGCTGACGTAATGCTGTTGCCCGGCGCCAGACCGGCCGCGAAATTCGCCGGGTTCTCGAAGCTGGTGTTGCCGCCCGCACCGGTAAAGGTGAAGTTGGCCGGCGCGCTCGAAGCGAGCTCGATGTTCACACCATTGGTGCCGTAGAGCGCCTCGAACGAGGCGGTCGTCAGCGTGCCCGAGCCAGTTGTCGCCGTGCCGGAAACCGTAATCTTCGCACTGGCAAGCGAGGTGCCCGAAGCGTTGGTCTCGGTAACCGTCAACACACCGCCGGTGTAGCTGAGCGACACGCCCGCATCGCCCGTGACAACCGCCAGCGCCGAGGTGCCGATGATGATGTCATCGGAGGTGCCGAAGCTGGTCAGCGGCGTGCCGGTGTTGCTGCCAGTGAAGTCAACCACGCTGTTCGCGCCGTTGCCTTCCATGTTGATCGTGCTGAGCGCCGTCGAGCCCGTCAGGTCGATCGTGCCAAAGTCGAGGAGTGACGCCACGGTGCTGCCACCGGCCAGGGTCGCGGTGGCGCCGGCGCCCACCGTAAGAGTGCCTCTGGCCGTACCGCCGCTACGTCCGACGATCGCGCTGGTATCGCTGAAGATGCCCGAAGCAATCGTAAGCTGCGAGCCGGTTGCGGTCAGGGAGATCGGCGCCGCGAAGTTGCCATCCAGCACCAGAGTGCCGGTATCACTGATCAGCCCCAAGGTGCCACCGCCGGTCAGCGTGGCCCTGTCACCCGCCGCAATCGTCAACGTACCACTGCCGGTAAACGCGCCTGAGTCGCTGAATGTGCCGCTATCAACAATCCGGCCCGTGCTCGTCAGGCTGATCGGCGCCAGCATGCTGCCACCCAGCGTTAAGGTGCCGCTGTCGACGATCAAACCCAGGTTCGTGGTACCCGTCAGAGTGGCTTGGCCGCCAGTCCCCACGCTCAGGGTGCCCGTACCCGTGATCGTTCCGGCATCCGTAAAGGTGGTGCCTACGGCAATTGTGCCATTATCAACCAGCGACACGCTGGAAACCGAGGCAGTGCCAGCGGCAATGGTCACAACCTCGCCAGAGGCAATAACATCGCCAGGGGCGACGCCAGCCTTATAATTGGCCGCATTTTCAAAGCTGGTGGTGCTGCCGCCGCCAGCAAAGGTGAACCCTTGGCCAGAGAGATTGGAAGCCAGTTCGACCTCGATGCCGCCGCTCGCCTCCAATGCCACGAAGGAGGCCGTGGAGAGCGAGGAAGCGCCCGCCACGGTGACATTGGTGCTGTGCACCACCGCGCCGCTGGAATTTGTTTCGGCCACGGTCAGTACGCCGCCGGCATAAGTGAGTTCAATGCCATCCCCAGCGGGCAGGGTGGCAAGCACGCCGCTGCCCAGGATGATATCGTCGGTGGTGCCAAAGTTGGTCAGCGGCGTCGCGTCGCTGGTGCCGGTGAAGTCAACCACGCTGTTCGCGCCATTGCCCTCCATGTTGATGCTGCTGAGCGCGCTCGCCCCGGTGACGGCGATGGTGCCGCTGTCCAGGATCGCGCCCAGCGTGGTGCCGCCGGCCAGCGTCGCATCCGCACCGGCCAGAACCGAGAGCGTACCCGTGCCCGTCGCCGCGGCGGTGTCGATGAAGCCAGCGCCGCTGTTCACGGTAATGTTGCCATTGTCGACCAGCGCGCCTGTCGCGATGGAGGCAGTGTTCGCCGCGATGGTGACGTTGACGCCGGAGCCCAGCGTATTGCCCGGCGCGAAGGCACCCACGAAGTTGGCGCCGTTCTCAAAGCTGGAGCTCGACGCGCCGTTGAAGACAAAGCTTTCCGAAGCCGTCGCCAGTTCGATATTCACACCGGCCGCGCTGGTCGAGGCGACGAAGGAGGCGGTGGTGAGCGAGGAAGCGCCCGCCACCGTGACATTGGTGGTGTGCACCACGCCGCCGCTCGCGTTGGTCTCGCTCACCGTCAGCACACCGGAGGTGGTGTTGTAGCTGAGCGCAATGCCATCCCCGGCGGGCAGGGTGGCAAGCACGGTCGAGCCAAGGTCGATCACATCATTGGCGCCAAAGCCGGTGATGCCGCCGCCAAAGCCAGCCGCATTGTTATTGAGAATGAGCGTATTCGGGCTGGCAGCACTACCATGGGTGCCGAAAATTACCTTATCGCCAGCATCGTTGGTTGCTGCATTTTCCAGAGACAAGGTCGCGCCGTTGTCGATGAAGAACGTGTTGACACCGGAGACGCTGCCATTGGTCGTCAGCTCGGTCCCGGTCCCTGTAACCGATATCGTGCCGGAAGTGGCGGTTGGCGCGCCCGCGATAATGTACTCTCCACCGGAGGCGTTGGTACCCGTGGTGAAATTGGTGGACGTTGTGCCCGTCAGCGTGATCGTGGTTCCCACGGTGCCGTTTTCGGTGATCAGCTCGACAACGCCGCCCACGGTGGTGAGCGTCGCGTTGGAGGTGCTGGTAAAGCCGTTGACGACGATCGTGTCGCTGGGGCCGAAATTGTTCACCGTACCGGAGAACAGCGTGCCCGCGGTAATCTGCAGCGTGTTCGCCGTGGTGTCGGTAAAGGTGACTTCCTCCTGCGCCGCCACCGTACCGGCCAGGATCACGTCGCCGGACTGGCCGATTTCGACGTAGCCATCAACCGCGCCAGAGGTGCCGGCCGCATTGGCGCCGTCGAGCAGCGAACTGGTGATGTCGAGCGTGCCGCCATCATCGACGATCCAGCCGGCGTTATAGAAATTGGCAACCGTGGTGCCATTCGCAGCTACCTCGTTGATGGTGATATCGGCACCGGAACCAACCGAGATCAGGCCGTAGTTGATCAGCCCGTGCAACTGCTGGGCGTTGCCGCCGATGGCATTGGCGATCGTCAGCGTGTTGCCGGCGCCGACCGCCTCGATCAGGCCGAAGTTCTCGTTAATCGTGTCCACGGTCAGCGTGTCGGTGCCGCTGGTGGAAATCACCATGTGGGAATCATAGCTCGGCGTGGTTGAAAGTGCCCCGTGCAGACCCGTTATGGTCCCGCCCGTGGCGGTTATCGTATCGGTATTGCCATAGAAGATACCCATGGCAATACCCTGAATGGTGAGATCGGCTCCTGCCTGGAGGGTAATCAGCTCGCCGCCGATCTGCGTTTCGGCCAGGCTGGTATAGTTGGCACCGCCCGTGGTCACGGTCTGGACGACGGTAATTTTTGTCTGAGTGTACGGGATAACCGGCTGATTGCCTCCCCCGGAGATGACAACAGACTGCGTCCCGGTAGCACTGATGACCGGCGTATTTCCCGACCAGTTGCTGCTCGTGAACCATGCTGTCGACGACGAGCCACTCCAAGTATCCGGCATCTTTATCTTTCCAAACCAATAAAAAATTAGAATAACGGATAGATTTTCTATATCTATCCACAAGCAGCTCGCCGTATCATCCGCACCAGAATGACGCAAGGCCGCATTACACTTCTGTAATTCGTAAGAATTTTAATAGAATAACAATAAAATCAACAGGTTAATGAATTAACCATTCACGGAAGAGCGAATCCCGCACCCGTATCACGTCATATTGATCTTTTTTTATTACGATTGTCTTGTTATTTACTAGCTACCTCGGGAAATACCGGTCGCCGTAATACCACCGTACCCCCACCACGCCATGCCGCGCCGCGAATCGACCCGCCTCCTGTCCGGACAGACCGGGACAAAAAAGATGGGGACAAAAAAAGATAGGGACAAAAAAACCGGCTGACCCCCAGGGGATCAACCGGTTAATGTCCTGCGGGCAACCCCCGCTCGCCTACGGGAATTTGTTCCGCGTCAAACGGTAGGCCAGCCAGTAAACCCCCAGGTAGAGGAACGGGATGAAGATAATCAGACCTTCCAGATCACCAAGCATGGTCAGCTCCCACTCTTTGATTCGGCTAGCTGGGTCTCAAACAACACCGCGCCCGCCACCGCGATGAGGATAATCATGGTGGTGCCAACCAGCCAGGCGAAATACCAGGGGCCGTAGTCACCGCAGAGCACGGCCAGTGCCATGGCAACCGCCACGACCACGGCCAGCCCCAGAAATTTAGCAAAGGTTTGCATTTCAAAAACTCCTAATAGCTATGCGGGTCGTTGGCGACGGCCTCGGGCTTCACCTTGCCGCGCATCACGTAAAACGCCCATGAGGTGTAGGACAAGATGATCGGCACGAAGACCGCGGCGAAGAACAGCATCCAGCCAAGATTGTACGCGCTGCCCGTGGAGTTCCAAACCGTAAGGCTCTGGCTCGGGTTGGTGGAGGACGGCATCAGGAAGGGGAACATCGCGATGCCCACCGTGCTGATGGTGCCGGCCCAGGCCGCCGCGCCCAGCCACCAGGCGGCCACTTTAAGGTGCAGCCGCAAGGCAAGCGTACCCACGATCATGCCCACAAAGCCAAGCGCCGGCGCCGCCCACAGAATGGGGTAGCTGTGGTAGTTATTCAGCCATGCCCCCTGCTGCACCGCCACCGCCGGCCCGCCCAGCGGGGTCGCCGCCATGCCGGGGTCCACCACGCCGGTGAACACATAGCCGTTGAGGTGCGAAACCCAGACGCCGCCAACCGCGAAAAGCACCGCGGCCACAATCCCGCCGCCGGTCGCGAACATGCGCGCCCGGCCATACATCGGCTCCACGCTGCGCAGCATGAGAAAGGTGCCGCCCTGGTAGATACTCAAGGCTAGCGACATCACACCGCACATCACCGCAAACGGGTTGAGCAGGTAGCTGAGGAATGACTCGTCCTGGTAATACTGGCCGGTCCAGCCGTAGTGAAAGCCGACCCCTTCCAGCACATTCCCAAACGCCGCGCCGTACACGATCATTGGCAGCGCGCCAGAGATCAGGAAGGCCCAGTCCCAGGTGCCGCGCCAGTTTTTCGCATCCACCTTCGAGCGGTACTCGAACGCCACCGGGCGCATAATCATGCTGAACAACAGCAGGATCATCACCACGTAGAACACCGAGAACGAGGTGGCATAAAGCGTGGGGAAGGCGGCGAAAATGGCGCCGCCGCCAAGGATGAACCACACCTGGTTACCATCCCAGTGCGGGCCGATGATGTTCAGCGCCGTGCGGCGTTCCGCGTCGGTTTTACCGACGAAGCGCAGCAGCGTGCCAACCCCCATGTCCATGCCGACCATCACGGCCAGGCCGGTGAGCAGCACGCCCAGGAGAACAGCCCAGATAATCTTTAGAGCGACGTAGATTTCCATTTGTCAGTCTCCTTCCTATTCCCAGGACTTAGCTGCGAAACCAGGCTTGCCGAACATCGTCGCGGCGCCGGGGGCGGGAGGCAATGCGTGGTCATGGGTTTCAGGCCCCAGGCGGGCGAATTTAAACATCAAGTAAAGCTCGGCCGCGATGAACAGGCTGTACAGCAACGCAAAGCCAACGAGCGAAAAGATCATGTAGCCAACGTTGTGGCTGGAGGCAGCCTGGAACGTCGGCAGCCAGCCATACACCGACCACGGCTGACGCCCGGCTTCAGCCGTGATCCAGCCAAACTCGGAGGCCAGAACCGGTGCCGGAATGGACCACATGCACAGCTTAAGCAGCAGCCTGTGTTTCTCCAACTGGTTCTGCAGGCTGAAGTAAGCCATGAAGGCGAACAAAGCGACGAAGTAGAAGCCCAGGAACATCATAATCCGGAAAGACCAGAAGGTGACGAACACGTTGGGGATGGTGTCACGTTCCGTCTGCTGCAGCAACGCGGGCATTTCGTCCGGAGTGATCGCGTTCAGGTCCTGGTTCGGCGCGTTTTTCTGCGCGAGGAAACCATAGCCCATGTCGTTTTCATACTGCTGGAAAGTGGCCAGCGAGGCCGCGTCGTGCGTGGTGCTGTATTGTTGCAGCGCGTTGATCGCCTTGATGCCGTTGACGATGCGCGGCTGCGAGGCGGCTTCCAGGTCCAGCAGGCCGGGAATGGGCGTGTTGAACGAATGCGTAACCAGCGGGGTCAGCACAAACGGCAGGCCAATCTCAAGCGAGTTGCTCTGCGTTTTGTCGTTGGGCAAAGCCACCAGCAGCCACGGCGCTTCCGGCGAGGTGGTGCTGTTCCACAAACCCTCGATCGCCGCGATTTTCGTCGGCTGCACCAGGTAATCCAACCGGCCCAGCGCGTCACCTAGGGTAACCACAGCCAGCGTTGAGATAAGGCCGAAAACCGAGGCCATACGGATGGACCGCGCCGCGAATTCCTTGTGCCGGCCAGTCAGCAGGTAATAGGCGCTGATGCCCATGATGAACATCGCCCCGGCAACGAAGCCGGCAATCGAGGTGTGCACGAATTTCGCCTGCGCGTCCGGGCTGAATACCAGATCCACAAAGCTGTTGAACTGCATGCGCATCGTGTCCGGATTAAAGCTCGCCCCGGCTGGAGATTGCATGAAGCCATTGGCGATGAGAATCCACAACGCGGAAAGATTGGAGCCCAAGGCGACCAGATACGTCACCGCCAGATGCCCTGGCTTGCTCAGCCGGTCCCAGCCGAAGAACATCAGGCCAACAAACGTGGATTCCATAAAAAAGGCCATCAAACCTTCGATGGCCAGCGGCGTACCGAACACATCCCCCACGTAATGGGAAAACATCGACCAGTTGGTGCCAAATTCAAACTCCATGGTCAGGCCAGTGGCAACGCCGATGGCAAAGTTGATGCCAAAGAGCTTGCCCCAAAACTGGGTCATGTCCTTGTAAACCTGCTTGCCGGTGATGACGTAAGTGGTTTCCATCGCCGCCAGCAGAATGGTGAGCCCCAGCGTGAGCGGCACAAAGAGAAAGTGGTAGAGGGCGGTCAAGGCAAATTGTAGCCGCGAGAGGTCTACAACGGTGGGGTCTATGAGCGGCATTCTGGGTGCTCCTGCTGCGTTCAGTTCCGACAAACAAGCCAGCGTGCTATACGCGCGGCATGGCCGGAGTGAGTTGATCTACATCAAAGGTTATTCATAAAATATTTTGTTGTACTTCAGATACAGACGGTATTTTTCTACTCTTTTTATGGGGTTATCTATATTTGCGCAGAATACTTCTACCCCCTTACACCACTACTTCGTTCCATGCAGCATAATTCTACCATCTTTGAGCGTGTAAACCGCATCCATGGCCGCCAGCCCGGCCCGGCGGTGGGTGATGTAGAGCACGGTTTTCCCGGCCATCACCGGCCCCAGGTCGCGCAGCAACGCGCGCTCCGTCACCGTATCAAGCCCCTCGGTCGGCTCGTCCAGAATCAGCCAGGGTGTGTCCTTCAACACCGCCCGCGCAATTGCCACCCGCCGCGCCTGCCCGCCGGAAAGCCGCACCCCCGCCTCGCCAACAATGGTATCCAGCCCCAGCGGCTGCGCCCGCACAAAAGCCGCCAGCTGCGCCACCTCCAGCGCGCGCCAAAGCTCGTCCTCATTTGCCTCGCCCTTGGCGAGCAACAAATTGTCGCGGATGGTGGTGTGGAACAAATAGCTGCGCTGCGAGACCACACTGACATACGCGGCAATGTCCTCCGTATGGAACGCCCGCAAATCAAAGCCGCCAAAGTTTACGTTCCCCGTCTGATACTCCTGAAAGCGGAGCAGCAGATTAATCAGGCTGGTCTTGCCTGCCCCGGTGCCGCCCATAATGGCAACGCGGCTGCCCTGGCGGATGTGCATATCCAACCCGCTCAAGGCCCAAGGCGCGTCTTGCGCATAGCGCAAACACACTCCGCGCAGGTCGAGGTCAAAACGCTCCGGCCGAGGCGATGGTTTAGCCGGCGGCGTGATCGCCGGCTTGCTATCCGCAAGCTGAAAAATCCGCGCCGCCGCGGTGCGTATCTGGCCAAGAAACTGGAACGCCCCCGGCAACGGCGCCGCCACCTCGAACGCGGCGAGGCTCCCCAGCGCCAGCATCGGCAATTCCGGCCCGGACAGCTGCCCGGCGCTCACCGCCGGGATGGCCACAACGACCACTAATAATAGAGTATAATTGGCCAACAACCCGGCCGCGGCACTGCCCAGCCCGGTAATTCCCGCCATTTCCGCCTGCCGCCCAACCAACCGCGCATTCAACCCCGCCACGCGGGCCTGCAACGCGGGCGCCGCGTTATAGCTTAGCAACTCGCCCATGCCCTGCACGGCATCGACCATTTCCGCGCGTAAATCCGCATTCAGCCGGGTAATCTCCGCCCCGGCGGCAGCCCCGCGCCATTGCGTGAAGCCCGGCAGCGCGACGCCGGTAAGCACCAGCCCCACCAGCAGCGCCAGCGCCGCCGGCCAGGAAAATATGGCGAAAAACCCCACCATCGCCACCCCGGCCACGCACGCGACGGCAAACGGCAAAAATACGCGCAAATAAAACAAATTAAGCGTATCGATATCCGCCACAATGCGCGACAGCAAATCGCTCGCCCGATACCCCTGCAACACCGCCGGCGCCAGCGGCTCCAGTTTGGTGTAGAACCACACGCGCAACTGCGCGAGCAGGCGGAACGTCGCATCATGCGTAACCAGCCGCTCCACATAACGCGACACCACGCGGATGGTCGCGAAAAACCGCACCCCCGCCGCCGGGCTGAAAAAATTAAACGCATTCTGCGCCGCATATCCAGCCAGCCCCGCAACCGCGGCACTTGCCAAAAACCAGCCCGAGAGCGTCATCAACCAAAAATTTGCCAGCACCGTAATGCACGCCAGCGCCGCGCCGCCGTACATCCACCCCCGGTAGCCGGAAAACAATTTCAGCAGGCGGATCAAATCGCGCATGACAAATCCTCCGCCTCTTCACGCCCCGCACTCCGCATCGCGGCATACAGCCCGCCGCTATTGCGCAACTCAGCCGGGGTGCCGCACTCCGCCACGCGCCCCGCCTGTAACACCACAATCTGGTCCGCGCGTTCAGCCATCGCCAGCCGATGCGCGATCATAATCACCGTCCGCCCCACCGCCAAATCCAGTATCGCATCCAGCACCAGCGCCTCGCTTTCCATATCGAGATTCGCGGTGGCTTCATCGAGAATCAGCAGCTTCGGATCTTTCAAAAACGCCCGCGCCAAGGCGATGCGCTGTATCTGCCCACCGGAAAGCCCCTGCCCCAGATCGCCGATCACTGTCTCAAACCCCCGTGGCAGCGCCTCAATAAATTCCAACGCCCGGGCCTTGCGCGCAGCCTCGCGCAACTCATCCAAGCCCGCCTCCGCCCGCCCCAGCCGTAAATTCGCGGCGATGCTGCCATGAAACAGCCGTGGCGTCTGCGGCACCCATGCCAGGCTCTCCCACCAGGCTTCCGGCGCCAGGCTGGCCAGGTCCACCGTGCCGTTGATCCGCACCGTTCCCCGCCCCGGCCGCACAAACCCCAGCAGCACCCGCGCCAGCGTGGTTTTGCCCGCCCCGCTCGGCCCGACCAGCGCGGTGATCTTGCCCGCGGGAAACACACAGCTCAGCCCATCGAGCACGTTCTCCCCACCCACATAGGAATACCCCAAGTTCTCACAGCGGATTTCAAGCCCCGCCGCCCCCGGCATCACCTGCGTCCCCGCCGTATCCACCGGCGCGTCCAGCACCTCGAAAATCCGCCGAGCCGCCGCAATCGCGGTCATGCGCGCATGGTAATACGTGGAAAGCCCCCGCAATGGCACAAAATACTCAGGTGCCAGCAGCAACACCAAAAACGCCGGGAAAAAATTGATATGCCCATGCAGCAGCCGCACACCAAAAATCACCGCCACCAGCGCAATCGACAGGCTGGAGAAGAACTCCAGCGCCGCCGAGGTGAGGAACGCAATGCGCACTCCCGCCATCGTCGTCTTGCGATAATCGTCGGAAATCCGGGCCACAATCTCAATCTCATCGCGCGCCCGGCCAAACAGCTTCAGCGTCGTGATGCCTTGCAGCACGTCGAGAAAATGCGAACTCATCAGCAACAATTTCTGCCACTGCCGCTGGTTGATCGCCTCCGCGCGGTAGCCGACAAACACCATGAACACCGGAATCAGCGGGCCGGTGCACAACAAAATCAAACCGCTGATCCAGTCCAGCGGAAACACCAGCGCCAAAATTGCCAACGGCACCGCCACCACCAGCGCCATCTGCGGCACATAGCGGGAAAAATACGGCTCCAGCGCTTCCACGCCTTCAATCATCGTACCGGCCAAATCTGCACTATTCTCACCCGCCGCCGGCACTGGGCCGCGCCGCAAAATATGGCCCAGCAACTCCTGCCGCAGATACGTCTTGATCGCGCCCGCCGCCTTGAACGCCACAACCTCGCTGGCATAAGTGAGCCCGGCGCGCGCCAGGAACAACACCGCCAGCCCCCACAACAACGGCGCCACCACGCCCAGCGTCTGCCCCTTGAACACCACGCCGTTGACCACTCGCGCCAGCAACACCGCCTGCGCAATCACCAGCAGCGCCGCCACCACGCCCAGCCCAATACTCAGGTACAGCGCCCCACGCGTCCGCCTCCCTTCGGCCATCAGCCTGGGGTCGATCCGCGTACTCATACGGCAGCGCTAAAATCCATCATGGATCGTCCTTACCCCGGATAAACCGCCAAGGCCACGCAGCGAACATTCACGGCCCCGGCGGCGCCAGTGGCAGCAACGGCGCCCCGGCATTTTCCGCGGCCTCCCGCAGGCTCACCGGCAACGCCTCGAACAGCGCCGCCTCAAAATCAGGGTCGATCAACCGTGCGCCGTCCCACTCCATGGCAACCCGGCAGAACTGCTCCTTCAGGTCCCGGCGCGGCAGCAAATGCCGGTAAAAATAGAACCTCCGCGCCGCCGCGTTCACCGCCCGGATCAACTCCCGGTACTCGGGCGCGGCATGCCGTCCATCGGTAAAAATCATCCCCGCCCCAGGGAGCAGCACCTCGATCGTCTGGCGGGCCAGCAAGGTTGCAACGTTCCTGAACTGGTCCCGCGACCGCGGCGACAACCCTCCCCAACGATGCGCAATGCAGATATGAAATTGCTCGCCCAGCTGGTGAAAACTCACCAGGCAATCCAGCGCCTCGGTCCCCGTTGCCGTCGCGTACCGGCTTAACTCAGCCGGCGCGAACCGGCGCCAGGAAGACAACACCTCCCCCGCCGGAGCAAAAGCCGCCAGCCCGGCCGGCTGCCGCACCGGCAGCGACATCTCGTCAACCAGCGGGTTCTCCGCCGCATTTTCACAAGCCCGCCGGTAAGCCGCGTCAACCGCCTCGATACTCGGAAAATCCGCAAAATCCGGCAGCACCGCAACCCCGCCCCGCGCCGGCGGCAAGGTGCTAAACCGCCACGCCGCATAATCCGCCACGGTTTGGTAACGCCCCCGCAGCGCCCGCGCCGCCGCCGCCTTCGCCTGTGCCAGTTGCGCCAGCGCCGCCAGATGCCGTGGCGAGCCAAAACCATCCTGTGCCGCAATCTGGCCGCAGACGATCTGCCATTGGTCGCATTGCGCGGCCCGGGCCTGGTATTTTTCCGCCCAGTCCGGATCGTAGTACGGATTAGCGGCGTTGGTCATGATGCGCCTCGATATCTTAAGCTTGCCGCAACGCTCCCTTTATGCCTTACGCAACAAAAACAGCCCCTGCTCGCCAAACAGATTGGCCAATGCCGGCCAGCGGCGCCAGGGCGCGCGCGCACCGGCTTCATCCGCCGCCAGCCACTCCTCCACGATATAACCGTCCGCCGCGCAGAGGTCGAAGAAATCCCTGATCGTGCACGGATGAATATTTGGAGTCTCGTACCACATCCGGCTCCAGTTCTTGGTCATCGGCATCCGCCCGGTGAGCAGCAGTTGCAGCCGCAGCGTCCAATGGCCAAAGTTCGGGAAACTCACAATCGCATGCGTGCCAATCCGCAGCATCTGGCGCAGCACTTCGCGCGGCTTTTCCACCGCCTGCAAGGTGCGCGAGAGCACGACATAATCAAACGCCCCATCGGGATAGCTGGCGAGGTCGGTATCCGCATCACCCTGCATCACCGGCAGCCCGTGCGCCACCGCCAGGGTCACGGTCTCCATGTCGATCTCCAGCCCGCGCGCGTCGCAGCCCAGGTTGCGGAACAGATGGTCGATCAGCGTGCCATCCGAGCAGCCAATATCCAGCACCCGCGATTTCGGTGCCACCATGCCCGCGATCAGCGCCAGATCGACACGCATTTTCTTCGAACCGCTCAAACCAGCCCCGCATGCTCGGCGCAACCCGCCAGAAACCCACGCAATGTCCGATGAAAATCCGGCTCATCCAGCAAAAACGCATCATGCCCCTTGTCGGATTTTATTTCTACAAACGAAACGTTCGCCGCCACATGGTTCAGCGCCCGGGCAATCGCGCGCGACTGCGCGGTGGGAAACAGCCAATCGGAATCAAACGAAACCAGCAGAAAGCGCGTCCGGGTGCCGGCGAAGGCCGAGGGCAGCACCCCACCGTAATCAGCAGAAAGATCAAACAAATCCATCGCCCGCGTAATCGTCAAATACGAATTCGCGTCGAACCGCCGCACGAAGCTGGAGCCCTGGTATTGCAGGTAGCTCTCCACCTCAAAACGGTCGCCCAGCGCCGAAATCTGCGCCGTATCCTGCAATTTGCGGCCGAACTTACGGGTCAGCGCCGCCTCGGAGACATAAGTGATGTGCGCGGTCATGCGCGCCACCGCGAGGCCGCGCTCCGGCGTCACCCCATGCTCCCAGTAGCGCCCGGCGTGGAAATCCGGGTCGGCGGCAATCGCCTGGCGGCCGATCTCGTGGAACGCGATATTCTGCGCCGAATGATACGCCGCCGCCGCCACTGGCACCGCGGCGAACACCTGCGCCGGGTACAGCGCCGCCCAGGCGAGCACCTGCATCCCCCCCATGGAGCCGCCGATGACCGCAAACAACTTGCCGATTTCCAAATGGTCGATGAACAGTTTCTGCGCCCGCACCATGTCGTTGATGGTCACCGGGGGGAAATCGGTACCCCAGGGCTGGCCGGGGGTTTCCTCATGCTGGCTGCGCGGCCCGGTGGTGCCCATGCAGCCGCCCAGCACGTTGGTGCAGATGACGAAATATTTGTCCGTATCCACTGGCCGGCCGGGGCCAACCACCTGCTCCCACCAGCCGGGCTTGCCCGTCTCCGGGTTCACCTCCGCCACATACTGGTCGCCGGTGAGCGCGTGGCAAATGAGAATCGCGTTGCTTTTTTCCGCGTTCAGCTTGCCGTAGGTGCGGTAGGCCACTGTCAGGCTGGCCAAATGGCGGCCACAATCCAGCGTCAAACCCTCGGGAAAGGTAACGCTCTGGTGCTGGGTCTCGGATCGGGCGGTCGTCTGGTCCATTTCTCATTCCGGGATATGCGCTGGCAGACCGGATGGTGCAATCCCCGGCGCGCTCATTCCCAAGTGCGCCGGGCGCACTCATTCCCAAGTGCGCGCCCGGCGCGCTTGGCGGCAACCCGGCAATTAGGGTAACAAGCAGATGATGAATGATTCCGCCCCCCCTCCCAATGCGCTGACCCAGTTGCGCGCCCAGCTTGACGCCATCGACGACCAGATTCACGACCTGCTTATGCGCCGCGCCGCGGTGGTGGAGAGTGTCGCGCGCGACGGCGGCAAGGTGGGCACCAAAATCCGCCCAGGGCGCGAGGCCGCCATTTTGCGCCGGCTGCTGGCGCGGCACGCGGGCGCATGGCCGGCGCAGGCGATCGTGCGCATCTGGCGCGAGATTTTCGGCGCGGCGCTGATCATCGAGGGCGGCCAGACCATGGCGGTGTGCGACGGCGAGGGCGGGTCCGAGCGCCTGGCCCTGGCGCGCGAGCATTTTGGCCCGCTCACCCCGGTGCGCCGCCACCACAACCCCGCGCAGACCCTGGCCGACCTGACGCGCGACGACGCCCAGCTCGCCATTTTACCGCCCCCGGCCGAGGATGACGACGGGCATGGCGGCTGGTGGCCGATGCTCACCGCCAGCGCCCCGCACCGGCTGTTCATCATCGCCAAAATCCCTTTCTGGACCAAGCGGGCGGAAGGTCTGCCGCTCGGCGAGGCGTTTGTCGCCGCCGCGATGAAACCCGACCCCTCCGGCAACGACCGCAGCCTGATCGTGCTGGAACTGGCCGCTGACACCTCGCGCGCCCGCGTCACCGGCCTGGTCAAGGACAGCGGCTTTGCCCCCGGCCAAATCTGGGTCAAACGCATCCCCGGCGATGCCGCCATCCGCGCCCTGATCGAGGTCGAAGGTTTCGTCGAGGACACCGACCCCCGCCTTGCCGCCATATCGGGATTGGATGCGCCGCCGGTCGTCATCGGCGCCTTCGCGGTGCCGCTGGACGGCGCACCGTGAGCGCGCCGCGCCCGCGCCCGGAGGTTTTCTCCGTGGCGTCCTATGTCGGCGGTGAATCCGTGCTGCCGGGCTTCGCCAAACCCATCAAACTCTCCTCCAACGAGGGCGCCTTCGGCCCGCCGCCTTCCGCACTGGTTGCCCTGGCGGAGGCGGGAGAAAAACTGCACCGCTACCCAGACGGCAGCTCGGCCAAACTGCGCGCCGCCATCGGCGAAAAATTCGGCCTGGACCCGGCAAAGATCATCTGCGGCAACGGCTCGGATGAGCTGCTGGCCTTGCTGATCCAGGCCTACGGCGGCCCCGGCACCGAGCTGATCATGAGCGTGCACGGCTTTTCCATTTACGAAATCGCCGGCAAACTCGCGGGATGCACGGTGCTGAAAGCGGCGGAGACCAACCTCACCACCGATGTGGACGCCATGCTCGCTTTGGTGACGCCGCAAACCAAAATGGTCTTTCTCGCCAACCCCAACAACCCAACCGGCACGCTGTTGCCGCAACCCGAAATGCTCCGCCTGCGCGCCGGGCTGCGGGAAGATATTCTGCTGGTGATCGACGCTGCCTATAGTGAATATGTGGACCGGCCCGATTACGACCCCGGCACGGCGCTGGTGGATGCGGGCGAAAACACGGTGATGACCCGGACCTTCTCTAAAATCTTCGGCCTCGGCGGCGCGCGGCTCGGCTGGGCCTATGCGCCCTTGGCCATCATCGATGTGCTCAACCGCATGCGCGCCCCCTTCAACGTCAGCGTCACCGCTTCCGCCGCCGGCATCGCCGCACTGGCCGAACCCGGCTGGCTGGAAAAGGGCCGCGAACACAACACCCAGGCCCGCGCCCGGCTGGAAGCGCGCCTCGCGCAGGTGGGGCTAAAAACTCACCCGTCGGAAGCCAACTTCATCCTGGTTGACTTTGGCGGCCCGGAACGCGCCGTCGCCGCCGACCAGTTTTTGCGCTCGCGCGGGTTAATCGTGCGCAACGTGAAATCCTACGGCCTGCCGGACTGCCTGCGTGTCACCATCGGCACGGATGCGGAATGCAATATGGTCGCCGAGGCGTTGAACGCGTTTGTCCATGGTTAAACCCATCTTCAAGCGCCTGGTCATCATCGGCATCGGGCTGATCGGCAGTTCCATCACGCGCGGCGCCAAAGCTTATGGCGGCATCGCGGATAAAATCATCATCTGCGACGCCGACCCCGCGGCCCTTGCCCGCGCCAAGGAACTCGGCCTGGGCGATGAATACGAGAGCAACCCCGTGCAAGCCGTGGAGGGTGCGGATTGCGTGATCCTCTGCGCCCCGGTCGGCACCTACGCTGCCCTGGCGCAAGCCATCGCCCCGCATCTGGCGCCGGGCTGCGTGCTCTCCGATGTCGGCTCGACCAAGCAATCGGTGGTGCATGATGTCGCACCCTTCATCCCCGCCAACGTCGCCTTCGTCCCAGCACACCCGATCGCCGGCACCGAATTCTCCGGCCCGGATGCCGGGCTGGCGGATCTGTTCAAAGGCCGCTGGTCGCTGCTCACCCCGCCCGCCGGAACCGATGAAGCCGCCATCGTAAAAATCGAAACGCTGTGGAAAATCCTCGGCGCGCAGACCGCCCGCATGGACGCGGCGCACCATGACCGCGTGATCGCCATCGTCAGCCATCTGCCGCACCTCATCGCGTTTACCATCTGCGGCACGGCGGATGATCTGGCCGATGAGACCCGCGGCGAGGTGCTGCAGTTCGCCGCCTCGGGCTTCCGCGACTTCACCCGCATCGCGGCATCCGACCCTGTGATGTGGCGCGATATTTTCCTCAACAACAAGGACGCGCTGCTGGAAATGTTCGCGCGATTCTCCGAGGATGCACAGGCCATGGCGCGCGCGGTGCGCAAGGGCGATGCGGATTATATCGAAGATAAAATCAACCGCAGCCGCAAAATCCGCAAGAGTCTGATCGACCTGAAGCAGGCATAGTCACCATGGAAAACACCGCCGTCATTATCGCCGCGGGTCTGGGTACGCGGATGAAATCCGCCCTCCCCAAAGCCGCGCACAAACTCGCCGGGCGCGAAATGCTGCGCCACATCACCATGGCGGCTGAAACGGTATTCGACCACGTGGTCGTCGTGCTGGGGCCGGACATGCCGGTACTGCAAGACCTCGCCGCCCCGCACCCCGTGGTGATGCAGGCCGAGCGCCTGGGCACCGCCCACGCAGCCAACCAGGCGGAGCACAAATTCGGCGAAGGCCTCGTCGCGATTTTCTACGCCGACAACCCAATGGTCTCCGCCGCCACCATGCAGGCCCTGCTCGCCCGCGCCCAGGCTGGTGACGCCGGGCTGGTGCTGCTGGCGATGACGCCCGCCGACACCGGCAAATACGGCCGCCTGGTGATGGAAAACGGCTACGCCGCCCGCATCGTGGAATACGCCGACGCCACGCCGGAACAACGCCGCCTCACTTTGTGCAATGCCGGCGGCATGGCCGCCCCCGCCGCCGACATGCGCCGCTGGCTGGCGGCGGTGAAGGCCGAGAACTCCAAGGGAGAATACTACCTCACCGACATAGTGGAAATCGCACGGGCGGAGGGCGTGAAAGTCGCCGCCTTCGAGGCCCCCTACGCCGAATGCATGGGCATCAACTCCCGCGCCGAACTCGCAGCCGCCGAGGCCGCCCTGCAAATCCGGCTGCGCGAAAATGCACTGGAGTCCGGCGTCTCCATGCTCGCCCCGGACACCGTATTTTTCTCCGCTGACACGCTGCTTGGGGCTGATGTTGTTGTGGGGCCCTATGTCGTGTTCGGCCCCGGTGTCACCGTGGAATCCGGTGCCGAAATCAGGGCTTTTTCGCACCTGGAAGGCTGCATTGTGCACACCGGCGCCGTCATCGGCCCCTATGCAAGGCTGCGCCCCGGCGCTGACATTGGCCCCGGCGCGCATGTCGGCAACTTCGTCGAAGTCAAAGCCTCCACCCTCGGCGCGGGCGCCAAAGCCAACCACCTGAGCTACATCGGCGACGCGGAAATCGGCCCCGGCACCAACATCGGCGCTGGCACCATCACTTGCAATTATGACGGCAAGGCCAAACACAAAACTAAAATCGGCGCGCGAGTCTTCATCGGCTCCAACACCGCGCTGGTGGCGCCCATTACCGTGGGTGACGGTGCGCTGGTGGCGGCGGGGTCCACGTTGACCGAGGATGTGGAGGCCGGCGCGCTGGCGATCGGCCGCGCGCGGCAGGTGGCCAAGGCCAAACGCCCGCAATAAAGGCGCTCACTGTTACGCCGCGCGGCCTTTGCAGGGGGGATTAATCCCCCCCTGCAAAAGCTCAAAACTTAAGCAGTGATGTCGATGCCGGCGAAGAAGAAGGAGATTTCCTGCGCGGCGGCTTCCGGGCTGTCGGAGCCATGCACGGAGTTGGCTTCGATCAACTCAGCAAAATCGGCGCGGATGGTGCCGGGGTCGGCCTTCTTCGGGTCGGTGGCGCCCATGATGTCGCGGTTCTGGACAATGGCGCTCTCGCCTTCCAGCACCTGCGCCACAACCGGGCCGGAGATCATGAAGCTGACCAGATCAGCGAAGAACGGGCGGTGGGAGTGCACGGCGTAGAACGCCTCGGCCTGGGCCTGGGTTAGTTGCAGGCGGCGGGTGGCGACAATGCGAAGGCCGGCTTCCTCGAACTTGTCGTTGATCTTGCCGGTCAGGTTGCGGCGGGTCGCGTCGGGTTTGATAATGGAGAGGGTGCGCTCGATTGCCATGGTACTATATGCCTTTAAGTGATTGTGGCCGGGGAATAGCGGGGCAAGCCAGGGTCCGCAAGCCTTGCAGGGTGGGCAAGTCCCCTGGGGCGCTGTAGAGGGGGCGCATGAGCGTTTTAAGTTTAGAGAACCTATCCTACAGTATTGCCGGCCGCGCCCTGCTGGATCGCGCCAACCTTATGGTCGACCCTGGCCGCCGCATTGGCCTGATCGGCCGCAACGGGGCGGGCAAGTCCACGCTGCTTAAGCTGATCGCGGGGGAGCTGCAGCCCGATGGCGGGAGCATCCGCTTTGGCCAGCGGGTGCGGCTGGGTTATGTGGCGCAGGAGGCTCCCGGTGGCGATGTGACGCCGCTGGAAGTGGTGCTGAAGGCCGATGCCGAGCGCACGGCGCTGCTGGAAGAGGTGGACCACCACGAGGTGGACCCGCACCGCATTGCCGAAATCCATGACCGTTTGTTGACGATTGAAGCCGATGCCGCACCCGCGCGGGCGGCAGCGATTTTGTCCGGGCTGGGGTTCTCCACCGAGTGGCAGAGCCGGCCGATGAGCAGTTTCTCCGGTGGCTGGCGCATGCGCGTGGCGCTGGCGGCGGTGCTGTTCTCGGCACCGGACCTGTTGTTGCTCGATGAGCCGACCAACCATTTGGACTTGGAAGCGACACTCTGGCTGGAACAGTATCTGGGCAAATTCCCCGGTGCGGTGCTGCTGGTGAGCCATGACCGGCAGTTGCTGGACCGCGCGGTGGAGGCGATTGCGCATCTGGACGGCGGCAAGCTGACGGTGACGCCGGGCGGGTTTGCCGAGTTTGTGCGCATTAAGACCGAAAAAGCCCTGCAACTGGGCCGTGCGGCGGAAAAAGCCGCCGAGCAACGGGCGCATATGCAGAAATTCGTTGACCGCTTCCGCGCGTCGGCCGCCAAGGCGAAGCAGGCGCAGAGCCGGATTAAGGCGCTGGAGCGGATGCCGCAGATTGAGTTGGTGGTGGAGGACCGGGTGACCCGCTTCTCCTTCCCCGAGCCGAACAAGCTGGCCCCGCCGATGCTGAGCCTGGATAATGTGGATATCGGCTACGACGGCAAGGCGGTGCTGAAAGGCGTTTCGCTGCGCATTGATATGGAGGACCGCATTGCGCTGCTGGGGACCAACGGCAACGGCAAATCCACGCTGGCGAAGCTGCTGGCGGGCCGGCTGGAGCCGTTGAGCGGGCGGCAGTTTAGGACCGGGAATTTGCGCGTGGGGTATTTCGCGCAGCACCAGGAGGACGACTTGGTGATGACCGAGACGCCGTATGAGCATCTCTCCCGCGCATTACCCAAAGCCACACCGCCGCAGGTGCGCGCGCAGGCGGCGCGGTTCGGGTTGGATGCGGATAGGGTGAACACCAAGGTGGGCGCGATGTCCGGCGGTGAGAAAGCGCGGCTGCTACTGGCGCTGGCGACGCGGGATGCACCGCATTTACTGATTCTGGACGAACCGACGAACCATTTGGACATTGACGCGCGCGATGCGCTGGTGCGGGCCCTGGCGGATTTCGAGGGCGCGGTGGTGCTGATTTCGCATGATCCGTATTTGGTGGATTTGGTGGCGGACCGGCTGTTGCTGGTGGCAAACGGCAAGGTGACGGCGCTGGATGGCGATCTGGCCTCCTACGCCGCCAGTGTGACGGAAGGCAGCACGAGCAGCGGTGGCGGCTCACGCGATAACTCGCGCAAGAACGACCGGGCCGAGGGCAAAAAGGAACGCGCCGAGGCGCGGAGCAAGACGGCGCCGTTGCGTCAGGCGGTGAAGGATGCGGAACTGCGGATTGCCAAGCTGACCGCGGAGAAGGATTTGTTAGAAAAAAAGCTGGCGGAGCCAGGGATTTATTCAGCCGGCAAGGCAAAGGATCTGGCGTATATCAACCAGCGGATTGCCGCGATCAAGCGCGAGACGGGGTTGGCGGAGCAGGTTTGGCTGGAGGCTTCGTCAGCATTGGAGGCGGCGATTTAACGGCGCGGGGGTGCTTCACGTGAAGCGCTTGCGAGGAAGTGTTTATAACGCGTTGTTAGTATTGTGGAATTTTTTGCTTGCACCCCAATTTGTGCGGGTTTGTGTCGAAAAAACAACGAAAATTCCGGGTATTTGAGGGAAATGGCCGGGTTTTTGGGGTGATCGATTAAATTTTGGGCGGTTTGGCGGGGGAGTTTGGATTTCCGGATTCGAGCCGAGGTGGGCTTAGGCGGCCCCTGGAGGTGATCCCAGGAGCGGACATTCAGGGCTGTCCATCGCCGACTGCAGCGCGTCAATTATATTCGTTCCTGGAGCCAAGAGCCTCTCCCAAAAGCAGAAAAGTTGCCGGAGCGAAGCGGTGGTGCAAGAGTGGGTTAGAGTAGCATAACCCACCCTTACTTTATCGTTTGGCCATGACACTTATTCTTACTGCTATAAATGGCGCTTGTGTTGTTCAGGTTAGTGACCGACTGACCGTTAAGACTCGCAACTCAAAAATGATTGGTGAGCACGATCCATGTGCAAATAAAACAATCGTATATGTGACTCGTGACGGCTACATGACGCTTGGCTTTGCCGGTGCCGCTTATGTGGGAACGTGCCCGACTGATGAGTGGATCGCCAAGCAACTCCTAGGCAAAGAATTTCTACGTCATGACGACGGTCGTATTGCGATGATTGGGATAGGGCGTCATCACCTAAAACCGATAAACCAGGCCCTGTGGATGCTGGAACAGGCTATCGCTTCTGAAAAATCCTTCCGGATCGGCCTTGAAATATCAATCGGAGGGTGGCGCCTTCGCAGGAAACGCCTAATTCCATTCCTCGTCGGCTTAGATAGGAGAGAAAACCAAACCCAAAAACAGACCTACATGCGAATGCCAAGGACAAAGCTGTTCAGCAGGATACAAAGCTCCGGGCAAATCATCGACTTTGAGACGGTGAAGGCTGCTGCTGCTGCATATCCTGATCGGACAGCCATGCTTTTTAACCCGGCGATCCGTTCCAAATTTTTAGCCGAGACGATACAGCAAATCAGCATAACGAATAAAGCGGTCGGTTCCGACGTCATGGCGGTGGAATTGGTGCCATGGATGCCTAACCGTCCCCGTGAGATAGTAATTCGGTACCGTCCTCTTGCTGAGCGGTTCGGCATCTTCAAAGCCGCAGCAGTGCAGCTTCAATTCCCCGCGGCATTTTGGCCCTGGGTTATAACCCCGTTTGGTTACAAAGCGCCAAGTATTTCTACCGCCGGTGGAAAATGGAGCATTGGGCCAATTGTGTTGCGTTATGAGTGTCCCGAGCGGCCGCTGTTGCCCAGCAATTTATTCGCTGAATCCAGCATTATGCGGCCGCCGCCACCTAAGTAGCACCGTCGTAAAGCGAGCGATGGGTTTCGTTACGATCACCCATCATTGTAATACTGCGCGGCCTCACCATAAGGCGAATGTCCGTTATCGCCAACTAGGGCCGTAAGCTGACTGGCAGAAATCCACCCAAGCCAGAATTTCAAAATGGCTCACCGTCCGCTGATGGGAGCTAAACGAAATGGCTGGCCCAGGTGAGGGCTTCGGTGTGCAGGCGGTTGAAGGCGTCGAGGTTGGTCAAGCCAAGGGTGGTTAGCAGTTGGGCGGTCTGGGCGTCGCCGGGGCGTTCGCAGGCTTCGACCATTTGCAGCATGGTGCCGAGCTGGCCCGCGCGGTTGAGCAAAGCCTCCCGGATGGAGGTTTCCAGGTTGATGGACTCCAGGAGTTGCGCCAAAGGCTGGTGAAACAGCGTGCCGGCCAGGCTGAGGATGCCGGCCATGAAGGCGCGGTTGCGCAAGGCGGGGTAGCCGAGCAGGCCGGCGAGGCCTTCCATCATGCGGCCACGGATGACGGCCGTTTGCAGCAAGGGATTGGCGGCGCCGCGTCCGTTGCTCTGTTGCGAAAACAGCATGATCTGGATAAGGCGGGCGAGCTGGATGCGGCCGAGCATGACGATGGCGCTGCGCACGCTGGAGATTTTGCGCTCCAGGTTGAAGGCCGCGGAGTTGACCATTTTCAGTAGATGCATGGTTAAATCTGGTGACCGCTTCAGGACATCCTCGATTTCATGAATTTCGGCATCGGCGGCGATAAGGCTGAGCAGGTTGAGCAGGACCAGTGCGGAGGGCGGTATGCTGTAGCCGGTAAGGATGACGGGCTTGGCGAAAAAATAGCCCTGAAACAGATCAAAATCGAGGTTGAGGCAGAAGTTGAATTGCTCCGGCGCATCTATTTTTTCGGCGAGCAGCTTAAGTTTGTAGGGTTTGAGTGCGCGCACGGTTGCCTCGATCTGAGCCGGCTGCATGGCCATAACGTCGATTTTTACCACGTCGATGAGCGGCAACAAAGGTTCGTGGGCTTGCATGATTTGCGTGAGGTCGTCGACGGCGAGGGCGTAACCTGCGTCTTTCAACGCCTTGCAGCGCGCGATGATGCCGGGGGTGAGGGGCACGGATTCGAGAAGTTCCAGCACCACCTGGCCCGGCGGAAGGAGTTCGATGCTGTCGTCAAGCAGCAGGTGTTCCGACACATTGATAAACCCAAGTTTGCCGCCAAGTGCGGCACCTATGCCAAGGCTTACGAACATGTGTTTAATGACGGCGGCGCTGGCGGCGACATCGTCCACAATGAAAGCAGCGTTGACCTGGCTGCTGCGGAACAGCAACTCGTAGGCTATCAGTTCATCCCGGCGTCCGACGATAGCCTGCCGCCCGAGAAAAAATTGATGCTCCGGCATTATACATTACCTTGCTTGTGCGATGACAGATATCTAAAAAATCCCATTTTGCGTTGTGGTATCTGGTAGTTTTTGTCTTGGCCTCGTGGTGTAGGCGGGAATGATTGATGTTGCGTTAACCGGTGCTACGATAATGGCGGTGGTTTCAAGCCAGGGGGTTGACGCCCAGCGCGGCCAAGCCGGCCCAGGCCGTGGCGCTGAGCGCGGGACGGCGGAAATAGTTGAACGGCTGTCCGGGGAGATTTTTTTGCAGGGAGGGGCCGGTGGTGAGACCGGTGGAGAGTTGCGGGGCGATGGTGGCGTAGACGTAGCCTTCCGGCGAGATGTTTTGCGCCAGGGTGGCGGTGAAGGTTGCGGCCAGGGGGTTTTGCATTTGTTGTAGTGCCAAAGCGGCGAAGGCGGTGCCTTCCAGCCAGATGCTCTGGCTTGCGTCCGAAAAGCCGACGCCGGGGCCGCGTTGCAGGGCTTTGATGGCGGCGAGGGCGGAGGCTGGCGTACCAAGCCCGGCGAGGTAGGGCCAGATGCTGGCGTCCGCCGCGGCGAGGTGGTTGGTGGCGCCGTCCGGCGTGGCGCCGGCGGCGAAGATGGGGCTGGAGTTTTGGTCCAGCATGGCGGCAACGAATGCTTTGGCGTGGGCGGCGTCCTCGGTGCGGGTTAGTTTGGTGAAGGCTGTGTACAGATCAGTGTTTTGCTCGGTGCTTTGCCAGAGTAGTTTGAGGGGGTGGGGCTCAAAACCGTAAAAGCCGCCGTAATAGCCGGTGGGCGCGCGCAGGCGATCATCGAGGAAATCCGCCGCGTCGTCAGCGGGGGATTTCATGCCCAGTGCGGCCCAGAGCAGCATGGCCCAGGCGATGGGGCCGGTCTGGCTGCCTGCCTGGTAGGGGTCTTCCACCCAATGCCCGGCGGTGGTTTCCCACCAGCCGGGGAGTTTGGCGGGCGTGGCCATGGCGCCGGCTTGGTAGGCGTTGCGCAGGCGGCCGTCAGAGTAGAAGCGGTCGTGGGATTGGGCGAGGGCGAGGGCGGTGCCGATGCGTTGTGCCGCGGGCTGGTGGCCGGATGCGAGGAGCAGTAGCCCGGCCAAGGCGTTGTCGTAGACGTAGGCGGCGTTGGCCTGGGTCAGGTCGAAGTTTGTTGCATCCGGGCCGGTGTTGACGAGGTAGCTGTTGAGCAGCGCCGGGCCGTCCGGCAAAGCGGCGAGCTGGCCAAGGATGGCGGTGACGCAGGTGGTGGCGAGGTCATCGGCAAATGCAAACGCCGGTGCGAGGAGGCTCGCACCGGCGCAGGTTAGGAGGTTGCGGCGGCGCAAGATTACTCCAGAAGCTCGGCAAGAATTTCCGCCGTGCGGCCGTTGGCGATGGTGGCGGCGCGAGCGTCAAAATGCACGCCGCCGGCGCGGGCGAAGGCGTGCTGGACGCCGGGGTAGATGAAGGCGTCGATCCAGTCGCTTTCCTCTACGCCGTCGAGGATTTTCTCCACGGCTTCCTCAGGCACGTATTCGTCGTTCTCGGCAATGTGCAGCATCAGCGGGGCTTCGATTTTGTCGAACTCGGGGACCAGATTGTCGATGCCGACGCCGTAGTAAGAGACGTTGACGTCCGCGTCGGAGCGGGTGGCCATCATCACCGCCAGGCGGCCGCCGAGGCAGAAGCCGAGCGTGCCGGCAATGCCGTTGGCGCCAGGGAGTTTGCGGGCGGCGGCGAGGGTGACTTTGAGGTCCTCAATGCCCTTATCCTGGTCAAAACCGTTCATCAGGGCGAAGGCTTTCTGCCGCTCGGCTTCGGTTTTGTCGGAAATGTTGACGCCGGGCTCTTGGCGCCAGAACAAATCCGGCGCGATGGCGATGAAGCCCATGTCGGCGAGGCTTTGGCAGGTGGCGCGAAGTGAGTCGTTCACGCCGAAAATTTCCTGGATGACCACCACCGAGCCGCAGGTGTCTTCCGACACCGGGGCGTATACGAATGCGGAAAATTCGCCTGAACCGTCCGCGGCCTTTAACTTGATCTCTTGCATGTGCGTCTCCCTTGGTAGGTAAGACTTAGAGCGGTTTTGGGGGGAAATAAACCGCTCCGGCGTGATAATTCGGCGATAATGGACTGGTAATCCCCCCGTTTTTAACGGGGCTTTGCGGTAGAATTCACACGGCTAGTTTCAGTTTCTGTGCGGGTGTGATCCCGCCGATGCCCCTATTGGGCCGTTCGTTGTTGTAGGTCCAGAGCCATATTCCTGGGAAGTGGATAAAGACCGATAGACAGCTTGCAGACTATATAATCGACCTAAATGCCTGCGGGGAAGGCTGTCATGATACTTTAGCCGCCCTCAGAAAACTGGTCCACGAGGACCAAGCGATTTTGGCAAAATAAAGCCGAGGCCATCCCTGCCCTGCCCGTCACCCGCCTGGCGCTGCGTTTCCTGGCGCTCACCGCGCAACGCCCCGGCGAGGTGCGCGCGGCGGTCTGGTCCGAATTCGAGAGGCCCGATGCCCTTTGGCGCATTCCGGCCGAGCACATGAAAATGAGCCGCGAGCATCTGGTGCCGCTGGCGCCAGCTATCACGAAAACGTGATGCGTCTTTTTCGGTCCGTTTCAGTCCGCGTCTTTAGCGTATAGTTTGACGTACATTTTACATGCTGAAATGATTTTTATCGTTATTTTTCAACGCATTAAGGATGGCCGTGGCGGGCCACGACCGACGATGATGAGCACTATGTCTACGCCATAGCCCTATGAACCGGTCAGTGACGTGGAGATGGGGCCACAGAGGTGGCCGGGTTTGTCTGAACACGGTTTCGCTATCTATAAGTGGCAGGTCTGCCGGGTTGTTGGATAGTATTCCGGTGTCTGGGCCTTGCGCAAGGAGGGCGTAGCCCGACTGGAGCGAGGCCCAGACACCGATCGCGAAATTTTCAGGCGGCCGCAAGCAGCGGGGCCTGAGTGAAGTAGGCAGCATCGGGCGTACGCGCGCCAAGGCTCGAATGCGGGCGCCTGCCATTGTAGAAATTCAGATACCGGCCGAGGCCGGTGCTGGCTCACCACTCGCCGGCGCGCCGCCGAACAGCCCGGCAGCACCTTCCGCCAACTGCGCCTTCCAGGTCGTGATCTGGGTCGGGTGAACGTCATAAAGCTGCGCCAGCTCAGCCAGTGTCTTCTCGCCCTTCAGAGCGGCCAATGCCACTTTGGCCTTGAACGCCGGGGCATGGTTACGGCGGGTACGCTTCGTCATCATTTCTCCTGTTCCACGGCAGCATCGCCGAGTTCAGGCAGAAATTCCACTTATCCAAGTGTTCGAATTTGGCCAGCCACCTCTCTGTACTGCGGCAAGAAAGGGCCGGAAAGAGGAGGGGTTCGTCCAAGCGGCGAACGCCGGTGAAAGTCCTGGCGAAAGCCAGCGGTCTATGATAGGTTACATGTAACTATATTGGAGACTTGTCATGGCCTCGGCATCAAGCGCCAAGCCCTCGCGCATCAAGGTGCGGGAACATCGCGAGCGCCTGCGCGAGCAGGGCCTGCGCCCCATCCAGATTTGGGTGCCGGACGTGCGCTCCCCCGCCTTCCGCTCCGAAGCACATCGCCAATCAGCTGCCATCGCCGCCAGTGCTCATGCTGCGGAGGATCAAGCGTTCATCGACGCGATATCGGATTGGGGCGATGTATGAGGCGAGGCGACATCTGGACCGTCGCCGGCGGCAAGGGCTATGCAGGCAAGCCGCGCCCCGTCGTCATCGTTCAGGACGATAGCTTCGACGCTACCGATTTCAATCACCATCTGCGCCTTCACCACGGACGAGACCGATGCGCCATTGTTCCGCCTGCCGGTGGAGCCGAACGAGCGCAATGGCCTGCGGGCAGCGTCCCGTTTGATGGTGGACAAGATTACTATCGTCCCCAAGATCAAGGTTGGCGCGCACGTCGGCAGGCTCGACGATGAAGACATCCTGCGGCTCAACCAGGCCGTTCTCGTGTTCCTCGGTCTGGCCGTCTCGCCAAGGACCAAGCAGGAGGCGTGACGAGCAATGGCCCGAAGCGTAGCCACGGCTAGGATTGGGTCGTTCCGCTTTTTCTCTGCTCGCGCGATCCTGGTGCGATGTCTCGGCACCGCTCATCCCTGCGCGACCGCGCCGCAGTCGGCGAATTGCCGCCCGACTTGTATGTCGTGCCCGGTCCCTGGCCGCGCCTTGGCCGTCCCGTCAAACATGATGTCGCGACGTGGCGTGTCATCGACGACTGGCCCGCGCGCGTGCCGGTTACGGATGCCGAAATCGACGTATTCGAAGCATGGTTCGGCGACCTTTTCGACGAACTGTTCTGGCCGTCGCGATGACGTAAGGAGTTTACCCACATGACCGTGCCGCTACGGGCCGCCCTCTACCTGCGCGTCTCGACGGCGCGGCAAGCCGAGCATGATGTCTCGATCCCGGATCAGAAGCGGCAAGGCGAGGCGTACTGCCAGTCGCGCGGTTACCAGCTCGCCGAGACCTACGTCGAACCCGGCGCATCAGCCACCAACGACCGCCGCCCGGAATTCCAGCGCATGATCGAGGCGGGCACGAGCAAACCCTCGCCGTTCGATGTGGTGGTCGTCCATTCGTTCAGCCGCTTCTTCCGCGACCATTTTGAACTCGAGTTCTACGTTCGCAAGCTCGCCAAGAACGGCGTCAAGCTCGTCTCCATCACCCAGGAGATGGGCGATGACCCCATGCACGTCATGATGCGGCAGATCATGGCGCTGTTCGACGAATACCAGTCGAAGGAAAATGCCAAGCATGTGCTGCGCGCCTTGAAGGAGAACGCGCGCCAGGGTTTCTGGAACGGCTCCCTGCCGCCCATCGGCTACCGCGTCGTCGCGGCCGAGCAGCGCGGCGCGAAGGTCAAGAAGAAGTTGGAAATCGACCCGCTGCATGCCGATACGGTGCGGCTGATCTACCGGCTTGCCCTCGAAGGGGACGGCACGTCCGGCCCGATGGGCGTGAAGAACATCACGGCGCACCTCAACCGCCAGCGCATCTTCACCCGTGACGGCGGTCGTTGGGGTATCGGCCAGGTTCACCGCATCCTGACCCGCGCGACCTATATCGGCCGCCATGAGTTCAACAAGCGCAGCAAATCCAAGGTCACGCCGGCCCGCGTCGTCAGCGGCCCCACTCTCCTTACCGGCATTTGCTTCTGCGCCGACTGCGGCGGCGCGATGGCGCTCCGCACCGGCAAGGGCGGGCGTTACCGCTACTACACTTGCTCGATCAAGGCCCGGCAGGGCGAGACCGGCTGCAAGGGCCGCTCGATCCCGATGGAGAAACTCGACAACCTTGTCGCCGGCCACATCAAGGACCGCTTGCTACAGACCGCTTGCTACAGCCGGAGCGGCTCGAAGAAGTCCTGGCTTCGGTGCTCGACCGCCGCCAGGAGCGGACCGAACGCCGGCGCGAGCATATCGCCGAACTGAACAAGCGGGCGGCCGAGACCGATTTGCGGCTCAAGCGGCTCTATGACGCCATTGAATCAGGCGTCGCCGACCTGGACGACCCGGCGCTGAAGGAGCGCATCGCCGGTCTGAAAGCCATCCGCGATCAGGCCCAGGCCGACGCCGACCGCGCCCAGGCGATGGCGGAAAGTACGGGTCAGCAGGCGATCACACCCGCCATGGTCCAGAAATTCGCCAGAACCGCCCGCGAGCGCATCCGGATCGACGGCGGCGGCTACAGGCGCGAGCACCTTCGCGCGCTGGCCCAGCGCGTCGAGGTAGCGGACAAGGAAGTCCGCATTATGGGATCGAAGGGCGATTTGCTCCGAACGCTCGCGGCCACCAGCGGCGTAAAATCGGCTACGCCCGGCGTTCGCAGTTCTGTTCTGAAGTGGCGGAGGGGATGTCTGCCGAACTTCGTTTCGCCGGGTTTCTCCGATCATCAAAAAAGCAGAGGGAAAGCCTGATTTTACCGGCAGCCTTGTCGCCTATTTTCGCTTGACTTCGCCCATTTTCAGATCAAAAGTGTATCCCATTGGAATCCGAGGGATACACCCATGGCCCGCCGCCTCGATAAAAAACTGACCGCAATGGAGGTAAAGGCCCTCACGAAGCCCGGCTTCCACAGCGATGGTGCTGGGCTGTATTTAAGGATCGAGGACGGCCGCCGGTTGTGGGTTTTCAGGTACAAGCGCAAGGGCGTGTCGCGCTGGCTTAGCCTCGGGCCGGATCGTGATGTCACGCTCGCCCAAGCCCGCGCCGGTGCTGCTGAATGCCGCCGCCAGCTCCTCGAAGGCATTGACCCCCTGGAAGCGCGCCAAGCCGCCAAGGCAACGCGGGAGGAACAGGCGGCCCAAACCTTTGAGATTGTCGCCGGCAAATATATTGCCGCGCATAAAGCTGGATGGAAAAATGAAAAACACGGCAGCCAATGGGAGGCCACCCTTAAAACCTACGCCTACCCCCGGATCGGGGAAACCCCGGTCTCTGCCGTGACCGTGGCTGATGTTTTGGCGATCCTTGAACCGATCTGGCATGAAAAATCTGAAACGGCCAGCCGGGTACGCGGGCGCATCGAGGCGGTGCTGGATTATGCGAAGGCCAGACATTACCGCGAGGGCGAGAATCCGGCGCGTTGGAAAGGCCATCTGGACCACTTATTGCCGGCCCGCGCCGAGATGGCCGCGGTAGAGCATCACGCGGCCGTTCCCTGGTCCGATCTACCGGCCGTGATGACCAAACTGGCGGACAGCAAGGGCACCGCCGCGCTATGTCTCCGCTTCCTGACACTCACCGCAGCCAGGTCCGGCGAGGCGCGAGGCGCGCGCTGGAATGAAATTGACATGGCAGCAAAGGTTTGGACGGTTCCGGCCGAGCGCATGAAGGGACGGAAGAATCAGAAGCGAGACCATCGCGTTCCGCTAACCGATGCTGCCGTTGCCGTGCTGACCGCCGTAGCGCCGCTCAGGAAGGCCCCTGACGGCCTTGTGTTCCCCGGTGGCAAAGCTAACCAGCCGTTATCAGATGTGGCAGTCAGCAAGGCGCTGGCGGGCGCCGCGGATGGTGTTACCGTGCATGGCATGCGCTCCACGTTCCGCGACTGGGCGGCTGAGAGTACGTCATTCGCCCGCGAGATTGCCGAAGCGGCTCTCGCCCATACGAACCGGGATAAAGTCGAGGCCGCCTACCTGCGCGGGGACCATTTCGAGAAGCGCCGCCGGCTTATGACCGAATGGGCTGCCTTCGCAACCGGCCCGGCGCGCACCGGTGCCGATGGTGACAACGTGGAAAACATCCGCCGAGTTGCAGGATGACCCCCGGCACCCCCCCATTGGCTGCTACAAGCAAAACACTCGGCAAGCCCTCGCGGAAAATTTTTTGCGAATTTGAGAATCCGCGCCGGCCGGACGCCGGCATTTTTGGAGGTTGAGATGGTCGAACAGATTGGAATCAGCGCGGCGCGTGGTGCTGCGGTTGAGGGTGTCGCGTCCGAGATTGTGGAGTGGCTTGATTCACTGGAAGGCGACATTCCCGTTGCCCTTGCCGGTACAATCCCAGCCGATGACGCGGGCCTTGCGTTGCGGACGAAGGTGGCGGCCATAAAGGCAAAGGCGCTGAAAATCTTCAAGATTTTGGATGCTTGCGAGCCGGAGCCGGTGTGACATTTCTACCACAAAACATTTCTTTTGATGTCGCGCGTTTTCGCTTGCGCACTTTGACCACTTTGACGTACAATTCTTCTCACGGTCAGTTATTGCGTCTGGCGCGCTAGACGCCTCTCTGACCTTGAATTAACCGCCCCCGGCACTGCCGCAGGGGCGGTATTTTTTTGTCCACTCCACCGAAAATCAAAGGAATTCCAATGGAAAACGAAGCTGACCAGCTCGTATATCGCCCGCGCGAGGCGATGAAGAAAATTGGCATCTGCCAGACGAAATTCTACGCCTTGCTGAAGGAGGGCAAGTTGGACGCCCGCAAAATTGGCTCGGCTACGGTCATCACCGCGGCATCGCTGAATCAATTTGTAGCCGCACTGCCGAGGGCGTGAGGCGCGGCTGTGGAAACCTTTCCCCCACCCCTCACGCCGCCCGAGTGCGATCTACGCGGGATGCCATATCTGCCGGTTGATATTGTCCGCCTCCTCGATTCCGATTTCTATGCGCTTGCCACCGGCGACGAATTCAAGGCCGGCTTCACGCTTTGGGCCAGGGCATTCCTGCAGAAACCGGCTGGTAGCCTGCCAGACGATGAACGCATATTGGAGCACCTGGCCGGCACCAAAAAATGGCGCACCGTGCGCAAGGTTGCCTTGCACGGCTGGATCAAATGCGCGGATGGCCGATTGTATCACCCGGTTGTTGCCGAGAAGGCCCGCGAAGCATGGGCAGGCAGAGTAGCACGGCGCGAGCAAACTGCCGCCGCGCGCGCCGCGAGACATAAAAAATCTCCGACACCTGAAACATTCGATGAAACTGATGAAGCAACAACCTCTGTGACAGAGAATGAAACAAGCTCCAAGTATAAGTGTAAGAGTAAGTTAAAGGAATCATCAGATTCAGCGTTTGAATCTTTTTGGGCTGCCTATCCCCGAAAGACAGGCAAAGGGGCGGCTCGCAAGGCTTTCACCGGCGCCCGGCTCAAAGCTGCGGCGGATACCATCTTGGCCGGCGAGGCCCGCGCAAAATGGCCCGCGGACCCGCAATTTATTCCGCATCCCGCAACCTGGCTGAATCGAGAGGGCTGGCTTGACGAGCCCAGCCCGGCAACGGCGCCGGCCGAGAAGGGTACTTTCTTCTGATGGCACTGTTCAAATTTTCAACCGCGGCCCACGACGCGGTTGCGGCCAAATTCCGCCTGACACGCCGGAGCAAGTGTTGGCGGGGAAACTGCCCGAAATGCGGCGGAATAAATTGTCTGGCGGTCAGCTTCCCGCGGCAGCCCGACGATGAAGTTATCCATGCACATTGCTGCCATTGTGACGAACGCGCGGCAGTTTTTCCAGCCACACCGCTACCTCAACCACGCACTTAACCAGAAAGATCCAAAATGCCTGAATTATTGTCTCTCGAATCCGCGACCGCAGCGCGCGCCGCTGCATGGGCCGCTCATGAAAGCGTTCTCGCCGAAATCCAAACTGCCGAGGCACAGCTTGCGGCCAACACACCAGCCGCAGTTGTTTCAGCCGGCGGCAATCTGGCCGATGCTTCTCGCGCGAAGACCGAAGCGGAACACCGTCTGGAGTTTTTACACAAGGCCAAGGACGAGAGCTGGCGCATAGTTCTCGAAGCCGACGCCACGCTGAATTTCGCAAACGTCCACGCGCAGTGGGGTGATAAGCTCAACGCTGCCATCGCCGCCCGTATCGCCGCCATCCAGGCGCGTGAGGCCGCGCTCGCCGCACGCGCCAAGGCTGAGGCCGATTATACGGCTGCCACCCTGATAATCGCGGCGGCTCATAGTCACGGAATGCCCAAGCCGGCCCGGCTGCACGAATATCCCTTATTTCTTCCGCAGACGATCGACCATTCCCTGAAGATGCAGATGCGCTCGGTCGATGAAGAAAAATGGCTGTGGGGTGTTGCCTAATGGTCCCGGTCGAGATTCAAACCGCCGTTGAAAAGGCTCGCCGGCAGCCGCATAAATTCGTTTTCATTCCGGCCGACGCTTCCGCCGACATGCGGGCTGCGCTGGTTGCCTTCGCATCAGAAAGCGGGCGGGAAGTTCTGAATCAGCCGGGCAAATCCCAGCCACGCGGTCCGGCGGCAATGGGGCGGGACGTGCCGACAATTAAGGCGGGCGATGATGCGGCATTTCTTGAAAAGTTGAAAGACATCGCCGCGGGCAAGGTCAAGGTGGCTTGAGTCCGGTCGAAAAAATACGTGCAGCGAATAGCCGGCTGGTCCAAGTGGCCACCGGCTGCCGCGACACGGATACCAAAAAGCAGTTGGCCGAGATTTCAAGGGCAATTGCCACGGCGCTGACCGACGCGGAAGCGCCACCCAAAAACTTGGCTGCAATGCCAAAAATTTTTCGATAATGGGAGAATGTTTTGATCGATAGTTGGGAAATTGGCGTGAGAATCGCCATAACCGATGATTCCGCCGAGGGAATCGATAAGCTGTACGCTGGATTCGATAAGGTTCAGGGCGCGGTGGACGCGATTAACGCATCGCTGCGCCTGACCGGCGGCATCATCACCACGGCAACCAGCGCCGCGGTCGGCCTTGCCAGCGCATTCAACGACGCGGCAAAAGCCGCGCAGCGGATGAACCGCGCGGCTGGCGCTTTTGCGGCCGGCGGCGGCGTGGGTGGTGGCGGTGGCGGTGGCGGTGGCGGTGGCGGTGGCGGTGCAGACGCGCCAGCTTACATGCCGGGCGGCAACCTGCCGGCGATCATTCCCGGCCAAGGTGCATCTGGCTATCAGGGCTGGGGGACGCCCGGCAACAATTACGATCCGAGCGCCGGCGGTGCCGGCCCATCTGGGCCTGGCTCAGATATCATTCCGATGGGCGGGCAACGCTGGACGCCGGGCGGAATACCGTTCCCGAACCTGCCGCCGGGGTGGTCAAACCCGCCCGAAGAAGGCGGGGGCAGTAGTTTTGGCGGTGGCAATTTCATCGACTCGTATTTCTACGCATCGATGATGAAGGGGATTGCCGAAGATGTGATCTCGAAGCCGTTTGATGACGCGGCCACGGTGGACCAAAAGCTGGCCATCCTGCGCGCGAACGGCATGACTGCCGCCGAGGCGCAGACTGCCTACAACACCGCGTTTTCCATGCAGGAACAGAAGCAGTATTCAACCCTCTCGGTTGACACGCTGCTCGGAATCCTCTCCGCATCATTCCTGCAAACCCTCGACGCTGGCGAGGCAGAGGGCATCCTCCCGCAATTTGCGAATGCCGCGACGGTGCTGCAAGGCATCGGCAATGGCGGAATCAAGTCTCAGATGTTTGACCTGTTGCGCTCGGGCGATTTGGCCGGGCTGCTTAACGATGTCGATGCCAACGGCAAGCCCGACCTCACCCGGCTGAATAAATTCGTCCAGACTTTCACGGACATCGAAATGGCCACTGGCGATGCGGTCAGCCCGTCGCAAATGGTTCACCTGTTCCAGAACCTTGGCCCGGCCTCGCTCTCCATGGATAGCCAGGGCCTCGGGCTCACCATGCTGATGGCCCTCTCGCTCGGGCAGCAAAAGGCTGGCACTGGTATTAACCAGATGTTCAAGGAATTGGTCGGCGGCAAGATGTCGATTCCTACCGAGCAATTCCTGATTAAGCAGGGGATTTTGAACGGCAAGGAAGTGAGCCGCAGCGGCGATTATGTGCAGATGGCGCCGAATGCGCTGGTCGATGAAGACGCCTTTTTGGCCGATCCTGTCTCGTGGTTTGCCAAGCATATTGGCGGCGCGATGCAGGCCGACACGCCAGAGCAGCGCGAGGCGTTGATGCACGACATCTACGCCAGCGCCAGCACCGCGCAGGGTTCCCGCGTGGTTGCGGATGCGATCTTTCAGAACAAACTCCTGATGCGCTACCTTACCGGCGCCTCTCGACTCGCGCCACTTGACCAGCTTGCGTTGGGGCTTTCCGGCACGCCAACCGGCACAGCTAAGGCCACGGGCAATGCCGCAAATGCGCTGCTTGTCACCCTCTCGAACGATACCATGACCCCGCTGCTCGGGGCGCTTAATGGCATCACGGCGGTGCTCAACGGTGGCACGAAGGTTGCTCAGGCGCATAAAACGGGCATCTTTGAGGCCGAGTTAGAGGCTGGGCTACTTTCGCTTTGGGGCATGGCAAAAGGCGCCTCCATGGTCAATTTTCTGGGTGGCGCAAAGCCGCTTGGCGCCGCGGCCCGCGTACTGGGCAAAGGGTTTGAGCCTCTGTTTCTGCTGGAGACGCTTTATAACCAGCTCAAGGACACTTACGACGATGATGTGACGGGCACGGGCGCGATGCCGGCGCCATGGACTGCGAATGGCCAGAAGACCGAAGCGTTGGCCGCAGCCAACCGCGACAAGCTGATTCAGGCCATTGAGAAACAAACCACGCAGCTCATCGCTGTGCTTAGGGGAGCGGGGACAACGCCAATGCCAGCATCTCCAACCAGCCCGAACATCAAGAAGATCATGCCCGTTCCTGGACAGCCGCGATGAGTGATATTCTCTCGGCCATTCAGGCAGCCGCCGCTCTGGATGGGCGCATCGACGCCACCGTGGCGGCGGCTACGGCTATCACGGCAGACCTGGCCGCCGCGGAGTCGGCGTACCAGGTGCTCATCGCCCGTGCCGCACATGGCGACAGGCCGCCGGAAACCGAATGGCAGACCGTGGAAACCGAGATCGAGCGCCGCCGCCGCCAGCTCATCCGCCTTCGTGATATTTTGCACTATCTGGGCGCCGCGGTCTCCGCCCAGACCGCAGACCTACCCCTCGCCCGCGCCGTCCCGGCCGGCAGTGCGTGACCCTCAACCCCAGATAGGAAATCAAAATGGCCAGAAATTTTACGCGCGAGACGAGAAAATTGTGGCGCGAAATCAAAGCCCGCTACATCGACATTCGTGCGAGCAATCCAGCCGCTCGGCGGCGGGTTGATCGCATATGGATTATCGCAAGCGATCGGCTCGACGGCGCCGGCACTGATGATGCCGCGCGTGCTATCCTGGCCAGCTTGCAGCTCGAATTGAAGCCATACGAGACAAAGGCGGGTGCCGGATAGACGGTTGCGTGCTTGTCATTCGGTCCAATTCGCGCGCCCCTACGCGCGTGCGCGCGAGGGCTTCATCGCCACTTTTCGCCCCAAGCCGCGCTTAAAGGGTCTCCCCATGTGTATCCCGCGTAAATCAAAACGAAATTATCTGGCTGATTTCTGCGGTTTTTGAGGCCCAGGCTGGCGGAGGGGATGGGATTCGAACCCACGTAAGGACTTGACATCCTTAAACGGTTTAGCAAACCGCCGCCTTCAGCCTCTCGGCCACCCCTCCGCAGGTCGCGGCACCAACATGCCGCCGCACTATTGCCTCATAAGGGGCGGTTGGAGCAAGGTAAAGCCTCCCTCGCCCAGCATCCCCTGATTCTCAGGCGGCGTCACCAATTTTGTGCAATGCAAGATACCACCAACCCATTGATTTTTATTGAATTACAAAAAGCATCGCTCCAAAAATTGCTGCACTGCAAAATTTTTATTGCGTCATCCCTGAATATCATCTATCAAGAGTTTACAGGATGAGCTTGCTCTCCTGTTTCTTGGACGTTTCCTCCCTAAACTTGGCGGCGCTTCGGCGCCGCCTTTTTTTACTCCGCGGCGACGGCGCGGGCGGGCGGGCCTTCCATCCCCCACAGCGCGCTTGCCTCCACAACGGCGGCCAAAAAGCCGGCCATACTCCGCTGCGTGGCTTCAAACTGCGCATTACGGGTAAAATTGCGCTCGTTCATGTACAAGCCCCGCGCCACTTCCACCTGCACCACCTGCACGCCGTCACGCGGCCGGCCGTAGTGGCGGGTTATATAGCCACCCGCATACGGTTCATTACGGCGCACCCGCAGCCCCATTCCGGTAAAAACCGCTTCAAAAAACGCGGTCCAAGCCGGCAGGCAGGCATTCCCGAAGGCATCACCAAGCACAATGTCCGCGCGTCCTCCCTGCCGCCCGGCGAGGCTGGGCATGGAGTGGCAATCTATCACCAGGCAGGAGCCAAACGTCGCCAAAGTCTCCGCAATCAACCCGCCCAGCGCGGCATGAAATGGCTGCCAGCACGCCTCAACACGCGCCTGCGCCTCGGCAAAGCGCAATTTGCCTGCGTAAATCGGCTCACCATTGCCCACCACCCTGGCAATGGTCCCCAACCCGGCGCGCACGCGCGGGCTTTTGGTGTCCACAAAATCCGGCAGCGCGTCCTCGAACATCACCGGGTCCAGCTCCCAGGCCTCACGGTTGGCGTCGCACCAGGCGCGCGGAAATTCCGCCGCCAGCAGCGGCACCCCGAGTCCGGGTCCGGCGGCAAACAACTCCTCGACAAAACTATCCTCGCTGCGGCGAATCGCGGTGGCATCCAACCGTGACGCCGCCAGGAACTCCGCCCCATAGCGCCGCCCGGAATGCGGCGACGTCAGCACCACCGCCGCCTGCTGGCGAGACGGTTTCAGCAGCGAAAAGGGGACTGTCTCACTCATGCGTGGCCATGCCGCATTGAACCAGCTAGCCCCCGGCGGAGCAAGTGAATAGGGATTTATCAGACGCCCAGCAGGGCTTTATTTAGCCGCAGGGTCATCTCCACCATGCGCCCCGGCGCGGCAACCAGCACAATCCCCGCGAACACCGCCGCCGCAACGCCGGCACCCAGCGCGAATTGCCCCACCAACCCCACCCCCGGCACCAAAGCGAGCACCGCAAACGCCGCCAGCCGCGCCGCCACCAACCCCAGGCATGGCAGCGCCAGCAGCCGCAAAATCGCCCCCACCGGCCGCCCCAGCCCCTGCCGCAGCGCTGCCACGAACAATCCCACCCCCAATACGCCCCGCCCCGCCAGCGCCCATGCCAGTGCGGTCAGCCCAAAGGGTGCCGCAAACCACGCCGCCAGCATAATCGTTGCCGCATTCGCCCAGGCGTAGTGGGAGACCAGCCGCGTCCGCCCGGCCGCCGTCAGCAGTGGATTAATCACCCCGTACAACGCCGTCGCCGGCGCCATCAGTGTCAGGATCGCAAACACCGGCACCGCCGCCGCCCAGCGCTCGCCGAACATCAGCAGCACAATCGGCTTTGCCGCCGCGCCGCACACTGCGCTCGCAAAAAATATCACCATTGAGAGCATGTCCAGCATCTGCCGCGTGGTCTCAAATTGCCGCGCCGGGTCGTGCCGCACCGCGACAAACACCGGCATGAACACTTTCCGCCCCGGCAGAAACGCGATCTCCTGCAACACTTCCACCAGCCGTTGCGCAATGCGGAACCGCCCCAGGCTGGCCACCGGCATGCGCAACCCCACCAGCATCACATAGCCGGTGAGTGAGATGTAATCGACAAACGCCGCCTGCATCAGCGGCCAGGAAAAGCGGAAACTCTCGCGTAACACAGGCAACCGCGGCAACGCGGGCGGCACCCAGCGTGCCACACCGGCGGCCACCGCCGCATAAAACACCACGCCCACCACCCGCTGCGCCACCAGCGCCGCCACCCCATGCCCGGCGTAGGCAAACGGCAACGCCACCAGCCCGCCGGAAACACTGCTGCCCAGCGAGATCAGCCCGATCGCCCGGAAGCGGAACTGCGCGGTCAGCCGCGCCGAGGGCACGATAAGGAACGAGGTGAGAAACACATTCACCGCCATCACCCGCAGCACTAGGCTCAGCTCCGGCTGCGCATACAACCGCGCCACCCAGGGTGAAATGCCAAACAGCAGCGCCATAAACCCCACCGAGGCCAGGCTCTGCGACCAGAACGCCCCCGCCTCCACCGCGCGGTCGCCGGGGTTCGCCTGCACCTGCTCCCCCGCCCCGCTATTGGCCACCACGCGCGCCAGGTCGGAAATCGCCGAGGCAATGGCAATCAACCCCACCACCGAGGCCGGGATCACCCGCAACAGCAGCCCGAGAATGATAAAGCCAAAGCTGCGCTCCGCCAGCACGGTGGCAAAACTCCAGGCCGCCCCCCGTGCCGCGCCGCGCGCCAGACTCATACCCTGAAATCCCCCCGGCCCAAGGCCTATGGCATCGCGCGCCCAGCGGCAACCTCTACGGGTACAACCACACCACCGCCACCGCCGCGTTTACTCACCAGCCGGCAATATAGTCGACACTTGGCGCTCTGAAGAATGAGCGGACGAGGTCTGGTAACCGGCAAATCTCGGCGAGTTGTGCTTCGACTTTATCGAGCAATTTTTCGCCCTTGCGTAGTGGTGCGTAGTGGATTTGAACCGCCCCGGGTTTGTCGGAGGCTCCAACTCTCAAGTAGACTGGAGCCGTTATGATCAAGACGACGAACAAATTTTGTACACTGGCATTTTTCATCCAAAGGACCGAGGAACCGTTCATCCCACCTCTAAATTTCTGACGATAGCATTGATTCAAAAGCCTTTTCGTCGGGGATTTCAATGTATTGGCTGGTAATCAAACGAATTATCCCCTGCCGTTGGAGTCGTTGGAGATTGCGGCTGACGGTTTCGACCGCAAGTCCGGTATAGTCGGCAATATCCGCCCGAGTCATGGGCAGATAAATCTGCCGCGGGAATTGCCTGGGAGGCGGGCTGTGCATTTTCAGTAAATTGAGCAACATGAGGAGCCTTTTCTTTGCACTGGGCTGGACCAGAGAGACGGCATGCTGCTGCGCAAGGCGCAATTTGTGACAAAGTTTGGTAAGAATTTGTAATTGTAGATCGGGGTCGGAGCGTAACAACGCTTCGACCGCAGCGACCGGCAAGTGAAAGACTGCCACAGGGGTAATTGCCTTTACGGTGGTAGCGTAAGTGCCATTTTCACCGAATCCGGCCAAATCGCCGGCAAAGAAAAACCCCTGAATAACCTCCTTACCGTCAGGCAGAGAATTAAATGCCTTTGCTACACCGGAGTCGATGTTGAGGATGCAAGTTGCTTCACCGCCCTCATGAAACAGGGTGTCGCCCTCCCTGTGGTGGCGGAGTGAACCGATGGACGCAAGTTTCTGCCGGGCCTCGGTGCTCAGGAGTGGGTTTGATGCACCAATATAGTTCGAGCATAACGTCACATTGTTGACGGTTGGACCAGCGCGAAGAAATTTATCAAAATTGGTCATTACGTGCCCTTACCCGCCACTTCTCAATTGGGCGGTAATCCCGCGGCGGGATTCGCCGAAGCCGGTGCCCCCTTGCTTGATCATCTGTACCTCTTCACATTCAATCACTTTAGACACCACCACACCCACCAAAAATTGGAATTAAACTTTTAAACTAATGCGGCAACGGGAAAGCTGATTTGCGCGACTGTGCCGCCACCGGGTCGAGCGCCATAAACCACGTCAGACTCGAGTACGGCGGCTAGGTCCGAGGCGATGCCTCCATGTGACGGCAACAAGCTTTCTGAAATTCCCCGGCCATCGTCGTCCACGCTAAGTCGAGCCACGGATCGGGATGTACGGCAAAGTGTCACGCTGATGAGCCCTATTTTACCCCCCGTGAGCCCATGGCGTAGCGAATTGAGCACCAGTTCGCAGCACGCCAGCACAAGAGCGCGCCGCTTGTAAGCGGGCAACGTCAGCCGTTCAACAGACATGTCAGCATACACCTCGCCAATTGCCGGTCCAAAAAGCTCAACAAGATTGAACACAACGACCTGAAGCGCATCAAAACACGGTTGCATGCCGTTATCATCCGCCGCCGTTAAAGACCTGAATGCTTCAGCGAGGTCGACAGCAAGCTGGTATTCGGCTGCCGGCGAGGCCGGATCAGCCTGGATGAACGGCACCTTATGTTCAAGTTCGACAACAAGACGGATCATGTTAAAGGCTCGTTGCATCGCCTCATCGACCCAGAGCGGTTTTAGAACGGAATGCCCGCAACGCGCGAGTGGCACAGTGACGTCGAGTAAAACGGCGAGTACCGCGCGCCGCTGCGCTGACATCAAAGCAGCTTGTGGCGCCACTTTCGTGAATCTCGACAATTGGCTGTCACCTGTTTTAGCCCGTTCTACCGTCAGCCCGCTCCTTGCTCTGAATTTACCTGGCGCGCTTCGTCTAACGTCGAAATGGCTATCAACGACACCAGATACCTCTGCCGTCGATTGATACGGGAAATCATTGCCCCCCCCCCGCTGTGGTATTTGAAGGTCGACAGACATTACGAATACCCCCCGCCAAAGGTTACTGAACGCGTCATGAAGAGAAAGCCACTTGAATTACCCGCAACAACGCAACCACGGACAGATTTTCTGAAACTGGCATCGTTATCATGGCTCACTCCTCAATTTTTTGAAAAAACTTTATCCCTTAACCGATACAATATGTTCTAAGGCGAAATCTGATAGCTTTAGGTCGTTTTGACTTTGGTGCGGCGCGCCGGTTATGAGTTTTAATCTGAAATTTTCTCAAGATCCCATTCATTAGTCTTTCGTATAGAGTTTTTCGCTTTGTGTGAAGACATCTTTTTTAAGGCATTTAAAATTACAATTGGTGTTCGCCATGCTAGTAGCGACGAAGGCAGAAACTGTTTGGGAACACCCAAGGACGCCTTATAAAATTCACTTGACTTAGTTTGGATAACGGAACTATACAAATCATATTGATCCCTTTTGTTTTTTTGGGGCTGTAGGTTTTTCTTCACCAGAGCCGTCGTCTAAAGAGCTACTGACTTAACATTCTCGTTATTGGTAAGCCCGTCTATGAGACTGTCCGGTGCCGCAAAAAAAACTTTCCGCAAGACCATCATTCATCAGTCCGTGCCCTAGCGCCACCACATGTAACTTCTCGTTAATTCCGGTGAGCCACTGGCGCAAGGCCTCGCCCGCAGTGCCGGGAGTAGTTGCCGGCGGCCATGCCGAATAGTTTGCCGCAAACATCAGCCGAGCAAAATCCGTCTGAGCCGAGGCCGCCGCTGCGACGCCCTGAAGAAGCTGAAAATAGGCCCGGGACCAGCCAAAATCGTGTTTCGGTATGATCGCGAATGCCACATCGGGGTGAGAAACATGTTGCATTGCAGCGGTAATCTCCGACAGATAACTCCTAAAATTATATATTCGGTACGAAATCTGCCCGTTTGCACGAAGCAGCCTTAACCAAATAGCATTTACATTTTAGCAATAACTATGATGGCCTATTACTGGTACCCCCGGAAACTACCTAGATAGTTCTACCCTAAGGTGTGCCTGTCTTTTTTCGATTCTACCCTTGATATGGAAACGTCGCGTCCTGGCCGCCGTGGCAGTCTCTGGAACTTATGTTGGCCCATGCGGCTTTGATGCTGGCTGCAGTCCGCACGGCTACCCGCCGCCTTGCCCCGGCGGATGATGCAGCCCGACCAAGCGAACCAGTGCCGCGAGGGATTTCACGTCCATTTTGCGCTTTACGCTCTGGCGGTGATGCTCAACTGTGCGCTGACTGATGCCGAGATCAGCCGCAATGATCTTGCTTGCCTCGCCGGCCACCATACGGTCCATCACCTGCCGCTCACGCTCTGTCAGCGTTGCGAGGCTGACGGCAGTCTCATCCTGAGAGACGAGGCTTTGGTTGTCCGACGCCACCCCGGCCAGGGCCTGGGCGACGCTTGCGCATAATTCGGCGCCGCTGACGGGCTTTTCCAGGAAGTCCGCGGCGCCATCGCGGATCGCCTTCACGGCCTTGGGCAAGTCACGAGTTCCGGTCACGAAGATGATCGGCGTGCTGGAATGTCCCGCTTTAAGCCGACTCTGCAGTTCGAGGCCATCTAGCCCGCGGTTGCTCAAACCAACATCGACCACCAGACAGCGGCATTTGGCGCGGTTATGAACCGCCAGAAACATCTCACCGGAGGGGTAAGTCGCTACATGGTATCCCTCCGCCTGAAGCGTTCGTTGCATGGCGTCGCAGACTCCGGGATCATCGTCAATGACGCAGATCGCGGCATCGGCGGAAGCCGGAGCGGGCGGTGCCCCGGCAAAGCCCCGAGGCCGTCGATCGAGCCATCCCGGCTTCACCGTCTCGGCCAGCGCGCGGAGCCGCGCCAGCAATTCGGCGGCCTTCACCGGTTTCGTGATGAAGGCTTGGGCGCTTGCCTCGAAGGCCGCCCGCGCCGGGGCCGATTTGTCGCCGCTCACGATCAATGCGGGAACCTGCGCGCCGAGGCTGCTTCGCAGCTCCTTGATAATCTGCAGACCGGTCATGCCGCCGGGCAGATGGTAGTCGGCCAGAATCACATCCGGACGGCTGCCCGCATTACGGACCAGAGCAAGAGCCGCATCACCTTTGCGCGCAACCTTGATACGGTATCCCTCGCTCTCCAACAGTAAGCGCAGAGAATCCAGTTGCTTTGGATCGTCCTCGATCAATAAAATCACCGGCGGCTGCAAATCAGTCAGGGCGGCCGCGCCGCCTGGTATCAGCCGCCGAGCGGCCATGTCGCTGGCGGCGGCGACCACCGCGAACATCGTGCCTTTGCCGGGCCGTGACCGAACCTCGATTGTATGGTCCAGAAACGAAGCAAATCGTTGCACGATATATAGCCCCAGCCCCAAACCGAATCTGGCGCTGTCTTCGGGGTTCAGCCGGTAAAACTCCTCGAACACCGCCTCCATGCTGTTTTCCGGTATGCCGATGCCGGTATCCCATACTTCGATCCGGAATTTGCCGCCATACCGGCGGCAACCGAGCAATATCCTGCCGTGATCAGTATATTTGATCGCATTCGACAGCAGGTTCCCCACCATGCGCTCGAACAGGTGGCGGTCGCTGCGAATCACCGCCGATGATGGAACAATCCGCAGTTCCAGGCCCTTGGCGGCGGCCATGGGAGCAAAAATCTCGCTCAAATGCGCAAATGCCTCGCCGACCGGAACATCGGAGATGTCCGGCTTGATTGCGCCAGCGTCGATCTGGTTGATGTCGAGCAGGGTGTCCAACAGCTCGGCCATGCCTGCAATGGCATCTTCCAGCTTGCCAATGATCGTACGGGCATCCGGGTCGTTGGTGCGTTTCGTCAGCACCCCGAGCAACAGGCCGAAGGTCTGCAAGGGGTGCCGCAGGTCGTGGCTGGCCGCCGCGACAAACCGCGATTTCACCTGGTTGGCCCGGTCCGCTGCGGCCACGGCCTCGCGGAGTATGATCTCCCCCTGCTTCTGGGCCCGCAGGTCATGGATCGCCACGAGGACCATCAACCCATCGGCCGTGGGCACCGGACCCAGGCCGATATCTAGGGGAATCTCCTCGCCATCCTTGGTCAGGCCCTTAATGTCGAGACTGGTCCCCATTGGACGTGCGCTGGCCCCATCGGCCACATAGCCGGCGTGCAGCTTCGCATGTCTGTCACGCAATGACATGGGCACAAGCATGTCGATTTGCCGCCCGGTCAGCTCGTTGGGGCGGTATCCGAACAACAATTCAACCAGCCCGTTAACAAATTGGATACAACGCTGACTATCAACCGCCAGAACGGCCCCCGGCATCGCGTCAATCATCATCTGCAACTGCCGCCGCAGGATGCGCCGCTGGTCGGTGATGTCGTCGAGCGCCAGCAAAATCATCGGCTGCGCCGTGTCCGCGGGGCGGAAGTGGCGGGCGCTGGCGCGCCAAACCTGCCCCCCGCCGCTTGGCCCATCCACTTCCAATTCGACGGTATCAGTCGTCGCCCGGTTCCCCGGCATCCGCCCCAGCATTTCGTGGAGTTTCGGCTGTAGCAGCACGTTGGCCGTGGTTTCGCGCGGCTCCTTTTCCCGGACATCCTGGCTGGTCAGGCCGAAGTTGGTTTCAAACGCCGCGTTGACCGATAAAATCTTAAGCGCGGTGTCAAACACCACCAAAGGCTCCCGAATGGAGTCGACAATCGCCTCGGCATAGCCACGCGCGGCGGCGGCGTCCAACATGGCCTGCTTTAACTGTGAGACATCGGTGAAAGTTACCACCTCACCCTGAATGTCGCCTGACTCAGTCCGGTAAGGCAGCACAGTGCGCAGATACCAGGCGCCGGACTCGGCGTGGACCTCGCGCTGGATCGGCAAACCTTTCGAGCGCGCCGCAATGGCATCCTGCAACAGGTCCGGATCGGAAAACTTCGGCAACAGGTCGGCAATTGGCCGGCCGACATCCTTGTCGATAATGGCGAACAGCGACTGCATCGCCGGGTTAAACACTTTGATGTTGAGGTGACTATCGAGAAACAGCGTAGCAACGCCGGAACTGTTCAGGAGGTTCGCCAGATCGGTCGAGGTCTGCTGCTGCTGTTCCAGGGACTGCTGCAACTGGCCGTTCAGCGTCGTCAATTCCTCGTTCAGCGACTGCAGCTCCTCCTTGGAGGTCTCCAGCTCCTCATTGGCGGAGAGCAGTTCTTCATTCAGGGAGACGGCTTCTTCATTCGCTGCCATCATCTCTTCGTTGGCGCGCCGCAGCTCGCGAATGGTCCGGTTCAGCTCCTTGCGGGTATCGGCGAGCTCCTCCTGCATTTCCGCCAAAGCGGCGGACTGTCCACTACCGCCATCGGCTTGTTTGGCGTCGACAATGCTGGGGGGTTCGTCGATGAAACTGACCAGCGTCAGATCGTCGGCAATATGCTGAACCTCGATTGTGACCTTGGCCTGCTTGCTGCCAGGCTTGAAGCGGACGCCGTGAACGGCAACCGGCCGCTTGGTGCGGAAGGCGCGGGCGATGGCCTCCCGCAGCTTAGGCCGCAACGTCTCGTTCGCCATCGACAGCACGTCCTGGGTGGGTTCGCCGGGGGCAATTTGCAGATACCGGTTAATCGGCCCGCAAAAATAGAGAGCGGCAAGCTGCTCGTTGGTCGCGACTGCGGCCGGCGCATAAACCTCCAGGATTTTGCGCTCCACCATATCGGCCAGCAATGGCACCTGCCTTTTCGGCAAGGCCATATGGCGGGGTTGGTTTAGTCTGTTGCGGCCAGTCCCGAGAGGTAATCGCGCGGAGGCGGAGCGCAACTGGTTGACGCGCTTATAGATACGGTGCTTTGGGTCCACCGGCGCAAACAAATTGGCTTCGTCGCCCGTTGATTCGGCCGAGCCAAGGAATAGCAGGCCGTTCTCGCGCAAGGCGAAGTGAAATAGCCGCAGGACGAGGTTCTGCGCATCCGGCTGCAGGTAGATAAACAGGTTGCGGCAGGAGATCAGGTCCAGCCGGGAAAACGGTGGATTCTTCAGCAGGTCATGCCGGCTGAAAATAACGGCTTGGCGGAGTTCATGGGCAATTTTGAACCGATGATCGAACGGCGTGAAGAACCTCTCGAGGCGCTCGGGCGAAACATCCGCCGTGATGTTTTCCGCATAAACGCCCGTCCGGGCGGTTTGCAGCGCCTCTTCGTCGATGTCGGTTGCAAAAATCTGTAGTTTCAGGGGGCGCTTCGCATGGGCCATCTGCTCCAGCAGCAGTATGCCAAACGTGTAGGCTTCCTCCCCGGTACTGCAACCCGGCACCCAGATTCGCACCGGCTGGTCGGGGGAATGCGAACTCAACAGCTCTGGGAGCACCCGCTTCGCCAGATAGGCAAATGCATCCGGGTTGCGGAAGAACTGGGTTACGTAAATCAGCAGTTCCTTTGCCAGCACTTCCGCTTCCGCCGTGTTCCGGCGCAGCAGCGCGATGTAGTCGTTCCAGCTTTCAATCGCATGCAACCCCATGCGCCGCTCGATACGGCGCTGCACGGTGCCGGTTTTATAATGCTTGAAATCCTGGCCGGTCACGGATTTCAGTAACTCAACGATCTCCTCCAGGCGCTGCGCCCCCGGAATTCCCTGTTTCCCGGCTGGTTTTGGCTTACTGTAGGCATGGGCAATATGTTGCAGCAGCACATCCGGCATCTCCGCCACCGGCAGGACATAGTCCGGCGACGCCACGCGAATCGCCTGCTCTGGCATGCCGCTGTGCTGGGCCTCGCTGGGCTCCTGCACCAACGCAAGGCCGCCGGCTTCCTTAAGGGTTTTCAACCCCTGCGCCCCATCGGTCCCCGTGCCCGACAGGATAATGCCGCTCCCATAGCGGCCGTAATCGGCGGCGAGCGACAGCAGAAAGCCATCAATCGGCATGCGCGCGCCAAACCCTGAAGGCGCATCCTTCAGGTGTAGTTTGCCAGCCTTGATCGACAAATAAATGCCCGGGGGAATAACGTAGACCTGGTTAGGCAGCAAAACAACACCCTCGCTGGCATGCTGCACCTTCATCGCCGTGTGGTTAGTCAGCAACTCGGGCAGTAAGCTCTTACCCGCTGGGTCCAGGTGCTGGATGACGATAAAAGCATAGCCACTGTCCGGAGGCATCGCGGCCAAGAAACGGATGAGCGGCTCAAGCCCCCCGGCCGACGCGCCAATCGCAACTATGGGAACGCTGGAATCCGCGGGGAGCTTGGATGAAACATTTTGCCGCGTACTTGCACCCCGGCGGGCAACCCTCTTGGCCGTTGCAACCGGGGCAGCCGCCTCTTTATCTTTTAATTTTCTAACCATTGGCCTTAACAACGATCCGAATGATCAGACTTATTACGGCAAAACCCCAACGAACCATCCTGTTCAAATGCAGTTAACCCCAAACGCAAGCTACTCAGATTCAATAGCCCGTATCTAAGATCAGTTTTCAATTGCCGTTTTCCCCGGTAATCCCCCCGTTTTTAACGGGGCTTATTGGTAGAATTCACACGGCTAGTTTCAGTTTCTGAGCGGGTGTGATCCCGCCTAAAGCCATACTGGGTCGTTCATTGTTGTATGTCCAGAGCCATTTTGTTGCGTAATCCTGTGCTTCCTCAATGCTGCCGATGATATTCTGGTCCAGCCATTCATGGCGGACCGTCCTGTTGTAGCGCTCAACATAGGCATTCTGCTGCGGCTTGCCCGGCTGAATATGGCAGATGCTGATGTGGCGCTTTTCCGCCCAGGCCAGCAGCTTGCCGCTGATATATTCAGGGCCGTTGTCAACGCGAATACTCGTAGGCACGCCCCGCCATTCAATGATCCGGTTCAAACTTCGGATCACCCTCTCGGCCGGCAGAGAGAAGTCAACCTCAATGCCTAAGCCCTCGCGGTTAAAATCGTCCAGCACATTCAGTAGCCGGAACGCCCGTCCATCCTCCAACCTGTCGGCCATAAAATCCATCGACCATGAGATGTTCGGCGCTTCTGGCACAACCAGGGCATCGGGCTTGTCTCGCTGCAGCCGTTTACGGGGCTTGATCCGCAAGTTCAGCTCCAGCTCCCGGTAAATGCGGTAGACTCGTTTATGGTTCCACCGGCGGCCCTGAACATTACGCAAATACAGGAAGCACAGGCCAAAACCCCAGTTCCGCCGCGCCTGCGTCAGCCCAACCAGAAGATCAGAAATCTCCTCGTTCTCGCCAACCAGCTTGGGCGCATAGCGATAGCACGTCTCGCTTACCCCAAACGTCCGGCAGGCCAGCGCAATGCTCACCCCGTACCTCGCCACAGCAACCTCGGCCATCTCACGGCGTTGAGATGGCCGCGCTATTTTTTTCCTAAAGCCTCCTTGAGCAGCTCGTTCTGCATGCTCAATTCCGCAAACATCTTCTTCAGGCGCCGGTTCTCGTCCTCAATCGCCTTCATCTGCGACACCATCGAGGCGTCCATGCCACCATACTTCGCGCGCCATTTATAAAAAGAGGCGTCGCTCATCCCGTGCTCCCGGCAAAGCTCAGCTACCGGCACCCCACCCTCAGCCTGGCGTAAAATCGCAAGAATCTGCGGTTCGCTATGTCTCGACGTCTTCATACAAATCTCCTCGGGTAAAATGCCGAGAAAATTCTACCGCAAAGCCCCTTAATCGCCGGGGGGATTACCTATCAGGTTTGGGATTTCGAGTTAAATTACCCTAACACTGCCCTAGTTCCCCGGAACGCCAAAAGCCACCTTGCGGTGGCTTTAAGTGACTGTATTTGTTTGGGAATCTGGTTGCGGGGGCACGATTTGAACGTGCGGCCTTCAGGTTATGAGCCTGACGAGCTACCGGGCTGCTCCACCCCGCGTTAAAGACTGCAAAACCGCCCTTCCTCGCTTTTTCGTGCGTTTTGGGGCGGTTTTTTTATTGTTGTTTGATAGGTTGGAGGACCTGGCGGCGACCTACTCTCCCGTGCCTTAAGACACAGTACCATGGGCGCTGGGGATTTTCACGGCCGAGTTCGGGATGGGATCGGGTGTAGGCTCCCCGCCAAAGCCACCAGGTCGTCCAGCCTATCAAAGCTGTTTGGTGGGTGCGGAGGTTTTGGTGCGGATGATGGTTGGAATATCCCGGATGGCGCAGCCATACGATGAATCGTTGCTGTGTATGGGGGTTGGTGAGAATTGGACTTATTGAACTCTATCGGGTGATTAGTACCAGTTAGCTGAGTCCGTTACCGGACTTATACACCTGGCCTATCAACGTGGTGGTCTTCCACGACCCTCTGGGAGGCCTAGTTTTGAGGTAAGTTTCCCGCTTAGATGCTTTCAGCGGTTATCTTTTCCGTACATAGCTACCCGGCTGTGCCGCTGGCGCGACAACCGGTACACCAGAGGTACGTCCATCCCGGTCCTCTCGTACTAGGGACAGATCCTCTCAAGCCTCCAACACCCACGGCAGATAGGGACCGAACTGTCTCACGACGTTCTAAACCCAGCTCACGTACCACTTTAATCGGCGAACAGCCGAACCCTTGGGACCTGCTCCAGCCCCAGGATGTGATGAGCCGACATCGAGGTGCCAAACCTCCCCGTCGATGTGGACTCTTGGGGGAGATCAGCCTGTTATCCCTAGAGTACCTTTTATCCGTTGAGCGATGGCCCTTCCACGTGGAACCACCGGATCACTATGGCCGACTTTCGTCTCTGCTCGAACTGTCGCTCTCGCAGTCAGGCGGGCTTATGCCATTGCACTCAGCAGCCGATGTCCGACCGGCCTGAGCCCACCATCGCGCGCCTCCGTTACTTTTTGGGAGGCGACCGCCCCAGTCAAACTGCCCACCATGCAGGGTCCCGGTCCCGGATAAACGGGACGCGGTTAGATATCAGAAGAGTTCAGGGCGGTATTTCAAGGTTGGCTCCACACAAGCTAGCGCCCATGCTTCAATGCCTCCCGCCTATCCTACACAGCACTCTCCTAATACCACTGCAAAGTTGCAGTAAAGGTTCATAGGGTCTTTCCGTCTGACCGCGGGTACCCCGCATCTTCACGGGGAATTCAATTTCGCTGAGCCTATGCTGGAGACAGTGGGGAAGTCGTTACGCCATTCGTGCAGGTCGGAACTTACCCGACAAGGAATTTCGCTACCTTAGGACCGTTATAGTTACGGCCGCCGTTTACCGGGGCTTCAATTCAGTGCTTGCACACCTCCTCTTAACCTTCCGGCACCGGGCAGGCGTCAGACCGTATACGTCGTCTCTCGACTTCGCACAGCCCTGTGTTTTTACTAAACAGTCGCTACCCCCTCTTTTGTGCCACCCAATAATGGTTGCCCACTATTGGGTCTCGCTTATCCCGAAGTTACGCGAGTAATTTGCCTAGTTCCTTCAACATAGTTCTCTCAAGCGCCTTGGTATGCTCTACCAGTCCACCTGTGTCGGTTTAGGGTACGGTCTATACGCTAGAGCTATTTCCTGGAATGCGCCAAAAGCCGAATCAATCCAATAAGATCCGACAACATCTTGCATTCGTCACTTCTAGCAGGCGGAGGAATATTCACCCCCTTCCCATCGACTACGGCTTTCGCCCTCGCCTTAGGAGCCGGCTCACCCTGCGCGGATTAACCTTGCGCAGGAACCCTTGGACTTACGGCGACACTGTTTCTCACAGTGTTTGTCGCTACTCATGTCAGCATTCGCACTTCCGATACCTCCACGGCCTCTCACGAGTACCGCTTCACAGGCTTACGGAACGCTCCGCTACCGCGCAATAAATTGCGCCCACAGCTTCGGCACGTGGCTTGAGCCCCGTTACATTTTCGGCGCAGGATTTCTTAATTAGACCAGTGAGCTATTACGCTTTCTTTAAAGGATGGCTGCTTCTAAGCCAACCTCCTGGTTGTTTTGGAATTCCCACATCCTTTCCCACTTAGCCACGATTTGGGGGCCTTAGCTGGTGGTCTGGGCTGTTTCCCTCTCGACGATGGACCTTAGCACCCACCGTCTGTCTGCCGTATAGTACTCTTCGGTATTCGGAGTTTGGTTAGGTTTGGTAAGTCTTTGGGACCCCCTAGCCCATCCAGTGCTCTACCCCCGAAGGTATTCGTACGACGATCTACCTAAATAGATTTCGCGGAGAACCAGCTATCTCCAAGTTTGAT
>OY968826.1:1992500-2914874 GCA_963696195.1 uncultured Alphaproteobacteria bacterium
CAGCGTAATGTGGCACTCCTGAATCCGCGCCGTCTCCGAATCGGGCACCACCACGGCAAAATCGCACAGCGGCAGCGCCGCGCCACCAGTCCCGCCCAGAAACCCGACCGTGGTAATCCCCATCTCCCTCGCCGCCTGCAACGCATGCAGCACATTCACGGACTTGCCTGACGTGGTAATGCCAAACAGCACATCCCCCGCCCGCCCCAGCCCACGCAGGGGGCGCGCGAACATCTCTTCCACCCCAAAATCATTCACCGCCGCCGTCACCGCCGACGTATCCATCGCCAGCGTTATCGCCGGCCAGCTATCGCGCGGCACCGCCCCGCGCAGCCGTATCACCAACTCCGTCGCCAAATGCTGCGCATCCGCCGCCGACCCGCCATTGCCGCAAAAAATCAGCTTACCACCTCCGCGGATCGCCCGTTCGCACGCGCCCACAATATCCAGCACTGGCGCCGGATTCGCCGCCAATTCCAGCTTCAGTTCGGCCGACCGCCGCAACATAGCGGCAAATCGTGCCGCCTCGGTTTCATGGTTTAAAATCTTGCGCCTCCCGACGTCTGAATCACGAGCGAAGCTTACATGCAAAACTCCGCATGGCGCAAAAACCTAATGCGCCACCCAACCGCCATCAATCGACAACGGCACCCCGGTAATCGTCTGCGCCCCATCCGAGCATAAAAACACTGCCAGCGCGCCAATCTCTTCCGGCGAGGAAAATTTATGCATCGGCTGCGTTTCCGAAATCATTTTCTTCTTTTCGGTCTCCACATCGGTTCCGGCAGCCTTGGCCCGGTCCTCAAGTTGCTTTTGCACCAGCGGCGTCAACACCCAGCCGGGGCAGATCGCATTCGCGGTAATCCCGTCATTCGCTAGCTCAATCGCAGCCACTTTCGTCGCCCCAACCACGCCATGCTTCGCCGCGACATAAGCCACCTTGTTCGGGCTCGCCACCAGGCCATGCGCCGAGGCAATGTTAATAATCCGCCCCCAGCCCTTCGCCTTCATCCCCGGAATCGCATACTTCATGCCATAAAACACCGCGGACAGGTTGATCGCCAGTATCGCATCCCATTTTGCCTCCGGAAACTCCTCAATCGGCGACACAAACTGAATCCCGGCATTATTGACCAGAACATCCAGGCTCCCCAGTTCATCTTGCGTCTTCTTCACAATCGCCGCCACCTGATCCGGCTTGCTCAAATCCGCGCCGTCATACAGCACTTTAACCGAGAATTCCGCCGCCAGCCCGGCCCGCAGCGCCTCAATCCCGCCCGCATCGCCAAAGCCGTTGAGCATGATATCCGCCCCTTCGCCGGCCAGCGCGCGCGCAATACCCAACCCAATGCCGCTGGTCGAACCCGTCACCAAAGCCACTTTGCCTTTTAATGCCATCGCCCACTCTCCTCATTGCCGGCTTGATAGAGCTACCCGCGGAGCAGTCCCGCGCCGCATTTTCCGTACCGGCAATTCCATCCACCGGCAATTCATGAATACCACGTATTCGTGTGACGTTTCTGTCACGCTCCATTCCCGGCACATCACTTATATGCTCATACAGTCCCGCCCGACCAAGGATTCCTGCCCATGGACATGCTGACCGACCCGCGTACCCCGCTCCGCAAGCCGCTCAAACCCATCGCCCCCATGCCCCGCCCCTCGGGCTGCGATGGCATCGGCCTGGTCCTGCAAGGCGGCGGCGCGCTCGGCGCTTACCAGGCCGGCGTCTACCAGGCCCTGCACGAAGCCAATTTCGAGCCCGACTGGATCGCCGGCGTCTCCATCGGTTCCATCAACGCCGCCATCATCGCTGGCAACAAACCCGAGCACCGGTTGGAAAAACTGGAAAAATTCTGGCTGGACATCACCGCCCGCGACCCCTTCACCCTCTGGCCCGAGGGCGACACCCCGCGCAAACTGCGTAACGCCCTTTCGGCCATGAACGGCATGCTCTTCGGCCAGCCCGGCTTCTTCCAACCCACCATGACCAACGGCTGGTTCGCACAACGCGGCTCGCGCGCCGCCACCTCGCTCTACGACAGCGCTCCCCTCTACAAAACGCTGGAAAACCTGGTCGACTTCGACCTCATCAACAAACGCGAGCCCCGCTTCGCCGTCGGCGCGGTCAACGTCGCCACCGCCAATTTCCTCTATTTTGACAATGCCGAGACCGAAATCGGCCCCGAGCACATCATGGCCAGCGGCGCCCTGCCCCCGGCTCTGCCCATGGTGCGCATCGGCAAGCATTATTACTGGGACGGCGGCCTCGTCTCCAACACCCCGCTGCAACATTTGCTCGACCATTGCGGCAACATGAACATGCTGGTCTTCCAGGTCGATCTCTTCTCCGCCAGCGGTGACATCCCGCGCGACATGCCAGAAGCCCTCTCCCGCCAGAAGGACATCCAGTATTCATCGCGCACCCGCACCACCACGGACCATTTCCTGCAAACCCACAAGCTCAAGCAGGCCCTGCGCGACGCCCTCAACCTGCTCCCCTACGAGCGCCTGACCGACGCCCAGACCGCCCTGAAGCTGGAACTGGAACGCCTGCCCGAAATCAACATCATGCAGCTCATCTACCAGCAGAAAGCCTACGAGGGCGACGCCAAGGACTACGAGTTCAGCCGCCTCTCCATGAAGGACCACTGGCGCTCGGGCTATTACGACACCCGCAACACCCTGGCGCATTCCGAATGGCTGGAGATGAAAGGCACCGGCGGCGGCATCCACAGCCACGACATCCACAGCACCGGCGAATAACGTCCACCACACCCCTTGGCCTTCCCCTCCGGACATGGCAACTGAAGCGTTGACCACCACCGGAGTCGGAAGACCTTGAGCGACTTATTCGAAAGCGGCCCCAGTAAAGACAGCTACGGCGCCAAGGACATTGAGGTTCTCGAGGGCCTGGAGCCCGTCCGCCGCCGCCCCGGCATGTACATCGGCGGCACGGATGAGGCCGCCCTGCACCACCTCGCCGCCGAAATCCTCGACAACTCCATGGACGAAGCCGTCGCCGGCCATGCCAGCAGCATCGAAATGTCGCTGGAGCCCGGCAACATCCTCACCGTGCGCGACAACGGCCGCGGCATCCCGGTCGACCCGCACCCCAAATTCAAGAACAAATCCGCCCTGGAAGTCATCCTCACCACCCTGCACTCCGGCGGCAAATTCTCCGGCAAGGCCTACGCCACCTCAGGCGGCCTGCACGGCGTCGGCTCCTCGGTCGTCAACGCCCTCTCGTCGGCCTTCACCGCCGAGGTCGCCCGCGACAAAATCCTCTACCGCCAGGACTTCTCCAAAGGCGTCCCCACCACCAAGCTCATCCAGGTCGGCCCCATCCAGAATCGCCGCGGCACCAGCATCCGCTTCTGCCCCGACACCGAAATCTTCGGGGACAAACAATTCTCTCCCGCCCGCCTCTACAAGCTGTGCCGCTCGAAAGCCTATTTGTTCCGCGGCGTCCGCATCAAATGGTCCTGCGATCCGTCCTTACTTAAGGGCGACTCGGAAACCCCCGCCACCGCTGAACTCCACTTCCCCGGCGGCCTGCGCAACTCGCTCGCCGCCGACCTCGGCACCACCCCGCAAATCCTGCCCGAAATCTGGGCCGGCGAAGCCAAATTCCCCGTAGGGCCTGACGGCTCCGACCAAGGCAAGCTGGAATGGGCCTGCGCCTGGATCGAGCGCGGCGACTCCACCCTCGATACCTATTGCAACACCGTCCCCACCCCGCTCGGCGGCACGCACGAGGCCGGCTTCCGCGCCGCTTTACTCAAAGGCCTGCGCGCCTGGGCCGAGCAGCGCAACAACAAGCGCGGCGCGCAAATCATCGCCGACGACATCCTGGGTTCCTTGCGCGCCAAATTCTCCCTCTTCATCCGCGAGCCGCAATTCCAAGGCCAGACCAAGGAAAAACTCACCAACCCAGAGGCCGCCCGCCTCACCGAAATTTCGCTGCGCGACCGCTTCGACCATTTCCTCGCGGGCGACCCCACCAATGCCGACAACCTGCTCGCCTTCATCATCGACCGCGCCGAGGAACGCATCCGCCGCAAGGAGCTGAAGGACACCCCGCGCAAATCCGCCACTCGCCGCCTGCGCCTGCCCGGAAAACTCGCCGATTGCAGCACGGAAAACGCCGAAGGCACCGAAATCTTCCTGGTCGAGGGCGACTCCGCCGGCGGCTCCGCCAAACAAGCCCGCAACCGCAACACCCAAGCCATCCTCCCTCTGCGCGGCAAAATCCTCAACGTCGCCTCCGCCTCCACCGAAAAACTGCGGCAGAACCAGGAACTCAAAGACCTGATCGAAGCTTTAGGCTGCGGCGTCGGCAACAGCTTCAACCGCGCCAATTTGCGTTACCAGCGCGTCATCATCATGACCGACGCCGACGTCGACGGCGCCCATATCGCCTCGCTGTTAATGACCTTCTTCTACCGCGAGCTGCCCGAACTCATCCGCCACGGCCACATCTTCCTGGCCCAGCCGCCGCTCTACCGCATTACCCAGGGCGCCAAAAGCATCTACGCCATGGACGACGCGGCGCGCGAAAAAATCATAAAAACCTTCAAACCCGGCCAGAAAATCGAAGTCAGCCGCTTCAAGGGCCTCGGCGAAATGCCCCCCGCCATGCTCAAAGACACCACCATGGACCCGAAAAAACGCACGCTGCTCCGCATCACCGCCACTCCGGAATCCCGCGCCGAAACCTCCAACATGGTGGAAAGCCTGATGGGCAAACGCCCAGAACTACGCTTCCAGTTCATCCAGGAAAACGCCAGCACCGTCATGGACATCGACATCTAGCCACGGTTTGCGTTCAACCAGAATGGCCCGGCCGGGCCTTGTACCCCTCATTTTATTACACATCTTTAAGTCCGCGCCACACCCAATTTCATTACGAACAGAATAAACGTGAAAAATATTGTGTAATTAAATGGGACACTTCAGGTCACGCCACCTGAAATTCATCTTCCATGCCACAGTATCTCTCCAAATTGCCCCAGGCTCCACGGCCACGGCCCAAAACGAAACACCTTGCCGCACCGCAACATAGCGCAATCCGCCGTTTGCATCCCCAAAGGCACCACCACGCCTAAACGTAAACACCTCGCATTCACCACCACAACGCCAGCACAAAAAAAGCGGCCCGAGTCGCCCCGGGCCGCTTTTCAAAATCGCTTAAGCTAGGCTCAGACCATCTTCTTCAGGCTCGGCGAAGCCTTAAAGCGCACGGTCTTACCAGCTTTCACCTTGATCTCCGCACCAGTGCGCGGGTTCACACCCTTGCGCGCCTTGGTCTTGCGCACGGTGAACGTGCCAAAGCTCGGCAGCGTGAACTTACCGTTCTTCTTCATCTCCTTGACTATGGCATCAATCAGCTCCGCCGCCGTGCGATTCGCCGCAACGCCGGTAATTTCAGCGGAATTCTGGATAACTGCAGCGATAAATGCTTTAGACATGTTTCTAGCTTCTTTCCTGTTTTCATCCTGGCACGACGTTTTGGGTGCCAAGCCGGTGCTTCCAAATTTCAAAACGCTCGGGGCCTACACGTAAAAGACCCGGCGCGTCACAAAACAACTAGCCCGCGCCTACGATAAAGGCCAGAGCAATCACCATCGCAACTAAAAATTTTCGATATTTTCTGTGGAAAATGGTGCCCAAGACCGGAATCGAACCAGTGACACTGCGATTTTCAGTCGCATGCTCTACCAACTGAGCTACTTGGGCACTTAAGACCGAGGGACTATACCAACCTCCCCCCGGTTTCAACCCCGCTGGTGCTGTCACAGGGAATTGAACCCTGGACCTCTTCATTACCAATGAAGTGCTCTACCCCTGAGCTATGACAGCAAACGCGGTGCCGCCCTATATCGCCGCCTTGCCCGCCATGCAACCCGCCCCCCCGCGCAAAGCGCGGCAATGCCAGATCGCAAAGCCCGGCACTTCCAGCACGCAAACCCCTTGACGTCCTCCCCCCTCACGGCTTGAAGAAGTCATGCCCGAGCCGAAAACCCCAACCAAAGCCGAGCTTGCCGCCGCCGCCCGCGCCGCCGCCAAGGCCGCCCGCGAGGCCGCCGCCCTGCGCGCCAACCTCCACCGGCGTAAGGCCCAAGCCCGCGCCGAGGCCCAAAACCCCGCCCCGGCCGCAGAAGGACCACACAAATGCCCGTGATGCCCGACCATTGGATCCGCCGCCAAGCCCTCGAATCGGCCATGATCGAGCCCTTCGTGGAAACCCAGAAGCGTGACGGCGTGGTCTCCTACGGCCTCTCCTCATACGGCTACGACGCCCGCTGCTCCGACCACTTCAAAATCTTCACCAATGTCGATTCGGCCGTGGTCGACCCTAAAAATTTCAATCCCAGCAGCTTCGTGGACCGCACCGGCCCCGTCTGCATCATCCCGCCCAACAGCTTCGCCCTCACCCACACGATCGAATATTTCCGCATCCCGCGGGACATTCTGGTCATCTGCCTGGGCAAATCCACCTACGCCCGCTGCGGCATTATCGTTAACGTCACCCCGCTGGAGCCCGAGTGGGAGGGCCAGGTGACCATCGAAATTTCCAACACCACCCCGCTTCCGGCCAAAATCTACGCCGGCGAGGGCATCTGCCAGTTTCTCTTCCTCCAGGGATCATCCCCTTGCGAGACCTCGTACGCCGACAAATCCGGCAAATACATGGGCCAGCGCGGCGTCGCTCTGCCAAGAATGTGATCTCCCACACGTCTTGCTCTAGGATATAGTTATGGACTCCATTCGCATCACCGGCGGCGTGCCCCTGCGCGGCACTATCCCCATCTCCGGCGCCAAAAACGCCGCCCTCCCCCTCATGACCTGCGGCCTCCTCACGGACGAGCGCCTGGTCCTCTCCAACGCCGCCAAACTGGCCGACCTCGCCACCATGGCCGAGCTCCTGGCCCAGCACGGCATCGCCGTGGAACCCTCCGGGCGCACCCTCTCGCTGGGCGGCCGGATCACCAACACCGTGGCGCCGTATGACATCGTGCGCAAAATGCGCGCCTCCATCCTCGTGCTAGGCCCCCTGCTTGCCCGGTGCCGCGAGGCCCGCGTCTCGCTGCCCGGCGGCTGCGCCATCGGCACCCGCCCCGTGGACCTGCACTTAAAGGGGCTGGAGGCCATGGGCGCGCTCATCAAGCTGGACGCCGGCTACATCGAGGCCACCGCCCCCACCGGCTTGCACGGCGCGCAAATCGTCTTCCCCTTCGTCTCCGTCGGCGCCACTGAGAATCTCCTCATGGCCGCCTCCCTGGCCGATGGCACCACCACCCTCAAAAACGCCGCGCGCGAGCCGGAAATCATCGACCTCTGCACCTGCCTCATCGCCATGGGAGCTGACATCCAAGGTGTGGGTACCGACACCCTGACCATCCACGGCGTCAAATCCCTGCACGGCGCGCACCACGAAATCCTGCCCGACCGCATCGAGACCGGCACCTATGCCTGCGCCGCCGCCATAACCGGCGGCAAGGTTTTCCTGGAAAACGCCCGTGCCGCGGACCTCGGTGCCGTGCTCTCCGCCCTGCGCGAGGCCGGCGCGGTCATCACGGAGGAAAAAAACGGCTTCTGGGTCGAGCGCGCCAACGGCCTGCACGGCGTGGACGTCGTCACCGAGCCCTTCCCCGGCTTCCCGACTGACATGCAGGCCCAATTCATGGCCCTCATGGCCGTGGCGGACGGCGCCTCGCTGATCACCGAAACCATTTTCGAAAACCGCTTCATGCACGTCCCCGAACTCAACCGCATGGGAGCTAGGATCAATGCGCATGGCTCCTCGGCCATCATCCGCGGCGCCAAAAAACTAACCGGCGCCCCGGTCATGGCGACAGACCTGCGCGCCTCCTTCTCCCTGGTCCTCGCCGCCCTGGCCGCCGAAGGCGAAACCACGATCTCCCGCGTCTACCACCTGGACCGCGGCTATGAAGCCGTGGAACAAAAACTCGCCGCCTGCGGTGCGCGCATCGAACGCCTCGGCTAGAGCCTCACGGCACCCCCTAAACTCACAGCGGCTCGGTCGACATGGCCGGGTCTTTCGCGGCATCCTCCATCGCGCTCATCCACGCGGTCTGCAGGCCAAAATACTCCAGCTTTTCGAAGAACGATGGCCGGCCGCGATTAAAGTGATAGCGCGCAATCAATTTCCCATCATGCTGCTCACCCACGATCTTCATCTTAAAAATATCGTTGAGCAGCACGACATCACCTTCAAGGCCGGAAACATCCGCCACCTCGGTCACCCGCCGCACGCCGTCGCGTTGGCGGTCGAGTTGCACAATCACGTCAATCGCCGCCACCATCTCGGTACGAATGGCTTTCGACGGCAAGCCTAAATTCGACATCTGCACCATGTTCTCCATGCGCGAGAGCGCATCGCGCGCGCTGTTGGCGTGAATCGTCGAGAGTGAACCGGCGTGCCCCGTATTCATCGCCTGCATCATGTCGAACGCCTCAGGCCCGCGCACCTCGCCGACGATGATCCGGTCCGGCCGCATCCGCAACGCATTACGTACCAGGTCGCGGGTATCAATCTCGCCTTTACCCTCAAGGCTCGACGGCCGGGTTTCCATCCGTACAATGTCGGGCTGGTCCAACTGCAGTTCAGCCACGTCCTCCACGGTGATAATCCGCTCGGACGGGTCAATGAACTTGCTTAATGCATTCATCAGCGTGGTTTTGCCGGAACCCGTGCCACCGGAAATAATAATGTTCAGCCGGCACCGCGCGCAGATTTCCAGAATACGCGCCATCGAAGGCGTCAATGACCCGAAGGCGATCAACTTCTCGAAACTCATGGATTTTTTGCTGAACTTACGGATCGAAATCGACGGCCCATCCAACGTCAGCGGCGGCAGCACAATGTTCACGCGCGAGCCATCCTTCAGCCGGGCATCCACCATGGGGCTACCCTCATCCACGTGCCTTCCCACCGATCCCGCAATCCGCTGGCAGATATTGGTCAGGTGCTCCCAATCGCGAAAATGCACCTGCGCCTGTACCAGCTTGCCGCCGCGCTCAATAAACGTCCGGTCCGGCCCGTTCACCACAATATCAGTGATGCTCTCGTCCGCCAGCAACGGCTCCAACGGCCCCAGCCCGATCATATCGTCAACCAGTTCGGCGGCCAGTTGCCGTTGCTCGCGTATGTTCATCTGCACATGCTGCGCCGATGCCAGATCGGAAAGCAGCCGCTCAATCTCTGCCCGCAACCGGTCCGGCTCCATAACCGCCACCGCCGCCGCATCAATTTTGGCCAGGCAAATTGCACGCAATCGCGCAACCTCCGCGCGCATCTCGGTAATCGGTTCAACACTCAGGCCCGGATGAGTCTCGGGAGAGTAGCCATAGTTATGGCCAGACGCGGCGGAATCTGCTTGCCTTGCGTTCCCGGCCGGCGGCACAATAGGCAGAAATTCCGCCCCCGCGGCTTCCGCTGCTTCGTTATGTTGCTTGTGGCCAAATACCGGCGTATCGCTACCAACCATTTCAAAAACCTAAACTTAAAATTAAAGCTAAACTTCAAACTAACGTAGACAAACCCAACATACCCAGGCAAAGCCAAAATCAGTTGCCCCATTCCTTATAGAACCTCCCGCCGCACCATTGAGAGATAAACCGGCTTATCGCATCAACAACGCTGAAACTTTGATAAAGGAATATATTTTTAGACGCTTTATCCTAACAAAATTAAGATAATATAATCAAAATTATGTTACATTGATCTGTATCAAGCCTGCACCAACAACCCGCCAGCGGCGGCGCATGGGGTTCACCGCCGGATTAATCACTTTAACGTTGATTCCATACCGCCCCCACTCGCGCGCCGCGATCCGCGACAGCGCCTGGTGCGCAGCGTGAACTCCCACTCCGCATCCAGCCCATCCTCCGCCCCTAGCCGCGCCGGATAGCTCGAAGGTCTGTCCGCGGTGCCGAAATTCTGCGCATTGTTCACCAGAATATCGACGGTGGGCGTATATAATTAATTTAGGATTTTGCTAAATCAAACGGTGAGGCTCACCGCTCCCGTGCGCTGTGTCCTGCGGATGCAAAGATGCGCGATACAGAAAATAAGCAGTTTTAGTATCGTGCGCAGTTTGCTGCACGGTTCTGGCCTCCTCAGCCGTCAGAGCAAGCTTAACTTCATACTTGCTGAAACCTTCTGTTGCTTCGGCAGCCTTGGCGTAAGCCATGGCAGTTATAGAGTCTGGAAATTCCACAATGAAGAAGCCGTCATATTCCTCAAAAGTCCAGTAATAGCTGATGAGCTTGCCCTGAAAATCTTCTATCATCACCCTGATGAGGCGACTACGATCCGCAGGGTTTTTAATGATATGCCCGATGGCCTGTGAGGTAAATTTCCAGCGAAATACAAAGTGAGGCACGTTAATCCTCCTAGTTAATGTTAATTAGGTGATTCTAAAACTAAATTAGCTTCGATACCCAAGCGGCAATGCGAGAGCCCTAATACAACTAACAGCCATCATGGCCTTGCCAATGCCGAGTTGTTGCCGGCCAAGCCCGGGGCAATGGCAAGCCTCCAAGGACTGATCCAAGCGGCAACCTATGATTGCCCCCAGCTAAGCATAATCGTATCAGAGACGCAAGGAATAAATGCAGGCTGGGTACCTGAGCTGCCGCCGGTCTGATGGACACGGACCTTAAGCCGAAGCTGCCAGCCGTTCGAATTTGGGCACACACATCCTCAACCGTCCCGGCGGAGCGCGCGGCCACCATTTTTGCCCCCGGGCGGCAAAACCCGGCGCAATGGCCCGGCCGCCCCCGCCCGGCCCGGAATGAATACTAGCCTCACCCCCGCCCCGGTGGTAATCCCCCCGCCATGTCGATTGTCCTTGCCCTTCCCAAAGGCCGCATCCTCGATGAGGCCGGCCCCCTCCTCGCCCACGCCGGCATTTTTCCGGAAGCGGACTATGCGGACGAATCCAGCCGCCGGCTGCGTTTTCCTACTAATCACCCCGATCTGGACGTCATCCGCGTGCGCTCCTTCGATGTCGCCACCTTCGTTGCCTTCGGCGGCGCGCAGATCGGCATCTGCGGCGGCGATGTGCTGATGGAGTTCGACTACCCGGAAGTTTACGCGCCGCTGGACCTGGGCATCGGCCATTGCCGCATTTCGGTCGCCGAGCCCAAGGACGATCTGCACACCAATTTCGCCTCCCTCTCGCGCATCCGGGTTGCCAGCAAATACCCCAACCTGGCCAAAAAGCACTTCGCCGCCAAAGGCATCCAGGCGGAGATCGTGGAGTTGAACGGCTCCATGGAACTCGCCCCCGGCCTTGGCCTCTCACGTCTCATCGTCGACCTGGTGCAAACCGGCAGCACGCTCAAAGCCAACGGGCTGGTGGAGACCGATGTTATCGCGCATGTTTCCTCACGCCTCATCGTCAACCGCATCGCCTTGAAAACCCGGCCCGATGAGGTCAATTTCTGGATCGAGAGTTTTCGAAAGGCGCTAGCCGGATGAAGTTCCTCAGCACCTCGCAGCCAGACTTTGCCGCCCAGTTCACCGCTTTGCTCTCCCGCGCGGCAACCGAGCCGCAAGTGGCCGGGCAGGTGCGCGAGATCATCGCACAAGTACGCGAGCACGGTGACCAGGCCGTGCTGGCGTACACCAACAAGTTCGACCGCGTGGAAATGGACCCGGCCGGCCTGCGCATCTCCGCCGATGAAATCGCCGTCGCCACCACCGAGATCCCGCATGACCTACGCGACGCCCTTGCTCTGGCCGCCGCGCGGATTGAGCGGTTCCACCGCGCGCAGCTACCAAACGACATTCAATTCACCGACGAGACCGGTGCGACGCTGGGCATGCGCTGGGGCGCGCTGGATGCGGTGGGCATCTACGTGCCGGGCGGTAAAGCCTCCTACCCCTCTTCGGTGCTGATGAACGCGATCCCGGCGAAAGTCGCGGGAGTGCACCGCATCGCCTGCTGCGTCCCGGCACCTGACGGCAAGCTCAACCCGCTAGTGCTGGCCGCGGCCAAACTGGCGGGTGTGACTGAAATCTACCGCACCGGCGGCGCGCAGGCGGTGGCGGCGCTGGCCTACGGTACGCAGCGCATCGCCAAGGTGGACCGCATCGTCGGCCCCGGCAACGCCTATGTGGCCGAGGCCAAACGCCAGGTTTTCGGCCAGGTGGGCATCGATTCCATCGCCGGCCCCTCGGAAGTGCTGATTTTAGCCGATGATTCCGCCAACCCGGCGCATCTGGCGCTGGACCTGCTGGCCCAGGCCGAGCATGACGAGGACGCCCAGGCGATCCTGATTACCACCAGCGGCGCCCTGGCCGCCGCCGTGCTCAGCGCGGTCGAAAAAGCCCTCCTGACCCTGCCGCGCGCCGCCATCGCCGGGGAGAGCATCCGCCACCACGGCGCGGTGATTTTGGTGCATGACTGGGACGAGGCCGTGGACCTGGCCAACCGTATCGCGCCCGAGCATTTGCAGCTCATGCTGCCCGAAGCGCAGCATTTGTTCGCCCGAATCCGCCATGCCGGGGCGGTTTTCCTCGGGGCTAACTGCCCGGAAGCCATTGGCGATTACGTCGCCGGCCCCAACCATGTGCTGCCGACCTCCGGCACGGCGCGGTTCTCCTCGGGGCTCTCGGTGTATGACTTCATGAAGCGCACCACCTGGGTGAAGCTGGAGGAACGCTCCCTCCAGGCGATCGGCCCCGCCGCCGTGGCCCTGGCGACGGCCGAAAATCTGACCGCGCATGCGCTCTCCGTGGCGGTTCGCCTTACAAAAACTTGACCGGAACAAAAGTTAGGCCCATTTCACCGCCAGCGTTCCAAAAATTTGCAAGAGGTGTGTTTGTCTAAAGAAGATATGATTGAGTTCAGTGGCATGGTTACTGAACTGCTTCCCAATGCGATGTTCCGCGTCAAGCTCGACAATGAACATGTGATTCTCGCCCATACCAGCGGCAAGATGCGCAAGAACCGTATCCGGGTTCTGGCGGGTGACCGCGTGAACGTCGAGATGACCCCTTATGACCTGACCAAGGGCCGGATCACATTCCGCTTCAAGTGATTCTGGCTTCGGCCAGCCCCAGACGGCTTGATCTACTGCGCCAGATCGGGATTGAGCCGGACCAGATTGTTGTTCCTGACATTGATGAGACGCCGCTGGCGGGGGAATCCCCCCGCGCCCATGCGCTGCGCCTTGCCCTGGCCAAACTGGTGCCGGGCGATGGTTTCGTGATTGCCGCGGATACCGTGGTGGCCGCCGGGGCGCGGATTTTGCCGAAGGCGGAAAGTCTGGAACAAGCGGAAAAATGTCTTTTGCTCCTCTCTGGCCGGAGACATAAAGTTTACACCGGCGTGGCGGTGCGGGCACCCGATGGGCGGGTGGCGAGCCGCGTGGTGGGCTCCGTGGTGGGGTTTGCCCGGCTGGATGCGGCCCAGCTGCGCGATTACCTGGACAGTGACGAATGGCACGGCAAGGCCGGGGGCTATGCCATTCAGGGCAAGGCCGCGGCGTTCGTGGATTTTGTCTCGGGCTCCTACTCCGGCGTGGTCGGGTTGCCCTTGCATGAGACGGCGGCGTTGCTCCGGGGGCTGGGGTACCGATGATCCGGGTCTCGCGCCGGGATGATGTGGTGCGGGTGGCGCGGCTGGATGGCGATGTTTTAACCGAATTCTGGATTTGGGATTTGGCCCGGCCTGATGGTGTGGGCGATGTTTATACCGGGCGGGTGGAGGCTGTGCTGCCCGCCATGGCCGGGCGGTTTGTGGAAATTGGCGGTTTGGTAGGGTTTTTGCCTGATAGCGCCGGGGGCAAGGGGCTGACGGTTGGCGCCTATGTGGCGGTGCGGGTGACCCGCAGCGCGCAGGGTGGCAAGGGGCCGAGGCTGGCGGTGGTGGATGACGCGCCGGGTGAGAAGCCTGGGTTGCTGCGGCGGGGCGATGGACCGTTGCTGGAGCTGGCCGGGCGGGTGGCCGATGAGGTGCTGGTGGATGATTACGCGCTGATCGCGCAACTGCGGCCCCGATTGGAGGGCCGGATGCGCTATGATGCGAAAGCGTTTGACGCGGTGCTGGAGGATGAGGTGGCGGGGCTGGCCGAGCCCACCGCGCCGCTGCCGCTGGGGGCGGTGATGCATGTTACGGTAGCACCCGCGGCGGTGTTGATTGATATTGATGCCGGGGCGGGGAGCGAGGTTTCACAACTGGCGTTGAATTTGGCGATTATTCCGGAAATTTGCCGGCAGATTGTGTTGCGCAATTTGTCGGGGGGGATTTTGGTGGATTTTGCCGGGATGAAACCCGCCGCGCGGTTAAAGTTGGCGGGGCCGTTGACGGCGGCGCTGGGGCGGGATTTTTTAAAGCCGGAATTTTTGGGGTTTTCGCATCTCGGGTTTGCCGAGATTGTGCGGCGGCGGGTGCGGCCGGGGTTACATGAGGTGTTGCGATGAAATCAGTTTGTCCGATTTGTAAAAAGCCGAGTGTGGAGGCGCATAAACCGTTTTGTTCGGAGCGGTGCGCGCAAGTGGATTTGGGGCGGTGGCTGACCGAGAGTTATGCGCTACCGGCACGGCCGGAGGCGGAGGACGAGGAGGAGGCGTGAGGGGTGCTTCACGTGAAACAGTTGTGAGGATTTGCATATAACGCGTTGTTAGTGTGGCTTAATTTGGCGTTATTATACTTGCCAAACCCAAAGCAATAATGTAGGGTTATGGCATGAGCATCCTTAACGCCCCATACCTTCAGAACGAAGAAGCCGCCTACGCAAAGCTGGAAAGCATTGTGTGGGCGAACGGTGCGACCTGCCCGCATTGCGGGTCTTGCGACCGCATGAAGAAAATGGGCGGCGAGGCTACACGTCCCGGCCTCTACAAGTGCTATGCCTGCCGCAAACAGTCCCGCGTCACGGTCGGCACAGTATTTGAGTCCAGCCATATCAAGCTGCACATCTGGTTGCAGGCTGTTTTCCTTATGTGTTCCAGCAAAAAAGGCATCAGCAGCAATCAGCTTGCCCGCGTTCTGGGTGTAACGGTCAAAACCGGCTGGTTCATGTCCCAGCGTATCCGCGAGGCGATGCGTACCGGCGCTCTCGCGCCGATGGGTGGCCCTGGCGCGATTGTTGAGGTTGATGAGACGTTTATCGGCAACAAGCCGGGAGTTGAGGTTAAGGCTGGCTTTGCCCATAAGCACGTTGTTCTGACCCTCGTGGAACGCGGTAAAGGTAGCCGTTCTTTTCATGTAGACGGCACGAGCAGTGCTGATATTATGCCCATAATGAAGGCTAATATTGCGGCGGAAACGATGATTATGACAGACGAAGCACGCCAGTATAACAGTGTTTACAAGCACTTCGCGGGACACGGGTTCACCCGTCATGGCGCGGGGGAGTATGTTCGCGGCTCCGTGCATACGAATACCGTGGAAGGCTTCTACAGTGTGTTTAAGCGTGGCATGAAGGGGGTTTATCAGCATTGCTCCGAGAAGCACCTGCATCGCTATGTGGCTGAGTTTGACTTCCGCTATAACCAGCGCGCGAAGCTGGGATTCGATGATAGTTCTCGTACTGACATGGCATTATCTGGTATTGTGGGAAAGAGACTCACATACCGGGAGTCGTTTTAAGCTCTAAGCTGAGGGGATTTAAGGGGAATACCATGACTGATGGACCTATCCGACTGACATTCAGGATAGATGCATTCCGTCCGGATACTATCCCGATGTCCCGCTTGGCCGCTTACATGGCTGATCTCTCTGCCATGATAGGAGAAGATGCGAGCGTTCATTTTGTTGAACTTAAGGAAGGGTCTGCGCAACTGGTCCATGATGTGGATTATGTCGCATATCCTAAGATCGAAGCGCGTGTATTTGCGGTGAGGGCCGGGACCGCCCCTGTTGTATCCCTGAAGGCGTACCAGGATATCAATAAGAAATTAGTCGAGGACAATACATTTGCGACCTATTCTCCCTTAAGCGGCGGGGCTGAAATTATAGAGTTCCCTGGCGCGCGCGCGCCGAAAACTGCTCAGATATTGCCTATAGAGCAATCTGGTATGATAGACGGTCAAATAGTCGGCGTTGGCGGTCGCCAGATTTCCTCCAATGTTCCGGTTCTTGTGGATACAGGAGACCGCATTCAAGCATGCGTTGCAACACGTGGGCTAGCGAAAGAACTAAGAAATTTCTTCTTAGAAGATGTGCGCCGCTTTTATGGGAATGGTGCGTGGATTCGGGAGACGCACGGCGAATGGACACTTAAAACCTTCACGATTGTTTCTCATGAGCAATTAGACCAAAGGCCACTATCTGCCATAGTTCGAGAGTTGCGCACTGTTCCTTCTGGATTTGAATCTGGTGCCGATGTGTGGGCAGATATAATGAGTGATCGCTATAAAGAAGGCGACATGCATTGAGTGTCGCCTTCGATGCTACATTTCTTTTATATTTATTTGCCCCTCCGGGGCAGGTAGCCGTTCCATTAGATGATAGTGGAAGCCCAATTAAACATGTTCCTGAAAGAGTGCAGCTTCTTTTCGATGACATAGAAAAAGCTGGCACGACCATTATCGTTCCTACGCCTGCGTTAAGTGAAATTTTTGTGCGGGCTGGAGTGGAAACAGGGCAGGAGTGGGTAAGAATCATGAAGAGGGCAAAAATCTTTCGGATATCGCCCTTTGACGAAGTTGCGGCCGCAGAAGCTGCTATAATGGTTGGCAACGCCAAAAAGTGCCCGGTGATTACCCCCCAATCAGAAGGAACTTGGGCTAAAATAAAGTACGATAAACAAATCGTGGCAATTGCTGTGTCACAAGGGGCAAAGACTTTCTATACTGATGACATTAACCAAGGAAATTTTGCCCGTAGATACGGCCTCCAGGTTATTGGGGTAGGCGATTGTCCATTGCCACCCTCAGTCGCACAATTAACGTTAGCGCTGGGTAATGGCTAAAAACATAAAACAACCTGATAGCGGGGGCCATCTACCCCAGTTCGATCGCTTCAAGGAAGCTGCCAGGCAACTAGAAGCTGACGAGAGCGAGGCGGCGTTCGACGACAAGCTGCGGCAGATTTTGCCCGACAAAACGGCCGCCCTAACGCCAGAACCCCCTAACAAACCCACGGATAAGCGTTAAGGCGTTTTCCGGGTTGCGTCGGCCAGTTTCACTTTTGACCGCAAATATCAGGGGTTTTAGGTGGGTTTGGCAAGTATAATAACGCCTTTAATTTTTTGCTTGCACCCCAATTTGTGCGGGTTTGTGTTGGAAAAGGAATGAGTTGGGGTTGGGGGGAGTGGCGGGCGGATTGTGCCGCAGTGATCCACCCTACTCCTTTTGCGGTCGCGGCAGAAAGCGAGAGAGCCTCAAATCGAGTATGCGAATAAGCTCTGGGTCCATAAATTCATAGTTGTCCGGAATGTCCAGACAAACCAGCCGTTTTGACTTCAATGCCGATTTAAATCGTTTCTGCAGCTTGGTACGGTGGGAACGCTCCATCACAAAAATCAGGTCTGCCCATTCGATCAACTCTGATGTGACAGGCACTTCTGCGTCATGATTTGTTCCGGCGGAAGCAACTTCAATATCTTTGTTTCGTGAAAATATCTGCTCTGCCGTCGGGCTCCGAAGCCGGTTCTGACTGCACACAAATAGAATTTTTTCTACGGTCATGGTCAAAATCCAGTAATGAAGCTTGGCTAGGCAATGCGGCGGATTGCGCTGCGCTGATCCGCCCTACGCTGGCTTGCTTTCGGTATCCGACGCAGCGGTTTCAAGTGGGAAGTCAACATTTTCAAAAGTGCACCAATTACGAAGCAGCCTTTGCAACCAGCTTATCTTTAGGCGCTGAGCTTTCCGTTGTGAAGAATCATAGACCATCGCATCCACAGCCTGATTGTAGGCGATTGCGCTAAGGGCACGCATTGTTACCGGTTCTTCTGAGCAGATTAGCGACAGTTTCGCACTCAACTTTAAATTATCCTCATTAGGGTCAAAACCCAATAAACATCTTGCTATTTCAATGATCTGATGATTCTCTACTCCCGATTCGGGAGGGATATATGCGTCGGAACTTGTTTTGGCTATCGGACGAACAATGGGCGAAGATCGAGCCGTTTTTGCCAACTGATGTTCGCGGCAAGAAGCGCGTTGACGACCGGCGCGTGCTAAGCGGCATTTTGCACGTGCTGAAAAGCGGCTGTCGTTGGTGCGACTGCCCACCGGAATATGGCCCGCCGACAACGATTTATAATCGGTTTGTACGCTGGGCCGAGCGTGGGGTTTGGGAGAGACTGTTCGAGGAACTCGCCCGCCGCGGAAGATCGACTGACACACAAATGATTGATTCTACTCATATAAAGGCGCACCGCTCGGCATCGGGCGGAAAAGGGGGGAGCAAAATCAGACGATTGGTCGGTCGCGAGGCGGGCGCAATACGAAAATCCATGCAATTGCAGATGCTAAGGGACGTCTTCTTTCCCTCACCCTGACGGGTGGCGAGGCGCATGACTGTCCAATTGCCGAACCGTTGATCCAAAGAACCAAGACGGCCAAGAAATTTCTCGCCGACAAAGCCTACGACAGTGCCGAACTGCGGAAGTCACTGAAAAAACGAGGCACAAAGCCCGTCATTCCGAATAAGTGCAACCGGAAGCAGCCCTTCAGCTTCAGTAAAAAAGCATACAAGGAACGACATCTTATCGAAAATGCCTTCTGCCGCCTGAAAGACTTCAGACGCATTGCCACCCGTTATGACCGTCTGGCAGTCAATTTCGCGGCATCAATCTATTTGGTAAGTGCGGTTGTTTGGTGGATATTATGAGTCTGGACCCTAATAGAATATTCGCCGCGGAGGCGCCATGTGAGACGATGGTCTCGCCATTCATCTGAGATACGCCTTGGATCAGCTTTTCCACGCCTGGTCCACGCGTACCAAAGCGGCTTTCCACCGGCTTGACATAGATGCCGCGGCCAGGGCGCAAGAGAAGGCCGCGCTTTACCAAACGAGACAATGTCTGGTCCACCGCGGCGCGAGAGCCAAGATGCAGGAATTCCTTTGCCGTAACCGGAACGCCTTCAAGCAATCCGGGACATGCTGTAGAATCTGAGACGCAATTGGTGATGTCATGTGGCGCATAGTGTCAGAATAGTATCACAGTTTCAGACAGATAGCAGCGCCGGCTGGAAGGACCGATTTTCTGACGCTGAAACCTAGTTGAAACCTAAAATTTGGAATTTGGTTTTTCCTGGGTCAGCAGAGTCTCGTAACTCATTGAAAAAACTGGTGCCGACACCCAGGATTGAACTGGGGACCTACTGATTACGAATTACTTAGTCATCTACTCCGGGTGTATCCCGCCACGCCTCACCATACACACAAAACATAATAAAATCCTTGCATTATGAGCCATGATCCACTAACTACCGTCCCGTCGCATCCGGTTTTGATCCATCATATTGAAGCCCCTGTGAAGCCCCACTGAAGCCCCACGGGAGTTTGGTATGACGGTAAAGCTGACAGACACGGCAATTACGGCGGCGGTAAAAAAGGCCACCGAAACCAAACAACGGGTTGAGATTGCCGACGCCACCCTGCCCGGCCTCCGGCTCCGCATAACCCCCGCCGGGGCAAAGTCATGGGCTTTGGCCATGCGCGATCCCATGGGACGGATGCGGCGCTTCCCGCTAGGCAACCATCCTGAGAAGGGTATTGCCGAAGCAAGAGAGGCGGCACGGTCAATGCGCGCGATCGTGAAGACGGGGGCTGACCCCGTGGAAGACGCCCGGCGCAAAAGATCAATTGGCCGCGATGCAAAAGAGGGCATAGGCACCTTGGCGGCTCTCATTGAGCTTTACGGCAAAAAACGGGGTAGTACCCTGAAAAGCTGGCCTGAGTGCAAACGGCGGATAGAATCGGTGTTTACTCGTCAACTTCAGAAACCCGTCACGGCCATGAAAGCGGGCGACCTTCAATTTGAGGCGGATTCCTGGCCGTCCGGCCAAAGTGCAGCCGCCGCCGTGCGGTATCTGCGGCCAATCCTGAAATGGGCGAGTGACGGCGCAAGAGGCTATGTAGCCCGCGACCTCGCCACCCTTTCACCACCAGCCACAGTTGGGCGCAGAGACCGAGTTCTGAGCCGGGATGAACTTTCCCGCTTGCTGCCCGCATTGAAGGCTTCGGACCGGCCCTATGCCCACGCCATGCACGTCATGCTACTTACAGCTTGCCGCCGGGAAGAAGCCGGTGCGGCTCGTTGGCGTGATATAGACCTCGAAACCGCTACATGGACCATCCCAGACACGAAAAGCGGACGCCCTCATGTTGTGCCGCTCTCAGAGCAGGCCACCGCGCTGCTTCGTTCAATCAAGAAGAAGGACGCAAGCCGGGAAGCCCTGGTTTTCGCCACCGTTACCGGGGAGCGGCTGGCCAACTGGGACCGGGGCACCAAGACACTGCAAACCGCCAGTATGACAGAGAAATGGACCCGGCATGACCTACGCCGCACCGCCGCAACATTGATGGGACAAATGGGTGAGCTTCCCCACGTCATCGAAGCAGCTTTAAATCACACCGCCGTCCACTCTCAGCTTGCCGCCACGTACAACCAGTCCCGCTATCGGCCAGAGGTTGCCGCTGCCCTACAGCGCCTTGCGGACCATCTGTATGGTATTGCTGCTGGTGGGGCGAAGATCATGCCTATGAAGCGCGGCAAAAAGGCCGCATGACATTTGAGAGAGAGGGGGGGTACCCCCTTTTTTTCGAGATGTACCCGCCTTACGCCAAAGTGTCCCACAAAATTTTTTTAAATTGTAAAATCGGGAATCGTATCACCCGTACAAACAAAAGCCGGAGAATGACTGATGGCCAGCACAAACGAAAGCGGGCCATTAGCCCCGGAAAAAGCACCACAACAGTGCATTGGTGGCGAACTCAATTCCGTCGAACAGGCGTTAACTCAGTTCACTAACGCCTTTAATAGCATACTCGCAAAAGAGTGGTTACAAAATGGGCGGACAATGAAAATTGCTGAAATACTTGCGCCCGTAGGCATGTATCTAAATTCATGGGCGGTGCAACTTAATCGAATGTTGGATGAGCGACCACTTGAAAAAAGTACTCACGTAACTGTGGATATTGATGGGCAAGTGATTTTTTCTGCTCCAGTAAAAACTCTGGAAAAACGCAGGATTACAGAAGCCGGGAAGGCACGAATCATTCAGCAAGTTGGATACAAACTAACGGTAACTAATCATTCCGAATGGTGGCGAGATGTCGATTTATACCTTGGTATTTTTATTGGTTTCACGTTATCTCAGCAAGCTAAATTTGAGCGCAAAAATCTTGAAGAGATCAAGAGGCAGGCAACAGTCTTACGGCGCTCATGTGAGCATTTCGTGACACTGGCTCCAAATGTCTCTCCTTCACCTATTGATGAAATTGGTTCCCTATATCTATTGGCGGAAAAAGCTAAAACCCTTCTAAAGTATCAACTGCCCTCAACAAAACGCGGCCCAAGAGTGGATTCCAAAAAGAAACCATCCATGGATAGATTAACCGAATTATTCGCGGCTGGATTCAATATGGAAGCGTCCACACAGGCAGAAGACGGGCCGTTGAACCGCTTTATTATGCAGGCTATTTTTGAGAAGACCAAGGAAAAGGTTCCTACCAGTTGGCTCCGCAGTCACACCCGAGAGCGGGTACGGGTCAAATCACCAAAAAAGGAAATTTGACCCAATTCCAACAGGCGAATTTTTATCCCATATCCCATTCAACGCAGCCGGACACAGCGTTGTATGGAGCTTAAAATGACACAAATTGCCTTAACCATTGAAGACGCTGTTAAAGCCAGCGGCCTCGCTCGGTCACGGATTTATGAATTGATGGGTAAGGGTGAATTGGAAGCCCGAAAGGCTGGGCGGCGCACCCTGATTATGGGGGATAGCCTCCGGGGATACCTTGAAAACCTGCCCGTCGCCAAAATAGCAGCCCCCAAACTAGCCGCCTAAAAATAACCCCGGCCTTGCAGGACCGGGAGATATTCGTGGCGGGACTTCGACACTCCACGCATACGAAACTCTTCCGATTTCTGCAAGGCTAAACCTGAAGGCTTAGCTATGAAAATTCAACGTAAGTCCCCTCTTAACGAGGCGATTCTCTGCGCCACCACCTATGGCTGGGCGGTGTTTCCCGCCGGGATAAACAAAGTTCCCAGGACGCGCAACGGGCATAAAGCTGCCAGCACGGACCTAGAACATATCGAGATAATGCACAATCGATTTGGTTTTATACTGGTTGGCATTGCAACCGGCATCGAAAGCAACCTCGCTGTGCTGGATATAGACCGCCAACATAACGGCAGTGTGTGGTGGCAAGAAAACCGGCACCGCCTGCCTGCCACCCGTACCCACCGCACCCGGAGTGGGGGTCTACATCTTCTATTCCGCCATTTCCCAGGCTTACGTTGCAGCACCGCACGCATTGCCCCTGGCATCGACGTTAAAGCGGAAGGCGGCGCAATCATCTATTGGCCTGCTACGGGCCTTCCGGTGCTTTCTGATGCCCCGTTGGCTGAATGGCCCGAATGGCTCACGCCGCCGCCAAAGCCCGCCCCTGCGCCTTCCCATGAGTCTGCCGGGCCACGCCCCGCCGCTCATATCGAAGCGCAACTTGCCGGGTTGATCCGCACCATCGCCGCCGCCCCATCAGGGCAGCGCAATGGGTCTCTGTTCTGGGCAGCCAGCCGAGCGGCGGAGATCACCGCGCAAGGTCAATTATCCAAACCCCATGCTGAAGCCATCTTGATTGAGGCCGCCAGCCGCGTGGGCCTGGATCATATAGAGGCTTCCCGCACCATTGCATCGGCCTTTGCCCGGAGAGTTGGATAATGAATGCAATCACCGATGGCGCAAGAGCTTTTGCTGAGGCTGCAATCACTGGGGGCGGGCCGGAGGCTTGGGGGGAACCTATGCCGCTCCCTCAAGGCTTACCCCCCGTCGCATCGTTCAATGAAAACCTTTTGCCTGAAGCGCTCCGCCTCTGGGTAATGGACATTGCCAACCGGATGCAATGCCCGCCTGACTTTCCTGCCGTCGCGGCCATCGTGTGCATGAGCGCGGTAATTGGCCGCCAAATCGGCATAATGCCCAAGCGCCGTGATGACTGGGTTGTGGTGCCCAACCTCTGGGGAGCAATTGTTGGCCGCCCCTCACTGATGAAAACTCCAGCGCTGGCGGAAAGCAGGAAGATGCTCGCCCGGCTGGAGGTGGCAGCAAAGAAGAAGCATGAAGCCGAACTGGCCGAATATGAGGTTGAACAAACCATCACGGCGATGGTTGGCAAGGAACAGACAAAAGGGGCAGCCAACGCCGTTAAAAAGGCGATGGCTGAAGGCGGCGACCCCGCTGCCGCCGCGCGGCTGGCACTGCAATCAGCCACGGAGGAAAAGCCGCGCCCGGCCCGCCGCCGCTACACCACGCAAGACCCTTCAGTGGAAAAGCTGGGTGAATTGCTGAACGAGACACCGCGAGGGATGCTGGTATTCCGTGATGAATTGGTTGGGTTCCTGCGGGTGCTGGACAAAGACGGGCATGAAAATGACCGGGCCTTCTATTTGGAGGCCTGGAATGGCAATGGGGCTTACACTTATGACCGCATCGGGCGTGGCACAATCGAGATCGAGGCGGCGTGCATCTCCCTGCTGGGCGGCATCCAGCCTGGCCCGCTGCAAGCGTATATTGCACAGGCAAATGCAGGTGGGGCGGGGGATGATGGCCTGCTGCAACGCTTGCAAATGCTCGTATGGCCTGACCGGGCTGATGGCTGGCTAAATGTGGACGAATGGCCGGACACTGAGGCCAAGAACCGTATTTATGCGATTTTTGAGCGGCTGGACCGGCTGACACCGCACCTGAGCGGGGCGGAGATTACAACGCTCCGTTTCACCGATGCCGCGCAGGATGGCTTCAACGCATGGCGGGAAAAGTTTGAGCGCCGCTTCCTGACGGAAGACATGCCACAAGCGCTTGAGGCTCATTTGACAAAATACCGGAGCCTTCTCCCCTCCCTGGCGCTGATCTTTCACCTGATCGACACCCCCGATGACAGCGCCGTGGGGGTTGAGCATGTCCGGCGAGCTGAAGGATGGCTCGTATATCTGGAGACCCACGCGCGGCGGCTATACGCGCAAATCCTGGACCCTGGCATGATTGCGGCCCTGGCACTCTCGAAACGCCTGGGCGACTTGCCTGAGCCGTTCACTGCGCGCGATGTGTCGCAAAAGGGCTGGGCGGGGCTGGACCGGGAGGCCACCGGCAAGGCGCTTTCCGTTCTGACCGATTTCGGCCATCTCGCCCTGAGTGAAGCCGAAACGGGGGGCAGGCCAACCAAGACCTACATCAAAAATCCGCTTTTAATTTTACCGACGCCCCTAAACGCTGCCCCCTCAAAACCTTCAAAACAGTCTTTTGAGCCTTTTGAGAGTGGTCCGCCTAAGGGGATGGTCGAAAAAAACGCCGATGCGCCGGACGCAGATGAGATGGAGCTGTGAGCGCCATGCTCTCCCCCATTCTGCCCCGCATCCGCGCTGCTGGGGCAGATGCTTTGCTGCGTGAGGGCAGACTGGTGCTAACCCAAGCCAGCCAAATGCCTCCCGCCCTGCTGGAAGAGGCGCGGGCGCGGCGGGATGATCTGCGCGCCGAACTTGCCACCCAGGCCGATGACAGCACCGGCCCTAACCGCTTTGATGATCCGGTGGAGCGCGCCGCCATCCAGGCTGAAACTATCCCCGCGCGGCGGGAGCGGAAACGCCCTGTCTCATGGGCACGGGCGAAGGACTACCCTGCCCCTGGCGATTTCTGCGGCTGCTGTGCCGGGCAGTTATGGTGGAGTGATACGGACCCGCCGCGCGGCTGGTGCTGCTGTACGTGCCACCCACCCGCCCATCTGCAAGCAGGGCAATTCCGGGTGGTGGCAACGTAAGGCGTGCAGCAATGAATGACTAGCGCGCTTTCAACTAAAAAGCGTCAAAACAGTTGCCGTACCCCCATGCTTATCGACCACCCGGCACACAAAATTTAGACAACTTAGTTTAGCTCGGCGCTCTCTTCGCCTTCGTCGATTTCGACAACATCTTCCTCCGCACCAGAAACAAAGAAATGATGCTGCCTATCAGTCCGTAGATATTCACTTAGTGATGTCCTCGCCTGCGCGATCGTCTTATAATAAGAACGAAATGCTTGAGAGACCTGCTCCCCACGCTCTTTTGTCGGAGGAATTGGAATTAAAATCTCTAAATATCGGCGGCCAACATCTTCGCGGTTAGTCTGCATGAATATCACGCGGCGCCATTGATCCCGAACGATCTTCAGAGATAAAGCCCAAATTAAATAGAAGGGATCAAAATTTGCTGCGCTCCCCGGCCTTATAACAATGATTTCTTTTGTCGTTACAATTCGTTCTTGCCCAGGAAGCAAAATACAAAAATCTCCGATATTTTTTGATGTGCGTTCTGGGCAAACGAGATCAAACGCGTAAAGTCCAGAATCATCACTACCCCAAAACTTCCTTGCCACCGAAACAGGGATTCGATTTGTCGGGTTAATGTTCACCACGCCGGCCCTTAGGTCAGAAACTTTGATGTAAGGAACGTCTCCAATTCGTTCATCTTGCGATGGTGATCCGTGTCCGTTACGAACAGTAAGGATGTCACTCTCAATAAGTGAACCAATGCTGGCGGAGGTGAAATCAGAAAACGGACCTTCCCGCATCGCAGCGTTAAAATTATTCAAATAGCGGTGATCATAATAAGTGGGGACCGCACACCGGAGATCAACAGAATCTTTTGGGATAAATGAAAGCGTTTCAGTAGGTCGGCCTTCTGCAAGAGCCAGCGCATCTTCCAGTAACTTATCATCGATTGCATCAATGTTTGCTCCTGTATCTGCATCCAAAACCTGAACACGACGCCCAGTTTCAGCATCGACAATTGGAAGCAATCGTCCGCCCTTCGTTAATCCGCATGTCGGAGCAGTCGACACCATTATCGTCTCTTCAGAAAACCAACTTGGCTTGTGTGTGGTCATTTCTTGGCTCCTCCTTTAATGGTCTTTTTTGCAGGGATTACATTTGTATCAAACGCCCCCTCAACATGACCAACTTTCTCAAAAATATAGAAATTGGTTTTCGCACGACAAAATTCTTCAAAGGCCTCCATTGGAATGTTTAGCATCCCCCGAAGGGCTAACCTCCCCGAAAGCCAGTACGGCAACCAGCGATAAGAATAGCTAAAGAAATAAGTTTCCGGGAGAATTATACCAATTCGGCCGCCCACTTGGAGCAGTCGGTAGCATTGTTCTAAATAGACAAGCCCAATCTCAAGGTCCACATGATCGTTCGGCCCCTTCATTGCGGCGTATGTAGAGATTGTATAGCCTGCAGCTTTGCAATCCGTCGCCTTTACTTTCAAGTTTTCACCGAATGGCGGATTCGTAATTGCAACGGTGAATTGTTCAATACCAAACTGATCTGACATGGAACCAAGTTCTTGACCGAGACGAGGGTATTTGCTGCTCCACAAGTTTGTTCTAATTGCATCCCCCAAAAGAACGTGGGTGGACCCATCACGCATGGCAACCATTGTAGCCTTTGTTAGACTTGTTCCAATGTCATCTTTGTCAACACCGTAGAGATTGTCATTTGCCCATTTTACGAGGTGGAACGCTTCGTCATCATTGGGGAATTCATTTGAGGCAACTTGCCTCAAAGCTTCAACAAGGAATGCACCTGTACCACACGCTGGATCAATTACCTTGTCCGATGAAGTGATTTCCATTGCCATCACCGCGGGGCGCACAACACGTAATGGCGTAAGATACTGCCCCTCGCCGCTTTTTAGCGCAGACGTTCTAAAAATCTGAAAAGCTTTTGCTAGAAGGTCTACGTTATCGCCAAGAATGCGAAATGGAGCAAGCTCAGCTACGACTGCAAAAATCGTTTCATTACTGAGGGCAAGATCTTCCCTATCAGATGAATTGAATATGCGCGTCCGTTGCTTATGATAATAAGCCTTATAGCTTTCTCTAGCTTTGCTCGACGTAACAGCGACTTTAGTCAATTCATCCCCATAGATTCGAAAATCTACAGGCTTTTCTCTATTTGCCGAACGACAGGCAACCGCATCACTATCGAGCTTCACAAGAAGAATGTGCAGCAATTCTCGTAGCTGATCTTCACGCCTCACTACGTGGGGATCAGACACCACGACCGTAGCAACAAGCCTTTTCAAAGCCCCCGAAAGCTCCGCCTCGGTGGGGGTTCTCATGGAGTTCCATGTCGGAGGGGCCTCCGGCGCCTGGGTTAAATCATCTGTGGGATGGGGAAGCCCCGCATTTTCAACGAACACCCAGTCCGACTGATGGCGCTTATAGACAGCCAATGTCTGAGAACCATTGGTCCAAAATCCCATCTTTGCCATCGGCTCATTGCTTAAATAGCGAAGCAACTGCGCCCGACCATGGTCAATATCTGGCGCTTTGAATTCAAATATGACTTGCAAAGCGTACCATTCCCTACTTTCGTCCGCAAAGGCTACGAGGTCCGCTGAACCGCAAACTGCGTATTTCTGCCCTCTTTCGCGTTTGGTTAGATCATGGGGCGTGTCGGGGACCTGCCACTCAGGTTTCCATTGGAGCTGGCCTTCTTTCCAACCCAACCTCAAAAGCTCTTTGATCACACGTTGACGCACCGATTCCTCAGGCTTCAGTGCGGCAGGCGGGGTAACGCTTTTATCCATAATCGTGCTCCTATAACGTCACTCACCTAGCTTCGCGCAACAAAAGGAGCAACTCGTATTTTATCAAAATTATACGAAAATGCCGTCTTAAATCTTCATTTTAGAATATTGTTCAATATATCATATTGATATTATGTGTTTTTATCTTTTTCAAGTTATATTGTTTTTTTCGGTTTTTGGTAGTTTCACCTATATTGACAATTTTAAGAATTATCGTTTTATGTTCTGAGCCAGAAGGCGCGAGCAAGAATTTCCGTAGATTTGAGTAAAGAAGGTGAAGCGCCGGACATTGCCGCCCGCCGCACCTACCCCGCCAAGACGACGCAGACGAGTTCGAAATCGCGGCCATTCTGGCCACAGCCGCCTTGAGTGCTCGCGATGTTTCAATCCGCTGTACCCGGCAAGACCATCCGGCGAGATGCGGATGCTGTGCTGGAGGCTCGCGTGCAGATGGTATCGAATGCGCCTCCGTGCGGCATTTTTTCACAAGAGGCTTGGGGTCAGGGGGGCGAGATTGCGTGGAAACCGCGCCCGAAAGTGCCTATAAGCCCCTGGGCGTGGTGCGAACTGGCGATATTCTGCCGACCAGACCCATGGGATTTAAGTAGCCCATGGCGTTATTGCGGGGTTCCGGCAGGCCCCGCCACCGCGCCTCTTTTACCAATGCTCCGCGCGCGCGAGGCTCACGTAACGCCGCGCAAACAACGCCGCGCGTGCGTGTGGCGGGGTTTTCTGCGCAGTAACGCGCGCGCGTGCACGCGAGGGACTAAATATCCCCTCCCGTCCGGGTGTATCGGGGCTACCTTGAAGCCCCATTGAAGCCCCAAGCGGTTTTTACCTTACCCTGATTTTCAAACGATGCTGGTGCCGACACCCAGGATTGAACTGGGGACCTACTGATTACGAATCAGTTGCTCTACCGCTGAGCTATGTCGGCCTCATACCGGCAGGCTATATCGAAGCCGAAGCCTCGCCGCAACTGCCCGCCGCGCGCAACCGGAAATTTGGCCGCCGGCACCCCGGCGGCCAAGCATTCAGTTCTGGCTGCTATCGCTGGTCTTGCCCACGGCAATGCCTACAAACAGTGCCTCGCCCCGCCGGATAATCCGCAGCGCCACCGCCCCGCCATCCGCCTTCAACGCCGCCTGAATATCGGCCACGGCATCATCGGGCGAAGTCACGGTTTGCGTCCCCACGCCCACCAGAAAATCGCCCCGCTGCAACCCAGCCTGGTCCGCGACGGACCCTGGCTTCACCGCCGCGATCACGGCCCCGGTGGCGTCATCGGACAGCTGCAACTGCCCGCGCAAATCCGGTGTCAACGGCGCCAGCGTCAGCCCCAGCGCCCCTTGCCCAGCCGCTGGTGCCGCCTGGCTGCCACCTCCCTGCTGAAATCCAGCATTCGGGTTAGCCGGCATAACCGTCACCGCCACCGCAATATCATGCGGCTTGCCGCCACGGATATACGTAACCGCCGTGTCGTGCCCTGGGATCACATTGGCAATATCCGCCGCCAGATCGTTCGGGTTGGTCACCACCGCGCCATCCACCTTGGTAATCACGTCACCCGGTTGCAGCCCGGCATGCGCCGCGGGGCTACCGGCTGAAACCGCCGCCACCAGCGCGCCGTCATTGGTCGGGTCAGCCGTCGGCAGCCCCATCGCCTGCGCCACCTGCGGCGAAATCTCCTGCGCCGCCACGCCCAGATACCCGCGCACCACCTTGCCGCCGGAAATCAGCTGGGTCACCACGTGTTTGATCATGTCGGAGGGAATCGCAAAACCAATCCCCACCGAGCCGCCCGTGGGCGTCAAAATGGCGGTATTGATACCAATCACCAGCCCGTGCTGGTCAAACAACGGCCCGCCGGAATTTCCCTCGTTAATTGGTGCATCAATCTGGATGAACTTGTCATACGGCCCATCGCCAATATCGCGCCCCAGCGCCGAGACAATCCCCGCCGTCACCGTGCCGCCCAGGCCAAACGGGTTGCCCATCGCCACCACCCACTCTCCCGGCTCCACATTCGCGGACGAACCAAGCTCAACAAACGGCAGTGGCACCCCGGCACTTATCTTCAGCACCGCCAGGTCGGTTTTCGGGTCGGTCCCCAGTATTTTCGCCGGATAGCTCTTCCCGCCGGAAAGCGTCACGCTCACCGTCTTCGCATCCTTCACCACATGGTAGTTGGTCACCACAATGCCGGAGGAGTCGATAATAAACCCCGACCCCTTAGCCTCAACCACCTGCGGCGCCGCCTGTAACCCCTGCGCGCCGCCAAAGGGGAAGCCCGGCGGAAACCCTGGGAGCTGCGGCAAGCCCTGCGGCTGGCTATCGTCGTTTCCGCTGGAATCCTGGTCATCCGAGGTCTGGTCGAGCTTCATGTGCACATCAATGGAAACCACCGCCGGCGTCACCTTTTTCACCAGGTTGGTAAAATCCCCCACCGGGGTAAAGCTGCTCTGCACTGCCGCGGTCGCATCCAGCGGTGAGGGTGCAGCCCGCACAGGCCCCACGCCCGCCAGAGCCGTCGCGCCCAACAGAACCAGCGTCAGGGCCGTGCCACGTTTCATTTTCATACGTTTCATTTTCATACGCATTGGCAAATATCTCTCCTGTGGCGTCGTCGTGATAGCAAATCGTAACCTTAGATAATGCACGTTTTCCGGCCCGCGATAAGGCCGGGCAAGGTGAAATAACCGTTACCTAAAAGACACAGCCAAATAAATTCTCGGAAATTTAATGCGGCCTGTTACATTTATTCACCCAGCCCAACCGCCTCACGCCCTGTCGCTTACATCCACCAGCACAATCTCGGCCGCATTCACCGCCTCAATTTCCACCTCGGGCTCCTCATGTAGGGCCACCCCGTCACACGCCCGCGCGCTCACGCCGTTCACCTTAATCTCTCCACTCGCCGCCACCAGCACGGCCGCATCCGCACTAAATGCAAGGGCGGGTGCGCGCCGGTTTCACCCTACCGGTTCATCAACACCGGCAGCGTCGCGTTCTCCAGCACATACCGCGTCACCCCGCCCAAAATCAGCTGCCGCAACCGCGAGGCGGTCGAATAAGCCCCCATGGCCATCATATCCCCGCCAAAATCAGCCGCCGCCGCCATCAGCCCGGCGCCAACCACCCGGTTACGCGGATAAAACTCCCGTATCTCCGCCTGCACCCCATGGTGCAGGATATATTCCGCCACCTCGGCGGCACTCGGGCCGGGGCGGAAATAATCCGGCGAGTGCAAAATGCACACCGCTTCCGCCTGCCGCACAAACGGCATCGCCGAGGCCAGCGCCGAGGCCGCGAAAGCCGTCCCGTTCCACGCAATGACAACCCGCTTGCCTATGCTCTCCGGCGGCACCACCGGCGCCAGCAGCACCGGCCGCCCGGAATCGAACATCACCGCATGCAGCGCATCCGCCGCCGCCACATCCTCCCCGGCCTGCGGGTGCGGCACAATAGTCAGGTCCGAAAGCCGCGCCTGATGCGCAATCAGCTGGTCCTCCGGCCCGGTCAGCGTGGTAAAACTCGCACTTGGCTCATTGCGTCCCGGCAGCGCGGCGCCCACCGCCACCATCTGCTCCTTGGTCGCCGCATAAAACAATTCGCGCAGGCTCAACGCGCGCGAGCCGCTCTCGCGTTCCGTCGCACTCATCATCTCCTCGATCATGGCGCCCGACAGCCCTTCCCCGGCGATCGGCACAATGTCACGGGAATCCGCCCGGATATGCAGCACCTGCAAATGCGCATTCCACATCTTGGCCAGCATCAGCCCGGCGTGCAGCGCCGCCTCGGCGGAGGCCGAACTGCTGACCGGAAGCAGGAATTTGCGCACCGACATTGAGGCCTCCTTGGATAATTAGTTTTGCATATATATTAAATTTTATTCGAGGGCCAGAAACGCTATGTCCCGCGGCCGGTGCGTCAGGTGCTCGCCGCCATCCACCGTAATCACCGTCCCGGTCAGTGAGGGCGTCTGCAATATGAACAGCGCCGCGCGCGCGATATCCTCCGGCGCCGCCCCCCGGCGCAGCGGGTTGTCCCGCCACGCCCGCTCAAATTTCTCCACCGTCTGCTTTGGCGCGGGCAGCGTCAGCCCCGGTGAAATCCCGCAAACCCGTATATTCGGCGCCAGACTCAGCGCCATCATCTCCGTCGCCGCCGCCAGCGCCGCCTTGCTCAGCGTGTAACTGAAAAAATCCGGATTCAAATTGGTCAGTTTCTGGTCGAGCATGTTAATAATCACGCCCTGCTCGGGCTGCTGCGCGGCAAAAGCCTGCGCCAGCAGCACCGGGGCAATCAGGTTCGGCCCCATATGCGCCGCCAACTGCTCTGCCGTGGTACTGGTCACGGTATCAAACACAAACCGCGAGGCATTGTTAATCACCCCCCCAAGCGGCCCCGCCTCGGCAACCAGCCGCGCCGGCACAGCCGGATCAGCCAGATCGCCCAGCACCACCCGCGCCCCCAGCTCAGCTGCCAGGGCCCGCGCCTCCGCCCCGGAGCGGTTCGCGTGAATAATCACAGGAAACCCCGCGGCCACGAGCGCCCGGGCCATCGCGGCACCCAAACGTTTCGCGCCGCCGGTAATTAAAATCGGATTCATGACCATGAGTTATATTTTGGCTAGGCGCGGCCCGCCAGCCCCCCGGCCCTCACGCCAGCGTTGGGGTAAGCCCGATTTCTCCAGGCACAAACCCGCCATTCCCGCGCCAGCCTCAAGGCCCAGCATTTCCGGCAATGCCCATCGAGGCCGGATCATAAAATGACCCAGCCTCGCATCCTTTAAAAAGCCGCTACAGTATGGCCCGGGTCAGCTCCGGGGCAGCGAGCGCAGATACGCAATCAAATCGGCGCGATCGTCCGCGCTCGGCACGCCCATATGCATCTCCGTTCCCGGCAGCGGCATCTTGGTTCCCGCCGCGATGAAGTCCGGAGTCATCAGGAATTTATCAAGCTCAACCTCGGTCCAGACAACATGGGATTCCTGCATCGCCACGGAAAATTTGTACCCAGTGCCGGGCGCCCCGGCCGGCATGCCGTAAACATGGGCCAAACTCGGACCGATCCCATTCTGCCCAGGCACCACGCTGTGGCAGGCCGAACATTCGCCTGCAAACAACGCCTTCCCGCGGTTAACATCCTGCGCCGCGGCGGTGCTAACAAGCGCCACGCTGGCAACCGCACATAAAGTCATTAAATTAAATATCTTCACAGCCTGTTTCCTTTGCTTTTTATTGTGGCACCAAGCGAATACCCTGAAATACGGTTTCCTCTTGCTGTCTAACGCGCAACCAAGACTACTACCCCCGTGAAGGACCTGAGACATATTCAAGGTTCGGGCACACAACCAAGCCAACCCCAAATTGAACAGGCTCCAGGCTTCGAGCAACACTTCACGAGCGTAATTGTAATATCATTAATTGCATTGATTGAAATCAATTTTTTTCCCGTTCAGCCGGGAAAGTTTTACGCCCGTCCGCTACAGCATATCCCGCAGCCGGAAATACGCCGTCGCCAGCAGCAGCGCCGGCACCCTGAAGGTCCGCCCGCCGGGAAACCGCGCATGGGGAATGGCGGCAAACACATCAAACCGCTCCGCCTGCCCGGCAATCGCCTCCGCCACGAGCTTCCCCGCCAGCCCCGTCAATGCCACCCCATGCCCTGAAAACCCTTGGCAATACAGAATATTATCCGCCAACCGGCCAAAATGCGGCGCCCGGTTCTGGGTAATATCCACGTTCCCGCCCCATAAATACTCCACCCGCGCCCCCGCCAACTGCGGAAACACCCGCAACGCCCGTTTCAACATGGAATGCTTCAACGTGGGCGGCGGCAGTGTCGAGTAGGAAACCCGCCCGCCGAACAGCATCCGGTCGTCGGCCGAGCGCCGGAAATAATCGAGCACAAAGTTCAAATCCGCCACCGCCTCATTGCCGGGGATCATCTCCCGCACGTCCGCGCGCCGCTCGGTGGCCATAATGTAAGTTCCCACCGGCATGATGTACCCCGCCAGCGGCCGCATCAAATCTCCTAGATAGGCCCCGCCGGCGGTCAGCAAAAACCCCGCCTTCACCACCCCGCGCGCCGTATGCACCCGGACCACTTTTCCGGGCTCCACCTTAGTCACCTTGGTGCCGGAAAATATTTCCGCCCCCGCCGCCCGCGCCGCCCGCGCCAGCCCCAATGTATAATTCAGCGGATGAATATGCCCGGAAATCCCGTCCTCCAACGCCGCCAGATATTTCGGGCTGGGCAACCGCGCCTGCAACTCCGCGCCCCGCAAAATCCGCCCCACCGGCGCCCCCAGCGCCGCCAGCTCGTCCTGCTCCTCCTCCAGCTCACGCACCTGCCGGGGCTTTATCGCCGCGTGCAGGTAGCCCCGCACCGGATCGCATGGAATATCAAACCGCCTGATCTGCTCGTGCAGCAGCTCCACGCCCTCCAGCGACATATCCCACAGCTGTTTCGCCCTTTGCGCCCCCACGAGCGCCTTTATCTTCGCCTGTCCCGAGGCAAATCCCGGCAGCGCCTGCCCGCCATTACGCCCGGACGCCCCCCAGCCGATATGCTCGGCCTCCAGCACCGCCACGCTATACCCAAGCTCCGCCAGATGCAGCGCCGCCGAAACCCCCGTAATCCCGCCGCCGATCACGGCGACATCCACGCTGAGATCACCCTCCAGCGGCCCCGTGGCCAGTTCAACGCGCTGCGTCGCTTCGTAATAGTTCCCGCGGGTCATCGCTGGCCAAGTCCCTGAAATAAAAAGCCTGGCTCATACTGTCCCGCCAGCCCATTTCCGGCAATACGCCCCAAACTCATTCCTTTTCCAACACAAACCCGCACAAATTGGGGTGCAAGCTTTATTTTAAGCTATACTAACAGACTGTTATAACGCTTTCCTCGCAAGTGTTTCACGTGGAGCACCCCCACGCCGCCACTGGCCGGCCTGCCGCCGCGGTAGAAAGCGGCTTGTATCCAGTGTTTCGTCAGAGGCCGATGAACTGCGCGACCTCGTCCAGCGGCGCACGGGCGGCAGGTTGAGGAATTCGGGGATGGTGCGCGGGTAGAGCGCCCAGCATTCCTGCACGCAGCTGTCCAGGCCTTCGGCGCGCAGCAGCGGCATGATGGTTTGCAGCAGCATGCCGAGGTCCGACCATTGCGGTGAGCCCATCAGGCGGTCGACGGAACAGAACAGGCGCCGAAAAAGGCGAAATTGCGGGCAAACTAGCGGCGGCGGGCTAGTTTGTCCTCACGCGGGATGCCGAGGCAGGCGTAGAGCGCTTCACCCACGGCGAAACGGCGGTCGGTGTAAGGGGGGGCCAAAAAACTAGTCCGCTACATAATCATAAGTGCCTGGGCGATTTTACGGTTGCGCCAATGGCCCGGCTAACGCATGAATATATGTAGCGAAATTCCACCGAATTTGAGGCTTGTGGTCTGTTATGTCTTCCACCGTTAAAAAAACCAAGCCGGCTGTAAACCGCCCGTCTCCCGAGCCATTCAAGTTTGGTTATCTGGTGCATGACGTCTCGCGCATCCGCCGCACCGTTATGGACCAGACCATGCGGCCGCTGGGAATTATCCACTCACAATGGACTGTGCTGAGCGCGCTGGCACGCGGTGGCAATGACGCCTGAGCCGCTATGAAGGGAGGCCATGCAGGAGTGCCGGATGCGTAAAAACCTCTCCCGCCGGCGGTTTGCTGCGGCCGTATCCGCTGCCGCCATTGCCGCGGCCACGCCGGGAAGCCGCGCGCGGGCGGTGGCGGAGAGTGTCGCGGATATCATCGCCGGCCCCCAGCGCAGCCCGGCGAACGTGGCGCGCGACCGCTACCGGCACCCGGCGCAGGCACTCGCTTTCTTTGGCCTGCGCGATGATTTGTCCGTGCTGGAAATAGACCCCGGCGGGGGTTACTGGACGGAGATTCTGGCCCCCTACCTTAAGGCCCGGGGCCGGTATCGCGCCGCCCTTCCACCGCCGCCCGTGAACAGTCCCCGCGAACTGGCGGCGCGGGCGGCATTTCTGGCGAAGCTGCGAGACAGCCCCTCATGTTATGGACGCGTGCAGGTCACGGTTTTTTCCGATAACGCGCCGCTGGCGGCACCTGATAGCATCGACCTGATCCTCTCCTTCCGGAACCTGCACGACTGGATGGCTACCGGCACCGCGGCAGCGAAACTTGCCGCGATTTATGCCGCGCTGAAACCCGGCGGGGTGTTTGGCATCGAGGATCATCGCGGCCAGGCCACGCAGCCGCAGGACCTGCTGGCTAAGAGCGGCTATGTACGCGAGGATTATGCCACCGCGTTGATCGAGCATGCCGGATTCAAACTGGCCGGGGAGTCGCCGATTGGAGATAATCCACGTGATACCAAGAACTATCCAAAAGGCGTGTGGACGTTGCCGCCGGTGCTTGCGATGGGCACAACCGATCGCGCAAAATACCTGGCCATTGGGGAAAGCGACCGCTGGACCCTGAAATTCATTAAACCTCCGGCGACTTCGAGTTCGCCCTGACCATCGCGCGCACCGCCACCGGAAAATTCTTGAAAAACACGCCGCGGGATTTATACCGCAACCGCCAATCCATCACGCCGGGGTGAGCATCCCGGCGAGGCGGTGGGTGATGATGGTTTCTGCTTCGGCGACGATGCGGTCGATTAGGAGCAATCGACATTCAGGGCTTCCGGCACGGGTTTGGTTTGTGATTCATAGATTTCCCGATTCACGGATCTGGAGTTTTCTACGGCCCCCAAACGCTATGAGCTTTCTGAGAAACAATGGGTTCGGATCGGCCCGTTGATTGCGGGCAAAGCTTCAGACCCGGGCCGGACGGGCGCTGATAACTGGTTGTTTGTGAATGCTGTTCTTTGGGTGATCCGCTCGGGTGCCCATTGGCATGACCTGCCGGAGCGGTACGGTAAGTACAAAACCGTCCATAAGCGCTTCACCCGTTGGGCCAAAGCAGGCGTGTGGGAGCGTATCTTCGAGGACCTGACGAGCGATCCGGACAATCAGTATCTGATGCTGGATAGTACCGTGGTTCGCGCCCATCAACAGGCAGCGAACGGAAAAGGGGGGCCAAAAATCAGGCTCTGGGGCGTTCCAGAGGAGGTTTGACCACCAAAATTCACACGCTCACCGATACAGAAGGCCGACCGTTGCGCTTCATTCTGACCGGCGGCGAGGCGCATGATGTAACCACGGCCGCTGACCTGCTGGAGGGTCAAACTGCCGACGGCATTATCACTGACAAGGCATACGATACCAACGCGCTGCGTGAAATGATCGAGGAAGCCGATATAGAGGCTGTCATCCCCTCCAAGAGAAACAGAAAAATCCAAATCCCCCACGACGCCCAAGCCTATAGGCTCAGGAACCGGATCGAAAGATTCTTCAATAAGCTCAAGCATTTTCGCCGCAGCGCAACCCGATACAACAGAAGAGCAGCTTACTTTCTGGCCGCAATCCAACTCGCATCAAGCATGATTTGGATGCGTTGAATGTCGATTCGTCCTAACAGAACGGATTCATTTTTCTAGCCCCGCCCCGTAGCTTGGCGCTCGCCAGCTGGTTGCGAGGCCTCTCGAGCCATCCGAACCTGTTCTAGCGGGCGCTGTCAAAGAAAACGCACCGGTCGTTACGAGCTACGTTCTCGTCGTGAAAGGCCGCTTTTGGGGACAAATTGACGAAATGTGAACAGTACAATTCGGCGCTTTTGAGATGTAACGCGTGGATGCCGGCCTTCGCCGGCATGACGGTGGGGTGGCTTGCGGCTGCTGTTTTGGGGGCGGTGAGGTTTGGTTCTGGATTGCCGCGCTTGCGCTTCGCGCGCTCGCAACGACGGATTTTTAGGGGCTTTGGGCTGAATTAATCCGGGTCTGGGGCCGGGGGCCCCAGCGGAGCCCCTGGCTTACAATTCCTGCGCGGTGAGTTTGCCTTTTTTGTGCATTTCGGTGTTGAGGAAAATGCCGTGGGGGGAGCGGCCGACGGGGATGGTGTCGAATTTGCCGGTGGCGGGGTCCATGATGGCGACGGATTCAGCGAAGCGTAATGCGATCCAGATGTTGCCTTGGGGGTCGATGCCGATGTCGTCCGGGCCGCCGGGGACGGGGTAGTTGCGGCGGACTTCGAGCGTTACGGGGTCAAGTGCCGAGAGCGTGCTGCCGACGCGGTTGGAGACGTAGAGGGTTGAGTGGTCGTCGGAGAGGAAGATGTTGTGGGCGCCCTCGCCGGTGGCCTGGCGGCGGGTGATTTTGCCGGTGATGGGGTCGGCCTCGACGATGCCGTTTTCGCCCATGATGCAGACCAGGACTTTGCCGTTGAGGAAGAGCACGCCGGCGGGGGTGTCGCCGATGGGGACGGTCCAGCGCTCGGTTAAGGTGGTGAGGTCAAACGAGGAGAGGGTGTTGGAGCCTTGCATGGAGTGGAAGCTCCATTTGCTGTCGGGCGTATAGTCCAGGTGGCTGGGTTTTTTGCCGGTGTGGAAGCGTTTGACCATTTGCAGGGTGGTGGGGTCGTAGACGTCAACAAAGTCCAGCCGCAGGGCGTTGACGAGGAGGTATTTGTTATCGGGGGTGTAGGCGAGCTGGTAGGGGTCGGCGATGCGGATATGGCCCATGGGGGCGGCGGTGATGGGGTCGAAGATGAAGAAAGCGTTGCCGCTGGCGTCGGTGACGTAGAGCTTGGAGCGGTCGGGCGTGAGGGCCCAGTGGCTCGGCTCGCGGAGCATGGGCAGGGTGTTGATGACCTGCCTGGTGTCCATGTTGATGACGCTGACCGTGGCGTCGCCGGAGTTCATGACCATTGCGAGCGGCGGTGGTGGCGTGCCGGGGGCAAGAGGCGCCGACGTGCCGGCGAAGGCTTGGGCGGGGAGGAGAGCCAGGGGCAGGAGCGAGACGGCGGTGCGGCGCGTTATCATGCGGGTAAACTAGACCTTTCTGGTGGTGTTGCGAAGACCGTGCTGGCGAAGACTGTGCTGGCCCAGAGGAAGAAGATGCTGGCGGTGGTGGCGATGAGGGTGTTGTCGGTCGCGGAGTGTAGCGCAAAGCCGAGGAAGGTGAGGCGGACGAGCCAGCGTTGGGCGGTGGGGAGCGGGGCGGAGCCGCGGATGGACCAGAGGGTGAGGAGGGTGATGAGGAGGGTGAGGCCGATGATGCCGCCTTCGGTGGCCATGCGCAGGTACTCGTTATGGGCGGCGTTGGTGCCGATGAGGGTGGCGAGGGAGGCGGTGAGGGGGATGACGACCTTGCCGGCGCCGGTGCCCCATCCGACCCAGGGCGAGGCGAGGAAGGCTTGCTGGAAATAGGGCCAGACGAGGTTGCGGTTGGAGAGGTTGGAGGCCTCGCCGAGCTGGGTGAGGTTGACCACGCGCAGGAAGCTGATGGTGTTGAGGAAGATGAGGCCAAGGCTGAACAGGGCGGCGGCGGCGGCGAGTAGCAGGAGCCGGCGCTGGGCGATGAGCAGGCCGAGGCTGAACAGCACCGCCAGGGCTAGGGGCGTGCGTGCGCCGGTGAGCAGGATGAGAGTAAAGTTGACGAGGATCGCCGAAGTGGCGGCGCGGGTTGGGGTGTGCAGGAAGGCCATCAGGCCCGCGTAAAAGCCGGTGAGGGCGAAGCCGGCGAGGAAAGCGGGTTCGCCGGGGCCGCCGAGGCGGATGGCGCCTTGCTCGACGGTGTAAAAATGCCCGAGGCCGAGCAGGGAGAGGAGGACGCCAAAGCCGGCGGTGGCGAGCGGTGCCCAGATGATGGCGCGCTGCACGGTGGCGGTGAAGTTTTGCGGCAGGCGCACGAAGCTGAACAGGAACGGGGCGGCCGAGCCGGTGAGGGAGCGCAGGCTGGAGGCGAGGGTGAGGCCGGGGTAGAGGCCGTGCGCGAGGCCGGCGATGAACATGAAGGCGAAGGCGAGGGCGGGGTTGTAGGCGTCCCGCCGCCAGCCGTGGCGCAGGCCGAGGGCGAGTACTAGGACCAGGCCGGAGGTTTTGAGCAGGCCGATGATGGTCTCGCGGTCGCCAATGAGGGGAGCGGCCCAGGTGTCGGGCGAGGATTCCAGCAGCAGAATCCACAGCACGCAGGCGATGCGGGGGAAACGCAACGTGAGGCCCAGGGCGCAGAGGGCGGCGAGTGCAACCAGGGCTTGTATCATGCGGCGTTCATAGCTGGTTTTCCCGTGGGCGCTTGAGAATATTTTGGCGGCGGGCGAAGGTGGCGGAGATGATTTTGAATAGTTTGATTTCGGGCGACGGTCCGCCGCTGGTGCTGCTGCATGGCTTGTTCGGGGCGGCGAAGAATCTGGGGGCGATCGCGCGCGGGCTGGCGGGGCAGGCGCGGGTGATTGCGATGGATTTGCGCAACCACGGGGACAGTCCGCATGGCACGGCGATGGATTTTGAGACCATGGCGGCGGATGTGGCGGAGACCTGCGCGGCGCTGGGGGTGAGCTCGGCGCGTGTGGCGGGGCACTCGCTGGGGGGCAAGACGGCGATGATGCTGGCGCTGACGCGGCCCGAGATGGTGGAGCGGCTGGCGGTGCTGGATATTGCGCCGATTGCCTATGACCATGATTACGATGACTACGTGAAGGCGATGCGGGCGATTCCGCTGCACACGGGGCTGACGCGCGGCGAGGCGGATGCGGCGTTGGCCGGGGTGGTGCGGGAGGCGCCGATGCGGGCGTTTTTGCTGAATAATCTGAGCCTGGGGGATACGCCCCGCTGGCGGGTGGGGCTGGAGGAAATCGGCGCCGCGATGCCGCAATTGCTGGGCTGGGACGAGCCGGCGGGCGTGGCGCCGTATGGTGGGCCGGCGCTGTTTCTGCGCGGCGGGGCGTCGGACTATGTGCCGGATTCGGCGGCGGGGGAGATACGGCGGTTGTTTCCGCGCGCGCGGGTGGAGACGGTGGACGGCGCCGGGCACTGGCTGCATGCGGAAAAACCGCGGCAGGTGGTGGACAGTTTGCGGGAATTCTTCTTCACATGAGCCAGGGTTTTGATGTGGTCGTGATTGGCGCTGGCATCGCCGGGGCCACGGTGGCGGCGGGGCTGGGGGCGACGCATAGAGTGGCGCTGGTGGAGGCCGAGGACATGGCCGGTTATCACACCACCGGGCGCTCGGCGGCGATTTGGGTGCGTAATTACGGGCCGCCGGATGTGCGCGTGCTCACCGGGTTGAGCCGCGAATTTTTTCTGAACCCGCCCGCGGATATTGGGACGGACCGGCTGGCGGTGGGGCGCAAGATTGTATACCTGGCGCCGCCTGAACAAACCGGTGCGCTGGATGCGTTGATTGGCCAGGGGCTGGGGATTGCCGAAATTTCCCTGGCCGAGGTGAAAGCCATGGTGCCCGCGTTGATCGATGGCTACGCCGTGCGCGCGGGGATTGAGCTGGACGGGTTCGATATGGACGTGGCGGCGCTGCACCAGTTCTATCTGCGCAAGGCCCGCGCGGCGGGTGGTATTTTACTTCTGCGCAGCCGCGCCGGGCGGATCGAACGCAAAAATGGGGTCTGGGAGGTGGAAACTACCGGCGGGACCACCGTTACCGCGCCGATTGTGGTGAATGCGGCCGGGGCGTGGGCCGATGAGGTGGCGAAAATCGCCGGGCTGGCGCCGCTCGGCCTGGTGCCATGCCGCCGGACCGCCGCGATTGTCGACCCCGCGCCCTACCAGGTGGAACACTGGCCCATGGTGCAGTCCGCCGCGCACGACTGGTACATCCGCGCCGAAGCCCGCACCCGCCTGATGGTCACCCCCTGCGACGAAACCCCGATGTATCCGCACGATGTGCAGCCCGATGAACTCGACGTCGCCATCGGGATCGACCGCATGCAACAAGCCCTGAATATTCCCGTAACCCGCGTGGAACGCTCCTGGGCCGGGCTGCGCACCTTCTCCCCCGACCGCAGCCTCGCATTTGGCTGGGACACCGCCACAACCGGCTTCTTCTGGTGTGCCGGACAAGGCGGCTACGGCATCCAAACCGCACCCGCCGCCGGCGCCCTGGTGGCAGCCATGATCACCCAAACCAACCCCGGCCAAGCCGGAGCCATCATCCCCAACATTGACCCAATGCGTTTCCGCTAATGGGCCAGTGAAGGGTTAGCGATTGCCGAAAATGTCGCCGAGGATGCCGCCGGCGATGGCGGCGCCGCCGATTTGCGGGGCGGAGGCCGCGGCTTGTTCGCCGCCGAGGTAGGGCGAGAGGGCGTGCGCGAGGTTGGGCACGGTCATGCTTTGCAGCCAGACTTTTCCCGGCCCGGTGAGGCGGGCGATGAAGAGGCCGTCGGCGCCGAAAATGGCGTTTTTGATGCCGCGCATGAAGGTGATGTCAAAATTCACGGTGTCCTGGAACATGCCGACATGGCCGGGGTGGGCCTGGATGGATTCGCCGGGGCGCAGGTCGTAGACCACCGCCTCGCCGCCGAGTTCGATGAAGGCGGTGCAGGGGCCGGCGAGCTTTTGCATGATGAAGCCGTTGCCGCCAAAAATGCCGGCGCCGAGCTGGCGCTGGAAGCCGATGGAGAGGTTCACGCCCGGGGTCGCGCAGAGGAACCCGTGTTTGTGGATCATGTAGGAATGGCCGGCGGGCACGTCGACTTGCTGGATGCTGCCGGGCACTTTCGCGGCGAAGGCGATAAGGCCGGGGCCGCCTTGGGGCGAATATTCGGTCATGAACAGCCCGCCACCGGAGAGGGCGCGGCCGATGGCGCCGAACAACCCTTTCGCGCCGCCGGTCTGGGTGGTGGTGTTGAGCTGCATGTTGTCGCTCATCCAGGAAAATTCACCCGGTTCGGCGATGATGACTTCACCTGGGTCGAGCCCGATCTGCAGCACAGGCATGGTGGTCCCGGCGATCGTGTGTTTCATGGTTGGCTCCTGTTATTTGCCGGGAATTCAAGCATTTTTTGTAATGGAGGCCAAGAAGTATTTACTGGACGGCTTCCAGGTCCAGCGCGTAGCCGGCGGCGCGGATGGTGCGCACGATGTCGATTTCGCCGGGGCCGTTGATGGCTTTGCGCAGGCGGCGGATGTGGACGTCCACGGTGCGCGGCTCGACGTGGATGTCGCGGCCCCAGACGGCGTTCAGCACATCCTCACGCGAGAACACGCGCTTGGGGTGGCGCAGGAAGAATTCCAGCAGGCGGAATTCGGTTGGCCCCAAATGCAGCGGGCGGCCGTTGCGCAGCACGCGGTGGGAGGCGGGGTCGAGCGAAATGTCGTGGAAGTTCAGCTTCGCCTTGGTCGGCACGGTGCCGGCGCGGCGCAGCAGGGCGCGGATGCGGGCGATCAGCGCCTCGGTGGAGAAGGGTTTGGTGATGTAGTCATCGGCGCCGGTATCCAGGCCGCGCACGGCGTCCTGTTCCTCGGCGCGGGCGGTGAGCATGATGACGGGCAGCGTGCGCGTGGCGGGGCGGCGGCGGATCTGGCGGCAGACCTCGATGCCCGACATGGTGGGCAGCATCCAGTCCAGCAGCAGCAGGTCGGGTGGCGCCTCGGCGATGCGGGTTAGAGCTTCGCCGCCGTCGCCGGCTTCCTCGACGCGGAAGCCCTGTTTTTCAAGGTTGTAGCGCAGCAGGGTGACAAGCGGTGCTTCGTCCTCGACGATGAGGATGTAGGGTTTGTTGAGGTCGTTCATTTATTGACCGGCTGCGCTGGTGTGGACGTAGGCTGAGGTCTGGTCGCCTTTGGGGCGGAAATCGGGCAGAACCTCGCCGGTGACGGCGTAGTAGGTCAGCTCGGCGACGTTGGTGGTGTGGTCGCCGATGCGCTCCAGGTTTTTGGCGATGAACAGCAGATGCGTGCAGGCGGTGATGCTGCGCGCGTCTTCCATCATGTAGGTGATAAGTTCGCGGAAGATGGTGTTGTAGAGGTCGTCCACCGCCTGGTCGGCGCGCCAGACGGCGACGGCCTTCTGCGCGTCGGCGTCGCCTACCGCGTCGATGCAGGATTTGAGATTCTGCTGCACCAATGTGGCCATCTGACCAAGCCCGGAGAGCGCGAAGCGGCTGGCGAACTGGTTGATGACGATGCTGCGCTTGGCGATGTTGGCGGCGTAGTCGCCGATGCGTTCCAGGTCGGTGACGACTTTGAGCGCCTGGATGACCTGGCGCAGATCGTCGGCCACCGGCTGGCGCAGCGCCAGCAGGCTTACGGCGAATTGTTCAATCGCGCGCTCCTCGGCGTCGATGGCGTGGTCCTGTGAGATTACGCGGTTGGCGATTTCGGCGTTGTGTTCCAGCAAAGCGGTGGAGGCATCCGCGACGGCGCGTTCCACCAGCCCGCCCATGACGGCGATCATATCGCGGAGTTTTTTAAGGTCCGCCTCGAAGCTTGCAACGATATGCTTGAGTTCGTCGGCCATGTTTGTGCTCCCTTAGCCGAACCGGCCGGTGATGTATTCCTGCGTCTTGCGTTCGCGCGGTGCTGTGAAAATCTGCGTGGCGGGGCCGACTTCGACGAGTTCGCCGAGGTAGAAGAAGGCCACCTGGTCGGCGCAGCGGCCGGCCTGCTGCATGTTGTGGGTGACGATGACGATGGTGAAATCGCGCTTCAGCTCGTCGATCAGCTCCTCGATTTTAAGGGTGCTGATGGGGTCGAGCGCGCTGGTGGGTTCATCCAGCAGCAGCACATCCGGGCGCACGGCGATGGAGCGGGCGATGCACAGACGTTGCTGCTGGCCGCCGGAGAGGCCGAGGGCGGAGGTGTGCAGGCGGTCCTTCACTTCACCCCATAGTGCCGAGCGGGTGAGTGCCCATTCCACGCGCTCGTCCAGTTCGGCCTTGGTGAGTTTCTCGTGCAGGCGCACGCCGAAGATCACGTTCTCGTAGACGGATTTTGGGAAGGGCGTGGGTTTTTGGAACACCATGCCGACGCGGCGGCGCAGCTGGTTGAGGTTCAGGCCGGGGGCGATGATGTTCTCGCCGCTGATGAGGACTTCACCCTCGGCGCGCTGGCCGGGGTAGAGGTCGTACATGCGGTTGAGCACGCGCAGCAGCGTGGATTTGCCGCAGCCGGAAGGGCCGATCATGGCCATGGTTTTGCGGTCGGCAATGTCCAGGGACACATTCCGCAGCGCCTGGTTGGCGCCGTAGTAGAAGTTCAGGCCTTTGATGGAGACCCGGGCGGCGCTCTCATGTGCCTGGGGGGAGTGGGCTTCGGGGAACGCCGCTGCTGGCATACTGTGACTCGCTATTTCCATGTGCGCCTCCATAGGCGTGTTTCATGACAGTACAATGACGCTACAGTGAAGCTTCGATGACAGGAAGGGGCATTTGCCGGGCAGGGTGCTGATGCCCCGCTTGCACGGGGCATCATTTGTAGCGGGCCTTAACTCTTCACCACTTTCGGTGGCAGGGCCAGGGCGATGGAGAGTTCCTTCAGCCGTGGCGCCGGGATTGGCGCCGGGGCGCCCATCATTAAATCTTCGCCTTGCTGGTTGAGGGGGAAGGCGATGACTTCGCGGATGTTGGGTTCGTCGGCGAGGAGCATGACGATGCGATCAATGCCTGGGGCGGAGCCGCCGTGCGGTGGGGCGCCGTAGCGGAAGGCGTTGAGCATGCCGCCGAAGCGGGCTTCGACTTCCTCGGGGCCGTAGCCGGCGAGTTCAAACGCACGCAGCATGATGTCCGGGCGGTGGTTACGGATGGCGCCCGACGAGAGTTCGATGCCGTTGCAGACGATGTCATACTGGAAGGCTTTGATGGTCAGCGGGTCCTGGTTGTTCAGGGCCTCCAGCCCGCCTTGCGGCATGGAGAAGGGGTTGTGGGAGAATACGACCTGTTTGAGGTCTTCGTCGTATTCGTACATCGGGAAATCGACGATCCAGCAGAATTTGAATTCGCCGGGTTTTATAAGGCCGAGATCGTGGCCGAGTTTGGTGCGCACGGTGCCCGCGAATTTGGCGGCGTCCAGCTCCGAGCCTGCGGCAAAGAAGACGGCGTCACCGGGGTTCAGGTTGCAGGCGGCGCGGATGGCTTCCGCACGCTCGGGCGCGAGGTTTTTGGCGATGGGGCCTTGGGGGCCGGCATCCGTAAAAGTGATGTAGCCGAGGCCGCCAGCACCTTCGGAGCGCGCCCATTCGTTGAGTTTGTCAAAGAAGGAGCGCGGGTTGGCGCCGGCACCGGGGGCGGGGATGGCGCGGACGATGCCGCCGCCTTCGATGATTTTGGCGAACAGGCCGAAGCTGGAACCGCGGAAGGCCTCGGTGACGTCGGAGATTTCGATCGGGTTGCGCAGGTCGGGCTTGTCGGAGCCGTATTTGAGCATCGAGGTGTCGTAGGGGATGCGCAGGAAGGGCGGGGCGCCGACGTCGCGGCCAGCGGAAAATTCCTCGAACACGCCATGCAGGATGGGTTCGATGGTGTTGAACACGTCTTCCTGGGTGACAAAGCTCATCTCGAAGTCGAGCTGGTAGAACTCGCCGGGGGAGCGGTCGGCGCGGGAGGCTTCGTCGCGGAAGCAGGGGGCGATTTGGAAGTAACGGTCAAACCCCGCGACCATGAGCAGTTGTTTGAACTGCTGCGGCGCCTGGGGCAGCGCGTAGAACTTGCCGGGGTGGTTGCGCGAGGGGACCAGGAAGTCGCGCGCACCCTCGGGCGAGGAGGCGGTGAGGATGGGGGTCTGGAATTCGGTGAAATCGGCTTCGATCATGCGGCGGCGGAAGCTGGCGATGACGCCGGAGCGCAGCATGATGTTTTTGTGGACCTGCTCGCGGCGCAGGTCGAGGAAGCGGTATTTGAGGCGGAGTTCGTCGGGGTAGTGCTCATGGCCGGTGACCTGGATGGGCAGGACGTCAGCGGTGGATTGCACGAGGAGGTCCTCGACGCGCAGTTCGATCTCCCCGGTGGGGAGTTTTGGGTTGGTGGTGCCAGGGGCGCGTTCCACGACCGTGCCGGTAAGGGTAACGACGGACTCAACCCGCAGCGACTCCGCCGCGGCGAAGGGGGCGGAACCGGCGGCGAACACGCATTGGGTGAGGCCAAAATGGTCGCGAAGGTCTATGAACAGTAACCCGCCGTGGTCGCGCTTGGCGTGGACCCAGCCGGAAAGGCGGGCGGTTTGGCCGATGTTCGCGGCCCGGAGGGCGGCGCAGTTGTGGGTGCGGTAGGGATGAGTGTGTTGCATGAGTGGCGAATGAAACCGGGGGCACTTGCCTGTCAAGCCGGGGGGTGATTTCGGGCGGGGCTGGTGGGGCGGCCGCGCGGCGGTATAAGAGCACCTATGACCCAACCGGAAACCGCCTATATTACGACCACCGATGAACTTGCCGCCCTGTGCGCGCGGCTGGCGGGGGAAGAATTCGTGACCGTGGACACTGAGTTCATGCGTGAGCGGACCTATTACCCGGAGCTGTGCCTGGTGCAGCTGGCGGGCACGCATGATGTGGCGGTGGTGGATGCGCAGGCGAAGGGCATAGATTTGGCCCCGCTGGGCGTGCTGCTGGCTAAGCCCGATGTGGTGAAAGTGTTCCATGCCTGCCGCCAGGATGTGGAAATATTCCTGCTGATGTTCGGCGCGGTGCCGGTGAACCTGTTTGATACCCAGGTGGCCGCGATGGTGGCCGGGTTTGGCGACCAGGTGGGGTATGACGCGCTGGTGCAGGCGCTGACCGGTGGGTATATTGATAAGGCGCATCGCTTCTCCGATTGGTCGGCGCGGCCGCTGACCAAGGCGCAGGTGGATTATGCCGCCGCCGACGTGACGCATTTGCGCGTGGTGTATGAGCGGTTGATGGCGCGGTTGCGCGTGGATGGGCGGATGGATTGGGTGGGCCAGGAAATGGCCGCCCTGGCCGAGCCGGATACCTACCGGGTGAACCCGGAACGCGCCTGGGAGCGGTTGAAGCTGCGCACCAGCAACCGGCGGCAGCTGGCGATGGTGCAGGCGATTGCGGCCTGGCGCGAGCGTGAGGCGCAGCGGATTAACATTCCCCGGCAGCGGCTGGTGAAGGATGAGCAGATCCCGGAGATTGCGGCACTTGCACCCGAGAACGCGGAGGCCTTGGCCAAGGCGCGGGGGATTTCCAGCGGGTTCGCGCAAGGCAAATCCGGGCAGTCGCTGCTGGCGGTGATCGCGGAGGCAAAGGCGCTGCCGGAGGGTGACCTGCCGCGGGCGGAGAAGCCGCGCGATACGCCAAAAGCCTCGCCGGCGCTGGTGGCGCTGCTGAAGGTGCTGCTGAACGCGGTGGCGGAGCAGAATAACGTGGCGGCGCGGCTGGTGGCGAGCGGCGAGGAGATTGAGGCGCTGGCGCTGGAGAGTGCGGAGGGCAACGCGGTGCTGGAGGGGTGGCGCGGCGAGATGTTTGGCAAGGATGCGCTGCGGCTGATCCGGGGCGAGATTGCGCTCTCGGCCCAGGGCAAGCGGGTGAAGATCATCGAGGTGGCGGGGCGAGGTGAGGCTTAGCAGCTTCGATAATTTTTGCCGCAAACTGCCAGGGGCGGTTTTTGTGGTGCAGTGGGGCGGCTCGCATGTGCACAAGGTGGGCGGTAAGGTGTTTGCCATCGGCAATTTTACCGGCGAGGCGGCGTATGTGTTCAAGGCGTCGCCGCTGAGTTTTGAGGTGTTGCGCGCGCAGGGGGTGGCGGCGCGGCCACCGTATTTGCGGCGCGGGACGTGGTTGCAGGTGACGGATGGAGTGCCGGACGCCGAGTTGAAGGGGCTGCTGCGGCAGTCTTATGAGATCGTGGTGGCCAGTTTGACCAAGGCGGCGTGGACGGAGCTTGGGATTTAGGCCGCTTTCCAGGAAATTCCTTACAAATTCTGATGTTTTCCTTACATCCTAATCTTGGTCGTGTCCCCTTTGGTGGTGTAGGTGGCCGGTAATCGGCCTGCCGTAGCTACCGCCACGAGTCTGGCGGAGGCGGGCCGATTGGCGGCCACCGGGGCGGTTTTTGGGTAGCATTGGGTTGCGAGTCTCAACGCTAATCCAAGGAACCACCTCGATGACCGATGACAAGATTGCGCTTTCCACGCTTTTGGAGAAGTCCTCCGACGCCAGTTTTCTGCGTGAGATGATTGGCTTTGCCGCCGAGCGGCTGATGGCGCTGGAGACCGGGACGCTCTGCAACGCCGCCCCGGGTGAACGTGCGCCAGAGCGGCGCAACCAACGCAACGGCTATCGCGACCGCGACTGGGAGACCCGCGCCGGCACAGTCGAACTGCGCATTCCTAAACTGCGCCGCGGCAGCTACTTCCCAGCCTTTCTGGAGCCGCGCCGGATGGCCGAGAAGGCCCTGACGGCGGCGATCCAGGAAAGCCTATATCCAAGGCATATCAACGCGTTCGGTCGATGACCTGGTCAAGGCCATGGGGATGGATGGCATCAGCAAGAGCCAAATCTCGCGCCTGTGCGGCAAGATTGACGAGCGTGTAAACGCCTTTCTCACCCGCCCCATCGAGGGCGACTGGCCGTATATCTGGCTGGACGCCATCCGGTTCAATCCGGCACTCAAGGCAACATACCAACACCTGCGCCAACAGGGACGCCCCGCTAAGGTCGCCCTCGTCGCCGTCATGCGCAAATTGCTCACAATCCTCAACGCAATCATCCGAGATAAAAAACCATGGCAAAGCGCTTGACCAAAAACACAGTCACTTCGGCAATCGCCGTCGCATAGCCGCCGGTAGCGCGCTGCACACCCTTGGGCCAAAAACGCAACGAAGGGTGAGTTAAATGCAAGTCCTCGCCGACTGAATTTGATTCAGATCAAATCATCCAACTTTCCCGTGTGATCTAAGAATCGCACGTCATTCGATGTGAGGTTGGAGCGTGACTGGGGCAATGACAATCGTTCTCGGGCACGTTCCTACAGGCTGCGGTTGCGGGCATTCCACCGGAAGTGCGCCGCAACGACGATATCGGCGTGGCTGCGGTTCATGACAAGGCCCCTGGAAACCGATGAAAGCTTCCGGATCGCATCGCGCATAACGGTCGAGCCGAACAACACCAGGAAGCTGGAGAGCAAGATGAGCGTGAACACAGTCGAAAATGCCTTCTGGCAGGCGACGTCGAACGAAAGGGCTACGTCCTCTTTCCGGGATGATACGTCGAAATTCCTTGATGGTTTCGACATCACCGACAAGGAACGAGCGCTCATTCTGAATTGGGACGTGCCCCAGCTGCTTTCCCATGGGGTGAATCCGCCCCTGCTGATGGCCGCGTTTACGCTAGTGCACGGACGGACGTCGCGGCAGCAATACGTCAAGAAGGCCGGAGGGGTGTGGCCCCCCCATGTCTTGAGCAAGAACGGCCAGGCCAGAAATTCGCCGGCAGGAAATGTGTAAGAACAACACGTAAATATTCTGGAGAGGACGTCATCACATGGCCCAAATCGTAGGCTGTTTTCTTATGCCGCATAATCCCGGGCTGACGAGTCTCGCGCGAGAGATGGCTGACCCCGAGCAACTCGAAAAGGTGTACGGGCACTTCAGCGAGATCGGGCGCAAGGTTCGCGAACTGCGGGCGGATACGGTCATCATCATCGGCGATGACCATTATACCAATTTCGGCCCGCACTGCATTCCGCGCTATCTGATTGCGATTGGCGATATCGACGGCCCCGCCGAAAACTGGCTCAGGATCGAGAAAACCCGGCTCACCAACAACGAGCCTCTGGCGCAGCATATCCTCGCGGCTGGTTATGCGGAGGGAATTGACTGGGCCTTTGCCAAGACCCTGACGGTTGAACATGCGGTCATCATTCCCTATCACCTTGCGCTCAGGGACATTCCCGGTCTCAAGGTGGTGCCGGTCTATCTCAACACGATCGTTGCCCCGCCGATTTCGAACCGCCGCGCCTGTGAGGTAGGCCAAAGCATCGCCCGGGCGGTGGAAAGTTGGCCGGGTAAAGATCGCATCGTGGTTTTTGGCACCGGAGGCCTCAGCCATTGGGTGGGCACCCCCGAAACCGGTCTGGTCAATGCCGATTTCGATCGCCATCTTCTGGATCTGTGCGCGGCGGGCGATGTCGAAGCGCTGGTCGCCTTGTCGGACGAAACGCTGCTCGAGGAAGGCGGGAACGGTTGTCTGGAACTGAAAAACTGGATTTGCGCGATGGCCACCCTGCCGAACGGCAAGGGCAAGACCATCGGCTATGAGGCGATGCCCGAGCTGATCACGGGAATAGGGTTTGCCGAGCTGACTCTGACGGCATGATCCCAATAATGGACAGATGCCCTGCGCGGGAACTGGAGAGTTGTATATGAACATTGAAGAATTGATCGATGTCAAGAACGCGACCCAGAGTTGAAGAATCTTCTGGGAACGGGAGATTTATGACAGGGAGATGGAACGCATCTTCGCAAGATGCTGGCTCTTTCTCGCTCACGAGAGCCTCATCCCCAACCCCGGCGACTATGTCACGACCAAAATGGGTGAGGATGAGGTCATCGTCTGGCGTCAGCGTGACGGAAGCGTAAAGGCTTTCCTCAATCAGTGCCTGCATCGCGGCACGACGCTGTGCAATGCCGAGGCGGGTTCCGCTCATGTGCTCTCGTGCCCATACCACGGTTGGAACTACGGATTCGATGGTGAACTGCGTGGTGTTCCCATGCAAAAGGAGATTTACGGCCCGCGTTTCAACCGTGACGAGTGGCGCCTTCGCGCGGTTCCGAACGTCGAAGTCTATAAAGGCTTCGTGTTTGGCTCCATGGACCCGCAGGCGCCAAACCTCGTCGACTATCTCGGCGATGCGAAATGGTACATGGACATCTGGGCCGATGTGCCCGGCGGAATTGAGTTTCTCGGACCGCCCGGACGCTCCATTCTCCAGACGAACTGGAAAATTCCGGCAGAGGGCTTTGCCGGGGATGTCTATCATGTCGGGTGGGTTCACTCTTCGATCCTGAAGGCCCTCGCCCCGGACACCGCATCGACGCGCACCCAGCGAACCTATGGCGGCGAGCAGGGTATCCAGGTGACCACCCGGCACGGCCATGGCATGGGGATTTGTTTCGATCGGTATGGAGCACTGCTCAATGGATTGAGCCCTGAACTGGCCGACCTCATTCCCAAACGGGACGTAGATGAGGTTGCTCCCGAAAAAGGCCCTGCCGCACGCAGCCTTTATGACGGCCTGTGGGACGGAACGTTTTTCCCCAACGCCTCATTCCTGATCGGCCTGAACATCTTCAAGGTCTGGCACCCGCTCGGCCCCGACAAGATCGAAGTCATCACCTGGGTGATGGCGGAAAAAAGAATGTCGGACGAGGCCAAGCGAAGACTGAAAGTCGCGGCGCACCGCGCCTTCGGCTCTTCGGGCCTGCTCGAATCCGACGACTTGGACGCTTTCGAATACTGCGTGCGCCCCAATGCCGGATACGTTACCAGACAGGGGCGTATCAATACCGCGATGGGGCTGGGCATGGACCGCGAAGATCCGGAATATCCCGGAGTTGTGAGCGGATTGCTCAGTGAATGCGCGTACCGCGGTTTCTATCGATTCTATGCCGATTGCATGGGCTCCCAAAACTGGGAAGAATTGAATCGCAAGAGCACGCTCTGGAAAGAACAGCTTATTGGCGGTTAATATTTTTGGTGCTACTAGACTTGCGGGAGGACGATTATGAAAGATTTGAAGATTTTGATAGCCGGGGCGGGGCTCGGCGGACTTGCCGCGGCATGCGCGCTGACGAAAGCCGGACACCGCGTCGAGGTTTACGAACAGGCGCCGCAGCTCGGCGAGGTTGGCGCCGGCATCCAGGTCAGCGCGAATGCCACCCATGCGCTGCGCGACATCGGGGTTCTGGACGAAATCCTGAAAGTGGCAGTGAAGCCCGGGGCCTATGTATTTCGCGCATGGGATACCGGCGAAGTGCTCCAGCGCTTCGCCCTCTCGGAAGAACATGAGCGGCTTCACGGCGCGCCCTATGTCCAGATTTACCGTGCGGATCTGCATGATATCCTGGCGGCCAGGGCGCGCGAATTCGACCGTGACATGATACGGCTCAATCATGTGGTGACCGGCTTTTCCGAAGACGCCAATGGTGTCGAACTGCAGTTTGCCGACGGCTCCTCCGCGCGCGGCGATATGCTGATCGGCGCCGATGGCCTCAAATCCGCGGTGCGCACGCAAATCGCCGGCGAAGTGCCGGCGACTTACACCGGCGACGCGGTCTGGCGCCTGACCGTGCCGACCGAGCGCCTACCGGAAGGGCTTCTCGACATGGTCATGAATGTCTTCATGGGACCTGGCGCCCATGTCGTGTGCTATTATCTGCGCGGTGGAGCGCTGGTGAACTTCGTCGCTTCGGTCGAAACCGAAGAGATGGAAGAGTCCTACAAGCTGAAGCTGCCTTGGGAACGGCTCAAGGCCGACATGAAGGGTTGGAACCCTATTGTTCAGACGATCATCGACGCGGTGGACAAGGACGAGTGCTATCTTTGGTCCTTGCGCAATCGCCCGCCGATCAGCAACTGGAGCACGGCGCGCGCAACGCTGCTTGGGGATGCGGCGCATCCGACCTTGCCCTATCTGGCCCAGGGCGCGGTCATGGCATTTGAAGATGGCGCGGTCCTGACCCGTTCCTTGGCTCAGGTGGACTCCATTTCCGACGCGCTGCAGCTCTATCAAAGAAACCGGATCGACCGCACCGCGCGCATCGTCAATCAGTCGACCGCCAACCGCAGCCTCTTTCACATGCGCTCCCCGGAAGAAATGCGCAAAGCATTCGCCAACCGCAACGAAGGGGCCGACCGCAACGCCTGGCTGTATTCCTATAATCCCCTGACCGTGGAACTGACCTGATTCCTAAGGCGGCGGCGGGATGGTCTGGCGATCAACACCGAGGATCCGGGCGGCGGCGATCACGCTCAATCCGTTCTTTTCAAGGCAACCCTTGAGCTGCTGCCGGTTTCGTGGACACCGAGATAAGGTCATCTGCCGGAGGGTGATGTTCTTCTAACCATTGGTTCAATATCTGGATTTCCTGATCTCCAGTGAGTGACAGATTGCTCGGCTGACAAAAAATGGGCCTATTGCCAACAACTTGGTTTGCAGCGTTCATACGTTACGTATCCCAACATAATCCCCTGAATAAGAATTTGGGTAATGGGCGCTTCCGCCGGGTTTTGCATTGATGATTGATATTCTCGCACCGTTAGATCAGCGTTGGCTAGGTGTGGCATCGCCAGACCGGCCGCCATGCCCAGAAGCTGACGCAAGAAGAGCTGGCGGAGCGATCCGGTCTCAGTTCACGCTATGTTGGGGCGGTCGAACGTGGGGACGTTTCAGCAAGTGTTACAGTGCTGGGTAAAATCGCAGAAGCCCTTGGCATTAGTCCCTGTGAGCTGGTTAAAAATTCGAACTCGAAAAGGGGCTTAAAAAGCACTCTCCCGTAATGTAGTTTCGAATATTGCGTTTATTGGGGCGGCGTGGTACAAGGGCGCCACCATCAAAGGGGGTAGCACAATGTCAGCGTTTGCAAAGGAGCTGGGTAGTCGCCTGCCCTCCCTTGGGGAGCGGACGGCTGCTAACCAACTTAGGAGCATCCTCGCCTCTCAGGCCGGAAAGAACAGAAACCACAAGCTCAAGGTGATGCCTGAGGGCGGCCAAACGGCTGAGGTGGTGCTTACGCCCGGCTTGTCGGATTTGCTGATCGAGCTGCTCCGCCATATCGGGGCAGGGGATGCCGTAACGCTTGTTCCGGTCAGTCAGATGCTGACGACCCAGCAGGCGGCTGACATCCTGAACGTGTCTCGCCCCTATTTGATCTCTCTGATCGATAAGGGGGAAATTGAATGCACACACGTAGGGAGGCACCGCCGGATCAAAGCTGAGGCCCTTTTTGCGTACAAGCGGAAGCGGGATGAAGACCGCGCGGCGGCACTCTCTGAGCTGGCCGAGCTTGACGCGGATTTGATCTAGAGTCTCTTTCATTTAATTTGACGCATAGCCTGAATTCTTGAGGTAGTTTGCGCATTCGTGCGGTTTGAACTCGTTGAGCAATGTGCCGATGCGTTTCCATGTTGCCTCGACGGTGCGTTCGGCGGCTTTGCGGAGCAGGGTTTTGAGTTTTGCGAAGACTTGCTCGATGGGGTTCAGGTCCGGGCTATAGGGCGGCAGGAACAGGAGCTTGGCGCCGGCCGCGCGAATGGCCTTTCGTATTGCTGGGCCTTTGTGGCTGCCGAGATTGTCCATGATGACGATGTCGCCGGGTGACAATGTCGGCACCAGAAATTGTTTGATATACGCGGCAAAGCTTTTGCCATTGATCGGTCCGTCCAAGACGCATGGTGCATCGATACGATCTGACCGCAGAGCCGCCAGGAAGGTCAAAGTTTTCCAGTGGCCATGCGGCACCTTGGCCAACAGCTTCTCCCCACATGGCGCCCAGCCGCGTGTGCGGGTCATGTTCGTCTTGGCCCAAGTCTCGTCCAGAAAAACCAGCCGCTCAGGTGCCAGTCTGGCCTGATATTTTTTCCAGAACCGGCGCTTGCGGGCCACGTCCGGGCGATCCTGCTCGGCGGCGAACAGCGTTTTTTTTAAAGCTGAGCCGGGCGTCACGGACCAGGCGCCAGACCGAGACCTCGCTGGTGACAATGCCGCGCTCGCCCAGTTCAATCGCCAGCGCTCGCATCGTCAAATCTTTCTGCTCATCAAGCCGGCCAAGAATCCAGGCCTGATGTGGCGCCAAAGCCCGAGCTTGCCGGCGCCCTTGCGGCTTGGCCGCCGCACTGCCCGTCTGCCGCAGACGCTGTGACCACTTCACCGCGCTCGCAACGCTTACCGAAAACAACGCCGCTACCTCGCGGCACGAGCGGCCAGACAAAACCGCCCCCGCAACACGTTCCCTCAGATCATTCGAATAATGCCAACCCATCTCATGCTGACCTCCAATCCAGCAATAAGCTTGAATCAGATTTTCCGCCGCGCCGGAATCCCAAAACGATTCGGATCATCAGAAAGAGACTCTAAGGCCCCGCATGTTCGCCAATCGGTTCACGGCCTTTATCGACGCCTGTTCTTTGGTGCCAACCTTGAACCGAGACCTCCTACTTTCATTGGCGGAGGCTGATTTTTTCAGGGTGCGGTGGTCCGAACGTGTTCTCGATGAAACGGAGGCCGCTGTTGCCAAGGTCATGACTGCAAAGGGAAAGTCCGACGTCAACCGCCGGGCGCACTTGGCGCGCAGTTATATGGAGCGAGCTTTTGCCGACGCAATGGTGACAGGATACGAAGCGCTCGCCTCCGGGCTTACCGGCCTCCCAGACCCTGGCGATGCGCACGTTATAGCGGCTGCTGTAAAAACCCGCGCCTCGGTCATCGTTACCGAGAACCTCAAGCACTTCCCTGAGGCCATACTGGCCCCTCTCGATATAGAAGCAAAATCAGCCGATGGGTTTATAGCTGACACAATCGGACTGGATCGAGGCAGGGCTGTGGCCGCAATCAAACAGATGCGCGAGCGATACCGCAAGCCGGAACTGGATGCCGAGGCATTGCTGCTGAGGATGGATGCTGTGGGGTTAATTGAGACTGTGGACGCTTTGCGGGAGCATGTTCGGTCACTGTAGCCGAGGGATCAAAAATCCCCCCATTTGGCCCTGGTGGTATCAAGTTGGTATAAACCACCTCTGACTAGCCACCAGAGTTCTCTGTAACTTATTGATTTAATTGGTGGACCCGACGCGATTCGAACGCGTGACCTTTGCCTTCGGAGGGCCTGCCCCCTAGTTTTTGGCGGTTTTTAGCAAGCAGAACAATTCTTACAAGATACTGCTTTAACACGTATTTAATCCATTAACCTTTGCCTTAATTTGCGCTCACCGGCTTTGATCTGCTAGCTATGCGCTAGCTAGCAAGCAGCTAGCTAGCAATTCGGAGTCGTAACGATGGCTAGGCAGAAGCAGGCCGAACGGAAGCGGATTACAAAGAGCTTGGTCGAAGCCCTGGAACTGGGGGAGATCATCTGGGATTTGAGCGTTACGGGCTTCTTCGCCCGCCGCCAGAAGGGCGATGCCCGGTCCTACGGGCTGTATTTCCGTACCAAAGAGGGGCGGCAACGCTGGCACACGATAGGCCGCCACGGCGCTCCCTGGACGGCTGACACCGCCCGTGATGAGGCAAAGCGCCTGCTGGGCGAGGTTGTGACGGGTTCGGACCCGGCGGCCGATAAGCAGGCCAAGCGCCACGCCGAGACGGTTAGCCAGCTATGTGACCGTTACATTGAGGACGCGGAGGCCGGAAAGCTGCTTACGCGAAGGAAGGCCACCAAGCGGCCCAGCACCATCTCATCGGACAAAAGCCGCATAGAAAGCCATATCCGGCCCCTGCTCGGAGCTATGAAGGTGGCCAGCGTCACAAACCGCGACGTCGAAAAATTCATGCACGATGTAGCGGCGGGCAAATCCGCCAAGCGCCAGAAGGGAGACAAGCCCCGTGTCCTGCACAACGTCCGGGGCGGCCAAGGAGCAGCCTCGCGCACGGTTGGCCTGCTCGGGGCCATCTTCACCTACGCCGTCAAGCACAGGATGAGGTCCGACAACCCCGTGGCCGGGGTCATGCGCCCGGCAGACGGCAAGAAGGACCGGCGCTTGTCCGATGAGGAATACGCCGCCCTCGGCGCAGCCTTCCGCACCGCCACGCCGAAAGATTACTGGCCCCCGGCCATCCATGCCATTCGCTTCCTGGCCTTAACCGGCTGGCGATCTGGCGAGGCGCTGGGGTTAAAACGGGCGGATGTGGATTTCGGCAAGCGCCTCGCCGTCCTCGCCCAGACCAAGTCCGGCAAATCCATACGTCACCTCTCTACCCAGGCCGTTGAAGTGTTGAAGGAGGCTGAGAAACTCAAGCTGGGTGACTCGGACCTGTTTTTCCCGAGCAGCAAGGCCGCAGTCATGTCCGGCTTCCCCGGTCACTTTGAGAAGCTGCTCAAAAGCGCAGGGTTGCCTCCTGGCATCAGCCCCCATACGCTTCGCCACAGCTTTGCCAGCGTGGCCGGTGATCTAGGGCTGGCGGAGTCCTCGATCGGCGTCCTGTTAGGGCATTCCACCCACTCCGTTACTTCTGGCTATGTCCATCGCTCTGACCCGGTCGTGTTGGCACTTGCCGACGAGGTGGCGGCCAGTGTTGCCGAGCGCATGGGCGATAAGGCCAAGGGCGGGCAGGTTATCCAGTTCCCCAAGGCCACGGCATGAGCAAGGGAAGCCATAGGCTGCCAAATGCCAATGCTGCCATTATTGCCATTATGGAGGGCACGGCATGACTTACTTCCTCGCCGCGCCGCTGCTGTTGTGGCTCGCCTGCCGGTCTAGCGCCCAGCGGCACCCCCAGCGTCAGCCAGGACCGATTGAACAGCTATTCGGGCTGTTGGCCTTCCTCGGCTTAATCGCCGTGGGCTGGTTCATCTTCATCAATGTTTCAGGACATGCGCCGTGACGGTCGAGCAAGAACCGGCCTGGGCTTCTCTTACCCCGGAGCAAATCAGGGAAATCATGATGGACGCCATCGCACCCTGGACCAAGGCGCTTCTTGAGCGCGGCAAGAAAGTGGACGGCAGGCTACCCGAGGCTTTTAAAACTGCATTGCTCTACGCGAAGCCGGGCGGGCATGTAGATAAATACCTCAACGAGCTTTTGCCGAAGATGCTTTCCAGGGGTAATAATCTGGGCGCTCCGCTTCGGGAGGCCAACGCCCAAAAGGCCAACAAAACACTAAAGGATATTATAACTAAAAATATCCACGAAGATTCAAAAGCAGAATACAGGGAGTTGATCGAAAGCCTGCCCGCAACCATTATCCGGGCTATGGCTTCGGTAGGTGTAATTCGTGATCTTGAAAACGGCTTTCTCATCCGAGAGAGCGACCGGCACAAGCCCGCCAACGAACGCCCCGCCCTGACTGTTGCCGAGCGTAGAAAACTCTTGAAGCCTGTAAAAAGCAAGATGCAGTCACGGGCTGGCGCGGGCCGACCGCCGCCGATGCTGCCTCGCATATTGGCACAGTACCTAATCAACCTACATAAGATATTGGTTATTGATGTTGGTGCCACATCTCCCCTGGAGCTTGTCGTCGTACAAGTATTCACAGGACTTGGTCTCGAAGATAATGCTTACAAAGTTGTTAAAAAGTTAAAGTCAAAAAAATAAATAACATAGATAAAACCAAAATCTTTTCAAAATCTAAAAGAATACCCCCCGAGCCAGGACCATTCTTTCCTGGTGCAGCTTTGCAGCTCCCTGGCATAGCAGGAGCAGGCCATTAGAGGCCCGACCAGCTCGGAGAATCACATGCCTGAACTTGCTGTTAAAGAACCTGCCCCCGATCAGATGCTACGCCGTGACGAAGTCGCAAAGCATCTCACGGCCATCGGATTTCCAATTTCTAAGGCTACGCTTGAGTCAATGGCAACACGTGGTGGACCAGCCTTTTACAAGTGGGGCAAATATCCGCTCTACAAATGGAGTGAGGTTCGTGAATGGGCCGAGCAGCGCCTTGGCAAATCCCGACGCAGCACCAGCGAGGCAGCGTAGATGCCTGGTATTCTGACTGTTGCCCAAACAGTACGTCTCACCGAGGCACGAAAGGTTAGCAAGGGCTGGCGTGGCGACTGTCCTCTCGATTTGGCTCACCGGGGAATGCTCAAGATCGACGCTAACGAGAATGGTGCATTACTCCTTCGCTGCCACGGCGGATGCAAATTCTTCTGGCTCACACAAGCCCTTCGGGAAAAGCGGGATCAACAACTCGCTTGCGAGGAGGCAGCACAATGAACCAGCCCTTGCAATCGGGACGGCAGGCCGCCGCCCTCGCCGGGGCGCAGCAGATAGGCCCCAAGTTTTGGCGCTGCGTCTGCCCTGGCTCTTGTTATGTCGCGCCCTACAACCACGGGGTTCTGCTCATCGGCGAAGACACGCCCGGCCAGCTCCAAATCCAGTGCAGCCGAGGCTGTACGCAGGAAGAGATTGAGCAGCTTCTTTGTCAAAATCGGGACCTGCTTCAGGCCAAAGCCGCAGCGGCGGCGCTGGGCGATAAATACCCTAGCTAACGCCCATTACACGGCCCCTGACGGCCGTGAAGCGATCCGCGCCCCAAGGTTATAGGGGGTATCACCAAATGCCGCCCTGGGCCGTCCAGACGGCTTTACGCCATAGGAGTCATTACGGTGTCGTATCTACAAGCGAAAAAGCAGCCCCTTAATTGGGATGAAATAGAAGGAATTGCATTTCAGCATTTGGAGGCCAAGCATGTAGGCGCTGGCTTCATAAGCCGATGTTCGGCACATGAAGATAAGAACCCAAGCCTCAGTGGTCGCAAGGGGGATGATGGCAAAGCACTTTTGAAGTGTTTCGCGGGATGCGAATTTCACGAAATCATAGAGGGATTCAGGAAACTCGCGGGACACTCATCTTCCTGCAATTATCGGCCTCGAATTTCCAGCCCTGCCGCCAAGTCCACCGCCGAGGATGAAGCCAAACGCGAACACGCCTTGCAGCTATGGCAGGCCACGCGCCCGCTGGCCAATTCACCCCGCGCCCAACGCTATTTTGAAAGCCGGGGCCTGTATGGCGTGAACTCCCCGGCCCTCCGATTTCATCCTAGCCTCAGTCACATCTCGGGACAGAGATTTCCCGGCATTGTCGCCAAGGTCTCCGCTCTGGACGGCAGTTTCCTGGCGATACAGCGCACCTTCCTATCGCATGATGGCGCGGGAAAAGCTCCCGTGGAAGCCAAACAGACCAAGCTGGCGCTCGGCAACATGCAGGACGGGGCCGTGCAGTTGGCCGAGGCTGGCCCGGTCCTGATGATAGGTGAGGGCGTGGAAGACTGCCTCACAGCCATACAGGAAACTAGCCGCCCGGCTTGGGCATCACTTGGTGCCAAACGCATGGCGAAGATCAAGCTGCCCGAAATAGTCCGGGAGGTCATCATCCTCATGGATAACGATGAAACCGGAATACGGGCTGCCCATGCTGCCGGGCGGCGCTGGCAGGCCGAGGGCCGAAAGGTGCGCCTCGCCGCCCCGCCAGCCCCCTACAAGGACTTTAACGATATGCTGATGGCCGAGCGCCTGAACCTCGCCACCCCAGCCGGGGAGGGCTGAAGCATGGTCAAAATTCAAAATTCCATAGATGCAGCGAAGGAACTCACGCCGGAGCCGTGGGGCAAGCCGGACATGAGCGTGATGCAGGAGGGACGCCGTCCGGCCCCAGAATTCCCCTTGGACGTGCTGGGACGGCAGTGGAATGATTGGGTGCAGAACGCCGCCGAGGGTGCCGCCGCGCCGGTGGATTATGTGGCGGCAACGCTCCTAGTCAGCGCCTCTGCCCTGATCGGCAATGCGCGATGGGTGCAGGCCACGCCAGGATGGCGCGAGCCGCCGAACCTATGGTGCGGCCTCGTAGGCGATTCCGGGAGCAGTAAAACTCCCGGTATGCAGACCTTGCTCCGGGCTGTGCTTCCAAAAATCGAAACCAAGATGGGTGAGGATTATCCCGAGCGGTTGAAGGAGTGGCAGTTAAAGGCCGAAGTCCACAAGGCCGAAACTGACGCCTGGAAAAGTGCTGTGCGGAAAGCGGTTGAGGAGGGCGGCAACCCCCCGTCCGCACCCGATGAATTAGAACCCATGCCGGAAATTCCGCGCCTTATTCAAAACGATGTGACGATTGAAAAAGCAGCATCTCTACTGAGAACAGCGGCACGCAAGGGCTTGATGATGGTCCGGGATGAATTCGCGGGCTTTGTCGCGGGGATGAATAACTACAATGACGGCGGGCGGGCATTCTGGCTCGAAAGCTGGAATGGAGGCCCCTATCGGGTTGAACGCAAATCCTCGCCCATACCTCTATTCGTGCCGCATCTGACCTTCTCCATGCTCGGGGGTATCCAGCCCGAGAAGCAGGCGGAAATGATGCGAGATGCGGATGATGGGTTTCTCGCCCGGTTAATATTCGTATGGCCTGAACAGCAGAACTTCAAGCTGGGTAGAGGAACACCTGATATTGAGTATGCGGTTCAGGCTTTCGACCGGCTGCGCAAACTAGAGATGGAAAAAGGCGCGGGGCCTGACGAGGCAGAAGAACCGATTAATGTTCCACTGACCGACAACGCGGCAAATAGGCTGGAAGCCTTCGGGCAGGCCATGCAGCGGGCGCAGCAAGACGCAGGCGGTAAATTACGTTCGGCCTACGGCAAGACGCGAGGCCATGCGCTGCGCCTCTCCCTGGTGTTGGAATTCTTGCGCTGGTCCGGCGATCTCGAAAACAGCCGCCCGCCGCGAGTGATCGGTGAACAAGCACTGAATGATGCCTGCAACCTCATGGAGCATTACTTCATGCCCATGGCGCAACGAGTCTATGGCGATGCCGCCATTCCCGAGGCCGAGCGCAATGCCGCCACTCTGGCCCGATGGATTGCCAAATACAAACCGCAGGAGGTGCATGTTCGCGCCCTATACCGTGAGGTAAGGCTTCCAGGCTTGCGAGAACCGGATACGATCAAGGCGGCCTGTGAGGCGCTGGTAGATGCGGATTGGCTGCGAAGGCCCGCACCGGGAGGACGGGATGGCAGGGCGAAAATCTCGTACCCCGTGAACCCAGCGATTTGGAATAGTCCAGCAGAAACCCTGATGCCAAAAGCCAATGCTGCCATTGCTGCCAAAAGGGTGGCACCGACGAACGCAGACATTAGTTCTGGCAGCATTGGCAGCAATGGCACGCCTATAGCTTCTCCTAATTCAGCCCTGGCCCCGTCCGCTGCCATCACGGCGATGCGTAAAAGATTCGGCAAACCGGAGACGCGGCAATGAACCGGAAGCCGTTTCCTCAATCTGGTGCGATGGCAGAAGTTAAGCAGCGCGGACGGCCTTGGCAGAAGGGACAATCCGGCAACCCAGCCGGGCGCAAGAATGGGCATCGTTTCCCGGCCCTTCGCGCACTGGATGCCATAGGGCAGGAGAACGCTGAGGCTCTTGTGGCGGAAGTTACGCAGAAGGCGCTCGGCGGCGACATGGTGGCCGCCCGCGTCATCCTAGACCGATGCTGGCCAGCCCCCAAGGGCCGCCTCATCCCGCTTAACCTGCCGCCCATCCGCGACATGGCCAGCGTAGCCCAGGCCGGGGCGGCAGTCCTGAAGGCACTGAGCGAGGCCATCATCACGGTAGATGAAGCCGCCAGCCTGATGAGCATCCTCAACCAACAGCGGCAGATTATCGAAACGGAAGTGCTGGAGCGCCGCCTACAGGCACTGGAAGAAAGGAGCAACTGAACATGGCAAGCCGAAAGAAACAACTCACAAAGCTGGAGGCGAAGATGGGGTCTGCCGCGCCCGCCGCAACAGGCTTCCCCAAGGTTGTTGTGATGCAGCCGGGGGAAACTGAGGAACGGGCGTTACAGCGCACATTCCCTGATGGGCTTCCACCCGCACCATCGCCGCCCCCGCCGGGCTGCCCGATGCCGCCGCGCTTCATCTTCATCGTCCCGGTCAAAGCGCCCCCGCGCCATGACCACGATTAACCCAACACACCATAGGAGACGCAGCATGATTGAAGAAACCCCCACGAACCCCCCGCCGCTGCCAGACTGGTGCATCCCCGTGTGCCGCCTGTGGAGCCGGAAGAATGAAAAAGGTGTGCATCTGTCAGGCCGCCTTGGCGGGGCCAAGGTCATGATTTTTCCAAACCCAGATCGGCGTGACGAAAACGACGCCGAGTGGATTCTCACTTTCTCAAGCTAAAACACTGAAAGGAACTACACCATGAATATGATCTCGACCCAGACCATGAGCCTCGAAGAACGCTACCAGAATGCCCTCGCCTCGCGCCGGGCGGCGCTAGAGGACGTGGCCACGGCAGAGGCAGCCGAGCAGCGCGGCAACAAGGAGCTGGATGCAGCCAGGGAAGCCCTGGCCAAGTTCGACAACCTCTCTGACGCCATCGCGCGGCACCGGGCGAATGCGGTGAAAGCGGGCAAGCTGGGGAAATCCGCCCTGCCGCCGAAGCTGATCGAAGACCGGCAGAAGCAGCGTGATGCCGAGGAATACGTGCAGGAGTCGGAGATTACCCTAGCGCTCCTGCATGATGAGGCCGAGGCCGCCCGCGCCAAGCACCGCGAGACGCACCAGGCCGTCATCAACGTGGCCAAGCTGTTCATGGTGGAGGACTTCGAGAAGAAGGCCGCGCGGCTGGCGGAACTGGAAGCTGAACTGATTCCGCTCTGGCGTGAGGTATGGGCCTTCCTTGACAGCTTTGTGGCCGCCATGCCGGGCAACAATGCCGCTCACGCCATGCCCAGCCCGAAGATGAACAGCATCAAAGAGATGGCCGTGAAGTATGCCAAAATCGTGCCGGATGAGGCCGGAAACATGCGGAATCGGCACCGCGAGGCCCATCATGCCCGGCTGCAATCCCTCATCAAAGGGGAGAACTAGGCGAACGCAGCCGATAGCCTTTCAAATTTGGCTTGTAACGGCCCTCGCCAACGCGGGGGCTATCCTTCCCCCGCCAAGCCCAAAAGCCCGCCAGCGCCCCCTGGCGGGCTTTTTCTTTGTCACACGTGGGATAAAGATTAAGGGGCAGCGAATCCGATCTTCTTGGAAGGGGCTTTGCCCTGCCCCCACGCATCCAGGGCTTGGTTAAGTCCTTGATACATGAGTTCTGCAACACGAGCTAAATCGGTAACATACTTCTCAGGCAGGGTGCTTATGCGTTCCTTGCCGTCGAAAAACCTGGAATCAATGTCTACCCATTCATTTGCCAATTCAACATCAACCGGGGTGATTAAGTTCATTTTGGGGTGCGTGTTTGGAGCGATCTCTAGTAGTATCGCTAGCCCAAAGACCCAGCCAGTTTCGCTTTTCGATACTGATGCCCAGCCGTCATCTACGCGCTCGAAGGTATCTGCCTCCGGGACGTAGCCATGTTTATAGCTATAGTGGCTGATGTAATTCTCGGAGCAACCGCAAGCTGTGGCTAGGGCCGACTTTAGGTTGACTGCGAGACGCCCTGTCCGGAAATAGGCGTCAAAGCTTTTTTCATTGGCCAATTTGTATTTTTGACAAAGATCGGCCCAGCGATTCGGCCCGGTAGCGGAAGCACTCATTCAAACCGTCTCCGTTTAGGTTGCTTGGGGCATTCAATGGCCCTGCCTTGCCCCCGAAAACACCCCTGTTTTCATTCAACTGCTAGCTATCTGCTAGCTAGCCCATTTTTGTAAGCCAGAGAAAGTCACGTAACCTATTGAAATAACTGGCGGACCCGACGCGATTCGAACGCGTGACCTTTGCCTTCGGAGGATAAACGACGGGGCTTTCCGGCTCCACGCCAGAGTACGAAATTATACGATAACTACTTGAAAAATATAACTATCAGAAAAACGCAACTTCGCTATAATACGCCGAAACTGCCCCTTCTTTACCATTTTATGGTGAGTATTTGGTGAGTTTTTTTGGTGAGTTTTTTGCCGGCGAGGTGGAATTTGCCCAAACTGACAAAGACGATTGTTGAGGCGGCCGCGCCTCAGGAGAAGCCGTATACTCTCTGGTGCAGCGACTTGCCGGGGTTCGGTGTCTATGTGCTGCCCACCGGCAAGCGGACCTACTTTGTCGATTACCGGAACAAGACCGGCATCCGGCGACGGTTGACCATCGGGCGGCATGGCAAGCTCACGGCTGAGACGGCTCGCAAGCTCGCCATCGCCACCATGGGTGAGGTCGTAAAGGGCGACGACCCGGCCGAAGAGCGCGTGACCCAGAGAAAATCCATGACCGTGAAGGAGCTTTGTACCCGCTACATGGAGGCGGCTGATAAGGGCCTGATTATGGGCAAGCGAAACCGCCCCAAAAAAGCCAGCACGCTCTATGTTGATCGGGGGCGTATCGCCAGGCACATTCTTCCCCTCCTGGGCAGCAAGCGCGTTTGCGATATCACCCAGGCGGATATCAACCGCTTCATCCGTGACGTTGCCGGCGGTAAGACCGCCTCAATCGAGAAGACGGACAAAAAGCGAGGGAAGGCCATTGTCGAGGGCGGCAAGGGTACGGCCGCGCGCACCGCCGGCCTGCTCGGGGGCATTCTCTCATTCGCGGTCTCTGAGGGCGTCATTGCGGCCAACCCGGCGCGGGGCGCCAAACGTCCTGCCGACAACCATCGTGTTCGGCGGCTCTCGGCCGAGGAATACCGTCAATTGGGGAAGGCGCTTGCGGATGCCCAGACAGAAGCCGAGACAGCACAAGGGATTGCCGGCATTTGGTTGCTGGCTTTAACCGGCTGCCGTTCAGGAGAAATCATCAATCTCAAATGGGACGAGGTTGATGAAGAGGGAAGCTGCCTGCGGCTGACGGAAAGCAAGGAAGGAGCATCGATCAGGCCGGCGGGGCAAGCCGTGTTTGAGGTGCTTGCCCAGATCGAGAAAAAAAAGGATTGCCCCTATGTCCTCGTGCCTGTGCGCGGTGACGGGCCGTTCGGCAGCATGGCACGGGCCTGGAAACGGACATTTAAGCGCACGCAGCTGACGGGTGTGACGCCCCACACGCTCAGACATTCTTACGCATCGGTAGCTGGCGATCTGGGCTTCACCGAGTCCACGATTGCCGCATTACTCGGCCATGCCGCTGGGTCGGTGACCAGTCGCTATGTGCATCACCTCGATAGCGTTCTTGTCGCTGCGGCCGATAAGGTGGCGGCGGCTATTCATGGCATGATGACCACCGCGCCCAACATGAAGCATGAAGGTCCAACATAAAGTGCCTGCCCAGCAGCCCATGGCCCAATTAAACCCGATTTCCTGAGAAGCGCCGTTATTATAATAAATCGGGCATTGCTTAAATAACGGCAGCCCCTAATGATTCGAGTATGAGTGATTTGGACGACAAGATAGTCCCCCAAGACCAGCACCTAATCGGCGTCGAGGTGCCGGGCTGCATGCACTCCTTATCTATCTATCGGGTAGGAAATCATCTGGTTTAACCATAAACCTCGGATCTACTCGATTTATAATCGTATTTCCACTCAATTGGCGTATTCTAATCGCTTCTACACCGTGGTAATCGATTCGAAATGTCTGACCTCAGCCCTAATGATGGAACCGCTCCTCTCGGCTACGCTTGGCTCCGCCGAGAACTCTCCCTCGCTGTACCTGCGCCTGCAGTTGAAAGCTACGTCATCCAAGGCGCCCGCCGCACAGAGATCCGCGGTCGGCATATAATCGAATTCTATCCCCGCCAGTATGCTACCGAGAGCACGGTTACGTCGCACCTCCGGTTCGCGCTCCGGCACGAACCTGTGGACATTGCGGTTTTAGTCGCCGCTCTAAAGGTTCTCGATCCAACTGATATAGAAGCGTGGGTGCGCGCTGAGCCGACTGGCGGGTTCAGCCGACGGACATGGTTCTTCTATGAAACCTTCACCGGCCGGACTCTGGATCTCGAGGATGCCCGCACGGGTAACTACGTCGAGGCACTCGATCCAGATCGGCATATCGTGGCTAGCCGGCGAAATAGCCCGCGCCACCGTGTCATCGACAATCTTCTGGGAGGCGTGGGCCTCTGTCCAATCGTACGCCGAACCCCCCGCCTCCTCAATCAGATGGGCTTGCATGTCGATGCTGAGGCACGCGCGCTGATTGAGACGTATGACCCAGTCATCCTCGTCCGTGCTGTCAATTATCTCTACACGAAAGAGACGCGATCCTCTTTCGCCATAGAAGGTGAGACCCCGAGCGCAAGCAGGACAGATCGCTTCATCGCCGCTCTCAAGGCCGCGCCAAGCTTCAATCCCGATAAAGCATCGCTGATCCAACTCCAAGGAGATATTGTCGACCCGCGCTACGCCGCTACCGATTGGCGGGATTTTCAAAATTTCGTTGGCGAGACAGTTGGCGGATACCGAGAGGAAGTTCATTTCATCTGCGCTCGACCCCAAGACGTCCCTGGTCTGATGGACGCATGGATAACGATGATCAAACGTATCGTGGATGGCGCGGTAGATCCTGTTGTTGCCGCTGCCATTGCCGCCTTCGCCTTCGTATTCATTCATCCCTTCGAAGACGGAAATGGCCGCATACATCGTTTCCTGATGCATCATGTTTTGGCCAAGCAGGGCTACAGTCCCGAAGGTATTATCTTTCCAGTGTCTGCGGCCATATTGAGAGATCGCCGGAGCTATGATGAAATGCTGGAAACTTTCTCCAAGCCCGTGTTGGAGTTTACACAATGGCGCTGGACGTCAGAGCAAGAAATCACCGTTACGAATGAAACCGGTGATCTATATCGATATTTCGATGCGACGGCGTTCGCTGAATATCTCTATGACCGGGTTGCAGACACGGTTCGACGAGATTTGAAGGAAGAACTTGGATTTGTTGCCGTTTTCGACCGTGCCCTCACTGATGTACGCGAAATCATAGACATGCCCGATCGACGAGCCTCTTTGTTTGTACGGTTGTGCATGCAGAATGGGGGGCGCCTATCCGCCACAAAGCGTCAGCAGTTCGCCGAACTGACGGATGCTGAAATTGCGCGGCTCGAAACCGCGGTGCAGCAGGCGATCACTGCCGAGACTGCCGGACACCCATAAGGCTGCCGCTGGTTCGGTGCCCAGCCGCTATGTGCACCACCTCGACAGCGTGCTGGTGGCCGTGGCCGAAATCCCCACTGCCGTTTGTAGCGACGATGGCAACAGCTTCATCGCCCGACGGTCTCACTCCTCACCTCAATGTCACGGTGAATTAAGTTCCGATTTTCGAGCTGGACAAGTCACAGAAGGACGGTTGGAAAGGTGGACGCGACCTCATGTGTCGCGCACATTCCCATTAACGGTCAACCCTGGGGTTCCTCATGCAGCAGGTTCAGCCGGGCGAGGCTCTGCTTGAAGATCAGGCGGTCTTGCTCGCGGCGCGCGGTTTCGCCCTTCAGCCCCGCCATGCGGTGCGCCAGCTCGTCCTCAACGGGACCGAATACGGCGTGAACCAGCTTCTTGCAGCGCTCGCCCATCTCCCAACGCAGCCGGGTGGCGGCATCCTTGATGCCCTGTGCCAAGGCTAATTCAGCCGTCTTGCGTTGTTCAAATTTCTTTTGTTCCGCCTGATGGGCGTCGTATGTTTGGTACAGTGAGACACCAACTTGGATAACGGGGCCGAGTTTTTCGGCGATGCCTGCGAAGGCTTTGGGGCCCATTCCTTTGAAGAAATCCGGTGCCAGTTTTTTGGCAGTCAAAAGCCCGGCGACAACGGCCTCTTTTTCCGCGGAGGAGTAGCCGGGTTTTAATTGTTTCAAGAGCGACAACACATCCCGGGCCTGGAAGCCGCCGGCGGTCTCCGTCTCGGATGCAGTGTCCGCCAGACGCTCATCGCGGCCAAACGCGCCGGGTTCGCCCCAGATGCGGCTGATCGCCTGTTCCACCTCGATGTCGACGCCGCTTTGCAGCAGGTCGGTCTGGGTTGTTGAAAATTCTCTTTGAAGCGTCGCGAGCAGGCTGTCGAAAGCCTGCACCCGCGCAATTTCTCCCGGATTATTTGATCCGCTGGTGATATCGTTGCGAAGTTGCGCTTCGAACATCATCGCCAAATTGCCAAGCTGGCCCTCCAGACTGTCTTCCAGGCGCCGGTGTTCGATGGTGACGGCATCGCTCGCCTCGCGCAACAACTGCACGGCGGCGTCGCTCGGCATCTGGGTGAGCGCGAATTCGATCTGCGTCTCGATGGCACGGCCAGCGGTGCGCGCCATCCGCGCCCGGTCCGTCGTGCGGCAGAGCGTGAACAAATCCTCCTCGAGGTCGCGCAAGCCACTGGCTGCGAGCAGGGCTTGTTTGCCCTCGAGACGTCCCTTGAGGGCCGAGCGGGCATTGACGACGCGGAGCGGAATGATGTCTTCAATGTTCGCGATCCCTGCTTTGGCCGCCGCGTGACGGAGATTCTCGACAAGCTTTTCACGGAGCCCAAGCAGTTCCGGGCTGTCGGCCAGGTAGGCTTTTTTATTGTTCAGAATGAGCAGGATTTTTTTGCCGTCACGAGCGAGGCTGACGAGTTCCTTGTAGCTGTTCTCTTCCTCCAGCGTGCCGTCGGCCGCGAGCACGAAGACCACCGCATCCGCGGATTTGAGGTGTTCGCGGGTGACTTGCTCATGCGCGATGGGGGCGTTGATGCCCGGCGTGTCGTCCAGCACATAGCCGCGCCATTCGTAGGAGGACACCTTGTCGGTCATGGGGTGGTCGGCGACTTCCGCGGCGGCCTCGCCCTTAAGGCCCGCGAGCGCGTTGATGAGCGTGCTCTTGCCGGCATTGTAGGTACCGAAGACGACGATACGCGGCTTGGCGGCATTGGCGCGTTCATCAACGCGCGCCCGCGCCTCGGCGATGTCACCAGGTTCGAGATAGCGGCTGAGCGGTTCCTGCACGTTTTGCCAAACGTCGAAGACGAGGCGGAAGGGGTCAGTCATGGCTGCGTACCTCATTTTCGAGTGTTGTTTTGAAGCGGCCGAGCGCTTCGGTCAGGCTCTGCTGGCGAGTCCGGGGGCTGTCGATGGCGGTGGCGACGATTGTAGCGAAGAACTGCGAGATGGCTTTGTCGGCGTCGCGGCGGAGGGCGCGGGTGGCGGCTTGCGCCACCATGTCCCGGTTGTCGCCGGACTTGATGCTTTCCTCCCAATCGCTGCCGGCCGCCTGACCGATACCCGTACCGGCGGCGGTGCCGAAGAATGTTCCAAGCAGGCCGCCGACGATGCCACCGATGATATTGCCCACCACGGGCACGGCCGAGCCGAGGGCGGCTCCGGCCGCGGCACCCGCGTACGCGCCGCCGACGCCGCCCAGACCGCCCCCGACGGCGCCCGTCGTGCCGCGATTGGATTTGGCAACCTTGACATATTCATCCGTGAACGCGGGCAGATCGGCGGGGATGTCGATTTTTGGTATCGCGATCATCTTCTGGCCGCGCCGCGCCACGATTTTTGCCACTTCGGCCGTGATTTCGTCCTTCACGATTTCGCTCAGATAGCGGTAGCAGGCGAGGGCAAAACCGTCGCTGTTCTTGTCGTCGGCATGGCGGTTGATCTGCTCTTCGACCATCGGACCGATGCGCTTGTTGATGCGCAGTGACGTGTTGACCTCGTTTTTTTTCAGGTCGGCTTTGGCGGCTTCAAGTTTTTTTCCAAGGCCGAGGAGTTCCTTGTGAAGCTCCTTGATCGACGGTGCGGCCGCGCCGTTGCCGCTCAGGACGCAGTTGACGAATTCATTGAGAATTCGTGACGGTGTCTGCTTCTTTTGCGCCACGCCCTCGGCACGGAAGATTTCAGAGAGGAGCTCAAAAAATCCTGCCATGCCGCTGTCGGCCAGAGCCTGCGGCGTGTTGCCCTGGGTTTCGGCGTAGCGGACCGACACGGCCCGTATGTCGGGCACTGGAACATCGGCGGAATTTTCAATGTTGCCGCCTACCCAGCTTATCTGACTCGCCAGGGCATTGTCCGATTTCATTGCCAGTGTGGTAAACACGTTGCCGCTTTCATCCTCGTCCTGCTCGACGCTGTCGGCTTGCGTGATCAGCACCAGAAAGCGCTTTTTTGACTTTAGGAGATCGTTGATCTCCTTGATGTCATCGGCGCGGCCGGGACTGTCGGACGCCGTGGGGTAGATGATGACGTCCGCGACGTCGACATAATCGGATGCCAGGGCGCCGTTCTCGCGAGTGACGGAATGCAGGCCCGGGGCGTCCACCCAAGTCAGCCCTGGAACGCGGAACCCTTGGATGGTCCGGGTGGTTTCGCGGGCGCCGACCGCGAAATGGCCCCCGCGGCCTTTCGTCTGCTCGGTGCCACTTTCGGTGCCACTTTCAGCACCGCCTGCCATCGCCGCCGTAAAGAACGCGGCCTTGCTGGCGGGGAATGGCTTCTGTGGCGTGCTGGTGCCATAGGCCACATAGTTTCCGAGCGAACTTTTTCCCGCTTTCACCTTCCCCAACACGAAAACCACGAGGCTATCCGTAAAGCCCTGGCGGAACTTCATGTTGCGGTCATAGGTGACCAGGCGCTTGTGCCAATCATCCCAGATTTGACCGAGCTTGCCGTTGAAGTCATCGACGATGGCGGCGAGCTTGTGGCCGTCGGCGAGGACGGATTTGCCGACGCCGCCCTGCATGGCAGCCTGCATGGTGTCCAGAGCGGATTTGAGCGCGTCTTCGCGGCGGCGAATGTCGTGCTCGTTGCCGGCGTTGCGGAAATCCGCCTGCAAAGCGGCCATGGTGTTAAAGAAGGACTGGCGCGCGTCTGCTGGTGTGGAGATGTTCGCGAGCAGTGTGTCCATTTTACCCTCGTGGTGAAGCTTTCCATAACATTGACGGGTTGTCATCGCACTGACAAGCCACGCAGGAGCTGATCTCCGAGGGTCTTAGAGTCTGACTCTGAACGGTAGCCCTTCTAACTTTGACGTGCGATTTTTTGCGTGAGTATTCGGATATTGGCGAGCAGGACCCAGGCGGTTGCACTGGCGATTGTTGCCTCGAAATCCTTGGCGAGTCGGCGGCATCGGCTGAGCCAGGCGAAGGTTCTCTCGACGACCCATCGGCGTGGCAAAAGTTCAAAACCCTCTGCGTTGTCGGAGCGTTTTACGATTTGTATGGTCCATTTCCCGATTTTTTCGAGGCGTCCTTTCAGTTTAGGCCCAGCATAGCCGCCATCGGCGAAGACATGCCGCAGGGACGGGTATTTCCTGCGGATGGATTTGAGCACGTCGGGGGCGCCGTCGCGGTCTTGAACATCGGCGGGATGGATAACAAGACCGACCAGGTTCCCGAGCGTATCGGTGACGATATGCCGTTTGCGTCCCTTGATCTTCTTGCCCGCATCGAACCCGCGCGGCCCGCCCGCCTCGGTCGTTTTCACCGACTGGCTGTCGATCACGCCCGCGGTTGGCGATGCCGAGCGTCCAGCCCGTTCCCGCGCCATCGCGACCAAGGCTTGGTTGATGCGTGCGAGCGTGCCGTCACGGCTGAAGCGGTAGAAATATGCCTGTACCGTTGTAAAGGGGGCGAACTCCCTGGGGAGTTGCCGCCACTGACAGCCAGTTGATAACATATAGAGAATCGCTTCAACAATCACGCGCAGCGATACCGAGCGGGGCCGTCCGCGGGGCGCCGGTGCCGGCATAAAAGGCGCGAGCAGCGCCCATTCGGCATCGGTAAGGTTGCTTGCATAGCGCAGCTCATCCCGGCAATATCGCCGCCGAGCGGTTTCAGTCCAGGCCATCGTGACTCCGTCAGTTGTTGCAAACCAACAGAATCACAACCAACTGAAATCGCTCAACTATCTTTTTCGTTCAGGTTCTTAGGCATTTCTTCGCTCATCCCTGTCCATTATTCCGCTGAACAGTGAACCCAAGCGGTCGTTCGCTGCGCAGGCGCCCCCCGCCGCTCTCGCGTCACCAGAATACCACGCTGACCATCGCGCAAACGTCACACAGCACCTAGCGGTTCACCAAGTATATTGTGAAATTCATCCCGGCAATATTTCTTCTGAAAATTATCCATTCCCTGCATCTTTGCACGAACCGCGCGCCACGCCGCAAGCAGCCTGCCGGATTCGCTCTCCCACGCCTGCGGCGTGTGATAAACAACAATGAAGCGGTAACCCTTCTCATCCAGATTGGTGAACACACCGCATTGGCCGGACGCCTCCCCTTCCCGGCCACTGTTCGAGACATGCGGAAAAGCATCAAGCTTCGAGAGCGGCAACTCGGGCCGCGGCCCATGCGAATGCGGACTTACGGCCAACTCCCAAAGCATTTTTGGTCCGCTGAAAATATTTTCTCCCTGTAATACGTCGCCCAGATCGAGATAGGCCTGTAAGCGAAAACGCTCTTTGCCTTGTGTACTCAAATGCAGCAGGCCGCCATCGAGATATTCGAGCGGTGCAATCTCCAGACCTCGATCCGACGGCTCGGCCTCATCCGCATAGAGCGCTTCGAGCACCGCCTCAAATATTTCTCTGAACCAGACGCCCACGCCGGAGAGCAGCTGGCCGCAGAGCAGCAAATCCTCTTGTTTCATGCCTGAAATTCCATATCTTGTCATTGCCTCGGATAGGTATGCGGCGGAGATCGTGTTGCTGAATCGACTCGGTAAGCCCACGGACGGAAACGCGCGCGGTGAACGATAGGCCGGCTCATCCCATTTGCCGCCGCCCGGCACGAGCATATTGCGGTAGAACCAGGCCGTGCGGACCGCATGTTCCGCCAGCCGCGCGAGCAGATCCCACACCACGTTGCCCGCTGCCTGCACCATCACGCAGAACCAGACCTGGCCATCCTCATCGGCCAGATACCCCCAACGCCGCTCCCGGTTCCACAGTGCTATTTTTTGTCCTAGATTTTTCTCCGCCTTGGCTGATGCGCAAACGCCCACCCGCAACAGCCAGACCGCACCGCTGATCGTCTCCAGCAGAACGCGCCGCGTCACGCCGCCAGACGGAACCTGAACCTCCGACTGCCAAATGAGCGTGTTCACCGCGCCGCAAAGGCCGAACCTTCCATCCTGGCTATCACACAGGCCGGTGGGGCCTACTTCGCGCAATATGTGCGCCACTGCCACCGTGGCGTCGCCCCCGGCGGGCGCGAGAATTTCCTCGGTCAGTAGTGTTGCAGCGGCCTCGCCGGGTGCCCGCGACCGCCGCAACAGCTTCGCGCTATGTTCAATCCGGCGCAGCACGCGGGTGCAGGCAAAGGCAGGCAGATCGGTTTCAGAATATTCCGCCTCATCGCCGGCTTGCCAGGGTCGCACATGCTGTCCCGCCTGCTTGTACGGGATGGTTTTGGGCCACGCGATGCTTTCATCCCCATTGCGGGTGAAATTCGCGGAGTCGGGAAAGAGCACGACCGGCGGCGCATCGGGCAAAACATGTAAGGAGGCCAGCATGTCAAGCAGCTCGGCATCCAGGTCACCGATCTCATCCTTGCGCTTGCCGAGATCCATGCGCAGATCGCTGATACATTTTTCCCGGATCACACGCTCCACCTGATGGCGGTCGAGTGTGCCGTCGAGATACGGAAATTTTACCCCGAGTCGCGGCAGTTCGCTTGCGCCATCCTGCGGATGGCGCTCGATGCGCCGTCCGATCAGGCTGCCAAGCCGGTCGATCCTGCCGATACGCTGTTCCAGATCGCCGGAGGTCCATGCCACGCCGTAATGCATGATCTGATCACAGAACAAATGCATATCGACACCTTCCTTGAGCACATCCGTGCACACCAGCACATTCGGATGAACCGGAAAATTGAATTGCGCCACCGCATATTTGTTCTCAATATCGCCGGAACGTCCAACCACTGGCGCCATGCCGTGAAATGCCGCATTCACACGCTCGGTGCAGATCTCCCTCCAGCTCGCCGCAATGCCGCCGCGGAAGCATTTATCAACGATGAGATCGAAATTCTCGATCCAACGCCGGAACCTTTCCTTCCAGTTCACAACATAGCCCGCCAGCTCCGCCACGCCCCAGCTCCCGGCATCGTTCAGCAGCCAGAGCAGCTTTTCGGGCAGGTCCATGTCATTATCCGGCGCGCCCGTCACATGGCTGTTGAGAATATAGAGATCGACAATAAAATCGCTGTAACGTATCGATTCGAGCAGGCAGCGTTGCAACGCGCCGAGCTTCCATGCGTCGTCAGTGTCCAGCCTCGTATCGGCGAATAGGAATTTTTGCGCAGGCGTGGCACGCAGTTCTTCCACGCGCGCCTGGCCCAGAATCGCGTCAAGAAAAGCCCGCCAGCGCCGCTGATTTTCCTCCCATATCCGCTCGCGGGCATGATTCGGCGCAGCATCATGAGTCTCATGGCGTTTTAACAGAAACCAACGCAGAGGATTGTCTGATGGGTCCTTTGTGTTCAGAAGCCGGCCCCTGAACGATACCAGTTTGCCGGGTTTGGCAGTCTGATCCGCCGCACCGCCGCTGGCATTCTGGCCGGGTACGCGGCGCAACGCATTAAAATATTTCAGGCTGGCCGGGTCACGAAAACGGCTGCCCTCCCGCGGCTTTGCAGAATGATCGTCATCATCATCATTATTTCCGGCCGGTCCGGCATCCGCATCATCGGTGCGGCTTTCCCAAAAGCCATCCCGCCACCAGACCGGCCCTCGCAACCCAGCGAAATCGTTACGGCCCAACAGCGCCCGCCAGGCTTCGATGCGCGCGTCGATATCCTGCTGAAAACGCGCACGCAGCAGATCGCATATCTCTCCCACGCTGTCGATGCGCCGGACAAACACCAGAGTCTTATCGACGCTTGCCCCCTTCAGGCTGCGCTCAAACAGCATATCCGCCGCATTATTCAGTTTTGCGTGCGGCAGCATGGCATTCGACGGCGCAGACATCGCAGCGCGAAAGCTGTAATTAAGTTGGCCGATCACGGTACGGTCCACCGCAACACCCGGCTCTTCAGGACGCTTGCCATCCGTTTTCGGTTCAAAGTCCCGCACAGGCTCGGCGGACGGCAGCTGACGGCGTCCCACGGATGCCGAGAGTGACTTCGAACGATGCGCATTCCCCCTGGCGAAATCTGTTGTTCTTGCCAGCAAGAACCCAGGCCAGCCGCTTCTGCGCGAGCGCCATGGTCAACGCATAAAAAGGATCCTCCGCTCCCGAATGGCGCACAGGCTCGTAATGCCGGTACTTGATCTTGCCGTAATCCGTGCCCTCGCTGTCCGCATAGGTCCGTGTACGCCGCACCATAATCTGTTCCAGGATCGGCCTGACATCGGCTTTGCCTTCGAGCTGCCATGTGGCACGGCTGCATTGTCCGGCATGTTCGCACCTCCCGCACTCACGCGGATAAGGTCTCTCAAACGCACCGATTCCTGCCGCGGCGGGCCTCAGCTTGCGGCACAAATAGTGATCAAGACTTCTAATATCATGTTCGCCGGCATGAAGCGGCGTGGCGCTCATGAACAGCCAGCGCCCGGCATTGCCCTTGAAAATACTTGCGATGCATTTGTTGCGCATATTATCGATGTGGCGCAAATTTTGCGCCTCGTCGAAGATCACGAGGTCGAACGGCCGGCGCGGCTGCCCATGTCCATCATTTACCGTGCCATGCGTCAGCACGGCGGCCACGCGCGCGCAGTAGCTCTCCGCCAGCGCATGCGTAAGCTCCTGCTGCCAGTTTTTGTCTGCCCGCCTGGCGAAATGGCTGGCGATTTCCCGCTCGCCTTCGGTAAGCTCTTTTGTACATTCCATGCCCGCGCTTTTCGCATATTTCTCCAGCACCGAGGCGAGATTGCCGTCACCTAGCGAGAGCGGCCGGCTGAACGACGAATAACGCAGCAAATGAATGCGCTCCGCATCATGCCGCAGCGCCTGCACGAAACCATGCAGATTTTCATGCATGTGCAGTGGTTCGAGCTGGCGCGCGTCCGCGGCCCTCAGCAACCGGTCGTCCAGCAGCCTGTAGCAGCCTTGAAGAAAGGCGGACCATTCACTTTGCCATTGAAGCTGCAGCGTTTCGCCCGAACAGATTATTGCCACGCGCGAATCCGGCTTGCACAAGAATTGTGTGGCGATAACCCCCATCGCTTGACGGGTCTTGCCCATCCCCACTTCATCAGCGAGATAGGCAAAGCCTTTGGTCTCAAGCAAATGCCAAAGCGCGGCCACCCCCTCGCTCTGCAGCCTTGCCTGCGGGCTCGAATGGCCCGCGATTGTATGCTCATGCCCATCGAAATCGATGTAGGAACGAACCATCGCGGCGGTCAGTTTTTCAGGGATGAGGTTCATTCCGTCACGCATGAGCCGGCTTGGCCCCTGGCATGTCCGATTTTCTGATCTCCGCACAGAACCATTCGAGAAACGCCTCTACGTGCCTAGGCGTGACAATGCCGAACAGGTTGTGGAACACCGTGGAGTTTTTTAGCATTATCACCATTTCCGCACGGAGGGCGGCAAGTTGCAGCTCAACCTCCTTACGGAACGGGAATTTGCCACCATCCGGCCTCTCACCTAGCCGTTCCACAACCGCGCATAATTCCTTCAACTGCACATAACGGCCAATCTTCTCGTCGGCGGACAGGGCGGGCTGTGCGATGATGGCCCGATATAATGTGACAACGCCATAGGGCGCCAACGCGTCATAGGGGTCGCGCGCTCTACCTGCGGCATCGAGTCTGGCATAATATTGCAGGAGTTTCCAGGTGCCCTGGAACAGACCAAAGAAATCAAAACTCGGCTCTTCTGCATCCTCCTCGCCATCGCCGCCCACACCCAGGGCGGCCCGCGCCCGTGCGCGGCCCTCCGGCTCGTCCGGGTTGAGGGCGCGCAGCAATTCGAGCAGTTTCTTCAGGCGCGGGCGCGGGGAATAGCCGAGTTCGTCAGACGCCGCGTTCGCTTGCGTAACGAGGCCCGGATATGTCATCCGTACGCCATCCGGCAACGTATAGGAGACAAAGAACGAACGCACCGGCTGTCCCCCTTTGAAATCGAAACGCGCGGTTTTTACCTGCCCTTTCACCAGCACCGCATAGCGCTCTTTATCACCGTCCACACGCAGCTCGACATCCTGAATCGTCATATGATCGAGCATCGTCAGCCGTGCGTGAAATATCTGTGCCCGCCAATCGCACAGCACGACGGCCTCGAACGGTGGCAGCGGCGGCGCGCTGTCCTCATCCTCTTCCAGCTCCGGCGGCACCAGCCGGTCTTCATTGAGAGATTCGAAACTGCCGTGCCACGGATTCGTGGCCCCGGCCAGATCGTAGCGAAGCATTGCCTCCACATTTGCGAGGGATTCATGAGCAAGTTCCCGATCAGGCATCCCGAGTGCCGCCTGGGTGAAATTCGCCGAGCCGCTGCACAGCACGCATGCGCTGTCAGCCTCAAGCAGCAGCGCCTTCGCATGGGTGTAGCGTTCACCATCCTGCCGGAACTTGTGGAATGCACGTTTATAGGCAGGCTGCGCAGTCATCGCCTCGGGCGAAAAACGATATTTCCCGCCGCTGCTGAGGGACGGCACGAATGTGCATTGCTCAACGGTCAGCCGTGCAGCCAGCCTATCAACATTGCTCCAGTAGGGGGAGACGACCGTTGCCGAATGCCATTTCATCGCTCCTTTCAAGCGGTCGAGCAGCGCACCCCGCGCATCATCCGCGAATGGCAGGGCAAGATGCAATGTCGGCATGCCGGCTTTATGCGGCGCAAGCTGGCGTGAATCTTCCAGTGCCGCAATCAGCGCCTTAAGAATCATGCGCGCACCGCCCTCTTCCTGCATCTCGCCGGCACCGGCGAAATTGAATTGACGCTCGGCCTGGTCGAGCAGCCATCGCAACAGCAGCAGCAGCTCCCCCGCATGTTGCCCGGTTGCCGCCGTCGTGCCCACAATTTCACGATTTACCGCCCATCCGGACAAGGTGAGATTGCCGCTTCCAACCGACAGCCACAACCCTTTCCGTGCTGTTCCTTTGAGCGTACCGGCCATCAGCATGATCTTAGGGTGGAAGCGGCCGCGGACGAGCCCGACCGGCAGCAAGGCATACCGCATGCAGCCTTTTGGCTCGGGCAGGGTCGAATGGTCACACACCACAAGGCATTTCACCTGGCGCAGATCCTCGTTGATCGCATAGCGCGTCTCCGATGCCCCCTGCAACTCCTCCACAACATCGCCCACAAGCAAAGGCAGCACGTTTGCCTCGAAGAACGGTGCGGCGAAGTTGAAGCTGGTGAACAGCACGAAGCGTTCATGCGCCATGGAAAATTGCGCGCGGATCTGTTCAAGCGCATGGCGCATGACCGTTATGGCCTCCCCCTTCGGCGCACTCATGCCGGTACCCCGAACAACTGGCCGTACAATCGTGACGTGGTTCGAAAATAATAATCATTCATCCACGGAAAACCGGTGGACAGCCGGTCAATCGCCTCCTGCGGGTCGCGCTCATCCGGCACCAGCGATACGATACGCGCGCCTTCGATGATCACCAGCGGGTCTCGTTCGCGTTCAGCCATGCAACGCAGATGGAAATCCACCAGCTCGCGCATAAAATGGATGAATTCGTCACGGGCGGCTGCCGGACTCGCAGCGGCCGCACTAGCGGCCAGTGCTGCGGCCAGCACCTGCATCCGGCGCATACGCCCCGTGTCCCGCTCGCCCTCGAGTCTCTGGAACGCGGACGCGCGCTCAGCCATAACATGCCGCTTGTCCTCAAGCCTGCCGGCGACATAGCCGAGCTCTTTTCCCCCTGATGCACGAAGCATGTCGAACACGTCCTGCATCACCAGCAGGAACGGCTCGCAATCGAGCACGCAGCGGATATCATGCGCCAATGTGGCGGATTGCAGTGCACGGATGTTTTCGTGCAGCGGCATGTCACCGGCCGATCCTTGCCGTTGCAGAAACTGCCGCGCGAGATCGCGTTGCGATTCGCTGCCAAAAAGCCGTTGTCTGAAGAGAATTCTCAGCACATCCGGCGCAAAAACGCGCCCCAGCGCGGCGGAGAGCGCGGTGCGGTCAAGATACGATGCGGGAATGAGCGGGGTCTTCGGGTGCGTGAGCGGATCCGTGAGCGCGCGGATCAGCGCCGCTGTAGCCGCCGGTTTCCACCACGAGCGCAACTCTTGGGCAATTTCGCGCTCAACCATCCAATCATTGCCGACGAAGCCGGCACGCCGGCAGGTGCCGCGATAATATTGGTACAGACCGTTTCCGACCGTCTTTCCAGAGTCTGCCGTGAGCGCGAATTGATCCTCTTCGGCGCGCAGCGTGTTGCTGCCATAACAGGGCGCGCGCTCGTTGGAATACAACCAGTATTCGATGAGAGCTTCCATCAGGCGAAAGAATCTGCGGCGGGAATTGGCGCCCCGGAGCAATGCATCCGCAATCGCGGTATCTTCCCCCAGCCAGAGAATCAACAGCACCGCCTTGATACCATCGACCTGCACCACGGGCGACGCCACATTCGGCACAAGCTGCCGCGCGAACGCGCTCCAGACAGGCAGAAAGCCAAGCGGGTCACGCGTGCCCAGCGAGCGGACCAAGGCCGTATCCTTATCCGTGAAGTACGGCATGTCATGGGGAAAAGGCGAAGGACGGGCCAATTTATTCATTACGATACAGGCTTTTCTTGCGTTGCGATGACATCATTCAAACATTGCCACTGTGACCGGACAATAAATGCGTTTATCACCATTCCTGAAGCCATCAGAACGACGTGCCGGGCTTATTTGCATTCACCAAAACCGCCTTCCCCAGCACGGGGAAATGTACCGCCATGGCGGTGACAGGCAAATTCCATGCTGCTTCCAACACATCCCGGTAAATCAATAGTTGCGGCAGATAGTGCAGCGCCCGGGAGGCGGGGTCGCTTCCCGGATAGCTCTTGTGGTCGATGAGGACGAGGCCGCCAGCATGGCGGATCAGACAATCGGTGCGGCCGTGCACCTCCTGGCCGCTCTCCAGCCGATATTGCACTGGCCACTCCCGGATGATCTCAGCCTCAGCACCGTAATGCCCCCGGATAAACCGCCAGAAGCGGTCTGCCGCCTCCAGGCAGTCCTCGGGCGTCATGTCACCCGCCACCCCGGCCAGCAACCGCGCCGCCATGGCCAGCCGCTCTCCGGTCTCGCGCGCCGGATTGTCGGCAGCCAGAAAACGGTGCAGCGCATCGCCCACCTCGTCGCGCGCCGCGCCGCCGGCATGGCGCAGGCGGGGGCCAAGATCGATGATTTCGGTTTCGGCGCTCACATCCCCTTCGGCGGCGCTTGGCGTCAGGCGCAGGGGCGGGAAAAGGGGGCGCGGCCCGGCAGGCCAGGACAGCGCCGTCGCCCTCTTGGGCAAGGGCAGCGGAGGCGCTTCCTCGGCCTCCGCAACATCGGCGGCGAATACGGGCAGGGTGACCTCGTTGTAGGTCAGCTCCCCCTTGCCCGCCGGCAATTTCCGCAGCGCCGCCGCCAGATCGGGCGCGTAGCCTTCCAGCCAGCTGGGCGTGCCGGGGTCGAGCGCCAGCACCAGCACATCGCGCGCGCGGGTCATGCCGACATAGCCAAGCCGCACGTTCTCGTACCCGCTTTGCGCCGCCGCGGCCGCCAGCTCGGGCGAGGCCGCCTCGCGCGTCTTCATGGGGATGTCCTTGCTGCGCGCGCCATAGGGCCAGGGCCAGTAGCGGACCCAGCGCCCGGCCAGTGGGTTGGCGGCGTCCATCTCGCCGCCCTCCGTGTCAACGCTGACCTTGAAAGCCGATGCGGGATATTCCTTGTCCGTCTGCGCCATCACCACCAGCGGCCATTCCAGCCCTTTGGCCCTGTGGTAGGTAAGGAGCGTTACGGCATCGTCACCCTGGGAGGCAGGTTGCGACGGTGCTTCCGGAAGCGCCCCCAGCCAGGCGGCAAAGCCGCCGACAGTCGCGGCGCGGTGCAGATTGTTGCAGGCATCCTCATAGGCTTTGGCCTCACCGAACAAAGCCTCGATATTGGCCAGGCGCTGCCGCGGCGCGGGCCAGCGCGCGAGCAGCGGCATGATTTCGGCGGCTGATAGCGCCACCTCCAGCGCCGCCGAGGGCGGCAGGCCGGCCACATCCGTCTGCAGGGCGTCAAGCGCAGCCACGCGGGCATCGGCAAGCGGCAGCTTGGCCAGAAGCTTGTCCAGCCATTCCTCGTTACCACCAGCCAGATGCACGATTTCCGCTTCCGCCAGATTGTCATCCGGATCAGCGAGGCGGCGCAAGCAGGCCAGAGCCAGGCTCACTTCCGGTGTCTCCAGCAACCCGCCACGTGCCGCCGCCACCTCCACGCCGCGCTGCCCGAGCGCCCCGGCCAGAATGGCGATCGATTTATTATCCCGGCACAGCACCGCCACATCGCCCGCTCGTAATGGACGGGACTCCCCGGTCTGCGGGTCCTGGACCAGCGGCCGTTGGGGGGCTGCCAGCAAGCCGGCGATCTGCGCGGCCAGTGCTTCCAGCCGCAACGGGATCGCCCCTTTGGGCAGGCGCCACACATGCAACGCAGGTCCAGCCCCTGGCGGGTCGGTACGGTGCGGCGTCAGCGCCACCACATTTGCTGCCATTCCTTGCTGCGCGAAGGCTGGGACAAAAATACCGTTTACCAGATGCACCAGATCGGGCCGTGAACGCCGCGATGTGGAGAGGATGTTTGCGGAGTTCGGCTTGCCGCCCAGGCTGCGCAGCACCGCGTCCATCAGCGCGGGGTCTGTGCCGCGGAAGCCGTAAATGGCCTGCTTCGGATCGCCCACCCAGACTGCCCGTTTAGCCAGTCCGCCGAGACGCAGGAACAGTGCCAGTTGCAGCGGGCTGGTATCCTGGAACTCGTCCACAAACAGTGTGTGCAGGCGTTGCTCCAGCTCGTCGCTTATGTCCGCGTTGGTCTCCAGCAGGTCGAGCAGCATCGTCTCTTGGTCGGTGAAGTCGATCAGCCCGGCTTTGCGTTTGTAATCGGCGTAGAGCGCGAGGGCGGTCTCCGCTGTCTCGTAACAGACGCTCAGCATGGTGGTGATGTCCGCGTGCAGCCGGGGGTGGCGGTCATGCGCCGCCGCAGCCTCGATGACCGGCGCGAAATCGGCTCCGCGCGCCACGGCCGGGCCAAGCGTGGCCAATGCGGACCAGTCGGCCCAGGTGAGGAAGCGGCCCTCCTGCGGTGCGAAAAGCGGGCGCATGGTTCGGACAGTCTCGAGCGCGCCAAGCGTGTTCTTCTTTTCGGCGGCGGGGTCCCATTTGGCAGCCACAGCGAGTAGCCGGTTCACGGCCTTGTCCAGCGCGGCATCCAGCGCCTCCGCCCCAGCAGGATCGGGCGTGCCCAGCATTCCCAGCACACCAGCTAGAGCGCGTTTCTCGCTCATCTGCAGCGCCTCCGCGTCCAGCCGATTGGCCCGCGCGGCGCTGACGATCTTTCGCACGGGCTCGTGCCAGTCCCCGCCATTCGCCTCGCCGGAGAGGCCCAGCCGGAATGCCACCGGGGCGATGCGATCTTCGGCGTTACCCGCAGCGTCGCCAAAGGCGATGGCGAAGGCTTCCGCCTCGCCGGTTTCGTCCAGCACGGCAAGGTCCGGAGAGATGCCGGCCTCGAAGGCGAATTCGGCGAGCAGACGCCCGCACACGCTGTTCACCGTGCCGAGTAGCGCTTCCTGCATGGCCAGAGCGGTTTCGCCCTGGCGCGCCGCGATTAGCGCCGTCTGCACACGCAGTTGCAGCTCTGATGCCGCCTTGCGGGTGAACGTGGTGGCCAGCAGCCCGGCGGGCGGCACGTTATTGTCCAGCACCTCGCGCTTGATGTCCTGGGTGATGCGCCAGGTCTTGCCGGAGCCGGCCCCGGCGGTGACGATGCTGAGAGAGGGTTGGCTCATGCGCTGACTCCCACGCCGCAAAGGGTTTGATAGTCGCAGAAGGTGCAGGGGGGCGGGATGTCCAGCTGCGGCCCGTCCTCCTCCTCGTCATCGCCCGGCACACCGGCGGCGATGATGCGGCCATCGCGCAGTTCGGCGAGCGCATCGCGGTAATCAGCCAAAGCGGCCTTCCAGCCTGCCGCGAGATCGGCGCCGGGCACTGCCGCGCCGGGGAACGGGTAGGGATCCGCGGCCAGCAGCCGGAGCTTGCGCAGCAAATAATACGCCGCCGTGGCGGACTCGCCGCGCCCCGCCACCAGCCAGGCATAGGCAGCCAACTGCACGGCCGTGTTCTGCTCCAGCTTCTTGCGATACCAGCCGGAGGCCGACCATTTGGCGTCCAGCACCACATGCAACCCGTCCGCCGGGCGGTGCAGCAGCACATCGATGCGGCCCTGGAGCCGCCCCAGCCTGCCCGGCAGGGGTTTCTCGAAGGCGCGCTCCGTGGCGGCCACCTGCAACCCCGTCTGCTGGATATGCCCGGTGAGATCGGCCATCGCCTGGCCGATGCGCCCTTTGGCGCGGGTCCGTGTGGCCTGCATCCCGGGCCGCAGCAAGGGCGTGGCTTCTTCCGGCAAAAGCCGCTCGAACAATGCCTGCGCCTTGGCGGCGGCATCCGTGGGGCTGGTGTAGCCGTTGGTGAGAACCTGACTCATCACCTCGTGCAGGAAGGTGCCGGTGAGCTGCTTGGCTTCGGGCAGCGTGGCCGGGCCGCGCGCGTAAAGCTTCGCGGCGTATTGTAGCACCCATTTCAGCTTGCAGCCGAGCAGCGTTTCCATGCCCGAAGCCGATTCCAGGTCCCGCGGGCCGACAAGACCGGCCGGCACCAGCCAGTCCCGGCGGGGGGCGGGAGGTGCGGCTGCGGGTACAGTGCGGGAGGGTAGCTTAACCCCAGCGAAAACACCGCCGGATTGCAGGGACTCCGCCTCCACCCAGGCCCGCCCCACGCTTTCACCAAAGCAGCCCTGCAATTCTGCCAACAGCGGATGCGCGCCGCCTTCCTCCGCGGCACCGCGCGGGGCGGCGATGACCAGCCGGCGAGATGTGAGGATGACGGCGCGGCGCAATCCTGCACGGGCTCGGGCTGGGGCCAGCGCTTCATCCGGCACCAGACCGCGCGCCGCCATCCAGCCTTGCTCCGCCATGCGCCAGGGTGAAGCGGCTTGCCCTTCAGCGCCGCCGAGCCACCAGATGGTGGCGTCCGTGGTGTCCAGCCGCGCGCCGGGCCGGGCGAAGAACCGCCAGGGTGCGGCTTCGGCGGCCAGCAGCGTCACCGCGCCGGATGAGGCTGTTTCCAGCATCCGGCCGAGCAGCATGGTGTTCAGCACCGCCACGCCGCTAAGGGCGATCGCCTGTGCTAGAGAGGAAGCCGCCGTGCCTGCCTCAGGCACGTTGCGTTTGACCGCCCAGCCTTGCACCAGCCCGCACAAAGTAGTGACGGCGGAAGCGGGAATCCCTTCCTCGGCCGAGAAGCGTTTTGGTGGAATCCAGGCATCGATGGCCGTCAGCCTTGTCCGCGCCGCCGCATGGCGGGTGATACGGTCCAGCCCCCGCGCACGGTCGGCGCGTAGTTTTGCCCGCAGGGCCCGATGCCGCCCGGCACGGTAGTTTACGCCGCCATAGCCGGGGCTTTGCGCGATGGCATCCGTGAGAAAGCGGCAGGTGCCGCCGAGCGGATGCTGCGGCAGGGCCAGAAATTCCAACGCGGCACCGGCATCGAACGGGTCCCACAACAGCGCCAGCCCGAGGGAGAGCAGCTGCGCGCCAAGATCCGCCCCTTCCAGCGCGGCCGGGCGCGGCTGGTGCCGGGCGCGCAGCAGTGTCGGCAGCAGGCTATCCTCGCCACCCAGCAGGGCGGCGCCGGGCGGCAGGGCAGGAAGCCAGGCCGAGAGCAGATTGGCGGTGGAGGCGGTATCGCCCGTGAGCAGCGTGACGCTGCCGTCGCCCGTCCAGGTGACGGCAGGGCCACCTGCGAGAAAGCCCCGCAGTGCGGCAAGATCGCCCTTGGCGGGCGCTTCCGGCGGGGCGTAGGCGGTTACATCAAGCTGGGTGAACAGCTTTTGCCAGAGCGGTGGCCAGAGTTCTGCGGGCTCGACCAGCGCGACACGAGGCAGAAACGGCGGCTTGTGCTGGGACAGAGAGGCGATGACCGCCAGCAGCACATCTACTACGCCGCGCGGCAGGGCGGAAAGACTGGCGAGGTCGGCGATGCGTGGCGGGGTGGTGTCGTCCGCCGTGCCATCCCATCCGGCGAGCAGCAGGGCATCGCGCAAGGCCAGCACGCGCCGGGCGGTGGCCCAGGAATCGACCGTGAAGGATTTTGACCAAAACCGGCCTTCATTTTTGGCGATGGCAGCATGACAGGCGGCGATACGGTTGGCCTCAGGCGCTGCGCGCGTATCCAGCCCCAGCCATTGGCCGAGCAGATCGAGGCAACCGAGCGGCCCCGCAGCGGCGGTGAGAGGTGCCAAGCCAACCGGCGCGGGGGCTCCGTCTAGAGCCGCGCCAAGGACGAGAGTTGCGGTCACTTGTGGTCGCTCATGATGTGCCAAAGAAACCTTTCTGTTCTATGTTGGCCGCCGACTTCGACACGATATCTATTCGATCGGTCATATCCCCACCAAACGGACGTGGTTTCTGCAACGACCAGCCACTCGGGAAGATTGGCTTTTGCTAATTCATACAAGCGCGAAGGCCCTCCGAATCGTGCCCAACCACCACCGAGGCCATGATCATGCAACAGGATTCCAAAAGCCGCCTTGTTTCTTTTTACGAAGATGTGTTCGTAGACCCAATGTGCCTCTCCGAACACCTGTAAGAGGCCCAGCGTATTGCGCCCTGACTTAAATACATACCAGCGCGATATGCCGTTCCTCACCGACTCAGTATTGGCGAACTTCTGCCAATCATCTGCATAAAAACCGTCCGATTCCGACAGTCCTGCAGTTTCGATCAAATCTTGAAACGTCACTATCTCACTATGAAGAACCACGAAGCCGCTGGCTTCCAGGGCATCTGACAGATCAGGTGTCTCCTGATAATCAGCGTGGACGAAAGAACGGACGCTATTCTTAAAGATTGTGGTATCATGTATATCCGTACCCGCACCCGGATAAAATACAATGTTCTTATCTTCGGCTAGAAACGTCGGGGCTGATAGTTTGAATGTGAAGTCTGGCATTTTCTTTCCCTTTTTGGAATGGATAATTCACTGACGAGCAGAGAATTTTCCATGGAATTTGTCCGTCCTCAGGCGCTTGTTGCTGCGGTAATGGCTCGTACGGAATGGCGCGTCCGGCCGTACGTTTCTTTCTGTGCCTATCATTCCGCCCTTTCCGCTTCCATGCCGCGCCATTCTCTCATCAACTCGACCAATCCATCCGGCGCGCAAATCTTCACCTCGCGTCCCCAAGTGAACAGATGCCAGGAAAGTTCCAGCATCCCACCGCACCTGAATTGCACGATCAGCGTACCATCCTCCTGCGGTTCCATCGTCTGGTTTGGATGAAATACCCACTCTGCCGCATCATTCGCCGCGCCCGGGGAGAAGCGCAGCACCACATCCTGCGGCGCCTCCTGGAATACCCCGAACGACCGCGCGGCGTAGGATGCCAGATCGAATTCCTGCGCTACAAAATTCTCGTTCAGCGCCGAGACGTCGCTGATGCGGTCCAGGCGCCAGAGGCGCATTTCCTCGCCGGTCTCGGTATGCGCCACCAGATAAGCCCTCCGCCCATACAGCACGCCGTAGGGGCAAATCACCCGCCTTCCCGGTGTTCGCGGTTCCGCCGGCCGGTAAGTGAGCGCGAGCTTTCGGAAGCCGAGGATAGCGGTGCGAATTTCTGTCATCATAGCGCGGTCGAGTTTTAGCCGCGGACCGGGTTGTGCGGCTGAGCCCTCGGCGCGCATCAGCGCCTCGATGTCCGGCTCCGCCTGGCGCAGCCGGGCGGGCGGAAGCAGCGCGCGTAAGCTGGCAGCAGCGTCACGGAGATCGGCGGCGCGGGCGCTGTCACCCTGCGTGGAAAGATCGCGCGCGAGCCCCTCCAAAGTCGCCAGCATTGTAGGGGTGGGCGGTACTGGCGGCAGCACCCCTTGCGGCAGGCGCCAGCGGCGCACACGGCTGTCGTCGTCACTATAGGCCAAGCCTGGAAACAACGTGGCCAGCTGGTCGCGCAGCCGCTCGGCCGTGCGCCGTCCCACCTCCAGCTGCGTGGCCATCTCGTCCAGCGTCAGCCCCATGCGGGAGCCGGAGAGCAGCAGGACTAGGCGAAGCAGATTGGTGCTGGGTTCATAGCGCATCGCCGCAGGGTTGCGCGAAACCGGCCGTTTCGCAACCGGCACCTCAACCATGACGGGCAAAACCGATGCCGCGCGGCTTGCCCTCGCGCGCCACCATCTCGATCTCCAGCAGCGCTACCAAACGATGCTCAGAGGGGCTCTCCCCCAGCACCGTCAGCCGCCGCGCGAGCCGGGTGAAGTCCGCCGGAGTCAGCCGGTCCAGCCGCGCCAGACGTTCCGGCGGCTCCATGCCAAAAGCGTTACGGAACAACCGAAGGCTTTGCGCCGGGGCGAGATGGTCAAAATTCACCCGGATGAGGAAGCGGCGCAGGCTGGCAGCGTCCAGCCCCTCGGGCAGGTTGGTGGTGCAGGCAAAGGGCTGCGGATGGCTCTCCATCCAGGTCAGCATTTCATTCACCTGGCTCACCTCCCAGCTGCGCACCGCCCGTTCACGGCCGGCGAGCAGGGAGTCCACCTCGTCAAAGATAAGAAATTTCTGTGACTCCCGCGCCTCGGCGAAAGCAGTTGCGATATTACGCTCCGTCTCGCCGACATAACTGCCGAAAATATCGGAGCCGCGCTTATGCAACACACCCAGCCCCATAGCATCAGCCAGATGGCGGGCGAAAGCGCTCTTGCCTGTGCCAGGCGGGCCGCTCAGCAGCAGCGATACGGCACGTGGCGCCCCCGGGCGGACAAGGCGTACCACCAGCGAGGACAGATCCACATCCGCGCAACTCAGGCTTGGGTCGTACAAGTCCTCGTTCGGCGCTGCCTCCGGAGTAGGCATGCGCCCGTGGCCTATGGCTTTGGCCATGCCACGCGCTACCAGCCGTGCTGTCTCCGCACTGCCATCTGTCAGCCGAGCAGCCCGCAGCGCTGTGCGCGCAACTGAGGGCGCCGAGGGGATCAGCCGGGCCAGTTCACCGGCGGTGACGGCATCAAGCGACACACCCTCATTGGCGGCCAGTTCCTGCCACAACTCGGCCCGGCGCGGCGTCTCGGGTAGTTTTACCTCAACGCACAGGCTCATCCGCCGCAGCACGGCTGGGGTGAAAGCCTCGATGTCGTTGGCGGCCCAGATCATCGGTACTTTCGCCGTCTCCAGCAGCCGGTGGATGAAAATTTTTGGGTCCGGCTCGCGGTCACGATAACCAGCCCGGAAAAGATCCTCGGCCTCGTCGAAAAGGTATAATACCTGCTCACCACCATTCACGCGCTGCCCAAGCAGCAAGTCGGAAAGCCGCTCCCCTCGCGACGGTTCCCCGCCGTTGCCATCTGCCTCACCAACGACATGCAGATTGATTCCGAGCGCCGCCGCCAGTGCAGCTGAGAACTCCGTTTTGCCAGTGCCGGGCGGTCCATAGAGCAGAATGTGTACGCCGCGCTCCTGCTGTCCCAAGGCGCGCCCGAGCATGTCGCGCGCCAACTCGCTTTCCCGCCCCAGGTGCCGGAACGCCTCCCAGGGCAGCTTGGCCGCTACCGGGTTCCCAAGAAGCTGGCTGCGCATGTCTTCACCGGTCTCGCCGCAACTGAAAATCAGATTGCGCACACGCCCGGACATATGGATGTCGCCATCCTCGTCGATACGGATGGCACCGGATGCACACATCAGCGCGCCAGGCCGGAACCGCTTCGCCACCTCCTGCTGCGGCATATTGGTCAGGATTGCGAAATTGTCTGTGAAACGACGGAGCGAATTGGGCCGTTTGCGGGCCGAGGAAATAAGATCGAACAACCGTTCCAGCGTATTGTCATGCCCATAGCGGAAGATGATGCCAAACAATGCGGCATCTAGCTCATCAAACCCCAGCGCCGCACTCACCGCCACGAGACCGGATGCAACAACGCCGTCGGGTGTGGGCTGCGCCAACTGCGTCATCACCGCGTCGCGCAACCCCTGCCAGCGGCGGCGGCCGACCGCACCGGCAGTGGCGTTGCGCCGGTGCGACATCTCCGGCTGCGAGAACAGCTCATCGTCAAGGTTAAAGCGAGCCCGGTTTTGCGCCAGCCAGCGCGTGAAGCTTGCAGCCTCCTCCTGCGCCGAATCCACGCAGCTCATGAAATTGGCGGCGTAACGGAGCAGCGCGGCGGTCTCGCGGGCACAATGCGCGAAGCCGGCAAACTCGGGCTCCTCCAGCTCGTCAAAATCATCGTCGATCTCGTCGAGCATTTTGGCGAAACTTGTCGTCATCAGCAGCTCCTGTTGAGGCGAGGCGTTGAGGTGGGCGCAGCCGGGTTGTGTTCGAGGACGATAATCACGACGCCATCCTCGCGCTCGCGGGAGGTGATGGTAACGTGCTCGCCTTTGATGACGGCGGTGACGGGGACCGTGCCGCCGGCCGCGTGGGTAACAGCAGCGCGGAACACTGCTTGGGTCGCCTGAAAATCCAGGCGTGGAAGCCGGCGCTGCATCTCTGGTGTGAGGTGCAGCTGGAACGAGGCATAGGCTCTGAACATCGCAAACTCCTGTTATGTCCCGGCCGGGCAGACAGAGTTGTCCTGTCGAGGCCAAGGCCGGAAATCAGTGGGAATGCGATGGGATTGAGAAGAGTTGGTTACGTCATGGGAATATCGATAACATACCTGTACGTCAGATGCGGACGTAGTGCGGACGCTCAAATTCGGAAGTTGGGATTTACCTCATGGCTTGTTCAATGAATTGCCTGCCGATCATATCGGGTAAAATATCTTGAAGTGAAATCTAAAAATGAGGGGCTGCGACTCTGCCGCCCCTGCATTTCGGGCACTTGGGAAGTTCGCCGGTTTTCAGGAATATTTTCTTCCAGGAGGAAAGAGAAAACAAGTGGTGACAGTCACGGCAGACATACCATGGCCCTCCTGGTCTTTGAACAACCATGGTCATTCTCCTCTCTATTTTTACCGGCCCTACTGCTCGGCCTCTTTCGTAACCACCACGTGCTTCTTTATGAACTGGGTCACGCCGTAAAGAGCGAAGCCGCTGACCACGATGGATCCGACGAAACGAAACATTGGAGATCTCCTTCAGCAACGTGCGGTGCCCGCCGCTGCCGTCGTGCGGGTTACGTCATGCGCAAGAGATGACACGCCAGTACGTCAGATGCGGACGTACTCCAGACGCTACGTTTCGGGGTTCGCGCCTTGTTTCATGGCCAGCCATAGGGCCGCCAGGTGGCGCGCATCCGCGGCAGCCCGATGCGTTCTGGGAACGTCGCACGAGATTTTCTCCATTATGGCGAGGCAGTCTACCGCCTCCCACGCCTGTTCGCGCGCCACAATGCCGATGAGGGTATGCTCGTCCACCCGACTGACGGAAAAGCTGGGCTTTACATCAGCGGCCTCAACGATCATCCGCAACCAGTCGCCATCCCAGGCTGGGGCATCCGAGTAAAGGTCGCGGCCGCCAAGCGCCTCATTCATGCGCCGCAGAATGTGAGCCGGGGCGCTTCCCTCGGTATAGAGCTGACCGCAATTGATCCCATGAAGGCTCTCGGCTGCCTTGTCCCAGCAGGTTGCAATATGCCATTCCAGAGCCGGCCGGATGAGGTGGGATTCAACCTGAATGTCGCCAGTTTCGGGATCAGCGAAAGCCCAGCCGATCTCGATCGGCGCGCCGTCAAGGCCAGAGGCTTCGATATCGTAGAAGACGGGAAGGAGAGACAGAGCGGCGGCTCCTTATTTTATGCCGCGCCAGTATAGCCGTTTCATTGCGATCTCCAAAACGCCGTTCCGCGAGTTCCTGTTGCCCCCGCGCGGGTAGTGTCTCAGTTTGAATTTCTTACTTTATAGACGGCCGGGCGAACCGGCTTAGCAGCCCGCGCGTCAATCAGGGCAACCACGTCTTCCATGCTCCAAAGCGTGGCGCTCAGCTTAGCGGCCATCGCCGGGGAGCATTTCAGCGTCTTGTGCATCCGCACGAAGTTATACCACGTCGTGTAGAGCGCAACCATGTGCGCGTGGTTCTCGGCCTTCTTGCTGAAGGCATTGGTCAAGCGAGTAAAGCGGCGCATGGACATGCGCATGGTGAGGTTTTGGCGTTCCACATACGAGGTGGAGACGTGCTTCTTGTCCGGGTTGCCTTCCACGCGGTTTTTCTTGATTCCGGTGCATTCCGCCGGGCTGTAGCGGCCAGCCGGTGAAGGCGTGGGGCCGTAGAGCTTCACAAGCTGGGCATAGTCGATGTCCGCGCCAAAGGCGCCGTCCACGGCTTCCAGGTAGGCTTTGAGGCCATCCGTTGTGAGCTGCACCCGGTTAGCCAGGCGAGATGCTACGTCCTCCATGAACTCATTGGCATAGCCAGCATCGCGGCCGCCGATCAGGTAGGACACAATCAGCTTGCTATCGGCATCCAAGGCGGTCCACGTCCATACGTCGCCAGCCTCTTCCGGGGCAGATTTGGCGGTCGCCACGTTCTTTTGTTTGGCGTAGCAGAAAGACCAAATTTCATCGGCCTGGATGCGCTTTGAAGCCACATTCCGTACGGCAATGTCATGGTGTTCAGCGCAGGCTTTCCCGGCATCCACAAGCAACCCAGACACCGTGTTGATGCTCACGTCCGCAATGCGGGAGATCGAACGCATGGACGATCCCTCGCAGAGCATGGAGAGGATTTGGACGCGCTTGGCGAGGGGGAGCTTGTTCATGCACAATTCATAACACAACACCACACCTAGTCAAGCATAAAGTTCATATTCACTGATTGCGAAATTTAGTATTTACATATTAAGCGTTTGAGTATATACGTTTCTTAAAAAGCGGGAGCCACCAAAATGGATATTCAGAAACCAGGAGATCGAGTGAAGGCGTTGATGGAAGAACGGAATTGGTCGCAGACAGATTTGGCTTATGTGCTTGGCGTCACGTCCTCGACGGTGAATCAGGTCGTCAATTCCAAGCGGCCCATAACGCCTGAGATGGCGCGCCTCCTTGAGGGCGCCTTCGACTGTTCGGCGGAAGATTTGGTTGAACTGCAAGCGCGGTGGAGCTTGCAGAGCATTCCTAAAGCGAATCCTGAAATCCGTAGCCGGGCTTATGTTCAGACCAATTATCCCGTTCGGGAAATGGTGAAGCGCGGATGGATCAGGGATGCCGAGGAAGGGGGCGAAGTGTATGGGGAGCTTTGCCGTTTCTTTGGGGTCAACACACTTGATAGCGTATCAAACCTTTCACACGCGGCCAGAAAGACAGGCGACCGTGAGGTGACTGGTGAGCAGCTTGTGTGGCTTTACAGGGTCAGGGCGATAGCCAGCGAAATGCCGGTGCCCGCATACTCGCCGACAAAACTACAGGAGGTCATCGACCGCATGAGCATTATGCGGGAGTGGGCAGAGGAAATACGCCATATCCCTCGGCTGCTTCAGGAAGCGGGCGTCCGGTTTGTCGTTGTCGAAGGGTTGCCGGGCGGCAAGATCGATGGTGTCTGCACGTGGCTAGACAATAAATCGCCGGTCATTGGCCTATCATTGCGATTTGATCGGATAGATAATTTTTGGTTTGTCCTCCGTCATGAGTGTGCGCACGTTTTGCATGGCCATGGGAAGAGTGCCGCCATCATCGACTCCGATTTAAAGTTTTCTGATCCATCCGCGAACGACGAAGAAAAGATCGCCGATACAGAAGCGGCAGATTTTTGCGTTCCAAAAGAAAAAATGAACTCCTTTTTTGTACGCAAAAATCCATTCTTCTCCGATGCTGACATTCAGGCGTTTGCCAAGATTAATCACGTCCACCCTGGGCTTGTTGTCGGGCAGCTTCAGCACCTGACGGGACAATTTAAATTATGGCGCCAACACCTTGTTGGTGTGCGGAAGTTTGTAACCTCATCTGCGATGACCGATGGATGGGGCCAAAGCGTAATGGTTGGCTAACACGCGAACACTTAAAATGAAGGAGTATTCTTTTGGCGTCGTATTCGCAGCAGATGCAAGACATCTTCAAGAAGTATCAGGAGGAGGTTTCCTCTGATCCGGCGGACCTCCGGATTGTTGGCGCTTGGGCAATGGCAAATGGACTATGGGCTCCGCGTCCAGTTGATATTCAATCGCGGTTTGCAGCGGAAATGGCCGATGCACTCCGTGAAGAATATCGGACCGACAAAACGGGACGCCGCATTCGGGCTAAGCTGGCCGACTATAAAGGGCCGGGGCAACCTTCTTTCTGGGGCGATATCGATACTGCGCCACGTTCACACGTTGTCAAAAGCATCGCCCAAAGGCGCCGTGCGATGGTGGATGACGCTTATGCGGTTCGTCTCGAAGTCGATCACTACAACGAATACCACCCCGAAGAGCCTCCCATCCAGTTATCGCTCAACTTCGAAGAGGACGTAGAGGAAAAACTTGTAGCGGCGGGTCTCGGTAAGGACGGGAAAGGGGGCGGCTCGGGTAAAGCCGCTTAGCTCTTTTTCCACCGCGCAGCTGCGGCGGCGCGAGCTATTTCGGAACGCTGTTGATCTGTCAGCTTTATGGCTCTTGCTGAACCGCCAAGTTTGCCGCCCTTTACCTGAGCGGCGGGTGCGACCGTATCTTCGGGGATTTCCCCCGTGGCTATCCGCATGACCTTTACGGCGTTGCCGATCAAGTCGGCCGGGCGCTTCTCGCCTTTGGGGCCTTTAGGCATCGGGGTCCAACATTTTCAACATGGCGTCGGGACCTTCGGCCATCGCTTTTTCCCACGCAAGTTCTGTGTCACGCTTGATCTGATCAGGGGTCCGGTGAGGACTTTTTAAGAAAAGAAACCGTCCCTCGCCCATTTTTACCGCAGCCACCGCTTTTCTTGGATCAAGAGTATCATCCACAGAATACCCGTTGGCGATCTCCGCATGTCCCGATTGAACTACGGACAAAGCGTATGCCTCCGCATCCACGCGGCTCAGGAAGTGCTTAAATGAGGACCCGTCTTCGCATCCCTCAAGATATACAACATAGCTGGTATTACTCATTCACCGGCTCCTATGCTTTCCGCTAAGCATAGAGCATCTGAGGCTGAAATACACCCCAGATTGAGTTTAAAAGTTGGGATTTTCAAACTGAGACACTACCCCCGCGCGCGCCAGCTTGTTATGCTCCAGGGACCGTCCCCACCGGAGCGCGCCTTTCATGAGCACCCTGCCCGACTTCGCCGCCCTAAAAACCAAGCAACGCGCCTTGCGTGAGGGGTTCCACGAGAACCTCAGCCTGCGGGTACACCGTGCCCTCAGCTGGCTGGACCGCGCCGAAAAATGTGCAAATGATGACGACGCCCGCTTCATCTTTCTCTGGATCGCCTTCAACGCCGTCTATTCCGAGGAATGCGGCGAGACCATGCCAAACGCCGCGCGCGGCTTGTTCGAGAGCTATTTCGGCAAGGTCGTCCGCCTGGATACGGGGCGGCGGATCTACGACGCCATCTGGGCGCGCTTCCCCGGCCCCATCCGGATGCTGCTGGAGAACAAATACGTCTACCAGCCGTTCTGGAGCCATCACAACCAGCTGCCGGGCTTTGGCGACTGGGAGGAGCGCTTCGCTGCCGCCAAGCGAAAACTGTCTCAGGCGCTGGTGCGTCAGGATACCAGCGTCGTGCTCACCACGCTGTTCGACCGGCTTTACGTGCTACGCAACCAGCTGGTGCATGGCGGCGCCACCTGGAACAGCGGCGTCAACCGCGCCCAGGTGCGCGACGGTGCCGCGATTTTGGCGTTTCTCATTCCGCTGTTTGTGGATTTGATGATGGACAATCCCGGCACGGCATGGGGTAAGGCACATTATCCGGTGGTTGAGTGACCAAGCCTATACGCAGCGTAGAGTGTCGATACGGGGGCGGGCACGGATATCGTTTCAGAGGCTATCTTGAACAGGATGTCACGGCTCTGGCGGAGTGATTCGACGAAAATTGGCCGGCAGATAGCCAATCATCCGAAGTCGAAGTTTGGTTCTGCGGCGCTGCTGCACTTCGTCTATCAGTAGCGGGTGTCGTGGTGGGGTTACGTGGCAAGCGCGAGGACTTTTCTGAGAGTTAGAGGGCGGAGCAGGTTTTCATGACGGATCATGATCGCGAGAGAGGCTTGCGGTGCCCGTCGTGGAGATTTCTCAATGAACAATCTTACTTCCCGTATTCCGGCCGCTGCCGGTTCCGCGTCTTGTGCGCTGCGCCCGGCGGGTTTCAAGGTCGACATATCCCGCGGCGAGCGGATCGGCCGAGTCTCTTCCGAGTGGTTCTCGCGCCCGGACGACGAGCGGTATTTGTCCCTATCGGACCTATACGCCTCTGTATGCGCCCGGACCGAGCGGGCGACGGCACGGACGGTGGAGAGCCGGGCCGTTCGCGTCGAGGCGAGGCGCGATGATGCCGAGCAACTGACGCTGATCGTGCCCGGGCGGGATCGCCCGGTTGCGCCGACCCATTGGAGTTTTGGCCAATTGTGTAGCCTGGTCGGCGCGCCAGCGGGCTATTTGCGGGATTTGCCGGCGCCGTTGGCGGCGATCAACCTGCAGCACGGCCTGCTCTCCCACCGCGGCGAGTTGGTGAAGACGCTGGAGGCCGAGGACGGGCGGGTCGAACTGCGTGCCGTCACCGGCCCGGACTATGGCCGCATCTGGGACCACGAGCTGGTTGGGGCGGTGATGAAAATCGCCGGCAATGGAATAGGCGACACACGCTGGAAGGTCCCAGGCGTGCTCGACTGGGCGACGATGACGCATAACCCGCTCGTGGACGTGAGCAAGGACACGACCACGCTCTATGCCAGCGACCGCGATGTGTTCTTGTTCCTGGTCAACGACACCCACCCCATCGAAGCTGGCCGGTTGCCGAATGGTGATCCCGATCTCTATTTCCGGGGCTTCTATTGCTGGAACAGCGAGGTTGGTTCGAAGACGCTGGGTATCGCGTCTTTCTATCTCCGCGCCGTCTGCATGAACCGCAACCTCTGGGGTGTGGAGGATTTTCAGGAGATCAGCATCCGGCATAGCAAATTTGCCGCGCAGCGCTTTGCACATGAAGCCTCACCAGCGCTTACAAGTTTCGCCAATTCCTCTCCCGCACCGTTTATCGCTGGTGTGAAGGCGGCGCGCGAACAGATCGTCGCCCGCAAGGATGAGGACCGCGAGTCCTTCCTGCGCAAACGCGGGTTCAGCAAATCGGAGGCAGCGAAAATCATCAATGCCGTTTTGAGCGAAGAAGGTCATCCACCTGAAAGCGTGTTCGACTTCGTGCAAGGCATCACGGCCGTTGCGCGAACCAAGCCACATCAGGATGCCCGGCTGGAGCTGGAGGGCAAAGCGAGAATGCTGTTGGAGCGCGCGAGCTAATCTATTTTCTTGGAATGTTCAAAGCCGTGGAGCCGCTTTTGCGGTTTCACGGTTTTCTTTTTGAGGGGGCGCCAAGAGTCAGAGCGCGGATCGAAAATTCATGACGGGATGGAGGTCGAGAGAGTGTCTCCGGCCGCCCGTCACGGAGTTTTTCCCATGGCCAAATCTGTTCAGAAAATCAGCCTCAGCGCCTCTCGTGATATTCCGTTCGAGAGGCTGGTGCTCAGCCAAGCCAATGTCCGACGTGTGAAGGCTGGCGTGTCGATCGAGGAGCTCGCTGCCGATATTGCGCGGCGCACGCTGCTGCAAAGCCTGACCGTCCGCCCGGTCCTCGACGACAGCGGCGCCGAGACCGGCATGTTCGAAATTCCCGCCGGTGGGCGGCGTTACCGGGCGCTGGAATTACTGGTGCGGCAAAAGCGCCTAGCCAAGACCGCGTCGATCCCCTGCGTCGTCCGCACCGAGGGCATCGCCGAGGAGGACAGTCTGGCGGAAAATGTGCAGCGCGCGCCGCTGCATCCGCTGGATCAGTTCCGGGCGTTTCAGGCGTTGCGTGAGAAGGGGCAGAGCGAGGAGGAGATCGCGGCGGTGTTTTTTGTCGCCGTCTCGGTAGTGAAGCAGCGGCTGCGGCTGGCTGCGGTGTCGCCCCGGCTGCTGGAGATTTACGCCGAGGACGAGATGACACTCGAGCAGTTGATGGCGTTTTCGGTCAGCCCCGACCATGAGCGCCAGGAGGGCGTATGGGAGGCGGTCCAGCGGTCTTACAATAAGGAGCCTTATCAAATCCGCCGGTTGCTGACCGAAGGCGCGGTGCGCGCTTCGGATAAGCGGGCGCAATACGCCGGCGAGGAGTATGTGGCGGCGGGCGGGGCGATCATGCGTGATCTGTTCCAGCAGGATGATGGCGGCTGGCTGCAGGATGCCGGGCTGCTGGCGCGGGTGGTGGCGGAAAAGCTGGAGCGCGACGGCGACGCCCTCCGCGCCGAGGGTTGGAAATGGGTCGAGGTGGCGACCGAGTTCCCGTATGGCCACAATTATGGGCTGCGGCGGATTCCTGGCGCTCGCCGTCCGTTGACCGAGGAGGAGATCGCCCAGGTTGAGGCGTTACGCGCCGAGGCCGAGCAGCTGGAGGAGGACGCTAGCCAAGCCGACGAAGTACCGGATGATGTCGATCAGCGGCTCAATGAAATCGAGGCGGAGATCAATGCCGTTACCCAGCGCCCCCCGGTTTATGACCCAGCGGAAATCGCCCTGGCGGGGGTGTTTGTCAGCATCGATGGCAGTGGCAAGCTGCGGGTCGAGCGTGGCTATGTCCGCCCCGAGGATGAACTGCCCGTAGTTGAGGAAGCCGACGAGGCCGCCATGGCCGGCGTAGCTGGCGCCTGGACGCAAGGTGGCGAAGGGGGCGACCCTGCAGTGGGCGATGAGCCAGAAACGGGAACCACGGACAGCCGCATTATCGTCGCTCATGTCGGTGATGCAGCCGAGCCGGAGGAAGAGGACGGCATCAAGCCCTTGTCCGACCGGCTGATGACCGAGCTGACCGCTTTTCGAACGCTGGCCTTGCGCGAGGCCGTTGGCCAAGACCCGGCCATTGCCCAACTCGCCGTGCTGCACGCGCTGTGCCTGAAACTGTTCTACCGGTACGGTTTGGATTCTTGCCTCGAGATTGAGCCCAAGAGTGTGATGTTCGGCGCCCAGGCGCCGTGCCTTGCCGACACACCGTTGGCCGCGCGGGTTGATTCGCGGCATCGGCATTGGGCCGAGCAACTGCCCGAGGAATCCAGTGAGCTCTGGGATGTCCTTGGGAGCTTTGACACGGATAGCCGTGACGCCCTGTTTGCCCATTGCGTCTCGCTTACGGTCAATGCCGTTGTGGAATCCTATAACCGGCGTCCGAAGGCGGTTGCTCATGCGGATCGTCTGGCCCAGGCCGTCTCGCTCGACTTGGCCGCGGGAGGATGGACGGCGACGGTCGACAATTATCTTGGCCGGATTTCAAAGGCCCGCATCCTTGAAGCGGTGCGGGAGGCGAAGGGGCCGACCGCTGCCGAACGCATCGCCCAACTCAAAAAGGGGGAGATGGCGGCCGAAGCCGAGACCTTGCTCAGCGGCACAGGTTGGTTGCCGGAACCGCTCCGTATGCCCGGCGTGCAAACGGCGGTCGCGGCGGATGAAACGGCTATCGGCGATCTTTCGGCTGAGCGCGATACTGATCATTCGGCCAGCGAGGCCGAGGCGATCGCAGCCGAATAATTTTGTTCCGACACCGGCATGGAGGGGCTCGCGGGCGATCGCGGGCCCCTCTTGCCGTGAAAGGCTGACCATGAGCAACGGCGCACATGATCTGACGCGGCGGTTGGCGCGCAATGCCGAGGCGGTGTGCCGGCATTACCTATCCAACGGCCGCCGGTCTGGCCGGTACTGGCTGGTCGGCGACGTCATGAATACACCGGGACGCTCAATGTATGTTCGTTTGGTTGGTCCGGAATTTGGCGAAGGAGCCGCCGGAAAATGGACTGACGCTTCGAACGGCGAGCATGGCGATTTGCTTGACATCATCGGCAGGCATCACGGCCTCATCCATTTCCCTGATATCGCCGCCGAGGCATGGCGATTTCTTGGAACGCCACGAGATCGCGCGCACCCGGTGCCACTTTCGTATTCCTCTCGGGCTCATCGTCCGGCCGGATCACCAGAATCGGCACGTCGCCTGTTCGCGATGTCGCAGCCGACTGTGGGCACAATCGTGGAGACGTATCTGCACGGACGCGGCATTACGGCTTTGCACGAAACCGGCAGCCTCCGCTTCCATCCGAGCTGCTATTATCGCCCGCATCCAGATGTGCCCACCGAAACCTGGCCGGCGATGATTGCCGCCGTCACCGATCTCGATGGCATAATCACCGGGGCTCATCGCACCTGGCTTGACACGCATGGGCACGACAAAGCGCCCATCGACACGCCGCGCCGGGCGATGGGCCATCTCCTCGGCAACGGCGTCCGCTTTGGCACTACCACCGATGTTATGGCCGCAGGCGAAGGGATCGAAACCATGCTGTCGCTGCGTTGCGCGCTGCCGCGCCTGCCCATGGTCGCCGCCCTCTCCGCCAATCACCTTGCCGCCCTTCTGTTCCCGGCAACGCTGCGCCGCCTCTATGTCGCGCGTGACAATGACGCGGCTGGCGACGCGGCATTCGCGGCCCTGGTCCAGCGCGCGCAAGCGGCTGGGATCGAGACGCTGTCCCTGTCGCCGGCTCTGCAGGATTTCAACGACGATCTCCGGCACCTTGGCCTTGCCGAACCTCGCGCAGCACTTCGGGTGCAACTCGCTCCGGATGACGTGCCGCGATTCTTGGATACCGTCGAGGATGGCGGGACGGGGTAATGGCGGCATGGCTCGTCGGCATAATCTACCGGGTTGAAATGATGCCTGTGTGTCGGAGAGGGCCGAACCCACGGCCTTCTAGAGGGCGATCAGACGGCAAGCGGCCCGGCCCCGCAACGGCTCCAGGCGGCTATTTTCCGCCGCGCCCCAAGAGGGGGCGCTTTGCATCGCGAGGCAAAATAGCCGCCTTGCGCCGTCCTCCGCTGCGCTTCGGCCGCCGTCGCTGCGCTCTGCGGTGCAGGCCCGGGCAGCCCGCCGTCAGGTGATCGCCACGAAGGCCGCGATGGGCGCGGCCAATCCGAGACGAGGCATCACCATGGCAATCCACCGCGACAATCCCGATTTCGAGCCCGCACACGCATCATCCCCCACCGGCCATCTCCTCACCGAACTCCAGCTCTATGGACATCGCCCCTTCCAGGACGAACCCGACACCAGGCCGCTCCCCGAACCCGACATCATCGGCAGTGCCGTCGCAGACATTTTTGACGCCCTGGTCGCCACGTTGGGCGATACGCGCCTGGAACCCGACCTCGAAGACTTGCTCTGGTCCACGGTCAACCTCTTCCACCGCGCCGCCGACCGCGTACAGCGCGCGCTTGACGACAACGAGGACGCCCAGAAGCGTAGCCAGAAAGAACAGGATGGCTCAGAAATCCGCTCGGTGGAGTTGGAGCGCCTGGTGGCCGAAGGCATCACGCTCATCGAACGCCGCAACAGCATGGAATTCTTCCGCGATCAGGCCGCCGACCATTTCGAACGGCAGACCGGCTCGACCTGGCGCCCGCGCGCCGGGTCGATGGTCAACCATCGTACGCTGACATCGGCGATGATCGACAGCCGGGATTTTCTCGCCGCCAAACGCCGCGCCGAGACCGAGGTGCTGTTGCCACCCGGCGCAAAAATCGCCTTCACCGGCGGACCCGACTTCAACGATCATCACGCCATCTGGGACAGGCTCGACAAGGTCCATGCCAAGCACCCCGACATGGTGCTGCTACACGGTGGCAGCCCCAAAGGTGCCGAACGCATCGCCGCCTGCTGGGCCAACAGCCGCAAGGTGTCGCAAATCGCCTTCAAGCCCGACTGGACCCGCCACGCCAAGGCAGCACCATTCAAACGCAACGACCAGATGCTGAATGTGCTGCCAATCGGCGTCATAGTCTTCCCTGGCTCCGGCATCTCCGCCAACTTGGCAGACAAGGCCAAAAAACTCGGGATCCCGGTCTGGATTTTTAGGGAGGGGGTGATTAGCACCCCTCATATCCGCCCGATCTGATCAGGGCTTCTTAGCCGTCTTCTTGCCGGTACCGGTCGCCGGAGGAGCCGTAGCGGCTCCCCCGAACAGGCGCTTGTCCCACCAAATAGGCTGATGAAGACCATGCGTGATTCTATGGGCCTCGGGGTGGCTATCATTGATCAGAATATTCATCTCCATGCGCGCCACAAGGCTTGGCACGATCATGATCAGTGACGTCTGTGACGTTTGCCACGCGGTGCCGTACGCTTTGGAGACAAGGCAATCCTCAGCATCCCAGCCCGGGTGGTGGGCAGGAGAAAACACTTCATAAGTCACGCCGGGTGGAATCTGAATTTCGATAAAATGTTGGTTGACTGGAATATGCCCATTTCCATGGACCAGCTTTTCGAGCATCGCCGTGCTGTAATGCTCGCTACTGTAGATCAGCGGCGTGGTCGCACTGTTCCACCGTCCCGGCCATAATTTCGAACCGGTCGAATCGTAGATCGGATAAACCCCAGCCGGGTCCCCGATGCGGTATGACGTCAGAATCCGATCAAGAATCTGCGCAGTCACACGGCCGATCCGTATTGCAGGCGACCTAAAATGCCCTCGACGACGGGCCGCCCCAGCTCGTTTTCAAGCACGACATCCACCGGGCGCCGGCCTTGAAGAAGGGGATGCGCCTCGAACATGAACCGCCGTGCCGCTGCCTCGTCTCCCCAAACGCTGACGGCCATGGTCCAAACGCTGGCCAGCCTTGCAAGGCGCGTGCCTTCCTCGGCGGAAAGCCGGCTTGCCGTATCCTGCTTGGCAGCCGCCCAGGTCTTCCGGCGCCGGGCAAGGGTCGAGCGCGTTACAATCCGGAAGGCGAATTTGTTGTCCGCGGGAGCAACCGCATGGACGACCCTGTCCAATGCGGCCAACGGCAACCCGTGCTCGACAGCCGCCATCAAACTCAAAGGATCAGAGGCCTTGATACCAAGGACCGACGAAATCGGATCACCTACCGCCAACATTCCAATACCTCCGAAGTCTCATGTGAGGCACAATTTATGCTCACATGAGACTGCCGTCAAGCATGACCTGCCTGCGATGGCTTGCGCGCCTTGGCTCCGAAGGGATAGCGGGCATATGGTTGGCAAGCTCAATTCCTGCCCATCGGAGCCCAAAATGGCAAACAAAATTGGCCGCAATGACCCATGCACCTGCGGCAGTGGTAAAAAATTCAAGCATTGCTGCGGCAGCACGGGCGAAAACGTCAGAGCCGCCGAACCCGATGGCCATGATCGCGCAATAGAGCGAGCGATCGACTGGCTGATGAGCAAACATCGCAAAGCCGCTCTTGCGGCCCTGGATGATCTGCTTTTCGGGGAACTCAGTGACGGTGAGGCGGAGAGGCTACGCCATCTCGACCCGGAGACTTTGCAGAGCATCCAGATTAACGTAATGGAGTGGCTGCTCGCCGAGGGAGACATCTTGGCACACGGTACCCGCAAGCGTGTCGCGGATTGCCTGCTTGGCCCTGGTGGTCCCTTGTTCACCGTTGGAGAGCGGTCCTTCGTCGCGCAGTTGGCGGAGCGACCGCTGCGCCTGTATATCGTGACCGATGTTGCCCCTGGGCGTCAGATTACGCTCTGCGATGCTCTGGATGCCAGAAAGTCACCTGTCGTCGTGCAGGAGAAATCGGGCAGCCAAACGCTCAAGGTGGGCACGTATCTCGGTTGCCGTGTGTTGGCGTTCGACGGGCGCTTTGAATTATCCGGTGCGGTGTACCCGTTCTCCCAGCTCATGGGACCCGAAGCCGTGAATTGCGTCAAGCATGGCTTGAAAGATTTCAAAAACCATCCGGAAGAGATCAATGCATTCGTGGGGCTCGCACTTCAGCGCAAATGGCTGGAACAGTACGTTTTGCCGATGACGATCCCAGCCATGATGGATGCCTATTCTGGCGATCCCATCTTACTCATAACGGACCATTACCGTGTTGCAGACTGGGAGAAGCTGACCAAGGTTCTGGAACACCAAATAGATGTTGAAGGGGATCGAAAATCCGGCTGGGTTCGGTTTATCGACTGCGAGGATGACGAGCGCCGGAGCTTAGCCGCAATCAATATAGAGTCCACCCCAAATAGAATTTCCATATTCTACAAGACACGAAATTATGCGGATAAGGGACGAGCTTGGTTTGACACCATCGCGGGCGAAACCGTTGCGTACCTGATGCAGGAAATTTCGGATTTGACCGGTGCCATGGCAGGTAAATCTCGGATTGACCAACCGCATCAAGGAGTGCCGCAAGCTGAACTACCGCCAGAACTGATAACGGAAGCCATCGCCAAGACACTTCATCGTGTTTACGCCGGCTGGGCTGATGAGCCGCTCCCGGCATTGAACGGCAAAACACCGAAACAAGCCATGAAAACGCGTGCTGGATCTGAACGCGTGAAAGGGCTTATTCGCAGTTATGAGGCGAGCGAAAGAGAGCAAGCTGCCCAGCAAAACCGCTCACCTGTCTCGTTTGATTTCTTGTGGCAGGCAATTGGCGTTTCCCCATAATAGTCGAGCCGCATACAGGCGCTGGCGAGAGAATTTCGAAAGTTCTGATTCTTTGTCGTGAAAAATCGTGATAGGCTGGCGGCTGTGCCGTGGAGGTGGTGGAGGCACGCCCATCCGATCTTTTGTCCGGAGGCTTTCACCATGTTGGCACTTGGAATCATTCTGAGTTTTTTCGGTCTTGGCGTGTTCTGCTGGCTGCTGTTCACGCTGGCGATATACGCGCTCCCCTTCTTCGCGGGCCTCACCGTGGCTTTCGCGGCCTTCCATAGCGGCGCTGGTGTGATCGGTGCGTTCCTCGTCGGCTGCTTCGTCGGTGGGGCAACCCTGGCGCTCGGCCAGATCGCATTCGCGATGATCAGCTCCCCTCTCATACGCTGTGCAATTGCCCTGTTTTACGCCGTCCCGGCGACCATCGCGGGTTATCACGCGACACTCGGCCTCGCCCAGATCGGCGCGCCGTCACCAGTATGGCAGGAGGCTTTTGCCATCGTCGGCGCCGTGATCATCGGATGCACGGCCTGGGCCCGCTTGGCCATGTTTACACCGCCGGATATCGGCCAGGGCTTTGCCGTTGGCGCGGCCCCATTGTCCTTGGCAGACGGCACCAGAAGCCGCTAATCCCGGCCTTACCCTCCGACAGGCTGGTGATGGGGGCGAGGTGCTGGTCAAAGCATGCCACGAATGCGGCGGCTCTCGCTGAGCCCTCGAGGGCAGCACGATCAAGCTGACCGAGACATATCCCTCATGCAGGGACATCGTGGTTTAGCCGTCACTGGGCCAATGCACCAACCTTTTTGCACGCCACAGTTTCCATTCGTTCGCCTGGAATGCCTGATCTCTTGCGCAAAGCATCCAACCTCCGCCACGTCTTTTCCCAGCGCAAATTTTCAACACACGGACCACACGGCCTCTCCATGGCTTGATCTGGCCGAAGGCCGGCTTCGCCTCGATCGCCTGGTCGCAACGGCGGCGCCAAACTTTCTTCCCCTGGGCGTGCCGCCCATTCCTCGCGAGGCAAGAAAGTTTTGCGCCCGCCGTCCTCCGCTGCGCTGCGGCTCGCAAGCGAGTGCGTCGTCGATCGCCTCCGGCACAACGATCGCCATCGAGGCCGCGGTGGTCGCGGGTTCGAAATCAGCAAGGAGAAGTGACATGGCTAACATTGGTTCTTTCAAGAAATCCGGCACCGAATACCAGGGCGAGATCGTTACCCTGAGCGTCCAGACCAAGGGGGTCCGCATCGTTCCCGAAGCCACCCGGTCCACCGACAACGCCCCCAGCCACCGGATCTATGTCGGCCGGGCGGAGATCGGAGCCGCCTGGTCGAAGCGCTCCAGCGAGGGCCGCGACTATCTCTCGGTCAAGCTCGATGACCCGAGCTTCAACGCCCCCATCTTCGCCAACCTGTTCGAGGACGAAGGCGGCGAGGGTTACACGCTCATCTGGTCTCGGGCCCGCAAGGCCAACGGCGAGTAAGCCGGCCAACGACAAAGCCCCGCCCGATCATCCGGGCGGGGCTTTTTTGTGCCAGCGGCGTCCAACGGGGGGGTAGAAGGGGTGTCTGCCTGACCGCAGAGACGCAAATCCGTAAATCCGCAAACCCTCTTTTCCGGCCCCACGGCTTTGCGCCTCTGCGGTCAGGCAGACGGGGCTCCGCGCCAAAGGCGCTGTGTAATTGCTACCTACTTTTCACTTCCCGCACGAATACCTAATATATTAGGTGGTACTATATTAGGGGAAGCGGCGACGTCCTCGCATGAATCTGCGAGAGATCGTCGCCGGGAACCTGCGAAGATTGCGATATGCCAAAAGCATCTCGCAAGAGGAGCTGGCCGACCGTGCTGACATCAATCGAAACTACGTGGGAAAGCTGGAACGCGCCGAAAACGCTGCCACCGTCGACGTGCTGGAGAAGCTTGCCGTTGTCCTTGAAATCGACCCGGTCGAATTCTTGCGGCGAAAGGGAACGCAGGCGGACACGGCAGAGCCTAGTGCAGAAAAATGACCACCGCATAGAGGAGCGCTCCGGCCTGCACAGACAACAGGTCGGTTGCAACCCCCGGTATATATCCCGAGTTCATTTGTCTGTTTATCAAAAATCAGTAATTCGTGAGTTCCCTTTGAAAACCTCAGACAATCACGTATCATGATGAAAATTTATGGGACACTTTGCATGACCGTGCCCCCGTTTGACGACCGTCCTCCTGAGGCGCCAAAGCTGACGGCATATGACGAACGTCATCTCGTCACCTATCTTCGGCTGCTCGATGCAGCCGAAGAAGGCGCAGACTGGCACGAAGTCGTGGCCATTGTTTTTGGGTTGGACCCCGTGAAGGATCCTGTGCGCGCCAAAATCGTCCATGACAGCCATCTCGCCCGGGCACGCTGGATGACCGAATTCGGCTACCGCGATCTGCTGCGCCCGCCATCCACCTAACCGTAGAAACGTAAATCCGCCTTTCAGTGGATACGGACGCATGTGGTTTGATTAAAATAACTTGAATAAATTGAAACTTTTCTGGTGCCGGCTTTCAACCTAAAGCGTTATCTCTTGCCCTCGACGTAGGGCGCTGCAGCGGGGAATTCGTGTGGCACGGAAACCTGACTGGCGGTCATCAACTGATGCCGCTGAATTGAGCCAGTTAGACCGGTCGGGTTTTGCCTGGGAATTCCTTCGGCGCAACCAAGCCTTCCGCGATGACTACGCTCGAATCACCGACCATATCGCCACCGAGACTGACAACGACATAAACGCCGCGGCGAAGATCGCCCGGCATTGGGGGTTGGTTTGTCGCACCGGACCCGAAATTGCCAGCAAGCAGGGCAACGGTCTTCTGGCACCCAGAAATTGTCCCGACGGCTGTCGTTCTGGGCCATATGCCAAGGTCTTTTGTAGGGTCCCACCTCCTTAGCACGGAACTCCTGGCGGGGGCCGTAGCCCATCATCAGGGTCATGACGGCCTGCATATTCTTCTGCCGGGCGGCCATCACATCTGGCTCCTTGAGCACAGCGCTGGCCAGCCCATGGCTGCGGTTATTCCGCTTGATGATGATTTTCTGCTCCGTGTCGCTGGCGCACTCCGCCTTCGTCGCCACCTCAAGGGCGAGCCGACGGGACCAATGCCCCGACCATTGCAACTGACGTCTCGCCATCGCAAGCGCTTAATCCAGATGTTACACGCCCTGGACGGCCGTTTGTCAGACGCGACCTATAGGGAAATCGCGGAGGTCATTTTCGGGCAAAAAGCCGTCCGTGAACCGGGATGGAAAACCCTGCCAGTCCGGGCCCAGACCATCCGCCTCGTCAAAGACGCGATCGCCATGATGAACCGCGGCTATCTTCAGTTTTTGCGCGGCCGGTGACTGCTTGGCCTCAAATCTCGGGAAAGGGTGGAAAGCGGATGGTCTGGTTCTGAGCGACATCGGTGAACAAGCAGACTTTGGTATCCGCTCGTCATGATTAAAGGCGAGAGGAAAAGGCGGTCTCGTCAAGGTTGTGGCCGTGTTGTAGCGTGGTTTGACCAAGGAACGAGGATAGAGGATATAAGAGGGATGGCAAAAACAGCCGAGGTAGCGCGGGATTTTCATGGCCAAAAGCTCTATCAGGAGCGGGCACGCGCTGTGCTTCCCATACTCGTCCGACAAGCAGAGGCTCGGCAGCCCATCTTCTATGAGGCGTTGGCGCAGGAAGTGAAAATGCCCAATCCGCGCAATCTCAACTACCCACTCGGTTGTATTGGAACCACGCTTAACGAGATCGGTGAAGAATGGGGTTCCGATGTTCCACCAATTGAAGCGCTTGTCGTAAATCAAACGACGAGACTTCCTGGCCCCGGCTTCGATGGCTTCCTGACAGCGAAGGGTGAAAGCTGGGATAACAAGAAAGAACGGAAGGCGTTGATCGAGCAATATTGGGCACGTATCTACGGCTACCCCTATTGGGATGATATCCTAAAAGAATTGAATCTCAAAAAAACGGTGGACCCAGCTGAGGCCATCATTGCAAAGGCAGGAGGCAGCGGCGGCGGCGAAGGCCCCGAGCATCTCGCACTAAAGTTGTTCGTTTGTGCCAATCCTCAGTCGGTCGGGCTCCGCGAGATCGATCAGGCTGGAAAGCCGGAACATTGTCTACCTTCGGGCGATAGCATTGATGTCATCTTCGACTACTCGCGCCGCATCCACGCCGTCGAGGTAAAGCCGAAAAGCTCCTCAGAAAGCGACTTGGCTCGTGGCCTTTTTCAGTGCGTGAAATATCGGGCTGTTCTTCAAGCGCTCGCGCGCTACGAGCACGACAAGCGAAATATTACCGTATGCCTCGCCTTGGGCGGCTCGCTTCCGGCTCGATTGGTGCCCTTAAGGAATAGCTTAAACATTGATGTTTTTGAGAACCTGTCGCCGAGCGGGTAAGAGCTATCATTTGAGCATCAGCGCCCATGACTCAAGACGTACTCCCGCCTATGGATGTTTCACTAGGACCCACCTCCAGATGGAACGTAGCCGGAATATCGCGCGGGTTTTAGTCGAGAGCGGACACCCTACCGTTGTCGTAGATCGGCTCGACGACGATGACCGCAGGGCTCACGGTGGTAATCCTGCATCGGGAAGGGAATGACCGCAGTCAGGCTTGTGCCGAGGGGCGTGCTACAACCGGAACGGGTCGATTGCAGTAGCAAAGCCACCCCACAATTACCTGCCCGTGCCAGTAGCAGAAGGGCGGGTGACGGTTTCTCACCCACCCACTTCGTCATCCCCATCGCCCATCCGACCCCGCCAATGTGACCTTCCCCGCCCGGCAGCCGCCAGCGGTGACATGGAAGATCACGGAGGTTCGATCATGCCCGATCCGATGGCCGGTATGCCACCACGCTACCTGCGCACACCCGAAGCCGCGCGTTTCCTCGGCCTCTCTGGCCGCACGCTGGAGAAACACCGCACCTATGGCACGGGACCCCGATACCGGAAGATCGGCGGGCGCGTGGTCTACGCGCTCGACGACCTGCAAACCTGGGTCTCGACCGGCGCCAAACAATCGACCTCAGACCCCGGCATCGGGACCGTCTTCCCAGCCAAGCGCATAGTGCCGGCGCCCCCCGCGCATGGCTCCGCCGCCCAGCGCCGGAGCTGAACCTTGGCAAAGGATCCGCACAGCGCGCCACCGCCAGCGCGGTGGCGCGCCGCCGAGCGCGAGCAGCTCGAACTGTTCCAGGCCCTGCCGGGCGATCTGGCTCCCCGCGATGTGCAAGACCTCATGACATATCCCTTCTTCAGCCTCGGAAAATCAAAGCGCCTGGCGCCGATTGATTTCCGCGCGGGCGCCATCACCATCCGCGTGGAAGCCGTGCCGGAATACGGCATGGCCACCATCTGGGACGCCGACATCCTGATCTGGGCCGCGTCCCAGATCGTCGAGGCGCGCGACGCCGGGCTGAAAACCTCCCGCCTGATGGCGGCCACGCCCTACGAGATACTGACTTTTACCGGCCGCGGCACCAGCGCGCGCGACTATGACCGCCTAAAGGCCGCCCTCGACCGGCTGCAAAGCACGACGGTCGCCACCTCCATCCGCCAAACGACCGAACGCCGCCGGCATCGCTTCTCGTGGATCAACGAGTGGAAAGAAGCCGCCGATCATCATGGCCGCCCCCTCGGCGTCCAGTTGATCCTGCCCGACTGGTTCTACGCCGCTGTGCTCGACAACGCCCTCGTGCTCACCATCGATCCCGCCTATTTCGCCCTGAGCGGCGGGCTGGAGCGGTGGCTCTACCGCATCGTGCGCAAGCATGGCGGGCGGCAGGCCGAGGGCTGGCAGTTCGATATCGCCCATCTCCACGCCAAATCCGGCAGCCTCTCGCCATTGAAGCATTTTGCTTATGACCTGCGCGACATCGTGCACCGCCAGCCGCTGCCCGGCTACCGCCTGGTCATCGATCGCCTTCGTCATGGTGGGGAACGGTTCAGCTTCGCTCCCATCCCCGTCACCTTTCGCAGCTATGGGGCCCGGTCGCCATTGCTGGTTCAATCTGGGGATAAGCTGTGAATCCGCTCGTGCTATCGGGGACCGGGCCTATCGTGCCATCAGGGACCGGATCCTCGTGCTATCAGGGACCAAAATCCTCAAAAACCCAAGGAATTCTGCGGCTCTCCGGGCGCCTTAACTTATCTAACTCAGATTCCTTCGGAATCTGTCTAACGGACCCGGCGTTATCCACATTGGGGGATAACTGCATGAACGAGCCGCCCGTGAAGGGGGAGGCGCGGTCATGATCGTGGCCTTCCTCAACCAGAAGGGTGGTGTCGGGAAAACCACCCTGGCGCTGCATCTGGCCGGAGCCTGGGCCCGGCAAGGCAAGCGCGTCACCGTCATCGACGCCGATCCGCAGGGTTCGGCCCTGGACTGGTCCGAGCAAAGAGCAAAGGAGAAAGGCCCGAGGCTCTTCGGCGTCATCGGCCTCGCCCGCGATACCCTGCACCGTGAAGCGCCGGAAATTGCGCGCAACGCCGACCATGTCGTCATCGACGGCCCGCCGCGGATCGCGGGCCTGATGCGTTCGGCACTGCTCGCCGCTGACCTCGTCCTCGTCCCGGCCCAACCATCCCCTTTCGACGGCTGGGCCTCTGGCGAGGTGCTGCATCTCATCCGTGAAGCACGCATCTTCCGCCTAGAACTTCGTGCCCGCTTTGTGCTGAACCGCTGCGCCGCGCGCACGATCATCGCGCGCGAAACGGCGGACGTATTGGCGGATCATGATCCGCCCGTGCTTGCCGCACGCATCGGCCAGCGCGTGGCATTTGCGGATGCTGCGCGCACCGGCCAGCTTGTCTTTGAGGTGGAGTCCGGCGGTGCGGCTGCGCGTGAAATCATGGCCCTGGCCAATGAGATTGAGGGCTTCGCACGATGACAAGCCGCAATTCAAAGCGCGGCTTTGTGACGCGGCCGACCGACCCGGATGCCTGGATACGCGCGCCAGAACCGCAAGCGGAGCGTAATGGCGATCCCGGCTTTACCGCGCGGCTGACTATCGACGTCACACCAGCACTGCGCGGGCGCATCAAAATCATCGCCTTCCAACGCGGCATCACGGTTGCCGACATGCTGCGCGACCTGCTCGCCCGCGAGTTTCCCGAAGTCGGCGGGTTTACGCCATGAACGATCTCACCATGGTTGAGCTGACCTGGATCGAAAAACGCGTCGAACGCTGGATCCGCTTCGGCCGAACGGTGGAGGATCGCATCATTGACCGCCGCCGCCGGCTGGTCGGTTTCGCGCCGGGCAGCATCTTCGCCTTTGTCCGGTGGGCGTCGAACGATTACGGCACCATCGCCTCGCGCATCGACGTCCTGCGCGCTGTCGCACCGGGAGAGCCCAGCTCGACCGTACCCTATGTGCAGCCAGGTGGTGAGATTTTGCTGCGTCTCAACGGCTGGCCGAAAGTCGAAGCGGCGCTAAGTGCGATCGACGATGTTGAACGCCTCGGCATCGCCTCCGCAGACGCCTCACCGGAGCATTGGCAGCATGTCCATAACCGGCTCACGGCGGGCGAGGCACCACGCCCTTACACAATGAAGCAGCATCGCGCCTGGTTGCTGCGCAAGCACGTGCAGGCATGAAGGCCGGCAGAAATATCGTCCTGGCCATGCTGTCCGGTGCGTCCATGCCGGCATTCTCATGGTTCGCCCACCCGGCGCCGTTGCTGATCTGGAATGCCAGCGCCAGCGTGCCCATCGGGCTCTATGAGGTGCATCCGGTCGGGCCTTTGCGTGTGGGCCAGTTGCTCATCGTCAGCCCACCAGCACCGCTCGCGCGGTTCCTGGCGGCACGCCGATACCTGCCGACGGGTGTGCCGCTCATCAAGCATGTTGCCGCATTGCCGGGACAGGTGGTGTGCAGGCGCGAGCGCGTGATTACCGTCGACGGCACGGTGGAGGCCGTGGCGCTGGACCGCGACACGCGCGGGAGGGCGCTGCCTGTCTGGCTGGGCTGCCAGAAGATTGCGCGGCGCGAAATTTTTCTCCTGAACATCGGTGTGCCCGACAGCCTCGATGGCCGGTATTTCGGGCCGCTTCCTGACACGACGATCATCGGCCGCGCAACGCCACTCTGGATTCCGAGGAGGTCAGAATGATGCAGGTTTTGAGCTTGAAGCGCGCCACTTCTCATGCCGGTGGGAAGCGTGAACGGCGGCGCAATATTAGGCCGGCGCCGGTCTTCATGCTGGCCATTGGCGCGCTTTTGGTGTCTGTCCCTGTCTCGGCGGTTGCGCAAACCCCGCCGCCAGTGAGTGGTGCCGAAGCAAATTCAGCCCCTGATCCCTTCGCGGCATTTATCGGAGAAGCCTCGCAGCGTTTCAACGTCCCCGCGCTCTGGCTGCGCGCCGTCATGCAGGTGGAGAGTGCTGGCAATGCACAAGCGGTGTCACCAAAGGGCGCCATGGGCCTCATGCAGATCATGCCCAACACATACGCTCAACTGCGCCAGGAATACGGTCTGGGTGCCGATCCATTTGACCCGCACGACAACATCATAGCGGGGGCTGCGTATCTACGTGAGATGTATGATCTGTACGGCACCCCCGGATTTCTGGCGGCATATAACGCTGGGCCGGGACGCTATGACGATCACCTCATCACGGGCCAACCATTGCCCGACGAGACGCAAACCTACCTCTCCCGGCTTCGGCCGCTGATCGACGGTGCGCCGGTCGCGCGAATCATGGCGGTGCCTAATCCTCTCGCCTGGATGACCGCGCCACTGTTCATAGGCAGCATCTCGAATGCTGAAATTAGCGTCGATCCGCGCGGTGATAAAGTTGCTTTCTATGTCGCCGATCATGCTTCGGCGCGGTCATTCGCCGGCACCACAAATGCGAATGTCGCCGCATTGTCCCCGCAGTCAGAGGGCCTGTTCGTATCCGTCACTCATGGCGGCCTGCCGCAATGAGCCGGATCGCAGTTCCACGTGTCATGGCGGGAAATATCGTGTGTTCAGGGGGTGGGCTTCGGGCGTCCAGGAAACCAGCCAGCCGATTGCAAGATAAAAGCACCGCAGTCGGGCGGGGTGCATATGGTTGGTTTTATTGCGTTTTTGGCGCCGTCGGTCATGCGGCCAAAGCGGCGCTACAGGAAAAAACACCAGGAAAATCCTCATTAAATGCGCCGTCGCTCGGTTTCGATCCCCATCGGAAAGCACCATGATGACCAACCACGACGACGATCTGCGTGTCCGGCCAGGACGCATCGGCCACGGCCGCAGCGGTCAGCCAAAGAGCTTCGTCGGCGAGGTCATGCAGGCTGCTAGAAGAGCCGGTCATACAGGGCGCGGCTTCGGACAACGGCGGTCCACTGGCAGCGGCTCACGCTTCGGCCGAGGCAGGGCGGCGTCCCTCGCTCAATCCCTGCGTTCACCTGCGCGGCGCGTAGCGATCAAGGCTCGTGTCGTCCGCCACAGCGGCACAAAATTCCGCTCGGCACCGCTAGCCCAACACATCGCCTACCTCGAACGTGAGGGCGTCACCCGTGATGGCGTGCGAGGACGTATGTTTGATGAGAGTTCCGAGATCACCGACGCAAAGGCATTTGCGGAACGGTGCGAGGACGACCGTCACCATTTTAGGTTCATGGTCTCGCCTGAGGACGCCGGCGAGATGGAAGATATACGCACCTTCACCCGTGAGCTGATGGCGGATGTTGAGCACGACCTTGGAACCCGTCTCGACTGGGTCGCGGTCGACCACTGGAACACCGACAACCCGCACATCCATGTCCTGGTGCGCGGCCGAGCCGATGACGGCCAGGACCTGGTCATCAGCCGCGACTATATGAGCCGGGGTTTCCTTGGCCGCGCCGAGGAGCGCGTCAGTCTGGAACTCGGCCCACGCACCGAACGCGAAATCGGCGCGGCGCTCCTGAGGGAAATGGGAGCAGAACGCTGGACGGGCCTCGACCGCGCGCTGCGCGACCTTGCCGACGAAGGTGGTGGCGTCGCCGACCTCCGCCCGAGTGCCTCCGGCCGCGACACGGAGTTACGCCGGTTACTGGTCGGGCGGGCGATGAAACTGGAACGCCTGGGGCTGGCCGAGTCGGTTGGCCCCAGCTGCTGGACGCTCAAGCCGGGGGCTGAGCAGACGTTGCGTGACCTGTCGATCCGGGGCGACATCATCAAGACCATGCACCGGGCGATGGCCACCGGCGATCGCGCTCCGGATGTGGCGGGCTTCGCCATCCATGGCGAGGAAGTCACCGACCCGGTGGTGGGAAAGCTCGTGGAACGTGGGCTGCACGACGAGCTGCGGGGCAGCGCCTACGCCATCATCGATGGCACAGACGGGCGCTCCCATCATGTACGCTTTGCTGACATCGACATGACCGGTGACGCCCAGACGGGCGCGATTGTTGAGCTGCGTGCCTGGGAGGATGCCAAGGGCAAACGCCGCCTGTCCCTGGCCACGCGGTCGGACCTCTCCCTGGAGGCGCAGGTGACAGCGCCGGGCGCCACCTGGATCGACCGGCAGCTCGTCGCCCGCGATCCGGTGCCGACGGCGGGCGGCTTCGGCGCGGAAATCCGCGACGCCATGGCCCGACGGGCCGAGCATCTGGTGGGGGAGGGGCTTGCCCATCGGTATGGCGCGCGCGTGGTTTTCACGCGCGGCCTGATCGAGACGCTGCGCCAGCGGGAGCTGGACGCCACGGTCGAGCGACTGGGCACGGAGACCGGCCTCGCGCACGCCCCTTCCGGGGTGGGGGATTATGTTACCGGCATCTATCGCCAGCGTGTCACGTTGGCCTCGGGCCGCTTCGCCATGATCGATGATGGCCTCGGCTTTCAGCTCGTGCCTTGGCGCCCGGCGCTGGAGCACAAACTCGGCCAACACGTGTCCGGCACCATGCTGCAGGGCGGCGGTGTGGAGTGGAGCTTTGGCCGGCAGAAGGGCTTGGGAATTTAACACACCGAAGTTTGCTATTCGACCGCTGTGCCGTTGATCATCTTGTCGGTCGCTGCTTTTAGGTAGTCGCCGAGTTCGACGAAGGATCCAAAATCCCGGCATGCGCCTTGTTCAATCGCCTCTATTCCGACAGCGGCTGCGTCACGCAGGACTTCCAGCTTGGCCAGTTCGAGAGTTTCAAGGGCTTTCATTTCAGGTCACCTTGCAAATCCGCGACCAACTCTGGATGCCGGTCCAACAGTGTGATCAGCTGGATCGTCGGCCCGCTTGGCTCGATCAGCCCGCGCTCATACTTGTCGAAAGCGCTCGGCCCAACCCGGAACACGGCGCCGGCCGCACGCTGCGACAATTTCAGTTTCGCCCGCACGCGCTTGATGGTCGTTGGTGACGGGACACCATCGACGCGCTCTTTCAGCGCGCGGAGCGCCGAATCTGCTGCCGCCATGTCGTCGCCGACATGCACACCGTCTCCCTCGCCATCAGGATAGTAGCCCGGCAATTCCACGGTCACGGAATGTCCTTTATACGCCACGGTGAACGGCCGCACACCGCGCGTCAGCAATTCCCCGGTTTCCGGAGACGTCATCGAAGACGGCAACTCTCGTGTCTGGGCAGGCATCCTACTTCTCCTTGAACGACATCATCGTGAATTCGGTGACGACGTCCGCCTGAAACTTTACGTACAAAACCAAACCGCGGGCGGGGACGTGATAAACATCCTGCCACACGCGATGATCCCTGATCGTGGTCATGGACTTAACGAACATCTTCCGATCCATGCTCTGCACCACGTCGGCGATACCGGCGCGGTCGAAACCCAAGCCCAGTGCGTCACGAAACGCCGATGTCGTGATCGCCAGCGTTTCCACCGCGCCAAGGACGGTCTTCACGGCGGCCAAATCATAGGTCGGGCGTCGCTTTTCCACGTCTCCGTCTACCACCTTAATGGTGGCAGATCAAGACCGGAGATGAAGGCGCTAACGAACAACTGCCGCCGAATGCCGCGATTTTCTGGCCATTTCTGCGACCCGGGGCTGTTCAGGCTTGTCATCGAAGGGGAGGGCTGCCGAACTGCCCCGCTCTCTATGACGGAAGGGCGATGTCAGGCACAAAAATCCTTTGGCTTCAGGTCATCATCGTGTTCGGCATTGTCATCCTAACGATCTGGGCCGCGACCGAATGGACCGCCTGGCAACTCGGCTTTCAGCCGGAACTGGGCGTCCCATGGTGGCACCTCGCGGGCACGCCAATTTACCTGCCCCCGGCATTTTTCTGGTGGTGGTTCGCTTATGACGCCTACGCCCCGAGCGTTTTTCTGCACGGCGCATACATCGCGGCCTCCGGAACCGTCATCGCCATCATCGCAGCCATCGCCATGTCGGTCTGGCGGGCGCGCGAGGCCAAAAAGGTCATCACCTACGGCTCGGCCCGCTGGGCAACCCGGGAAGAGGCGCGAGCGGCTGGGCTGCTCAAGCCAGACGGCGTGCTGCTCGGCAAGTTGGAGCGCGACTATCTGCGTCATGATGGCCCCGAGCACGTGCTGTGTTTCGCGCCCACCCGCTCGGGCAAGGGCGTAGGTCTGGTGGTGCCGTCGCTACTGGCCTGGCCGGAGAGCGCCATCGTGCACGACATCAAGGGTGAAAACTGGACGCTGACGGCTGGGTTCCGCGCCCGCTTCGGCCGTGTGCTGCTGTTTGACCCAACCAACGCCGACTCAGCGGCCTATAATCCGCTGCTAGAGGTCCGCCGCGGCGAATGGGAAGTCCGCGACGTGCAAAACGTCGCCGACGTGCTGGTCGACCCCGAAGGCTCCCTGGACAAGCGCAACCATTGGGAGAAGACCAGCCACAGCCTGCTGGTCGGCTCGATCCTGCATGTCCTCTACGCCGAGCCTGACAAAACCCTTGCCGGTGTCGCCAATTTTCTCTCCGACCCCAGACGCTCGATCGAATCCACCCTGCACGCGATGATGCAAACCCGGCATCTCGGCGAGGCCGGCACGCACCCCGTCGTCGCCAGCGCCGCGCGGGAGCTCCTGAATAAATCCGACAACGAGCGCTCCGGCGTGCTCTCCACCGCCATGTCGTTCCTAGGCCTCTACCGCGACCCGGTCATCGCCCAAGTCACGCGCCACTGTGACTGGCGCATCGCCGATCTAGTCGAGAACCCGCACCCAACGACGCTCTACCTCGTCGTGCCCCCGTCCGACATCAGCCGCACCAAACCGCTCATCCGCCTGATCCTCAACCAGATCGGCCGGCGTTTGACCGAGGAATTGACGCCGAAGAACCGGCGGCACCGCGTACTGCTCATGCTCGACGAGTTCCCCGCCCTGGGGAGGCTGGATTTCTTCGAGTCCGCACTGGCCTTTATGGCCGGCTATGGGCTGAAGGCGTTCCTGATCGCGCAAAGCCTCAACCAGATCGAAAAAGCCTATGGTCTGAACAACTCCATCCTCGACAATTGCCACGTCCGCATCAGCTTTGCGACCAACGACGAGCGCACCGCCAAGCGCGTGTCCGACGCGCTGGGCACCGCCACCGAAATGCGCGCGATGCGCAACTATGCCGGCAACCGCCTCTCGCCCTGGCTCGGCCATCTCATGGTATCGCGCCAGGAGACGGCGCGACCACTGCTTACGCCCGGCGAAATCATGCAGCTCCCGCCCAGCGACGAAATCGTCATGATGTCCGGCACCCATCCGATCCGCGCAAAGAAGGCGCGCTACTTCGAGGATCGGCGGTTTGCCGAACGGGTTCTTCCGCCGCCAGCTCTTGGGTCTTCACAAGCCATCACGAAACTCGACGATTGGAGCATGTTCCCTCTGCCGCCCAAGGTGGCAGTCAGCCCGGCAGCCGACGAAACGAAAACCGGAGCCGACAGCAGAAAGCAACCGCGCAAGGCTGACGGCGATCCTGCAAATGCCGGAATTCGCCAGCAACCTGAGCTTCCCGAATATGAAGACATCGAGCCAGCGAGGCCGGTGCCAGCATTGGAATTCACCTTCGGCGAAGACCTGGATCAGGAAGACGAAGAAACCCTCCGCCTGTCCGAACTTCGCCGCCAGATGGACAACCTCGCCCGGCAGGCATCGCTCGACCCGGGCGACGATCTCGGGCTGTGATATAACCCGATGCGCATCAAACACACCTTCCGCCTGCCGCCAGCACTCTCCGCCCAGCTCGCCGATTATGCTGGACGCAAGCGCATGTCCCAAGCGTTGATCGTCGAAACTGCCTTGGCCTCGTTCCTGTCGCCAGACGGATCAGAACGACTGGAAGCCGCCATCAGCCGACGGCTTGATCGTCATACTCGCCAATTGGAGCGGCTGGAGCATCACGTAAAAATCTCGAATGAGGCACTGGCGCTCTTTGTTCGCTTCTGGCTGACAGCTACGCCACCACTGCCAGACGCAGGCTTTACCGCCGCCCAGGCCAGCGGCCATGCGCGGTATCGAGGTTTTGTCGAAGCCCTAGGGCGCCGAATGGATAAGGGACAAACGCTTTCCGCTGAGATCTCCCAGGAGCTTGGAAAGGATGAGAAATCGCCTCCTAAAATTTAAGGTTTGGGCGCAGCGCACCCGCCACAGCGCACACATGGTGGGCAGAAATGGGTGGATTTCTGCCCACCCGCTTGCGGCCAACGAAAGCGGATCATGGACATTCGCATCATGGCGAGACGGGCCGGGAACTGCCGGTCCGGTTTGGAGTGGGAACCCACAAACAGCCGACATTCATACAGCAAAATCCGTGAGAGCACAGACGTCAGATCTTTCGCGCAAACCAACGCCCCAAAGCCCACAGCGCCAAAACCAGCAGGGAAAGCAGGAACGCACTTACAAATGCGATGAGGATGAGCCACCAACCGGCATCGTGAGGCGTTACGTGCATGGCGGCACTGGGCGATATGACTTGAAACGCGGGATTTGGCGAGGTCACGAGGTAGACGCCTAACCCAAATGGCATAAGGCAGAAAAGGAAAAAGAGCATTCCTAAGAGCTTTATGGTGGATAGAACCCAGGCCCAGATTTCCTGTCCAACGTTCCAGCCGACGTGTGCTGCGGCCGCACGTTCAATGGTACGGCGATTTTGTTTGAGGCGCTGATTGATTTGCTGAGGCATGAGGAGCCCTCTCAATCCCACGACGCAGAACGGGTTCGGTAATGCAGATCGCTTTTAACGACAACATCGGCCGTGGCCAACCCGAAGATGGTCTTTAGAGCCGCGACAATGTCCGGGCTCTGCAGGCGGCGATCGGCATATAGAACGAAGCGGTTGGCCTGTGTTTCATACACGACCCTTCCGCGGGGCCATTCGTCATATTCTGTCGACGTAATTTTCGCAGGGTACCCATTTGCGGCCAGACGGGTGCCGCCTAATGCCTGCCATTCCTGCCAACATTCGTAATGGCCGCGCCCGTGGGTGATGCAGTCGCCGTAGGCCTCCGCCTGTTCCAACGTTGAGCAGTCGGCGACGAGTACATCGGCTACCCGCCAGAAGATTCCAACGGATGGTGGAACGAAGTCAGGCTCCGCTATAGGCTCACTTGCGATCATTTTTCGCGGCCCCTTTCGTCGGAAGGCGCAAGTTCTTAGGATCGCCAGTAGCAATTATGTCAAACATATCGCTCGTATCGTCGATGTCGCGTCGAGCCTGGAAGTATTCGACCCAGTCCGTGGCGTCACGCTGGGCGACGTCGTAGTTGAAAATGAGAAGACCCACCTTTGGAGTATCCCCGATGACGAGGCGCTTTGTACCCGCCGCGACAGCCCTCAGCAGAGCCGACGGTGGTTCTTTGCGCTGCGACCTCATGTCGTGGAGGGCAACCAGGTTCTTTGTCACTTCCGTGTAACTATTCAAAATCGACGTCTGATGCGCCGCCACGTAATCGCTGTATCTCCTGATCTGCCAATAAACTGGCGGCGGCCCCTTAATGGAACGAAGCTCCTTGTTCTTGAATTTCTTCGCCTCCCAGAAGACCAGACGCACATCATCGCCGTATGCCTCCAAGGCGGCAATATCGACCCTCCCGGCATCAGAGCGCGGGAATGCAATTTCGCAGTCAATAACAGAGGAATTGCGGACAAAAATCTCGTGGCAGCCACTCTTCTCCACGTCAGTGTACAGCCCTGCCGCCTTCTTCAAATCCTTCAGGGTTTCACCTTCCCTGTACGTCCCGAAAAAGCCCCTATCCTTTAGCATTGTGATGTCGAAACTACCTGCTTTCAGGAATACCGGATCCTTTAGGGCTGGATTGAGAAGGTATTTCTCATGTGTGGACACTGATAAGGTGCCTTCGGCGAACGCCACATGGAATAGGCGCGCCCCGAGCCAATAGACATCGAGAGAGTTTCCACGCAGCGCTATCGCTAAATTCTCGTCTCTGAGCACATCGCGCCACCAGCCGCCGGTCTCGGCCTGTGTTTCGGCTTTCAACCTCTCGATGAAGCCCTGAGTCAAGGCGCGGGCGAACGTCGCAACTGCGGGTTCGGTGGGTGCGGTCGCAGCGCGCAGTTCCTCCACCTCTTCCGAGAAATCATTCTTATTTAGGTCTTCTTCGAACTTCTCATTGTCTGTATCATTGCCAACCATTATCAAACCTCCCACCATTCGCCATCCGCCCGCCGGATGACATTATTGCCAAATAAATCCTGGTACCTGTCCCCTTCGAAGGTATGCACGGGAACAAGCACTTCAGGCGCTATGGCATCGGCCAGGCGCTTGAGGTCAGCGATGCTTGCGTGTCCAGATGTATGGATGATTTCCAGGGGAACGCCACGGTCCGCCAATTTGGCCTGGAACGCCTGGCTGGCCTCGGATTGCAGATATCCGTTCCACTGCGACCAGATCATCCGCGCATCGGTCCAGGCCCCAGGCATTCTGTCGATGTCATTCACCATCGCCGGCCGGAACAACATGACCGTGTGGCCAATGATGCTCTCAAGCGTTTCGCGGTAGATGCGGTGTTGCTTGTATCGGTCAACGATGTCGAACCTCTCGTCGGCCTTGATCCTCCGCCTCTGGTACTCGGGCACGTAGACCTTCAGGTTTGGCCATCCTGCACGCGGAATATTTTCATTACCAGTGGCAGCCATCACTTCGAGCGCATACAGGTCCAGGATGAGTGTCCGACCCGTGCGCTTGCAGGCGCGATAGATGCTCACGACCCGGTCGATGTTTTGGGCCGATGCACAGACACCGACGAAACCGGGTTGCCGGAACTGCTCCAACATCTGCGCCTCGATGTCGGCTTCGCTCGGGAAGCCTTGACCAGGTTGCAAACGGCCGAGGCTCGATCCTTCCATCAGCATCGCGTGGATAGGCTTGGGCGGATGCGCGATGAGGCGCTCGAATAAAGCAGCCTTGCGGCCGTGCGCCCGCAGGTCTCCCGAATAAAACAACCGGCGGCCGTTTGCTTCGACCAATAACGCGTAAGCGTCATAAGCCGAGTGATCGACGAGATACGGCGTAATGCGAAACGGACCGATCTGAATGGTCTGCCGATCAACAAGTTCAGGAACGTCGTGGGCATCTATGCCTTTCGGAAATTGGCGAGGCACAAAAGCCGCCGCAGCCCGCAGCATACGGCGTGTCGCCGCTCCCGTGACGATCGGCAGATGAGAGGCATAGACCGCCAGACCCCAATGATCTGCGTGACCGTGCGACAGGACCAGTGCCAAGAGGCTTGGATCAGGTTCTTTGACACCGGCAATCTCGGGCAAAAACGATTCAGGGGCATCGTCCCCGGCATCAAGCGGCAGGCCGAGATCGAGCAGGATGCGCAGTCCTTCGCACGACAGCTCGATGCAGGTGCCACCTATCTGCTGCGTTCCGCGATGGACGCAAACGCTAAACGCATCGCGCTCGCCGCCACGCTCAGCGTTGATCATAGATTAACCCAGAGAGGATATTGGCGCGCGCCAACACTCGATTATTTGTATCCATTGTGACATTTCGTTTCGGGTCGAAATATCCCAACGTTTTGTTGTCGGCGTCGGTGGCCTTTTGTCGCCCGTCGCTAAGTGTCTCTATATAGCCAAGCAATTTGTTGTTGGGGTTCCTGATGGCTTGTCTGCTCACTGTCGATGCCTTTTGATGATTGTTACATGGAAGTTTGGTAGGCTAGACACCGCAGAGGCGCCGGCGCATCGTCAACGCGGCATCATCCCGTCGCCAACTTGGCGCCAAGCGGAGGTTCAAGTTGCGTGTACGAAAATATAAATTCGTTTGAGACCTGCACCTTTACCGGATTGCCGTCGACGGTCTTGGGTGTAGCCCGGACCGCCGTCTTAATGGCAGCGCCGAGCGAACGGTTGATCCGCGCCTTGATCGGGTTCCCGCGCTCATTGCCCATTCGGTCGCCGATCGCCTGAAGATACAGACGCAGGAAATCGTCCTGAGTCCGGATTGCTTGGAAGACTTTCAATGTCACGTTTGGATCGAACGCTTGTTCCGGGGAGAGTTGTTGGGCTAGTGCGATAGCCCGAGCCTTGACTTCGATTTCAGCACGCAATCGCCGAGCTGTCGGGGGGCTGTCTAGTTCAATCAAAGGCAACACACGTTCAATTAGCACGCGCGCTGCAAAGTCCGCGATTTCTTGACCTTCACGCTCGGCGGCGCGTCTCAGCGCGTCGCCGACGACAGGCTCGAGCCGCACGGTCATTGCGACGAGGATTCCAGAAGCGTCATCCATAAGGTTCAGCCGACTCCCGTTATGACGAACGCAACTTAATCATTGACCTCATACAAGTCAAGTATAAAGAGGCAGTCGGCTAGGCGACTCACTGAACTGCGTTCTTCTGTGGCTTTTGTTCGGTCGGAAGCTGCTATCAAGGGCTCGGCAGGTTGACGTTCTGTCTTTCCCCAGGGCCAGATAGCCCCGCAGCTCACCCACCCGACCAGTTCCGCCGTTTTCCTGTGTTTCTACGCCACCGCCCTACGCCCCTTATAACGTTGTTGCGCCGCCAAGTTTCCTGCCTTCTCTAATCACCCGCTACCCTGGGCCGCCCCTCGCGGTCCCGGTGAAACGGAGGTGGAGATGGCGCTTCACAGCATACGGTCAGAGGGCGTTTCGCGCGGGGCGCGCATGTTGCGCACCGCGTTAGGCCCGGCAATTGCCGTTTTCCTCGAAGATGCCACCATCGTAGAGGTGATGCTCAACCCGGACGGCCGGTTGTGGATCGACCGCCTGTCCGGCGGCCTGGAAGACACCGGCCAGAAAATGTCCGCCGCCGACGGCGAGCGTATCGTCCGCCTCGTCGCCCACCATGTCGGCGCCGAGGTCCACCCAGGTGCCCCGCGCGTCTCCGCCGAACTCCCGGAAACAGGTGAACGGTTCGAGGGCCTGCTCCCGCCAGTGGTCGCGGCCCCTGCCTTTGCCATCCGCAAACCCGCCGTCGCCGTTTTCACGCTGGAGGACTATGTCGCCTCCGGCATCATGACCGCGGACCAGGCCGCGATGCTGCGAATCGCCGTCACCGAGCGGCGCAACATCCTCGTCGCCGGTGGCACCTCTACGGGCAAAACCACGCTCACCAATGCGTTGCTCGCCGAAGTGGCCAAAACCGCCGACCGCATCGTGCTGATCGAAGACACGCACGAACTACAATGCGCGGCGTCCAATCTGGTCGCACTCCGTACCAAGGACGGCGTCGCCTCACTCGCCGACCTCGTGCGCTCTTCGCTTCGCCTGCGGCCCGACCGCATCCCCATCGGCGAGGTCCGCGGCACCGAAGCCCTCGACCTCCTTAAAGCCTGGGGCACCGGGCACCCAGGCGGCATCGGCACCGTTCATGCCGGTTCGGCGCTTGGCGCGCTGCGCCGTCTCGAACAGCTCATCCAGGAAGCTGTCATTACGGTGCCGCGGACGATGATTGCCGAGACGATCAACGTCATCGGCGTCCTGGCCGGCCGTGGCACACAACGCCGCCTCGCCGAGCTCGCTTTGGTCCACGGCCTTTCCGCCACCGGCGACTACGTCCTCACCCCCGCTACCCCCGACAACCTCAATCCACCAGGAGACCGCCCATGACGAAGCTGCTCCCCCACCCACTGCGCCGCCCTTTCGCGGTAGCGTCCGCGTTGATCACCAGCCTCCTCCTTGCCGCCCCGGCCTACGCCGCGGGCTCAAATATGCCCTGGGAGTCCCCGCTCAACTCAATCCTCGAATCGGTCCAGGGCCCGGTCGCCAAAATCGTCTCCGTCATCATCATCACCGTCACCGGCCTGTCGCTGGCATTCGGCGACACCTCCGGCGGTTTCCGCAAGCTGGTCCAGATCGTCTTCGGCCTTTCGATCGCCTTCGCCGCCTCCAGCTTCTTCCTGTCCTTCTTCTCCTTCGGCGGCGGGGCTCTGATCTGATGGACGCCGCCGCGCCAGTTCCCGGATTTGAGGCGCCCGTCCACTGCGCCCTGACCGAGCAAATCCTGCTCGGCGGCGCGCCGCGCTCGGTAGCGATCCTGAACGGCACACTCGCCGCCGCCCTTGGCCTCGGCCTGCACCTCTGGATCGCGGGCATCGCCTTCTGGCTCACCGGCCACGGCGCCGCAGTCTGGGCGGCGAAGCGGGACGCGCAATTTGTCGACGTCGTGCGCCGGCATCTTCGCTACCCAACCCATTTCAGGGCCTGAGGACCGGCAATGCTGAACCTCACCGAATATCGCAGCAAGAACACGAGCCTGGCGGATTTCCTGCCCTGGGCGGCGCTCGTCGCGCCCGGTGTGATTCTGAATAAAGACGGTTCCTTCCAGCGCACCGCCAAATTCCGTGGCCCGGATCTGGACAGCGCCACCCCAGCCGAGCTCATTGGCACCACGGCTCGGCTGAATAACGCCCTGCGCCGTTTGGGCTCGGGCTGGGCGATCTTCGTCGAGGCGCAGCGTACCCAGGCCAATCATTACCCCAACAGCCACTTCCCCGATCCGGTTTCCGCCCTGGTGGATTCCGAACGGAAGGCGCAGTTCGAGGAAGAAGGCTCCCATTTCGAGAGTGGCTACTTCCTGACCTTTCTGTTCCTGCCGCCAGCCGAAGATGCAGCGCGCGCCGAGAGCTGGCTGTACGAGGGCAGCGAGAAGGGCGGAGTCGATCCACACGAAGTGCTGCGCAGTTTCATCGATCGCACCGATCGCGTGCTGCAATTGGTCGAAGGTTTCGTCCCTGAGGTTAAGTGGCTCGACGACTCCGAGACGTTGACCTACCTGCATTCCACCATCTCGACCAAACGCCAGCGTGTCCGTGTCCCGGAAATCCCGATCTACCTGGACGCCATCCTGCCCGACGAACCGCTGACCGGCGGTCTGGAACCAAAGCTCGGCGCCAATCACCTACGCACCCTGACGGTAATGGGTTTCCCATCCACCACCCAGCCAGGCATCCTCGACGAACTGAACCGGCTCGCCTTTCCCTACCGCTGGTCAACCCGCGCACTCTGCCTCGACAAGACCGACGCCACGAGGCTGCTGATCAAAATCCGCCGCCAATGGTTCGCCAAGCGTAAATCCATCATGGCCATCCTGAAGGAGGTGATGACCAACGAGGCCTCGGTACTGCTGGACACCGACGCCAGCAACAAGGCCGCCGACGCCGATATGGCGCTCCAGGAACTTGGTGCCGACGCTATCGGTGAGGCCTACGTCACCGCGACCGTCACCGTCTGGGATGAAGACGCCCGTATCGCTGACGAAAAACTTCGCCTCGTCGAAAAGTTCATCCAGGGCCGCGACTTCACCTGCATGGTAGAAGGCGTGAACGCGCTGGAAGCCTGGTTCGGCTCGCTGCCCGGCCATGCCTACGCCAACGTGCGCCAGCCGCCGATCTCGACCCTGAATCTGGCGCACATGATCCCGCTCTCCGCCGTCTGGGCCGGGCCCGAGCGCGACGAGCATTTCAACGCCCCGCCGCTGTTTTTCGCCAAGACCGAAGGCTCCACCCCGTTCCGTTTCTCGCTCCATGTCGGTGATGTCGGCCACACGCTGATCGTCGGCCCGACCGGTGCCGGTAAATCCGTGCTGCTGGCGCTGATGGCCCTGCAATTCCGCCGCTACGAGAGCGCACAGATTTTCGCCTTCGATTTCGGCGGCTCGATCCGCGCGGCGGCCACGGCAATGGGCGGCGATTGGCACGATCTCGGCGGCGCGCTGGCCGATGACGCCGCACCCGTCTCCTTGCAGCCTCTGGCGCGGATCGACGATGCCGCAGAGCGCGGCTGGGCCGCCGAATGGGTCGCCAACATCCTGGAGCGCGAAAAAGTCGCTCTCACGCCTGAGGCCAAGGAACATATCTGGACGGCACTTTCTTCCCTGGCCTCTGCGCCCATGGCGGAGCGCACCCTGACCGGCCTAGCCGTCCTGCTCCAATCCAATGCGCTGAAACAGGCACTCCGCCCCTATTGCATCGGTGGGCCATTCGGCCGGCTGCTCGACGCGGAATCCGAACGGCTCGGCGACGCCGACATTCAAGCTTTCGAGACCGAGGGGCTGATCGGCACCGCCGCCGCGCCCGCCGTGCTCGCCTATCTCTTCCACCGCATCGAAGCCCGCCTCGACGGACGGCCAACCCTCCTCATCATCGACGAAGGCTGGCTGGCGCTGGATGATCCCGGTTTTGCCGCCCAGCTCCGCGAGTGGCTGAAAACCCTGCGCAAGAAAAACGCCTCCGTCGTCTTCGCCACCCAATCACTCGCCGACATCGAAACCAGCGCCATCGCCCCGGCTATCGTCGAGAGCTGCCCAACGCGGATTTTCCTCCCAAACGAGCGCGCCATCGAACCGCAAATCACCGCCATCTATCGCCGCTTTGGCCTCAACGATCGCCAGATCGAAATTCTCGCCCGCGCCACGCCCCGCCGCGATTATTACTGCCAGTCCCGCCGCGGCAACCGGCTGTTCGAACTCGGCCTTGGCGATGCCGCACTCGCCTTCACCGCCGCATCTTCCAAAACCGACCAGAACGCGATCACGGAGATCCTGGCGGCGCACGGCGAGACCGGCTTCGCCGCCGCTTGGCTGCGGCACAAGGGCGCGGACTGGGCGGCGGACCTTCTCGGCAATCTCAGTTCGGAGGCCTCATCATGATTATGCCCCGTCATCGCGCCATGCTCATCGCGGGTGTCGCGACTCTCCCATTGTTCTTCGCGTGCACGCCAGCCCAAGCGCAAATCGCCGTCTTCGACGCGGTCAACTTTTCTCAAAATATTTTGACGGCAGCGCGTGAGCTTCAACAAGTCGACAACGAAATCCAGAGCCTGGAAAATGAAGCCACCATGCTCACTAACGAGGCGAAGAATCTCGCCAGCCTGCCATACTCATCGCTGGCCCAACTCGATCAATCCATCACCCAAACCCAGCAGTTGCTCAGCCAGGCGCAGAACATTGCCTACGATGTTACGACGATCGATCAGGCATTCACCCAGGTTTACCCACAGACCTACCTAAGCACAGTCTCATCCTCGCAACTAGAAAGCGATGCCCAGACCCGCTGGCAAAATGCACGCGCCAGCTATCAGGATGCGATGAACGTGCAAGCGGGTGTGGTGCAGAATCTTGTCACCACGCACGCGCAGATCAACGCGCTCATCTCCTCCAGCCAGGCGGCCGAAGGCGCGCTCCAAGCCAGTCAGGCGGGCAATCAGATGCTAGCCATCCAAAGCGGCCAACTCGCCGACCTCACCGCGCTGATAGCGGCCCAAGGCCGTGCCCAGGCTCTGGCCGGCGCGAGTGATGCCGAAGCCCAGGCACAGGCCCAAGCACAACTGAACCAATTTCTGACGACGGGTGCCGGTTACCAGGCGCAGCCCGTTCAGATGTTCCATCAGCCATGAGCCGCACACCATGAACCCCGGCGTCATCGACAATTTCCTCAACGTCTTCACCACCTACATCGATAGCGGGTTCGGCCTGCTGCACGGCGATGTCGCCTATCTGTCCTCGACCCTTATCGCCATCGACATCACCCTCGCCGGCCTATTCTGGGCCTGGGGTGCCGACGAGGACATCATGGCGCGGCTGGTCAAAAAGACGCTCTACATCGGCTTCTTTGCCTACATCATCGGCAATTTTAACGCCCTCGCCGAGATCGTCTTCAACTCCTTCGCGGGCCTCGGCCTGGAGGCTGCAGGCTCAAACCTCTCCGCAACCCAACTCCTGCAACCCGGCCAGTTCGCCCAAATAGGCATCAATGCCGGCATGCCGATCCTGCAAGCCGCCGGAAAATTGATGGGCTACACCTCGTTCTTCAACAATTTCGTGCAGATTTTTGTGCTAATGGTGGCGTGGCTCCTCGTGGTCATTGCCTTCTTCGTTCTGGCCATCCAACTTTTCGTCACGCTGATCGAATTCAAGCTGACCACGCTCGCGGGCTTCGTGCTCGTGCCTTTCGGCCTGTTCGGCAAAACCGCGTTCCTCGCCGAAAAAGTCCTGGGCAATGTCGTCGCTTCTGGCGTGAAGGTGCTGGTTCTCGCCGTCATCGTCGGCATCGGTACCACCTTGTTCAGCCAGTTCACCCTGGGCTTTGGCAACACCCAGCCAACCATCGAGGACGCGCTCTCCCTGGTCCTGGCCTCTTTGTCCCTGCTCGGCCTGGGCATTTTTGGCCCCGGCATCGCCACGGGCTTGCTCTCCGGCGCGCCACAACTTGGCGCGGGTGCTGCCATCGGCACCGCGCTTGCCGCCGGGGGCATCGGCGCCGCCGGTCTGATCGGCTCGGCCAGTGCACTTCGCGCCGGTGCGGGCGCGCTCGTTGCAGGCTCAGGGGGTGGCGCTGCCCTCGCAGGCGGTGCTTCGACCGCCTATCGCCTCGGCGCCGCCGCCTCCGGCGAGAGTGGCATAAAGGGTGCAGCCGCCGGTATGGCTGGCGTCGCCAAGGCAGGCGCCGCCGTGCCGCGCGCCATGGCGGCCCGCGTCGCCGACAACCTCAAACAGAGCTTTACCGCCGGTGGCCGCGCCGCATTCGAAGCAACCGGCGGCGCGCCTCCAAGTGCATCCGCCGAAGCCGCACCAGCCGTTGATGCAGCAGGCGGCCCACCCCGCTGGGCCCGGCAGATGCGCCGCCGCCAAGCCGTCAGCCACGGCGTCTCCACCGCCACCCATGTCATGCGCTCCGGCGACCATGGCGGCGGTTCCACCAGCGTTGACCTTTCGGGAGAGAAATAATGCAATTCCGCCGCCCCGGCACGCGCTATGGCCGCACCCCCGAACCGGAAACCCCCTACCAGAAAGCTGCCCAAATCTGGGACGAACGCATCGGCTCCGCCCGGGTCCAGGCCCGCAACTGGCGCCTCATCGCCTTCGGCAATTTGTTCCTCGCCATCGGCTTGGCAGGCGGCCTCGTCTGGCAATCGGCGCACGGCAGCGTTGTCCCTTGGGTGGTGCAGATCGACAATCTCGGCCAAGCCCAGGCCATCGCCCCCGCCATCGCCGATTACCGCCCCACTGACCCGCAAATCGCCTGGCAACTCGCCCAGTTTATCGAGGACGTGCGCGCGATCCCCGACGATCCCGTCATCGTCCGCCAAAATTGGCTCCGCGCCTACGACTTCACCACCAACCAGGGCGCCATGGCGCTGAACGACTACGCCCGCAACAACAATCCCTTCGCGAACATCGGCAAGGCGCAGGTCGCCGTCGACGTCTCCAGCGTCATCCGCGCCTCCGACAACAGTTTCCAGGTCGCCTGGGTCGAGCGCCACTACCAGGACGACAGCCTGGTCTCGACGGAACACTGGACCGCGATCCTCACCATCGTCCTGGCCCCACCCACCGATGCCGATCGCCTGCAGAAAAACCCCCTCGGCGTCTACGTCGACGCCATCAACTGGTCGAAGGAGCTCGACTGATGAAAATTTCCGTTTCCATCCTGGCCCTGTCCATCGCGCTCGTGCTCGCGGGGTGCGCGACCTACAAACCGCCAAGAATCAGCTACGACACCACGCCTCAACAAGCAGTATTGCTCCCGGCCCCTCCGAAGCCCATCGACATCGTGCAGATCCCCACGCCGCTCCCGCTTCCCGACCAGCTGAAGCCACTCCCGGCAGGCCAAACCGCACCGGCGGCATCGTCGAACCCCACGGCGCAAGTGGCTGCGGCGAATGCAGCCGCCCGCATCCAGCCGACGAGCGACGGTTACGTCAACGCCATCCAAATCTACCCCTTCACCGATGGCGCGCTCTACGAGGTCTATGCCGCCCCCGAAGAAATCACCGACATCGCTCTGCAACCCGGCGAGCAGCTCGTCGGCACTGGCCCGGTCGCCGCCGGCGACACGGTGCGCTGGATCATCGGCGACACGACAAGCGGGACTGGCCCGACGACCCAGGTCCACATCCTGGTCAAGCCGACGCGCCCGGATCTTGTGACCAATCTCATCATCAACACCGACCGCCGCACCTATCACCTGGAGCTGCGCTCCACGACCATCACCTACATGGCCTCGATCTCGTGGAACTATCCAGAAGACGAGCTGATCGCCCTGCAGCAGCAGAACAACGCCGCCGACGCGGCCACACCCACCGCAACCGGTGTCGATATTTCCGCGCTTAATTTCCGCTACCAGATCGAAGGCGACAACCCGCCCTGGCGCCCGCTGCGCGCCTTCGATGACGGCCATCAGGTGTTCATCCAATTCCCAAATGGCATCGGGCAGGGGGACATGCCGCCGCTCTTTGTAATCGGCCCCAGCGGCAAGACATCCGATCTCGTCAACTACCGGGTGCGCGGCACCGACATGATTGTCGACACCTTATTTGCCGCCGCTGAGTTGCAAATGGGCGACGGCAATGCCGAGCAGCGCGTCCGCATCGTCCGCACCGACGGGGCACCAGCGCAATGACCGGCGAGGATCCCGACAACGGTACGCCTCGCCCGCTTGCCGCCGAGTTGCGCCTGCGCCCAAACCGCCCCGGCGTCACGCGCCTCTCACGCCGGGTGCTGATCGGTCTCGCCACCGTCGCCAGTCTCTCCATCTTCGGCCTGACCTACTGGGCGCTGCAATCGCACGGCGTAAAACCTGAAAACCAGGAACCCTACAACACGCAGAACCAGAACATCGCCGACGGCGTCACCAGCCTGCCAAGCAGCTACAACGACTTGCCAAAACCCACGCTACCGCTCGGCCCGCCACTGCCCGGCGATCTTGGCCCGCCGATCCTCCACGCCGAGCAGCAGGGCAGCGTCTCGACGGGCAATGACCAAGCAGACCAGCAAATGGCCCAGGAACAGAATTCCGCCCGCACGAGCAGCCTGTTCGTTCAAGCAGCCACGCCGATAGCCACATCCGGAACAGGACAGGTTGGGAGCCTCGATCAGGGGTCAGGCTATACCGGCACCTCGGGCAGTGCATCGCCGACTGATCCAACGGCCACCCAGAACATGCAAGACCAAAAGCTGGCCTTCCTGAACGGCCCCTCCGACGCGCCGACAGTCAGCCCTGATAGGCTGACCAACGCGGCATCGCCCTACATCGTCCAGGCAGGATCGGTGATCCCCGCGGCCCTCATCACCGGCATCCGTTCCGATCTGCCCGGCCAGGTCACGGCCCAGGTAACGGAAAACGTCTATGACAGCCCAACCGGCCAGTATCTGCTCATCCCCCAAGGCTCGAAACTCATCGGGGAATATAACAGCGAAGTCGCCTTCGCCCAAAGCCGCGTCCAACTGGTCTGGACCCGCCTGATCCTGCCGGATGGCCGCTCGATCGTTCTGGAGAACCAGCCGGGCGCCGACACCAAAGGCTATTCCGGGCTGCAGGACGGCGTGGACAACCATTGGGACTCATTATTCGAAGCTGCCCTGCTCTCCACATTCCTGAGCGTCGGCGCCGAGGCCGGAACCGGCAATCAGGAGAACAGCCTCGTCCAGGCCATCCGCAGCGGCGCGTCCGACAGCATTAACCAAACCGGGCAGGAACTCGTCGAACGCGAGCTCAACATTCAGCCGACACTCACGATCCGGCCGGGGTTTCCGGTACGCGTGATCGTCAACCGCGACCTGATGCTCGCCCCATATCAGGGCTGAAAGAGAGAACCATGGTAAAGTTGAAGCTCGGCCCAATTCGAGATGACAAACCCGTGAAGCTCACCGTAGAAATTTCCGCCGCCATGCACCGAGATCTGCTCGCCTACGCAGAAGCGCTGGCACAGGACACGGGTCAGAAAATTTCTGAACCGGCACAACTGGTAGCCCCAATGCTGCTACGATTCATGGCAACTGATCGAGGGTTCCAGCGTGCAAAGAAAGAAAGACGTCCAGTCAACTCCTTGTCTTAAAAAACAAAAATTTAACGTTCACATCAGCGATCGATCTGCTACTCCATAAGCGCCTTGAACACAGCGTCAGCTCCATCCTTATAAAACTCTATGCTGATTTTCGTCCAAAGTTCGTCCGGCAGATCATTCAATTGCCGACGAGCGGAGACAGGCATCAGTAGCGTCTGTGCCTGCTTGTCAATTGCCAACTCGGCAATCCTGACAGCATTCGGGATCATCTCGATCGAACCTCCAAGGTTGAGAGCACCGACCACGACGGTCCCACCACGTGTATTACGTCCTAGAAGGCCGCCGCATAATGCAACAAGCACCGGCACTCCGAGTCCTGTTCCAGTCTTGTCCGCATCCATTGGACGCATCTGTAGCGAGAATTCTTCCTCTCTTGGATTTCGATCTCCGACCAACTCCTTTGACCTGGTATAGAGGTTTTGTTCACCGACACGCACACTCTCGCGGAAACCAGGAGGAGTGGGTTGATTTAGAATTTTAACGCCGCTGCCCGGTCCGCAGGTTACATCGATTCGATATAGCCCAGGACCTGTCTCACCCGCTCCTAAACTTACGCCCCAAACCTGACCAGGCGGTAGCGGATCGCTCTCAATAGCCTCGTCACTATGAAGTTCTGGAGTCGATACGAACTGTTCAGCGCCATCTGGACCCATCATGTAGCTAAAATGGGTATTACGAAATTCGCTTTTGAAAACCCGCCGTTGTTGTTCCTTTACACGGCGCCGGGACTCCAGTGCCACGCGAACAATCCATTCGAGATCCGCATCTGGGACGAGCATATTCGGATCCGGAAATAACAGCTTTGTTAGGCCGCTGACCGTCTTGTAGACAGCCTCGAGATCGCGGCCGCTGAGCGCCCCTCCGAGATGTATACGTCCCTGCAACACAGATACGCGGTTACCGGTTCGCAGCCGCGTCCAACATTCACTGAGGAAGTCACTCACAAGCCCGAAATGGTCGGTCAGGTGCTCACTGGGTTTTAGCTTCGGATAATCCCAGCCAGGTGCGTACGCATGTATTCGATCCATGAATGCCGTATCATCTCGCATTTCTGGGGGCATGGGGCTGAGCAGATGACCGATCTTCTGCTGTTGCTCAACGTCGACGTCGAGATTGCCGACCATAACAATGCTGCCATCTGCGCGGATACTCTCCTTGCCGCGGCTAAATTGTCCTGAGGCCATATAGCCTTTCATAATGTTGACGCCATCCTTCTGGTCGAAGGAAATCCCAGAGACTTCGTCGAAGCAAACGACATCATACTGGCAGACCAAGCCGCGCTGTCCGCTCGCGTTGTTCACAAACATTTTAGCTACCGTCGCTTTGCCACCCGAGATGAGGTGAGCATAAGGCGATATCTGCTGGAAAAGGTGGCTCTTGCCAGTTCCACGAGGCCCAAGCTCGACGAGGTTGTAATTCCGCTCAACGAACGGAATCATGCGGAGCAGAGCGACACGCTTTGCACGCTCGCTGAAAGCAGCGGGCTCTAAGCCAATCGAGCGCAGCAGGAAGTCGATCCAGTCCTCCGTGCTAAAGCTCCGCCGGGCCGCTGCATAGATGTCGAGAACGTCTGCCTTAGACATTTGAATTGGCCGAAGAGAAGCGACGCCAAACGGTCTGCCACCCTTTTCCTGGGCGATGATCCCATCGTAGGCCAACGTGACTTCGGCATAGAACCCGTCCGTCAACATCCGCTCATTGTCGCGCACCAGTTGATCTTCAATGCGGACGTCCCTTAAATTTAGGCTCGGCAGCTCTGCAACATAGCAATCGTTCTTTGCATCGAGCTTTGCGCGGACAATATCGATGATCTTGACCGATCCAGTCTCTTTGGCCCGCGCCTTGAACAGCTCCTCCTCGCCTGTTCGAACAGTGCGATCCTTGAGCTGCTTTTCGACAATCTCCAACCCTTCAGCAATCTCGCTTTCGTTGACGCTGGCACAATAGCGTCCCAGTAGAAATTCGACGACGTAGGTCGGAACGGGGTATTGGCGGGAGTATTTTCGCACAAGGTCTTTGCGGACAAGGTATCCGTCAAAAACTGAGGCCGCTAGTTTGTCAAGCTGATCGAGTTCGATGCTCATGCGTCTTCTCCGACGGTTGTCGGCTTGGAATCGAGCACTCGTCCAGAGGCGTCGGAGACGACAACCGAGGCAGCCACGCCTTCGTGTTTGTCGTCTAAGACAGCAACGCTCGCTTCGCCGTTCGTTCCTAATTCCTTGGCAGCCGCGACGATGCTGGATGTCGCCTGTTTCCAGTTGAGACGCAGGTCGACTTGCAGGCCGGGGGCGCTGGACTTCACCATCACCCTGCACCGCATGCCGCGCCAACTGATCTCAGTGATCGTGGCCGAAACCGTTTCCTCGCCACGTTCGACGACGAGCTCGGGAATGACGCATTCCTGAAGGCTGATGCCGCCGTGAGCGTATTCCGTGTTCGCCATGAAGGCGCCGATGCCGGGTGGCGACGCGATGCGCAGCACGGGGTTCCAGTACCACGGGTAAGTGGGGATGCTCGGAGTCGAACCGCCCTTCACGGCGGCGCAGCGCGCCCATTTCGTGGCGACCAAATGCGGCGACAGCTCGACCTTCGGCAGGCCGCCCGGGAGAAGGAGCCATCCATGGTCCGTGACGACACGGACCTTGCTCCATCCCGCGCTCAGCAAACTGCTGACGCGATCAACGAGGGTATCGATCTCAGGTTCGATCTGGCGAACAAGAAGAGCTTCGAGCGAGTGCCCTAGGGTGTCGAGCTTGCCGGTCTCGGTCCAGCCACCACCTTCGCCGCTCACGGCCATCCTGGACTGGTCCTGATCGAGGATTTCGACGCCGGCGCGCGCCATAACATCGCGCAGCCGAGAGGCGTTCGCAGGCTGATTGCTCGACGTGATGATAGGGGCGAAGTCTTCAGCATCGGTCTTGCCGGAGCACGCCGCATGCGCCGGAGACGCAACCGGCTTTGCCGTTGCTGTGACTGTTGGGATCGGCGCGATCCGATGCGACATTCGGACCCGAAGGCCCTGGGCTTCAAGGCGCTCCTGCAGGATCGCACCCACATCGAACCGAAGGCCGTCGGCAAACAGCACGCATGTGTCTCGCTCTGCCGCGACAGCCGCCGTCAGCTTGTGCGGGTCCACACCCGGGGCGGACATCAGCTCTTGGAAGCGACGCGCCGAGCGATCGAGCCAGGGTTCGTAAAGCGCCCGCACGACCTTCGTGACTAGGCCATTTTCCGCACCTTGCTTCAGGCGGCAGAGCGCTTCCATCGCCGCACGGTCGCATCGCCACCCCTGGGCGGCGTAATCGGCTGCCATGGCTTGCGCGGTAGCGCCTCCAAGTGCGGTCCTGGCCGCCTTTGCCAGCCGGCCGAGCGGCTCGAGCGCCACCGCGTACGGGCTTTCACCCAGTTGCGCCCAAACCCAACCGCGGCGCTCTCTGTGCTCACTGTCCAAATTGTGGACCTTGTCGCAGGCCTGGGCGTGCGGCAGAGCCAGAATACTTTCTAGTTCCTTGCGAAGCTTATCCTCCTGCTCCTCATTGAGCCCGGGCCGGCGGGAATGGTCAACTAGGCCCAGCAGGTCGCGTGGGCGGGCTTGACGCAACACCGCAGACACGCCCTGGTAAAGCCGCGGCGCATCGCAAAAGCGTCGCCACACTTCATCCCATTTACCGCCGCCGTGAAGCAGCGCATCGGCCGCCCTTCGAGTTCCATCCTCATCAGGATCAAAACTAAACTCACGCCAGCAAATATCTTTGAATGTTGCCCAGCGGTTTGGATCGCAGCGCGCCTCGAATGTCTCGCTGTCGCTCATCCAACTAAGCAAATCGCGAACCGGATCACCGATGGCTAGCCGGTCGAAATCGTCGGCTTCCAGCCGGCGATCACGTAGGCCAACGAGTGGTTCGGGCGCCAGCAGCGCCAACGCCCGCAGCATGGCGTCCCGCGTGCGATTGTCCTTGGCGATGTCAAGTCCGACGCCATCCTCGGACGTCAAAAAGGCATCAACGGTCCAGTCCCTGCCGTTGCGCTGATGCCAAACCGCGCCACGATATTGCAACTCGATGAGGGGTTGAAAATCAGTTGGGCAATCGCCTCCGGCGCGGAGATCCTGTCGGCTCACGTTAGGCAGATACAGGATCGGCACGACGCCAGGCGGCGGCAACGCGTCCGGCAAGCTCCGCTCGATGATACACTTGAGCCATATGACTGGCCCTTGCCGCTCTTCAGGGGCGTAGGGCCCGAGAGCGTAGAGTTCGGGGATCGCTTTCATCAGCGTGGCAATGAGCGGCCGCCACTGGCCGTCTGCATCTGTCCAAAGCAGCGCGACCGGTGAGGCGGTCCCATCCGGTGACCGCAAGGCGCCAGTGAAGGACTCCTGCAGAGCGTCAATGAGTGTCTTGGGCGCCGAGAGGTTCAAATCTTGCCTCCCCCGGACGTGCGGCGGCGAGCGCGAGCGGCACGCTTTACAGAAACGCTGTAATGGAGGTCATTCCAGCGGTTGCCGTCGAAGCCGGCACCGCCGGCAAAGTCGGTGCTGGCTTCGTCCCAGCCCCAGAACCAGGGATAGTCAGCCTTGTCGCGGTTCGGCTCCTTGCCGCGATCCTTGTCCCAATTTATCTTCGGTGTGCTGCGGAGAACACAAGCGCTAGCGCCACGGGCATTAAGTGGTCGAGCAGTCAAAAAAGGACGGATGTTGATCCTCACGCCATCTTTTATGTCTGGCTCCCAGCCGAGGGCCTGTTCGTGGAGCGGTTTCCAGCGCACGAAAATATCGTAGGGAGGTGTACCCTCGAGGATCTTTATTAGCTCGCCACGGAGATGTTCAGCGTGCGCGAGACGTGCGTCCGCTCCTTCGAGACCTGCTTTTTGATCAATACGCTGCCGGTCAATCCAGTCTCCAAGATAGGAATAGATCAACTTCTCCAAAGTCCTTCGGCCTTCGCCATTTGGCGCGGCTAGGCGGTGGTAGTTGATCAATGCGTGAAAGCCGTCACGCCGCCCGTCCCAGATGTGCCAGATGAACGGTCGCTGTTGAAAACACTCGCAATGCTGAGCGAAAAAACCATCGCGAAGCCAATCATCTAGCGACTTGCCGGCGTGATCGGCGTCGGCAAGCAGGCCGGCCAGTTTAGCAGCGGACCACTCGGCGCCAAAGGCATCGGCGAGGAGAGCGTTCAAACGCTGTTCAGCAGGCGGTTCGCCCTTTAGGGCTGTGAGGCAGACGATGCCGTCTTGGTCTTTATGTTTCGCAATTTCGTCTGTCGGAATTGCCGGCCATTTGTGGAAACCAAGTCCGATTTGGCGGGGCCATTCGTAACCAAGCAGGCGCAGGATTGATACCAGCAACGGCTTGGTAGTAGCTGCTATTGCCCCAGAGTAGAGCCATTGAGTCGGGTCTGATATTTCATGCTCTGCGATGGAATACGCATGGCCCGCTTCGGAGACCTTTTGCCATTTTAGTAGATCAAACGGAACCTTTAAAAGGGTTAAGGATGGCACCTTCAGGGATTGATCTATTGCCCGAACTGCGGTCAGGTATTCGTCTGATGAACAAAACGCCCAAATCGCGGACAGGTTTTCTTCTGACTTTGGAATAATAGCTGCGGTATTTTCGTCGAACAATTCACCCGTGTATAGTGTCGCTGGCAAGCTTCTCACTTGCCCTACTGCAACACCAAGACGGGTCCACGCAGGTTCACCTCGAATCCACGCGCCTACATTCCCCCCCAATTTCTCCTCGACGAAACGGTGTAACTCCCCATCCCCTTCTTGCCATCTGAGCATCTGTGATCGGCCACCAAATGATCTAGTGCCATCTGGAGGGCCTTGCAAAAATTCGAATCCGACGGCTCTGGGATTGGGTACCTCCCAAAACAAAGCAATGAACCTCTCAATATCACCGGTCGCAATTCCCTTGTATGCGTCGGCAAAATTCAGAAGGAGCGGCACGGATGATCCCTCTCCGAGGGTAATCCGGCTATCGGGGTTTTTTAGTTGGCCGCTCTGGGAGTCCTTGCCAACCAATTTGGTGCGAAGCGCACGGTCTTTCTCGGCAATATCTCTAAACTCGGATGCATCTATGGAGCTAAACTCATCGCTATTTGAAGGTTTTCGATTTGAGAAAGTGACAAGCGCAACAAAGGCTCCGGCGGCCTGTGGACTGGAGAAACCATTCTCCCCTAAACGCGCTAGAAACTCCCACCTTCCATTCTTCAGAAGGTCTTCGCGCATCTTTTTGTATGGCTTCATGAAAAGCCAACTCTGCGAGGAAACCGTGGCAACTGTTCCAAAGACCTCAGATGCTTCAACGCAGCGTTTGATCATGCAGGTAGCAAGATCCGCCGAGTAGTGCCCGAAGTTTGTCTTGGTATGGTCCCTGAGTTCTGTATCTTGTCGCGAAGATCCTAGAAATGGAACGTTGGTGACGATGAGTGTAAATTTCGACGAGAGAAGTTCAGCAGCCTTTGCCATGCCCTGCGCGGCCACAGCCATCTCGCGTGTCTCGTCCGTATCTGCCGCAGCTAGGATCGAGGCCAAGAGAGGTTCGAGCTTGTCGAACCCTTCGCGGAAGATGTCGGCGCTGGCACGACGTGGATTTATTAGGCTCCCGAGCACGGGCGCTTTTGCAAAGAGGTCATATAGGGCCGCGAGACCATTGGTAACCCGTTCCTCAAGGCCGACTGTCAGCAAGTTCCTCTCGACGCCGAGTAAGTCGCGCTTCGCACCCGGGTCTGCAGCGGTCACTGCCTTCTCTGCCAACTTCAACCACTCTGGTTTGCTCACGCCAATGGCAAGACCTGAACAGGCGAGGTTGAGCTGAGGAAGTGCGCGATAACCTACCCTGCGCCACGCCGCGAAAGCGAGGTTGAAGGCTGCAATCTGCGTGCATCGTGGGTCGATTTCCAGGCCGAAGAGATTGTTTCGAAGTGCTGCATCTACGGCCGCTGGTTGCGATATACCTTCTTCCGCCGTCCGCAGGGCGACAATGATGGGCAATGCGAAGACAAGAAAGTGCCCCGACCCCATGCAGGGGTCCAGAACTGTGAGGTTCTTCGCAGCTTTGGGCCAGCCATCGAACGTGCCGGCCGCGGGCCGCCAGGGCCCATCCGTGCCGTCATCGGCTTGGTCCCGGACAAAGCGCAGATAGGTCCAATCGATGTCGCCGACCTTGCAGGCGGCACGCAACGCATCCTCATCTGCAGCCGAAGCTGCGAGGTTCGGGTGGTCGGCAAGTACCTTGCCCGCCCACCATGCGCCTAGCGTGTTGTGCAGCAAGAAGAGGACCATGTAGTCCTCGGTGAAGAGCTGCGTAACCGCCGGTAGTTCGTCAGCACCGATCTTGGTCTCGGATTTATTGACCTCCTCCTTTTTGTCTGCCTGCCAGAACTGGTAGACCCAGCCGAGACTGTCATCGGCGTCGAACACTAGCTTTGACAGTCCTTTCAGCAGGTCCTCAATTTCGGATCGCGTTTCTGGCGGCAAGACGATTTGGAGGACTGGATCATCCTTGCGGAAAATCTGTGGGAGCATCCGCTCGGCGTATTCGCTCGCCAGTTCTAGCCAGTCCGTCGATTTCTCGCGGGCGAGTTCCTGCACCTCGTCAAGGGTAATGGCCACGCCCGAATCCGGCTCAATCAAGAGGTCTGTCTCAGCCAAGAAGCGCGCGAACAGCATGCGATGCCAGTGCTCGTAGGCGCATTCCTGTATGAGATGCGCGGTCTCTTGCACGCCCGTTTTCGCGTCCCGCCGGTCTCCAAGTTGGCGGCCATGCGCGCGCAATCGGGTTCGAAGGGCGCGCTGATCTGTCGTGAGATCTTTCGGCGCATCGCCGTCACCAACGCGAAGTTGCTGGACCGCCTGGCGAGCGCCTGCCTCCGCGACGCGACGCGCCTGCTTGACCGTCTTCTCAAGATCCTTGCGGAGGTCCCGTGCAATCGAGGTCATTCTGGTTCGCCTTAGTTCACAAGCACGGGGCCGCGGCGCACCGCTTCGATAAGGGTTGCCGTTTGGCGCTTGACCCAGGCCTCGACTTCCGCGGCGTCTCGCAGCGTGCTGCGCTCTAACGTGACGGTTTGAACCTTGGGCTCCAGCAGCCGCGCAGCCCGCTCGATTGCCAGGGCCACACGGCCAGCTATGGCGTCAATCTCCGCCTGGATGTTCGAGAGGGGCTTCTGATCCAGATGACCCACCAGCGCGTCGTCGCTGGCGATGTCTGGCTTGCTCGGTGCGCTCAGGCCGACCGCAGCTTTGATGGAGTCTTGATCAGCCGGGGGGACCTTCATCCAAACGCTATTGTTGGCAAGCGAGGCCATGGCCGCGCCGAACGCCGTCTCGTAGTCGGATCGCCCCTTCTGCACGGCATCACGAAGCAAGCCGGCAAGGGCAACGCGGATTGCACTCGTGGGGTCAGCTTTTTCCAACAGCAGACGCTGACTGCGAACCGCCTCGATCTGCTCCAGATGTGGCTTCGCTTCGGGCATGACCGCCGCGTGTTTGGCAAGCCGTTCAATCAAATTCCAGGTCGGCAGTCGCTGAGCAATCAGATCGCGCGTGGTTGTCCACGCCTTGATCTTTTCCTCCCAGTCGGGCGCCTTGGATTTAATGGCCACCAACTGCTCGTTGCCGACCAGCCGTTGTGTGTCCTCGATTTCGGTCGTCGCCGGGGAGGAGGGCAAAGGCGCGTCACCACCAGCGGATTTTGCAAGGGCAATGAAACCGCTGAGAAATTCTCCCGCGCGGACGGCTTCCTCGCCGCTCTTGCAGGAAAGCCCCAACGCCTGAAAGAGCTTCCGCAGGATCAGGCGGTCTCCTACGGTGAGAGTCGCGTGTTCGACCCGGAAATCCGCTTTGGCAATTTTGTTCTGATCGAGCTGGCCAAGCGGAATCGCCTGGCCGTTCAGAGTGGCGGTGAGGTGCTGGAGCCGATGGAGGGCAATCAGCGCCGCATCGACAGCGTCACGCGGCCAGCCAAACGGCGTTCCACCCAATGTCCTGCGGACATCCGACCCCGATTTGCCGGCGCCGATGGTCGTGACCACCTGCTGACAGACGGCGTGCTTTTCCGTGGCGTCGGTATGGCCTGTTGGCTGGAAGGCGTGGTCGGCGCCATCGCGGGCACGTTTGATCACCGCTTCCCACGCGGCCGAATCCGCTTCCTTGAAGCGCGGAAACATCCGCACGAGGGAGGCGTCGGTTGCCGCCTTGATACGGTCATCGAGCGACGTCAGCAGCACCTCGCTCCCGCCGCCCTGAAAGACCTTGGCGTTCGCCACGACGTCTCGGATCAGACGATCGCGGTCGACCACCGCGCGCGACCGGCGGCTGTCCATGCTTTGGCGAGCTTCCTGGCCTTCGGCGGTGGTCGGATTGCCCTTGGCGTCGAGCGTCTGCTGCGTGGCGTCTGCCTCCACTATCAGCCGACGCACGTCCTCGGCCGACTGGCGCGGAATGAACACGAACAGGATCGGGCTGTCAGTACCGGCGGAACGCGCGGCCTCCAGCATATCTTTCTCGGCGTAGGACCAGCCATCGCGAATCCAAATCGGGACGCTGCTGCCGTCAACTGCTGGCGCAGTCTGCTCACGGTGTATCAGAAACTGGCGGGGCTCTTTGGCGGCGCCCTGCATGACGCGGATGGCGCGCACCGTTTTGTCGATATCACCGTAGAGAAGCTGATCGCGCTTGAATTGGATCGCTGCGTCGTCGTTGTTGAGTTTGGTTTGGCGATTGCGGAATTCCCGATCCCAGTCACTGCCTTCGCGGGTTTGAAGGCGATACTCGTCGCCCACCAGCATCAGCACGCCCTGGTCGCTCAGCTTTTTTAGCTTGTCCTCCACTTCCGACCGCAGCTTGCCGTTGTCGGCGGTCAGATCGTCGATCAGCAGGTCAGCCAGGTGATCCTTGGTGGCGCGGACGCCGATATCGGCGCCGGCTTCTCGCTTTAACTTTCCGATCAGAAAGACCAGGCCGCAAATGCGCTGCGCGATCGGCCCTTCGGTTCGGCCAACCATAATGATGCGTTCGTTGATTTCGCGAAGCAGGACGCCCGTGTTCACCATCTCTGGGGCAAGCGCCTCGAAAAGCTCATCCGCCGGAACAACCGACCCGAGGGGACGTTCGGAAACCTTCGCGACCGCATCGTGGATGATCCGCAACTGCGAACGCAGCTGGCTGCTTGTGCCCGCGGCGTCGATCTGGCGGAAGCAGTTCTCCCAAAACCGCCGCCGAACCGGCAGCAGCGGATAATCGTCGACGATAATCGCGCGATCCTCGATGGTCTCGCCGATGCGTGTACCCTGGAGTTGCCGCGAGACCTCGCCGGCATGCTTGTCGAGAAGGGCGCGCACGTCAGCGACGGCCGTGGGCTTTTTTTGGAGCAGCACCTTCCGAGTGACCGTCTCGACCTCGGCGTCGGACAGTGGAACACGGATCGTGAAGCGGTCGAGCAGGTATGTCAGAAGCTGGATTTCGGTGAGAGCACTTTGGCCAGCCGCCACGACCATGACGTGGCTGTCGAGCTGCTTGGACGCTGCCTCCGTGACCTCGGTAAGGAGCGATGCGCGCTGCTGGGAGTCGCCGATATATTGTTGGGCTTCGTCGAGAATGAGCAGCGTGCAAGGAAGCCGGCCATCTTTGGCTTTGAGCCTCAGCGCCTCCTTCGCGACCAAGAGGAATTGTTCCGTGGTGATGTCGGACGTCTGCGGCGGAAATTGCGCCTTGAGAAGCTGTTTCGCTTCCGCTTCGCTGGCGGCGAAGTTGGCGTCGCTCGCCATTACGGCACGGGCGATCGGTCCGCTGACATAGAGGTTGTTAAGCTCGCGCTCAAAGGGCTTGCCGCTCGCTTCGACGGCCGCCTTCACCTTTTCGAACTGGCCCTGCGAATAGAGCCATAGGCAGAATCGGGCCTGTGGATATTGCTCGGGAAGGCCGATCGCGCGCAGCAAAATGGAGAGTATTGTCAGACGGACATTATCGGTGGTGCCGCTCGGTAGCGCGCCAGCGGCGGCGATCAGACCACCCGCGCGCTTTCCCGCGGTGTCCAGTTCACGAAGGAGAGCACGAAGGTCTTCCGGGATCGACGGCACAAGGCTTCTGGCAGTGGCACCATCGGGAAAGCTAGTGTCCTGCCAGAGGTGGCAGAGCATCTTCAGCAGGTGCGACTTGCCGCTGCCGAAAAACCCGCTCACCCATGCGCCGCGTTGACTCGTTTTGCCGATATTGTCGAGGAAGGAGCGAATGATCTTTTGAACGCCATCCGCGTATTGCCCCTCGCAGACGAATGTCTCAAGCTCGCCACGCAACTCGGATTGCGTACGTTCGTTGCGGCTGTCCGAAATGCGCGCCTGGCCCTGGTTCACCAGGGGATGAGATGCCGGGTCGCGCTGTAGGGCGTCTTTGATTTTCATAGCGTTCCTCCTTCGCCGTGGAGCGTGATCGGCACGGCGAGGTAGTTCCAACCGTCGCGTGCATCGAGCAACCGATAATTGTTACGTTCAAATTGGCCAGGAAAAAACACAACAAGGCGCCCCTGAATGTCGGCCTCTATGTTCTTCAACACTTGAGAAATACGAGCAAACCCAAACAGAGTACCGACACCGAGAACGGCGACAACCGTGTTGGATGTGACATCGGATTTCTGAAGCTCCTCCCGAAGGTGATCCGCGACGAACTCAGGAAATTCGGCATCGAGTTTGAGTTGAATATCCTCCGGGGAGCGGAAGTACTCGTCTCGATAGTCGTCAGCCGCCATCCATTCTGCGAACGTGGTGGACAGATCGATTTCACGCCAGTCGTGTCCCGCCTCACGGGTCACCGTTTCAAAGGCAAGGATATGCGCTCTCAGCGTCCGCTCAAGCTCTTTGTCGTAAACCACCATCACAACGCGCTGTGCGCCTGCAACAGTACGCTGCCACGGCGTGGCAATATGACGTCCATAGCGCTCGGCTATGTCTTCGATGCGCGCCATTTTCAGGCCTTTCCAGCGGAGTGATCGAGCCGTACTAAATTGAACTCGACGACATCCCCCGCCATTCGCAAATCGATTAAGCCAGATCGCTTCGCGTCAAGAGCGAGCTCGCGCGCCTGAGAGGGGTCGCAGTCGAGCACACCTAGCCAACCACACGAGAAAACGTCAGCACCACGGAACCCCGCGGCATGTGCGAGGTAGATCGCAAAAGTCACGGCAGTCGATGACGGCATTACTCTCCTGCGCTTCTTGAAGGTTCGTCCTTCGAGGTGTCCAGATTGTGCCCAGGTACTTGCCGCATTGCGGCATACTTTTTCGAGCGTGCTGTCGTTCAGTCGGTCCCCAACAACGACCTGGAGCGCACTTTTCAGCGCATCTCGTTGAAGCTCAGCGTTGGCAGACATTGCGACGATGGCTGGGCATGTTGCTGCCAGAAGGGGATCTCTGGCGATCGCTGCCATCAGGGCGAGAAGAGGCCGACCTTCAGCTTGGAAATCCCACAGCCTACGGAGAACCCTAAACAGTGGGATAGCCGGGTCTAGACCATAGAGTTCGCCGAGCCGTTGGTTGCTGAGTCTGCGAGTGGATGCTGTTGGCTTTGAAAGGCAGTTCCCGTCAATGATAGCCGCCGCGTAGTCAAGGCGCCGAGCGTCGGGGCCTGTCGCCGCCAGGACGTGGCTAAGCTCCTCAAGCATCATGGTTCGGCTGGTATGCGTACCCTTCGCCCCGAAGCGGAAACCGATCGTATCTGCTTCTCGGGCCCGCCCGAAGAACAAATGAAAAACACCCGCCATTTCAATCCCTTATTTGTCCGCCGGCAAACTTGCCGGCACAAAATAGACTAACTTGACTCCAGCGTCAACTTATAATAGATTTCCTTTAGCCGGCAAGTTTGCCGGCGGGGTGAGGAGCGATCCATGGTGTTGTCCGACTTCGGACGGCTGGATCTGCAGTCAACCGTCAAGGGTGAAAGGGCGCAGGTGATGGCATTAAGCAATACTGAACTACGATATTACGACGCCAATGTCCTACGCCTGCCATCGGACAAGCGAACAGAATATCATGAACAGGTGGATCGGCTGATCGTGGAGTTGCGTAAGAACATCCGCAACAAGACGGAAATCAAGATTGCCAAGGTGGTGAAGGCCGGGTCATTCGCCAAATACACGATCCTGCGCAGGACAATTGTTGACCCGGTTGACGTCGATGTCGTATTCTACATTTCTGGCCGCGACGCCGACAAGGAAACGCTCGATAGTCTCAACGGTACCATCTATAACCTGCTGATCAAACAATATCCGAGCAAGTCGATCGAAGATTTCGAAATCCAGCGTAAGGCCGCGACAGTCACGTTCGTGGGAACTGGACTCAGCGTCGACATCGTACCTGTCATCGAAGATGAAAACAGGCCTGGCTATGGTTGGCAATTCGACATTCATGACGGATCAAAAGTCCAGACCTGTGCGCCCTGCCAGATTAAGTTTGTCCAGGATCGCAAGAACCTTGACAACGACTTCCGCACATTGGTGCGCCTAGCAGTTTGCTGAAAAACCTTCGATTTGGTAGTCAATCCATCCTTGCATTATCATTCTTTGAGGTTTTTCTGGCACTTTCGCGTTATCTGGGCGGACTCCGCCCTCAGATGAGCACCAATTTTGGGATGCGGACGAGATTGTAGGCGATCAGGTTGAGCAAGAACGTCCCGGCAACCCGCGCCGTGCCGCGCAGCTTGGTCTTTCGCATGGTGCCATGCTGTTTGCCCCAGCCGAATATGCACTCGACCATCGCCCGGCGGGATTGCGACATCGCGTAGCCGGGATGGCGGGTGGTGCGGCCGTCGATGGCGCTGCGGCGGCGCTTGCCGGTTTTGGTTTCGGCGTTGTTTTGCGTGACATGCGGCGTGACGCCGACGGCGCGCAGATTGGCGACGTGACCGGCGGTGTCGTAAGCCTTGTCTTCACCCACGGTAATACGCCTGCTGGCTGATTTGGCTTTGGCGTTGAGCATTGCCTCCGATGCATCGCGCTCGGCCGTGCCTGTGGCCTGGGTCACCATACCGCCCACCGCCAGACCGTGCCGGTTGTCCATCAGCGCGTGCCCCATGTAGGCGAGTTTCGCCTCGCGCCCAGCAGCCTTGCGGTACAACCGGCTTTCGGGGTCGGTCGTGCTCGCATGCGTGTCGTTCTTGCGCTTTTGCCCATGAAAATCAGAGCCGTCATCGTCACTGCCGTCCTTCGGGCGAAAGCTCTTCTGCGACGCCCATGCCTCAATCAACGTGCCATCCACCGAGAAATGCTCATCCGACAGCAACGGCACCACCTGCGGGTGGTTCAGCAGGCGGCTCATGAATTTCTGAAAGACATCACCGTTCTGCAGGCGCTCGCGGTTCTTGGTGAATGTTGTCGGGCTCCAGACCGGATCATCCGGCGACAAGCCAACAAACCAGCGGTACAGAAGATTATAATCCAGTTGCTCCATCAACTGACGCTCCGAGCGAACGCCGTAGAGCACCTGAAGCAGCAGCGCGCTCAGCAATTGCTCAGGCGGCACCGAGGGGCGGCCTTCCTTGGCATACAGCCAGGCAAAGCTCCGGCTCATCTCAGACAAAACGACCCGAACCAAAGCACGGATCGCCCGCAAAGGATGGTTCGCCGGAACCCGGCTCTCCGGCGACACATACGAAAACATCCCGCCCTGATCCCGAAAAGAACCCCGCACCCGTAGCCTCACAAAACATGTCAAAGCCAATGAATCATATCATCAGCCAAACCGCGAGAAGTTTTTCAGCAGACTGCTAGCGAAGAAATGGCGTAATCATGCCGAAATCAAGCCGCTCAAGTCGTTTGCCATTGAACTGATCATGGCACATGTCCTGGCCACACAGGGCAGCTCTGGGAGCATCGAACAGCGTTTCCGGAATTTCCTCCTTTATATCGCCCAATCCGGCCTTAAAGAGAAAATTAGCTTCCCCGAGAACACGGCGCCTTTCAGGACCTTTGCCGACCCCGTGGTCGTTCTTGACCCAGTTTATAGCCTTAACAACGTCACAAGTCGGATTTCCGAATCGGAGCGCAAGGAGATCGTCGCGGCCGCAGAAGCCTCTTGGGAAGCCGCAAATTTTGCATCGGTCGAAGACGAGCGTGAGATCTGGAAAGAGATCTTTGGCCATCGTTTCAAGACGGACGACTGAGATGAGTTCAGACCAAGACCACTACCGCCACCTACACGGTTGCTGACATTGAAACCGTAGTGCGCCGAGTAAAGGCGGATCTCATCATGATCGCGAATAGCACTGGCGCGTGGACGACTGAACAAGCCGCCGATTTTTCCCATGATGTTGAGGTGCTGGCGAAGGCTGGCTACCTCTCTTGGGTCGACGTGACCCTGCTCAGCTATGGCGTCGAGCAGAAGGCGGTTCGCTTTGACGTCAATACCAATGCCGGTTCGTTGACGTCGAGCCGACCAGGGGGCGTGCTCTGGCCAAAAGTGGCAAGTCCACGCCTTCGAATTGTGTTGGGATATACCGATGCTTACACGAGCGCTGCACGTGAGGCGACTAGGGGCAAGCTTAAGATTGGTTGGGTGCCAAATTGCGAGGACACCCACCACGCTTCCCTGACTTCTTCAGGGGGGCGCGACTACGCGAGTAATACATACGGGATGAAGAGAAAGGATTGGGCCACGTGAGCCAGTCGAGCATTTTTGACAGTGAAACTCCACTTCCCAGCGACGCACTCGTCAAACGCGAGAAGACACTACTGGGATTCAGCGGACGCTACGCTCGTGTCCATAATCAACTGCACCTTCTGCTCAATGTTGGCGGCCTCGGCGAGTGGAACCGGAAGCATCATGACGGCAAACTCGCCATCTGCGATCTCGTCGCCGAGCAATACCCGCTGGTGATCTTCCACGGCGATGTTGGAACCGGCAAAACCGCGATGGCTGAATGCTTTGCCAACAAGCTGGTCACCGAAGCGCGGAGCGAGGATTCGGTCTTATTCAAGCTCTCCAATCGCGTCCGTGGCACAGGCATGGTTGGCGAAATGGGAACGTTGATCGCCGAGGCATTTCGCAAGGTCATTCAATCGGCAGGCAAGCATCGCCGCGCAATCTTGGTTATTGATGAGGGCGACAGCCTTGGCGCGTCGCGGGCGCAGGTTCACAGCCATCACGAAGACAAGGTGGCGGTCAATACGCTGATTCAGGGTATCGATGATCTGCGTCAATATGGTGGCCGGATCGTTGTCTTCCTCTGCACCAACCAACTCTCGGCGCTCGATCCGGCACTTCGCCGGCGGGCCGCCATCATCGAAGAATTCAAACGGCCTTCCGAGGAGGAGCGGCATCAGCTCTTCTCGATGGATCTTGCTGGTCTCGGTCTTGCGGCCACGCAAATTTCCGAACTTGTTGTAGCTACCGGTGCGCGCGGAGATTATCCGGCCTGGACCTATTCGGACATTCGTACGCGCCTTTATCCGGCCGCGCTCGCCAAAGCTTACCCGAACGAAGCGCTTCGCTTCGAGCACCTTAAGTCCGTAGCGACGGTGCTCCAGGCCTCCCCCGTGATGGAGGATAAGTGATCCCGCGCTCATCTCTTTTTGGCCGCCGGATACACATCGCCGGCAGTATCGTCGAGGACGCAACGATTGCGATGCTGAACGACGTAAACGCTGCGCGGGAGCTGGTAGCCGGCTTGGTGAAAGAACTGATCAAGCGCGGTGCAAACTTCGTCATTCCGGTTGATGCCGAACCGGTCCGCGAGGCCGATGGCCAGCCGATCTGTTTCGACTGGTTGATCTGGAAGACAATCATGGACAATCTGGCATTACGGCCGACTGGTGTACCGGCTCCGCTCGCGATAGCTGTTCAGCATCACAAGAGCGAAGATCAGATTCCAGCAGATTACACTGGGCTATGGGATCAACTGCGTGCCTCACCATTGGTGAAAATCGAAAACGCAGCGCACTGGAACATGAACAGCAAACGCATGGAGGCTCAGGCGCGATTTGGCGACATCCTCGTATCCATGGGCGGGACCGAGGGCGTGCTGTATCTTGCCAATCTTTATCACGATGCGGGAAAGCCAATCGTTCCGTTAAATCTCGCATTGTGCCCCGACACCACTGGTGCCCGGCGGCTCTACAATTATGGCCTAACGAGTAGCCAAAGCCGGCGCCTATTCCAGGTCGCCGACGATGGCGACGCTCATGATTGGATCAACAAAATCCGCTTTCCGCCGAGGCAGCCGGTTTCCGATCGCGTAGCGGTGCTTGTCGATCTGCTAGAGGCGTTGGAGCGGCCAAGAGCTTTCGCCGTGCGGCTTCTCAACCCAGATCTGCCAGACTATGTCGCAGTGCAGGATTTCTTTGATGTGGTCGTCAAACCCGTCATCGAAGAGGAACTAGGCTATCGCCTTACTGTAGTCGATGGCCGTCAAGCCTACGACCATGCTCGAATCGATCAGGAAATCTTCGCTAAACTTCATCGCAGCAGCGTCGTTTTGGCGGACATCACTGGCGCGCGGCCAAACTGCTTTCTGGAGCTCGGCTATGCCTTAGGTCGTGGTCTTCCAACCATGGTGATGGCATGCGAGGGATCGACTCTGCCCTTCGACATCACGACCTTTTCGGGACTCCATTGGAAGACCACGGGTAGCGCCGAGGACAGACGCCGGGCGTTCCGTGAGCACTGGCAGGCGATCCGCAATCGGCCTTCCCTCGTTCCGGCGGAGCCTCTTATCTCATGAGAGGGAAGCGCGAAGTCTTTGTCTCAGTTGATGTGGAGACGGCCGGTCCCATTCCGGGCGAGTTCAGCCTCTTGTCGATCGGCGCTTGCGCCATTTTCGAGCCGGCGAAAACGTTTGTCTGCAAACTGAAGCCGATCAATCAGAACTTCGATCCCAAGGCGCTAGAGGTTAGTGGCTTATTGTTGGACGAGCTCGCGCACTCTGGACTCAACCCATTAGACGCAATGCAACGCTTTGACGCTTGGCTCTCGTCGTTGGTGGGTGCAGATGAAGCCGTCGTCTTTGTGGGGTTCAATGCCCCATTTGATTGGTCCTTCGTCAACTACTATTTTCATCGCTTCTGCGGCGCTAATCCGTTTGGGTTCACAGCTTTAGATATTAAAGCGCTTTACATGGGGGCGACCGGCTGTGATTGGGCCAGCACCCGGTCAAGTCGGATCGCCGGGGATTTAAAGCCCTCTCTGAAAGGCGATCACGATGCGCTACACGATGCACAATACCAAGCAGAGATATTTCGTCTCATTCAAACCAAGCTAATTGGGAAGCGACATAGATAATAATAATTCTTGCCCTACTGAGGGGATAACGTTTGAAGCCTCAATCTATCGCCGTCACGTGATTTTCTCCAAAGCCGTTCTAGTCGTCTCTTTTCACATGGTTTTGTCACCTAAGTCCGTAAAAAATGGTGCCGACATCCGGGATTGAACCTGGGTCCTACCGATTAGATAAACCGGGCCGCTGTACAGTTGCGTCCTGTTTGATTATGCCCGACTCTGCTCCAAACAGGACCGAAAAGTTCAGGTCGCAATAGGGGCAAGAACAAATTTTCCGCGGCAATCTACGATAGCCTACCCCACAACGCGCCAAACCCACTCGTAACTTTGGTGAGTATTTGGTGAGTTTCGATTTTCTGACCGGTTGCGGCTGGGGACTAACCCCTTGAAGACATTGGCGGACCCGACGCGATTCGAACGCGTGACCTTTGCCTTCGGAGGGCAACGCTCTATCCAGCTGAGCTACGGGTCCGTATGGTGGAGCTTCTATCGGAAAATCCCTCACCCGGCAACGGTAATGCCTTGCTCAGAGGTGGCTGGCCAAATTCGAACACTTGGATAAGTGGAATTTCTGCCTGAACTCGGCGATGCTGCCGTGGAACAGGAGAAATGATGACGAAGCGTACCCGCCGTAACCATGCCCCGGCGTTCAAGGCCAAAGTGGCATTGGCCGCTCTGAAGGGCGAGAAGACACTGGCTGAGCTGGCGCAGCTTTATGACGTTCACCCGACCCAGATCACCGCCTGGAAGGCGCAACTGGCGGAAGGTGCTGCCGGGCTGTTCGGCGGCGCGCCGGCGAGTGGTGAGCCAGCACCGGCTGTAGATTTGAAGCCGCTACATGCGAAGATCGGAGAACTCACGCTTGAGAATGATTTTTTGTCCGGTGCGCTCAGCAAGGCCGGGCTTCTGAGCGCAAAGCGATGATCGACCGTGGGCATGAACTGCCGCTGTCCCGGCAGGCGGCGTTGTTGGGGCTTGGCCGCGGCAGCCTGTATTACGCGCCCCGGCCGGTGCCGGCGGGGGAGTTGGCGGTGATGCGCCGGATCGACGAACTGCACCTGAACTACCCCTTCGCCGGCAGCCGGATGCTGCGCGATCTGCTGCGCGCCGGGGATATCGTCATCGGCCGCGCGAAGGTCGCCACATTGATGCGGCGGGTGGGAATCGAGGCGGTGTATCGCCGGCCGAATACGTCAAAGCCCGCTCCAGGCCACAAGATTTATCCATATCTGTTGCGCGGCAAGTTGATCGGCCGGCCGAACCAGGTCTGGGCGATGGATATTACCTACATCCCGATGGCGCGCGGTTTTGTGTATCTGGCGGCGGTGGTGGACTGGTTCAGCCGGCGGGTTCTGGCCTGGAAACTGTCGATCACGCTGGAGGTGGAATTCTGCATCGAGGCGATTGAGGAGGCCCTCGCCCGCCACGGCAAGCCGGAGATTTTCAACACCGACCAAGGCAGCCAGTTCACCAGCGGCGACTTCACCGGGCTGCTGTTGAAGAACAAGATCGCGATCAGCATGGATGGCAAAGGCGCTTGGCGAGATAATGTGTTCGTCGAGCGGCTCTGGCGTTCCGTGAAATACGAGGAGGTGTATCTGCACGCCTATGCCAGCGTCGCCGAAGCCCGCGCCGGCCTCGGCCGGTATCTGAATTTCTACAATGGCAGGCGCCCGCATTCGAGCCTTGGCGCGCGTACGCCCGATGCTGCCTACTTCACTCAGGCCCCGCTGCTTGCGGCCGCCTGAAAATTTCGCGATCGGTGTCTGGGCCTCGCTCCAGTCGGGCTACGCCCTCCTTGCGCAAGGCCCAGACACCGGAATACTATCCAACAACCCGGCAGACCTGCCACTTATAGATAGCGAAACGGTGTTCAGACAAACCCGGCCACCTTAGAGTCTCTTTCTGATGATCCGAATCGTTTTGGGATTCCGGCGCGGCGGAAAATCTGATTCAAGCTTATTGCTGGATTGGAGGTCAGCATGAGATGGGTCGGCATTATTCGAATGATCTGAGGGAACGTGTTGCGGGGGCGGTTTTGTCTGGCCGCTCGTGCCGCGAGGTAGCGGCGTTGTTTTCGGTAAGCGTTGCGAGCGCGGTGAAGTGGTCACAGCGTCTGCGGCAGACGGGCAGTGCGGCGGCCAAGCCGCAAGGGCGCCGGCAAGCTCGGGCTTTGGCGCCACATCAGGCCTGGATTCTTGGCCGGCTTGATGAGCAGAAAGATTTGACGATGCGAGCGCTGGCGATTGAACTGGGCGAGCGCGGCATTGTCACCAGCGAGGTCTCGGTCTGGCGCCTGGTCCGTGACGCCCGGCTCAGCTTTAAAAAAAACGCTGTTCGCCGCCGAGCAGGATCGCCCGGACGTGGCCCGCAAGCGCCGGTTCTGGAAAAAATATCAGGCCAGACTGGCACCTGAGCGGCTGGTTTTTCTGGACGAGACTTGGGCCAAGACGAACATGACCCGCACACGCGGCTGGGCGCCATGCGGGGAGAAGCTGTTGGCCAAGGTGCCGCATGGCCACTGGAAAACTTTGACCTTCCTGGCGGCTCTGCGGTCAGATCGTATCGATGCACCATGCGTCTTGGACGGACCGATCAATGGCAAAAGCTTTGCCGCGTATATCAAACAATTTCTGGTGCCGACATTGTCACCCGGCGACATCGTCATCATGGACAATCTCGGCAGCCACAAAGGCCCAGCAATACGAAAGGCCATTCGCGCGGCCGGCGCCAAGCTCCTGTTCCTGCCGCCCTATAGCCCGGACCTGAACCCCATCGAGCAAGTCTTCGCAAAACTCAAAACCCTGCTCCGCAAAGCCGCCGAACGCACCGTCGAGGCAACATGGAAACGCATCGGCACATTGCTCAACGAGTTCAAACCGCACGAATGCGCAAACTACCTCAAGAATTCAGGCTATGCGTCAAATTAAATGAAAGAGACTCTAGTCCCGGCATTTTCCGGAGCGGAAAACTGCTTGTCGAATATTACCGGAAATTCGAGCAAGACACCTACGGTGCGGGCAAGACATCGCTGCGGGCAATTGGCCGACCAGACATAGCGAAGCAAGAAACTCGTTCAGTAGACCCCGCTAAACACCACCTGCCACATAGGTCCGTAATGTCTCAAACTCGTACATGTGCTGGTCAATTCGTGCCTTTACGACATCGCCAATACTGACCAAACCAATCAACGCGCCGGAATCCACGATCGGCAGGTGCCTGAAATGTCCGCCCGTCATCATTTCCATCGCCTTCGCAATTGTGGTCGTTGGCGTGGCAATCACGGGATCTGGCGTCATCAACGCCGCTGCTGCCCTGTCGAAGATGCCGGCAGCGTGACGGGCGAAGCCACGCACGATGTCGCGCTCGCTCAAAATACCGGCGAGTTCACTTTGATCGCCCAGAACCAGAACCGCGCCGATTCTCTTCTCGGAGAGGATCCCAATAACATCTCTGATTGTGGCATCCTTCGGTACCGCAATGAAACCTGCTGGCTTATGCCTCAAAATCATGTTGAGTGTCACAATATCATCCTCCTCTATCCACCACTCCACGCGCAGCGCCGGAATAGGGTGCCTGATAAAGCTAAGCAAAATACGCGCCATAGGCTGATCTGCGGCTCAGCGCGAGAGCGATGGCATTACATAAATTGCAGATCTGCCGACACATCCGGTGATTTCGGACAAGCCGTCCGTTCCCTTCTCCACAGCTACGCGTCGATATTTGCAAGGTGTGCCGGTCGAGATTGACGGCGGCACAGCAAGTATCCGCAGCCAGGTGGTGCAAAGTTTGCGCGCGGCGATTGCATCTGGCGCGCTCCCGCCAGGAGAAAAGCTAAGCGATGCAAGACTATGTCAGGAGTTGGGGATTAGCCGGACGTCGGTTCGTGAAGCCCTGCGTTATCTCGAGGCGGAGCAATTGATTACCGTTAGAAGTGGCCGCATGATGGTAAGTAAAACCAACCGCGTACAAGCCGAGACGATTTATCATATGCTTGGACTTCTGCTCGGCGATGCTGTGGCACAACTTGCCTTACGCATGAGCCCCGAAAATACTACGCATATGCGTTCTATCCACGCGGATTTGTCGCGACCGGCGCGAGCCGGCCCGCGCTGGGAAGCCCGGTTGATCGCGACGAGATTTTATGCGCTCATTCTTGAGGCCATTGGTAACTCCATAATCCGGGACGTGGTACAAACTCTTCTGGTACGTAGTGGATTTTTGCGTGTCCGCTCACTCGCGGATGAACAACGTACCCATGCCAACATTGCGGAACTTTGTGCGATATCCGTGGGGATTCTATCGGGCAGTTCTGAGCTAGCGCGGCGGGAAGCGGTTAAGCATTTTGCCGCTGAAGGCGATGCCGCCGCTAAATTTATCACCGCGGGAAATCTAAAAGAGAAGTCTTGCTACAATAGTCCCAATTCCAGCATGGCTTCCTGACTCATACGGTCCCGGGTCCACGGTGGCTCCCAGACAAGATTGACGAGCACGACATTGACCCCTGGAACGAGGGAGACCATGTGCTGAACCTGGCCGGGCAACGAGCCGGCGACGGGACAGGCTGGTGTCGTCAGCGTCATGTCCACATGCACCACGCCGTGCTGGCTCACCGCCAGGCTGTAAATGAGGCCGAGATCGACCAGGTTGACCGGAATTTCTGGGTCACGCACGGTCTTGAGGGCTTCCATAACCTCCGCCCGCAGGGCGGGGTCGCCATCATCGGCGGGGACCAATGGAGCGATGTTTTGGCGCGCCGTGGCCTGGCCTTCGGACAGCATCGCGCTACTCCGTCTTGATGGCGGCATCGAGGCCGCCGCCATGCACGGCAGCTTCGAAAGCGTGCCAGGCTAATGTTGCGCATTTCACCCGTGCCGGAAACGTTTTGACGCCGGTCAGCGGATCAAGGCGCTCACTGTCGTCTTCCAGCTCCGGTGGTACGGCGACCGGGGTGCCACCCGTAACATTGGCGTGGAAGGCGCCGAACAGAATTTCCGCGTCCTTCAAAGTTTTCCCTTTGAGAATTTCGGTCATCAGCGAGGCGGAGGCAGTGGAGATCGCGCAACCACGGCCCTCAAAACTTACGTCCTCTATCCGCTCATCGGCGAGTTGAAGATATACTGTCACCTTGTCGCCGCAGAGCGGGTTATGGCCATGCGCGAAATGACTGGGCTCGGCCATTGCATGAAAATTGCGCGGGTGGCGGCCGTGATCGAGAATAATATCCTGATAAAGCTCGCGCAGATCCGTCATGTCTAATCCCCGAAAAGTTTCTGTGCCGCCCGCACCGCGTGGATGAGCGCGTCAACATCGGCTTCGTCGCTGTAAACGCCGAAGGAGGCGCGGGCCGTGGCCGGCAGGCCGAGCCGCTCCATCAGCGGCTGAGCGCAATGATGTCCGGCGCGAATGGCGACGTTATGCTGGTCGAAGATGGTGGCGAGATCATGGGGATGAATCCCCTCAACTTCGAAGGAGACCGCGCCAAGCTGGCGGGCGCCGGCGCCAACTGGTTTTACGCCCGGCACGGCGGTAAGTTGCGCCACGGCGTAGCGCGTGAGAGCTTCCTCATGCGCCTGGATGGCGTTCCGGCCGATGGAGTTCATGAAGCTGAGCGCCATGTCCAGACCGATGACGCCGGAGATGTCGGGGGTTCCGGCCTCAAAACGGTAGGGTGGGTCCTGGAAGGTGGTTTCGGCAAAACTTACCGTGCGGATCATGTCGCCACCGCCCTGCCAGGGGGGCATGGTATTGAGAGTTTCGCGCTTGCCATAGAGTACGCCGACACCCGTGGGGCCGTAGCATTTATGGCCGGAGAAAACGTAAAAATCACAATCCAGGGCGCGGACATCGACGATCAGGCGCGGCACCGCCTGGCAGCCGTCGAGCAGCACTTTCGCGCCATGCGCATGCGCGATGCGGACCACTGCCTCCACCGGCACGACGTGGCCGGTGACATTGGCCAGATGCGTGATGGCAACCAGTTTTGTGCGCGGCGTGAGGCATTGTTCAAACGCCGCGAGGTCTAGGCCGCCAGTATCATCGATGGGGGCGATCACAAGCTTGATGCCAAGGCGCTCACGGAGAAACTGCCAGGGCACAATGTTGGCGTGGTGCTCCAACTCGGAGATGACGACCTCATCGCCTTCGCCAAGGAAGGTGGCGCCCCAGGATTGCGCGACGAGGTTGATGCCCTCGGTCGCGCCGCGCACGAAGACGATTTCACTGGAATCACGCGCGTTGAGGAAGCGGCGCACCGTTTCCCGCGCCGCCTCGAAGCGGTCAGTCGAGCGGGCGCTGAGCGCATATACGCCGCGGTGGATATTGGCGTAATCCGTGCGGTAATACTCCGCGATGCCATCGATGACGGCGCGGGGCTTTTGTGCGCTGGCACCACTGTCGAGGAACACCAGGCCGGGATTGTTCGCAAAGATCGGGAATTCGCGCCGGATTTCGCGCGGATCAAAGGCGGTGCGCGGAACTTCCCGGAGCTGCGCCAGCGCCGTCATGGCAGGCGTTCCAGCCAAGACGACAGCAGGCCGTGCAGATGGGCACGGATGGGCGCTGGGACTTCGGACGCGTCAATGACGTCGGCGGCAAAAGCCTCGACCAGCATCTGGCGCGCCGTAACGGCGTCGATGCCACGGGCTTGCAGATAGAACAGCGCGGCATCGTCGAGATCGCCGATGGTGGCGCCATGGCTGCATTTTACGTCGTCAGCTAGAATTTCCAGCTCCGGTTTTGTGTCCACCGAAGCCCCGGCATTGAGCAGGAGATTACGATTGGTCTGGCGCGCATCGGTCTGATCGGCGCCGGGGTAAACCCTGATGCTGCCCAGAAACACACCATGTGCCTGACCACCGACAACACCCTTCACAATCTGGCGGCTGGTGCAGCCCGGCACCTGATGCGCCACCACGGGGGCAAAATTGGCCTCCTGCTGGCCGCCAAGAAGGTAGGCGCCGTTAAGGGTAAAATCAGCCCCCTCCCCGGTCAGCGCCACCTGAATGTCCTCGCGCGACAGCAGCGCGCCGAAGCTGAGCACGGTGCTGTCATAGCCGGCTGCCCGGGCTAGGGTCGCACGGGTGAGAGACAGATGAATGGCGTCCTGAGACTCCGTCTGCACTTTGACGTGGCGAAGCCTGGCGCCCGCATCAAGCTCGACCCAGGTCACGATATTGTTCCAACCAGCGCCGGTGCCGGTGAAACTTTCCATGACGGTCGCGCTGGCTCCAGCACCCAGCAAAATTGCGCAACGTACGTGCGCGGTGGCGTCCGCGCTGACGTGGATGATCTCAAATGGCGCATCGATGGACACGCCTGGCTCCAGCGCCAATAGAAAGCCACCCTTGAACATGGCCGCGTTGAGGGCGGCAAAAGGCTGATTGCCCGCGAGGCCGGCAGCGTCGAAGGCGGATTTTAGGAGCTCGGGGCGGGATTCAAGCGCCTCGGTGACAGAACCGAACCAGACGCCATCGGGCAGGTTTGCAACCGAAGACAGAGCCGGAACGATGAAAGAATTGTTCAGAACAAGGCGATAGGGGGCACCAGAGAAGCTTAAAGCTTCGATATCCTCGGATGTGGGGTCAGGCAGGCCCGCTCCGTCAAGCACAGGTAGCTTCGGGGCCTTTGTTAACGGGCGCAAATTCGTGAACCGCCATGCCTCTTCACGCCGGCTTGGAAATCCCAGTGAGGAGAATTGCTCGATGGCAGCTTGCCGCAGCGCCTGCAGCCAAGCGGGCTCTGCCGTATCGACCCCCGCGCGATAGGCCGCGATATAGGGCATGGTCTCCGGTTTTATTTCGGTCATGCCACGATCCTCATGCAGCGCTGGCGAGATGAGCATAACCGCGCTCCTCAAGATCCGTGGCGAGGGTTTTGTCACCCGACGCCACGATTTTACCATCTGCGAGTACATGCACGAAATCAGGTTCGATATAGTCGAGCAACCGCTGATAATGCGTGATCATGACAATGGCGCGGCCAGGATCGCGCAAGCGGTTCACCCCGTTGGCGACAGCGCGCAGCGCGTCGATATCGAGGCCACTATCGGTCTCATCGAGAATTGCCAGAGCTGGCTCCAGCATGGCCATCTGGAAAATCTCGTTGCGTTTCTTCTCGCCGCCGGAAAAACCGACGTTGACCGCGCGTTTGAGGAGATCGTCACTGATATCCAGAAGATTCAGCTTGGCCTTGACGGCCTTCAGAAACTGCGCGGCGTCCAATTCGGCAATGCCACGCTGTTTGCGCACGGCGTTGAGCGCGGCGCGCAAAAAATACATGTTGTTCACGCCGGGGATTTCCACCGGGTATTGGAAGGCGAGAAAGATGCCACTGCGCGCCCGCTCGTCCGGCGGCAAGCCGGCAAGGTCCGTGCCCTGGTACAAGATATGCCCCGCCGTCACCTCATAGCCCGGCTTGCCGGCCAGCACGCTGGAAAGCGTGCTTTTACCCGCACCATTTGGCCCCATGATGGCATGCACCTCGCCAGCTTTGACTGTGAGATTGATACCTTTGAGGATATCCCGGCCGTTGGTAAGACAGGCATGCAGGTCATGGATTTCAAGCAGGTTGGTCATGCGAACTCTCCAGTCTTTGGGCTGATGGGGGGAAGCAGAGTCATCCGACGCTGCCTTCGAGACTGACGGCCAGGAGTTTTTGTGCCTCGACCGCGAACTCCATGGGCAATTCCTTCAATACCTCCTTGCAGAAGCCATTGACGATGAGCGACAGCGCGTCCTCCTGTGTCAGCCCGCGCTGCTGGCAGTAAAACATCTGCTCATCGCTGACCTTTGAGGCGGTGGCTTCATGCTCAACTCGCGCACTCGGATTCCGAGAGTCGATGTAAGGGATCGCGTGCGCACCGCAGGTTTTGCCGATAAGCAAAGAGTCGCATTGTGTATAATTGCGTGCGTTCTCAGCCCCTGGCAAAATTCTGACGGCGCCACGATAGGTATTCTGGCCGCGCCCGGCGGAGATACCCTTGGAGATGATGGTCGAGCGCGTATTGCGCCCAATGTGGATCATCTTGGTGCCGGTGTCGGCCTGTTGCATGTTGTTGGTAATGGCCACGGAGTAGAATTCGCCAACGGAATTTTCGCCTTCGAGAATGCAGCTTGGATATTTCCAGGTGATCGAGGAGCCGGTTTCCACCTGGGTCCAGGCGATTTTTGAATTCTTGCCCCGGCAGGCGCCGCGCTTGGTGACAAAGTTATAGATTCCACCTTTGCCTTCAGCATCTCCCGGATACCAGTTTTGTACCGTGGAGTATTTGATTTCAGCATCTTCCATCGCGACCAGTTCCACCACCGCGGCGTGGAGTTGGTTTTCATCGCGTTGCGGCGCCGTGCAGCCTTCGAGGTAGGAGACGTAGGCACCCTTGTCCGCAATCAGGAGCGTCCTTTCAAACTGCCCGGATTTAGCGGCGTTGATGCGGAAATAGGTGGAAAGCTCCATCGGGCAGCGTACACCCGGTGGGATGTAGGCAAAGGAGCCGTCACTAAAAACCGCCGAGTTGAGGGCGGAGAAGAAATTATCGCCCTGCGGCACGACGGAGCCGAGATATTTTTGTACCAGCTCCGGATGTTCGCGCACGGCCTCCCCGAACGAGCAGAAGATGATGCCCTGCGCGGCCAGCGTACCCTTGAAAGTTGTCGCCACCGAGACACTGTCGAACACCGCATCCACGGCGATACCAGCCAGAGCCGCGCGTTCACCCAACGGAATACCGAGTTTCTCATACATCTTCAGCAATTCCGGATCGACCTCATCGAGGGATTTCGGCCCGCTCGCCGTCTTAGGGGCCGAGTAATAGGTCGACGCCTGATAGTCGATCGGCGCGATCTTGAGTTTTGCCCAATCCGGTGCGGTTAAGCCCAGCCAGCGGCGAAATGCCTTCAGGCGCCACTCCAAAAGCCAGCCCGGTTCCTGCTTTTTAGCCGAAATAAACCGCACGGTGTCTTCGTTCAATCCAGGCGGTAACTCATCGACGTCGATATCCGTGACGAAGCCGTATTTATAGCCCGCCTCGCCGGTGGAGAGGATGGTTTCCACAGTGTCCAGATTTGCACTCATGACAAAATTCGGGCTCCGTTCATGGTAAAGTCTGGTTTCAACAACGGCCGTAAGGGCTCAGGTCCAGACTAATCAGAGCAACTGCCGTGCCATGATGGATATAAGCCAATATTCATGGGTTTTTGGCGTTTTTCCCTGTGGGCACGGCCGCATTGTCGCAATGCCGACAGTCTGGTTATCGACGAAACAGCATGTGGCGCCTGATGCGGCTGAGTTTCCTCCACTTTCCCGGGTGCATCCCAATGCCGCGCGGCATTTCCACATCGGCAAGAAATTTGCTGAGTAAGGAAATAGTACCTTGCTGGAGAATGAAATGAACGAAATGGCGATGGGATATTTTGTGGATTGGGATGGCAACGCCCGCAGCACGCTCGACCCCGGCGGCGGCTATTTATGCGAAACCGACCCCGTGGCGCGCTATGTCGCTATTGTCACCAAAAGTGGCATGGTGATGCATGAGGCGACATTTTTTAAAAACCTTGCCGATATTGAAAAATCGGGACTCAAGGCGCCGCTGGTTCCCGGCACGCACCCCTGGGGCCGGCCGGATGAGGGATTTTAGACGGGAGGATCGTCCATGCTACCAACGACCATTCTGATCGACGACGCACCACGCTGCGTCGTGCGCCCCGTGGATATGAAAGACCTCGCCCGCTTTCTGCGTAATGGCCGGGGTTATCTGCTCACCGGCAACCCGCAGGGGACGCTGACGCATCGCATGGCTGATGCCGGCGAGGCCGCGAAATGGGGCGATGCGATGGCGCTCCACAAGGCCTGGGGCGGCGATGAGGAGGCATTTTTTGTCCCCCTTTGAGCTCAGGACAGGGTTGTGCGGGCGTCGTGCGGGTTACCTGCCTGGTTACGCATCCAGTCCGCCAGTTTGGCCATTGCCGCGTATATTTCCTGCCTTATCACCGCATCGGCGACCGCTTCCGCCAGGGCGCCCTGCATGCAGAGTAGCCACTCATCGCGCGCCGCGCTGTCGATCTTGAATCCCAGATGCCGCTGGCGTAGCCGCGGGTGGCCCTTTTCGACGGAATAGAGTTTTGGCCCACCCAACCATTCGGTGAGATAGCGTTTGAGAATGTTTTTGGTGGCGCCGAGATCGGGTGCGTGCATCGCCCGGATCCCAGCGGCTTCCGGCATTGTGTCCATACGGGTATAAAAAGCCTCGACCAAGCGATCGATCGTAGGCAACCCGCCGATACGATCAAAATTTGAAATTTCCGTAACAACATCCGTCATGTAACCTGACTCCCTCGCCCCTTCACTTGTGGGCCCCTTAAAATTGTACCATCCACTTCAATCCAAATTTGGTATTTTGGCGGGAAGCCGACAAATGCAAGACTTGGTTATCGCCCTTAGTGGATCATAATAGCCATCGTCTCTTCCAAATCGTCGAACCCGCGCCAGAGGTCGTCCTCAACCAGCGCCACTCCGCGGACGCAGACATCGCCATCGATGAGCGCCAGTGCCACCGGCTCCAGGCTTTGCGCCTGGCAGGTACCTTCGACGCAGAGCCCCGTATCGATTTCGAACTTCGCCCCGTGCCGGCCACATTGGAGAAAACTCCCGTCATCGCTTAAAAATTTTCCAGAGCCAATGTTCAGCCAAGTGCCTTCATGCGGACAGACGTTGACATAGCCAAAAAACGCGCCCGGTTCACGCTGGATGATGACGATCGGGAACGGCCTGGCCTCCCCCGTTTCGCTCAACCGCCAGAGGCTGAACGCCTTCGCCTCACCGGGGTTGATGGCACCGGCCGCGCAAACGACAAAAACGTCGATGTCTTCATCTGGCAAAACGTCACCTACCCGATAATTGCATACCAAGATGTGCATAAACCATGCCGGAGCCCGGCGCCTGCCCTCGCCTGATTGAAAGACACACGATGCAACACATAAAATTCTACATGACCCCTGGTTCCTGCTCGACCGGTATTCACATTATTCTCGAAGAGCTCGGGGAAATATTCGAAGTCACCATCGTAAACCTGCCGGCGGGTGATCACTTCAAACCCGCGTATGTCACCGTCAACCCAAAGTCGACGATCCCCGCACTGCTCCGGCCCGATGGCAGTTTGCTCACCGAGGTCATCGCTATGGCCTATTGGCTTGGCCAAAGCCGGCCGCGCGCCGGGCTTTGGCCAACTGACCTTACCGATGCAACACGCGCACTCGAAACCATGGCCTATGTGGTGAACACGCTGCACGGCCAAGGCTTTGCCCGGCTCTTTGTACCCTCCAGCTTCGCGCGTGATCCCGCCGCGCATGGCGAGATGCGGCGCCTGGGGCAGGACATCGTCGAGAAGGGTTTTGCAGTTTTGAACGCTACGCTCCCGTGCGAAACTTATGTGGCTGGGGCATTTTCCGTCGCCGATCCCGTGCTGTTTTATGTGCTGTTCTGGGCCGATAAGTTAAACATTCCCTTGCCCGCGACTCTGCTTGCGCATTACCGGCGGATGCTGGCGCGCCCCGCCGTGCAGCATGTGCTGCGCGAGGAGGGCTATAATCCGGCAACGCTGGGCCAGACGGCTCCGGCCGCCTGACCATTACCGGGAGTCAGCCAGAGCCATGCCTTTTATTTGAGCGAAGACATGATCGCCAATCTGCAGGCTGAGAGTATCCCAGGATTTGCGGGTAATGCTGGATAGCAGCAGCACCTCGCTACCCGCCCCCTCCAGGCCGAGCAGAACCAGCATCTGATTGGCACCTGTGCCATCCACCGCCAGGATGCGGGCCGGCAGTATGTTCAGTACGCTGGAGTTCTGGGGTGCGCCTTTAATCAGGCTGACATCGCTTGCACGGACTCGCAGGCGTTGGCTTGTTCCCACAGCGCCTGGCTGGCCAGGCACCAGAAACCGTACACCACTGGCGTTGCAGGTGGTGAGGTCATAAGCGGCGTCGTAATGCTCGATAACAACCGTGAGAACCATGGCCGACTCTGGCATACGCGCAAGCGGCAAGGAAATATCCGCCAGCAATGTGCGCAACGGCCCGGCGGCCTGAATCTGGCCGTCCCTGCTCATCAGTATAAGATGGTCGGCAAGCCGTTCGATCTCAGTGAAATCATGCGAGACGTAAATGACCGGGATCGATAATCTCTCCGAAAGTCCTTCCAGATAGGGAAGAATTTCATTTTTCGCATCACGGTCGAGGGCTGAGAGTGGCTCATCCATCAGCAACAGCCGGGGTTGCGCGAGAAGCGCACGGCCGATCGCCACACGCTGACGCTCGCCACCCGAAAGCGCTGCCGGGGAGCGCCGCAGCAGCGCATGCAGGCCCATGAGATCAACCGTAGGTTCAAGCGCGATGGCGGGGGCCTTCGTCCGGGCACGGTGCAACCCGTAGCGTAGATTATCCAGCACGGATAAATGCGGGAACAAGCGCGGCTCCTGGAAGACATACCCGACAGGCCGCTTATGCGCTGGCAAAAAATGCCCGGCACCCTGCCAAACTTCGTCACCCACGCGCAGAAAGCCACCATCCAGTCGCGTCAGACCCGCGATGCAGCGCAGAATCGTGGTCTTGCCGCAACCGGAAGGACCAAACAAGCCGGTAACACCGTGGGCGGGCGTGGTAAAGGTGATATCCAGCGGGAAGGCGCCAATTTTACCTTTAAATCGGGCATCAACGCCGTTCATGAAAATCGACGGCTTGCGCGTCTCTCGATCAGAGTCGTCGCCAGGATCACGGCAAAGGCAAAAAGCACCATACTTGCGGACAGGATGTAGGCATCACTCCATTGCATTGTTTCAACATCGTTGAAGAGAACGATGGAGAGAACCTCGGTCTTTCCGGGAATGTCGCCGCCGATCATCAGCACTACGCCGAATTCACCCATGGTGTGCGCGAAGCTCAAAATGGCGCCTGTGAAAATACCGCCTTGCGCCAACGGCACTGCGATGGAAAAAAACGCATCGAGGGGAGAGGTGCGCAGCGTTGCCGCTGCTTCCAACGGGGCGTCGCCGATGGCGCGAAAAGCGTTGCGGATGGGTTGCACCATGAAAGGCAGCGAATAGATCACCGAGCCGATCACCAGCCCGGTAAAACTAAAGGCCAAAGAACGCAGGCCAAACAAAGGTAACAACGAAGCAAACGGACCGTAAGGCCCGAGCGCGACGAGGAGATAGAAACCCAAAGTTGTGGGCGGCAGCACAATCGGCAATGCGACGATCGTTGTGGCAACATCCGCCGCCCAGCTTTTACTCCGTGCCAGCCACCAAGCCAGCGGCGTCCCCACAAGAATGAGGACGGCCGTCGTGACACTCGCCAATTGCAGCGTGAGAACAATAGCCGGCCACATCGCTCAGCCTCAGGGGGTGCTATAGCCGTAACTACGGATAACCTTGAGCGCGGCGGGTGATTTCAGAAATGCCAGAAAGGCTTTTGCACCGGGATCGTTCGCACCCGTTTTGAGCAAGACGGCATCTTGCAGGATCGGCGAATAGAGCGTCTGCGGTACGATCCATTCCGAACCCTTTTTACTCTTCACGACCTGGGACAGTGCGACAAAGCCAAGTTCAGCATTGCCGCTGGCGACAAACTCATAGGTTTGCGTAATGTTCTGACCTGTCACGATTTTCGGCGCGAGTTCATCGTATACCTCAAGCGCCTTCATTGTCTGCACACCGGCCGCGCCATAGGGTGCCGCGCCGGGATCGGCATTGGCAATATGGGTGAAATTCCCGTCATGCAGGACCATGCCATCAGCATCAACCAGTTTCGGGTCGGCGCTCCACAGCACCAGCTTGCCGACCGCGTAGGTAAACACCGTACCGGGAACGCCGAGTCCCTCAGCCACCGCCTTCTTTGGCCTGGCGGCATCGGCGGAAAGAAACACCTCGAACGGCGCTCCCTGCTTGATCTGCGTATAGAACTGCCCGGAAGACCCAAAGCTGAGAACCAGCGTATCGCCCGTCTTAGCATGGAAGATCGTGGCAAGCTCCTTGGCGGGCACCGTGAAATTCGCCGCAACGGCAACCGGAACATCGCTCGCCAGCGCAGGTGCTGGAGCCGAAAGGGAGATGCCGGCGACCGCGAAGGCTACCAACTGCATATTGGCAACCACGGAGCGCCGCATGGTGCCCGCAACAATACCACTAAAAATTTTGCTCATCTGAGTTCCCTTCTTCATAGGACAACAGCACCCTTCATCGCTTCCAGCACGGGAGACTCCAGGCGGAACAAACCACGGCCTCCCGCAAAAGCCTGATAATGCATCCCGGCCTTATCGCTCAGCTGATTAAACCATTCCTGGGGACTCAATGCAACCGGACGTTCGCTAATTTCCACGACCAAGCCGTCGGGAGCAAAGCGGACATGCACCAAAGTTTTCTCGTTTTCCATCACACGCCTCCAGAAATTTAAAGACCCGAGCCAAAGCCCAGCAATTCAACTTTGATGTTTTCCGTACCAAGAACCATCGCCTGACAGGCAAGACGCGACTTCGAGCCAATACCGACAATCGTATCGAGCCGTTCATTCTCCTCCCGGCCGATTTTCGATACACCTTTCTGGCCTTCCTGAAGATAAATATGGCAGGTTCCACAAGCGGCCTTGCCCTCGCATTTATGTGTGATGGCCTCATCCGCCGCGAGAATCGCCGCCAGCAGCGTTGTACCGGCAACCACATCGATTGTTTTACCGGACGGTAGGATCGTAACCAGAGACATAATATAACTCCTTTTGTGTTGAATGCCGTCACAGACGGCATGGGATGGTTCAGTAAATCGCGGCCCCGGCGCCAACATTTATCGAGGCGTCCTTCATGGTCGAAACAATGAAGGCAATCTGGTCTTCGGTAAGATGCGTATGAAATGGCAGGGCCACGGCACGGTCTGCCACTTTCTCCGCGACGAAATAATCATTCCGGCGGTAGCCCAGGTCAAAATAGTGCCGCTGCAAATGTAGCGGATTGCAATACGCGACGGCCTCAACCTGTTCGACGCGCAGATCCTCGATAATGGCGTCCCGGCTGGAGCGGGAGAACCGCGTGCCCAGGTGAACATTATAGAGAAACCAATTCACTTCCGTGATATCCGGACCAATATAGGGATCCTTGATGCCCTCGAAGGATTGCAGATGCTTGTAATAGAGGTGTTCAGAAATACGGCGGCGCTCAAGTATCTCATCAAGACGCCTTAGCTGGGCAAGCCCGAGGGCCGCCGAAAGGTCGCTGATGCCCGCCTGATATGGCGCACTGCCGCTGACCACCACTGATGCGCGTTCGGGCAGACGGTGCGCCCGGTGGCGGCGCAAGGCGACGGCGATATCCAAATCATCAGTCACGATCATACCGCCCTCGCCGCAAGTAAGCGGAGATGGCTGTGAGAAGTCAAAAATCGCCGTGTCACCGAACGTGCCGACGAGCGCACCGCGATATTTCGAACCAATCGCTTCGGTTGAATCCTCGATGAGAATAAGGCCGCGGGCTGTTGCCAAAGCACGCATTTCATCCCAGGCGGCGGGGTGGCCATTGTTATTGCCGGCCACGATGGCCTTGGTTTTTTCCGTGATCCGCGCCGCGGCCTTTTCCGGCAGGAGCGTGCCCGCCCAGTAATCGATATCGGCGAACACCGGCTTCGCGCCAATGAGGGAGATGGCATGTGCCGTTTCACGAAATGAGTAGGGTGACGCGATCACTTCGTCACCAGGACCGATGCCGTAGGCAGCTAAAGTGATAAGCAGGCCCAGCGTGCCGCTCGGCACCGCGACGGCATATTTGCGCCCCAGATAGGCGGCAAACTCCTCTTCAAATGCCTCGGCAACCGGGCCGGTCGAGATCCGCGGCGAGCGCAACACCGCATCGACGGCGGCCAGCTCTGCCTCAGTGATGTCCGGGTCCGACAGGGCGATAAAACTATCGTCCACCACGGTTTCCACGCCGTCAACGTCCATCCCGAAATCCGGCGCTGTTATGTCGCCCGTCATGACACATCCCGCCGCCGTGCCACGATCACGCCTGTGGCACCGGCGGGGTCCGAGGTGATCTGCGCGCAATGGTCCTTGCTGTTCAGCAAATGAATATCCACACGCGCGTAACTCCGGAATGGTGTTTCAGCAACATCCGAATCATCGCATTCCGTCCATGATAAATGTGGGAATTTCCGGCGCAATGCGGCGATCGACTCCATCTCCGGACCTGCATCCGCAAACAAGACTTCAATCGCCTGAAGATCCTCAGCATTCATCGCCATGACCATTTCACCGCTTTCACCATGCGCCGCTTATGCGCATATATGGCTATGCAAATTCACTGCCAAAATTTGCGTTCGGGATCGGCATTCAGCCGTACCAGGGCTTCACTCAGGCGATTGTAAGTATTTTCGAACGCCCAGGCACCTTGTGTGTGGTTTTTGTGATAAAGCCGCCAACCTTGTGTCTCGGCATGGTACTCAATCAACGCCACGTCGATGACACCACCATCGGCATCGATATTACGCGAACAACAAGGGCTCTCGATGCGGTATCCTCTTTCAACCGGCAGCACGCGCGGCGCGACGTAGCGATAGCGTTCACGCGCCAGCAACGCACGTTCAATGCGCCTACGGTCAAATTCATTCGGGTGCGGCAGCCTCGCGACCGCCGCCCTGCGTGTTGCAGCGTCCATCTGCTTAATCCCTGTTACAGCGGACTGATTTCCTCTTCCAGGCAGCCGATGACACAACGCTCCCTGAATTCGACTAGATAGATCGGTGTGCTCGACTCAACATGAGCTCCCACCTGCACGATATCGCCTGTATCGCCGGTGCTGACCAGCAGCGCCTCGGCGGGAACTTCGGGAAACGTGCCATCGTTATGCAGGTCGGCCAGTGCCCGCACACGCTGGCCCCATTGATATTTTGGTGTCCTTGGCTCGATCATACCGCAACCCCTCCCGGCAAAGGCAGATCAATATCCTCGTCATGCGGGCGGACCGGTTCGAGTTCCTTGCGTTTCATGCCAACTCGATTGCCGCTTTCAAGAAACTCCACGCCGTAAATGTAGAATTGCTGCAAAAACGTACCAATGCTGACAACATAACCTTCTTCGCCTTTTTTTGCCAGGAGCTCGCCAATTTCTTTGCCTGCATAGGTACCGTCGTTGCGTATCATGCGCTTCGCTTTCACCTTTTCGCCAAATCCAAAATATGGCGGCTCGGAAATTTCTACCACATCGCTGTCACGAACGATGTTGGTCATTGCACGGCCTCCTTTATCTGTGCCGGCCAGCAATGCAGCCGCGACTGTGCCATTTCGGACACCAGCGGATCAGCATCCTCGGTGAGTTCGAAAAGCTGCGCGATTGGAATGCGGCGAGCAACTTCGAAGCGCACACGCCAATCCGCATCATGACGTAACCGGCCGAGAAGATCCGGCGCCACGCGTTGCGCGACCTCCCGCCGGACCGAGGCATCTTCGTCCACCGCCATCTGGAACAGCCATTCGACCGGTGCGCGGCCGGCCACAACGCGCCGCACCTCCGCCTCCTCATCGTGAATGAAACGCGCCAGCAGTGAGGGAGAAATGCGGCGGGCAATCACCAGCCGCACATAATAATCGGGGTCACCCATCATAACAATCAGCTCTGCATCATCCAGCCGCGAGGCGATACGGATGCGTACCTCCCGATGCGGGTCCGTGCGCAATTTCAGAACGTGATTTGTCGGCAGGCGCCGCGCCGCGTTCCACCGAACGGTTTCATCCGAATCATTAAGCAACGCCGGCAGCAAAAACACACCCGCGTGTTTCGCCGCGATCGCCCGGACCTCGAAATGCGGATGCTTGATATAGGCATTTGCTAATTCGTGATGCCAGTCAAAAAACCGGTCTATTCGCCGTGCATACCGGTCATTCACGCATGCATGTTTCAGGCGGCACCCTCCGGATGCAGCCAAGGGGGCATGCACGCAAGTCACGCAATCGACTTCATTGCCTAACCAGTCGCGTGCTTCATCGATGTCACCGCTCATCATCCATCCCCAGGCGCAGGATGACATCGAGCAACACCTTCGCGCCGATTTTATCGCTCGGGTCAAGTTCAAGAAGCTTCATAATCGCAGCTTCACCTTCGTCGATATTACCCAGCCGCATTTGTAGATAGGCATATCCCTTGAGCGTGAAGAGAAAGAAGCGCGGCAGCATGGCGTCGTAGCCATCAAAAATGGCGTCGCTGGCCTTGGTGTCCCGCCAGTCGCCAGGAAGCTTGTTGTCTCGCGCTGCTTTTTTCAGACAGATTTTTGCGATATCGAGCGCATCGCTCAATCGTCCTTTGTAGAAGTAAAAACGGTAGAGCCCGATAAGAACCGCCGCATGGTCCGGCGCCTGTGCCTGCGCTTCCTTCAGGTGGGTCTCGGCAACATCATCCAAATGGTAAGAGAGCCCAGCCTGCTGCAAATGCCTTTCGGCCTCCGGCGGCAATCCTTCCCCCAAAAGAGTGGCTGCCAGGGCCGGATCGTCCAGTAATGACGGTCCTGACATGCCCTGGCCCGTGGCGTTGGTCATCCGCCTTGCCTCCGGTTGACGTTCATCTGTGCGACGCACATGACGTGGCTTTCGGATCGCGAAACACCAGGCCGGTTTGCGTGGCGGTATCAGCGAAGTCGATAGTGACTCCCTCAAGCAAGATGCGGCTTTCCGCGGGCAGGAAGAGTTTGACGCCGTCCTGCTCGACCACTTTGTCGCCGGGTTCCGGGGCAGCTTTTATGCTGATGTCCGCCGCCAGCCCGGAACAGCCACCGGGGCTGACCGCAAGGCGGAATCCGCTCTGCGGCCCTCCATCGGTGCGCAACATGAAGCGAATGAATTTCTGTGCTGCCGGCGTGATTTCAAAGCTCATGAAGACTGCTCCTACGCCGGGGGCTGATAACGTGGATAGGATTTGTCAATAATGCAGGTGTCATCAACCGGACAGACGGCGGCACATTGCGGGGCATCAAAATGCCCGATGCATTCGGTACATTTTTTGGGATTGATGACGAAGGTGCCACCCTTTTCGGTAATTGCCACATTCGGACATTCCGCTTCACATGCGGAGCAACTTGTGCATTGGGAAGAAACAATCTTTAGCGCCATTTTTATTCTCCTCGTAGTATTTTCAACAAAGCTTAGGCTGCGGCAATCAGCGCCCCTTGGCGGATTTCCGCGTCACCACGTTCAATATGCGCGATCTCGCCGGTCTTGACCTTATCCAGGTAGGATTTGAACCAGGCGATGGCGGATTTCTCGATGAACTCATGCGCGAACTGATCGACTGGATCGATCCCCGCTTTTTGCAGATCAGCTTTCGGACAGCCACCGATTTTGGCAACAAAGACGGCGTGACAATCGTTGATCGCGCGGATCACCGTATCCAGGCTTTCCTCATCGCCAAAGCCCCCCTGGCAGTACAGGTCAACGCGGCGATGCCCAACGAATTTCGCGCCGCGAGTGGAAAGTTCATAAACCTGAAATTCCTTGGCGTGACCGAAATGTTCGTTAATAAGACCGGAACCTTTCGTGGCGACGGCAACAAGCAGCTTGATATCGCTAACCTCGCCGGCGAGTGTTTCGAGCTCCTCCTGCTTCGCTGCGACTTTCGCCTGGCGCTCACCTTCAACAGCCGCCTGATATGCCTTGCGGGAGTCAAGATCGTAATTGACCTCCATGGCCATAATTTTATCGGTAGTGAACTCGGCACTACGATCCTCACCCAGCAGCCCCACCGCGTCGGCGCGGCACTGGCGGCAATGGCGCATCATGTTCATTTCACCTTCGCAGCTGTCTTGTAGCGCCTTCAGCTCCTGGGCCGTCGGTCCGCGCTGGCCGGTGAGGCCGAACACGGTGCCATGCTCTGGCGCCGATATAAGCGGCATGATGTTGTGCAGGAATGCGCCACGTGATTTCACGGCCTTGTTGACTTCGACAAGATGTTTGTCGTTGACGCCAGGGATCATCACGGAGTTGACCTTGCACAGAATTCCGCGCTCGGTCAGCATCTCCAGGCCCAGCAACTGCCGGTCAGTCAGCAATTTCGACGCCTCGATGCCAGTATAGCGATGGTGCTTCCAGAATACCCAGGGATAGATTTTCGCGCCGATTTCCGGATCGACCATGTTGATGGTGATGGTCACATGGTCAACATTAAATCCGGCGATCGTATCCACATGATCAGGCAAAGCCAGGCCGTTGGTTGATAGGCAGAGTTTGATATCCGGTGCTGTCTTCATAATCAGTTCAAAAGTTTTGAACGTTTTCTCCGGGTTGGCGAGCGGGTCACCAGGGCCGGCGATACCGAGCACGGTCATTTGCGGAATGGTCGAAGCCACAGCAAGAACCTTCTTCGCGGCCTGCTCAGGCGTCAGTTTCTCGCTGACAACACCGGGGCGCGATTCATTGGCGCAATCATATTTGCGGTTACAGTAGTTGCATTGGATGTTGCAGGCTGGAGCCACCGCAACATGCATGCGCGCATAATGATGATGTGCTTCTTCGCTGTAGCAAGGATGATTTTTGACCTTCTCCCAGATTTCGGTCGGCAGATCACCCTGCCCAGCAGCAGACCCACAACTTGCCTTGCCGCTGCTGCCTTCGGTGCCGCAACCCTTATGTTCGGCAACCTTCTGCATCATATCTTCGACCGGACTGGTCAGCCCCACGTCGCTGCTTGCATGCTCTGGTGTCGCGTACATATCCGCTCCTTATTCTGATGATACAGCCGAGATCCGGAAATTCTCCTGCTGTTAACTCAGCAACTTGCGTGCCATTCTCGGAACTGCAAGTTTTGCCTTTTTATTCAACCTATTAGCGACTTCGGACTGTTGGTTTCTTAACATTGAACACTTGTTAGAAATACGACAGCGGCGTCCCTAAGTGCGGGAGGCCAGGCTCAGGCAGCATTGAGGATCAATTCGATCGCACGGGGCAACGGCAGGGCAATGGGCGTCAACCCCTGCACCGCCAGAAACCAGGCTTCGTTCCTCGACAAAGTGTCCGGATCGATGATGACATAATGCCTGGCGGATGAACGCTTCATCACCTGCCGCGCGTAGGTCCGCAACAATTGGTCATTAAATCTACAGCCTATAAACAAAAATCCGCGGCCCGTGCGCCGGTTTTTTACCGCGTCGGGGATCGGCGTCTGAATGTCGATCTCGGTCAGTACCTCAACGTAATCAGCATCCGAGATCAGAAAATTCGCGGCCGGCAAAATGCTGCCGTGTGGCTTGTAGAGCAGGGTCTTCCAGTCTTCCGCCTCGGTACGGGTGGTCTCCGCGCCTTGCGAGTCATAAAACCGGTACCACCTGTCCTCACCGATTCCCGCGCGCGTAATGCCCTGCACCTCGCCCCAATCGGCGCGTGTGGCCAGAGCGGCGCGCATGGCACCGTCATACCAGGTATCCACAATCATCGGCAGATTTAGCGAGGCGAGATAGTGATGCAACGCACCGGGCGCCACGGCGGGGCCAAAGGCTTCGCCCATTAAGGCCGATACCGTCGAGCGGTGTTTCATGCTCTCGATATGCTGGGCCGCGGCCCACGCATTACCCTTGGCACGCCGGGGCAATGCGACCTTTGCGCCGAAAAATGCCGCCAGCGCCTCCGGGGTCGTTGGTATTTTGGGTTCCGCCAGCTCGATCAGACCCGGCCCAAGAAAGGGCACGATCTCCCCCGCACGCAACGGAGCGAGAATGCCCGTAAGCAATTCCTCCGCCGCAGCAGGGTCAACCTGGTCAAGCGCCTGTGCTACGGCGCTCATGATCCGTTTTCCTCTTCGCCGCGTTTGCGGGCATTCACCGTGATCGGCAGATGCGTGTCGGCCGCCATTTCCGGAAGTTCGAGGACCCAGCCGTTGGCAATGCGTATCCAGCCGCCCCAGAGGGTTTCATGCTCCGATTCAACAATGGGTTCTTCAAGATCCTTTTTGGGAACGTAGATCGACAGGCCGGTATCGGGGGAGCGGCGGATCATGATTTTCATACTATGTTCCCTGTTCAGATGGCGGCATTCCGCCGGACTAGGCGGGTATGCAGGTATTGGGCACCGGGCAGACCTCGTTGCATTTCGGGCTATCGAAGATCCCTTCGCATTCCGTGCATTTTTTTGGATTAATGACGAAGGTATCCCCCTTCATCGAAATGGCCGCATTAGGGCATTCGAATTCACAGATACTGCAACCAGTACATTGGGACGCAACAATTTTATACGCCATGAAACCTCCTCGCCCGCGTGGCCTGAGCGATTGTCCGTTAACGATGTCGGATTTGAGGAGAGCAAGCATTGTGCCATATCGATCGCCGTCAAAACTGTGAAGGATTTCTGGCCGGAAGCGGCCCCCGTGACAGTTCTTGTGGGAATCGTGACATTGTCGTGTCCTGCCGGGCATGCGACCCGATTTTCCGGCCGATTGACGGCGGCATGAAGCTTGCTTCACAAAGTTACAGAGTTGAACACTGCCGCTCCCGGAACCGATTCGATCAGGAGGTTTCATGCCGTTGGATCATTTTGATTTCACCGAAAACCTGCTCAATCAGGCGGCCGTGATCTATCGCCCCGAAGACGACGTGGACGCCCTACTGTTTTCCTTTGCCCGCACACTGCAGGGTGAGGGCCGCCGTCTGGGCGGCGTTGTCCAGCGTAATTGGTGCAAGGAGTGTGGGTCAGCCCGATTGATGGCGGTGGTCGACCTGATGGCCGAACGGCAAATCCCGATCTGCCAGGATCTTGGTTCGGGCTCCGGTGCCTGTCAGCTCGACGAATCCGGCCTCGCCGATGCGGCGCAAGCCATCCGCCAAGCCGTGGCCAGTGATGTGGAACTGGTTATCATCAATAAATTTGGCAAAACGGAAGCCGGGGGGCGTGGCTTGCGCAGCGAAATCGCCGAGGCCATTCTCTCTGGCAGGCCGGTGCTGACCGCCGTCTCCACCCGCATCTACCCCGCGTGGTGCAGCTTCACGGGCGGCTTTGGCACAACGCTGATCTGCGACGAGTCCATCGTGAGGGATTGGTGGCAGGATATCGCACAAAAGATCGACCGCCGCCGTGCCGCCGAGGCTGCGGTGTAATGCCCCCTGTTCGTGATCAAGCAGGGGGCGTGACGGTTACTTCCCGATAATGACATCCGATGATTTGACAATCGCGGAAACGGCATCACCCACTGCAAGAGCGAGATCATCGACAAATTCATTCGTGATCGACGAGGTGATAAAATGACCAGGCGAAAACTCGATTTTAATATGCGCCGTCGTGACCCCTTTCGTCACCGCGACAATTTTTCCCGGAATGACATTCCGCGCACTGAGTTTCATGATTTTTATCCCTTTGGGTAGCCCGAATATTGAACTCCGACAGGCATCCGCCAAACTGGAACCCGCCACGGAGACGTACAAAGGCTACGTCAGATCAGTACGGAACTCAAGGCCTTCTGGGGGAAGACCTAAAACTTCCGAATGGGAATGTTATGTTTGCGCAGCGCATAACCAATCTGGCGCGGTGTCAGTTGCAGCAACCGCGCGGCCTTGGCCTGAACCCAGCCGGCGCTTTCCATCGCCTGCAATAATTGCTCCCGCTCCAGATTTCCCTCACTTTGCAAGACCTTGCACGAATCCGACTGTGGGCAGGGATTGGCTCCCGCACTGGAGACGGCGCCGTCCGCTTCCGGCACGGCAACGGCTGGAGGTGCTGCGCTGACACCGGAGCGAGGCGCCACCCGGATAATGTTGAGGGGAACCGAGGTGGCAATGGCACCTCGCCACAGTGTCGATGAAAGGCATTCATCATGCCGGCAGGCGAAATCATCCGCGGTAATTTTACTTTCCTTGGCCATGGTGGCCGTCCGGCGGACACAATTCTCCAGTTCCCGAACATTTCCGGGAAAATAGCATTCCTGGAGCACATCCTTGGCGGTCGGCATCAGCGCCATCTTTGTGCCGTGTTCCTCATTAAAGCGCCGGATGAACTCCTGCGCCAGCAGATATACATCGTCCGGGCGTTCCCGCAGGGGCGGCAGCAAAATCGAGACGACATTGATCCGGTAATACAAATCGGCGCGGAAATCCCCCCGGGAAACGGCATCCTCCAGGTTCTTATTGGTGGCCGTAACCAGTCGAACATCCACCTTCAGCGTGCGCATGCCGCCTACCCGTTCAAACTCGCCTTCCTGCAGCACGCGCAGAAGTTTTGCCTGAAACGCTGGCGAAATTTCACCAATTTCGTCGAGAAACAACGTACCGCCATGGGCCAGCTCGAACCGTCCCTTGCGCTGCGCCAGCGCTCCCGTAAACGAGCCCTTTTCATGCCCGAATAATTCAGACTCCAGCATCGACTCCGGCAGCGCCGCGCAATTCACTTTCACAAAGGGCCCAGCTTTGCGCGAGGACAAATCATGCGTTGCCCTGGCAAACAACTCCTTGCCCGTGCCCGATTCACCACGCAACAGCACCGGCGAGTTACTGCGTGCGACAATGGCGATTTTTTCAATGACGCCCCGGATTGCCTGGCTTTCGCCAATAATATTCTGGAAACTCTTGGCGCGGTCGGCCTTCGTAACCTCGGACAGCTCCTTTTCCAGACGCCGCTGCTCGGTCATGAGCCGCTCGCGGTCACGCTCTACGACATCGTGCAAACGGATCGTCTGCCCGACGAGATTAGCCACCATCGCCAAAAACCGGACATCATTGTCCAGCCTGACGGTTCTCTCACCATCCCAGACACGATCGAGGGTCAGCGTACCAACGACTTTATCGCGAACCTTTATGGGAACGCCAATGAATGAAACCAAGGCATCCACATGCCCCCACTCGGTCTGCGCCCAGCCCAGAAACAACGGATTGTTTTTAACATTTTCAACGACAACCGGCATTTTCGTGGTGACGATCTGACCGATCGCCCGCTCCGGCAGGCGGTTAAAGTAATCCTTTGCCGTGTCCTCGCTCCAACCAGCACCGACAACAACCTCGGCCAAACCTTCATCATTGAGCAGCGCGATAATGCCATGATGCATGTCCAGAAAACTAGAAAGCAAACTCAGCACGCTCGCAAGCGTCGCCTCCAGGCGCGCGGGGGTCGCGAGCACTTTTGAAATCTCATAAACACCGTGCAGCGCAATTTCCGCACGTGTGGAAAATTCACCAGCCGCCACTGAGACCCGGCCTTTCGGTTGGACTTGATCCGAAGCCGTAGGCGCCAACACGTCCCACACAGGATTTACAACACTCATCACACCACCCCCATTTATGGGCGTAGCTCCCTAAGGCGCACGGCTTCAGTGACCCCGAAGTCCGCATGTTATTACAGAATTGTCGCAAGAGAATGATATTTTCGCAAGTTAATTATATGACAAGCACTTGGCTTCCTGGTGGCGGTCACAATGCCTCGATCCGTACCTGAATATCAAGCGGCTTGGCGTAGAAAGGCGCAGAGGTTACGATCGTATCCGCACCAGCTCTCGCGTAATCAGCTGCATTCCCTGGATTTATGCCACCAGCGGCAGCAATCACTGGTCTTCCATCAGGCCGTTTGGCAATTTGGCTGACAACATACCGCACGGCGGCAGGTTCAAATTTCTCCAGTTGGATGACATCAGCCATTGCCTGCGCCGCCAGCAAGGCTTCGGCCTCGGTCGTGACCTCGATCATCACCGCCCGCTCCGGCGCACGCGCCTTCAACCGCGCCACGGCCGCATGCAAATCCTCCGGATTTTCCATGAAAACCCGATGCTCCGGAAACAGCAGCATAGAATCCGACAGCCCCAGACGGTGAATCTCGCCGCCGCCAGCGATGACCGCCTTCAACGACAACTGGCGCGTGAACGGCACGGATTTCCGGGTACACAACACGGGAATTGGCGCCCCGGCCGCCTGCGTGGCAGCGACGATCTCATGCGTCAATGTCGCAATGCCGGAGGCCCACTCCATCACGGTTTGCGCAACTTTCCACCCCATGAGCAGCGTGGCGGCAGAGCCCTCGGCCGCAAGCAGCAAGGCCCCTTGTGCTTCCAGGCTGCCGGATTTGGTGGCAAAAGTAACCTCAATCCCCAGCCGCGCCAGCAAACGGGCCGCTTCGTCCACCCCGCAAAGCACCATATCCTGCCGCGCGGTGAACCGCATGCGCCCCGGGCTGTCGCCTATACTCAGGGCGCGCGTCGTCAGATCACCAAAACGGATATCTTCGTCGTAAAGACGCTCAATCTCCGCATCGGATAGGCGCAGAATTTCATCCCCGTGGCTGGAAATAGGCATCAACCAAACTTGTAAAGAACGCCGAAGCCTCCGCGCGGGTAGTTCCATTCGATCTCGCCAGTCTTTGCCGTCACAACGCGGCAGGTTCCGCATTCAAGGCAGCCGTCCGCCGTAATATCCACCTGGCCTTTATCGTTCAGGCTGTAACAGCCTGCCGGGCAAGTGTAAGTCAGCGACAACAAAGCCTTCGACGGTGTCGTATGCGGGCGCACCTTGATATGGCTGCGCCCCGCATCCACGAGATAGCGGTTCTGGAAGAGTTTGTCCTCCACCTTACCGCCAGACGCGCTCAACTCCATGTTCTGTGTCATCGCCATGCCCTCACAAGTTTAAATGCGTCCCCGATCAGCCCCGGCATCGTCCGCCCCTTGCGGAATGATTTCAAAATTTCTTTCTCTTTGCTCAGCTTATCCACCCCATCGACGCGGAACCAGGTCTGCGCGGCGCGGCTGAGCAGCTGCGGGTAAAGGCCGAATACCTGCCGCGTGTTGTGAAGAAATGACGGTATATTCTTGTATTTCTTCAAATCCTTCATCACGAAGGTCGCATCCAGCCGGCGCCGGTACTCGGAGAGGTTGGCGCTGGACGCCACCTCCTTGCGGCGCTTAAGCCACACAATCGTCTCACCGGCGATCCGCCCTGTCGTCATCGCCATGTTTGAACCTTCCCGGTGCACGGCGTTGACGAACTGCCCGGCATCGCCGACCACGACCCAGCCATCACCAACAAGCTCGGGCATTGCCTTGTATCCGCCTTCTGGAATCAGATGCGCCGCATATTCCTTGCATTCAGAATTCTCCAGCAATGGCTTGATGCTGGGATGGTTCTTGAAAGCCTCCAGCAGCCCATAGGGTGTTTGCCCCGTACCCTCGAAATCCGATACGATACAACCAATGCCCACGGAGATCGACTCCTGGTTGGTATAGAGAAACGCCGTGCCGGTCATCCCCGCCGTGATCGTACCCATCGCCTCGATCACCACGCCCTCGTTACCCTTCAGATTGAAGCGGCTTTCGATCACCTCGCGCGGCAGGAAATGCATTTCCTTCACGGCCAACGCAACATTCTCCGGCAGAACCTCCGGCCGCAGTCCGGAGCGCTGGCCTATCAGCCCATTCACCCCTTCCGCGAGTACCACAACATCGGCAAACACCGTGCCGTCACCCCGGTCGGTGCGCACACCAATCACCTTGCCACGGGCGTCGCGGAGCAGCTCCTTCACCGTGGTCTCGCACAGCAGTGTCGCCCCGGCGTCGCGCACCTTGCGGCTAAACCATTTGTCAAACTGCGCGCGGATGATCGTGTAGCGATTGGGCCGCTCCTCGTTGAAATCCTCCGAGCGGTAATGCATGCCGGTATGGGAAGTGTCATCCATTGTCCACAGGCGCTGCTCGATGACATGGCGTTCCAACGGCGCATCTTCACGGAAATCAGGAATGATTTTTTCCAGCGCATCAGCGTAGAGGATCGCCCCCTGCACATTCTTTGAGCCTGGATACTCACCCCGCTCCAGTTGCAGAACTTTCAGGCCTTCCTTGGCCATCGTATAGGCCGCGGCGTTGCCCGAGGGGCCAGCGCCCACCACGATTGCGTCAAAACGTTCCTTGATCATATCTTGGTTCCCCCTTATCCAGCCAGCCTATTAATGGACAGGTATTTACGGAATGCCTCGGTCAGCGCTGGCAGAACTTCAATGGCATCGGCAACCACCGCCAGATGCGCGAACTGAAAAATCTGCGCGTTCGGATCGGTATTAATCGCCACGATCAGATCCGATCCCTCGACTCCCACGCGATGCTGGATCGCACCTGAAATGCCGGCGGCAATATAGAGCTTGGGCCGGATCGTCTTGCCGGTCTGGCCGATCTGCCGCTCGGCCGTGATCCAACCTTTCTGCACCAACGGCCGCGAACCGCCATATTCCGCGCCCAACACTTCGGCCAGCGCTTTCACAAGTTGGAAATTCTCCGCCGAGCGCAACCCTAGCCCACCGGCAACAACAATATCCGCATAGGCAAGCTGCGCCTTATTGGAATCACGGTCGGCGATGAATTGCAGAATTTTCGTGACGACATCCTCTTCCGCCAAGCCAAGCGCATGTTCGACAACCCGACCGGTGCGGCCGGGCGTACGCCCGGGCATCGAAAGTACGCGGGGGCGCACGGTCGCCATTTGCGGCCGGAAGTTCAGTGTCATGATCGTGCACAGCAACGAGCCGCCGAAGGTCGGGCGCGTGGCCGCGAGCGAGCCTTCCTCGTCGATGGCAAGTTCGGTGCAATCCGCCGTGAGGCCGGTGCGCAATGTCGTCGCCACCGAGCCCGCAAGGTCGCGCCCCAACGTCGTCGCGCCCAACAGCAAAATCTCTGGCTGGTATTTGTTGACGATATCCGTCAGCGCCTTGGTATAGGCTTCGTTACGGTAATGCGTCATCACCGGATCGGTGATGGTATATACCACATCGGCGCCATATTCGAAGCAGGCAGTGGCCGCCGCGGCGATGGCCGCCGGGTCGTTGCCCATCACCACGCCGGCGAGTTCAACCCCACGCTTGTCGGCAAGTTTTCGGCCTTCGCCCAACAGTTCAAACGAAACCGGATGCACCTGGCCATGCTCGGATTCCACCGCGACCCAAACATGCTTATAGGCTTTGAAACGTTCGGGAAGTTCTTTTTTGGTACCGGCGCGACTTGTTGGCGCGGGGGCTGGCTTGGGTGCGTCGGTCATCTCGCGTCTCCTTATTGGCCGGCGGAAAAACGCATCAACTCATCTTCAAGCGCCGGCTGACGTTTGAAAATTTCCCCCATCACCGAAGCGCCGATCGCCTCATACGAGAGGTCGGCCGTGGCGATTCGCTGCGCGATCTCGGCACGAGCCGGGGGGGCAAAAACTTTTTTCACAATGGTGGGTGAACCGCGCAGGCCGCAACTCGCCATGTCGGTGATCCCGGCATCCGCGGCGCTCCAGGTGACAATCGGTGCCTGAGAGGCCCGGTAGGCATCTTCCAGCGTGCCACGGCGAATCTCGTTGACGCCTTCCATCATGGTGATGAGCACCGGCAGGCGCGTGGATAGCAGTTGCACACCCCCCTCGGCGCGCCGCTCCACGGTAATGGTTCCGGCCTCGGGGTCCAATTCAGCAATGCGCGCGACATAGGTGAGCTGGTTAAGCCCCAGACGCTTGGCGATGCCAGGGCCAACCTGCGCGGTATCCCCGTCAATCGTCTGCTTACCAGTGAACACAATCGGCGGCACGCCAAATTCCGAACCAATTTTCTCCAGCGCGGCGCTGAGCGCAAAACTGGTCGCCAGCGTGTCGGAGCCGGCAAAGAAGCGATCCGTGAGCAGCACCGCGCGATCCGCGCCGAAGGTCAGTGCCTTGCGCAGCGAGTCCTCGGCCATTGGCGGCCCCATTGTCAGCACGGTGACTTCACCACCGATCTGGTCGCGCAGCCGCAAAGCCTCTTCCAGCGCAAAGAGATCATACGGGTTGATGATCGTCGGCACGCCCTGGCGCATGATCGTGTTGGTGACCGGATGCACGCGTATCTGCGCGCTGTCGGGAACCTGTTTCATGCAGACAACTATGTGCATCGGTTGTCACCTTTATCCTGGAGCCAGAGGAACATACTCAAAAGAAAATATCGGCAGTCTCACCAGAGCTGGTTCGCAAGCATCGTGCCAACTCACGTGGCGTGGGCAGCCTCCAGAAATTGCCCGCTTGCGGCCATGCCAACTCACCGCGGGGGGAAACCATCCCCGGCCTGTCGGGGAGTCGACAATTCCTTGTCATGCCGTCTTCGCTGGCAGCACAAGGGAGGACAGCGCGACAAACGGCTTGGCTGGCTCCGGCTTGGGCGCCACCGCTTCTTTATGGACTTTGAACAGCCGTTCCTGAATCGGCGAGGATTTTACAAAATCCTGATAGGCCTGCTCCAGATGCGCGCGGCATACGGCGCGTATCCCAGAATCAGGCAGCCCGTCGAACGCGCCATCAACCTCGCTCTGTTTGAGATACTGCCCCACCCGGCGCAGGATATGCAGCCGCGCAACCTGCACGACCGAGGCTTCGTAGGAGACATTCAAATAAACGAAAAATTCTTCCGCCGAAGACAGCAGCCGCAATTCATCCAATACGCTCATGGCCTATGCACTCCTGGTGAATTTGACAATGGAAGACGCGGCATCCTGCGCCGCCCAGGACTCTCGCAGGGCGGCGGCTTTCAAAGTCGAACGGTGGGCCCGTGCTGGTTCCTGCAAATGCGTGACCCGCGCTTCAAGAAATTCGATCCGGTCCAGCATCAGCGCCAAGGCTTCGCCCACCGGGTCGGGAATGAGATGGTGTTCCAGATCAATTCGCCCGTCGCCCCGCCGGCGATCACGCGGGTCTCGCACAATCTTGCCGGGGATGCCGACCACCGTCATTTCCGGCGGCACATCCTCGACTACCACCGAATTCGCGCCGATCCGCGCCCCAACGCAGACTGTGATCGGCCCCAGAATTTTGGCGCCGGCACCAATCATCACGCCACTCTCGATCGTCGGATGGCGCTTGCCGGGCGACCAGCTGGTGCCGCCCAGCGTCACGCCATGGTAGAAGGTGACGTCGTCGTGAATCTCGGCGGTCTCACCGATCACCACGCCCGCGCCATGGTCGATGAAAAACCTGCGCCCGATCACCGCTCCCGGATGAATGTCCACATTTGTGACCAACCGCGCGAACCACGAAAGCAACCGCGCGGTAAAGCGCCAGTTGCGGCGCCAGAGCCCATGGGCAAGCCGGTAATAGATAACCGCATGCACGCCGGGATAGGTGAGCACGATTTCCAGCGTGCTGCGCGCCGCGGGGTCGCGCGCCTTCACGCAGTCTATGTCTTCGTGCATCCGCCGCCAAAGCCCGGCTCCGCGTGTTGATATCGTCATCGCCCGCCTCAATCGGCGCCGATGCGGCTAGCCAGCGCCGCGCCGGCCGGCGCCACGCCATGATAGAATTCCAACAGCTCGATCTCACCGATCGGCCGCTTGGCGGCACTCGCACGCTTGCGCACCTCCTGCAGCACCTGGCGAGCCTTGCCTTGGCCGGTATCCAGGCCCAGCGAGGCGAGCGCATGTACCACCGCCGCCATACCGGAATGCTTGCCCAGGACGATACGGCGCGCCCGGCCGAACCAGGCCGGATCAAGCGATTCATAACACGCCGGGTCGCGCAGCAGGCCGGAGACATGAATGCCGGACTCATGCGCAAATGCCGCCGAGCCGACAATCGATTTCGCGGCATGAATGGGCCGCCCGGCGGCACTGGCAACCAGCTCCGCTAACTCTGTGAGATGCGCGAATTTTACACTGGTTTTTTGTCCAGCCACCTGCGCCAGCGCCGTCACAACTTCCTCCAGCGCGGCGTTGCCCGCACGTTCGCCAAGGCCAAGCACGCACACACTCGCATGTGTCGCCCCCCCACGTACCGCCGCCAGCGTATTGGCGGTCGCCAGGCCGAGGTCATCGTGCCCGTGGAATTCCAGCTCCAGATCTGTCTCGGCGCAGAGGCGCTGGAAAATCTCGTATGTGCCAAATGGCTCCAGCACGCCAAGCGTATCGGCGAAGCGAAACCGGTGCGCCCCGGCATCCTCGGCCGCAGCCACCACGCGCAGCAAGAACTCCATATCCGCGCGGCTCGCATCCTCGCCGCCCACGGCGACTTCAAGCCCCTGATCGAGGGCATAGCCGACAATCCGGCGGATTTTGGCGAGCACATCCTGCCGCCCGGTGCGAAACTTCACCCAGATCTGCCGATCCGAAACAGGTACGGAGAGATTGACCCGCCTGACCCCGGTTTGCACCGCCGCATCAACATCCGCCTGCGTCATCCGGCACCATGCGATCACGGCCGCGTTGCGAACCGTATCCCTTACCGCCGCGATAGATTCAATCTCCGCGGCATCCATCGCGGGCACACCCGCCTCGATCTCATTCACCCCGGCGGCGTCGAGCTTGCGCGCAATCGCCAATTTTTCCACCAGTGTGAAGGCAACGCCGGGCGCCTGCTCACCGTCACGCAGGGTGGTATCATTAATGATGACCGGCAGCGGGCCGGACGGCATGACGATGCTTTTCCGCTCATACATAATCGCGCACTCCCATATCCTGGCCTTGGGTGCGTTCGCGCCAGAGCGGCGATAACGCACGTAAATTAGTGATTATCCCTGGCAGCGCGGCCAGCACTGCGCTTACCTCCTGCTCGCTCGTTTCACGCGAGAGCGACAGCCTGATGGCCCCATGCAGCATCCGCGGCGCCACCCCCATCGCCCGCAGCACATGCGAGGGCTCCATGGAACCCGAGCTACAGGCAGCACCCGAGGCGGCGGCAATTCCGGCACGATTCATGTGCAGCAAAATCGCCTCGGAATCGAGATGTTCGAAGGCAATATTGGCCGTATTGGGCAGCCGGTTCCCCGTGTCGCCAATGGCAACACAATGCCCAAACGCCAAAATACCCGCCTCCAGCCGGTCACGCAAAATCCGCACCCGCGTCTGCTCATCGGCCATGCAGGCCAGTGCAAGCTCCGCCGCCTTGCCCAGCCCAATAATCCCAGGCGTGTTCTCCGTGCCGCCGCGCCGGCCGCGCTCCTGATGTCCGCCCCGGATCAGCGGCTTGAAGGCAACCCCCTTGCGCACATACAGCGCGCCGATGCCCTTCGGCCCATGCAGTTTGTGGCCCGAGAGCGAAAGCATGTCAATCGCCGTCTCCTTCAAATCCATCGGGATTTTGCCCACGGCCTGCACCGCATCGGTATGAAACAGCGCGCCGGCGGCATGCGCCAGCTCGGCGAGTTCCGCCACCGGAAAAATCGTGCCGGTCTCGTTGTTCGCCCACATCACCGAGGCCAACGCCGTGCGCGGCCCCAGCGCCCGGCGATACGCCTCAATATCAAGACGCCCTTGCGCATCGACACCGACGATATGTGCCTTCACGCCGCGCGTCTTTTCCAGATGCCCAACCAGCGACAAAATCGCGGGATGCTCAACCGCCGTGGTGACAATCTCATTGCGTTCCGGCATGCGCTCAAGCGCCGAGAGGATCGCGGTATTGTCGGCTTCCGTACCACCCGATGTGTAGATGATCTCATGGTCGAACGCCGCCCCCAGCAACGCCTGCAATTGCCCGCGGGCACGCTTCAGCACACCGCCAACCTCCTCGCCAAAACTATGCGTCGACGAGGCATTGCCAAACTGGCCGGAGAAATACGGCAGCATGGCGTCGAGTACCTCGGTATCCATCCGCGTGGTCGCGTTGTTATCCAGATAAATCGGCGCCATGGCTTACCCCTTTCCCGCCATCTCAGTGGCCCGCTTTGACTCCACCCATGACCGGGACAACACGGATCAACTCGCCGAGCCGTTCCACGATACGTGTCTGTATTCCCTCCAGCGTTGCACTGCTGAGTTTGCAAAACACACAGGCTCCGGTCAGCCTGACCATGACCTTGTTGCCTTCAACCCCCAGCAACTCGCAATCGCCGCCGTCGCGTTTCAGATTCGGTCTGATTTCCGCGATAACCTCCTCAATCAGCTTGAGCCGCGCTTCCTGTACGGCTTCCGGTTGTCTGGTCTCCTGGCTCTGGACAAGCATGGTATGGCCTTTGCACCTAATGAGTATCGAAAATCGCGGCGGCGATACCGCCTCAGCCGAATGACTTGCCGCAGGAACAGCTCGACGTCGCGTTTGGATTTTCAAAGGTGAAACCGGAACCCTGCAACGCCACCACGAAATCGATCGTCGTGCCCGCGAGCAGTTCATGGCTCTTCGCATTGACAAACAGTTTGATGCCGCCGCGCTCGACCACCGTGTCATCAGCCTCGGCGACGTTCACCAGGCCCATGGAGTATTTATTGCCGGCACAGCCACCGGTTTCGACCATGATCCGCAGACCTTCAACCGGTCCGGCCGCGCCCGCCATCGCGGTCCGCACGGCATTCATCGCACTGTCGGTAAGATTGATCATGGTACGTCCTGTTCATGCTGTTGAAAGTCTCAGTGCTGAAAAAGCAAGAGCCATGCCACGCACCAACCCTTTGAAAATAACCATGTAATTTTATTCATTCCGAACAAACACGACAGTTGTCGGCTTTCGGACAACCTGTTCCCGGCTTTGTTCCGCCCCGCCTCCGAACAGGCAAAACTTTTCCGGCAAACTACTTGCATTACTCCCAGCGCGCATACGCGCGACGCATTACTCCCAGCGCGCGTGCGCGCCGACCACCCACCCTGGCCTGCAAGGATTTTATTATGACAACGATCGAGACAACCGCCCTTAACCGCCTCAACGAGGAACACCGGTTGCTGAATGCGGTTTTGAAAACCCCAACCACGATACCGGGGCGCTTTGGCTTTCGCGGCGACATCGCGCTGAAATTCCAGGTTCAGTTCGCCGATGAAAAACGCCCGCCTGAATATTCCATCGAACAAGTCTTCACCGTCGCCGACGAAGGCGAGCCAACGCTGCCCATGCTGGCCGGCTATCTGCATTCGTTCGCCTATCTCAAGGACGCCGCCGAAGTGCTGGACGGTCTGCTCAGCCCGACCGGAACGTATTTCATGTTCTGCAACAACATCGACCTGCTCGCCAAATACCGCGTGACTATGGGCGAGATCACCTTCTTTGTCCTGCCCTGCGACGAATCCACCGTGTGGAAGGAATTGCAGGACCTTCTCAGCATCGACAAAAATGACATCAAGAAGCTCAGCGTCGCTGGTAAACTGGACTATCTGGTCGAAGCCGCGCTCGGGCTGGACGCGAAATATGAGCAGATCAGCTTCGAGCAGGGTCTCGCGCGGATGGAGCCGGTTAAAAACCGCAATGAGAACCGCCCAGTTTGACCAAACCGCGCATCTGAGCGGACCACAGGCCGGAACCAAGGATACCACGGGTCAGTTTGCGTGACCCCTGGTATCACTCTTCCATATCGGCCAGTTCATCGTCCTCGGCCAGTGTCACCCCCATGACGCAAATATCACCGTCGAGGATACTCAGTGCCACGGGTTGCAGCGCCTGCCCCTTGCACGGCCCCTCCACGCAAGCACCTGTCCCCAAATCGAACAACGCGCCGTGCTTGCCGCACATCAGCCTGGTGCCATTGGGGTCGAGGAAGTGATTGCGCTCCCAGTCAAGATTGACTCCGTCATGCGGGCATTTGTTGACATAGCCGAAAACCTGCCGCCCCCAGCGTACCACCAGCACCGGCCACGGCCGCGCGGCACCATCCCCGTCCAGCCGCATCAACACAAAACCCTTGGCCTTCTGGCTGGGAATTTCGTTCATCGCGCAGATCACATAGGCGTTATTTGCGTCCATACTGTTCTCCATCACTTCGCGCGCAGCAACGCATTCGCGGCCAGCGAGAACTCCTGCCACGCCGCGGCGATGTCGCGCAGAATCGTCTGCATATAGTCGCCGGACAACTGATGCTCCGAGGGAAAATTCGACAGCGCGCAGGAGGCCCGGTTGAAGGCGATCACGTCATCCACCAGGTTTTTCAGGAATGCGCCGAAGGGCGCCTGCACCTGCGGGGTCAGGGCCGAGCACCCGCGCTCGACCGGCACGTCCCGCGTCGCAAATGCCAAACCACCGAGGCAGTCCAGGGCGTTGCTGTAAACCTCCTCAACCGCGCCGAGCAACGCGCGCTGAGTCAGTTGCTCGCGCTGTTGCAAGGCCAAGCCGCGGTTAAGCCGGTGCCGGTAGCTGTTCAGGGCTACATCCCCCTGCACGCTAACCCAGGCCCGAAACCGCTCCAGGCTTTTGGCATTTTCCCCGCCGGTGGTGTCTGCCGTGCCGCGCGCCCTGCCTAACAGCCGCTCGATCCGCCGGGCCGCCTCCAACGCACCCTCAAGGTATCCCGCCCCCTGCGCCCCGGTTTCCGACCCGCCAAAATGTAATTTTCCGCCCCAAAGTGGCGCCCGCAGCAAGGGGTTGCCAAACTCAGCATTGTCCCCCGGCGCCGCCGCGCGATCCTGCGCCGTGCAGGTGAATGGTTCCGTTGCCCAATCCTGGTAATACTGCACGCCCTCGCCCCCCGAAGGGCCAAACACCTGCGTCACCTGGCTCTCCATCAGCAACGGCAGACCAACGCCAAAAGCCTCTCGAAGTGCCGGCGTCAGCGCCAAAAACCCGCCCAGTGCCGCCGGGGTGCCGGAGCTGCCGCAGGCGTCGAAAATCTCTCCCAGCACCGCCTGCTCATGGGTAACGAAGGCATTGCCCGCCTGCCCCGCCTCGCGCCAAAACGGCCGCTCATAACCAATCACCACCTTCGCGCGCGCCGCCATCCAGGTGGCCGTACCCTGCAGCGCCGCCAGCGTCCGCGCATCCAACTCAGGCACAAAACTGACGCGCTCGGCGACAAGGCGCGGCGGCATCGCCAGCACCACCTGCCGCGCCATAACCTCCACCAGCCTGTCGCCCGCGCGTAAGGTGGCCTGCACATGGCCGCCGCCATCTCGCAATTCCATCAGCATATGGCCAGAACACAGGCTTTCCATCGGCAACCCGCTCGCCAGCGCCTCCACCAGCCGGCCCATGCCGCCCTCAATCCGCCGCGCTCCGCCATGCACCGGCGCGCCATGAACAGGCTCAGGCTTTGTCTCGGGATCGCGCAACAGCAACGCGCTGCCGTCATCGGCTTGCGGAAAATCCTCCAGCCCCAGCGCCGCCACGAGCCGCGCCATCAGCGGCTGGCTTTCCGGCCAGAACCAGCCCGGCCCAAGGTCAAGCATCAACCCAGAGTCAGCACAGGGAACCGTGAGCACGCGCCCGCCCAACCGCTCCCGCGCCTCATAGAGCACGAAAGACCGGCCCTGTGCCTGCAAGCTCCTGGCCAGGGCCAGCCCGCTCACCCCACCGCCGATAATGACAACATCAATCATCGATCGCCGCCTCTCCAACGCCTGTCAGATCATGCCTTGCAAGATCCGTGCTCACGGCCAATCCACCCTGCCGGGCGGTTGGCACAAATCTTGATTGGTTCCCCTCGTACCAGCGTCAACCAAGGAGAAATTGTCATGAATGTTGCGTCGGCCTTTGCCCATCTCAGCGCGGAAGAGCTCGCCACCGTCCTCGCCGGCGGCAGTTTGACCGTTTATTCCGTGGCCCGCCCCATCACCGCCGACTTGCCCGTCGATCGCAGCGGCGTGCTGGCCAGTTTTGCCTTCGCCGCTCCGGCCTTTGGCGACCCCGCCGATGACCTGCAAACTCCTTTGTTTGTCCAGGAAACCGTCGCAGCCAGCAGCGTCGGCACTCCTGGCTTTGCCCGCGCCCGCACGGCTGACGGCACCGTTGTCGCGGATTTTTCCGCTGGTCCCGGCAACCGCGACATCAAATTCAGCGAAGTCTCTTTCTCCAACGGCGCCCCCGTACGCATCACCCAGTTCCGCTTCCTGCCCGAGGGCGCTTGGCCGGAGCGGCTTGATTATTACGCGACCAAACCCCGCTCGGGCTATCCGCTCCCTCCGGCACCATAACCTTGCACGGACAGCGGACGCATACGGCCCAATGTCCATTTGGCGACAGATGTCCCGTTCCCGACATGGAGAGGCTACCGACATGAGTTTTGAGAACAATGACGCGCTGGTCAGCACTGCATGGCTGGAAGAGCATCTCACCGATCCCGATCTGCGGATTCTCGACTGCACCTGGCATCACGTGAGCACAAACCTCGACGGACGAACCCAATATCGCGGCCGGCATCTGCCGGGTTCGGTGCATTTCGACATCGACCATATCGCCGACAAATCCAACCCGCTGCCGCACATGCTGCCAACAGCGAGCGACTTCGCCGCCAAAGTAGGTCTGCTCGGCATCGGCACCGGTGACCGCGTTGTGGTCTACGACCGCATGTGCGGCGGTGCCGCCGCGGCCCGCGCCTGGTGGATGTTCCGCTGCTTCGGCCATGCCAATGTGGCGATGCTCGATGGCGGCTACGGCAAATGGACCCAGGAAAAGCGCCCGACCGAAATGGCGCCCGTCCGCCCGGAGCCGCGGGTGCTTAACGCCACCTTCACCCCTTCCCTGGTCCGCGGCCTGACGCAGATGCGCGCCGCCATCAACGGCGGCGCCGAGCAGGTGATCGACGCGCGCGGCCCCGCTAAATTTGACGGCACACAACCCGACGTCTTTCCCTATAAAAAACTCGGCCACATGCCCAACGCCATAAACCTCCCCTGGGGCGACCTGATCCACCCGGAAACCGGCGCGTTACTGCCACAAGAGGAGCTGCGCGCGCGTTTCCCGCGATCCGGCATCGCGCTGCACCGCCCCATTGTCACCACTTGCGCCTCCGGCATCACCTCCTGCCTTGTCGCCCTGGCGCTCTACGTCATCGGCCACCGCGACGCGGCGGTGTACGATGGCGGTTGGGCCGAATGGGGTCTGCTCGACGACACGCCAGCGCATGCCGCCAGCCTGGCCGTGGTTTAATATCATGCCCTCACCATTCACCCTGATCGCCGCAGGCAGCGACTACGCGCTGTCGTCTTCCTCCGATGGCACCACCTTTGTGCTCAGCTCGAAAAGTGAAGGCAGCGAGGCGAATCTGCAAGGCGAGGATGCCGCCCGGTTCCAAGCCGACTACCTGGTGATCCGCCAGCAATACCCAGACTGGCCAACCGACCAGACCCTCGCCCAGCTCTGGGACCAAGGCGGCTACGGCTGGCTCGCAAAGGAGATAAACTGATGCCCACACTCGTGAAAACCACCCAGGACGGCCGCAAGCTGGAAGTCCGCGGCCTCGCCATCTGCCTCGACGGCAAGTTGGAAGCCTTCGATCTGACCGAGGTTAAAGCCCACCCCAACCGCGGCGCCATCCTGCGCGTGCTGCCGGAAGCAACACACATGGCCGGCCGCGTCGCCCTCACCAGCGCGGAGGCCGAAATCGCCACCGCCGCGCTGCAAAATGTCGAGGCGCAGATTCTAGCCAGCCCCGCCGCCATCAACGAGCGCTTCCGCATCGCGGCGATGCGCAAAGCCCGCGACGAAGGCATCGAGTAACTCTTAAGAGACTGTTTCAGAAGTCACTCTGGCGGGTCGTATAGCGGGGATTTTTGAGCACCGGAGCACAGAAAATCGCCGCTAGACGGCCGCCGGAGCGGCTTCTGAAACAGTCTCTATGCGGCGGCGCTAACCATGCCGTTGCGCACACGCGCCAGCCGCGCCTCGCCATCCTCGGCACCAAAACAATTGGCAAAATCGTCGCAGTCCGAACAGACCGGCGCCACGCACAGGGAAAACCCTTCCGAGCGGCAGACCAGCCGGTAGAGAAATTTCTTCCACTTCATATCGCCGCTGTTGCGCCGCGCCAGCGTGCTGAAATGCCGCTGCATCAGGCGCGAAAGCTCACCACGGTCGCGCAAGCCCAGATCCTGCCACAGATGATGCGGCAATCCACAGCGCCGCGCGATCATCGCCGCAAGATAAGGCTCCAGCCTCCCCGTGCCCGACGCATACATGAGCAAGATATCGCGCAAGGATTGCTCCTCGTCCTCCACCTCAACCACAACACGCCCCGCCAGCCCGGCAAACGCCCCGGCCGCATGGGGAAAAACCTCCAGCGCCAGCGCCTGCAACTCGGTACCAGACAACCCCACGCCAGCACAGATTGCCCGCTCATCCGCCCCCGCCTCGGCCATGGCAATCGCCAAAATCGAGGCCAGCACATGGACATCAAACGGCGCGCAGTCCGAATTCCCGGACGATTCCATCAGCCATTGATATGCCTCGTCTGCATTCATGCGCGGACGATCTCAGGCGGCTTGCGCGGCCGGTGCCGCATGGGTCTGGCAATTGGTCGGGCATACCCGCGCACAGGCGCCGCAGCCGATGCAGGCCCCCGCGTCATCCATCACCATCACCTTCTTCTCGATCTCATCATCCTCGTCATCGTCAAGCGATATTAGCTCACCATCCTCGTTGATGCCTTTGAGCGTCATGACGCTTCGGCCACAGACCTTGTAGCAACGGCCGCAACCGATGCATTTCTCGGGGTTGATCGCCAGCAGAAATTCTGGCTGCCAGGACCGTCCATCACGGGCCGAATAGGTCATGCCACCACCTCCTTCACAAAAATTACGCGGTCTCAAGCGTCTTCAATTGCGCGCGCTTGCGCTCCAGCTCGGAAAAAGCCTCATGGGCCCGTTTTGCCACATCCAGAATCGTCTCCCAACTGATGGGCAACTCTTCCGACAAATCATGCAAATCCATCTTCGCCTGCATCGCCCGCGCCGAGAGTTTTTTAATCTCCGCCTTCAACGCCTCAACATCGCTCATCGCCGCTTATCCTGTTCAGTAATTCGCCACGTCCGGGTATTTCTCGATCATCTCGATCCCAGCCTTCACATGCTTGGCACCTTCCTCGGCCAGCTTCTCCAGCGTGTCGAAGCCAAACCGATGCACATCGCGCAACTGCTTGTTCACGGTAATCAGCCGGCCGCCGATCAGCACCATCCGGCCGAACCCCTCATGGCTCATTTTCATCATTGGCGAGATCATCACGCCGGTGGCGCGTTCAATCGACAGGCACACCGCATTAAAAAACAATTCCAGCCGCCACAGCGTGTCCGGATCAGGGTCGCCGATGATCGGCAACGCCCGGCGCGCTTCCTTGTTCAGAATATAGGGCTCCAGCAGTTCCAGATCGGCCTTGCCTTCCCATGTGCCATGCGCATCCTGCGCCCGCCACACCGCGATCAGCGCCTTGATAAACGGGATCTCCCCGGCAGGCACAATTTCCGCGACTTCAGCTACTTCAGACATGTCATTCCTCATTCATCAAAATTCAGGACAGCTTCGCGGTCTTTCGCCAGCGCCTTGCGCAGCCAGGGGGGCGGCGTCCCCTTCAGCACATCTTCCAGCTTGAGCAGCAGATCGCTGATTTCCTCCGGCTGATTCACCTTCATCGGATGGATATTATTGGCCACGACCCGTGCCGCGCCCGAACCGCCGATGGCCGCAACATACAAAATAGCGCAATCCTTGATCGCCTCGATCTTCGGCAGCAGCTTATCCTCGTTCCCATCCTCATTGAGGTCACCCGAGAACTGCACCGCCTCGACAAACTTGTGACCCTCCGGCCCGATTTCGTAAATTGCGATATTCCGTGCCCAACCAAAATGCGCGTCCACACGTTTCAGATCCTGGGTTGCAAATGCGATTTTCATGCTGCCGCCACTCCTATTTCAACGCCGGTTAACGCCTCGTCCTCATGCCGCCCCTCTACCCGCCATGTATCAGGCGTCGGCCGATGATGTGCCTCAGCATCGGCGATCAGCAGATTGCTGATGCTGAAAATCAACTCCTTGGTGCCGCGATATCCCACCGACAGCAGATGCCCCGCACCCAGCCGATCGAACATCGGCAGCCCCATGCGGAAAAACGGAATTTGCAACCGCTCAGCCGCCTGCCGCCCGTGCGAATGCGTAATCAGCAGATCGCCACCGCGCTCTTTGGCCAGCCGCTCGACATCCTCCAGATCACCAATCAGCACGTCATCCGTGACGATCTGCTCCAACACCGGCGACTGCGTTGTGGTCACCGCCACCGCAATCTGCGCACCCATTTCCTGCAACATGCCGCTGATATCAAACAGCAGATCAGGCTCCGCACCCATGGCCAGTTTCCGACCGCCGATATGGAAATGCCCATCCAGCATCGCATCCACCAACTGCCCGCGCTGCCGCCGGTATTTCGCCGACACCGGCCGGCCACTGATCTCGCTGAGGAACATGATGAACTCATCGTTCGGCGCCAGCCCACAAAGCCGGCGGAACAGCCTGTAGGGCACACCCGCTTTGGCCTGCAATGCCTCGGCGGCCCGGCGCATCTGCTCGCCGATCGCAATCGTCCACCCAGCCAGCCCCATGGCAGCCACCTCTTCCACGCCAATGCCGCCGATGGTGGTCGGCGTAAATTCATCCGGGATATGCCCATCGAGCGAGCCTGCCAGGTCAGGCAAAAACGACGGCTCCAGGCCAAAATCTTCAATAATCGTCCGCAACTCGTCGAGGTCGCCCGGCGTCAGATGGCACCCCGGCAAAACATTTACCCGCAGCGGATCACGCCGCGCCGCACTCACCGGCGCCTCGACCAGGACCTCCACCAGCCGCGTGACGGTCTTGGCCCAGCCATCCTGAAACGCATCCTTGAAATCTGGCGTCGAGACATAGACAATCGGCAAACGATCCAACTCAGGATGGTTCTGTCGAACGAGTTTAATATAGCCCTCGACATCATCCCCCTTGGTTTCCGTCACCCCGGTTGAACAAATTCCGATAATTTCCGGCTTCGTCCGCTTGTGAATATTCAAAATCGCCTGCTCGACATTCTCAAACCCGCCGAGCACCGTCGCCACTTCACTCATAGCCGTCGTCTGTAGCGGAATGGCTTCCTTGAAGTGCCTGACAAACAGCACCAGGCCAAACGAGGTACAACCCTGAGAGCCGTGCAACAGCGGCATCGCGCCGCGCAACCCCATGAAAGCCAGCGCGCCGCCAATCGGCTGACTCATTTTCAGCGGGTTCACCGCGCAGGCTTTCTTGCCAAGTGTAACGCTTGCCATCGCGGCCTCTATTCCGCCGCCAGCGCCACGGGCGCGGCAGCTACGGCATTAAGAACATCCTGCACCCGGTTGGCACAAGCACCACATCCGCCCGAGGCATTGGTCTGCTCCTTCACCCCTTCAACCGTGGTCAGCCCATGCGCCAAAATCGCATCTTCAATCGTCCCCAGATCAACCGCTTTACAAATGCAAATCGCCTTGCTCCGGCGCACCTCTTCCGCCCGCACCGGGTCCGCCGCCAACTCGGCTGCCTCGGCATCCATCTGCGCCATCGCCTTGCTCTGCCAGCTCTCCGCCGAATTATCCCAGGGTGCGGGCTTGCGCACCTGCTCCCACATCGGATTATACAACGCCCTATCGATCTGCCGGACCAGCTCCACCATGCCGGCATAGCCCATATAGGCGTGGTGGCGTTCCTGGTTGATATCGAGCCAGGGCATCGCCGCCTTCAGCGCAATGAACTGCGAACGTCCGCCCGAGAGCATGATATCCGCCTGCGCATCCTTCAGCATTTTATACATCTCTCGCGGCGTCATATCCTCGATCATATGGGCATCCTGGCCCATCAACTCCTTGATCCGCTCTTTATCTTCCTTGGTCGACTTCTTAACGCTGGTGCCAACCAATTCCAGCCCGGCCTCCTGCAGCGCCGCCACCACAGACCAGGATTTTACCCCCCCGGTAATCAGCAGAACTTTCTTTCCCTTGAAGCGCGGCTTATACGGCTCAATCGCCGCCCACGCCTTTTTCTCCTCACGCGCGATCACAGCTTCCGTCCGGCCGATCAACTCATCCGGCGCCCCGCGCTCCACCAGCATCCGTGCAATCTCCCGCAACGAATCACTGGAATCTTCAATACCGTAGAAAGAACCCTCAAAAAATGGAATGCCGTAGCGCTCTTCCATTTTGCGGGCGACATTGATCATGGCCTTCGAACAAACCATCATCGCGGCGCGGGCCCGGTGCGAATACGCCACCTCGCGATATTTTCCGTCGCCGGAAATGCAGGAGAGAATGCGGATACCCAGCTCATCCAGCAGCGGCTTCACCTGCCACAACTCACCGGAAAGATTATATTCGCCTATAATGTTCAAATCATACGGCGTCGTATAATCCGGCTCCTCGGTGCCAATCACATGGTCAAGTAGCGCCTCCCCGGCCAGTTTATTGCCAAGGTTCTTCGGGCCAACAAAGCCCGGCGCGTTGATCGGAATCACTGGCTTGCCAAACTTCGCCGCCGCAGCCTTGCAAACTGCGTTGATATCATCCCCGGTCATCGCCGGCACACAGGTCTGATACACAAACACCGCCGGCGGATCGTATTTGTCGATGATTTCCTTGATCGCCTTATACAGACGCTTCTCACCACCGAGGACGATATCCGTCTCATTGATATCCGTGGTGAACCCTGTCCGCCAGAGATTAGACCCCGACGACGCCGCCCCGCGATTATCCCAGGAATTCCCCTCGCACGCGATCGGCCCATGCACCAGATGCGCGACATCGGTGATTGGCTGCAACGCGATCTTCGCGCCATCAAAAGCGCAGCCCCCCGCTGCACCGCCTGGCTGTAGCTGCTTCGTGCAGCCCTTCTTGCGCTCCGCTTCAGACTTATTGGCGTTCTTTCCGCAGCCTGGTTCGCTGAAGACGTCCTGGATCGTGGCCGATAGTGAACTCATCCGCGTCTCCTATCTCAGGTGCCAAATAAGAAAGTCCGTCACTCCATTTTTATTCGTCTTGCCGGTCTGCTCCGCCACCGGGTTAGATCCCGTGGCGGCACAGCCTCCTCCCTTATCTCAACGAATGATATCGAAACTAAAATCCGTCTTTCCTGGAACATTGGTGCTGCGGTCAATCTCGTCGAATATCTTGTCGAGAATGGTCACCAGAACATTCATCCCACCCTGATAGCCCCATACCGGATAGCGATGGTGATGATGGCGATCGAAAATCGGGAAGCCAATCCGGATCAACGGCGTGCCGGTATCACGTTCCAGATATTTTCCGTAGGTATTCCCGATCAGGAAATCCACCGGCTCGGTAAACAGCAGCGAGCGCATGTGCCACAGATCCTTAGCGGCATAGACATGGCAATTCTTGCCAAACGGCGAGCTGTCAAACAACTCCTGCATTTTGATCACCCAGGCTTTGCTGCCGTTGGTCGCCAAAACATGGGTCGGCTCGGCGCCAAGCTCCAGCAAGAATCCTGCAAGACCCAGGCAAAGATCGGGGTCGCCATAAATGGCAAATTTCTTCCCGTGAATATGCGAACTCGAATCCGCAATAGCATCAACCAGCCGGCCGCGCTCGCGCGCGAGTTCTTCAGGAATCTCCTTGCCCGTAATCCGGGCCAGCGCCATCAAGAATTTATCGGTCCCCGCCACGCCGATGGGATGATTAAAGGAGAGCACTTCCTGCCCATGCCCCTTGATCAACTGCAGCGTCTTTTCGGTGCAGTATTCCTGCATCGAAATCGTCGCCTTGGCATGAATGGCATCGGCCGCGTCCGCAAGCGTGGTGCCACCATCATACATGCGGAACTCGCCATCCGTCGGCGTATCCCACACATCGCTATTGTCACCGAGAATCGTATATTCAATGTTCATCAGGCCAAATAACCGCTTGACCTCGCGCAGATTGCCAACGGTATAACCGTCAAACCCGCCGATGAAGTTGATCTTGTCATTCGCCTGGCGTTCAAGCTTCGGCGCCGTGCCCGCCTTGCCGTTCCAGAAATGCTCGACAATGCCCTTCATGACGTTGTCATAACCGGTAATATGGCTGCCGACGAAGGCTGGGGTATGCGCGAAAGGCACATCATACTCAGCCGGGACCGAACCTTTTTCCTTCGCCGTTTTAATAAAAGCGTTCAAATCGTCGCCGATCACCTCCGCCATGCAGGTGGTGGAAACCGCGATCATCTTCGGCTTATAGGTGCTGTATGTGTTGGCCAGCCCGTCAATCATGTTGTTCAAGCCGCCAAACACTGCGGCATCCTCGGTCATCGAGGATGACACGCAGGAACTTGGCTCCTTGAAATGGCGCGAGAAATGGCTGCGGTAATAGGCAACGCAGCCCTGGCTCCCATGCACGAACGGAATGGTACCCTCGAACCCGACAGCCGCGAACACGGCCCCCAGCGGTTGGCAGGCTTTGGCGGGATTCACCGTCAGCGATTCGCGCGCAAAATTAAGTTCACGATATTCAGCCGTCTTCGCCCATTCGCGCACACGCTCAACTTCGGCGGGATCATGGGGATTTTCGAACATCTTCTTTTTGTTCGCCAGCATCTGCTGGTATTCCGGACCGCGGAATAGTTCGAAGTGATCGAGCACATTTTCAGCGTTCTGCGTCATGGGAAAGCCCTCTTGCAATGTCGTTATGTCGGGGTCCCTGGCTCTTCCACCCGGAAGCGCCAGGGAAAGCAGCTACTCCGCGGCCAGCAAAACCGGTGCCGGCGCAGTCTTCCAGGGTGTTTTCGCCATCTTCCAGACCGGCGCGTTAATCGCCATGTCCATATCCCGCGCGAAAATCGCAAATCCGTCATAGCCATGATACGGACCAGAGTAATCCCAGGAATGCATCTGCCGGAACGGCACACCCATTTTCTGGAACACGTATTTTTCCTTCACACCGGAGCCGACAAGATCAGGCTGGATCTTTTCAACAAACTTCTCGAACTCATAGCCGGTGACATCGTCATAGATCAGCGTACCGTCTTTGACATAATGCTGCGCGGTGCGCTGGTAATCATCATTATGGCCAAATTCATAGCCTGTCCCGACAACTTCCATGCCCAGATCTTCATACGCGCCGATCACATGGCGCGGGCGCAGACCGCCCACGAACAGCATCACCGTCTTGCCTTCAAGCCGCGGCCGGTATTTCGCAATCACCGCATCCATCAGCGCCTGATATTTCGCAATCACGCGCTCAGCACCTTCCTTGATCTTATCGTCAAAGAAGCTGGCGATTTTGCGCAGAGATTCCGCAATCTTGCTCGGGCCAAAAAAGTTATATTCAACCCACGGAATACCGTATTTCTCTTCCATGTGCCGGGAAATATAGTTCATTGAGCGATAGCAGTGCAGCACGTTCAACTTGGCTTTCGGCGTCGCCTCCAGCTCCGCCAGGCTGCCATCGCCCGACCACTGCGCAATCACCCGCAGGCCCATTTCTTCCAGCAAAATCCGCGAAGACCAAGCATCGCCACCGATATTATAGTCGCCGATAATGGCCACGTCATAGGGCGATGACTCAAATTTCGGCGCCGCATCGGCCGGAATCTTGTCGAAAATCCAGTCCCGGATCGCATCATTTGCAATATGGTGACCAAGCGACTGCGACACGCCGCGAAACCCTTCGCAGCGAACCGGCACAATGGTCTTGCCTTCATATTGCTTCGACTTGACCTTGGAAACCGCCTCGATATCGTCGCCGATCAAACCTATCGGACATTCCGATTGCACGGTAATACCCCGGTTAAGCGGGAACAACACCTGGATTTCATCCATGACTTTGGCAAGTTTTTTATCACCACCAAAGACAATGTCATTTTCCTGAAAGTCAGTGGTAAATTGCATGGTCACGAAGGTGTCGATCCCTGTCGTACCAATATAGTAGTTGCGCCGTGCGGCCCATGAATACTGACCGCAACCAACCGGCCCATGGCTGATATGGATCATGTCCTTGATCGGACCCCACACCACACCTTTCGAGCCCGCATAGGCGCACCCGCGGATCGTCATGACGCCAGGAATAGACTTCAGGTTTGACTTCACGCCGCAATCTGATTTTCCAGCGTCCTGAACGTTCAGATGTTTGGCCCGCCGCTTTGCGGTCTTCTCTGGGTAAACCAGCAAGACTTCTTCGATCAATTCTTTGTTGCGTGCTTTGATCTCCGCAACGCTCTGGGTTTTCACCAAACTCATTTCGCTCTCCTTAAAAATCCTGTTCGCGGCGCCAGGTGCCGGCCCCTCTTGCGAGGGGCCGGAGGCGTCTGGCTAAGTTCAGGCGACCGCCATTTCCGCAGCCAACTCGGCAGCGGTTTTGCCGATAATGGACTCGTCCACTTTGCCCATAATGCCGTGCTCCATCAGCATGTCCTCAAGCTCGTCCATGGTGATCGGGGTCGGGATGATGCCCTTGCCGACGTTGTTATGGATTTTCTCGGCGAGCGAACGGTAATGCTGTGCCTGGACGGAGTCCGGTGCGTACTCAAGCACCGTCATCCGGCGCAGCTCGGCATGCTGCACAATGTTGTCGCGCGGCACGAAATAGATCAGCTTGGTGCCGAGTTTGGCAGCCATCGCTTCAGCAAGCTCCAGTTCCTTATCGGTCTGGCGCTCATTGCAGATCAGCCCGCCGAGGCGCACGCCGCCGGAATTCGCATACTTCAGAATCCCCTTGGAGATGTTGTTGGCGGCGTACATCGCCATCATCTCTCCGGACATCACGATGTAGATTTCCTGCGCCTTGTTCTCACGGATCGGCATGGCAAAACCGCCACACACCACGTCGCCCAGCACGTCGTAGGAGACATAGTCGAGATCTTCGTAAGCGCCGTTTTCCTCAAGGAAGTTGATCGAGGTGATCACGCCGCGCCCAGCGCAACCCACGCCCGGCTCCGGCCCACCGGACTCAACGCATTTAATGTCGCGGTAGCCGACCTTCAAAACTTCTTCGAGTTCCAGATCCTCGACGCTGCCGGCGGCGGCAGCCAGGCTCAGAATGGTATCCTGCGCCTTGGCGTGCAGGATCAGACGGGTGGAATCCGCTTTCGGATCGCAGCCGACGATCATAATCCGGTGCCCCATTTCCGCCAGCGCGGCGAGGGTGTTCTGGGAGGTCGTCGACTTGCCGATGCCTCCTTTGCCGTAAAACGCGATTTGTCTTAACTTTGACATATTTGTCTCCTGTGAATCGATTGCCCATAATCACCGCACCACCGGCGCGAGACTTCTCCACTCTCAGAAACGTGCTCGCGGTCACGGGAAGGAACACACCGCTCGTCTTCGCGTCTGCCTGTGCTCAGCCCTCACTCGCCGTCCCGCAGCTATAAAAGCAACCAGCGTGCCAAGTTTTTGTTTCTCGATAACCCCCTGATAAAAGGCTATTTATTTTCAAAACCCCGGCTAAAACACTAATGTGTCGAAGCCGACAGCCCGGTGTCAGCCTGTCGGGAAGGAAACAAACAATGGCGCAAACGCCAACATATGGCGGCAATTCCTGCGTCCGCTCCTAGATTTTTCGCACGCGCCCCATACGGAACGGAATTTGCTTACTCCCCAGCCAGGCGCCGAAAGGCCGCCATGAAACATTCGGCGAGGGTGATATGCAAATCGGTGTTGAATCTGCCAAGGCCGTCGACCAGCGGCGCGTTTTCGTCATCGACGAAGATGAAATCACACGTACTGTGTTGCAGTTCATGCTGCATGACGAAATCGAGACCCATGAACTCGCCAGCCCCGAGGAGGCCTATCAAAAGGGAACAGACTGGTTAAAGCCCCAGGTGCTGCTCCTGGGCGCCTCGTTTCTCAACAAGCGGGGGCCGGATCTCATCGGCCAGCTCAGTGCCGGTTTCCCCGGTGTCCGCATTCTTATTGTCTATGACAAAGCCGAGGAAGCCACCGCGCTGGAGGGAATGAAGGCCGGCGCGCACGGCACCCTCGCCAAGCCCCTAGCGCTCGAAGCCGTGCGTAAAAAGGTCGACACCATCCTCGGCCGTGGCGGCGCGGCACCCATCGTACAACTCGGCTTCATGTAAGAGAGAGGATGCCCTAGTGGCCACGATCATCTTTTACGAAAAACCCGGCTGCCAGACAAACGCCCGGCAAAAGCAGGTTCTGGCGGCGGCGGGCCACATTGTCGATGCCCGCAACCTGCTGGCCGAGCCCTGGACCGAAGCGCGCCTGCGCGGCTTCTTTGGCGATGCCCCGGTATCCGCCTGGTTCAACCCCGCCGCCCCCGCGGTAAAATCAGGCCTCGTTGATCCCCACCGCCTCGACGCCGCCGCCGCCCTTGCCGGCATGCTGGCTGACCCTCTGCTGATCAAACGCCCGCTGCTGGAAATCGGCGGCAACCAGTGCGCCGGCTTCAATGCCGCTGATCTCGCCTCCAGGCTCGGCCTGCACCTCGACGCCACCCCACAAGGGTGCAGCCACCCCAATAGCGACATTCCCTGTCCCACCCCGGCAGAGGGTGACACGGCATGACAAGCCCCGTGGCGGCCGCCAAAATCACACTGGGCTATCACGCCCAGACCAAGCACCGGGCCGCACAATACGCCGCGGGGCCGGAAACGGTGGACTGGGACGCGCAGCCCAACCCGTTTCGCGCGTTCACCGGCAGCCCCCGCGTGGCTCTCCCTGTCACCGCGCATCTGCTGGAAACGCCATTTGCGGCCCTGCATGAGCCCGGCGCAGTTCCGCCAGCAGCACTTGGTCTTGAATCGGTTGCCGCGTTGCTCGAACTCTCCATGGGGCTTAGCGCCTGGAAGGAATTTGGCCCGGATCGCTGGGCTCTGCGCTGCAACCCTTCAAGCGGCAATCTGCACCCGACGGAAACTTATGTCATAGCCCGGCAAATCCCAGGCCTGGTGGACGGTCTCTACCATTACGCGAGCCAGGACCACGCTTTGGAGCAGCGCGCCACCATCCCGCCCGGCCCGCCAGGGCTCTGGATCGGCCTGTCTTCCATCCATTGGCGCGAAGCCTGGAAATATGGCGAGCGCGGCTTCCGCTATTGCCAGCTCGACATCGGCCACGCCCTTGGCGCGCTGCGCTACGCCGCCGCCACCCTCGGCTGGCGCGCGGAGCATCTGGGCGGGCTTGGCAGCGCAAGCATCGCCAGCCTCCTCGGCCTCGACCGCGCCGGAGATTTCGCCGGAGCCGAGCCCGAGGAGGCTGAATTGCTGATCGCGCTCGGCGATGCGTCAGACCCGCCCCAGGGAGCGCACTGGACGGGCCAGGCCAATTTGCTCGACCCGCGCCCGATGTATCGCTGGCCCATCATCGAGGACGCCGCACACGCCACACGCGGCTTGGATGACACCCCGGCGCATCCGCCAGCCCCGCAACCGCACCCAACACCACCGCTCCCCGGCCGAGCCGCGGACATCATCCTCAACCGGCGCAGCGCGCAGCGTTTCGACCCCAAATTCACCATGGAACAGGCGGATTTTTTTGCCCTGCTCGACAGCCTGCTCCCGCGCCCCGAACCACCCTGGGATATCTGGCCGCACACGCCCCGGCTGCACCCGGTGATTTTTGTCCACCGCGTCGCCGGGATCGCGCCCGGGCTCTATGCATTACCCCGTCATACAGCGGCCGAGGCAATCATGCGCCAAATCATGCGCCCGAATTTCCTCTGGCAAAAACTAGATGCCGCGCCAGTCCACCTACCTTTGTTCCAATTGCTCGCGGGCGATATGCGCGCCGCCGCCCGGGCACTGAACTGCCACCAGGCCATCGCCGCCGAAAGCTGCTTCTCAATGTCCATGCTGAGCGAGTTCAGCCCTGTCGTGACCGGAAATGCCTGGCGCTACCGTCAACTTCACTGGGAGGCCGGCCTCATCGGGCAGGTTCTGTACCTCCAAGCCGAGGCCGCAAAACTGCGCGGCACCGGCATCGGCTGCTTTTTCGATGACGCCACGCATGAACTCCTCGGCATCCGCAGCTATGTCATGCAATCGCTCTACCATTTCACCATCGGCCGCCCCGTCACTGACAACCGCATCACCACCTTGCCCGGCTATCCAAACCGCCCTGGGAATCACCTCACGGAGACGACACAATGAGACAACGTACGCCCTTCAGCCGCATTGGCGTGGCCGCCGCCCAGGCCCTCATCGCGCACCCCGAGGTCCGCGTGCTCGACGTTCGGGATGCAGACGCCTTCGCGCTGTCGCACATCCAGGGGGCGCAAAATATTTCGATCGCAAATCTTTCGGAAACCCTCAACGCCACATCACGCCGCGCCCCGATCCTGATCTATTGCTACCACGGCCACGCCAGCCAGGAATTTGCCCAGATCTTCTCCGATTTTGGCTTTCTCGAAGTCTACAGCCTCGATGGTGGCTACGAGGTCTGGAGCAGCCGGCAAACCGCCCACCATCGCGTTCAGAACGAACTTCTGGATCAATGGCTTGGGCACCAGGGCTTCTTGCCCGGCCAGATCAACCAACTCATCGGCAACGGCACAACGCCGCTGATGCAGGCAAGCCACGGCGGACGTACGGACATGATCCGCCTGCTCATCGCCGCCGGCGCGCCGCTGAATGCCCGCAACAACGACGGCAACAACGCCCTCTGGCTGGCCTGCGTTGGCGGCCACCCCGGCGCCATCGATACCCTCATCACAGCCGGCATCGACATTGACAACCAGAACGACAACGGTGCCACGGCACTGATGTACGCCACCTCCACCGGCAAAGCCGCCATCGTCGCGCGCCTACTCCAGGTCCGCCCCAACACATCGCTGGAAACCCTGGATGGCTTCACCGCCCTGGACATGGCCGCCACCCTGGAATGTCTGAAGCTCCTGCGCCCTGCCACACGGGCGGAAGCGCAGGCGGCTTAGAAGTATCATTGCTCGGTAAAATCAAGCTGGAGTGTTCTCCGCTTTAACGGAAAACACTCCAGCTCAGCGGGCCAGAACGACGACGAGACGTTCGGCCAGCTTTCCTTGCATCAGGTGTAAGTCAACAATCTCATCGACATCCGCAACCGTTTCCGGCCGGTACCATATCCCCTCTGGGTAGATCACCAGCAACGGCCCCGCCGAACAGAATCCCAGGCATCCCGATGCCGTAAACCCAACATCCGCCGCCAGCCCCTCAGCCTCGATCCGCTTGCCCAACCGCTCCATCAGCGGCTGCGCTCCGGCCGCCCCGCAACTCCCGCGCGGATGCGCCGGCGGGCGCTGCGTGGCGCAGGCAAAAATATGCCGCTTATAAAGCTGGGGAATATCCGCGCCGAGACTCACAAACCGCTCCCCGGCACGGCCAGAGCCGCGCTCCTCATGACGGCGCCACCGTGGCAGCCTTGCCGTTCAGCGCGGCCACGAGTTCACCGCTCTGGTGCATTTCCCGCACAATATCAGCCCCGCCAATAAACTCGCCGCCAATATAAAGCTGCGGGATGGTCGGCCAGTTGGAATACTCCTTGATACCTTCACGTATCTCGGGGTCCGCCAACACATTCACGCCGGTAAACGCCACGCCAAGCCCCGACAAAATCCTTACGACACCAGCGGAAAATCCACATTGCGGCGCCGCGGGCACGCCTTTCATAAACAGCACGACATGATCGCCCGCAATAATCCCCGACAAGCGTTCAAGTACCGGATCCGTCATAGCCACCTCCTGTTCATCAAACCCACGCGCCAGCGCAGTTACCAACCTGAACTGCAAAAACGAGGCCAGTCATTCCGGCACCGCCGTCTCCAAAGCCAGGGCATGCAACGCGCCGCCCATCTGTCCCTGCAATGCCGCGTAGACCATCTGGTGCTGCTGTACCCGGCTGCGTCCTTTAAACGCCGCCGAGACCACCCGCGCCGCGAAATGATCGCCATCCCCCGCCAGATCATCGATCTTCACCTGTGCTCCCGGAAACGCCTCGCCGATCAACCGTTCAATTTCCGCCGCTGTCATCGCCATGGCGCCCCTCCTGTCATGTGTCCGTCCCCTCCCGCTATGCAAGGCTGACGCCAAATCAGATAACCTCAAATCGCCCGCCGCCCCCCGGCCAATGGCGCGATTGCGACATCTCGCCACTCCATCTGTTGCGAACCCGACGTCCCGGAGGCCGATTCCCTGCCGGAACAAGACAAACCATTCTGGCCCAGCTTTTGCTTGCACCAATCTGCTGCCAGAGGAGAATCCATGCGCGACAATCGCTTCGCCTTAAAAATAGCAGGGCCCCACGCTTTCGCCGTTATCCTCGGCACCAACGAGATTGCCTCCGCAATCGCGGTCAGCCTGTACCGCGCAGGATATTTCACCGTATTGTCGCACGATCCGTTTCCCCCAGTTATCCGCCGGAAAATGGCTTTTCACGACGCCCTGTTCGACGATCCGGTGAGCCTCGACGGCGTTACCGCCCAGCGCGCCGATACCGGGTTGGAGTTGCTCTCCCTGCGTCCCACCCCCGGCGGCGTCATCATCACGGAACTCGGCCTGCTCGACCTGATGATCGTCCAGACCCCCACAATCCTGATCGACGCCAGGATACAAAAATACCAGATCACACCTGACCTACGCCGCCTCGCGCACTTCACCATCGGCCTCGGCCCCAGCTTCTCCGCAGGTGAAAATTGTGATTTTGCGATCGAGACCAAGCCGGCGAAATCGGGGCAAATCATCCAGCACGGCGCCACCGACAAGCCCGATGGCGTGGCCCCCCGCCTGGGCGGCCGCGGCGCCGAGCGCTTCGTCCGCGCCCCGTTTGCCGGCATCTGGCGAACACCAATTGAAATCGGCACGCGTATCTTCAAGGATTATTTCATTGGCTTTCTCGGCGGCACTCCCATCCCCGCCCCTTTCGACGGCATCCTGCGCGGCGTCGTACGCGACGGCACCGAGGTACCAGCCGGCGTCAAACTCCTGGAGGTCGACCCGCGTGGCCGCACAGCGGTCTGGAGCGGCATCGACGACCGCGCCGACCGCCTCACCAAAGCCGTCATGCAGGCAATCTCAATCCATCAGCAAAGCGCTCCAGCAGCCTCGAAATTTTCACTGCATGTTGTGAAATAGTCGCTCAAGCGCGGCGTGCCAAAGAGCGCAAATACCCTTGCGTATCATCGGCCAGCTCCATATCCACCGCCGGCGCCAACCGTAACAACAGATTCGCTATAAACGGCTCATCATTGCGCGTTTCCTCCAGCACCTCGCGCAAGATCGGCACCGAGTCTTCTATATGCTGGAGAAACGCGACACCCTTCTCCAGCGTCTCGGTCCAGCGCGCACGATTCCAGCAAGCCAATGGATACATGATCTCCTGGACAAAATTTGACTTGCGCGCCTTTTCCAGAAAACGCAGCCCCTCACTCCAATTTTCCTTCGCCCGCAACGGCGGTGGCGGCTTATCCCCCGCGAGCATTTTTCTGCCAGCCTGGCCGACAAAATCATCCAGGGTCACCGGCGCGTCAATCGTCGCGCGGAAATGCCACAAGGCAAACGATCCCGGAAACTCCTTGCCCAGACTCTCAACCAGAGCAACTTCCACCTGGTCCACCGCGGCGCCGTCACCGTGCAACGCCGCCGTCATGCAAAACGCGAACACCGCATCATTGCCAACGTCAACCGCCCGCCCCCCGCGCAACCGCGCCTCAGATAATTTGGGGATCACCCCATCGGCAGGCGCCGTCACATCACCAGCCCGTAACGCCGAGATATAATCGGTAATTTCCAGCCAGCCCCTGAAATGGGTGGCAAAAGCCTCGGGATCGACATAAACAATCGCAAGATTGAGAGGCGTCTTGCGCTTTTTCAACTCCGTCATTTCCATTACGAAACTCCTCTCCGGTTATCGCCCAGCTTTGTCCGCGGCGCCTCTCACTCCGGTGCAATCATCACCTCCGGCACTTCCCCCGGATCGGGAATATCGAGCCCGTCCTCCTCCGCCAGCTCAACCCCCGTCAAGCAGACATCGCCATCGTCGATCACCAGTGTAATCGGCGTCAGGCTTTGTCCCTGGCAGGGCCCAATGAAGCAATGGCCCGTATCCAGATCAAACTGCGCCCGATGAGTGCCGCAAGTAATAAAATTTCCTTCCTCGTCGAGAAACTCACCGGACACCGTATCCAGACGCCCGCCTTGATGCGGACAGGCATTTTCAAAACCAAAAAACTGGTTAGCCTTGCGTGTGATTAAAATCGGCCACGGTTTGGCGGCACCATCCTCCGCCGCCCGCATCAGAACAAAGCCCACCGCCTGACCATCATCAATCTCAAATGTCCGGCATACGACAAAAAGCTCATCCATTGGCTTACCCTTTTCAAGCAAAGTTGAACGCTACAGCCTCGGACAAGCAAAGTGACCTCGCTGGCATTACTAAAGCAATCAACGTGCCAAATGCCGATTTTGTCTTGCCACTCGTGCAAGAGGCGGTAGCCGCGATGCGTCTTCGTGGATGAAACGCTCGAACTGGTCGAGACCAACCTCAAACTCGCCGACAAGCTGGGGAACGCCGCCGATCCAATTCTGTGACCGGCGGAATTCACCCGGATACTTAGTGCCCCCGCAACCACCCTGGAACAGGCATTCATGCATCTCGCGCATCAGACGCGGCGAAAGTGGCAATTCGTCCAGCCGTTCCAGACCATGCACCAACGCTTCTCGGCAGGCGCCAAATAGCAAGCGCAGAGATCCTTCAGCGCCATCAACCTTCTGTGGGTCGTGCGCTCCTCGGCTGGGTTGTCACCTTTGACGACCTCCCCCATCGTAGCAATCGCAAGCTTGCGAGCGGTCTCAGCAATGAGCTTGCCTTGCTATTCTCGGGTCCTAAAAATGATGCTATCACCTTTCAAAGGCAGGTGGATCCGGCGCTCATTTGGGAAGCGTTGGTTAAACTGGCTTTCAACGTGCTATTGTATTAACGGATGCTGACTGGTCATGGCGTCCGGGAAACGCAAGCCAAGCGAACTATAAATAATAATCCGAGCTTTAAGGGACAGATGGTGGAAGAAGAAGTCAAAAAAATTTATGCAAAGCTTAGCGCCCATGAGGCGGAACTGGAGAATCTTCGGCAGGGTTACCTCACTATTAACCAGCAGTATTCAGACGCGTTGCGTTCATTGCATAACCTAACGATTAATGCCTCTGAAGCGGCCAAACGAGCAGCCAAGGCGGCCGAGCATGCATCTCAGGCGGCAACTAAGGCGGCGTTTGCTGCGAAAGAGGCGGCGCACGAGTATATTATTGCCGCGGCAGAGGCCGCAGCAGAGGCGGCCGTGTATTCCGCGGAAGCGGCGGTTGAAGCGGCAGCCTCAGCCGCCGCGGCGGCCGCAGCCGCGGCCGAGGCGGTTGCGCATCAGGCAGAAGCGGCAGCGTTAAGTGCTTCGGCCGAAGCGGCGAATGCGACTAAGGTCGCCGCAGAAGCAGCTGGCGTAGCGGTTAAAATGTCCAACATGGCAAATGAGGCTGTTAGGCATGCTAGAGCTAATCGCCCTCAAAAGAGACATTCAAAGCAGACTCAATCATAGTGCTTCCCACCCAGAACCAAAACAGAAAAGGAGCTAGAATTGTTGGAAGTCCAGATTGATGTCATAGTCATTCATTGTCGACGTGAATCAGGGCATATAGCGGAAGGGGAGCCTGCAGCCTGAATAAGAACAGGGAATACTTGAGGTAATTTTTTAAAAAAAGGCAAGTGTCTGTGTCGTTTCAAATATACAAAAGCATGGAGCATCTTTGTGGTTTATGACTCTAAAAATTGGCCTGATCTCTGATGAATCTAACCAATAATAACGTTAGTGATTCTCTGCTCGAGCAGGCACTGAACGCCATTCCTGACGGGGCGGTGATTGCGGACATGCAGCGGAACGTCCTGTATTGCAATAAAGCTTTCATGGATATGACAGGTTACAGTAACGTTGAAATTGTGGGGCGTAATATCGACTTCATTATCAGTGCGCTGACCGATCCGATAACGGTCCAGAAAATTCAGGATATTGTGCGGGCGGATCAAATATTTCGCGGAGAAATTGCTAATTACCGCGAGGATGGCTCGCAGATATGGAGCGATCTTACAGTTACACCTCTACGAGATTCCTCAGGCAATGTAACCCGTTTTATTTGCATGCTGCGCGACATCACCGTCCAGCGGCAGCTTCAGGATCAGTTGCAGCATCAAGCCCTCCATGACCCCTTGACCGGTTTGTCGAATCGACTTGGTCTTTCCCAACACTTAAGTAAGGCGATTGCACGCTCCGTACGGAATAAGACAACGCTGATCTTGGGCGTGATCGACCTGGATGATTTCAAGCCGGTTAATGACATCTGGGGGCATCGCGCTGGTGATACTTTACTAAAGGAGTTCGCCAGACGTCTTCAAAGCCAATTGCGTGCGCCGGATTATCTGGCCCGCTTTGGTGGCGATGAGTTCATCATCGTGCTGGAAGATTGCGGTGGAGAGCGAGCTACCGATCATTTGTCAGCAATAGCCGATCGGCTACATACCGTGGTCGAGGTACCTTTTAACATCATGCCCGGACAATTTGCCATGGTGGATATGAGCATGGGGGTGGCGTTGTGTCCATTGCATGGCGATAACCCCGATGCACTACTCCGTCTGGCTGATGCCGCACTTTACCAGTCTAAGACGCATAAGCGCGACAGGACACGATGGTGGGCTATATTTACCGAGCCGGCGTTGGCCGATGGTCCCGCACTTGCGTTCGATCGGGAGCCCGGTGCGTATGGGGCAGAAGCAGCTAACCTGCTGGAGCCGCTTCAGGACAAGTTCCAAGGATTCATTTTAGAATTTGTCGAGGAATTCTATCACAACCTCCACCAGCGCCGGGAACCGTCGGCAATTACGGCACAGCTCGATACCGAAGGGTTTGCCCGGCTCAAGAAGACCCAGGGTGATTATCTCGCGAAAATGCTCTCCCCTTCACTATCGGCAACCGAGCATAGCAAAATCGCCCTGCAGCTCGGCCGTACGCACGCGCTTATCGGACTAAGCACCACCGAGATTGTTCTAGCGATGCAGGACTATATCAACTTGCTGTATCGGAAGGTTCAGGGGCTGACTTTGCGTCCGGAACAAAGGAATAAAATTACAAAAATCATCGACGCACGTTTTAAGCAGGAGCTACGTTTGGAGCTCGAAGGCATGAGCCAGGTCGATGACGCCAGGCAAAGCCTCCTTTTGAACCTGGAGTTGCAAGCTGCTACTTGGGCACGGGGCGGCGTCCTCATGCCCTCGGCTTTGCAGACGTTGATGGATGGCTTGGATGGCTTGGCTGGCGCTTGCTACGGTGGCTCGGATGCCAAAAACGCGATTGTTGTCGCGGTTGCCCGCGGCTGTACGGAAGCCTACTTTGACGATATTAGGGAGGCTGGAGTAAGATTTTCCTTCGATCAAGCCAATGCCACTGTGATCCAAAGCAGCACCGTACGAGCCTGGCTAAGTGGGGAGATTACCACGATCCCGAACTATGCGGTTGATCCTGGGTTGGTAAACATCCTGCCGATTGCAAGCAAGCATGGCATTCGAAGTGCAGCCTCGGTGCCGGTTTTTGACCGCGACGGCAACCCGGCCTTTGTGGTAAGCCTGTTTGGTAGATATCCGTGCCAATTTGAATCCTGGCCAGTGCAACTGTGGTTGCGTTCGTTGCAGCAGTTCTTCCATCGGCACTTTGTGGGCGACTCCACGGGCGGCATGTCTGCGATATTCATTGCGCAATCAGATCGCGTACATTACCGCCATTTGCTGCATGACGGTGGTTTGCGAATGTACATGCAGCCCATTATTGATTTGCACACAGGAAAAATTGTAAAGGTCGAGGCATTGGCACGACTGCAGGATGGTACCGTAGTGCTTGCGCCGGATCGTTTTCTTTCGGCGTACGGTAAACAAGACCTGGCATCGTTGTTTCATATCGGATTAGTCCAAGCTTTGCATTGGCTGCGCGAATGGGAGGAGGCCGGCTTAATGCTTGATCTGACCATTAATTTGCCGCCATCAGTTCTAACCATGCCTGAGTGCCCGGCTTGGGTTCAACATGGGATTGAAGCTACGGGAATAGCTCCGCATCGTTTATATTTGGAACTGTTGGAGACCGACGATAACATGGATCCATCCAAGCGGGATGAGAACATTGAGGCTCTTGCCAAAATCGGAGTGACATTAGTCATGGATGATCTTGGCTCCGGCTATAGCGGTTTGCTGCGGTTGCAGACGCTACCATTTCTCGCCGCCAAGATCGATCGCGTCTCGGTGAAGCATGCTGTCACGACACCAAAAAAATCAATTCCGTTTTTGGGTGCACTGGTTCGCATTGTCCATGGCCTTGGCATGCGCGTGGTCATGGAAGGGTTGGAGACCCTGGAGCTTATCGAAATGGCGGCGGCATTGGGGGCCGACTGGGGGCAAGGCTACGCAATTTCCAAACCGATCCCGCCCGAGGACGTATTGAAGTTTTCTAATGAATGGGTTTTTCCCATTGATCCCGACTATCCGGCTCAGGCCCTGGGTAAACATGCACAGGCCTTCAGCCGGGGGTCTTTCTCATTCGATTGGAAACGGGCCATCGAATCCCATCAACATTGGCGGAGCGACTTTGAGAAGCGTATTCGCGGGAAGGGAAAAATGCTCGACTGGCAAGTCGTTTGCCGGGACGATAAATGCTATCTAGGACGTTGGCTTTATAGCCACCAAAGGGTTTGCACCGCTGAACAGAGACCGTTGTACGAGCAGGTCGTCACCGCGCATGCATTGTTCCACCAGATGGCGGGAGACCTGGTGCGCAAGTTGCAGGAAGATGGCGATACTGCGGCGATCATAGCTGAACTGGATGACGGAGAAGTTGCGGCTCAATCTTTGCGCCTTATTAGGGTTCTGGACCAGTTTCGTGAGATAGAGGTGGCTGGGCAAATTCGCACACCTGCTTAAGTGGAATTTCTACCTGAACTCGGCGATGATGCCGGAGAACAGGAGAGAAGATGACGAAGCGTACCCGCCGTAACCATGCGCCGGCGTTCAAGGCCAAAGTGGCGCTGGCCGCTCTGAAGGGCGAGAAGACGCTGGCCGAATTGGCGCCGCTTTACGATGTGAGCCCGATGGCGGCTGGCACCCTGGGCACTGGGAATAACGGCTGCCTGGCGCCCCCGCCTCATCCCACATGGCATAAACAGTGCGGAAACTGCCGGGGTGGGGTGATGTTTTTTGCCTCAATTGGCAAATCATCGCGGTTTCGATTAGGTGGGGCGGCATCTTTCAGGCATACCAACCGTATGAATTTGCCGCGTTACCATTGGGTTGCCCTGCGAACGGGCTTATTTCTGGGGGTGGCCGGGTGCGCGGGGTATCAGGCCGCGCCGCTGGATTTGCATGATCCGCTGCAAGCCTCGGTTACGGACTTGCGCAACCAGTTGCCCGATGGCGGTTCCGTGCCGCTGAACGTGCCGTTGAGCCTGCCGGATGTGGCGGCGCTGGCGGTGCTGAATGACCCGGATTTGGCGGCGGCGCGGGCGCAGCGGGGGGTGGGCGAGGCTGATTTGTTGAGTGCGGGGTTGCCGCCTGATCCCTCCGTGAGCGGCGGGTTTGCGGCGCTGATTAGCGGACCTGGGAGTATGCCGGCGATTTCGGGCGGGCTGGCGCAGGATGTTTCCGCGCTGGTGACCTACCGGGTGGATGTGCGGGCGGCGAAAGCGGGGCTGGCGCAGGTGAATGCGCAGATACTATGGCAAGAGTGGCAGGTGGCCAGCCAGGCCGAGCAGCTTTGCATTACGCTGGATGGGGATGCGCGGACCATTGCCACGTTGCAGGCGGACCATGACTCGCTGGCGCAAGTGAACAGCGCCACGCAGACGCAGGTGGCGGCGCATAATCTCACGGTGGCGGCGGAATCAGTCAGCATGGCGGATCTGGCGGCGGTGGACACAGCTTTGAACGCGGCGATGCAGGCGCGGGACCAGGATAGGAACCAGTTGGATACGTTGCTGGGGTTGCGGCCGGGGACGGATGTGGCTGTCGTGATTACGCCGGTGCGGCCACTGGATGCGGCGGCGGTGGAGCGTGCGATGGAGTCATTGCCTGAACGAAGGCCGGATTTGATCGCGTTGCGGTTTGGCTATGACCAGGCGGATGCGAAACTTCGCGGTGCGATTTTGGCGCAGTTTCTTCCCGTTAGCCTTGGCGCCAGCGGCGGCCGGGACACGAGCAATGTGTGGAGCGTGGGGCCGCAGGTGAGCCTGACTTTGCCGTTGTTCAACCGCAACCGGGGCGGCATTGCGCAGGCGAAGGCGACGCGGGCGCAGTTGGGGGCGCAGTTCCAGGCCAGTCTGGCCAGTGCGGACGCGGGCGTGCAAGCGTTGCTGGCGCGGATTGCGGCGTTGCAGGATGAGAGTGCCGCCGCTGACGCCCAGGCCGGGGCGGCGGCGGAAATCGCGGCGCGGGCACGGAGCGCATTTGCCGATGGCGCGTTGGATGCTGGGAGTGCGGCAGGTCTGGAGACGGCCGCCGCTGACCGGCAGCGCGAGGCGATTGCTTTGCACATACAACTTATGACCGCCCGGCTCTCGCTGGAAACCTTAGCCGGGATCGGCCTGCCGCCGATTGCCTCGGCCCCGATGGAACCTGCCACATGAAACGTTCTTACCCCTGGATGATGCTCGCCATACTGGTTCTGGCGGGGGCTGCGTGGTGGGAGTTTGCCCGCCGGCCGGTGACGGCGGCGGAGTTGGTGCCGAGCGTGCTGGTGAGTACCATCAAACTGGCGCCGGGCAGCCTGCCCGCAACCGTGACCGCGTATGGCAGGGTGACCGCCGGGCCAGGGGCGGAGACCACGATGGCGATGCAGGCAAGCGGCGTGGTGAGCGATATCGCGGTGAGCATGGGGCAACAGGTAGCGGCTGGGCAGGTGCTGGCGAGCGTGGCGGCGGATGCGCAATCGGTGGCGGATGTGCGTAAGGCGCGGGATGCGCTGGCGGCGGCGCGGACGGCGCGAGCGCATGTGGCGGCGTTGCTGGCCGGGCATTTGGCAACGAATGCCGACTTGGCGGCGGCGGACCAGGCGGTGGGCGATGCCGATGGTGCGCTGGCGGCGTTGCAGGCGACGGGGGCAGGTAAGGCCAGGAGCATTGTGGCGCCGTTTGCCGGAATTGTTTCGGCCGTGCTGGTGGCGCCGGGAACGGTACAGCCAGGGGGAACGGCGCTGTTACGGTTGATTGAGACTGGCAGGCTGGTGGTGGTGGCGGGCGTGCCGCCGGTACAGGCCGGCGGCATTGCGCCTGATGACGCGGCGAAGCTGACGCTGCTGAATGAGGGCACGCAGGTTGACGGCAAGGTGGTGCGGATGGCGGCGATGCCTGATCCGCAAAGCGGGCTGGAAGATGTGACCCTGGCGGCGCCGGGCGCGCTGCCTTTGGGAGAGCCGGTGGAAGCGGTGATTACCACCGGCAGCACGGATGGCTATGTGGTGCCGCGCGATGCGGTGCAGAACGATGCGCAGGGCGATTATGTGTTTCAGGTGGATGCACGGAACATCGCGCACCGGGTGGGCGTGCATGTGCTGGGCAACACGGGGGCGCGGACGGTGCTGGCGCCGGGGGGCCTGAATGCGGCGATGCCGCTGGTGACCACCGGGGCGTATCAGCTGGATGACGGCGTGGCGGTACGAATGAGCGGAGCCGCGAATTGATATTTGCTCATTGGTTGCACCTGCACCGCCGGTCGGTGCTGCTGCTGGCGGCGGCTTTGGCGCTGGGTGGGATCGTGGCGGCGGTGTCGCTGCCTATAAGCCTGTTTCCACGGACTGACTTCCCGCGCGTGCGGGTGAATATAGATACCGGAAGCCAGCCGGCGCAGCAGATGATGTTGCAGGTGACGCAGCCGATAGAACAGGCGGTGCGCGCGGTGCCCGGGGTGGCGGATGTGACATCCACGACCTCACGCGGGACCGCGCAGATTATCGTGGATTTCGGCTGGGGGTCGGACATGACCGCGGCCACGCTGGGGGTGAATGCGGCGGTGGCGCAGCTGCTGCCCAGCCTGCCGGCGAGTGCGAATTATACCGTGCTGCGCATGGACCCGACGGTGTTTCCGTTCATGGCCTATGCGCTGACCTCCGCCAGCGTGAGCCAGGTGAAGCTGCAGAATTTGGCGCAGTACCAGATTGTGCCGTTGCTCTCGGCCCTGCCCGGCGTGGCGCGGGTGCAGGTGCAGGGCGGGGATACCGCCGAGGTGGAGGTTGATGTGGACCCGCACCGGCTGGCGGCGTTTCATCTGACTTTGGGCGATGTGACCAAGGCGGTGGGAGCGGCGAATGTGCTGCAATCCGTGGGCCGGATTGAGGACCATGACCTGCTGTACCTGCTGATGAACGCCAACGCATTGCACACAGTGGACGATGTGAAGAACATCGTGGTGCGCGGCGGGGCGGACGGGGTGCTGCGGCTGGCGGACGTTGCCGATGTGAGCGCGGGCGTGGCGCCGCAGTTTTTCGAGGTGTCCGCGGACGGCAAGCAGGCGGTGACGGTGCTGTTGTTCCAGCAGCGCGGCAGCAACTCAGTGGCCATTGCGCGTGAGGTGCGGCAGGCGCTGGCGGGGTTCGGGCCGCAGATTCCGCCGGGCGTGAAGTTGAGTAAGTGGTACGACCAGAGCACGCTGGTGCTGGCGGCGGCAAGTTCCGTGCGCGATGCGATATTGATCGGAGTGGTGCTGGCGGCGTTTGTGCTGCTGTTTTTCCTGCGCAGCTGGCGGATTACGCTGCTGGCGATTTTTATCGTGCCGGCCTCGCTGGCGGCGGCGGTGCTGGTGCTCTCGCTGCTGGGCATGAGCTTTAACATTATGACGCTGGGCGGGCTGGCGGCTTCGGTCGGGCTGGTGATCGACGATGTGATTGTGATGATCGAGCACATCGCGCGCCGGGCCAGCGGGCAGTTTGGCCAGGAGCATGGGCCGGAAGCGGTGTCGCGCGAGCGGCGGGTGCTGAATGACGGGGCGGAGTTTCTGAAACCGCTGACCGGGTCCTCGGCGGCGACGCTGATCGTGTTTGCGCCGCTGGGGTTTTTGTCCGGCGTGACCGGTGCATTTTTTAAGGCGCTGTCTATCACCATGGCGTCCACGCTGTTTGCGTCATGGTTGCTGACGGCCTTCGCGGTGCCGCTGCTGGCGAGCCGGTTGATTAATTTTGACAACTGGCATGACCCGGAGATCGATCGGCCAAGCTGGCTGACGCGCACGCATGGGAAGCTGCTGGCGCGGGTGTTCAAGCACCCTGCCCTGCTCGGCGGCGCGGTGGCGGTGCTGTTGGTGGTGGGGGCGTTTTCCTTCAGCCATGTGCAGACCGGGTTCATGCCTAACCTGGATGAGGGCGGGTTCGTACTGGATTACCAGACCGAGCCTGGGACCTCGCTGGGTGAGACCCGCCGCGAGATTGCGCAGGTGGAGGGGATTTTGCGCGCGGACCCGGCGGTGGAGAGTTTTTCCACGCGGATAGGGGCTGGGTTTGGCGGGGATTTTGCCGAGCCGAACCATGGGGATATCGTGGTGCGGCTGGTGCCGATTAGCAAACGGCCGGGAATTGAAGCGGTGATGGGCCGGGTGGGCGATGCGATTACCGCCCAGGTGCCGGGGGTGGATACGGATATTCATCAGTTGATCGGCGATGAGATCGGGGATTTAACCGGTGTGCCGCAGCCCATTGAGGTTAAGCTGGCGGCGGCGGACCCTGGGCAACTGGGACCGGCGGCGTTGCGCGTGGCGGATGCGTTGGGCGGAATCGCGGGGGTGGATTCCGTGGTGAACGGGATTGTGCCGGCGGGGGATGCCTATGACATACACATAGACCCGGTGCGGGCGGCTATGCTGGGGCTGGACCCGGCGGGGGTGGCGGCGAGTTTGGATACGCAGCTTACCGGGAGCGTGGTGGCCAGCTTGCAAGGGGCAAACCAGCAGATTGGCGTGCGGGTGCAGTTGGCACCGGGTGCGCGGGCAAATACCGATGCGCTGGCGGCGATTCCCATTGCGGCGCCTGGTGGCGCGCTGGTGCCGTTGGGGAGTATCGCCAGCTTTTCGATTGCCGCGGGGCAGCCAGAGATCACCCGGGAGAACCTGCAACAGATTGTCGCGGTGACGGGGCGGATTACCGGGCGGGGCATTGGCAGCGTAATCGCGGATGTAAAAACCGCGCTGGCAAAACCGGGGGTACTCGGCCCAGGTGTTACCTATACGCTCGGCGGGCTGTACCAGCAGCAGCAGATTGCCTTTGCCGGGCTGGTAAGGGTGTTTATCGCAGCACTGCTGGCGGAGTTTGTGCTCTTATTATTCCTGTATGAGCGGTTCTCGCTGGTGTTCGCGATTATGGGCACCTCGCTGCTCTCGACCACCGCCGTGTTTACCGGGCTGTGGCTGACCGGGATTGAGTTGAACATCACGGCGCTGATGGGCATGACGATGATCGTGGGGATTGCCACCGAGATGGCGATCTTTTTTGTCAGCGAATACACCCTGCTGGTGCAAAGCATGGAGGTGCGCGCGGCGCTGATCGGGGCCAGCGTGAACCGGTTGCGGCCGATTGCGATGACGACTCTGGCGGCGATTTTGACGCTGCTGCCGCTGGCGCTGGATCTTGGGCAGGGGGCGGGGATGCAACAGCCGCTGGCGATTGCGATTATCTCCGGGCTGCTGGTGCAGTTCCCGCTGGTGCTGCTGGCGTTGCCGGTGCTGCTGTGGCTGGTGCGCGACAAGAGCGGCGCGGCGTGAGAGGTGGTTTGGTAAATCTTTTGTAACGCGCTGCCTTGTTTGCGCCTTGATGCGGCCCCTCGGCTGACCTGTTTTCCTGGTTAATAGGAAACATCAATCCTGGAGACCAAGGTTATGAAACGGGTAACGACGCGCACGAAACTTCTGCTTGGCATGGCCGCCCTGGGCATCGGCCTGGCGACAGCGCACACCGCGAGGGCGGATGACTGGCATCGCGGTTGGGGCGATAACGGCGGATGGCATGACCGTGGGGGCGATGGCGGCGGTTGGCGCCACCACCATGATGACGGCGATGACCGTGACCATTGGCAGGCGGGCTGGGGCGGAGGGTATTATCCGCCGCCACCCGTGTATTATGCCCCGCCGCCGCCGCAATATTATGCCCCGCCGGTATATTACGCGCCGCCGGCCATCGTTTTCGGTTTTGGTGGCGGTGATGACGATTAGAGCTTCAAGATGATTCAACGTAATTGAGGGGTAGGCCTTCAATCCGGCTGGGAAGGCCCCATGTAACACCCTGAACCGGGGGCTGTGTTGCATGGTCAACCAGAAGCGTCTGCTTATATGCCACCCTGCCACGGTGTTTGGTTGGAGGTGTTACCCTGGAGCAGATTGCGCGTGAAACCGTGAAGCAGAGCGCACCCTCCGCGCGGCAGCCGATTGTAGCACTTGAGGGTGTGAGCAAGGCGTATGGCGGCGCGGTGGCGCTGGCACGGCTGGACTTAAGCATTTACCCGGGGGAGTTTTTCACGCTGCTGGGTCCCTCGGGCTCGGGCAAGACCACCACCTTGCGGTTAATCGCGGGGTTCGAGCGGCCCGATACCGGGCGGATTATGCTCGATGGCGAGGACGTGGCGGCGCTGCCGCCGTTCGCGCGCGCGGTGAATACCGTGTTCCAGGATTATGCGCTGTTTCCGCATCTCACGCTGATTGAGAACGTGGCCTACGGCTTGCGGGCGCGCAAAGTGCCCAAGGCCGAGGCGCACGCGCAGGCGCAGGCGGCACTGGAACAGGTGCGGCTGGGAGATTTTGGCGCGCGCAAGCCGGCGCAGCTTTCCGGCGGGCAGCGCCAGCGCGTGGCTTTGGCGCGGGCGATGGTGAACCAGCCGCGCGTGCTGCTGCTCGATGAGCCGCTGGGCGCGCTGGATTTGAAACTGCGGCACCAGATGCAGACGGAGCTGAAACGGCTCCAGCATGAGAGCGGCATTACCTTTATTTACGTGACGCACGACCAGGACGAGGCGCTGGCGATGAGCGACCGTATCGCGGTGTTCAGCCAGGGGCGCATCGAACAGGTGGGGACCGCGTTTGACCTTTACGAGCGGCCCAACTCCGCCTTTGTCGCGGATTTTGTCGGTAGCTCCAATTTAATCGGAGCCGGGCACGATACGCTGTTGCGGCCGGAGAAGATTGTGCTGCTGGCGCCCCAAGCGGCGGTGCCGGAAGGGTATGAATCACATCTGGCACAATTGCGGGAGACTACTTATCTTGGCGCCGTGACGCGTTACCAGGTGGTGCTGGCGGACGGCGGCATGCTCGCGGTGATGGAGGCTAATACCACGCCACTGGGCAACCGGCTGCGGCTTGTCCCCGGAGATACGGTTCTGGCCGCCTGGCCGCGCACGGCGGCAACCAGACTTGCGCCTATCAACAACAAGGGAGAGGTTCGATGACGACAGGATTCAAACGGAAACTTGCAAGAGTAGCGCTTGGTCTTTCAACTGTTCTGCCGATGGTGCAAGGGGCGGCGGCGATGCAGCCGCTCAGCATGATCGGCAAAGGCGAAGGCACGCTCAACGTCGTGGCCTGGGAAGGCTATGCGCAGGATGATTGGGTGAAGCCATTCGAAGCCGCAACCGGCTGCCAGGTGCATGCGAAATATGCAGGCTCCTCCGATGAGATGGTGGCGCTGATGCGCTCGGGCGGCGGTGACCAGTACGACGTGGTCTCGGCTTCGGGCGATGCCACCTTGCGCTTGATTTATGGCCATAACGTGCAGCCGGTCAACATTGCGCTGATCCCGGCGTGGAAGAATTTCATTCCGCAACTGCAGGCGCCGGATTTCAATACGGTTGGCGGCGTGCACTATGGGGTTTCCTACGAGTGGGGTCCCAATACGCTGCTGTACAGCACCAAGACCTTCCCGGCCGCGCCGGCCTCATGGAGCGTGATCTACGATCCGAAATATGCCGGGCAAGTAACGGTGCCGGATAACCCGATCCAGATTGCCGATGCGGCGTTGTATTTGTCCAAGGCGCAGCCGTCGCTGGGCATTACCGACCCGTATGAGCTGAACCAGACGCAGATGGATGCGGTGGCGGCGCTGCTGAAGACGCAGACCAAGCTGATTAAGAAATACTGGGCGCTGGCCTCGGATGAAATCCAGCTGTTCACTTCGGGCGATGCGGTGGTGGGCGCGGCGTGGCCGTACCAGACCAATACGCTGCAAGCCGCGAAAGTGCCGGTGGCGGATACCATTCCAGCCGAAGGTGCCACGGGCTGGGCGGATACCTGGATGATCTCGGCCAAGGCGCCGCACCCCAACTGCGCCTATGAGTGGATCAACTGGGTGACGACGCCGAAGGTGCAGGCGCAGCAGGCGATCTATTTCGGCGAGACGCCGGCGAATACGCTGGCGTGCAAGGAAATGGACGCTCAGCAGCCGGGAGCTTGCGCGCAGTATCATGGCGATGCCCCGGCGGCGTATTTTAACCAGATCAAGTTCTGGAAGACCCCGCGCACGGAATGTGGCAATGGCAAGAATGATTGCCTGGACTACACCGCGTGGCAGCGCGAATGGCAGATCATAAAGGGTTGATGCAATGAAGCGGACATGGCGCGCGGCCTTGTCCGCGTTCGGCTGGCGGCATGAGGGGGCGGCAAATGCCGCCCTGCTCGGCCTGCCGGCGATTTGGTTTGTGGCATTGTATCTGGCGGCGATCGGCGCCCTGCTGGTGACGGCGTTCTGGACGGTCGACGATATGAGCGGCGCCCTGATCCCGGGGTTTTCGTTCGTTAATTTCGCCGAGCTGACGAGCGACCCGATTTACCGCACCATTGCGGTGCGGACGATATTTATTGCGGCGGCGGTCACGGTAACCGATGCCGTGCTCGCCTGGCCGTTTGCCTATGCGATGGTGCGCCTGGCCGGCCCGCGGCTGCGCGCCGTGCTGATGGCGCTGGTGCTGGTGCCGTTATGGTCGAGCTATTTGGCGCGGGTGTATGCGTGGCGGCTGATATTGGCGCATGACGGCGTGCTGAACTGGACGCTGAGCGCGCTGGGGCTGCCTGACTTACACATCGGCTACAGCAATTGGGCGATGTGGATCGTGTTCTCCTACCTGTGGCTGCCGTTCATGATTCTTCCTCTGGCGGCAGCGGTGGAGCGGATTCCGCCGAGCCTGCTGGAGGCCTCGGCCGACCTCGGCGAGCGAGGCATGGCGACATTCCGGCGGGTGATTCTGCCTATGGCGCTGCCGGGCATGGTGGCGGGGGCGATTTTCACCTTCTCGCTCACGCTGGGCGATTTCGTCACCCCCATGCTGGTCGGCGGCACCGGGTCGGATTTCATAGGCAACGTGGTGTACGCCAATGTGGGCGTGACCAATAACATTCCCTTCGCGGCGGCTTATGCGACGTTGCCGCTCGGCGTGATGGCGGTATTTTTGCTCCTGGCGCGCAAACTGGGGGCGTTCGATGCACTCTAGGGGCGAATGGCTCATCTGGGCGGCGGTGATTGCGACACTGGGGTTTTTGTTCGTCCCGGTTTTCGTCATCGTGGTTTATGCGTTTTCCGCGGCACCTATTCCGGCGTGGCCGGTGCAGGGGTTCGCGCTGCACTGGTTTGCCGATACGTGGAATGACGGAGAGGTGCGCGAGGCGCTGGCGCTCTCGCTGGAAGTGGCCGCGGTGGCCAGTTTCATCGCCATTGTGCTCGGCACGCTGGCGGCGATGGCGGTGGCGCGCATGCGCTCCTTGGGCAAGGAAGCCGTCAGCTTTATCGTGGTGCTGCCGATCGCGTTGCCGGGCATCCTCACCGGCATGGCGCTGGCCTCATATTTTGCGTTCTGGGGGGTTAACCTCTCGTACTGGACCATCGTGGCCGGGCACGCGACGTTTTGCGTGGTGATTGTGTATAATAACGTGATCGCGCGACTGCGGCGGCTGCCGCGTTCGCTAGCGGAGGCTTCGGCGGATTTGGGGGCGGATGCGTTCCTCACCTTCCGCCGGGTGATGCTGCCGATGATGGCGAGTGCCATCGGGGCCGGGGCGTTGCTGGCGTTCGCGCTGTCGTTCGATGAGGTGATTGTGACGACCTTCACCGCCGGGGCGCAGAACACGCTGCCGCTGTGGATTTTCGGCGCCATCCGGCTGGGGCAGAAACTCCCCGAAGTGAATGTGGTGGTGTTCGCGATTATTGTGTTTACCGCCGTGCCGGTGTTGCTGGCGCAAAAGCTGATCGGCGAGTCCGGGCGGGTTGCGCGCTAGTGCACTGAACCAAACAGAGGATTCACTCGGGGCATTATTTGTGCGATTCTATCCGCATGGCACAGACCGTCAATGCTCATTCCTAATCTCTAAGTGTCCGTCCCGAAACATCTTGAATCCATAGAGTGAGTTGTGATTCGATGCTTCTGGCCCGATTCGCAGGAGCAGGCAGATGTGGACGAACGAAAACCGCGTTTCTTATGACCGCCGTGATTTGCGGTATCCGAGTGATCTGACGGATGCTGAGTGGGTTCTGGTTGAGCCCTTGATCCGGCCGGCCAAGCGTGGCGGCAACAAGCGCAGGGTGGATGTTCGTGAGATTGTAAACGGCCTGATGTACATATTGAGCACCGGCTGCCAGTGGCGGGCACTTCCCAAAGATCTACCCCCCAAGAGCACAGTTAACGGTTACTTCCTTCGCTGGACCGAGGATCGGACCCTCGATCGGCTGCATCAGGCACTCTACCTTCGGTGCCGGGAGTTGGCCGAACGAGAGGCCAGCCCGACCGCCGCCATCATCGACAGCCAGAGTGTAAAGAGCGCAGAAAAAGGGGGGCCTCGATTGACCCGCCGGGCTTCGATGCGGGCAAGAAGATCAAGGGTAAGAAGCGGCATCTTCTTGTAGACACCGAAGGATTATTGCTTCTGGCCCTTGTTCACGCGGCGAATATCCAAGACCGTGACGGCGGCATTTTATTGATGACGGCGCTCCTCAAAGACCATCCGCTGTTGCGGAAATTGTACGCCGATGGCGGTTATCAGGGACCAAAGTTTCGCCAAGCCTTACGGCATGTTCTACGAAAAATAAAAGTAGAAATCGTCAAGCGCTCGGATGCCGCCAAAGGTTTTGCCGTGCTTCCCAAGCGTTGGGTGGTGGAGCGAACCATCGGCTGGCTCAATCGGTGCCGCCGCCTCGCTAGAGTCTCTTTCATTTAATTTGACGCATAGCCTGAATTCTTGAGGTAGTTTGCGCATTCGTGCGGTTTGAACTCGTTGAGCAATGTGCCGATGCGTTTCCATGTTGCCTCGACGGTGCGTTCGGCGGCTTTGCGGAGCAGGGTTTTGAGTTTTGCGAAGACTTGCTCGATGGGGTTCAGGTCCGGGCTATAGGGCGGCAGGAACAGGAGCTTGGCGCCGGCCGCGCGAATGGCCTTTCGTATTGCTGGGCCTTTGTGGCTGCCGAGATTGTCCATGATGACGATGTCGCCGGGTGACAATGTCGGCACCAGAAATTGTTTGATATACGCGGCAAAGCTTTTGCCATTGATCGGTCCGTCCAAGACGCATGGTGCATCGATACGATCTGACCGCAGAGCCGCCAGGAAGGTCAAAGTTTTCCAGTGGCCATGCGGCACCTTGGCCAACAGCTTCTCCCCACATGGCGCCCAGCCGCGTGTGCGGGTCATGTTCGTCTTGGCCCAAGTCTCGTCCAGAAAAACCAGCCGCTCAGGTGCCAGTCTGGCCTGATATTTTTTCCAGAACCGGCGCTTGCGGGCCACGTCCGGGCGATCCTGCTCGGCAGCGAACAGCGTTTTTTTTAAAGCTGAGCCGGGCGTCACGGACCAGGCGCCAGACCGAGACCTCGCTGGTGACAATGCCGCGCTCGCCCAGTTCAATCGCCAGCGCTCGCATCGTCAAATCTTTCTGCTCATCAAGCCGGCCAAGAATCCAGGCCTGATGTGGCGCCAAAGCCCGAGCTTGCCGGCGCCCTTGCGGCTTGGCCGCCGCACTGCCCGTCTGCCGCAGACGCTGTGACCACTTCACCGCGCTCGCAACGCTTACCGAAAACAACGCCGCTACCTCGCGGCACGAGCGGCCAGACAAAACCGCCCCCGCAACACGTTCCCTCAGATCATTCGAATAATGCCAACCCATCTCATGCTGACCTCCAATCCAGCAATAAGCTTAAATCAGATTTTCCGCCGCGCCGGAATCCCAAAACGATTCGGATCATCAGAAAGAAACTCTAGCCGCGTGTGCATCGATGGCTTCAACGACCTTTCGTTCAAGCGGCAGGTTGGTTTTGGCCGTTGCCCAAGTGTCCTTGAAGCGTTCAACGGTCTCGGCGGCCGTGTCGAGGACGAGTTTTTCGGAAATCCGTGCCTTGGCAGCGAGATGACGCAACTCGTCATTTGAGACTTCAGTCATCTTCTTGGTTCGCGAATATTTCAGCGCGGCGGTCTCATCCGTCAGATAGGGGACGGTTGAGAGCAGATCATACGCTGGGGAGAGGGCTGGAGTGCGACCGTCTGGATAAATGGTAATCCCCCCGTTTTTAACGGGGCTTTGCGGTAGAATTCACGCGGCCAGTTTCAGTTTCTGTGCGGGTGTGATCCCGCCGATGCCCATATTGGGTCGTTCATTGTTGTAGGTCCAGAGCCATTTTGTTGCGTAATCCTGTGCCTCCTCAATGCTGCCGATGATATTCTGGTCCAGCCATTCATGGCGGACCGTCCTGTTGTAGCGCTCAACATAGGCATTCTGCTGCGGCTTGCCCGGCTGAATATGGCAGATGCTGATCTGGCGCTTTTCCGCCCAGGCCAGCAGCTTGCCGCTGATATATTCAGGGCCGTTGTCAACGCGAATACTCGTAGGCACGCCCCGCCATTCAATGAATCCGGTTCAAACTTCGGATCACCCTCTCGGCCGGCAGAGAGAAGTCAACCTCAATGCCTAAGCCCTCGCGGTTAAAATCGTCCAGCACATTCAGTAGCCGGAACGCCCGTCCATCCTCCAACCTGTCGGCCATAAAATCCATCGACCATGAGATGTTCGGCGCTTCTGGCACAACCAGGGCATCGGGCTTGTCTCGCTGCAGCCGTTTACGGGGCTTGATCCGCAAGTTCAGCTCCAGCTCCCGGTAAATGCGGTAGACTCGTTTATGGTTCCACCGGCGGCCCTGAACATTACGCAAATACAGGAAGCACAGGCCAAAACCCCAGTTCCGCCGCGCCTGCGTCAGCCCAACCAGAAGATCAGCAATCTCCTCGTTCTCGCCAACCAGCTTGGGCGCATAGCGATAGCACGTCTCGCTTACCCCAAACGTCCGGCAGGCCAGCGCAATGCTCACCCCGTACCTCGCCACAGCAACCTCGGCCATCTCACGGCGTTGAGATGGCCGCGCTATTTTTTTCCTAAAGCCTCCTTGAGCAGCTCGTTCTGCATGCTCAATTCCGCAAACATCTTCTTCAGGCGCCGGTTCTCGTCCTCAATCGCCTTCATCTGCGACACCATCGAGGCGTCCATGCCGCCATACTTCGCGCGCCATTTATAAAAAGAGGCGTCGCTCATCCCGTGCTCCCGGCAAAGCTCAGCTACCGGCACCCCACCCTCAGCCTGGCGTAAAATCGCAAGAATCTGCGGTTCGCTATATCTCGACGTCTTCATACAAATCTCCTCAGGTAAAATGCCGAGAAAATTCTACTTATCAATCCCCTTAATCGCCGGGGGGATTACCCCCATCGCCGGCCGGCCATCATTGGGGTACGAAGGTCTGCATAAGACGAGGTCTGCTCAGAAATTTGGCTGCCCGGATTGATGTTCTGGTGATTGGGGTGGGCGCTGCGGCGCTTTGCAGCGGGGCTTTTCAATCGGATTGGCGATGGTCGCTTTGGTCGTAGCTGAGAGGTAAGCCGTCGCCTAAAATAGGCTGTTTACCAACTTGCCGGTACTATTGATCTAGATCATTGTCGCCGGCACTCATTCACCGTACGATCGCTAAAATTAGAAGGAAAAGGGGGATATATCTTGTCCGAATCGGCGGGCGGCCGGCCTTTTCTTGCAAATCTTTATCCGCGCGTGGTCAAGCCATGCGGTCCCCTGGATGTGTCGCCCAACCTACCGGACTATTCGGGAGTCTGTGGGCAATTCACATGGGAAAAAGCGCGGGCATTACTTGACGGTTTGCCTGAAGGGCAAGGATTGAACATCGCCCATGAAGCCGTTGACCGTCACGCCGCCGGGCCGCGTGCGGACCGGGAGGCGCTACGCTGGATCGGGCGTAATGGGGAGCGACGAAACTTCACCTATCGCGGCCTGAAGGCCGAGACAAACCGGTTTGCCAATGTGCTCCGCAGTCTCGGTATCCGTGAGAGCGAGAGCGTGTTTGTGCTGACCGGCCGTATCCCCGAGCTGTACATCACCGTGCTCGGCGGGCTGAAGGCGAAGTGCATTGTTTCGCCGCTGTTCTCGGCCTTTGGTCCGGAGCCCCTCGCGACCAGGCTGACGATCGGCGAGGGCCGTGTTCTGGTAACCACGGCATCCTTGTATCGCCGCAAGGTGGCGCAGCTCCGCGCGAGCCTGCCTAAGCTTGAGCATGTGATCCTGGTGGCGGACGAGGGCAGTGGCGAGGTGCCGGGTACCCTTGCCTGGAATGCTTTGCTGGAGCGGCAAAGCCCTGATTTCGTCATTCCGCCGACCTCTCCGGACGATCGTGCCTTGCTGCATTTCACCAGTGGCACAACCGGCCGGCCAAAGGGCGCCATCCACGTGCATGAAGCCGTGGTGACGCATCACGTTACCGGCAAATACGCGCTCGACCTGCACGATGACGACATCTTCTGGTGCACCGCCGATCCGGGTTGGATCACGGGCACGAGCTACGGCATCATCGCGCCGCTGACGAATGGCGTCACTAGTGTCGTTGCCGAGGCGGAGTTCGATGCCGCGACCTGGTACGGCATCCTGCAGCGCGAACGTGTCACCGTATGGTACACGGCGCCAACGGCGATCCGCATGATGATGAAGCTGGGCGCCGACGCGGTGCGCGGTTACGATTTGTCCTCGCTCCGCTTCCTCGCCAGTGTGGGCGAGCCGCTCAACCCGGAAGCGGTGATCTGGGGGCAGCAGGCGTTCGGTCAGCCGTTCCATGATAATTGGTGGCAGACCGAGACAGGCGGCATCATGATCGCCAATTTCCTCGCCATGGACGTGAAGCCCGGTTCGATGGGCAAGCCGCTGCCGGGCATCGAGGCCGCGATCGTGCAGCGCAATGCCGATGGCAGCGTCACGCCCATCGGCCAGCCGATGATTGAGGGTGAACTCGTGCTGAAAGCGGGATGGCCGTCGATGATGCGTGGCTACCTCAACGAGGATGAGCGCTACCGCAAATGCTTCGCCGGCCCCTGGTATCTCACCGGCGACCTCGCGATGCGCGATGCCGATGGCTATTACTGGTTCGTTGGCCGTGCCGATGACGTTATCAAATCTTCCGGGCACCTGATCGGCCCGTTCGAGGTTGAGAGCGCGCTCATGGAGCATCCGGCAGTCGCCGAGGCGGGGGTGATTGGCAAACCAGACCCTATGGCGGGCGAGATTGTTAAGGCGTTCGTCTCCCTGAAGCCGGGCTTTTTGCCTTCGGAGGAATTGCGCCTCGAAATCCTTGGCCATGCCCGCAAGCGGCTTGGCGCCGTGGTGGCACCGAAGGAGATCGACTTCAGCACCGGCCTGCCCCGCACGCGCAGCGGCAAGATCATGCGCCGCCTGCTCAAGGCGCGCGAACTCGGCCTGCCGGAGGGCGATCTTTCCATGTTGGAGGAACCTGAGCGGTGACGGGCAAGGTGCATCTCGATCATGCGCATGCGCGGCATCTTCTCACCACTATGCTGCGCATCCGCCGCTTCGAAGAAAAGTGTTTTGAGCTCTATCAGAGCGAGAAGATCCGCGGCTTCATGCATCTTTACGACGGCGAGGAAGCGGTTTCTGCCGGCGTGATCGAGGCGTTGCGGCCCGAGGATGCAATTATTGCGACCTACCGCGAGCATGGCCAGGCGCTGGCTCGTGGGATTGGCATGGATGTGCTGATGGCCGAACTCTACGGCAAGCAGGAAGGCTGCTGCCGTGGGCGCGGAGGGTCGATGCATATCTTCGACCGCAAGACGCGTTTTTATGGTGGCAACGCTATTGTTGGCGGCGGTCTGCCACTCGCGGTCGGTAATGCGCTAGGTGACAAAATGCTCGGGCGCGGCACAGTCACCGCCTGTTTCTTCGGCGACGGCGCGGTGGATGAGGGATCGTTTCATGAAAGCCTGAACCTCGCCTCGCTCTGGAAGTTGCCGGTGTTGTTTGTTTGCGAGAATAATCTTTACGCCATGGGCATGGCCCTGGAGCGCGCCGAGGCGATGAGCAAGATTGCCGTCAAGGCCACCGGATACGCCATGGCGAGCGAAGCGGTTGACGGCATGGATGTGGTTGCCGTCGAGGTGGCGGCGCAACGCGCGATTGAGGAAATCCGCAAGACAAGCGCCCCCTTTCTGCTTGAGTGCCGGACCTACCGCTTCCGGGCGCATTCGATGTTCGATGCGCAGCTCTATCGCAGCAAGAGCGAAATCGAGAGCTGGCGTGTGAAAGATCCAGTTTTGCAACTGCAAAACTGGCTGGAACAGGCAGGGTTGCTGCATGCGGAAGAGATTGCCGGGATCGAGGCGGGCATCGCCGCTGAAATCACCGCCGCTGTGGCCTTCGCCGAAGCGGGCACGCTGGAGCCGGTCGAGGAACTGGAGCGTTTCAGCATCATGGATCAGGTGCCGCAATGAACGCCACGCCGCAGCGCATGACCTATCGCGAGGCGTGCAAACAGGCGATCCGCGCCGCCATCCTCGCCGATCCGCGCGTGTTCCTGATGGGCGAGGACGTCGGGCGTTATGGCGGCTGTTACGCCGTGACCAAAGGCCTCGCCGCGGAACTGGGCGAGGAGCGAATTCGCGACACGCCGCTCTCCGAGAACGGCTATGTCGGTGCTGGCATCGGCGCCGCGATCGCCGGTATGCGCCCGATCGTCGAGATTATGACGGTGAATTTCAGCCTTCTGGCGCTGGACCAGATCGTCAACAACGCCGCGACCATCTCGCATATGTCGGGCGGGCAGCTGGCCGTGCCGCTGGTGATCCGCATGGCGACCGGTGCGGGGCTGCAGCTTGCGGCGCAGCACTCGCATAGCCTGGAGGGATGGTACGCGCATATCCCCGGCCTCAAGGTGCTGGCGCCGGCGACGATCGAGGATGCGCGGCACATGCTGCAGCCAGCCCTCGACGATCCGAACCCCGTGCTGATTTTCGAGCACGTCATGCTGTACAACCGCGAGGGTGAACTCGACCCGGATGTTTCCGGCGTGGACATCGTCTCGGCGAAAATCCGCCGTCCGGGGCGTGATGTCACGCTGGTGACCTATGGCGGCATGCTGTTCAAAACCTTAGAGGCTGCCGCTGCCTTGCATGAGGATGGCATCGAGGCGGAGGTGATAGATTTGCGTGTGCTGCGGCCACTGGACATGGCAACCGTGCTCGCCTCGGTTTCCCGCACCCGGCGCGTGGTGATCGTCGATGAAGGCTGGAAATCAGGCTCGCTCTCGGCAGAGATCGCCGCGCGCATCGCGGACGAGGCTTTCTTCGAGCTCGACGCGCCGATCCGCCGCGTCTGCTCGCGCGAGGTACCGGTCCCTTATGCCGCGCATCTCGAAAAGGCGGTGCTGCCGCAAACCCCCGCTATTATCGCGGCGGCACGCGGGCTGGTGAAAAGTGCATGATCGATTTCCGCATGCCGTCGCTTGGTGCCGATATGGACGCTGGCACGCTGGTCGAGTGGCTGGTCAAACCGGGCGACAGCGTGAAGCGCGGCAATGTCGTGGCCGTGGTGGAGACGCAAAAGGGCGCGATCGAGGTTGAGATTTTCGATAACGGCGTGGTGTCCGAGCTTGCCGTACCCGTGGGGACACGTGTTCCGGTCGGCACCGTGCTGGCGCGGCTGGATAGCCAAGAGGCAGCGCCGCCCCAGGTTGCCGCACCACCTCCTCCGCCTGTGCCGACAGTCAGCGCCCCGTCGCCGACGCCTAGCGTGCCCCTCGCCGCAGCCACACCAGGCCGCCCGCATGTTTCGCCAGCAGCGCGCCGCCTTGCCGCCGAGCGCGGCGTCGCCCTTGAGGGGCTGCGCGGCACCGGGCCGGATGGCGTGATCGTGGTGGCGGATGTCGAAGCTGCCGCCGTCAAGCCAGTAAGCACGGAGCGCCGGACAGGCTTCGACCCCGCCGCGATGCGCCAGGCGATCGCCGCGGCGATGGCGCGGTCGAAGCGGGAAATCCCGCATTATTACCTGAGCCAGACGGTTGAGGTTTCGGCCGCGCTGGCACGGCTGGAGCGGCTGAACCGCGATCGCGAGCCGCCCGAGCGTATTCTCCCGGCTGCTTTGTTCCTGCGGGCTGTTGCTCTGGCGATCAAGAAGTTCCCCGAGTTGAATGGGTTCTGGGAGGACGGGCGGTTGCGCCCGGCCGATGGCGTACATGTTGGCTGGGCGATTTCGCTGCGCGGCGGCGGGCTGGTTGCCCCGGCGATTCGCGACACCGGCCAGCGCTCTCTCGACGAACTGATGGCGGCAATGCGCGACTTGGTGCTGCGGGCGCGGAGCACGGGCCTGCGCAGCTCCGAATTGAGCGATCCAACAATCACGGTCACTAGCCTGGGCGACCGGGGCGCGGAAACCGTATTCCCGATCATCTACCCGCCGCAGGTGGCGATGGTCGGCGTCGGGCGGATCGTTACCCGCCCCTGGGTGGTGGAGGGCGCGATAGGCCCGCGCCCGGTGGTGACCATCACGCTGGCTGGCGACCACCGCGCCAGCGATGGCCATCGCGGCGGACTTTTACTCGCCGAGATCGACCGCTTATTGCAGGAGCCGGAAACGCTATGAACGAAGCCGAAGCGAAAACCTTGGTGCTGAACGTGCTCTCCACGATCGCCCCGGAAGCCGATCTCGGCGCCCTGCCGGACGACGCCATTCTGCGCGAAGATCTCGATCTCGACTCTATGGATTTTCTCAACTTCATCTCATCTCTGCACAAGAAAACCAAAATTGATATTCCTGAGGCGGACTACCCGAAGCTGTTCACTTTGGCAGGTGCCGTCGGCTATTTATGCAGATGATCTTCGATTTGAGGCATTAGGGTCGGGGCACATAATATGATCCTGTCCCGCTGTCCGTCGTCAGATGATTTGAGACAATTGGCGGCGTGAATTAACGGAGGCTTTGGCTCATCCGTTGGGTTAAAAGTTCAAGCGGCAATTTGGCTGTGGCGCAAGCGTCTTTCCTGGATGGTGCGGCGCTTGATTCGTTCCCGATCACTCGGCGGACATTGGGTCTAGTGATGGTTTTTCCACTTCCGGATGCCAAGCAGCCTGTATTTGGCTTCAGCGCGCCTATTTTAGAAGAAAGCGATGAACCTATAGAACTATAAATCCCCCAGCTTGATCCCCTCTATTTCCAACGACGCCAATGTCGCAAGCAAGCGTAAGGCGGAAAAGCGCAGCGACTTCCGCCACTCAACATCCACACCTACCCCAACAACCTCCCAATCACCCGCGCCGTATAATCCACCACTGGAATAATCTTCCCGTAATTAATTCGCGTCGGCCCAATCACCCCAATCGCCCCCACAATCCTGTCCTGCGCATTCCTCGCCGGCGCCACGATCATCGAAACCCCCGCCGAGCCAAACAACCCGGACTCCGCCCCAATAAAAATCCGCACCCCGTCAGACGTCTCCGCCAAATCCAGCAGCCTTAGCATCGTCTCCTCGGTCTCCAGCCGCTCGAACAGCGCCTGGATCGCCCCCAGCTTCTCCAACTGGTCCACATCCGCCAGCAGCCGCCCTTGTCCGCGCAGAATCAACGATCCCGCCCGCCCCTCGCTCCCCCACGTCGCCAGCCCGGCCTCAATCACCGCATTCGTCAACGCATCCAGCGCCGTCCGGTCAGCCGACAAATCCGCCGCCACCCGATGCCGTAACTCCACCAAGGACAATCCCGAAAGCTGGGCATTCAAATAATTGCTAGCCTGCTGCAACGCCGATGGCGGCAACCCCGGCGGCGTCTCGATAATCCGGTTCTCCACCTGCCCATCGGCCGAAACCAGCACCACCAGCGCCCGCCCCGGCGAGAGCGGCACAAACTCAATATGCTTCACCGGCCCATCACTCTTGGGCGCCAGCACCAGCCCCGCGGCGGCTGACAGCCCCGACAGCATCGAGGACGCCTGCGCCAGCGTATCCTGCAAACTCCGCCCAGACTGCGCCAGCGCCACATTAATCGTGCTGCGCTCATCGTCCGAAAGCTCGCCAAACTGCAGCAGCCCATCCACAAACAGCCGCAACCCCCTATCCGTCGGCAACCGCCCGGCGGAGGTATGCGGCGCGAACAACAACCCCGCATCGGTCAAATCCGCCATCACATTGCGGATCGTCGCCGGCGACAAATTCAGCGGCAGCAACCGCGCCAGCGTGCGCGACCCCACCGGCTCCCCGGTCTCCACATATTGTTCCACAATTTCCCGCAACACGGCGGCCGAGCGCACATCCAGCCCCGGCGGCAACCGTGGCGGCGATCTCGGGTCAAGTTTGCTTCTATGGTCCATCTGCACGGCCTCGGGTAATAGCACGGCCAAGCCAAAGTACACAGGAGTTTAACAATGCGCCCATCCGGCAGAACTTTCGACGAATTACGGCAGGTCAGCATCGAGACCGGCTTTTCCCACCACGCCGAAGGCTCGGCCCTCATCCGCATGGGCCGCACCGAGGTGCTCTGCACCGCCAGCGTCGAAGGCAAAGTCCCCGGTTTCATGCGCGGCCAGGGCGAAGGCTGGGTCACCGCCGAATACGGCATGCTCCCCCGCGCCACCCACACCCGTGGTGACCGTGAAGCCGCCCGCGGCAAGCAATCCGGCCGCACGCAGGAAATCCAGCGCCTCATCGGCCGCAGCCTCCGCGCCGTGGTGGACCGCAAACTGATGGGCGAAATCACCATCACGCTGGACTGCGACGTGCTAAACGCCGACGGCGGCACCCGCTGCGCCTCCATCACCGGCGCCTACGTCGCCCTCTGCCTGGCCGTCAAAAAACTCCAGGCAAAGAACGTGCTTAAAGTTAACCCCATCATCGGCCAGGTCGCGGCGGTCTCCTGCGGCATCTACCAAGGCGTTGCGGTGCTAGACCTTGACTACGCGGAGGACTCCTCCGCCGACGCCGACGCCAACTTCATCCTCACGGCATCCGGCGGCATCATCGAAATCCAAGCCACCGCCGAAAAAGCCACTTTTGACGACGCCGCCTTCGCCGCGTTGCTGGCCCTGGCCCGCAAAGGCACCGCGGAACTCTTCACCGCCCAAACGGCGGCGCTGCAAGCCTAGCCGTCATGCCCCGCGCAAGCGGGGCATCCACGCCTTGCCAAACAGCCAGCCATCACCTGCCGCAACTCCCACGCCATCACCTACGCCGCCATCATGGAAGAACTTGTAGGCACCGACTTCACCCGCCCCGAAGCCGTCCAAATGGCCGACGCCCCCGCCGTCTTCAAACTCAGCGGGGAGGTCGGCACCGGCCTTTCGAACGCAGCGCCCGCATCCGCATGCTGAAAACTGGATTCTAGTTGCCAGTATTAGGATTGGGGCATTTGTAATACTGGAGATAAGGAATGTCGTCAGAATTAGACCAATTAAACTTACTGCACATTGGATTAACCGTAGGCGCCGCCAGGGTTGGAGCAGCTACGGTAGGAGCATTTACAGGAGCAATTTGCGGGCCATTATCGGTACTCGAGACTGTTGAATTATCATCACCAGGGCTTGCAATCGTCGAGGTGCCAGAACTCAAATCACCAACTGTCGTTAGAAGCTCGTTCCCAGCTTTACTAGGGTTAGTAAAGAGAGTGACCACCCAGCGATTAAATTCAGCTCCCTGGACAGGAGCACCAAATTGTAGAACTCCATACCCAAGAACCAAGAGAACAAGAAAGGTTTTCGGATATTTTATAGCAAGAACAAAGATCGATACGATAATTGCGAAAAGTATGCCGATGAGAACTGCAAATCCTTTAATTGATTTGGCAGTCTCGGCATCGTCATATCCCTGTTGTTCCCTTCGCAATTTCTGAGTTTGCAATCTGACAAGCTCGTCATGTTGCTGTTGCCGAAACCAATCAGACATTTGACTTCTCCAAGTTAAAGTCGCAGGTGGCCAGCCTTGTCGGAACAGCCTTCACTACCCACAAGTTAAAGCGCCGCCGGGTTGCTCAACGTTAATCTGTCGTCTGGGCCTTACGCAAGGAGGATGTAGCCAGATTGAAGCAAGGCTGCCGATGGCAGTAGTAAATTTTGTTCATAAACAGTATCAACCGACAGAATAAAAAAATCAAGAATTACGAGACGGAAGGCTGTCACGTTCGGTCGCCGACCTCATTCTCTCCCGCAGGCGCCCAATGGGCTCCGGTTCTTCAGTATCAGCCTTTTTGACCGCCCAAAACCACCAGCCATTTCCGCCGGTCTTGGTGATGGCTCGGCGAGCTTGGCTAGGGCTGTTGTAGACCACATCCTGGCAGGTGAACTGCCCATTTACGATTTTTGCAACGTAACGCTTTCCCTTGTGTTTGCCGTGCAGTTCGGTGCCGTTTGGCAAGGTAACGCCATCAGATGTCCAGCCATCGCTGTCGCTGCCGCTCATTGGCACCGGCGCCGCTGACGCAACGGCAGGCAGCCCAAGTAATTCCCGCAGCACGGCGCTTTCGGTGTGCTGCTCAGACAGTCGCCGGGCGGTCAGTGCTTTGAAAACGTCAAAATCAACGTCGATCCTCATGTCGAGATACTCCGAATCTCTAAAGTCTTCAAGATAGATAGCTCTGAGATAAAAGAAAAGTCAAGAGACTAAGAGAGTGACGTTCATTCGACGCACCGTCGATGTTGGAACCAAGACCGTCCATCCGAAAATCAAACAAATGGGTAGGCGCGTCGCGCAATCCGCCACCTTTACCACACTCCCCTACCTCGCCCTCGCCATCTTCGCCGCCGTCGTCAACTCCGCAAATCCGCCCCGCACCGCCAGCTCCAGCGCCGCCTGCTTAATGCTCTCCACCGTCGTTTTGGAGCGCGACTGCACCCCCCCTCACCATCAGAATTCCGCAGTGCCTTGCGCGCGTGATACCGTCCAACAAGGGGCTACCACCGTCCAAACCTCTAACTCATTCCTTTTCCGACACAAACCCGCACAAATTGGGGTGCAAGCAAAAAATTAAGCCATACTAACAACGCGTTATATCAAAAACCTCACAAACGCTCCACGTGAAGCACCCTATTTCGCCAATCCCAACCGCGGAATCTCAATCGCCGGGCAGTGGTCCATCACCACCCGCAACCCCGCCGCCCGCGCCTTGCCCGCCACCGCCTCGTTCACCACCCCCAACTGCATCCACACGGTCTTCGCCCCCAGCCGGATCGCATCATCCACCGGCCCGGCCACATCCGCCGCATTGCGGAACAAATCCACCATATCCAGCGGCACCGCATCATCCAGGCTCGCCACCACGCGGCGCCCCAGAATCTCCTGCCCCGCCAACCCCGGATTCACCGGCGTCACGTCATACCCTTGGCTCAGCAGAAACTTCATCACCCCATGGGAGGCCCGTTCCGGCTTGGCCGAGGCCCCCACCAGCGCAATGCGCTTCGTGCTTGTCAAAATCTCGCGGATCATATCTTCGGACATGTCTCTTCCCTAAAAATGGTGCTCCGGCTAAGCCCGGAGCATGAACAAAGGTATCATCGCCTGCATCGTCTTGAGCATCCTCACCTTCCTGTTCTGGAAGGCGCCGAATCAACCTCAGGCGGGTGATGTGACCATGCCAGCCGGCAAATTCAATTCCCTCTCCTACGCCCCCTACCGCGCCTGGCAGTCCCCCGCTGACAAAACCTACCCCACGCCGGAGGAAATCTCGCAGGACCTCGCCCTCGTCGCCACCCAGGCCAACGGCATCCGCACCTACTCCTCGGTCGAAGGCACGCTCCCTGCCACCCTCGCCGCCATCCAAAACGGCACGGACATCGTGGGCCTCGCGCAAAAAGCCGGCCTAAAAGTCTGGCTCGGCATCTGGCTAAGCTCCAACCCAGCCGACAACGCCAAGGAAATGGCCGCCGGCATCGCCGAAGCCAACGCCTACCCAACCACCGTCACCCGCGTCGTCGTTGGCAACGAGGTCCTGCTGCGCCGCGACCTCTCGGTGGCCGACCTCACCGCCGACCTCGACTATGTACACACTCAGGTGAAACAACCCATCGCCTACGCCGATGTCACCGATTTCTGGAAACAATTCCCCCAGGTCGCCCCGCACGTAGACATCGTAATGATCCACTTCCTCCCCTACTGGGAAAACACGCCGCTCAGGCTTGATGCCGCCATCGCCGGCATCAAAACCACCACCGAGCAGTTCAAGGCGCTGTTCCCCGGCAAGCAGCTCTCCATCGGTGAAACCGGCTGGCCGTCCCGCGGCCGCTCCCGTGGCGGCGCCGCGCCGTCGCGCGTCAACGAGGCCGTCTTCCTGCGCCAGTTCGTCACCCTCGCGAGCCAGGAGGGGGTCGATTATAACCTCATCGAAGCCTTCGATCAGCCCTGGAAATATGAGGACGAAGGTGTGGCCGGCGCCAACTGGGGCATCTGGAACACCAACCGTATCCAAAAATTCCCCCTCACCGGCCCGGTTACAGAGCGCCCGGACTGGCCCCGGTACGCCCTGCTCGGCGCACTCTCCGGCTGCCTGCTATTTTGGGCCGCGGGCCTTAAAAACCTGCGCCTCGCCGCCCCAGCCTTCGCGCTCGGCAACGGTTTCGCCATCGCCTGCATCGGCACCCTGCCCATGCTCTACGACAACTGGCTGCGCCTCGACGCTTTGGTCAACCTGCCTCTGCAAGCCATTTTCGCCGTGCTCGCCATCCGCCGCGCCGGCGCCGTCCTCGCTGGCACCCCGCTGCCACCCGTCACCACCGGAGCGCAAACCCTGGCCGCCCTGCGCCGGGGCAAATTCTCATTCACCTACGACTCTCTTTGGTTCATCTTCCTCGCCAGCGCCGCCATCCTCCAAACCATGCTCGTCTTCAGCGGCCGCTATCACGACACCCCCATGTCCGTCTTCATTGTCCCCGTCATCGCCGCCGGCATTCGCGTCTGGACCAAAGACAAACCCAAACAACTCGGCTGGGAGGAAATCCTCGCCGCCAATATCCTTGCCCTGTTCGGCATCCTCGACGCCGTTATCGAAGGCGGCAACAACCTGGAATTCGTCACCTGGAGCATCGCCGCCGTCATCATGGCCGCCCCCGTCATCCTCGCCCAGGAAGCCAAACGCGGGGGCACGAAGACTAAGCGGAGGTAAGGCCAGGGGGCTTTGCCTCATAAGTGCTAGTGCTCTGACTCAGTCGGATGGTACATGGATTCGACCGGCCTTGGCGAGAATGTCGCCAGCCGGTTTTGTCCAGACAAAGGTTTTGGTTTTTTATTATGATTTTTGATGAAGCTGCGAATGGCATGCTTTAGATTGGCGGCGGATTTGAACACGCCGCGCCGGATGCGCCTTCGGGTGATGATGGAGAAGAAGCCTTCGACAGCGTTGATCCAGGAAGCTGATGTTGGCGTAAAGTGGAATACCCACCTTGGATGTTCTGCGAGCCAGTCTTTGACCTTGGGATGTTTGTGGGTGGCGTAATTATCGGCAATGGCATGGATGGCCTTACCTGCCGGAACCGCCCGCTCGATGGCATTGAGGAATTTGATGAATTCCTGGTGGGTATGTTTTGGCATGCAGCGGCCAACGACGGTGCCATCGAGAATATTGAGGGCTGCGAACGGCGTGGTGGTGCCGTGCCGTTTGTAGTCATGGGTCATGGTGCCGCACTTGCCAGGTTTCAGCGGCAAACCTGGTTGGCTACGGTCGAGCGCCTGAATTTGGCTTTTTTCATCGATTGAGACGACCACGGCGTGGGCGGGCGGGTTCATGTAAAGCCCGACGATATCTTCAACTTTCATGGCAAAAGCCGGATCGTTGGATTTTTTGACGGTACGGATGCGGTGTGGCTGGAGACGATGAGCCTGCCAGATGCGCTGCACGGCGCTCAGGCTGACGCCGGTGGCTTTGGCTACCATGCGGCCAGTCCAGTGCGTGGCATCCTTCGGGGCTGGCCCGCAAGGTAGCGCCAGAATCTTCGCAATCATCCGGGGCGAGAGCGGAGCGCGCCCGGGTTGGCGGGTCTTGTCCCGAAGCAACCCATCAACGCCCTCCTCGGCAAAGCGTCGCTGCCAGCGCCAAACGGAAGGCCGGCTTGCACCACTGCGTTCAGCAATATCCATAACCGTTAGCCGCGCCGACGAACGAAGAATGATCTGGGCACGCTGAACATGTTTCTGCGGACGATTGCGATCAGCAACCACACCACAGCGCCGACGAACTCACGTTCCCCTTCAGCAAGTTGCCACAGATCCTGGACGCCAAGTCGTATCTAAAAACCGCCTATCACGACATCCCCATCGTCTACGCGAGCTAAACCCAGTAGCCCCTATTCATACTGAGACGCCGCTTGATGCTGTTTTGAACGCGACTTTCCTGCAAGCCGCAATGGTAGCCGGAGTATTTGACGAAGGTTCTCATCAGAGCGAGCGGGATCAGCAAAGGTGCGTGTTGCCGCAGATAGACAAGTTCTGAGCAGATAAAGCGCACCCCCTCCCCTTCTGGCTTACCGAACTCATCAAGCAACCAGGCGTCGCGTTTATGGAGTACCCCGACGTCAAAATAACGCCGAAATTCTTCGGCGAGGCTATAGCCATGAGAATGATAGACCGTTGCATCGGCAGCATAAGCGATGCGCCATCCCGCCTTCAACATGCGCGCGGCGGCAATCATATCTTCCCCGAAAATTGTGCGCAGGGGAAAGCCCCCCACCGCCGCCAGCGCGCTCCGGCGGTAGGCCGCGAAGGAGTTCGAGGCAAAAGCCGCTTTCAAACCGAACTGATGCCGGTCACCGTAGGTTCGGACATGGCTCAGGGGCGGGTAGTTGAACAGCCTGGCATGGGCTTCAATGGGGTTCGCGGACAGGCGGGGCAATTGCCTGCCATAGGACATGCCAATGGAGGCGTCCTCGAAAGGGGCAAGGATGTTTTTGAGCGCGTCGGGCGTGGCCAGTATCGCATCCTGAGTGAGGAAGACGGCGATGTCGATGTCTGGCGGCAAATGATCGAGCCCCAGTTGCCGGGTTCCTCCATGGTCGAACGCGGCACGTTTAATTTTGATAACACGAAAGCCTGCCTGGCACACAGCTTCTGCTGTGCCGTCAGCTGATTCTGAGTCGAGACATAAAAGTGTCAGGGGTTTGGCCTGCTGACGATTAATCGCTTCATGCCACGCCGGCCAATACCCAGCAGCGTTGAGTGTTGGCACGACAATAGCAAATTGCAGGATCATTTTTCGGCACTTGCCTCTTGTAGAACACGCAATGTCTCGGCAGCTGTAGTGTCCCATGAAAACAGTTTGGCACGCTCAAGGCCGCGCGCCGCAAGATCCTGGGCTAATACATCGTCATTAAGCAGCCGCACGATCTGCTGCGCAATCGCATCCGGATCAATCGGATTTACATAAAGTCCGCAGTCTGCAACGATCTCGGGGAAGACCGTTGTGTTTGATACCAGTACCGGAACGCCGCTTGCCATGCCTTCCAGAGGGGGAAGGCCAAACCCCTCATAGAGCGAAATATACGCCAATCCCATGGCGCCTGCGTACAGCGCCGGCAGGAGCTCGTCGGCCACATGCCCAGCAACGTAAACACGGGCGGGCAAATCCTCCACGCCGGTTTCCTTACTGAATATAAGTGACTTCCCCTTAGCGCCTGCAACGACAAGCCAGATATCTTCGGGCAAATCAGCTTGCGCTTTACCCCAAGCAGCAACAAGGGTCTTCAGGTTTTTGCGTGGCTCCAACGAGCCGACTGCGAGAAGATAGCGGCGTGAAGGTAGTCCCAACGCGATTATGGCCGCAGCGATTTCTTCAGCCGGCCTGGGATGAAAGCGCGCATCGACGCCATTGGGAATGACGACAATTTTCTCTGCCGCCACACTGGTCGTGGCAACAATCCGCTGCTTGGTGAATTCTGAAATCGCGATGATTTTTTGGGCGCGGTAAACTAAGCGGGGGATTAGAAATCGATACCAAGCAGCAAACTTCCAGGTCAGCCATTCTGGATGATCAAGTGGAACTACATCATGAATTGTCACAACTTGCCGCCGGACAGCGAGGGGCCCAGTATTGCTGGGGCTCCAGAGAATGCCGCCTCTTACCATAAATGGGAGCATGAATTGCTCCCAAAAATGCCCTCTTATGGCGCTGAGCGAATGTTTTGGTTCGACATGCTCTAGACTTGATGCCAGTCTGGCCGACACTTCTAAAACGTATCTTTGTACGCCCGTCAGGCGACTACTGAGAACACGCGAATTTAATAAAATTTTCATTGGACTCCACGTTGCAGATTATCTGGCGAGATAGGCTCAAAAGTCCTAGGAGACGAGTTAATTCTAATCGAATAAAACGTATAAAAGACTAGCGCAATCATTAGCAAGAACGACCAATACAATGCATAGCGGAAATTAACAATCGTCTGCAATACTATGGTATAGAACATGCAGGGCAATCGCATTTCAGAATAGAGTGATAAGGCTGGACACGTAGTCGTTATCCCATCCGGCGCGCTTGAATTTGCGGCGCAAAGACCCCTTCGTGGTATCCTTCTGCATTACATTCAGAGCCATGTGCCTAAAGACTGCGAGATTGTGTGGGGCGTTGCCAAGGCAGCTCCTGTCCTGATCCTCATTCATCACTACGTCCAGCCGCGCTGGATCGATGCCAGCGCGGAGAGTTTGCATGCACCATGTGCGCGAAATTTTGCGTTTGATGGCAGCCGGTGTTTGGAAGAGGGAGATTGCCCGGCGGCTGGGTGTCGTGCCCTCGACGGTGCGCGAGACGCAGCGCCGCTCTACCTGCGCGGGGTTGTCCTGGCCGTTGGTGACGCGCCGTATCGACGCCCTGTTTGAGATCGAGCGGCCCATCAACGGCAAAACGACTGATGAACGCAGGGCTGTGCGCCAGATGCTGAGCAAGCCGCTCGTGGATGCTCGGCGAAGACGAGGACTGGTTGGGTGACGTCGCCAATGAAATGGACAAGGAGGATGGTCTCATCTGGGTCTATGGAGCCAACGACGAAGAAGTTAGGGTCAAAACCCAATAAACATCTTGCTATTTCAATGATCTGATGATTCTCTACTCCCGATTCGGGAGGGATATATGCGTCGGAACTTGTTTTGGCTATCGGACGAACAATGGGCGAAGATCGAGCCGTTTTTGCCAACTGATGTTCGCGGCAAGAAGCGCGTTGACGACCGGCGCGTGCTAAGCGGCATTTTGCACGTGCTGAAAAGCGGCTGTCGTTGGTGCGACTGCCCACCGGAATATGGCCCGCCGACAACGATTTATAATCGGTTTGTACGCTGGGCCGAGCGTGGGGTTTGGGAGAGACTGTTCGAGGAACTCGCCCGCCGCGGAAGATCGACTGACACACAAATGATTGATTCTACTCATATAAAGGCGCACCGCTCGGCATCGGGCGGAAAAGGGGGGAGCAAAATCAGACGATTGGTCGGTCGCGAGGCGGGCGCAATACGAAAATCCATGCAATTGCAGATGCTAAGGGACGTCTTCTTTCCCTCACCCTGACGGGTGGCGAGGCGCATGACTGTCCAATTGCCGAACCGTTGATCCAAAGAACCAAGACGGCCAAGAAATTTCTCGCCGACAAAGCCTACGACAGTGCCGAACTGCGGAAGTCACTGAAAAAACGAGGCACAAAGCCCGTCATTCCGAATAAGTGCAACCGGAAGCAGCCCTTCAGCTTCAGTAAAAAAGCATACAAGGAACGACATCTTATCGAAAATGCCTTCTGCCGCCTGAAAGACTTCAGACGCATTGCCACCCGTTATGACCGTCTGGCAGTCAATTTCGCGGCATCAATCTATTTGGTAAGTGCGGTTGTTTGGTGGATATTATGAGTCTGGACCCTAGTAACCGGTGTGAGCGCCCCACCTCTCTGGACGTGGATTACTGATTGAGGTCTTGCCGAAATCACGTATCTGAAATTTTTTGACCGTGCAATATCATTGTCGCTCGAAAACGAGGAATAGCGTCCACAGCGAGACGGAGAACAATTCGTTTATCAACACGATTTTCAGAAAATGTCGTTTTTAACCATTGAACATCACAAGCCTTAAAAGCATTAATGATTTCAACCGGCAAATATTCGCGCCTATGAACGCCTTCATTCTCAAAACAGACCGGACCGAACGTTTGCTCCGGCTGCGGCAAGATTGGTCGCATAAATAAAAGCCTACAAATAACTCGAATATTTCCAAAATTTGGTGTCGTAACAATTATGTGCCCCCCCGGCTTAACTGCACTTGAGAGAAGTCTAATATGCTCCGCAGGAGGGCGAGGAATATGCTCAACGACCTCCGAACTAAGAGCAACATCATATTCATCCTCCATAGTTGCAGATTCGTCCATAATATTTGCGGGAACAACCTTAAATCCGACCTCGGCATAAAAAGGACTGAGACACTCAACCATCTCACGAAAATCTACGATAGTTACACTTACGCCGTGCCATTTTGCAAGCGCATGTTCAATATAGGCGCTACCCGCACCGAAAGAGATCAGCTTTTTAGAAGAAATATCAGGTAACTTTGCACAAACTACGTACGTACCATAGAGACGTTTGGAATGCGATTCCAAATAACTCTGCGATTGAGCTTGTCGCTTCGCAGTTACTGTACTTTCGAGTGAAAGAAATTCCCTGAACGATCTTACCTTGCTCACACCTCTCCCCCTAATAACACTAAGGACCTACAATCTTTAACCGACATTACCCAGTTGAGCTGGCTGAACCGCTCCTCTTGGAGAAGCAATAGCCGCTTTTTGCGGGCGTGAGAATAGCGAATCTGTCATTTTTTGGTCTCTCCCAGAAAGCGCTCGATTGCGTCTTTGAGTTCTTCGACGGAGTGGAACACGCCGCGTGCAAGCCGCCGCTTGGTCAGCTTTGCAAAGAAGCAGAGGTGGCTGGGCAAATTCGAACACCGGCTTAAGTGGAATTTCTGCCTGAACTCGGCGATGATGCCGCTGGTGAACTGGCTGCCTTGGTCGGTGTTGAAAATCTCCGGCTTGCCGTGGCGGGCGAGGGCCTCCTCAATCGCCTCGATGCAGAATTCCACCTCCAGCGTGATCGACAGTTTCCAGGCCAGAACCCGCCGGCTGAACCAGTCCACCACCGCCGCCAGATACACAAAACCGCGCGCCATCGGGGTGTAGGTAATATCCATCGCCCAGACCTGGTTCGGCCGGTCGATCAACATGCCGCGCAACAGATATGGATAAATCTTGTGGCCTGGAGCGGGTTTTGACGTATTCGGCCGGCGATACACCGCCTCGATTCCCATCCGCCGCATCAATGTGGCGACCTTCTCGCGGCCAATGACGATATCCTCGGCGCGCAACAGATCGCGCAGCATCCGGCTGCCGGCGAAGGGGTAGTTCAGGTGCAACTCGTCGATGCGGCGCATCACCGCAAGCTCGCCCGCCGGCACCGGCCGCGGCGCGTAATACAGGCTGCTTCGGCCAAGCCGCAGCAACGCCGCCTGCCGGGCCAGCGGCAGTTCATGGCCACGGTCGATCATCGCTTTGCGCTCAGAAGTCCAGCCTTGCTGAGCGCACCGGACAAAAAATCACTCTCAAGCGTGAGTTCTCCGATCTTCGCGTGCAGGGACTTCAAATCCACCACCGGCGCGGGCTCACCGCTCGCCGGTGCTCCGCCAAAAAGCCCGGCAGCGCCTTCCGCCAGTTGCGCCTTCCAGGCGGTGATCTGGTTCGGGTGAACATCATAAAACTGCGCCAATTCAGCCAGCGTCTTCTCACCCTTCAGGGCAGCCAACGCCACCTTGGCCTTGAACGCCGGGGCATGGTTACGGCGGGGACGCTTCGTCATCATCTCTCCTGTTCCGCGGCCATAGTCGCCGCTTTCAGGCAGAAATTCCACTTATCCCAGTGTTCGAATTTGCCCAGCCACCTCTGGCGGTGAGGGCTTCGCGGCGGATGCAGAAGTTATGGCATTCACCGATGTTGGGATCGAGACGCTGACGAACCTGATCGACATCCATAAAGCCAACCCGGACCTCCTCAAGCGCTCAACTAATCCGATATAACTCTGCGGCCCTGCGGCCTACAGCGAATGGTTACGGTCATACGACGGCGTAGAGGGCTGATCTCAGTCATCTGAGGCTCCTGTCTGTTGAGGTTGGGGTGGGCAACCCAAACTTCTCGGACAGGAGACCGTCTCGTGAAAAGCGCCATCAACAGCGCCACAAAATCAGCCCCGAAAGACTATCGCGTAGCGGTTTTGTTCAATCAGCACTTACCACCTTGGTATCCAGCACTATCGTTATCAGCGTGGTCGGGACAGCGACGTCAGAGGGACCTACGGGGATAACCAGGCGGCGCCAATTGTCCTGGAAGAGTTCGCCACCGCTGGCTCTTGACAGCCGGTGGTCTTCATCAACGGCGTTCAGTTTGGGGAAAGACAAATCACCGATTGCGAGTGGAGGCCAACTGCCCCAGCCATAAACGCACTGGTTCATCATAATACTTCAATGCTAGATAACTAAGTAAAATTGAAGCTAGGACAGCCATCCCAATCTCACTGATTACATTTGGAAGAAATTTTAAATAACGAAAATGAATTCCAAGTGGCCCATGCAATATGTAGATCGGATATGACAGCCTTCCCGCAAATAAAGCCAATGGGACCATTCTCGACGATATCTTATCATTGATTCCACAAATAACTATTGCTGGATAAAGAAAAACACAAACCAGAATATCATAAATCCAGCCGCACTTAAAAACACCTGGAAGAAACGAAAGCAAGAGAATAGCAGCGAGAACTTCAAATCGAATTGAAGGAAAAACCTTGAAATAATTAACTTTAAAAAGCCTAAACAATAAAACACCCATAAAAAATGAGAAAGAAACCCTCATAAGCCCCATCCAAAGAGTAGGCTGCGTCATTCCTGAATTCAGACTGCCGTAAATTTCACCTGAAACGAACAGGCCAATACAAGATAATATCAACACACCAAATAGTACGGGAGCCGACAGAAATCTAAAAAAAAATGCATAGGCTGCATTTGCCAAAATCTCAAACATTAAAGACCACGCAGGTTCATCAAGAATAAATATATTTCCCTGGCTCATGCCACCTTCATAAGAAGGAAACAGGATAAGTCCCGCAAGAAAAGACAAAAAAATATCATTAAAACTAAAAAACTGCGAGTTACCATGTCCGAACAATCGGAATGATATACATTTCTCCAAAAACCCCACCAAAAACCCAAGAAATATAAGTGGATACAACCTAATTAATCTGACCCTCAAAAACCCAAAAAAAGGCATACCATCACTTAATTTTTTATCATATGCGTTCCCCACCACGTAGCCACTTAATACGAAAAAAAAATCGACCGCCAAATACGCGCGATTTGGAAACAAGTGGATACCAGACGCATTTGTGAAATGAGAGAGAACAACAGCCAACGCGGCAAATCCCCGCAAGCCATCTAACGTCGCTATGTGCCTCTTATTGGCATTCATCATAATGCACCATACCTTCTTCTACTCACCAACTTTAATTTTTAACCCTTACTCACCAGCCGGCAATATAGGCGACACTTGGCGCTCTGAAGAATGAGCGGACGAGGTCTGGTAACCGGCGAATCTCGGCGAGTTGTGCTTCGACTTTATCGAGCAATTTTTCGCCCTTGCGTAGTGGATTTCTGGCAACTCCGGTTTGCTTCATGTGGCTCCAGACCAATTCGTCCGGGTTTAGCTCCGGCGCATAGCCCGGGAGGAAGTGCGGGGTCAGACGTCCGTTCTTTGATGCCACATAAGCTTTGACGAGCAAGGTCTTGTGGGCAGGCAGGCCGTCAACCACCAAGTGCACGGGCCTTTTGCGGCCCCGCATCATTTTCTTCAGCAGAGTTATGAAAAGTTCGGCCGTGAGGCCACCCTGATAAGTGCAATACCAGAAGGCGCCACGATCATTGACCGCGGATGCAGCACTGATTGATTGGCGTTGACCTGGCCGCTCAACGACCGGGGTCTGCCCTTTCAAACCCCATGTCTTGCCATGCACGGTGCCGGCACGAAACCCGGATTCATCCCAGAAATAGACGTCGCCACCAGTTGTTTTGGCTTGCCGCGCAATATTTGGAAAGGTCTCACGACGCCATTTCTCAATCGCTTCCGGGTCGCGCTGGTAAGCACGTTGCAACGGCTTTTGCGGCGTCAGTCCGAGCTTGGCGAGCAACTCCCCGACCGCCGTCAAACCCAATCTAAGGGCAAATTTCTGCTCAATCAGGCTCGCCACAACACCTCGCGTCCACAGACCAAAATCCAAACCATATTGACGTGGATCTCTGCCGTTAACCCAACGAAAAACCTGCTGCTCCTGCCGGTCTGTTAAACTGCGTGGCCGCCCGGTTGCCGGCCTGGAAAGCAGTGCTTTCAGCCCAACTCCTGGCAGAGATGCCGCAGAAATCCACTTGTAGATTGTCGTCCGGCTGAAGCCATAGGAAGCGATAACCACAGACGGAGACTCACCATCTCGTACCCGCTCAACCGCCATCAGGCAAATGGCTTCCAGCGTCTGATGATCAAAGCCGCGTCCATCTCATTTCATAACAGAGCATACAAAATCAAGCCAACAAAAGCTATAAAAATGTCGACTTAATTACCAACTTGTGAGCAATAACTTTACACCGCCTTTCGGCCAATAGAAGATTATTTCTAGGTGTTTAGTCCCGGCATTTGATGGGTTGGGTCAAGTCTGAATCGTTCTGGTTCCTTTGTCCAGGTTTTGACGATGAATTCATATGGCGTGAGACCTTTGAGGGTCTTTAATCGTCGGCCAAAATTATAGGCGTCGATGAAGTCGTTGAGGTGGCGTTCAAGCTGCTCATGACGATCATAGTGGTATCGCTTGACGGTGGCTTCCTTGATGGTCCGGTTCATTCGTTCGGCCTGGCCATTTGTCCACGGGTGCCTGACCTTGGTTAAACGATGCTCGATGCCGTTTTCCTTGCACCGCATGTCGAACATGTGGGTCATGTATCTTGCGGTTGGGCCGTCAGCGTAGCGCGGCGGGAAGGTGAACTGGATGCCGTTATCGGTGAGAACCGTGTGGATTTTGTAGGGCACGGCGGCAATGAGGGTCTCCAGGAAGGCTGAAGCGGATGATCTTCCGGTCTTTTTGACGAGCTGCACGAACGCGAATTTGCTGGTGCGATCGATGGCGACGTAGAGATATAGCTTACCTTCGGCGGTTTGGACATCAGCGATGTCGATATGAAAATAACCGATGGGGTAGGACTTGAACTTCTTCTTATCCGGCTTGTCGCCCTGAACATCGGGCAGCCGGGAGATGCCGTGGCGCTGTAGACACCGATGCAATTAACGCCGCTGGTATTATACTTCCACTGACTGATTTTTTTTGTACGGAGAAAAAAATAATTTATAAAATGAAATCATTATGAATGCCAATATATAAAAAGATAGCCAAATAAAAAAAAGATTTCCCGCATTCCATTGCGCAATTGACGTATAAATTAGGGGATAAAACATTATTCCGCACAGAAAATCATCACAGAATCCTCTGTAGAGTACTCCCGTTATCGCACCGTAAAAGAGAAAATATACAAACGACAAAACGCCGCATGATGCGTAAATATACCCAAATAAGGTCGCCCAAATATATTTTTCATTAAGTCCGGCTATTTTAGTAGCATAAAATTCATTCTCAAACTCCATAGTGGCATTTGGATAATTGAACCATCTCAATAGAGCATCATTTGAAAATGGTATGTGGGGAATTTGCACCAAAAAGTATAGCGTATTCTCGTATGCGTAGACTAATTTTCCATTTAGTACGGCAGCAAGCCTATTAAATGAAGCAGGACCATAGCCCAAAAAGTTGATAGCGATAAGAGATCCCGTGTTATTGCCCCTGTAATACGAAAATATCGAAAAAACAAAAATCAGGATCAATGCAAAAAAAGCATAATTTACCAGTGCTTTTATCCGGAACCTTTTTTTCTTGCCGAAATTCTGAAATTTAATAAAGATCAACATCAAAGCAATCACAAACGTTATCAGAAGCCCCCTTTCCGCCTGAAGAAATAACAAAAACGAAAAAAAACCCGTTGAAACAATAAGCAAATAAAAAGTCAACCTGGTTTTGTTTCGGTAATACTCCCACCACGCCCAAGATAGGACCGCCATCAAAAATTGGTTGGCTCCCATGAATGAAATATTTGATGATTCAATAATATTTTTTGTGATCTGTCCGCCATTTGGATCAAAAGCCAACATTAAAAGATTTACTTGCTTCGTTAAGCCACGAAGGTAAACCAGTTCCAGCACCAATGAAAACGAAACCGGTATAAGTAAAAACCAGAATGGTGCCAACACAAACCTACCTAGTGGTTTAATCTTACGAAATATTCTGATCTTGCTTGTTACTATAAAACTCAGATAACAGGACAAAATACACAAAGCTAAAAAAGCTATGACATTTAAGTTTAAAAAAACATAATCAGGCTCATTTAATAATGACGAATATGTCAATGGCGGCATGAAGAAGGCAAGTATAAGCATTAAAATTGGCGGGATCCCGGCCACCAGTGGTGAGATAAGTATTGATTGCCTATGTGGCTTTCCCCTCAAAGTGGAACGTTCGGCAAAGCCGCGTGGTTCTTTTGTCATTCGGCCGCCTCAAAAATCGATTTTTTATGAGCTTCCAATATTTCGTCAATGACGTTTAGATACGCTAAACTCCATCCATCAATATCTAAAAATCTCTTTGCTGTACTTTGTGCACAGTCACCCATTTTTTTTATCTTCTCAGGAGCTTCTATGCATCGCCGCAATAGAGACAAAAGGGAACCGGGATGATCTGGCTCAAAAATCCACCCTGTTTCACCATCGATAACCATCTCAGGAATTCCCCCACGGTGAGCGCCTAAGACTGGAATACCAAATGCCAAGCTCTCTGCAACTACCATTCCTAGTGGCTCATGCCATAATGACGGCACAACCGTCACGTCGATCGCCGAAAAAAAATCTTTCTGCTCCATTTGTCCTAAAAACTTGATGCCTTCCCCCTCAAACTTGGCTTTCAGCATATTCAAATAATCTGGCTTTGCTCCACCTGCAATCCAAATTTCGGCTCTAGGATTATCTAGCTTCCTAAACTCTGTTAGCAAATACTCTATTCCCTTATTCGGCGCCAACGTCCCAATAAAACCAAATCGAATATCAATCTCTTTCCGATCTAGCCGCGAATTTTGCTTTAGAGTTTGAGCTTCATTCAATCCCAACGTCTTTGCTGACCTGGCATTCAAAATTACTCGCTTAATCGGCACTTTCCTAAATGCACCGCGCATCACATGACGGTCTAATGTAAATTCGCTCACCCCGACCACTGCATTCACACCATTGGTTAGCATCCGATGCGGCGCACGCATGATACGGCAAGTCATGCATTGTCTCACGCAATTTTTCTCATTTTCAAACATCATTGAATTAACGCAAATATTATAATAATCATGCAAAACCTGAAGAATAGGAATTTTACGCGTTCGGCAGGCCGAAATTGCTGAAATGGACCAGCCTGACAGATTGTGCATAATCACTATATCCGGTTTTTCGCGATCTAAAATCTTACCAAGTCGAGAACGCATAGCCAGATTGTAAATGTCGACTAAATGCCATAATCTACGGGCCAGTATCGGCTGCCTTTTATTCGGGTGCGGCCAATATATATTTTTTAGACCAACAGATAGCCTTGTCATACTATTTTTTAGGTAACGCCGCTCAATGTTTTCCTTCGACGTGCCAATTACTGAAATCGTATGGCCAGATTTCTTCAACGCGGCGGCTAGCTCCTCCATAGTACGCTCCGCCCCACCACCCACAGACGAATCTGAATATGTGTTGAGTTGCAAAATTTTCATAGCGGAAACTCCGACGACTCGCCCAACCGGCCGGCCACACCGTCGCGAAAGGCAAGGCATAATGTACGCAAGGAGCGCCAGCGTCGCATAAATATACAAGATATCATGACGAAGCTCATATAGATCGCAGTGTTTGTATATAGAGCTGGCCAAGACCGGTCTACGACATGATAGGAAATGTAAACCGCATTGCGGAACTCATAAAATACTAATGAATTTGGATCCGCCATTACCCAGGTCAGTGGGCTCGCCCAACTTTTATACTCCTCATGCCAGGACAACGAGACGTCTTTGATTCTTGCATCGCTAACTAAGATAATCTTACCACCAGCATGAGTTAAACGGCTAGAGAACTCAGTATCGTCCCCGTATAGGCAGAAATCTTCACGCGGAAATCCAATAAAATCTATTAAATCCCGATGGAAAAAGAATCCCCCATACACTGCGGTCGGGGCAATTATTTCGGCTCCAGTCAGCTCGGGGGCTGGTGCTTTTCGCGCCATAAGACTTTCGAGTTTAGCTGGCAAATTTTGAATTCTAAAAGACAAAAAGCTTGAATGCATGTCACGCCAACTCATTGTCGCGGCCTGTACCCACCCCTGCCGACCCACGCGCCATGCAGAAACCGCCAACCTGTGCCGACCAACCTGTACGGAATGTTGCTGAAAGGTTTGACAAAGTTTGCTGATGCAGCCCTGCTGAACGACATTATCGTCGTCGAGTAGCAGGAGAAATTGTGCCCTGCGCGCCAGGGCCTGCTCAATTCCCGCCTTAAACCCTGGCGCTGACCCCTTGTTGCCACCCATGCTGTAAACAAACGCCCAATCACCATAACGCTCTGCCATAATATCACCTACTGGATCCGTTGACCCATTATCGATGACTACAGCTTCAATAACACCCTGAGCCTTGGCAGCATCCAGCACCTGCATTAGCAAATGTGCCCGTTTGCCGTAGGTAACGGTGACTACGGTGACTCTCACAGCGTCACCTGAGCAACTTGGCCGCGCAATTTCAGCCTTTTTGTCAGAGACTGGACCATTTCAGGCGGCAATCGCCGCAAAGCCCAAAAGAGACTGACCACCAGCAACAGTATGCTCCCCCCCCAGTAAACAACCGAGCTGGCGTCCTCATCCGACACCCAAAAAAACGCTGAAGCCACAAGCAGAAGGCCGAACCATCCGGCAAGCAAGACCGGCAACCGCCGCACGGCGCCATACAGCAACAATGCATCGACCAACACCCGTAGGTCCCATGCCCAGGCCGCCCCCACTACGCCGAACCGCATTGTCAAAAAATACAATGCGGGGGCGTATACAAATAATTCAGCAACATGAAATTTCGCCGGCAAATCAGGTCTTCCCCGGCTCTGCAGATAACCATATGGGATGAACGCCATGGTATTCGCCCACAACCCTAAGGTCAGAATCTGACCAACGGGCACTGCCGTATCCGCCAATTCCGGTCCGATCCAGATGCTCAGAAACGGCCGCATAATCACGAGGCCGGCGATGAGTACCGGCGCCATTAGGCAGGAAACAATTCGTATGGCATCGTATAACAGCGCGTTGGCTTGGACAGCTTCGATCATTGCGAATCGCGGAAACAGTGCATTCTGAAACGCACTGGTCAAAGATGACATGCGCATCACAAGGTTATAAGGGAGCGTGTAGGCAGTCACCGCCGCCATTCCTGTAATTGATCCGATCACAAACCGATCAAACACCGTCAGCATTGGGCTGATCACGCCCGTAAGTGTCACCCACCCGCCAAAGCCAAGCAAGGGCAAAACCTCGGATCGAGTAACACGTGGAAATGCACGCGCAGGCACCCGCCTCAGGCAAAAGACGTAAAGCATTGCCATTGTCACCAGCCGGCCTGCAATCGCCCCAGCAACCAGCCCCGGCAAAGTTGGGGAAACCATCCCCACAATGAGAGGGAAAATCTGGTACAGTATACTCCCGGTTACCTGACTCAAATTCATCGGACCAAACGCCTCGCGTCCCTGCAGCGCACCGGAGAGCGCGGAAATGCCCGTGACCACCGGCAGCGCAATCATAAGCAATGGCAGAGAAGCTTTCGTTTCAGCAAACAAGCCATGCGGCACCGCTAGTATGTGTCCAAATAGCTGCTCCGCAACGATAGATAGAATGCCTCCCCCCACAAGGCCGGTTAAAATACTCAGGCATGTGCCGGTCCAGAACACCCGCTCCCGCGCTTCGGAGGTGGATTTGCTAAGGCCCGCGATGCGGCTAGAAATAGCGAGACCAAAACCAAGGTCGAAAAAACCGAAATAGCCGAGCAAAAGCCAAACCAATGCCATCACGCCGTAGCGCTCAACGCCGATGACTTTAATATAAAGTGGTACCGTAACCAATTGAACGACAATGGGCACAAGAAAGCCAGACATGTTCAACAATGTCGAACGCGCCAGACTTGCGTGTTTCTCAGAACCTACCATTGATCCCCACCATCATCTGCTGACCGTCGCCGAAAATCATCAGCCCGTAATCCGAATTGGGAAAATAGCGCCGGGTAAGGTCCGCGGTCAGCCAGCCCAGAAAACCGCCGGCGACGACGTCGGAGGCCCAGTGTCCGTCGGGTGACATAATGCGTCCCACCCCGACCGCCGCCGGAATCATGTAGAGCAGCGGCTCGTGATACTCCTCCGCGTAAGGAGTGATCAGCGCGAAGGCGAGCATCGTGTGCCCCGAGGGGAAGGATGAGGTTTGCGCCCCCTCCCCCGGAAACACCGCGCCCAGGCTGAACGTCGATTTACTGGCGTTGAACGGGTAGAAGGAAAACGGGCTGCCGTCCTCCTCGCCCGGGCGCTGCCGGCCAATCGCGTATTTCAGCACGAACGCCTCGGCCGTGACTTCTGCCGCCGAGGTCACCGCGATCGAGGAGGCGTGGGCCAGTTCCGGGTCGGAGACCGGGCTTTGCACCATGGTCGCCAAGGAGAACGCCAACGGCGCCAGTTCCAGGATATCGGCCCCATGCAACGCCGTTTTCCGGATGCCAGGGCTGATCTTGGTGTTGGCATATTGGTTGATGCCATGGTCAAGGGCGAAGGTAGCACCGGTGGCCACCACGCCGATCCCGGCCACCCCCCAATCCGTCTCGTACCAGGGCAGCGGCGGGTTAACCGGCTCCAATGGCGGCTCCCACACCTCGTTACCCAAGTGGCTGTCGATCACCGGGTTCGCATTGCCGATTGGCTGCGCCTGGATTACCGGTGAATGGTTCAGATCGTCGGTCAGATGGCTGTCGATCACCGGAGTTGTCTGGCTGGCCGGCTGCACCGCGATTACCGCGCTATTGGCGGCCGGCGGCATGAAGTAGCCTGGGGCGGACCCGGTCTGGGCAAATCCCATATCCGGCAAGGCGAGCAGTGCAACAGACATCAACCAAATCCTGCGGTTTCCTGTCATGTGCAACTCCCAGTCAGAATAGGGTCAAGTACGCCATTCAAACGCCCCAGTGCTGCCAGCTTCGCCAAGCCAGGGACAATATGCCGGTCCAGTTGCGCGGGGTGATGCACATCCGTCCCCCAGATCGACACAATCTGCCGCTTCAGCAAAGTTTGTGCAAAACGCATGACGTCTCGGCCGTATTGGTCAGCCAGGGAGCCAATGTCACACTGCAAAACCGCATCGGCATTGGCAAATTTCTGTAACCATTCATCGGACGCCTGCGCGACAAAGCGATAGCGCTCGACGTGGGCGATCACAGGCCGGTAGCCACGCGCCACCAAGGCGGCAAGAGCGGCATCGGCGTAAGGAGTTTCTTGTAAATAGGGAAACTCCAGCAACACCCAGCGGGCGCCCACGACGTTTATGTGAAGCAGATCATCGGCCTCGACCAGTCGCAGGAAAGCCGCGTCGGCAAAATATTCACCCGCCAGATACAGCGGAAAATCGATACCATCTCGTTGCAATGCGCCGACGAACGCCGCGAAGGCCACGCGCAGCCCGGCGGCCGTGTTATCGAACACACCAGGATAGAGATGTGGCGTTATCACGGCGCCAGCAAAGCCAAGGTTTTTCAGCCCCTTGATGGTCAGTTTGGCCGCCGCCAGATCGGCCATGCCATCATCGACGGCCGGCAAGAGATGGTTGTGGAAATCCAAGCCAAGCGCAAATGGCGGCGGCAGCTTGGCCGCCGCCGCTTCAGGGGGCCGCCTGAAGGGTAGCCTGATCACCCCAGCCTCTGCCAAAGCGCGCGCAGATAGCCGAGCCAAGCCCGCAACCGCCAAGCAAGGTTCCGCGGCTGAGCCTCGTCATGGCCTTGGCTTCCGTAACCGTAACCATAACGGTAACCGTAACCGTAACCGTAACCGCCGTTAATCACACCATTAATGACTATGCCTTGCCGGCAGTTCAGAGAGCCGACAGTCTCATTGTGGACGACGAAGCTACGGCGCTTGGTGTACCCTACCCGAATGATCGAGAGGATGAGATCGGCGTGTTGGCCAAGCGACATCGTGTCCGAAACTGCGGGGAGCGGAGGACCGTCGACAATTAGATGGTCGAACTCATCGCGTAAGCTGGCGAATACCATCCCGAGCGCAGCCTCATTCAGCAACTCGGATGGGTTAGGCGGCAAAACCCCCGAGGTAAGGACGGAAAAACGCTCACCGGGCACGGCCTGCAATGGGGAACGCTCGCCGCTCAGCAGCCATTCGGTCAGCCCTGGGGCCTGGTTGAGCTGCAACACGCCATGCAGGCGGCCACGATGCAGATCAGCATCGATGACCAGGACCTTCCGGCCGTAATCGGCGAGGCTTTTGGCAAGGTTGGTGCACAAGGTTGTCTTGCCATCACCAGGCGAGGGCGAGGTCACCAGAATAACCTTGATCTTGGCCCCGGGGGCAGATTGATAGAGATTGCTGCGCAATAAGCGGAATGCTTCGGCAAAGACGCCTTGCGGCCTTGTTGGCAGTATGCTGCCTCCATCCTCGCCGCGCGGACGGCGTGGGATCAGCCCGTAGAGTGCCAACGGCACGGCGCGCCGGATTTCGTCATCCGTCTGGAACCGGTCAGATAGGGCACGCTGGCTCAACACCAGCGCGGCACCGGCAAAAAGGCCAAGAAACAAGCCGATCAAAATCGTGGCCCCCGCATTCGGCTTGCTGGCCGTTAAGGGCAACTCAGGCGGCGTGACAACCCGCGTGTTGATGATGGTCCCGGCCTTGGAGACCTCCGCGTCCTCTTTCTTTTGCATCAGTAGAACATACAGGCCGCCATAGACATCGCTTGAACGTGAAAGCGCGATCACCTGCAGTGATTCCGCCGGCATCAGCTTCAGTTGCGATTGAAACTGTGAAATCAGCGCATCGATATCCGCGAGACTTTTGACAGAGAGAGAAAGGTCATTGCCAACTACCGTGCGGATCGAGTCCTGGATCTGGCCTATCGACGCTTCCTCGGCTTTGACCTCCGGCGCGTTATCTTTGAACTGTACGCGCAGCGCCTGAAGTTGTGCTTGGGCACTGGAAAGACTTCCCGCTAACTGTCCAAGCACGAGATCATTGGTTTGGCTCGCAAGGAAATTAGTCTGGCTGACGAGATATGGGTTAATGTCACTGACCGGATGAGCGATCTCGTCGGCAAGCTGTTGCAGCACCTTCTGCTGTAATTGCACGTTGAGGCGCTGTTCCTCGTATAGCGTTAACTGGTCGAGCACCTCTTTCGCATTGGTCGGCACGTCCAGTATCCCTGTTTTTGACTGGTAGACGGCGAGGTTGCGATCCGCCATTGAAAGCCGGTCTTGTATATTGTTGAGTTGGTCAGCTATGAACTGCTCCGTCACCGAGGCTGATTGCGTTTTCCACGCAACCTGTGTGGCGATGAAATCCTGCATTACATGGCTCAGGAAGCTTTGTCCGGCATAAGGGTTGGGATAGACAATTTCGAGATTGGCGACCTTGGTCGGCTGAACGACGGTTCCGCCTGCCGAAACCGTCAAAATGCCCTTCGCGAGGAGTTCTTCTTCGACGGCTTCGGCCGGCGTTACCGCGAGATGGAAACGGCTGCCGGCGGCGGGGATCTCGCCATCGATCGCTGGTTTCAGAACCAGGCTCAGCCCTCCGCCCGCCGCCGGCTGGCCTAGCATGCCCGAAAGGATTGGCGGCCTGCTGACAAACCAGCCACCGGGCCGAAAAATCTGATAGCTGCCATTATCGCCGAAGACGATCTGAAAATGCGCGGTTTTGCTGGTCGGCTCGGCCAGGGTGGCAAATAATGCTTGCACATCGCCAGGCTTCGGCGCGAACGCGTCAATCGAACCACCCGAAAAAAGCTTCCAGCGCCAATAGCGCAAACTGGGCGCACCCTGGGCAGTCACCGGCGCGTTCAACCCAGCCTCCAATATGGCTTGTTCAACCAGCGCCTTTGCTCTGATCAGCTCAATCTGGGTTTCCACGTCGCTGACGCTCGAAAGGCCGGCTAGAAAACCAAGGTCTGACGCGCCAGATGCAGCGGCGAGGGTATCACTCGGGCTGGTCTGAGCATCACCCAGATACAAACTGCCATCAATGGTAAAGGACGGCCGACTGTGAAGCACATACAGCACGGCAAACAACGTGGTGACGGCCGCCAGCAGGACAATCTTACGCCACTTGACGCAGATCGTCCTGCCGATATCGGCCAGATCAATTTCGTCGTCAGTTCCGGCAAGCTGGGCGGAAGGCTGTATCGGCGACAAATCCGTCTCCTAATGATTGAATCTATTGCTTAAGATATTTGATCGAGACGAACGGATTCAGAACGTCGGCCACGGCTTGCAAAGATGGCACCAACTCGGAGAGCACCTGGTTCCAAGTGGCGATACCGTCCGGCGGCACGAAAACGATATCGCCTGGCTCGAGCGCGAAGGACTGCGCCTGCCCGTCAAGGATCAGCCGCGCATCCACGATCAGGAATTGCGCCGACTTGCCTTGCGCCCGGATGATGTGCACGCGCGCAAGCCGTGCGTTCGTGTAGTTCGCCAGATCAAGATCCGCACTAGCCAACGCCTGTAAGAGCGACAAGCCGCCGGATTCGAACTGAATCGGCCCAGGCTTGCCCACCGCCCCGAAGACAAAAGCATTTTCGCTCACCGAAGACGGCACGACGATGGCATCGCCGGAGGCAAGAGGAATGTTCTGGGACAAATCGCCATCAACCAGCAGCGCATGCAAATCGACCGGCAGCTTGACCGAACCCTGTGCGACATAGGCTTGGTAAAGATCAGCTTGAGCAATATCCACACTGCCGCCGAGCGCCAGGGCCTCGAGCAAGGTCAGCTGATGGACCGGGTATTTCACACCCGGCAGGGTGAAAGCACCCAACAGATAGTAGCGCAGGCTCTGTGCCTGTTGTAACTGCACGGCGGCCTTTGGTGAATTGATGAACTGCCCATAGGCTTTCGTGAGCACGTCCTGCGCCTGCACCAGGGTAAGCCCACCTAACTGTACGTTGCCAATCAGCGGCAGTTCAACAGAACCGTCGCTGGTAATCAGCGCACCGCCGACATTGCTCGACATACCGGGCTGAGGAACGCTGAGCTCTGGGTGCAAATAAACCGTAACAGCAATGATATCATCTGCACCAAGCTTGTAGGCCCCATCAATCGCCGTATCGGAAATCGTCCGCATCTCGTCGGGGGTGAGCGTCTCGCTCTGCGCCGAGATAATCGCATTAGCGGCACTTTGAGGCACGAGTACCGGCTGGCTTTGCGGTACCGGATCACAACCAGCAACCAGGACACACCCCATCAAAGCAAGAGCCTGATTGATACGACGCATTTCTACATAGCCGCGCCAAAAGCGCTTCAGAAAAGTCTTTATATTTTGAAGCGCCAAATCACTCAACCTCTATAATGAACCTTGCTGTATTTCTATTTCCGTTTTCATTCGTTGCATAGCATCATTTCGCATAAACTAAATTATGTTTACTTTCGGCATGCTTGTTTTGCGCAAAAAGCCTATCTCAATCCACGAAGCGCAAAGCCTATTTTTAAAACTTTTAAAACGTATTTTTACCAAAAAAACCAGCATACAATGTTTTGGCGAGGATCACAAAATCAAGCATCAGAGACCAATTCTCAATATAATAGATATCGTGCTCGACTCGGCGTTCGATCTGCTCCAGTGTTTCTGTCGGCCCGCGCCAACCATTCACCTGTGCCCAGCCCGTAATTCCTGGTTTCACGCGATGCCGCGCCGCATATTCAGTGACCGCCTCAAAATACAACTTCCCGGCTGCTCGCGCATCAGGCATATGCGGTCGTGGCCCAACGAGGGACATATCCCCCTTCACCACGTTGATTAATTGAGGCAGTTCATCCAGGCTAAATTTGCGCAAAATGCTGCCAAATTTGAACACGCGCGGATCGTTACGCTGGGTTAGTTTTGTATGTGGATTTTTGGCGACGTTCATCGTGCGAAACTTAAGAATTTCGAATTCATGACCTTTGTAGCCGACCCGCTTTTGCCGAAAGAAGATGGGGCCAGGGCTCGTCAGAGCAATACCGATCGTACAAATCGCCAAGACTGGCAAAATCAAGACGATACCAAATAGCGCGGCCATTCGGTCGAAAACCTCCTTAAAAAACAATTCAAATTCAGAAATTGGAGGATCCGCCACCGTAATAAGTTGCACCCCCGGCAAATCTTCGCGCTCAAACCGAATCGGACTGAAGCGCTGAAGGCTGATCGTCCCCGGGAGGATACATATGTTCAAAGGTAACTGTTGCAAATATTTGATAACCGCGCTGATACGATCAGTGGCTGCGATTGGGAGCGTGATCACAACAATATCGATTACGTGCAGCTTTGCATACTCGATTAGGTCATCGAGACCTCCGAGCTTTTGTACGCCTCTGAGATGGCCGGCATTGTCTTGGTTGCGATCATCAAATACGGCGGCGATTCGAATGCCGAATCGGTTTGCCTCAAGATGTCCGATCAACTGCTCTGCCAGCTCATTTTCGCCAACGATGATCACGCTTTTCGTACTGTATCCACGTTTAACCCAACTCCGAATAAGCAACGCAACAATCGAACGCTCCGCGGCAAGCGCAGCGATCCCGCTGCCATAGAAGCCAACAAACCAAAAGCGCGAAAAGAGATCCTGCTGATGGGTAAGCACTGCCATGGTGGCAAGGCCCATGAAAACAAGTGTCCAGCGCCAAGCCATGGCCTTAATTGTCTTGGTTTCGTTCAGCAGCGCATCAATATTGTATAGATGACCTTGGGAGAAGAAAAAATTGCAGATCATCGCAACCGCGGTGGCGCTTAACGCATACCGAAACGAGTCGTTACCTGCGGCCCTGACCGCTATGAAATACGCCAAGATTGCCACCACAACGATCGCGCTGAAATCCAGTAACTTGGTAGCGGAAGTTAGGTGCCATTGAGTCAAAACTTTGAAGAAGCGGTCACTATGAGAGGTGTTGCGCGCCGCGCAAATGGGGCCCAGGTCTTTCGGGGTGTCAACAGTATCTTCCATGCACACCTCCTGCCTTCCATGCGGATAGCTGTGGTCGCTAAGCTAAATATTGCGCCCTATTAGCTGCAATCGAAAGCTGTACTCCGGCGCCCGTACCTTAAGTTGTTCTGGTGCGCTTGTTATGCTACGGAAACGACACCGTACTGTACTGCAACAAGCTGATACTCTGGTTTCATATTTCATTGCAATAGAAATCTGTTAATCGATTATTAATTTTTTAAAGTGCATAAATGGTAAGCGTAACCATTTCTTTATTAGCCTAATAACGAGTTTTAAAGTTATATTTAAACTATGAAATGAAGGTGTTACGGTGTATTTATGAAGCACTGAGAGAGGTGGCCGGGGAGGTCGTACCCCTTGGCGTGGTGTAAGGGTGGCTACATCATCGCGTTCTCCGGCGGGATTGGCCGGTTTTATCAGGGTGTCACGGCGGGCGGCTTGATGACCGGATCATCGCGCAAGCCTGTGATGGTTCCCAGCGTCATGTAATGTCCGCGCTGGACTGCCCATTCGTCGTCTTGTGGTTGTGTCCCACGACGTGGTGTAGGAGCTGTGGGTAAGTAGCCTGCCGGAGCGGCAGCCGGCGAGTCTGGCTCCGCGAGCTACTTATCCACCGCGGGCGGTCATCGTCGGTCTCCGGTAAGGTTGGGATTGCAACATACCAATCAAATACCGAACGGAGACAACAGTCCCAAGAGTTTATAACACATTAAGATTAAGGGCATCATGCCGCAAGCTGCCAGACTACCGGTTCAAAAAGGCCACCCTGCACCAGCTATCCAGCACACTGTCAGTCTTCCATGGGCGCGGGAATGGGGTATAAATAGGAGGCCCCAATAACTGGCCGTGGAGGTTGATTAAATGTGGATTGCCCATCATTGGCGGCTAATAGCATACTGCCTGATGGGTTGGGTTATTTTATCCATTCCGCTGGGAATGATCTTAGGGCGCCTATCGCGGAAGATGGGTGATGCCGCAGATTAGGTGTCTGGGTAAGGCGGCTATCCCATCCGCTCCGAAGCGATCCGCGCCGTGGCTGGCTCTGGCGGCAGACGTCTGACCCTGCACTTCCTCCCGGGCTATGCGCCGGAGCTAAACCCGGACGAATTGGTCTGGAGCCACATGAAGCGAACCGGAGTTGCCAGAAATTCCACTACGCAAGGGCGAAAAATTGCTCAATAAAGTCGAAGCACAACTCGCCGAGATTCGCCGGTTACCAGACCTCGTCCGCTCATTCTTCAGAACGCCAAGTGTCGCCTATATTGCCGGCTGGTGAGTAATAAGCACTTACGCTCCTGCGATGGCACAGGAGAGGTGTAACAAGTGCGGCGATTGGCTGGCTCCGTCAGGATGACGCTGCTGTATGATCCCTCACTTGGTCGCCTGTGCAAAAAGTGCCGTGTGCAAAGCCCTTTATTGTGGTACATATTGTGTTACAATTTACGAAAAGTCCGGAAGCATTACCTCTTAGCTTGAAATCGCTATTGCCGCTGCCCGCTCAATTGGGCTGGGGAGGCCGCGTTGAGATCGACATCGGAACAGGAGATTTGCTATGCTATTGGGTGAGATTCTCGTCGGCCGCGGCCTAGTGACGGCGGCGAACGTCCGTGCCGCGCTCGAGTTGCAGCGCCGTAACGGGGCACGGCTTGGCGAGGTCATCGTCGAGATGAAACTGATGACAGCGGAGCAACTAGAGTCGGTCATCGCTTCGGTGAAGTATGCGACGCCGCCTCAGCCCAACTCGCTGGCCGATACCGGCATCTCGAAGGGGCTGCTCCTCGACTTGATGCTGAAATTCATGCACTTGGCATCATGTGAGTCGGAGTTGGAGATCTCTCAAGCGTTGCGGCTCCCATATGACATCGTCCGCGAGCTGATCGCCGAGGCCAGTCACCGAGGGCTGATACAGGCCCTGGGCTCCAGGCAGGTCAGCCAATTCATCGACATCCCCTATGCGCTCAACGAAGCGGGACACGCGGCGGCGGCCGACGCGGAGAGCCGCAATCTCTATTTGGGGCCAGCGCCGGTCTCGCTGGCGGCGTTCCAGGAACAGATACAGAAGCAATGCATCACCAACGAGTTCCTTGATCCCGCGCGACTGAGGAGCGGGCTCGACGGGCTCGTCTTCCCGGAACATTACATTCGCAAGCTGCTGCCGGCGATTAATACCGGCCGCAGCGTTCTGCTGTTTGGCCCTTCCGGCAACGGCAAGACGACGGTTGCGAGTCGAATCGCGGGCCTGTTCGAGCAGGTGGTCTATGTCCCTTACGCGGTTGAGATCGCCGGGCAGATCATGACGGTCTTCGACAAGGGCCTGCATCAGCCGGCGGTCTCGGAACAGGATAAGATCGGACTTGAAAGTCAGGAAGTCGGCGCGGACGCATACGATGACCGGTGGGTCGCCTGCCGCCGCCCCTTTGCCGTCGCCGGCGGAGAGCTTACCCTGGAGATGCTCACCCTTCAATTCAACAGGGAGGCAAAATTCTACGACGCTCCGTTGCATGTCAAAGCACTTAATGGGGTATTCCTTGTCGATGATTTCGGCCGCCAGAGTTTCGATCCAAAAGCATTGCTCAACCGCTGGATCCTTCCCATGGAAAGTCGTGTCGATTACCTCCATCTGTATAACGGCACGGGCTTCAATTTGCCGTTTGACGAGCTCCTCATCTTCTCCACTAACATAGAGCCGAAAGACATCATGGACCCCGCGCTGCTGCGCCGGATACCTTACAAGATAAAACTCTTCGCTCCCGACAAGGAGGCATACCGGCGCGTCTTCGATGGGGCGGCAAAGGAAGCTGGATTGGCGTTGACCGACGATGTCTTTGAGTTCGTCGTCGACACTCTAACGGTCAGCGGAAAATTCGGGCTGGCCTATTTCCAGCCGAAATTCATCTGCGATCAGGTGGCACGGATCTGCAAGTCGTTTGCGGTAGAGCCGCAATTGACGAAGGAATTGGCCGCTGAGGCGCTCGCCAATCTGTATGTCGAGATCGAGAGCGAGGCGGACACGGTAAGGGCATAGGCAAGCGGACCGCCTGCGACCGGCGGCATCGGAAAAAGTCCGGATATTGATCCAGATCAACAACCTCTAGCTGAATTCGTGTAAGGTTCTCCCGTTTTGTCCGCACGCATCTCTTCAAAGTAGGGAGGAGTAGACCCGTCGACGTCTCCGGGCTGTTCCAACCGCGTATCTTTCTTGATCGCTGTCATTGGAGCTACCCGCATGGCAAACGCGTCGCAAATCATTCCCGGATATCAGCTGATCGTTGAGACGATGAACGCGGGCGCGGTCACGCTGAAGGCGGACGGCACCATCCTCTACGCGAATCGGCGCTTCGCGGATCTGGTTGGGCATGGGCTAGAGCGGGTGACCGGCTCTCGCCTGCGGACATTCGTCGCGCCAGGCGCGTTGGACGATTTCGACTGCATCATCCGGCAGGCATGCGCCGGCTCCGCAAGTGGCCGTATCGATCTGCTGCGGCCGGACAGCTCGCTGGTTCCGACCAGCATGGCGATGCACAGGCTCGATGGCGACGGGACGCCAGGCATCGTCGCCGTCATCACCGATCTGTCCGAGCTCCAACGCGTGCAGACGATGGCCGAAGAGGAGGCGGCAAAGTTCCGCGGCCTCGTCGAACAGGGCATCGCCGGCGTCGTCATCATTCGCGAGGACGGCAGGATCGCTTATCTCAATCCGGGTTTCCGATCCTTAGTTGGCTATGACGCGGGGGAAATAGTCGGCAAGCCGTTCCTCGATTTCATCGCCGGGCCCGATCAGGCCGCCGCCGCCGAGGCCTTCACGAGGTTGATCGCCGGGCGGCGGCCATCGATCCTGCTCGCCTTCGGCATCAGGCGCAAGGACGGCACCATCCTCGATGCCCTGGCGAATAGCGGCCTCATCAGCTACGGGGGCCGGCCAGCGACGATCGCCATCATTTTAGACATCGGCGAACAGAAGCGGGCCGAAGAGGCCGCGCGCAAATCGGCCGCCGAGGCCGAGGATCTCTACAACAACGCCCCCTGCGGCTACCAATCGGTCGACGAGAACGGCGTCATCATTCAGGTCAACGACACCGAGCTCGCCCTGCTCGGCTATCGCCGCGACGAACTCGCCGGCAAGATGCGGATCGTCGATCTCTGTACGCCGGCGTCGCGCGATATCTACGAGCAGGCATTTCTGGTTCTCAAGGCGCAGGGTCCCAAGATGAGGGACGTCGAGCTGGAGCTGATCCGCAAGGACGGCACGGTGCTGCCTGTCATGATGAGCGCCACCGCGATACGGGACAGGGCCGGCAAGTTCCTCCACAGCCGAACGACGCTCTACGACATGACCGAGCGCAAGCGGGCCGAAACCGACCTCCGGGAGCAAGAGGCCATTTTCCACGGTCTGGTCGAGCAGGAAGTCGTCGGCGTCCACATCACCGCCACCGACGGAACATGCGCCTACATCAATCCGTACTTCGCCAAAATGCTCGGCTATACGCCAGCTGAGATTATTGGACGACGAATCCTCGACTTCACCCCCGACAGTTCCAAGGAACAGCTACAACGGCAATTTTCGGCCGAATTCTCCGGCGAATTACAGGGGACCGTGTTCGAAGGGACCGCCGTCCGGAAGGACGGCAGCAATATCGTCGTTCAGGCGCATTCCGCGCTCGCCTCTTTCCGAGGCAAGCCGGCCCTGATCGGCATCGTACTTGATATTACCGAGCGGAAGCAAGCAGAGATCGCCCTGCGGCGCCTGAACCGTACGCTGAAAACGCTGAGCGGCGGCAACGAGGTTCTGGTCCGCGCCACCGACGAGGCGCAGCTTCTGCATGCGATGTGCCGCGTTATTGTCGAGCGAGGGGGATATCTCATGGCATGGATCGGCATCCCGCGTGACGACGCGGCGAAGACGGTGACGCCGGTGGCGCACGCAGGCGCGGACGGAGGATATCTACAGAGCACGAGGATCACCTGGGGGGATGACGCGTATGGAAGTGGCGCCACCGGACGCGCGATCAAGACCGGCAAGACACAGGTCAATACGAATTTCACCACGGACGAGAGCATGGCTCCGTGGCGATCTGCGGCGCTGGAGCATGGCTTCGTCTCGAGCGTCGCGATTCCGCTCAAGGATGAGTCCGGAGTCTCCGCCGTCCTGACAATCGACGCGGCGGAAGCCGATGCCTTCGGTTCCGAGGAGTTGGCGCTGCTCGAAGAGCTCACCCACGATCTTGCCTATGGGATCAAGGCACTTCGCGATCGTGCGGATCGCGAAGTGGCGGAGCGGCGTTGGCAGGAGGGTCTGGAGGCGGTCGTCTCCGCGATCGCAAGCACCGTGGAAATCCGTGATGTTTATACGGCCGGCCACCAGCAGCGCGTCGCAGAACTGGCCGTCGCGATGGCCCGCGAGATGCGGCTGCCCGAGGATCAAGTCCACGGTCTCCATCTCGCCGGCATCATCCACGATGTCGGGAAGATCAGCGTCCCTTTCGAAATCCTGAATAAGCCCGGCAAGCTTTCGAAAGCGGAATTCGAGCTGATCCAGGGGCACGTCCAGTCAGGCTACGATGTCATCAAGGGCATTAAGTTTCCTTGGCCGATCGCGCAGATCGTGCTCCAGCACCATGAGCGGCTGGACGGGTCGGGATACCCGAACGGCGCCAAGGGAGATGAGGTGCTGGTCGAATCCAAGATCCTCGCCGTCGCCGATGTCGTCGACGCAATGATGTCGCACCGGCCCTATCGCCCGGCTCTCGGACCGGAGGCAGCGGTCGCGGAAATCCAAAAGGGAAGAGGCCAAATCTACGACGCAGCCACGGTCGACGCCTGCGTCCGCGTTATGGCTCAGAAAACCCGCCCGCCCGCGTGACCACGCGCCACAGCGGCGATGGCCGGATCGTTCTTGAGTAAATTACTTTTGGATTTTATCAAGAACATAAATCCGTCTCTAAAAACCACTTTATAGGGAATTAACAGATTAAATTGAGAGCTTCCACTTTAATTTAATCGAATTACATTCTAGAGTGTGATCGCTCAGGCGCTGAGCCGCGCGGAAAATCTCGGGCGGATGGCTTGGAGGAATGAGGAGACGGCCATGGAGATTCGGAATCGCATACGCAGAGCTCATTCTTTTGCCACTGATGCCCGTGAGGCCGCGCGCGAATTTTACGCCGCGGTAGAGCAACCAGACATGGCGCTGGTAGTCTTCTTCTGTTCAAGTGAGTACGAGCTGGAGGCGCTTGCCGAAGAGCTGACGCGATTGTTTGCCGGGGTCCAGGTCGTGGGTTGCACCACCGCCGGAGAAATCGGCCCCAGCGGTTGCCGGGAACACAGCCTCACCGGGGCGAGCTTTCCTGCCGGCAGCTTTGACGTTGTAAGCGGCCGTATCGGCCATTTGCACCAATTCGAAATTGGGGCGGGTCAAACATTCACCGAGACGTTGTTGCAAAAGCTGGAAAGCCGTGCGCCGCAAGCCGGCGCGGACAACAGCTTTGCACTGCTGCTGATTGATGGCTTATCCATGCGCGAAGAGCCGGTAACGCGCGCACTGCAGAACACGCTAGATGGGCTCCCGCTGGTTGGAGGCTCGGCGGGTGACGGCCTGCGTTTTGTCAACACCCATGTCTATTTCGAGGGGCATTTTTACGCCGATAGCGCCGTCCTGATTCTGGTTGCGACTCAATTACCGTTCAAGCTATTCAAGACGCAGCATTTTGTCGCGACGGACGAAAGGTTGGTCGTTACCGAGGCCGATTCCGCACTCCGAATCGTGAGGGAAATCAACGGACTGCCGGCGGCCCAGGAATACGCGCGTGTAACAGGCGTTGATGCGAATGATCTCGACCCTATGCGTTTTGCCGCCTGCCCGGTCGTGGTGATGATCAACGGCATGAGCTACGTGCGTTCCATCCAGAAGGCCAATCCTGATGGTAGCCTGACTTTTTTCTGCGCCATCGACACCGGGTTGGTTTTTCGGATCGGGAAGGGCGTGGATCTGCTGGAGAACCTGGAACAGACCTTTGCCAAGATACGTGAAGAGATCGGCCCGCCCCAACTCGTTCTCGGCTGCGACAGCATTCTCCGCAAACTTGAGGTGTCACGGAACCCTCTCAAAGAGAGAGTTGCTGAAGCCTTCGTCCAAAACAATACCGTCGGCTTCAATACTTACGGTGAGCAGTTCCAAGGCGTACATGTCAACCAGACGTTCGTCGGCGTTGCGATCGGCATGGATCCAACGGAGAGCGATAATGGCTAGCTCGGAGGTGCCTGATCTTTTCAAGGGTGAGCCGGCTTTGAAAAGCGAAATTACCCGACTCAACAAAATCGTCCGGGCGCTAATGGACCGCGCCGAACTCAGCACCAGCGTTCAAGGCTCCGACTTTAGTCTGTTCCAGACGGCTATCATGCTGGAGGAGCGGGTGCGGCAGCGGACCACGGAACTCGAAGCGGCGTTGCGCGAGAACGAGAAGGTCAACCACGCACTGCGCGAATCCGAAATGAAGTTCCGCGGATTGGTAAACCAGTCCTTGGTCGGAATCTACATCATCCAGGACGGGAAATTCAGCTACTCTAATCCTAAATTCGACGAGATTTTCGGCTACACTGCCGACGAAATGAGGGAGTTGAGTCCGTTCGACATTGTAGCCGAAAGGGACCGGCCACTTGTCGCGGAGAATCTGCATAAACGCGTCGCCCGCGAGGTTGACCATGTTCATTACGCGTTCCGCGGATTGCGCAAGAATGGCACCGAAATCGAAGTCGAGGTTTTCGGCAGTACTATGGAGATCGGCTCTAAAATCGCACTGATTGGCTTGGTCTTGGATGTGACCGAGCGCGCCCGGGCTGAGCATGAGGTCAAGGTCTTGCAGGAAAGGCTGCGCGAAGAGTCTATCCATGACGAGTTGACCGGGCTCTACAACCGTCGCTACCTCGAGGAAACCTTGCAACGGGAGCTGATTTCCGCTGAACGCGAAGGTCATCCCGTCAGCGTCATTATGGGTGATCTGGATTATTTCAAGGCAGTCAACGACCGCTGCGGACATCTCGCCGGGGACGAGGTCTTGCGGGTCTTCGGCGCTATCATGAAGAGCAACGCGCGCGGTACCGATATCTACTGTCGCTACGGCGGCGAGGAGTTTGTTCTTGTCCTGCCAGGAATGGCGAGGGACAAAGCGGCCGAACGAGCCGAGCAACTGCGTAACGCAATGACAGCCGCACCAGTCCTTTACGGCACCACGCCGATCATTGTCACCGCGTCATTCGGCGTTGCGACTTTTCCGCGCGACGGTTCAACTGGCGATGACCTGATCGCTGCCGCCGACCGCGCGCTCTATGCGGCCAAGGCGGCCGGGCGCAACCGTGTTACTATCAGTTCAGGACCCATCCAGCAGATGAGCCAGGGGAATTGCACTTCAAATAGCCTGACCGGTAGATTGGGGCTTGCGCGGCTTCGGGGTGATTGATTCTACCGGCTGGGGTGCATTACGCGCCGGAGGCCGCCGCCTTGGAACATTTTCTGACCTGCTGGCAGGAGCTGGACAACCCGCGCACGAGCAACGCCAGCCTACATGATTTCCACGAACTTCTGATGATTTCGCTGTGCTCGGCGTTGTGTGGCGGGCAAACGGCGGTCGATATGGCGCTGTTCGCGGAGGCGAAAGAAACGTTCCTGCGCGGGTTCCTCAGGCTCGAACACGGCCTGCCCAGCCACGATACTTTCAGCCGGCTGTTCCGCAGCCTCGACGCCGACCAGTCCCGCGCCGCGTTTCAGCGCTTCATGTCCGGGTTTTCCGAGCAAATTCAGGGTGTCGTCGCCATCGATGGCAAAGTCCCGCGGCGGCCGTTCGATCACGCGAGCGGAAAATCGCCGTTGCACATGGTCAGCGCCTGGGGCTGCGAGCAGCGCCTCGTGCTGGCGCAGATCGCCACCGATGTGAAGTCAAACGAGATCACCGCGGTGCCCAAACTGCTGGCGATGCTGTCGCTGCAAGGCACGATCGTGACCACGGACGCGCTCAACGGCCAACGCGCGATCGCCGCCCAGATCGCCGATCAAGGCGGCGACTATGCCCTGGCGCTGAAGTAGAACCAAGGCACATTGCACAATGACGCCATCCTGTTTCTCGACGATCCGGCCAGCAACGCCATCACGGCGACGCCAACTTTGGATGCCGATCACGGCCGCATCGAGACGCGCACCGCCACGGTCGCGACCGGCATCGGCTGGTTGCAGGAGACCCATCACTGGCCCGGTCTGGCCGCCATCGGCAAAGGTGCATCGCATCCGCGAAACCGCCAGCAAGACCACCACCGAGACCGCCTATTGGTCATTACAATTCTATTCCACAGCAAAACGCCGAAAGTCACGTTTTCTGTGATTCTGCGCTTTCCTGGGGGTCAGTCAAATCTCTGGGGGTCAACTGGGGTCAAGAAAGCCGCGACATCCACGCTCGTCAGAGCACATTAGAGCTCACTAAGTCATTCCCCGGGACCAGGAGGGCGACCATAAACCATTGATTTTATGTTGACAATTTTAAATTTTATCTTGATTTCACTGGTAGCGACGGGCGGATTTGAACCACCGACCAAGGGATTATGATTCCCCTGCTCTACCGCTGAGCTACGCCGCCATGCAGTAAAACAGCGGGGTAATGCGGCAGCGCGGATAAGTCAATGCGGATAAAAAGGCGCTGAATTTTGTGGTGGGTAGTCTGCCTCTATAAGGGGGTGGAGATGCCGGAGGAGTGTTGATGCGGATGCCGATGAGCCTGATTCTTGCCAGTGGATCGCCAGCGCGGCAGGCGATGATGCGCAATGCCGGGCTGGTGTGCCGCGCGGTGCCGCCGGATGTGGATGAGGCGGCGGTGAAGCAAGCGTTTGTGGGCGAGGCGCCAGCGCTGGCTTTGGCCCTGGCCGCCGCCAAGGCCGCGGCCGTGGCGGCGGGGGCGCCGGATGCGCTGGTAATTGGCGCGGACCAGGTGCTGGTTTGCGAGGGCGAACAATTTGATAAGCCGGCGGACAGGGCGCAGGCAGCGGCACAACTGCGGCGGTTACGCGGGCGCACTCATACGCTGGTGACGGCGGTTTGCGTGCATAAAGGGGTTGAACTGGTGTGGTCACATATCGCGCAGGCGCGGCTGACCATGCGGATGTTCGATGATGCGTTTATTGAGCGCTATCTGGAGGCCGAGGGCGAAGCGGTGCTGGGCTGCGTTGGCGTGTACAGGCTGGAGGGGCTGGGGGCGCAGTTGTTTTCAGCCATCGAGGGGGATTTTTTTACGATCCTTGGTTTGAATTTACTGCCTTTGCTGGGGTTTTTGCGGGAGACGGGGGCGATTCCGGCCTAACCTGGAGGGCGTCGTCTAGTAATTTGTGCATGGCGGCTACGGTTTGCGGGTCCAGATTGCGCAGCGCGCGCGCGATGCGGTTGCCCAGGGCGGTTTGTTCCGGCGTGAGGCCCGCGGTGTGCAGCTTGAGGCGCGGGCGGGAGAGTTTGGCGAGGGCCTTCAGCTCGTCGGCGTCATCCCAAATGAGTCCCAGATACGAGCATATCTGGTGGATTAGCCCGGCCGAGGGGGCGCCGCGCTGGCCGTGCTCCAGGGCCGATAGATAGGCGGGGGATACTTCCAGGGCGGCGGCCATGTCGCGTTGCAGAATGCCGCGTTCGGTGCGCAGGGCCCGGAGTTTTTCGCCAAAGGGCGTCATGTGCGCATGCGCCGGAGCAGGATGCGCACCGAGCCGGTGTTGGCCGCGTGCGGGTGCGCGATGGCCAGGATGTGGGAGCGCAGGGAAGGGGCGTTGAGCCAGTGGGGCAGCTCGCGCGAGAGGATTTCGCCCTTGCCGGTGATGATTTCGATGCAGCGGATCTGGTTGGAGTAGGCGCGTTCGATGAAATGGATGACGGCGTGATGTGCCCGTGCGGCGGTGTGGCCGTGCAGGTCGAGCCGTTGCGCGGCGCGGATTTTGCCGGAAGCGAATTTTTTCCAGGTGGATTTGTCGAGCCCGGTGGGGGTGGTGTCCGGGCTGATATAGGGGGCGTGGCCGGCGAGGGGGCGTGGTTTGGCCGGTGGCGGTTCGGGTACGGTGGCGGCCAGGGCTGCGGGCTCGGGCTCAACCGGCAGCCGGGTTTTGCCGGGCATCAGGCGCGAGAGCGTCTGGCTGTAGGCCGCCCAGAGCTTCAAATCGGCGGTGGAAAGGGGTTTAGCCCTGGCCATTGAGGATCATGATGTGCGGGCGGCGGGGGCCGTGCGCGCCGAGTGCCAGGGTTTGTTCGATGTCCGCCGAGCGGGAGGGGCCGGTAATGAGCATAATGTTGCGGGGAAGGGTTTGTTCGGCGCGGAGGAGGTCGGTCGCTGTTTGGCATTTTTTGGCGAAATGCGGCTTGGCGCGGGCCAGCGCGCGTTGCAGGCCGGCGTTGCCGATCGCGCTGGTGGCGTTCTCCTTAAAGGCCGCGAGGTTCTGCAGCATCCACACTCTCCATTGGGGCGATTATGGAGTCAGATTGCCTTGTGGGTCCAGATGGTAAAGTTTTCCAGCGTGTTGGGGCCGAAAGTGGTGGATATTGCGACATCCGTGGCGTCACGCCCGTGGGCGATGAGCACGCGGCCCCGGCGGGGCTTGTTGTTGCGCGGGTCGAACATGTGCCAGGCGCCACCCAGGTAAGCCTCGAACCAGCCGGCGAAATCGCCCGCGGTGTAGGGCGGCGGCTCGCCAATGTCGCTGAGGTAGCCGGTGCAGTAGCGTGCCGGGATATTGAGGCAGCGGCAGAAGGTGAGGGCGAGATGCGCGTAGTCGCGGCAGACGCCAACGCCCTCGTTATAGGCCTGCAGGGCCGTGCGGGTGGCGCGGGCCTTCATATAGTCGAATTTGATGTGGTTGTGCACGAAGTCGCACACCGCCTGCACGCGCGCCCAGCCGGGCGGGGTATTGCCAAAGAGCCTCCAGGCGACCTCTGTCAGCTCGTCGGTCTCGCAGTAGCGGCTGCCGAGCAGGAACATAAGAGTCTCGTCCGGCAGGTCCTGGACCGCGTGCTGGATGGCATGCGGGAAGGTTGAGTCTGGTAGACCGGAATCGGCCACCGTGCCGGCGCTGGCGATGCGCACGCGCCCGGCGGGGGCGACTAGGCGGGTGCACCAGTTACCGAAACTGTCCCTGTAGGTGGTTCTGGGCACGCTGGGGGTGATGGTCATGACATCGGGGACCAGTACGTCCGGGGCGCGGGTGTAATGGACACCCAGTAACATTACCATCGGAGTCGGCTGCGGGAATTGGTAGATGAGTTCGTAGCCAACGGCGATTTTCAAATGCTTAGCCCCTTCCAGTCGTATTGGCCGCTATGCTGTCTTACAGCAAAGTGGCGGAGGGGATACGGATTTTTTACGTCCTGGACGGGGCTTTGAAGAACGCCTCGGCCGCATTGCGGTGAGCCTGTTTGGCGGCGATGGCCTGTTGCACCCGAGCGATTTCGGCATTCAGATCGCCGATATAGGCTTCCAGCTCATCTACCCCGAGCATATCCAGCACCGGGGGGACCAGTAGTTTTTTTGACGGGCGCGGGAGGTCTTCTTCAGGATTTGTCATAAAACGATCTTGACCGATGGGTAGCGCGGGTTCCATACCCCGCGCAAGGTTAACTTGCGAACAGCAAGAGAACAGTTGTGTCCGTTCCAGGCCTTCCGGCTTGCGACGTTAAAAGGTATTTGAATCATGTCCCTACCCCTGATGCCCAAAGCTACCGCAGTTTGGTTGATTGACAAGACGGCGCTGACCTTCGCGCAGATCGCCGATTTTTGTGGCATGCATCCGCTGGAGATACAGGCCATTGCCGATGGTGAGGTGGCCCAAGGGATTAACGGCTATGACCCGGTGGCCAACAAGCAGGTGGCCGCGGAAGATATTGCCCGCTGCGAGGTCAACCCTGACCTGCGGTTGAAGCTGCTGGCGGCGGCTGACCCGCATCCGAAGAAGGGCAAAGGCGGGCGCTATACGCCTGTGGCCAAGCGCAATGACCGGCCGGATGCGATTGCGTATCTGCTGCGCAACTACCCGCATCTGACCGATGCGCAGATCATCAAGCTGCTCGGCACGACGAAGGACACCATCCACAAGATACGTGACCGCTCGCACTGGAACAGCAGCAACATCAAGCCGCGTGACCCGGTGATTCTGGGGCTGTGCAAGCAGTCTGACCTGAATGATGCAGTGGCTGCGGCCAATGAGCGGCTGACCCGCGAGGGACAGACCCCGCCGCCACCGCCGATTTCGTCCACTGAAGCGGCGTAAACTAGTTCTAAAAAGTTAAGGCGGCCCGGTGGCCGCCTTAACTTTTTGATTTATATGGCTATTACGTCTTTAGACGCTCTATTTCTTCCTTCAATCGTAGTTTCTCAACCTTCATGCGGACCAGGACTGAATTGTTTCGGCTTGGGCGGCTGTCTTCTGCGGCAATTTTGGTTTCCAAATTGGCGTGCCGCCCTTTCAGAGCGTCGAGACGCGATTGCAGGTTCATAATGCCTCCAAAATAGGTTGCCATAGCAAAGCCGGTGTCGCCAAACCGGGCAAACACCAGGCTTGTCAGGCTAATCCCGTTGCCACGGGATTGTCATCTAAAATTTTGGCCAAATTTTCCGGTTTCAGGTTTGCGAGAATCCCTCTATTGCTCCCCCCATGTTGACAGACAAAGACAATCTGCTCCGCCGGCTACACGCCTTACGCAGCGAGCATCGGGATTTGGATACCGTGATCGCGCGTGTCACCGAGCAGGGGCCGCTCGACCAGTTGCAGGTGCAGCGGTTGAAGAAGCGGAAATTGGGGTTGAAGGATGAAATTGCGCGGCTGGAGAGCCGGTTGATACCGGATCGCACGGCATGACCCAGCCATTGGTGGGGATTATCATGGGCAGCAAGTCCGACTGGCCCGTGATGCAGCATGCGGCGGAGATGCTGGAGCGGTTGGGGGTGCCTTATGAGGCGAAAGTCGTCTCGGCGCACCGCACGCCCAAGCGGCTGTATGATTATGCGACCAGCGCGCAAACGCGGGGGTTGAAGGTGATTATTGCGGGCGCCGGTGGTGCGGCGCATTTGCCGGGCATGGCGGCCTCCATGACGATTTTGCCCGTGCTGGGGGTGCCGGTGGCGGTGACCGCGCTGCAGGGGCAGGATTCGCTGCTGAGCATTGTGCAGATGCCGGGTGGGATTCCGGTGGGCACACTGGCGATCGGCAAGCCGGGGGCGATTAATGCCGGGCTGCTGGCGGCGTCCATTTTGGCGCTTTCCGACCCTGCATTGAGCGCGCGGGTGGCGGCGTTGCGGGCGGAGCAGACGGCTTGCGTGCCGGAGTCTCCATTGGAATGAGTTTAGCTCCGGGGGCGGTGATTGGGATCATCGGTGGCGGGCAGTTGGGGCGGATGTCCGCCATGGCGGCGGCGCGGCTGGGGTATGCCACGCATATTTTCTCGCCCGAGGTGTTTGGGCCGGCGGCGCAGGTGGCGGCTTATAATACCGTGGCGGATTATGCCGACCACGCGGCGCTGCGGCGGTTTGCCGAGGCGGTGGATGTGGTGACGTTTGAGTTTGAAAATATTCCGGCGGAGAGCCTAGCGCTGCTGGCGAGTTTGAAGCCGGTGCGGCCGGGGCTGGAGATTCTTCGCATCAGCCAGGACCGGCTGCTGGAAAAGCAGTTTTTGAACGATGCCGGAATTGCGACGGCGCCTTGGGTGGCGGTGCATGATGAGGCGGGGCTGGCGGCGGCGGTGGCTAAGCTGGGGCTGCCCGCGGTGCTGAAGACGACGCGGCTGGGGTATGACGGTAAGGGGCAGGCAATGCTGCGCGCGCCCGAGGATGCTGCGGCGGCGTTCGCGGGGCTGGCGCCAAAGCCGCTGGTACTGGAAGGGTTTGTCGATTTTGCCGCCGAGATTTCCGTGATGGTGGCGCGCGGGGTGGATGGGCAGGTGGTGGCGTTTGACGCGGTGGAGAACCGGCACAAGCACCATATTTTGGATCTGACCTATGCGCCAGCACCTTTGCCGCTGGATCTTCTGGAAGAGGCGGATGCAATTGCGCGCACGGTGGCGGAGAGACTGGAATTGGTCGGGCTGCTGGGCGTGGAAATGTTCGTGACCGCGACCGGCGGGCTGTTGGTGAACGAGATCGCGCCGCGGCCGCATAATTCCGGGCATTGGACGATTGATGCCTGCGGGTGCAGCCAGTTTGAGATGCACATCCGCGCGGTGGCGGGTCTGCCGCTGCCGCCGGCGGTGCGGCATTCCGATGCGGTGATGAAGAATCTGGTCGGGCCGGAGGATATGGCGCTGTGGCTGCAGATTTTAGCGGCGCCGGGGCTGATTCCGCACCATTACGGCAAGGCGGAAGCGCGGCCGGGGCGCAAGATGGGGCATTTTACCAGGCTGTTCCCGAAAGGCGGGTTGCCGGGGGCGTTTGGGATTGAGGATGCGATTAGGGTGGGGGAAGAACTCTGAGAGGGCTTACTCACCGGTCGGTAAATAAGGCCACATTTTTGTGGTTTTTGTTGGCTTGATTTGGTATGTTTTCACATGAAGCGCGACGGACGAAGTCTTGACTGATTGTCAGGATCGCTCGTCAGGTCCTCGAAGATACGCTCCCACACGCCTGCTTTGGCCCAACGGGTGAAGCGCTTATGGGCGGTTTTGTACTTACCGTACCGCTCCGGCAGGTCATGCCAATGGGCACCCGAGCGGATCACCCAAAGAACAGCATTCACAAACAACCGATTATCAGCGCCCGTCCGGCCCGGGTCTGAAGCTTTGCCAGCAATCAACGGGCCGATCCGAACCCATTGTTTCTCAGAAAGCTCATAGCGTTTGGGGGCCGTAGAAAACTCCAGATCCGTGAATCTGGAAATCTATGAATCACAAACCAAACCCGTGCCGGAAGCCCTGAATGTCGATTGCTCCTAGGTGGATTGCGGTGCCCTATCCTTCTGTCCAAATTTTTCACGAGCTTTGGCCCTAAGCCCGGCTGCGTTCTCCACTGGATCAGGATTATAGTACCTCGCAGCGACCGCAGATCTTTGTGACCGGTCGTTTTGCTTAAATGCAATGCGTCGTCATGAACCAGTTTTAGCCGTATTGTGGCGACGTGCCGCTGGTCATGGAATGTCAGGTCTGCTTCGGCGACCTTGGCGAACGCCTTGGTGACCGTGTCTTGGCTCAGTTCTCCTCCATCGGCGGCAGGGAAGACCAAACCGGAAATATAGGTAACGTCACCCGCCCAAGACCTCAGAGCCGATTCGGCCTCATCCAGCAGAACGACACTTCGGCTGGCACCATTTTTGACCACGCCTTCTTTCTTGCCGAGCTCGATCGTGTCGTCCGGCAGAGTGACCAGTCCAGCATCTAGATTGATCCATTCCCATCTTAGCTGCCTGATTTCTCCCTGACGCATGGCTGTCCAAATAGCCAGTTTGACCATTGGATAGAGCCAAGCCGGCCTATCCTCGGCTTGGCAGTGCTCCAATAGGATGGCTTCGTCCTTGAGGTTTAAAAATGCCTCCCTGCGTTTCCTCGGTGTTGGACGGGCGATTCCGGTCAAAGGATTGTCAATTTTATAGCCCCATTCGGTTCTAGCCACCTTAAACACGGCGGACATGATATTGAGTGGATTGCTGATTGTGGATGGAGCCTTCCCGGCAGCCACCCGCCTATCGCGCCATGCGGTGAAATAGGACGGGTCGATCGACACGATGGGGAACTTGACGAAATCTTCCTTGAGCCAAGCGTTGATCCGGTATTTCTCCTTCAAAGCCCCGGATGGCTTTTTCTTTGGCGTCTCATCCTTCAGATATCTGGTCAGCAAGTCGGCCAAGGAGGTCCGCCGCTCCTTTGACCGGTCAACATATTCGTGGCCGGCGATTTTTCCCACCATTTCTTCTTGCCACCGCTTGGCGGCTTCAAGCGTCTCAAAAGTCCGATATTCATAGACCTTACCTCTTCGGATCCGAGCCCGGTATTGGTGGGGGCCACGGCACTCAATGCCTTTTTCAGTTTTTTTATTGCCCGCGCCATGTTAGCCGACCTGCACCGTTGAAGGTTCAAATTGGCCAAAATAATCAAGGTATTTTTATGTGTTTAATTTTAATGCATTGATTTCATTGGGATTATGGTGCCGGGTGAGGGATTTGAACCCCCGGCCTTCGGTTTACAAAACCGCTGCACTACCACTGTGCTAACCCGGCGCGGGGAGACCCATACCATAATCCTTCGTTCCTTCCACCCCTTGATCCCGGAGCAAACCCCGGTCTATACCCCCCTCCAGCGAAGGGGCTATAGCTCAATTGGTAGAGCGCCTGCATGGCATGCAGGAGGTCAGCGGTTCGATTCCGCTTAGCTCCACCACGCTTTTTCGCTTAATGCGGTTTCCATCACATGGCCTTCCGGACTCTTTCCGGACTCTTGAGCAAAAAGGGGCCCCGATCAGGGGCCTCGCCTCGCCGACCAGGCGGCTGAAGAAAAAAAGTTTCGCGCCAAAAATTTTGGCGAGGGGGGGAAGTTGGCCACGCTCACAACTTGGCTAGGTGATTTTGCGCGGCTTTTGATCTAGGCAAAAAATCCAAATCCCCCAATTTCGCGCGCGCAAACGATACCTTAAAATGTGGTTGCGGAGGCGTGCAGGGGTGGGTTTTTAAACCCCTACCCCGGTAATCCCCCCGCGGTCTAAAATTGGGTGTTCTAGGTGTTCCGGTGTTCTACGCCTAGATAACATGTTGATTTAATTAATTATTATCGCAGAACACCGGAAGCCGCCTTGTGGCACACCTGTGTGTAAGGTGTTCCTTTTTAGACCTGGCTAGACAGTATCAGGCAGTTGAACGCCGTTCCATGTATCGCCAAGCCCGCCGCCAGATTGGGGCGCTAAGGTCATTGAAGTCGACGCGCCGCCTATAATGACCCCAAAATCCGGCCGCTTTTTCATGCCTTGGGTGATTGAAGGCTTTTGCTCTTCCAGCAACAGATCTTTAAACTGGTTCATAACCGCCAACCTCGCCTTAATGAACGCGGGACTATCCGAGGCTGGCGGAACGCCAGCCAGCCCGGATATAGCCTCTGCGAACCACTCACGGGAGTTCCCGGTAGTTTCACAAAAGGTCGCTATAACCAGCAAAAGGACTTCCGAGAGTCCTTTTGCGAGACCAGATGCAGCCAGAAGCTCGTCTAATATTTCACTTGGTGTGCTCACCCGTTTATTGGCTTCCATGCTAGTTGCCCCTCCGCAGAGCGCGCGCCAGTGCCGGGTAGCTTTGCATCGAGCCGCTGCGCACCGCATTGTTCAACGTGCTCAAAATATCATTGGATGACACACCACCCCGACCGCCCTGCGCCGTGACGTTGAAGTTTACGTCTCCAAAGGTATCCCCGCCTCGGCTACTATTATTAGTTGTTCCCCCGGTAAGCATCGCCGTCAGTGGTTTGGCGATATACGCCGGCAGCACAGTCTCATTTTCGTGCAACTGCACCAGTGGATTCTGCCCCGAGCCGATCGCCAACCCCCCAGAGGCCGACAGCACATCGTAGGCCATCACCCCGGCATAGGCGGTCGCCGCCGCCACCGGCGCCAGCACCGGGCCAATAATCGGAATCCCCGCCACCGCCGCATAAGCTCCCGCCGCCGCCTTCATCGCATCACCGCTAATCTGCGCCGTTCCAGTGGTAATATCCAACGCCTTACCGGCGGCCGCGCCGGTGGCCTTCGCCGCCGTCTGCGCTGTCACCCCCGCCGTTACCGCCGCCGTCATGCCCAGCTGCGCCCGCACCACGCTGGCCACACTCATCGCCTCGCCCGCCGCGAACGCCAGCACCTTTTTCGCCTCGGCATCGACAAAGGCCAGAACGATCGACGATGCCGCCCGCGCCTCGGCATTCTGCAGTGTCTGCGTGCCCTGCAAAATACCGTTGATCGAGCTATCGAATGCCTGGGAAATCGGCTGGAATGCATTCTGCCAGGCTCTTGTAGTGGCGTCGGCAGCGGCTTTTTGCGCATCCGCCAGCGTCTTTTGCTGCTCGATCTGCGCCGTCACCAACTCCGCATCCAGGCTGGCCATTTTCGCATTATGCTCCGCCTCCATCACCTCTATATCATCGAGCGCCTTGGCTTTCGCCGCGGTGCCAGCAGGCAGCAGCGCCGCCGCCTTCTGCGCCGCCGCCAGATCCGCCGTGTACATCTGATCCTGCGCGGCAATCTCGTCCTGGACTTCCTGCGCCTTGGTGATCTTGCCCTGCGCGACTTCCTCGCCCCATTTCGAGACCTGCGCGTCATATTCGCTGGTTAAAATCACCTTGCGCGCATTGGCGGCATCGGCGGCAATCTGCGTGATCTGATCCTGCGACGCCTTAGCCGCTAGCACCCCGCTCTTGCCACCATCGCCTGCCAAATCCGGCGCCGCCGGCAGCGGTGGCGCCGTCACCACCGGCGGAGCCTGCAGCCCGTTCCACAGCGCATTATGCACGTTGGCAAAGGTCTGTTCATGCGCCGACATATTTGCCAGTTCAACAGTCCATGCCTGGCCCATTTGGGTTGCAGCCTGTTTTACCGTGGCTGCCGCCTCGCCGAAATTCAGTTGCATCGCCTCTTTCAAGGCTTCATCCATCAGGATGATGTCGCCCATTTCCTTGCCGAGCAGCCGCAGGCCGTCGAAAATCTCTTCGGCGAAGGTAACGACAGCGGTGCCGACTTCAACGACGCCTTTCAAGCCGTCCGCCAGCGAGACGGAGGCTGCATGCATTTCACTCATGCCGCCGGTGTTCGTCGTGAAGGCCGTCTCCAGCACCGTCAGCGCCGGGATCAGCGCGTTGGAAACCGTGTCCTTCAGACCTTCGACGGTCAGGCCGCTATCCTTCATGGATTCGGCGAATTTAGTATCAGCGGCGACCGCCGCCGCATCAAACGCGACCCCCAAATCCTGCGATCTTTGCACCAAGCCAGGAATCGTCTGGGTGCCAATTTTATCCAGCACCGGCAGCAACGTGGTACCAACCTTCGAGCCAAACATCGCCCCGGCATCCGTTGCCTTTGCGGCCCCATCCTCAAAGCCCGCAAATGCCACGCCGGTATTATTCAGCACGTCAGTCAGCGGCAACGCGTTGCCCTGCGCGTCGTGGAAAGCAATCCCCAACCTGTTAAAATTCTGCGCCGCCGCGCTCGCCGGGTTGGCGAGTGCCGCCTCCAGATTTTTGCCCAGATTGCGCAGGCCGGTCGCCAGCGAGTTCATGTCGGTATTGGTTTCGATCGCCGCCACCCGCAGCCCGGAAATCGTCGTGGTGGCCATGCCGGTTTTTTCCGCCAACTGGCCGATCTGCTCGCCCGTCTCGGCGGTGGATTCGATCGCATGTCCGACTTGCTCGATGGCCAACCCGGCCATCACGAATTCCGAGATCGCCATGGTGAGCTTGCCGATGGCGCCGAATTTCGAGGTCAGGCCATCAACCTTTTTCGCCGTTTCATCCATGCCGGCGCTTATCTTTGCAAACGCACCCTGTGATGCAAGAGATGCCTCTGAGTTTTTTGCTATCTGAGCTTGAAGGGACTGCAAATGTACCTTTGCTACATCAGTTCGTTCAACCGTTTGAAGCAGTGCAACATTTATTGATGCCTTCATGTCATCGCTTGCTGATACGAACTCCTTTGCAAGAGATCGCACACTGGCATTGAGCGCGCCGAGTTCAACCTTAGCAACTGCGGACTGCGATTGCAGCGAGGTCACATCAGCGGTAATTTTAAATTCTAGCGATTTATCAGCCATCAACTTTACCTTTCAAAACAACAAGTCGAATACATCAAATTAGTAAACATCCCCCTCGATACCGTCAGTGCAGCGGGTATTCAGCCTTCAATTTTTGCGCGCACGCGATTCTCCCTTCCAATGTTGAAGTCTCAATTTCTGATTGGCGTCGCTCTGCCGCCTCACGCTGCAAGCTTGCCATCTTAGCATCGTGCTCATCACACATTCTTTCCACACTTGCCTTGATCGCCAACGCTTCAATCCGCCGGTCATTCTCGGTCTGGATAGCAGTGAACGCCGTTCGCGCCGCTTTCGGCATTCGCGCGTCACGGCGCAGCGCCTCCAACTGCCTCCGCATAGGCAGGGATTTTACGCCTTTATCGAGCGCTTTTTCGGCCCACAAAAACATCGGCCCTGTGTCGATCCCGCGCTTTCTAGCCTCGACCAGCGCCCCTGGCAGGGCTGGCACCGGCACCTGACTCACTTCAAGCAACTCCTGCTTAAGGAAGTCTATGCCACCCGCACGCCCCTTGTCCTGCGAGTATTTCCACTCAATCGGATTCCAACTGACTGAAGTAGCGTTTAAATACCCAGCACGCACAAGTTGATAAACCGTATCGGCGAACGGATATTGATCGGCAGTAAGATACTCAACATTTCCCATAAGACCGGATGCCGTCACACCTATGTCCACGACACGGCCGATCGGCAGCGCCCCGGCATCATGCGCCCAAAGGAAGACCGGATTTTTTAGGAAGTTGGCAAGAACCCATCCGGCATTCGCGATCGTATGATTATCACGAGCCACCGAAGCATCCGAGAATTTGTATCGAATAATGCGGCCGTTATCATCCGCCTTTGCCGCGCCAGAAGCCGCCCGAAACATTGTTTGACCGGCCATCACCGCCCCCTTCTAACCGTCTGTTTCCCGCTATCCGCTTCTATCGTTATGATATTCGTGGGAAGGTTATCAGGGTCATGAATTTTGGCCATAATTTCTTCGATACGTGCAGGAAACCTGGTATGATCGGGATCAAGCTTCATGGCATCAAGCTCCCGAATGGCCTCACCTACGTCTGAATACCACGTTCGCGCCGCGAGCGCATTTGTGGTAATCTTCTGATCTTGCTCAACACCGAATGTGTTAAATTTCTTTTCCGCCCCAGACTCCGAGACCTTTATATTTTGATTTTTATAAAGGAGATCTGTCAGGGCAAGAATTGCCTGATCCAGAAATGGCGCTGATGCTCGCAACTCACCTTCATAAGCTGCCTGCCTCGCGGTCGATTGCGCCAAAAATGACGCCTTTTCCGCGTAGCTTCTGCGAAGATTTGTTTGCGCCTCCGAGAGTTCACTTTGCGCCTTAAGGAATGCAGCCTGATCTTTAGCCACCCGCGCATCCAAGTCAGGAAGCTGACCGATCGTGATCTCGCGCAGCTTCGCCAACTCGCCGGCGTGCCTCTGCCGATTGGAAAGAAGGTCTGCATCCTGCTTCTGCAGTATATCTGCCACAACAGGGCTACTGAGAAACGATGCAATTTTTTGCTCATTGGATAGAGCCGGCGCTGACAGCCCAAGGCGCCCCAGTGCTTTCTTAATCATTGACCAGTTTTCCTCTTTTATGCAGTGATCGAGTATGTCGTGGGTACGTGCTGCCCCGGAAAATTTGTCACGAGCATCAATGTCCCGTCGGTGATGTTGGCAGCATTCGATGCACTGGTCTGCAAGGCAATCGTCACAAACCCGTTAGCGATATCAATAGCAGCCTCCAGCAGAATTTCAAACACGACAAACTTCTCCGCAGATACTCCATCCGTGGTAAAGCTTGCGCCTGGCGTCTGCGCCACAAAAGCGTCAGTCGTCCCGGTATTATCGACCAACCAAATTGGCACGGCATTGATGGCCTTAGACCCGGTCCCGGACGCATCCTGCGCCTGAAGCAAAGTGAACGTAACGGGTGTGGTTGAGCCAAGGTTCACGCGGGCAGTGATGAAAGCTTTTTGGCAGTGCCGTAGGCTTCGATATGAGCCTGTGCGGCCAGCGGCATCTGCGGCCGGCGCCAATAGGGAGACCGGGGGACATTGGTATACGATAGAATATGGCTGGGCCATTTTAGATTTCCTTTTTGGAGTGAACGGCGTTCGCTGTTAAAAATATCAATTGAAGAAGAGGGATTCACTCAGGCAGCTATTTGCTCTTCAAAATGCGTTTCACCCTGGCGGTTCATGGTGTAGATTTCAGCGTTTAACTCATTGATGGCCGTATCCAGCTCGGCTTGAGCGTCCTCCCGCTGCTTCTCGTAGCCGCGTATTTCTTGCTCGATCTTTTGGACGAGCTCTTGAGCCCGATACTGGCGATCAAGGGCACTACGAAGACTAGCAGCGCAATCTTTTGAAATCGCAATGGACGGTCGGTTTTTTTCTTGCGTGATCTCAACGGTTTTCATTTCGAGTGATCCTAAGATTTAAAATTATTTGCCTGATGACAGGCAAATAATAAGATCACTTTCCTTGCAACTTATACAGGAAGCATTGCAAACTTAAGACCCTGAGCGAAGACCATCCTTAACGTTTTTTATTTGCCTGACGCACAGGGGGCGCCCAAGGTTGAAGCGGGCCAATCTGTGCAAGAGGCGCTCAAAGTAATCGGCCGCGATCGGTAAACGCACTAAATCAGTCTCAAATCGCCACCGCGTCGCCAAGTACCTATCAAAGATTTGTTCAATTTTCTTGGCTCTTTGATTGTCGTTTAAATCCGAAAAATATCCGTTCCAAATCTCACGCACGACCTGGTCGCGCCAAAAGAGACGAACCTGTAGTTCTTTCGGAATTTTAAATGTCTCGAATACATACAAGCGTCCCAGGCTTGTACATTTTTCGGCCGCTATAAAAAGCTCCTCGACCAGCCTAATTTCTGCCGTATCAATCCCCGATTTCATCGCCAGCCCCCATGATTGAAGACTTAACCTCATAAAGCCTAATATTGTCCTCTACCCCTGGCGGCCGTCGTGAGACGGTCGATTTTCCGGCGTTGTCTTTTCCTAGAAATCCAAGATCAACCAGCACTTTTATTGCCGCGCGAAAGTCCAAGCCAACAAGTGCTTCGGTCATTCCCTCTCTCGTGAGATAATAGGTATTGAATCCCCGCCCTGATGCGTCTGTCGTCCACTTTTTCCAGCCTGCACGGTTGACCGTTCGGAATCGCTCATGGGGCGCCGTTTCCTCCGCGACTCCGTCAGACGATTGGGCCTCGATCCTCTTCCAGTCCTGAAAGCGGGAATCACCGTGCCGGTTCATAAAGTCACGCAGCTGCGTGACGGCTTGAGCGTCCTCCCGCGCGCCAGTAGTGCCACGGTTGGCGAGCCAGCCTCGGAAGATCGAGAGGCAAGCATAGCTGGCTTCCCCTTGTTCCCAGCCGGTGATCGTTCCCTCGCTGGCGATCTCGCCGGCAATCGCTACCATGGCAAAGCGCTTGGCCACAGAGCGTACCTGGCCGTTTGCGTCCGGGTAGGGCTTCAGCCAGGCGGCAATCAGATCCTCGATCTTCTCACGTAATTTGCCAGCGAACTCAGGGTCTTTATCTGACAATGCGATAATGTGTTCAATGAACGCCGGCCCCGCGGTGCCAAACGATTGTCTGGTGGCCTTGCGCAGTTCTTCAGCGAATGCATCTGCGCTCTCAGCATCATGTAATTGTTCGAAAATACCTAGTCCGAAACCCGCATTAGCTGCAACGTCCACAAAACGAACCTCCTGCCCGGCTTTCGTTGCTTTCTTGCCCTCAATGTTTTTATCAGCGAGTCCAACCTCACCCGTCGACAGAAACAGCACCCTAAAGCGTGCCTGCATTCGCATTGCACCCGATCGATCGGCTCGCGTCTTGCCTTGGCCGTTCGCTAGCATATAGGATATCTCGCCAAGTTCTTTCGCGTCGACCTGACCCATCTCGTCAAGGCAGAGCAGCGTATCTGAATGAACCGCCGCAATCCCCTCCAGCGCGTTGCCGGTAGCGCGCCAGGCGCGAATGTATGCCGATGCACCGGGCCCCGGCTCTCCGCCCCATACGCTCGCTGCGATGCGCAATGCCGTGGTCTTTCCAACCCGGCTCGACCCCTTTAAATTGAACCCGCCCCCGTCTTCGCCGGTTAGGTCAAGCAGCGGTCCCGCGAAGCCACACGATATCGAAAATAGCAGGCGGCTATTACCCCGAGCGAGGCCAGCTATCGAATTTCTCCAGTCCCGAAGCGTGCCTGCGCGATTGAATGGCGCCAGCTCGCGGCCAGTCGTTTCCAGGATTACACGCTGCGCTCGCGAGCCTATGACCTCCTTCGGCAGCACGAACACCCGAGCTGCACCGATCTTGTGCCAGCCGGTCCTATTGACGCAGCGAGCCCGCTTGATCGAGCTGGCAACGTTTAGATATTCCGCGAATGCCTGTCGAGATTTCTGGTCGCTCATCATGGGGAGACCACCACTAGCCAGGCGCGCTCTCAATTCGCCGCACTCGCCCGTAAAGAGCTCGCGGGCAAAAACTTCTTCCCGCGCAGTACCGTTTCTGTCTCTCCAACTGATCAAAAAGCCCCAACGATCCGCCTCATCGATCGTCTCAGCCTCAATGGTGAACGGCGCCGATATCCAATGCAGCGCATCGTCCACCTTTTTGTGGAGCCCCGTTTCGAGCATTTTAAATCGTGCCGATAGATGATCTGGGACAACAGTAGCCGACGGTACAATTAGCGCACCTTCAACGGCATCACGGATTTTGCTCTTCGCACGATCCGCGCGGGCATTACTCTTCCCTGGCTCTACGCCGTTTAATTTCGCTCCGCTCGCCTTGGTCATGCCATGAGACAATCGTTGAAATCCGAACCGATCGGCGATCTGGCAATCCGCACAGTTCTTCCCGGCCTTGCCAGCCGGGTTACAGCATTAAGCAACGCGACTTCAGCCGGTCCGCCGACGGGATCATTGTCAGCCGCGATGATAATGATCGTGATCGCCGGCGGAAGTTCAATTCGCCCGAGATTCCCAAGGCTTACCCCCGACAAAACCCTGAGCTCCGGGCAACTGACCGCGATGCTTAACGCTGTCTCAATACCTTCAGCCACCACCACCGTGTCGCCTTGCGGCGCATCTGCCAGAGCTTTGCCAGACGCCCCCCGCCACAACCTGATCGTGCCACCGGCAACCCGCCCTAGCGACGCCTTCGGTGCCTGCAGCGGTGCTTTGCGCCATTGCCCGGCTCGATCCTGGCCGAGCCAGGTACGATGAACTGCGCTGATAGCACCCTCCGGATCTATAACGGCGGCAACCAACGCCGGCCAAGGTTGGCGACTTTCGGAATTATGGAGCGCCGGGTGAAAGCGCAGCGAACCGGGTTGCCGGCCGAGCTGGGCCAGATCGATGCCACGGCCTTTGAGGTATAAATCAACTGGGGTGCCGGAAAGCCGCGGTTGCGCTGAAAGAAATATCTTTCGCACCAGCCTTTGGCGCCTCAGATCGTCTTCCGTGAGTGAACGGCGTTCAGTCGACTCCGCAATATGCGGCCGTCCGGCGTCTTCCCGCGGCGCCGTCGAGGATCCGCTCAAGGGCATCCCTAACCAGGCGCGCGCCCATTTCAGGGCCTCACCCTTGTCGCCGGAAAAGCGCACAGCGGCCACCAGGTCGAGCGCATCACCCGCTATGTCCGCAGAAAAATCCTTCCACACTCCGGCCTTCCTATTACCGATATGAACCGCCAGGCTTCGGCCTTTTTCTCCAGCTATACTGCCAACGCGCCACTCTGCACCGTCCCGGACACCCGCAGGAAGCAACTCGTGGCATAACGTCAGCGCCCGCGCGGCCAAGGCCCTTGATATCGTGCCGGCATCATGCATCGCCGGCCCTCCCCTGCTTCAACACCAGGCCATAAATTTGCAGAAGACAGCCGGTGAGCAAAATCGTTCGGGTGGCAAGTTTCAGCGACTCTTCCGGGTCCTGGCATGCCAGCAGCGCCCGGGCTGTTGAGCGGCCGATTTCTATGGTGGCGAGCAGCCCCTCGGTGGGTCTGATCTCTTCAACACAAGCCTGGTGAAGGAAGTCTGGCACATTGAAGCACCGAAGCTTGCTGCAAAGCGCCGCCGCCTCGCTCAAGCTGCGGGCCAATGTTTCCTTCAGATCAACGAACGCCGTTCGCGCCTCATCACTGGGTGGCATCCATCGCAAGCTCGTTTTGGCGCCGGGCTGCGTCATGCGTGCGGCTCCATCGACCGAAGCAGCATGACAAGGTTCACTATCGAGGAGGCGCCGTTCTCAAGCTGATCAAACATTTCATATGGATCTTCCGAGCCCGTGAAATCCCACAAGGCAAATGCTGCGCTCCTGGCATAATTGACGCACCCGGTGATCGGAGAATACTCACCAACCGCAGCCGCTTCGGCACCGCCCAGCCCCCGCGAAATGATGTGTGAACGAAGCGATTCAGCTGCCGTAGCTAGCCCATCAAGCAGGGTCGCCATTGCGTCACGAATCGGAAGGTAGGCGTCCGGTTTGCGCTCCGGTGGGAAGTTTATCACGGTCATACCCGCACCGCCGCGGCGCTGGTGGACGATACGCGGCGATCTGCTGCCCACGCTTCCAAATCGGTGATAGAATACCCAATCCGGCGCGCCCCCAATTTTATGAACGCGGGGCCTGCGCCGGTCAGCCGCAAATCCTGCAACGTACGGCGCCCTAGTGAGAGGCGAAGCGCCGCTTCGTGCTCCGACACCACGCGAAATTGTGCAACAGGCGGCGCAACCATCTGCCGCGTATTTTTTAAGGCCATCATCATAAAATCTCCAGGCTGCGAAATGCAGCAGTGGAGCGAATAAGCACGAGGTCATCGTTGCTTGTCAGCCAATAAGGAGAATAACTTAGGTTTTTCCCCTGCTTCTGTGGACGGCGCGTACGTCTTCAATATTTTGCTGACGCGCTTCTTTATACTGGATTCTTCGGGCTGCTTATTCGTGCCGAACTTCTCACCAAACCAGTCCTTGGCCCATTCAACAATCGCAGCCTGGCCACCATCACCTTTCTTGGGAACACCTTCATCGTAGAGCTTTTTGCCCAGCGCAGTTGTGAAGGCCGCCCAATCGTACTTCTCAGGCCGGCCGCCGCAAGCTTGCGTGCTCTGGTTTCTATTTTGAGTTTTCTTCCGTGCGGGGAGCATCGCCAATTCAGCAAACTCGGCCATATGGCGGTCAGTCGTGGATGGAATTTCGACAATTCCGAGGTGCAGCGCGTCGGTTTCATTCCCATTATGGTCCAACCTGATTAAGGTCGAGCAGCCATGGAGATGGATCAACCTCCACGGCGCGCTCCAGACGGTAGAGCGAGCGGGCGAAGACGATTCGGATTTCTCCACCTGTGCGATTAAATTGCCCTCGCGTAGGGCTTGAAAAAACGGGGAAAGCGCAGCGGCGAACGCCGCCTTATCTCCATTGGCCTGTTGTTCCGCCAGTGTCTCGCCATCATCGAGACAATTGATGCCCCGGTACATAACATTTGGATCGGCTTGGCTTACGACCTGAGCGTCAGAGATATGGACATCGCGCCAAAATCCGCGCCACCGATCCGTTACGGAAAGGCATAATTCATCGATAACCACAGTGAACGGCTTTCCAGATAGCTTTAATACGTCGATTGTCATTATCTGTGTCTCTCAGATTGATCTCATATAAAAATACCCTGGCACTGCGTGAGACGTCGCAGCATTCGGCGGCCAAACCTAGCCAGGGCTTTCCATGATGCCTCTAATATTCTTGAGTCGGCAAGAGGCTTTTCATATTGGTAGACTTAGACTTGAATCTTTTTAATTCGACTGCCAAACGATGCGCATCGATGTCCGGTGCAGCAGGATACTAACCATCACCTCTCCCGGCATTCGGCAACACAATTCAGGATTTCTCAGCGATGTGCTCCGGCACCGTTGCGTAGGCGGCCAGATGGCTGAACGCGATCTCGTCCAGATCGATCCCGGCCGCCTCAGCCACCACGAAAAACGAGGACATTACGGCGCGCGCCGCCCCCTGCATCTCTGGGCACTCATTATCTGCGAGGGTCACATAAATCGCCAACAACTGTGCCGCTGCATCCGCCAGGCTTGACGCGCTGGTTTCTACAATCAGGTTCAGCACCGCTTCAGTTCGTTCAATGTATGCATGATGTGCCCGGCGCGCGGTGTTGATTTCGCGTGTTCCTTGCGGCAATCGCAAAACTTCAACATCTAGATTATCACGAATCCGCCACAGCTCGGGCAGCGTGAGGGCGAGCTCGTAGCATGAGACGTGGCGCACGGGTGCGTGTTCAGTTGTCGTGGCCATCACACCGCCTCCGCCGGCCAAAGCAGCCGCCTCAGGCCGGGCATCTCAATCATGTCAGCCGCAAGGCTCTTCGCCAGCATTGGCGCACCGGAGCGGGACTGGGAGACCAGCTGCGCCTTTGCATAAACGCCCGCCGGGGTTTGCGCGCGCAGCTTAGAAGCGCAGCGAAGCCGCGTTTGAACGCCCACACTCATCTCACAAAGCCCCCTGGCATGCGCCAACTGCGCATCACGCCCGGCCAGGACCGGCGCTTTATAATCCGCGTCCAGCGTGCTCATGAGCCAGAGCGCCCGCTCGGCAATCACCAGCAGGTCATCATCCCGACAATCCTCCGGCGGCACACCCGGCATAGTGGACAAAGGGAAACTTAGGCCGGTAGAAGTTCGGTTAGCCTCAGGCATGGGTAATCTCCATGGTTTGGGTTAGGCCGGTCAGGGTGTTAGCGCACCTCGACCGGCCGAAACGTTGTTGCTCCGATATCGGAACGCTGTTATGATTGTCGATATGAGCCATAATGTCAACAACTTCAGAACGTGGTTCTGATGTTACCCGTGCAAAGCAAAATGGCGCGTGCCGCTTTGGGCTGGGGTGTGAGAGATTTAGCGAGGGAAGCAAAAGTATCTCCGGATACAGTTGCTCGGCTTGAACGCGGTGAGAAACTATATCTTCGCACGGTCGAAGCACTCCGCGCGACCTTAGAAGCTGCCGGCATTGAATTTATATCTGAGAACGGCGGCGGCGCGGGTGTGCGGCTTCAGAAAAAAATGCCTGGTTCAAGTGGCTGAGGAGCTGTTTACCCTAGCCGAGTTGCTTCAACGCCTGAAAGGGAAAATCGGTAGGACCAAGCTCGTTCAGCATATCAACGCAGTGCCGCAGTTTGCCGGTGGCCCTACCCACCGCAAGATCGGTGCGAAATATCTATTTACTGAGGCGGATATTGGCCGGATTATCGATAGCCTTGCGTGCCCGGAAAATACGGCCTCAAGCTTAACCACGTCGAATTTCGGGAAGGAACGCGTCCTTGCTGCACCTTCTGAGCAAAGAGCATATGACAGAGCAATGAAACTCCTGAGCAAAGCAATGCAGAAGCCAACACGGCGCACCACGAAACAGGGGAAATAATCATGGGCTTTCGTTTCCGCCGGTCGATTCGCCTCGGCAAGGGGCTGCGCATCAACCTGAGCAAGTCAGGGGCTAGCCTCTCGGTTGGCCAGCGTGGCGCAACCATGAATATCGGGCCGAAAGGCAAAAAAGTGACCGTCGGCCTGCCTGGTTCCGGCCTATCCTACTCTCAGATGCTTTCTAAAGCCCCCGCGAGTGAACGGCGTTCGCAGGAGCCGCTTCAATCGCAGCAACCAAGCCGGCCACCAACTGCCAACAGGTGGCTTTTTGCCGTCGTCATTGTCGTTCTGGTTGTTCTGTTCGCCGGGATCATCATCCAGCCCGGCTGACCGCACAAATTTACAAAAATTCTCTCGCAGAGAACTTTGGTATTGCTGCGTTCGATAATTCTCTGTAAGAGAATGTTGTGCCGCTCATCATCACCCCCGCCGCCCTTAAACAGATGAAGGCCATGCCCAAGGCGGATGCCACACGCATCATGGCAGCCCTGGAACAGGTTGCCGCTGATCTCACCACGCGCTTCCCCTTCGTGACGGAGATGGTTGGTCAGCCCGGCATCTGGCGCCTTCGTAAAGGCGATTGGCGGGCCGTGTACACCATTGAAGGGGGCGATATTGTCGTAATGAAGGTTGGCAACCGCAAGGAGATTTATCAATGAATGCGATCAAACTACTCGCCGAGACCGCCGAGACCGTCACCATCAGCCGCGCAGACCTTGAAGCCCTGATTCAAGCCGCTGAGGATGCGGAAGACATCGCGGCAGTTCACCAGCACCGCCGCGATGAAGAGGCCGCGGGCGGCTACGAAGTCGCCAAAGCCAATTACTTCACCGCCGATGAAGCCAAGCGTCTGCTCGACGGGGAAAACCCGGTGCGCATCTGGCGCGAGAAGCGCGGCCTTACGCAACGCGCCCTTGCGGAAGCTGCCAAAATGCAGCCAGGCTATTTGAGCGAGATTGAGAACGGCAAAAAACCCGGTAGTTTGGCGGCCTATGTCGCCCTGTCTACGGCGTTGAACATCGCCCTTGAAGACCTCACCTGAGCCGCCGTCGGCTGTCAGCCTGCCAGGTTGACCACGTTTGACGCGGCGGGCACTCCCTCCGCCAGGCGCAGCAGGTGGGCCGCCCAGGCATCAAGCGCGCGTGCCCGTTCGGGCAGGAACTCCGCGCGCTGATACACCGCAGCCACGCCGCGGATCGACCCCTGCACATGGTTTAGTAGTTTATCCGCCACATGGATCGGAAAGCCCATGCCGGCGAGCCCCGTCACGCCGGTTCTGCGGAAATCATGCACCGTCCAATCCAATGCCGGCATGGCCTTCGCGGCGCTTCCGCGCTCATGTAAAATTTGTGCGTCGAGCCACTCCTTTGCCCGCGTGAACGAATTGATCGGCACCAGGCCATTCGTGGTCAGCACGTATTTTGCTTTCCCCTTCCGAGGTAATTTCCGCAAAATCGCGCCTGCCGGTTCGGCCAGGTGCACAATATGCGCCTTTCCGTTTTTTGCCCTGACGGCGGGCACGGTCCATGTCTTGTAATCACCGCTGATTTCAGACCATTCCATCCCCGCCACCTCGCCGCGCCGCTGGAGCGTCAGCATAAGCAGCCGGAAGTACGATCGCCAGGGCTGGCCCAGCTCGCCGGCGGCGCGCCAAGCCTCGCCGATCTCGGCATCAGTCAGCACACGGTCCCTGCTTTTCTCGCGGCCCTCCATCTCTGTGGCGGTAAAGGGGCTGCTGGCAATGAGCTGCCGCCGTGCCGCCCAAGCGAATGCGGCGCGGGCATAATTGCGAGAGCGCGCCGCCATCACCGGCGCCGTCGCCGCTAGGTCATCGAGGGCGCGTTGCGCCTGGGCTGGGGTGAGCGCGCGGGCGGGCAATGCTAAGTGTTTCTTCAGTAGCTTGGCGATGGCACGCGGGTTTTCTTTCTGGTGCCGGGCGCTGGCCCCCTTCAGGCCGAGATCTCCCCATAGGTCAAGCAACTTCTGCAATGTGAAAGCGTCCTCTTCGGCCGCCCGCTTGCGTTGGGCTTCGGCGGCCCGCATGTCAGCCAGGCGGACCTTCCGCGCCACCACGGGATCTCGACCATCTACAACTTCGCCCAACGCTACCAGCGCTTTTTTGCGCGCCTCATGCACGGTGATTTCGCCATATTTACCGAGCATCAGCCGTTGGGTCCGGCCGCCGCGGGTGTATTGCAGTAAAAAGCGCTTAGAGCCGGATTTAAGCAACCTGACCGCGAAGCCGGTGATTTCCGTATCGAAGACCAGGCAATCCGGCTTGCCTTCTGGGCAAACTAGCGCATCGAGCACGGCGATTGTCAGTTTTTGCTTCATCTCAGGCAGTGAATATCGCAGCACCGGGCGGGGAACACCAGAACACCAGAAGAACACCTTTTAAGCATCAAGGTGTTCTAGGTGTTTCAGGACCATCAGATCAGAAAAAGTGCAGTGTTTATCTATGTGAGTCTATACACATACACATAAATAAAGCCTCGGAGAACACCGTGAACACCAGATATCACCATTACCGCCCAACTTTTCCGAGACTATTTTCCTAATTCTAGGAATATTTGTCTAATTTGGCTCTCTGTTGCTGCAGATTTGGACTGAGAAAGGACTCACCGGCCCCTTGCGCCGTGTTGTGCATCACGGCACTTCCCCGCATCACCCTACGCAACCGATTTTAAGCCAATCCCGACGCGTTACCGGAATTTTTAATCAGACGAGGTGACATTACAGCCTCTCGCTGCGCGTCTATGCGTAAAACTGCTTTCTATCGCGTAGCCCTGCAATTTTTGCATGGCATGCAGGAGGTCAGCGGTTCGATTCCGCTTAGCTCCACCACCGCCCCTTTTATTCCTCCAAAGCTGTACGCAGCACCCGTGCCACCGCGCCGTTGAACGCGGCAAAGCTGTTTTCCGCACCCAGCCGCGCCAGGGCGTTCGCGCGGGTCACCGTCCACAGCGCCTCGTCACGGTAAAGCCGGGCAATCTGCCGGGCAAAGCCGCGCGCATCATCCACTGCGGCGGAGAAAAGCTCACCGCCCTCCCAGCCAAGCTGCGCCGCCAGCAACGCCGTGGCCACGCAAGGCAATCCGTAGGAGGCACTCTCGTACACCTTATACGGCGTCCCGGCGGCAAAACGGGTGGGGGCAACAAACACACGCGCCGCGTTGTAGAACGGCGCCAGATCACCCACCGCGCCGTGCAGTTTTACGCGCTTGTGTTTAAACGGCGAAAGATCAATCTCCGGCGCGGTGTAGCCTACCACATGCAGCACCGGCGCCTCGCCCATCTCTGCCGCCAGCGCGGGCAGAATTTCCCGCAGATACCACTCCAGCGAATCCAGGTTCGGGCTATCCGCCTGGTGAATCCCCGCGACAAACAACAGTCCATCCCGGGCCGCGAATCCGGCCGGCGTAGGTGCTGCCACGCGCGCCGTGCCAAGCAGGCTGGTCTGGCCGAGACCAATTTCCCGCAACTGCGCCACCTCGCGCGCGTTCACCGCGAGAATCCGCCTGCAAACTTCCGTTCCGGCAAACTCCGCCCGCAACGCCGCTCCCAGGTCAAAACCCTCGCCGCGCAGCGCCGCCTCCCGGTTGCCCGCCACCGCCTCGGTATCCAGCACCACCGGCACGCGCGCCGGGTCGAGCCCGCCCTTGCGCAACAACGCGGCAATGCGTGTAAAATTATGCGTGCGCGCGACCCACACCAGATCGTAAAAATTCCGCCGTTCCGCGAGGAACTCCGCCATCCCGGTAAAATCCCGGTCGTGCAGCACCTCCACCCCCTCCGGCAAATCCCCGAACAGGCTCATCACGTCATATTCAGCACCGTTGACCGGGAACACATGCACCTCATACCCCGCCGCCGCGATCGCACGCACCACATCGTTGGAACGCACAAACCCCGAGCCCAGCCGGCGCAAGGGCACCGTGTCCTCAATGAACAGCACACGCGGCTTTGTGCTCCGGCTCCGCGCCGCCACCAGCGCCTTGTCCGAAGGCGCGTGCTGGTTTTTTAAAAACACCGCGTGTTTCTTCTTAAAAATCCGCCGCCCCCGCCGCATCAGCGCCATCGAGGCCTCTGTCGTCGCCGCACTGCCGAACTCCAGATGCTGCACCTGCACATCCGGATCATAAACCACCCTGTAGCCCGCGCCGATCATGCGCACGCATAAATCCACATCCTCGAAATATGCCGGCGCAAACGCTTCATCGAACCCGCCCAGTGCCCGCACCAATTGCGTGCGGCACAGCAAAAACACCGCCGAGCAATAATCCACATCGCGCTGAAAATTCGCCTCCGCGGCCAGCGGCGAGGCATCGCGCATATAACCAATGGTGGTGCCCTCATTCCAGATGATCGAGCCCGCCTCCTGCAACAATCCATTGGTACGAATTATCTTTCCGCCCACCGCGCCAATATCCTGAAAGCCGTGCAACCGCGCCAATGCGGCGGCCACCGCGCCATGCGCCAGCTCAATATCATTGTTCAAAAACAGCAAAGCCGGTGCCGTGACATGCGCCAGTGCCACATTGCAGCCGCGCAAAAAGCCAACATTATTCTCCATGCGGAAAATCTTCGCGCCGCGCACATACTCGGCAATCCGCCTGGTATCATCAGTGGAATCATTGTCCACCACAATCAGCTCAATCGCCCCGGAAAAATTATCCCGGAGCGAGGCCAGCGAAAGCATTGTCAGCTCAAACCGATTAAACACCACCACCACCACACTGAGCACTGGCGGCCCGGCCAATGTAAAATCCAATTTATGCCGCGCGAAAAGGGCCAGGTTATGCCGTGCCTTTTTCACAAATAACGCGCGCGTCAACGCCTCACTCAAACTCGGCCGCTCCTCCGGCGGGCAATGCGGCAGCTTCTCCGCCAGCCCCACCAGCCGCAAATGCGCAAACGCATCGCGCACCTCGCCCGCGTTCAAATCGTTGCGCACACGTTCATTCATGTCACGGTAGTAAACCAGGTCAATCCCCAGCGCCGGCTGGCGCAATTCAAACGCGCCATATTGCACAAACTGCTGGTATGCGCTGCGATAAACCCCCTGCTCAATGGCCGCCGCGATATCAGGATGCCGCTTTCTGTAAAAACCTTCAGAGAATTGCGGCACCGGATCCAAATGCTCCGCCGCCTCGCTGGTCAAATAATGCTGTATCGCCGAGCCATACCGTCCACGCGCGATTTCCGCCTTGGCGCCCGGATAATGCTCAACATACCAAGCAGGATCAAAATACACCGAAGGCGCCAGCTCCTCCTCCCCGCCCCCCAATCGATTCAAAAAATGCACATACGGCCCATGCGAATCCACTTCCGCGCCATCCACCCCGGCATCAATGCCACCCGCGCGGTAATACTGCGCATCGAACAAAAAATGCCCCATCCGCCGCTCCCGCTGGCCCGAGCGCAAATAATGGTCGTAGCGTCCATAACACCCATGCTGGTCGAGGTTTTCCAGCGTCATATCCTCGTACAAATCCGCATATAGCGCATCGTCGAACAGCCAATGCGGCGACACCCCACGGTGCCCATGCTGGCAGTAATGGTCAAAGCCGGACTGATAACTCCCCCCGCGCACCAGCACCGCAATGTCCGGATTGCGCGCCAGGTAAAACCCCTCGTCGAACAACGGGCTCGGACTATGCCCCAGCCTTGCCCCCACGCGCAGATAATACAGCAGCGCCGCTTGGGGCGGCTTATCCTGGCAAAGCACCCTCGCATCGGCGTGGCGGCGCAAATACCAGCCCCGGTCGAACACCGCCCAGGCCGGTTTTATCGCGCAGGCTGGGTCAAGCAGTTGGTATGCTGGATAAGGCATTGAATCCTGGGTTTTTACTTCTCCAGGTTGCAACTTGAACTAATAAAGTCAATGTCCGGTTGTTTACCCCTGACTCAGCACCACAAAAATCGCCCGCGTCAGCTGCGCAAGCTCCTCCGTCCCAATCGTAAACGCCGGCGTCAGATACAAAATATTCCTAAACGGCCTCACCCATACGCCCTGCGCCACCAGCGCCATGCGCAGCGCCGCCGGGTCGGCAATCTCCGCCAGCTCCACCACGCCAATAGCCCCCAGCACCCGCACATCCACCACCCCAGGCAACCCCCGGCACGGCTCCAGCTCGCGCGCCAACTGCGCCGAAATCGCCGCCACCTGCGCCAGCCGCGGCTCCGTCTCAAACAAATCCAGCGACGCATTGGCCGCCGCGCACCCCAGCGCATTGGCCATATAAGTCGGCCCATGCATCAGCGCCGTGGCCGGGCTGTCCGACAGAAACGCCTCAAACAACGCATCCGTGGCAATGGTCGCCGCGAGCGGCAGCGTGCCCCCGGTCAACGCCTTGGAAAGCGTGATAATATCCGGCACCACCCCCGCCTGCTGAAACGCAAACATCGTCCCAGTCCGCCCAAACCCGGTAAAAATCTCGTCAAAAATCAGCGTCAACCCATACGCATCCGCCGCCCGCCGCAAATGCCGCAGCACCTCTGGCGGATGCAGCACCATCCCCCCCGCCCCCTGCACCAGCGGCTCCACGATAATCCCCGCCAGCGTATGCGCATGCCGCGCCAAAAACGCATCAAACGCCGCCACGGAAGCCTCATCACGCGGCAACGGCACCACCGGATGCTCCGTCAGCAACCCCGTAAACAGGCTATGCATCCCCTCCTCCGGGTCGCAAATCGCCATCGTGCCAAAGGTGTCGCCGTGGTAGCCACCGGTAAACGCCAGTATCTTCGTCCGCCCGCGCTCACCCCGGTTAAGCCGCGACTGCACCGCGATTTTTATCGCCACCTCCACCGCCACCGAGCCGGAATCAGTAAAAAACACCCGGTTCAACGGCGCCGGCAGCAGCGCCGCCAGCCGCGTCGAAAGCCGGTACGCCGGCTCATGCGCCAGCCCGCCGAACATCACATGCGGCACGCGCTCCAACTGCGCGGCAACGGCTTGCCTTATATGCGGGTGGTTATAGCCATGGCACGCCGTCCACCAGGAGGCGATGCCGTCCACCAGCACCCGCCCATCCTCCAGATAAATCCGCGCCCCCTCCGTGCGCGCCACCGGCAGCGGCAGCGGAACCGTCCGCATCTGCGCATACGGCAGCCAGACGTGCCGCCAGCCTTCCTCAAGCCAGTTCAAGCTTCAGGCCGTATCCCGAGTTTAGCAAACAATACCTCGTCATGGTTCACGGTGGCGTTCTTCGCCGTCAGCAGCTTGTCGCCATGAAAAATCGAATTCGCCCCGGCCAGGAAACACAGCGCCTGTGCCTCGTCGCTCATCGCCTCGCGTCCCGCGGAGAGCCGCACATAGCTCTTGGGCATGGTAATCCGCGCCGCCGCCACCACGCGCACAAAATCAATCGCATCAATCGGCTCGGCATTGGCCAACGGCGTGCCCTCCACCGCCACCAGCGCATTAATCGGCACGGATTCCGGCGGCTCGGGCAAATTCGCCAACGTCGCGATCAACCCGGCGCGGTCGCTCTCATCCTCGCCCATACCCACAATGCCGCCACAGCAAACGTTAATCCCGGCATCGCGCACGTTGGCCAGCGTATCCAACCGGTCCTGATACGTGCGCGTCGAGATTATTTTTCCGTAATATTCAGGCGAGGTATCGAGGTTATGGTTGTAATAATCGAGCCCGGCATCCTTCAGTTTCGCCGTCTGCGGCATCGTAAGCATGCCCAAAGTCACGCAGGTTTCCAGGCCCAGGGATTTCACGCCCGCGATCATCTCGCACACATTATCCAGGTCGTGGTCCTTCGGGCTGCGCCAAGCCGCCCCCATGCAAAACCGCGCCGCCCCCTTCTCTTTCGCAGCGCGCGCCTCGGCTAAAACCGCTTCCACCGCCATCAACTTTGACGCCTTGGTGCCGGTGTCTGCCCCCGCCGCCTGCGGGCAATAGCCGCAATCCTCCGGACAACCGCCGGTCTTGATCGAAAGCAAGGTGGAAATCTGCACCCGCGCCGGGTCAAAATTCTCCCGATGCACGCTCTGCGCGCGGTACATCAACTCCGGGAACGGCAGCGCCAGCAATGCGGCAACATCCGCCCGGCTCCAGCGTAAATTCGTAACAATGTGGCTGTCGGGCAAAAGCGGTCTCCTAACTGATTGCCATGGAGGTTAAACCCATGCTTCAAAGGAGGAAAGAGTGGAATTATGGTCAGCTATTTTGTAACCGCGACCGGCACCGGCATAGGCAAAACCTACGTCACGGCTGGCATTCTCCGGGCGGCGCGCAGAACCGGGAAACTGGCAAGCGCGATCAAGCCCCTGCTTACCGGTTATTCGGCGCATCAAGCCGCCGATTCGGACGCCGCGCTTCTGCTCGCCGCCATGGGCAAGAGCGTCTCGCGCCAGAACATCGAGGCCATTTCCCCCTGGCGCTTCGCCGCCCCGCTGGCGCCCAACATGGCCGCCGCGCGCGAGGGCCGCAAAATCGACGTCCCCATGCTCACCAAATTCTGCCAGGTCGCCATCAACGCCTCTCCCGGCACGTTGCTCATTGAGGGGATCGGCGGCGTCGCGGTGCCGCTCAATGAAACCACCCTGGTGTCGGACTGGATTTCCACCCTGCGCATTCCAGCGATCCTGGTGGCGGGAACCTATCTGGGCACCATCAGCCACACCATCGCCGCCGCGGATTTTCTCGCCTTCCGCGGCGTCAACATCGCCGCCATCGTGCTGAGTGAAAGCGAAAATCCGGCCACCAGCCTGGAAGAAACCGCCGCCACGCTGGCACACCACCTGAAGCCGCCGATTCACCTGATCCCGCGCAACCTCAACGATCAGGCCTTCCAGAAACTGGCTGACAGCCTGTTAAATCTTACCTACGCAACGCCATCTTAATCGGCCCGCGCGAGCGCCCATGCGTGAACTGGTCCACCACCGGGTCGATGCTGGTCATCAACTCACCCGCCGGCCCGGTCCAGCACACCCGCCCCTCATAGAGCATCGCCGCCTGGTCGCCGATCCGCTGCGCGCTCGCCATGTCATGCGTAATGGCGATCGACGTACTACCGAGTTTTTTAACGCAATCCACAATCAGCTCGTCGATCACCGCGCCCATGATCGGGTCCAGCCCGGTAGTCGGTTCATCAAAAAACATGATCGCCGGTTCCGAGGCAATCGCCCGCGCCAGCGCCACGCGCTTCTGCATCCCGCCCGAAAGTTCCGAGGGTGAAAGCCCCGCCACGTCATCGGCCAGCCCAACCTGCGCCAGCACCTCGACAGCTTTGGCGCGCGCAGCGGCACGTTTTATCTTTTTCTCCGCCAGCAGACCAAACGTCACATTTTCCCACACCGGCAGGCTGTCAAACAACGCGCCGTTCTGGAACAGCATGCCGATCTGCGCACGCAGCTGGCGTGCCCGCCCGCGCGAGGCTTTCAGCACGTCCTCGCCGTCGATCTCGATCACCCCGGCATCTGGCGTCACCAGGCCCAGGATGGATTTGATCAGCACGGATTTACCCGTGCCCGAGCCGCCGATGACGACCATGCCCGTCCCCGGCATCACGTCCAAATCCACCCCGTCCAGCACCTTCTTCTCGCCAAAGGACTTCTTCAGGCCCCGGATGCGGATTTTCGGAATGCTCATTTCACGAACAACACTTGCGTGAGAATATAGTCCATCGCGAGGATCAGGATCGAAGCAGTAACCACGGCCGATGTTGTCGCGGCACCCACGCCCTGCGCCCCGCCCTTGGAGCGGTAGCCGTTGAAGCAGCCCATCAGCGAAATAATGAAGCCGAACACAGCCGCCTTGATCAGACCAGAAACCACGTCCTCGGATTTTAAATGAAGGAAAGTGCTCACCAGATACGTGGCCGGCGTAAACCCGAGCTTCTCCGTGGAAACCAGAAACCCACCCATCACGCCCAGCACGTCTGCCACCAACACCAGCAGCGGCATCGCGATAATCCCGGCCACCAGTCTCGGCGCCACCAGGTATTTCATCGGCTCGGTGGACAAAGTGGAAAGCGCGTCGATCTGGTCGGTCACCCGCATGGTGCCAAGCTCGGCCGCCATGGCGGCCCCCGCGCGCCCGGAAACCATCAACCCCGCCAGCACCGGCCCCAGTTCGCGCGTGACCGAGAGCACGACAATGCTGGCAATCGCACTCTCCGCATTAAAGCGCGAAAACCCGGTGTAGGACTGCAACGCCAGCACCATGCCGGTGAACATCGCGGTCAGCGCCACCACGGGTAGCGAATAATACCCGATCTCCATCAGGCTGCGGCCGATCAGCCTGGGGTAATACGGCGGGCGGAAAATATGCGAAATGCCCGAGACAGCGAAAATCCCCAGCTCGCCGACAAACTCGACCGTGCCCAGCACCAGCGCACCAAGCGCTGCCACCCAATTAAGCAGGAACTTCATGCGCCGATATACCGCCGCCGGTAACGGCGCCCTAGCGAGGTAAGAATCTCATAGCCATTGGTCCCGGCCTCGCGCGCCAGCGCATCCGGCCCGTGCGCTGGGCCAATAAGGCACAGTGTATCGCCGGGGGAAGCACGCAGGCCGGTCACATCGAATGTTGTCAGGTCCATTGATACACGGCCTACCAGGGGCACGATGGTATCGTCAAAGCGCGCCGTCGCGGCATTGGAGAGCGAACGCAGATAGCCATCTGCATAGCCCACGCCCACGGTGGCAATACGGCTGGGGCGTTTGGCCACCCAGTCACCGCCATACCCAACCGTACCGCCGGCCTCCACCTCATGAATTTCCAGGATCGGCGCGGTCAGCCGCACCACGTCGCGCATTGGGTTGGCACTCCCCGGCGTGGGGTTCAGCCCATACAGCCCCGCCCCCGGCCGCGCCAGGTCGGAGCCAAACGCCGCCCCCAGGAACATCCCCGAGGAATTGGCAAAACTGGTTTTCACGCCCGGAAACTGCTTCATCACCTCGATGAATTTCTGCGCCTGCCGCTGGTTCACGGGCGACTCCGGTACGTCGGAACTGCTCAGATGCGTGAGGATATACTCCAGCCTCAGCCCCTCCAGCAGCGCCGCATCCTCGCGCAACGCCGCCAGCTCCGCGGCCGAAAGCCCAAGCCGCGCCATGCCGGTATCCACCTGCAATATCGCCGGCAGAATTTCGCTCCGCCGCGCCGCCTCGGCCCGCCACCAGCCAATCTCGTGCAGCGAGCCTAGCACGGGAACCAGGTCCTGCGCGTAGCAGTCCCCCGCCTCCTCGGGCAGCAGCCCGTTCAGCACCGCCAGCATCGCGCCGGGCAGCACCTGCCGCAACGCCACCGCCTCGGCCACATGCGCCAGGAAAAAATGCCGGCACCCCGCATCCAGCAGCTTTGCCCCCACCTGCGCCGCGCCCAGGCCATAGGCATCCGCCTTAATAACGCCCGCCGTCGCCCCGGCATGCATCGCCGCCAGCGTCCGCCAGTTGCGCACCACCGCGTCGAGGTTGATCTCTAATAAGGCAGGCAAGATACGCGCTTATTCATGAACCGTATCCAAATCAGCAAACCGCGTGAACTCACCCTCGAAGAACAAATCAATCTTGCCGGTCGGACCATGCCGCTGCTTGGCCAAAATCAACTCCGCCTTCTGGTATACGGTCTGCATATCCGCCTTCCACTTCTCCATCGCCTCCTGATACTTGTCCTCACGGTCAAAGGCGACGATCTTCGGCTCCTTCTGCTGCAGATAATACTCATCGCGGTAGATGAACATCACCATATCCGCATCCTGCTCAATGGAGCCGGATTCCCGCAAATCCGAGAGCTGCGGCCGCTTGTCATCCCGGCTTTCCACCGCGCGGGAGAGCTGGGAGAGTGCGATCACCGGCACCGCCAGCTCTTTCGCAATGGCCTTCAGCCCCTGCGTGATCTGCGAAATCTCCAGCACCCGGCTCTCCGGCCTGGTCCCCGCGGCCGGGCGCATCAGCTGCAAATAGTCAACAATCACCAGCCCCAGCCCCTGCGTGCGCTGCAACCGCCGGCAGCGCGTGCGCAGCGCCGAGAGCGTAATCGCCGGGGTATCGTCAATAATCAGCGGAATATCCGAAATCTCCCGGCTGACCTTCACGAAGGTATCAAAATCGCGCGACGAGATTTCACCGCGCCGGATCTTATCCGCCGAAACCCGCGATTCCTCGGCCAGCAAACGTGTCGCCAGCTGGTCCGCGCTCATTTCCAGCGAGAATATCGCCACGCATTTCTTCGCCAGCGCATTGGGATTATCAATCCGCGCATTGGCCAGCAGCGCCTTCGCCGCGCCAAAGGCGATCTTCGTCACCAGCGCGGTTTTGCCCATGCCCGGCCGCCCGGCCAAAATGATCAAATCCGACGGATGCATGCCGCCCGTGCGCTTATTCAGGTCCCGCAACCCCGTATCCAGCCCGGAAACCGACCCCTGGTTCTTGAACGCATTCGAGGCAACCTCGATCGCCGCCGTCAGCGCCTCCTTGAAGGTCATCCCCTTACCTTCGGAACCCCCCTGCGTCGCCAGATTGAACAGCGTCTGCTCCGCCGCCTCGATCTGCATCGCCCCGTCCAGCTCCGGCTCGGCGCCAAACGCCCGGTTCACCACCACCTCGCCAATGTCGATCAACTGCCGGCGCAGCCAGGAATCGCGGATCAGCCGCCCGTAATCCCCGGCATTAATAATGCCCACCATGGCCGAGAGCAGCTGCGCCAGATACGCGGTGCCCCCCACCTCATCCAGCACGCCGCTATGTTCAAACTCGCCGCGCAGCGTCACCGGGTCGGCAATCTGCCCCGCCTCGCACCGCCGCGCGATGGCCTGGAAAATCCGCCCATGCACCGGGTCCGCGAAATGCTCGTGGGTTAAAAACTCCGAAACCCGCTCATACGCTTTATTATTAGCCAGCAGCGCGCCGAGCAGCGCCTGTTCGGCCTGGGTATTGCTGGGCGGCAGCCGCTGGGAAAGCCCCAACAGGGGAGGATCGATGGAATTCATGATCTGCATCATAGCCTGAACCGTGGAGTCGCGGCAGTGGATAGTCCTGTGGATGACTGTGTATAAGACGCAGGACAGAGAGACAGTAATGGCCATTGCAGCAATCCGCCGTTTCGACCCAGCCCGCCTGTTCCACCCAGAATCCGTCTGCCTCAGCGGCACCTCCACCCCGCTCGGCCAGCAGGTTCTGGCCAATCTGCGCGCCGCCCCCTTCACCGGCATCATCGCCACCGAGGCAGACAAACTCCAAAACGCCGACCTCGCTTTGGTCGCCGATGACGCCGCCGATATCCCCGCCGCCCTCGCCCACCACGCCGCCGCCGGCGCACGCGGCGCCATCGTGCTCTCGCAAACCCCTAACCTCGCCGCCATCGCCAAAGCCGCCGGCATCCGCGTGCTTGGCCCGCATTCCTTCGGCCTCGCCGTGCCCGGCATAGGCCTCAACGCGTCCCTCTTCGCCCTCATGCCGCCCAGCGGCCGCGTCGCCTTCGTCGGCCAGTCCTCCTCCATCGCCCGCACGGTCATTGACTGGGCAGTCCCCAATGCCGTCGGCTTCAGCCATTTCGCCGGCATCGGCGGCAATTGCGACATCGGCTTCGGCCTGGTGCTGGACCATATCTCCCGCGACCCCGCCACCACCGCCATCATGATGGAGGTCGACCGCCTGCGCGACCCGGCGCTGCTCTTCTCCGCCGCCCGCGCCGCCGCCCGCCTGCGCCCCGTCGTCGCCATCGCCCCCGGCGTGCGCCAGTTCGGGGGGCAGGGTAACTTCCCCGCCGCCCTGGAATCCGCCCTTTCGCGCGCCGGCGTCCTGCTCACCTATTCGGTCGCCGAGTTCATCGCCGCGGCGGAAACCCTCACCCGCGTCAAACCCGCGCGCGGCGAGGCCCTGGCCATCGTCACCAACTCCGTCGCCATCGGCCGCCTCGCCGCCGGCGCCGCCATAGGTTCCGGGCTAAGCCTCGCCGAACTCACCCCGCAAACCGCCCAGGTCCTCGCCCTCACCCTCGGCCACATCCCGCCGCCGGGGCCGATCTTCTCCGGCAAAACCCCCATGCGCCTGGCTGAAGTCGCCGCCACCCTCTCCACCGCGCCAGAAGTCGGCGGCATCCTCGTCGTCCACGCCCCCAGCGGCGGTGATGACAACACCGCCATCGAATCCCTGCTCGCCTGCGCCAAAACCATCAAAATCCCCCTGCTCATCGCCGCCATGGGCGAGACGCACGGGCTGGAGCACCGCCACCGCCTCAGCCAAGCCCGCCTTGCCTGTTTTGACAGCCCCGAAGCCGCCATCGCCGGGTTCCGCCACCTGCTGCGCAACCACCGCAACCGCACCGCCGCGCGCGAACTCCCCGACTCCACCGTGCTGAAAATCGCCCCCGACAAAGCCGCCGTCACCATGCGCATCCGCGCCGCGCGGGAAGCCGGGCACGCGACCCTGGTGCAGGACGAAGCTTTGGCCATCGCCGCCGCCTACAAAATCCCCGCCATCGCCAGCCGCCACGCCACGACGCCCGATGAAGCCGCCGAAGCCAGCGCCGCGCTCGGCTACCCCGCCGTGGTAAAACTCTCCCACCCGGACATCCCCACCAACCGCCTCGCCGGCTCCGTGGTGCTGGACATCCCCGACAAAACCGCCGTGCACGACGCCGCCCGCGCCATCCTCCTCCGCCTCGCGCAACAAGGGTTTGATGCCACCCAGGCCGGTTTCGTGGTCCAACAGCAGGCCCCGCGCGGCACCCAACTGCGAATCAGGGTCAGTGACCACCCCATCCTCGGCCCCATCATCGGCTTCGGCGCCGGCGGCGGCGACCCCGACGATGTCACCGGCCTCGCCGCTGACCTTCCCCCCCTCAACCTCACTCTGGCGCACGCCCTCATCCACCGCGCCACCATCGCCCCCGCCCTGGCCGCGCATCGCGGCGCCCCGGCGGCTGACGAAGCGGCCATCGCCGCCATGCTGGTCCGCGTCAGCCAGCTCATCATCGACACGCCCGAAATCCAACTCCTCGACCTCGACCCCATTTTCGCGCACGAGCATGGCGCCATCGCCGCCAGCGCGCGCATCCTGCTCCGCCCGCCCGGCACCCTCCGCCCGCCGCTGCTCATCTCCCCCTACCCCAGCGAGCTGACCACCAGCTACACCGCCAAAGGCCAAACCTTCATCCTCCGCCCCATCCGCCTGGAAGACGCCGACGCCCACACCGCCATGCTCTCCCGTTTGTCCGCCGAGGACATGCGCTTCCGCTTCTTCACCGCCGTGCGCACCCTCCCCGTCGAGCAGGTCACCCGCATGGCGGACGTCGACTACCAGCGCGAAATGGCCTTCATCGCCGTCCGCGAGGGCACTGGGGAAACAGCCGGCGTCTCCCGCCTCGTCTGCAACGACACCGACGCCCGCACCGCTGAATTCGCCGTCGTGGTCGAACCTGCCGCCAAAGGCCTCGGCCTGGCCACCGCCCTCATGCAAGCCATCATCAACTGGGGCCGCTCACGCGGCGTCGCCGAAATCAACGGTCAAATTTTAGCCGACAACGCCCCCATGCTGGCTTTCATCAAGCACCTCGGCTTCACCATCGAGCATGTGCCGGGGGAGAGCGACATCGTGGAGGCTAAGCTGATAGTGTAAGCAGGGCTTGGCCCTCCGGAGCCTTTCCAACGATGCTTCGCATCGCCGGAACCTTGGGCTCCTTCGCCCTTCGATTGGCATTAATTTAGGCCAAAGCCTCAAAAAAACACCGCCCCGCCTTGCTTTCCCGTCCCCACCATGCCAAACGCTGCCCTCCCCTGCCGGGCGTGAGGCATCACGTCTGGCTATGCTCGCCCGCTTATGGGTTGGTCCAGACCAGGCCGGAGCTGATATCCAAAGGGGCGGAGTAGAAAATGCCGTTATATGAAACCGTGGTAATTGCACGGAGCGAAATCACGCAGGCACAGGCCGAGGCCGTTGCCGATGCCGTGATCACCCAGCTCGAAGCCGATGGCGGCGCCGTTAAAAAGCGCGAATACTGGGGCCTGCGCGCCCTCGCTTATCGCATCAAAAAGAACCGCAAGGGCCATTACATGCTCCTCGGTCTGGACGCGCCTTCCCCCGCCGTGAAGGAGCTGGAGCGCCAGCTGACCCTCAACGAGGACGTGCTGCGCTTCATGACCGTGCGCATCGAAGAAATCACCGAGGAACCCTCGGTCATCCTGTCGCGCAAATCCGACGACCGTGAACGCGGCTTCCGTGGGCCCAAGCCCGCCGGCCGCTTCGAGACCGGCCGCAAGCGCGGCTTCGACGAAGGCCGTGAGGAATTCCGCGCGCGTGACGAATTCCGCGCCGACCGTGACGACTACGGCATTGAGGAGGAAATCTAATGTCCGAAGCAGCAACCCCCGATGCCGGCCTGCGCCGCCCCGCCGTTGGAGCCCGCAAGCCCTTCTTCCGCCGGAAGAAATCCTGCCCGTTCTCCGGTGCCGGTGCCCCGATCATCGACTACAAGGACGTGCGTCTGCTCTCGCGCTTCCTCTCCGAGCGCGGCAAAATCGTGCCGTCGCGCATCACCGCGGTGTCCGGCAAAAAGCAGCGTGAACTGGCCAAAGCCATCAAGCGCGCCCGCTTCCTCGCCCTTCTCCCCTATGTTCTGAGCTAAGAGGAGCAAGAAACATGGCACAAGTAGAACTGATCCTGCTCCAGCGCGTCGAGAAACTCGGCCAGATGGGCGAAATCGTCAAAGTCAAACCCGGCTATGCGCGCAACTTCCTGCTGCCGCAGTCCAAAGCCGTCCGTGCGACCAAGGCCAACCGCGAGCGCTTCGAGCGTGAGCGCGTGCAGCTTGAAGCGCAGAACATCAAGCGCCGCGACGAGGCCGAGCGTGTGGCCGAGCGCGTGCAGGGCTTGAGCATCACCCTGATCCGTCAGGCATCCGACGCCGGCGCCCTCTACGGCTCCGTCTCCAGCCGCGACCTTGCGGACGCCTGCACCGCTGCCGGCCTCGGTATCGAGCGCTCCCAGGTCCTCCTGGTCCACCCGATCAAGGCGCTTGGCGTTTCCTCCGTGCGGGTCGCCTTGCACCCGGAAGTCGTCATCGACGTCAAGGTGAACGTGGCCCGCTCGGTCGAGGAAGCCGAGAAGCAAGCCCGCGGTGAAGCCATCGCCGCCGAGCCGGAAGAAAAGCCGGAACTCGGCCCGTTGTTCGGCGAGGAAGAGACCGCCGCCTAAGCCTCACCGCTTACAAAGCCTAAAAAACGGCTCCCGTGGCAACACGGGGCCGTTTTTTTATGCCCTCCCCCCCCCACCACCGTTGATTTCTTTTGTAAAATTGACCCGGATCAAGTTATAAACTTCCAATCCTGTTACATCTTTTTTCTGCATTTTGCTTCCTAGCTAACCGTTAACTGTAACGGAGAAGGACGTGACCTGGCTGTTCAAAAAGCTGTTGGATCGTTTTCTGGCCGGCTCCATTCGCGAGGGCCGGTTCAGGGTTGTCTGGCCCGACGGGTCGGAATCCCTCTACGGTGATGGGACAAGTCCCGCCGCTGGCATCAAAATCCTTGATGCCACCACCTTACGCCGCTTGGTCCTCAACCCCGGCCTCGCCCTGGGCGAAGGCTACATGGGTGGCGGCATTGTGCCGCTGGATAGCTCCATCCATGAGGTCCTGACCATCCTGATAAGCAACATCGCCCGCCACCCGATGCCAACGCTCGACTGGAACGAGCGCCTAGGCATGCTGTTGCGCCAGCTTTCACAAGCCAACAACGCCATTCGCTCCAAGAATAACGTGGCGCACCATTACGACCTCAACGGCCAGCTCTACTCCCTGTTCCTGGACCGCGACCGGCAGTATTCCTGCGCCTATTTCCCCCGCGGCGATGAGAGCCTGGAAGAAGCCCAGACCGCCAAAAAACGCCACATTGCCGCCAAACTCCTGCTCAACCGCCCGGACCTCACGGTGCTGGACATCGGCTGCGGCTGGGGTGGCCTCGCCCTCACCCTGGCGCGCGACTTTGGCGCCCGCGTCACCGGCATCACCCTGTCGGAGGAACAACTCGCCGAGGCCCGCGCCCGCGCCGCCGCCGCCGGGCTCTCCGAACGCGTAAAATTCGAGCTGATGGATTACCGCGCCATGGACCGGCAGTTCGACCGCATCGTCTCGGTCGGCATGTTCGAGCATGTCGGCGTGCCTAATTTTTCCAGCTTTTTCGCCACCGTCAGCCGCTGCCTCAAGCCCGACGGCGTCGCCCTGCTGCACTCCATCGGCCGGTTCGCGGGCCCTGGCGCCACCAACAAATGGATCGCCAAATACATCTTCCCCGGCGGCTACTCTCCCGCCCTATCGGAGGCCTTGGCCCCGCTGGAAAAATCCGGCTTGATAACCACGGACATCGAAATCCTCCGCCTGCACTACGCGAAAACCATCGCCCACTGGCGCCGCCGCTTCGCCGCCAACCGCACCGCCATCGCCGCATTATACGATGAGCGCTTCTGCCGCATGTTCGAGTTCTACCTCTCCTGCTCGGAACTCAGCTTCATCCACTTCGATGGCATGAACTTCCAAATCCAGATGGCCCACGACCGCGCGGCCGTACCCCTCACGCGCGACTACATGGTCGAGCAGGAGCGCCATCTCACCCAGGCCAGGGCGGCGGAATAACGCGCCAGTTTGGACATGCGGGGGCAAAACCGCTTAAGCTCCCCGCATGCAACTCCCCTGGCAAAAATCAAAAATCCCCGTCCTGTCCCTGCGCGGCATCATCGCCGCCCGCCCCGGCGCCATCAACTTGGAGGCCTATACCGCCCCCATTGAGCGTGCCTTCGCTTTGGCCAAAAAGAGCAAACACCTCATCCTGGCCATTGAGAGCCCCGGCGGCTCGGCGGTACAATCAGACCTCATCGGCCAGTTCCTGATCCGCCGCGCGAAGGAAACCAACGTCGAAATCACCGCCATCATCGGCGACGTCGGCGCCTCGGGCGGCTACTGGCTCGCCTGCGCCGCCACCAAAATCTACGCCAACCGCCTCTCCATCGTCGGCTCCATCGGAGTCATCACTGGCGGCTTCGGCCTGGACAAATTCATCGCCCGCCACGGCATCGAGCGCCGCCTCTTCACCGCCGGCGAAAACAAGGCCCGCCTGGAAATGTTCTCGCCCTTCCGCCCGCAGGACGGCGAATTCCTCCACGGCCTGCTCGGCGAAGCCCACGAAATATTCAAATCCTGGGTCCGCGAACGCCGCGGCACCCGCCTGACCAGCGACGAGACCAAAATCTTCGACGGCGGCTTCTGCTCCGGCGAACGCGCCCTCGCCCTCGGCCTCATCGACGGCCTCAGCGACCTCGACACCATCGTGAAGGAACTCGGCGGCAAAAAAGCCCGCCCCATCTGGCTCCGCCCCAAACCCCCGCGCGGCATCATGCGCTTCCTCACCCGCGGCGCCATCGAAACCGCCCTCGACATCGCCGAGGAACGCTTTAACGCACCGACGCTGCGTTAGAGGCAAGTAAGGCCAAGAGGCTCTGTCCCCTGGCCTTACTCGCCTCTAACGCCAGACCGTCAGCGCCCCAATAATCAGCATCGCGACCACGATCGCCAGGGTGTTGATGGTGATGAACTTGGTAAAGCCTTCCCATCCCTTTTTGGAAACCGTGTCGAAATCCAGTTCGGGCGGCAGCGTGTTGGTGTTATGCGCGGTCTCGGATGACATATTGTTCTACTTTCCCTGAGCAAATTTCAGTAAATAAATTTCAGCAGCAATTCCTGGCCCGAGCTTTACGGTTTTGCCCCGCCCTCTGGCAAGTGGATTTTGCGCGCCAGTTCCGCCAGCGCCGCCGGATAAATCCGGTGCTCCTGCTCCAGCACCCGCGCCGCCAGCGCATCCTCGTCATCCCCCGGCAGCACCGGCACCGTGGCTTGCGCCAGCACCGGCCCATCGTCCATCACCTCGGTCACCAGATGCACCGTGCAGCCATGGCTCTGCTCACCCGCCGCCAAAGCCCGCCCATGCGTATCCAGCCCCGGATACGCCGGCAGCAGACTCGGGTGGATATTCAACATCCGCCCCGCCCAGCGCCCCACCAGATAAGGCGTCAGTATCCGCATATACCCCGCCAAACACACAATCTCGATACCCCGTTCCACCAACACGGCATCAATCGCCCGCTCATGCGCCTCGCGGTCTTTATCATACGGCTTGGCGGGCACGGCCAGCGCCTCCACCCCCAACCCGCGCGCAATCTCCAGCCCCGGCGCCGCTACCTTGTTGGAAATCACCAGCGCAATCTCCGCCGGATATCCCGGCGCCCGCGCCGCTTTAATCAGCGCTTCCATGTTGGAGCCGCGCCCGGAAATCAGCACGGCCACGCGCGGTTTAGGCAAACAGCGTCTCCTGCCCGGTAATCACCACGCCCGGCGTACCCGTCACCCGCCCCAGCACAAACGGCGCCTCGCCCGCCTCGCGCAGCAGAGCCATTGCCGCCTCGGCGTCGCTCACAATCAGCGTCATCCCCACGCCACAGTTGAATACCCGCAGCATCTCTTCCGCCGCCACATTCCCGGTCTTCGCCAGCCACGCAAACACCGCCGGCATCGCCCAAGGCCCGTCCAACGCCGCCCCGCAATCATCAGGCAACGCGCGCGGCAAATTCCCCGGCAACCCGCCGCCGGTAATATGCGCCGCCCCCTTCAGCAGCCCCGCCTTATGCAGCGCCAGCATCGGCTTCACGTAAATCCGCGTCGGCTGCATCAGCACTTCGGCCAGGGGCCGCCCATCCGCAAACGCAGAATCCCAGCCCAGCCCCGCATTGGCAATAATCCGCCGCACCAGCGAGAACCCATTGGAATGCACGCCCGACGACGGCAACGCCAAAATCGCATCCCCCGCCGCCACACCCGCCGGCAGCAGCGTGCCGCGTTCCGCCGCCCCCACCGAGAACCCGGCCAGGTCATAATCCCCCGCCGCATACATCCCCGGCATTTCCGCCGTCTCGCCGCCCACCAGCGCACAGCCGGAAATCGTGCAACCCTGCGCAATCCCGGCAATCACCCGCTTGGCCGCTGCCACATCCAGCGCCCCGGTGGCAAAATAATCCAGGAAGAACAGCGGCGCCGCCCCCTGCACAATCAAATCGTTCACGCACATTGCCACCAGATCAATGCCGACGTAGTCGTGAATCCCTGTCTCAATCGCGATTTTCAGCTTGGTCCCCACGCCATCGGTGGTCGAAACCAAAATCGGGTCCACAAACCCCGCCGCCTTCAAATCGAACAGCGCGCCAAAGCCGCCCAGGCCGCCCAGCACCCCGGCGCGCGAGGTCGCCTTCGCCAGCGGCTTAATCGCCTCCACCAGCGCGTCGCCGGCCTCGATATCCACACCGGCATCCCGGTACGTTACGCTGGTCATGTCAGCCTCCAATGCGCTAAGTCTCCAGCATGGTTTTGCGAGTCCACGCCGATAAAATTCTGCCGCGTTTCAACACAGGCCATAGCCGCGCGCAATCGCTGGCAGCCTCGCTATGAGCAATCCATCCACTGAATCACCCACCAGCAACAAACTACTCTGGCAACGCCTGGCGTTCGGCGTGGTCATCCTGCTGGTTTCATGGGAATTTTTCCGCCTGTTCTCCGCCATCCTCACCCCCTTCGTGGTCGCGGCTGGCCTGGCTTATTTTCTCGACCCCGCGGTCAGCCGCCTTGCCGGACTCGGCGTGCGCCGCTCGGCGGGCACCCTGCTCATCCTCGCCGCCGCCGGCATCCTCGTGGTCCTGTTCAGCCTGCTGCTCTACCCGGTCATCGCCGCCCAGGCCGCCGCCTTCGCGGCCAACCTGCCAACCTACATCCAAACCGCACAGAAGGATTTCGGCTCCCTCATCCTAGATTTGCAGAACCGCCTCGGCCCCGGCGCCATGAGCCAGAAACTGCGCGACGTCGCCGCCAACCAGGCCGGCACCATCGTCTCCTTCGCCGGCACCGCCGCCAGCAACATCATCGGCAGCGGCTTTGCGGTGGTGAACATCCTCACCCTGCTCGTCATCACCCCCATCGTCACCTTCTACTTCCTGCGCGACTGGCCGGCGATCATCAACTACGCCGACACCTGGCTGCCGCGCCCCTACGCGGAAGTCATCCGCGCCCAGGCCATCGAGGTGAACCGCATCCTCGCCGCCTGGATACGCGGCCAGGCGATCTGCTGCCTGCTTCTGGCCTTGGTCTACGCGGTCGGCCTCACCCTCATCGGGCTGGACCTCGGCCTCATCGTCGGGCTGGCGGCCGGTATTCTCTCCTTTATCCCTTATGTCGGCACCATCCTCGGCGGCGTTACCGCGATCCTGCTCTCGCTCAGCCAAAACCCCGGCTGGCACGGCGTCATCATGGTGCTCCTCGTGTTCGGCTTCGGCCAAGCCCTTAACGACTACGTCATCCAGCCCCGTTTCCTGGGCGGCCGCGTCGGCCTGCCCGCGGTCTGGGTCATCTTCGCGCTGTTCGCCGGCGGCGCCGCGTTCGGCTTCCTCGGCATCATGCTGGCCGTGCCGGTCACCGCCACGCTCGGCGTGCTCGCCCGCTTCTGGCTGCGCCGCTACCTGCAAAGTCCATTGTACCTGGACATCCCTCCCTCCCCATGAAGCAACTCGCTCTACCCTTCGCGGAATCGCAAAACTTCTCCGCCGAGGATTTCTGCACCGCGCCCTCCAACGCCCAGGCGCGCGACTGGCTGGCCCGCCCCGACAACTGGAGCAACGGCCGCCTCGTGCTCTGGGGCGAGCCCGGCTGCGGCAAAACCCACCTGCTGCACATCTGGGCGGCGGCCGTTGGCGCCACCATCATCAACGGCGCCACGCTGCACGGCCTGGTCCGCCCCACCGGCCCCGTCGCGATGGACGATTCCGACATCGTGCTCGAACCCCTCGCACTCCTCCACCTGCTCAACGCCGCCGCCGAAGCCGGTTTCCCGGTCCTCATGGCCGCCCGCCTGCCCCCTTCGCGCCAGTCCTACCGCCTCGCCGACCTCACCAGCCGCCTGCGCGCCGCCGAGGCGGTGGAAATTCGCGCCCCCGAGGATGAGCTGCTGGAGCGCCTGCTCACCCGCCTCTGCGCTGACCGCCAGCTTTCCTTGAGCTTTTCCGTGCGCAACTTCCTGCTCACCCATCTGCCGCGCACCGCCGCCGCCCTGCGCGAGGCCGTCGCCCGGCTGGACCACGCGACACTTGACCAGGGCAAAAAGATCACCCGCCCCTTCGCCGCCGAGGTGCTGGCCGAATTATTCGAGCCGGCATAAGAATTTTATAAGAAAAAACTGTTACCAACTCGTCATCCCCGGTGCACAATGGTCTGTGTATAGGAGAGGGTATGAACCAGATCACCACAACGCCCGCGCCGGAAATCAGCCTGGACGACCCCGCCCGCTTCATCAACCGCGAGCTTTCCTGGCTGGACTTCAATTTCCGCGTGGTCTCGGAGGCTGAGAACCCCCGCCACCCGCTGCTGGAGCGGCTCCGCTTCGTCTCCATCAGCGCCTCAAACCTTGATGAATTCTACTCCGTCCGCGTCGCCGGCCTCATCGGCCAGGCCCGCGCCGGCGTGCTGGAACGCTCCGCCGACGGCGCCACCCCGGCCCAGCAACTCCAGCAGATCAACGCCCGCGCGCGGGAACTCATCGCCGCCCAGCAGGCCGCCTTCGCCCATGTGCGCGCCCAGCTCGTCAGTGCCGGCATGGTCGTCTGCACCGCCGCGCAGCTAACATCTGACGACGCGCATTTCCTCGACACCTACTTCATGGAGCGCGTCTTCCCCGTGCTCACCCCGCTGGCGGTGGACCCGGCGCATCCCTTCCCCTTCATCCCCAACATGGGCCTCGTCATGGCCCTCACCCTGGCCCGCAACGACGACCACGGCCAAATGTCCGCCCTCATCCCCCTGCCCAGCCAGATCGACCGCTTCGTCCGCCTGCCCACCACCCCCGGCGGCCCCATCCGCTTCGTCATGCTCGAAGACCTCGTCGGCATGTTCCTCTCGCGCCTGTTCCCAGGCTTCCAGCTCCAGGGCTCGGGCCTGTTCCGCCTGATCCGCGACACCGACGTGGAGTTCGAGGAAGAAGCCGAGGACCTTGTGCAATCGTATGAGACCGCGCTGAAACGCCGCCGCCGCGGCGTCGCCATCCAGCTCACCATCCAGGCAGACATGCCCGCCGGCCTGCGTGAACTGGTGATCGACGCCATCGAGGCCCCGGCCGACGAGGTCTACGCCGAAACCGGCATCATCGGCCTGGTCGATGTCAAACAGCTCATCGTCGACGACCGCCCCGACCTGCTCTTCCCCCCCTACACCGCGCGCTTCCCCGAGCGCATCCGCGATTTCGCGGGCGACTGCTTCGCCGCCATCCGCGCGAAGGACATCCTGGTCCACCACCCGTTCGAGAGTTTCGATGTTGTCGTGCAGTTCCTGCGCCAGGCCGCCGTCGACCCCGCCGTGGTCGCCATCAAACAAACCCTCTACCGCACCAGCCGCGACTCCCCCATCGTCAAAGCCCTCATCGAGGCCGCCGAGGCCGGTAAATCCGTCACCGCCATGGTGGAACTGCGCGCCCGTTTCGACGAGGAAGCCAACATCCACCTCTCACGCACGCTGGAAGCCGCCGGCGTCCAGGTCGTGTTCGGCTTCGTCGGCCTTAAAACCCACGCCAAAATGTCCTACGTCGTCCGCCGCGAGGGCGGCACCCTGCGCGCCTACGCGCATTTCGGCACCGGCAACTACCACCCCATCACCGCGCGCATCTACACCGATCTTTCGTTCTTCACCTGCGACCCGGCACTCACCCGCGACGCCGCCCGCCTGTTCAACTACATGACCGGCTACGCGAGGCCGGAGGCGATGGAACAACTCGCCTTCTCGCCGCTGACCACGCGCAAAACCATCGACACGCTCATCGACGGCGAAATCGCCAACGCCAGGGTGGGAAAACCCTCGGGCATCTGGCTGAAAATGAACTCCCTGGTCGACGACCGCCTGATCGATCATCTCTACGAGGCCTCGCATGCTGGCGTGCCGATCCAAATCGTGGTGCGCGGCATCTGCTGCCTGCGCCCCGGCGTCCCCGGCCTGTCAGACCACATCAAGGTCAAATCCATCGTCGGCCGCTTCCTGGAGCACGCCCGCATCTGCGTCTTCGCCGGCGGCCAGCCGCTGCCCTCGCGCAACGCCAAAGTCTACATGTCCAGCGCCGACTGGATGGCCCGCAACATGGAAGGCCGGGTGGAAACCTTCGTGCCCATCCACAACCCCACCGTCCACGCCCAGGTGCTCGACCAGATCATGGTGGTCAACCTACGCGACGATGCGCAAAGCTCGGAGCTGCGCGCCGACGGCACCTGGCACCGCGTCACCCCCGGCGACCCGCCTGCCTCGGCGCATGAATACTTCATGACCAACCCCTCCCTCTCCGGCCGCGGCTCGGCCCTGCACGGCGGGCTGCAGGCGGAACGTCCGAAAGCGAAATATAAACGCCGCGTCGATTAGTTTGAGGCCATTGCGTGGATTTTGATTGATCCAAGTCAACGACGAACCCGCCGCCGCGCTCCACAACTAATCCCAGAGATTTTGGTGTACGCGCGCGCGCAGTTGTGGAATATCCGTACTCGCGCAAGCCGCGCCAAAATAAACAAGGCGGCCGCGGTCGCGGTCAGGGAGGCATTATGAGCACGGATGTTTTAATTGTTGGTGCCGGTCCGGTTGGCTTGGTCATGGCGGCGGAACTCGCCCGCTACGGCGTTAAGGTCAAAATCATCGAAAAATCCGCGCAACGGACAGATCAGTCGAAGGCGTTGTTTGTCTGGAGCCGCACCCTGGAACTGCTTGATCGTTCCAGCACCGCCAATGCCTTTATCGCCGTCGGCCACAAGGTCACCGCCGGCCACATCATCGCCGCCGGTAAACCGCTCGGCGACGTCGATTTCTCCTCCGTGGAGAGCCCGCACCCCTACGCGCTGATGCTGCCCCAGGCCGAAACCGAACGCCTGCTGCAGGACCAACTGACCAAGCTCAACGTTACCGTCGAGCGGCTGGTCGATTTCATTTCCTACACTGAATCCAGCGGCAAGGTCGCCAGCCGCCTGCGCCATGCCGATGGCCGCGAGGAAGTGGTGGAAAGTCAGTGGCTGATCGGCTGCGACGGCGCCGGCAGCGCCGTGCGCCAGGCCGCTGGCCTAAGCTTTACCGGCCACACCCAGCCCAGCGGCTGGGTCGTCGCCGATGTCGATCTCTCCGGCCTCGGCTACCCGGCGACCGACCTAGTCTCCTACTGGCACGAGGACGGCTTCCTTGGCTTGTTCCCCATTTCGGCCGGCCACTACCGCATCATCGCCGACCTGCGCCTTGTCGGCGACACCTACCCCACCCAGCCCTCGCTGGAGGACATCCAGCAAATCGTCGCCACCCGCGGCCCCGGCGGCATCATCCTCTCCAACCCCACCGGCATTTCCGCCTTCCGCATCAACGAGCGCAATGTCAGCCGCTACCACACCGGCCGCGTGTTCCTGGCCGGTGACTCCGCCCATCTGCACAGCCCAGCCGGCGGCCAGGGCATGAACATGGGCATCCACGACGCAGTGAACCTGGCCTGGAAACTCGCTTTGGTCACCAAGGGCATCTGCGGTCCGGATCGTCTGCTGGAAAGCTACAACGCCGAGCGTCACGCCGTCATCAACGAAGTCTTCACCAACGTCGGCCGCCTCACCGCGATTTCCGTGCTGAAGAACCCGGTGGCCCAGGTCACCCGCAACGCCTTCGGCAGCGTCCTCTTCGGCCTGGCCCCGGCCCGCCGCGCCATCGCCGACACGCTGACGGAAGTCTCCATGGGCTACGAACACAGCCCGCTGAACGGCTCGGAAGACCGCTCCTTCCCCGGCCCCGGCCCCGGTGAGCGCATGCCGCCGCGCGACGGCGAAACCCCCTACGGCGCCGGTGACACCCCGCGCTTCGCCCTCTGCGCCGACCCCAGCGCGGAAGTTAACGAGCTGCTGGAAACCTACTCCCACCTGCTGGAGCCCAAGCTGCGCCCGCCCATCGGCCACCGCTGCATCTGGCTGGTCCGCCCGGACGGCTACGTTTCCATCATCGCCCTCGACCCCGACGCCAAGGTCATCGCCACCTTCCTGGGCAGCCTGGAAAAAGGCGCCGTCAAAGCCGCGTAGCCCCGGCGAGATCAATATGCTCTAACGCGCACCAAAAAATATAGTGATTCAAGTTAAGAATGTGACGATATTAACTCGTCCACGGATTTCCCGGAGAAGCTTCTCTGTCGTTTGAGGATAGCGAAGGCTTTTTCGATTGGGTTGAAGTCAGGAGAGTATCTGGGCAGCGGCAGCAGTTGGTGGCCATGCCCGGTAAGAATTCCGGCAATTTTGGGTTTGTTATGGAAGGGCGCATTGTCCATGGCGATAAGGCTTTGCGGCCGGAGCGTGGGCAATAGCATCTCCTTAATCCATGTTGTCACCGTCAGATGGGTGCAGCTTGTCTTGAACAACATGGGCGCGATCCAATCTTTGCCCCGTTGCGCCATAATGAGATTGGTCCGTCTCGATCACGACACGATCGCCACGTTCCGGCGGCGCTTTCTGAAGGAGATTGAGGGGCTGTTCGTGCAGGTGCTTGGGCGTGGCGCGCGAGATGGGGTGCTGAAGCTGGGCATGGCGGCGCTGGATGGCACCAAGATCCACGCCAATGCCAGCCGCCACAGCGCACTGTCGTATGAGCATGCGGGCAAGATCGAGGCGCAATTGCGGGCATAAGTGGCCGCGTTGATGATAAAAGCCGAGGCGGCGGATCAGGTGGATGTGCCGGACGGGATGTCGATCCCCAAAGAGTTGGCGCGGCGCCACCACAAGACGCTGCTCGCGCCGAGCCCGCCTTGGCCGCCGGCACAGCCCCTACCCAGCTAGCGATAACTACGAACGACATCACAGCGGCAATCCGGCGCAGATGCGACCAATATGCCGGCTTCCCGCGGCAAGCCTGGGCGGCACCGCCGGTTAACACTTTTTTAAAAGAACTCAACGAGGAATTGGTATGCCCCGCTACCTGGCCATGGTATGCTGCTCTTGCGTCTTTTATCGCATCGCAAAGGACAATAAAATGGCCAAGGGACAACAACGCAGTAACCGTGAAGTTAAAAAACCAAAAGCCAACAAATTGACTGTAAGCAACGAAACAGCGGCTTCAGTCTCGAAGAAGATTTCCGCTCCCCCCGCCCCGCCAAAAAAGAAGGCGTAAGCGGGCAAAGTTTGTTATCCCAATAAGGCCGGTGCAGCTCCTGCCTGTTCAGCTACACCGGCCTTAACCTCCGCCGTGCAACAAGCCTCAAAAACCCAACTCATTCCATTTGCGGCACAAACCCGCACAAATTGGGGCGCAAGCAAAAAATTAAGCCACACTAACAATGTGTTATAGCATAATCCTCACAGATGCTCCACGTGAAGCACCCCCTACTCCCCATCCTGCAACCTGTACCCCACCCCCGGCTCGGTCAGTATCAGCGCCGCCAATTCCGCCCCCAGTTTACGCCGTAATTGCCCGATATACACCCGCAAATACGCCACATCCTCAGTATGCGCCGGCCCCCAAATCGCGGTCAGAATCTGCCGGTGCGTCAGCACCCGCCCCCGGTTGCGCGCCAGCAACAACAGCAGCGCATGCTCGCGCTTCGTCAACGGCAAAACCTCGCCATCCAGCGTCACTTTATGCAACACCGTGTCAATCACCAGCCCGTTTATCACCACCGGCTTCTCCGCATTATCCTGCCGCAACCGGTGCCGCAGCGCGGTGCGAATCCGCGCCAGCAATTCGCCCAAAGCAAAGGGCTTTTCCACGTAATCATCCGCCCCGGCATCCAGCGCCGCAATCTTATCCGTCTCCCTGTCCCGCGCCGACAAAATAATCACCGGCACATCGGTAAACTCCCGCAATTTCGCCAGCACCTCATGCCCATCCATATCCGGCAGCCCAAGGTCCAGCAAAATCGCATCCGGCGCGCGCGAAGCCGCCAGCCGCAACGCCTCCTCCCCCCGCTCCGCCCGCACTGTCTCATAACCGGAGGCCGTCAGCGCCGGCGTCAAAAACCGATGTATCTGCGGCTCGTCATCCACCACCAATATCCGCCCGATGGGGATCATGCCGCCGCCAACTCAATACTTATAACCGTCCCCGGCAGCCCATCCGCCGGCAGATCAAGCCGCGGACTCATCGCGCGAATACTCCCGCCCATCGCCTCGGTAAACGCTTTCGCAATCGCCAGCCCCAACCCAGTCCCCGGCGCCACCCTATCGCCGCGCGTCGCACGGAAAAAACTATCGAACACCGCACCCAATTCATCCGGCGGAATCCCCACCCCTTCGTCAGACACACTCACCACAACCTTCGCCCCCTGGCGCAGCGCGGATACCGAAATCCGGCTCCCCTCCGGCGCATATTTCACAGCATTATCCAGCACATTCACCAACACCTGTTCCAGCAGCGCCGGGTCCGCCAGCACATAAGCCGCCGCCTCCGCAATATTCACCCCGGCAAACGCCGCCCCCGGCACGCGCGCAATCGCCGCCTCCACCACGTCAACCAGCCGCAAGCGCTCCCGCCGCGCGGAAATCTCGCCGGTCTCCACCCGCGCCATTTCCATGATGTTGGCAAGGAATTTCGTCATCCGCTCGGTATCCTGCCCAATGCTCGCAAGTAAATCCGCCTGCGTCGCCGCGTCCAGAGACGCCCCTGCTCGCGCCAGCGTTTCCGCCGCCCCGCGAATGGCAGTCAGCGGCGTGCGCAGATCATGGCTCAACGAAGACAGCAGCGCGGTGCGCAGTTTCTGGTTATCCTGCTTGGCGACACTCTGCGCGGCTTGCATTGCCAGGCGCACCCGCTCCAGCGCCATCGCCGTCTGGTCCGCCAGCGTGCCGAGCGTCTGCACCAGCGGCGCCGGCGGCAGCGCTGTCAGCCGCGCCCCCAGCACGCCTATGGCTTTGCCATTGGCCCGCAGCGGCATGAACCGCCAAGCCACCGAGGGCAGCGTGCCCGTGCCCATACCGGTTTCCACATCATGCCGGAACGACCACTCCGCCGCCGCCCGCGCCGCTTCGTCCAGCTCAGTTCCCGCCGGCATGGCGGCGGAGCTTTCCAGCCCGTTCTTGCCCGCGAGCAGCACCACTCCGGCGCTGGTCATGCCGGCGGCCTCCTCGGCCGCATCGCGCAGCACATCGCTCAGCGTCGCCGCGCGTGAAAGCCGCTGCCCGAACAGTGAAATCCGCCGCAGCGCCTCGATGCGGGCACTGGCCGCTTGCGCCTCCACCCGCACCCGGCCGGCCAGCGTGCCAGTGACCACGCCGACCAGCAAAAACACCGCCAGCGCCACCACATCGCGCGGGTCGCTGACCGAGAGCGTATAGACCGGCGGCAGGAAAAAGAAATTCCAAAGGAAAAAACCAGCAACCGCCGTCCCCAGCCCGATATTGCGGCCATACCGGCTGGCCGTGCCAGCGATCAGCCCGGTAAAAATCAGCCCCATCGCCTCCTGCGGCAGATAGCCGTTCAGTGCCATCCCCGTCAGCGTCACCCCCGCCAGCAACGCGGTTGAGATGAGATAGGGCTCCCAACTGTGGCCCATCCGCACCGGCGCCCCGCGTGCCACCGGAGCGGCGGGCAGCGGCACAAAATGCAACGTAAACGCCGTCGCCTTGCGGGTCAGCACCTCACCTAACCGCGCCCCCGGCAAGCGCCACCACCCCCGCCCTTGCCCCCGGCCAATAACAATGTGGGTGATATTCTGCCGCGCCGCGTAATCCAGCACGGCGGTGAAAACATCCGGTGCGCTCACCGTCGCCACCGTACCGCCAAGCTGCACCATCAAATCCAGCGCGTGCTGCACGCGGGCGTTGTCCTCGGCGCCCTCAACATGAAACGCCACCATCGGCGCACGCAACGCATCCGCCAGCCGTGCCGCGTGGCGCACCACATTCTCAGATGATTCATCCGGCCCCACCAGCGCCAGCACCCGCTCCGAGGCCGGCCACGGCCCGGCGATGGCACGTGAGCGCATGTAGCTGGCCACGTCCTTGTCCACCCGCTGCGCGACGCGCCGCAGCGCCATTTCGCGCAGCGCGCCAAGGTTGCCCTCGCGGAAAAAACCTTGCAGCGCGCGCCCCGCGACATCCGGGCGGTAGATTTTTCCCTCGGTAAGGCGGGTGCGCAGTTCGACGGCGGGCAGGTCGATCAGCTCAATATCATCGGCCAGATCCAGCACCGTGTCGGGGATAGTTTCCGCCACCCGCACGCCTGTGATGCGCGCCACCGGGTCGTTCAGGCTTTCCAGATGCTGCACGTTTACCGTGGTCCAAACGTCGATCCCCGCTTCGAGAATCTCCTGTACGTCCTGCCAGCGTTTGGCATGGCGCAGGCCCGGCGCGTTGGTGTGGGCTAGTTCATCCACCAGCAGCAGTTTGGGCCGGCGCTTCAGAGCGGCGTCGAGGTCGAATTCTTCCAGCACCTGACCGCGATAGGGCACTTGCAGCCGTGGCAGCACTTCCAGCGTACCGAGTTCCTTGAGCGTGCCTTCGCGGCCGTGCGTCTCGATGATCCCGGCAACGACATCCACCCCGGCCTGGCGCTTGGCGTTGGCGGCAACCAGCATTTCCCAGGTTTTGCCGACACCAGGTGCCGCGCCAAGGAAGATTTTTAAATGGCCGCGGCTGCCCCGTTGCATGCCTTCCAGCAATGCATCGGGGTCGGGCCGGGAGTCAGACGGCATGCATACTCATTTTAAGGAGGCCCCAAAAACAGCGCCTCTTTATGACGCCGGCAATTGGTCCAAAGCAAGGTTCAATTGCAGAACGTTGAGGTGGTCCGTGCCGACGATGCCGAGGAAGGCGTGGTGGGTAAGCTGGTTGACCAGAGCGATCACCGTGGCGGCGGGGAGTTTGCGGGCGGCGGCGACGGCTGGGGCCTGACGCAGGGCGTTGGCCAGCGAGATATCCGGATCGACGCCCGAACCCGAGGCGGTGACGGCATCGGCCGGGACCGGGCCAGGGCCGAATGCCTTGGTATAGGCCGCGACGCGCTGCTGGATGCTGGTGAGCAGCGCGGCACTGGAGGGGGCAAGGTTGGAGGCGCCGGACTCGCTGGCGTCATACGGCGCCGGGATGGTGTTCCCCTTGGCATCCGTGCCAGTCAGCGCGGAGGGGCGCGGCTGGAAGTATTTCGCCGAGGTAAAGTTCTGCCCGATGATGGCGGAGCCTACGACCTTGCCGTTCACGGTGATGAGGCTGCCGTTGGCCTGATAAGGCAAGGCGAACTGCATGACGCCGGTAAACGCCTCCGGCAGCAGAAAGCCGGTAAGGATGGTGAAGAGGATGACCAGCGAGAGCGCGGGCCGGACTTCTTTCAGGATGGACATTTTTCTGTTCCGTTACGAAAAGATGTGAAACACGCCGAGCAGCATGTCGATGGCCTTGATCCCGGCGAAGGGCGCGATGATCCCGCCAACGCCGTAAATCATCAGGTTCCGCCGCAGCAGCGCGGCCGCCCCGATGGCGCGGAATTTTACGCCCCGCAAGGCCAGCGGCACCAGTGCCACGATGATCAGCGCGTTGAAGATGACCGCCGAGAGAATGGCACTTTCCGGTGTCCGCAACTGCATGATGTTCATCGCCTGCAGTTGCGGGTAGGTTGCCACGAAAATCGCCGGCAGGATCGCAAAATATTTCGAGATGTCGTTGGCGATGGAAAACGTGGTAAGCGAGCCGCGCGTGATGAGCAACTGTTTGCCGATTTCCACGATCTCGATCAGCTTGGTCGGGTCGCTGTCGAGGTCAACCATGTTGCCCGCCTCGCGCGCCGCCTGCGTGCCGGTCTGCATCGCCACGCCGACATCGGCCTGCGCCAAAGCGGGTGCGTCATTGGTGCCGTCGCCGCACATCGCCACCAGACGCCCTTCCGTCTGAACTTTCCTGATATAATCAAGCTTGTTCTGCGGTGTAGCCTCGGCGATGAACTCATCCACCCCCGCCTCGGCGGCAATAGCGGCGGCGGTGATGCGGTTGTCGCCCGTGACCATGACGGTGCGGATGCCCATGCTGCGCAGCGCGGCAAAGCGCTCCTTGATCCCCGGCTTGACGATGTCCTTCAGTTCGATGACGCCAAGCAGGCGGCCATTGGCGCTCACCGCCAGCGGCGTGGAGCCGGCGCGGCCGATGCGTGAAACAGCTTCCGTGAACAGCGCATCGCCCGTGGTACCCAGTGCGCTCAGCACCGAATCCACCGCGCCCTTGCGATAGGATTCCGTGCCAAAATCAACCCCGGATACCCGCGTCATCGCGCTGAACGGGATAATCTCCGCTCCTGCTGGCAGGGCAGGCACGATATCATATTTATCGCGCGCCAGCGCCAGAATTGAGCGCCCTTCTGGCGTATCGTCGCCCAGGCTCGCCAAAGCGCAGGCTTGCGCCAGATCGCGGTCCGGCACGCCCGCCACCGGATAAAACCCGGAGGCCATGCGGTTGCCGAAGGTGATGGTGCCGGTCTTGTCCAGCAACAGCGCATCAACGTCGCCGGCGGCTTCCACCGCGCGGCCGGAGGTGGCGACCACGTTGAAGCGGATCAAGCGGTCCATACCGGCGATGCCGATGGCCGAGAGCAAGCCGCCGATGGTCGTGGGGATGAGGCAGACCAGCAGCGCCGCCAGCACGGGGATGGAGAAATTCGTTGCCGAATATTTACCAAACCCCACCAGCGTCACCACCGCGATCAGGAAGATCAGGGTCAGACCGGCGAGCAGAATGTTCAGCGCGATCTCGTTGGGGGTCTTGCGGCGTTCCGCACCTTCCACCAGCGCGATCATGCGGTCGATGAAGGTCGAGCCAGGATCGGCGGTGATGCGCACGACCAGCCAGTCGGAGACGACCAGCGTACCGCCCGTTACCGCCGAACGGTCGCCGCCGGCTTCGCGCACCACGGGGGCGGATTCGCCGGTGATGGCACTTTCGTTCACGCTTGCCACACCCTCGATGATTTCACCATCGGAGGGCATGAGGTCACCCGCCTCCACCAGCACGACATCGCCCTTGCGCAGATCAGGCGCCGCTGTCGGCTTGAATAGAGCGCGGTTACCGGGATCAACCAGCAATTTCGCCATCGTATCGCTACGGGCGCGCCGCAGGCTCTCCGCCCGGGCACGTCCGCGCCCTTCCGCCACGGCCTCGGCGAAGGTGGCGAACAACACCGTCAGCCACAGCCACACCGCGATGGTGATGGGAAAGGCAGCGCCTTTGCCGTTGACGGCATCTTCCACGCCGACCACGCTGACCATGAGCGCCACCACCTCGGTGAAGAAAATTACCGGATTGCGCATCAGGGTCGCGGGGTTGAGTTTGGCAAAGGAATCCAGCGTTGCCCGGCGGATGATGGCCGGATCAAAGAGCGAAATTACTTCAGCTTTTGCACTTGTCATTGTCGTAACCTTTAAAATGTCTTGCCGGCAAAGAGCACGTAGTGTTCAGCCAACGGCCCCAGCGTATCGGCCGGTAAAAATTGCAGGCCACCCAGAATGATGATCACGCCAACCAGCAGGCCGATGAACAGCAGGCCATTGGTTGGAAACGTGCCGGCACTTTCGGGCAGCTTTGGCTTTGCCGCGAGCGAGCCGGCGATGGCCAGCACCGGGATCATGAAGGCGAACCGCCCAAGCAGCATGGCCGTGCCGAGGCCGAAATCCAGCAGCGGCGTGTTGGCGGAAAGGCCCGCGAAAGCGCTGCCGTTGTTCTCGGTCGCGGAGGTCCAGGCGTAGAGCATTTCCGAAAGACCATGCGGCCCGGCATTGGCGAGCGAGCCCACGCCAGAGGCGGTGCACAGGGAGAAGCCAGCACCTGCAAGGATCAGCACCGTGAGGATCAGCACGGCCAGCATGGCGAGCTTGATCTCCTTGGCTTGCACTTTTTTACCCAGATATTCTGGCGTTCGTCCGACCATCAACCCCGCGACGAAGACCGAGAGCAGCGCGAAGACGATGATGGTGTAGAAGCCCGAGCCGACACCGCCAGGAGTGACCTCGCCCAATTGCATCAGGAAGATCGGGATCGCCCCGCCGAGCGGCATGTAGCTGTCGGTAAAGCTATCCACGGCACCTGTGGAAGTGCCGGTGGCGGAGACGTTGAAGGTGGTGGAGGCGGGAATCCCGAAGCGGACTTCCTTGCCTTCCCAGTTGCCGTCATGCGCGGACACACCAGCGGCGATATGCAGCGGGTTGCCCGCGGCCTCGGCGGCATAGGCGCCGACGCAGCCGAGAATGAGGATCACCGCCATCGCGGCCATCAGGGCGCGGCCCTGGGCTTTTTCCTTGACCATGTGACCAAAGGCGATGGGCAGGCCAAAGCCGATGACCAGATCCAGCCAGTTTTCCAGCAGGTTGGTCCAGGCGTTGGGGTTTTCGAACGGATGGCCGGAGTTGGCGTTGAACCAGCCGCCGCCATTGGTGCCGAGTTCCTTGATGGCTTCCTGGAAGGCAACCGGCCCCATGGCAATGGTCTGCTGCCCGGCATCCAGCGTATGCGCGGTGGCAAAGGCCACACCGGGAAACAACTGCGGCGAACCGGCGATCACCAGCAGCGTGCCGGCAATGAGGGTCACCGGCAGCAGCAAATAGAGGGTGATGCGCGTGAGATCGACGTAGAAATTGCCGAGGGATTTCATGCCGCCGGCGGTGAAGGCGCGCATGACCGCCGCCGCCGCCGCAATGCCCGCCGCCGCCGAGATGAACATGTGCACGGCAAGGCCGAACATCTGCGCGCCGTTGGAAATTTGCGATTCCGGCGCGTAGGCCTGCCAGTTCGTGTTGGTGGTGAAGCTCGCCGCCGTATTGAAGGCCAGGCGGGGCGACATGCCAGCAATGTTTTGCGGGTTCCACGGCAGATAATATTGCAGCCGCAGAATGGCATAAAGCAACAGAAAGTGGCTGACGCTGAGCAGGATCAGCACCATCGCGTAATCCTGCCACTTCATCGCGCGCGCCGGGTCCACCCCCGCCAGTTTGTAAAAGCCATTTTCGAGCGGTGACAGCCAGCGCACCCGGCCTTCAAAAATCGCCGCCATGTAGCGTCCCATCGGGAACGCGCAGCCGAGCACCAGCACGAACACCAGTGCGATGTAAAGCAGTCCCTGAATTGTCATTGAATTGAACCTTTAAAAGTCTTCCGGGCGCAGCATCGCCCAGACGAGATACACGAGTAGGCCGGCGGATATGACGCCGCCCAGACACAGATCAAACATGATTTAAACCTTTCCGCAGGCCGGAACGTAGAGAATCAGCACGGCAAAAATCGCCACGCCATACGCGATCGCGATGAAGTCACCCATGAGGCACCACCTTTCAGGCGGCCTATCTGCGCTCAGGCGCATAAAGCCGCGAGACGGAACGAATAGCGGGGTCGTAAAGGCGGTATAAAGAAATTGTTACGGCTTATAAAGAAAATAAAGCGGGTGGGACGAGGCGTGCGGGGGGTTAGGCGGGAACGCCTTTGCTGGTGGAGTATTCAAAGTGCAGCGCCACGTCCGGGTAGACGATGGGGTGGATGGCGTGCGCGGCGACGGCGGCTTCGGCGAAGCCTTGCAGGATGAGTTTCAGCTTGCCGGGGTAGGTTACGATGTCGCCCACGCCGAAAATGCCGGGCATGGTGGATTCCATGCGGGCCGGGTTGACCACGACATGGTGGCGGGCGAGCTCGAACGCCCAGTCTGCCAGGGGGCCGAGTTCCATGGCCAGGCCGAAGAAGGGGAGCAGCACGTCAGCCGGGATTTGGCGCGTGGCGCCGTCAAGGTCGGCGGCTTCGACGGCTTCCAACACGCCATTTTTGCCGTGCAAGGCGTGGAGCTGGTAGGGGATGACCATGTCGATCTCGCCGCGCGCGGCGGCGGCGTCGAGCTGGGCGGCGCTCTCGGGCGCGGCACGGAATTTGGGGCGGCGATGGATGACATGGATGGATTTGGCGATGCCGTTGAGGGCCAGCGCCCAGTCCACCGCGGAGTCGCCGCCGCCGGCGATGACGACGCGTTTGCCGCGCAGGGCCTCGCGGCGTTTGACGTAATATTGCACGGCGCCGGTGGCCTCAAAGGCGGGCAGACCCTCCAGCGGCGGGCGATTGGGGCCGAATGCGCCCGCACCGGCGGCGACGATCACGGCTTTGGCGTGGATAGTGTTGCCCAGGCTGGTGGTGAGGGTGAAGTCGCCTTGCGCGCCGGTGCAGGTTTCCACCCGCTGGCCGAGCAGTTTTTGCGGCGCGAAGGGGGCGATTTGCTGTTCCAGCCGGGCGATCAGCTCGGAGGCCTCGATGCCGGGGTGGGCAGGAATGTCGTAGATCGGCTTTTCCGGATAGAGGGCGGCGCACTGGCCGCCGGTCTCGCCCAAAGCGTCGATGAGGACGCAGGACATTTTCAGCATCCCGCACTCAAACACCGCAAACAGGCCGGCCGGGCCGGCGCCAATGATCGCAACATCCGTTATTAGCTTTTCCATGCCCCTGGCTTTGCCGCACCGCCCTTCCACAATCAAGCGCATGCCCTAAAAAGGGTGTCATGCAGGTATCACTCCCCAATGAGGCGGCGACGATTGAACTGGCCCAGAAGCTCGCGAAAGTGGCGCGGGCGGGGGATGTGGTGTTGCTGGCCGGGCCGCTGGGGGCGGGGAAAACCAGCTTTGCCAGGGCGTTTATCCGCGCGCTGAGCGGGGATGCGGGGCTGAATGTGCCGTCCCCCACCTTTACCTTGGTGCAGCAGTATGAGGCCGGGGAGGTTGGCATCTGGCATTATGATTTGTGGCGGTTGCGGGACCACCATGCGCTGGAGGAGCTGGGCTGGGATGAGGCGCAAAGCGGGATTGTGCTGGTGGAATGGCCGGACCGGCTGGGGCCGCTGACGCCGGAGGGGGCGTTGCGGGTGACTTTTTCGCACGCGGGTTCAGGGAGGGGCGCGCAATTGCAGGGGCCGGAGAAGTTTTTGCGGGCGGTGGCGGCATGAAGCTCGGGGCGTTTGCGGCGGAGGCGGCGTTTTTGCCGGCGCTGGCGCGGCTGTGGCTGGAGAGGGGGGACGACTCGGCGGATGGGCTGATTTTACTGCCTAGCCGGCGCGCGGCGCAGGCGCTGGCCGGGGCGTTTTTAGAGCAGAACGGCGGGCGGGCGCTGCTGCTGCCGCGCATTGTGGCGCTGGGGGCGATTGACGAGGCTGGGCTGGCGCTGGCCGGGGCGCTGGAATTGCCGCCCGCCATTGCGCCGATGCGGCGGCAGGCGATTTTGGCGCATTTGATTTTGCGGTTGAACGGGGAGGACGGCGCGCCGCGAAGACTGCATGCGGCCTGGGCGCTGGCGGCGGAACTGGCGGCGCTGCTGGATGAGGCGGCGTATGCCGAGGTGGACTTGGCACAGACGCTGCCGAATGTGGTGGCGGCGGAGTTGGCGAGCCATTGGCAGAAGACCCTAAAATTTCTGGAAATTATTACCCATGCCTGGCCGGGGATTTTGGCGGATTTGGGCGGCATGGACCCGGCGGCGCGGCTGGTGGCGTTGCTGGATGCGCAAAGTGCGGCTTGGGCGGCAAAACCGCCGGAGCATCGGGTTTGGATGGTGGCTGCCGAGGGGAACCCGGCGATCGCGCGGCTGGCGCGGCGTGTGGCGGGGCTGCCGCAGGGTTTTTTACTGCTGCCGGGTTATGATGCCGAGCTGAGCAATGACGCCTGGGAGGCGCTGGACGACAGCCATGCGCAGGGGGGGATTGCGCGGCTGCTGGGTGCGATCGGCGCGCGGCGTGAGGAGGTGGAGTGCTTGCCCGCGCCCGCGTCGCGCGTGCCGGAGGGGCGGAGCCAGGTGTTTTCCCGTGCATTGCTTCCTTCTGCCTGCCTGGGCGTGTGGCAGGACAAGGTGGAGCCGCAACTGGCGGGGGTGAGCCGGTTGGAGGCGCCCGATGAGGCGCAGAATGCGACGGCGATTGCGATGATTCTGCGTGAGGCGCTGGAAGTGCCGGGGCGCACCGCGGCGCTGGTGACGCCCGACCGGGGCTTGGCGGCGCGGGTGACGGCGGCGTTGAGACGCTTTGGCATTACCGCCGATGACAGCGCCGGTGAGCCGTTGGCGCAGACGCCGCCGGCGATTTTGTTGCGGCTGCTGGCGCGCGCGGTGGTGAGTGAGTTTGCGCCGCTGCCGTTGCTGGCGCTGCTGAAACATCCGCTGGCGGCGGCGGGGTTGCCGCTGGAAGTTTGCCGGGAACATGCGAGGGGCTTGGAAAAATATGCGCTCCGTGGGCCGCGTCCGGGACCGGGGTTTGATGATGTGAAATTCCAGTTGCGGGATGGGAAATTTTCGGCGCTGGTGGTGTTTTTGGAACGCTTGGAGGCGATGTTGCGCCCGGCGGTGTTGGCGGAGCGGAGTGATCCGGCAGAGGCATTGCGGCGGTTGATCAGCGTGGCGGAGGCGTTGTGTACGACGCCTGACGAGGCTGGCGCGGCGCGATTGTGGCCGGGTGAGGCGGGGACAGCACTTTCGGAAATATTGTTGCAGGCGCTGGAGGTTTTGGAGGGGCTTCCGGAAATCGCGGGGAACGAGATCGCGGATTTGCTGGATGCGTTGCTGAGCGGGGCTGTGGTGCGGCGGCCGCGGACGAAGGATGGGCATCCGCGCGTGGCGATTTGGGGATTGCAGGAAGCGGCGTTGCAGAACGTGGATGTGGCGGTGCTCGGCGGGCTGGTGGAAGGCGTGTGGCCAGCACCTTCTGAACCGGGGCCGTGGTTGAGCCGGCCGATGCGGCGGTTGGCGGGGCTGCCTTCACCGGAACAGAAAATCGGCATGGCGGCGCATGGGTTTTTCTCATTGGCTTCGTGTTGCGAGACTGTTGTGCTGGCGGCACCGGCGCGGCGGGAGCGGGCACCGGCGGTGCCCGCGCGGTGGCTGACGCGGTTGCAGGCAATGTTGGGAGGTGGCGGGTTGAAGGCGCATGATGCGGCCTCCTGGGCGTTGCAGTTGGACCAGCCGGAGCGGTTGGAACGGCGGGAGCGGCCGTATCCGCGTCCACCGGCGGCGGTAAGGCCGGTGCGGTTGAGTATTTCTGATTTTGCCACGCTGATGGCGGACCCGTATGCGATTTATGCCTCGAAAATTCTGCGGATTCGGGAAATGGATGCGCTGGATGAGGAGAGCGACCAGAGCCTGTTCGGCGAGATTGTGCATAAGGGGTTGGAAGAGTTTTTTAAACCGCCGGAGAATTTTGGCGCTGCGGATGCGCGGACGCGCTTGGTGCTGGCGTTGCAAAGCGCGATGCGCGAGCGGCGGCCGCGCGCGGCGCTGGAGCATTGGTGGATGGCGCGGCTGGAACGTATTGCGGACTGGGTGCTGGAGACCGAGACGGCGCGGCGGGGCGAGCATGGCGCGCCGGTGGCGTTGGACGCGGAGGTTAAGGCTGAGTTGGCGGTGCCGGGTGGGTTTGTGTTGAGCGGGCGGGCGGACCGGATCGAAAAACGCCTGGATGGTTCCGTGGCGATTGTAGATTACAAAACTGGTGAGGCGCCGGGGAATCCGAAGGTGGAGGAAGGCAGCGCGCCGCAATTGCCGTTGGAGGCGGTGATGGCGCGGGCGGGGTGCTTCGGCGAGGCGTTTACCGGCGAGGTGGCGGAACTGGCGTATTGGAAGATTTCCGGCCGGCACGAAGCGGGCAAGGAGCAGGTAGTGAAACCGAAAAAGCCGAGGGTGCTGCGCGATGTGATCGATGACGCGGCACGGGCGTTGCCGGAGACGTTTGCGAAATTTGCCGATGAGGCGACGGCGTATCTCGCGAGTCCGCATCCAGGCCGGGTGAATAAGTACGATGTGTACGCCGGGATTTCCCGCCGCGCGGAATGGGCCGGGGAGGATGACGCCAATGACGGTGATTGATTTTGCCAATGCGCAGCAGCGCGAAGCCTCCGACCCTAGAGTTTCGGCGTTTGTCGCGGCCTCGGCCGGGAGCGGCAAGACCAAACTGCTGACCGACCGGCTGTTGCGCTTGATGCTGGCGGGAACGGCGCCGGATAAGATTCTGTGCCTGACCTATACCAAGGCGGCAGCGGCGGAAATGACGATACGGCTGAATAAGCGGCTGGGCGAATGGGTGGTGATGCCGCGCGCGGGGCTGGAGGCGGCGCTGCGCGGGCTGGATGTGCCGGTGAATGAACGCAACCTGGCGACGGCGCGCAAACTATTTGCCGATGTGCTGGATTTGCCTGGGGGGATGCGGATCGAGACGATTCATGCGTTCTGCCAGTCGCTGTTACGGCGGTTTCCGCTGGAGGCGGGGCTATCGCCGCATTTTGAGGTGGCGGACGAGGTGGAGGAGAGCCGCCGCTTGCGTGAGGCGCGCGAGGATGTGCTGGCGCGGGTGGGACATGAGGCGGCGGTGTATACTCTGGCAGGCGAGACTGATGAGCCGGCGTTTGCCGCGCTGACGAAAACATTTGTGCAAGGGCCGAGCGCGGTGCTGCATGTTTATGAACCCGCGAGAATTGCGGAGATGCAGCGCGAGGCGCTGGGCGCGGGGGAGGATGGCGAGCAGGTATTGCGCGCGCGCGCCGTGGTGCCGCCGCGTGAGGACAAGTTACGTGCGGGGCTGCGATTGTTGGCGGAACGTGGGAATAAGTCTGGGCAGGCTTGGGCTTACCGGGCGCTGGACTGGCTGGCGTTGCCGCGTGAGGCGCGCGCGGTGCGGTGGGATGAGTGGGTGGCAGTGCATTATATCGACAAGGGGAAAGGCACGCCGCTGACGCTGCATAATTTCTTCGGCAAGGGGCTAGTGGCGGAGGAGCCGGGGATTCGCGATGAGATTACGGCTGAGTGCATGCGCATTGCGGCGGTGCAGGAGGAAATCCGCGCGGCGCGGCTGGCGGCGCTAAATGCGAGCCTGGTGCAGCTGGTGGCGCCGATTGTGAAGAACGAAGCTTCGCAGAAACAACTGGCGGCGCATTTAAGTTATGGCGATCTGGTGCGCTATACCGGGAAGTTATTTGAAGACCCTGGTGCATCCTGGATTCTTTACAAACTGGATGGCGGCATTGAGCATTTATTGCTCGATGAGGTGCAGGATACGGCGCCGGCGCAGTGGGAAATAGCGGCGAAAATTGCCGATGAGTTTTTTGCGGGTGAGGGTACGCGCGAGGGCGGGCGAACGATTTTCGCGGTGGGGGATGCGAAGCAGTCTATCTTCTCGTTTCAGGGCGCGGATTTGAAAAGCTTTGTGGCGTATCAGGCGAAGTTTCGCGAGAAGGTGAAGACGGCGGGGGAACGCTGGGTGGATGGGAAGCTCTCCGTCTCGTTTCGCTCGGCGGCACCCGTGCTGGCGCTGGTGGATGCGGTGTTTGCGCAAGGTCCGGCGCGGGCGGGGGTGTGCCAGGGCACGGAGGTGCTCAGGCATGAGGTGAGTCGCGCGGGGCAGGCCGGGTGGGTGGAGTTGTGGCCGGTGACCGAGGCGGTGTTGCCTGCGGAACTGCCGGCCTGGGCTGTGCCCGATGAGTATGAGGGTGCGGATTCCGCGAAGGGGATTCTGGCGCGGAAAATTGCGCTGGACATAAAAAACCGGCTGGATGGCGGGGAGGTTTTGCAAAGCCGGGGGCGTACCGTGCGGCCGGGGGATTTTCTGATTCTGGTGCGTAGCCGCGATGCGCTGGTTAGTGCGATCACGCGCGAATGCAAGGCGTTGAAAATTCCAGTGGCGGGGCTGGACCGCATGGTGCTGACCGAGCAGCTGGCGGTGAGCGACTTGCTGGCGCTGTGCGATGCGTTGCTGCTGGGTGATGATGATCTGGCGTTCGCGCAGTATCTGGTGTCGCCGCTGGGGGGCTTGAGCGATGACAGCTTGATGGCGCTGGCGATGGGGCGGCGCGGGAGCCTGCTGGCGGCGCTGTATGCGCGGCATGGCGAGCAGGCGGAATGGGCGGCGGCGAAGGAATTCTTTGAGGCGTTGCGCCGGAAAGCGGATTTTCTCTCCCCGTTTGCGTTGCTGAGCGAGGCGCTGGGGCCGTTGGGCGGGCGGAGTAGAATTCTGCGGCGGCTGGGGCCGGAGGCGGCGGAGCCGGTGGATGAGCTGTTGTCCGAAGCGTTGAAGTTCACGCAAAGCGAGCCGGGGGCGTTGCAGGTTTTTGTGCATCAACTGCGCCAGTCCGGGGCGCAGATTAAGCGCGAGGCGGAGGCGGGTGGTGATTTGGTGCGGATTATGACCGTGCACGGGGCAAAGGGTTTGCAGGCGCCGATTGTGATTTTGCCCGATACCACGACGCTGCCGGGAGGGGCGCAGAAGGAGACTTTGTTCTGGCTGCCGGTGCCGGGGAAACGCGACGTGAGCGTGCCGATATTCTGCCCGCGTACGGCGTTGCGCTCCGAGGCGGTGGCCGCCGCCGCCGCGAGTGCCGCCGCGGCGCAGGGGGAGGAGTATAACCGGCTGTTGTATGTGGCGCTGACGCGTGCGGAGGACGGGCTGATTGTCTGCGGTGCCAAGGGCAAGAATAATTTGCCGGAGGCGAGCTGGTATGAGCTGGCGCGGACCGGGTTCGAGCGCCTGCCCGAGGTGGTGGAGGTGGACGGGCGGCTGATTCATGCCTGTGCGCAGAGTGCGGAGCCGGACGGCAAGACGGAACATAAGCACGTGCATGAGGCGGCGCTGCCGGCATGGGCCGGGGCGGCGCCGGGCTGGGTGGCTTGCCCGCCTGGGGCCGAGACGACGCGGCCGGAGCGGTTGGCGCCGAGCCGGGGGGTGGAGGATACCGCCAAGCAGGCGATGGCGGCGAGTCCGCTGGGGGCCGGGCTGGCGCAGGCGCGCGAGGCGCGGGCGGCGGCGATGGCAAAGGGCCGGGCCGTGCATGCGTTGCTGCAGCATCTGCCGGATTTGGCGCCGGGAGCGCGGGCGGCGGCGGCGCGGCGGTTTATCGCGGGGACACCGGAACTGGCGGACGGCGGCGCGGACATTTGCGATTCGGTGCTGGCGATTTTGCGGAATCCGGCGTTGGCGGGGTTGTTCGGGCCGGGCAGCCGGGCGGAAGTGCCGCTGGCGGGCGTGGTGGGGGATGTGGAAATCGGCGGTCTGGTAGACCGTCTGGCGGTAACTGCAAGCGCGGTGATGATTGCCGATTACAAGACCGACCGCGCGCCGCCGGATGCGCCGGAGCTGATTCCGCCAGGGTATTTGCGGCAGTTGGCGGCTTATAGGGCGATATTGGCGCTGATCTACCCGGGGCGGACGGTGGAGTGCCTGCTGATATGGACGCAAACCGCCGCGGTAATGCCGGTGCCGGGGGAAATGCTGGATGCGCATGCCCCGGCTTGATTAAGGCGGGTTTCACCGCCATGTTGCCCGCAACTACTTTAAAGGATTTGTCATGAGCAAGGCTGTTACCGACGAGACGTTTGCCGTGGATGTGCTGAAATCAGGCTCCCCGGTGCTGGTGGATTTCTGGGCTGAATGGTGCGGCCCATGCCGGACGATTGCGCCCTCGCTGGAAGAGCTGAGCAAGGAATACGAGGGCCGGTTGCAGGTGGTGAAGGTGAACATCGATGAGAACCCGATGACGCCCTCGCAGTTTGGCGTGCGCGGTATCCCGACGCTGCTTATCTTCAAGGACGGCAAAGTGGCGGCGACCCAGGTGGGGGCCGCGCCGAAGTCGGCGTTGAAAGCCTGGATCGAAAAGAGCCTTTAAGGTGAGTACGGCAGCGCCAACCGAGCAGCCGCCGTCGGGCACGCCGATGATCCGCACGATCGCCATGCCGGCGGATTCCAACCCGGATGGCGATATTTTTGGTGGCTGGCTGATGAGCCAGATGGATCTGGCCGCCGGTAATCTGGCGGCGCGGGTGGCGCATGGGCGCTGCGTGACAGTTTCCGCTGATGCGATGAGCTTTTTGCGGCCGGTGAAAATTGGCGACGAGGTGAGCGTTTATTGCGAACTGCTTTCGACCGGGCGGACCTCGTTGAAGATCAACGTGGAAGCCTGGCGGCGGACACGCAATACGCGCGAGGAATTCCGCGTGACGCGGGCGGTATTCACTTTCGTGGCGATTGACCACGAGGGCAACCCGCGGCCGGTTAATCCGCCAGGAACACCGTAGCCTCGCTGGGGGCTGAAGACACCAGGCCGGTGCCCAGGATATAGCCGAGGATGTCGGCATTGGGTGTGGCGCGCTCCAGGTCGCGCGGGATTAAGTGATAATCAGGCTGGTAATAGGCCAGGGTGACCGGCGCGCCGGGCGGGATGGCCTGCCAGCAGGCGCGCATGGAGCCGGGCGGGATGAGTTCGTCGTGGCCGCCGTAAAGCATGAGGGCCGGTTCGTGGAATTGCGCGCAGGCGGCTTGGGCCTGGGCCATGAGGGTGGCGAGGCCGGCGACGTTGTCCACCCGTGGGGCGTGGATGGTGAGTGGGTCTTCCCCGAAGGCGATGAGGGCGGCGGTGTTGTCACTGGCGCGGATTCTAACCGAGCGGCCGGTGAGGCGTTTGGCGGGGATGGTGGCGTCCGCCAGGGTGAGCACCGCGTGGTAGGCTGGGCCGACGCGCCAGACGGCGGGGGCGGAGAGGACGTAGGCATCCACCGGCGGCGGGTTGGGCGAGGCGCCGAGCAGGATGCCGATGGCGCCGCCCATGCTTTCACCCATGAGGACGAGTTTGGTGTGTGGGTATTTGGTGTGTAGCTGGATGGCCATGTCGCGGGCTTCATCAGCCAGCGTGGCGGTGCCCGGCCAGGCGCCGCGATTGCTGGCGGCGCCGAAACCGGATTGGTCCGGGGCGTAAATGGCGATGCCTTGCGGGTTGAGGGTTTGCGCCAGGATGACCCAGGCGTCCCGGCTGTCGGTGTAGCCATGCAGGGCCAGGACCACGGCTTTGACCGGGCCTTGGGCGGGGTAAAGCCGGTAGGGGAGACGCGCGCCGTCCGGCAGGGTGAAATAGCCGGAGGTAACGATGGGATGGCCCGGATAGGATTTGGGGACGCCAAAGGGGATGGCCCCGCAGCCGGTAAACGCCAGGGCCAGCAGCAGGCGCAATAGCTTGGGCTTCCGGGCAAATACCGCTATCATCGGGCAAGATCTCTCATTGTAAGGCAGGACAGATGGACGGCAGCAGCAACAAAACCCCCAGCGAAGTCATCCATGTGAAGAGCCATTCCGTCTCCTGCGATGGCGGCGTGGGCACGCTCGGTCATCCGAAGGTGTATCTCAAGATCACCGGAACACAAATTATGTGCCCATATTGCTCGCGGCTGTTCGTGGTGGAGCCTGGGACCACGGATGGCGGACATTGATCGTACGCGCATGAGGCTCGTACTCGTCGACGGGTCCGGGTTCATCTTCCGGGCGTTTTACGCGATCCCTGACATGACGCGGCCGGATGGCGTGCATGTGAATGCGGTGTTTGGCTTCTGCAACATGATCTCGCGGCTGATGAAGGACCATACGGGGTCGCATTTGGCGGTGATTTTTGACGCGGGGCGGATGACGTTCCGCAACCGGATGTATGAGCCGTACAAGGCGCACCGGCCGGAAGCGCCGCCGGAGCTGGTGCCGCAGTTTGCGCTGATCCGCGAGGCGACGAAGGCTTTTGGTTTACCCAGCATCGAGCTGGATGATTGGGAAGCGGACGACCTGATCGCGGCGTATGCGAAGGCGGCGGTGGAAGCCGGGGGCGAGGCGGTTATTGTGTCCTCCGACAAGGATTTGATGCAGCTGATCCGCCCCGGCGTCACCATGCTCGACCCGATGAAGAACGTGCCGATCGGCGAGGCCGAGGTGGCGGCCAAGTTTGGCGTGACGCCAGACAAGGTAATTGAGGTGCAGGCGCTGATTGGCGATTCCGTGGACAATGTACCGGGCGTGCGCGGCATTGGCCCGAAGGGGGCGGCGGAGCTGATTGGGGAATACGGCAATTTGGAAGCGGTGCTGGAGGCGGCGCGCAGTGGTGCGATGAAGCCGGGCAAGCGCCGCGAGATGCTTGTGGAGTTTGCGGATAATGCTCTAATTTCCAAGGAACTTGTGAAGCTGCGCGATGATGCGCCACTGCCGGAACCGATTGAGGATTTGGCGCTGCGGCATTGGGATGACGCGGTGCTGTCGGCGTTTTTGGATGCGAATAATTTTAAGAGCATCAAGCAGCGGCTGAGTTTGAGCGATGCGCCGCGGGCTGAAGCCGCGGCGCCGAAGGCCGAGGCGGCGGCGTTTGGCGGTTATGAGACGGTGACATCGGCAGCCGGGCTTGCGGAGTTGGTGGAGGCGGCACGGCGGGTTGGGTATGTGGCCGTGGATGTGCAGACGGATGACCGCAACTCGCTGCATGGGAATCTGCTGGGCATTGCGCTGGCGGTGGCACCGGGGCGGGCGGCGTATGTGCCGCTGGGGCATAATTTGGGGCTGGAGGATACGCCGCAATTGTTGTGGCCCGATGTGCGGAGCGTGCTGGGTGAATTGTTCAGCGATGTTTCCGTGCTGAAGATTTTCCATGATGCGAAGTATAACCTGGAAGTTTTGACGCGCGCTGGTTTGACCGAGACGGCGCCGCTGGACGATGTGATGCTGATTTCCTACGCGCAGGATGCGGGGAAGTTCAGCCATGACCGTGAGACGCTGGCGCAACGGCATCTGGCGCATGAGTTGAAGAATTTTGACTCGGTGGCGGGCAGCGGGCGGAGCCGGTTGAATTTTGCGAATGTGCCGGTGGCGGGCGCGACGGCATTTGCGGCGGAGGCCGCGGATGTGACGCTGCGGTTGTGGGCGATGTTGAAGCCGCTGTTGCGGGTGAATAAGTCGCTGGCGTTGTACGAGCTGGTCGAGAAGAAACTGATCCCGGTGCTGACCGCCATGGAGTTGTATGGCGTGATGGTGGACCGCGATGATCTGCGGGCGATGTCGGTAGAGTTTGAAGGCAGGATGGCGGAGATTGAGAAGGATCTGCACCGGCTGGCGGGCCAGGAGTTTAATGTCGGCAGCCCGAAGCAGCTGGGCGAGATATTGTTCGAGAAGATGGGGCTGCCAGGAGGCAAGCGCGGCAAGGCCGGGGCTTGGGGGACGGATTCTTCCGTGCTCGAAGGGCTGGCGGAACAGGGGATAGATATCGCGCAGCGCGTGATGGACTGGCGGCAGTTGGCGAAGTTGAAGTCAACCTATGCGGATGCGTTGATCGGCCAGGCGGATGAGAACGGGCGGGTGCATACCAGCTTCCAGATGGCGGTGGCGGCGACCGGGCGGCTGTCCTCAACGGACCCGAATTTGCAGAATATACCTGTAAGAACCGTGGAAGGGGCGCGAATTCGCAAGGCGTTTATCGCGGCACCTGGATGCAGTTTGATCTCGGCGGATTACGGGCAGATCGAGCTGCGGCTGCTGGCGCATGTGGCGAATATTCCGGCGTTGAAGGAGAGTTTCGCCAAGGCTGAGGATATTCACGCGCGCACGGCGTCCGAGGTGTTCGGCGTGCCGATGGCGGGGATGGATGCGGCGACGCGGCGGCGGGCGAAGGCGATTAACTTTGGCATTATTTACGGGATTTCGGCGTTTGGGCTGGGGCGGCAATTGGGCATAGGGGCCGGCGATGCCAAGAGTTATATCGATTTGTATTTCAAACGGTATCCGGAAATCCGCACCTATATGGAAACTGCGAAGGAGCAGGCGCGGACGCTTGGGTATGTGTTGACGCCGTTTGGCCGGCGCTGCTGGATACCGCGGATAAAGGACAAAATGCCGCAGTTGCGGGCGTATGCGGAGCGGCAGGCGATTAACGCGCCGCTGCAAGGCGGGGCCGCGGATATCATCAAGCGGGCGATGGTGAAGCTGCCGAAAGCGATGGCGGATGCGGGGCTTTCGGCAAGGCTGATTTTGCAGGTGCATGACGAGCTGCTGTTCGAGGCGCCAGATGCCGAGGCGGAGCGCGTGGCGGCGATGGCGCGGGAGTTGATGCAGGCGGCGGCGGTGGAAATCTCCGTGCCGGTGACGGTGGATACGGGGATTGGGAAGAATTGGGGGGAAGCGCATTGAACATCCAAGCCATCCAGAAAGTTTTGGACGATGCGGTGGCGGCGGGCACCCTGCCGGGCGTGGCGGCGGCGGTGACCGGGGCGGACGGGACGCTGTTTGAGGCGGCAGCGGGGGTGACCGTGCTGGGTGGCACCCAGGCCGTGGATGCGGACACGTTGTTCTGGATTGCCTCGATGACCAAGCCGGTGACGTCGCTCGCAGCGATGCAGCTGGTGGAACAGGGGCGGTTGGACCTGGATGCGCCGGTTGGAGATTTGCTGCCGGAGTTAAAAAACCCGCTGATTCTGGAGGGCGGCAAGCTGCGGCCGGCGGCCAGGCCGATCACGTTAAAGCATTTGCTGACGCATACGGCGGGGTTTTCCTACTCATTCGCCAGTGCGGAATATGCCGCGTATTTCGCGGCGGCGGAGAACCCGCCGGTGTTTGGCACGCGGGCGGCGCTGGATGCGCCGTTGCTGTTTGAGCCGGGGGAGCGGTGGGAATATGGGCTGAGCACGGATTGGGTGGGGCTGGCGGTGGAGGCGGTCTCCGGGCTGACGCTGGATGCGTATTTCCACCAGTATATATTTGAGCCGCTGGGCATGGTGGATACGGAGTTTCTGCCGAGCGCCGAGCAGATGAGCCGCCGCGCACCGGTGCATCAGCGGCGGGCGGATGGCAGCCTGGTGGCGCAGCCCCCCGCCCCGCTGGCGGTGCCGGAAGTGTTTTCTGGCGGCGGCGGGCTGTTTTCCACGCTGCGCGATTACCAGAAGTTTATGCGCGTGTTTCTTAACCAAGGCGCGGGAATTGTGGTGCCCGAAACTGTCACTAATATGTCGCGCAACCATATTGGAGGGTTGCGGGCTGGGTATCTCCCCTCTGCGAATCCAGCATTGTTCGTGGGCAGGGATGTGAATCCGGGGCAGCACAGCCAGTGGGGGCTGGGGTTTTTGATTTATCCCGAGAAGGGAAGATTTGGCCGCAATGCGGGTAGTTTCGGCTGGGCGGGGATGGCGAGTACTTATTTCTGGGTGGACCCCGTGGTTAACCAGGCGGCAGTGATTATGATGCAGATACTGCCCTCGGGCGATACCGGCGCGATGAAGACCCTGTTCGGGTTTGAAAAGGCTGTGTATGCCGCACCGCAATAACTTGCTATAGATTTGCCGCCACATTCCGGGAAGCCAAAAATGGATGCCACCGCCGCGACTGTCACGAAAACCAAGGTAACAGCTTTGCCGGGGGACGGTATCGGCCCCGAGGTGATGGCCGCCACCATGCGCATTCTGGCGGCCGCCAACGCGCCGGTGGAATGGGAAACGGCCGAGGCAGGCGCAGAGGTTTTCAAGAAAGGCAGCGCCACCGGCGTGCCGCGCGAGACGCTGGATAGCATTGCCCGTAACGGGCTGGCGCTGAAAAGCCCGCTGGAGACGCCGGTGGGGTTTGGCGGTAAATCGGCCAACGTAACGCTGCGTAAGCATTTTGAGCTGTACGCGAATATCCGCCCGGTGCGCGAGTTGCCCGGGATTACCACGCCTTATACCGGCCGTGGCATCGACATGGTGATTGTGCGTGAGAACGTGGAAGACGTGTATGCCGGTATTGAGCATATGCAGACTACCACCGTGGCGCAGTGCTTGAAGCTGATGACCGCCCCGGGCTGCGAGCGCATTATCCGCGCTGCCTATGGGCTGGCGCTGGCGGAAGAGCGCAAAAAGGTGACGACCGCGACCAAGGCTAACATCATGAAGCTCACCGAGGGGCTGATGAAGCGGGTCGCGGAAATGGTCGCGCCGGAGTTTCCGGCTATCAAATCCGACCATATTATTATCGACAATTGCGCGCACCAGCTGGTCGTCAAGCCGGAGGCGTTCGATGTGATCGTGACTTCGAACATGAACGGCGACATCATCTCCGACCTCGCGGCCGGGCTGGTGGGCGGGCTGGGCATCGCGCCGTCGTCCAATCTTGGTGACCATGCGGCGATGTTCGAGGCGGTGCATGGCTCGGCGCCGGATATCGCCGGCAAGGGGTTGGCTAACCCGACCGCGCTGCTCTCGGCGGCGATTATGCTGCTGCGCCATATTGGAGCATTCGAAGTGGCGGCGACGGTGGAACAGGCGCTGTTCATTACCCTGGCCGAGGGCAAGAATTTGACCGGCGACTTGTCGCCGCGCGGGCATGGCGTGGGGACGCAGGCCTATACGGACCAGATTATCGCGAACTTGGGCCGCACCTCCAACCTGCCCTCGCGCGCCTACAAAAAGCTGGAGCTAAAAACCTGGCCGGAGCTGACCGCGCATAGCGAGCCTAACACGCGCGAGCTGGTGGGTATCGACGTGTTCCTGGAAACCGCGCTGGGAGCCGAGGAGCTGGGCAAGGCACTGGAAGCCATCGCGCAGGACAGCCCGTTTGTGCTGAACGGCGTTTCCAACCGCGGCGTGCAGGTGTACCCGCCGAACGAGGGGCAGCAGACGTTCCTAGTTGACCATTTCGCCAGCCGCTTCATGTTCAAAACGCCGATCCCGCTCTCGGCCTCTAAATCCGAGGGCCAGCCGGAGATCAGCTATCTGGTGCAGCGCATCGGAGCAAAATTTACCTGGATGCATATTGAGAAGCTACAGCGCTTTGACGGCAAGGACGCGTTTGAGCGGCCGCAGGGGGCTTAACACAGTTTAAGGTTAGCCGGTTAAGGTTAGCCGGGCCGTCTTCCTCACAAGGGAGACGGCCCGTTTGTTTCTGGGCTTCGGCCTTTATCCCGCCCGCCCCTTCCGCTAAAGCGGGGGGATGAACGAGATTATCCCCAATTCTTTGCGTAATGGCCCGGATGGGCGTGGCCGGTTTGGTGAATTTGGCGGGCGGTTTGTCGCCGAGACGTTGATGCCGCTGATTTTGGAGCTGGAGACGGCGTATGAGGCGGCGAAGGCCGACCCGAGCTTCCAGACCGAGCTGGATTATTACCTGAAGCATTATGTGGGGCGGCCCAGCGCGCTGTGGTTTGCCGAACGGCTGACCAAAGAGCTTGGGGGCGCGAAGATTTACTTCAAGCGCGACGAGCTGAACCATACCGGGGCGCATAAGATCAACAACTGCCTGGGCCAGATTCTGCTGGCGCGGCGGATGGGCAAGACGCGGATTATCGCGGAGACGGGCGCCGGGCAGCATGGCGTGGCGACCGCGACGGTGTGCGCGCTGTTTGGCCTGCCGTGCACGGTTTACATGGGCGCGGTGGACGTGGAGCGGCAAAAACCCAACGTGTTCCGCATGAAGCTGCTGGGCGCGGAGGTGATTCCGGTGAGTTCCGGCGCCGCGACGCTTAAAGATGCGATGAACGACGCCATGCGCGACTGGGTGGCGAATGTGCGGGATACGTTTTATATTATTGGGACTGCCGCTGGACCTCACCCCTACCCTGCCATGGTGCGCGATTTTCAGTGCGTTATCGGCAATGAGGCGAAGGCGCAGATGCAGGAGGCCGAAGGGCGGCTGCCGGATGTGGCGATTGCGGCCATCGGCGGCGGGAGCAATGCCATCGGGCTGTTCCACCCGTTCCTCGATGACGCCTCGGTGCGGTTGATCGGCGTGGAAGCGGCGGGGCATGGGCTGGATTCGGGCGAGCATGCGGCGTCGCTCAGCCGGGGCCGGCCGGGGGTGTTGCATGGCAACCGCACGTATTTGCTGCAGAACGAGGACGGGCAGATCCAGGAGGCGCATTCGATTTCCGCCGGGCTGGATTATCCGGGGATCGGGCCGGAGCATAGCTGGCTGCATGACATCGGCCGCGTGGAATATGTGGCGATTACCGATAAGGAGGCGCTGGCCGCCTTCCAGCTCTGCACGCGCACGGAGGGGATTATTCCCGCACTGGAGCCGAGCCACGCGCTGGCGCATGTCGCGAAGATTGCCGGTGGCATGAGCAAGGATAAGATTGTGCTGATGAACCTGTGCGGGCGGGGCGATAAGGATATTTTTGCCGTGGCGCAGCATCTGGGAGTTGAGCTGTGAGCCGGATCGCGGGGGTTTTTGCCGGGCTGAAGGCCGAGGGGCGCGGGGCGCTGATCCCGTTTGTGGAGGCGTATGATCCGGATCGGGCAACCTCGCTAGCGCTGCTGAAGGGCATGGCGGCTTCGGGTGCGGATATTATTGAAATCGGCGTGCCGTTTACCGACCCGATGGCCGATGGGCCGACGATTCAGGCAGCCGGAAGGCGGGCACTGGAGGCAGGCGCGAGCCTGGCCGGGGTGCTGGGGCTGGTGCGGGAATTCCGCGTTGGCAATGCGCAAACGCCGCTGGTGCTGATGGGGTATTTGAACCCGATCCTCTCCTACGGGGTGGCGCGGTTTTGCGCGGACGCCGAAGAGGCCGGGGTGGATGGGCTGATTGTGGTTGATCTGCCGACCGAGGAAGCGGATTTGCTGCTGCCGGATGCGGCGAAGCATGGGCTGGATGTGATTAGGTTGATTGCACCGACGACTTCCGATGCGCGGTTGCCGCTGGTTTTGGCCGGGTCATCCGGCTTTGTATACTATGTGAGCATTACCGGGATTACCGGGACGCGCACGGCTTCCGCCGCGGATCTGGCGCGGGATATTCCGCGGATTCGCGCCGTGACGGATTTGCCGATTGCGGTGGGGTTTGGCGTGCGCACGCCCGAACAGGCCGCCGTGGTGGCGATGTATGCGGATGCGGCGATCGTGGCCTCGGTGTTGATTGAGAAATTATTCAAGAGCGATGTGCCGGCGGTGCTGGCCGATGTGGCGGCGATGGCGGCGGGGGTACGGGGGGCGCGGAAGGTGGAGGCGTAAGAACGCATCCGCCTTCGCATTTAACCCTGCAACGCTACTAAGGGTGGTTGTACCCGCCTGGCCCTGGCCCTGGACCCGAGATCATTGCTGCCAGCTTTGCGGGCTGTGGTTATCCTCATTCTGGCCGCCGTTATCCTGGTGGTTCTGCGGGTGCTGTTGCTGCTCCTCGTGAGGGGGTTGCGGCGCTGGGGCGGATTGCGGATGCTGCCAGCCGCCGCCCTGGCTACCACCTTGGTCGTGCTGCTGGCCGCCGTTGTCGTGTTGCTGGCCTTGCCAGCCGCCGCCGTTGCCGTCGTGGTCGTCGTGGTCGTGGTATCCACCACCGCCGCCGTTGCCGTCATGGTCGTGGTATCCACCGCCGCCGCCAACGCCGATGACGACGGTGGGTGCCGGGACGTAGACCGGAGCCGGCTGGTAGTAGCCAGGCTCCTGCGCGTAGCCACCGCCGCCACCGTAACCGGGGGAGCCGTAGCCGCCGGTGCCGCTGTAGACGCAACCGGTAAGGCCGAGGGAGAGAACCGTGGAGAGGAGAAGTTTTTTCATGATGGTTGTTTCCTACGCTTGGATCGTGGCGTCATTACGGCGGCGAGTTAGCGCAACCCCCAGGCGTAAAAATTAGGGTTTTCCCAGCCGGGTTTGCCGTAGCGCAAAGGGGCGCCATCTTCGGTGAGGACGTGGCCGCCAGCGGCTTCCAGCACGGCCTGGGGGGCGGCGGTGTCCCATTCCATGGTGCGGCCCAGGCGGGGGTAGAAATCCGCGGCACCTTCGGCCAGGCGCAGGAATTTAAGGGCGGAGCCGATGTTAGTGAGGGCGGCGACGTTGAGGGTAGCCAGCAGTGCTGCCAGGGCGGGGTCGTCCGCATAGTGGCGCGACGCGAAAACGGTGAGGCCTTGCGGTGGCGGACGGCGGGCATGGATTTGTACGACTTCGTGGCCGCGCCGGCGCCAGGCGCCCTGCCCTACCAAGCCGTAGTGGATTTCCCCGAAGGCGGGGGAGCCGACGGCGCCGAGCACGGGGGCGCCGTTGCGAATGAGGCCGATGTTGACGGCGAACTCTTTGCGCCCGGCGGCGAATTCGCGGGTGCCGTCCAGCGGGTCAACCAGCCAATATTCCGCCGTGGGGGCGGTGATGCGGCCGGCGGCGACTTCCTCCTCGGCGATGACGGGGATGTGCGGAGCGGCGGCGCGCAGGCCTTGCACGATGATGGCTTCGGCCTGGGTGTCCGCCACCGTGACGGGGGTGGCGTCGGATTTGGCGTCCACGGAGAACCCGGCGTCCCGTACGGCGAGGATTTGCGCGGCGGCCTGGGCGGCGAGGGAGACGGCGAGGTCGAGGAGGAGGGAATCGTTCATGCCCGCTGGTGTAGACCTGGGACCGATACTGGCCAAGCGGAACAAGGCTGATATGGTGACGTCAGATTGATGACAGGAGTTCAAGATGCTCGACGTTGCGTTTGCCAAAGCCGTGTTACCGAAATCCGGCGTGTTGGTGGTGCCGGTGGCGGAAGGGGCGGCGTTGAGCGGGATGGCGCTGGCGCTGGATAAGGCGCTGGCGGGTGGGTTGAAGCGGGCGATGGAGGCCAGCGAATTTACCGGCAAAAAAGGCAGCCAGGCGAGCCTGCTGGCACCCAAGCCTGGTTTCAAGCGCGTGCTGGTGCTGGGCACCGGCAAGGCGGAGGGGTTTGACGCGCGCCGGGCGGAGGAGTTGGGCGGGGCGATTGCTTCCAGCCTAGCTAAAGAGGCCGAGGTGGTGGTGCTGGGTGAAGGGTTTGACCCGGCGCTGGCGGCGCATGTGGGGCTGGGGGCGCGGTTGCGGGCCTACAAATTCGACAAATACCGCACGACGCAAAAGGACGACGAGAAGGCGAAGTTTGCCAAGCTGACTATTCTGGCGGCCGATGCGGTGAAATCGCGCGCGATTTATGCGCCGCTGGCCGCGGTGGCGGATGGCGTGGAACTAACGCGCGACTTGGTGACCGAGCCCGCGAATGTGCTGTATCCGGCGGAATTTGCCGAGCGGGTGGAGGGGCTGCGCAAGCTGGGTGTTAAGGTTGAGGTGTTTGACAAAAAGGACCTGGAGAAGCTGGGTTTCGGCTCGCTGTTGAGCGTGAGCTGGGGCAGTGCCCGCGAGCCGCGCATGGTGGTGATGCAGTGGCTGGGCGCCTCCGGGGGCGTGGGGCCGGACGGCAAGAAGGTGAAAAAAGCCAAGGAACCGATTGCGTTTATCGGCAAGGGCGTGACATTCGATTCCGGCGGGATTTCGATAAAGCCAGCCGCTGGCATGGAAGATATGAAATGGGACATGGCCGGTGCGGGGGCCGTGGCGGGGCTGATGGCGGCACTTGCCGGGCGTAAGGCGCGCGTGGATGCGGTGGGGCTGGTCGGGCTGGTCGAGAACATGCCATCGGGCAGCGCCGTGCGGCCGGGCGATGTGGTTAAAAGTTATTCAGGCCAGACCATTGAAATTTTAAACACGGATGCCGAAGGAAGATTGGTGCTGGCCGATGTGCTGTATTATGCGCAGGAGCGTTTTGCGCCGAAATATATGATTGATCTGGCGACGCTGACGGGGGCGATCATCGTTGGGCTGGGGCATGAGTACGCGGGACTTTTTAGTAATAGTGATGAACTTTCGGGAAAACTGATCGCGGCGGGCAAAGCCACCGGCGAGGAGCTGTGGCGCATGCCGCTGGCGGCACTTGGCGAGAGCTATGACAAGAATTTGAAGTCCCCCATTGCCGATATGCAGAATATCGGTGGTGGGCGGGCTGGTGGTTCGATTACCGCCGCGCAGTTTTTGCAGCGGTTCGTGAACGGCAAACCCTGGGCGCATCTGGACATTGCCGGGATGGCCTGGGCGGCGAAAGACCTGCCCACCACCCCGAAGGGCGCCACTGGTTATGGCGTGCGGCTGCTCGACCGGCTGGTGGCGGATAATTTCGAGGGATAAGGCGCCGCTTAGCATAGCGGTGCCAGGGTGATCTGCTTGCCGGCGCCGGTGACTGTGGTGATGGCGCCGCCCTCGGTGGAGGTAAGCATAACCATATCGCCGGCGGCCATGAGGTCCGCGGCGTCGGCGAAGAAGCCGGTTTGGCGGGCCTGGGCCAAAGCGCCGGCTTTGTAGTGCCAGAGGGTGAAGCCGTTGGCATAGGCGAGCACGGAGAGGTTACGCAGTGAGAAAGTCATGGGAATGTTCCTTTTGTGGTATTTTTGAATACTTAAGGTTGTGTTGTGTTAAGGCTTATATTCCTATGAAACGAACATAACAAGAACAAATAGACCAAATTACCCTTTTTTTATAACAAAAAGGGATAAAATTCCTATTTCGCATTTGGCTTCTGTGCAAACTTGTGTAAGCTGCTGAAGTTACGGGATTGGCAACTTTAGGATGCGGCACGAGGATATCTGGCGGGCAATTGATACCCTGGCGGCGGAGCATGGGCTCTCGCCGTCGGGCCTTGCGCGCCGGGCAGGGTTGGACCCGACCAGTTTTAATATCTCCAAACGGCGGAGTGCCGAGGGCAAGTTGCGCTGGCCTTCCACCGAGAGCCTGGCGAAAGTTTTCCTGGCGACCGGCGTGGGCATGGAGGAATTTACCGCCCTGGTGAAGGGCGCGCGGGCGATGCCAGAAGCACGGCCAAAGGGGCGCAATAAGATACCGCTGATCGGCATGGCGCAGGCGGGGGCGGAAGGGTTTTTCGACGATGGCGGGTATCCGGCAGGGGCCGGGTGGGATGTGGTGGAGCTGCCGAGCACGGCGGATGCGAATGCCTATGCGCTTTCCATCGCCGGGGATTCCATGGAGCCGGTGTACCGGGCGGGGGATTCGATTATCGTTTCCCCCGCAGCGCCCGTGCGGGTGGGTGATAGGGTAGTGGCGCGCGCGGTGGATGGCGCGGTGATGGCAAAATTATTGTCCAGGCGGACGGCGAGCCGGATTGAGCTGACAAGCTTGAACCCGGCGTATCCGGATTTACGCTTTGCGGTGCAGGAGATTTTGTGGATGCACCGGATTGTTTGGGCGAGCCAGTAGGGGGGATATCGCCCAATAGTGGGTCTCCGTGGGAGGAGAATAAGCTGCCTGGATGGGCCGGGGGGGACGTGCGGCTTTGTAGCGCGCACCGGTAAACAACAGACATTTATTCATGGAGATTATCCCCAGCAACCTGCCCCGTCGTCGTAAATCAACGCGCCGTTGAACTAACATCCGATGAACTAACATGTACCTTTCCTAGTATGACCTGATCGCGCCCAGACTGCTTCGCGCGATACATTGCCTGATCGGCGCGTTCAACAGCCGCGTCCACAGTATCATCGGGGTGTAGATCGGTAACTCCTGCCGAGATTGTCACCCTCAGACCAGGCGCAATCGCATCAAATGAGGTGGCCGCCAAAACTTCCCGAATCCGATTCAGACACTCCACGCCTTGGTTTACCGATGAATCTGGAAGCATGAGCAGAAACTCTTCACCACCCCACCTGGAGAACATATCGCCGATACGCAATGTTGTCTTGGTAACGGCCGCGAACATCCGCAGCACATCATCACCCACCTGGTGCCCAAATCGATCGTTAATGCTCTTGAAAAGATCGATGTCAATTAATGCCAGACAAATCTCTCCAGGTATTGAATGACGGGGCACCATCTCACGCTTAATGGCCTGAACCATTGCCCGCCTGTTTAACAGATCGGTCAGATCATCGCTCTCCGCCAACCTGCGGATTTGTTCTACAGCCTGCTCGAGCGCCTTGCTCCTCGCCCGCAAAGCGTTCTGCAAGCTGTGTATTTGCGACGAGAGTACACAGACCGGAAACATCGCGAGTGCGGCATAACCAAGCTGATACGCTGACACGTCGAGCGGATATTCGGCCGCGTTCACGCGGTTCAGGCCGGCCATGACGGCGGCCAACATTAGTAAAGCAAGTAGAGCCAGATCAACCATCGCACGAGGGCGGAACGCAAACACCCCAAACATAAGGATGAGGACCAGCAGGCTGATCACAGCGCCTCGGATAGAGCCGGCAATCGCGAAGGTCCACACCGTGACGATCATCGCGAATATCTGTTGGGGATAGGTCAGGGAACTCATCCTACCGAGGCGAATGTTCACGCCTGAGCGGATAATCAGGTAAAATGCGGAGATTCCGACCGCGCTAAATTCCGCCAACAGCGCAACCTGATGCCCGTTCATCAATCCGTTACGAATCGCGAATGTGTCCAGGACCAAAGCACCGATGCAGATGCCGCTTGCCAGTATGGTGCGCTGTAGCAATAAACGCTGCTTTGGGACGGATCCAAAGATGAAACCTAAAATCAGCGACTTTAAAGGTTTATTCATAATTCTGCATCATGGTTGTTGGAGATGATTGTCAATTCATACTTGGAGAATTTTTGTAATAGCCCAGCTACCCCTGATCTGGCCACCTGATTGACTGGTCACGTTATGGTGTGAGTTTCTGGGGCGCGCGCCGTGGATGATCTATGACCGGGCACAGGGGGCTGGGGGGTATTTTGAGGGCCGGTTCTGTGGGTCACGCTGCGTTTACCCACCCTTGTAATAGCCAAACCTGCTATCTTTGATCTGCCCTGAGAGGGGTGGGGGCCGCGCGTTTCCGACCATGAACCATGGCCGCGGGACGGGGCGCTATGCAGTGGGGGCTGGGTTCTGTATGTCTCTGCATTGTAGTAAAGCACCTCCTGGAGTTGAATGTTCACACCGCCCATGTCCAAGTTAGAACCAGCGAAGAAGACCCGGCCGGCCGTTAAGACTTTGCAGTATGCCGCCCTGCCCGTGCGCCTGAACGGGGACGGCGAGGTGGAGGTGTTGCTGGTTACGTCGCGGGAGACCAAGAGGTGGATTATCCCGAAAGGCTGGCCCATCCGCAAGCTGACGCCCGGCGGCGCGGCGGCGCATGAGGCTTATGAGGAGGCGGGCGTAGAGGGCGTGATCCGGCCCGGCACGCCTGTTGGCAAATATAGCTATGCCAAGACCACCGCAACGGGCGAACTGGCGCTGAAAGTCAAAGTCTTTCTGCTGCATGTGAAACGCCAATTGGACACATGGCCCGAGCAGGCGGAGCGGGAGACGCGCTGGTTTAATCCGGCAGAGGCGGCGCGGCTCGTGGCCGAGCCAAAATTGGCGGCGATTTTACGCAAACTCTCCGCACTTGTTGCACGGGTGAACGCCTGAGACCCAACATAAGCGGTATTATGGCAGAGTGATGATGATGCCCCCAGGATGAACGGATGTAGTTTGCCATGGGGCAAGGCCTGCCCGCATATTTCCGTTTGTAAAAGGATATAGCGATTCAAGTTAAGAGTGGGGCGATATTAACTCGTCCACGGATTTCCCGGAGAAGCTTTTCTGTCGTTTGAGGATAGCGAAGGCTTTTTCGATTGGGTTGAAGTCAGGCGAGTATCTGGGCAGCGGTAGCAGTTGGTGGCCATGCCCGGTAAGAATTCCGGCAATTTTGGGCTTGTTATGAAAGGGCGCATTGTCCATGGCGATAAGGCTTTGCGGCCGGAGCGTGGGCAATAGCATCTCCTTAATCCATGTTGTCACCGTCAGATTGGTGCAGCTTGTCTCGAACAACATGGGCGCGATCCAATCTTTGCCCCGTTGCGCCATAATGAGATTGGTCCGTTTATGGTTGTTGCCGGTGATTTTACCAAAGACCTTGTTGCCCCGAGGTGCCCAGCCATGCGGCCGGTGAACGGCGGCTTGGAAACCGCTCTCATCAAAATAAACGACATTTTTCCAACCGTGCTCGGTAACCCAAGCGCGCAATTGACGCAGAAAGGTGATTCTTTCCTCGCAACGACTTTCAGAATATCTGGTCGTTTTTTTTGGTGATGGCCAATTTCTTCAACGCAACCCAGATCGCGTTGATCGTCACGCCAAAATGCGCGGCCCGTTCCCTCAACAAGGCGTCCGGAAAGTCTCGCACATGAGCAGCAAGCGCCGCCTTATCCAACTTGCGCTTACGCTCCTTCGCGGGTTTGGGCTGCAAATCAGGCGCACCAAGCCAGCGATAGATCGTGGCCCGGCCCACCTGGAAGAGTTTCGCAGCCGCCGCCAGGCTACCGCCATTGCGAACGTAATTTACCACTCGTTCACGAAGATCAATGCTATAGCTCATTCGCAGTCTCCATCGCGAGACCAAAAATACAATGCCTTATTATTAATTTGAATCACTATATGGGGCTGAAACCGCAAGGTTTCAGCCCTTATTTCATATCAGCACCCCACCCCGCGGCTATTCCTTGGTGATGATCGAGCGGTGGTGGAGTTCATCAAGCAGCTGCTGGGATTCCAGTTCGACCCGATGTTCCACGATCATTTGCGTAATCGCATCATCCGACGGCAGGGTGGCGGCTTGGCTTTGCCGGCTGCACACCATCACAACGGAGGCACCGTCCGCCGCGACCAGCGGTTCGCTGAGCTGCCCAACCGCGAGGTTCGCCAGGATCGCCCGGAAGGCCGGCGGCGTTACGGTAGCAAGGTTAACCGGGCCTGGGTCGGCCGGGTGCACACTGCCAAACGCGGCGTTCACGCCTTCCATATCAACGCATGAGTGCGCCGCGTGGGCTGCCTGCATCAGTTTATTAATAGCCGCCGCCTGCACCGGCCCAACCTGCCCATTGGTAATCGGCTGGGGATACTGCACGAAGGCCTGGCGGATGGAGAGGATTGTCTGCATTTCGGTCCCGACCTGATGTGTCGCCTGCAACTGCACGATATCGTAACCGCCCGGCACGCGCACCGGGTTGCTGATCGCGCCGGCCGGCATCGTGGTGACCACATCGGCCACTGCCTTATCCAGTTCGTTCAGTTGGACAAACCCCATATCGCCGCCCTGCAACGCGGTCTGCGCCTGGCTAAACTGCGCCGCGATCACCGGGAACGGCGCGCCCGTGCGCAGCTGCGCGATCACTGAATTAGCAAAGCTCCGCGCCGCGGCATCGTCCTGCGGCCCGGTCACGGGCACATAGATCTCCGAGATATGATACTGTGTGCTGCCGATCTCAGCCTTCATCGCGGCTTTCTGCGCGTTCAGGTCACCCGGCGCCGGCTGCAATCCTGGCCCAAGCACCTGGTGCAGCACGCTCTGCCACCCCAGCTCGGCGCGTATCTGCGCGACCAGCGTATCAAACGGCACCCCAGCGGCGGTCAGCTTGGCCCGCAACCCACCGGGCGGCAGGCCATTGCCCTGCTCAATCCGGCTGATCGCCCCGGTGACATCGGCTTCCGGCACCGTCACGCCCAGTTTGTTGATCTCCTGCATCTTCAGGGTCTCGTCGATCAGCAGCGAGGTCACCTGCGGCTCCAACCGGCCAAGTGCCTGCGGTGTCGCGGGCATGCCGCTGGAGAGTGCGAGCAGCATCGCGCGCGCCGCCACGTCCTGGGTGGTAATCACCTGCCCATTCACAACGGCGGCGATACTGGCGCTATCGGCATTCACGGTTTGCGCCAGGGCGGGCGCCGCGCAGGCGGTAGCGGCGGCAAGAATGGCGGCACGGAGAAGATACTTCATAGGGCGTTGAATCCAACATTACCGAGAGTTTTAAAAGTGAACTGGAGAAGTACGGTCGTATTGCCGGTATCCAGGTTGAACGACGTAAACCGCTGGTAGTACACGACACTGACGCCGAAGCAATCATTTTGCCAGCCGGCGTTAAAATTGGCCTCGTCGAAATCGCCGGTCTGGAGGTTGCGCTGCGTCCCCGCCCCCAGCGTCCACGGGCCGAGATTGGTTCCGAAGCTGGCGGTCACCTCATGCCGGGGCGTGAAATACGCCGCCGGCGGATTTAGCGTGGGGGATACGATGCTGGCGCTGTCGTACAACACGTAAGGGTCGGTATTGGTATACAAATACCCCACCGAGGCCGTGAACGGGTGCGTGGTGTAATTAGCCGTCGTGTCGATCATGCGCGCGCCCAAATCGGTATGGCTCAGGCGGGTGCGGTAGGTAATATTAAAATGTGGCACCGGCGCGATGATCAAGTGGCCGACGATATCCGAGACATTATCGGTTAACCCGGAACCCGGCAGGTAGTCGTTATCCTTATGCACGCGGTAGGACTGCCCGATCAGCCCATCCAGCATCGCCCCTTGCGGCAGGTACCAGGCGGCGTGCAGCGCGTAATCCACCCGCGTACCACCCGCCAGCCGGTCGATGCCGGGGTAACGGTTGAAGTCGAACAAATTGGCGTCGGAGTATTCCAGGTCGAGGCTGTCTTCATTCGGGATGCGGGGATTCTGCGAGATGCCGATATTCGGCGCGGTCACCAGCTGCACCTCCGGCTCCACGATCTGGCTGCCCAACGCCCCCGCCTGGCGGACCAGCGGCCAGTGCAGGTACACCGCGCCATACGGCTCCACCCGGCCGGTATCCGCGCCGTCCAGCGTACTGTAATTCGGCTGGCTGTAGAGGCGGGTGGCAATATAGGTGGCGGCAACCAGCTGCACCCTGGCCGTGCCGGCGACACCGTCAGGCAGCATGAAGGGCACTGAATAGCCGGACAGCACCGCCGCGCGCTGGCTGTTGGTGCCCACCTTGCGCAGCACGTTGAACACATCCGCATTCAGGCTGAACTGCCCGCCGAGCGCATCCTGGCCGGAGAGAAAATCATACTGCCCGTGCGGGGTGACAATCGGCAGTTCGCTCTGATTAACGCTGGCCACCAGCCCCTGGAAAGTCTGCGCATCCAGCCTGGCATAGCTCCCTGGCGAGAACCCTTCGAGGAAGACATTGCTGGACAAAAACGCTGTGTTGGGCAGAACATTGAAATCGTTGAGATACGCCGGGTTGGACGCATGGTTGTAGTTGAACCCCGCGCGCCAGTCCTGGTTCAAATCGAAGGTGCCGTTGGAGAACACGGCATTGCCAATTCCCCCGCTTACCTGCCCGCCCGAAAGGTCGACATTAAGCTGTCCGTTATTAAAGTCGCGGCGGTAATCCGCCTTCAGCGCCGGCCCCTCCTTCACCGCGAAGATCGGCGTCAGCGTCACGTCGGATTCTTTATCGATGACATAATAATACGGCGTGGTGGCAAAAAAACCGAGTTTAGAGGTCGCGCCAAACCCCGGCATCAAAAATCCGCTCTCGCGCTTCACCGAAGGATCAGGCTGCGTGAAATACGGCACGTAGAGCACCGGAATCCCGTAAAATTCCATTTCCGCGTCGCGGTACTCAATCATCTTGTGTTCCAGATCGCGCGTCGCGGTCTCGGAACGTATCTGCCAGATGGGCGCCCTCGTGGGGTCGGTCTTACACAGGTCGCAGGCGGAATAAACCACCTTGGCCATCTCATCGATCTTGCCGCCGTAGCGCCGCGCGCCATTGGCGATCAGCCGCCCGTTATCGGCCAGCCGCGCCGCCACTCCGCGCATCACCGCATCCTTCATGCCCTTTTGCAACACCGCATGCTCGGCAAACACGGTATCGCCCGAGGGCTGCGTCAGCACCACATGCCCTTCCGCGGTGACCACATCCGTATTGCGGTCCAGCATAACTGTATCGGCATACAGCGTCTGCCCGTTCTGCATGGCCCGCACATGGCCGGACGCGGTAACGATATTCCCGGTTTTGTCGTAGGAAATCCGGTCAGCCACAAAGCTGACAGGCGCCTTGGACGGCGTGACGGATTGCGCCCGCGCCGGCCCGCTGAGGCAAGTGCTGGCAATAGCTGCGAGAAGCAGGCCGGATCGTTTCATGCTTCAGCCATCTTCCAGATGCAGTAACAACGCAAGCGCCAAAAACAATCCCGCCACCGCCGGCGCCCATGCGGCGAGGATAACCGGGACCGCCCCGGAGGTGCCAAACTGGTTGGCAACTTCCGATATCATGAACAGCGCAAAACCGCAGCCCACCCCGCTGACCAGCATGCTCGCAGCCCCGCCCCGCCGCGAGGGCCGCATCGAAAACCCCGCCGCCACCAGCGCCATGGTGGCACACAGCAACGGCAGCGCCGCCAACGCCTGAAACGCCAGCTCATGCTGGGTAGCGGAAAACCCGGAGCGTTTCAGCAACGCGATAAACCCCGGCAACGCCCAGAACGAAAGCGAATCGGGCGAGGCAAAGCTCTCCTGCACCCGTCGCACGGTCAGGTCGGTGGGAAAATTCACTTCATCGATATGCCGCGGGTCCGCACCGGGGGCGAGCACGTTCACCCCGGTCAAATCCCATGCCCCCGCATTCAGCGTCGCATTGCCGGCTTCCATCCGTTGCAGCAGCGCGCTCCGCCCATCCAGCCGCAGCACACTCACCTGGTCAGCGCGCAAGATGTTGTTCTGCAGATGCACCCCCGCCGCATGCAGCACCGCCACGCCACCTGGCATCAGGCCGGCATCCGCCTGGCGCACCCACAACTCCCCGCCGTTCAACGAGAGCGGGCCGCCGCCTGGCCTGAGATAAAAATTGTACAAAGTCTCGGCGCGGCTGAACATCACGGCTGAAAGCGGGCTCAACCCGGCGGTGCCAAACACCCCCAGCAGCGTGGCCAGCAGCACGGGAACCGCCAGAAACTGCCAGGCGGAAATCCCCGCCGCGCGCGCCACCACCAGTTCCGAAGAGCGCGAGAGCCGCCAGAACGCGTAAATCCCGCCCAGCAAAATCGCAAACGGCAGTATCTGCAGCAGGGTCCACGGCACCCGCAAAAACTCTATCCTCGCGATCACGCCAAAAGTCGCCAGCGGCTTGACCGCCGATTCGCGCAGCAACTCCAAAAAGTCGAACAACGCCACCAGCGCCGAGAGTGCCGCCAGCATCACCACCACGGCAAACAAGAACTGCCTGCCGAAATAGACTGACAGCGTGAACGGAAAATTTTTCATCGCGGCGCCCGTTTTCTGAGCAACAGTGCCGCGCAAACCAGGCCGGGCAGCAGCGCCGTGACCCAGATCAGCGGCAGCAGCATCAGGTTGCGCGCCGCCACATTGTCCACGGCCAGGCTGAGCGCCACCAGCAGCGTAACCACGGCCACGGCGCCGACCGGCCGCATCAATCCGCCATGGCGGCGGAACGTGCCGCTCAGCGCCGCCAGCAGGCCAATCAGCACGTAACTGATTGTGCTAAGCGGCGCGGTCAGCCGGCGATGCGCCTCTACCAGAAACCTCCCCCGTTCGCCGGGCAACAACTTTGCGGGCGGGTGGAGCAAAGTGTTCAAGCCAGCCTCGGCGGAATTCACGGTACCGGGCACGTCCGTCTTGGCGCCCTGCGCCAGCGAGACCACATTACGCTCAAAGGTCAGCACATCCAGCCGCCCGGTCTTCGGGTCTATCTGTTCGCGCGAGCCATTTTCCAGCTCCACCACCGGCCCCTGCGGAGTCGCCATCAACCGCCCGGACCCCGCCAAAATGGTCGCCGGCGCCGCGGGATCGCGCCCATCCTCTATCAATATCCCGCTCAACTCGTCATCAGCCCCGCGCGACTGCACATATACCGTGATATGGTCAGCCACCGGCGTAAACACCCCCGGCTCCAGCAGAAAGGCGGCAATCTGGTTGCGTATCTCGAACTCATAGCCGCGGAACTCGCTCAGGCAGGCGGGCACCAACAGCAAATTCAGCCCATAGCACACCGCCGCCACCGCCACCGCCAGCCCCAGCGCCGGCCGCGCCAGCGTAAAGTCCGAAAGCCCGCTGGCCCGCATCACCGTCAGCTCACGGTCGCCATTCAACCGCGCATAAATAAACAACACCACGATAAAGCAGGTAATCGGCAAAATCGTCGCCACAAAACTCGGCACCAGCAAAAACGTCAACTTAAGGAACACCACCGGCGAAAGCCCGTGATTAACAATAACCTGAATGAACCGCAGCGACTGCGTCAGCCAGATCAACGCCACCAGCCCAGTGGTGACCAGCACCAGGGCAATGAACAATTGCCCGAAAATATAGCGGTCAATCCAGGTCGGTTGCGGGCGGCGATCCATGCCCCGAGGTTCTGGCCGCGTCGCCCCGGAATGGCAAGACCACGCGCCTAAAATGGTTTTAACCGAAGGGGGTTTCTCCGGCCCGAAAAACCTCCCCATACAAAACATGATACGTCACCTCAAATCCGCCACGTAACAACTCCAGCACCCGCCGCAACGCCCCCGGCGCCAGCGGCTTATACCCAGCCGCCGGCACCCCCGCCCCCAGCAGTTTCAAACGCCGCGCAAACGCCGCCCCATCTGCATAACCCTGCGTCAAAAACTCTTCACCCCCCGCATGCCCAAAACCCTCCGGCCAAGGCACCGCATCCAGCGCCGGATACGCAGGCGTCCCGCTCACCAGCCCCAACGCCGCATGCGCCGCCGCCCATTCGGCAAAAGTCCCCGCCCCCAGCGTCGCAAACACCATCCGCCCGCCCGGCGCCAGCAGCCCCGCCAGCCGCGCCAGCCCGCCGCGCAAATCGCCAAACCACTGCATCGCCAGGCTGGACACAATCAAATCAAACCCGCCCCCCGCCGCCTCCGGATGCTCCCCATCCAGCACCATATACGCAGGTCCATCCCCCAGCCGCGCCCGGCACCTCGCCAGCATCGCCGCCGAAATATCCGTCAGCACCAATTCGGCCCCCGGAAACGCCGCCGCCAGCGCCTCGCTCAAAAACCCGGTCCCACACCCAATCTCCAAAATCCGCCCAGGCCGCACGCCGCTCGCCACCACAAGCTCTGCCACCCGCGCCGCGACAACCCGCTGCACCGCCGCCACGTCATCATAACTCCCGGCCCGCGCCGAGAACGCCCGCGCAATCCGCCCCTTGCGCCCGTTCACCCCAGCCGCTCCAAAAACGCCCGCAGCCGCGCGGCACACCAGCCCGCATCCTCCAGCGGCAACAAATGCCCGCCGTCATGCCACGCCATCACACCCGCCGGAAAACTCGCGACACTCATGGCCTCGGATACCAATAGATCACCTCGCCCGCACAACGCCAGATCCACCGAAGCCGGCCGCTCATCCCATTCCGCCAACGCCCGCAACCCGTCCAACAGCGCCGCCACATCCAACGCCCCCGGCAGCGCCGCGCCACACCCGCACCGCGCCCGAAACTCCGCCACCACCGCCCCCGGCGCCAGCTCCATCCGCGCCATCATCCGCTGCAACGGCCTTGCCGCATTCCCCTGCGCAAACCCTTCCCGCCGCGTAAAACAGCCAAACCCATTCACCGCCACCAGCGCCCGCCACGCCACCGGCCGCTCATGCAGCAGCCACAGCGCCCCAAACGAGTGCCCCACCGCCACCACATCCCGCCCCTCTGGCAATGCCGGCCGCGCCGCCGCACCAAAAAACCCAAAATCCCACGCCACGCTCTCATAATCGCCCAGCGCCGCCCGCACCTTGTCCCAGAACCCCGCGTCAAACCCCCATCCATGCACAAACAGCAAAACCGGCTTCATGCGCTCTTCGCCAACCGCACCACCGCCTCAATCAGCGCCTCAACCTGTTCCCCGGTATGCGCCGCCGAAAACGTAAACCGTATCCGGCTCGTCCCCACGGGCACCGTCGGCGGCCGTATCGCCACCGCCAAAAACCCTTCCGCCTCCAGCGCCCGCGCCATCCCCAGCGCCAGCACCTCCGCCCCCAAAATCAGCGGCACAATCTGCGTCGTAGAAGCCCCCGTATCCAACCCCGCCGCCCGCAACGCCGCCCGGAACCGCGCCGCATGCCCCGCCACCCGGTCCCTCTCGGCCCCCAACGACGGTATTAAATCCAGCGCCGCCTCCATCGTCCCCAGCACCACCGGCGGCGGCGCGGTCGCATAAATCACCCCGCCGCAGCGGTTCACCAAATATTCCCGCAACACGCCCGAGCACGCCGCATAAGCCCCAAACCCACCCAGCCCCTTGGAAAAGGTGCCCATCACCAGCCCATTGCGCAGCCCATGCGCCAGGCCAAACCCGCCCTGCCCCATCACCCCGGTCGCATGCGCCTCATCCAGATACAAAAATGCACCATACCGTTCCGCCAGCGCACTCAGCGCCGCCACATCGGCGCAATCGCCATCCATGCTGAACACGCTCTCGGTAATAATCACCCGCGGCCGCGCCAACGCCTTATCGCGCGCCAGCAGCTCTTCCAGATGCCCCAGATCATTATGCTTAAAGCGTATCTGCCGCACCCCGGCGGCGGCACACCCTTGTATCAGACTCGCGTGGTTCAGCCGGTCGGCATACACCAGCGGCTCCCCACCCAACACCTTTGCATCCAAAAGTGCCGGCAGCAGCGTCACATTCGCCTGCACGCCAGACACAAACACCAGCGCCGCCTCACTCCCCTTGCCCCGCGCAATCTTCGCCTCAATCGCCCCAAACGGCGGCAAATTCCCCGAAACCAGCCGCGACGCCCCCGCCCCAGCCCCCCACCGCCGCGCATACTCCCCCGCCCGCGCAATCAGCGCCGGATGGTGCGACAGCCCCAGATAGTCATTGGACGAAAAATCCAGCACCGGCCCCGCGCCCAAATCCACGCGCCCATCCGCCAGCCGGTCAATATCGCGCAAACGCCGCCGCTGGCCGATCTTGTCCAGATCCTCCAGGCACCGGCGCCAATATTCATCAAAATCGCTCATCAGACTCCCTTTCTAAGGGCAACCCAGCCTGATCAGAATTCTACCCCCAGGCTTATTTAAACCCGAGCAGTTCCACGTCAAAAATAAGCGTCGCGCCAGGGGGGATCAACCCGCCCGCGCCGCGCTGGCCATAGCCATGCTCGGCCGGCAAAATCAGCGTCCGCTGGCCGCCCACCTGCATGGTGGAAACGCCAATATCCCAGCCGGAAATCACCTGGCCAACGCCAAGCTTGAACACGAAAGGCTGCCCGCGGTCACGCGAGGAGTCGAATTTCTTGCCTTTGGCGCCATTGTCATCCAGCCAGCCGGTGTAATGCACCGTTACCATCTGGCCTTTTGCCGGGGTTTCACCGGTACCCACCACATGGTCCTGGACTTTAATGCCGGACGGCAGGGTAACGAAATCGGATTCGGACATTGTTTGCTCCTCAAGCGGTCATTTGCGCCGCCTGGGTAGTCAATATTTCGCCGTCCCGCAAATCAAGGGGGCAACCGCCCCCCGGTTCGCAACAGTCTTAGTTCTTGGAAGCGTGGTAACCAGCAGCAGTGGCAACTTTCTCGCACATATACACGCCATGCTTGGTCTTGCCGTACAGCTTGGAGGTCGAGAGGTGGTAGCTTTTGCTCGACGACAGGCTGCTCCACACCACGGTATCACCGGGGCAGGAAGCCTGCGCGGTGGCAACGGTCTTGAACTCATCAGCCTTGGTCAGCTTCACGGCAGCCGGCTTGGCGGCAACGGCAGCCGGGGCAGCGGCAGCCGCCGGAGCAGCAGCGGGGGCAGCAGCCGGAGCAGCCATCGGCGCCATGGTGCCAGCGGTCTGCGCCATGGCGAGCGGGGCAACGCCCATCGCGCAAGCAAAAGTGAGGGCCGGCAGCAGGCGGCGGGTAATCTGGGTAAGCTTCATGCAAACTCTCCTTGAGGAACGCCGCCATTTTACGGCGGTCACGGTATTGGGATTAAGTTCGTCATCCGCCGGTTTCCCGCACGCATAACGTACCCGCGCCCTACGCTGATTCAGCATGCGCCGCTAGACGAACATACTGTTACATAGAGTAACGGTTCCCCCGGCATTTGCGCGTCCGGGGACACAGGTTTAGGGTCCCGCCGCCCATCAACAACAGAGACTTTTAAGCATGACCCTTATCGCCGACCGCCTGAACCGCATCAGCCCGAGCCAGACCATCGCCATCTCCTCCAAGGCGCGCGCGCTCAAAGCCGCGGGACGCGACATCATCAGCCTCTCCGCCGGCGAGCCTGACTTTGACACCCCCGATCACATCAAGCAGGCCGCCATCGCCGCCATCAACGCGGGCGACACCAAGTACACTGATGTCTCGGGCACCCCCGCCCTGCGCAAGGCCGTCGCCGCCAAATTCAAGCGCGACAGCGGACTCGAGTACGCCCCTGAGGAAATCATCGTCTCCACCGGCGGCAAGCAGGTCATCTTCAACGCCATGCTCGCCACCGTGCAAGCGGGCGACGAAGTCATTATCCCGACCCCCTGCTGGGTCTCCTACCCGGACATCGTGGCCCTCGCCGAAGGCACCCCCGTCTTCGTCCCCTGCGGCCAGAACACCGGTTTCAAGCTGCGCGCCGAAGACCTCGAAGCCGCCATCACCCCAAAAACCAAATGGGTGTTCCTCAATTCCCCCAACAACCCCACCGGCGCCGCCTACTCCGCCGCCGAGCTTCGCCCGATCTGCGATGTCCTCCTCAAGCACCCGAACATTTGGGTTTTCACCGATGACATTTACGAAAAATTAACCTACGACGGCTTCAAACCCGCCACCATCGTCGAGGTCGAGCCGACCTTACGCGATCGCACCGTCACCATGAACGGCTGCTCCAAAGCCTACGCCATGACCGGCTGGCGCATCGGTTTCGCCGGCGCGCCCATCGCACTCATCAAGGCCATGGACAAACTGCAAAGCCAGTCCACCTCCAACACCTCCTCCATCAGCCAGGCCGCCGCCGTCGCCGCCCTCAACGGCCCCGAGGACGCCCTGCACGAAATGGTCAAAGTCTACAAAGCCCGCCGCGACCTGGTGGTTGACATGCTCAACGCCGCCTCCGGCATCACCTGCCACAAGCCCGAAGGCGCCTTCTACGTCTTCCCCGGCCTGCACGGCTGCCTCGGCAAAACCACCCCCAAGGGCGCCAAAATCAACAACGACGAAGACTTCGTCATCGCCCTGCTGGACGAAGAAGGTGTGGCCGCCGTACACGGCTCCGCCTTCATCTACCCCGGCCACTTCCGCATCAGCTACGCCACCTCCACCGAAGCCCTGATAGAAGCCTGCACCCGCATCCAACGTTTTTGTTCCGCGCTGGTGTAACCCCACTTCTCCACCGTCATGCCCCGCGATCGTAGGCGGGGCATCCACGCCTTTCTTCCTCCAAATCACGTCAACATTGTTTTGGTTGCAAAGGATGGACAGCCAAAGTGGAGAGTTTGCCGCACCAAAGTCTGCTCTGCGCCCATGGACGAACCCGCTCGCGCGGGATTGGTGCTTGGCGTTTTTGCGGCCGGTAGCGGACAGGCGGCTATCGGCCCCTTTCCGACGATCGGACCAAGGCTACTCCGGCCCCTTCAGCCTCGCAACGTACCCCCCTACCCAAACTTCGAAAACGCCAGCCGATCCTTATTCTCCCGCATCAGCATCGCAAAACTCGGAATCTTCTCAAACCCCAACCCGCTTGGCCGCTCGCCTTCCTCGTCATACACAACCTGCGCATACGGCGCGGAAGCAATCTTCTCCCACTTCCCCGCCGGCTTCTTCACCTCAAGGCTCACCACCGTCACCTTAAAAACCATCCGCACAATCGCCTCTTTCGGCGAACTCGGCTTCACCAGGCTCAAATTCCCCGCCAAAACCTGCCAGCCGTTCTTCAGCGCCCAGGCACTCAATTCTTCCTGTGTCATAAAACCCTCAATACTGCCGCAGCAGTGCCACCAATCGCCCTTGCACTTTCACCCGTTCCGCCGGCAAAATTTTCGTCTCATAGCGCGCGTTCGCAGGCTCCAGCGCAATGGAATTGCCCCGCCGGCGCAACCGCTTCAGCGTCACCTCGTTCTCATCCACCAGCGCCACGATAATCTGCCCGTTCTCCGCCGTCTCGCCCTTGCGGATAATCACCGTATCGCCATCAAATATCCCAGCCTCGATCATCGAGTCACCTTCCACCGTCAAGGCAAAATGCTCACCCGAGCCGATCAGCGCCACCGGCACCTCAATCTCTTCGGCCTCATCGCGCAGCGCCTCAATCGGCAACCCGGCGGCAATTTTCCCGTACAGCGGTAAGGACACCGCCCCGGCCACATTCGCCGCCCGCGCGCCGGGCAACCGGCCCGAAAAATCCCCCTTAATCACATTCGGCGAAAACCGCGGCGGCGCCACGGCCGGCGTCATGTCTTCCGAAAGCCGCACCACCTCCAACGCCCGCGCCCGATGCTTGTGCCGCTTCAAAAACCCGCGTTCCTCCAGCGCCGTAATCAGCCGGTGAATCCCCGATTTGGAGCGCAAATCCAGCGCTTCCTTCATTTCCTCAAAACTCGGGCTGCACCCGGTCTGGCGTAGGCGCCGGTCGATAAAGACCAACAGTTCGTGTTGCTTGGTGGTCAGCATAAAAGCCTCCGGTGCGGCGCTCAGGGCAGGAACAAAGCGCTAACTCGCCCGATGTTCTAGTTTAGTTCTTCCGCGCCCGTCAAGCATTATGCATCATCGAGCCGCAGTATCTCCACCGCATCCCCCGCCGCCAGCGCCCCCTGCCCCGCCGGGCGGTGGATCAACGCATCCGCCCGCGCCAGCACTTTCAACATGCTGGAATCCTGCACGGCAAACGGCGCCGCCACCCAAACACCACCCTGCCGCGCCAACGCCGCGCGCAAAAAATCCTCGCGCAAATCATTGGCCTTCAGCGCCGCGCCCAGAACCGCCGGCTCCAGCACCGGGTCCGCGCCTGGTAACCCGCCCATAAACTCCACTGCCGAGCGCAAAAACAGCCGCGCGCAAACAAACGCCGAAACCGGGTTCCCCGGCAACCCCAACACCGGCATTCCACCCATGGCGCCAAACATCAGCGGCTTACCCGGCCGCATCGAAATCTTCCAAAAATCCAGCACAAACCCTTGCGCCGCCAGCCCCGGCGCCACCAAATCATAATCCCCCACGCTGGCGCCGCCGATGGTCAGCAGCATATCCGCCCCCCGCGCCGCCGCCGCGGCCTCCGCCATCGCCGCCAGCGAGTCCCCCGCCACCGGCAACAGCAGCGGCTCACCGCCGCAAGCGGTAACAAACGCCGCCAGCCCTGGCCCGTTACAGTTCACAATCCCCCCCGGCCCCACCGCCTCGCCGGGCAGCGAAAGCTCATCCCCCGTCGCCAAAACGGCAATCCGCGGCCGCCGGTACACGCCCAACCAGGGGTGGTTCGCCGCCGCCGCCAGCGCTATATCGCGCGCGCTCAACCGCCGCCCCGCCTCGATCAGCACCTCGCCCAGAGCAAAATCACTCCCCGCCCGGCGAATATGCCGCCCCGGCGTACAAGCCTCGTTCACCGTGATACACCCGTCCGCCGCCGTGGCATTTTCCTGGATCAGCACGGTATCCGCGCCCGCCGGCACAAAACTCCCGGTAAACAGCCGCACCGCCTCGCCCGGCCCCACCACCCCGGCAAACGGATGCCCCGCCGGCGCCGCGCCAATCACCCGCAGCCGCGCCCCCGCCACGCCATCCACACCGCGCAGCGCATAACCATCCATCGCCGCCACATCCGCCGGCGGCTGCGCCAGCCTGGCCCGCACCGGCGCCGCCAGCACCCGGCCCAGCCCCTGGCCCAACGGCACACTCTCAACCCCGGTACGGCCCAGCCCGGCCAAAATCCGCGCCCGTGCCGCCTCCACCGTAATCATGCCTGTTCAAAATCCCCGGATTTACCACCGGATTTACGCACCACGCGCACGGCCTCAATCCTCATGCCCCGGTCCACCGCCTTCACCATGTCGTAAATCGTCAGCGCCGCCACGCTCACCGCCGTCAGCGCCTCCATTTCCACGCCGGTCCGCCCGGTGGTGCGCACGGTCGCGGTAATTTCCACCGCCGCATCGCCCAGCGCCAAATCCACCGCCACGGCGGACAACGGCAACGGATGACACAGCGGGATCAGCTCCGCCGTCCGCTTCGCCGCCATAATCCCGGCCAGCCGTGCCGCCGCCAGCACATCGCCCTTGGCCGCCTTGTTCTGCCCGATCAACGCCAGCGTTTCCGCCCGCATCACCACCCGGCCCTTGGCCACCGCCTCGCGCACCGTCTCCGCCTTGGCCGACACGTCCACCATGCGGGCCGCCCCCGCCTCGTCAGTATGCGTAAGCCGGCTCAACCCGTCCCCAGCAATTTATGCACCGCCGCGCTCACATCCGCCTGGCGCATCAGCGACTCGCCGACCAAAAACCCCTCCACGCAAACCTTGCGCAGCCGCAGCACGTCCTCATGCGTCTTGATGCCAGATTCCGAAATCACAAACCGCTCCGGCGGGCACAGCCGGGAGAGTTTTTCCGTGGTCTCCAGCGTCGTCACCATAGTCTTCAAATTGCGGTTGTTAATGCCGACCAACAGCGTCTGCAGCCCCAGCGCCCGCTGTAGCTCCGCCTCGTCATGCACTTCCACCAGCACGTCCATTTCCAGCGCGCGCGCCAATTCTTCCAGGCTGCGCGCCTGCTCGTCGGTCAGCGCCGCCATAATCAGTAAAATGCAATCCGCCCCCATCGCCCGGCTCTCGTAAATCTGCCAGGGGTCCAGGATGAAATCCTTGCGCAACACCGGCAGCTTCACCGCCGCCCGCGCCGCTTTCAAATGCTCCGGGCTACCCTCAAAATACGGCTGGTCGGTAAGCACCGATAGGCACACCGCCCCCGCCCCGGCATAAGCCCGCGCCAGCACGGCTGGGTCGAAATCCTCGCGGATCAACCCGCCCGAGGGCGATGCCTTCTTTATCTCGGCAATCAACCCCGCCCGCCCCACAGCGGCGGCATCCATCAACGCCCTGCCAAAACCGCGCGGCTTTTCCACATCCTTAATCTGGTGCTTCAGCTCCTCAATGCTCGTCACCGCCTGCCGCCGCTCGACTTCGACTCGCTTATCGGCGCAAATCTTCGCCAGAATATCGCCTTCAACCACCACGCTCATGCTAAATCCTGCCTCTCCGAGGCTATTTTGAGTTTCTCCAGCACCCGCAACGCGGCACCGGAATCAATCGCCGCCGCCGCCCTGGCCACGCCTTCCGGCAAACCTGTCACCACACCGGCGACGATCAGCGCGGCGGCGGCATTGAACAATATAGTGTCACGATACCCGCTAGAAACGCCTTGCAGCATTGCCAGCAGCGCCGCCGCGTTCTCCGCCGCGTCGCCGCCCTTTATCGCTTCCAGCGGCACCGGCGCCAGCCCGGCATCGGCGGCATTCACGGTGAATTCACCAATCGCGCCGTCTTTAAGCGCCACCACCTGGCTCTCGCCCGCCAGGGTCAGCTCATCCAGCCCATGGCTATGCACCACCCAGGCCGACTCGGTCCCCAAATCGCGTAAGGTCTCCGCCACCGGCCGCAGCCAGGCGGGGTCGTACACGCCGATCAACTGGTGCCTCACCCCGGCCGGATTGGCCATCGGCCCCGTCAGGTTAAAAATCGTGCGCGTGCCCAGCTCGACCCGCACCTGCGCCGCGTGCCGCAACGCCGGATGGTGGCGCGGCGCGAACAGAAACACGCAGCCCACCTCCGCCAAAATCGCCGAAAGCCGCTCCATCGGCGGCTCTATATTCACGCCCAGCGCCATCAGTACATCCGCACCACCGGCCCGGGACGACAGCGCGCGGTTGCCATGCTTGGCCACCGGCACGCCGCAAGCCGCCAGCACAAAGGTCACGGCGGTGGAAATATTCAAACTCGCCGCGCCATCGCCGCCGGTCCCGCACACATCCATGGCGCCCTCCGGCGCCACCACCGGCGTCATGCGCGTCCGCATCGCCGTCACCGCGCCGGTCAGCTCGGCCACGGTCTCGCCGCGCACCCGCATCGCCATCAGCATGCCGCCGATCTGCGCCGGCGTCGCCAGCCCATCCATCACCACGCCAAAAGCATCCAGCGCATCGGCCGCGCTCAAGCTCTCGCCCCGCGCCAGCCGCGCCAGCACCGGCTTCAACGAACTTGTCATGCTGGCTGTCCTAAAAAAGGACCTCCAGCATTACTTTTTGTTTGGCGCGTGGCCGCAGCTCCAGCCCCACGCGCAGCCCCACGCGCGATGCCTCCGGCCCTCATTTTGGAAGAGCCAAAATTTCGATCCTCTGGCATCATGCCGCCTGCTTGGGCTCGTTGAATTTTCCCGCGAGGTCCAGGAAGTTTTTCAGAATCTCATGACCATGGCTGGTCGCGATGCTCTCCGGATGAAACTGCACGCCATAAACCGGCAGCGTGGCATGGCGCAGCCCCATGATGATCCCATCCTGCGTAAACGCCGTCACCACCAGCGATTCCGGCAAATCCGAGCGCTTCACGATCAACGAATGATACCGTGTCGCGGTGAACGGGTTGGGCAGCCCGGCGAACAAATCAGTGTTGTCATGGTACACCGGGCTGGTCTTGCCATGCACCGGCTCGGGCGCGCGGATCACCCGCCCGCCAAACGCCTGCCCGATGGCCTGATGCCCCAGACAAACCCCCAGCAGCGGAATTTTCCCCGCCGCCGCGCGCACCAGATCCACGCATATCCCCGCCTCGTTAGGCGTACACGGCCCCGGCGAAAGCACAATCGCCTCCGGCTGCAAGGCCATCGCCTCCGCCACGCTCAGCGTGTCGTTGCGCTTGACCACGCATTTCGCCCCAAGGTCACCCAGGAAATGCACCAGGTTGAAGGTGAAACTATCGTAGTTATCAATCAGTAGAATCATGACGCGCGCTCCGGGGCGGTGACATATCGCGCGGCATCCTCCGCCGCGCGGAACAGCGCGCGCGCCTTCTGCACGCTCTCGGCATATTCCGCCTCGGGGTCGGAATCCGCGACCACGCCCACGCCGGACTGCACATACATCACGCCGTCCTTCAACACCGCTGTACGCAGGCCGATGCAGGTATCCATCGTGCCGTTGGCGGCAAAATAACCAATACACCCGGCATACAAGCCGCGCCGCGAAGGCTCCAGCTCCTCGATAATCTCCATCGCCCGCACTTTTGGCGCGCCCGAGAGCGTACCCGCCGGGAAGCCCGCAATCAGCACATCCAACTGGTCGCACTCCGGCCGCACCCGGCCCTCCACCGTCGAGGACAAATGCATCACATGCGAGAACCGCTCGACAGCAAAGCTCTCCACCACGCGCACCGAGCCAATTTCCGAGACCCGGCCCACATCGTTGCGGCCCAGATCGAGCAACATCAAATGCTCGGCCCGCTCTTTCGGGTCGGCCAGCAGTTCAGCCTCCAGCGCCAGATCGTCGGCCTTATCCATGCCGCGCCGGCGCGTACCGGCCAGCGGGCGAATGGTCACGATCCCGTCGCGCAGCCGCACCAGAATTTCCGGCGACGACCCCACGGCAACAAAGTTACCAAAGTCCAGGTAGAACAGAAACGGCGCCGGATTCACCCGCCGCAGACTGCGGTACAGCGCGAACGGCGGCAGCGAGAATTTCGCCTCAAAGCGCTGGCTCGGCACCACCTGGAACACATCCCCGGCGCGGATATAATTCTTCGCCGTCTCCACCATGGTCAGGAACTCTTCCTTGTCCATGTTGCAGCTCTGTTCCAGCGGCCCATCCAGGCTGCCCACCAACTTCGGCACCGGCTGCTCCAGCGCCTTCGCCACATTGTTCAACCGCAGTTCCGCCGCTGCGTAGGCCGAAGCAGCGGAAATCCCGGCGCGCGGATACACTGGCGCCGCCAGCGTCATCTCATCGGTGACACCATCAAAAATCACGAACACACCAGGGCGCACCAGCACACCGTCGGGAATTCCCAGCACATCCGGCTTGGTTTCCGGCAATTGTTCCATCAGCCGCACCATGTCGTAGCCGAGGTAACCGGAAAGCCCGCCGGTCATCGGCGGCAACCCTTCCGGCACATGCAGCCGTGTCTCGGCGATCAGATCGCGCAGGCTGTCCAGCGGCGCATCGCCCACCGGCAGAAACGCGTCCGCATCCGTGCGCGCATCGCGGTTGATGGCCGCCACACCCTTGTCGCAGCGCCAGATCAAATCCGGCGCCATGCCGATCACCGAATAACGTCCGCGCGCGGTGCCTCCTTCAACACTCTCCAGCAAAAACGAGTACGGCTGCCCATGCGCCGCCTTCATGAACGCCGCCACCGGCGTCAGCAGATCGCCAATGCCATGCCGCCAGACCAGCGCGCCGCGTCCCTGCTCATAGGCGGCACGAAACTCTTCAAAGCGGTCTGGCGAAATAGCGTTCATCATCCTTCAATCACTGATAAATCTGCGCAAGAAGTTTCTGGTCGACGGAAACCTTGTCGCGCGTCTGTAGCCCGATCAACAAACTCTCACCGGCGTCGTTTTGCAATTGCTTCGTTATGGCCTGCTGCAACTGGGCATAATCATTGGGGCCGGCCGCCGGGTCCGGCTGCACGATTTTCGTCAACGCCGCCACGGTAAAGCTGGTGCCAGTCTGCTGCATCGTCGCCTGCCCTGGTTTCAGGGTGAACAGCACCGGCACCATCCCGCTTGGAATCCCCGTGGCAGGCGCGCCACGGACAAAGCCCGGCGGCGTATTCACGGCAGCGCCCAAGGCCCGGGCTGCGTCATCCAGGCTCTGCCCCTGGTTCACCGCCGTCATCAGCGTTGCCGCCCGCACCTCCGCCTCGCGGGTAATCGCCTGCGTGGTCCAGGCGCTCAGCACTTTCGCGCTCACCTGCGCATAGGGTTGCAAGGTGGGCGGCGTCACGGCACTCACGGTCAGAGCGAAATAGCTGCCGTCCGGCCCGTTGGTCAGCTGCGCCGGATCACCGGCATGCGCGGCAAAAGCCGCCTTCACAATCGCCGCCTTCAGGTCATCGCCACCGGGTATCGGCGCCGGCGTACCATCCTGCGCGTTGCCATTGGCATCCAACGTGCCCTGCACGGCGGCCAGGCCTAAATTGCCCGGCAGCTGGTCCAGTGGCGTCTGCCCGGCCAGCGCGTCCTGCAGATTATCCACATCCTGCGCCACGTCGGCCTGCGCCTTTTGCATCCGCAGGCTTTGCAACACCTGCGCGCGCAGCGCCGCCTCATCGGTGCCGCCAGCGCTGGCCTGCGTTACCTTGAACACGAACATGCCATCGGTCCCGGCCACCGGGCCAACCACCTTGCCCGGCGTGGCGGCAAACACGGCCGCCGCCAGTTCGGGCGAGGGAATTTCCGCCTGCTTAGCCTGGTCCAGCTCAATCGCCTGGGCGCCGAATTTCTTCGCCATCGCCTGCATCGCCGCCCAATCGCCCTTGCGCTTCCAGGCTGCTTCCAGCCGCGAGGAGGCGGCGAGGTTATCCACCAATATCACCTGCACGCTGCGCACCGGCAGCGCGGGCGGCGTTGCCTGCGCGGCCCGCGCATAGGCGGCGTCCACATCGGCCTGCGCCACGCTCTCACGCGGGGCCAGCAAAGCGGGGGATAAAATAACAATTTTCACCGTGCGCAGCTCCGGTGCCGTGAACAGCGCCGGATTATTACGCCAGAAGCGCTGCAACACATCATCGCCCGGCGGCTTGGGGGCCGGCTGCGCGGTAAAGGGAATATTCACGGTCTCGGCAAAGCGCTGCTCGCCAATATAGCTGAACAACTGCGTCAGCAGCTCACCGGGCGGGGCCACGCCGCCCAAAATCGCGCCCAGCATCTGCCGCCCGGCGATGTCATCCTTGACCTCGCCAATAAACCGTTCCGGCGAATTATCGTTCTGCTGCAAAATCTGGGTGAACTTCTGCTGGTCGAACACCCCATTTGTCTGAAACGCCGGGATCGCGTCGATCATCTGGCGCACCGCCGCATCCGGCACCGCAACCCCCAGGCTGCGCTGTTCGTCCGCCATAACCTGCTGGCGCAACACTTGAGACAGCGCGCTCGCGGCAAGCTGCTGGCGGGTGGCGAGGTCCGGCTGGCCCTGCCCGGACTGGCTCGCCTGGTTCAGCGCCCGCTGGTAGGCGGCCTGCACGGCGGAAACATCTACCTCCTGGCCATTCACATTCGCCACGGCGGTATTGCTACCAATCAACGTGGTGACATTGGAAATGCCCCAGAACACAAAACCTATCACGAGAAGCGCAAAAAAGCCGCGCGCAACCCAATTTTCCAGCAACTTGCGTACCCAGACGATCATCGGCCCTATTTACCCCAAACCCCCGCCTCTATAGCTAGGCGGTCAGGACTGGGCAATCACGGGGAGGCTGTACGGGCATGCGAGTATTAACGGCGGAACACGCCGGAAGGCACGTCATGGCTTCCGCCCGGCGGCGAACCGGCTCAGCGCAGTCCGGCCAGGGTATCAAAAAACAGGGCGGCCTCGGCCGAGCGGCTGATTTTCCCACGGCGCTTGCGTGGCCTCTCGCACTCAATGTCCATCGCCTGCACAACGGCAAGCCCGATAATCGCGACCGCGAAGATGATTAAAAATGTCAACATGGTCTGTACTCCTTAAACTCTCTGAATACATGATGTTGCATCGCACCATGAATAATCAAGAGAATTTTGCTGCATAGCAACATCTGTAATATTCATAGCTAAACTGGGGGAAGAAAATGCGGCAACTTATTGCAGGAAACTGGAAAATGCATGGGAAACTGGCGGAAATCGGCGCTTATGCCGAGGCCATCCGGCAGGCGCCAGGGCATGTCGACCTGCTGATTTGCCCGCCCTACACCCTGCTGGACCGCTTCAACACCGCATTGGCCGGCAGTACGGTGGCCCTCGGAGGGCAGGATTGTGCGCCATGCCCGCAAGGCGCGCATACCGGGGATGTTTCGGCCGCGATGCTTAGCGAAGTTGGTGCACAATACGTCATCCTTGGCCATTCCGAGCGCCGGGAGAACCACGGCGAGACCAATGCCGATGTCGCCGCCAAGGTGGAAGCCGCCGTGGCCGCCGGGCTGACCCCCATTGTCTGCGTCGGCGAAACCGAGGCCCAGCGCGACGCCGGGGATGCAAAAGCCGTGGTGCGCAGCCAATTAATCCACAGCCTGCCGGAAAATTTCACCGGCGTGGTGGCTTACGAGCCGATCTGGGCCATCGGCACCGGGCGCACGCCGACGGTGGCGGACGTCGCCGCCATGCATGCCGCCATCCGCGCGGTGCTGGTTGAACACCTGGGCGAGACCGGCTCCGGGACGAAAATCCTCTATGGCGGCTCGGTGAAGCCCAGCAACGCCGCCGCCCTGCTCGCGGTGCCGGAAGTTGGCGGCGCCCTGGCCGGCGGCGCCAGCCTAGCGGCGGCTGATCTGCTGGCCATTGCTGCCAGCGCCCCCTGCGGCTAGAAGCCGCGCAACAGTTTCCTTAAAGGTTGCCATGATTAAAGTTCTTCTCGTGCTGCATGTCTTCGTCACCATCGCGCTCATCGGCGTGGTGCTGATCCAGCGTTCCGAAGGCGGCGGGCTTGGCCTCGGCGGCGGCCAGGGCATGGGCAACTTCATGTCCGGGCGCGGCACCGCCAACCTGCTCACCCACGCCACGGCGATTCTGGGCACCGCGTTCTTCGTGCTCTCACTCAGCTTGGCCATGCTCTACAAGGGCGGCGCCACCGAGAACACCACCGCCATCCTCGCCACCCCGGCACAGAGCACCGCCCCCGCCGCGCCGGCCCCCACCTCGGTCCCGGCCCTGCCCTCCTCGCTGCCGCAGACCCCGGCTGACGCCCTGCCGCCGGCCGCCCCCGCGGTGCCGGGTCCTGGCAATACCCCCGGGCAATAATCCCGGCCTTCTCGCGCGCGGAGCTGCTATCCATCCGCGCGCGTATTTATCCCCTCTCGCTTTTCTCACGACTCGTGTATGATCGGATTCCATGACGCGGTTTGTATTCATCACCGGCGGCGTGGTCTCCTCACTTGGTAAGGGTATCGCCTCAGCCGCACTAGGCGCTTTGTTGCAGGCCCGCGGTTATTCCGTCCGCCTGCGCAAGCTTGACCCCTACCTTAATGTCGATCCCGGCACGATGAGCCCCTACCAGCATGGTGAGGTGTTCGTGACCGATGACGGCGCGGAGACCGATCTCGACCTCGGCCACTACGAGCGTTTTACCGGCGTTGCCGCCAACAAGCTCGATAACGCCACCACGGGAAAGATCTACTCCGACGTTATCGCCAAGGAACGGCGCGGGGATTACCTCGGCGCCACCGTGCAGGTGATCCCGCATATTACCGATGCCATCAAGGATGTCGTGCTGCGCGAAACCGCCGGGCTGGACTTTGTGCTGGTGGAAATCGGCGGCACGGTTGGTGACATTGAAAGCCTGCCGTTCCTGGAAGCCATTCGTCAGCTTGGCAACGAGTTGACGCCGGCGCGCGCCATGTTCGTGCACCTCACGCTGGTGCCCTATATTCCCTCCGCCGGGGAGCTGAAGACCAAGCCGACGCAGCACTCGGTGAAGGAACTGCTTAACGTCGGCATTCAGCCACAGATGTTGATCTGCCGTTGCGACCGGGAGATTCCCGAAAACGAGCGGCGGAAAATCGCCAGTTTCTGCAACGTGCGCGCGGAAGCCGTGATTCCGGCACTGGATGTAAACACGATTTACGCGGTGCCGATCTCCTACCACGAAGCCGGAATGGACCGTGAAGTGCTGCGGCATTTTGGCCTGCCGTTTGAGAGCGAGCCCAACCTGAGCCGCTGGGAGCGGATTGTTGAGACCGTGCGCGCGCCGGAAGGTGAAGTGCGCATTGCGGTGGTTGGCAAATACACGAACTTGCTGGACAGCTATAAGTCCTTGGCCGAGGCGCTGGCGCATGGCGGCATCGCCAACAAGGTAAAAGTGGTGCTGGAGTGGGTGGACTCGGAGGTTTTCGAGAAGCCCGATACCGTGCAGCAACTGGACGGCGTGCATGGCATTCTGGTGCCGGGCGGATTTGGTGAACGCGGCACGCTGGGCAAGATTGAAGCGGTGCGGTTTGCGCGCGAACGCAAAGTGCCGTTTTTGGGCATTTGTTTCGGCATGCAGATGGCGGTGATTGAAGCGGCGCGCAACCTGGCCGGGATGGCCGGTGCGTCCTCCACTGAGTTTGGCGCGTGCGACATTCCCGTGGTGGGCCTGCTCACCGAATGGGCGCGCGGCAATGACATTGAACGCCGGCGCGCCGGTGGCGATCTCGGCGGGACCATGCGGCTTGGCGCCTTCCCTGCGGCTTTGGCGGAAGGCTCGCTGGTGCGCGAAGTTTATGAAGGTGCTGCGCAAATTTCCGAGCGGCACCGGCATCGCTATGAGGTGAATATTCATTTCCGCGAACAGTTGGAAGCAACGGGGTTAAAATTCTCCGGGCTTTCACCCGATGGCGTACTGCCGGAAATTGTTGAGTATCCGTACCCGCAACATCCCTGGTTCATCGGCGTGCAGTATCACCCGGAACTGAAGTCTAAACCCTTTGCGCCGCATCCGTTGTTTAAAGGCTTTATCGCCGCCGCGGTGGCGCAGTCGAGGCTGGTATGAAGCATGTTTCCGTTGGCCCGCTGACAATCGGCAATGACCTGCCGTTCACGCTGATCGCGGGGCCGTGCCAGATTGAGTCGCGTGAGCACACGATGGAAGTTGCCAGCGTATTGGCGAAACTTTCGCGTGAGCTGGGTATTGGGGTGATTTATAAATCGAGCTTCGATAAGGCCAACCGCACCTCGGCATCCGCCGCGCGCGGGATTGGGATTGTTGAGGGTTTGAAGATTCTTGCCGAAGTCCGCGAGGTTTTTGGGCTGCCGGTGCTGACCGATGTGCATGACGCGGCGCAATGCGGGCAAGTGGGCGCGGTGGTGGATGTGCTGCAAATTCCAGCGTTTTTGTGCCGCCAGACGGATTTGCTGCTGGCCGCCGGGGCTACCGGCAAGGCGATTAATGTGAAGAAGGGGCAGTTTCTGGCACCCTGGGACATGAAGAACGTGGCGGCGAAAATCGCCAGCACGGGCAATAAGAAAATCATGCTGTGCGAGCGCGGGGTGTCGTTTGGCTATAATACGCTGGTGAGCGATATGCGCGCGCTGCCGATTATGGCCGAGACCGGCTACCCGGTGGTGTTCGATGCCACGCATTCAGTGCAGCAGCCGGGCGGCATGGGCACGTCATCGGGCGGGGAACGGCGGTTTGCGCCGGTGCTGGCGCGCGCGGCATTGGCCGTGGGCTGTGCGGCGGTGTTCATCGAGTGCCACCCGGACCCGGACAAGGCACCCTCCGACGGGCCGAACATGATCCCGCTGGAGCAGATGACGGCGCTGGTGAAGCGGCTGCAGGGGTTTGACGCGCTCGCCAAGGCGTAGGGGGTGCTTCACGTGAAGCACTTGTGAGGAAAGCCACCTAACGTATTGTTAGTGCGGCTTTATTTTTTACTTGCACCCCAATTTGTGCGGGTTTGTGCCGGAAAAGGAATGAGTTGGCGCGTTGAGGCCGGTGAAGGGCATCTGGTTCCGTCATAATCAAGACCATCGTTGATCAAGATCAATGCACGGGCTGCCTTATCTGGTGACTATTAATCGTTTATACGGCAAGGATCATGAAAGCGGCTAAAGGGACAGGTTGGACGCTACGTAGGGCTGTTTCCGCATTATTGGCGGTGCTGGTGGTGTTGCTGTTTAATTTTGGCACCCCGATATTGCCGGCATGCGCTGACGTGCCGGTATCCGCCATGCCAATGGCTGGGGTTGCGATGCCCCAATCCGTGCCTGTTTATATGGCGGCAATGCCTGTTGTTTCAGAGGCTTCACACCCGTTCGGCCATGACCGGTGCTGTAACGGCGCCGCCAGCTGCGCTTTGTGCCAAAACGCACCGCTGAGCGCCATTCTCGTTGCAATGACCGCGGTGCCCTACCCCAGGGTTCTGCCCCTCAGTTACGCTGTGTTTTCGCATAGGATTCCGCGCGGCCTGGGTCAGCCGCCGGTTTTGCCGCCACCCAGACACACGGCCTGAACCACTGCCTTTGCTGGAGCGCTTCCAGCCGGCAGCGCCGTAATGCGCAATTTTTAAAATACCTCGCCGGTATAGGATATTCTGTCCGCCGGCAGCGCAGATGTTTGGCTGAACGCCACGAAAGGTCATGACGATGAACATGTTTTTATCCCGCCGGCAGGTGCTGGCTTCAAGTGCCGCCGCCGTAGCTTTTTCCACCCTTCCCAAGGGCTCCGCAGTTGCCGTGCAACCAATGCCGCTTACCGTGGAACGCCGCACGCTCGATGTGAACGGAAGGGCCGCCTCGGTTTTTGGAATCCAGAGTGCTGATGGTTCATCCGGCGCAGTGCTCGCGCCTGGTCAGCGTTTTACGGTAGCGCTGGGCAACCGGTGCGGGGCGCCGGCCATAATACACTGGCATGGGCAAACCCCGCCGGTGTCGCAGGATGGCGTGCCCGATACCGGCTATGAAACGCTAATCACCGACGGCGGTTCGCGCGGCTACGATTACGCGCCACGCACCGGCACGCACTGGATGCACTCGCATTACGGCTTGCAGGAACAATTGCTGATGGCGGCACCCATGATCGTGCATACCGCCGAAGACCTGCGGCTGGACGCGCAGGAGGTTGTGGTTTTGCTGCATGATTTTACGTTCAAGGATCCGGCGGAAATTCTGGCTGGGTTTACCAACGGACAGGGCGGGAAGAGCGTATCGGGCTACGGCATGGGCGGCATGATGGGCGGTGGCGCCATGGGTAGCACCATGGGTGGAGGCGCTGGTGGCGGCATGGGGATGGACCTCAACGATGTCAATTTTGACGCCTACCTCGCCAATGACCGTACGCTTGACGATCCGCAAACCGTGCGCGTGGAAGCGGGCGGGCAGGTGCGGTTACGGCTGATCAACGGCGCGACGGCAACAGCGTTCTGGATCAACCTCGGCACGCTTGGGGGACAGCTTATTGCCGTGGACGGTAACCCGGTGCGGCCGGTCAACGTGACCCGCTTTCCGCTTGCCGGGGCGCAGCGGGCCGATGTGCTGCTGCGCCTGCCCGCCGGGGAAGGAATGTTTCCGGTCCTCGCGCAGCGCGAAGGCGGCCGCGAGCAGACCGGCATCATACTGGCCACCCCAAAGGCGCAGATTACGAAACAGAGCGCGACCACGGATTATCCCGCCAGAGCCTGCGGCTGGTCGCTGGAATCACGGCTCATTGCCGCGCAACCTCTCGGCACGCGGCCTATCCAACGCGTGCATCAGGTTCATCTGGCAGGCGGGATGATGGGCTACGATTGGAGCATTAATGGGCAGCAATGGAAAAATCATCAGCCGCTGCCCGTGAAGCAAGGCGAGCGGGTGGCACTGGATATCGTCAACAACGGTATGATGGCGCATCCGATGCATCTGCATGGACATCATTTTCAGGTTGTGACGTTGAATGGCGCGGCTGTGAACGGCGCAATGAGGGACACCGTTCTGGTGCCTCCAATGGCGGCGGTGAGAGTCGCCTTTGATGCGGACAACCCTGGCCGCTGGCTGTTTCACTGCCATAATCTGTACCATATGGCGGCGGGCATGATGACGGAAGTTATCTACGTTTGACCGCTTGTGCCGTGCATTGGGCCCGCCAATGCACGGCACGGCTTTACCAGCTAAATCCAGGCAAAATCGAAACCGGGACTAGATCCATCTGAGCGGCCTCCGTGGGGGCGTGTTCGGGGTGCAATGCGTGGATGCCCGACAGCACCCAGCAGGAGGCGATGCTCGCGGCTTTGGCGCCGGCGATGTCGGTGCGCAGCGAGTCACCGATGGCGAGGGTGCGTTCGCGCGGCGTGCCGAGCATGGCGAGGGTGGGGGTGTAGATGGCGGGGTCGGGTTTGCCGCGTTGGATGACGATGCCGCCGTCTGCTTTGTAGTATTCGGCGAGCAGGCCGGCGCAGATGATGCGCACGCCGTCGCGGATGACTTCGAGGTCTGGGTTGGCGCAGACCATGGGGATGCGGGCTTGCAGGGCGGCTTTTAGCACTGGCGCGTAGAGGTCCGGGTCTTGCGGGCCGAGAATGTCATCAGGACCGGTGTTGAGGAGGAAATCGGCGGCGGCGGGGTCATCGACCTGCTCGAAGTTCAGGGTGTCGAACACGCCGCGGTCGCGGTCGGGGCCGAGGTGGTAGAGTTTGGTGCCGAGGGCTACGAATTCATCGGTGCGGTCGCGTAGGCCGAGGTAGACGGCCTCACCGCTGGACATGATGCCGGTGTAGAGGTGCGGGCTGATGCCCATGCCGCCGAGCGTGGCGGCGATGGCGTGCGGGCGGCGCGGGGCGTTGGAGAGGAAGACCACGGATTTGCCGGCGTCGCGCAGGCGGGAGAGACAGTCCACCACGCCGGGGTAGGGTTTGACGCCGTCGTGGACAACGCCCCAAAGGTCGACGATGAAGCCTTCGTAGTTTGCCGCGAGCTGGCCGAAGCTGGTCATGCGCCTGCGCCCACGGCCTGGGTGATGGATGTGAAGCCGCGCGCGCGCAGCAGGGCGGCGAGGCCGGTTTTTAGGCGCGGGATGAGGGCGGGGCCGCCGTAAGCGAAGCCGGTGTAGAGCTGCACCAGCGAGGCGCCGGCGAGGATTTTTGCCAGGGCTTGTTCGGGCGTGGAGACGCCGCCGGCGCCGATGAGGGTGAGTTTGCCGCCGGAGAGTTTGTACGCCTGGGCGAGCATGGCGGTGCTGGGGCCAAACAAGGGCGCGCCGGAGAGGCCGCCAGTTTGGGTTTTGTAAGGGCTGCGCAGGGTGTCCGGGCGGGCGAGCGTGGTGTTGGAAATAATCAGGCCAGTGATGTTTTGCGCCAAAGCGACGGAGATGACAGCCTCCAGGCCCTCGGGCGCGAGGTCAGGCGCGATTTTCACGAACACCGGCTTTGCCGTGGTGATGGCGGAGAGGATGGCGGTGAGGCGGGCCTCGGATTGCAGGTCGCGCAGGCCGGGGGTGTTGGGGGAGGAGATGTTGATGGTGATGTAGTCGGCATGCGGGGAGACGGCGGTTACCAGCGCGGGGTAGTCGCGTTCCGGGTCCGCGCCCTGTTTATTGATGCCGACGTTGGCGCCGACGGCGACGGTGCGGCGGTCGGCGCGTTGGAGGTTGCGCAGGAAGACTTCGATGCCGGCGTTGTTGAAGCCCATGCGGTTGATGACGGCGGCGTCCTCGACCAGGCGGAACAGGCGGGGTTTGGGGTTGCCGGGTTGCGGGCGGGGGGTGACTGTACCCGCCTCGACAAAACCAAAACCAAGGTGACCAAGCGCGGTGACGGCGGCGGCGTTTTTGTCAAACCCGGCGGCGAGGCCGATGGGGTTGTTGAGGGTGCGGCCGAAGGCGGTGGTGGCGAGGATGGGGTCGGCGGGCGTGGAGTCATGCCCCGCGAGGCCGAGACGCAGGGCGTGGAGGGACAAATTATGCGCGGTCTCGGGGTCCAGCCAGCGGGCCAGTGGCATCATCAGCGAAGAGAGGCTCAGAGACTGTTCCATAAGTCTACTCCGGCGGCCGTATAGAGGCGATTTTCTGCGCTCCGGTGCTCACGTACTGAAGTACGCTGCGCTCCGGTGCTCGAAAATCACCGCTATACGACTCGCCGGAGCGACTTCTGAAACAGTCTCTCATTTTACGTAGACGAAGATATTGGGCACGTCGCCGGCGTTGCGGGCCGTGAGGACGATGTTGCCCGGGGCGGCGCCGTCCGCCGCGATGGACTGGGCGACGGCGCTGGCCAGCGGGGTTAGGCCGGCGAGGGCGGCGGCGCTGGCATCGGGCGTGGCGGCGCGGGGGGCGTTGGCCTCAACGGCAAACGCGGCGCTGGGTTTGATGGCGAGGGCCTGATGCACGGCATCGGCCAGGGGGGCGGCGAAATTGGTGGTGCCGGGGGCGATGGTGACCAGCGGGATGCGGCCGGCGAAGGCATTTACGGCGGCGATGCTGGCGGGATCCGGCGCGACCGGTGCTGGGGCAAAAGTTTGCCGGCCTGGCAGGGTGCAGGCGGTGAGGGCAGCCAGAGCCAGGAGGGAAATTTTGCGCATGACGCATGATGTACCGGTGCCCGGCTTGCACGGCAACCGGGGCGCGGCCAAACTTGGGGGCGGCAGAGTGCGGTGACGTTTGGTGGCATGGTGAAGACGGTGGATTTTACACGCGCGAATTTGGCGGGGCTTGAGATGAGAACGATTTTGGTGACGGGTGCGACGGCGGGATTTGGCGCGGCGTTTGCGCGGCGGTTTGTGAAGGATGGGCACCGGGTAATTGCCACCGGGCGGCGGGTGGAGCGGCTGGCGGCGCTGGCTGAGGAGCTGGGGGACCGGCTGCTGGCGGTGCCCTTGGATGTGACCGACAAGGCGGCCGTGGCGGGGTTTTTAGGTACGCTGCCGCAGGAGTGGCGGCGGATTGATGTGCTGGTGAACAACGCGGGACTGGCGCTGGGGCAGAGGCCGGCATGGGAAGCTGATCTGGCCGACTGGGACACTATGGTGGCGACGAATGTGACCGGGTTGATCCATGTGACGCGGGCGATTTTGCCAGGGATGGTGGCGCGCAATGACGGGATTATTTTGAATCTGGGTTCGGTGGCGGGGGTTTATCCGTATCCGGGCGGGCATGTTTATGGCGGGTCAAAGGCGTTTGTGCAGCAGTTTTCGTTGAATTTGCGGGCGGATTTGGTGGGGCGGAATATTCGGGTGACGGATATTGAGCCGGGGATGGTTGGTGGGTCGGAGTTCAGCAAGGTCCGGTTTGGCGGGGATGAGAGCAAGGCGGCGGCGGTTTATGCGGGGACACACTCGCTGAGCCCGGAGGATATCGCGGAGACGGCGGCATGGCTGGTGTCGCTGCCCGCGCATGTGAATATTAACCGGATCGAGATGATGCCGACGTGCCAGGCGAATGGGCCGTTTGCGGTTAAGAGAGAATAGACAAGCCTCGCGTGTGCCCGTAACCTGTTAACAACTTTAACGGGTGGTATTGTGTCGATTGCGCGTGTGAATAGCTTTGCCTTCGCGGGGATCGACGCGCAGCCGGTGGAAGTGCAGGTGCAGATCGCCAGCGGGCTGCCCAATTTTTTGATGGTGGGGCTGCCCGATAAGGCGGTGGGCGAGGCGCGCGAGCGGGTGCGCGCCGCGTTGACGGCGATGGGGCTGGCGCTGCCGCCGAAACGCGTGCTGGTGAATTTGGCGCCGGCGGATGTGTTGAAAGAGGGTAGCCATTTTGATCTGCCGGTGGCGCTGGCGGTGCTGGCGGCGATGGATGTGCTGCCGCGCGAGGAGCTGGCGCAGTTCGCGGCGCTGGGTGAACTTTCGTTGGATGGGCGGATTAATCCGGTGGCGGGGGTGCTGCCGGCGGCGATTGCGGCGGCGGGGCGCGGGCTGGGGTTGATCTGCCCGGAGGCGCAGGGGCCGGAGGCGAGCTGGGCCGGGGATTTGACCGTGCTGGCGGCGCCGGATTTGTTGAGTCTGATTAATCATTTCCGCGGCACGCAGCAATTGGCGGCGCCGCCGGCAGGGTTGCTGGGGGGCGGGTATAAAACGCTGGACCTGGCGGATGTGCGCGGCATGGAAACAGCGCGCCGCGCGTTGGAAGTGGCGGCGGCGGGCGGGCATAATATGTTGATGATCGGGCCGCCGGGGGCGGGGAAATCCATGCTGGCCTCGCGCCTGCCGGGGCTGCTGCCGGACCTTACCCCGCGCGAGGCGCTGGAGGTTAGCATGGTGCACTCGGTGGCGGGGATGCTGGATGGCGGGCGGCTGGTTACGCGGCCGCCTTTCCGTGAGCCGCATCATTCGGCGAGCATGGCGGCGGTGACGGGCGGGGGGAACAGGGCGAAGCCGGGAGAGGTTTCGCTGGCGCATCGAGGCGTGCTGTTCATGGATGAGATGCCGGAATTTCCCCGCGCCACGCTGGAGGCTTTGCGCCAGCCGATGGAGGCGGGGCACACCACGGTTTCCCGCGCGGCGGCGCATATTACGTATCCGGCACGGTTTCAGTTGATCGGGGCGATGAATCCGTGCCGGTGCGGGTATCTGGGTGATGGCGCGCGGGAATGCGGACGGGCGCCGCGATGTGGCGAGGATTATCAGACCAAGCTAAGTGGTCCGTTGCTTGACCGCATTGATATAATTATTGAAATTACGCCGCTGACGCCAAAGGAGTTGGCGTGGGCACCGGCGGGGGAAAGGAGTGTGGTGGTGGCGGCGCGGGTGGCCGCCGCGCGGGAACGGCAGCGGGCGCGCTATGGCGAGGACGGGGCGACCACCAATGCGGAGGCGCTCGGGGATTTGATTTTGCTCACTGGCGAAGCAAAGGCGTTTTTGGAAATGGCGGCCACGAAGCTGCGGCTTTCGGCGCGGGGGTATACGCGCAGTATGCGGGTGGGGCGGACGATTGCGGATTTGGCGGGGATTGAGGAGGTGCAGAAGGGGCATATCTCGGAGGCGCTGGGTTATAGGCACCGGATGCCGGGAAAAATGGTGGTACGGGGCGCGCGGTGATGGAGCCCGTCGTTGCGCGTTATCGAAGCACCACAAAGCGGCAGTATTTCCGGGAAGATGCCGCCTTCGCCTTGCCAGAGCTTTATTAATTTCTGGAAAATGAAGGTTATCACACTACAAAAGCCTTGTAATCATCCGCATGCCCTCCACATCGTCTGAAGACGAGTGGAGGGATAGTATAATGACGTCATCCATACAGAAACAGAGTGTTTTGCCTGCTTTGGTCCTGATTTGCGTGCTTGGCGCGGTGCCGGTCGCAGTTGCGCAAACAAGTCCAGAGCCACAGGCTTCCGCGCCGTCCGCCCAAAATGAGGTGGAAGGCGCGACAACCGGGCTTGGGAGTTCGCACCGGTTTGGAACATCGGCGGACGCCACAGACCATTGCCCTGGTGATATAATTGTGTGGTCCTCGGGGCCGAACCTGATCTATCACCTTCCAGGCTCGGGTGATTACGGCAAGGGTAGTGGCTTTTATGCCTGCAAGGCCGAGGCCGATGACGCCGGATTCCGCGCGGCCAATAACTGACCACCGGTTAAACCCCCCAGCTTCACGAACCTCCTCATTTGGCGTCGCCTTCGGCGAGCCCAAGGCCAAGGGCGGGTTTCGCGGCCAGATAGCCCGCATGCTTGAGTCGTTCGATGCTCGGCGCTGAGAAGTCGTTATCCGTAAAATGTGGCTCTCCCGCGGGAACCTCATTCACGATCCGCGTGATCGTTGTCGGCGCCGTATCAGCCATCAGCTGAATGAAGCGCGGACTCTGCCGCAGACGCTGGAAAGGCTCCGGCTCCAGATTATCCATGATCTCCTGCATCAGCTTCCGGAAATCACTAATCCGTTCCCGGTGGCGCACGTCGTTGTGGACGCGTTCCGCATAGACGATTTCATCACGGCGCAGCAGGACGTCGGCAAGATTCTCGGGCAATGGTTGGCGGCTGGCGTACAGGTCAACGATGAACACGCGCTTGCTAACATCGCCACAGCGTTCGGTCACCAGTTCCAATGGTGAATTGCTAACGATGCCGGCGTCCCAATAATGTTTTCCCTGGATTGTGGTCCAGGGAAATGCGCCCGGAAGGCTGCCGCTGGCGAGGATATGATCCACCGTGATATCATCAACGTGGCTATCGAAAACCTCAAGCTCCGCCGTTTCGACATTGACGGTGCTTACCAATAGGCGGACTGGACTTTCTCGGAGGCGGCTAAAATCAACATACTTCTCTAACAATGTCCTGACCGGCGTGATGTCATACAGGCTCGTCCAGTTCCACGGAAACTCTTGCTGAGGCAGCCACCAACGCGGCGAAAAGAAGCTTGGAGACCCAAGCCAGAAGCTCCACCATGTGGACAGCGTGCGCCGCTCCTTCTCTGTCGGCGCACACGGCGTGATGACGGTGAGATCATTCCAAAATGCTTCCAACGCGGTGGCGGCATTACCTGGATTGCCCGCGATGATGGCACCGTTGAAAGCGCCGATGGAGACCCCGGCGACGATATCTGGATGGATGTCCGCTTCCTCCAACGCTTTCATCACCCCACATTCGAAGGCGCCCAAGGCACCTCCGCCCTGCAGGATCAGAACCGTCTGGGTGGAGATGCCTTCCAGCGCAAAGTCAGCGTCCGCAAGCCGATCTTTGACGGAACGCAAGTTGACGCGATGGCGAATCAGCAGTTCCGTCGCGAGAGTCTCTCTGGGCGAGCGCCCCATGGAGAAGGAGGCGCAAAGAACATTGTCCTTGAGATAGAGTAACGTAAAGGAGCGATCCTCTAGCGAGCCTCGGCTGATACGTTCATCGATTTCCCGCGTCGAGCCAAGAAAGCTGAAACTAAGGTCGAGGATGTTGCAGAAAAAGTAGGGAACCTCGTCATAGGCTAACCTCCTCCCAAGCATGTTCCGAGCCGCCAGTCTTCCCTGCTTGACGGCGTTGTCCCAGTGCTCAATCCGGCGTCGCTCCTTGAACACTATGTCGTAGAAGTTCGCTACGTCGCCAGCCGCGAAGATGCCCGGCACGCTCGTTTCTAGATGCTGGTTAACCAGAATACCGTCGCCAAGCTGGATGCCGCTGTCACGTAGAAACCCAATATCCGGCGTTACACCAATCGCTACGACGACCAGGCCGGTTGGAAAGATCTCACCGGAGCGGGTCACCACGGCCTCCACATGGCTATCGCCCTGGAAGGCGGCAGCGGCGTCTTTCGCGCGCAGTTCAATTCCTTGCTCCGCACAAAAGTTGCCGAAAAATGCTGAGAGTTCAGGAGCCGCTAGCTGTGAGAGCAATACGTCATTTTCCTCGATGAGCACGACATGAACGCCCATGCGTGTGAGCGATGTGGCAATCTCGACACCAAGGAAGCTGCCGCCGAGGACGACGACACGCGTGGCGTTCCTGGCAGCCTGCCTCACCGCCTCGGCATCCGCCAGAGTATGCAGGTGATGGATTCCCGAAAGCTTGGAGCCTGGAATGGTTGGGCTAATTGGCTGCGTACCCGTCGCGATGAGCAGCTTGCCGAAATGGATGTCCCCCCCGCGATCCGTCCGCACCAGCCGGTTCGTCGTGTCGAGCGAAACGACAGCGGCGCCAAGCATTAGGTGGATCGCATGTTCCCGGTAGTATGCCTCGCTATTTATCAGAAGCTTTTCTTTCGACAGCGCGCCCATGAGAAACTGCTTGGACAGATACGAGTGGCCATAAGGCGCGCAAAGTTCATTGGAGAGCAAAAGGATGCTACCCGTCGCGCCTTCGGTACGAAGGGTCTCGGCGGCACTCACGCTGGCTTGGCCGCCGCCGAGTAATAAAAAATCAAAATGCTTTTTCATTCTTTGTCCATTCGTGGCGAATGCGGTTTCAATCCAAATGACAACAACTGAAGGTAAGCGGTTGGAGCCACGGCGAATAGAATGTCATTTCATCGGATCATAAAATACTGGCCCATGCCTTTCACCAATGAGCGGCCCGTCCCCTCTGGTTGGAAGACAAGATAGCTGCCTTTTCGCGGTTTGAGAACCGAGACAATACCCGGAACACACTGAACTCATTATAACTTTTTTTGCCGCTCCGGGGCTGTATGCTCAAATCGGGGGGCACGCAACCACCGGCACTTAGCAACCTTCAGTACGTACTGCTGAATATTAATTGCTCACTAAGTTTGCTGCCTCGGGCGGTGTGTAATCATGCGCGGCTGCGTACCGCCACCTCTCAACTTCCGCCAGTCCGCTCTCGGGCCGCTCTGTCACGGGTGTTAGGGGGCCTGGATAAACCGCCCCCGTATTGCCATCCAGCGATAGAGAATCGCCCTCATTGAAAACATGGCCGCCGATACGGCACTGGCGCTGGTCGAGGTCTATTGCCAATTCGGGGCAGGCGACCAGGCATACCTTGCCCATGTGGCGCGCAACCACCGCCGCGTGCGAGGTGCGGCCGCCCGAGCCGGTGAGAATGCCCGTGGCCAGGGCCATGCCGTCGATATCGGTCGTGACGGTTTCCCAGCGGACCAGAATGGCTGCGGTGCCGGCGGCGCTGAAGCGTTGCACCGCCGCCGAATCCAGGGCCACAACGCCACTGGCAACACCGATGCTGGCGACCTGCGCCTGGGCCAGGGCGTCGGGCACCGGCGGGGTAAAGCTGGTACGGCTGATGGTATCAAGGTTTATACCGTTCAGGTGCCGTAGCGCCTCTTGCGGCGTCAGCAGCCCCTCCGCCGCCATGTCGGCGGCAATCGCCAGGGCGGCCCAGTCCGTGCGCTTGGCGCGGCGCGTTTGCAGCAGGAACAGCGTGCCGGCCTGCACGGTGAATTCGAAGTCCTGGGCGTCGTGGAACAGGGCTTCCAGGGTGCGGCAGGTGGTTTGCAACTGCTCCCACACCTGGGGCAGCACCAAAGGCAGCCGTTCATTGTCGCGCATTTTGTGCCGCCCGGCGACGACATCCTCACCTTGGGCGTTGAACTGGAAGTCAAAATAAAACTCCCGCGCGCCGGTGGCCGGGTTGCGGGTAAAGCCGACGCCGGCACCCGAGGTGCCGCCGGCGTTGCCGTAGACCATGGTCTGCACCGTTACCGCCGTGCCGGCGGCGTCGCTGATATTGTTTAACTGGCGGTAGCTGACGGCTTTTGGCGAATCCCAGGAGCGGAACACGGCTTGCGCCGCCGCCTCGAGCTGCTCGTGCGGGTCAGCCGGAAAGGCAGTGCCGGTGAGCGTGCGGTAGCAGCCGAGCATGGCCAGGGTCAGGTTTTTCAGGTCGCGGTGGTCGAGTTCGCGCTCGGTCGCGGCCTCCGACGCCTGCATCGCGTTGGCGACCAATGTGTCGAAAGGTGCTACCGGCAATCCGGCCACCACTTCGGCGTAGCCCTGCACGAAGCGGCGGAAACTGTCCCAGGCCAGGCGCGGGTTGCCCGTCGTGCGGATCAGCACCTCCACCGTTTTTGTGTTCATGCCTACGTCCAGCACGGTTTCCATCATCCCCGGCATGGAGACCGCTCCGCCGGAGCGCACGGAGACCAGCAGCGGCTTGCGCGCGCCGCCGAATTGCAGCCCGGTGGCGGCTTCCAGACCGGCGATCCCGGCGGCCAAGGCCTGGTGCAACGCTTCATCTCGGACAGTGCCGCACCAGAAGGTGGGCAGCACGAAAGCCGGAGGCACCGGCAGCCCGGCCTGGGCCATCAGCATCAGGTTCCAGGCTTTGTTGCCCACCTCCGCCGCGCCGCCGGGGGCTGGCGGCGTGCCGGGGGCGATGGCGTATAATTCAGCCACTGATCACATCCTCCAGCATATGGTCGCGCAGCATCAGGCTGGCGTGTTTCAGCGCATCCGCCGCGGCTTCCAGTTTGCCGCCAAGGGCGTTTAACAGATGAAGTTGCCGGAAATCCTGTGCATGGTGGAACGCCGTGCCGGCGAGTTTACGCTCGGCGCCGTCGGCCTCATGCTCCAGGGCGGCAATGCGGTCGAGTGCGGCGAGAAAATCTTCCGTCTCGGCATTACCCGCCGCCGTGCCTACCTGGCACGCATGGCCCAGCGCCTTGATCCATTCCTGTGATGCATCCACCAGTAAGGCCGCTAGCGCTTGCAGGTCATCCAGCGGCTGGCCGCGCAGCGTATCCAGATTGAGCAAAAAGGCGGCGTCCTCCAACTCGTCGGCTGCTTCGTCCGCCGCCACCATCAGGGGCAGAAACACCGCGTAGTCAGGGCGCCGGCGCACGGTCTGGCGGGTTTCCACCACCATGTGGTCGGCGTCGTGCTCAAAACGGGCGGCACGGCGCGCACGCTTACCTGAATCGCCGGACTCTGGTTGCAGACCATCGCGCACCAGGCAAGCCAGCTCAAAGATCAACCCGGCATGGTCGCCCGCCAGCCGCAGCAATTGCTGTTCCTGATTTTGGAAGTGCGTGGCCAGCGCGGCCCGGATGCGGTCGTGGATGAGCGCATGCGATTGGTCCGTGAGCAGGCCGGACGTGGATGTGGCGAAGACGAAGCGCAGGAAATCCAGTGTTTCCTCGCCGCCCAGCACATCGCACAGCCGGTCGCCGAAATGCATCGACGCGCCGGCGGTGGCCTCGATGGCCTGATTGACCAGATGCGCGCCGCCAAGTTCAAGGAAGCCGCGATGCCCGATCTCGTTTTCCGCCGCCCAATGCAGCAGGGCCAGGCGGTCCGGGCCGCGCAGAAAGCCCCGTAATTGTTTGCGCGCTCGGTTCCAGTCGATCAAAAATACTAGGCGCGAGCCCAGGAATTCCAGATAGCCCCGGCACTCCGCGGCGTTTGCGGCCTCAAACCGCCCCGTTGCCATGTAGAACGGCGAGCCAGCGGCCAGCACGGCGGTCTGGCTACCCTCCCAGACTACGTTGCGCGGTTTCAGCATCTCCTGAAAAAACACCAGCCGCTCCACATGCACGTCCGTGTAGGTAACGCTCACCGTCAGGCCTACCACATGGATCACGATGACATGCGCATCCGTGGTGCCGATGTCGTTCTGGATCAGCAGTTTTTCGCCCGCCCGCGTGGCGGTGGTGGCAAGGCCGGGATGGTTGAATTTCAGCCCGGCGGTGCGGTTGAGCCCGGCCATGAAGGCCGCCACCAGCGGGCGGTCGTCCACGTGCAAATTATAGGTCGCGGCGCCGTCCAGCGTCTCGGTCGCCAGCGCCGCCTGCATGGCATTCAGCTGCTTGTGCAAATCCATCACCAGGCGGTGCAGGCTGTCGCCGCCGCCATGCGCGGCCTGCATCATCGCGGCAACGGTTGGCGGGTCCAGCAGGTCGCCCTCGGCCGTGGGCAAAGCCGCCAGCAGGCTCTCCAGCCGGGCGGCAAAGTCCCCGCCGGTCACGGGGGCCGCCATCAGGCGGATATCCTCGGCAATACAGCGCATCAGCCGCCCGGACCCCGGCACATGGCAGGCTTTGCCGCGCATCCGCGCACCGGCGATGGCGGTATCGAGGCCGGGGTCATCTATCCCGCAGGCAACGCGCTCGCGTTTCAGGGTGGTAACTTCCTGCCCCGGGTGCTCGGCATAGGCGAGCGCCATTTGCAGGAGCGAAAATACATATTTCAGCCGGTCATTGGCGGCCAAGGCGGCATTGAGGGCGGAAGCCGGTTGCAACTCGGTTTCGCCGATGGCCGCCAAAATCTGCGCTTTCATCAAATATCTCCTCGCATCGCCAAACCGCTAGAGGCGGATGGCGTTTCGCACCATGATTTTAATCAAGCATCCAGCGCCCGGAGGGGCGGTTTTGCAGATGCCACGCAACTGTCATGTTTTCTTCACCCGCGCGCCAAGCCGGATGTGCGACATGCCGCGCCAATACCGGACCGAGCCGAAACCCCGTGGCTGCTGGTTCGCGCGTTGTTACAGGAAGTTGTTCCCGGGAGCTGTTCGAGGGATAAGAATGGGAGCCGATTTTATCGCGTGCCGTGTTGCATCCGCACCGTATAGTTTTCGGAGAACGCCTGATGTTAAATTGTGATCTTGATGCCTTTGTTTCCGCACGCCCCCTTAGTGCAACGGTGCGGAGCATGTTTGCTCAACCCTGCGACCGGCGTCTGGCAAGTGACTTGCTCTTTCTGGAGCGCTGGGAAATCTGCCCGGTGCCGGGTTCAGCCGCGGCGTTGCGGGTCAGCCAGATCCGGCGCGCCAACCCCGAACTGGCGGCCGCCATCCGCTGCGAACTGGCGCCAGGCTACCGCCCATGGAGTGCGGCATGCGCCAAGGGCATGCCTGACTGACGCCGCGCCGGACCAGGGATTCAGCCAGTTTCCCTCGTGCGGGAGAAATCTGAAAAGTAGACAGACGATCCGGGAAATGCGAAAAACGAAGCCGTAGCGCGTTCACGTTATAGCGCCACGAACATGGTTCTGTTTCTAAAGGATTCATGTTCGGCGGCAACGGAGAGAGAGTGATGACCTTATCGCCCGAAGCCCTCGGCACCCTCGCCGCCCTTAAGCAGTGCGGCTATATTAAATATTATACCCCTGATTGTGCCGAGGCCCTGGTGAGCGCCGGTCTGGCCCGTTTGGAGCAGGATGCGCTCGCGGTCACCGAAAAGGGCGCTACCGTGCCGGTCTACGAATTGGCGGCACAATCCAAGGGGCTTACCGCCAGCTACGCCTGACTGGTGAACGGGCACGCGGGTTTTCCATCGCCCAGATTACACCGCCCAGCACCGCGGCGGTTAGAAATTGAACCACCAATCGCGCAAGCTGGTTATGATGCAAGTCAGCCGCAGTTGCGGGAATTCTACATTGTCATGCGCGGATACATACGCGTAGCAATTGCCCTGAAAACAGAAAATACGGCAACAAGGACAATTGTATCGGTCCCTAGAGTTTCTTTCTGATGATCCGAATCGTTTTGGGATTCCGGCGCGGCGGAAAATCTGATTTAAGCTTATTGCTGGATTGGAGGTCAGCATGAGATGGGTTGGCATTATTCGAATGATCTGAGGGAACGTGTTGCGGGGGCGGTTTTGTCTGGCCGCTCGTGCCGCGAGGTAGCGGCGTTGTTTTCGGTAAGCGTTGCGAGCGCGGTGAAGTGGTCACAGCGTCTGCGGCAGACGGGCAGTGCGGCGGCCAAGCCGCAAGGGCGCCGGCAAGCTCGGGCTTTGGCGCCACATCAGGCCTGGATTCTTGGCCGGCTTGATGAGCAGAAAGATTTGACGATGCGAGCGCTGGCGATTGAACTGGGCGAGCGCGGCATTGTCACCAGCGAGGTCTCGGTCTGGCGCCTGGTCCGTGACGCCCGGCTCAGCTTTAAAAAAAACGCTGTTCGCCGCCGAGCAGGATCGCCCGGACGTGGCCCGCAAGCGCCGGTTCTGGAAAAAATATCAGGCCAGACTGGCACCTGAGCGGCTGGTTTTTCTGGACGAGACTTGGGCCAAGACGAACATGACCCGCACACGCGGCTGGGCGCCATGTGGGGAGAAGCTGTTGGCCAAGGTGCCGCATGGCCACTGGAAAACTTTGACCTTCCTGGCGGCTCTGCGGTCAGATCGTATCGATGCACCATGCGTCTTGGACGGACCGATCAATGGCAAAAGCTTTGCCGCGTATATCAAACAATTTCTGGTGCCGACATTGTCACCCGGCGACATCGTCATCATGGACAATCTCGGCAGCCACAAAGGCCCAGCAATACGAAAGGCCATTCGCGCGGCCGGCGCCAAGCTCCTGTTCCTGCCGCCCTATAGCCCGGACCTGAACCCCATCGAGCAAGTCTTCGCAAAACTCAAAACCCTGCTCCGCAAAGCCGCCGAACGCACCGTCGAGGCAACATGGAAACGCATCGGCACATTGCTCAACGAGTTCAAACCGCACGAATGCGCAAACTACCTCAAGAATTCAGGCTATGCGTCAAATTAAATGAAAGAGACTCTAGGCCAAACTTGCTCACGCCGCCGGTGAGCATGAGCGCACGCAGCGCGTCAACCTCGTAGGTCAGAGGATTGCCCAGCGAGATCACCTTCAACCAGGGCGGCATGATGCCGCCTGAATAATGCTGGGCAAGGCGATCGGCGGCACCGGTGAGCTGCATCATCCCCAGCGCCTCGCGGATGCGCGATTGCTGCTCCTTTCGGGGAATCAGATAAAACCGTGCCGAGAGGAGCAGGTTCTCGTACCCGGTCAGCGCGCCGTCAGCCGAGAGGAGTTGGGGAATATAGCCGATGCGTGCGCGCACCTGCGTTGCCTGGTGCCTGATGTCGTAGCCGGCCACGCGGCCATCGCCAGCGCTTGGCGGCAGCAGGGTGGTCAGCATTTTGATGAGGGTGGACTTGCCCGCGCCATTCGGCCCTATGAGGCCAAAGATTTCCCCCTCGCGAACGCGGAAATCGACGCAGTCCACGGCGACATGGCCATTGAAGTCTTTCGACAACCCCCGCGTTTCGATCAGGAGTGCCGGGTCCCATTGGCTTGCTGGCACGCTACGTGCCAGAGCGTTTGCCGCCTTATCCATGCGCAAAAGCGTTCAAATTCCGACGCACCCAACGGTCTGCGTGAAGGTAACAAACTGCTGATCCGGCAGGTTCATGAGCTTGCCAAGCTTCGGGCAATCCACCGCGCCGCGGAATACGGTACCGAGCCCCTCGGAGGCGCAGAAGAGGTAGACATTCTGACCAATGAATCCGGCATCGACCGCCGCGTAGAGGTGGCGTTCCGGCAAAGGCACATCCATGCGCTCGCCATGGGCCACGTATATGAGGTCGAGTGCGGCCGTGCCGGCGAATTCCTGAAGTCCTGTCTCGGCGCGCAAGTCGCCCGGCATGTGCAGCTCCAGCGTGTGCGTCTCGGGATGATAAAGCCATACGCCGTCGGGCATCGCCACATATATGTCCATGACCATGACGTGACGCCAATAAGGCGCGGTGCGATCACCGCTCGGCCGATTGATGCCGAAAGCCGCCCAGAGCAAATCTGACAGTGCTTGCAGGGGTACCGGCCGGTCGGAATAGTCCCGCGTCGAATGGCGTAGCCTGAGTGCCGTAAGCAGGGGCATCCCGCCGTCTTTTTGCGGTGGCGGCAGTTCAAGAGTCTTGGATGCATGATGTGACAGTTTCTGCTCGGTACCGGCAGGCTTTCCGGCTTTACCCTGATTTTGCGTCATGGTTGCTTCCTTTCTCGTGACCTTCACTATTGGCACCAGGCTGGACGGCTTCCTGGCGATCGCCTGAGACGGCGTAATTTACCGCCGCGGCCGGCAATACAGCTAGTTCGATGGCAAGGAGCGCCCCATCCAACCAGAGACCGCCGTACCCCTACATCGCTTCTTTCCCGGCAAACCAGTGCCCACCATAAGCGTAATAATCATGATTGTCTGCGAAAAAACAGCCACTAGGGGGTGCCGGGGCACCGGCAGCGATTGTATGTTACGCTGTGGATATTGGCGGATTGACGTGCCTCAACGACAATGGGCACACCGTGAGTTAGCTAAAGTCGATGACGATTGGATGTGCGGGTTATGAGTCTTCACACTGATACAGTGCCCCAGGGACCCAAGCCGGCGCGGCGGCGTTTCCTTTGGCGGCTGGGCGGTCTTACCCTGGTTGCGGTGGCCGGGGCGGGTGCGTTGGCATGGTGGTATTACGGGAAACAACCAACCATAACCTACACGGCTGCAACCGTGGACCGCGGCACCGTATCGCTGACGGTCACCGCCACCGGCACCGTTAATCCCGAGCTCACGATTATTGTCGGAAGCTATGTCTCCGGCGTGATTCTGTAACTTACCTGCGACTACAACACGCAGGTAACAGCTGGCTAGGTCTGTGCCAGGATCGATCCACGACCCTACCAGGCGGTGCTTGACCAATATTCAGGCCAGTTGCTGCGCGATCAGGCGATCCTGGGCAAGGATCAGGCCGATCTTGCGCGGTATCAGAAGCTGGAGGCGCTGAACTCGATCGCCCGCCAGCAGGCCGAAGACCAGCTTTACGTCGTGCAACAGGATGAGGGAACCGTGAAGCTCGACCAAGGGCTGGTCGAAAACGCCAAGCTCAACCTCGGATATACGAGCATCGTCTCGCCCGTTGATGGCACAGTGGTGTCGCGCAACGTTACCCAGGGCCAGACCGTTGCCGCGAGTTTCCAGACGCCGACCTTGTTCCTGATTGCAACCGACCTTAAGAAAATGGAGGTTGATACCAATACCAGCGAGAGCGACATTGGTCAGATCAAACAGGGCGATAAGGCAACTTTCACCGTCGACGCTTATCCGCAGCGCGTGTTCAAGGGCACGGTGACCCAGGTTCGCCAATCGCCGCAGACGGTGCAGAACGTCGTCACCTATGACGTCGTGATCGGGGTCGCTAACCAGGATCTGGCACTGATGCCGGGCATGACGGCCTCGACCCAGATCATCGTTGACGAGCGCCGGGATGTGTTGCGGGTGCCGGACCAGGCGTTGCGCTATGCGCCGGGCGGGCCGGCCCCCGGTGCCCCAGCGAATGCCGCCCCGCGGGTTTTTGTGCTGCGCGCTGGCGCGCCGGTGGCGGTGCCGGTCACGGTTGGCCTGGATGATGGGAGTTTCTCCGAAATCGTGAAAGGCGATCTGCATCCGGGCGACGCGGTGATTACGGCGGAGCAAACTGGTGCGGCGGCCGGCGCCACGCCGCCGGCACCACGCCTTTGAGGCGTTCACGATGACGCCGGAAAGCCCCGGAGATGCCGCGCCGGTTATCCAGATTGAAGGCGTAACCCGCACCTTCATTCTGGGCGACGTCAAGGTCGAAGCGCTGCGCGGCATCAATCTCGTCATCCGCAGGGGTGAATTTGTCGCCATCATGGGCTCGTCGGGCTCCGGCAAATCCACCCTCATGAACATTCTCGGCTGCCTCGACCAACCGACCAGCGGCCACTATTTTTTTGAAGGCGTCGATGCCGCGAGCCTGCGCGAACCCGCGCTGGCCCGCATCCGCAGCGAGCGCCTGGGCTTCGTATTCCAGAGCTTCAACCTATTGGCGCGCACCAGCGCCATCGAGAATGTCGGCCTGCCGCTTTATTACGCGGCTTCGGGGCCATTGCGCCGCGCGGTACGAACGGAACGGGCACGGCGAGCGCTTAGTTTCGTCGGCCTTGAGGAGCGCGAGCGCAATACGCCGGGGCAGCTCTCGGGCGGGCAGCAGCAGCGCGTCGCTATTGCCCGCGCGCTGATCAACGCGCCGAGCCTGCTGCTGGCCGACGAGCCGACCGGCAACCTCGATTCGCGCACCTCGCATGGGGTGATGGAAACGCTGGTGACCCTCAACCACGAGCAGGGCGTCACGATTGTCCTCGTGACGCATGAGCCGGATATCGCGGCTTACGCCGGCCGGGTCGTGACGATGCGCGACGGCGCCATCATCTCCGACGAGGTGGCGGCCAAGCCGGCCGAACCGGCGGCGCCTGGCGGACATGCGCGCGCCAGCCTGCAACCACCGGGTCCGCGCAATGCAGCCGGCGGGTTCCTGCCATTCGCGCTCATGATCCTTGCCGCCGCGGCGCAGGCAATCGGGCGCAACAAAATGCGCTCGGCCCTGACGATGCTGGGCGTCTTCATCGGCGTTGCCGCGCTGATCGTCATGGTCGCCGTCGGCGATGGTGCCAGCGAAGCGGTGCGCAAGCAGATTGAAAGTCTTGGCACCAATGTTGTCGTGGTGCTGCCCGGCGCGACCAGCACAGGCGGTGTCCGCGGCGGATTCGGCAGCGCCAGCACGCTTACCGTGGACGACGCGGATGCGATCAGCCGCGATGATCCCGCCGTGTTGCAAGTCGGCTATCTCATTCGCCAGCAAGGGCAGGTTGTCTACGGCAGTCAGAACTGGACCACCGCCATCCAGGGCGTGAGCGTGAAGTATCCGGACATTACCAATTGGCGGATCGCCGCCGGCCGCTCCATTTCTCAGGATGACGAAGACAAAGCGGCGCTCGTCGCCGTCATTGGCGAAACAGTGTACCGCCAGCTTTTCAACCCTGGTGAAAATCCGATCGGCGCCGCCATCCAAGTGAAAGGCAAGCCGCTGAGGGTGATCGGCCTGCTGGTCACCAAGGGGCAATCAGCCTTCGGCCAGGACCAGGACGACCTCATCATGACGCCATTCACCACGGCCGAGCGAAAGGTGCTGGGTGTGGCGGCACCGAGCACGCAGCAGACCATGCTCAACTGGCCCTATCTCCCGCCGCCCAACCCTTACAATCTCGTCCCCAGCATCACGGGCTTCACAAACATGGTCTTTGTGCAGGCAATGAGCCCGGTCCAGGTTCAGGCGGCGATTCAACAAGTGACGGACACACTCGTTGCTCGCCATCGCATCAAGCCCGGCCAGATCAACGATTTCGACGTACGCAACCTGAGCCAGTTCGTCGAGACGGCGGAAGCGAGCAGCCGCATCATGGCGCTTCTCCTCGCCGCGGTGGCGTCGATCTCGCTGCTTGTCGGCGGCATCGGCATCATGAATATCCTGCTCGTCTCGGTCACCGAGCGTACCCGCGAGATCGGCTTGCGCATGGCAATCGGTGCCCGCCGCCTGCATGTGCTGCTGCAATTCCTCGCCGAGGCTGTGTTCCTGAGTGTCACCGGCGGACTGGCTGGCATTGTAATGGGCGTGGCGGTTTCCGCGGTCATCCCCATCATTTTTGGTTGGCCGGCGCCAGTGTCGTTTACGGCGGTTGCCGGCGGGTTCATATTCTCCGCCGCGGTCGGCGTGTTCTTCGGCTATTACCCTGCGCGCAAGGCCGCCAATCTCAACCCCATCGACGCGCTCCGCTACGAATGACGGCCGCGAGGCGCGCCCGCTGTTGATCCCCGCTGTTGATCCCCGCTGTTGATCCAGGTCATGGCGGCAAGGTGACGGCTGGCTCAACATTCCCGGTGAACAGAGCGCGCGGTTTTTATCATGCCCGTCGTGAACGCCGATATTGCCAGCCAACTCGATAAGCTGGCCGATCTCCTCGACATCAAGGGGGCCAACCCTTTCCGGGTGCGCGCCTACCGGCGGGCAGCACGGTTGATCGGTGAGCTGCCGCGCAATGTCACCGACATGCTGGCCAACGGCGAGGATCTTGATGAGTTGCCCGGGATTGGCGAAGATCTTGCCGGCAAAATTGCCATCATTGCCCGTGGTGAGCCGTTGCCGATGCTCGGCGAGTTGGAGCGCGAGGTGCCGGCGGGGATCACGGCATTGCTGGCACTTCCCGGGCTTGGCCCCAAGCGCGTGCATCTGCTGCACGAAACACTCGGCATCGATACAATTGGCAGGCTGGAAACCGCGGCCAAGGCTGGCGAATTGCGGACCGTGCCGGGCTTCGGCCCCGGCCTGGAAGCGAAGATACTGCGCGCAATCGCCGAACGCCCCGGCACGGCACCGCGAACCAAACTGGCAACCGCCGAACAGATCGCCGTTCCCTTGTTAAATTACCTCCGTCAGGCCGAGGGCGTGCTGCAGGCCGAGGTCGCGGGAAGCTACCGCCGGCGGCGTGAAACCGTCGGTGATCTGGATATCGTGGCCGCAGCCGCTTCCAGCGAGCCGGTGATGCGGCGGTTCACCGGCTATGAGAGTGTCGCGGAAGTGGTGGAGCACGGTCCGACCCGCGCCACCATCCGGCTGCGCAATGGGCTTCAGGTGGATCTGCGCGTGGTGCCGGAGGAGAGTTACGGCGCCGCACTTTGCTATTTCACCGGATCGAAGGCGCATAATATCGAGCTACGCCAGATCGCCATTGATCGCGGCCTGAAGCTCAATGAATACGGTCTGTTCAAGAATACGAGGCGCATCGCCGGCCGTACGGAGGAGGAGCTCTATCAGCGTCTCGGGCTGGCCATTGTTCCGCCGGAGTTGCGGGAGGACCAAGGCGAGATCGCGGCCGCGAGACGTAAGAAACTGCCACGCCTCATATCCGTGCATGACATACAGGGCGACCTTCACGTCCACACCGCCGCGACCGACGGCAGCGCCAGCCTGCGGGATATGGCGAAGGCGGCGCAAGCCAAAGGTTATGCATACCTTGCCATCACCGACCATAGTCACCGCTTGGCCATGGCGCACGGCCTGGACTCCAAGCGTCTGTCGCAGCAGATCGATGAAATCGACCGGATTAACAATAAACTATCCGGCTTTGAGGTGTTGAAATCGATCGAGGTCGATATCCTCGAAGATGGCACGCTTGATCTGCCCAATGAGATCCTGAGCCGGCTTGATCTGGTCGTCGGCGCCATTCATTCCCAGTTTAATTTGCCAGAACACAAACAAACCGAGCGCATCCTGCGAGCGATGGATCAACGCTACTTCGATATTCTCTCGCATCCCACGGGACGGCTGATCAACGAGCGGCCGGCCTATGCCATCGACATGGAGCGCGTGATGCGCGGTGCGGTGGAGCGCGGTTGCTATTTCGAACTGAATGCCCAGCCCGACCGGCTGGATCTGTCCGATACGCATTGCCATCTCGCCAAACAGCTCGGGCTCAAGGTGGCAATCTCAACCGATGCCCATGCCATGGTCGAGCTCGATTTCATGCGCTTCGGGATCGATCAGGCCAGGCGAGGATGGCTGGAACCGGACGACGTGCTGAACACGCGGCCACTGAATGAATTAAGGAGGCGGTGTTCCATTTGACGGGTGATGAAAAAACTACTCTTCTTTGCCGCCTAAGCGAATTTTCAGCTCGACGACGGGCCTTGACGGATAGAGGAGCTTTGTTTAGCCACCGTCCAGCGGGTTTGCCGTCATCGTGTTTTGTGATATACATATAGCATCGCAACCACTGAGGAGGTGCCATGAGAGCCGAAACCGTAGCAAAAAAACAAAGTGCTCAAAAGGCCATGAACACCAAGCCCGGCATTTTCCCAAAGGGTGAGTCTGTGGGCGTAGCTCAATCGGCGAACCGCTGGATTCCCACCAAAGATGCCCCTACTGGATTCTTCACACCCGAAATGGAGGCGGACCTCAATGCTTTTGGTGAGTCTGCTTTCCAGTTTTATTTGGATCATCCAGAGAAATTTAAAGACCAGTGAATCACCAAAAGAAGTTTTGTTGTTCGCAAGACCAGCGATATGATGAATTCGTAAGGCAAGTTCGCCTTCAAAGCGAAGATGTCGCATCAGCAATCGAGGGGGCCCTAGCCCAACTGAATGGCTTGGACATTGATTTTTTGGAGACAAACAAGCCAGAGTCAACTATGTTTGGACAGTCGCCAGACGGCCTCGAAAGAGTCTACAAGAGAAGCCTGCTCGTGCACAAACGAGTTGAGTATGAGTTGATATTTATGTTGAAACAGAAGAAGGGCGAACCCAAAACAGTTCTTTCTCCTGTCAGGCTATTCAATAGCTCTGGACAAGTTATAGCGAACTGGAAGAAATGACCAAAGTCACCAATGAGAGAAAGAACCTCAGCCGATTGGCTGGCGAGTTCTTGGTCGCGTCTCGTCTGACGCAACGCGGCTACATGGTCGCACTGCAATGGGGCACCACCATCGGCTATGACATTCTGGTGTTCGACAAGTCGGGCAACTCCGCCTTCTTGGAGATCAAGACCTCGGCGACGTATTCGCGGCGCTGGATTCTGCAAAGCAAATACGCCAACCCTGATCGGGACAAGATACCTCTGAATCGCCGGTTCATGTGCTGCGTGGACATGGCCGACGGCAAGACGGTGCCGGACGTGTATGTGTTTCCCGCCAAGGTGGTCGCCGACGGCCTCCACTACTTTTTCAGCAGCAAGTTTCCCAACAGCGCGAGCTATCACCTCTCGCTGGACTTCAAGCCGCAGCACAAGACCAAAGAGGACGGCATCCAGACGGTGGGCGAGTTCATCGATGGCAACTCCTACCGAGAAAATTACGCGGCCATTGGCATCGAGCCAGTGATGGAGTGAACGCGTAGCGAACGCTCCACCATGGACTTGCCCGTTGCATTCAGCCCATCGCGATCCAACATGCGGTGCCACCCGAGGTAGACCGGAATGTTTTTCGTCGCCACGCCCGCGAAGGGTTCCATCCAGTTTTTGAGGCGTGAGTGATACGAGTTCACGGTGTTGACGTGATACGGGTTTGCCTTCTTGTGGCCCACCACGCTCTTGACCACGATGCCAGTCTTCTTGCCGATGGCTTTGTAGGCCTTGGCTCCGTCGGTGCAAAGGAGTGTGTCTTTGTCTAGGACTGGGATTAGCTTGGCTCCAATGTGTTTGGCGCTTCGAGACTCGATTCGCACCGACAGGGTCGCTCCCGTTACGCGGTCGCGGGCCACCAGCACGGGGATTTGCTCAGCCGAGAGTCCTGGCTTGGACGCCGGAGTGCCGCGAACTTTTGGAGGCCGTGGCATGCCGCTGCGTTGGCCCTTGAACGACTCTCGAAAAAAAGTTTCGTCCACTTCCACCAAACCTGAGAGCCGCGTGGGCTGGTCGTCTTTGAGTGCGGCAAGGAAGCGATGACGCCAACGGAAGGCGGTCTTGGTGTTGATCCCTAACTTGCGGGCCACTTGCCGGATGCTCAGAGACTCGATCATGCAGTTGGCGTTGGGGATGTGCTTCTCAGGCATGCGAAGGCGGGCCATGGGCGTTCCGGTCTTGGCGTTGAAGCGTTTGAGGCAGGCCTTGCACTTGAACTCTTGCTTGCCGTCCTTGTGTCCGTTTCTCACTATCGCCTCGCTGTCGCAATGCGGACATGTCTTCACACGGCTCTCGGCTTCCTTGACCACCAAGTCGCTTTCGACATCCCTTTCGCGCTGTTGAACCTCGGGCATGACGATCAACAAGTCCGATGCGGACAGCCGTCCGAGCAACGCGCGGAACTTCGACAAATATATAGGTTTCATGGGGATATTCGGCCCGGATATGTCCTAGCACTAACTATATATATAACGCGCGGCGGCGCAAGTCCGTTGACTCTTGATCACCCGTAAAAGGGAACACCGCCATTAAGGAACATGCTGCGCCGCCGCCGGTAGAATCCGTCCATAGTTGACCTGGATCAAGGCCAGCTTGCGCGTTTAGTGATTAAATTGTGCCCTGCGGAAAAAAGGGGTTGGTTGGTATGTTGTTCATCCATCCGCCCGCGCTGCACGACCATTAGAGTCGAGAGGATTGTCATGGCTGAAGCCGATGCGGCCATATCCGGGCAAAATGTGCCGCGCGCTGATGCCGGCGCCGGCGGAGCGGAAATGATTCAGATTATGGCCACGGTAAATGGCGTGGGCCGGACATTTGATGCCGAACCCCGGACGACGCTCGCGGAAGCGCTCCGCGGGGCGCTGGGTCTGACCGGCACCAAAATCGCCTGCGACCGTGGTAGCTGTTCCGCCTGCACGGTCTTACTTGATGGCTTGCCCGTTTGCTCCTGCATGACGCTCGCCGTCGAGGCCGGCGGACACAGTATCACGACAATCGAAGGGCTGGCGGCAGCAACCGCACTGCATCCGGTTCAAGCCGCCTTTATTGAGCACGACGCCCTGCAATGCGGCTATTGCACGCCGGGCTTGGTGATGAGTTGCGCGGCACTGCTCGAATGTAATGCCAATCCGGACCAGGCGGCCGTCCTGGATGCGATCAGCGGCCATTTCTGCCGCTGCGGCACGTATCCGCATGTCGTGGCGGCAACGCTGGCGGCGGCGGCTAAAATGCGGGGGGATGACAATGGCTGAGCCAGAGACTTCACGCACCGCGATTTTTCCCGTTGGCATTGCCAGTACCGGGCTTGGCGAGGTGGAACGCCAGGTTCCCCGCGACGAGCCGCCGCCCTTACCGCCGAATGCGGACCTTACCGTGATTGGAAAATCGGCGCCACGGCATGATGCCTTGGCCAAGGTCACCGGTGCCGCCCGGTTTACGGTGGATATTAATCTTCCCGGCATGCTGCATGGCCGGATTCTGCGGTCCCCGCTGCCGCATGCCCGCCTGCGCGCCCTTGATCTCGCGGCCGCTGCCCGTCATCCCGGAGTGCGCGCCGTTCTGCCGGTTGCCCAGCCGGGCGATTCCCTACGCTATTTCGGCGTGCCGGTGGCAGGTATCGCCGCCGTGTCGGCGCAAGCGGCGGAAGAGGTGCTGGCGCTGGTCCATGCCGGCTTTGAGCCGCTTCCCTTTGTTGTTGACCTCGACAAAGCGCGGGCGCCGGATGCGCCAGCCGTGCATGACAGCACCTCGGCGCCGGCCGGCAACAGCTCCGATTTCCCGGCCCCGGCGGGCCTGCCGCTAAATGGCAATGTCCGTGGCCCTGCACTGATTCAACGCGGCGAGGTTACTCAAGGGTTTGCCGAGGCCGAGGTAGTCGTCGAGGGCGCGTACAGCACCAAGGTGCAGACACATTGCTGCCTGGAGCCGCATGCGATTGTCGCCGATTGGCGGGCGGATGGGTTGACTGTCTACATGTCCACCCAGTTCACCGCCGGCGTCCGCCACGAGCTGGCCGAGGCATTTGGCCTGCCGCTGGACCGCGTGCGGGTGATCGTTGGCGCCATGGGTGGTGGCTTTGGCTCGAAATCGTCCCTGGGTAATTACGGCCGGATCGCCGTGGCGCTGTCGCGCGAAGCGAAGGCTCCGGTGCGCATCGTGCTCGACCGCCAGGAAGAGCAGATGGACGCTGGAAACCGGCCTGGAACTTGGCAGCGCCTGCGTCTCGGCGCCAGGAAGGACGGCACACTCACCGCTATCTCGCTGTTGAGTTATGGCACGGCGGGCGTCACTCTGGGTGCTGGTGTCGGTGGTATTGCGGCGGCGCTTTATACCTGTCCAAATTTCGAATCAGCCCAGTACGACGTGTTCATCAACGCAGCGCCTGGCTGTGCAATGCGCGGGCCGGGCAATACGCCTGGCGCGTTCGGTCTGGAACAAGCCATCGACGAATTAGCCGAACGCCTCGCGCTCGACCCGCTCGCACTGCGCGACCGCATTGATCCCAGCCCGGTACGGCGCGAGGAACGGCGCCTTGGCGCCGCGCGCATTGGTTGGCAGAGCCGGCACGCACCGGGCGCTGATTCCGGCCCGGTAAAGCGGGGCCTCGGCGTGGCGCAGTCGCTATGGCCGGCCAACGTGCAGACCAACGCCGCCTGCGAGGTACGGGTAATGCGCGACGGTTCGGTCGAGGTGCTCTCCAGCGTCCAGGATATCGGCACCGGTACCGGGACCGTGATGGCGCAGACCGTGGCCGAGGTTCTTGGCCTGCGCGCGGAAGATATCACCGTGCGCATGGGGGATACTGATTTTCCGCCCGGACCACCTTCTTATGGCAGCCGTGCCACCGCCTCGATCACGCCGCCGGCGCGCGTCGCGGCATGGCGGGTTTTGCAATCGCTGTTCCAGGAGGCCGCATTGGTCCTCGATGCCGCGCCTGACAACCTGATCGCGCGTGGCGGACGAATTCTGGTTGCAAATGACCCAGGCCGCTTCATGCTGTTTGGCGATACGACGGCCCGCCTACGTACTGAGCGGATCAGCGCAACAGCCTCCCGCAGCGATGATTACGGCGGGTTCCGCCGCCGCATGCCCGATGCCGCGCTGGCGCTGCAGGATCTGGGCGGCGTGCAATTTGCCGCCGTCGCGGTGGATACCGAGACCGGCATCATCCGGGTGGAGCGTGTCGTCGCGGTGCAGGATTGCGGCCGGCCGATGAACCCGAAGCAGATCGAGAGTCAGGTGCATGGCGGGGTGCTGATGGGTCTTTCCTACGCGTTGTTCGAGGAGCGCCTGCTCGATCAACACACCGGGCGCATGGTCAACCCCGATCTCGAACAGTACAAGCTGGCTAGGCCGCGCGAGGTTCCCGATATTGATGTGGTGGTGCTGGAAGACTACCGCGGGCAGAGCGCCACCGACGCCTATGGCATCGCCGAACCCGCCAACATTGCCACCGCTCCAGCGATCGCCAACGCCGTCTATAACGCAATTGGCGTGCGCCTGCGCACGTTGCCCATGGCACCAGCGCCGGTGCTGGCGGCGCTGGGGAAAATTCCTCGCCGAGGGCAGCAACCATGAGGAATTTTGCCTGGGCTAAGGCGCAAACGATCACGGAAGCAGCGGCGGCGGCAGCGGCCACGGTTGCCGATGCGATGCTGTCCCCTCCAAACACAAACGGTCAGGCTGGAGCATCGATCGTGAAGGCCGGCGGCATCGATCTTCTCGATCTGCTCAAGGAGAAACTCCTCACACCGGACAGAATTACAAGTCTAAAGGACATTCCGGGCCTCGACGTGATTACACCAACCGAAGATGGCGGCTTGCGCATCGGCGCAGCCGTCACGCTTGCAAATCTTGCCCGGGCGCCCTTGGTCCTCCAGCACTACCCGGCGCTTGCCAATGCCGCGGCGCACGCCGCCAGCCCGCAAATTCGTAATGTGGCAACCCTGGGAGGCAACCTTCTGCAACGCCCGCGCTGCTGGTACTTCCGGGCCGCGGAATATCGCTGCCTGCGAAAAGGCGGCGGCCATTGTTTCGCGATCCACGGCGAAAACCAATACCACGCGATTTTTGACAACCAGCTTTGCGCTATCGTCCACCCCTCAACGGCGGCCACGGTGCTGGTCGCTTTGGAGGCAATCGTGGAATGTGTTGATGCAACCGGTGCCGTGCGCCGGGTTCGCCTGGAAAATTTCCTTGTGCCGCCGGACGAAGATGTCCATCGGGAAAACACTTTGCGGGCGCATGAGATTCTAACGGTCATCGATTTGCCGGCACTTAACCCTGGCGCACGGATGGCACATCTAAAACAGGGCGAAACGGACTCGTTCGATTGGCCGCTCGCCGATGTTGCCGTGGTGTTGGATCTGGATGCGGATCGGCGTTGCAAACAGGCGGCGGTCGTCCTTGGGGCAGCCGCACCCGTGCCGCACCGGGCAACAGCCGCTGAGGCGATTCTGCTTGGCAGGATCGTCAATGAAGATACTGCAAAGGATGCCGCGCATGCCGCGCTGGCAGACGCGACGCCACTGCATAAAAACAACTACAAGCTACCGCTGTTCGAGACCCTCATCCGCCGTGCGACCCTGCAGGCCGCCACAGACCAGCATGCATGACGCCGAGGACATCCTCGCCACCGCCGCTGCCTGGCATGCGGCTGGCGAGTGCGTAGCCATTGCCACGGTAACCACGACCTGGGGTAGTTCGCCGTGCCCGGCTGGCAGCCGCATGGTGGTCACAGCCAGCGGGCGAATAGCCGGTTCGGTCAGCGGCGGATGTGTCGAAGCGGCGGTGGCCGAGGCTGCGATGAAAACACTTTCCGATGGCCGCCCGGTGCTGCTGGATTTTGGCGTGGCAAATGAAAAGGCCTGGGAGGTCGGCTTGGCCTGCGGTGGCAGGCTTCAGGTGTTTGTGGAGAAGCTGGTGTGACACCCGCCACCCTGAAAGCCCTGCTCCAGGCTGCGGCAGACAGAAAACCTGCAGCCTTTGCCAAACGCCTGTCCGATGGCGCGGAATTTTTGCTCCCCGACCCTGACGCCCCGCCAGCCCTTAACGCCGCCGGCCGCGCGGCCCTGGCGGCGGATAAAACCGGCACGCAGAGTATCGGTGCGGAAACCTGGTTCATCGAAGCCCGCAATCTGCCGCCCCGATTGGTCATCATCGGCGCCGTACACATCGCCCAATCCCTGGTCCCCATGGCCCGCATGGCTGGTTTTGCGGTTACCGTGGTGGATCCGCGCCGTGCCTTTTGCAACGCAGACCGCTTCCCCGGCGTGGACCTGCTGAATGAATGGCCGGACACCGCATTGGAGACCCTGCGCCCCGATGCGAGAACCGCCATCGTCACCCTTCGCCACGATCCCAAGCTCGACGATCCCGCGCTTAACCGCGCGCTGCGCAGTGAAGCATTTTATATCGGCGCCCTGGGATCACGGGGAACCCATGCCACTAGGCTTAGCCGCTTGGCCGCACTGGGGCACGCCGATGCCGCTATCAGCCGCATTCACGGCCCAGTCGGCTTAAATATTGGCGCGGTCACCGCCCCGGAAATCGCCATATCAATCATTGCCGAAATTATCGCCGCGCGCCGCAATGGCGTTCTGGCGTTGCCAACCGTCGCCGCTTTGGTCCTGGCCGCCGGAAGTTCATCACGGACGGGGCCACACAACAAATTGCTGGCACCCATGCCCGATGGCCGGACGATGATCGCGCAAACGGTCGACAATGTCCTGGCCTCGACGGCCAGCCCGGTAATTGTCGTCACCGGCCATGACGATGCCGATATCCGCAAGGCGCTCGCGGGTAAGCCGGTCCGCTTCGTCCATGCTGTAAATTATGCTGATGGGATGGCGGCCAGTCTTCGCACAGGCATCGCTTCGCTCGCCCCCAGCGCCGGCGCTGTGCTGATTTGCCTTGGCGATATGCCCCTTGTTGAACCCTTGGCGCTCAATAGCATCATCGCAGCCTATAATCTCACGGAAGGAGGGGAGATCGTGTTGCCCTGTTTTGCGGGCCAGCGCGGTAACCCGGTACTCTGGGGAAAACGGTTCTTTCCCGAACTATTAAAACTTTCTGGCGATACCGGCGCCCGGCAAATTCTACATCGGCATGTGGAATTCGTTACCGAAGTTCCGGTAGCAACTGATTCAGTGCTGCGGGATTTTGACACGCCAGAGTCGCTGGCCGGCTTAGCAAGATGACGGGTGAATCCCTCCGGGGCACTCGCACTTCAAAACAGGGTGAGGAGTTTAGTGAGGTAGGCGTCATTCCACCCGGCTCGTTTGAACTTACCCTGCAGAGACCTCTTCGATCCATGCTTCTGCATGACGTTCAATGCCATGTGGCGGAGAACCGCCAGATTATGTGGGCCATTGCCCAGCCGGGTGCGGTCCTGATCTTCGTTCATCACGGCATCCGGCCGCCAATGCAGCCGGTTTTTGATGCCCCAATGCGATCTGACCACCTCGTTGAGCCGTTTGGGGGTGAGCTTCGTGCTGAGCAGGAAATAGGCGGTCTCGGTGGTGGTCTTGCTGGCGGTTTCGCGGATGCGATGCACCTTTGCCGATGGCGGCCAGACCGGGCCAGTGATGGGTCTCCTGCAACCAGCCGATGCCGGTCGCGACCGTGGCGGTGCGCGTCTCGATGCGGCCGTGATCGGCATCCAAAGTTGGCGTCGCCGTGATGGCGTTGCTGGCCGGATCGTCGAGAAACAGGATGGCGTCATTGTGCAATGTGCCTTGGTTCTGCTTCAGCGCCAGGGCATAGTCGCCGCCTTGATCGGCGATCTGGGCGGCGATTGCGCGTTGGCCGTTGAGCGCGTCCGTGGTCACGATCGTGCCTTGCAGCGACAGCATCGCCAGCAGTTTGGGCACCGCGGTGATCTCGTTTGACTTCACATCGGTGGCGATCTGCGCCAGCACGAGGCGCTGCTCGCAGCCCCAGGCGCTGACCATGTGCAACGGCGATTTTCCGCTCGCGTGATCGAACGGCCGCCGCGGGACTTTGCCATCGATGGCGACGACACCCTGAATTTGCTCGGAAAACCCGGACATGAAGCGCTGAAACGCGGCGCGGGACTGGTCGGCGTCGAGGCTGCGGAACAGCCGGCTGAAAGTATCGTGGCTGGGCAGGCCGTGTTCGAGCCTGAGGAACCCGCGCAGGAACGTTTCTTTCGCCTCCGCGAACAGCGCCATATCGACCGCCGTCTGCCCGCCACACAACGCCGAGCACAGCGAAATCATCAGAAGTTCGTGGAAATCATGTAGGCGGGCGTTGCTCGTGCGCGGGTCGTCCAGCTCCTGCCAGCAGGTCAGAAAATGTTCCAAGGCGGCGGCCTCCGGCGCGTAATGCACCCCAGCCGGTAGAATCAATCACCCCGAAGCCGCGCAAGCCCAAATCTACCGGTCAGGCTATTTGAAGTGCAATTCCTCTGCTTGCTCCGCCTTTCGCGGTTTCGCGGCGCAGGGGCGTGTGGCTGGTAGGCGGTCCGGCCACTAAAAATTACAGAATTATAATTACCCCCAACTTGCTGGCCTGCGCCCAAATGGGCGGCTCCTTGTAAACTGGGAGAGGCGTTGTGCTGGTCGCCGGCGGCGGCGGCTTTATTGGTGGCTGGCTTGCGAAACGGCTGTATCCCCAGACCAAAAACCTGGTGCGGACCTACCGCGACCCCGCCGGTTGCAGCCGTGTGTATAATCTGGCGGCCGATATGGGCGGCATGGGTTATATCGAGACGCATAAGGCCAACAGAGGTGTATCTGCACGCCTATGCCAGCGTCGCCGAAGCCCGCGCCGGCCTCGGCCGGTATCTGAATTTCTCGCCCGCATTCGAGCCTTGGCGCGCGTACGCCCGATGCTGCCTACTTCACTCAGGCCCCGCTGCTTGCGGCCGCCTGAAAATTTCGCGATCGGTGTCTGGGCCTCGCTCCAGTCGGGCTACGCCCTCCTTGCGCAAGGCCCAGACACCGGAATACTATCCAACAACCCGGCAGACCTGCCACTTATAGATAGCGAAACCGTGTTCAGACAAACCCGGCCACCTCTAACTGCATACTCTCCGTGCCCGCCATGCCCAAGGATGGCTACGGCTGGGAGAAGCTGTTCTCCGAGCGCATGTGGCGGCATTTGCGCAAGGACTTTGGCTTGCCAACGGTCTGCGCCCGTTACCATAACGTCTACGGCCCATATGCCAGATGGAGTGATGGCCGGGAAAAAGCCCCCGTGGCGATCTGCCGCAAGGTGATTACGGCCAAAAATGCAGGTGAGCACGATATCGAAATCTGGTGCGATGGCCGGCAGCCCCGCAGCTTCATATATATTGACGATTGTATAAAAGGCATGCTGGAGCTGGTGGAACGAAATATCGCCGTGCCGGTGAATCTGGGCCAGGGCATTCCACGCCATGGCGCGGGTTGTGGTAATGCACGCCGATGCAAAACGGCCCGGCCACACAGGCGTTGAAAATTGCCTCGGTGCGTGCGGTTAAAAACGGTTTTACGGTGATGTAGTGGCTGAACAGCGCATGATACCGGCGGCGCCAGAATGGATTGAATTTGTAGGTGGCATATGCCTCCTTGCTGGAAATTAGCATGGCGCCCGTGGTGGGATAATCCCACACATCGAACTGTTTTACCGGCAGGTGCGTAAATCGCAACGGTTCAAAAAATCAGCCAAAAGTTGCCATCCTCGCGATCACCATGGACAAAATGCGAGCCGTCATTGGGTGCCGTCCAGTCCACCGCGGCGGCCATGCGGCCATCGCGGCCGAGCCGCGCTTCAAGGTTGCTCATCACGCAATTGAAGTTGGAAAAAATCCCGTCGTCGCGCGAGTGGATGAGCATGGTTGCGGGTTCCACGCGCGGCATTACCGGAGGTCGAACTGGCTGTTCGCCGGCGGCGTCCGCAGGGGGGGCGAATACCACCAGCTGCGTACCGCAATGAAATTCTCATAACACGAACCACGGCAATAGCTTCAGATGATATTCCGCGCCAAAAGTATCAGCGGCAAATGGTCGGGCACCGCGAACTGGCCAGCTTGCAGGCCGGAAATTTTCACCACCTGCACCGCCTTTGCGTCATCACCGGCCTGCAAAGGCAGGTCGCGCAAATTGCCCGGCAGCTTGAAGCGGAATCCCTGCGTGGAGACACCGAAAACATCACCCTGCCGGATATGCGTACCCGGCAGGTTGTTCCAGGCCACCCGAATGTCAAAAGGGCGGTTATACAGGCGTGGCCCAACCGGCATGCCCGCAACACGCCGCAACAGTCCCTCGTCAATCCCGGTTTCCTCAACCGCTTCGCGGATGGCCGCTTCCAGCGGGTCTTCCACGGCGCCGTCCACGGTATCCAAAAACCCGCCCGGCAACGCCAGCAACCCCACGCCGGGGTTATGCATGCGGGTAATCAGCACCACCTGGCCAAAATCATCGAGCAAAATAGCATCGGCCGCGTGGCGCAGATGCAGCGCCACCAAACCGGCACCGGGCATTTCAACGCTGCCCAGATCATGCACCGCCCGGCCCGGAGTATCCCCGATACCGGAGGAAATGAAACGATCGGCAATCCGCCGCTGCAAGGCGGCATCGGCGATCATATGGTCTTTGACGATGGTCACAGGTTCTATTCCCCCGCCAGGCAACAAAAAAAGGGGCGCCCATAAGGCGCCCCTGATTTTTAAGCCGCGTCGCCGGAAGAGCGGTCGGCGCGCTTGCGGGCGTTGGGGTCGAGATGCTTCTTGCGCAGACGCACGGCCGACGGGGTAACCTCCACCAGCTCGTCATCCTCAACATAGGCAATCGCCTGCTCCAGCGTCATCTTGCGGGGCGGGACCAGCAGCAGAGCTTCGTCCTTGCCGGCGGCGCGGATGTTGGTCAGCTTCTTTTCCTTGACCGGGTTGATGTCGAGGTCGTTCTCGCGCGAATGCTCGCCCAGGATCATGCCGACATAAACCTTCTCGCCGGGCGAGACGAACATCACGCCGCGGTCCTGCAAGGCGAACAGCGAGTACTGCACGGCCTCACCATCCTCGGAGGAGATCAGCGCGCCATTCCGGCGGCCTTCGATCTTGCCTTTCCACGGGCCGTAGCCGGCGAACAGGCGGTTCATCACGCCGGTGCCGCGCGTGTCGGTGAGGAACTCACCATGGTAGCCGATCAGGCCGCGCGACGGGATACGGAAGGTGAGGCGCTGCTTGCCACCACCGGACGGGCGGATGTCGGACAGTTCACCCTTGCGGCGGGACATCTTGTCGACGACGGCGCCGGCATAGGGCTCGTCCACGTCGATCAGCACTTCCTCGTACGGCTCTTCGCGCTCGCCGGTTTCCTCGTTGGTGCGGGTCAGCACGCGCGGGCGGCCGATGGTCAATTCGAACCCTTCGCGGCGCATCTGCTCGATGAGCACGCCGAGCTGGAGTTCGCCACGGCCGGAGACTTCAAACGCGTCGGTCTCGGAGCTGTCCGCGACCATAATGGCGACGTTGCCTTCGGCCTCGCGGTACAGGCGGTCACGGATTTGGCGCGACGTGACCTTTTTGCCTTCACGGCCAGCCAGTGGGCTGTCGTTAATGCGGAAGGTCATGGACAGAGTCGGCGGATCGATCGGCGTGGCGGGCAGCGGGCCCGGCAGGTCCATCGAGCCAATGGTGTGCGGGATGGTGGCGTCGGTCAGGCCGGCGACGGCGATAATGTCGCCAGCGGAGACTTCGTCCACCGAAACGCGGTCCAGGCCACGGAAGGAAAGCAGCTTGGTCAGGCGGCCGGTTTCAACCACCGTGCCATCCAGGCGGTACACCTTCACCGGCATGTTGACGGTAGCGCGGCCCTGCTCGACACGGCCGGTCAGCACGCGGCCGAGGAACGGGTCGGACTCCAGAATGGAGGCAACCATGCCGAACGGCGCGGTGGCATCCAGGTTCGGCGCCGGAACATGGGAGAGAATAAGGTCGAACAGCGGCGTCAGGCTCTCGCGCGGGTCGTCGAGGCTTTTCACCGCCCAGCCCTGACGGCCGGAGGCGAACACCATCGGGAAGTCGAGCTGCTCTTCATTGGCGTCCAGCGCCGCGAACAGGTCGAACACTTCGTTATGCACATCGTCCGGGCGGGCATCACCACGGTCGATCTTGTTCACCACGACAATCGGCTTCAGGCCACGGGCCAGCGCCTTGCCGAGCACGAACTTGGTCTGCGGCAGCACGCCTTCGGCGGCATCCACCAGCAGCACGGCGCCATCGACCATGTTCAGAATACGTTCAACTTCGCCGCCGAAATCGGCGTGGCCAGGGGTGTCGACGACGTTGATACGCACATCGTTCCACACCACCGAGGCAACTTTCGCCAGAATGGTAATGCCGCGTTCTTTTTCCAGGTCGTTGCGGTCGAGCGCGCGGTCAGTCATGGTCTGATGGGCGGCATAGGCGCCGGACTGCTTGAGCATCTGGTCGGTCAGCGTGGTTTTGCCATGATCGACGTGCGCGATGATGGCGATATTGCGGATTTTTGGAGCGGACATAGTTGGAGAGCCTGACAGTTGAAGCAATGCTTGGGCCGCTGCCTTGGATGAACAAGGCAACGGCCCAAAAATCGCGCGGAAGATTTCCCGCTCCGCATAGCCATATTGCGCCGCAAAAGCGAGGGCTAAAACGGAATAGGCGCCCTGCGGCGCCGCATCACAGGAAAATTCATCGAATTGCCGCCTAAAAGCCTCGTCATATACAGGACATTTGCGTAAGGATTTGGTGTAACAGAGGCGAGGTTCGCTTGAGATTTTTGCTGCTTGGCATGGGGATGATGATGGCGCTGGCGCACGGCGCACGGGCCGACGTGCCGCCGGAAGCGGCCTGCGCCGCCGCTGGCCACGCCGCTGAACAAGCCGCAGCCTTGCCAACCAACCTGCTGGTTAGCATCGGCATGGTGGAAAGCGGCCACCCCGATCCGCTCACCGGCCACGTCGCCCCCTGGCCCTGGACCGTGAACGCCGACGGCACCGGCCAATACTTCATGGACAAAGCCGCCGCCGAAGCCTTCGTCCGCCTCGCCGAATCCTCCGGCGCGCACGATATTGACGTCGGCTGCTTCCAGGTCAGCCTGCAAAGCCACCCAGGCGCCTTTGCCACCCTCGACGACGCCTTCGACCCCGCGGAAAACGCCAATTACGCCGCCGGCTTCCTCAACCAGCTGAAAAACCAGACCGGCTCCTGGAACACCGCCATCGCCGATTACCACTCCGCCGAACCCGACCTCGGCCTGCCCTACCAGCGCCACGTCCTCGCGGTCTGGCACGGCATCGGCAACGTCCCGCCGGGCATTTACGCGCAATTCACAGACGCGCTCTACGTCGCCCCAGACCCCTACGTCATCATGATGTCCGCCGCCGCCCGCCGCGTCCACGTCTACACCATGGACAGCCCCCCCGGCGCCGGTCTGGCCCGAGGCCTGCCCAGGGTGATTACGCCGTAAGCAAGGCCAGGGGGGGCTTGTCTTACAACGTAACCGCCCGGATCAGATCTCCAGCAACAACCGTCTCGGGTCTTCCAAACTCTCCTTCACCCGCACCAAGAACGAAACCGCTTCACGGCCGTCGATAATCCGGTGGTCATACGACACCGCCAGGTACATCATCGGCCGGATTTCGACTTTGCCGTTGATGGCGACCGGGCGCTCCTGGATTTTATGCATGCCCAAAATGGCCGATTGCGGCGGGTTGAGTATCGGCGTGCTCATGAGCGAACCATACACCCCGCCGTTGGTGATGGAGAAGGTGCCGCCGGAGAGCTGTTCCAGCTTCAGCGTGCCATCCTTGGCGGCCTTGCCGAATCCGGCGATTTCCGCCTCGATCTGCGCGATGGTCTTCTGGCCGGCGTCGCGGATCACCGGCACCACCAGCCCGTTGGCGCCGCCGACAGCGATGCCCATGTGGACGTAGTGCTTGTACACGATGTCATCGCCGTCGATTTCGGCGTTGACGGCGGGGAACTCGGCCAGCGCCGCGACGACGGCTTTCACGAAAAAGCCGCTGAAGCCGAGGCGCACGCCCTTATGCTTCTTCTCGAAGGCGTCCTTGTATTCGCTGCGCAGCGCCATGATCGCGCTCATATCCACCTCGTTGAAGGTGGTGAGCATGGCTGCGGTGTTCTGCGCGTCTTTTAGGCGGCTGGCGATGGTTTTGCGCAGCCGCGTCATTTTCACGCGTTCCTCGCGGGCATCGGCCACGCGCGGCGGCTTGGGCGCGGGCGGGGCGGGAACCACGGGCGGCTTGTTGATGAATTCCAGCACGTCGCCCTTGGAAATGCGGCCATCCTTGGCTGAACCTGCGCCAATGTCGGCGGGCGAGAGGTGTTTTTCCTCCATCAGCTTGGCGGCGGCGGGCAGCGCCACGCCGGGGCGGGCAACCGGCCCAGGCGGCATCTGCGGCGCATGTACCCCGGCGGCGGCGGCCGGTGCCGTGGCGGGGGCGGATTTCAGTTCCACCGGTTTCCCGGCCGGCTTGGCGGTAGCGGCGCTGATGCGGCCGAGCAGCGCGCCGATTTCGACTTCAGCGCCTTCAGGGGCGATGATTTCGGAGAGCACACCGGCTTCCGGCGCGTTGACCTCCACCGTCACCTTGTCGGTTTCAAGCTCCACCACGGCTTCGTCGGCGGCTACGGTTGAACCGGGTTTTTTAATCCAGCGGGCGATGGTCGCCGTGGTTACGCTCTCTCCAAGGGTCGGGACGATGATATCGGCGGCCATAACTGCTCCTAATTTTTAGACGCGCTGCCGTTCGGGCGGTATTGCGCAAGATTATACGGTAAGTGCTTCATTCACCAGGGCTGCCTGTTCGGCGGCGTGGACTTTGGCAAGCCCGGTAGCCGGGCTGGCGGCAGCCACGCGGCCGGCATAGCGGGGCCGTTTAGCGGCTCCCCCGGCGGCGGTGAGGACAGCTTCGATCTTGCGATCGAGGAACGTCCAGGCGCCGTTATTCTCCGGCTCTTCCTGGCACCACACCACCTCGGCCTTGGAATAGGGCGCGATCGCGGCTTGCAAGGTGCGCGCCGGGAAGGGGTAGAACTGTTCCAGTCGCACCAGGGCGACGTTTTCAATCGCGCGTTCGCGCCGCTCGGCCAGCAGGTCGTAATACACCTTGCCCGAGCACAGCACGACGCGCTTCACCTGCGCGGGGGGCACCAGTCTGTCGGTCTCGGGGATGACAAACTTGAAGCTGGAACCGGCGGCCATGTCCTTCAGCGGTGAGACGGCAAGCTTGTGCCGCAGCAGGGATTTGGGCGTCATTAGCACCAGTGGTTTGCGGAAATTGCGCTTCATCTGGCGGCGCAGGGCGTGGAAGTAGTTGGCCGGCGTGGTGAGGTTGCACACCGTCATGTTGCGCTCGGCACAGAGCTGCAAGTAGCGCTCCAGCCGCGCCGAAGAGTGCTCCGGCCCCTGGCCCTCATTGCCATGCGGCAGCAGCAGCGTCAGGCCGCACATGCGCAGCCATTTGGTCTCGCCGCTGGCGATGAACTGGTCGATGATAACCTGCGCGCCGTTGGCGAAATCGCCAAACTGCGCTTCCCACAGCACCAGCACGCTGGGGTCCGCCAGCGCATAGCCATATTCAAAGCCCAGCACGCCGACTTCCGAGAGCAGCGAGTTGAAGATTTCCATCCGCGCCTGGTCCTCGCTGATGTTATTCAGCGGGGTGTATTCGTTCTGGTTGGTCTGGTCGATCAGCACGGCGTGGCGCTGGCTGAAGGTGCCGCGCTGGCAGTCCTCGCCGGACAGCCGCACGCGGTGGCCATCGAGCATCAGCGTGCCAAAGGCCAGGGCCTCGCCGGTCGCCCAGTCGATGCCTTCGCCGGAGTCGATCGCCTCGCGCTTGGCTTCAAGCTGGCGCAGGATTTTCGGATTGAGGTTAAAGTTTTGCGGCGGGCGGGAGAGTGCCGCGCCAACTTCACGCAGCTGCTTCATCGGCGCGGCGGTGGCCTGTTCTTCCTGCTCGTCTTCCTCGGTCGCCTGGTTCAGGCCGGACCAATGGCCTTCCAGCCAGTCGGCCTTGTTCACCTTATAGGCTTGCGCGCCTTTGTAGGCATCTTCCAGCGTCTGGTTATACGCATCGGCAATCGTCTGCGCTTGTTCGGCCGGCACGCTGCCTTCGGCGGCCAGCGCCTCGGCATAAAGCACGCGCGTCGTCTTCATGCCTTTAATTGCCTTGTACATAATCGGCTGCGTGAACGCCGGCTCGTCGTTCTCGTTATGGCCGTGGCGGCGGTAGCACACCAAGTCGATCACAACGTCCACCGCGAATTCCATGCGGAACTCGGCCGCCAGCCGCGCCGCGAACACCACGGCCTCGGGATCATCGCCATTCACATGCAAAATCGGCGACTGCACCGCCTTTGCCACATCTGTGCAATACAGCCCGGAGAACGCGTGCGCCGGCACCGTGGTAAAGCCGATCTGGTTGTTCACGATCAGATGCACCGACCCGCCGGTGCGGTAGCCGATGAGTTGGCTCATCGCCAAAGTCTCATACACCACGCCCTGGCCGGCGAAGGCGGCATCGCCATGCATCAAAATGGCCATGGCGGAGCGGCGAGTGGCATCGCCCATCATATCCAGCCGCGCGCGGATCTTGCCGACCACCACCGGGTCGACCGCTTCCAGGTGCGAGGGGTTGGGCTGTAGCGAGAGATGCAGTTGATTGCCGTTGATGGAAATATCGGCCGAGGTGCCGAGATGGTACTTCACGTCACCGGAGCCCTCCACGTCCTCGGGCTTGGCGCTGGCGCCGCCGAATTCGCTGAACAGCGCAACCAGCGGCTTCTGCACAATATTAACCAGCGTATTCAGCCGCCCGCGGTGCGGCATGCCAATGGCGATTTCCTTCACGCCATGCCCGGCGGCCGTCTCGATGATCGCGTGCAGCGCCGGAATGGTGCTCTCGCCGCCCTCCAGGCCGAAGCGCTTGGTGCCGACATAGCGGCGCTGGCAAAAAGTCTCGAAACTGTCAGCCTCGGTTAGTTGACGCAGGATTTTGGTTTTTTCCTCCGGCCCGAAAGCCTTCAGCCAGGGCGCTCCCTCAATCCGCTGCTGAATCCAGGATTTTTGAGTTGGATCCTGAATATGCATGAATTCCACGCCAATGCCGCCGCAATAGCTGGCGCGCAAAATGACCAGAATTTCGCGGATCGTCGCGGTATCAAGGCCCAGCACGCCGTCAATGAAAATTGGCCGGTCCAGATCGGCTTCCGAAAAACCATAGCTGGCGGGATCAAGTTCTGGATGCTGGTAAGGCTGGCGCAGGCCAAGCGGGTCGAGCTTTGCTTCCAGATGCCCGCGCACCCGGTAGGCGCGGATGAGCATGAGTGCCCGCAACGAATCCAGCGTTGCGGCGCGGGTATCGGCCGTGGGGGGCAGTGCAGGGCGGGCGGCACTCTCTGGCGCCTCAAAACCCGCCGGCCGCGGCGCCCAGGAGGCCCCCGACGCATCGGTCATAATCGACCTTGCCTCATCATCCAGTGCGGCGAAAAGTGATGCGAAATCCGGGTCCACCGACTGTGGCGCGGTCACCCATTTTGCGTAAAGCTGTGCAATGAACTGGGCGTTTGCCCCATTCATCGCGGTTGCGATGATGTCTACACCGGCCATACCAAACCTATCCCTCTGTAAAACAACCCTGCTCAGCCCAGTCTATGCCGCCCAGCGTACTCGGCCAGGAGACAACGGCGGCGAACTCTTACTCCCACCAAAATATGGCCGGTTTACGAACTCAGCGGCCATATAGGCTACTAGCCCCGCCACATCGTGGTCCGGTTTGGAGGGGCTGGGTTGTTCAGTGTGCATGTGTTGAAACCTTAGCCATTCAGTCCCTAGCGGCGCATTAAAATGTGGCCATTGCCAGCCGCTGCAAGGCATTGCCGCTTGGTTTGCAAAGCCCGCGGAGGCGGATTAGCAAAAAGGGCTGAACCGCTCGCGCAATTCAGCCCTAAACAAACAGACGAGACTTGCAACTTGCTTATGCCTGCAAGGCTTTCACCATCGTACTGCCCAAAGCGGCCGGGCTTTCGGCGATGAAAATACCGGCTTCCAGCATAGCTGCGATCTTCGCCTGGGCAGTGTCCTTGCCGCCGGAGATCACAGCACCTGCATGGCCCATGCGGCGGCCCGGCGGTGCGGTAACACCCGCAATAAAGCCGACGATTGGCTTCTTGATCTTGTGGCGGGCAAGGAATTCCGCCGCGTCAATCTCGGAGGGGCCCCCGATTTCGCCGATCATGATAATCGCCTGGGTCTCATCGTCATGCAGGAACAAGTCCAGCACTTCGATGAAGTCCATGCCCTTCACCGGGTCACCGCCGATGCCAACACAGGTGGACTGGCCAAGCCCGGCGGCAGTGGTCTGCGCCACGGCCTCATACGTCAGTGTACCGGAACGCGACACAATGCCGATGGAGCCGCGCTTGTGGATGTGGCCCGGCATAATGCCGATCTTGCATTCATCGGGGGTGATGACGCCGGGGCAATTCGGCCCGACCAGGCGGGAGTTGGAGCCGCAGAGCGCACGCTTCACGCGCACCATGTCGAGCACCGGAATGCCTTCGGTGATGCACACGATCAGCTCCATGCCGGCATCAATGGCTTCCAGGATGGAATCAGCCGCGAACGGCGGCGGCACGTAAATGGCGGATGCATTGGCGCCGGTTTTCGCGCGGGCTTCCAGAACCGTGTTGTACACGGGGAGGTCCAGATGCCGTGTGCCGCCCTTACCCGGGGTCACGCCGCCGACAACTTTGGTGCCGTAGGCCAGCGCCTGCTCGGAGTGGAACGTACCCTGCGCGCCGGTGAAACCCTGCGTGATGACTTTGGTATTCAGGTTAACGAGAATTGCCATTACGCGGCTTCCTTCACGGCTTTGACGATTTTTTCAGCGGCATCGGCGAGGTTGTCCGCCGGGATGATCGGCAGGCCGGACGCGGCCATGATATCCTTGCCGAGCTGCACGTTGGTGCCTTCCAGGCGCACCACCAGTGGCACGGAGAGCGAGACTTCCCGCGCGGCGGCGATCACGCCCTCGGCGATCACGTCGCAGCGCATGATGCCGCCGAAAATGTTCACCAGAATGCCTTCAACGTTCGGATCGGACAGAATGATCTTGAACGCCGCGGTCACGCGTTCTTTCGTCGCGCCGCCGCCAACGTCGAGGAAGTTGGCCGGCTCGGCGCCGTACAGCTTGATAATGTCCATGGTCGCCATGGCCAGGCCAGCACCATTCACCATGCAGCCGATGTTCCCATCCAGCGCCACGTAGGAGAGGCTGTGCTTATTGGCTTCCAGCTCCTTGGGGTCTTCCTCGCTCTCGTCGCGGAGTTTTTCGATCTCCGGGTGACGGTACAGCGCGTTGTCGTCGAAGCTCACCTTGGCATCCAGCGCGATGATCTCGCCGGCGCCGGTCACGACCAGCGGGTTGATCTCAATGACCGCCGCATCCGTGGCGACAAACGCCTCGTAGATGGAGGTGACGAATTTGGCGAAGGTGGCAACCTGCTTGCCCTCCAGCCCAAGGCCAAAAGCCAGCTTGCGAGCATGGAAGCCCGAAATGCCGGAAGCCGGGTCAACCGGCGCGCGCAGAATTTTCTCGGGGTAGTGCTCGGCCACCTCCTCAACTTCCATGCCACCTTCGGTGGAGGCAACGATCACGATCTCGGAAACCGAGCGGTCGATTAGCAGGGAGAGGTACAGCTCGCGCTTAATGTCGCAACCGGCTTCCACATACACGCGGCGGACCAGGCGCCCGGCCGGGCCGGTTTGCTTGGTAATCAGGGTATGGCCGATCATCGCGGCGGCGGCTTCGCGCACTTCGTCCAGGCTCTTGGCCAAGCGGACACCGCCCTTGCCGTTCGGGTCGTCCTTGAACTTGCCTGCCCCGCGGCCACCGGCGTGGATCTGGGATTTCACCACATAAACCGGCCCGGGAAGCTGCTTGGCGGCTTCCACCGCTTCTTCCGGCGTCCAGGCGACATGGCCACCCAATACTGCGACGCCATAAGCTTTCAGCAGTTCCTTGCCCTGATATTCATGTATATTCATCTGAAGTCGGCCTACCCTGTTTTCTGGAGTTAAAACGGCGTCGCCGGGGGTGCTACTCCAATCATCCCCTCTCGGCAAGAACCTATGCTGCGCTGCGGGAATTTGACGATTGAAGGGGGAAACGACGGCGGCATTCCCCCAGCATTAAGTTAAGTGCGGAAGCTTAAGGTACTCCTCGCTCTGCATTTCCTCCAGGCGCGAGGCGGTGCGTTCAAAGATTTTCGAACCCTCGCCCGAGCGGTAAAGGTCATCCGGCCAGGCGGCGGCGGAGGCGTACAGCTTCACGCGGTGCTCGTAGAGCGCGTCGATAAGCGTCACAAAACGGCGCGCCTCGTCGAAATTATCCGGCGAAAGGCGCGGAATCCCGTCGATCAGGATGTTATGGTAATGCGTCGCCAGGGCCAGATAGTCGCCTGGCCCCAGCGGCATGCCGCACAGCGCATGAAAATCGAACCGCGCGGTATGTCCGGCGGCCAGCGGCACCGCCAAGGTGCGCCCAGAGACAATGATACTTTCCGGCTTTGGCGGCAAACCGGCGGTGAGCTCCCGAAAAATCAGGTCCAATGCCTCGTCAGCCCTGGTATTGGCGGGCACATACCAGCAGCTCATGCCGTGCAGGCGCTCACGCCGGTAGTCGCGCGCGGAGTCCAGCACCAGCACATCCAGCTTTTTCTTGATGAGGGCAATGAAGGGCAGGAAGGCATCGCGCCCCGGTTTGCCCTTATACAAATCATCCGGAAGCGTGTTGGAGGTCGCGACCACCACGACCAGCCGGGCGAATAGCGCCTCGAACAGCCGGCCTAAAATCATCGCATCGACAATATCATGCACCTGAAATTCGTCGAAGCAGAGCAACGAGGCCTCCTCGGCGATCATATCCGCCAAAGCGGGGATGGGGTCGGCAATGTTGGGATTGTCGCGTTTGATGGCATGGAAACGGCGGTGCGCGTCCTGCATGAATTCATGGAAATGGATGCGCTTCTTGCGCGGCACGTCGGCGGCCTCGAAAAACAAATCCATGAGCATGGATTTGCCCCGCCCCACATCTCCGACAATATACAGCCCGTTCGGGTGGTCCTCCACCTCGTCCACCTGCTTGCGATGGAGCAGCCGGCCGACCCAGCCGTTGGGCGGCTTTTTCGGGTAGGGGTTATAGCCGCGCAGTTTTCCCCATAAATCCTGCAGCCGCTCGGCCGCGCTGCCTTGGGCGGGATCGAAAACGATCGATCCGGCGGCAATGCGTGCGCGATAAGCGGAAATGACGCCAGGGGAGGAGGGGAAGGCGCTGGACATGTTGCGCCCCCCGATACTCCCGCCGCTTGTGCGGCGCAACAACTGTTAAGCCGGGGTGCATTGCGCGCAGGGCTGATGAGGGGCGCAGTCGCGGTGCATTGACGCCCGCCCCCCGTTTCAATACGCATTTGCCCATGAATAGTCTCGATTTTGAGGGTCTGCGCGCGGCGCAAGTCACCACTGGTCCGTTCCCGCACATCGTGTTGCCGCGTTTCGTGAAGCCCGAAGCGCTGCCAGCCGTCGTCGCGGCGCTACCGGAAATGCGCGGGCGCGGCAGCTTCCCCATCGGCGCACTCAAACTCGGCAAGGCCGCGCGCGAGGCCATCGCGGAGCTGGAGGGCGAGGAATTCCGCGCCATCGTCGCCGAGAAATTCGGGATCGACCTCAAAGACGCGCCGCTAATGACCACCCTGCGCGGCAATTCCGGCGCGCAGGACGGGCAGATTCACACCGATTCCAGCGCCAAGCGGGTAACCATTCTGCTCTACCTGAATCCCGGTAACGGCGAGGCCTGGGCCCGCCAGCAAGGCTGCCTGCGCCTGCTGCGCAACGGCACGGACCTGGAAAACTACGCCGCCGAAATCCCCCCAGTGGACGGCACGCTGCTGGTTTTCCCCAACGGCCCCACCACCTTCCACGGGCACAAAACCTTCATCGGCCAACGCTACGTGGTGCAGATGAACTACATGACCACCAGCGCCAAGGCGAAAGCCGAAATGCGCCGTCACCATCTCTCCGCCTTCATCAAACGGCTGACCCGCTCGGCCTAACCCAGCCGCTTCAGTTTCGCCGGGTCGGGCTGGAGGAAGATTTTTGCCCCCGGCGCGAACTGGGTTTTCTCGGCGGCCGCCAGATGCACCACAAAGCGCGCCGGTCCCGCGCATTCCAGCCGCAGGCCCATGCCATGTGCGCGCACTGACGTGACGCTGGCAGCAATCCCCGCCTCCGCCACTTCAATGCCGGCGGCGCGGATCGCGTACCCCACGCGGCTTTCCTCCCAGATATTCTCAAACCCGAGCAATTCAGCCGCCGCCGCCGATTGCGGGTTACCGAACACCTCGCGCGTAACCCCCTGGCGGATCACCTGCCCATCCGCCAGCAGCACCAGCCAGTCCGCCATCGCGGCAATCGCCGGATCATGCGCCGCCGCCGGCCGCCGCATGGGCATGAGCTACAAATGCGCCTGGGTGCTGGTGGAATCAATGAATACCATCTTCCAGGAACCGCTGGTGCTGGCGGCCAAGGGCGGTGCGGCGGCGGCGGTGCCCGGCTCACGCCGCTTGGCATGTGCGCATGCTGGCGGCCTATCGCGGCCTGGAGCAGCCACGGCCAGGGCAGGTGCATCATATTTGCACGAGATTGAAGCATCTTTGCTGGTTTCGCCGGAGCCAAAAGCCAGCTACGGTGGGCAAAATGATCAGTGATCTACCAAATATCCTCACCCTCTCGCGCATCGCCGCGATCCCCGTGCTCGTGCTACTGGTCGCCATCGGCGCGCCCTGGGCGGATTTCCTGGCGTCCCTGGTCTTCCTCATCGCCGCGGTGACTGATTACCTGGACGGACGGCTGGCCCGCGAAATGGCCCAGTTGTCGGACTTCGGCCGCATGCTGGACCCCATCGCCGACAAACTCCTCATCGGCGCCACGCTGATGGCCCTGGTTGGCTTTGGGCATTTACCCGGCTGGGGCATTTATCCCGCAATCGTCATCATGCTGCGCGAAATCCTGGTCAGCGGCCTGCGCGAATACCTGGCCGAACTGCGCATCGGCCTGCCGGTAACGCGCCTAGCGAAGTGGAAAACTGGCGTGCAGATGGTCGCCCTCGGCCTGCTGCTGCTCGGCAGCGGCGGCGCGCGCATCATCGGCCTGGGCTTTCTGCCCATGGCCTGGATCGGCGGCACATTGCTGTGGATGGCAGCGGGGCTGACCCTGATCACGGGCTGGGATTATCTCACCGCCGGCCTGCGCCACGCCAGCGTGCCGCGCACGGGTGCCTGACCTCCCTCCGCCGCCCTGCCGCGCCAAATTCATTTGCTCGCGGCGCCACATCGGCTAAACACCGGCTCATGCGCTGAGGAGTAATAGTATTGCGGCATCGTCTGGTTGTTGGTCTGGTCCTGCTATTGTCTGGCTGCGCGAGCGAGCGGCAATTTGCCGCTGATTCGCTATGGCCTTTCGGTAATCCGAACGCGCCGAAAGCGGTGAGCGAGACCGCGCAGCGCTCGCTCGGTAAAACCCCGGAAGTAACGGCAATCACGCCCCAGGCCGGCAATGTGTGGCCCGGTCCGGTGCAGCCGATGCCGACCCTGAGCGACATCCAGAAACACGCGAACGATCCGCTAGGCCAGTCCTACACACCCTCGCTGCCCTCCCCCTATCCGCCGGGCCATGCGCCGGCCGATGGCACGGATGCCGCCGGGATTAACGACGGCACCCTGTATTCCTTGCCGCCGGGGCCCACGCCGCGGGTGGTTCCAGCCACCACGGGTAACGGTAAATAAATGAAGCTGCTCTATTTCGCCTGGGTGCGGGAGAAAATAGGGGTTGCCGAGGAAAACCTGAGCGTGCCGGAAACTGCCGCCACGGTGGCTGATCTCATGGTTTGGCTGCGTACGCGCAGCCCCGGCCACGCGGCGGCTTTCGCGGATTCCAGCCTAATCCGCTGCGCCATCGACCAGGAATTTGCCAAGCCGGAGGCGCCGATTGCGGGCGCCCGGGAAGCCGCCTTTTTCCCGCCCGTGACCGGGGGTTGAACTTGCCCCGCATCCTTATCCAGACAGCGGATTTCGACACCGGCGCCGAACTGTCCCGCCTCGGTGGCGCGGACACCGGCGGCATCGCCAGCTTCACCGGCATCGTACGCACCAGCCACGGCACCGGCCCGCGCGTCACCGCGCTCACGCTGGAGCATTACCCCGGCATGACCGAGGCGGCGCTGGAAAAAATCGCGGCACAGGCGCAGTCCCGTTGGACGCTCACCGGCTGCACCATCATCCACCGCACCGGCCGCCTTTTACCGGGGGAAAACATCGTGTTCGTGGCCGCCGCCAGCCCGCACCGGGGCGATGCCCTGCGGGCGGTGGCGTTCCTGATCGACTGGTTGAAAACCAGCGCGCCGTTCTGGAAGGCCGAAGAATTGGACTCCGGCGAGCGCCAATGGGTGGCATCCCGCCCGGCTGACGAGGCCGCGGCGGCGGCATGGGATGGATAAGCCTTTGGCTCAAGGTTTGCCCCGCCGTCATGGTCCGCTATAGACGCGGGCATGAACCTGAAAGACCATATCCGCGCCATCCCCGATTTCCCCAAGCCGGGAATATTATTCTACGACATTTCAACGCTGCTGCGTCATGCCGACGCCTGGCAGGTCGCCATGGGCCGCCTGACCAACGCGGTCCGGGCGCATCACCCCACCGTGCTGGCCGGGGTGGAGAGCCGGGGCTTTCTGCTGGCGGCACCCTTGGCGCTGAAGCTGGGCTGTGGCTTCGTCATGCTGCGCAAGCGCGGCAAACTGCCCGGCGCCACCGTCGGGCTGGACTACGAACTGGAATACGGCACCGACCGAATCGAAATTCAGGCCGATGCCGTGGAGCCGGGTGCCCGCGTGGTCGTGGTTGACGATTTGCTGGCCACCGGCGGCACCATGGCGGCCGGGATCAAACTATTGCAGAATGCCGGCGCCGAAGTGGTCGCCGCGGCGGCCCTGATCGAGCTGACTTTTCTCAACGGGCGTAAAAAATTCGACGTTCCGTTCGAGACGCTGATTCAGTACGATGATTAAGGTAACGCGTTAAACGGCATGCGTTGCGACTCGCTTGAAGCAAAAAAGGGGGTAGTCCGAATAAATCGCCGGCAAATCATGCGCGGGCTGGCTTTGGCTTCGCTGGTGCCTTTTGGCGCCGGGCGTGCCCGCGCGGATGAATCGCTGTCCTTGCTCGTCGCCGGGCCGGATGGCGAGCAGACCAGCCGTTGGGGCAATGCCTGCGCCCTGGCGATGCAAACCGGCTTCCCCGGCGCCCCTTCCATCATCACCCAGCCGGTCGGCGGGCTGGACGGCGTCACCGGCGCGAACCGGCTGGACGCCCTGGTGGTCCCCGATGGCAAAACCGCCGCGATCCTACCGGGTGCGGTGATGATCGCCTGGCTCACGGGCGATTCGCGCGTGCATTTCGACCCCACCCGCTGGGTGCCCCTGATGTCCGGCGGCAATTCCGGTGTACTGGTAGTCCGCTTGCCGGCCGGCACGGCGCCGAATTTACAGAATTTGCAATCCCTGGCACCGCTGAAACTGGCGGCCGACCAGCCCCAGAGCAACGATCTGGCGGCGCTGCTAGCTTTGGCCCGCCTTGGCGTGCAGGTGGCTCCGGTTTTCGGCCTGCGTGACACCGAAGTCAAAACCCGCGCCTTCATCGCCGGGCAGGTGGATGCGGTGTTCCTCTGCGGTGAGGGTGTCCCCGAAGACATCGCGCCGTTGACCGCCAGCGGCGGCGTGCCGTTATTCAGCCTCGGCCTGCAACAGGCGGACAGCAACGTGGGTGCGGACCCTATGTTCCCCGATCTGCCCGACGCCACGGATTTTGGCGCAAGCGTCTCCCCGTTCCTGGACACGGCCTACCGCGCCGCCGCCGCCGCCGCGCGGCTGGATTTCATCCTGGTGCTGCCACGGCTGACCGACCCCGGCATTATCGCGCAATGGCGCCAAGCCGCCGGCGAGGCCGTGGTCATGCCAGCCCTGGCGGCGGCGGCCAGCGCCAGCTCCATTACCCTGCAACCCGCCCCAGCGGTTGTCGCGGGCCTGAGCGCGCTCAACCTGGCGCCCGCCGACCAGGCGAATATGCTGGCTTACCTGACCAAGAATTTTGGCTGGCAGCCGGGCTGATTTGGCGAAACCGGCCAAAACCTTCGTCTGTTCGGCCTGCGGCAGTGTCTTCCCCAAATGGGCCGGGCGCTGCGAGGCCTGCGGGGCCTGGAATACGCTGGATGAGCAAACCGCCCTGCCGGTACTGCCCGGCGGTATCAAAACCACCGGCAACGCGCGTGGTAAAAAAATTGAATTTGTCGGCCTGTCGGGCATCACCCCGCCGCCGCCGCGCGTGCCCACCACCATCGCCGAGTTTGACCGCGTTTTGGGTGGCGGCCTGGTTCCCGCCTCCGTCGTGCTGGTCGGCGGCGACCCCGGCATCGGCAAATCCACCCTCTTACTACAGGCAGGCGCAGCACTCGGCCGTTCCGGCAGCCAGGTCATCTACATCTCCGGCGAAGAATCCGTGGACCAGATCCGCATGCGCGCCTCGCGCCTCGGCCTCACCAGCGCCCCCATGCATCTCGCCGCCACCACGCAACTGGGCGACATCCTTGCCAGCCTGGCGCAGTACCCGGATGCCGCGCTGGTGGTCATCGACTCCATCCAGACCATGTGGACCGAGGGTGTGGACTCCGCCCCCGGCAGCGTCACCCAGGTGCGCGCGGCGGCGTTCGAGCTGATCCGCGCCGCCAAATCCCAGGGGTTCGCCCTCATGCTGGTTGGCCATGTGACAAAAGAGGGCAATCTCGCTGGCCCGCGCGTGCTGGAGCACATGGTCGATGTCGTTCTCCACTTCGAGGGCGATCGCGGCCACCAGTTCCGCATCCTGCGCGGCGTCAAAAACCGCTTTGGCGCCACCGACGAAATCGGCGTGTTCGAAATGACCGGCCAGGGCCTCGCCGAGGTCGCCAACCCTTCGGCCCTGTTCCTCGCCGAGCGCCGCGGCAACGTCTCCGGCAGTGCTGTCTTCGCCGGGCTGGAAGGCTCGCGCCCCGTGCTGGTGGAAATCCAGGTTCTGCTCGCCCCCAACCCCGGCGGTTCACCGCGCCGCTCGGTCATCGGCTGGGATTCCGGGCGGCTGTCCATGCTGCTCGCCGTGCTGGAAACCCGCTGCGGCCTCAGGCTCGCGATGAACGACGTCTACCTTAATGTCGCTGGCGGCCTGCGCGTCACCGAACCCGCCGCCGACATGGCTGTCGCAGCCGCCCTCATCTCCGCCGCCTCGGATGTCCCAACAGACCCCTCCATGGTCTTTTTCGGTGAAATCGGCCTCTCCGGCGAGCTGCGCCAGGTCGCGCAAGCGGAACTACGCCTCAAGGAAGCCGCCAAGCTCGGCTTCTCCCAGGCCGCCTGCCCCAAACGCGTGGCCGGCGGTGCCGCGCGAATCGCCGTCCCCTCCAATTTAAAGCTGCTTGAAATCGGCCACCTTACGGACCTTGTTGCCATCGCCACCTCTGGGGTAAAGCGGCATGGGGCACAAAAGAATAAGAAGGAACAGGAATGACCTGGATTGACGCCGCCGCGCTGGTGATCGTGATTCTTTCGGCAGCCTTCTCCATGGTGCGTGGCTTTGTGCGCGAGGTCCTGGGTGTAGGTGCCTGGATCGGTGCTGCTTTCGCCGCGATGAAATTCTATCCGTTAATGCAGCCCTTAATCGCCAGCGTCCTGCCTAAAAACCTGGTCGATTACGGCGCCATGGCGGTGGTTTTCATCATTGTGCTGGTCTTGCTGAGCCTCATCAGCGCCCTCATCGGCGGTTTCGTGCGCGACTCCGCCCTCTCGGGGCTGGACAGCAGCCTCGGCCTGGTGTTCGGCGCGGCGCGCGGCGCTCTGGTGGTCTGCCTCGCCTATGTCGCACTTTCCGTCGGCGTGGCGCAGGCGCAATGGCCCGCCCCGGTGGTCAACGCCCGCTTCCTGCCGCTGGCTTTTCAAGGCGCCACCGCGCTTGTTGCCCTATTGCCCAAACAATATCAGCCAAAGGTGGACCCGCTGCCAGGAAAGCCGGCACCGAGCGCCAGTACCCTGATGCAGCAGCCCGTCGCGGGCAGCGCGTTGACAACGCCATAGCCATGCGCGCGGCGTCCTCGACATCGGACTGTCACAAGGCTAGTTGAGGCGCGAGCGATTTAAAGACTGTTTCAGAAGTCGCTCGGGCGAGTCGGATAGGGGTGATTTGCGAGCACCGGAGCGGAACGTACTCCAGTACGTGAGCACCGGAGCACAGAACATCGCTCCTAGGCGGCCGCCAGAGTAGACTTATGAAACAGTCTTTTAGCATGGGGGTAGAGGCTACCGTGATCGATGATGACAAGCCTCATGAGGAGTGCGGCGTCTTCGGCGCCTGGAACGTCACTGATTCAGCGGCGATAACGGCGCTGGGCCTGCATGCCTTGCAACATCGTGGCCAGGAAGCCACCGGCATCGTTACGCATGACGGCGTGCGCTTCCACTCGCACAAGGGCCTTGGCTTGGTTGGTGACAACTACGGCGACGCCAAAATCATGGCCAGCCTGCCCGGCACCCGCGCCATCGGCCACAACCGCTACGCCACCAGCGGTGAAACCGTGCTGCGCAACGTGCAGCCTTTGTTCGCCGAGTTCGAGTTCGGCGGCTTCGCGGTTGGCCACAACGGCAACCTCACCAACGCGCACACGTTGCGCAAGGCGCTCACCCGCCGCGGCTGCCTGTTCCAGTCCACCATGGACTCCGAGGTATTCGTCCACCTCATCGCCATCAGCCTGTACTCCAACGTCATTGACCGCCTGATCGACGCCATTAAGCAGGTCATCGGCGCCTATTCGCTGGTGGCGCTCACCAACGAACACCTCATCGGCGTACGTGACCCACTCGGCGTACGCCCGCTCATCCTTGGCCGCGTGCACGGCGCGGACGGCAACGCCGGCTGGATTCTCGCCTCCGAAACCTGCGCGCTGGACATCGTTGGCGCCGATTTCGTCCGCGATGTCGACCCCGGCGAGATTGTGCTGATCGACGACGCCGGGGTGCGCAGCATCAAACCTTTCGCCACGCAAAGCCCCAGGTTTTGCGTGTTCGAATACATCTATTTCGCTCGTCCGGACTCAGTGATGGAGGGCACCTCCGTCTACGCCGCGCGCAAGCTTATCGGCGCGCAACTTGCCAAAGAGGCCCCGGCCGAGGCCGATGTCATCGTCCCGGTGCCTGATTCAGGCGTTCCCGCCGCCATGGGCTTCGCCGAAGCCAGCGGCATCGCCTTCGAACTCGGTATCATCCGCAACCACTACGTTGGCCGCACCTTCATCGAGCCCACAGACCAGATCCGCCATCTTGGCGTGCGCCTGAAGCACTCGGCGAATCGCGCCATCCTTGAAGGCAAGCGCGTCGTGCTGGTGGACGATTCCATCGTGCGTGGCACCACCAGCCAGAAAATCGTCGAAATGGTTCGCGCCGCCGGCGCCGCCGAAGTTCACATGCGCATCGCCGGCCCGCCGACCACGCATTCCTGTTTTTACGGCATCGATACACCAGAGCGCAGCAAACTTCTTGCCGCGCGCAACAGCATTGCGGAAATGGCCAAACTCATCGGCGTTGACAGCCTGGCGTTTATTTCGATAGACGGCCTCTACCGCGCCCTGGGCAAACCCGGCCGCGATGCCAAAACCCCGGCCTTCTGCGACGCCTGCTTCACCGGCGACTACCCGATTGCGCTCACCGACCATATCGAGCCGCGCGATGAGCAGCTGAGCCTGCTCGCAGAACTAAGTTAAGTGGACGACATAGCAGCCTATCTCTGGGTTGCTCTCGGCGGCGCGCTCGGCAGCGTGGCGCGCTACGCGCTCGGCAACGCCATGGTCCTGCTTACCGGCCCTTCATTCCCCTGGGGCACGCTGCTGATTAATGTCGCCGGCTCCTTCGGCATCAGCTTCTTCGGCATGCTCACCGGCACCGGCGACCGATTCGGCCTGCCCTATGAGACACGAATCTTCGTCACGGTCGGTATCTGTGGCGGATTCACCACATTTTCCTCATTCAGCTTGCAAACCGTCGATTTAATGCGCGCCGGCCACCCTGGGCGGGCCGCCGTCTACGTGGCGGCCTCGGTTATTCTCTGTCTCACGGCCTGCGCCCTTGGTTTTTTATCGGCGGCAGCGCTCAATAACAACACGGGACCGGCACACTCCCTGTAATTGCAAACCGGGTCTCATGGATTAAATTCAAGACATCATTTGTGTTATTTTAGTCACAGGAATGCTGCAAAGCATTAAAACGGCCTGTTTTGACTGGCCCGATCACGTGCTTGGCATGTAGGTTGCCATTTCGTTGCTGTGACATGGCGCGAAATCAGGTTCTTTCCCCTGGTTAGCGATATATCAGGCTACGTTTTAGGCATTTACGCGCAATGACTGCGTATTCAGGAGGCATAATGATTACCATGCGTCGGCAACTTTTGGGACTTGGCTTTGTGGCCGCGTCCTCACTCTTGGCCCTTCATGCGGCCCAGGCCATGAGCGGCCCCACGGCAATCCAGATTGACGGCGGCCCGCTCGGCGCGCTGCAGCTCAGCGGCGGCGTGGACGGTTACGGCTATTACCTTACAGAAACGAACAGCAACGGCTATCTTCCGTATAGCAATAAGTCGAACGGTGCCTATGTTGGCAGCGGTTTGGTCGAATTGCAGAAGACCGACGGTGTGCTGCAGTTCAACATCGAACTCGGTTCGAACGGTGGTACCACCACGCTCGGACTCGCTCCGGCCCAGACCTCGATCAGCAATCTCTCGACCGGCCCGCTTTTCGCTGGTTACGTCACCGTTGCGCCGACCGGCCTGCCGGTCACCGTTTCGGCTGGTCTGATACCCTCGCTCGAAGGTTATGAGTCCGCCGTTGACTGGAACAACGCCAACCAGTTCACGACCGCTCTCTTTTATGTTGAAAACGCCCAGGCTCGTGGCGTGCAGTTGAACTACACACAGGGCCCGATTACCGCCAGCGTGCAATTCGGCGACGGTTATGACACCGGCGTGTTCAACTTCCTGCAGGCTTTGGCCAGCTATGCGATCAACCCGACCAACACCCTTAGCGTTTTCTACGGCGGGAACCTGGGTACCACTGGTCTGAATGCCAAAACCTATAGCGCTGGCTGCACCTATGGCAGCACCGCCCCCGGCTGTTTCGGCACCGTTGGCACCTATGGCTCGTACTACTCCAATTCGCAGATGGTCGGCGCCTACTACAGCTACACCCAGGGCAATCTGAACGTTGTGCCGGAAGTGCAGTATCAGGTGGCGAAGCAGAACGCTAACCTGCTCCAGACCAAGGCGACCAGCAACTTCGGCGCCGCGGTGTTTGGTAATTACGCTTTCGGCACCTCGCCGTACTCGCTCGGCGGCTGGGCTGAATACTTCACCTCGCATGCCAGCAGCTATGACAACAGCTCCTGGTTCTTACAGCCGGATGCTGAAGCTGTCGGGTTCTCGCTTACGCCGACTTGGCAGTATAAGGACCTGTTCGCCCGTGCGGACTTTGGTTACCTGTACCTGCTGAATAAAACTGTACCCAATGGCAATAAGTATGGTTACGGCAACAGCGGCAGCAGCAACGGCATCTTCCAGAGCTCGCTCGAAGCCGGTCTGTTGTTCTAATCCGTTACGCTTTACGGCAAAATGGCCGGACCTTCGGGTCCGGCCATTTTTTTTGTGCCGCTTTTTTAATGATTAAAGCGGCAGTTTCGCCGTCCGCTTCACCGTCCGCAGCGTCAGCGTCGATTGCACCCGGCTAACCCCCGGCACGCTGGTCAGCACCTCCGAGTGCAGCCGCTCCAGATCCTCCATGTCGCGGAAAATCACCCGTAACAAATAATCCGACTGCCCGGCCAGCAAATAACATTCCTGAATCTGCGGCACGAGATTCACCTTCGCCTCGAACGCATCCAGCTTCTTGCGGTCCTGTCCATCCAGCGTGATGAACACATAAGCTGTCCCCGGATACCCCGCCGCCTTCTGGTCCAGTACCAGATGCGTCCCGGCCACAAGGTCGCCCTGCATCAACAAATGCAGCCGCCGCAAACAGGCCGACTGCGATAAATTCACCTTTTCCGCCAAATCCGCGTTGGAAAGCCTTCCATCGCCCTGCAATGCATTTAAAATCTGTACATCCCGCGCGTCGATCTCATTCATTGATATAAACTTCGAATAATTGTGAATATACGCGACTAATTCGCCGTAAATAAGCAAAAGTCCACAGTATATTCGTGAAAAATTTCATGAAATTCCGCTATTATGCACTTTACCGGCCGGCCCCCAAGGCGGCCTCAAACAACAAGGGACAGTGTCATGCGCATCGGTGTACCGGCTGAAATCAAGGACCATGAAGACCGCGTCGGCCTCGTGCCCGGCTCCGTGCGCGAGCTCACCCATCGCGGCCACGAAGTCTCCATCGAAGCAGGTGCTGGCCACGGCATCGGCATCACCGACGCTGACTTTGAGGCCGCCGGCGCCAAAATCACCGCCGGGCCGGACGCCATCTGGGCCAACTCGGAAATGGTCATCAAGGTCAAGGAACCTCTCGCCGTCGAGCGCAAAAAGCTCCGCGCCGGCCAGATCCTCTTCACCTACCTCCACCTCGCCCCAGACCCGGAGCAGACCAAAGACCTGCTCGCCTCCGGCGCCACCTGCATCGCCTATGAGACCGTAACCAGCCCCACCGGCGCGCTGCCGCTGCTCACCCCCATGTCCGAAGTCGCCGGCCGCATGGCCGTGCAGGTCGGCGCCCATAACCTGGAAAACGCCAACGGCGGCCGCGGCATACTCCTCGGCGGCGTCCCCGGCGTTGCCCCGGCTGAGGTCCTCATCCTCGGCGGCGGCGTCTCCGGTGCCAACGCCGCCCTCATCGCCATCGGCATGGGTGCTGACGTCACGGTGGTGGACCGCAACACCGATGTGCTGCGCCGCCTCGCCGCCCAGCACGGCACCCGTATCAAAACCGTGTTCTCCACCCAGCACGCCATCGCCACCCATATCGCCACGGCTGACCTCGTCATCGGCACCGTGCTCATTCCCGGCGCCGCGGCTCCCAAACTCGTCACCCGCGCCCTGCTGCAAACCATGAAAAAAGGCGCCGTCATTGTCGACGTCGCCATCGACCAGGGCGGCTGCACCGAAACCTCGCGTGCCACCACCCACTCCAACCCCACCTATGTCGTTGACGGCGTCATCCACTACTGCGTCGCCAACATGCCCGGCGGCGTCGCCCGCACCTCAACCTTCGCCCTCAACAACGCCACCCTGCCGTTCGCCTTGGCCCTCGCCGATAAAGGCTGGAAACAAGCCCTCAAAGACGACCGCTACCTCCGCGACGGCCTCAATATCCACGCCGGTAAAGTAACCCACCCCGCCGTCGCCGCCGCCCTCGGCTACACTCTCGAACCCGCCGAGAATGCAATCGCCTGATTTGAGAGCAGGTAAGGTCCAGGGGGCAAAGCCCCTTGGCCTTCCTTCCTCCAAACCGCGCCCGCATCCGTGGGCTGCGGGCCGGGGGGCTATGCGTCTAGTGCATGCTAGTAATGTTGCTGGGGTGGTTTTTTCCGCCTAAAGCACTCGCCACACGGTAGGGTTCTATGCCGTGATAGCATGATGAAGCTGTAGCAGCCCTGATGCCAGAACCAAGCTGGCAGGTCGTGGCTGGTATTGGAGGGAACTGGACTTGCTGCCGACCGATATTAAAGATCCCGGCTATTTCCATAAAGTCGTGGATTGCCAATGGGCCTGCCCGGCACACACGCCGGTTCCCGAATACATCCGTTTGATCGCCGCGGGCCGTTATGCCGATGCATACATGGTCAACTGGAAATCCAACGTTTTCCCCGGCATTTTGGGCCGCACCTGCGACCGTCCTTGCGAACCGGCGTGCCGGCGCGGCCGCGTCGAGGAGGAGCCGGTGGCGATCTGCCGGCTCAAGCGCGTTGCCGCTGACTACAAGGGTGACGTCTCCGCCCGCATGCCCGCCCCCGCCACGAGCAAAAACGGCAAGCGCGTTGCTTTGGTTGGTGCCGGCCCGGCTTCGCTGACCGTGGCGCGCGATTTGGCGCCGCGGGGCTACGAAATCACCATTTTCGACGAGGGCCAGAAGGGCGGCGGCATGGTCCGTACCCAGATTCCCAAGTTCCGCCTGCCCGAGGAAGTCATCGACGAGGAAGTCGGCTACATCCTCGGCATCGGCGTGGAAACCCGCTTCGGAACCCGTGTGAACAGCCTGAAGAGCCTGCTCGACGAAGGCTACGACGCCGTTTTCGTCGGCTCCGGTGCCCCGCGCGGCCGCGATCTCGACATTCCCGGCCGCCAGGAAGCCGCCGCCAACATCCATCTGGGCATAGACTGGCTTTCCTCCGTCTCCTTTGGCCACATCACCTCCATCGGCAAGCGCGTCATCGTGCTCGGCGGCGGCAACACGGCCATGGACTGCTGCCGTTCCGCCCGCCGCATGGGCGGCGAGGACGTCAAAGTTATCGTCCGCAGCGGCTTCAAGGAAATGAAGGCCAGCCCTTGGGAAAAAGACGACGCGATGCACGAGGACATTCCCATCCTCAACTTCCTGGTGCCAAAGGAGTTCACCCACGAGAACAACCGCCTCACCGGCGTGGTGTTCGAGAAGGTGCACGCCGTCTACGGCGACAAGGGCCGCCGCCAACTCGTGAACAACGGCGAGCCGGACGTACATATCCCGTGCGATGACGTGCTGGTTGCCGTCGGCCAGGAGAATTCCTTCCCCTGGATCGAGCGCGACATCGGTATCGCCTTCGACCGTTGGGGCATGCCGATGGTGGACGAGACCACCCACCGCTCCACTCACGAAAAAGTATTCTTCGGTGGCGACGCCGCTTTCGGCCCCAAAAACATCATCTGGGCCGTCGCCCATGGCCACCAGGCGGCGATTTCCATTGACCGTCTCTGCCAGGGCGGCTCCATCGAGGATCGTCCGGCCCCCAGCGTGCGCATGACCAGCCAGAAAATGGGCATCCACGAGTGGAGCTACGACAACGAAATCTCCAACGACCTGCGCTACGCCGTCCCGCACGCCGAGAAATCCGCGGCTCTGGCCAACATCAAAACCGAGGTCGAGCTTGGCTTCGACCTCAGCCAGGCCCTCGCCGAATCCCAGCGCTGCCTGAACTGCGATGTGCAGACCGTCTTCACCGACTCCGCCTGCATCGAGTGCGATGCCTGCGTCGACATCTGCCCGGAAGACTGCATCACCTTCACCGCCAACGGCGATGAGCCCGAGTTGCGCGGCCGGCTGAGCGCCCCCGCGATTAACCTCTCCCAGGACCTTTACGTGTCCGGTGAACTCAAAACCCACCGCGTCATGGTCAAGGACGAGGATGTTTGTCTGCATTGCGGCATGTGTGCCGAGCGTTGCCCGACCGGTGCCTGGGACATGCAACGTTTTCTTCTCGATATGGCACAGGCAGGAACAGCATGCTCCAAGTCGTAAAACCGGTTGACGGTTTGGTTCGCGTCAACGATTTCGTCGTCAAATTCGCCAACGTAAACGGCTCCGGTTCGGCCAGCGCCAACCAGATGTTCGGCAAGGCGATCCTGCGCATGGGCGTCCCCGCGGCCACACGCAACATCTTCCCCTCCAACATCCAGGGCCTGCCGACCTGGTACGAGATCCGCGTCTCCGAGGCCGGCTATCTCGGTGCCCGCGAAGGCACTGATCTGATGGTCGCAATGAACCCCCAAACCTGGGACCAGGACCTCGCGTCCATCCTCCCCGGCGGCTATTTGTTCTACGACTCCAGCCGCGTGGTCCCGGAAAGCCGCCTGCGTACGGACATCGTCGTCATCGGCATGCCGCTCACCGAGCTATGCAACCGCGAATACACCGACCCGCGCCAGCGCCAGCTCTTTAAGAACATCATTTATGCCGGCGCCCTCGCGGCCCTGCTGGATATCGACATTGCCGTACTGGAAACGTTGATCGCCGAGCAGTTCAAGGCCAAGGAAAAGCTGATCTCCGCCAACATCTATGCCCTGCACATGGGCCGGGACTACGCGCGGAGCCACATGCAATGCCCAATCGGCCTGCGGGTCCGCCGCTCCGATGCCGTGGGTGACCGCATTGCCATCGAGGGCAACGCCGCCGCCGGCCTCGGCGCCGTCTACGGCGGTGCCACGGTCGCTGCCTGGTATCCCATCACCCCCTCCACCTCCCTGGTCGAGGGGTTCCAAAAATACTGCACCCGCTTCCGTACCGACAAAACCACCGGCGAGAATAAATTCGCCATCGTGCAGGCCGAGGACGAACTCGCCTCCATCGGCATGGTCATCGGCGCCTCCTGGAATGGTGCCCGCGCCTTCACCGCCACCTCCGGCCCCGGCATTTCGCTGATGCAGGAGTTCTTCGGCCTGGCCTATTTCGCCGAAATCCCCGCCGTTATTTTTGACGTCCAGCGCGCCGGCCCCTCCACCGGCATGCCCACCCGCACCCAGCAGTGCGACGTGCTGGCCTGCGCCTACGCCTCGCACGGCGACACCAAGCACGTCCTCCTTTTCCCCGAGGACCCTTATGAGTGCTTCACCTTCGGCGCCCAGGCGTTCGACCTCGCCGACCGCCTGCAAACCCCTGTCTTCGTCCTGCTCGACCTCGACATCGGCATGAACGAGCGCCTCACGCGCCCGCTCGTCTGGGACGACGCCAAGCGCATGGATCGCGGCAAGGTCATGACCGCCGAGGAACTCGAAGCCGGCAAGGACTTTGGCCGCTACCTGGACGTTGACGGCGACGGTATTCCCTACCGCACCTACCCCGGCACCCACCCCACGCGCGGCTCATTCTTCACCCGCGGCACCTCGAAAGACCGTTACGCCCGCTATACCGAATCCGGTTCGGCGTATGAGGACAACATGCAGCGCCTGCTGCGCAAGTTCGCCACCGCCGCAACCCTGGTCCCGGCCCCGATCGTCCGCCCGGCCGCCAAGGCTACCAAACTCGGCGTCATCTATTACGGCTCCACTTCGGCTGCCATGCTGGAAGCCGCCGACCTGCTCGCCGCCGAAGGCATTGAGCTGGACCTGATGCGCGTGCGCGCCTTCCCCTTCAGCGACGTGGTCAACGGCTTCATCGAGGCCCACGACAAAGTCTTCGTCGTCGAGCAAAACCGTGACGCCCAGCTGCGCACGCTGCTGGTCAACGAGCTGGAAATCGACCCCGCCCGCCTGCCCAAAGTGCTGCATTATGACGGCTCGCCTATCACCGCGCGCTGCATTGCGGAAAAGATCAAGGGTCACCTCCCGCTTACAGCCAAGGTCTTCGAAAGGAGCGCGTCATGAGCTTTCTGCCCAAACCCAAGCTGCACCACCCTGGCCTGGTCCCCAACGCTCTCGGTTACACGCGGCGCGACTACGAGGGCGCGATTTCCACCCTCTGCGCCGGCTGCGGCCACGACTCCATCTCGGCCGCCATCGTGCACGCCTGTTTCCAGATGGACCTGCAGCCCCACCGCATCGCCAAACTCTCCGGCATCGGCTGCTCCTCCAAAACGCCGACCTACTTCCTCGGCAATTCACACGGTTTCAACTCCGTGCATGGGCGCATGCCCTCGGTCCTCACCGGCGCCAACCTCGCCAACCGCGACCTCATTTACCTGGGCGTCTCGGGTGACGGTGACTCCGCCTCCATCGGCCTCGGCCAGTTCGCCCATTCCATGCGGCGCGGCGTGAACATGGTTTATATCGTCGAGAACAACGGCGTGTATGGCCTCACCAAAGGCCAGTTCTCCGCCACGGCGGACAAGGGTGCCAAGAGCAAACGCGGTGTCGCCAATAACGACGAGGCGATCGACCTCGTCAGCATGGCCATCCAGCTCGGCGCCAGCTTCGTCGGCCGCAGCTTCTCCGGCGACAAAGGCCAGCTCGTGCCGCTGATCCAAGCCGCCCTGGCGCACCCCGGTGCCGCCTTTATCGACTGCATTTCCCCCTGCGTGACCTTCAACAACCACCAGGGCTCCACCAAAAGCTTCGACTACGTGCGTGAGCACAACGAGGCAGTAAACGCCCTGGACTTCATCACCGAACGCGAGGAGATCACCGTCGACTACGCCCCCGGCGCGGTCGAGGTGGTCAAGCAGCACGACGGCTCCCTGCTGCGCCTGCGCAAGCTCGCCGGCGATTATGACGTGAGCAGCCGCGCGGAAGCCCTCGGCTTCCTGCAACACCACCATAGCAAGGGTGAAATCGTTACCGGGCTGCTCTACCGCGACCCGGAGCCTGAAGAGATGCACGGCTACCTGAAAACCACGGCAACCCCGCTGAACGCGCTCACCGATGCGCAGCTCTGCCCCGGTTCCGCGGCGCTGGAAAAGCTGAACGCCAGTCTGCGCTAAACCCGGCAGGCGCGGGCTTTTTTTGTCCGGCCAATGGCCTGCCGCACAACCGGGCCAATGCCAAAATTGCCGGTATTCGCCCGTTATTTCTCCCAGCGAGGCAATTTCAGCCCAGGTATGTAAAATTTCTTTCTTCCCCATGCGGCCGGAAACCCGCGCCGCTGGATGGAAGAGTTTTGCAATCCCCACCGCATTGTTGGGAGTAAATTTTACCCGGTTCCCCCAAGGCAGTGAGAATATCGGCGCCCGCCGTTTTCCAACGTTCCGCTGTTCCACGGGCGTTCTCCCCGCCGCTCCGGCAGCGCGCCGCCTGCTGGGTTTCAATCTTGCCGTCCATACCCTATTTCAGCCTGGCGCCGCATGGCGCGCCCTGGCCGGTTGTGCCAGGGGTGCCTGAGACCATGGTTAGGGAAGCGAGTGGGTTGAGTATGTCTTCAAGTATTATTTCCGCCAATCGTCTGCGTGATGGCGTCACCGTCTGGTGGACGCAGGACGGCCAGTGGGCTGAACATGTGGCCGCCGCCGCCGTGCTTGATGCCGCCGCCCTCGCACCCGCGCTGCAAGCCGCGCAGCAGCCGCAAACCGTGGTGGACATCCACGAGGTAGAAGTAACCCAAGGGCCCGGCGGCGCGCCCGTCCCCACCGCCCAGCGCGAACAAATCCGCGCCACCGGCCCTTCCGTCCGCCCGGACCTGCCAGCAGGCACCTGGGGCGCCACCGGTGCCATCCTGCCGCCGCTCCCCTCGGCCACCTCCACCTCACCCTTCGCCGGCATCTACCGGTACGATGACTACGACCGCCAGTTCCTGCGTGACCGCGCCGCCCAGTTCGGCGAGCAGGTCGCCCGCCGCCTCTCAGGCGAGCTCAGCGAAGACGAATTCAAGCCCCTGCGCCTGATGAACGGCCTCTACCTGCAACTCCACGCATACATGCTGCGCGTCGCCCTCCCGTACGGCATCGTCAGCGCCTCGCAACTGCGCCAGCTCGCCTACGTCGCCCGCCATTATGACCGTGGCTACGGCCATTTCACCACCCGCCAGAACATCCAGTTCAACTGGCTCCGGTTGGAGGACGCCCCGGCGGTTCTCGCCCTGCTGGCCGAAGCCGACATCCACGCCATCCAGACCAGCGGCAACTGCATCCGCAACGTCACCACTGACGAATTCGCCGGCGCCGCGGCTGATGAAATCGTCGACCCGCGCGTCTACGCCGAAATCCTGCGCCAGTGGTCCACTGACCATCCAGAGTTCACCTACCTCCCGCGCAAGTTCAAAATCGCCATCACCGGCAGCCCGCAGGACCGCGCCGCCGTGCGCGTGCACGACATCGGCATCCTCGCCCGCCGCAACGCGCAAGGTGAGCCGGTCTTCCAGATCTTCGCCGGCGGCGGCCTCGGCCGCACCCCCGTCATCGGCGTCAAACTGCGTGACGACGTGCCGGTGCACGAGCTGCTGCGCTATGTCGAAGCCATCCTGCGCGTCTACAACGCGCTTGGCCGGCGCGACAACATGTACAAATCGCGCATTAAAATCCTGATCCGTGAAATGAAGCCGGAACACTTCATCAAAATGGTCGATGACGAGTTCGCCAGCTTGCCCGCTGATTATTGCATCCTCGCACCAGAAATCGTGCAGGCCGTCGCCGCCCGCTTCATCGCCCCGGCATTGGAAAACCTCCCGGCGGAACCGGCGCAATTCACCACGGCACTGGGGGATAACCGCGCCCTGCGCGCCTGGACCCACACCAACACCCACAAGCACCGCCAGCCAGGCTACGTCTCGGTGGTCATCTCACTCAAAACCCCAGGCGGCATCCCCGGTGACGCCACCGCCGGCGAGATGGAAAAAATCGCAGACCTCGCCGACAAATTCTCCTTTGGCGAACTGCGCGTCACCCACGAACAAAACCTGGTCCTGCCGCATGTCCGCAAAACCGATCTACATGCGCTCTGGTCGGAGCTCGTCGCCATCGGCCTCGCGTCGGGCAACATCGGCCTGATCACGGACATCATCGCCTGCCCCGGCATGGACTATTGCGCCCTGGCAACGGCGCGCTCCATCCCCGTCGCACAACGCATCGCCGAGCGCTTCGCCGATCCGCAACGCCAGCAGGACATCGGCCCGCTCGACCTCAACATCTCAGGCTGCATCAACGCCTGCGGCCACCACCATGTCGGCCACATCGGCCTGCTCGGCGTAGATAAAAACGGCACGGAAGTGTATCAAATCACGCTCGGCGGCGCCTCCGACGAAAAAGCCTCTATCGGTACCATCATCGGCCCGGCCGTCGCCACGGAAAAAGTGCCGGAAACGGTTGAGACCATCGTGAATACCTACATCGCCAACCGCACGGAAGGCGAAGCATTTATCGACACTTACCGCCGGCTTGGCGCGGCGCCCTTCAAGGAGGCAGTCTATGGCAATCATTAACGCGCAGGGCCAGGAAATCCCCGAAACCTGGACCTACGGCCAAGCCGGAACCCCGCTTGCCCCGCACGTCATCGTGCCCCTGGCCGCCCTGCCACCGGCGGGCGAGCCGTTGCCAAGCCCGCTCGGCGTGCAACTGCCCCCCGATACACAAGCGGAAAGCATCGCCGCGCGCCTGGGCGATTTTGGCCTCATCGCCATCGAATTCCCCAAATTCCGCGATGGCCGCGGCTTCACTTTGGCCCGCACCCTGCGCGAAAAATATGGCTACAAGGGCGAAATTCGCGCTGTCGGCCATGTCATCCCGGACCAGTTTGTCTTCCTGCTGCGCTGCGGCTTTTCCTCCCTGCTCACCCCGCCCGAGCACCCATCCGCGCAATGGCGCTTACCCACCGCCACCTCGCCGGAAAACCCAGCACATCCCGGCCAGCTCCTGCACCGCCTCGTGGGACGCGCCTTCGCCGCATAGCCTCGCCGGAGGAGCCGCAAACCCGGCCTGCCCAGCGCTGGCGCATATTGGGAGCAACGCCGGTCGAAGATCGTCCCTTCTTCGGCAAAGCCGTGTCGCCGATGATCCGCTAGGCTTTCCTGGAATACATCGATATGACCGCTTCGCATTCGGTGATCAGACGGTGCGCCCGACCCAAGGCGTCGGCATGGGCTGCCTCGGCACTTAGCCCGGCAACCAAGAGCCGCTGCCCCTGCGCCAGGCTTTTAACCTGCCCTTTGAGGATTGCCCTTATTTTGATCCAGTCCGCTTCGAAGGTTTCATTAAGGTCCATGGCGTAAATCCTCATCAGGTTTCAATAATATTGAGGCGGCGTTTTCGAGGGAAGAAGGTAGCAACCACCAACCCCTCCAGCAAACTTCTCATCGTTTCAGCATTCCATATATAGGTAACGATTGTGCGGCCGCTACGCCTCCTTCAGGCCAGCCGCCCCTCTAAGTAGCTATAGTGATTCAAATTAATAATAAGGCATTGTATTGTTGGTCTCGCGATGGAGACTGCGAATGAGCTATAGCGTTGATCTTCGTGAACGAGTGGTAAATTACGTTCGCAATGGCGGTAGCCTGGCGGCGGCTGCGAAACTCTTCCAGGTGGGCCGGGCCACGATCTATCGCTGGCTTGGTGCGCCTGATTTGCAGCCCAAACCCGCGAAGGAGCGTAAGCGCAAGTTGGATAAGGCGGCGCTTGCTGCTCATGTTCGTGACTTTCCGGACGCCTTGTTGAGGGAACGGGCCGCGCATTTTGGCGTGACGATCAACGCGATCTGGGTTGCGTTGAAGAAATTGGCCATCACCAAAAAAAACGACCAGATATTCTGAAAGTCGTTGCGAGGAAAGAATCACCTTTCTGCGTCAATTGCGCGCTTGGGTTACCGAGCACGGTTGGAAAAATGTCGTTTATTTTGATGAGAGCGGTTTCCAAGCCGCCGTTCACCGGCCGCATGGCTGGGCACCTGGGGCAACAAGGTCTTTGGTAAAATCACCGGCAACAACCATAAACGGACCAATCTCATTATGGCGCAACGGGGCAAAGATTGGATCGCGCCCATGTTGTTCGAGACAAGCTGCACCAATCTGACGGTGACAACATGGATTAAGGAGATGCTATTGCCCACGCTCCGGCCGCAAAGCCTTATCGCCATGGACAATGCCCCCTTTCATAACAAGCCCAAAATTGCCGAAATTCTTACCGGGCATGGCCACCAACTGCTGCCGCTGCCCAGATACTCGCCTGACTTCAACCCAATCGAAAAAGCCTTCGCCATCCTCAAACGACAGAAAAGCTTCTCCGGGAAATCCGTGGACGAGTTAATATCGCCCCACTCTTAACTTGAACCACTATAGAAGCGAGGGATTAATACCAAAGGCAATGAGTTTTGAGCTCTTTTGAGGCAAAGCCAAGGGTGAAACCGCAGCCACCCAGGGGAATTTCACTTCAAATAGCCTGACCGGTAGATTTGGGCTTGCGCGGCTTCGGGGTGATTGATTCTACCGGCTGGGGTGCATTACGCGCCGGAGGCCGCCGCCTTGGAACATTTTCTGACCTGCTGGCAGGAGCTGGACGACCCGTGCACGAGCAACGCCAGCCTACATGATTTCCACGAACTTCTGATGATTTCGCTGTGCTCGGCGTTGTGTGGCGGGCAGACGGCGGTCGATATGGCGCTGTTCGCGGAGGCGAAAGAAACGTTCCTGCGCGGGTTCCTCAGGCTCGAACACTGCCTGCCCAGCCACGATACTTTCAGCCGGCTGTTCCGCAGCCTCGACGCCGACCAGTCCCGCGCCGCGTTTCAGCGCTTCATGTCCGGGTTTTCCGAGCAAATTCAGGGTGTCGTCGCCATCGATGGCAAAGTCCCGCGGCGGCCGTTCGATCACGCGAGCGGAAAATCGCCGTTGCACATGGTCAGCGCCTGGGGCTGCGAGCAGCGCCTCGTGCTGGCGCAGATCGCCACCGATGTGAAGTCAAACGAGATCACCGCGGTGCCCAAACTGCTGGCGATGCTGTCGCTGCAAGGCACGATCGTGACCACGGACGCGCTCAACGGCCAACGCGCAATCGCCGCCCAGATCGCCGATCAAGGCGGCGACTATGCCCTGGCGCTGAAGCAGAACCAAGGCACATTGCACAATGACGCCATCCTGTTTCTCGACGATCCGGCCAGCAACGCCATCACGGCGACGCCAACTTTGGATGCCGATCACGGCCGCATCGAGACGCGCACCGCCACGGTCGCGACCGGCATCGGCTGGTTGCAGGAGACCCATCACTGGCCCGGTCTGGCCGCCATCGGCAAAGGTGCATCGCATCCGCGAAACCGCCAGCAAGACCACCACCGAGACCGCCTATTTCCTGCTCAGCACGAAGCTCACCCCCAAACGGCTCAACGAGGTGGTCAGATCGCATTGGGGCATCAAAAACCGGCTGCATTGGCGGCCGGATGCCGTGATGAACGAAGATCAGGACCGCACCCGGCTGGGCAATGGCCCACATAATCTGGCGGTTCTCCGCCACATGGCATTGAACGTCATGCAGAAGCATGGATCGAAGAGGTCTCTGCAGGGTAAGTTCAAACGAGCCGGGTGGAATGACGCCTACCTCACTAAACTCCTCACCCTGTTTTGAAGTGCGAGTGCCCCGGAGCGGCCATCAATATAAACGCTACCGCGGCAGAAAGGCCACGTCTGGCACTGGAGCAGGCCGGCGTGTGATATGGTGGCGCTCCCGTGCAGCCTGGAGCATGGCGGTGAAACATTTGCGCACGGCGGCTGGCTGGCCGGTGCGGCGGTCCAGAGCGCGCAGGCAAAACTGCACCCGTGCCATGTTCTGATAGTAGCGGGTGAAGGTGTAGTTGAGCACCGCCCCGGTAAATGCGCCTGCGATTGGGACCGCCTGCGCGAGGAGCTTCTCGGACAGGACAATGCCAAAGCGGCCGGCGGCAGATTTTATCAGCAGGTTGAGGGAAAGATGGCTGAGGCCGAGGCGGGCTGTCCAATAGCCGGTTTCTGACTCGTCATCAGCTGCGCTGGGGCCGCCAAAGGCGAGAACTTCCAGGCAGGCTCGGCGGGTATCCTCGGTCGCCAGATCCTCACCAGCGTCACGAGCGACCTGGGCGATGGAGCGTAAAATCGCGGTGGTGGTAAAGGGAATGTCAAACAATACGCCGGGCAGGCCGACGAAGCCGGAGGCAGCGCCGCTGGCCGCGGTGGCCAAGCGGTGCGTGCTGTTACCCTCAGGGTGGTGCGGGCGCGCGAAGGAGGGGGCAATGCTAAGACCGAATGTAGCGAGGTTGTAGCTGCCCCAGAGCGTGTCTTCGACCATTTGCTCAGCGCGTTGGGAAAAATCCGCCCAGGCCGCGCCGCCAAGATGGCTTCCGGTTTTCGCGAGCCGGCCGCGCAGGGCTTCGACACGCCGGCCGAACAGGGAGGTGAGGCGCATGAGCAAGCCGCGCGAATCGGCCATAATAATAGCCGCGCGCCAAAGCTCATCGCGCTCATGCGGGGTGAGGAAGGTGGCGGTGCCCGCCACGTAGTCAGGTAGGGGAGGTAAAATTTTCATGTCCAGCCAGAACATGTGCTCCGGCTGGACACGAAACAAGTGCGGAAGATTATTCCGCGGCGCCGACGGCCTTAACGGCCTGGACGATTTCCGCGAACGCGGCGGAATCGTCGAACGCGATGGCGGCGAGAACCTTACGGTCCAGCTCCAGCCCGGCCTGCTTGAGGCCGAAGATGAACTGGCTGTAGGTTAGGCCATGCTCGCGCACGGCGGCGTTGATGCGCTGGATCCAGAGCGAGCGAAACTCGCGCTTTTTGACCCGGCGGTCGCGGTAGGCATAGCGCAGGGCCTTTTCGAGGCGCTCCAGCGCGATGCGGTAGTTGGTGGACGAGCGGCCGACGAAACCCTTCGACTGCTCAAGAACTTTTTTGTGACGGGCGTGGGTGGTAACGCCCCGTTTTACACGTGCCATTTTTCTGCCTCTCCCTTACGCGATGCCGTACGGCGCCCACTGCTTAACGGTGATGCCGTCAGCATGGGTGAGGGTCTGGCTGCCACGGTTCGCCCGCTTGGACTTCTGGCTGCGGGCCATCAGGTTATGGCGCTTCTTGCCGGGACCGGCGAGAACCTTGCCGGTGGCGGTGATCTTGAAGCGCTTTTTGACCGATGACTTGGTCTTTAACTTCGGCATTTTGGTCTCCTATCGCATATCCCTGGGTGAGCAGGGCTCCCGAACATCGGGGCGGCGGCCGGGCATGCCTATGGCCCAAGCGCGCACGCATCACGTTTTACGGTGAAGTGCGGCCTATATAGGGTGCGCAGGTGCGTGACAAGGGTGGAAAAGCAGGGGCCGTACGGCTTGTCAGGCGGCGGCATTGGCGCAAGACTCAAGGGTATGGCGAGCAAACCACCTGATGCAGCAAAATTATACGAGGCAGCGCTGAACCATCTGGCGCGCTATGCGGCGACCGAGAGCGGGCTGGCGCGGGTGCTGGCGCGCAAGCTGGAGCGCTGGGGCAGGTTGTATGCGGAGGAGGACGCCGATGGCGAGGCTGTTGCCGCCGAGGTGCGCCGGGCTAAGGCAGCCATTCCGGGGGTAATCACCCGGTTGCGGGAGGCGGGGGTGCTCAACGACACCGCCTTTGCCGCCTCGCGCGCCAAGCGGTTGACCCGGCAGGGTAAATCGCGCCGTGCGACGCTGGCACATTTGATGGCCAAGGGCGTAGCCGCACCCGTACTGGTGGAAGACCCGCAACGTGAGCTGGCGGCTGCCTGCGCCTACTTGCGGCGCAAACGGGCTGGACCATTCGGCGAGGCGCCCGAGCTGAAAGTTCTGGCTGCGATGGCGCGGGGCGGATTTACCCAGGAGGTCGCGCGCCGGGCGCTGCGGCTGGACCGCGAGGAGGCGGAGGCGCTGATAAAGGGGCTACAGGAATAGGCTAAGTGGCCCCCAGCCCTAGCACCCCGCCCAGCTCGGCAATGTGCTCATCAAGTTGCTCCATGGTCAGACCAGAGGGCGAGCGCGTATTATCCCGCAGCCAGCTCCGGCGCAGCAAAGCGAAACCCTCGTCCATGTATTTACTCACCCATGCGCTGGAGGCACGCTGGTAGCGGTCCCAGGTAGCGATGATGAACCAGTCCGGCCCGTCGAAATCCACCACGCACACATCATGACCCAGGCTCGGCGCGCCGCTGGTATCGGTCCACGGCTGACCGCTGGCGAACACGTCCTCCGCATCATCCGGCAGGCCCAGCCCCAGTTCCGCGCCACCGAAATTGGCGATGACATGGCGCAGCGCCGCCATATCCCCCGGCTCGATCGGGGCAAAGCCGTCCAGCCGGTCCAGGGCGGCGCGCTGGTTAATCATTAGCCCGTCACTCATCCAGCGCTTGTTCTTATCCAGTATCACCGTGCCATTGTCATTAGTGCCGGTAGCGATGCCGTAGCCGGTGTAATGCGCGTAATTCTGTAAAGCGGAGGCCGTGTCCGGCACCATCGGCTGCCCGGCATTGGCGGTAATCACGCCGACAAAATGCAGACTGGTGGCAAAGGCGCAGTCCCCGGCCCTGTCGTTGCCAAGCATCGGCACCGTGGGGCACGGCGCGCGCCAGTTGGTCGCAACGGGAAAAGCCTCCAACGTGGCGCGGGCCAGCAGGCGGCGCGCCGAGGGCAGCCGGGGGTCATGTACCGCCGGCTGCTTGCCGCGAAACAACGGCACCTAACTCAAACCGCCGCCAGTACGGCGCGCGCCTGGTCCGGCGTCATACCGCCCGGCGCGGCACCCACCGGCACTGGCAGCCCAACCGCAACCTCTACCACCGGCAGCAGCACTTTGAGCGCGGTTAACGTGGTGGAGAACGGCGGCGGCAGCGGCAGGCCGGAAAGCAGCGTGACCGCCTCGTTGAAGTAAGTAACAACCTGCGTGACCACAGGCTGCGCGGCCGTGGCGGTGATGCTGGCGGAAACGCCCTGCGCGGCCGCTACGGCCTTGCCGAACAGCGCGGACACGTTGGTCAATGTCGCGACCGGAATGCCCGTCACCGAGGCGAGTTCGGGAATCGCGGCATTGAGACCGTTCGCCACGAGCTGCATATCCTGTACGGCGCGGGTTGCAATCTGCTGCTCTGTAAGTCCCGCGCACGCCGCTAACGGCGCGAGAGCACAAGCAGCGATAAGGGTACGACGCTTCATGTTAAAAAACTCCGGTTGAATTGAAATTAAGCCGCTTGCGCCGCTGGTGCGGACTGGCCGAGTAAAAGGCTGATTTTCGCGGTCAGCAATTGCGTCACTTCGCCTTCGGTAACGCCGAGAGATTGCACGGCGGCCGGGGCGAGTTTCAGCACCAGCACCACGGCATTGGCCACCGGCCCGGGGGGTAGGGTTACGCCCACGTTGTGCGTAGCGAGGGAGCCAAGTGCCGCAATGACCAGATTGACGCCATGCTCCAGCGCCTGGTCCAGATCGTCCGCCGCCGCCGAGCCCGACTGGATATGCAGCCGGGCGGCAACGGCACGGGCCAAAGCCGATGCGGAAAATGTAAGAACCGGCGTGACGATGGCAATAATAATTGCCCACACCGTTGAAAGATCAATGTGCATTGCAGTCTCCATTTTTACTGTTGAAAGCTTAAGCCGCCAGTTCGCCCGCCAGCGCGATCACGCGCCGTGACCAGCCCAGACCAAAATTCGTCCAACCTGGCAGGCGCGCATAAAAATCAATCCGGCGGACAAGGGCTTCACGCGCAACTTGCAAAACATCGCCGGATTTTACGGCGGCAATCGTTGCTGGCCCTAACACGCCGTCAGCCGTACAACCGGCGGCTTGTTGCAGCCATAGTATCGCATGGTGCAACCCAGCATTCACAGCGGCATCGAAGGCAACAAGCGCCACCGGAAGCGGTAGCGTATCGCCCTGCAATGGCTGCCAAAAATCCTGCCGGTAGATGGTGACCGCCGCCGATTCGGTCAGGTTTGCAATGTCGAGATTCGGATAAGCCGCGGCGCTTACACCAAATTTCGTGCCGCGCAGCTCGCCCATGCCCGTCTGGCCCCCTGTCCAGTTTCCAGGGTCTGCTGGATTATCGCTATATCCCCCCTCAACCCGCAGGGTGAAGGCAAGGCAACGCGTAAAATCATCCATGCAGCAAACTTGCAATCAGCCCGCCGCACGCAGCCGACAGCAAACTGATAATCGCAACACTCATGCGGCGCTCGGCATCCCTTTCACCGCGGATGCGTGATATATCAGCCCGCATGTCACTTAAACTGGCAACCAATTCATCAACTTTGGTAAATAATTTGCCGATAATCTGATCTTCCTGCGTCAGGTAACGAACCCGCCAGGATTCCAATGAATCTGCTTTGGCTTCCAGGATGCCGATATCCTGGCGGATACCATTCACATCATTACGTAGGCTCGCAATATCAGAGCGCAAAACAGCAACGGAATCTGAATCCATGTTAGCTCCTCAGTCCGGTGCATCAGAAAGGGTGATAGGGTAGGTTGTTGCCTGCAATGGAAAATTCAAATTCCAGGCAGTGCCGAGATCATTTCCGATATTCCAGTTTGCTGGCGGCGTAATGCTCGCGGCATTATCGGTCACGGCATCACCACGGCCGATCTGCGTACTCCCATAGGGGTAGAAGAACGATACCGCAGCCGATGAGTTGGTGATAGCAGCTGAGAGTGTCACCGCGATATGTGTTGCATCAACGCGTGCCGCTGCAACGGCCGTGATAATGTTGCCCGGCGAGGCAACGCTACCGCCATCCATCACCGCAAACCCAACGCCATTTGCCGCCTGCAACGGCACAACCAGGTCACTGCCAGAATCATGTAAAATCGTGAGGATTAGCCTAGTACTTGAGGCACGATAAACATGAGTAATCCGTGGCCCGCCTTGAACCGGAAGCCCGGCTGTAGGTAGTTCAGCAGCATAGATGGTATCACAAAGTCCTTGCGAAATCGCGGCATGCCCAGCCGCATGCGCGCCGATGCGGCCATAGCGCAGCAAATCAGGCTCATCTCTGTGCTGTGGGTCACCTCCGGTGAACAGGCCCGTGGTCGGGTCGTAGGCAGAATTCAGCGGATTGGAATCGGCCGTCTGCGCAGCAAAGATAACAATGTTGTTCGCACTCACCGCCGCCAGGTCGGCAATGGACTCACGGACCATTTGCAGGCCGGCATCGGTCTCGTAGGGAATGGCATTCCACGCCAGCAGCGGCAGCGTAGCGGCGGTGCGGCCAAGCAAACTTCGCGTCAGTGCAAGCAACTGTAAAACCGTGCCTTTATACAGCGACTTGTTCGCGTACGGCATGGTGCTGTCCTGCTCCGACCAGGGCCAAATCAGGAACGCAATGTCGCTTTCATCAACAGCCGCAACGATTGCGGAACTACCCTCCAAGTATGCGGACAGCGCCGCAAAATCTGGCCCGCCGCTCCAGGTGGAAGGAGCCGAACCATCGCCAGGGTTGGTCAGGAAGGTGCCATTGCCAGCCCCCGGCGGAAATAACGGCGCCGAGGAGTTGGAAATGGGATGACCTGAAATCACGGAATACCGGTTGGGCGAGGAATACATACCAGACATTTCCGCTGTGAATGCATAAGCTGCCGCGCCCAGATACCAGGCAACCCCCTGCGCCAGCGCAAGCGGCCCACCGGCATTCATGAACCAGGCCGCGTTGGACTGGCCCATGAGCAGCAGATTAACCCCCCGCCGCTGGCCCAAAATCCATCGGCCCTGTGCTGCAATCAGTGTGGAAATTTCCGTGACACCGAGCGCGCGCTCCCAGGTAGCGGCTTCATGGAACCAACATTGCGCGGAACCCTGAACACTCCCGTCATGCAGGAAAATAACCTGCGCGTTAGCACTCGCCGCTAACGGGTTAGCAATACCGCTGGCAACCTGAACGCCATCGAGCCACGCATCCACCCCCTCACCCGGCGTATTGCGCAGGATAATCGCATGGCTATGCCGGCGTGCTAACATGGCGGAAAGCACCGTCTGACTCGCAGTCCCTGGGAACAGCGTGAGATTGCTCCCTTCGCTACTATCCGCCTGCAAAACCGTTGTGCCTGCGCCGTAATTCGTATGGATCAACGGTATCGGGTCGCTGTTGACGTAGTACGTCCCCTGGCGCCAATTCGGACGTGTCCAGACCAGATAACGCGTCCAGGCCACCCCCGCGCCAAGTTCAAAGCCAGAATGCAGCAAGCCCCAATCCGCATCCAACGCCGGTGCATTGTTAGCTGCACCAGCATCCGGTGCGCCAACCGCACCTAGATACCCATTGACGCGCGGCACCGCGATGGTGGCAACCGGCGCCGTATCCGCGCTGATATGATACGAGGTGAGGCTGCTGCCGTTCCCCGATTTATCAACAACAACGCCAACCACCGTATTGCTGGCGGTCAGCGGCGCACCAGTGACATCCCGCAACCCGCCCAACAAACCGGCATCCCACCAACCGGAAAGACCGCTGATTGCGGACGGATATGGGCCTGTAAAAACACCAACCGGTGGCGTGCTACCGGCCGGCAGCGGCCCCACCAGAACGCGCTTTCCCAACCCAGCCGCCAGCGGCGATCCGGGGTAGTTGAATAACATCGTCATCCTTCAGGTAACCGTTATGGTAAAAGTGCCGACCGTCGGGCTGCCACCCGTCGCAGTTTCAACCCACACGTAATAATTCCCCGCCGTTGTTGGCGTAGAGTAATAAACTGCCCACAGCGAGTTGGAGTTGATAATAACCGCAGCTTCCCAGCCCGTAGTGGGAACAACTGTGTTGGACGTGGAAAGCGCTACCTGGGTGGCCACACTCTGGGCGGGCGTAACACTACCATTCAAACCGATGGTGCTGACACCGTGAACATAAGTACCACCAGGATTGTTGATGCCATAGTCAACCGATGCCCCCGCGGCCACGGTTATGGCCGATGACACCGCACTCAACCCAGTCGCGGCATCTTGCGCCCAGACATAATAAGTTCCCGCTATGGCTGGAGTAAGCGCCGCGCTGAAACTGCCCGACGCGTTGGCCGCCGCCGCCCAGCCGGAGGTAGGAGCCGCCGTATTCTGTGTCGCCAGTTGTACGCTAACAGTGTCAGTCGCTGGGCTAACGCTACCCGTAACAGAAAGCGCGGCCCCCGCCGTACCGGTAGGCGGCGCGCTGACAGTCAGCGAAGCCGCAACCATGCTGATCGCACCAGAGACAATATTTACAGCGGGTGCCGCTTGCTGCTGCGCCCAAACATAGACGGTACCGGCAGCCGCGGGGGTCAAATTCGCCGTCCAGATACCATTACTAACGGCGGCATTCACCCATGCCGTGGGAGCAGTCGTGCCACTGACGGAGAACCCAACCTGTACCGCATTACTGGCCGGTGACACCGTACCCGAAAGCGCAATCACTTCACCCAGCGGTGCCGTGCCAGGCAGCGTAACCATACCTATGCTTGGCGCGATTACGGTAAAGCCATTGGAAACACCGATAACTGCAACATTGCCATGGTCGCGCACACGGATGGAATAAGTTCCCGCACTAAGGCCCGCAACGGTAAAGCTGTACGCGTTCGCGGTAATCACCGGACTTGGCGCGGCAATCCAGGTCGAGCCGCCATTGGTCGAATAATCAAGCGCGATCGGCGCATCGTTAAATACGCCGCCACTGATCGTAAATGCCGTACCGGGCGCCGGGGCGGTAATCGAGCCGACGGTCAGCGTGGGCGCATTCGGCACGATGCCACTCCACCAAACCATTGAACCACCGGAATAACTCAAGCCCAGCAGGGTCGTAGCCGCACCAGGCGGCAGCGTCGTGCCACCGGCCCCAGAGGTAATACCCGTACCCATGGTAATCGCCCCCGGCGCGAGATTGATCAGCGTGCAGGAAAACCCCGGCCCCATATTGGCAAAATTAGCCGAGAGCGTAATGGCCGCACTGGCCACCAGAATACGGTTATTATGCTGCGTTGAATCCAGCACTGTATTGGTCGTGAGTTCAACAACGCCCTGCTGAACAATTGGCAATTTGTTCTGAACATAAGTCCAAATCGCACCAAAGCTCTGTACGCTGAGCATGTTGCTGCCCTGAGCTACCAACAACTCATCGCTGTCCGAGGCCGGACCAGCAGCAGGCAGCTGATCAATGGTCTGGCCGCCAAGAAATTGCCCATACGGCATCCAGGCAATCGCGCCGTTTTGCCACAACGCCACGTAGTCAGAGGCCCCAACAGAGCTTGCTGAATTACCCGCCGCCGGCCCACCAAGCCCCGGACTCGTCTGACCCGCCGCACCAGCAGGCCCCGCGGGGCCCGCCGGTCCACCAGGCCCCTGTGGCCCGGCGGGCCCTGTGATGGAAGAGACCGTCACACCAATAACGCCGTTGCTGTCGATCGAAACCCCAGTGCCTGCCGAGAACAGCCCCCGTAATGCCCCCACCGGCAACAACCCCGGCGCATTATTGGTATTGATTACAATCTCGTCCGATAGCGACATCACTCTCTGCGCGGGAAAACCAGCATGGTCAGCTCCATTCGCTGCCAGCGTGCCTGCACCCAAAGCCAGGCCGGTGCCGACCGAGATGGCTTCCGGTCCCCCTGCCCCAATACTACAGCGGCCAAGCAGATCACCTGTCGGCATGCTAATCACGGGTTGTAAACTAGCCGTCAGTTGCGACACGCTAACGGCGTAAAGCAAACCGGCTTGCGAGAGCGGCAGCAAATCGTTGGCCCCGACCGAAGTAACCGGCGGTAGCTGGGCAATCGTTGTCATTGCACTGAGACTTTCATTTTAAACGCGCGATGCCTTGAGCAAAACCTGACAAGCCTCAGGCCACAGCAACCCAATTCGCCGAGCCCGTCGCCTGACTGACCCAGAACGTGTTGCCGACACCACCATTCAGGTTGCGGAACGTGGAACCCGCCGGCGCGGCAACAGAGTTTTGCGGTGAACCTCTACCGATCAACTCGACTGCACCCGTGGACTCAGTGTCGGAGATAATGCGCACTTTTCCACCGCCTGCCGGGTGCAGCGAAATATCGCCCGACTGCGTTTTCAGTGTTAAACTACCATCCCCATTGGGTGACACATAATCACTCTGGGAAAATCTCACCGCACGCCAGCCGCCATTATTGCCGATCCAGTCTATACTGGCACCGGCGGGAACTGTGATAGGCGCGCCCGTCCAATTACTCTGCACCGGCGTGCTACCACTCGCCGCAAAAATGACTCCAGCCATGCAATCAATGGTCAACTCCCGGTTCTGTAACACAGGCAGCCCCACTTGCGCCGCCGCCGTGGCACCACCTCCGTTGCCGGTAATTGTAACCGTCGTTCCCACACCATAACCAGAACCAAAATTTGACATCTGGATGCCGATGATTCGGCCGTTGAAAATCCAGGGAAAAGCCGAGGCACCAGTGCCCGTGCCACTGATGTTCACGGTTGCCGTGGTATAGCCAAGCCCTGCATCAAGTACCTTGATAAAGGTAATCTGTCCGGCCACAAGACTCGCCTGAGCCGTGATAATGCTTGTGATCGGCGCTGAAGATTGAGAAACGCTCACCGCATCAACGATATCCGGCACAGTTAACGTATAGACACCACCAGCACTAACCGGGTTAACCTGCCAACGCGGTGTAAAGTTCAACAGATTACCACGGACAATAACCGAGTCCGTATAGGCTGAAAACGCATTCGTAAGATTGGCGCCGGCGTCAGCAACAATAATGTTGTCCATAACCAGCACATTCTGTGCAGCATCCCGAATTAGAATACCGATCGTGCCACCGCTATAATTAATCCAATTGCCGATAATTGAGAGATCCGTACAGGAAAGTGTGAAATTATCGCCATTTCCGTTGGACTCCACATTCTGAACGGCAATCGAACTACCCGTGCAATCTTGAATAAAATTACTGCGGGCCGTACAATTCTGACCCCCGCCAATATTTAACCCGATCAGCGCACCGTTGATATAGTTGCTGTCAACTTCAGTATATATCGCCCCTCCGCAGTCTATTCCAAAAGCCGAAGCACCCGTGATCATATTACCCGTTACTTTACAATACCCCGTATCACACAGAATACCGGCGCCACCCATACCATTCGTACTATTGTTGGCACATAGATTTCCCGATACTAGGATATTTCTACCCGATATATAAATGCCATACCAACGATTGTTATAACAGTTATTGCCTAAAATTACCGCCCCAAGAATATCGGGGTTGGAGTTGCCATAAGTGAACGGGACCACAGGAATATTCGTTGCGTTGAAATTTCCGATAATAACGCCACACGTGTTATTCCAGCAAGTGTTACCCATAACATGGACTTCGCGAACTTTCAGTCGGAATGTCAGGTCCTGACTATCTATATGTATGCCATTCCCTCCATTATCATGCCCACGGCAGTTAGTGATGCTAAGCGCATCTACCGCTTGTGCATAAAAGCCATGCAGCGCATTTGCCCCAAATTCACAATCATTAATATGGTGCTGAGTAATCGCCGGGTCACTGGCCAGATAACATAGTCCGGAACCATTGCCAGATCCCTTTGCATTCCTAAAGACACAACGTGTTATGAGAGATTTTGTACAAATAGGTTGGATAACGACCGAAAATGTATTGACTGTAATCGCAACATTGGCATCAAAAATAATACCATCCATGAACAACGTTGTTGCTGTAAAACTGATCCAGGCAGGCGTAGCCGAGGTACCTAATTTTGATTGCGCCGGCCGTGTCAAAACGGTCAAACCAGGCACGCCAAGTAACGTACAGCTCGCACCCGTAATGTCACACTCACCAGCAATAGCATAGGTTTTAGCCCCAAACCGCACGGGCCCGCCGCTGGCAATCGCCGCTAATAACGCGGCGCTGTCATCGGTCACACCGTCCCCCTTGGCGCCGAAATCCTCGATGGAAACGGCGTTGCTCGCCAACGCCGCAATCGTCCGCGCGCTAGTGGCCCCACTGGCCGTCGCCACCAGCGAACCTCCCGGCAAGCCCGGCACAGCCCCCATGGCGCCGAGAAAATTGGCATAGGAAACACCGGTATTCGCGCCGGCCCGACCAACCGGCACAATATCGCTGACACCAGGTGGCGCACCGGCAGGCAATGCTGAAATTACAAAAGGTACTGCTGTCGCCGACAAAGTCGTTCCAGATAGCGTCAGATTGGCACCAATTTTAATCGGGACAGGCACGGCGGTGCCAGGCCCAACCCCTCCGAGCAGGCTATTCTGGGGCAGCGTCAGCGTTTGCTGCACGCCAGCCAGTACCTGTGCCCGCGTGGCAGACAAAGTCTGCCCATTCTGGAAAATCGCAAGCTCATCAGTATCAGAGACAGACGTCGCGGGAGCCAATTGTCCAATTGTGGGCATGGGGCGGGGACCTTAAAGAGTTGTCAGTGGGGTGCCAGTCGGGTCCGTCAGGGCCTGGCCTGCCTGGGTCGTAAGCGCGTCCGCCGGCGCCGGCACCGAGGCCAGCGAGACAACCGGCAAAGCAATGCTCCGCGCGAGCGTGCGGCCACCACTTGTGGTAATGTTTATGGTCACCGTATAAGTCGTTAATGCCTGACCAGACGTTAGCCATAGTACCGCGCGCGGACCATCGGCTGAAGCCGTAACGAGCGCCAGATCTCCCGGATTAGCCGGACTTATCATGACATCCAATGTACTGATGCTATCACCCGGATTGGCCGTTAACGCCGGCGCAACATCAAATACATAATCCAACGTATCGCCCGGATCCTTCACCGGCCACGCCAACGCCACCGGCGGTGGAATTTGCGGCCCGCGCGGTGTCGGAACAAAACCATCGATCTGCACATAACGGGCATTCGAAGGGCGCCAAATATGGTTGGCCGGTGTGCTCATCCGCGCGCTCCTTAATATTCAACAATAACAAGGCCAGTCGCACCAGCGCCGCCCGCATATCCAGACGGGCCGGCACCAGTCGATGTGCCGCCACCGCCGCCACCGCCACCATATCCTGGCGCTGGAATCCCCAACGCTGGCCCGCTCGCACCGCGGCCATTGCCTGGCCCGCCGCCATCGCCGCCACGGCAAGCAACCACGATTGCATCAGTCCCAACCGAACCGGTGATATTCACCTGCCCGCCCGAAGCCGTTCCCCCCGCTCCACCTGCGTTTGAAAAATTGGTTGCCGTGCCACCATTGCCACCAAATCCGCCGTTGGCTGTCATGTACCCGCCAAAGCTCGACGCTCCGCCATTGGTGCCATTTCCAGGGCTCGCCAGAACCGCCCCCCCAGCCCCAACCGTCACGGCAATCACCGCACCGGGGGTAAGGTTATTCACAATCCCAATCGCCTGCCCCCCGGCACCGCCGCCGCCGCTTGGCATGGTGCTGTGATACCCGCCGGCACCGCCGCCGCCGATCACCTTCACACGCGCGGCGGTTACGCCATTTGGTACCGTAAAGCTACCCGATGCTGTAAACACCTGCATAGCGGAAAAACCCGGCCGCAACGCCGGTAATTTATAGGTCAGAAATGGCGCGCCCGGAGCAATGCTAATATTCGTAGCCGTAACAGCCGACTGACCATAATTCACAGTAATGATGTATAAGCCAACCCACCCGCTATCCACTGCTGGGGTTGTCTGAGTGCCGGCCGCAGCGGCAGCCCCCGGTTTTACCTGCAACTGAACGCGCTGAATGCGTTGCGTGTTTTGTGCCGTGCCAGAGTTGTTCGGTCCAGAGTAAGGCTGGCTGGTATTCGCGGCATTCACATAAGGCAACACCACTGGATTCGTGTCGGTTTCCGAGAATGCCGCTTCAATCAGATAATTTATCGACTGCCCTGAACTTGCCGGTGCTGTGAGAGGAAAGCTCGTTGCCTGTAGATTGATCCCGGTTTTTACAATCTGATCTGTAACATCCGCAGCCAAGGAACCATAGCTTCTGGCGTCAACCGCCGTAAGCTGGGTAATGCTCCCAGGACCGATGTTCACGGTGAGCGATGCCGGCAATGTAGCTGTGCAGGACAAGCCATCCACAATCGTGTTGCTGCCAATCACCGCGGCAGTAAGTGCCGAAATCCCTACCATGGCGCTACGATTCGGCTGCAGGATATCGGTATCCAACGGGATGCTTCCGGGATAGACAATGTTACGGTCCATGTATAATCCTCAGTTTGAGATATTGGTCCAGGCGATACTTGAAGTGGGCAGTACAGCTGCCACGGTCGCATAGATTTCAGCGTCACTTATCGTGCCCGCGAACTCGCTCACAGCAGCGTAAAACATCGGTGCGTCGTTATAGCCTCCCGGCCCCACGCTATACCCTCCAGCATTGCTGATCGGTGCATTATTCGGGCGATAAGCCGTCAGAAAAAACTGATAGGGTAGACTAAGGCAGCCATAGCCACCACTAGTATTGTATCCCAAATTTTCATTATACCCACCAGTATCCATGGCATTCAGCGGCTCGAAAATAACCGGCACTCTCCCCGTCAAATCATTAAGCGCTTGCACCACCGCCGCCCTTGTCGCACGTGGGCGGACAAGATTGTTGCATACCCGTTCACTATAAGCGTTATCCCCCTCACCCGGACGGCGCGGCAGGCTTCCACCCAAATAATCTTCAGATGCAATGTCTAGAAATATTCCTGTTGCCGAGGCGATGCGCGTTTGCGCCTGCACATAGCCAAGCAATGTGTACAAGCCACTCCATGCACTCGCCAGACCGGTCAACAAGGCATCCAGAACCGGCGTGGTATCGGAAAACCATCTAGCCGGCAGCGTCATCTTCAACCGGGCCAGCATATCAGTAGTATCGCCAATCATTTTCAAGCCACCGTCACGGTGCCGGCGCGAACCACGCCGAAAGGCGAAGGCACCAAGTCCGCGGTACCATTATTCAGCAGCAGGCCCGAAAGGTTGGTAACCGCGCCAGAGGCATCGTACCCAAGTTGTGCCAGACGCGTATAACTGAGCGCGGCGCCAACAGGTAAACTCGCAATATAGGCCTCAATAGCGGTAGCAACCGCTACCACGGCGCCAGCATGCGAAGTACCCGCTGCGGTCGTAAGAGTGAGCGAGACATTAGCCCGCGAAACAACCGGCCCCTGCACAGCAAAATTGGTTCCAACCGGCCGGATCGCGTTCACGGTCTGCTGTACGGTACCAAGCAAGCTCGCTGAAGGATTACCCGACCCGTCATCAACAGTCACCACAAAAAATCCCATCTGCGTGGCGCCGGCCTGGTTTACATTCTCACTAATCGCGAAGCTGAGTCCTTGTTGAATGCCGGCAATCGCTGAACCAATAGCCACATCTGTGGCACGCGAGAGGCTTGCGAGGAAATTACCAAACCGGGCACGAAAGGCAGTGTCACTCTCAGCATCAATGCCTCCAGTCAAAGCAGCCGTATTGGTAACAGTATCAATCCCCGGAATTGCAGAGCTTAGCAAGCTAATCGTTTCTGGCTGAATATTTCCATTATTACCCGCAACGTTCGCTGCGACGGCAACATTCAAACTGGCTACACCTGGGGCCAGCGTAAATCCATCATTTGTAGCGCTATAGGCCGGGTTAGCCATATCTCCAATCACCAAAAAACTCTGTGTGTTAGCCGCGGTCGAAACTACCGTCCCGGCGGGAATGAAGGCGGATATACTCGGCGTGAACCGCGCAAACGTAACCTCACCTGACGCCGCTACCGCCGACAGCCGTGTAAAGCCAAAGTCCGCACCAAAGCTGTCGCAATCAGTGCCTGTACTGGTGGCAAGCCGCGTCGTCGCCAAACATTGTACGATCAGCCATTGCAACCATAGTACAACCGATGCATTGGCCTCCAATATCGCGCGCAATACCGAGCCAACTGTCATATCCAACAAGCTCTGCGCCGCGCCTTGCACAGAGGCGGCCATCCTCTCCACCAGGGTGGAAAAATTCTGCAGCGATAATTGCATAAAAACCTACAATGAAAATGAGAGAAGGGAAGTCTGTTCGCTCGCCGTGTTAGTATAGCTCAAAAAGAGAGTAGTTGTATTATCATTGCCGACGAGGGTGCTTACTACTGGCGCTGGCGTAGGTGCTACGGTGGATTCCAGCAACATTTGCGCACGTGCAACTCCGGTAATTGCCGCGGCTACGCCCGGCTGGCCAATAAATTGCGCAAGCCCAGCTCCGTAGCTAAGTTGCCAAATGTAATCGCCAGGATTTGTGAGCAAGCGTCTCATTACACGCTGCTGGGTGAGTACCTCACTGTCCACCATGAGCAAATCACCTGTCTGGCTAACCACTAAGTCTCCGCCGAACTGTAATCCAAGATCCGCCATTATACCGTCACCGAGGGCAGCCCCGACACGCCACCCTGCGGGTCCGCATGGGTATGCGTATCATAAGCATTCCGCAGCGTGCCAACGGTGCCATGTGCGCCAGCCTGGTCGGAAATATTCCCACTTACCACTAAGTTTCCGGAAATGTTTACCGTGGGCGCCGACAAAAAGATCGTTCCATCATTAAGCAATTTTAAAAAGCTACCGCTTTGATGTTGTAACCATAACTCGCCTGCTGGCGCGGGCAAAGGCCGATCCACAGTTGACCATACGGCACCGATAATCACACCTTGCTCAGCATCACCTTCCTGCGCGATCACCAACACCTGAGCCCCAGGCGTGAGCGGGGCCGCCAACCCCCAACCCGCACCAACCCAGGCAGACACAATCGGCAACCAGCCGCTCAAAACATTCTCTGGCTGAATCAAAACTTTCGCGGCATAGGCTTCTGGATCAAAACTTGAAACCAGACCAAACCGCGCCACCCCGGCAAGGCCATCCAAGCCGCCGGCCTGGGCCTTAACCATATTCCAGAACTGATCCATAGTTATCCTTTAAGAAGTAGCGTATGCTCTAACTGTCTGCACAAAGCCGGATCGCGCATCCAACATTCTGGATATTTTTGCTATTATATAGTTCTGATCAAAGTCAGAATTGGTTCCTGCAAGACTCATTTGCATACCCGGCACCATGGTCACATCTGCTGGCATCGTTCCAACCAAAACTGTACCGTGTTGACCAAGCGTTGCCAAATGGCCCGCAGCAATTTGTTCCGCCTGTACTTGTGTCAGATTAGGACGGATAATCGTCGTTGTAAGGCCGACACCTTCACTCTTGGAAAAGACTGCCTTGCTCCTGCTATTCCAGGATTTCACGATTGTGCTACTCGGTAAATTTGTGGCTATATCAAGTGTCAACTCAATAAAGCTTCCTGGTACCACAAGAACAGGTGCGCTAAATGTAGGAGGACCAAAATTTAGTGCTGTTCCAGCAACAGAAAGTTCACAATTCTCTAACTGTGCCAAATAGGAAAGCAGATTCCATTCCGTCGTCGTGCGAGAATTTATTCCCAATGTGCTCCTCGCGTGATCGAGTTCATAGTATTGCCCAACCGGGGTAGTTGTCGCCGTCACATTCGCCGTCAGTTGATGCCGGCTCGCAATCAGTTGCGCAATCTGACTGGCCGTCTGATTAACAAATGCCTCCGAAATTTCCGTGTCAATTAATCTCGCCGAGAGGTCTCGGCCAGTCAACGTAGCGGTATTCGCCAAAATATCGATCCGTACATTATCAATCTGACCCACCAACAAGTTTGTGAATCCAAACCCACTCAATGCGACATCAATTGTTATTGTTTGGTTCCCTAATTCCGCAAAATATGGCGTCGAAGTAAACTCTGCGGCTCCTGTCGCAAAACGGATCCAAAACCTATCTGCCGCAAAATACGCCACGGATTCAATCTCAAGTGCAATAGCACCTGAAACTGGTACATCGCCAATGCTAATCCGCAACTGCGGCTGTTCAACCGGCAATGCCACCACCTGCCGATGCATCAACCGGCGGTATGACAAGCGTGTTTACGCCCTGTAAAACGGGATCGGATAGATTATTTGCCTGTGCAATCCGAATCCATTGCGTCGCGTCGTTGAGGTATTTGGCACCGAGCGCAAATAAATTCCCGCCCGCTACACTGATTCTCAGATCACTCATAACACCTCACTCACCATATTTTTAGCCACACGGTTAACATACCCACTCACGGTGGTTGCTGCTGCTAACATCGAGGATTGAACGGAGATCCGATTCACCACCGCCACACCTGAACCCGCATCTCCCGCACTATTGAGCATCAATGTTGCCTCACTCAACGCCGCACCACTCGTACCAACAACTGCGCTCATGGTACCTTGAATAGCTGTAATTCCCGCAACGCTCGCCGCACTCAGCCTATCGAGCGAGATCCCCGCCTGGCCACTAAACGCACTAATCAGCGCCAAGTCATTGCTAATCAAGTTTGCCGCCGGTGCCGCCATCGCCGCAAGCGATGCCAACGGGTCACTCACAACCACGCATGTAATTGCAAATGGAATCAAGTTTGACTTATGATATTCTGCGCAAAAATCCTCGATAATGACCGTATAAAAGAACCCATCCCAGACTAGTGGCAAAGAGGCTCCTAACGCACGCGCGGCATCCAGCATCTGCGTCCGGCGAACCGCATCACTCCCCGAGAAAATTCCTGAAAACGATATTTTCCCGTCATCTAGCCCGAGTGCCTCAACAACCCTACCCCCGCCAATGAGTTGGTGCACCACCACATTCTGGCGCCCGCCAAAACAAATTTTTTCCGGCACTTCCATATCCTGAAACGGCACACCGCCCAGGGTCAAAATCACGTGGCTCATGGTAACCTCACATGGGGATTTTTACGCCTGCCCAGGCTGGGGTAAGCCGCGGATCAAAAGCTGTCACACCTGACGGTGGCAACCGCGCCTGCCGCATAAAGTACTCATCCAATGCACGTAACAGATTATTTGGCAAAGCTGTTATCGCGCTCAAAGGTTCCCGAACTCCATACACAGCGCCGGCCTCAGAAGATGCCGCCTCCCAGTCCAAAGAGTTATGAAGCTTAACCTCCAAAACATGAACTGGAACAGTACCAGGCGGTCGATCAGAAAATTTTGATTCAGTGTCGCGATTCGCCATTGTTGCCGCAATGCTTGCATTAGTTACATTGGAGCGCGGGCCAATATTGAGTTTGCGTAGACTTTTCGTCCCATGGCCGCCGGAAAGTCTTCCCAGGCCTTTAACTTTAATATGAGCCACTCCAACGGGAGTGGAGAATTTGTGGTTTGTATTGCCTATCGATAGCTCTTTCAAAATCTTAAAAAATCCAGGCGGGGCTGCCTGTCTTGCCGATACCATATCCATTTGGTGGAATCTTTTTTCTGTTCGCACAGGCATCTGACCGGAAGCTCTCACCCCCGGCCTAACAATAGCCCATTCACCTCCCAGTACCCCAACGCGTTGCTCAGTATTTTCACGCTTTTTGGGCATCCATGAGCGTCCATCATTTGGCACAAACGAATGCCCCTGGCGCCGAGAATGAACGGTTAGCTTTTTGCCCGTGGCTTGAATAAGGTTCCGCGTATGCGCCGCTTTATGGGTAATCTTAGCGCTTCTTTCCGCCCGAATCATTGGAGACACATTCCGCGTATCTGGTACGTCGACATTCTTTTTAAAAGACCCCTGATCGGCATGAAACTTCTGGTCTATAAAAGTATCGTCTTTCATATTCAGGCCTAACGTACCATAGCCATCGGCATATTTTTCTTGCCCAACGGCAACCACAAAATTTTTTGAATTGGTGGTATCACCAGGTATATCCTTCATGTTTTCCATCTTAAGTTAAGAGCTTGAACTCACTTTTAAAGGACATTCACTCCTGTCAAGTTCATAAAATATCATGCTACACGCACAAAAAACGCGCTATTTTGCACTCGTTTCGTATATGGGAAAAACAAATGGCATATTCTGGACGACAGAAACGCCTTGACTTTGGGCCTATGCCACCCGCAAGCAACGATGCGCTAACTGCCCTTCCAGCGCATCGTATTCCAGTCAAAATCCAAGCCCTCAAAGCCTCCGAAAATGACTAAATACGCGAGTCTTTCCGCCGCATCTAAATCCAGCGCAATATCATATGGCACCCCGCATCGGACCAAATATAAGCAATCCTTTAATGCCGGGTGCCGTGCTAGTTTCCCGCTTCGCTTACCACCATGCCCTGCGACTGCACTGGAAGTGCTGCATCTACCGCTGTGACACCGTCAGTACCAAGCTTTTCCAGAAGCGCTTCTAAGCTCGCTTCGCTGACTGGAAATGGAACCGGAACGTCGTCAATCATCGTAACCGACGCGGCGATAATCGCCAGGTCCATGTATGGATCATTTAATGATAATTCGGGTCCCAGAGCCTTGAACAATCGCAACTGTTGCACCACGCCAATCCGCCGCAGTTGTAGCTTTCTCCCGGCTTTATCGATAACAATGTCCGTCATCAAACCCTCGTCCGGCCAGAGGCATAAAAATCCAACCGCTGCGTCACAGGCGCATCACCCTTATACACACCGGCGGACGTAAGCTTGAATACGACCCCATTGAATTGATAGGTCGAAGTTGAACCATCAGGCTCATTAATATACTGATATAACGTCCCGGCATTAATCGTCTGTCCCGCCAGATACGCCGCCTCGATCTGGGAAATAAAATCATCCACAGCGGATGAACCACGATCCAGCGAAAACCCGCCAGCCCATCCCTTTGGTAACTCAGCCCCCAATTGCACACCATCCAAACGGTCCACGCGCACGGCAACGGTCAACTGATGCGACTCAAAACCCGTAACATGCGCCAGATCGACCCGGCCAAACGGCCCCATCACCACAACCTGGCAATCGCTTCCAACTGAAAATGTATTATACGGCATTATCTGCTCTCCTGCCTTATGCGTTCGCCGGAACCGTCTGCACACTTACCTGTACAGTCTGTCCACCTTGAACATTCACGATGAACTTTTCGTTGATCGCCTGATACTGCACCTGTACATCCGCCTGCACATAGCCCAGGCCGGTCCGGCTTGCCGGATTGTTACTAGTGTCGCACACCACCGCAAAAGGTGCCGCATTCGCTGTGCGTCCCAGCATTCCTTGTGATAGCAATCCATTCAGAAAAGCCAACAACGTAGAGCGGATATTTTGGAACAATGACGCATTAACAAGCTGTCCCACATATGCTCCCATGCCGCTGGCCAGTGTGGTCGAAATGTAATTGGTCAACCTGGTATAATTATCGCCATTCGTTGCGGCGTTCGACGAAGAATTGTGCCCGCCACGAACCCCCCAATAAGCACCACCGGGTTGTGGGTTTGCAATCACATCAATGCCTGCACTCAGCAATGCCGCCAGGTCTGCCGTCGCATACGTCGTCGCCGTCCCAACGCCCGGCTGTCCGGATTTCTGCGTGCCAATTACACCATAAAGCGGCTTGTTCAACGAAGACTGCTCAGGTGACAAATTCGCCAGCCGGCCGGCAACAAATCCCTGCGGCGAAACCAAACGAATCAGGGTATTCGCCTGGTCGGACCAATAGACCCAGTCGCCGAACATCAACTTCGCAGCATAGCTATCCACACCAGATTCTGCCTTCGCCGTCACCGCATTAGCAATATTATCACCCGCCGGCCCAGTCAAAATCATGTACACACTCTCGGCGAGACCAAACTCCGTCTGCGCAATCCATTGTGCCGGATCATCCGCATCCGCAAGCAGCGCAATCGCGCAGCCCTGCGCCCTCAGGGCATACATTCCGAGTCGAGGCAGGGCGTCGCTCCCCACTAAAGTCGCCGCCGTAACGCTGTTGGCGCCATCTGTACCCGGTGCTCCAGTGCTGAATAGAAATACGCCCGCTACCGGCGACGTTGCCTGCCCCATAACGGTGGCAACTACCAGTTGCGAGGCCCCTCTCAGCGCGCCACTTCCGCTATTCACCGCATTCGCGAGGTTGCTCCAGAAAAGTGCGCCCGTCCCCTGGATGTTGTCATAAACTTCTGGATTTAAGCCGGGCAAAGCCACCGTAAGCCGCCAACTGCTCGCCGCGGAACCGGGCGAGAGCGTGAGGCTAAGTTGCGTTCCCAGGCTCCCAGTGTAGAGCGCGGTAAATGTAATAGCACCAAGCACGGTGAGCGTGGCCGCCGTATCCGTTCCATCCGTAACGCGGACACAAATAAAATTCCCCGCCCCTTGTTGCACGGCCGTGGCAACCTGGGTGCCCATATCAAATTTTCGCGGCATAACCGCGCCAAACCGGGCCGCATAATCTCCCATGGTCCCAATAATCGTTGGCTCACCGGCAGGCCCCCAGCTCGCCGTCCCAACCACCCCCAAAACATCCGTAGGCACACCGTTCAGCAACAGCGTCTGCGGCGGTACAATCTGCACATACAAATCAGGGACTATCAAAGCCGTTGTATTCAAGGCTTTTTGCTGCACAATCGGCATAGTTCAGCCCTCCTTCGGCAAAATACGAACAACGAAGCTTGCCTGCGGACCAGCGAGAATCTGTTCAACCATCTCGGGATTCGTAATCAGGTCACCGCGGCTGTATCCCGCAAATGGCTTCAACACCACCAAGTGAAAGAGCATAATAATTTCCTTTAAGATTGAATATTTGCCACAAGAGCAGCATCGGCGGCAACGCTCATGGAGCCGAACAACATGGCCGGCGTCATCTGCGCCAAAGTTGTTGGATACTCCACGCTATATGTCAGGTCACGCCGGTACAAATTTGCATCGGCGGCATTGTCCTGCGCGGTACTTCCCGCGAAAACCAAATGTGCATAAGATCCATCCGCCAACGGTATAAACCTCAGCCCCGCGAGCATCTGATCAATCACAGGTGTCACCGCATCACGTGCGGCCGGGTCCGGGCACCACAAGCTGATCTTAAACTCCTGAATCTGGCGCTTGATTTCCTGCAAGGACCCCGCCCCGCTCACAACCCTTGCCGTGAACTCATCCGCCCCAGGTACGCCGAGTGTGGTACCCGCATAGTCGACCACCCACCCGGCCACGCGCAGCAGCGCCGCCAGGTTGCTCGCCACCGTCGCCGGACTATCATTAACCTGCACCGCATACGGATAAACCGAGCCGTTCACCTGAATGCCCGCGAGCTGTCCCGCCGCACAGGCACCTGAAAATGTTGCCGACTGCTGTGCGACAATAACACTTAGTCCCGGGGTCACCGGTGCAACAGCAATCCATCGCCGGGGATAACGGGTAACATTCTTCACCATACCATCCGTAGCCGCGACCGAGATATTAATGACTTCAGACGCAAGATCAGCATCCAGCGAAGCCGCATTGGGAAATCCCCGATAAATCCGGCAAACATGTCCCGTTACACTCGGCACGCCAATACCAGTTGGATACAGCGAATTCGCAACAATCGCCGCCAGCGCGGTCTCGACATCCGCCTGATCAGCCATCAGCCCACCTCCTGCACAAGCGACAAACGCCATACCGCCGCAACCTGCTCAATCGCCGTCACAATAAAACGCTCGCCACGTTCCGTGTTCAGAATATCCGCGACATGCGGCTGCACACCCGCTACCACCGGCAACAAGGCACTGAACCCTGGCACTTTCGTATCGTCAGGCAGCCCCGCTCTGGTCCGGTCACCAATGCCACCCACCAGCAAGCTCGCGGGAAATCCTGTCAGCAGTATCGTCTGCGTTCCCGGCAGCACGGCACCATATCCGTTCAACCCAGCCAGCACCGGCGCCGCCGGCCGCGCCAGACTCACGACCGCATTCGTCATCACCACCAGCATCGGCTTCGGCGGCTCAATCGCGGCCACAAATACCGTACCTTCCGGCCCCGCCAGATAGTCACCAGCCTTCAAATAGCTCCAATCCGCCCAAGCCTGCCGGAACGGCACACCAAAGCCACTGGGCGCCGCCACAGACCCACCAGGCAGTACGAAGGCAACGCACAAGCGCAGAAACCGCTTATCCAGGTCCACGGGCGCCATGGGCCCATCTGGCCGGTAGGCATCGTGCAAAAACCCTACCCGCCGCGCCGCGCAACCCGTCCCATAGGCAAGCCGGTCCGCCAATCGTACACCATCCATGTCACACCACCAACGTAACGCCGGCCTGCGCCAACGCCGGCCCCGGCGGCACACCTAAAAATCCACAAAGCCGCCGCCGCCAGTTGTCGAACAAGTTCGTCCGGTCCCGCATCTCATCGGCATTATGCGTCCACGCCGCGGCACTTTCGGTGTCAAGATTTTCCGAGGTCTTGGGCACCGCCACTTCCAGCGTCGCCAGCGTCGAGATATACTGCAGCGTCACCGCAACCTCCGCCGGCGCCAGATTATTCATCCGGTACTCCAGCGTTCCAAAGCTCTGAAAGAACCGCCAGGAACTAAACCCGGCGGCTCCGGCGCCATAGGCCGGATACCCGCAAAACCTGCGAATATCCGCCTTCTGGCCATCAGTGAAACACGGCGCCACGCTTCCCGGCATGTTAGTATGTATCCCCATCGCCCAGCGTGAAATATACCGTGCCGCTACCAGAACTCAGCAGCACGGCAGCATGATTAACAAATGGGCCGCCACCCACGAGCATCCTGCCACCCGCCGGCACCGGCGTATCATTGACCGTCGCCGTCAATCCGCTCGCGCCACCGAGTCGGAAAAATGCCGTCGAGGCCGCGGCGTTATAGATCAGAACCGCATTCCCGCCCCCTACCAGCGCAATCGAACTAACGCTGTTCGTGGCGGCGGCGCTGGCAGTGCCCGCGGGACGGAATGGTTGCGTCGAACCTGTTGACATTATTCCCGCCCCTTAACCAATATGCTCGATCATCACGGCGCGCTTGTAATTCGCATTCGTTGCGGTCGGCACCGTGGTCGGTGTCGTGGTGGTATCGGAGGGCGCACAGAAACCACCAATCCAGTACCAGCTCTGCGCGATAATCTGCTGCAAGCGGTCAATCGGCTCACGTGTCACCATCGCCACGTTGTCGATCACATTCACCAGGCTATCCTTCGGCGCCACGTCATCGGCCGCCATACCGGCAAAATCACCCTCGATCAGCGCGCCCTGACCGCAAACAATCGGCCGCCGCACAAACAGATTGGAAATGCTCGGATGGTTCTGCACATAAGCTTCGGTCGTGGTAATAAACCGCAGACCCAGGAAATCACTTACCATCCCCTGGCGGAACACCGGATTGGACGACGTCGCGCCCTGGAACAACTGCTTGAAATCCGGATCGGAGAACAACTGCCGCGCCGAAACCGGATCGAGATAACAATTGTAAACACCATCAACCAGCGGCACCGCGTTGCGGCGCAACAATGCCACGGCATCAAGCAGATTACCCATGCTCAACGTATCGGTCGCCTGCAACGCAGCGGTCGTGTTCCGGCTGGCCGGCCGCACAATGGAACTCGCCGTCGCCGCCTGCACCGCATTGCCCACAGTCCCATCGGCAACCGTCACATTGCCCGAGAACAGCAACTGCCCGGAAATGCCATTCGGCGCCGTCGACACATTGGCCGCATCCGGCGTCACACCCACAACCGTGTACAAATTCGAGCCCACCGTCACGGCCAGCGGGTAAGTGGCCGATACCGTCTGCTGGACACCATTTGAAAATGCCGTCTGAAAACCACGAACGTCATCAACTTCAACACTTGCACCGGCTGAACCAAGCGTCGTAATCACCCGTGTATTACCACCAAAATACGGGGCAAACAGCGCATTCCGCGCCAATTCATCGAGGCTGCGCGCCGCCTGCTCACCATTGGTTGCGGCATTCTGGAGAAACAGACTGGCGATGCCGACACGGCTCGTCACCATATTCAAATCCTGCGTCGCCGCATAAAAATTCAGGGAAATGGTGTACTGCTCAACACCCCAGTTAGTCGAGGTCAAACCATTGTCGAGATTCGTATTTGTCGAAGCTGCCAACGGCACCGTCACACTCGGCTTCAGGCCAGCGCGCGTCTTCGTCAAAGTCTCGCCAATGCCGACAGAAAACTCTTCACGGTCAGCAATCAGCCGGTAGCCCAACCGCGATTTCAGCGCGGTTTCAAACTCTCGTTCCAGAAAGCCCTGCTGGATAATCGGCTGCAATGCGGCGGGGAAATTTTGGATGCCCATGGGCGGAAATTCCTTATGTTATGGCGTGATTTATCAACGGCCAAAGGGCTTGGCCCGATGGAGGCTCTGCAAGGGAAAAAACCCTACGCTTGAGTAATTCAGTTCAGCGGCGGCGCAGCAACGCGGTCCGCGCGGCAAGCCATTCCTCATGGCTCAGATCATTGGCATGGCGCGTCCGCGGCGGTTCCGGCCGCGGCGGATTAGCCGCGGCCGAGGATGAGCTTGCCGCACCAAACAACCACGGCTTTGCTCGTTTCAGCTTAGCCAGCAGCGCCGGTGCATCCGCGACTTCACCAACGTCGGTCAGCCTCACGTCAGCCATATCCAGCAACTTTAACCCGTCGAGATCAACCATCCCGGCGCGCAGCGCTTCAGCCTTCAGTTCGGCGCGGATCAACCTTGCATCCGCGTCCATCTGTACTCGGCTCAAGGCCGCCTCCGCGGTCTCTGCTCGGGTCTGCCAGTCCTCTAAGCTATTCGTCTCATCTGTCATGGAGTATCCTGATCAATGGCATTCAGTTCTGCTTCAACATCGGCAATGCTGTGCGATGCCGCGATTGTCTTCACCGCCGTCTCGCGAGAAAGCTGACCGGCATTCGTCAAGGTCGCGATGGCCTGCGCCTCCTTCAACCGGTCATCGGCTGAAAGTGGATACCAGCGGGGCCACCGCAAGGTCAGCCTTTGCGCCGAATCCAGCGGCGTCACTATTTCACCCATCACTGTTAACGGGAAAACCTGCGATGCCCGCAGCACCATTTTCATCAACGCCAAAATTCCGCCGTCTCCGTAGGAAATTCTCAAATTATCCGCGAGCCAAATCAGCCCCTGGTTCATCAGCTCCAATGCGCGGCCGGATTGCGCGGCCGTCAGCCTGTCGGCACTGGCCCGGTTCCCATGCACACTCTCCAATGCAAACTCGCGCAAAGTCCGTACATAGGAGATTACCGCCTCGCACGCCGTACCACCAATTTCCAGTAGCTTTGCATCGCCTTTTTCTGAAACCACCAGCGCATTCCCCGCACCTTTCACGATTTCAGAGTCACTTGTTGCAGGCTCCTTGATCAACAACGTCGGATCGGAACTATACTTCAGCCCCCTCCCCGCCTGACTCAGCTGATAATCAATCTCGATATTTGTCTCAATCGCCGCCCTGAACGTACAAGCCCCATCCACCCCATCCCCGCCAGGCAGATTACGTATCCACACCAGCGGCACAAATCCAAGACCATGCTTAACACTGCGCACATCATCGCGCACCGGTTGTCCAATCGGATCGTTCACCAGCCACGGCAAATACCAGGTCTCCGACTCACTATCCCAGGTTCGCTGGAACCAGTACACCGCGCTCGCGTCGATATTTTGATAATCCTGCCCGGCCAGATCCGCGCCGTTCACTTTATATTTCTCTGTCACCCGGCTCAACGTGTCAGGCGCCTGCATATTCCACGCCGGCGTCAGATACTGGCTTTCCAGCACCGTGAAAAATACCCGGCCTTGCAGCACGCGCAACAAAATCGCGACCGATCCAACAGACCCACGGATCGCCGCATCAATCATCACCTCATTCAGCCGGCTCTCCGACATAACATCGCTCAAAACCCTGGCGAGTGCGGGGTCAGCACATTCCACAACCGGAAAATGCCCCGCACTGAACAACAACGCCACCGAATCCTCAACTACAATCCGGCTCAGCCCGTAACGCACGGAAGGACGCCGCAATCGCAAAGGTACATATTCCCCCGCGCCATTCCGTTCTTCATGGAACTGATACGGAAGATTGTCATAAATCGTCCCATCCAGCACCCGGCGAAAAATATCCAGCCGTGCCACGCGCGCCGGCATCCCAGTATCGGTTGGTACCGTGTCGCAAATCGTCTCGAACATGCAACCTCACAGTTTAATGCATCATCAGCGCCCCAGCAGCGGCACATTCACCCGCCGCGCCGCCTGGGCAGTCGTTGTCGCCAGCGTATTCACGGCACGCGAGAGTGCATCGACCTGATCGTCTTTTTTCGAATCAGGAAACGCCGCAATCTCACTTAAAAAATTTTCGTTCCACGGCGCCGCCAGCAGCGCCAGTTTCCCGGCATCAACCTGCGTCGCCGCCGGCATCGCCCGCATAATTTTCGCCCCGGTCTCGGGCGAAGCAACCACCTGGAATCCACTCAGGCTTCTCGTCAGCATGGCAACCTGCGCCGCGCCTGCTTGCCCAGGGTCCTGCGGCAAAGCCAAAATCGTACTCACACCATCGGTCTTCGCCGTCGCATGAATCCTTGCCTCAACCTGCGCCGGCGAGCCCTGAAATCTTATCACATCCAACACAACAAGCAGGCCATCCGCCGCCAACCCCAGCTTCAATCCCACCGTATAATCCGGATTCCGCCCAATCCCCGGCAAGCTCGAAGCCAAATCCCACGCCCGCACCGTGCGCATAATCCCCGGCGCCTCTGCCAAAACCCGTATCGCCTCCGCCTTAAACAATGCCGCATCCGGTGGCCTTGGCCGCTGCTGATACATTGCCGCGAAAGCCCGTTCACCCACCTCCATCCGCCGCCGCGAAATCGCCGTTTCGTCCTGCCACTCCGGCCACAAAACCTGCCCCACGCCACGACCCAGCTCATCGTCTTTTTCCGCAATCGCCGGCAACCGCAAACACGTCCATCCAGCTTCGGCGGCCATCAATCGTCCGGCCAGATCATCCTCATGCCAACGCGTCATAATCAGCACCAACCGGCCACTCGGCTTCAACCGGGCCGAAAGCTCCGCGCGATACCAATCGTACAGCGCATCCCGGAACGTCTGACTTTCAGCCTCCGCCCACGACTTAATCGGATCATCAATAATAATCAGGTCCGCGCGCCGGCCCGTAATCGGCCCCCGCACCCCCGCCGCAAAATATTCGCCGCCGTCCTCCAACACAAACCGCGCCGACGCCCGGCTTTCCTTCGCCAGCGTCAAACCCAGCCGGTCCCCATGCTCGGCAATCGTATTGCGCACATGCCGGCCAAAGTAGTCAGCCAGCGAAGCCGTATGCGCCGTAGCAATAATCTGGCTCTTCTTGTGCCGGCTCAAAAAATACGCCGGAAACAATATGGACCCATAAGTTGACTTTGCCGACCCCGGCGGCATCTGCACCATCAACCGGTCACAACGCCCCTCAACAATCTCATCAAGTTTTTCAATCAGTAACTCATGGTGGCGTGCCGGCACTCTCGCCATACCAGCCATCACATGGCGGGAAAAACCAAGTAGACCCGCCCCTAAATTCGTCAATTTTGTTCCCGTACCTCTCGGTGCGCGTTAAGAACCATCATGCCAAGAGGTATATGCTAAACTGGGGTATGTGGGCAAGTAGAAATAACACTAAGTTAGAATATATTTTGCCTGCCCACAAATTACCTGTTCACCCCGGCATCTTGGCAAGCTCTCCCGCAAGCAGCGCAATCGCCTGCCCATGCCAGCGCTGCACGGACTTATGGTCGGCCCCCAACATCGCCCCCAACCGCCGCCACGGGTATAAATGCCGCTCCGTCAGCGGATGCACCAACGCACGCGCACCCACAATCCGGCGCATCACGTAACGTGTCTCCGGTAACAACGCCAACCAGCCAAACGCCTCGTCCATCGCACTAATCGCCGCGGCACTCGGCACCGGCGGCCGCGCCACGGCCGACTGCCACCCATAAGCCTCCAGCGCCGTATGCACGATATCGAACTTCATCTGCCGTAACTGCGTGGAATACCCCCGCGCCGGCAGTGCCAACAGAGTCGCCCCCGCGGCTTCCAGCCTGCTGATGATCTCCGGCCCGCTCAACCCCACCCCGCTCATCGGTAATCCGCCTGCGGATACGGCTCGCTGGTCAACAGACCCCACGTTAGCGGGTGCCCCGCCCGCAGCGGCCCCCGGTTGGGATCGTCGGAAACAAAATCCCCCTCCACCCGCACCGCCACCTTCACCGGCGCCTCGGCCCGTAACCGCCGGCCGCGTTCAATCACCGTATTCCGTGAGAGCCCCAACATACGCCCTATTGCTGCCCAGGTCGCCCCACCGCCGCGCATCGTCCGAATGGTCGCATCCGCCCCTGCCGTCCATTCCCTCGCCTTTGGCATCGTCTAAATCCTCCATATCTGTCCGGCGATTGTTAGTCAAACTAACTACCAATGTCAACAAATACTAACATGGTGTTGTGCGCACCATCGTGTTAGAAGATAGCATGGCACCCAAGAAGCAACCCCCAGCCGAGACCGTCGGCGCCCGTATCAGAGCCCTCCGGCTAGCCGCGAACCTGACTCAGGACGAATTTGCCGCGAAATTGAATGTTTCGCGTTCAGCCATCGCCCAATGGGAGACAGACCGCGCCGGTCAGGTGCGTGACAACATGGAACGAATTGCCAAGGTACTTAACACCTCCCTCGGCTACCTTGTCTCAGGTGAAACCGGCTCCCTGCTCGGGGATGAACTTGCCCTGATGCGCCTCTACCGCGCCTGCTCCACCGACGACCGGCGGATGCTGCTGCTCACGGCCCGGCGCCTGGCGCGCAGTTAGCTCCCAGGTTCCAGCAGCCGTAACTCCCGGTACACCCCGCCTTCCCGTGAAAAATGGCGGTTGTAGAATGGATCATACGGCAATACCGCCGCATACCGTTCCCGCATAACCTCATTTTCTAGCATAAACCTGGCGATCTTGCTCTCGTCAAAATCGTCCCCCCGGCTCATGCTCTCGCGGTGTTCCGCCACCGCATCCGGCGTATAAATAACCTGCCAGCCCGCCTGCGTTAGTTTAACGCACAGGTCCACATCGTTAAACGCAACGGTCAGCTCAGCCTCGTCAAACCCGCCCACCGCCTCAAACGCGCTCTTGCGCACCAGCATGCAAGCCGCCGTCACCGCCGAAATTTGTTGAGCCGCCATCGCCCGCATCACATAACCGGGTGCCCGCCCTGGAATCCCCCTAAAGGCATGGTCGGCCACGCCACCCACCCCCAGCACCACACCAGCATGCTGCACGGTTCCCACCGGATACAGCAGCTTCGCCCCCACCGCCGCCACGCGCTCATTCACCAGGCATTCGTCCAGCATCGTACGCAACCAGAATGGTTCGCTAACAATTACATCGTTGTTTAACAACAATAAAAACTCATGCCGCGCCGTCCGTGCGCCAATGTTATTAATCCGCGAGTAATTAAACGGCTCGGCAATCCGTATCACCCTGGTATCCGGCATATTAGCCTGCGCCGCGGTAAACGCCTCCGCCTCGGGTGATGACGACCAGTTATCCAGCAGAATAATCTCATACGCCACGTCGGCCGTATGCTTGCGGATCGCCGTCACGCATTCCAACGTCATCGCGATCTGATCCCTGAACGGAATCAGTATCGAAACCCTCGCCGCCTTCTTGCGCGCCGCCGCCGGCTTCCACTTCACCTGGTAACACGTCAGTCCGCCCCGCCCGGTCACCTCCGCCGGCACCCCGCGCCGCTTCAAATGCGCCGCCACGGCGTCACTTCCCGCCAAAGCCGCCTTAGGCTTGGCCCCAGACCCAGCCGCCGCGGTAGACCCCGCCGATTTACGCCAATGGTAGAGAATTTCCGCCACGTGGTGGATCTCCGCCGGCTCCAGAATCTCCGTCAACCGGAGTAAAAAATCATGATCCTGCGCCCCGTCAAACCGCTTATCCAGCATGCCCACCCGGCGCATCGCCTTCGTCTCCACCATCACAAAATGGCAGATATAATTAACTTCCAGCAAAAACCTGTAATTAAAATCCGGCTTAAAATGCGGCTCGGAAAGCCCACCCGAACGATCGATCTTATCCTCATCGGAATACAGCAGCTTCGCGCCCGTAGCCGCCTGCGCGCGCAGCATAATCTCCAGCGCCCCCGGCTCCAGCACGTCGTCATGGTCAAAAAACGCCACAAACTTCCCTTGCGCCCGCTCCAGCGCCACATTGCTCGCCGCCGCAATCCCGGCATTTTTCGCCAGCACCGTAAGCTTTATCCGCTTATCCGCGGCACTCAACCGGCGCATCACCTCAGTCAACTCCGCATCCTTGCCGGCGTCATCCACCAGCAGCAGCTCCCAGTTCTGGTAGGTCTGGTTGCGCACCGAATCGACCGCGGTCAAAAAATCCCCCACCCGCGGCCGGTACACCGGGCAAATAATTGAAACCAGCGGCTGGTCGCCCGGTAAATCGCCATAACTGCCAATCGCGCGCGGTATCGCCAGCGGCAGAGACCTTGCCGCCCAGCGCCCATAATCGCTCAGCAAATACCGTTCCGCCGGCAGCGCCGCCTTCAATTCCTTACGCAAGTGGTAAGCAAACGTGAACAGCTCATCCGCCCGCTTCACCAACCCCGCAATCCGCTCCCGCTCGCTATCCTGCGGATACGAAACCTCAAACGGACTGCCACGCAGCTCATGGCGTCCCGGCATCGCATAAAACCTGAACTCCGTGCGCTTGCGGCTATGCAGCTCCGGCGGCGGTGAAAACGCAAACCCGCAGCCCGTATCGCACCCCACAGTCTCCGCCACATCGGCGCGGTACTGGTCGGCCAGCAATTCCGCCACCGGCTGCCCGCCCGTGGTCACCAAAATCCGCAATCCCCCCAGCCTGGTCCCGGCCCGGTCGTCGACATTCAACGCCCAGCCCTGGATCAACCCATCGATCATGCCATCCACAACACCCTCGACGCGCACCGGCTTGGCCAGGCAGAAATTCAACTCCACCATCATCGCCCCGCTACGCGACGACATCGGCAGCGGTGCCCCATCAATCGTGGCAAGCTTCAGCACATGCCGCAGCCCATCATGATACCGCGGCGGAATGTTGTAATAAAACCCGATCCGGCTCACCGGCAATTTCAGCAACACCGCGTCATCGCGATGCAGATCGCACTTCACCGTATCGATATTAATGTCATCGATCAGCACCCGCATCCGCAAACTTTCGCCCGGCTGTGCAAAATCCACCGCCCAACCGCCGATCCCAGCCTCGTCGATCCTGTCGACAAACGCCAAAATCTTGCTCTCCACCACGGCCGCCACCGGCGCCTTCGGTTTCGCCTTTTTTACCGCTGACACCGGCTGCTTTGCCATCTACCGTGCTAACCCCATAACCAGCCTATCCGCCAACCCAGCTTCCACAATAGGCAACAGCCGCGCCAGCCGCGCCGCCCACGCTGCCTGTCCCGCCTCATCCTGGATCAAATCCTGGCGAATTTCTATCTCGACATAATCCAGCCCGCCGCGCTCGGCATGCACCGGCACGCCGTAATCGGTCTCGTCGCTTACCTGGTACGGCTCGTTCTCTCCCACCACCAATCCGGTTTCTTCACGCAACAACTCAGCCAGCAAATGCGAAGCACGCGGATTGCGATTATACAGCACCGCAATCTCCACCTCCCGCGCCACGCCCAGGTAAACCGGCGTAAAACTATGCATGGCCAGATATATCGTCCCCCGCCCCTGCCGTGCCGCCAGCAACCGGGCAATTTCCGCATGGTACGGGTCAAATACCGCCGTTTGCCGCGCCACCTTGTCCGCCTCGCTCAAGCCCGCATTCCCCGGCACCGGCGTCGCCTCGCTCACCTGCGGAAACGCACTCGGCACCCCAGGGTCCCGGTTGCAATCAATCACCAGCCGCGAATAAGTCTGCAAAACCGCCGTTGCATCCAAAGCCGCGGCCAATCCCCTGGTCACCCCGGCAATCCCGATATCCCACGCAATATGCCGCACCCGCTCCGCCGCACTCAGGCCCAAATTTCCCAGGGCCCTGGGAATCAAACACCCCGCATGGTCCGCTGTCAGCAAAAACCGGCTCGCCCCAGCCTCGTTGACCACGCAAAACGGCGGCGGCTCACCCTCTCCCAGCAAGCTCATGCGGTCTCCTTCATCGTGGCCGCCACACGATTTGCTCCGGCACCTGAGTTTTTGGATCATATTCAAGAATTTCGCCATTGCCGACTGAAATCCCGGTCAACGCCAGAATAAACCCCCAATGGCTAATCAGCACCGTCGTCGCGCCATCATCGCGTACCGCCATGCGCGTCCTGAACGCATTCGCCCGGTTGATGGTCTCCTGCGTGGTTTCACGCCGGTCATGCCACCAACGCGCCGGCAAATGCGCGAAATCGTGCTGCGGAAACTTAAGCGCCAGCAAATCGGGGTGACTCCCCACATCACACACAAACGCCGTCCGCTCCCGGACCTCATGCATAATGTCCACTCGCAGCTTATGCGTCTCCAGAATGGGCTGCGCCGTCTGCAAGGCCCGCGTATACGGCGAGATAATCATCCGCGTCAGCCGATGCCCCGCCAGCCGCGCCGCGGCCGCCCGCGCCTGCTCATGCCCCAGCGGCGTCAACTCGGGGTCCTCTATCCCCGGATCAACCCTGGTGGCACTGAAATGCAGGTTAAAGTAGCTTTCCCCATGGCGAAGTAGAAACATGAACAGTCCTTTAGAGCAATGTGGCTTGAAGCCGAATCGCGTAGCGATTCGACTGAGCCATAAAATTGCGCGCCAAAACAAGGGTAGAGCATGATTGCCGTAAAGTAATCATGCTCTGGCCGCGGCAATGTTGCCGGGTCTCGTACATAGACGTATGTCCTAGAATAGTCATGAATTGGCTAGAGCCTGATCGTTGCCAGCCCCCCTGCCCTTGGGGCGCGGCTTGCAGCGTGAATCAGTCTCTACGCAAAAACCTCAGAGGGTGCCGTGCAGGCCAACGCGTTACAAAGCTTCGGGGGGCTTCCCATCACCCTGATCATTTTCGCCGGAATTGCCATCTTCCTGGGCCTGCGCCTGCGCAGCATCCTTGGCCGGCGCATCGGCTTTGAGAAACCACCTGTCCCTCCTGGCCAGATGCCTGGCTTCGGCAATGGCCCCATCATTGAAGGCCAGGCTCTCCCGCCCCGCCCCGGCCGCCCTGTCCCCGACCCCCGCTCCGCCCTCGGCGAGCGTCTTATGCAAATCGTCAACCGTGATCCCACCTTCGACCCGCCCAAATTCCTCACCGGCGCCGAGACCGCCTTCCGCATGATCGTCACCGCCTTCGCCGCGGGCGATCGTGCCACGCTGAAATCCCTGCTGAGCGACAGCGTCTACCAAACCTTCGAGAGCGCCATCGCCGCCCGTGAAGCCGCCGGCGAGCGTCACCGCACTGAAATCAAAGCCATCCTCTCCGCCACCATCGACGATGCCGAGCTGATCGGCGACCAGGCCGCCGTCATCGTCAAGTTCACCTCGGACCAGGTCAACCTGAGCCTGGACTCCGCCGGCAACCCCCTCGTCGGCACCGAGGCCGTCACGGAAATCACCGACCTCTGGACCTTCGAGCGTAACCTGAAGAGCAAAGACCTCACCTGGCGCCTCGCCGCCGCACGGAGTGGCTAGTCGCATGCGCCTGCGCCGTCTCTGGTTCGTCCCCGTCCTTATCCTCGCCGGCTGCGTGCCGCCGCAAACCGCCGCCGTGGAACAAATCACTCCCGGCGGCCCCAATGCCACCACCGTGGCCGTCACCGCCCTGCCCGGCTGGGCCAATGACGATGCCGCCGCGGCACTGGCCACCTTTGTCCTGAGCTGCAAAACCATCCAGCAGATGCCACCCGACCAGTCGCTCGGTGGCACAGGCTTCATCGCGCAAGCCGCCGGCCAAGCTGGCCAATGGCAGAACGCCTGCAACGGCGCGCAGGACATCGCCCCCGGCGACGCCACCGCCGCCCGCGCCTTCTTCGAAACCTATTTCACCACCTACAACATTAACGGCCAGGCTCTTATCACCGGATATTTCGAGCCAGAGTTCCCTGGCGCCAAGAACCTCGCCCCCGGCTACACGGTCCCGCTTTACGCCAAACCGGCCGACCCGGATCTCGCCAACCTGTCCCGCGCCGCCATCGACAATAACGCGCTCTACCGCAAAACCCCGGTCACGGCCTACCTGACCAACCCGGTCGACGCCTTCATGCTGCAAATCCAGGGTTCCGGCCGCATCCTGCTGCCCAACGGCAACACCCTGCGTGTCGGCTTCGACGGCCAGAACGGCCAGCCCTACACCCCCATCGGCCGGATTCTCGTCGCCAACGGCGATCTCGCCTCCAATAACGTCAGCTACCAGAGCATTTCCGCCTGGCTGAAAGCCAACCCCGCCCAGGCCATGGGCATCATGGAGCAAAACGCCCGCTACGTTTACCTCAAACCGCTCGGCGGCCTGCCCGGCAACCAAGGCGCTCCCGGCGCACTCGGCGTCCCGCTCACCGCCGGCCGCTCCCTGGCCGTGGACACCTCCGTCATCCCGCTCGGCATCCCAGTCTTTCTGGCAACCACCGACCCCATCACCCATGCCGCCCTGAACCGCCTCACCATCGCGCAGGACACCGGCGGCGGCATCCACGGCGCCGAGGCCGCCGACCTCTTTTTTGGCGCCGGTCCCACCGCCGAAGCCACGGCCGGCGTCATGCAGCAGCCGGGCAGCCTCTATATCCTGCTGCCCCGGCCAACCGCCTCACCCGCTTCCGCGCCCGCTTCCACGCCATGAGCCACCCGCCGCGCGGCGCCCCGTTCGTCACCTTCCTCTCGTGGGTTGGAGGGTCTGTCCGCCCAAGGAATCGACCCCAAGCCCATGCAAACAAGCTATTTCCTGGGGCGGGAAACTGCAGTGCCGGCTTTCTGTATCAAAACTCCGGTTCGTCCAGCGCTGGCTCTTCCTGTTCATGGCCCGCAACGCGGTTTCCGCCACGGAATTCTTGCATATCCCCAGCGACCGCGTCGTCGAACTAGGCGTGCGCATCGCCATCTAACACCAAGGCCGTCATTGCGAGCGAAGCGTGGCAATCCACCTTCTTCCAACCGCCAAACAAGCCTCCGCGTCCGCCACGCATCCGCCCGCCATCCACCAGCGCCGGACCTCATCCAGAATCTCGCCCACAGCCGGCCCCGGCGGCACGCCCAGCGCCACAACATCCCGCCCCTGCACCGGGAAAACCGGCCGCCCCATGGCCGCCAACCGCGCCCTTAAATCATCCCAGCCCGGCTTGTCATCTTGCGCCAGCCAGCTCCGCCCGATCAAAATCTCCCCCGGCACCTCGGCCAAAGCCCGCCGCAGCGCCGCATCGTCAGCATCGGGAACCAACAAACCCGGCACCATCAACGCCGTAAGCCGCTCATGCTCGGCACCACTCAGTTTCCACCGTTCCGCAAACGCGTCAGCGTCTCCGCGCAACAGCGCCGCCACCCGCAACAACGCATCCATCGGCGCCCCGCGCGCCACGATCGCCGCCAACCGCGCCACATCCGCCCCTGGCAACACCAGCTCCAACACGCCGGTATCGCGCATCAACGCCACCACCGCGCGCGGATCATCCGCCAACAGTATCTGCTTCACCTCGCTCCACACACGCTCGGCGGAAAGCCCCATCACCCCGTCCCGCAGCGCCGTAATCGCCGCCATGGCCTCCACATCCGGCTCACCGCGCCCATAGCGCGCAAAAAACCGGAAAAACCTTAAAATCCGTAAATAATCCTCGGCAATCCGCCGCGCCGCCTCACCCACAAAGCGCACCCGCCCCGCCGCCAAATCATCCCGCCCGCCAAAATAATCGAACACCGCGCCATCGCGCGCCGCCGACATCGCATTAATCGTAAAATCGCGCCGGCTCGCGTCCATTTCCCAGTCATCGGTAAATTCAACCACCGCATGCCGGCCATCGGTCTCCACATCACGCCGCAGGCTCGTCACCTCAAACCCCCGCCCGCGCGCCACCACCGTCACCGTCCCATGCGCCACCCCGGTCGGCACCGCCTTCAACCCGGCGGCCCGCACCCGCGCCATCACTTCCTGCGGCGTCAAGGGCACGGCAAAATCCACATCCGCGACCGGCCGTCCCGCCAGCATGTCGCGCACCGCGCCGCCCACCATCCGCGCCTGCGGCAGCGCGTCCCACAGCTCCGCCATACCGGGCAGCTCAATCACGGCGCGTCGCGCAAACGCAGCGCCAGATTATACAAAATCTTCGCCGTCGCGCCCCAGATCACATGTGCCTCATGCGGCCAGACCCAAAAATCATGCTCCATCCCCCGCCAAAACACCCGCCTCTTACGCGGCTGCGCCCGGTCGAGCAGCATTGCAAAAGGCAGGCAAAACACCTCCTGCACTTCCCCCGGCTCGGGCGTCAGCACCACCCCCCGCGGCACCAGCGCCACCACCGGCGAAATATGAAACCCCGTCCCGGTGATAAAATCGTCCATCCGCCCCAGAATTTCCGCCGAGGCCGGATTCAATCCAACCTCCTCCTGCGCCTCGCGCAATGCCGCCGCCTCCACCGAAGCGTCCCCAGGTTCAATTTTCCCGCCCGGAAACGCCACCTGCCCCGCGTGGTTAGGCATATGCGCACTGCGCCGCGTCAACCACACGCCGCGCCCCGGCTCCAGCGGAATCAGCACCGCCGCCGGCCGGTTCCCCGCCGGCGCCAAGCGGCTATGGGCCAGGCCAGACGGCAATCTTCGCCGCAGTTCCGCCTCGGTCATCACACCCATCTCGCCAGCCTACTTGCCACAGCCCGGCGGCAGATCACCCAGCGAAAAAAACGCGCCATCGCTCCACACACCCAGCACGCTACGCCCGCGCACCATTCCCGGCTCGGCCAGCGCCACCAGCTCGTAATACGCCGCCCTATTAATCCGCGCCTCAATCGGAAACGGCCCCTTGCCAGCGCGCACACGCAAATACGGCGTCGGCTCGCAACTCAACAAATCATGCCTTATGCTTATCGGATGCTCCGGCCCGGCGGTAATGCACTGGTCGATATTGGTGCGAAACGTCAGCACCTGCTCTCGGCCATGTCCCGCCCATTCCAGCTCCACGGCCACGAACGGCACATCCTCAACCTCGATCCGCCCTTTCTCCACCGGAGTCTCTAGCGAGTACCCGCCATCTTCTTCCCGCCTCAACGCCGTTGCGAACAGGCAGACCATCGGTTTGCGCAAAATCGGACTCCCCCGGTACATCCAGGTTCCGTCCCGCTTGATCAAAAAGGGCAAATCCCCACAATCAACCGCAACCCGCTCCGGTTTGGTCCTGGCGCAATCCTGTTTCTCGCCCTCGCTCACAATCACGCTTGTCCCAACCCCAATAGTCTCATGCCCGTCTGATATAGGTAGCACCATGTGGCAATCAAATGGGCAAGTGAGTCACGCCCCCAACTCAAGCGGGCAACTCAGGCAGGCAACTCCCCGCGCCGGTCCGCCGGCGGATAAAACCGCAATATCACCAGCATCACCGCCATTGCAGGCAGCGCCGCAAAGGCCGATAAAATGAAAAACGGAATAAACCCCATTGCCGCGGCCATGTAGCCTGAAAGCCCGCCAATGGTCCGCAACGCAATCGGCGCCAGCGAGGACAGCAACGCGAACTGCGTCGCCGTATGCTCCGGATGGCACAGCCCGGACATATACGTCATGAACGCCGCGTCCGAGACCCCCTCCGCGAACGCCTCCAGCGCGGAAATCAACACCAGCATATGCGGCTCACCGGGAAACAACCCCAAAACCGGGTACATCACCATCGCCGCGGTCTGAAACACCCCCGTCACCAGCAGCGCCCGCCCCACGCCGAGGCGCGCCACCAGCACCCCGCCAACAGCCGCCCCCAGCAAAACCGCCGCCAATGCAACCGGCCCGTTCGCCACCGCGATCGCCGCCCGGTTAAAGCCCAAAAACGTATAATACGGCGGCAGCATCACCCCAGCCAGCGCCTCGCCCAGCCGGAACAAAATAATAAACGCCACCACCACCAGCGCCCCGCGCCGGGACAAAAACTCCACCAGCGGCTCACGCACCGCCTGCGCAAACCGCGCCCCGAACCGCGCCGGCACCGCCTCGCGCATCACTTCCGGTTCCGCCGCCAACCAAGTCGCCACCGGACCCGCCATCGCCAGCCCCGCCATCAGCAAAATCGCCTCATGCCAACCGGTCTTCACCGAGAGCGCAATCACCCCCGCGCCGGAAATCAGCATCGCCCCGCGATACCCCCAAACATACGCCGCCAGCGCCGCCCCCTGCGCCCTGGGCGCAAACGTCTCAATCCGCCACGCATCAATCAAAATATCCTGGCTGGCGGAAACAAACGCCAGCACCGCGCCAATCCCCAGCGTCACCCCCACATGCGCCACCGGGTCAGACAGCCCAAGTGCCGCAATACACGCCAGCAGCCCCCCCTGCACCAGCAGCAGCCACCCCCGCCGGCGCCCAAAAAACGGCGGCTTCACCTCATCGAACACCGGCGACCACAAAAATTTAAGCGTATAGGCCAGGCCAATATTCGCCGTCAGCCCAATCACCCCCAGCCCCAGATGCGCCGAGGACAGCCACATCCGCAGTGTAAACCCCGAGAGCGCAAGCGGCAGGCCGGAGGAAAACCCCAGCACCGCCATAACCCCAAACGTACGGAACGAAGCCCCTTTGATCATCTTAGCCCGCCAAGCCGCGCTCGGGGCATATGGCGCGGCCCCAATACCCCCTCCCGGCCTACAAATTGTCCGAGTCGTTAATATTATCGGCCTTGCTGAAAGCACCGCTAACGATACTTCCCTCATCGCCCGGCACCATTCCAGCCAGACAATCACCCTGCCACTGCAACTGGGAGGAAACCGTAACCACCCCGGCAGGCGACTCCAATTTCGCCGTCAGCACCACACTCTGCGGGCTGGCATAGTTCAGCGTCTCATGAATCTGCACCGGATTACCCCGCTGCTTGCAACTGCCATTAATCGCGTATTTCGTGCCAGAACCTGAAATATCAAGGCTGGTACAGTCACTTCCATTACTGGTAAAAAATTTTATGTCCGTCGACGGGTCAACGCAGCTCACCGTCACCACGTTCTCCGCATTGGGCAACGGCTTGCCATCCGGCCCCGTCACCGTCGTCGTGCTCTGCCACAAACCAGGCGCTCGCGCCGGCAAAGTCGCCGCCACGGCGGCATGGGTCATCGTAAAACCAAGAACCGCAACCACGGCGGCAGAGTGCATTTTCATTCGCATGACCCTTTTTAACCAACCACCGCGCGAGCGGCAAACGTCAACACCGTGAAGTTCGCCGGCACGGCAAGTTTCTTTGTCCGCAAACCTCTCTTAACAGTAGAGTAACTATCCAATATACACTACTTTAGATTGCGGGGGGCACCATGACAATCTGGTTCGACGTCGAAGATTTAATCCAATTTTTCCAGAACACGCCCCGGCCCACCGGCATCCAACGGCTGAGCTTCGAAACCTGCCGCGCCGTCCAGCACCTCACCAGCACCACCGGCCAAGCCCACTTCTGCCGCCGCGCGCCATCTGGCTTCAAACCCATCCATTTCCCCTCGCTGGAAGCCGGCATCCTCGCCGCCACCCGCGCCAAAGCCCCGGCCCGCTTTTCCCCCCATTCGCCACCACCGCATAACAGCCGCCTCGCCACCGCCGCGCGCCGCCTGCCCCTGCACTACCGCCTGCCGCTCGGCGTCATCGCCCGCGCCGGCCTCGCGGGCCTCAGCGCCACCCGCGACCTCTGCCGCGCCATAATCCGCCCCAATACCGCCCCCGGCAACCGCATCGGCGGCCACCAGTTCGAGCTTGACAGCGCCGCCATCACCTTCAGCCCCGGCGACTGGCTGGTAAACCTCGGCGCCTCCTGGGCCTGCCCCTACCCGCCAGACCTCATCGCCAACCTGCATGCCAGCGGCGCCCGCCTGGCTCTCCTCGCGCACGACCTCATTCCCGAACTCTACCCCGAATGGTGCACCCCCAGCATGGTGCGCGACTTCTCCCACTGGCTGCACACCGTGGTGCCGCAAACCGGCCTCATGTTCGCCGTCTCCCAAAACACCGCGGACGACCTCACAGCCTGCCTGCACAAACGCGGCACCCAAATCGCCCCGCCCGCCGTGCTCCCCGTCGGCAGCCACGGCCGCACACACCTCATCCCCAGCACCGCGCTCCTGCAATCCCCCTACATCCTCATGGTCGGCACCATCGAGGCCCGCAAAAACCACGCCGGCATGCTTCGCGTCTGGCGCCGCCTGCTCGCCACCATGCCCCAAGCCACCGTCCCAACCCTCGTCTTCGCCGGCAAACCGGGCTGGCTCACCACCGACCTGCTGCAACAACTCAGCAACGCCAACTGGCTCAACGGCAAAATCCACCTCATCGACAGCCCCTGCGAAGCAACCCTCGCCAACCTCTACCAGCACTGCCTCTTCACCCTCTTCCCCTCCCTCTACGAAGGCTGGGGACTCCCCATCACCGAAAGCCTCTGCTTCGGCAAAACCGCCGCCACCTCAAACCGCGGCGCCATCCCCGAAGCCGGCCAATCCTTCTGCACCTACTTCGACCCCGACAACCTCACCGAAACCACCCAAACCATCCGCACCCTCATCGAGAACCCGCAACAAATCACCCGCCTCGAACACCACATCAAAACCCACTTCCATCCCCCCACCTGGCACCAAACCGCCACCACCCTGCTCAACTACCTAGTCACGGCGAAACAACCCCAACCGGCCTTGGCGTATGAGCTTGCCAGTAAGTAAGGCCAGGGGGCAGCGTCCCCTGGCCTTACTCTCTTGGTAAACTCACACCCAAGCCGGTTGGGGTTATTTCACCGCGACGAAGAAGTCGGCTTCGGTTTGGGCGCGGATTTGGCCGATGGTTACGTCTGGTGCGTGGTCGACGAGGATCAGCGACGGTGTTTTGGTTTTATCGACTTCGAACACGGCGAGGTCGGTGATGATTTTGCTCACCACGCCCAGCCCGGTCAGCGGCAAGTTGCATTTTTTCAGGATTTTGGCTTCGCCTTTGGCGGTATGTTCCATCAGCACCACCACGCGCGGCACGCCGGCCACCAGGTCCATCGCCCCGCCCATGCCCTTCACCATCTTACCCGGCACCATCCAGTTCGCCAGATCGCCGTTCTCCGCCACCTGCAAGGCGCCAAGGATGGAGATATTAATATGCCCGCCCCGGATCATCGCGAATGAAGCCGCCGAATCAAAAAAGCTGGTCGTCGGCAGCGTCGTCACCGTCTGCTTACCGGCGTTAATCAGGTCCGCGTCTTCCTCGCCCTCATAGGGGAACGGCCCCATGCCCAGCATGCCGTTTTCCGACTGCAACTGGATCGACATCCCCGCCGGGATATGGTTCGCCACCAGCGTGGGGATACCAATGCCGAGGTTCACATAGAACCCATCCTGCAATTCCGCCGCCGCCTTGGCAGCCATTTCATCTCTTGTCCAAGGCATATTATGCGGCCCTCTTACGAACAGTGCGTTGCTCGATATGTTTCCCGACCTGGCCGAGTTTGACGATGCGCTTCACGAAAATCCCTGGCGTGATGATATGGTCGGGGTCGATTTCCCCCGGCTCCACCAGGTTCTCCACTTCCGCCACGGTGAATTTTGAGGCCGTCGCCATCATCGGGTTAAAATTGCGCGCGGTCTTGCGGTACACAAGGTTACCCTCGGTATCGCCCTTCCAGGCATGCACAATGGCCAAATCAGCCACCAGCCCGGTCTCCATCACATAATGCCGGCCGTTGAACTCGCGGGTTTCCTTACCCTTGGCCACATCCGTGCCATAGCCAGTCGCGGTAAAAAACGCCGGAATCCCCGCCCCGCCGGCACGGATACGTTCCGCCAGCGTCCCCTGCGGGTTAAACTCAATCTCCAGCTCGCCGGCGAGATATTGCTTCGCGAAAGTCGCGTTCTCGCCCACGTAGGAGGAAATCATCTTCTTCACCTGCCGCGTCTGCAGCAGCGTGCCCAGCCCGACATTATCAATCCCGGCATTGTTGGAGATAATCGTCAGATTCATCACGCCGGACTCTTTAATCGCGGCGATCAATGCCTCGGGAATCCCGCAAAGGCCAAACCCGCCGGCCATAATCGTCATGCCGTCCTTCAAATGGCCCGCGAGCGCGGTCTTGGCATCGGGGAATACTTTAGAAACAGCCATGCATCCTCGCTGATTTTTTAAGTTGTCACATCGGCTTTCGTCATCATCGCGTCACAACCCGGCTGTCAAGCCGGGGAAGTATGGCTCCCGCCATACCTCCCCGCCCGCTTCAGCGTTCCAGACACATGGCAACACCCATGCCGCCGCCGATGCACAGCGTCGCCAACCCCTTCTTGGCGTCACGGCGCCCCATCTCATACAGCAGCGTCGTCAAAATCCGCGCGCCCGAGGCCCCAATCGGATGCCCGATCGCAATCGCCCCGCCGTTCACATTCACCTTCGCCGGGTCAAACCCAAGCTCCTTGCTCACCGCGCAAGCCTGCGCCGCAAACGCCTCATTGGCCTCAATCAGATCAAGATCACCCACACTCCACCCCGCCCGCGCCAGCGCCTTCCGCGAGGACGGAATCGGCCCCGAGCCCATCAGCGCCGGGTCAACACCAGCGGTGGCAAAACTCGCAATCCGCGCCAGCGGCGTCAGCCCCCGCCGCGCCGCCTCGGTAGCACTCATCACCACCAGCGCCGCCGCGCCATCGTTAATCCCCGAGGCATTACCCGCCGTCACTGTACCATCCTTGGCAAACGCCGGCTTCAGCTTGGCCATGCTCTCCACCGAGGCATCGTGGCGAATATACTCATCCTGATCCACCACCACATCGCCCTTACGCGTGCTCAGCGTCACCGGCGCGATCTCATCCTTAAACTTCCCGGCCTTCTGCGCGGCCGAGGCCTTCTGCTGCGAGGCCAGCGCCAGCGCATCCTGCTGGTCGCGCGTAATCTGCCACGCCCTCGCTACGTTCTCGGCCGTAACGCCCATGTGGTAGCCGTTAAACGCATCCCACAGCCCGTCCTTAATCATGGTGTCGATAAACCCGACATCGCCCATCTTCGTCCCGGCCCGCAGATAAGCCGCGTGCTGGGAAAGGCTCATGCTCTCCTGCCCGCCGGCAATCACAATGTTCGACTCACCCGTGCGAATCTGCTGCGCCGCCAGCGCCACCGCCCGCAGCCCCGAGCCGCAAACCTGATTAATGCCAAACGCCGTCTTGGAATCCGGAATCCCCGCCGCGCGGATGGCTTGGCGCGCCGGGTTCTGCCCCTGTGCCGCGCTCAGCACCTGGCCCAGAATGGCCTCGTCAATATCATCCGGCGTCAGCCCGGCCCGCGCAATCGCGGCCTTAATCGCGGCGGCACCCAGCACATGCGCCGGCGTCGCCCCAAAGGCTCCGTTAAAACTACCCACGGCGGTCCGCGCGGCTGAAACGATAACGATATCATCCATGACTGATTTTCCCTTGTCTGACGTGTTTTAGCTGTGCCTCAACATAGTCCCTGCAGCCACGTCGCGAAAGGCTGCCACAGCGCGCTCTGCGCATGGGTGCCCGCGATCATGCCGATATGCCCAACCTGCGGCTCAATCACCGTGGCCTGCCTCAGCAACGCCGCCAACGGCCGCGCCGAGACCGCCGGCACCAGCCGGTCCCGCCCCGGAATCGCGCAAAACACCGGCATTTTCAGCTGCGTGGGGTCCACCGCCAGCCCAGCCACCCGCCACCGCCCCTGCGCCGTGCTGTTCACGCCGTACCAGCCACCGAGCGCCTCGTGCGCCACCTGGGCCGCCAGCGGCACGCCATCGGCCAGCCAGTCCTCCATCGCCACAAACCGCCGCGCGCGCGCTGAACCTTTCAACTGCCCGGCAAAATCCCGGTACTTGTCGCCCACCCCATGCGGATCCACCAGAGTGAACAGCGCATTCAGCGCATCAATCGGCAACGTGTTGGAAAACCGCATCACCGCTTCCATCGCCGGCAACGCATCGGCCACGCGCTTGGCAATCCCAGGGTCGGCTGCATGAAAATCCCAAGGTGTGGCCAGCAGCGCCAGCGCGCTCACTTTCCCCGGCTGCCGCAACGCCGCCGCCAGCGCCAGCAACCCGCCCATGCAATACCCCGCCAGCACCACCGGCCCCTCAATCGCCGCCAGCGCCCGCTCCAACCGCCCGGCAATGTAGTCGGTCAGGGAAAACTCCCGCTCCACCTCTCCCGGCCAGCCCCAGTCCAACAAATACGGATGCGCCCCCTGGCCCGCCAGCCAGCGCAGCATCGAGCCACCTTCCATCAGGTCGAGTATATATGCCCGGTTAATCAAGCTCGGCACAAACACCACCGCCGGCCCGCTCCCGCCATAATCCAGCAGCCGGGTCTCGCTCTCCTCCCATACCGCCGGCGGATCACGCATTTCGCGCACATACGGGTCGGCCCGGTACGCCGCAATCCCGGCAATCAGCGCGCGATCAACCCGCAGCGCCTGGTCAAACGCCGCCCGCAGTTCCTCCGGATCCGGCGCCGCGCTCTCCCCGTTCCATGAGCCTGGCCAGAAGCTGTTCCAGTTCGGCAACGCGCCGGCCAAGCCGTTCGACCTCATCCACGCCAGGCTGAGATGCAGCAGCAGCGGCCGCGGCCCCCGCCGGCTGAGCGGCGCCGGAGCTTCCGGACGCCTTGTCATGGGTCGCCAACGCCAAGACAGCATTCGCCGACTGCGCCCACAGCGCCACCAATGCCGCCCACGACTCCCGAACCTCCCGGTCCGCGGCCATCGCGGTCAGCTCGCTCTGCCACATGGCCACGAGATCTTTGGCCAAAGTGTCGTCCATGCTGCATCCGGCTCCCCAGTCGCCCGCTGAATTTTCTCCTACCCCGAACAAAAGAAATTCGCCAGAACCGAAACATCATGCTAGCCTTGCACTGCACAATATTAACGAATACCCGCCAAGGTGCTGGCACCTTGGCGGAACGGGGGATGATATCGATGGCTGAAACGGCTAATACAACTCCACATCCTGTAATTGTCAAAAAATACGCCAACCGCCGCCTCTATAATACCGAGAGTTCCAGCTACATCACACTGGAAAACCTGGCCGAAATGGTCCGCAAAGACCGCGATTTCGTAGTCTACGACGCCAAATCGGGCGAGGACATCACCCGCGGCGTACTCACCCAGATCATCGTGGAGGAGGAAGGCAAGGGCAACGCCATGCTGCCGACCAATTTCCTGCGCCAGTTGATCGGCTTTTACGGGGACAACGTGCAAAGCGCCGTGCCACGCTACCTCGAACAGGCGATGTCCAGCTTCACCCGCCAGCAGGAAAACCTGCGCGCCACCGTGCAAAAAACCCTCAGCCCCTTCCTGCCGCCCGGCATCGAGGACATGAGCCGCAAGAACATGGAAATGATGGGCCGGGCCATGACCCTGTTCACCCCCTTCCACCGTGAGGGCGAGGAACCCGCCAGCCCGGACGCCACCCAGGAATACCAGGAAGAAATCATGAACCTGCGCGCCGAGGTGGAACGCCTGCAGCAGCAGCTCGTCCAACTGCGCGCCAAACCAAAAAAAGCGGAATAAACTCCTCGTAAGCCCATCCTGTCGCGCGCCAACCCGCCGCCCTTTCACTGGGCCGCGGGCATCGCGACGCGCCGTTTTGCCCTGGCCTATACGGATCGCCCCCTAATACGGTAGAGTTGTTCACCATGAGATATATCCCCGCCACTGCCCTCGGTCTTGTTCTGCTTCTCGCCGGCACCCCGGCCTTCGCCCAAATGTCAATGGGCGGCGGCGGCGGCGCACCGGGTGGCGGTAGCGCACCACAACCCCAGGCCCCCGCGCCGGACATCGCCCCGCCCGCCCTGCCCGGTGCAGGCACCCCGGCCCCGCTGGCAACCGGCCCGGTAGTCCAAAAACCCGCCACCGGCGACCCCACCCAGGCCCTGTTCGCCGCCGTCAACAACAACGACTACAACGCGGCAGAGGACGCCCTCTCCCGCGGCGCCGACCTCAACGCGCAAAACGCCCTGGGTGAAACACCGCTGGACCTCTCCATCGCCCTGAACCACTCGACCATCACGTTCCTTCTGCTGGCCACCCGTAACGAGACCGGCGGCACCGGCCCAGTCTCCCCTGGCCCAGTCTCCCCTGGCTCCGTCTCCCCCGGCCCGGCCTTCCCCGCCACCGCCCCGGTCAAGCCCACGCATCACAAGCCGCACCCCACACCGGCTGCGGCTGCCCCGGCTCCCACCACCACAGCCCCGGCATGGGAAAGTAACCCCGGCACCCCCAACCCATCATCCGGCTTCATGGGTTTCGGCACCAACAATTAAGTTACCTCGGACGCGGCCTAAAAATCCGCGTCCGCAAATTCCATCATCACCGCCGCCCCCGCCTGGATAACCGCCAGCAGCGAACCCGTCTGCGGCAATAACCGCTGCATATAAAACCGCGCCGTCCCCAGCTTAGCCCGGTAAAACGCCACCTCGGCCTTCGGCAGCGCAATCTTCGCCATCCGCGCCCACATAAACCCTAGCGCCACCAGCCCGAACAGCCGCAAATACTCCACCGAGGCCGCACCGATTTCATCGTAATTGCTCATCGCCGCCTCCATCACATGGCCGGTCGCCATCTGCAGATGTTCCACCGCCGCCTGCAACGGCGCCACGAACGGCCGCATCTCCTCATCCGTATTCGCCTCGATAAACTCCAGCACCGGGTCCAAAAACCGCGTCAGCAACCGCCCGCCATCCTGCGGCAGCTTGCGCCCCACCAAATCGAGCGCCTGCACCCCGTTGGTGCCCTCATACAGCATGGAAATCCGCGCATCGCGCACATACTGCTCCATGCCATGGTCACGGATATACCCATGCCCGCCGTAACACTGCATCGCACTACTCGCGATCTCAAAGCCCAAATCCGTAAACAGCGCCTTCACCACCGGCGTCAGCAGCGCGGTAAAATCATCCGCCACCGCCCGTGCATCGGCATCCTCCACCCGGTGCGACGCATCCACCTCGCGCGCCACCCAGCCCGCCAGCGCCCGGCAGCCCTCAATATACGCCCGCATGCTCAACAGCATCCGCCTTACATCCGGATGCACCAATATCGGGTCCGCCTGCTTATCCGGCGCTTTCACCCCGGTCAGTGACCGCCCCTGGATTCGCTCCCGCGCATAAGCCACGGCATTCTGATACGCGACCTCCGCCACGCCCAGCCCCTGAATCCCCACGGACAACCGTTCCGTATTCATCATGGTAAACATCGCCCGCAAGCCCTTGTTCGGCTCGCCGACCATCCACCCCTTGGCCCCGTCGAACGACATCGCACAGGTCGCCGACGCCTTGATCCCCATCTTATGCTCAATACCCGTGCACATCACGCCATTGCGCGCCCCCACGCCGCCATCCGCATTAGGCAAAAACTTCGGCACCACAAACAGTGAAATCCCCTTCACCCCCGCCGGCGCATCCGGCAACCGCGCCAGCACCAAATGAATAATATTCTCCGTCAAATCCTGCTCCCCGGCGGAAATAAAAATCTTATTCCCCGTCAGACTGAACGAGCCATCATCATTCGGCACCGCCTTGGTGCGCAGCATCCCCAAATCCGTCCCGCAATGCGGCTCGGTCAAACACATCGTCCCCGACCACTGCCCCGAAACCATTTTTGGCAAATACAGCTGCTTCAATTCCTCCGACCCATGGTTATACAGCGCCAGATACGCCCCATGCGTCAGCCCCGGATACAGCCCGAACGCCATATTCGCCGAGCACATCATCTCTTCCACAAACAGCGACATCGCCACCGGCATCCCCTGCCCGCCAAACTCCGGCGCGGCCGCCATCCCGGTCCACCCGCCAGCACGGAATCCCTCATATGCCGCCTTAAACCCTTCCGGCGTACGCACCACGCCATTCTCCCAGGTGCAGCCTTCCAAATCGCCCTTCTGGTTCAACGGAAACAACACCTCCTCGGTGAATTTCCCCGCCTCATCCAGCACGCTGTCTATCAACTCCGGCGTAAAATCCGCGCAGCCGGGCAGCTCCGCAATCGTCTTGCTGTCATACAACTCGTGCAGCACAAACCGCATATCCTCAAGCGGTGCCTTATAATTTGGCATTTCAGTCCCTCCTCAATTCCGTAACGGCTTGCCCGTATCAATAATACTCTTAATCCGCGCCTGGCTCTCCTTGGTATGCACCAGCGTCATGAATGCCTTGCGCTCCAGCGCCATCACATCCGCCTCGGTCAACGCATCCAAATAATCCGCATCCCCGCCGCTCAGCACCTCCGCCAGCGCGCCGGAAACCGTCACATCATGGTCCGTCGCCACCCCGCGTTTATGAAAACTCTCCACCGCCATGCGCAACGCCACCCACCCGCTCGCCCCCGGCAAATGCAGCTCCGGCGGCTCCGGCGCCTGGTAATCATCCACCATCGCCAGCGCTGCCGCCTTGGCATCGCCCAGCAGCCGGTCACGATTCATCGTAATCCCATCCGCCGCCCGCAAAAATTTCATCTCTATCGCCTCGGCCGCCGAGCGCGACACCCGCGCCGTCGAAATCATCTCGAACACTTTAGCCACCGCCGGCATCGGCCCCTTCGGCACCTGCTTATCCGCGGCCCAGCGCGCCAGCAGGCTCGCACACCCGCCCCACCCCGGCACCAGCCCCACACCCGCCTCCACCAGCCCGATATAACTCTCCGCATAAGCCTGCAGGGCCGTGCAATGCAGCAACATCTCCGCCCCGCCCCCCAGCGCCAACCCCACCGGCGCGCCCACCACCGGGAACGGCGCATAGCGCATCGCCTGATAAATCCGCTGCCCATCCTTCATGGTGCTCTCAATCTTCCCCCACATCCGGATATTCGTCCACAAATACACCAGCCCAATATTCGCCCCTTGCGAGAAATTCACCTTCTGCGGCTGCTCGCGCAAATCATCATTATACAGCACCAGCGCCTTATAACTCTTCTTTACCAGCTCAAGCGTTTTCTCCAGCAACCCCAGAATATCCCCATCCAGCATATTGCGCATCGCCCCGCGCAACTCCGCATGCGTCTCAAAGCACAGCACCCCGTCGCCCAAATCCCAAACCGCCGCCGACTTATTCTCCAACACTGCCTTACCACGCCGCTTCACATCATCAAGCAGCAAAATCCCCGGTGCCCGCTTAATCGCCTTATACCCACCCCCCGGCGAAAACTGCTCCACCTCACCGTCCGCATTGGCCCGATAAAACTTGCCATCCCCCAACGCCCGCAAAATCGCCGGCACTTCCATACCCAACGCCGCCAACCGCTGCGCCACCCATGCCCCGCCCAGCCGGTCAATCAACTCAAACGGCCCAAACTTCCAAGTGTACCCCAGCCGCATCGCCGCATCTATCTCGGCAATATCCTCACCAATTTCCGGCACCAGGGAGGCCGCATAAGCCAGCACCCGCCCCAGCACACCCCACGCATAAGCCCCATACTTCGTCGAGGACTCCAGCAGCTTCTTCAAATCCTTACGCGCATCCTTCACCAGCGCAATCTCTGCCCGCACGGACTCCCGCCACTCCAGCGCCCCCGCCCCCGCCGCGCGCAAATTCAACGCCGTCTTTTGCTTCTTCCCATCCGCCCCGCGCGCTGTCCGGTAAAACCCACCCTTACCCTTATTCCCCGTAAACCCTTCCCCCACCAGTCTGGTAAAAATCTCCCCATGCCGATTCATCGCGTGAAACGCATCCCCTTCCGGCAGCAACCGCGCCAGCGACGCATTCACATGCAACCCCAGATCAATCCCCACCAGATCCATCAGCCCAAACACACCCGTCGAGGGAAACCCCATCGGTTTGCCCATCACCGCATCGGCCTCTTCAACCTCCAGCCCCATCTCCAGCGCCAGCACCATCGCGCACTGCACCCAATACGTGCCAATCCTGTTGGCGATAAACCCCGGCGTATCGTTGCAATGAACAACCGTCTTCCCCAGCCGCTCATCCAAAAACGCCCGCAGCGGCGCAAACGCCTCGCCCTCGCCGCCAACAATTTCCAGCAACCTCATATACCGCGGCGGATTAAAAAAATGCGTAATACAAAAATCCCGCGCAAACCCCTCCGGCAGTCCCCCCGTCAACTCCCGCAACGGAATCGTCGACGTATTGGACGACACCACCGACCCCAGTTTCCTCACCTCATCCAGCTTCAAATACAGCGCCTGCTTCACATCCACCCGTTCAACCACCGCCTCCACAATCCAGTCGCAGCGTCCCACCGCGTCCAGATCATCCTCGACATTCCCAGGCGTAATCAGCTGCACCGCCCGGCTGCCCATCAACGGCGCCGGGTCCATCTTCTTCAATTTCTCAATCGCCCCGCGCGCCACGGCACTCCTATCCACTTCGCCCGGCTTCACGACATCCACCAGCAGCACATTCACCCCGGCATTGGCCACATGGGCAGCAATGCTCGCCCCCATAACCCCCGCGCCGATTACGGCAACGGAACGGATCTCGCCCATATCAAATCGCCTCCAGTATCGTCGCGATTCCCTGCCCGCCGCCAATACACTGCGTCGCCAGCGCATAACGCCCATTAACCCGCTTCAGTAATGAAGCCGCTTTGCCGGTAATCCGCGCCCCCGTCGCCCCCAGTGGATGCCCCAGCGCAATCGCCCCGCCATCAATATTCACTTTCACCGGGTCCAGCCCCAACTCGCGAATACAAGCCAGCGCCTGGCTCGCAAACGCCTCATTCAACTCCACCACATCCAGCTGATTCACTGAAATCCCAGCCCGCGCCAACGCCTTTTTCGTCGCCGCCACCGGCCCAATGCCCATGATCTCCGGCGCGCACCCCGCCACCGCCACCGCGCGTATCCGCGCCAGCATCGGCAACCCATGCGCCCTCGCATAATCCTCCGAGCAAACCAGCACCGCCGCCGCCCCATCGGTGAGCGGCGAGGACGTCCCCGCCGTCACACTCCCGGCCTTATCAAACGCCGGCTTCAGCCCCGCCAACGCCTCAAGCGTCGCATCGGCGCGAATACACTCATCGCGCCCCACCTCCACCCGCTCATCCACATAGTGCACAATCTCATCATCCAACCGCCCCGCAACCTGCGCCGCCGCCGCCTTGCGCTGGCTACCAAGTGCAAACTCTTCCTGCGCTGCCCTGCTAATTCCCCACCTCAAAGCCACATTTTCCGCCGTATCTCCCATGCCAATGTAAGCCTCCGGCCGCATCCCATACAGCTTTGGCGACGGCATCGGATTAAACCCGCTCATCGGCACCCGGCTCATGCTCTCCACGCCCGCGCACACAAAAACCTCGCCGGCCCCCATCGCAATCGCGCCCGCGGCCATATGGATCGCACTCATCGAAGACCCGCAAAACCGGTTCACCGTCACCCCCGCCACACCCAACGGCAACTCCGCCAGCAGGCCGATCATCCGCGCCACATTCAACCCCTGCTCGCCCTCCGGGAACGCACAGCCCGTAATCAAATCCTCAATATCCTCAAACCGCACCCCGGCCCGCGCCACCAGCGCCCTCACCACCTCCGCCGCCAACTCATCGGGCCGCACCCGCGCCAACCCGCCCTTATTCGCCGGCGTAAAAGCCGAGCGGACATAGCCCGCAATCACCGCATTGGTCATGGTCAGTTTCCTCTTGTTTTATCCAGTTGTCCCCGCCAGCGCCGCCTCGCACTGCCGGTCAATCTCACTCAGCTCGGCCAGACTTTCATCAATGGCCACCCGCTGCTCACGCAATTTCGCCACCCGCTTGCGCACCGCCTGCTGCAACTGCCTGGTCTGCACCTGGTGCGCCGGGTCCGCATCGTAAAGGTCCAAAAACTCGCCAATCTCCCGCAGCGAGAATCCCAGCCGCTTCCCCCGCAAAATCAGCATCAACCGCCCCCGGTCCCGCGGCCCATAAACCCGCGCCGTCCCCGCCCGCCGCGGCGTAATCAGCCCCTTATCCTCATAAAACCGCACAGCCCGCGCCGTCACTCCCAACTCGCGCGCCAACTGGCTCACCGAATACAACACCGGCACGGGCACAGATGTCACCAAACCCTCCCACTCTAACGCAATGCGTCACTACCTACCGTATACGGCATACCCAAACTCTGTCCAGAATTTTCCACCACAACACGCCAGGGTTGCGCCCCCCGCCACTTCCTGGCTTCCTGGCCCGCATGACCCACTCCCTCCCCCGCCGCACCCTCCTCCAATCAACCGCCGCCCTCACCGCACTCGCCGCCGCCCCCGCCGCCGCCGCCGCCGGTCCCATTATCAAACTCCGCCTGCTGGAAACCTCCGACCTCCACAGCTTCGACGAAAACTACGACTATTTCCGCGACATGCCTGACGACACCGCCGGCCTCACCAAAGCCGCCACCCTCATCCGCGCCGCCCGCGCCCAGGCCACCAACACCCTGCTGTTTGACAATGGCGACACCATCCAGGGCAACCCGCTGGCTGACTACATGGCGCTGCCCGGCAACATGCCCCCCGGTCACATCCACCCCACCATCCGCGCCATGAACACCCTCAATTACGACGCCGCCACCATCGGCAACCACGAATTCAACTACGGCCTCCCCTTCCTCACCGCCGCCCTCTCCGGCGCCAACTTCCCCTTCTGCACCGCCAACATCCACAATCCTGACGGCACCCCCTGGCTCCCCCCCACCCTCATCCTGGAACGAACTTTCACCGCGCAGGACGGCACGACCCACAGCCTCAAAATCGGCGTCATCGGCTTCACCCCGCCGCAAATCACCAACTGGGACAAAGCCCACCTCACCGGCCTGCTCACCACGTCGGATATCGTGGACGCCGCCCAAAAACACATCCCCCAACTGCGCCCACAGGTTGACCTGCTCATCGCGCTCAGCCACTCCGGCATCTCCACCGCCCCGCGCCGGGGTTTTGATGAAAACGCCAGCTTCTACCTGGCACAAATCCCCGGCATCGACGCTATTTTCACCGGCCACTCCCACCGCGTCTTCCCCGGCCCCGACTACGCCGGCTACACAGGCATCGACGCCACCCGCGGCACGCTCAACAACATCCCCGCCACCATGCCCGGCTTCTGGGGCAGCGACATCGGCATCATCGACCTCACCCTCACCCAGCAAAACAACACCTGGTCGGTCTCAAACTTCACCTGCACCACCCAGCCAATTTCCCAACGCGACGACCACACCGTCACCTCGCTCGCCGCCAATGACCCCCAAGTTGATTCCGCCGTCACCCCCGACCACCAGCAAACCCTGGCCTGGATCCGCGAACCCATCGGCCACCTCACCCAACCCCTCAACAGCTATTTTGCTCTTATCGGCACCGATGCCTCCCTCGCCTTGGTCAACGCCGCGCAAACCTGGTACGCAACCCCCCTGCTGCCACCAACAACCCTGCCAATCCTCTCCGCCGCGGCACCCTTCAAGGAGGGCTACCAATCCCCCGGCAACTACGTGGACCTCGCCGCCGGCACCATCGCCATCAAAAACGTCGCCGACCTCTACATGTACCCCAACACCGTCTGCGCCATCCAGGTCAGCGGCGCGCAATTACAAAACTGGCTGGAACACTCAGCCGAAATCTTTAACCAGATCGACCCGCAAAACCCCGCCCCGCAACCTCTGCTCAACCGCCACGTCCCCTCCTACATCTTCGACGTCATCTCCGGCATCACCTACCAAATCGACATCACCCAACCCGCCCGCTTCGGCGCCCACGGAAAATTCCGCGCGGACGCCAACAGAATCGTGAACCTGTGCTACCAAGGCACCCCCATCGCCCCAGACCAGCAATTCATCGTCATCACCAACAACTACCGCGCCAACTCCGGCAACATCATCCAAAACCCCAACGCCGTCATCCTGCGCGCCCCCGACCAAACCCGCGACATCATCGTCCGCTACATCCTCGCGCAAAAAACCATCACGGTAGCAACCCCACCCATCTGGTCCTTCGCCCCCCTCGGCGCCCCCGTCACAGTCACCTTCGAATCCTCCCCCGCCGCCGCCCGCTACCTCCTGCAAAACCCCCAAATCACCTCCCAAGGCGACACCGGCGACGGCTACACGCAATTCACTCTGTCCCTAACCTAACCAAATCCGTCATTGCGAGCGCGCGAAGCGCAAGCGTGGCAATCCAGAACCAAACCTCCACGCCCCCGAAACAACAACAGCCCAACCCCCCGACTCCAACCCCTCACACCAAAAGCCACCAAAAATGAAACAACCCGCCGTCTACATCATGTCCAGCAAACCCAACGGCACAATCTACACCGGCGTCACCTCAAACCTGCCCAAACGCGCCTGGGAACACCGTACCAGCGCAACCACCGGCTTCACTTCACAAAACCACTGCAAATTCCTAGTCTGGTTCGAACTCCACGATACCATGGACAGCGCCATCACCCGCGAAAAGCAACTCAAATCCGGCCCCCGCATCACCAAACTCCGCCTCATCGAATCCACCAACCCCACCTGGCGCGACCTCTACCCAACCATCACCAAATAATCCCACGCCATTAAGCGCCAGCCCCGTCATTGCGAGCGCGCGAAGCGCAAGCGCGGCAATCCAGAACCAGACCCACTCGCTTCTCAAACAGCGACCGACCGCCCCCAGCGCCAGAAGGCCAACAAAGGGCAGGGGGTTCCACCCCCCTACACCCCCAGGCCCGGACCCCATTAACTTCGTGCCAAGCCGCTCCACCGCCCGTACCACCACGTTCCGCAGCATCCGAAACTGGGCAACCGTGCGACAAGTTGGGAGACTTTTACGATTTAAGATTGACCATCATCAAGGTTTTGCATTGACGACGTCCATACTGACTTCATTCGGCCCGTTCCCGAAGTAATCGAGCATCTCCTGCAAGTTTTCATTCCCAAAAGGAAGCGGCGCATAGATCGACATGCGCGCCTCGAAAGCCTTGTCACTCAGAAATGGCTTGGCTGGGCCAGGGTCATTCCAGCCACGTGAGACAAAATCGTTCCTCATGGCTTGGTCAAAGTCCATGGCAGAAATATCGTACAAAATGCAGGCGCTCACCGCAGTCTGGTTAGCCGGTGTCTCGTTGAAATTCGTCGCGTCGTAACACGCCTGGATATCGGTGGTTGTGCCTGACATGCCGCCATCGTGCATAGCCTTGGCGAAGCGGGAGCCCACTTGATCAATTATGGCTTGACTCACATGGTTGGTAACAGTCTGGCCGGCCGCGAAGGATGGGGTCAGAAATGGAAGCAGGATAAGCCAGCGTTTCATGGGTAAATCCTTATCTTTTGTGTATCTTACTGGGAGCGGGCTACATACAGCAATGGGTCTGACGCGATGCTCGTCTGAAGGTGGCAGTTGGGTCGAAAATAGCCGGAGCTCTAATTGGGGGAGCGCGGCTTCTTACTCAAACGGTCCTCAAAGCTGTCATTCCGCTCCCGGCCCAACCCCGCCCCCACCCCACCTCATTCCTTTTCCGGCACAAACCCGCACAAATTGGGGTGCAAGCAAAAAATTCTCCCACAAAAACAACCCACTCCCCCATCTTCCTCACAAGTGTTTCACGTGAAACACCCCCCTACCCCGCCACCGCCTCCGCCGCGAAAAAAATCGCCCCCAGCAGCACCGCATCCAGCCCCAGCGCAAACCCCAGCCCCAGCCCGTTCGCCACCGCGCCAATCAACACCGGCCCCACTAAAAACCCGGCATACCCCAGCCCCACCACCGCCGGCACGGAATGGTTCGCAGCCATCCCCGGCACGCGTGAGGCCGCGCTCATCACCAGCGGCGCGATATTCCCGGTCCCCAGCCCCACCAGACCAAACCCCAGAATCCCCACCCAGCCAACCGGCACAAAAATCGCCGCCCCAAATCCCGCCACCGCCACCGCACAACCCAGCCGCATCACCGCCGCCTGCCCCAGCCGCATCGCCACCCGGTCCCCCAGCAGCCTTGCCCCCGCCGTCGCCACCGCAAACGCCGCATACCCCAAGGCCGCGCTCGCCAGCGGCATCCCGCGCGAAAACCGCAGAAAAATCGTGCTCCAATCCGTCGCCGCCCCCTCGGTCATAAAACACGCAAAGCAACACAGCCCCAGCACAATCGTCGCCCTGTTCGGCAACGCCATTTTTGGCCCCGCGGGCGGCGCATCCTCGGCATGCGAGACCAAAAACCCGCCCTGGCTCAAAATCAACAAAATCGCCGCCATGTTGATGATTGCACAAACAAAATAGGAAACCCCAAGCCGCAGCAGCACGGAACTCGCCACCGCCACCGCCAAACTTCCCAGGCTGTAGCACGCATGAAATCCCGACATCCGCAAACGCCCGCTCTGGCGCTCCACCACCGCACCTTGCGCGTTCAGCGCAATGTCCATCGTGCCAAACAACGTGCCGGCCACAAACAGCAATCCGGTAAACGCCAGCGGCGAGGGCGCGCTCACCAGGCAAGGCAGCATCAGCGCCAGCCCCACACCCGCCACCAGCAGCATGTTGCGGCTACCCCAGCGGCTAATCGCCAGCCCGCCAAGCGGTATCACCAGCACGCCACCCAAGCCGCCCGCGAATAATATCAGCCCCAGCGCACCGTCAGCGATGCCAAATTTTATCTTGGTATACGGCACGGTAATCGCCCAAACGGAGATCCCGATCCCAGCCATGAAAAACATCAGCCGCATGGTGCGCAGCCGCGCACCGGCCCGCAGCCCGGTCATAAACAAATTCAGAGCCGGCGGTTACCCATTGCCGCGTGGTACACCACCAGCACCACCACCGCCCCCACGACTGAAACGAACAGGCTGTATATATTAACCCCGCTCACTGGTGCTGCCCCCAGCACCATAAAAATCTTGCCGCCCACCAGCGCGCCCACAATGCCGAGCACCATATCCAGCATCGGCCCCTTGCCGTGGTTATCGACAATATGGCTGCCAATCCACCCGGCCAGCAAACCCAGCACAATCCACCCGAGAACAGACATATCAGCCACCTCCCAAAATTTCACCCCACGGCTCTCAGCCGTTTCGCCTCAATCGCCTGCCACGCTAGCAGCACCGGCACCGCAATCACAAAATCCCGCGCCCGGCGCATCAGCGAGAGCGATAGCGCCACATCCGGCGGCACCCCGAAAATCCCGCCCAGCACGGTATACGCAGCCTCCTGGATTCCCACCCGCCCAGGGATGAAAAACGCCAGCGCCATAATCGAATGCAGCATCGCCTCGATACATACGGCATCCGCAAACGTAAGCCCCACCCCGAGCGCATGAAACCCAACGAAGGAGGCCGTCGCCGTACCGAACCAGCATGCCAGATGGTAAAACGCGCAATAAGCCAACCGGTCACGCTCGCCATACATAATATCCAGCGAGGCCTGCAGCCGGTCGATGCTCAACGCCGCCCCCTCGCCCGTCTGCCCGGCAATCCGCACCGCCATCGCCCGGAAAGCTTTCGCCCCGCCGCCGCGCTGCGCCAGGATCAGCCCCACCCCCATCACCACGGCCAGGCACAGCCCCACCGCCACCGGCACCAGCAACCCGCTGGAAGGCGCCTTGCGCGCCAAAATCGAAAGCCCGATGCCGATAAACACCAATTCCGCCAGAAATTCCGTGGTAATATCCGCCAGCGTCGAGGCCGTGGCATCGGCGAAATTCACGCCCCCCAGCGTTATCACCCGCGCGCCGAGCACATACCCACCCACCTGGCTGAACGGCAAAAACTCGCCGGTGGCATCGCGCACCATGCGCCCCCACACGCACAGCCAATAGCTGCCGCGCATCCGGCCTCGCAACACCATGCGCCAGCACAGCCCCAGCCCCAGCAAAATCACCATCTGCGCCAGAATATACTTGCCAAACCCAGTAGGCTTCACCGAGCTCAGCACCCGCAGCACATCCGCGGCGCCAAAGTAAATCACCAACCCGGTAACCACGGCAACACCGGCCAGTGCGAACACTGCCGGCGCCAGACGCAAATGCTTTTTCAAGCGGCAACGGGCCGTTTTTTGGGGCGGATGAATAACCGCGCGAACCGCACCAGTTTCGGCATGGTTGTGGGGCGGACCAGCCGCTCATCATAACCGGCCATGCGCCGCTTATCTTCTTCCAGGCAAATATCCATCAGCAATGCCGGGTCCATGTCATCACTCAAAGCCTTCGACCCATTCATCGTAAAATTCGCATCAGCGCCTTCCAGTCCATCCACTTCACGCGCGATCCCGATACGCTCCCAAATGAGAAAAGCCCATACCGCCGCCGTCTTCAGGGCAAAATACGGCCTCCGCCACAGCGGCATCGTCGCCTTGTTCCAGGCGATCCAGTTGGCGAAGAATAATATGTGCCGCCCCTCTTCCTGCACCACCGGCTCAAAGGTATCCACCAGCTCCGCCGGGAAATAGCCGGAGCGTTTGGCCATTTCGAACAACCCGTAAGCAAAAAAACTGTCGATGCATTCAGAGTAGCCGGTTACCATGAACCCCCATTCCGCATCCACCGGCAGGACATATTCCCCGTCCGGTTTCACCGGAATGTCATAGGCTTCCACCAGCTTCGCGAGCACATCGCGGTGGCGCCGCTCCTCCCCCGCCATATGCAGCAGCGCAGCCTGCAGGGCCGGATTTTTCACCGTTTTTGCAAACGCCTCAATCCGCATCGAGGCTTTGATCTCCGTCTGCACCGCAATATCCCATATCGGCAGGGAGATAATCCGCGCCAGCGTCTCCGGCTCCAGCTTCGGCCAGTCCAGCACCGCCGGTGTATAGGGGTTGTAGGTCTCCTCCAGGAACTGGGTAAGCATCTGGTAATGCGCGTCCGTCCCTGGTTTGATCTGCCCAGTTATAGGGAAATTCCAGTTCCGGGCCTTAAAATCGGCGATGGCGGGGGCTGATTCGTCCATATCACTTCCTCCTGGTTGCTCAAGGTTGCGCCAAGAGCTGCAATGGGTTCTACAGCAACAAACCCCGGATTTGTATATATGGCGGGAAACCTCGGGTTATGAATTGCGGAGCTAAATTTTGAGCCAGGACGATCTGACGCTTGTAACGGGGGCCACCGGTTTCGTCGGCGCCGCCGTGGCACGTGCCCTGCACCGCGCGGGCCACAAACTCCGCCTCACCACCCGGCCTGGCAGTGACCAGCGCAACCTTGCCGGCCTGCCATGTGAGCTGGTTCTGCTGGACCTTGCCAACCCGGCCACCTTCGGCCCAGCGGTGCACAACTGCCGTTATTTGTTCCACGTCGCGGCGGACTACCGGCTCTGGGTGCCCGATGAAGCCGCGATGCGCCGCGTGAATATCGACGGCTCGGCCGGCCTGCTGCGCGCCGCCGCCGCCGCCGGGGTGGAGCGCAGCGTGTACACCAGCTCCGTCGCCGCCCTGGGCCTGACAGCGGACGGCTCCCCCGCCAACGAGGCCACCCCGATCAAGCCGGAACACCACCTCGGCGCCTATAAAAAGTCAAAATACGACGCCGAACAGGCCGTCCGCGCCCTTGCCGCAGCTGGCCAGAACATCGTCATCGTCAACCCCTCCACCCCAGCCGGTCCAGGCGACGTAAAGCCCACCCCCACCGGCCAGATGGTGCTGGACGCCGGCCGCGGCCGCATGCCCGCCTATGTCGATACCGGCCTCAATATCGTGCATGTCGACGACGTCGCCCATGGCCATCTGCTGGCCATGGCAAAAGGCCGCTCAGGCGAGGCCTATATTCTCGGCGGCGGCAACCTGATGCTGCGCGACCTGCTGGCGATGATCGCCGCGCAAACTGGCCGCAAACCGCCAACCCTGCGCCTGCCCATCACCCCGCTCATGCCCCTGGCCTGGGTCATGGAAAAAATCGCCAATGTCACCGGCAACACCCCGTTGATGACCCCTGAAATCCTCGCCATGGCCCGCAAAAAAATGTTCTTCTCTTCCGCCAAGGCCGAGGCCGAACTGGGCTACCAGCCCCGCCCCGCCACCGCCGCCGTGACCGATGCCCTCGCCTGGTTCCGCGCCCAGGGCATGATGCCATGATCGCCACCCTCGCTCTGCTCATCTGGCTCTACCTGTTTTTCCTGCACGGCAAATTCTGGGAATCCACGCCCGAACTCCCCCCCGCCACGCCGCCTGAATTCCCGGATGTGGACATCGTCATCCCCGCGCGCGACGAGGCCGGGACCATCGCCCCGGTCATCGCCTCCCTGCTCGCGCAGGACTACGCCGGCAATTTCCGCGTCATCCTGGTCGACGACAACTCCACCGACGGCACGGCGGCACTGGCGGGCACGCACCCGAAACTCACCATCATCACCGGCAAACCCAAGGCCCCCGGCTGGTCCGGCAAGCTCTGGGCGCTGCAACAGGGTGTGGCCGCCACCACCGCACCCATATTGCTGTTCGCCGACGCCGACATCACCCACGACCCGCGCCACCTCTCCTCGCTGGTCACCCGCCTGCTTGCCCCGCGCGCCGGCATGGTCTCGGAAATGGTGCGCCTTAACTGCACCTCGCTGCCCGAGCGTTTCCTGATCCCCGCTTTCGTGTATTTCTTCCAAATGCTTTATCCCTTCGCGCTGGTGAACAACCCGCTCAAATCCACCGCCGCCGCCGCCGGCGGCACGGTGCTCATCCGCCGCGACGCGCTGGATCGCCTCGGCGGGCTAGAGAAAATCAAGTCCGCCCTCATCGACGACGTCTCCCTGGCCACCGAGGCGAAGAAATTCGGCCCCATCTTCCTCGGCCATTCGGGCCTCGCCACCTCCATCCGCCCCTATCCGCAAGTGGCTGATATCTGGAACATGATCACCCGCACCGCCTTCACCCAACTCAACTACTCCGCTCTCATCCTCGCGGGCACCATTTTGGGCCTTACCCTGGTCTGGCTGGTGGCACCGTTCGAGGTCATCCATGGCCACGGCTGGCGCTTCCTGGCCGGCCTCGCCGCCTCGGTGCTGGCCATCGTCAGCTATTTCCCCACCCTCAAGCGCTATAACCAGCCAAAGCTCTTCGCCCTGGCGCTGCCCTTCATCGCGGTGTTCTACATGGCCGCCACCATCACCTCGGCGGTGAATTACTGGCGCGGCACCGGCGCCAAATGGAAAAGCCGCGCCTACGGGGGGGCCGGCGCATGAGCGCGAACGACAACGCCCTCGCCGCCACCACCGCCACCCCGGAACAAACCATCGAGGCCTGGTCCGGCAAGGACAAGGCGGATGAGAATTTCCCGGTAGGCTCGCTGCTGATTCGCAAGGATTTACGCGAGCACGTGCATGCCTATTACGCCTTTGCCCGCAACGCCGACGATATCGCGGACTCCGCCACGCTCTCCCCATCGGATAAAATCGCCCGGCTGAACGCGATGGAAGAGGTACTGACCGGCGCGCGCGAGGACGGTGCCCCCAGCGCCGCCCGGCTGCGCGCCTCCCTGGCTCAATCGGGCGTCACCGCCATCCATGCCCGCGAACTCCTGGTCGCCTTCCGCCAGGACGCGGTGCAGAACCGCTACGCCGATTGGGCCTCGTTGATGGACTACTGCCGCTACTCCGCCGCCCCGGTCGGCCGCTATATGCTCGACCTGCACGGCGAGGACAAAGCCACCTGGCCGGCCTCGGACGCACTCTGCGCCTCGCTGCAAGTGCTTAACCATTTGCAGGACTGCGCCGGTGACCTGCGCAGCCTGGACCGCTGCTACATCCCGCAGGACATGCTGGCTAAAGCCGGGCTGACCACGGACGACCTTGCCCGCCCCGAAACCACCCCCGCCCTGCGCGCTGTGTTTAACCAGATGCTCGACCTCACCGACGGGTTGAACGCCGCCGCCGCTGCCCTGCCGGACCTGGTGCGGGCCCGCCGCCTGCGCGTTGAGGTCGCCATCATCACCCGCCTCGCCCGCCGCCTGACCACCCGCCTGCGCCATGGCGACCCGCTGGCCAGCCGGGTGAAGCTCACCAAGCTGGACTTCCTCACCGCCGCCATCCTCTCGCTGAGCCGCCTCGCATGACCGATTCCGCCGCCGATACCGCCGCCGATACCGCATACGTCACCGCGCTGGTGAAAGCCTCCGGCACCTCATTCTACCACGGCATGAAAATCCTCCCCGCGCCAAGGCGGGACGCCATGTACGCCATCTACGCCTTCTGCCGCGTGGTGGACGATATTGCCGACGGCGACGATGCCAGCTTCGAGGCGAAACGCGCGGCCCTGGATGCCTGGCGCGAACGCATCCACAGGTTGTATAACGGGCAGGCAGACGACCAAATAACCCGCTGTTTACTTGATGCCATACGTAAATTTGATTTGCAGCCAGAAGATTTTCAGAACATCGTGGATGGGATGGAAATGGATGCTGGCGAACCGATTGTCGCGCCAACACTTGCGGCATTGGATGTGTATTGTGACCGGGTTGCCTCCGCGGTGGGGCGGCTTTCTGTCCGCGTATTCGGCGACGCCTCCGCGGCTGCGCGCGATGTCGCCCATGCGCTTGGCCGGGGCCTGCAACTGACCAACATCCTGCGCGACGTCGGCGAGGACGCGGCGCGCGGACGTTTGTACCTGCCCAAGGAATTCCTGGACGAAGCCGGCATCCCCGCTGAACCGCAAGCTGCCCTCGCCTCTCCCGCGCTCCCCGGTGTGTGCGCCCGTATCGCCACGATGGCGGAACAAAAATTCGCCGAAGCCGAAGCCGCCATGGCCCGGTGCGATACCAAAGCCATGCGCCCCGCCCGGCTCATGGAAGCCAGCTACCGCCCGCTGCTCGGCATTCTGCGGCGGCATAATTTCAATTATTCCCGCCCGCGCGCGAAACTTCCTGCCTGGCGTAAACTCACGCTGGCCGCCCGCCTGCTGATAGCGTGAGGACAACATGAGCGTACATGTCATAGGCGCCGGCCTCGCCGGTCTGGCGGCAGCCTGCCAGCTTACTGAATCGGGCCACCATGTCGTGCTGTTCGAAGCCTCGAAAACCGCGGGCGGCCGGACGCGCTCCCATTTTGACAATGTGCTCGGCTGCCGCATCGACAACGGCAACCATTTGCTGCTCTCGGGCAACATCTCCACCCTCTCGTACCTGCACCGGATCGGCGCCAAACGCTCGCTGACCGGACCGGCCGGGCCGGTTTTCCCCTTCTGCGACCTGCGTACCGGCGAAAACTGGACGCTGCGGCTTAACCACACCAGCTTTCCGTGGTGGATATTCTCGCCCAAACGCCGCGTGCCGGGCACCGGGCTGCGGCATTACGTTGCAATGCTCAAGCTCAAAAAAGCGAAAAGCACCGGCCTCGTCGCCCCCCTGCTGGCCGGAACCGGCCCGCTATATCCCCGGCTGCTGGAACTGCTGGCCATCTCCTCGCTCAACACCACCCCGGACATCGCGTCGGCGGCCTTGCTGCGCAGCGTGTTCCAGGAAACCCTGAACCTTGGCGGCTACGCAACCATACCGCGTTACGCCCGCGCCGGCCTTTCCGAGACATTCGTCGACCCCGCGCTGGAATGGCTGCGCGAACGCGGCGCGGATATCCGCCTGGGTGAGCGGGTGACCGAAATCAATCCGGCACAGGCGACCATCCTCGCGGTGCCGCCCTGGATCGCGAGCGAACTGGTGCCGGACCTAGTGGTGCCCAACGAGTTCGAATCCATCTACAATCTGCATTTCAAATATTCGCTTAACCCCGGAGAGGCCGGCTTCTGGGGTTTCCTCGGCGGCATGACGGAATGGGTGTTCGCCCATCCGGACGTTCTCTCTGTCACCATTTCCGCTGCAAACCGCTATGCCGGCATCAACCCCGAGGACATCGCCGCCAAAGTCTGGTCTGAAATCGCCACCGCTTTCTCGCTGCCGCCGGAAATCCCGCTCCACCGCGTGGTGTGGGAAAAACGTGCAACCATCATCGCCACCCCGGCGCAGCTGGCACGCCGGCCGAAGACCCGGACCAACAATCCCAATCTGATGCTCGCCGGCGACTGGACCGGCACTGGCCTGCCTGCAACCATTGAGGGTGCCATTCGTTCCGGCAATGCCGCCGCCCTGGCGCTGATGGCAAGTTTCCCGGATTAAAACCGCTCGGCACAAAGCATCCACACAAAACAAAAAAGGGGTCTGCCTCACCTGAAGTGAAGCAGACCCCTTAAAATATCGAGGAAGCCCCCGGCTTAAAGTTCGCTTCCGACCGTGTTAAAGGTATTTGCAACGCCGGCACCCAGCGAGGTAACAGCGCCGATAATCACCACGGCGATAAGAGCCGCAATAAGTGCGTATTCGATGGCCGTGACGGCCCGGTCATCCGCCCTAAAGCGCAACGCGGCCTCCAAAAAACCTTTAGCCATCCTCATTCTCCTCATACATTCAATTCAAAACCACAACCACTGGTATATGATAACCTAATTATTCTTTGGCGGTAAACAAAAAGTTACCGGCACCTCATGTATATTCCATGACACGGCCCTGCTTGCCCGCCCCTTGGCGCGGCGGCCCCGGTTCACTAAACACAAGTCATAATGTCAGACACTGAAACCATCCGTTACAATTTTGCCACCGCCGAGCCGCACTGGCAGGCCGCCTGGGAGTCCGCCGCGCTGTTCAAAGCCGCGGACACCCCCACCTCCGGCCGGCCCAAATATTACGTGCTGGAGATGTTCCCCTACCCGTCGGGCAAAATCCACATGGGGCATGTGCGCAACTACACGTTGGGCGATGTCGTCGCCCGCTACAAGCGCGCCAGCGGGTTTGATGTGCTGCACCCCATGGGCTGGGACGCCTTTGGCCTGCCGGCGGAAAACGCCGCGCGCCAGCGCAAGACAGACCCCGCGACCTGGACCTACGCCAACATCGCCACCATGCGCGGCGAACTCAAGCGCATGGGCCTCTCGCTCGACTGGTCCCGCGAATTCGCCACCTGCGACCCGGAATATTACGGCCAGCAGCAGAAAATTTTCCTGGATTTCTGGGCCAATGGCCTGGTCGAACGGCGCATGAGTGCCGTGAACTGGGACCCGGTGGACCATACCGTGCTCGCCAATGAGCAGGTGATCGACGGGCGCGGCTGGCTCTCCGGCGCCCCGGTCGAGAAGAAGAACCTCTCGCAATGGTTCCTCAAAATCACCGATTACGCCGAGGATTTGCTGGAAGGGTTGAAAGACCTGCCGCGCTGGCCCGAGCGGGTAAAACTGATGCAGGAAAACTGGATCGGCCACTCCCAAGGCGCGGATGTCACTTTCCCGCTGACCACCGGCGTTGCGGACATTGACTCCGTCACCGTCTACACTACCCGCCCGGACACGCTGTTCGGCATGTCCTTCCTCGCCATCGCGCCGGAACACCCCATCGCCAAGGCCGTCGCGGCGTCCAACACCACCGCCGCCGCCTTCCTCGCCGAATGCGCCGCACAGGGCACGTCCGAGGCCGCCATCGAACAGGCGGAGAAGAAGGGCTTCGATACCGGCCTGACCGTGAAAAATCCGCTGAATGGAGAAACCTACCCCGTCTGGATCGCCAATTTCGTGCTCATGGACTACGGCACCGGCGCCATTTTCGGCTGCCCCTGCGGCGACGAGCGCGATTTCGAGTTCGCCACCAAATACTCGCTGCCCATACCCATCGCCGTCGCCCCCAGCGTCGACGCCATCCCGGAAAAACTCACGAAAGCGCTGGATGGCGAGGGCGTCATCGTCAACTCTGGCTTCCTCTCCGGCCTGCCCACCGCGCGGGCCAAACCCGCCGCCATTGAAAAGCTGGTGGAGCTTGGCGCCGGCAAGGCGGTGCAGAACTGGCGCCTGCGCGACTGGGGCATTTCGCGCCAGCGCTACTGGGGCTGCCCGATCCCGGTGATCCATTGCCACACCTGCGGCCCGCAGCCAGTCCCGGCTGACCAGCTCCCGGTCATCCTGCCGAAGGACGTCACCTTCGATCGCCCCGGCAACCCGCTGGACCATCATCCCACCTGGAAGCACGTGAACTGCCCCAAATGCGGTGCAGCCGCCACGCGCGAGACCGACACGTTCGACACCTTTATCGACAGCTCCTGGTACTTCGCCCGCTTCACCGCGCCGCATGCCGCCACCCCGACCAACCTGGACGCGGTGAACCACTGGCTGCCGGTGGACCAATATGTCGGCGGCATCGAGCACGCGATTTTGCACCTGCTCTACGCAAGGTTCTTCACCCGCGCGATGCGGAAAACCGGCCATGTGACTTTGAAAGAGCCTTTCGCGGGCCTGTTCACCCAGGGCATGGTCACGCATGAATCCTACAAGGATTCCGAGGGCAACTGGCTCTACCCGGAAGAGGTCGTCAAAACCCCCGAGGGCGCCAGGCATGTCGAGACCGGCGAACCCGTCACCGTCGGCCGCATCGAAAAAATGTCCAAATCCAAACGCAACACCGTGGACCCCGGCGTCATCATCGACCGCTTTGGCGCCGACACCGCGCGCTGGTTCGTGCTCTCCGACAACCCGCCGGAGCGCGACGTGGAATGGACCGAATCCGGCATTCTCGGCGCCAACCGCTTCGTCCACCGCCTCTACCGCCTGGCCCTGGCCATCGCCGCCGAGCCGCGCGTGGAAACACCGGACAGCTTCACCGGCGACGCGAAAAAACTCCGCCAGCTCACCCACCGCACCATCGCCGCGGTGAGCGAGGCGCTGGATACCTTCACCTTCAACCTTGCCGTCGCGCGCATCTACGAGCTTTCCGGCGCCCTGGCCGGCGCCTCGCCCACCGATCCCGCGTTGCTCTGGGCGCGATTCGAGGCCATCAAGGCTATCGCCCACCTGATCGCGCCAATGATGCCGCACCTCGCCGAGGAGGTTTTCGCCGCCATCAGCCCAAACAACGGCATGGTTGCCACCAAGCCCTGGCCAAAAGCCGACCCCGCCTACCTCACGGTCGATGAAGTCACCGTCGCGGTGCAGGTCAACGGCAAACTGCGCGGCACCATTTTGCTGCCCGCCGGCGCCAAGGCCGATGTCGCGTTACCGATTGCCAAGCAGGCCGTGGCAGGCGCATTAGTGGGGCAGGTCATCGTGAAAGAAATCTGCGTGCCAGACAGGATCGTGAACTTTGTCGTCAAACCCGCGTAAATTTCTCCCCTTTTTCGGCCTCCTCGCCCTCGCCGGCTGCGGCTTCACGCCGCTATACGGCCAGAGCGGCGGCACGGCCGTGGCCCAGAAGCTCGACACCGTCGAGGTGGGCAACATCCCCGACCGGCCCGGGCAGATGCTGCGCGAAAGCCTGGAAACACAACTGCACGCCGCGGGCGCGCCAGACACCGAACTCTACAGCCTGACCGTAAGCTACAGCATCGGCGAAACCGCTATCGGCATACAGCAGGACACCGCGGCAACCCGCAACCGCTTCTCCGCCAACGCCAAATGGGTGCTCAGCCCCATCGCTGGCGGCCCCCCGCTCGCCACCGGCATGGCAACCACCGAAAACGCGGCCAACATCATCGACCAGCAGTATTTTGCACTCGCCCTGGAAACCGGCACGGTGAATCAGCAGCTGGCGGACTCCATCGCCGCGCAGATCACCAGCCAGGTCGCCGCCTATTTCAACACCCATCCGGGGGCATGACGGAGCGCACGGCAGATGAAGCTTGATGCCAGCCGCACCGGCGCGTTTCTAAAAAACCCGGCCACACCGGTCGTCCTCATCTTCGGCCCGGATTCCGGCTTGGTCGCCGAGCGCGGCCTAACCTTGGTCCGCGCCTTTCCCGGCGCCATCGACGACCCCTTCCGCTATACCGAATTGCACAACCCGGACCCGGCGACCCTGCTCGCCGAGGCCACCGCCGCCTCGCTCACCGGCGGCAAGCGCATCGTGCGCGTGCGCGACGTGCATGAGACCCTGGTTAAATCCGTCGAGACCCTGCTCAAATCCCCCCCGGACGCGCTCATCATCCTGGAAGCCGGCGAACTCACGGCCAAATCCAAGCTGCGCGCCCTGGCGGAAAAATCCCCCGCCGCCACCGCCATCGCCTGCTACGCGATTGACGCCGCCCGCCTGCCCGGCGTTATCACCACCCGCCTGCGCGCCCAGGGCCTCACCATCGACCAGGACGCCGCCACCTGGGTCGCCAACAACGTCTCCGGCGAGGAAGGCCCGCTGCACCAGGCGCTGGAAGTGCTATTCCTCTACGCCGGCGCGGAAAAACGCCTGTCCCTGGCCGATGTCTCGGCAGCCCTGGCCGATGGCGGCGATACCTCCATGCAGGAAGCCATCGACGCCACCATCTCCGGCGACCCCGCCGCCACCGACCGCGCGTTGACCCTTGCCTATGACGAAGGCCAGTCGCCCGTCGGCATCCTGCGCGTGCTGCTGGGTGAATTGCTCCGCCTGCGCGTCGCCGCCGGTGCCATCGCGCAAGGCGCCTCCACTTCCGAGGCCATGGCGGGAATGCGCCCGCCAGTGTTCTTCAAACGCCAAAACCTCGTCACCCGCGCGCTGAACATCTGGTCGCTGCCGGCCCTCACCGAAGCCATCGCAGCGGCGCTACGCGCCGAATCCGCCTGCAAGCAAACCCTCACCCCCGAGCACGCCTTTTGCCGCCAGACCATGCTTGCCCTGGCATCGCGCGCCCGCAACGCCGCCAGACGGTAGCGTCTATTTCAAAACTCTGCGCCGCCCGCTTGTTGCGCCGCATGATATGATGAACCGGCCACAGCAGATTGATATTCTTATGTAAACAGCAAAGTGAATTGACAGTTGATAAGGAAAGCATGTCATAGGCCCCAAGCGAACAACCTTGAGGTGTCCGCCATGATACTCTGGAGGAGCCTGACGATGTCAAACTGTGGAAAATACCTTCGCGCTGGTCTGTTCGGCATGGCTCTGCCGTTTGCGGCAGCGCTGGGCGGGCACGCCGCCTTGGCCTCCGACTCACTGCCAGGCGACGGCATCGCGCCGCCGGCGAATGTCAATATTGGCATGTTCTACAACATTTTTACTGACGCTGGCGCAATCGGCGCCGTGCACGGCGGCAGCTACGGCGAGAACACGCATATTTCCACGGAAATCGTGGTTGGCCGCTATATCCGTACTTTCGATGTCGACGGCATTCTTTCCGGCGCACAGTTTTATGTGCCCTATGCCGGATTTCTTGGCGGACAGGAAGCAGGCATCCCAAACACCCCCTTTGGTCCGGGCCGCGCCAATCTCTCGCACAACAGCGGCTTCGCTCAGCCGTATTTTGGCGTGTTCTCCTACCTGCTCAATAACCCCCAAGCCGGTACCTACGGGGTGGTCGCGCCCTGGGTCGCACCGCCGTTGGCCTCGTTCAACCGCAATGACAACCTCAACCCCGGCCAGAATACCTGGATATACGAGCTTGAGCTTGGCTTCCGCACAGTGCTGCTTGGCACCCCCACCACGCAGAACCTGGCCATTGAGGTATGGAGCGAGAGCTACGCGTTCGGCGCCAACAGCAGTTCGGCCTATGTCACGCCGGAGGTCTCCGCCAATAACATCCCTTATCCGGCTTCCCTCGTGTACCATAACCCGCTGCAAGCCGCCGCCGCCTACCCGGCCAGCTTCCACGAGCAACCCTCGCAGGAAATCCGCATCTACCTGCCGTATGAATTCGCCCCCTCGATGGGAGCCTTCGTGGCGCCCGGCTTCTTCCAGTCGTTTGGCGGCAAGCAAACCTACAATTTGCACGGGGGTGGCACGCTGGATTCGGGCAGCCGCACGAATGAGACGCAGCTGCGCCTGATCGGCTCCACCTTCCTCTCGCCGACGCTGCAGATAATGGCCATCGGCGAATACGATGTCGCCGCGCATGGCGGGCCGTTGAACCGCAATGCCGAGATCCGCATTGCCACGTTCTTCTAGATCAATATACGATTAGCTTGAACCGGAAGGTTCAAGCTAATCGTATGAAATTGATCGATAAAATATAAAGCGTCTACTGAATGGTCGCGCGCGCGCCAAGCAGCAGAGACGCACCGGGAATCTGCAAGCCGTTCACCGCCTCGAAATTCGAGTTGAGAATGTTCTTGCCCACCGCGAACAGAGTGAATTTGTCATTCAGCCGGTACGAGGCGGTCAGGCTCACAATCGTCCCCGGGTCCGCACTTCCGGTGCCTATCGGATAGCCGTTATTTGCGTACAGGTAGTCATCAAACCGCCCAACATACTGAACCTGCGGCGTGATACTAAGCCCGGCCGCCGGCACGATGGTCAACGTCATCGCCGCCGCATTCTGCGGCCGGCGCAGCAAAGCGGCACCCGTCTCAGCGTTCACCGCGCGCGTGTAGGTGTAGGTGAAATCAACGGTCAGCCAAGGTGCTGGACTCAGCACCGCCTCGGTCTCCACCCCGTTCAAATTGGCCCGGCCGATGTTTTCCTCCGTGGAGGTGATCGGGCTCGTTTCCGTGAAGGCAATCAGGTCACGGATGCTGGACTGAAAATACGTAGCCGAGAGGTTAACAAAACTATCCGGCGCGGACAGGGGAAGTTCGAATTCCGGTCCCGCCTCAAAGCCACTGCTATATTCGGCCTGCAAATTTGGATTGCCGGCGTAACCGTAACTGTCCTGGCCATATAAATCGAACAGCGAAGGCGCCAGGAACCCCGTTCCATAGGAGGCTTTCAGCCGCATATCCGCCTCCGGGACTGCCAGCACGCCGCCGGCGCGCCAGGTAACCGCGTTGCCGAAACTCGACACCGCATCGTCACGCAAAGCCGCCGTCAATGTCAGCCGGTTGAACAACGTCGTCTGCGCCCCCGCGTGCCCCGCCCAGGTGTGCTGCGCATGATCCACCACCGCTGTGTACGGATACCCGTAATAAGCCTCGTTCACGTTCTCTTTTGCGGAGTCGTTGATATATTCAGCGCCAAACATTACCGAGGAAAGCGAGCTGATCCCGGCATCGGGCAAATGCACCGTGTTGTTCCACTGCGCATCGGTCCGCATACCGTGGTACACATCATTCGCCTGCGCGCCATTCGGGTCCGCCGCATCCAGCAAATTGGTGTAATCCAGCTCGTTCTGCACCCGCGCCACAAACAAATCCGTGCTCAGCCGCCCGTTGAACAACTCGCTGGTCACGCCGAGCTTGCCGAAATAATTGGTGTTTTTGTCAAACTCATTGTGGTCGTCGTAAATCGGATACCCCAGATCAGGAAACCCCGCATCCGTCTGTTGCGCACGCGCCACCACATAAACCCGCGTGCCGGGCACCACCGAATAGCCCAGGTTCACCGAGCCCATTTTGGAACGGAACGGGTCTTTCACGCCCGCATAAACGCTCATGCGCTTGGGCGTGGCATCAAAACCGGATTCCTCATCCAGCCCGCCGCTCAACGCATAGTCGAACTTGCCGGTGGAACCTGAAATGGTAGCACTTCCCTGGCCCTGGCTGGGAAAACCGCCGGCCATCTCGATACTGGCTTTCGGCGCGCCGCCCCCTTGTATGGTGATGATGTTGATCACCCCGCCGATCGCGTTCGAGCCGTACAGGCCAGACATCGCACCGCGCACCACCTCGATCCGCGCAACATCGCTCAGCGTATATATACCAAAATTAAAGGCGCCATTGGCCTCGGACGGATCGTTAACCGGCACGCCGTCAAGCAGCACCAGCACATCCTCGGAACTGGAACCGCGGATAAACACGCTGGCCACATTCCCCGGCCCGCCGGACTGCGCCACCCCCAGCCCCGGCACCGCGTTCAGCGCCTGCGCCAGCGTGGTATAGCCGCGCGCCCGCATATCCGCCTTGGTGATAACCGTAATCCCCGCGGGCACATTGCGCACCGGCGTTGCAACACGGGTGGCGGTCACGATAATCGCCTGCCCCGCATCATCCGCCCACGCCGCCACCGGCAATAGCGATGCTACCAGGAAATACCTGAATAATTTAGCCATTTTCATAACCCGCTCCGCACTAGCCACGCGCGGGTTTCCCCCGCACGCGGCATTTTTTAAAATGCGACAGAGGCTCAGGGTCTTTCTCCCTTCCGTCCATGGTGCACCCCGCCCATAAACGCGCAAATGTCTCGACGCCGGCCGGTCTCCTGGCTCGCGGATTCTTGCGCCCTCCGCCTTCTCACCCGTAGGCAATGGCATGTGGAGAGAGCTAGCCGCTTACAGTTGCGGGGGCAGCCGCGGATTTTTACACCGCATTCCCGTTTCAGCCCGTTAGGGCCACCTTCGTCTGCGGGTTTAGTAGACGGTTAATGCACTCACATACAAGGGTCTTCAAACCCCCGCACTGGATCAATTTGAATTTCCGGTCTCGCCCCGCTAGACGATCTGCATGACCCATTCCGTCGAATATCACGCGCATAGTGGTCTGAGCCCGTGACAGATACCCAGCGTTCACCCATCACGGCTGAGCGGGCCTCCAACTTGCGCAGGTTCGCCAGCCGCATCACGTTTGTAGCCGCGGTGCTCCTGCTTGTGGTTAAAATTACCGCCTGGCTCGCCACCGGTTCGGTGGCACTGCTCTCCTCCACCGTGGACGGCCTGGTGGACGTGGTCACCTCCTTCACCACCTTCCGCGCCGTGCGCCTCGCCGAGCGCCCGCCCGACAGACGGCACCGGTTCGGCTACGGCAAAGCCGAGGCGCTCGCGGGCTTCACGCAATCGCGCTTCCTCTACGGCGGCGCGCTCGTACTCGCGTTCCAGTCGGTCGAGCGGCTGGTATTTCCAGATTCGGTCAAGCAGATCGGCTTTGGCCTCTGGGTCATCATCGCCAGCCTGCTTGCCGCCATCGGCCTGGTTATTCTGCAAACCTGGGTCATGCGGCAAACCAGGTCGACTGCCATCGCGGCGGATAGGGCGAATTATCTCGCGGATGTCGCCGTTAATCTAGCCGTGCTGGCCGCCCTGGGCATCATCCGCTTCACCGGCTGGGAGCGTGTTGACCCGGCTTTCGCTCTGGTCATCGCCGGCTACATGTTCTGGAACAGCCGCGGCATCGATGCCGACGTGCTCAAGCAACTGCTCGACCGCGAACTACCGCCGGAAGAACGCAAACGCATCGAAGACAGAGTGATGGCCTGCCCCGGCGTGCGCGGCCTGCACGATCTGCGCACCCGCGATTCCGGCGACCGCACCTTTGTCGAATTCCACATGGAAGTGGACGCGCACCTCACCATCCCCCAGGGCCACGCCATCAGCGACGCGGCGGAAAACGCCGTCAGGGATTTATTCCTGCCGCAAGTGGTGGAGGTGATCTCGCATCTGGAACCCGCCGGCATCAAAGACGAACGGCTCGACGACCGAGTGGGGTGACGCAATATCCTTCTCGCCCACTGCGACTGGCCTATGGATCATCCCCGCCCCGCCTTAACCTCTTCGTCTCGCCCCGCTGGCTCTTCGCCTCCAGCCGCCGCATCTTCGACGCTTTTGTCGGCCGGGTCGGCTTGCGGAACACCGGCGCCACCGCCGCCTCACGGATAATCTCGAACAACCGTTCGCGCGCGTCCTCACGGTTCTGCAACTGCGTACGGAAGCGGTTGGCGGTGATTACGATCACCCCGTCATTATTCAACCGCCGCCCGGCCAGCGCCCGCATGCGGGTTTTCACCGCGCCCGGCAGCGATTCACATTTCAGGAGATTAAACCGCAGCTGTACGGCGGTGGCGACCTTATTGACGTTCTGCCCCCCAGGGCCAGATGCCGCAATAAAGCTTTCCTCGAGATCAGCCTCGCTGATCCCGAGTTTTGGCGTAACTTGTATAAACATCCGGCCCAGCCATCACTGCCAGGCCGCGCGGTTTACGCGGTCTTGGCGGCCTTTTTGGCGGTGGCGCGCTCCAGGCGGCGCTTCAGCGCCAAGCCCTCGGTGGTCATCTTGCTGTCGTTCTGGCTCAGCAGATACGCATCCAGGCCGCCGTTATGCTCAACGGTGCGGATTGCGCGGGTGGAAAGGCGCAGCCGGATATTGCCCAGAACGTCGGACAGCAGCGAGGTTTCCTGCAAATTCGGCAAGAACCGGCGGCGGGTCTTGTTGTTCGCATGGCTGACATTATTGCCAGATTGCACGGTCTTTCCGGTCAGTTCACAACGGCGGGCCATAGGTCTATCCTCAAATACGCAAAGCGGGCCGGCGGATGCCAGCCCGAAATCCAGGCCGGGTTATGGCTAAAAGCCTCGCCCCGGTCAAGCCTCGCCCGCATGATCCTTGCCCACCGTGGAGCGCATTTCACCGGATTCCACACTCTCCATCGCTTGGCGCAGAATCTGCACCACCACATCGTCGGGCAAAGTGCGCGTCAACAGCCCCATGGCGCCGCCCAGCAGGGCGGAGGCAATCGCCAGCGAGTTGATTTGCTGGCTGATCATGTACTCAATCGCCTTGTCCACAACCGAGCCGGCATGGCTCAGGTCGCGCTCAGGCGGTGTCTGTGTCTGGTTCATCATATTTTCCATCGGCGCCTTCTACTTGGTGATTTTTCGTAGCGCTACCAGGGAAAACCACCCGACTGCCAAAAAATGGCCCAAAAGCATGCGTTCGCGGCGTGCCCGGACCTATTCCGCCACTTCCCCCAGAACTTTGTGGCCCGTCACTTCTTCCTCCTGCTCCACCTGCTGCGCCGCCCACATGCCGGCATACACGCCGTTCGCGGCCAGCAGCGCCGCATGGCTGCCGCGCTCCACAATCGCGCCCTCGCGCAGCACCAGTATCTCGTCGGCATCCGTCACCGTGGAAAGCCGGTGCGCAATCACCAGCGTCGTGCGATCATACGCCACCGAGCGCAGCGCAGCGCCGATCTCCTGCTCCGTCGCGGTATCCAGCGCGCTGGTCGCCTCGTCCAAAATAAGCACCCGCGGGTTCTTCAAAATGGTCCGCGCAATCGCCACGCGCTGCTTCTCACCGCCCGAAAGCTTCAGCCCCCGCTCACCGACCTTGGTTTTATACCCCTGCGGCAGCGTGACGATAAAATCGTGGATCTGCGCCAGCCGCGCCGCCTGTTCAATCTCGGCCACACTCGCCCCCGGCCTCCCGTAGGCGATGTTGTAGAAAATCGTGTCGTTGAACAGCACGGTATCCTGCGGCACCACGCCGATGGCCGCGCGCAGGCTATGCTGCGTATAGTCGCGCACGTCATGCCCATCCACCAGAACGGTGCCCGTCACCGTGTCGTAAAAGCGGAACAGCAACCGGGAAATGGTCGATTTGCCCGACCCCGTCGGCCCGACAATCGCCACCTTCTGCCCCGGCGCCACGGCAAAGCTCACGCCCTTCAGAATATCGCGGTCCGGATTATAGCCGAAATGCACATCCTCGAACCGCACTTCCACCGGCGCCCCTTGCGGCTTCAGCGCAATCGCGCCTGGCCGGTCGGTGATCTCATAGTTGACCCGCATGAGCGCGAACATCTGCTCCATGTCGACCAGCCCCTGGTTCAACTGGAAATACACGAACCCCAGAAAGTTCAGCGGCACATACAGCTGGATCAAATAGGTGTTCACCAGCACGAACTGCCCGACCTTCATGTGGTCATACACAACGCCGTGCGCCGCCATCAGCATCATCACCGCCAGCGCGACGGAGATGATGCTGGCCTGGCCAATGTTCAACGCATTCAGCGATACCTGCGACTTTACCGAGGCTTTCTCGAAGCGCGCGAGGCTTTCATCAAACCGGCGGGATTCATGTTCCTCATTGCCGAAATATTTGACCGTCTCGAAGTTCAGCAGCGAATCAATCGCCTTGGTCTGCGCCTCGTTATCGGACTCATTCATCGCGCGGCGGAATTTGGTGCGCCAGGCGGTGAAGCCAAAGGTGAACCCCATATACACGGCGACCGCCGTAAACGTGGTCACCGCATACCAGACATTGAACATGTGCCAGAGCACGCCGACGGTCGCCAGCAACTGAATAATCGTGGGCAGCACGTTGAAGGTCACCAGCCGCAGCACCGTCTGAATCCCCAACGTGCCGCGCAGGATGATATTGGAGAGGCCGCCGGTCTGCCGGTCGAGATGGAAGCGCATGGAAAGGCCATGCAGATGCTCAAAGGTCTGGCGCGCCACCTCACGCGAGGCGCGCATCTGCACTTTCGCGAAAATCGCGTCCCGCAACTCGCCAAAGGCGGCGGAAGCCACCCGGACCAGCGCATAGGCGACAATTATCGCGGCCGGCACCGCCAGCGGCCCAGCCTTTGCGGACAGATCATTAACCGCGTGGATATACGGGATCGGCAAATAAACCGTTGCCGCGATCCCCAGCAGCATGGAGATGACCGCCAGCACCAGCCGGACCCGCAGGCCAAGCGCGTGCTTGGGCCACAAATACGGCAAAAGCGACATCACGGTGGACCATCCCCCTTGCGGCGCCTTCGGGCTGCCGGGGGCTGGAGCAAAATGGGGGTTGGCACGGGCTGCGTTACGGGTCATGTCACCGCACATGGCATCTGACACGCAAATTGCAAAGCTCCTCTCGCACATCTCTGCCTGCCATTCGGCGGTGCTCCCCGGCCCGCGCCTGCCGTTCTGGTCGGGCACGCACCACATTGGCTACGTAAAGCCGGAATTCGCCGCGCGCCTCGCCGCCGCCAGCGAGGCCATCAAAATCACTGAAACCAGCGTGTTCCTGACACCCGAGGCACTGTCCTCGCTGAACAGCATCGCCCACGCGGCGGGCCTGCCGTTCCGCGCCGAACAGTTTGACGTCCGCGAGACACCGGACGGCGCGGTGCTCACCACGCTGGACCGCGGCGCCCTGCCCAGCTTCGGCGTCATCGGCGTCGGCGCCCACCTCAACGGCCTGGTCCGCCGGCCGGACGGCTGGCATTTGTGGATCGCCAAACGCGCCGCCAATAAAAAACTCGACGCCGGCAAATTCGACAACCTCGTCGCCGGCGGTGTCGCCGCCGGGCACACGCCCTTCGAGACCATCATCAAGGAGTCCGAGGAAGAAGCCTCCTTGCCCTCCAGCCTCGCCGCGCAAGCCCGCCAAGTCGCCCGGTTTGCATACAACATGGAGCGCCCCGAGGGCCTGCGCCGCGACGTAATCTACGTCTACGACCTGGAACTGCCGGAGTCCTTCGTGCCAAGCCCAGCCGACGGCGAGGTTGAATCCTTCTCCCTCTGGCCGCTGGCCCGCGTGCTGGACGTGGTCTCCACCACCGATGACTTCAAATTCAACGTCAATCTGGTGCTGATAGACCTGCTGATCCGCTTTGGCCTGATCGAGGGTGACGCCGTTGCGCGGCTAAGGGCAGCGTTGAACGCCTAAATCAGTCGCGCGGAGCCGCCGCCCGGCTAAGCCGGTCGTTAATCGCGCGGCCGAGGCCGGTGTTGGGAATGGGCATGACAGCAATGCGGACAAGGCCGAGCCTGGGCGCCTGGGCATCCAACTCATGCAAAGCCTCAAATAATTTCGCTGCCGCTTCGGTCAGGTTTTTGCGCTCCGAGAGCTGAACCTGGAATTTCGCGCCGGGCAGCGGCGGCCCGAACGCCAGCAGCGCCTCGTCCTCCGCTACCGTGACCGCGTTGAGACGCACAGGCAAATTGGGGGCATAATGCGAGGCCAGCATCCCCGGTGAAGCCAGCGCCTGCCCTTCCGTAATCGGCGCGCCCATTTGCACCGGCCCAATCACTGCCTCCAGCGCCTCCACACTCACCCCGCCAGGGCGGAGCAGGGTTGGCCTCGGGCCGGAAAGGTCAAGCACCGTGGACTCCAAGCCAACGTCACAAGGCCCGGAATCGATAACCGCCGCGATTTTCCCACCCAATCCCGCCAGCACATGCGCCGCCGTGGTCGGGCTAATGCCACCCGAACGGTTGGCCGAAGGTGCCGCCACCGGCCCGCCAAACGCCGCCAGCAATTGCAACGCCACCGGATGCGCCGGCACCCGCACCGCCAACGTCTCCAACCCCGCCCCCGCCAGCAGCGAGACCGGACAATTTTCCGCGCGCGGCAACACCATCGTCAGCGGCCCCGGCCAGAATTCTTCCGCCAGTTTTTCCGCCATGGCATTCGGGACAACATGCGCGAACGCAGCCACCGCACTCGCATAATGGCAGATCAACGGATTAAAACTTGGCCGCCCCTTGGCAGCATATATTTTGGCGACGGCCTGCGCATTGCGCGCATCGGCCCCCAGCCCATAAACCGTCTCGGTGCCAAACGCGACCAACTCCCCCGCCGCCAGCAGGCTCGCGGCGCGGGCGATGTCACGGCCGGTCGGGTGGAGGATTTCAGTCACCCGCACGCCCCGTCATGCCCGCGAAAGCGGGCATCTTCTTTCTCTCGCCGCGTCAAAGAATTCCCTCGTACAAATCATCCCAGGCCGGATTGTCCTTGACAATCAACGCCACCTTCCACGCGCGGCGCCATTTTTTAATCGCCTTTTCGCGGGCGATGGCATCGCGAATATCTTCATACCGTTCAAAATAAATCAACTGCTTCAGCCAATAGCGTCGCGTGAAGCTCTCTGTCTCACCGGCACGATGTTCACTGGCCCTTCGTACAAGGTCAGCTGTTACGCCAACATACAACACGCCATCCGGCCGGTTGGTCATCATATAGACCCAGCCGCCCTTGCCCTGCATCCATTCACCCCGCAGTTGTTTCGCCCGGCAAGAAGATACCCGCTTTCGCGGGTATGACGATATGGAGCAGCTAGTCGTCCACATCCGGCGCCGGGGCCGGTTCAGCCGCCAAATCCCGCGCCACTTCCGGTTTATGCAGCAGCTTGTTAATCCGCGTCGCCTCTTCCAGCGCCTCGTCGGCCAAAAACTTCAAATCCGGCGTCACCCGCAGCCCCAGTTTTGGCGCAATCTGCGCCCGCAAAAACGGCGACACGCGCTTCAGCGACGGCAGCAGCGGCGTGATGTCCTTATTGCCCAACTGCGTAATAAACACCGTCGCATGCTTCAAATCCGGCGACATGCGCACTTCCGAGATCGTGAGATGCGCTTTGGCCAGAGCCTTCTCGTGGAACTCGGTGCGCAGGAAAATCTCCGCCAGCGCGTGGCGGATTTCCTCCCCGACCCTGAGTTGCCGCTGAGAAGGACCTTTACGGAGCGACGATTTCGGTTTCATAGCATTCCACCACGTCGCCCTCGCGCAGATCCTGGAACCCGGCGAAGGACAGGCCGCACTCATAGCCGCGCGCCACTTCCTTCACGTCGTCCTTGAAGCGCTTGAGCTGCGACAGATCGCCCTGATGGATCACCACGTTGTCGCGCAACAGACGCACGCCACAGCCGCGCTTGACCACACCCTCGGTGACGTAACAACCCGCGACCTTGCCAGTCTTGGTAATGTTGAACACCTGGCGGATTTCCGCATAGCCGAGGAATTTTTCGCGATGCACGGGGGCCAGCCTGCCCTTAACCAGCTTCTCGATGTCATCGGCCACTTCGTAGATGATCGAGTAGTAGCGGATATCCACGCCGTCGCGGTGCGCCAGTTCGCGTGCCTGCGTATTCGCACGCACGTTGAAGCCGACCACGATGGCGTCGGACGCCTTCGCCAGCTGCACATCGCTTTCGGTGATCTGGCCAACGCCCGAATACAGCACGCGCACGCGCACCTCCTCGTTGCCGACCTTGGTAACCACCACCGAGATCGCCTCGGCGGAACCCTGCACATCGGCCTTGACCACCAGGGCCACTTCCTTCTGTGCGCCGGCCTGAATACGCGCCAGCATTTCGTCCATCGTGCCGCGTGCCGCGGTGGCACTGGCATTGGCAGCGCTCGCGCAGCTTCTGCGCGCGGTATTCCACAATTTCACGAGCCCGCACGTCGCTTTCCACGACCACGAACGGCTCCCCGGCAATCGGCGCCGCGGAAAGACCCAGGATTTCCACCGGCGTTGAGGGTGTCGCTTCCTTCACCGCCTTGCCTTTGTCGTCCTGCATCGCCCGCACGCGGCCCCACTGGGCGCCCGCAACCACGATATCGCCCGCATGCAGCGTGCCTTTTTGCACCAGCACGGTCGCCACCGGGCCACGGCCACGGTCAAGGCGGCTTTCAATCACCGCGCCCTCGGCCGAACGGTTCGGGTTGGCGCGCAGTTCCAGCACTTCCGCCTGCAACAAAATGGCTTCCTCAAGCTTGTCCAGCCCAAGCTTCTTCAGCGCCGAGACTTCCACATCCTGGGTCTCGCCGCCCATTTCTTCCACCACCACGTCGTATTGCAGCAGCTCCTGGCGCACGCGGTTCGCGTCCGCGCCATGGCGGTCGATCTTGTTGACCGCCACGATAATCGGCACATCCGCCGCTTTCGCGTGTTTGATCGCCTCGATCGTCTGCGGCATCACGCCGTCATCGGCGGCCACCACCAGCACCACAATGTCGGTCACCCCGGCGCCGCGGGCACGCATGGCGGTAAACGCCTCATGGCCCGGCGTGTCGAGGAAGGTGATCTGCGCACCCGAAGGCAGTTTAACGGTATAAGCGCCGATATGCTGGGTAATGCCGCCAGCCTCACCCGCCGCGACGTCAGTATGGCGCAGCGCATCGAGCAAACTGGTTTTGCCATGGTCGACATGGCCCATGATGGTCACAACCGGCGGACGCGGCAGCAGCGCGGTGTCGGTATCTTCCTCGCCTTCCAGGCCCACTTCCACGTCGGAATCGGAAACCCGGCGGGCCTTGTGGCCAAACTCGGCGACCACCAGCTCGGCGGTGTCGGCGTCAATCACTTGCGTGATGTTCGCCATCACGCCCATCTTCATCAGGGCACGCACCACCTCGTTGCCGCGCGCGGCCATACGGTTGGCCAGTTCCTGCACGGTGATCGTGTCCGGCAGAATCACTTCGCGCACCACTTTCACGCCATCGGCGCGCAGCAGTTCCAACTCGGCCTGGCGGCGCTCACGCTCACGCTGGCGGCGCACGGAAGCGAGCGAACGCACCTTCTCGTCCTCACCCTCAAGCGCTGCCTGCACGTCGATCTTGCCGGCACGGCGGCGGTCGTCGCCAATTTTCTTCGGCGCCACCACGGGCACGCCGCGCTTGGGCGCGGGGCCAATGCTCGGGCGCTTCACGCCGCGCGGGGCTTCATCTTCCTCATCGGCGCGCACGCCTGGGCGGCCGCCTGGTTTCAGCTGCAACGTCTCGCGGCTCGGCACGGCGGGTCTCGCGGGAGCCGGGCGGGCAGGCGCCGCGCCAGCCACGGCCGGAGCGGCGGGCCGGGGTGCCGCAGTCTCACCGGGAGCGGTCTCAACCTGGGCGGCCTCGGGCTCGGCTTCCGGCTCAACCGGGGCGGGCTCGGGTTCACGCAGGGCTTCTTCCTCGCGGCGGCGAGCTTCCTCGGCTGCGGAGAGGATGGAAATCTTCTCCTGCTCGCGGCGCTCGGCCTCACGCAGGGCGGCAATACGTTGCTGTTCGGCCAGCACGCGCTGGCGGGTCGCCAACTCGGAGGCGGTAAGCGCGCGCGGCGCGGCGCCAGGGCGGGGCCGGGGCGCCTGCGGGGCGGGAGCAGGAACCGCGGTTGCCGCGGCCGGCGGCGGGCCTGCCACCGGCCCCTCGGCCAGCGGCTTATTCAATGTCAGTGCCGGCACGGGTGCCGCCGGGGCAGCCGGGGCGGGCGCCGCCCCCAGGCCACGCTTCTTGCGCACCTCAACCTGTACCACTTTAGACCGGCCATGCGAGAAGCTCTGCCGCACCGATCCGGCGTCGACCGTATGCCCCGCATCACCGCGCGCAGCCGGGCGCAGCGAGAGCCTGCCTTTGGTTTCAGTCTGGTCGTTGCCGTCAGTCATGCGTAATCCGGTCCATTCAACAATCGTTGCTGGGTACTACCCCAGCCTGATTGGGCACTACTGCCCGCTTAAAACGCCGCCCGCAACACCTGCGAGACGGCCCGCCTCAATTTCAATCATTTTCGCGAGCCGGCCTGGCGCAATAACCACATGCACCGCCTGCTCGCGTCCGAAAATTTTTCCCAGTCTGGCGCCGGAAAACACCGCCACCACAGGCACATCACGGCCGCCAACAAATCGCGCCCGCTCCTCAACACTTCCATCCACCGCCTGCATCACCAGCCCGGCCTTGCCAGAGGTCAGCCATTCCCGGGCTTTCTCAAACCCCGCAATCGCCGCTCCGCTCCGCCGCGCCAGCCCAACCAGGTCGAAAATCCGCTGTATCAACGCTGCTTCCACCTGGGAGGCCAAGTCCGGCGCCACAACCAGTTGCTGTTTCGCCGCACGGGGAAAAACGCCACGTTTCAGCGCCGTCTCTATCACATCCCGGTCCGCACTCAACCACAATCCACGCCCAGGCAGGGTTGCGCTTACATCGAACACCAGTTGGCGCTCCGGCCCCACCACGAAACGCAGCATGATCTCGCGCGCGAAACTCTCGCGCCGGACCAGGCAGCGCCGGAGCGGTCCCCGTTCCGGCGCGTCGTCCTCGTCCTGCGCAATATCAGGTTCAGGCTGCGTTGCCGTCTTCCTCGAACCAATGCGCGCGCGCCGCCATGATAATCTCGTTGGCGGCTTCCTCGCTCAGCGCCTCGGCGCCGAGGATTTCCACCAGCTCGTCACCGGCCAGATCGGCCAGATCATCCAGCGTCTTCACGCCCTTCTCGCCCAAGGCGATCAGGTCTTTGGCGCTGAGTGCTTCAATCGCGGCAACCTCGTCGGTCACGCCCAGCGCAATGCGCTTCTCTTCCAGCTCACCGGCCTGCTTGGCGAGCGAGGCTTCCGCCCGGCGCTGCAACTCGGCCGCCACGGTCTCGTCAAAGCCTTCAATCGAGGCGATTTCATCCAACGGCGTCATGCTCAAATCCTCTATCGTCTCGAATCCTTCGGCCACCAGCAGGCCGGCAATCACGTCATCCACATCCAGCGCTTCCACGAACAGCCCGGTCTTGCGGCGGAACTCTTCCTGGCGGCGCTCGCTTTCCTCGGCTTCCGTCAGGATATCGATATCCCAGCGGGTCAGCTGCGAAGCCAGACGCACATTCTGCCCACGGCGGCCAATGGCCAATGAGAGCTGGCTGTCAGGCACCACGACCTCAACGCGCCCGGCTTCCTCATCCATCACCACTTTGGAAACTTCCGCCGGCGCCAGCGCGTTCACCACGAAGGTCGCAACATTGGGCGACCAGGGGATGATATCAATCTTCTCGCCTTGCAACTCAGCCACCACGGCCTGCACACGGCTCCCGCGCATACCCACGCAGGCGCCCACCGGGTCAATCGACTGGTCACGCGAAATAACGGCCATTTTGGCGCGCGAACCCGGATCGCGGGAAACCGCCTTGATCTCGATGATGCCGTCATAAATTTCCGGCACTTCCTGCGCGAACAGCTTGGCCAAAAAGCCAGGATGCGTCCGCGACAGGAAAATCTGCGGACCGCGCTGCTCTTCACGCACGTCGTAGATGAACGCGCGCACGCGGTCGCCGTTGCGCAGATTTTCACGCGGAATGCACTCATCACGGCGCAGCAGCGCCTCGGCACGGCCCAGATCCACCATCAGGTTGCCGTACTCGGTGCGCTTGACCACACCATTGATGATCTCGCCAACGCGGTCCTTGAACTCGTTATACTGCTTGCTGCGCTCATACTCGCGCACGCGCTGCACGATCACCTGCTTGGCGGTCTGCGCGGCAATGCGGCCGAAAGTCGATCGGCGGCAGCGGGTCAACAATAAAATCGCCGACTTCCTTCTCCGGCGCGAACTTCTTGGAGATGGCGACCGGGATCTGCGTCTCTTCGTTCTCCACCGTCTCGACGATTTCGGTCCAGCGCGACAACCTCACATCGCCGGTCTTGCGGTCGATGGTGGCGCGGATGTCCTTCTCGTGCCCGTATTTGGCGCGGCCGGCTTTTTGGATCGCCTGCTCCATCGCTTCCAGCACGTCGTCGCGTTCAATCTGCTTCTCTCTGGCCACGGCATCGGCGACGAGCAGCAATTCCGGGCGGTTAACTGCGGTATCCATCGTCAGTCTCCAATTATATAAAATTTACGAGTCATATCTTAAACGCTACTGTACCGGGGCTTCCGGCGTCGAAAACGCAATCAGCGCATCGGTCAGAATCAGCTTGGCTTTCTTGAAATCGGCGCGTTTGAGGCTCAAGACCTCGCCCTTTTCGACCTTCAACTGCACGCTATCCTCATCCGCGCCCACCAGCACGCCGGTAAAGCGCTTGCGGTTGCCGGGGCCGGGGAAATTCAGCTCGATCTTCGCCTCAAACCCGGCGTAGCGGACAAAATCCTTGGTCCGGGTCAGCGGCCGGTCAATCCCCGCGGAGCTGACCTCCAACGTCCAGGCCGAGGTGATCGGGTCTTCCACGTCCAGCACGGCGGAGAGCAGATGGCTCACCGTGGTGCAGTCATCAAGGGTAAAGGCGGCATTATCCGCCCGGTCAGCCATAATCTGCACAGTCGGCGCTTCCGTGCCGATAACCTGCACGCGCACCAGCTCATACCCCTGGGCTTCCAGCGGTTCGACGATAATCTCGGCAATGCGGCCCTCAAGGCCGGTGTGGTTCGGGCGGTTAGCAGTCATCTCAAGCAAAATCCAATAAACAAAAAACCAATAAAAAGGGCGGCCGGTTAGGGCCACCCTGGAAAACTCGGGTTTTATTTTTTTCCCGTCTACGCCGATTTTCCCCCGCAAGCAAGCTCTTTGCCCGCCACCATCAGCAACGCAACAAAAAAACGGCGCCCGAAGGCGCCGTTTTCCGGTAAAACCCCGATTACGCGGAGTAGTACATCTCGAACTCAACCGGGTGCGGCGTGTGTTCGAAGCGGTACACATCCTTCCACTTGAGTTCGATATAGCTCTCGATCTGCTCCTTGCTGAACACGTCGCCCTGGAGGAGGAACTCGTGGTCGGCTTCCAGCGACTGCAGCGCTTCGCGCAAGCTACCGCAAACCGTCGGGATGCCTTTCAGCTCTTCCGGCGGCAGCTCGTACAGATCCTTGTCCATCGGGTCGCCCGGGTGGATCTTGTTCTTGATGCCGTCGAGACCCGCCATCGCCAGCGCGGCGAAGGACAGGTACGGGTTCGCGGTCGGGTCGGGGAAGCGGACTTCCACGCGCTTGGCTTTCGGGCTCGTCGTATACGGAATACGGCAGGAGGCCGAGCGGTTACGCGCCGAGTAGGCCAGCAGCACCGGCGCCTCGAAGCCCGGGATCAACCGCTTGTAGCTGTTGGTCGAAGGGTTGGTGAACGCGTTGATCGCCTTGGCATGCTTAATAACGCCGCCGATGAAGTACAGGCACATCTCGGAGAGGTCAGCATAGCCATTGCCCGCGAACAGCGGCTTGCCGGCTTTCCAGATCGAAGCGTGCGTATGCATGCCCGAGCCGTTATCGCCGTAGATCGGCTTGGGCATGAAGGTCGCGGTCTTGCCGTAGGAGTGCGCGACGTTGTGGACGCAGTATTTATATATCTGCATCTGGTCGGCCATCTTGGTCAGCGAGTTGAACTTGGTGCCCAGTTCGTGCTGGCTCTGCGCCACCTCATGGTGATGCTTCTCAATCGGCAGGCCCATTTCGCCCATCGCGGAGAGCATTTCCGCGCGCAGGTCGCAATCGCCGTCCACCGGCGGAACCGGGAAATAGCCGCCCTTAACGCCGGGGCGGTGGCCCATGTTGCCTTCCGGATAGTCCTTCATCGAGGAGCCGGGGCCCTCGATGCTGTCCAGCTGGTACATGCCGAAATTGCCGCCAGTGCCAAACTTCACGGAGTCGAAAATGAAGAACTCAGCTTCGGCGCCGATGAAGATAGTGTCACCGATGCCGGTGGCCTTAACATAGGCTTCCACCTTCTTGGCGGTCGAGCGCGGGTCGCGGGCATAGCCCTGGCCGGTCGCGGGCTCGATAATGTCGCAGAACAGGATCAGGCTCGGCTTGGCCGCGAACGGGTCCATCACCGCGGTGTCCAGGTCCGGCTGCAAGATCATGTCGGACTCGTTAATCGCTTTCCAGCCGGCGATCGACGAACCGTCGAACATGAAGCCGTCCTTCAGCGTGTCCGCATCAACCGTCGAGACGTGCTGCGCCGTGTGCTGCCATTTGCCTTTCGGATCAGTGAAACGCAGATCGACGTACTCGACCCCGTTTTCCTTGATCAGTTCAAGAACCTTCGCTACGCCGTCGGCGCTTTCAGCGGGCTTCTTCGCCATGCTTTATCCCCGTTTAAAGAAGTTAATCGTCAATCCACGGCGCCGCACCATGCGGCCCCGAACAACCCTGTTGCAAGCCCGGCATGTTAACCCCGCATGAACTTCAGGACAATGCCCACTCAGATGGCGGCGTCGCCTTTTTCACCGGTGCGGATACGGATCGCTTCTTCAATCGCGGAGATGAAAATTTTGCCATCGCCGATACGGCCGGTGCGCGCCGCGTTCGTAATCGCCTCAACGGCCCGTTCGACCACGGCGTCCTCGCAGATCACCTCAATTTTTACCTTGGGCAGAAAATCCACCACATACTCAGCACCGCGGTAAAGTTCGGTATGCCCCTTCTGCCGGCCAAAACCCTTCGCCTCAACGACGGTAATGCCTTGCAAGCCCACTTCGTGCAGGGCCTCTTTTACTTCGTCAAGCTTGAACGGCTTAATGATCGCTTCGATCTTTTTCATCTCGTTCACGCCCGCCACGGACAGGCGTCCTCCTAAAGTGTTCGTTCGGACAGCGCAATTGCGCGCCAGCCAACGGGCTGGCAAACATAGTCTTGCACGCACCGTGCCAGCCACGCAAACCACCCCCCAACGCAAGGTTACAGGCCCCCTGCACGGCCCCTCACGATTCGATTTGCCTAGCGGGCAGCGGCTATTGCCTAATTTTTCAGCAGACTTGCCGCGACACCCCATCAGACTTGCCGCCCCGCCCACCGCACGTTACTCTAGCGCGCCGCTAAGGATACTAAAGTGAAACCAGCCAACAATTTGCTCGAACAAACCGGCACCACAATCTTCACCGTCATGTCGGCGCTCAGCCTGCAACACGGCGCCATCAACCTCGGCCAGGGCTTCCCCGACACCGAGGGCCCCGCCGACATCGTGCAGGCCGCCGCCGCCGCCTTGCTCGACAATCGCAACCAGTACCCGCCGCTCACCGGCCTGCCGGAACTACGCGCCGCGGCCGCCGCCGCCAACCAGCGCTTCTACGGCCTGGACATCGACCCCGCCACCGGCGTCACCGTCACCTCCGGGGCCACCGAGGCGCTGGCGGCCTGCCTGATGGCGCTGGTCAACCCCGGCGACGAGGTCATCCTCATCGAACCGCTCTACGACACCTACCTGCCCGTGGTTAAAATGCTCGGCGGCATTCCCGTTCTGGTCCGCCTGGAGCCACCCAACTGGGACCTGCCGCGCACAGCACTCGCCGCCGCCTTCAGCCCAAGAACAAAACTCCTGCTGCTCAACTCACCAATGAACCCCACCGGCAAGGTTTTCACCCCCGGCGAGCTGGACTTCATCGCCGGCCTGCTGCGCCAGCACGATTCCTACGCCATCTGCGACGAGGTCTATGAGCACCTGGTCTTCCCCCCCGCCAGGCACATCCCCTTGATGACCCTGCCCGGCATGGCCGAACGCTCGCTTCGCATCGGCAGCGCCGGCAAAACCTTCTCGCTCACCGGCTGGAAGGTCGGCTACGTCTCCGGTCCACCGCGGCTCATCAACCTCGTCGCCAAGGCGCACCAGAACCTCACCTTCACCACCGCCCCCAACCTGCAACGCGCCGTCGCCCTCGGCCTCGCCAAGCCGGACGCCTATTTCGCCACCCTGGCGGACGAGCTGATGGAACGCCGCGACATTCTGAACACCGGCCTGAAGCGCCTGGGCTTCCTCACCCTGCCCACCGATGGCAGTTATTTCATCACCGCGGATTTCTCCCCCCTCGGCTTTACCGGCGGCGACCTGGAATTCTGCCGCGCCATCACCGAACACGCCGGCGTCGCCGCCATCCCCGTCTCGGCCTTCTACGCGGAAAACCCGCCGCGAAATTACGCCCGCTTCGCCTTCTGCAAACAGCCAGCCATACTGCGCGAGGCCCTGGCACGCCTGGAAACCTGGGTAACCGCCAAGCGCTGAGCACGAATCTCCACCCGGAAGTTGACGTCCGCCACCCCGCCGCAGTACGACGCCCCTACCCTGGATGGCGGACGTAGCTCAGTTGGTAGAGCGCCGGTTTGTGGTACCGGTTGTCGCGGGTTCAATCCCCGTCGTTCGCCCCAGGGTATTCCCCCTTCCCAGCAGGCCATCACATTTATTGTTGCGTTTATTATTGTACGTATTGTTGCGGGAAATTCATGTTTTCCGCCACAAAGTGTTGAGCACCGGTTAAGCATTTTCCGGTCAACCTGCCCCGTAGCTTTCTCAACACGGGGCCTTCAACGCCATGACCTACCTGCACGCCGACAACCTGGCCTGGACCTGCCTGCTGGCGGTTCTCCTCATCCTGGGCGGCGCCCTGTTCGCCTTGCGCGCCGACGGCAAATGGCTGCGCGGCCGCCTCGCCACCGATGAAGCCGTCCGCCGCGCCTGGACCCGCAACCTCGCCGATGCCTCTTTCGACGGCCTGCTAATCCACCGCCAGGGCCTGATCCTGCAAATGAACCGCGCCCTGGTGCGCATGCTCGGCACACGGGAACGCGAATGGCTCGGGCAGAATTTCGTCAACCTCGCCCGCCCGGACCACGCCCCCGCCCTGCGCGCCGAGCTTGAGGCGCCACAGCCGCAAACCGCCGAGTTCACCCTGCTGCGTGCCAACAAAACCGAAATCCCGGTGGAAATCTGCAGCCATAACATCGAGTTCGACGGCCAGCCCGCCGTGGTCATGGCCATCCGCGACATCAGCCAGCGCGCGGCTGACGCGGCACGCATCGCCCGGCTGACCGATTACGATGCCCTGACCGGCCTGCCCAACCGCACCCTGTTCGCCGCCATGCTCACCGCCGCCCTGGCCCGCAATAACTGCGCCAGCGGCACCACCACCTTGCTCATCATGGACCTCGACCAGTTCAAACCCATAAACGAGCTGTTCGGCCGCGCCGGCGGCGACCTGCTACTCAAGCAGGCGGCAACCCGGCTCGCCGTTATGACCGGGGAGGACGGCCTGCTGGCCCGCATCGGCGGCGACAAATTCGCCATGCTCGCCCCCAGCGACGGGCCGCCCAGCCGGGGGTTGAGCGCCGGCGGCCAGATCGCCGCGGCCTTCCACGAACCCTTCATCATCGACGGCCAGCTGATCAAACTCCGGCTCTCCATCGGCCTCGCCGTGTACCCGGACCACGCGGCCGACGCGATGGGCATGATGAAGGCAGCCGAATTCGCCCTCGCCCAGGCGGGCCAGGCCGGCGGCGGCACCGCGCATATGTACTCGCACCATGAAGCCGGGGCGCGGCGCGAGACCACAAGGCGCCCGCAAGCCCCCAGCAGCGCCGCCGACCTGCGCGGCGCCATCAGCCGCCGCGAGATCAGCCTGGTGTTCCAGCCCGTCTTCCGCGCCAGCGACCTCGCCCCCGCCGGGTTCGAGGCCCTGGCCCGCTGGAACCACCCGGTCGAAGGCCTGATCGGCCCGGATCGCTTCATCCCGCTGGCCGACGCCGCCGGGCTGACGCACGAGATCGGCTGCTTCGTCCTGGAGGCCGCCTGCGCCGAGGCCGTGCGCGCGGGCAACACCCGCATTTCGGTCAACCTCTCCCCCCTGCAACTGCGCGACATCAACCTGCCCGCCCGCATCACCGCCATATTGCGCAAAACCGGGCTGAAACCGGAGCTTCTCGGCATCGAAATCCCCGAGGCCGTGCTGAGCGAAACTCACCCCGGCGCCATGGTGGCACTCCTGGCCCTGCGAGCTACCGGCGCCGGCCTGGTGCTCGACCATTTCGGCGCCAGCTACGCCGCCTTCACCGCGCTTAACCAGCAACCCTTCTCCAGCCTGAAAATCGACCGCCGCTTCATCCAGAAACTCGGGCAGGACACTAGCGCGGACGCCGTCGTCAACGCCATCCTTGCCCTCGCCGCCAATCTGCACCTGGAAGTCACCGCTGTCGGCGTCGAGAGCGAGGCCCAGCTCGCCCACCTGCGCCGCCACGGCTGCCATTGCGTGCAGGGCCGCCTGCTCGCTCCCCCCGCCGCGCGCGCCATCGCCCGCCCCCTGGCCCTAACCGCCCCACCGCGCCCGTCCCTGGTGGTATCCAGAACTTAAACTGATATGATCGCGTATGCCCTCCGCTATACTCCCTCCGAGCATCCGCCTGCTCTCCCCCGCCACCGTGAACCGCATCGCCGCCGGCGAGGTGATCGAGCGCCCGGCCGCCGCGGTAAAGGAGCTGGTGGAAAACGCCCTGGACGCCGGGGCCACCCGCGTTGAGGTCATCCTCACCTCCGGCGGCATTGACCGCATTGACGTCATCGACAACGGAAGCGGGATCCCCGAATCCCAACTCGCCCTGGCCATCGAGCGCCACGCCACCTCCAAACTGACTGACGAAGCTCTGGTCCGCATCGCCACCCTCGGCTTTCGCGGCGAAGCACTGCCCTCCATCGGCGCCGCCGCAAAACTCACCCTCATCAGCCGCCCCGCCGGGCAGGATTCCGCCGCCCGCATCACCGTCGCCGGCGGCGCGGTCGGTGAGGTCACCCCCGCCGCCGGCCAGCCCGGCACCCGCGCCATCGTCGAGGACCTTTTCTACGCCACCCCCGCCCGCAAAAAATTCCTCCGCACCCCGCGCGCCGAGGCTGACGCCGCCGAACGCGCCGTCTGGCGCCTCGCGCTGAGCGCCCCCCACGCCGCCTTCCGCCTGGTCTCCGATGAGCGCGTGATGTTCGACCTCCCAGCCCAATCCGAACCCGCCCGCGTCGCCGCCCTCTTCGGGCGCGAAACCGCCAGCGCCATGCTCCCGTTGGACGCGCAGCGCGAAGGTGTGCGCCTCACCGGCCTCGCCGCCCCCGCCAGCCTCACGCGCGCCACCACGGCCTTGCAAAGCTTCGTGGTGAACGGCCGCCCGGTGCTCGACCCTCACCTGCGCATGTCACTCCGCCTCGCCTACCGTGACGTCATCGCCTCCGGCCGCCACCCGGTCGCCGCCCTGCGCCTCGAAGTCCCGGAGGAAGCGCTGGACGTCAACGTCCACCCCGCCAAAACTGAACTCCGCTTCGCTGACGCCAACGGCATCCGCAGCCTGGTCATGGGCGCCATCGGCCGCCTGCTGGACCGCCCGGTCTCGCTGGCCACCGCCCCGCAAGCCTTCCCCAGCCTCGCGCTCCGCCCACCCGCCAGCGCCTCGTACGCCGCCTCCGCGCCCACCGCCCCCAGCCCCGCCGCGCGCGGCTTCGCGGAATCCGAATTCGCCGCTTTCGCCCCCACCGCCCGCCAGATCACCCCCGACCCCGCGCTCACCGCCCATCCCCTCGGCGCCCCGGTCGCGCAAATCCTTGACACCTACATCCTCTCCGTCGCGTCCGACGGCGCCCTCGTCATCACCGACCAGCACGCCGCCCACGAACGCCTCACCGAGGAACGCCTGCGCGCCGAATTCACCGCCGGCCGCGTCGCCGCCCAACCCCTCCTCGTCCCCGTGGTGGTAGACCTCTCCCCCGCCGACGCCATGCGCCTCCTCGCCCAGTCGGAAACCCTCTCCCGCCTCGGCCTGGAGGTCGAACCCTTCGGCCCCGGCGCCGTCCTCGTCCGCAGCCTCCCCGCCGCCCTGAAAAACCCCGACGCCACCACCCTGCTCCGCGACCTCGCGGAAGAATTCGCCGAACACGACACCCCCGCCGCCCTCGAAGCCCACCTGGACGCCGCCCTCGCCCGCCTCGCCTGCCACCGCTCCATCCGCGCCGGCCGCCGCCTCACGCCCGAGGAAATGTCCGCCCTCCTGCGCGACATGGAATCCACCCCCCGCGCCGCCACCTGCAGCCACGGCCGCCCCACCTTCCTAAAACTCTCCCGCGCCGACCTCGAAAAAATGTTCGGCCGCCGCGGCATGTAACCAACCCCCTTGCCCCACACCTCCAAACTATATAATATCCATTATATACCCCCCAGGACCCCACCCATGCTCACCCTCAAACTCACCACCGTCGGTTCCTCCACCGGCTTCATCCTCCCCAAGGAGGCCATGGCGCGCCTGAAGGTGCAAAAGGGCGACCACGTCTATTTCACCGAAGCGCCGGACGGCAGCTACCGCCTCACCGCCTACAACCCGGAATTCGCCCGCCAGATGGCCCTCGCTGAAGAGATCATGCACGAAGACCGTGACATCCTGCGTGCCCTGGCTAAGTGAAGAACCCAAGTGACAACCATTTGGCGCTGGGTGGCGCTTGAAGTCGTCCAAGCCGTGCACGGCCGCCAAATCGCCGAACACGGCGGCCTGGACGGCATCCGCGACCAAGGCGCCCTAGAATCCGCCCTCGCCCGCCCGCAAAATCTTTTCGCCTACACGAACCCTGACGCCCCCGCGCTCGCCGCCGCCTACGCCTACGGCCTCGCCCGCAACCACGCCTTCGCCGACGGTAACAAACGCACCGCCTGGATCATCGCCCGCCTCTTCCTCGCCGACAACGGTTTTTCCCTCCGCTACGCCAAACCCGAAGCCGTAAAGCTAATGGAATCCACCGCCGCCGGCACAATAACCGAAACAGATCTTGCTAACTGGTTCCGCAAGCGCCTGGTTTAGCCCCCGGCACCGCCAGCGCCATATCATTCCCATCGTTACCAGGACCGTAAGCCACCGTAAGCTACTGCTTTACGGAAGGCATCTGGCATGGAACGCAACATGACGCTAAGTAGGCACCATGAAAACAATCTATCGAGGTGATCTGATCTCATCCGCGGGCAGAGGAAATGCTTGGATTGACGCATTGTTCATCGACCACGCCGTACTTCGAATTGCCTGGACAAATTTCCATACCGTGCAACCTTGCACGCTCTACCGTTCAAACCACCCGACGCCGGGAAACCTCAAACGCTTCACGCAAACGGCCGGACTCAAAACAATCATCAGTCTGCGCGGCCGAACTGGTAATGGTTCCGACGCTCTTTCCCGCGAGACCGCCGAAGAACTTGGTCTCGATTTTATTGATCTGCCTTTGAGGAGCCGCGCGGCGCCTAAGCGTGACTGGATTTTGCAATTTGCCAATGTGTTGCAATCAATGCGCCGGCCAGCCCTTGTACACTGCAAATCGGGCGCTGATCGAGCAGGTTTTGCTGCGGCGATATTTCTGCTGATCGAAGGTAGCAGCTCCAATGAAGCAAAGCGGCAGCTTTCACTTCGTTTCGGTCATATCAAACAGTCAAAGACCGGCATCCTGGATCGTTTCATAGAAATGTGGGTACGCCACGGTGAAGGACGAAAACAATTCCTGCAATGGGTTGCGGAGGATTACAATGAGCAAGCATTGCAGGAATCATTCAAAGCGAATCCGATTGCGCGTTTTATTAATGACCATATGCTTATGCGGGAATAATCGTTTATCCTGAAATAATTATTCTGGCATTCTTAGCAACGTTCCATCATTAGAGACGTTGAACGACATAATTTTTTGGTTTTTTGTGGTCAATCCGGGAGTTAGGTTAATGCAATCAATGAGTTCCGAGCCGTCTCCTGTCATTTGCCCCGCTTGCCTGACATCAAGCGCTACCTTTGCCTTCCGGAAATCAGAGTATGACCTTTTTCGCTGCTCGTTCTGTGATTTTATCTTTGTGCACCCCTTCCCTTCGGATGCGGAGATCGCGGAACATTATAAAACAAGCTATCGTGGCGCCTCGGCAGATTATTATCCAAAGAGCGGCTCCCGTAGGTGGCGTGCATTTGTCAGAAGCATGAAATTTATTCCCTACGCGGGGGGGGGGGGGGTGGGGGGAAGAATGTCTTAGACATCGGCTGTGGCGGCGGCTTCATGGCAGAAGCATTCGCCCGTATCGGCGCAAAGGCCACTGGTATCGATATCAGCCAAAACAGTATAGACTACGCTAACAAGAGTTTCCCGCAATGCACTTTCTATTGTGAAAGCCTAGCTGACTTTCGTAAGCGCGGGTTGACCTTTGATTTTGTATTCTCATCTGAAGTTCTCGAACATCTTCCCGGACCCAACGAATTTCTGGAAACCATACAAACAGTTACCCGACGCGGAGGGTTTGTCTATCTTTCCGCTCCGGATGCAGGTCATCCGAAGGTGCCTGAAAAAATCGAAGAATGGGAGGATATATGTCCTCCAGAGCATCTGGAGTTCTTTAATTCACGTAATTTATCGATTGCGTTCGAGCGTTATGGATTCAAGCTATACAAAAATTTCCGCTCAAAAACCCCTGCTCACTCTAAAATCTTTCAGAAAATCTCATAGACCAGAAAGCGTAGGCTGGGTCACCGCACCGTAACCCATCGCCCTACCCCGCCTTGCGTGGCCGCCCGCCCTTCGCACCATTTGCCCGCGCCGCCGCCGCCTTCGCCGGGCTCCTCACCGCCCCCGCCTGTGCCGCCATATACGCCGCCGTGCCAAACACCCCGCTCAGCAATCCCGGCACGGAAATATCCACATCCAGCGCCTCCCAATGCAGCCCATAGCCGTCGCCCAGAATTTCCACCCCGGCCAAATCCTCCGCCGCCGCCTCCCGCAACCCCTGCACCAGCGCCGCCGGAAAACTGAAACTGCATCCGTTGCGCAAGCCCACCGTCACATGCCCGGTTTTGCGATCATACCGCACTTTTTCCGCGCGCAACCCATCCACCCGCCTGATCGTCACCATGCGGCAGAATAACCCAACTAGATAGGTTTTTCAAACCCTCTTTTCACCCAAACCATTCCTTTTCCGTCACAAACCCGCACAAATTGGGGTGCAAGCAAAAAATTATCCCACAAAACCAACCGCTTCCACCAAACTCATCACAATAGCTTCACGTGAAACACCCCCTACCCCACGCCAAACCGTCTCCCCCGCACCCGCCCCTCAACCCGCTTGCGCAACCCCCCAAGCCAGGCCACATCCGCCAGCCGCCGGTCCACAAACCACAGCACCGCCTCCTCATCCCCTGAGCGATCATTCACCCAAAACAACAGCGCCGCGCCAAAAATCGCCGCCAAAATCCCCCGCTTGGTGTACCAGCTAAAATCCGCGGACTTATCCCCCGCCGCATGCCAAACCGCATCCGCCATCCCGGCCTTAATCCGCAACGCCCGAGGCAAATTGCGTGGCAAAGCCAACCACCCCAGCGCCCGGCGTACCGCCTCCTTGTGCCCGGCGTTCTGCTCGAACCATATCCCCAAAATCGCCCGCACCCGCCCCGGTGTGCGGTAAGCTTCCAAATCCGCCGCCACCGCCGCCGCTTCCATGCGTTCAAAACTCAGCGCAAAATACGCCTCGATCATCTCTCCCGCCCCGCCGGGAAACAGCACCGCCGCATCCTCCGCCGGCCGCTCCACATCCGCCAGCGCCCGCCCCAGCGCCGTTGCGTTCCAGCCGTCAAACGCCACATGCCCCAGCAGCGCATCCAGCACCGCCGCCGTGTCCCCATCCGTGCCCATCACAAAATCCCCTCTTCCGGTAATGCCATCGGGTACCGGTCCACTTCCTCGTTAAAGCCAAAATACCGGAAGTCGCGCATCCGCATCGGGTACATCACACCATCCAGATGGTCCGCCTCATGTTGCACCACCCGCGCCGCAAACCCTTCCAGCACCATATCCAGCGCCTCACCCTCAATCCCCAACCCGGTCAACCGCACCTTTGTAAAACGTGGCACCGCCGCCCGCAGCCCAGGGATGGAAAGGCATCCCTCCCACCCCAGCTCCGTCTCCCCGCCCAACGGCGTCACCACCGGATTAAACACCGCCGTCAGCGGCATCCCCTCCCCGCGGGACTCCGGCACATAAAAAATAAACAGCCGCGCGCTCACAAACACCTGCGGTGCCGCCAGCCCCACCCCGCCGGCGTCCTTCAGCGTCTCCACCATATCCGCCAGCAACCGCCGCGCGTCGGGTGCGCGCACATCCTCAACCTCGGCCGCGCGGGCCAGCAAAACGGGGTGGCCCATCCGGGCTATCTTTAAAATCGCCATGGCTGCATAAATGGTCTAGCAGAAATGATTTGGCGAGTGGCCAAACTATGCTATAGGCCCGCAATCTTTAGCGGACACGGCCATCCCGGCCGCGTTTCGCCGTTATTTTTGGGCGTTTTTTAGGAGTTTTCGGCCAAGTGCAAGTTCTCGTTCGTGACAATAACGTCGACCAGGCGCTGAAGGCGCTCAAAAAGAAGCTTCAGCGCGAAGGCGTGTTCCGCGAAATGAAGCTTCGCCGGCACTACGAAAAGCCCTCCGAGCGCCGCGCCCGCGAGGCCGCCGAGGCCGTCCGCCGCGCCCGCAAAATGGAGCGCAAGCGCATCGAGCGCGAAGGCTTCTAATCGCCCCCGGTCATGCCCATGGCCGTAGCTATTAAATGCCGGAAATCAGCCCCCGAGGGCCGGTTTCCGGCATTTTGATTCACTGCCCCCGCTTAATTTCCTGGCCCCGCCTCGCCGTCATCCTGGCGCTGGCCACCTCCGGCTGCGCCTCCCTGCCGCAAATAGACCCGGACCTCGCCTGTAACATCCCCTCCGCCAGCGAGGCCCAAGCCCTCACCATCATGCGCGACGAGAGCATAAAGCTCACCCACACCCCCTTCGTTCCCGGCAACAAAATCCATTTGCTGGAAAACGGCCCCAGCACCTACGCTGCCATGCAAGCCGCCATCGCCGCCGCCAAATACCGCATCGACATGGAAAGCTACGAGTTCGACGGCCCCATCGCCACCCAATTCGCCGAGCTCCTCATCGCCGAGCACGCCATGGGCCTGCAGGTAGACCTTATCTATGACGACTACGGCACCAACGCCCCGCCCGGCCTGTTCGACAACCTGCGCCGCAACGGCGTTCAAGTCCTCACCTACAGCCCCCTCACCCCAGCAGCCATGCTCACCATGGACATCAACCGCCGCGACCACCGCAAGCTCCTGGTCATCGACAGCACCATCGCCTTCACCGGCGGCATCAACATCGCGCAGGTCTACGAAAACCGCCGCGCCAGCCACCCCCAATCCACCCAACCCAGCCAAATGCCCTGGCGCGACACCGATGTAGAGGTCACCGGCCCGGTGGTGAGCGTCTTCGAACAGCTCTTCATGCAAACCTGGACCGAACAAAAAGGCCCGCCCATCCCCGCCCCGCCACCCACCAGCACCGCGCCGCAAGGTGACTCCACCGTCCAGGCGCTGGACGGCTCCCCGCCGGACGCCCACCCGGCCATCTACAAAACCTTGCTCACGGCCATTGCCGCGTCGCGTAAATCCATCCACCTCACCACCGGCTTCTTCGCCCCGCCGCCAGACATGCTGGCGGCCCTGCAATGCGCCGCCCGCCGCGGCGTGGACGTGCGCATCATCGTCCCCAGCACCAGCACCAGCGATTCATCCATCGCCGCCGGCCGCTCGAATTACGAAGATCTTCTGGAAGCCGGCGTACACATTTACGAGCGCCAAGGCGCCGTCCTGCACGCCAAAACCGCCGTGATCGACGGCGAATGGTCCATCGTCGGCTCCGCCAACCTCGACTCGCGCAGCGTCGTCTACAACAACGAAATCGACGCCGCCGTCCTCGGCCCCACCTTCGGCGCCGAAATGGAAACGCAGTTCACCAAAGACACCGCCGCCTCAACGGAAATCACACTGACTGCCTGGAGCCATCGCGGCCTCGGCGAACGCTTGAACGAATTCCGCGCCCGCCTGATCGAATTTATGCTCTAGCTTTTATCAGAGGCCGATTCACGCCTTCGGTTAACGCGCTAGCGCGCGTCACCCTCAGACGATCGGGCTCTAGGCCGTAAGCGCCTCAATCTGCTGCTTGATCTTCGCGACTTTCGCCGCCTCGGCCTCGGCCCGCTGCAGGAGTTTGCCCGCCAGCGGCGTGCCATAAGTCCGCAACGCCTCGGCTGCCCGCTTCTGTGCCAGCACCAGTGCTGCCTGCAGCCGCTTAAGTTCCACGGCCTGGTCTGTCATTATTTGGGAATTTGTCATCCCCCACCATGCCACGAGACGCCCTCCGGCGCCACCGCCCTAAATTTTTAACCCAGCCGCTTGCGCAAAAACACCCGCCGGTTGCCCGCTGGATAATCCGGCAGCTCGCCAAAACTCTCATACCCATGGCGCAGATAAAACAGCAGCGCCGCCGGGTTCATCGTATCCAGCCATACCCCCGTGCAGCCACGCGCCCGCGCCTCAGCCTCGGCGGCGGCGAGCAGTTCCGCCCCCAGCCCCTGCCCGCGCGCCACCTCCGGCACAAACAGCAACTCCACAAACAGCCAGCCATGCCCGCTGCGCCCCCACAGCCCGCCTTGCAGCACGCCATCCGCATCATGCAGCAGCACCCCCAGCAGCGCGCCCCCCGCCGGCCCCAGCAATTCCTCATGAAACCCCACCAGCCCCGCCACCAGCGCCGCCCGCGCCTGCGCATCCGGCGCCGCCGTCATGCTCAGGCGCAACTCAACCATAAGCCGTCTCCAGCCCCACGAACCTTGCCCCCGCCGCCTGCAATGCCGTCAGCCCGGCCGCGATCCCCGCTCCGCTGTCCCGGTGCGGCTGGTTAATATGCCCCTCGATCACATCGCCATCCCGCGCCGCCGCAATCCGCCGCGCCACCATCGCCGCCGGCAATGACGCCCCCTGGTCCGAATTCAGCGAATACCCCGCCACCTTAAACCCCAGCGCCTCGATCACCGGGATCGCCTCCGGGCTGTAAAGCCCCGCTGCCCCCCGGTACCAAACCGGCCGCCGCCCGGTTGCCCGTTCAACCGCCGCCGCGCCATCCAGCACCTCGGCGCGGATCGCCTCCAGCGTACCGGCCGGGGCCAGCCCATACACCGGCGTATTTCCCAGCACCGCCGGCAAATGCCGCGCGCCGTGGTTCTGCAGGTCAAAAATATCCGGCCGCGCCAAAAAATACGCCAGCCCCCGCGGGTTCCACCGCATCCACACCGCGGTCACAAAAATGGCCGCCGGGATCCCCCGCGCCAGCAGTACATCGGCCACCCGCGCATCAAAATGCCCTGGGCACGCATCCAGCGTCACCGCCACCGTGCGCCCAACCCCCGTGCCCTTCACCCGCAACACAGGCTCCACCAGCCGCCCAGGACGTGCCAGCGCCACCGCCAGCGCCCCGCCACAAAAACCCCGCCGCGAAACCGCACCGCAAAAGTCACACATCAGGAAACACTCATTTTGCTACGCACCATTTATTGCCAGACTTAAAGCGCGAAAACGGTGGGGCACGCCGTGAAACATGTCAAACCGGCGATTTCCACCAGCCGCATGCTCATGCCGTCGTTACGAACAAAGATGAAGATACCGCCTTAAGCTTCTGAACTACCAATCAAAAAAACTTTGCCTGCCAACACATCAAAAGTGATGAGTATGTGATCAACAATATTTGACTCGCATGTGCACTGTTCTTGTATTATTCAAGCACACCATGAACGTCATAGCATCAAACCCAGACTTGGACGCGAATGATCTGGTGCCCGGCGCGAGCCAAACCGAGCGGCGGCGGCACAAGCGTTTAAACCAAATGCTGTTTGGAGAGTTGTGCTTCGGCGAATCTATTTTTGAAACGGTCGATTGCCGGATCACCGGCCTGTCGGAAACCGGGCTTCGCGTTGAAACCTATGATATCACGCCGGTTCCGGAGTTTCTTTCGATCCGTTTTCTTAACAAAGAGTGCCGTGTACGCCGGTGCTGGGTTTCGGGTGATGAAATCGGCCTGGAGTTCATCACCGGCTGAGCACCGCCCCACCGTTGCACGCTTCTCATCCAGATTGCCGCCCGGCACGTTAGCTGCTGCCGTTCAAAAAAGAGCGTATCCCACTGCTCGCCCCTTGGAAGTGATCCATCACCTTGTGATAGGCACGGCCGTGCCGGGGACGCGATGGCGCTGGCCGCTTTGCCCGCTTGCGAGGACAAGCCCGGCGGCTGCCTCCTTTGCCGCGCTCGCTTATCGCCCGGATGTTCATCAGGGCCGGCTCGCCGCCCTGCCACGCCCGAGGTGACCGTGGCCTGCCTCGCGCACGATCGCAAGCGGATTTACGGACCGTTGCCGGGCACCATTGGAAGCACCCTGACGCGGGGTGTTCAATAAGCCAAGAGTAATGTTTATGCCACTGAATGACCGCCCGCGACGATCTATTGTAAATATGTCACATAGTTATGAAAGCGTTGCCTAATTGACCTAAATCAAAGATGGTTTTTGCGCAAGTATGCATATATGATAAATACTTCGCAATGTGATTGCGGCTACACGAATTAAACTGACAATTAAGCTGGACGAAAACAGGGGGTTATCATGAAATTTAAGTTAGGCCTACTCGCCGTTACCGCCATTACCGCGCCGCTTGCTTTTGCGTCTATCGCAAAGGCCCAGCCGGTTACCGGGCCTTATGTTAGCCTTGGGGTTGGCGTGGATATCGCCAACCCAGCGAACGCTAATGTTAGCGATACGACTATGTGGGATCGTCCCACGGGGCGCAATAGTCCCGATACCGGTTCCAACACGCGTGGCGTTGAGGGCAATCTGCTCGCGAAACTTGGTGTCGCCGGGGTCGGCGGCATTGGCTACGGTTTTGGCAACGGCTTCCGCGTTGAACTCGGCGGCAATTATTTCTACAACGACTTCAGCAAGTTTGATGGCAATTTGTACGACTACGGTCATAACACCAATCCGGGTGGCACAACCACTTGGGGGCCGAATAATTCCCCTCAGTTTAAGATACACACCGGAGGTGGTGAAAATACCTACGGCCCGATGGTCAATGGCTATTATGACATGAATATCGGCTATCTGGTCTATCCGTATGTCGGCGCCGGTGTCGGCTATCAATGGGTTAAGATTGGTCCTGACGTTGCTGGAATGTTCGGCGGTACCAAAGGCAGCTTCGCTTTCGATCTCATCGGCGGCGTGTCGTATCCGATCGCGGCTGTTCCGGGTCTCTCGCTCACGGCTGAGTACCGCTTCATGATGCTGACCGAGAGCCGTAACTTCGAGACTTATTCTTTGGGCAGCTACACCAACCCAGACACAGGTTACTCAAGGTCGGAAACACTCCGCACACACCTTGGCCAGCAGTCCTTCCATACCTTCACGATTGGCCTGCGCTATCAGCTGTTCAACCCCCCGCCGATTGCTCCAGCTCCGGCTGCGGCCCCGGTTGCCGCGGCTCCGGCTCCGGTTCCGGCCAAAACGTATCTGGTGTTCTTCGACTGGGATAAGTACAACCTGACCCCGCGCGCCGCGCAGGTCATTGCGCAGGCCGCGTCTGACAGCAAAACCCAGGCGACCACGACGATCGACGTGAACGGCTATACCGACACCTCCGGTACGCCGGTCTACAACAAGGGCCTCTCCATCCGCCGTGCGAAGGCGGTTGCGGGTCAGTTGGTGACCGATGGCGTCCCGGCTTCCGAGATCACGGCGCAAGGCTTTGGCGACACAAACCTGCTGGTGCCAACTGGCCCGGGTGTGCGCGAGCCGCAGAACCGCCGCGTGGAAATCATTCTCCAGTAAGTCTTTATAGACTATCATAAAGACTATCATGCGCTTACCGAAGCAGATGTTGGCGACAACCTGCTTCGGTAAGAGCCACTAAAAACACAAATCCAAATAAAAGCCTGGATAAGCCGCGCCTTTTACCTTGGCACTTTGTGTCGCCGGTTTTGCGGGCAAACCAGCCCAGGCGCAATATTTCACTAATCATGACGGTTACACGGACGATGGGGCATATCGCGTCCAGGTTGAGCTTGCCCCCTATGTGTGGTGGCCCAGCTTTAGCGGTTCCTTGCATTTTGCCTCCCCCGTGGTCGCCAGCAAGGCGCCCTGTATTGAAGCTGCCGGGCGCCGGGCATCGGCTACCAGGTTCACGCGGGCGATGTTTATGGCATCCCCACCTCCGTGGATGCGCGGGCGGGCTTCTCATATATCGCCACCTGGCAGACCCATACAGGCGAGGAGAACCTCGCCGGCCTCGGTACGCCCAACAACATCAACTTCATACAACCCTGGCTCGGCACCAGGGTTGACTTTATTCTGTCGCCGCGCTGGCGCATTGAGCTTGGCGCCATGGTGCAGGGTTTTGGCGCCGATGGCGGCTCCTGGGGCTGGGGCGCATCGGGTGGCGTCTCTCAGACACTTAGATTTTGGTTCCCATCAGGACGAGACCGCCGCCGTTGCCAATAGCCGCTCCACCGCCCAAGCCCCCGCCTCCGCTACCACCGCATCGGCATCGCCCGCCAGCGCCAGCGCCACCGGCAACAACCCAAAATCCCCGCTATTGCCAATGGCAATCGCCACATTCCGCACAAACCTATCCCGCCCCACCCGCTTCACCGGCGAGCCCGCAAACATCGCCCTAAACCCCGCATCATCCAGCCCCGCCAGCTCCGCCAGCTTTGGGCCCGCCAGCTCCTCGCGGTGCGCAAATTTCGCCTCCCGGCCGGCGTGCGCAAACTTGTTCCACGGGCAAACCGCCAAACAATCATCGCAGCCATAAATCCGGTTCCCCATCGCCACCCGGAACTCTTGCGGAATCGCCCCCGCATGCTCAATCGTCAAATAGGAAACACACCGCCGCGCATCCAACTTATAAGGTGCGGGAAACGCCGCCGTCGGGCACGCTTCCAAACAAGCCTGGCAGCTCCCGCATCTATCCGCATGCGGCGCATCCGGCGCAATCTCCAGCGTCGTAAAAACTTCCCCCAAAAACAACCAGGACCCATGCACCCGTGACACCAGGTTCGTATGCTTGCCCTGCCACCCCACCCCCGCCAGCGCCGCCAGCGGCTTCTCCATCACCGGCGCGGTATCCACAAACACTTTCACCCCCACACCCCGCGCCGCAATAAACTGCGCCAGGTGCTTCAACTTCCCCTTCACCACATCATGGTAATCCCGCCCACGCGCATAGACCGAGATATTCCCCACCCCCGCCACGCCCACGCTCCCCAGCGCATCCCCCTCCGGCGCGTAGGAAACCCCCAGCGACACCACGCTCATCACCTCGGGCCACAAAACTTGCGGGTCCGCCCGCTCATCCGCGCGCGCCTCCATCCACCCCATGCCGCCATGGTGCCCCGCCGCCAGAAACTCCCGTAACCCCGCCTGCCGCGCCGCCGGCATCTCCGCCCGCGCAAACCCCACCGCATCAAACCCCAGGGCTGCGGCCCGCTCCCGTATCGCTGCCTTTATTTGGCGCGCGGCCGCCCCGCCATCCCCGCGCGCGGAATCACCCCCGGCCACGATACCCCTGCACGCCCTGGTCCGGAATCCACGCCCCCTCCGGCGGCGTCCCCGTCTGCCAGAACACATCAATCGGCATCCCGCCGCGCGGATACCAATACGCGCCAATCCGCAACCACTTCGGCGCCAGCAACTCAATCAACCGGTCCGCGATCATCATGGTGCAAGCTTCATGAAACCCGCCATGATTCCTAAAACTATGGAAAAACAGCTTTAACGACTTGCTCTCCACCAGCCACTCATCCGGGATATAATCAATCACAATATGCGCGAAATCCGGCTGTCCCGTCATCGGGCAGAGCGAAGTAAACTCCGGGCACGTAAACCGCACCACCACATTCTTCCCTCCCGCATCGGCTGCCACCCGCTCTAGCACCGCCGTCTCCGGCGATACCGGCGCCACCGTGGCACTACCTAACTGCCGCAACCCCGCATAACGTTCCTCAACCATTTTTCGCCTCCAACCACCCGGCCCGCGTCCGCGCGCAATACTCGTCGTAATTACCAGCCAAAATCGCCACCCGCCCATCCTGCATTAACCGCTGGTAATACGTCAGATTATGCATCGTCAGCAGCATCGGCCCCAAAATCTCCGCAGACCGGAACAAATGATGTAAATATGCCCTGGAATGGCGCGTACAACACAAACACCCGCAATTCTCATCCAGCGGCGTGCCATCATCAATAAACCGCGCATTGCGCAGGTTAAACACCCCATGCGACGTAAACCCCCGCGCCGTCCGCCCCGCCCGCGTCGGCATCACGCAGTCAAACATATCCACCCCGCGCGCCACCGCCCCCAGCAGGTCATCCGGCGTCCCCACGCCCATCAAATACCGCGGTTTTTGCTCCGGCAGCAAAGGTGCCGTAATATCCAGCATCGCATACATCATCTCCTGGCCTTCCCCCACCGCCAGGCCGCCAATCGCATACCCCTCGAAGTTCAACTCCCTTAACGCCGCAGCGGATTCCTCGCGCAAATCCCGAAACACATTCCCCTGCACAATCCCAAACTGCCCATACCCATCGCGCGCCACAAACGCATCGCGCGACCGCTTCGCCCAGCGCGAAGACAGCCGCATCGAACTCGCCGCCTCCTCATGCGTCGCCGGAAATTTCGTGCATTCATCAAGCACCATCGTAATCGTGGCATCCAGAAAATACTGAATCTCCATCGACCGCTCCGGCGTCAAATGATGCGCCGAACCATCAATATGCGAGCGGAACGTCACCCCCGTCTCATCCATCTTGCGCAATTTGGCGAGCGACATCACCTGGAACCCACCCGAGTCCGTTAGGATCGGTCCAGGCCAGTCCATCATTTTATGCAACCCACCCAGCCGCGCCACCCGCTCCGCCCCCGGCCGCAGCATCAAATGGTACGTATTCCCCAGCACGATTTTCGTACCCGTCGCCCGCACCGCATCGGCCGTCATCGCCTTCACGGTCCCGGCCGTCCCCACCGCCATGAACGTCGGCGTCGGCACATCCCCATGCGCCGTATGCAAAATCCCCGCCCGTGCCGCGCCATCCTGGCCCAGCAAATCAAATGAAAAATTCATGCTCTCTCCAGCAAACAGGCATCGCCGTAAGAATAAAACCGATACCCCGCGGCAATCGCATGGGCATACGCCGCGCGGATCCGCTCCACCCCCGCAAACGCAGACACCAGCATCAACAACGTCGAATGCGGCAAATGAAAATTTGTAAACAGCAAATCCGCAACCTTAAACTTATATCCCGGCAAAATAAAAATATCCGTCTCGCCGTCAAAAGCCCTTAACCTGCCAGCATCATCGGCGGCTAACTCAATCACCCGCAACGCCGTCGTCCCCACTGGCACAATCCGCCCGCCTGCCGCCCGCACCGCATTAATCCGCGCCGCCGCCTCCAGGGAAACAAACCCGCGCTCCGCATGCATCTTGTGCTCGGCCAAATTCTCCACCCGCACCGGCAGAAACGTCCCCGCCCCCACATGCAGCGTGACCCGCACAATCTCCACCCCCGCCGCCGCCAAACCCTCAGTCAGCGCCTCGGTAAAATGCAATCCTGCCGTAGGTGCCGCCACCGCGCCCTCATGCGCCGCGAACATCGTCTGGTAATCCGCCGCATCCTGCGCCGTAATCCCCTCCGGCCGCGCAATATACGGCGGCAACGCCAACGCCCCGCTACGCGCCAAAGCGGCATAAAAATCATCGGCCACAAACCGCAGATACGCCGCCCCGCCTTCCAAAACCTCCAGCACCTCGGCCGAGAATTCCGGATCAATCACCAGCACATCACCCGCCCGCACCCGCCGCGCGTTGCGCAACAACACCCGCCAGCTACCATCATCGCGCCGCCGGTCCAGCGTAATCCCAATCCGCGCGTTACCGCGCATCGCACTCAACTGCGCCGGAATCACCCTGGTGTCATTCACCACCAGCAAATCCCCGCGCCTCAGCAGGCCCGGCAAATCGCGCACCACACAATCGCGCAATTCCTCACCCACGCACAACAACCGCGCTGAATCCCGCGGCCGCGCCGGCGCCAACGCAATCCGCTCCGGTGGCAAATCATACCCGAAATCAGAGAGTTTCATGGGAAGACAAGGCTAGGGCGAGCCCCTCTCAAAAACCCTATTATCGGATTGCAAAGACTAGCCTTTGCTGGGGGTCCAGGGGGTAAAGCCCCCTGGCCTTGTCTACCCACGAAATCAATTCCCCATATACGAGGCGAGTTCGATCAAATTCCCATCCGGGTCCCGGCAATACACCGAGGTAATATCCCCCAGCGCCCCAATCCGCGACACCGGCCCGCATTCAATCGCCACACCGCAGGCGTGCAGCTGCGCCACCGCATCTTCCGAGCGCACCGCGATCACAAAGCACAAATCCAGCGTCCCCGGCTTGGCCTCGCGCGCATGGGGCGACACCTCGCTCCCCACCTCGTGCAAATTTATCTTCTGTGCCCCAAAGCGCAGCGCCGTGCGGTTGCTCCCGCCGTATTCTTCCCGCTCCATGCCCAGCACCCGTTGGTACCAGGCCGCCGTTTCGGCCAAATCGTTACACGTAAGTACCAAATGGTCAATGCGGTCGACGGTGAATTTCATCAGCTCAGCTCACTGAAAAAATCGTTGCCCTTGTCATCCACCACGATAAACGCCGGGAAATCCTTCACCTCGATTTTCCACACCGCTTCCATGCCCAGCTCCGGATACTCCAGCACTTCCACCTTGGTAATATTCTGCTCCGCCAGCACCGCCGCCGGCCCGCCGATCGAGCCCAGATAAAACCCGCCATGCTTCTGGCACGCATCGCGCACCGCGCGCGAGCGGTTGCCCTTGGCCAGCATAATCAATGACCCGCCAGCCGCCTGAAATTCATCCACATAAGAATCCATCCGTCCGGCGGTGGTCGGGCCAAAACTCCCCGTCACCATGCCCTCCGGCGTCTTCGCCGGCCCGGCGTAATACACCGGATGATTCTTCAAATACTCCGGCATCCCCTCGCCACGGTCCAGCCGTTCCTTGAGCTTGGCATGCGCAATATCGCGCGCCACCACAATCGTGCCGGTCAGCGCCACGCGCGTCTTAATCGGGTACGCTGAGAGTGTGGCCAGAATCTCCGCCATCGGCTTGTTCAAATCAATCGCCACCACATCGCCGCCCAGATGCGCCTCGGTCATCTCCGGCAAATACTTCGCCGGATCGGTCTCCAACTGCTCCAGAAACACGCCATCCTTCGTGATCTTCGCCTTAATCTGCCGGTCCGCCGAGCACGACACACCAATACCAATCGGCAAGCTCGCGCCATGCCGCGGCAGCCTTATCACCCGCACGTCATGGCAAAAATACTTGCCGCCAAACTGCGCGCCAATGCCAATGCGCTGCGTCATCTCCAGCACGCGCTGCTCCATCTCCACGTCACGGAACGCATGGCCCAGTCTGCTGCCTTCAGCCGGCAGCGCGTCCAGATACTTCGTCGAGCCCAGCTTCACCGTCTTTAAATTCATCTCGGCCGAGGTCCCGCCGATAACAATCGACAAATGATACGGCGGACAAGCCGAAGTCCCCAGCGTCTTGGTCTTCGCCTCAATAAACGCCAGCAGTTTCCCGGGCGTCAGCACCGCCCGCGTCTCCTGGTACAAATACGTCTTGTTGGCGGATCCCCCGCCCTTGGCGATGAACATCAAATGGAACTCATCGGCATGGTGCTCGCCGGGTGCCGCCATAATGTCGAACTGCACCGGCAGATTATTCCCAGTATTCACCTCGTCATACATGCTCAGCGGCGCCATCTGCGAGTAACGCAAATTCGTCTCGGTATAGGTGCGGTGCACCCCCCAGCTCAGCGCCTCTTCCTCATTGCCCTCAACCCAAACCCGCTGGCCCTTTTTGCCGAACACCAGCGCCGTGCCGGTATCCTGGCACATCGGCAAAATCCCGCCGGCCGCAATCGAGGCGTTCTTCAAAAACTCCATCGCCACGTAGCGGTCGTTTTCGCTCGCTTCCGGGTCCTGCAAAATCTTCGCCAGCTGCGCCAAATGCGCCGGCCGCAGCAAATGCGAAACATCATGGAACGCCGCAAACGCCAGCTCGCTCAACGCCTCGGGACTCACCTTCAGCACCGTCTTGCCATCCACCTCAATGGTGGACACCCCGCCGATATCCAGCTTGCGGTACTGCGTCGTATCCTCCCCCAGCGGGAGCATCGGCGAATAGGCAAATCCGGGCTTAAGCTTCGTCGTCACGTTCATGTCTCAGGAATCTTTCTGTCTTTTCCGGAAAGCATCCAGGCTCACCACATCAGCCGGCCCATCGTTCGGGCGGGAGGGCACATCATCCCCCTCGGGCAGCGGTATATCCGCCACCTTAATCGGCTCCGGCACTTCCACCTCAAAATGCAGGCCAAAGCGCACTTGCGGGTCGGCAAAGCTGGTAATCGCCGCCAGCGGTATCGTCAGCAGGCTCGGCACCCCGCCAAACGCCAGGCCAACCGTCATTTCACTGCCCGCCCCGTCCACGCTCAGGCTATGGAACTGGTGTTGCAGCACAATGGTCATCTCGTCCGGATACTGCGCCTTCAGCCGGTCGGGAATGTTCACCCCCGGATAAGCGGTCTTGAAGGTAATATAAAAATGATGCCCGCCCGGCAGCCCCTCGGCCGCCGCATGGCGCAGCGCGCTCACCACCACCTGGCGCAGCGCCTCCTGCGTCCATTCATCATACGGCAGTAGTGAATCGGGCACGTTCAGATCGTCGTCAGCCATAAAACCATTCCCCCAAGCCGCCTGCTCGACACAGGCGTCAACGCGCTTCGCGCTCGTAATGCCGGTAATATTTATCCGTCACCAAATCAGTCTGCACGACCACCGCGATGTCCGTGGTGTTGAACTGGTGGTCAATCACCGCCCCGTCTCCCACAAACCCGCCCAGCCGCAGATAGCCTTTTACCAGCGGCGGCAGCCGCAGCAATGCCTGCCTGGCATCCACCGCCGCCGGGTCGCAGCGGCGCATATCCACGTAGCGCGCCTCCAGCGCGCGCGGCCGTATCGCCTCGGGCGCCAGATGGTATGTGTTCAAATAGGTCAGCTCCACCGCCAGCGCATCCGGGTCGGTGCCGCTTAACGATGCACAACCAAACATTAAATCAACGCCATAATGGAAAACATAGGCCGCAATGCCCCGCCACAGCAGCTGCAACACCGCGCGGGTGCGATAAGCCGCATCCGTGCAGCTACGTCCCAGCTCCAGCTTACGCCCGGGAAATTTCTCCAGCATGGAAATATCGTACTCGCCGGACGTATAATATCGCCCAATCCGCACCGCCGCCTCTTGGCTTATCAACCGGTAGGTCCCCACCACCCCCGCCGCCCCTTCGCCGCGGGCATGGTCAATTACCAGCAAATGGTCCGCCAGCTCATCGAACTCATCGCAATCGCGCCCGGCAGCCACTGTCGCCGCATCCGCCCGCGCGCCCATTTCCTCGTAGAACACCCGGTAGCGCAGCGCCTGCGCGGCATCCTTTTCAGCGGCGGTGCGAGCCAGCCGCACGCCGAGGTTGCCCGCGCGCAATTCCGCGAACCCCAGCCTGACGTCATTGTTCATTTTTTTATCCGCCGGCCAAATAGTTCAATTTTAACGATATTGACGTCAAACCCCTGCATCCTGGCCAACTCCCGCAGCAGCGCCTCGGCCTGCGGCGAGGCAAACTCCAGCACGGAGCCGCTTTCCTGGTCCACCAGATGAAAATGCGTCCGCTCCTGCGTCGGCTCGTAGCGCGCGCGTTTGCCACCCAGGTCCCGCCGCGCCAGAATGCCCTTGGCTTCCAGCAGCCGCACGGTCCGGTAAACGGTCGCCAAGGAAATCCCCGCGTCCACCATGTTCGCCCGGCGGTGCAGTTCGTCCACATCCGGGTGGTCGTGCGCCTCGGACAGCACGCGCGCGATCACCCGGCGCGGGCCTGTCATCTTCAACCCGTTCTCTATGCACAGGCGCTCGATGCTTATATCCATCATCTGCCTTGTGGCCTAAGTTTTTTCTCCGGTCCAGCCTTGCAAGAGATAGAATGATGACATCCAGCCTCCCCGCGCACCATAAAGCCATCGATATCACCGCCGAAACCTGCCCCATGACCTTCGTGCGCACCCGCCTGGCCCTGGATACAATGCAAACCGGCGAAATCCTCCTGGTCCGCCTGCAAGGCGCCGACCCCCTGGCCAACGTCCCGCGCGCCGCCGCCGACCAAGGCCACGACCCCCTGGACCTGCTCGAACAACCTGACGGCACTTGGCTCCTGGTCATCCAAAAAGGCTAAGAGACTGTTTCATAAGTCGCTCTGGCGGCCGCCACCACCCGCAAACTTGCCTTTACCCGAAAACGGGTGAATTTATGCCCCTTGGACGACACCAATTAGGACTTTTCAAATGCCGGCATACCGCTCCCGCACCACCACCCACGGCCGCAACATGGCCGGCGCCCGTAGCCTCTGGCGCGCCACCGGCATGCAGGACGGTGACTTCGGCAAGCCCATTATCGCCATCGCCAACTCCTTCACCCAGTTCGTCCCCGGCCACGTCCACCTGAAAGACATGGGCCAGCTCGTCGCGCGCGAAATCGAAGCCTGCGGCGGCGTCGCGAAAGAATTCAACACCATCGCGGTCGATGACGGCATCGCCATGGGCCATTCCGGCATGCTCTACTCGCTCCCCTCGCGCGAGCTGATCGCCGATTCCGTCGAGTACATGGTCAACGCCCATTGCGCCGACGCTTTGGTCTGCATTTCCAACTGCGACAAAATCACCCCCGGCATGCTCATGGCCGCGATGCGCCTCAACATCCCCACGGTCTTCGTCTCCGGCGGCCCCATGGAAGCCGGCAAATACATCCACGGCGGCAAAACCGAGCGCGCCGACCTCATCACCGCCATGGTCGCCGCGGCTGACCCCAGCGTGACCGACGCTGAAACAGACGCCGTCGAGCGCTCCGCCTGCCCCACCTGCGGCTCCTGTTCGGGCATGTTCACCGCCAATTCCATGAACTGCCTCACCGAGGCCCTGGGCCTCTCGCTCCCCGGCAACGGCAGCCTGCTGGCAACGCACGCTGACCGCCGCGAGTTATTCCTCGAAGCCGGCCGCACCATCGTGAAACTGGCAAAACGCTGGTACGAGCAAGACGACGCCACCGCGCTCCCCCGCTCCATCGCCAGTTTCGAGGCCTTCCAGAACGCCATGTCGCTCGACATCGCCATGGGCGGCTCCACCAACACCGTCCTCCACCTCCTCGCCGCCGCGCACGAGGGCGAAATCGCCTTCACCATGGAAGACATTGACCATCTCTCCCGCCGCGTTCCCAACCTCTGCAAGGTCGCGCCCTCAAAATCCGACGTGCACATGGAAGACGTCCACCGCGCCGGCGGCATTTTCGCCATCCTGGGCGAACTCAACCGCGCCGGCCTCATCCACGCCAGCCTGCCCACCGTCCACGCCCCCACCGTCGGCGAGGCCATCGCCAAATGGGACATCGCCGGCCCGGCCTCCGATGCCGCCCGCATCCTGTATCTCGCCGCCCCCGGCGGCGTGCGCACCACCCAAGCCTTCAGCCAAAGCCGCCGCTATGATGCCCTGGACCTCGACCGTTCCACCGGCGTCATCCGCGACGTGGCCCACGCCTTCAGCCCAGACGGCGGCCTCGCCGTCCTCTCCGGCAACATCGCCCTCGACGGCGCCATCGTAAAAACCGCGGGCGTGGACCCCTCCGCCCTCGTCTTCACCGGCCCCGCCCGCATTTTCGAGAGCCAGGACGACGCCGTCTCCGCCATCCTCGGCAACCGCATCGTCGCGGGCAACGTCGTGGTCATCCGCTACGAAGGCCCCAAAGGCGGCCCCGGCATGCAGGAAATGCTCTACCCCACCAGCTACCTCAAATCCAAAGGCCTCGGCAAAGTGTGTGCCCTGGTAACTGACGGCCGCTTCTCCGGCGGCACCGCCGGCCTGTCCATCGGCCACGTCTCCCCCGAAGCCGCCGAAGGCGGCGACATCGGCCTGCTTGAGGAAGGCGACATCATCGAAATCGACATCCCCAACCGCATCCTCCGCGCGGCCCTCCCCGTCGAAATCCTCGCCGCCCGCCGCCTCGCCATGGAAGCCCTCGGCGAGGACGCCTGGAAACCCAACCGCACCCGCGTGGTCTCCCCCGCCCTGCAAGCCTACGCCGCCCTAACCACCAGCGCCGCCCGCGGCGCCGTCCGCGACGTCACCCAGCTAACCCGTAGCAAGTAACCTGCTGTTTTCGCCGGACGTGGGGCAATTTTAAAATGGACCTCGGACCAAAAATACGTGTCAGATTAATTTGTTAAATGAGTTGTATCTGGCAATTATCGACTTTTTGTCAGTTCCAGCAGATTCTAATTCAAGGAAATCAAATAAAACTCAAATAAATTGCAGATAGTACTGGCAGGAATACCCGGACATCTCCCGAATTGCTGGACACACGCGCACAATTATGCCAATTTAATTTTGTCAAACACGCTTGAGTACCAAATAATTAAACCCCAACCCGGTTGGCGCCGAGTTGGGGTCCTACTCACGGTTTAATACCACTCCCCGCCCAGGCCGGAAAGTGATATCACGAAAGCAAATTAGCTCTTAAATAGAACTAAAATGTCAGCAATGATCTGAATTACCTTCAGAATCACGTTGATTTTGTCATTCACGCTTTTATACCTCCTTGTCCCTCCTAAGATTTCGTAGCGATTGTTGGCGCAATCGCTGACGGCACGTATGTTTTCCGACGTGCATGGGGTAATCGGGCACACGCTTCGGGAGACACTTATGATTATACAGGGGCGGTTAGAGTAAAAGCAATTTTCTCGGAGCCTATTTTTAACAATTCTTCCGTTGACCAGCCCTCCGTGCATTGGGCTCGTAATCGGCTGATTTTTGCCATTTTTGACCCTGTACCTAGGATACCAAAGCCAGTTGCCCAAAACCGGCCATTCCCTAACACGCTCCGAGACTTTTGCCTGCGCCCCCCTAGCCCACCACCCCCTGTCATTCCCCCCAACTTCCTCTATATACCCCTCCCATGTCAGCAGAATCAGATCAGTTAAACGAGCAGATCGGCCGTTCGGTCGCCTTGCTGAGGAGGCATCTTTGACTGGGATGCCGCCCTCATCAAACGCGCCGAACTAGACGCCCGCGCGCAAGACCCTTCATTATGGAACGACGCCGACGCCGCCCAAGTGGTGATGCGTGAGCGCGGCCGCCTGGTTGGCCTCATTGACGGCGTCCTCGCCCTGGAACGCGACACCGCCGACACCATCGAGCTCATCGAAATGGCCGAAGCCGAAGGCGACGCCGCCATGGTGAAAGACGCCATGGCCAGCCTCACCGCCCTGGCCGAACAGGCCAAAACGCGCGAAATCGAGAGCCTCCTCTCCGGCGAAGCCGACGGCCGCGACGCCTTCATCGAAATCAACGCCGGCTCCGGCGGCACCGAGGCGCAGGACTGGGCGCAAATGCTCCAACGCATGTACATGCGCTGGGCCGAACGCCGCGGCTTCAAAGTCGAAATCCTCGACATGTCGGAGGGCGAGCAGGCCGGCATCAAATCCGTCACCATGCAAATCACCGGCCCCAACGCCTACGGCTGGCTCAAAACCGAATCCGGCGTCCACCGCCTGGTCCGCATCTCCCCGTACGATTCCGCCGCCCGCCGCCACACCAGCTTCTCCTCCGTCTGGGTCTACCCAGTCGTCGACGACACCATCGTAATCGAAATCAACCCCGCCGACCTGCGCGTCGACACCTTCCGCGCCTCGGGTGCCGGCGGCCAGCACGTCAACAAAACCGAGTCCGCCATCCGCATCACCCATATCCCGACCAACATCATCGTCGCCTGCCAAACCGACCGCTCCCAGCACCGCAACCGCGCCACCGCCATGAACATGCTCAAAGCCCGCATGTACGAAATGGAACTGCAAAAACGCGAAGCCGCAAGCGCTTCCATCGAAGCCGCCAAAACCGATATCGGCTGGGGCCACCAAATCCGCTCCTACGTCCTCGCCCCCTACCAACTCGTAAAAGACCTCCGCACCAACTTTGAGACCGGCAACCCTGCCGCGGTGCTAGACGGCAACCTAGACCCCTTCATGGCCGCCTCCCTAGCCGCCCGCGTCGGCGCCACCCGCTCCGACGCCTCCGCAATGGCCGAATAACACCCGCGGTTTTGGGCCGGTCGTTCAGGGAAGCAAGGCCAGGGGGCTCAGAGGTGGCTGGCCAAATTCGAACACTTGGATAAGTGGAATTTCTGCCTGAACTCGGCGATGCTGCCGTGGAACAGGAGAAATGATGACGAAGCGTACCCGCCGTAACCATGCCCCGGCGTTCAAGGCCAAAGTGGCATTGGCCGCTCTGAAGGGCGAGAAGACACTGGCTGAGCTGGCGCAGCTTTATGACGTTCACCCGACCCAGATCACGACCTGGAAGGCGCAGTTGGCGGAAGGTGCTGCCGGGCTGTTCGGCGGCGCGGCGGCGAGTGGTGAGCCAGCACCGGCTGTAGATTTGAAGCCGCTACATGCGAAGATCGGAGAACTCACGCTTGAGAATGATTTTTTGTCCGGTGCGCTCAGCAAGGCCGGGCTTCTGAGCGCAAAGCGATGATCGACCGTGTGAATTCTACCAATAAGCCCCGTTAAAAACGGGGGGATTACCGTCGCCACATTGATGCGGCGGGTGGGAATCGAGGCGGTGTATCGCCGGCCGAATACGTCAAAGCCCGCTCCAGGCCACAAGATTTATCCATATCTGTTGCGCGGCAAGTTGATCGGCCGGCCGAACCAGGTCTGGGCGATGGATATTACCTACACCCCGATGGCGCGCGGTTTTGTGTATCTGGCGGCGGTGGTGGACTGGTTCAGCCGGCGGGTTCTGGCCTGGAAACTGTCGATCACGCTGGAGGTGGAATTCTGCATCGAGGCGATTGAGGAGGCCCTCGCCCGCCACGGCAAGCCGGAGATTTTCAACACCGACCAAGGCAGCCAGTTCACCAGCGGCGACTTCACCGGGCTGCTGTTGAAGAACAAGATCGCGATCAGCATGGATGGCAAAGGCGCTTGGCGAGATAATGTGTTCGTCGAGCGGCTCTGGCGTTCCGTGAAATACGAGGAGGTGTATCTGCACGCCTATGCCAGCGTCGCCGAAGCCCGCGCCGGCCTCGGCCGGTATCTGAATTTCTACAATGGCAGGCGCCCGCATTCGAGCCTTGGCGCGCGTACGCCCGATGCTGCCTACTTCACTCAGGCCCCGCTGCTTGCGGCCGCCTGAAAATTTCGCGATCGGTGTCTGGGCCTCGCTCCAGTCGGGCTACGCCCTCCTTGCGCAAGGCCCAGACACCGGAATACTATCCAACAACCCGGCAGACCTGCCACTTATAGATAGCGAAACCGTGTTCAGACAAACCCGGCCACCTCTCAAGGCATGGCTAGCTCAGAAAGAACACCAAACGAAAAAAGTGAGCTTGCTTCGGGAATGGGGCTCCTAAAGGGCCGTACACGCCCAAATAAGGGAAAAGCGGGCCGTAGCCCGCTTTTCATTTTGTGCGCCTCCTTGCGGAGGCACTTGTTAACAGAAGGCCCGCATTCCCCCATAGGCTAGAAAGCTTGGCTTCTCGTAACATTTAATGCAACTTTAGGGGGCAACACGCAAGGGGGAATTTTATATGGCTTACCGTCTCGGCCTTGATATCGGTGCCAACTCAATTGGCTGGGCGTGTCTGACCCTCACCCCTGATGGCGATCCGGTCTCCGTTCTTGACCTCGGTGTCCGTATTTACCCCGATGGCCGCAATCCAAAAGACAGCTCCTCATTGGCCGTTGCACGCCGCATCCCAAGGGGTATGCGGCGGCGGCGGGACCGCTATCTCGCCCGCCGCGCACATCTTCTGAACAGCTTGCACGAGTTTGGTTTGATGCCAAATGATGAAATCCTACAAAAAGAAGTCGCCAAACAGGACCCCTACAAACTCCGCCAAGACGCCTTGCACCGCAAATTGGACCCGTTTGAGCTCGGGCGGGTGCTCTTCCACATCAACCAGCGGCGGGGATTTAAGTCCAACCGGAAACTGGATCGCGGTAACGAGGAGGCGGGCAAAATCTCCCAGGCCTCCGATAAGCTGAAAATTGAACTTTTGCGTGCCAACGCTCTCACTCTGGGCGACTGGCTGGCCACACGGCGCGCCGCGAAGCTCCCGGTCCGTGTACGTCTCGCCGGCTCGGGCAAAACCGCCGCCTATGATTTTTATCCTACCCGCGCATTGCTGGAGCAGGAGTTTGAAGCCATCTGGGCCGCACAAGCCGGGTGGAATCCGGGGCTGACAGAATATACGCGCACAACTCTGCATAAGATTATCTTCCACCAACGTCCACTTAGATCCGTTGATCCTGGTAAATGCTGGTTGGAACCAGACCTCCCTGGACCAGATTGTTATCGCGCATCAAAAGCACTCCCAATCACCCAGCGTTTTCGCATCGCCCAAACAATCTCTCATCTGCGGGTTGACGAGCCAGGCATGGCATCGCGTGAACTCACACAAGCAGAGCGGAATCTGCTCCTCATCCCACTCTATCAAGGCGAAGAGTTGAGCCAAAGCAAAATAAAAAAGCTGCTACATCTTGCGTCAACGGTAGATTTGAACATGCGGGATGACAAAATCCCTGGTGCCGCCACCTCCGCGCGCCTTGCTGGTCTTCCCAAAGCCAAAAACACTCCACCCATTGGCCAGGCTTGGCATCAATTTGACCTACCCACCCAAAATGCTATCGCGCAAATCATTCTGGACTTTGAAGACAGAGAGACGCCGCCCGAAGGTATCGCCGCCCTGACAACCCTTGGCCTCAACCCAGACCAGGCACAAGCCGCCCTCAAACAAACCCTGCCCGATGGCCATGCCGCACTTTCCGCGAGCGCCATGACAAAAATTCTGCCGCATCTGGAAGCTGGCCTCACCTATGACAAGGCCGTGCAGGCAGCCGGTTATACCCACCATTCTGACACGCGCACTGGAGAAATCCGCTCAGAATTGCCCTATTACGGGGAACTGCTCTCACAACGGATTGGCACCGGCACGGGTGAGCCCGATGATTCGTTGGAAAAACGCTATGGCCGGGCACCAAATCCCACCGTGCATATCGCGCTGAATGAAATCCGCCGCGTCATAAATGCTATCATCGCTCGTCACGGCCAGCCCACACAGATTGTTGTAGAAACATTACGTGAACTTGGCCGCTCCGCCAAACAACGAGCCGAAACCGACAAAAAAAACCGCGACAACCAAAAGGAGAATGATAAACGAAAAGCACTAATCCTCAGCCTTGGTCTGCGGATTAACGGAGAAAATCTGGCGCGGCTGCGGTTGCTGGACGAGCAGGCGAAAGACCCAAAAAATCGCTGCTGCCCCTATACCGGCGTATTAATAACTCCGGCTTTGGCATTGTCTGACAAGGTGGAGATTGACCATATCCTCCCCTTCGCCCTGACGCTCGATGATTCCATGGCTAATAAAATCCTTGTCATGCGTGAAGCCAATCGCGCCAAGGCACGGCAAGCACCGTACCAAGCCTTTTCCCACAAGCCAGACTGGCCTGATATTTTAGCACGCAAGGCGCTTCTTCCAGAACAAAAGTCATGGCGGTTTGCCCCGGATGCCTTGGCAAAATTTGCGGATGAGGAAAATTTTCTAGCTCGCCATCTGACCGATTCCGCGACAATCGCACGTTGGGCTGTATTCTATCTTGAGATTCTCTCCCCTTATAAAATCTGGTCCGTCCCCGGCCGACTTACGTCCCTGCTCCGCTACGCTCTGGGACTGAATTCGCAGACCCTTCTGGGGAAAGGTGGTGCCATAAAAGACCGGACTGACCACCGCCACCACGCGATAGATGCTGTGGTAGTGGCGCTGACATCGCGTGCCACGCTCAAGCGCATGAGTGATGCCGCGCGGCGTGCCCAAGATACCAGCACAAGGTTGATCGTGGACATGGAGGAGCCCTGGCCGGGGTTTACCGCCCAGTTGGCGGAAAAGCTGAAAGCGATCACTGTCTCGCACAAACCGGATACGGGTGTGCAGGGGCCACTGCATAATGACACCGCCTATGGCGCGGTATCAGATGCAGGCGATAAAGGCCCTAATGTTGTGGTTCGTAAACCAGTGGAAACACTATTGGGGGAAACTTTTGAAAAAATCTTGGAAAAGGTCCGCGACCCGCAAATTGCCCACGCAATTGCGGATATCGCCCCGGCCGATGATGCTGCGGCCAAGGCCGCTCTGGCCGAACTTGCGGGCCCGAACGGCGCGCCGGTGCGTCGCGTACGGACCTGGGAGCGGCTGGACGTTCAGCCGATTCATGATCGTAAAACTGGCAAGCCCTATAAATTCGTTAAGTTAGACGGCAATCACAGCGCCGAATTTTGGCGATTGCCTAACGGCAAATATGATTTGCGTGTTATCTCTCGGTTCGATGCAGCACAGGCCGCTGAAGCGCAGCGCTTGGGTAAAAAACGGCTCGATAGCCGCCCCCACCCCGCCGCCAAACTTTTGTTCCGCCTACATATTAATGACATGCTGGCATTTGGGCATGGCGACACGAGACAGATTCTACGGGTCGTAAAAATGAGCGGATCACAACTGACATTAGCTCCACCTCAGGAAAGTGGAAGCCTGAAGAAAAGGGATGCCGACAAAAATGATCCATTTAAGTACATAAGTGCCGGAAAAGGAAGGTTATTACAGGACCAAGCTCGCAAGATATTTATTGATCCATCGGGTAAAATTTTTGACCCCGGCCCACTCACATGAGTACCTCGCCGTTCGGCCAAGTGGTGGAAATTGCCGAAAATGGCCGCCACTTATCCAAAGCCGACGGTTTTTTGGTTGTGGAAGCGGGGAACAAAAAACTCGGGCAAATTCCGCTTGATGACATTTGTGCCGTTATAGCCACTGCACCAGGCACGTCCGCAAGTTGCACTGCATTGGCAGAGCTTTCAGTCCGAGGCATTCCATTCGTAATTTGCGGTACAAAATTTCTGCCGAGCGCGATCATTTGGCCACTGACAGGGCACCACGCCCAGCAACGCCGGATGGAATGCCAGCTTGACGCCAGCCTCCCACTAAAAAAACGTCTCTGGGCCGGGTTAGTCGCCGCCAAAATTCGCCATCAAGGTGCCGTGCTGGCTGCTCAAGGACAAAATGCCGAAGCTTTTTTCACCATGGCCCGTACGGTACGGTCAGGCGACCCAGATAATCTGGAGGCCCAGGCCGCTCGGCGCTATTGGCCATTGCTGATCGGTGAAGATTTCCGGCGTGACCAGGATGCTGACGGAATCAACGCATTGCTGAATTATGGCTATACCGTGCTACGCGCAGGCGCGGCTCGGGCCATTGTTGCCGCCGGGCTGCATCCGGGTTTGGGCGTATTCCACCGCCACCCACAAAATTCCATGCCCCTAGCCGATGACCTCATGGAGGTTTTCCGACCCTTTGTGGACGAACAGGTCGTGAATTTAGCCAAAACAGGCATAACCGTTATTACCCCACAGGTTAAGCGGAAGTTAGCATCCGTACTTAGTCTCACATTACCAACCCGATTTGGGGTGTCACCACTCTCCACTTGTCTCATCCGTCTCGCCGCCAGCCTGGGCGAGAGTTTTGTGTCCGCCACACCAGACCTTGACCTGCCGTTGCCTTTTTCAGCATTGGTTGGAGTGCCCGATGAAGAGACCGAGCCTTAACCCGCCCCTTTCGAGGTATCGTTATATGTGGCTCCTGGTGATGTTTGATCTTCCCGTCGGTACAAAACCGGAGCGCCGGGCTGCCACAAAATTTAGGAACTGGTTGCTCGATGAGGGCTACGAAATGAGCCAGTTCAGCGTCTACATGCGGTTCTGTGCTGCCAAGGAACAGGCCGACCGCCGAATCCGCGAGATTTCCAAGAACAGTCCCAGCAAGGGCCAAGTTCATATTTTATCCGTCACCGACAAACAGTTCGGCGATATGGTGGTTTTCCGTGCAGGTGAGCGCCGGAAAAACCGTGGAGTCCCAGAACAATTAGCCCTATTTTAGTAGATTTTTTGCGCACAAAACCCCATAAAAACCTTGTAATTCAAGGGTTTTATGGGGTTCGGTTATAGCCTATGGGGGAATGCGGGCCAACTGCAACTGGTACGCCCGCCGCCGCATTTGGGGCAAAGTTATAGCCTATGGGGGAATGCGGGCCAACTGCAACGGCAGCGGGCAGTCGTGATGTGGCCTTTTGTTATAGCCTATGGGGGAATGCGGGCCAACTGCAACAGCCGGACCGACTGAGCAATCGCGCCGCGAGTTATAGCCTATGGGGGAATGCGGGCCAACTGCAACTGAATAGACGCATAGTAGTTGTATGTATAGGTTATAGCCTATGGGGGAATGCGGGCCAACTGCAACAACTCGCTTGAATTGGATTAGGTAGGCAGGGTTATAGCCTATGGGGGAATGCGGGCCAACTGCAACCAGGCCGGGCAGTGGATGCCATTAGGCCAGGTTATAGCCTATGGGGGAATGCGGGCCAACTGCAACTGCGCGGCGGAACGGGGAAGAGAGCCAAATGTTATAGCCTATGGGGGAATGCGGGCCAACTGCAACGCTGGTGATGATGATGTTTTGGATGATGCGGTTATAGCCTATGGGGGAATGCGGGCCAACTGCAACACGGTGAAGCTGTGGAGCCAGTTGAGCAATGTTATAGCCTATGGGGGAATGCGGGCCAACTGCAACTGCATCAGGTCGAGTGTGATGGTGCTGGCGGTTATAGCCTATGGGGGAATGCGGGCCAACTGCAACGTTAACGCTGAGTGAGGCGATTTCTCTGAAGTTATAGCCTATGGGGGAATGCGGGCCAACTGCAACGAAAGTAGCCACAGGCCACGTCCCGATATGGTTATAGCCTATGGGGGAATGCGGGCCAACTGCAACAGCATCCACGCCCACCAGCAGCGGCGCGCGGTTATAGCCTATGGGGGAATGCGGGCCAACTGCAACGTACATGTCGAGGTGGACGCCTTTTCCAGAGTTATAGCCTATGGGGGAATGCGGGCCAACTGCAACAGTGTCCAGAGATGCAACCCAGAAAGTTGAGTTATAGCCTATGGGGGAATGCGGGCCAACTGCAACATCCGCAAAACCGCAGCACAACTTGTAGCCAAAAGTGTCAAGTAATGAGGATATCACTATACCCCGCAGAGCCCCTTGGCCTTATTCACTACTCCGCCGCCACCGGGTGAGCCGTCAGCGCCTTAGCCACCCCTTCAGCATCCCCCCGCGATCGCGCGCAGGTACGCCTTGGCCGTCGCATCAGGCTCGGTCACGCCTTGCTCCCAGCCTCGGATCGTCCCGAGCGGAATCCCGTAGCGCGCCGAAAATTCTTCCTGTGTCAGCCTCAAGGCCCGGCGCATGGTTTTCACGCGCGGCACCTTGCGGGCCGCGCCGCCCGGAATGAAGTATTATCTGCTCACCCTCTACATCGCCACTCCCGGCCCGCTCTATCCAATCATCCCGGTTACACCGCGCAGCCAAGCCTCCCCCTGGCCAAAACTGGGGGTCTCCCCTGCATCGGCCTCACCGGCTTTCTCAGCGCCGTCGTGCTCGGCCAAAGTGCTGGTCAAAGCGGGAACCTCACCCTGCCCCTGCTCGCCGCCCCCATCGGCGCCGCCGCGGTGCTGGTCTTCGCCGTCCCTGCCAGCCCGCTGGCGCAACCCTGGCCGGTCATCGGCGGCAACATCATCTCGGCCTTGGCCGGCATCATCACCGCGCGCGTGTTGCACCAGCCCATGCTGGCCGCCGGCGTCGCCGTGGTCCTGGCCACCATCGCCATGTCCCTCACCTGCAGCCTACTCCGCCTCGCCGAAACCCGCCCGCGCCACACCCCCTCCACCCCAAAAAACCACTTCGTTGTTTTTTCAAAACGACCGACCCTTTTTTCTGGGGATAACTTTTTTTAACATAACAACTTCAACAACATAGCCTGTGCATAACAGGGGGGTGCTTCACGTGAAGCACCCCCCTGTTTTCAACCGCTCAGCAGCGCCAGCAGCGAGTCCATCTGGTCCAGATTGCTATAATGTAGCGTAATCGTCCCGCTCCGGCCATTGAACCCGATCTTCACCTTCACCCCCAGCCGTTCGCTCAAATTCTCCGCCAGGGACTCCACTTCGCTATCCAACCGCCGCTCCGGCGGCGCCTTATGCAGCGCCCGCCCTTTAATCGACCGCCCCAAATTGTTCACAAACTCCTCCGCCTGCCGGACCGAGAGTTCCTTATCCAGAACCACCTTCGCCCCTTTCAGCGGGTCGGGATGATTCAGCAGCGCCCGCGCATGCCCCATGGAAAGACTGCCATCACGCACCATCCCCAACACCTGCACCGGCAGCTTCAGCACCCGCAGCGTATTGTTGATATGCCCGCGCGACTTACCCACCGCATCACCCAGCGCCTCCTGGCTCAGGTGGAACTCGGAAATCAACCGCTGATACCCCTCGGCCTCTTCCACCGGGTTCAAATCCTCGCGCTGTAAATTCTCCACCAAGCCGGCGGCCATCGCATCGGCATCGCTCAGCTCGCGCACCAGCACCGGCACCTCGTGCAGGCTCACCTTCTGCGCCGCGCGCCACCGGCGCTCCCCGGCGATAATCTGGTACTGCCCAGGGTTGCCTGGTTTCGGCCGCACCAGCAGCGGCTGCAAAATCCCCCGCTGCTTTATCGAGTCCGCCAGCTCGCCCAGCGCCGTCTCGTCCATATCCATGCGCGGCTGGTACGGGCTCGGCTCCAGCAGATCCACCGGCAGCGTCTGCACCCCCGGCGCATTCACGCTCACCGGCACGGCGGCATCACCCAGCAGCGCCGCCAAACCCCGCCCCAAACGCTTGGGCTGTTCCTTCACACTCATACCGCTGCTCCCTTTCTCATCCGCGTCCGTCTCAAAAATTCCGCCGCCAGCGCCAAGTAAGCCTGCGCCCCGACCGAGCGGAAATCATACAGCAGCACCGGAAGCCCATGGCTAGGGGCTTCGGTAATTCTCACATTCCGCGGGATCACCGTCTCGAACACCACGGCGCCAAAATGCCCGCGCACATCGTTGGTCACCTGCTCCGAGAGGTTGTTGCGCTTGTCGGTCATGGTCAGCACAATCCCCTCCACTTCCAGCTTCGGGTTCAGGCCACGCTTCACCCGCTCGATGGTCCGCATCAACTGCGAAATCCCCTCCAGCGCGAAAAACTCCGCCTGCAACGGCACCAGCACGGAATCAGCCGCCACCAGCGCGTTCAGGGTCAATATCCCCATCCCCGGTGGACAATCGATAAACACGGTATCCGCATCGCAATGCCCCACCAACGCATCGCGCAGCAAAAATTCCCGGCGTTCCACCTGGCTGAACTCCATATCCGCGCCGAGCAAATCTTCCACCGAGGCGACAATGTCCAGATTTTCCACCCCGGTTTGCAGGGTCACCGCCGCCAGGTCCGCGTCTCCCGCCAGCAGCGCATAGGTGCCACCCTTGCGGCTCGCATGGTCAATTCCCAACCCGGTGCTGGCATTGCCCTGGGGGTCAACATCCAGCAGCAGCACCTTCTTTCCCCCCACGGCCAAAGCGGCGGCAAGGTTAATGGCGGTGGTGGTTTTCCCCACCCCGCCCTTCTGGTTCACAACGGCGATGATCCTAGGGTGCGGCGGCTTTACTTGTTCCAACATGGCGGATCTGGCTCACTTTCAGGATGCACGCCAGCTCGTCTTGCGAGGAGAAATAGCGCTCAACGTCCATGTGCCAGACCGAACTTGCGGCAGTCAATTCAACTTCTGCCGTGCGGCCTTTCGGGAACAAACAAACCCCGTTTTCCGCCAGATGCGGGGCCGCCAAACCCAGTAATTTATCCAGCGGCGCCAGCGCCCGCGCCGTCACTAGCGGTGCCGGCACTGTTTTGGCTGCCTCAATGCGCGTGTTCAGCACTTTCACCGGCGCACCCAAAATCCGCGCCGCCTCCAGCAAAAACGCCGCTTTTCGCGTGTCGGACTCGATCAGCGTAAATTCAATCCCGGTGGCAATCGCCAGCACCATGCCGGGGAATCCCGCGCCGGACCCCAAATCAATCGCCCGCGTCACCCCAGCCGGAATATACGGCACCAGCGCCAGCGAATCCTGCACATGCCGCTCCCAGATGTGCGGCAAATCCCCCTTGCTCACCAGATTTATCTTGGCGGACCATTTCTCGACCAGCGCGGCATAGGCACGCAGCTTTTCCTCGCTCATGCCGCCCGCCGGCCCTTCTTCAACGCGCCAAAAATCGCCCCCAAGGCAGCCGGCGTCATGCCCTCAATCCGCCCCGCCACGCTCAAATTCTCCGGCCGCACCCGCTCCAGTTTTTCCCGCAGTTCGTTGGAAAGCCCGCCCACCACGCCATAGTCAAAACCATCGGGGATCAGCACCGCCTCATCGCGCTCCCTGGCCTTAATCTCATTGGCCTGACGGTTGAGGTACCCGGCATAATGCAAATCCGCGCGCAAAATCTCCGCCCCGCGTGAAGCCCCCTCCGGCTTGCCGGCATACCCCGCGATTTCGGCCTCAAGCGCTGTAAACACCCCTGCCCGTTCGCTGCCCACGCAGCCCCAGCCCAACCCCAACCGCGTCAACCGCAGCTCGGCGTTATCGGCGCGCAGCAGCAGCCGGTACTCGGCGCGCGAGGTGAACATGCGGTACGGCTCCGTCACCCCTTGCGTCACCAAATCATCAATCAACACACCGATATAAGCCTGACTCCGGCTCAGCGTCGCGGGCGCCGACCCGCCGGCGGCAAGTGCTGCATTCAGCCCCGCCATCAACCCCTGCGCACCGGCTTCCTCATACCCCGTGGTGCCGTTGATCTGCCCGGCCAGATACAGCCCTGGCAGCGCCTTCACCTGCAACGCATGGTCCAGCGCGCGGGGGTCCACGTAATCATACTCCACCGCATACCCAGGCCGCAGAATTTTTGCCCGCTCCAGCCCTGGGATGGAATGCACCAGCAGCTCCTGCACATCCTCCGGCAGTGAGGTGGAAATGCCGTTGGGGTACACGGTGTCATCATCCAGCCCCTCCGGCTCCAGAAAAATCTGGTGGCCCGGCTTTTCGGCGAACCGCACCACCTTGTCCTCGATGGATGGGCAATAGCGCGGCCCGCGCCCGGCGATATTGCCGCCGTATACCGCCGATTTATGGATGTTTTCTCGGATAATCTGATGCGTCCACTCGGTGGTGGCGGTAATCCGGCAGGAAATCTGCGGGTTGGTCACGCGCTCCGTCAAACTGGAAAAACACTCCGGCGGGTCCTCGCCTTTGTCCTCGGGCAGCCCCTCCCAGTCGATGGTCTTCCTGTCCAACCGCGGCGGCGTGCCGGTTTTCAACCGCCCCAGCGGCAGGTTCAGCCCCAGCAGCGCATCGGCCAAGGAGACCGCCGGCGCATCGCCAATTCGCCCGCCAGGGGCCATCACATTGCCAAAGTGCAGCACGCCGCGCAAAAAAGTCCCGGTCGTCAGCACGGCGGCGGCGCAAGTAAACGCCCGCCCATCCGCCGTGGTCACGCCGCTCAACCGGCCGGAAGCATCACGCACCAGCCCCGCTGCCTCACCCTCAACAATGGTCAAATTCTCCTGCGCCGCCAGCAGCGCCTGAATCGCCTGCCGGTACAGCTTGCGGTCCGCTTGGCACCGTGGCCCGCGCACCGCCGGGCCTTTGCCACGGTTCAACAGTTTAAAATGAATGCACGCCGCATCCGCCGCCCGGCCCATCAAGCCATCCAGCGCATCAATCTCCCGCACCAGATGCCCCTTGCCAATCCCGCCAATCGCCGGATTGCAAGACATCTCCCCCAACCGGTCCGCCCGATGGGTAATCAGCAAGGTGTTGGCACCAGTTCGCGCCGAAGCCGCCGCCGCCTCACAGCCCGCATGCCCGCCGCCAATAATAATCACATCATAGTTCATGCGCGCGTATTAGCGAGTTTGTAGAAGAATAGGCAAGAAATCGTCAGGGCTCTGCCCTGCAACCCGGCAGGGCCTGAGGCCCCGGCCCCCCAGAACATCTCCCGCCTAGAAAAGTTAGAAACTATTTCAATCTGGCCTTTAGGATCATGGGATAGATTTGCCGTAAGCGAAACTTTGGAGTAAGCATTTCGAGGCTACTTATTTTAGCGAAATAAAAAATCTAGCTTTAAATCGGTATTTCTTGACTTGAATACGGATGGTAAGATTCAACTTCTTGTTGATGAAAGCCGTTGACATCATGCAGTGGTCCTCGTAGGGCTCCCGCTTTCTTGGAGGATGGTTACAATGTCTTTTATTCGGCAATTTTTTGACTGGCTCTCAGTCAAAGACTATGTCGCGGCGAAGGAACGAGCTACAGTGGAAACTGTAGCACGGTACTCTCGGGGAAATGTATCCGTCCAAAACGGCTGGTTTTTAGACGAAGCTGGCCTAAGAAAGCTTTCTGCTGCGGGTGATCGGGCGATGCTGCGTCTTAAGCATAAGGCTATTCATCCATAATTTTTTCGGTGGGTATATTATTAAGTGCCAGACGTTTCAGGCTATGGCGATTTGTTCGCTCAAATTTGTCGTGAATGGGATGAGGCCGAAAAAGACATAAAGAATGCGGAGCAAGTCTGTGGGGAAGTTGTGTTCCCCGCAATTATGGAATTGCGATACGCGGGTAGGCGTCTAATTCAGGCGTTGCAGTTTTCAACTATCGAAAACAATAACGAAGAAGTCCGTAAACTACTTCACGATGCGTGGTTTGATTGCCATCGATCGCGGCATGACGCGATCGATGCGGCGACAGCTCAAATTTCCAAAATACTCGACATTGCGACCGACAAGCTCGGACATGACGTTGTTTTGGCCGCCTATCCCGAATTTACAAAGCTCTTAAAAAAGCTCGACACACTCAGAACAAAAATTACCAAATCACGTGGGTCTGCCGAGGAACGAGATGGGATTTATCAAACGATTGAAAATTCTGATTTTCCTGACCTGATTGAGTCCTTTAACGATTTTCGGTCCTGCGAACCTATAATGAAAAAGATGGCGGGAAAGAGGCGTCTTTTTAATGTCAGCACAATTGTTCTTGCAATTATCGCTATTTTAATGACCGGCATCGACATTGTTTTGCACGAGATCAGGTAATTTTAAAGCGTAAGCTCCGCAGCCTGCTACATGAGTGAGTTTAGTTTTACCCTTAAAGCAGCAAGGCTACTTCCCAATACAAAACCCCGAAAACACCGCGTCCAAAATCTCCTCCACCCCAATCACCCCGGTCAGCCTTGCCAGCGCCTGCGATGCCGCGCGTAATTCCTCGCCGCGCAGCTCCGGTTCCTCCACCGCCAGGGCGCGGGCTAAAGCCTCGGCGGTGTCGCGGACGCAGGCGATCTGGCGGGGGCGGGCCAGGGTGGCGGTGCCCTTGGTGTCGGTCAGGCGGGCGGCGGTGTTGGCGAGTTGGGTGCGTAAATCCGCCATGCCATGCCCGGTTCTGGCCGAGACAATCAGCCCGTCCACCAAAGAAGATTCCGGGTCTTCGGGGCTGCGCCCCGGCGCCCGGAATGACGGGGTGAGATCGGTTTTCGTGCGCACCCGCAGCACCTTGGCACCTTCCGGCACCGGCGGAAAATCCTCGCCGGGTGCGGCCACGGCGATGATCAAATCCGCCTCCAGCGCCCGTGCCTTCGCCCGGCGCACGCCTTCGGCTTCGATGTAATCATCGGTCTCACGCAACCCGGCGGTGTCGGTCAGGTGTACCGGCACGCCGCCGAGCGCCACGCGGACTCCCACGGCGTCCCGCGTGGTGCCGGGGGTTTCGGAGACGATGGCCACGTCCTCCCCCGCCAGCGCGTTCAGCAGCGTGGATTTGCCTGCGTTGGGGGCGCCGAGGATGACAAATTCCAGCCCTTCGCGCAGCCGCTCCGCCGCCGGGGCGGCGGCCAGAATGTCCCGCATTTCCTGGTGCAGATCAGCGATCTGGCGCAGCAGTTTTGCCTCGACCTCCGGCGGCAGATCCTCGTCGGGGAAATCAATCAGCGCCTCCTGTTGCGCCATCACTTGGCGGAGCGATTCACGCCATTGCGTGCAGGAGGTTTGCAGGGCGCTGGCGCCGTCAATCGCCTGTACCCGCTGCGCCTCGGTCTCGGCGGCGATGAGGTCGGCCGTCGCCTCGGCCTCCAGCAGGTCCATACGGCCGTTTAAAAAGGCGCGGCGGGAGAACTCACCTGGCTCGGCTGGGCGGGCACCCAGGGCCACCAGGGCCTCAGCCACGGCGGCGAACACCGCGCGGCCGCCATGCAGGTCCAACTCGGCGGAATCCTCGCCGGTAAAGCTGTGGGGGTTGGAGAAAACGGTGACCAGGGCATGGTCCAGCACCCTGCCCTGCCAGCGCAAGGTCCGCAGGCTGGCCTGGCGTGGCGGCGGCAATCCGCCGGCCAATGTGTTGGTGATTTCCAGCGCCCACGCACCCGAGAGCCGGACCACGGTGACCGCGCCGCCGCGCCCCGTGATGGGGGCATAAATCACGTCCATTACTTAAGCTCCTTGCTGTCGCCGGAGAACTTCATTACACTAACTTGCCGTTAAGTATCGTGACGTAAGGTGCGTTTGGAATGCGGCCGGGTTCAGTTTTTCACCTGTCTCAGCCAGCAACAATTCATTGAAAGCGAAGCGCGAGGCGTTGGTGTGGATGTGTTGTGCGAGCCAGTTTGTCAGCGGCGCAAAATCGCCGGTGGCGAGGTGGGCATCCAGCGCGGGCAAGGCCTTGCGGGCAGCGGCGAAAAGTTGCGCGGCGGCCATGGCGCCGAGCGTGTAGCTGGGGAAATAGCCGATGGCGCCGTCAAACCAGTGGATGTCTTGCAGGCAGCCTTGGGCGTCATCGGGCGGGGTGATGCCGAGCAGGTTTTGCAGGGAGTCGTTCCAGGCGGCGGGGAGGTCGGCGATGGGCAGGTCACCCGAAAGCATGGCTTGTTCGAGGCGGAAGCGGAGCAGGACGTGGCCGGGGTAAGTGAGTTCGTCGGCTTCCACCCGGATGCAGGAGCGCTCGACGTGGCGCAGGCGGCGTTTGAGCGCGCCCTGGGTGATGGGTTTGCCGAAGGCCTGGGTGAGCAGCGGGGCGAGGTGGGCGAGGAAGGCATCCGAGCGGATGGCTTGCATTTCGATGATAAGGGACTGGCTCTCATGCGTGGCCATGCCGGCCGCCTCGCCTACCGGCTGGCGGCGCCAGAAGGCGGGGAGGTGCTGTTCGTACAAAGCGTGGCCGGTTTCGTGCAGGACGCCGGTGATGGCGGAGAGCGGGTCGGCTTCGTCGTAGCGGGTGGTGATGCGGATGTCAGTGCTCGTGCCGCCGCAGAACGGGTGGGCGGAGCGGTCCAGCCGGGCGGAGGCGTAGTTGAGGCCGGCGGCGGCGGACAGGTTTCGGCACAAAGCTTCCTGCGTGTCCGTGGCGTATGGGCCGGGGGGAAGGGTTTCGTGCTCGCGCTGGTTTTGTAATTCTTCCGCTTGCGGCAGGGCTTTTTTCAGGAAGGCTTCGTAGTCCGCGAAGATGGGCGTGACGTCAGACGCAGTGATGCCGCGCTGGTATTGGGTCATCAACGCGTCATATGGCGAAAGGTTGAGGGCGGCACCCAGGATTTGCGCGGATTGGCGGGCGAGGTTGAATACCTCCTCCAGCGCGGGGCGGACGGCGGCGAAATCGGAGGCTTTGCGGGCGGTGCGCCAGATGGTTTCGCAGGCGCTGTTGGCGCGCGAGGCGGCTTCCACGAGGTCCCTCGGGAGGGCGGTGGCGCGGGTGTGGGCCTCATACATCAGGGCGAGGTTTTGCAGCGCCCAGGGGTCCGCCGGGGGCGTGGCGGCGGCGAGGTCTTCGGTGATGTCCGGTGCGGTGAGGAGTTCGTGCGAGAGACCGGCGAGCGTGGCCATTTGCTCGCCGCGGGCTTGTGCGCCGCCGGGGGGCATCATGGCCGCGGCGTCCCAGCCGAGCATGGCGGCGGCTTCGTTGAGGGTGGCGAGGCGGACGAATTTTTGTTCGAGGCGTTCGTAGGGGGTCATAAATCCAGGAGCCTTTTGCGGGCGAAGAAGAAGAACTCAAACACCAGGACGCCGGCGAAACCGAACCAGGTGAGGGCGTATTCATAATGGTTGTTGGGCGGCGTGGGCAGGGATTGCGCGGGTTGCGGGGCGGGGCTGCCGGGGGGCGGCAGCGGGCCCATGGCGATGAGGATGTAGGGCGCGGCGTTTTGCAAATGCATGCCGGCGGCCATTTTTGCCGGGTCCAGCGTGTAATAGAGCCCCTGCCCCGGACTATCCGGCGCCGCGAAATAACCGGGCTCGATGGCGCCGTGCAGATAGCCGGCGACTTGCGTCAGCCCGGTGGGTTCAGGGTATGGCGTGGGGGTTTGCTGCGGCACCCAGCCGAGGTTGACCAGGACGATTTGCCCGTTGGGGCGCCGGAACGGCATGACCAGCTCGCCGCCCGGAATGGGGCCGGCGGGGGCGTCGTGGACTTCATCCCCGTACAGCACCGCTTTGCCGGGAACCCAGGTGCCGGTGATGGAGACTTTTTCGAACGGCGTGGGGTTGGCCGGGAGCGGAATGGGGGCGGAGATTTCGGCCGTGTGGATGGCGGCGATGATGCTGGACTTCCACTTGAGGCGGTGGAGTTGCCAGACGCCTAGGCTGATTAAGAGCCAGAAGGTTAGGAATGCGGCGATGCCGGGGGCTATCAGGCGCTTCCATTTTTGGTTACCCGCGATCACCAAGGGGTGCTCGCGGGTTCCGGGTAGGTAGTAAGACCAAGGGACTCTGCCCCTTGGAACCCCGCGAAGGGCCGCGCCCTTCGATCGGCATTAATAAGGGTTTCTGGAAGGCGCTCACCCGTGCTTATCCAAATCCTGGGCGGTGAGCGCCTTCCAGAAACCCTATTCGTGGATTGCAAAGGCGAGCCTTTGCTGGGGGTCCAGGGGGCAAAGCCCCCTGGCCTTGCTTCCTTAGCCTGCGACAATCGCGCTGCGGCCGAGGAAGTAGATGCAGACGAAGAGGAACAGCCACACGACGTCCACGAAGTGCCAGTACCAGGCGGCGGCTTCGAAGCCAAAATGGCGCTGTGGGGTGAACTCGCCCTTCATGGCGCGGAACAGGCAGACGGCGAGAAAGACGGTGCCGATGATAACGTGCAAGCCGTGGAAGCCGGTGGCGATGAAGAAGGAGGAGGAGAAAATGCCGCCGTGGTAGAAGGGGAACGGCGAATGTGTGTATTCCCAGGCCTGCCCGCAAAGGAACATCACGCCGAGCAGCACGGTGACGGCCAGGCCGCGCACGGTGCCTTTGTTGTCACCTTCCAGCAGGCAATGATGCGCCCAGGTGATGGTGGTACCAGAAAGCAGCAGGTCCATGGTGTTGAACAGCGGGATGGCGAACGGGTCGATGGTGGTGATGCCATGGGGCGGCCAGACCGGGGCGAAGGCCATGCCCATTTTGTCCGGGTAGAAGAAGTAGTTGAAGTAGTTCCAGAAGAACGAGACGAAGAACATCACTTCCGAGCTGATGAACAGCGCCATGCCGTAGCGCAGGCCGACCTGGGTGATGATTTTATGCAGGCCGGGAGTGCGGGCTTCGATAACGACGTCCCGCCACCAAACGAACATGGTGGAGACCACGAAGAGCAGGCCGAGGCCAAGCAGGATGTAGTTGTGGAAATGCGCGGCGAAGATGATGCCGGCGAAGGTGGTCATCGCGGCGATGCCGCCGCAGAGCGGCCAGATGCTGGGGTCGACCAGGTGGTACGGGTGCGGGACGGTGGATTTGATCTGGTCGGTTGCCGAATGGGCTGGGCTGCTCATGATTGCTACACTCTCTTCCCTAGAAAAAGGATCCTGGAAACTAATTTTGAAATTTACTGAATTCTTACCACAATTGCCCGTATTCGTGCAGTTTCACCAGTGCAATTGCATAGATGAGAAGACAAAAACCGGCCAGGGCTCCGAGGAGAAGGTAATTGCGGCCACGGCGCCGGCGCAGGTATTCGGCGCGTTCTGCGGGGGTCCAGCTGGACTCCCGCATTTCGGTCTTGGGCATCTTTTCGGGACCATTGCTTTGGCGCGCGGCCGCCCCACCAGCCCCGTGCGCGCCGTCAACTTCACTTCGTTGCGTTGACATTAGACAAACCGATCAACGGCGCAGGCACCGAACAGGATGAAGAGATACAGGATGGAATATTTGAATGCGGCGCGGGCCGGGGCGTTGTTGGTCAGGCTCAGGCCCTGGGCGTCCTGCTTGTCAGTCAGCACGCCCCAGCAATAGTAGCAAAATACCAGGCTGAGGATGAGCGCCGAGGCGCCGTAGGTGCGGCCGCACAGGCCGAGCCAATAGGGCGAGACCGCGACGGGCACCAGCAGCAGCGAATAGACCATGACCGCCACGCGCGTGTGGCGGGCACCTTTGACGACGGGGAGCATCGGCACGCCGGCGCGCTCGTAGTCGTCCGAGGCGAACAGGGCCAGGGACCAGAAATGCGGCGGGGTCCAGAAAAACACGATGGTGAACAGCAGGATGGGCAGCGCCGAGATATGGCCGGTGGCGGCGGCCCAGCCGATGACCGGGGGGAACGCGCCGGCGGCGCCGCCGATGACGATGTTCTGCGGCGTGCTGCGCTTGAGCCACATGGTGTAGACGAAGACGTAGTATAAAATGGACAGCGCCAGCACGGCGGCGGCGGCCACGTTGGTTGCCAGGGCCATCAGCAGCACTGACACGCAAGATAGCACGATGCCGTAGCCAAGGGCGTCCCGCGCGGTGACGCGGCCGGCGGGGATGGGGCGCGACGAGGTGCGGTGCATCACGGCGTCGATGTCGGCGTCATACCACATGTTGATGGCGCCCGAGGCGCCGGCGGCGAGTGCGATGCACAGGATGGCGGTGAAGCTGAGTACCGGGTTGAGATGTGTGGGGGCGACGATAAGGCCGATGGCCCCGGTGAAGACGACCAGCGACATCACGCGGGGTTTAAGCAGGGAGAACCAGTCCGCGGCGGTGCTACCGCCGAGGTCGCTGGTGACGGCGGAGCCGCTCATGCGCCGCGGCCGGTGTGGCGGAATGCGCTTCGCTTTTCCGCCCTACGGGCCGAGGGAAACATGCCGGTCATTAACGGATGACCGGCACGTCTTCGAAGGTGTGGTGCGGGGCCGGGGAAGGCACGGCCCATTCCAGGGTGGTGGCACCCTCGCCCCAGTAATTGCCGGCCAGCTTCTCCTTGGAGGTGAACACGCGGAATAACACATAGAAAAACACCAGGCCGGAGACGCCGGAGATGATGGAGCCGATGGAGGCGACGTAGTTCCAGCCGGCGAAGGCGTCAGCGTAGTCCGGGTAGCGGCGCGGCATGCCGGCGAGACCGAGGAAGTGCATCGGGAAGAAGGTGAGGTTCACGCCGACGAAGAAGGTCCAGAAATGCACCTTGCCCCAGAATTCCGGGTAGGGGTGGCCGCTCATTTTGCCGATCCAGTAATAGAACCCGGCGAATACGGCGAAGGAGGCACCCATCGAGAGCACGTAATGGAAATGCGCGACGAGGAAGTAGTCGTTGTGGAGTTCCTGGTCGAGACCGGCATTGGCCAGCACGACGCCGGTGGCGCCGCCGATGACGAAGAGGAAGATGAAGCCGATGGCCCAGAGCATCGGGGTTTTGAACTCGATGGAGCCGCCCCACATGGTGGCGATCCAGGAGAAAATTTTAATGCCGGTGGGCACCGCGATGACCAGCGTCGCGACTTCAAAATAGACCTTGCTGTCGGTGCTGATGGCCGAGATGAACATGTGGTGGGCCCAGACGATGAAGCCGACGAAGCCGATGATGACCATGGCGTAGGCCATGCCGAGGTAGCCGAAAATCGGCTTTTTCGAGAAGGTGGAGACCACATGGCTGATGATGCCGAAGGCCGGCAGGATCATGATGTAGACTTCCGGGTGGCCAAAGAACCAGAACAGATGCTGGAACAGCACCGGATCGCCGCCGCCGGCGGGCTCGAAGAAGGAGGTGCCGAAGTTGCGGTCCATGATGAGCATGGTGACGGCGCCGGCCAGCACGGGGATGGCGAGCAGCAGCAGGAACGCGGTGACCAGGATGGCCCAGCAGAACAGCGGCATTTTGTGCATGGTCATGCCAGGGGCGCGCATGTTGAGGATGGTGGCGATGAAGTTGATGGCGCCGAGCAGCGAGGACACGCCGGCCAGATGCAACGAGAAGAGCGAGAAATCCGTGGCGATGCCGGGGGAATACTGCGCGTTGTCCAGCGGGGGATAGATGGTCCAGCCAGCACCGGTGCCGGTGCCGATGAGCAGGCCGAGCATGATGAAGATGAAGCCCGCGGCGAGGAACCAGAAGCTCATGTTGTTCAAGCGGGGGAAGGCCATGTCCGGCGCGCCGATCATCATCGGCACCATCCAGTTGCCGAAGCCACCGATGAGGGCGGGCATGACGAACCAGAAAATCATCAGCAGGCCGTGCGCGGTGATGATCGCGTTCCAGGCGGCGCCGGTGGTGATGACGTCGTTATGCGGGTACATGAGCTGCTGGCGCATGATGACGGAGAGCACGCCGCCGACGCAGGCGCCGATCACCGCCATGGTGATGTAGAGGGTGCCGATGTCCTTGTGGTTGGTGCTCATCAGCCAGCGCTCGATGAAGCCCTTCTGGTGGTGGGCCTCGTGGGCGTCGTGTGAATGGTCTTGGGTGGTGGCGGTCATGGTCTGGCTCCTGTCCGGGGCTTAATTCGAGGACGCATCGGCCAGTTTGTCGACTGGCAGCGGCGATGAAATGAGGGAAGGCGCATAGGTGTTCAGCGCATAGTTCGCTTGGGCGTATTTCACCCAGTTGAGATAATCCGCCAGCGGAATGGCCTTGATCTCGATCGGCATGGCGTCGTGGTTGATGCCGCAAATCTGGTTGCACTGGCCATAATAGGTGCCAGCCTTGGGAATGATCGTCCACTGCGTGAGGGTCGTGCCGGGGAGGGCGTAGCGCTGCACGCCGAGCGAGGGCAGGTAGAAGCCATGTATCACGTCCGCGCTGGTGGTGATGAACTTGATCTTCTCGCCGGCCGGTAGAACCAGGGGATGGTCAACTGAAAGACGGCGGATCTCGCCGGGCTGAATCTGGTTGTCGGGGATCATGTAGCTGGTGTAGTCCAACCCGCCCTGCACGCCGCTGTAGTTGTACTCCCAGTACCACTGGTGGCCGGTGACGGTGACGGTAAGGTAGGGGTTGGAGTCATCGGCCTCGGAATAGATCAGGTTGATCGAGGGAATGACGATGACCGCCAGCAGTAGGGTGGGAATGACAATCCAGATCACCTCGACAAGGGTGTTGTGGGTGACGTTGCTGGGCACCGGGTTGCGGCTGGCGCGGTAGCGGGTGAGAACATAAAGCAGTAAAATGCCGACGAACCCAACCACGCCGGCCATGATCCAGAGCACGAATTTCATCAGCCAGTCGATCTGCGCCTGCAGGGGGCTGTCAGCCACTGGGAACCACATCTGCCAGTTATGCGGCGCGCTGACATAAGCATTCGCCGCCGCCGTGGGGTCGGTGGCGGTGGCCTGCGCCAATGCCATATGGCCAAACAAGGCCAGCAAACCCGCCGCGCCCAATGCCGAACTGATGCTCCGCTTCATTCTCATTATCCCGCTTAAGTACCCAGACCGTAAAGCCGGTCTGCCCTGATCCCATCTGATATAAGCCAGCCCCCATAAGATCAAGTTTCGCGCCGCCGAATTAACCAACACCGGCCGGTAAATAAGCGGAAAGCAGGCAAGGCCAAGGGGCTTTGCCCCCTGGACCCCCAGCAAAGGCTCCCCTTTGCAATCCTTTAATAAGGTTTCTGAGGGCTAGCCCTTAGCGGGGGTCCAGGGGGCAGAGCCCCTTGGCCTTGCCTGCTTTCCGCTTATTTACGCGGCCGGTTGGTTAATTCGGCGAGGCGGAACAGGCCTAGGGGGGGCATGTTGGTGATTTCGGCGGCTGCGAGGTCCGTGGGGTCGAAGATGTGGCCGAGTTTGAAATCTGGGTGCCAGCCGACGAGCGAGGAGGCTGGTGCGAGGGCGTGTTCGATCCACCAGACCGGGCCGCGTTCGCGAGCAAAATGGTTGACGAGGAGGATGGTTCCGCCGGGTTTTACGACACGTTTGAGTTCGGCCAGGAGCGCGCGGGGTTTGGGGACGACTGAGGCGACGAACATGGCGACGGCGATATCGAAGGTGGCGTCGGGGAAGGTGGTTGCGGTGGCGTCCATTTCCAGCAGTGCTTCGATGTTGCGCAGGCCCAGCGCGGCGGCGCGGGCGCGGGCTTTGAGCAGCATTTCCGAGGAGAGGTCTATGCCGGTGACGCGTTTGGCGGGGCTGTAGAGGGGTAGTGCGAGGCCGGTGCCGACGCCGACTTCGAGCACGTGCTCGCCTTGGGCGTTGTTCACGGCTTCGACCGCGGCTTTGCGCGCGTGGCGAGAGGCCAGGCCGAAGAAACTGTCGTAGGTGTTCGCCTGGCGCTTGTAGGCGGCGCGTACGGCGTCGGTATCCATTGGCGCGCGCGGACCCTTTAGTGCCACCCCGAAGGCATCAGCCATGTGGTTTCCTTAACCTGTCATCGAATTGACACGGACCTTGGCGCATAATTGGGGAGAAAAGCAATGGTCACGAGGGGGGTTAGAAGCCGAAATTCATCTTGCATTCATTGCTGTTAAGCAACGACCTGTACCGGCTGAGGGCCATGAGCGGGAAGAAACGCGGGTATCCGTGGTACCTGAGATAGAACACGCGGGGGAAGCCGACAGCGTTGTAGGCGCGCTCGGTCCAGCTGCCTTGGGAGTCTTGCGCGGCTTGCAGGAAGGCGGCGGCGCGGCTCACGGACTCGTGACCGGCGAGGCCGGCGGCCATGAGGCCGAGCATGGCCCAGGCGGTTTGGCTGGGCAGGCTTTGTTCGGCATGGCCGTGGAATTCACCGGGCGGGGCGGCGGCGTAGGTTTCGCAATCCTCGCCCCAGCCGCCGTCGGCGCGTTGTTTGCTGATGAGCCAGGTGGTGGCGCGGGTGATGGCGGGGTCGGCATGGTCCACGCCGGCGGCGTTGAGGGCGCAGAGGACTGACCAGGTGCCATAGATGTAGTTGGTGCCCCAGCGGCCGAACCAGGAGCCGTCCGGGCATTGGGTTTCGCGCAGGTATTTGACGCCGCGCTCGATGGAGGGGCGGTCTTCGGGGTGGCCAAGCTGGGCGAGGAAGGAGATGCAGCGGGCGGTGACGTCCTCGGTGGGGGGATCAAGCAACGCGCCGTGGTCGGCGAAGGGGATGTGATTCAGATATTGGTGGTCGTTGTTGATGTCGAACGCGCCCCAGGCGCCGTTGGGGGACTGCATGCCGGCGATCCATTCCCGCGCGCGGGAGATTGCCTGTTCGTATTGCGGTTTGCCGGTGCGGTGCATGAGCATGGCGACCACGGCGGTGTCGTCGACATCAGGGTAATAGGCGTTGTTGTACTGGAAGGCCCAGCCCCCGGGGCGGGTGCCGGGGGTGTTGCTGGCCCAGTCCCCCGCCACGTCGAGGACCTGGCGGGGGAGCAGCCAGTCGCAGGCGGCTTCCACGGGTTCGGTGACGCCGGATTCCAGCAAAGCGTGGCCGGCGAGGCCGGTGTCCCACACCGGAGAGAGGCAGGGCTGGCAGTAGGCTTCGTCCTCCTTGATGACGAGGAGCTTTTTCACCGAACCATAGGCGATGTCGAAATGCTCGGTGTCGCCGTAGAGATCGAACATCATCGCGGCGTTGGCCATGGCGGGGTAGATGGCGCCAAGGCCGTCCTCGCCGTTGAGGCGCTCGATGGTCCAGGCGATGGCTTTGGCGATGGCGCGCTCGCGGTATTTTTTGGGGAAATAGGGTTCGGCGGCGCGGAGCACGTCGTCCAGCATCTTGAACGCGGGGCCCCAGGCGGATTTGTAGGGGCCGCGGATCCAGTCTTTCACCTGCGCCGGCGGGGTGTTGAACAGCTCGTCGATTCGGATGTTTCGCGGGTTGCGGGCGAGGGGTTTTTTGGTGGTGAGGACCATTAGCGGGGTCATGACCGTGCGTGACCAGTAGGAGACTTTGCGCATGTTGATGGGGAACCAGCCGGGCATCAGCATCAGCTCGATGGGGACGACCGGGCTGGCATCCCACGGCACGGCGCCGAACAGGGCCATCTGGATGCGGGTGAACACGTTGGTGCGCTCGGCGCCGCCATACGCGAGAATGGCGTAGCGGGCACGGACCATGTGCGGGGCGCCGGGGGAATCCCCCAGGGCTTTGAGCGCGAAATACGCCTTTACGCTGGCGGAGAGGTCCAGCTTGCCGCCGTGGAAGAGCGGCCAGCCGCCTGGGTTGGTGGCGTGGTCACCCTGGATGCGGCGCAGATACACGCCAATCTTGGCCTGCAAATCGGGCGTGATGCGGTCCAGATAATGCTCCAGCAGCACATACTCAGCCGGAATGGTGGCGTCCGCCTCCAGCTCATACAAATAATGCCCGTCCGGGCGCTGCTCCCCAAGCAAACTGGCGCGGGCACGTTCAATGGCGGTATCAAGCATGGTGGTCATGTAACGTCGTTTGGCAAAATTTTCCGGGATTTGCCAGGGCATACGGTTAGGGGCGCGGCAGGAGGGCACCGGGGATGACGGCGGTGACGAAACAGGCGTGGTAGGTGGCGATGATTTTCGGCCCCAGGCGCCGGGTGAGGATTTGCGGCGGGGTCATGCAGTCCGGTGGCTGGTAACGGGAGATGAAAAGGCCGGTTTTGTTTTGCAGGTTGGCCGCGGGGAAAGCGAAAGAGCTCCAGCGGTCCAGGTTCAGGCCAGCGATGGGCACGTTGGCCGGTGCGTAATAGGCAAGGGCGGCGGCGGTTGCGTAGTCGTCCGAGGTGATGAAGGCGGGCGGGGGCGTGAGATTGGCGGCGGCGGCGGCGAGGTCCGGCCAGCCGGCTAATTGCAGCGCGGACGGGTCGCTGCGCGGCGGCAGCGGCAGAAAATGCGTGAGCGCCTGGGCGTAGGCGATGGCGGTAAGGAAAAACCCGGTGGCCAAGGCGGGTTTGAGCCAGCGCCGCAGGGTTGCCGCCGGCAGCGCGGCGGTGGCCAGGCAGGCGGAAGGGTAGAGGACGGCGAGCCAGTTGGGCTGCACGCGGTCTGAGATCACGTGTTCAAGAAACACCACGCCGGGTACGAGGGTGACCCAGACGAGCAGCGGCGCGGCCGGGGCGGCGGATAGCCGCAGTCGCCAAAGGCCGCAGCCGGTTAGGACGAAGATGATGGGAGTAAACAGACCAAATTGTCCGGCCCAGAATTCGCCGAAAAATTGCACGGGGCGGGGAATGACGCTTGGCGGGGATGGCTTGGGGGGGGAATATGGCTGGGGAACGCTGGGGACAACGAGACCGTTTCCGGCCGGTTGCGAAGCGGGGAAAATGAACTCGCGGCCGCCTTGTTTGCGGAAGCTGGCCCAGTGGTGGGAGGCGTTCCAGGCAATGTCCGGCGCGAAGATGAGGCCGGCGAGCAGCACGGCGGCCCAGGGCCAGGGGGTACGCAGCGTGGCGCGGCCTTCGGGTGAGGTGAGCAACCAGATGAACACCGCGGCGATGAACAGGACGGCGGTGTATTTGGAGAGCAACGCCAGCCCGGCGGCGAGGCCCACAGCCAGCCACCAGCGCGGGTTGCCGCTGGTGATGAGCCGGGCGAGGGCGGCGAGGCTGGCTGTCCAGAAAAACAGCAAGGGTGCGTCGGGCGTGATGAGGATGGCACCGGTGCCGACCATTAAGGTGGCGTTGAGCAAAGCGGCGGCGATGAGGCCGGCCTGGCGGTGGGGGAAGAGTTGTTCCCCGGCGTCCCACACCAAAAGGGAGCCGAGGGCGGCGGCGATGGGGCCGAGCAGGCGGATGCCGAGGGGGGAGTTGCCGAGCAGCATGGTGCCCGCGCGGATCCAGTAGGCGACCATGGGCGGGTGGTCGAGATAACCCGCTTGCAGATGCTGCGACCAAAGGAAGTAGTAGGCTTCGTCCGGCGCCAGGGGCACGCGGGACGCGACCACGAACCGGAGCAGGGTAAGCCCGGCAAGGGCCAGGAGGGCGAGGCGCATTTAGCGCGCGCGCCAGACCAGGGTGGCGGAGACCGCGTAGTTCCAGACCACGCCGATGACGGCGCCGGCGGCGCCGGAGAACAGGCTGGAACCGTTCTCGGCGTACAAGGCGCGGGCGATGCCGACGTTGGCGATGGCGCCAAGACCGCATACGGCGAGGAAGAGGATGAGGCCGCGCCAGGCGCGCGGGCCTTTGAGGCGCTGGGCGCGGTAGGTGAGCTGGTTGTTGAGCTGGAAGTTGGCGATCATGGCGATGATGGTGCCGATGGTCTGGGAGGTGGCGAAATTCAGCCCGGTGGAGCGTCCGAGCTGCAGGACCAGCACGTTGATGAGCACGCCGAAGGCGCCGACCAGAGCGAAGGAGATGAAGCGGAGCGGGACGGTGCCGCCGAGCATTTTGTCGATGAGCAGGCCAGCGAACTGGGCGAGGACGAGGGCGTCGAGCTTGCTCTCGCCGGCGGCGCGGGGGCGGAATTTGTAGGGGATTTCCGTGATGTTCAGCTTTTTCGGCGAGGCGAGGATGAGGTCCAGCAGGATTTTGAAGCCCTGGCCGGTGAGGCGGGAGGCGAGCTGCTCGAACAGGTCGCGGCGCAGAAGGAAGAAGCCGCTCATGGGGTCGGTGATGGTGGTTTTGGTGACCAGCTGGGCGGCGCGGATGCCGGTTTCGGAGAGCTTTACACGTAAGGGGGAGGACAGGCCGGAAGAGTCACCGCCCTCGACGTGGCGCGAGCCGGCGGCCATGTCCGCACCCGCCGCGACGGCTTCGAGCATTAAAGGCAGGCGGGTTTCGTCGTGCTGCAAATCACCGTCGATCACCGCGACATAATCAGCCGAGGAGGACAACGCGCCCTCGATTACCGCCGAAGAGAGCCCACGGCGGCCGACGCGGCGGATGCAGCGCACGCGCGGGTCGGTGCGGGCAATCTCGCGCGCGGCGGCGGTGGTGCCGTCCGGGCTGTCGTCATCAACAAACACAACCTCCCACGCCAGACCCGCCAGGGCCGTATCCAGCGCCGCAACCATGGGCGCCACATTGGCCCGCTCATTGTAACACGGCACGACAACGGTGAGGGTAGTGCTCAAGCGTTTGGTCCTTGGTTAAGTGAGGCATTAGTGAGGGTCTTGGGGGTAAAACCCCTTGGCCTTACTTCACCGGGGATCAAAGTGCTTCGAGTACGGCCTCGGCGCGGCTGATGTCGAAGCCGCCGGGTTCTTCGATGGCGAGGTGGGTTACGACGCCGTCCTGGGCGATGAGGGCGAAGCGTTGGCTGCGGATGCCCATGCCGCGGGCGGTGAGGTCGAGTTCCAGGCCGAGGGCTTTGGTGAAGGCGGCGGAACCGTCGGCGAGGAAGGTGATGGTGTCGAAGGCTTTGTGGTCTTTGGCCCAGGCGCCGAGGACGAAGGCGTCGTTGACGGCCATGCAGATGATGCGCGTAACACCTTTGGCTTTGAGGGCGGCGGCGTGTTCGACGAAGCCGGGGAGGTGTTTGGCGGAGCAGGTGGGGGTGAAGGCGCCGGGGACGGCGAAGAGGACGACCTTGCCGGGGCCGAAGAGGGTTGCGGTATCGGCCTCGCGCGGGCCTTCGGGTGTGGCGGCCATGAGTTTCATGGCTGGAATTTTGTCACCGGTTTTGATCATACGCTTGGCCCCTGTTTCCCGAAATATGAGCCTACCTATACGAAGTTCCGGAAGTCGTGAAGAGTTGGTAAGAAACGGGGCTGGCGGGCGCGGGGCGGCGGGAATATGGTTGGGATCATGGCAAAGAGAGAGAAAGAGGCTTTGAGGGGTACGGACTGGCTGACGGGGCAATTGCTGATTGCGATGCCCTCGATGCGCGATCCGCGTTTTGTGCAGGGCGTGATATTTATTTGCACGCATTCGGCCGAGGGGGCGATGGGCGTGTTGTTGAACCGTCCGGTGAAGAGCCCGAAGTTTGCGGATTTGCTGGTGCAGCTGGGGGTGGAGCCGAGCCCGCCGCAGCGCGAGATACGCGTGGGGTCTGGCGGGCCGGTGGAGGATTCGCGCGGGTTTGTGCTGCATTCCCCGGATTGGGTGGCCGAGGGCAGCATGCCGGTGGATGCGCATTTTGTGCTGACGGCGAATTTGGAGGTGCTGCAGGCGGTGGCCAGTGGCGGCGGGCCGGAGCGGGCGCAGTTACTGCTGGGTTATGCGGGTTGGGGCGAGGGGCAGCTGGATGAGGAGATAAAGCAGAACTCGTGGCTGAACGTGCCGGCCGATGAGGCGCTGGTTTATGATGCGGATTACGCCACCAAGTGGCAGCGGGCGCTGGCGAAGCTGCGGATTGATCCGGGGATGCTCTCGGAAGTGGCCGGGCGGGCGTGAGGCGCGTACTTATTGCGACACATAATGCGGGGAAGTTGAAGGAGTTTGCCTCGCTGCTGGCGCCGCTGGGGATTGAGGCGGTGGGGGCCGGGGCGATGGGCCTGGCCGAGCCGGATGAGACGGCGGACGATTTTGCCGGGAATGCTAAAATGAAGGCGCGAGCGGCGGCGGTGGCGGCGGGGATGCCGGCGCTGGCGGATGATTCTGGGCTGTGCGTGGCGGCACTTGGGGGCGAGCCGGGGGTGTTGTCCGCAAGGTATGCGGCGGGGGATTATCCCACGGCGTTTGCGCGGATAATCGCGGCGTGCGCGGCGGCGGGGGAGTGGCGGGCGCGGTTTGTGTGCGCGCTGTGCCTGGCGCGGCCGGATGGCACGACGGCGACGTTTATCGGCCAGGCGGATGGGATGATTGCGAAAGCGCCGCGCGGTGAGGGCGGGTTTGGTTATGACGCGGTGTTTGTGCCGGATGGGTTGCAGCAGACGTATGCGGAGCTGGGGGGCGAGGTGAAGGATACGATCAGCCACCGGGCGCGGGCGTTTGCGCAGGTGGTGAAGAGGTTGTCCGAGACCTCGTGAGGCGGGGAAGTGACAACGGGGGTCCGTTACGCTGCCTCGGGTTGCGGGTCGCCGGGGATGCCCAAGCGGCGGGTTAGCGGTGGCTCAGCGCGGTTTGCACGGCATCTGGCCGGAGGATTTGCGGCAGGATGAGCGGGGCGGCGGCGCCGGGGGGGTAATACAGGTAGAGCGGCACGCCGTCGCGGTGGTTGGCGGCGAGGAGAGCGGTGATGGCGGGGTTTTTGTTGGTCCAGTCGCCGACGAGCAGGGCGATGTGATGGGTGGCGAAGGCGGATTGGACGGCGGGGTTTTTGAGGGTGGTGGCCTCGTTGACCAGGCAGGTGACGCACCAGGCGGCGGTGAGGTCAATGAAGACGGGGGTTTGCGCGGTGCGGAGTTGGGTGAGGCGGGCGGCGGTATAGGGCGCCGCGCCGGGGAGCGTGAGGGCGGGGGCGAGAAGCTGGGTGCGCAGCAGGGGGAGCAGCAGGAGCGGGATTAAGGCCAGGGGGCGGAGGTTTTTGCGGGTCAGGGCCAGGGTGAGCAGGGCGGCGCCAGCGAGGAGCAGCAGGAAACCGGGGGTGCCGGTCTGGTGGAAGAGGACCCAGGCGAGCCAGGCGAAAGTGGCGGCCATGGGGAGGGCGAGGGCGCGTTGCAGGTAGAGCATCCAGGCGCCGGGGCGCGGGATGAAGTGCGCGAGGCGGGGGATGCTGGCCAGCAGCAGGAACGGGGCCGCGAGGCCGAGGCCGAGGCTGAGGAATATGCCGAGTGCCATGAGCGGCGGCGCGGCGAGGGCGGCGGCGACGGCGGTGCCCATGAATGGGGCCGAGCAAGGCGTGGCGACGATGACCGCGAGCGCGCCGGTGGAAATGCTGTGCTGCGCGGGGACGCGGCCCAAGGCGGCGGGGGAGACGATCTCGAACAGGCCCGCCAGATTGAGGGTGAGGGCGAAGATGACCCAGGCAATGAGGGCGACGAAAATGGGCGACTGGAATTGGAAGCCCCAGCCGGCGGCGGTGCCGAGCGCGCGCAGGGTGAGCAGGATGCCGCCCAAGGCCAGCATGGTGATGAGGACGCCGAATGTGTAGCCGAATGCCTCGTGGCGGATTTTGGTTTCCGCGCCGCCCAGGCGCGAAATAAGGACGGCCTTCATGGCGAGAATGGGAAACACGCAGGGCATGAAATTAAGGATGAGGCCGCCGAGGAAGGCGAGCAGGAGGTAGGGCGGGCGTGGGAGCGCCGGGCCGGGGGTGGGGACGAGGGCGAGGGATTGCGTGGCGCCGGTGGGGTCGGTGAGTTCGAGGATTCCGGTGAGTTGCCGGTGGTTGGGCAGGAGGGGCAGGGTCAGGGTGAGGCCGGTGGCGGTGAAGGTGAGTGGCTGCGGCGCCGAATTAATGAGCGTGCCCTGGGCCGTGGGGAAGAAATGCGCGGCGGCCACCTGGGCGGAGGTGGGGCCGGTGAGGGTGAGGGTGCCGTCTGGCGCGATGGTGGCGGGGAAGGGTGAGGGGATGATTTTTGGCGGGGTGAAGAGGGCGGCTTCAGTGGATTGGCCGCCGGGCAGAGGCAGGGTGAAGGTGGCGTGCTCGGGGATGCAGATGTCGGAGCAGACGAGCCAGGAGGCGGTGGCGGTGATGGATTGCGCCGCGTTGGTGGCGGTGAAGGGGAGCAGGGCGTTGCCCGAGAGGACGTAGGCGGTGACGGGGCCTTGGGTGAGCAGTTCGGGCGGCGGGAAATTGAGCGGGCCGAAGCTGGCGGGGGTTGTGGGGGTGAGTTGCGGGGGGAGGCCGGCGTCACCAGGGTTGGACCAGTAGATGTGCCAGCCGGGGGCAAGGGTGAATTGCAGCGCCAGTTGGACGTTGGGGCCGGTGTTGGTGGCGGAGATGAGGCGGACGGTGTCACGCGGGGAGGTGAAAAAATTGCTGGCGGCTCCGAAAGCGAGGTTGGGCAGGAGCAGAAACAGGAGGAGCAGGGCGCGCATGGGGGGAATATCGCACGGACGGGCCGGTGGTGGTATCCGGGGGCGATGACCGACGATTTGCCCGTGAATGATGTGCTGCCGGCACTGCTGGATTGTTTGCTGACGCAGGAGCGCAATGCCGTGCTGGTGGCGCCGCCGGGGGCGGGGAAGACGACGCTGGTGCCGCTGGCGCTGATGCGGGCGGGGGTGGCGGGCAAAATTTTGCTGCTGGAGCCGAGGCGGCTGGCGGCGCGGGCGGCGGCGCAACGGATGGCGGGGCTGCTGGGCGAGGCCGTGGGCGGGCGCGTGGGGTTTCGCACACGGCTGGAGAGCGCGGTTTCGGGCGATACGGTGGTGGAGGTGATTACCGAGGGGCTGCTGACCAGCCGGTTGCTGGCCGACCCAGGGCTGAGCGGGGTGGCGCTGGTGATTTTCGACGAGGTGCATGAGCGCAGTTTGGATGCGGATTTGGGCCTGGCGCTGGTGCTGGATTTGCAGCGCACATTGCGGCCGGAGTTGCGGATATTGGCGATGTCAGCCACCGCGGAGGCGGAGAAGATTGCGGGACTGCTGGATGCGGCGGTGATTGAGAGCGACGGGCGGATGCATGAGGTGGCGGTGAGCCACAGCAAGCGGGATATTCCCACCGCGCGGGAATTGCCGGAGGCGGCGGCCAAAGCGGTGCGCGAGGCGCTGGTGGCGCATAAGGGCGATGTGCTGGTGTTTTTGCCGGGCATGGCGGAAATCCGGCGGACGCAGACGGCGTTGCAGGGGGTGCCGGCGCTGGTGCTGCCTTTGCATGGGGATTTGTCGCCGGCGGCGCAGGATTTGGCGTTGCGCGAGCATGAGCAAAGGCGGGTGGTGCTGGCGACGTCGATTGCTGAAACATCCCTCACCGTTCCCGGCGTGCGGATTGTGATTGATGGCGGGTTTCGCCGCGCGCCAAAACTGGATGTGGCGAGCGGGCTGACGCGGCTGGCGACGTTGCGGATCAGCCGCGCGGCGGCGGTGCAGCGGGCCGGGCGCGCGGGGCGGCAGGGGCCGGGGGTGGCGATACGGTTATGGTCGGAGGCGCTGCACCGGGGGTTGCCGGGGTTTGAGACGCCGGAGATTTTGGAGGCGGAGCTTTCGGCATTGGAATTGGCGTGCGCCGCCTGGGGCGAGCGGAGCGAAAACCTGCCGTTTGTGGATGCGCCGCCGGCCGGGGCGGCGAAAGTGGCGCGGGCGCTGCTGGAGGATTTGGGCGCGCTGGAGGGCAGCGGGCGGATTACGGCGTTGGGGCGCGAGATGGCAAGGCTGCGCGCCGCACCTCGGCTGGCGGCGATGATGCTGGCGGGGGAGAGCAAGGCGGAGCGCGCGCTGGCGGCGGATTTGGCGGCGATATTGGAGGAGCGGGATGTGCTGGGGCGGGATGCCTCGGCGGATATTTTGCTCCGGCTGGAGGCGTTGGCAGGGAAGATCGAGGGTGACCGGGCTGGGCTGGCGCGGGTGCGCCAGGCGGCGAAAATTTATCGTAACCGGCTGGGCGTGGGGGCGATGCCCGCGCATGGTGACCCCGGCGCGCTGCTGGCGGCGGCGTTTCCGGACCGGATAGGCCAGGCGCGCGGGGAGCCGGGGTCTTATCGGTTGTCCGGTGGCGGGAGCGGGGCGCTGGGGCCAACTGACCCATTACGGCGGGCGCGGTTGCTGGTGGTGGCGTCGCTGGAAGCCAAGGGCGCCAAAATACGGCTGGCGGCGGGGCTGGATGCGGAGGATTTGCCGCCGGTGCTGCGGGCGCGGTGCAAGCGGGTAAGGGAGTCCGGGTTTGATCCGGCCAGCGGCGGTATTTTACTCCGCGAGCGGGTGCGGTTGGGCGCCCTGATACTTTCAGACAAATATTTGCCGCCGGAGCCTGAAGAGGTGCAGGCGGCGCTGGCGAAGGCGGTTTCCACCAGGCTGGAGGCGCTGGATTGGAGCGAGGCGGCGGAGAATTTATGCGCGCGGGTGGAGGTGATGCGGGGGGTGGATGCGGAATATCCGGATTTGTCGCGGGCGGCGCTGGCGGCGGAAGCGGAAGAATGGCTGGCGCCGTATTTGGCGGGGATGAGTAATCTGCGTGAGGTGAAAAGCGTGGATTTGGTGGCGGTGCTGCGCGGCATGATGACGCGAGAGCAGGCGCAGCGGTTGGATAAGGAGCTGCCGGTGGCGCTAAAACTGCCGCATGGCGAGGTGCGGGTGGATTACACCGGGCCGGTGCCGGTGGCCGCCGCGCGGGCGAAGGCGTTTTATGGGCTGGATGCGACGCCAAAGCTGGCGGGGGGAAAGTGGCGTTGCAGATCGCATTGTTATCCCCCGCCGGGCGGCCGATTGCGATTACCGGGGATCTGGCGGGGTTCTGGCGCGGCGGCTGGGCGGATGCGCGGCGGGATATGCGCGGGCGGTACCCGAGGCACGACTGGCCGGAGGAGCCTTGGCGGTAGAGTTGGCGGAATTTGCTTCGTCTTTTTTGTTCCGGCATGCTATTTGAATCGCATAAAGAACGGGAGATGACGATGGAGATCGTGGACCTGATCCTCGCCGGCTGGCGGGGCGCAATCGGGGCGGTGCAACGCAACGCGGTGCTGTTTGCCGGGGCGTTTGTTGCCATATTCGTGCTGCACGCCATCTACCAATTCGTGGTGCCGCCTTTGCATTTCGTCACCACCACCGGCCTGAACCCGCATATGGTGGTGGCCGGACATAGCGTGTTCAGGTGGTGGATAACGCTGATCTATTCCGTGTTGAGCGCGATTGTATTCGTGCCGTGCATGGTGGCGGTGCACAGGTTCATTCTGCTCGGCGAAGAAGGCACGGCGCTGCGGAATCAGTCCCGGCTGATTAGGTTTGGTACTTTTCTGGTGGCGATCCTCGTGATTGAAGCCGTGGGGGTAGTGCTGCCCCATATTTTGGCGCTGATTTTCGGGATTGCCGCTCTCATTGTTCTGGTACGGCTGGTGCTGACCTACCCGGCGCTCGCGCTGGACAGGCCGCGGCCCCTGGACGAGAGCTGGAATAAGAGCCGGGGGCATTGGTGGTTTATCGCCGGGACTATGGTTGGCGGGCTGCTGCCGCTGATGGTGGTGTTTGCACTTCTCGGTTTGCTGTTCGGTGGGCGGGAGTTTGCCATGGGCCACCCCGGTTTCCTCGGCATGGCGGTGATGGCCCTGGCCGGTGTGGTGTACGTGACGGCCGTGGCGGCGCTGGCTTCGGAGCTGTATCGCAAGTTCGGCGGCATGGAGCAGGCGGGGGAGACGGCGCGGACGGGGGTGTGAGGAGAGGATTCCCGCTTTCGCGGGAATGACGGCGGGGATGACGGCGGAGTTTGGTTTGGGGGTGGAGTGCTTGATCCGGGCGGGGGCCGGGATTAGCGTGTGAACCATGTCCAGTCTCTCCATGCACTCCCCGGTTGGCGATCTCACTCTGTTCGCCGAGGACGAGAAAATTGTCGCGCTGGAGTGGGGGTGGGGCAGCGTGCAGGAGCCCTCGCCGGTGCTGGTGCGGGCGAAAAAGGCGCTGGAAGCGTATTTTGACGGTGAGGCGCTGCCTGGTGACCTGCCGTTGAACCCGGCGGGGAGCGCGTACCGGCAGAAGGTTTGGGCGGCGTTGCGGCAAATTCCGGCGGGGGAGACACGCAGTTATGCGCAGATCGCCGCCGTGGCGGGGGGGTCGCCGCGCTCCGTGGGCGGGGCGAATGCGGCGAACCCGATCCCGATATTGATACCGTGCCACCGCGTGCTGGGGACAACCGGGCTGGGGGGGTACTCGGGCGGCGAGGGGCTGGAAACCAAGCTGGCCCTGCTCAATCTTGAAAAACTAAGCGTGGAAAAACTGGCGGGAGCCAAAAGCCGATGAGCAAAGCAATCCGCATCCATGCCGTCGGCGGGCCGGAAGTGATGAAGTGGGAGCAAGTGTCCACGCCGCAGCCTGGGCCTACCGAGGCGCTAATCCACCACGAGGCAGTCGGGCTGAATTATATCGACGTGTACTTCCGCACCGGGCTTTATAAGACGCAACTGCCGGCGATTTTGGGCATGGAAGGCGCGGGGGTGGTCGTCTCCGTGGGGGAGGAGGTGCGCGATATCAGCCCCGGTGACCGCGTGGCCTATGCCGGCGGGCCGCTGGGCGCCTATGCGACCGAACGGGTGATTAACGCCGAACAGCTGGTGAAACTGCCCGGCGGCATCAGTTTTAACGACGCCGCGGCGATGATGCTGCAAGGCATGACCGCGCAATACCTGCTGCACCGGACATTTAAAGTGCAGGCGGGGCAAACCATACTGGTGCACGCGGCGGCCGGCGGGGTGGGGTTGATCCTCTGCCAATGGGCCAGCCACCTCGGCGTGAACGTTATCGGCGTGGTCTCAACACCTGAAAAAGCGGCGATGGCGGCGGCGAACGGGGCAAAACATACCATCGTCGGCTATACTGGGCTGGCGGCGGAAGTGAAACGCATAACCGGCGGCGCCATGGTGCCCGTGGTGTACGACAGCGTGGGACGCGACACCTTCAACGCCAGCCTGGATTGCCTGGCGCCACTCGGCATGATGGTGAGCTACGGCAATGCCTCCGGACCCGTGCCGCCATTCGATATCAGCGTGCTCAGTAACAAAGGCAGCCTGTTCCTCACCCGCCCAAGCTTCGCCACCTACACCTCCAACCGCGCCGATATGCTCGCATGCAGCACCAGCCTGTTCGACGCCGTGGCCAAAGGAATCGTGAAAATCCAGGTGAACCAAACCTTCCCGCTGCAATACGCCGCCGCAGCACACGAAGCCCTGGAAGCCCGGAAAACTACCGGCAGCACGGTGCTGTTGCCCTGAAAAAGGGGAAAGCAAGGCCAAGGGGCTTTGCCCCTTGGATCCCCGCGAAGGGCCGCGCCCTTCGATCGGCATTAGTGAGGGTTTCTGAGAAGGGCTCACCTCAAGCCTGTCCACAGCCCGTGCGGTGAGCCCTTCTCAGAAACCCTTATTAGCGGATTGCAAAGGCGAGCCTTTGCTGGGGGTCCAGGCGGCAAAGCCCCTTGGCCTTGCTGCCCTTTTTCTGGCAGCAGCCACCGTGCTGTCGGTGGTGTTTCTGGACCGGCCGGTGGCTTTGTATTTTGCGGGGATGGCGCAGTGCCGGTGGGTTTTCCAGGTTTGCGCGGCGCCTTCGTTGCTGGCTTTGCCGGGGGCGGCGGTGGTTTTGGTGGTGGCGGTTTGGCGGCGGCTGCGGGGGTTGGGGCCGGTTGGGCGGGTTTGGCTGTTGATGAGCGTGGCGACGCTGGCGGGGACGGCGGCGAAGGATGAGTTGAAGTGGATGTTTGGGCGGTCGTGGCCGTGGGCGTGGTTGCAGGCTGATGTTTATGGATTTCATCCATTCTCGAACTCGATTTATTATGGCGGGTTTCCCTCCGGGCATACGGCGTATATTTCGGCGCCGTTGTGTGTCTTGTGGGTATTGGCGCCGCGCTGGCGGGTGGTGTGGGGCGGGGTGATATTCCTGGTCATGCTGGGGCTGGTGGGGGCGGATTATCATTATGTGGGGGATGTGCTGGCGGGGCTGCTGACGGGCGTGTTGTGCGCCTGGGGCACGTTGGTGCTGATGGGGCGCGATGCTTAGAGGCTGTTGCATAAGTCTACTCTGGCGGCCGGATAGAGGCGATTTTCTGCGCTCCGGTGCTCACGTACCTTGAGTACGCTCCGCTCCGGTGCTCGAAAACCACCTCTATCCGGCTCGCCAGAGCGACTTCCGAAACAGCCTCTTTGCGAGCTGATGCGGGCGCGGCGGTTTGCGCCGTTGTTCTGGACGCAGGCGCTGGGGGCGGTGAACGATAATATGTTCAAGAATGCGCTGGTGGTGCTGGCGCTGTTCCGGCTGGCGCATTTTGGGCCGGTGGTGGTCGCACTTTCGGGCGGTGTGTTTTTGCTGCCGTATGCGGTGTTTTCCGCGACGGCCGGGCAGATTGCCGATGCGGGTGAGAAGTCGCGGCTGATCCGCTGGGTTAAATTCTGGGAGCTGGGGCTGATGCTGCTGGCGAGTGCCGGGTTTGTCCTGGGGAATTTTACCGTGCTGCTGGCGGTGCTGTTCGGGCTGGGGATGCAGGCGGCGTTTTTCTCGCCGTTGAAGTACGGGATTTTACCGGACCATCTGGCCGGGGAGGAGCTGGTGGCGGGGAACGGGCTGGTGGAGGCGGGCACGTTTACCGGGATTTTGCTCGGCACCGTGGCGGGGGGCGTGCTGGTATTGTTGCCAGAGGGGGCGTGGCTGGCCTCGGGCGCGTGCCTGGCGGTGGCGGCTGGCGGGATTTTTGCCGCGTACCGGATTCCGGTGGCGGCGCCGGCGCAACCGGGGTTACGGCCGGGGTGGAATTTTGCCGCCGAGACGTGGGGGCTGGTGCGGCTGGCGCGGGAGAATGCGCCGGTGTGGTTTGCGATACATGGGATCAGCTGGTTCTGGGCGATGGGGGCGACACTGCTGGCGGCGTTTCCCACCCTGGCGCGCGAGGTGCTGCATGCGGACGGGCATGTGGTGACGTTGATGCTGGGGGTGTTTGCGGTGGGGGTGGGCATCGGCTCGCTGGCGGTGGCGCGGTTTGTGAAAGATGCGGCGTTGCTAGCCTATGTGGCGGCGGCGGGGGCGGGGATTTCAGTTTTTACCGCGGATTTTGCGGTGACCGCGCTGCGGGCGGGGGATTTGGCGACCGTGCCGGCGGTGCTGGGGTGTTTTGCGGGGTGGCATCTGCTGGCGGATTTGTTGTTGCTCGCGGTGTTCGGGGGTGCGTTTTCGGTGCCGCTGTATGTGTTGTTGCAGGAGAAATCCGCGCATTCGCACCGGGCGCGGATGGTGGGGGCGAATAATGTGATGAACGCGCTTGCCAGCGTGCTGGCGGCGGGGGGGACAGCCACGCTGTATGACGAGGGCGTGGGCGCGCCGGTGGTGTTGCTGCTGGTGGCGGCGGGGAATGTGTTTGTGACGTGGTGGATTTATGTGACGGTGCGGCGCGGGGTTTAGTTCTCGTGGTTTAGTCTGGGCCAGGACTGACCAAAACAACGCTGGCGGGCGCCGTGGATTTTGCTTTTGGCGGCAGCAGGGCGGCCGCGTTGGCGAACGGGGTGAGCAGCAGGGTGAAAATGCGGTGCGGGTCGGCGCCCGGCTGCAACACGCCGAAGCGCAGGCGCGGGGATTGCTGTTGCGGGATGCAGAGGGTGCCGAACATCCAGTCAAAAATCGCGAGGAAGCTGCCGAGGTTGCTGTTGTAATGCGCGGGGTCGAGCGAGTGGTGAATCTGGTGGTGCGCCGGGCTGAGCAGCAGGCGGCCAGGGAGGCCGCGCAGGGGTATCCAGAATTGTGAATGTTGCAGGTGAACCAAGAGGAAAAAGAAAACGACCGAGATGATGTTGCTGTTGCCGATGAGGAAAATATTCAGGCTTTTGCCGGCGGCGTAGGTGAACATGCCGTGCAGCAGGCCAGCGCTCAGCGCGACGGCATCGACGAAGATTAACGTGTCGACGGGATGCACGCGGAAGACGGTGAGCGGGGTCAGGACCTCGGCGGAGTGATGGGTTTTGTGAAATTCCCACAGCAGGGGGATTTTATGTTTGCAGTAATGGTCCACGTAGTAGCCGAATTCGTAGCCAAGGAAGGCGGCGAAGGTGAGGCCGGCGCGCAGGGTCCAGTCCGGCAGGGTGGAGGGGGCGTGGGTGCCGAAGGTGGCGGTGAGGCTGTGGACCACGAAATGGGAGACGGCGCCGCCGGAGATGAGGCCCCAGCCGATGAGGCCGCCCATGGCGAAGGTGTTGACGAAATAATAAAACAGATCCGCGTAAGTGGAGCGGGTGAAGAGGATGCGGCGCGAGGCGAGCAAGGCCCGCAGGATGGCGCGCGGGCGGATGCGGCCGTGCCGGCGGTGCTGGCGCCACGCGAGGTAGGCGGTGGCAAGGACGAGGGCGGCGGCAAGCTGGGGCAGCGAGAAGATCGTGGCCGGGGAGAGCAGCATGGCTGCCGCCTGGTGTATCTTGTCGATCTGGAGCTTCAACAGATTGAGCATGCAGGTCCTGCGCCGGAGGCGGTTACGGACCGTACATTATTTTATTTCCATCTCGGTGCAAAGCGGCCGGTGCAAAGCGGTGCGGCGCGGGGTTATTTGATTTGACAGGTCACATGCGGCGGGGGGCAAATGGCGCATGCGGTTCTGGATTTTGCTCCTGGCATTTTGTGTGTTCGCGGGACCGGTGCGGGCAAAGGATTATTATTTTACCGCCTCCGACGGCGCCCGGCTGCATTATAACGAGGAAGGACCAAAAGGGGCGCCGATTCTTGTGTTTGTGCCTGGGTGGACCATGCCGGGATGGATTTTTACGCCGCAGACCCGGTATTTTGACCGGAAGTATCAGGTGGTGGAGTTCGATCCACGCGGGCAGGGGGTCTCCGAGGTTACCGGCAGCGGGTATGACCCGGTGCGGCGGGGTGAGGATATTGGCGAGCTGCTCGACCGGTTGCCGGGGAGAGTGGTGGTGGTGGGCTGGTCGCTCGGCGTGCTGGATACGCTGGCCTATATTCACCAGGATGGGGATGCGAAGCTGGCGGGGCTGGTGCTGATTGATAATTCGGTGGGCGAGAACCCGCCGCCCACGCCGGGACATTACCGCGGCGGCGAGGCGGTGGGGCGCGATGCGCGGATGCACCAGTTTGTCTGCGGCATGTTCGAGACCAGGCAGTCCCCCGCGTATTTGAACCGGCTAACGCGGGTGTGTTTGCGGCTGCCGGAGGATGATGCGTGGGAGCTGCTGCATTATCCGGTGCCGCGCGAGCAGTGGAAGGCGGATTTGCTCTCCACGGACGTGCCGGTGCTGTATGTGGTGCGGCCGCATTTGCAGGCGCAGGCGGAGAATTTGCAGCGGGACCGGCCGAATACAAGTATTGCGGTGTTTTCCAAAGCGGGCCATGCGCTGTTCGTGGATGAGGCAACCAGCTTCAACGCGCTAATGAGCCATTTTCTGGAAACATCTGTCTGGTGATAAAATTTCTGCCGTTGTTTTTGGTCTCCGCCGCGGCGGTGGGGATGGAGACCGCGTTGACGCGCTATTTCGCCGTCGCGAGCTGGTCGGATTATGGGTACTGGGTGATTTCCATCGTGATGGTGGGGTTTGCGTTTTCGGGCGTGTTTTTGGCGCTGGCGCGGGAGTTTTTGGTGAGGCGCGCGGCGGTGCTGTTCGCGGTGCTGCCCTCGGTTTTGGTGGCAAGCGGGGCGCTGGGGTATTTTGCCACCATACTGAACCCGTTTAATCCGCTGCAACTGCAGAACCCGGCGACGTATTTGCCGCAACTGGAGAACATCGGGCTGTATTACGCGGCGCTGCTACCGTTTTTCTTCGGCGCGGGGCTGTTTATTTCGCTGAGTTTCGTGACCAACGCGCAGTGGATCGGGCGGGTGTATGCGGCTGATCTGACCGGCGCGGGGGTTGGCTCGGTGCTGGTGCTGGCGCTGATGTTTGTGGTGCCGCCGTTTGAGCTGGTGCCGGTGCTGCTTCCTGCGCTCGCCTTGGCCGCGTGGTTTGTTGGCAAATACCGTGCGCGCGCGGGGGTGGCCGCGGTTTTAGTGCTGGCGGTGGCGGAATTGCTGCTGGCGCTGGGGCCGCAGGCGGCGGTTAGTCCGTACAAGCCGGTGTATCCGCCGTTGCATACGCCGGGGGCAAAAGTGCTGGCGCAAGTGGAGCGGCCGCAGGGGGAGTATCTGCTGCTGGATGATTTCACCGAGCGGGTGAACACGGATATTTCCAACGATGCGGCAATGCTGGGTTATGCCGATCCGCCGCGCGGTTTTGGGCTGTACCGGGATGGGATTCGCATTGCCAGCCTGCCCAAGCCGGGGCCGGTGGCGAGCGGCTATGCGCCGGGCGCGCTGGATGCGCTGCCCTATGTGCTGGTGAACAAGCCGGATGTGCTGCTGGTGGGAGCCTCCGGCGGGTTCCGCGTTGCCGAGGTACTGGCACTGGGGGCGGCGCATGTGACGGCGCTGGAGCCGGAGCCGGTGCTGTACCGGGCGTTGACACATGGGCTTGGCGGCTCGCCGGCGTATCCGGTGGATGCGCGGGTGAGTATTTTGGATACGCCGCCGCGCGCGGCGGTGGCGGGTGGGCGTCAATATGATGTTATCGATATTTCCGCCGATTTCATGGATGCGGCGCCGGCGAATGTTTATGCGGTCTCGGCGCAGGGGTTTGCGGCGGACCTGGCGGATTTAAAGCCGGGCGGCGTGCTCTCGGTGCCGGTGTCGATCGAGGATTTTCCGGCCTATGCCTTACGGATGCTGGCGAGCGTGAAGGCGGCGCTGGCGTTGCGCGGGATTCATGACAGCCAAGGATATGTGGTGGTTTACCGCTCGGCGTGGAATGCGCGGATACTGGTGAGCTATGCGCCATTCAGCGCTGGCGAGGCCGGCACTTTATTAAAGTGGTGTAATGACCGCTCGTTCGATGTCTCGTATTATCAGGGCATCGACGTGATTGCCGCGCGCGATAATTTGTATAATGACCTGCCGGCGGTGTCGTTCAATGACGATACGGTGACATCTTTGGGCGCCGATGATTCCATTGCCGATGAGGCGGGCGAGTTGCTGGCGGGGCGGCAAACGGTCTCGGCGCAGGCGTTTGATCTGCGGCCGGCGAGCGATGACCGGCCGGCGTTTTATGCGATTTTGCGGTTGGGCAAACTCTCGCTGTTGCTGGCGCGGTTGCAGATATTGCCGCAGGGCGAGATCGGCGCGCTGGTGAATTTGGCGGTGCTGGCGCAGGCAATGGTGATTGCGTTCTTGGTGCTGCTGGTGCCGCTGGCGGCACCGCGCGAGCCGGGGGGGCGCAAGGTTGCGCTGCTGCGGTCGGTTTTTTATTTTCCAGCGCTGGCACTAGGTTTTTTGTTTTTGGAGATTTTTGGCATCGAGCGGGCGAGTGCGTTCCTCGATGACCGCGCGGCGGGGTTCGCGCTGGTGATCAGCGCCATGCTGATATTCTCCGGGCTGGGGAGTTTTGTCTCGGGGCGGTTTGGCGCGCGGCCAGGGCGGGCGGTGTTGGGGACGGCGTTGGTGGTGCTGGTTTGGGCGGGGGACGCGATGCTGCTCAGCCCCGGTGCGCTGGCGGGGAGCGGACTGGGGTTTTTGGTGAAGGCCGGGCTGGTGGTGCTGGCGATGGCGCCGGTGAGCTTGGCCATGGGGCTGCCGTTTCCGCTTGGGCTGGAGCAGGAGGAGCAAAAATTTTACCTGGCCTGGGCCTGGGGGCTGAACGGCGCGTTTTCAGTTGTGGCGACGCCGCTGGCTAACCTCCTGTTGCGAAATATCGGGCTGCATGCGGTTTTAGGCGGCGCGATTGTGATGTATGGGGTCGCCGCATTGAGTTTCCCCGCGTACGGAAGAGAGAAAGAGCTTGGTCCAGTTTAACGAGAAATTAAGCCGCCGCGGATTGATGGCGGGAGCCGCCTCGCTGGCCGCCCTGCCGGCGTTTGCGAGCAATGCCGCCCCGGCCGCCGCAACCCCCTCCGTGTCCCCCGTTACATCCGCATTGCCAGCCGCACCCGTGGCACCCGCCCCAGTGGCGGCCACGCTCAACGTGCCGATGACACCCAATGGCAAGCCGTGGGACAAAGCCGCGTTCGAGGCGGCGATGGCGGCTTCCGGCCGGCCGGTGAGCGTGACCGATGCCGAGTTCGCCGCCATTCAGGCGCGCAAGCCGGCGGCGCTGAGGTCGATCGAGGCTTATTTGAAGATGCGGCTGGGTTCGGCCGACCCGCTGGTGCTGGCCGCTTTCGAGGCGCTGCCGCGCGAGTATTATCACTATAACTACGAGGAACACCGCTCCACCTGCGGCGATGCCTATGACCAGCCGCCAAAACCATGGGCGCTGGGGTATGGCTCGGCGCTCTCGGACTACCTGGGGCAGGCGTACATGACCCAGGTGATCGCGCCCAAGCCGGGGGAGGTTTCGCTGGAAATCGGCACCGGGTCGGGGTTCCAGAGTTCGCTGCTGTCGCGCATCGTGGGGCAGGCGTATTCCATCGAGATCATCGAGCCGCTGGGCAATGCGGTGAAAAAGATTTTTGCCCCGCTGGGTTACGCCAACGTGACCACGAAAGTGGGCGACGGGTATTACGGCTGGCCGCAAGTGCAGGGCGGGTTTGATATCATTATCGTGACCTGTGCCGCGCAATACGCGCCGCCGGCGCTGTTCGCGCAGTTGAAGCCGGGTGGACGGATGATTATTCCTATCGGGCAGCCGTTCAAGCAGGGGCAGGTTTTTTATGTTTACCATAAAGATGCCACGGGGAAGATACATTCACGCCGCGACATGGGATGCTTCTTTATCCCGATGACGGGGACAATGATGAAAGTGCCGGCGGCACAGGCGGCCGCCGCGCCTGCCTAAGCGGGGCCGGCGTAAGCGGGACGGCTGGCATTAATCAGATTTTGAGGCTTAAGGGAGAGATTTCGTGGTAAAACCGTTGCGTAAGGCTGTGCTTCCGGTGGCCGGGCTTGGAACCCGCTTTCTGCCGGCAACGAAGGCGATGCCGAAGGAAATGCTGACAGTGGTGGATATGCCGCTGATCCAGTACGCGGTGGATGAGGCGCGCGCCGCCGGGATTGAGCAGTTCTGTATGGTGACAGGGCGCGGCAAGACCGCGCTGATCGACCATTTCGACATTGCCTTCGAGCTGGAAGCCACGCTGACGGAACGCAACAAGAGCGAGGCGCTGAAGCTGCTACGCTCGGAAGCAATGCCGCCGGGCTCGATCACCACCGTGCGCCAGCAGGTGCCGCTGGGGCTGGGTCATGCGATCTGGTGCGCGCGCGCGTTCATTGGCGACGATCCGTTCGCGATTTTACTCCCCGACGATCTGGTGTTGAGCAAGACGCCCTGCCTGAAGCAGCTGGCTGATGTGTACCATGAGACCGGGGGCAATGTGGTGGCGGTGGCCGAGGTGCCGCACGAGCAGACCAACCGCTATGGTATTTTGAAAATCGGCGAGACCCATGGCAACCGCGTGGAAGTGAAGGGGCTGGTGGAAAAGCCGGCGCCGGAGGATGCGCCGTCGAATCTCTCGATCATCGGGCGCTATGTGCTGCTGCCGGAAGTTATCACCTACCTGTCGCAGATGGAACGCGGGGCGGGCAACGAAGTGCAGCTGACCGATGCAATGGCGAAAATGATCGGCCATGCGCCGTTCCATGGGCTGAAGTTCGAGGGCAAGCGGTTCGACTGCGGCGATAAGATCGGGTTCCTGGAGGCGCAGATCGCTTTTGCGCTGGCACGGCCGGAAATGGCGGACGCAGTGCGGGCGTTCCTGAAAAACTACGTCAACGCGTGAGGAAGAAATGAAGTTTTCGCATAAATTCCACGTCAGTTCGCTGCGCGAATACGATATTCGCGGCATTGTTGGCGATACGCTGCATGAGGCCGACGCGTTTGCCATCGGCCGGGTGTTCGGCTCGATCGTGGCCGAGGCGGGCGGTAAAAAAATTGCCGTGGGGCGCGATGGGCGGCTGTCCTCGCCGGCGCTGGAAGCGGCGTTGATCGAAGGGCTGATGGCCAGCGGTGCGGAGGTGATTTCCATCGGCCAGGGGCCGACGCCGATGCTTTATTACGCCGCCTTTACCGAACCCACGGACGGCGCGGTGATGGTGACCGGCAGCCATAACCCGTCCAACTATAACGGGTTTAAGATGATGCTGGGGAAGAAGCCGTTCTTTGGGCAGGATATTTTGAACCTGGGCACGCGGGCGGCAGCGGGTGATGTGGTGGCGCAAGCCAAGGGCAGCGTGGTCCACAAGGATGTGGCGGCAGCATATGTCGCGCGGATTATGCAGGACTGGGACGGCGAGAAGAAGCTTAACGTGGTCTGGGATAACGGCAATGGCGCCGCCGGTGACGTACTGGCCGGGCTGGTGAAAAAGCTGCCGGGCAAACACAAAATTCTGAACGGCAAGATCGATGGCACCTTCCCGGCGCATCACCCGGACCCGACCGTGCCGAAGAACCTGGAGCAGCTGATTGCGGCGGTGAAAAAGGAAGGTGCCGATGTTGGCGTGGCCTTTGATGGCGACGCGGACCGGATCGGCCTGGTGGATAACGAGGGGCATATTCTGTTTGGCGACCAATTTTTGATTTTGATGGCGCGCGATGTGCTGCGCGAGCACCCCGGCGGGACGATTATCGCCGATGTGAAAGCCAGCCAAGTGCTGTTCGATGAGGTGGCGAAAGCCGGCGGCGTGCCACTGATGTGGAAGACCGGGCATAGCCTGATAAAGTCCAAAATGGCGGAACTTGGCTCACCGCTGGCGGGGGAAATGTCAGGCCATATATTTTACAATGACAAATGGTACGGGTTTGACGACGCGCTGTATGCCGCCGTGCGCGTGCTGGGCGTGATCTCGCGTTCCAGCGAGAGCGTGGCACAGTTCCGCGAGAGCCTGCCGCATGTGGTGAATACGCCGGAGTTGCGGTTTGACTGCGCCGAGGACCTGAAATTCGGGGTGGTGCGGGAAGTAGCGGCGCGGTTGAAGGCCAGCGGCGAGACGGTTTGCGACACGGACGGCGTGCGGGTGAATACCGTGGACGGCTGGTGGCTGCTGCGGGCTTCCAACACCCAGGCGGTGCTGGTGGCGCGGGCGGAAAGTTCGTCGGAAGCTGGGCTTTCCCGGTTGAAGTCGGAGTTGGCGGGGCAGTTGGCGGCGTCGGGCATCGCCCCTGACTTCTCAGGGGCGAGCGCGGGGCATTAGGGGGCACTAATACCAACGGTCATAAAGAATGACCGTTGGTATTAGAGTCTTTTTTGGCGCGCGGCCGCCCCGCCAGCCCCGCGCGCGATACCAACTGCCTCCGATGATGAGTCATCATCTACGGCCGTTGGTATAAGAGACTTCTGAAGCAGTCTCTTAACGAACGTGCCCCAACGCCGTGGTCAGATCGTCGATGAGGTCAGCGGGGTCTTCGAGGCCGACCGAGAGTCGCACCGTGCCTTCGGTGATGCCTAAACGGGCGCGTTCCTCGGGGCCGATGCGCATGTGGGTCGTGGTGGCCGGGTGGGTGGCCAGCGACTTGGTGTCACCCAGGTTGTTCGAGATGGTGATGATTTTGAAGGCGTTCATCATGGCGAAAGCCGCGTCCTTGCCGCCTTTGAGTTCGAAGGTGACGAGGGTGCCGCCGCCGGACATCTGGCTCATGGCGAGTTCGCGTTGCGGGTGGGAGGCGAGCGTGGGGTAGAGCGCACGCGAAACTTGCGGGCGGGATTCCAGGAAGATCGCGATGGCTTCGGCCGAGGCGGATTGCGCTTTCACGCGCAGCGCCATGGTCTCCAGGCCTTTGAGGATGACCCAGGCGTTGAAGGGCGAGAGGGCGGGACCGGTGTTGCGGAAAAACGGCTGGAAGACCTCTTCCATCCATTGCTTCGGCCCCAGCACCGCGCCGCCGAGCACGCGGCCTTGGCCGTCCATGTGTTTGGTGGCGGAGTACACCACCACATCCGCGCCGAATTCCAACGGCCGTTGCAGCAGCGGCGTGGCGAACACGTTATCCACCACCACGATCGCGCCGGCGGCGTGGGCCAGGCCGCACACCGCGCGCAGGTCGACGATATCAAGCATCGGGTTGGAGGGGGTTTCCAGCAGCACCATGGCGGTGGGCACGCTCAGCGCCTCGCGCCAGGCAGCCATATCGCCGCCATCCACGAACACGGTGGTGATGCCGTATTGCGGTAACAGCGTGCTCACAATCCAATGGCACGAGCCAAACAGCGCGCGGGCGGCCACCACGCGGTCCCCCGCTTTCAAACCCGCGAGCATGGCGGAGGAGACCGCGGCCATGCCGGTTGCCGTGCAGCGGCACACGTCCGCCCCCTCGATCGCCGCGAGTTTCTGTTCCAGCATGGTCACGGTCGGGTTGGCGAAGCGGGAATACTGGTAATGGGGGATCTGGTTGGCGAACACCGCTTCGGCCATTTCCGCGCTCTCATACACAAAACCCGAGGTCAAAAAGAGCGCCTCGCTGTTTTCGTCCAAATTCGTGCGGATACGCCCGGCGTGGATCAGTTTGGTCGCCAGACGCTGGTTATCGGAATCGCTCATCTCAAATCCCCTCGCTTCAAACATGTACTTCAAACATGTCCGGCCAAACATATCCGGCCAAACATGTCCGGCCCACGGGGGAAGTGGCGCACGGCGGCGCCACAGCCTCTTTAGCGCGTTTATTTAATGGTATCCGCTGGAATACCGCCTCGCCGCAATCCGGCCGGACAAATCACGAGGTGACTTCCCGCCTAACGCGGCACGGTAGCGGGGTCAATGCCAGGGGATTTCACGCGCGAAAAATCCGTGGGAACCGGTGGCCATTTGCACGCACACTTGGTATAGGGCGCCCATGGGCGGGTATGATGTAATGGTAGCCTGTTAGCTTCCCAAGCTTGATGCGCGGGTTCGATTCCCGCTACCCGCTCCAGTTCCCCCAACCGCCGGCGTTGCTCCAAAAAAAGACCCGTTGGCCAATGGGCCCACGGGTCAAGTCAACAGGGAGGCTTCACGTCTGGGAGACGCCGGGACCCGAAGGCCCCGATTCGGCCCGGGAGGGCCGAATGATGTTCAGCTCACACTGAACATTGTTGTATATATACCACAATTAGAAAATATTTAAGTGTTAATTTGGTAATTTAGCGCATTGTTCCCGGCGCCGATCACGTAGCCGCCCCGCGCTAAGTGCATGCCCGCATGCCATTCCAGCCGAAAACCGCCATTTTCAGGCCGGTCAGGGACAAGATCAGGGCTTCGGAGCGTTACGTTCGGAGATGCTATTTATCAAAAAGTCGCGGAAAACAGACACGCGTTTGCTGTTGCGCAGTTCTTCCGGGTACACAAAATACATCTCGTTGGGCGGCTTTTTCAGTTCGGGCAGCACGTTCACCAGCCCGGTGGTGTCCTGCACCAGGTAATCGGGCACCGCGCCGATACCCATGCCGTTGCGGATGCACACCAGCATGGCCTGCAGCGAGTTCACTTCCAGCACGCCGCGCCGGGGGGTGCCGTCCTTGCGGCCGACTTCGGCGAGCCAGTTCACATCCGGCACCGGGGGTTTGCGGTCGCCAAAGAGGATGAGTTTGTGGTTGTCGAGGTCCTCGGCGGATTGCGGCGTGCCGTGGGTTTTCAGGTATTCCGGCGAGGCCCAGATCTGGCTGCGGATTTCACCCAGATGGCGCTGCACCAGGTCCGGCTGGCGGGGCGGGTGCATGCGGATCGCCACGTCGGCCTCGCGCATCGCCAAATCCAGGTCGGTGTCATCAAGCAGCAGCGTTACCGTCACATCCGGATGTGCCGCCAAAAAGTTTTTCAGACGCGGCGCCAGCCAGGCAACCCCGAAGCTGTGCGTGGTTGTCACCTTCAGCCGCCCGGCCGGTTTTTCCTTGCTTTCCGCCAGCAGCGCCTCGGTCATCGCCAGCTTGGCGAACACCTCGCGCACGGTGCGGTTCAGCGCCTCGCCTTGCTCGGTGAGGATCAACCCGCGCGCGTGGCGGTGGAACAAAGGCACCGCGAGGGCTTCCTCCAATGCCGAAATCTGCCGCGAAACAGCCGACTGGCTGAGGTTCAGCGTATCCCCCGCGTGGGTAAAACTGCCTGCTTCCGCAACCGCGTGAAACACCCGCAGTTTGTCCCAATCCATTTTTTGCCCGGTCATTTTTATGCTGCCTCACTTACATGCAACGGTAGCTGCGCCAGATATTTCTCCGCCTCCAGCGCGGCCATGCAGCCCGTACCGGCTGCTGTTACCGCCTGGCGGAAAATTTTATCCTGCACATCGCCCGCCGCGAATATGCCGGGCACCGAGGTTTCGGTGCTGCCGGATCTGGTAATAATGAAACCCTCCGCGTCGGTCTTCACCTGCCCGCCGAACACTTCGGTCGCCGGTGAATGCCCAATGGCGATGAACACGCCGTCCACGTTGATGTCCTGCGTAGCGCCGGTCTTCACGTGCTTCAGCCGCGCCCCGGTCACCACCGCCGGTGTGCCGCCGCCGAGAATTTCGTCCACCGCATGGTCCCAGATCACGGTGATCTTCGGGTTGGCGAACAGCCGGTCCTGCAAAATTTTCTCGGCGCGGAAATTGTCGCGCCGGTGCACCAGCGTGACGTGGCTGGCGTGGTGCGTCAGGTATAGCGCCTCTTCCACCGCCGTATTGCCGCCGCCGATCACCGCCACCGTTTTGCCCCGGTAGAAAAACCCGTCGCAGGTGGCGCAGGCGGAAACCCCGGCGCCCTGGTACAGCTTCTCGGACTCCAGCCCCAGCCAGCGCGCCTGCGCGCCGGTGGCGATCACCACCGCATCGGCCACGAACTCCACCCCGGCATCCGACCACGCGCGCAACGGCCGCGCCGAGAAATCCACCTTGGTGATAATGTCGTAGATGACCTCGGTGCCGACATGCACGGCCTGCTTTTCCATCTGCTCCATCAGCCAGGGGCCTTGGATGGTCTCGGCAAAGCCGGGATAATTCTCCACATCCGTGGTAATCGTCAGCTGCCCGCCCGGCTGCAGCCCGGCCACCATCACCGGCGCCAGATTGGCGCGCGCCGCATAAATCGCCGCCGTGTAGCCCGCCGGCCCCGCGCCGATGATCAGTATGCGGGTTTTCCTCACCTCAGCCATTCTCGTAAAACATCCATAATAGTGAATCAGGTATGCAGCATATCTGTTGACCCGGCGCCGATACAAGCGCGCGTTTGCGCTTAAGGCCTGGAACCCATGACATTTTTACCTTTTTGGCCACGCAAAAACCACGCCGCCGTAAAATGAACATACCCTGGCCAAAAGAATTTGTGTAATTATATTGCGCAAAGCCGACGCAAGACCATTAGGACAAACCATGCCGCGCGATGCCGAACCACTACAGCTCGATGAAATCGACCGTAAAATCCTCGCTGAATTGCAGGAAGACGGCCGCATGACCAACGTGGAACTGGCCAGACGCGCCGGCATTTCTCCACCACCCTGCCTGCGCCGCGTGCGCCGGCTGGAGGAAGCGGGCTTCATCCAGGGCTACCACGCGCGCACGGACGGCCAGAAACTCGGCTGGCAGATCGCGTTTTTCGTCATCGTCGGGCTGGAAAGCCAGAAACAGGCGGTGCTCGATGGTTTCGAGACCCTGGTCGCCACCTGGCCCGAGGTGCGCGAGTGCCACATGATCCGCGGCGGCGGCGATTTTCTGCTCAAACTGGTGGCCCGCGACGCCGCGCATGAGAACCAGCTCACCGCGCGGCTCACCGGCGCCCCGCATGTCGCCAAAGTGCAAACCCTGCAGACAATCCGCACCAGCCGCGACCTCGCCGGCGTGCCGATGGACCGTTTGAATGGTTGACTTCCTGCTCATCGCCGCCGCCGTCATCGTGGACCTGCTTTGCCGGTTCTTCCCCGCCCACCTGCCCTATTTGTTCCCCTTCATCTTCAACGCCCCGGAGTTCCTCGGCTGCTGGTTCATGCTGCTCTGGTATTTTCGCGGCATGGCCCGCATCGCGCCGGATAAAAAACCCGGCCGTTTGCGCCAGTGGTTTTTCCTCACCGGCCTCGCCGGCATCTATTTCGTGCTGCAAACGCATTTTGAATACGTCTCGCAGCACATGTTCTTCCTTAACCGTATCCAGGCCGTGGTCATCGGCATGGCCGCTCCTTTCTGCATCGCCATCGGCTGGATGCCTGAAGTGCTGCGCCTCGGCGGCCCCGCCTGGGTGCTGCGCCTGTGCCAAAGCCACCGGGCGCACAGCCTGAGCCGGTTTTTCTGCCACCCGCTGCCCAGCATGGCGATTTTCATCATCACCACCGATGTCTGGCTCATCCCGGCCGTGCATTTCGCCGCGATGATCGACCCGCTGCTCTACGCGGTCATGAATATCTCCTGCCTAGGCGGCGGCCTGCTGTTCTGGCTCGTCGTGCTGGATCCGCGCCCCAAACCCGCCGCGCGCTTCTCTTACCTCGCCCGCGCCGCCGCCGGCTTTTTGGTGATGTTCCCGCAGATCGCGGTCAGCTCCTACATCGCGCTCACCAGCCAGGACCTGTACTCTTTTTACACACTTTGCGGCCGGCTGTTCCCCGCCATCAGCCCCACCTACGACCAGATGCTCGGCGGCATGATCCAGTGGATACCGCCGGGCATGATGAACACCGCCGCCCTCATCATCAGCCTCAACGCGCTGCGCCTCTCCGATATCGAAGCCGATAAAACATTTGTTCCGCCTCCTGGCGCAAAGATTTACGAAGCCAAGTGGACCGGACGGCGAAACTGAACTTTTTTGTAGCGCGCGGCCGCCCCACCAACCCCGCACGCGGTTGTTTAGTTGAACCGCGGTGCCTCAGATGAGATGATTGAGGAACGCGAGGGCGCAGAGGCCAGCCAGGAGCAGCACGGCCAGTGTTACCACAAGCAGCGCGCTGCTCATATTAACCGCCGGACGGAGGGGCGGCGGTTCCGGCTCGTATTCATGGGTGTTGCTCCGCACCGCGTCGACCAGCTCGGCGAAGGAATTGTCCCTGCCGGCGGATGTGCCGTCCGGGTTCAGCGGCATAACGCCGCCGTCGCCGCCGAGGAAAAGCGGCAGCCCCAGTGCCGGGTCCGTGCCTGGCGCGGTGCTGGCTTGTTCCTGTCTTGCATCCGTTTCCATGCGCGCTGGCTCAATTGCCGGCATCGGCACAAAATCTGGGGACAGTGGGATACTCCGCCAATCGGTCCCGCAATGCGTACAGTGCAGCTTGCGGCTCCGCCCGACTAGTGCGGCATCGGGCACTTCATATTCGGTGGAACAATTCGGGCATAATAGGCGCATGATAAACTTCCGAATGACATTTCTGGCGCGCCGGCGCAATAACAGTTCACGTAATCTCTAAATGTGCCACGCAGCGGGCCGGCAACTGCCGTGTTTTCAACTCGAACGTTCAATCACGCCTAGCCTGTTGAAAAAGACTGATTTACGGCTCCAGCTTTAGCGATTTCGCGCGCCGGTGGCCGCTACTTTACCACCAATCGCAACTTTACCGCCAGAAGACGATCACTTCGATTGACACAAATTTCTGTCTATCTAAACGTTGGTCCCGCGCTAATATCTTGATTCAAGACCGATTGGCCTTGCCTGGACCCAACAAGCGGCCCAGCCAGGGCGAACCGGGACAGGTAACGGAAATTTAAGGCAGAATGGTCAGATTCGACGACGTCTGGTTGAAATACCAACATCACGACCGCACCGCCGCCGCGGCGCCTGATGTTCTGCGTGGCGTCAGCTTCGAAATTCCCGGCGGCGGATTCCGCTGGCTAACCGGCCCCTCGGGCGCCGGCAAAACCAGCCTGCTCAAGCTCATCTACCTGGCCGAACACCCCACGCGCGGCCGGATCGACATTTTTGGCACCCATGCCGCGAAAATTTCACGGCGCGACGCCGCCCTGTTGCGCCGGCGCATAGGCGTCGTCTACCAGGATTTCCGCCTGCTCCCGCACCTCTCCGCCTACGACAATGTCGCTCTGCCGATGCGCCTGGCGCGGCGCAATGAGAGCCAAATTCATGCGGACGTCACCGAAATCCTGCGCTGGGTCGGCCTTTCGGGCCGCCTGGAGGCGCTGCCCGACGAGCTTTCCGGTGGCGAGCAGCAGCGCGTCGCCATTGCCCGCGCCGTGGTCGGCCGGCCAAAACTCCTGGTCGCCGACGAGCCCACCGGCAATCTGGACGACGAACAGGCGGAGCGCCTGATGACCCTGATCACCGCGCTCAACCACCTTGGCACCACGGTGGTCGTCGCCACGCATAACCACTCACTGGTCGCCCGCTACCCAGCGCCGCAACTGGAAATGGCCAACGGCAGGCTCACGTCACATGGCTAAGCGGCATGGCTAAACGAACCGACGCCCTGGGCCTGCACTCGGTGCTGGCGGACTGGATGCTCCCCGTGCTGGTCGCGGCCATGAGCTTCCTCGCCGCCCTGGCCGTGGCCGGCACGCTGGCCAGCACCATGCTGGCCGCGCAATGGCAAAACAACACCACCTCGGCGCTCACCATCCAGGTGCCCCAGCCCGATGCCCCGGATGCCGCCAACGACGGTAACCGCCTGGGTGCCGTGCAAACCGCGCTGCAAGCCATGCCGGGCGTCAGCGACCCGGAACTGCTGAGCGCGGATGCCGTCAACCACCTGCTCGCCCCCTGGCTCGGCACGGATGTGGCGCAACTCAACCTGCCCCTGCCCGCCGTTATCACCGCCACCTGGACCGGCCCCGGCTCGCCGGATGCCATCACCGCCGCGCTGAACAAACTCGCCCCCGGCACCCTGGCGCAAAGCGGCTCCCAATGGGCCGCGCGCGTCACCGCGCTCACTGGCAGCCTGCAAACCTGCGCCGCCGCCGTGCTGGTTATCGTCGCCCTGGTCGCCGCGGCACTTGCCGCCCTGGCCACCCGCGCCGGGCTGGCGCAACGGCGCGAAGCCATCGAAATCATCCACGGCCTCGGCGCGCTGGATGCCGACATCGCCAACCGCTTCGCCGCCCGCGCAACCTTGCTCGCCGCCGCCGGCGCCGCCGCCGGCGCGCTGCTGGCCCTGCCCGTGCTGTTCTGGCTCGCGACGCTCGCCGCCCCGTTCGCCGGTCCCGCCGCCGCGCCCGCCCATGGCCTGCCTAGCCTGCCCCCCGCACTCTGGACCGCCCTGCCCACCCTGCCCCTGGCCGCCGCCATCATCGGCTGGGGCTCGGCACAAATCACCGTGCGCGGCTGGCTGCGGAGACTGGTGTAAATGGCCCGCCCGCAGCGTTTCCGCCGCCACCGCTTCTCCCTGTTGCGTTTCGTCCTCAAAACCTTGGAGGTCCTGGGCGGCTTCTGGCTGGCGGGCTTCGCCATCTTCCTCACCGTGGTCTTCACCGCCTCCCCGCCCAACCCCATGCCGCACGCCGGCGGCATCGTAGCACTCACTGGCGGCGACGACCGCATTGGCACCGCCCTCGCTTTGCTGGCCGCGCACGACGCCCCGCTGCTGCTCATATCAGGTGCCGGCCACGGCACCTACCTGGGTGACTTCACCGCCGATGACACCGCCGCCGCCACCCGCTACGCCAGCGCCATCACGCTGGGCCACATGGCCGGCACCACCCACGGCAACGCGCTGGAAGCCGCCAACTGGGCCCAGGCCCACAACATGCACTCACTCATCATCGTCACCGCCGACTACCACATGCCCCGCGCCATACAGGAAATGCAGCAGGCCCTCCCCGGCATCACGCTCATCCCGGCACCCGTGCGCCCGCCCGCCATGCGCAAGCTCCTCAGCCTGCCCACGTTGCGGATGCTGGCCGGAGAATATACCAAGTACCTCGTGGTCCGCTCGGGCCTCGGCCGGCTCGCCACCACCCTCACAGCCTTGGATCAATAACCTGCGCTTCCTCCGCTCCCTCGCCTTCAACACCGTCATGTTCGCCGCCGGCGCCACCCTGAGCATCTGGGGCCACATAATTTGGCGCCAGGGCGCCTCGAACATGGACTCCGTGCCAAAACGCTGGGCCCGCGTCTGCATCGCCGCGCTGCGCCTGCTTTGCGGGGTCAAACTACGCGTCGAAGGCCGCGAATACCTGCCCCGATCGGGCGGCGCCATCCTGGCCGCGCAACACCAGTCCACCCTGGACATCCTCGTCTGGCTAACCCTGCTGCCCGACCCCTCCTTCGTCTTCAAGCGGGAACTCAACGAAATTCCCCTCTTCGGCACCCTGCTGGAACCCACCGGCATGATCCCCGTGGACCGCGGCGGCGCCGGGCAGGCCCTGCGCAAAATGGTCGCCGATTGCGCCGCCGCACTCGCCGCCGGCCGTCAGATCATCATTTTTCCCGAAGGCACCCGCGTCGCACCTGGCAAACGCTCGCGCCTCCACCCCGGCATCGTCGCCCTGGCCAAAGCCAACGCCCTCCCCCTCATCCCCGCCGCCACGGACTCCGGTCTCTGCTGGGGCCCCCGCGCTTTCCACATCTCCCCCGGTACAGTCACCCTAAAACTCTACCCCCCCATCCCCCCCGAAACCCCCCAAGACGAAATCCTCGCCACCCTGGCGGCCACATTCTACGGCCACGGCGTGAAATAACCCCACCCCCATCCGGGGCTATTTCACGCCGGTAGTGCGATGACCACGCGCAGGCCGCCGCCGGGGCGGTCTAGGAGGTAGATATCGCCGCCGTGAGCGCCGGCGATGTCGCGGGCGATGGCGAGGCCGAGGCCGGTGCCGCCGGGGGATGCGGTCTCGAACGGGCGGAAGACGGTTTCGCGCTGGCTGGCGGGGATTCCGGGGCCGTCGTCTTCGATGGTGATGTGCAGGGTTCGCCCGTTTATGGTGGCATTGAGCCACACGTGGTTTGCGTGGCGGCGGGCATTTTCCACCAGGTTGGTCAGGGCACGGCGCATGGCTTCGGGGCGCAGGGTTACGGTGAGGCCTTCGCGCACTTCGCAGGTTATTTTACCCCCCGCCCGGCGTGCCGCCACGGCCACGTCTTCTAGCAGGGCCGCTAAATCAGTGGGGCTGGCCTGTTCGCTGCCCTCGCCGCGGGCAAAGCTGAGGTAGGTGGCGATCAGCTGTTCCATTTCCTCGATATCACCGGTCATTTCCGCCAGTTCGTCCGGCTGGATATCCGGCAGCATCGCGAGGGACAGGCGCAGCCGGGTAAGTGGCGTGCGCAGATCGTGCGAGACGCCGGCGAGCATGGTGGTGCGTTGCGCGAGGAAGCGGCGCAGGCGCTCCTGCATGCGGTTAAAGGCGGTGGCGGCGCGGCGCACCTCGATGGCGCCTTCGGGTTTAATCGGCCCTGTGTCGCGGCCCATCCCGAAGCTTTCCGCCGCTACCGCCAGGCGGGTGATGCCGCGCACCTGGGTCCGCAAAAATAGCGCGGAGATGCCAAACAGGAACCCGGCGGTGCCGATCAGCCAGACGAAAAACAGGTAGAAGGTGCCAATATACAGCCGTTTGCGGGGCACATCGATGCGCAGCACGCCGTCGGTCATTTGCACGTTGACGCGAATAAAACCCGGCGTGGTGTTCCAGGCGACGTTGAACGGCCGGTGCAGCTCCATTGCCAAACCACGGGCGAGGTCGTCATCCACCGGCCCCGGCGCGTCGGGCGGCGGCAGGTGGCGGAGCACCTGGCCGGGCAGGAATACGGTGTAGAACTGGAAGTGCTTATCGGTTTCCTGGATGACCAGGCCACGGGTATCCGGCGCGCGGTCGATTTCGTCGATCATGAACCCCGTCTCGCCGGCGACCCCTCCGGCCAGCCGGCGGGAGAGTTCGTTAAGGTGGCTGCCGTAGAAAAATTGCAGCGCCACCAACTGCGACAGCACCAGCGGCACAAGAACGATCAAGAGCGAGCGCCCGAGCAGGCTGCGGGGCAGGAATCTGCGCAGCACCCGGTCGGCCGAAAACCCGCCCAGCCTGAATTTCATGAGTTATTTCCGGCGCGCGGCCGCCCCGCCATCCCCGCGCGGTTATTTCCGGCGCGCGGCCGCCCCGCCATCCCCGCGCGCTTCATGGTCCCGGCTTCAGCGTGTAGCCCTTGCCGCGCACTGTGTGCAGAAAACGCGGTTCGCGCGGGTCGGGTTCTATCTTGCGGCGCAGCCGGGTGACCTGCACGTCGATCGCGCGTTCGTTCACATCGTCCAGCCCCAACGCCACGGCCAGCGCCTCGCGGGAAAGGATTTCATGCGGCCGGGACGCAAAGGTCACCAACAGGGACAGCTCCGCACCCGTCAGCCGCACCCGGCTATCCGGTCCCACCAGCTCGGCGCGCGAGGCATCGAACACCTTGTCCCCCAGTTGCAACGGCCCCGCCTGCAGCACCGGCGGCTGCGCCCGGCGGAGCATGGAGCGGATACGCGCCAGCAGCACCCGCGGGTCAAACGGCTTGCCCAGATAATCATCTGCCCCGGCCTCAAACCCGGCGATGATATCCTCCGGCGTATCGCGCGCGGTCAGCAGCAGTATCGGCATCGCCGGCGCGCGCTCACCGCGCAGACCGCCAGTCAGCTCCAGCCCGCTCTCGCCCGGCATCATCACGTCCAGCACCATCAGGTCGAAATCCATGAAGCGCAGCTTGTCGCGCGCCTGCTCCGCGGAGTCCGCCATGGTCACGCGGAATCCCTGCTCGGTGAGGTAACGGCTCAACAGACCGCGCAGCTTCGGCTCGTCATCGACGACCAGAATATGCGCGTCTTGCGGGCTCATGCGTGCTTCCTTAACGCGGCCCCCTGGGGCGGGGCGCATCCAGGCTATCTATATAATCACGGCCCTGCTTCATGGTCAGCCCGCGCAGCACCCGGCGGAAACCTTCCACCGCCGGCCCGCCGGCCTCGCGATACGCGAAGAGGAAACGCTCCCGCTGACACTCGAACAACCGCCGCTCCAGCGCCTGGCCCTTCTCGGTGAGTGAAAGCAGCCGCTGCCGCCGGTCATGCGCGCCGGCAGTCTGCGCCACATAACCTTCGTGGATCAGCGGCCCCAGCACGCGGGTCAGGCTTTGCTTGGTAATGCCGAGGAACGAGAGCAGCTCCCCCACTGTCAGCCCGGGTTTACGGCCAATCCAGTGCAGCGTGCGATGATGCGCCCGGCCAAAGCCAAATTCTGACAAAATGGCCATCGGCGCCGAGGTAATGTCGCGCATCGCGAAGAACATCATATCCTGGGCAACGCGCAGCTCCTCCTCGCGCAAAAACAACAGTCCGGAGCCCGGCTGGGCGTGTGTAATCCCCGATGTTTGCTCCCGCTTTAACGGGTTGAGGGCTTGAGTTGGTGTGTCTTGCATGGCAGATTCGCAATCTTATTCGGTTTCCAGGCTGGATTATGACAGTATTATTGACTTATGTGCAATGGGGTTCTGTCATATTATTGCAGCGTGCAACCGTTTTAAGATGATGCGGACCGGCGTCAACTGAAAAATTGTACGCTACTTTATTGGTTTGAAACTGATTAACCGGCGCCCCATGCCGCTAGCCTAACCGGAGTTTTTTGCCCATGCCGCTTATCCCTTTCGACGATCGTGACGGATTCATCTGGTGGGATGGCAAACTGGTCCCCTGGCGGGACGCGAAACTGCACGTTCTCACCCATGGGCTGCACTACGCCTCCGCCGTGTTCGAGGGCGAGCGCGCCTATGGCGGCAACATCTTCAAGCTGCAGGCTCATACCGAGCGCCTGATTAACTCCGGCCAACTCCTGGGCTTCGAGATTCCCTTCACAGCCGAACAAATCAACAAAGCCAGCTACGAGGTTATGGCCGCGAACAACCTGACCGATGCCTACGTGCGCCCCATCGCCTGGCGCGGTAGCGAACAGCTCGCGGTCTCGGCTCAGCACACCAAAATCCACCTCGCCATTGCCTGCTGGAACTGGCCTAACTTCTTCGGCGCCGACCGCCTGAAGGGCGTGACCCTGCAAACCGCCCATTGGCGCCGCCCGCACCCGCACACCGCCCCCACGGCCTCCAAAGCCGCCGGCCTGTACATGATCGGCACCCTCTCCAAACACGCCGCCGAAGCAGCAGGTTTCACCGACGCGCTGATGCTCACCTGGGACGGCTACCTCGGTGAATCCACCGGCGCCAACATGTTCCTCGTCATCGACGGCAAACTCCACACCCCAACACCCGACTGCTTCCTCGACGGCATCACCCGCCGTACTGTCATCGCACTGGCCAAAGCCCGCGGAATCGAGGTCATCGAACGCCACGTCCCGCCCGAAGACCTCGCACTCGCCCAGGAAGTCTTCCTCGCCGGCACCGCCGCCGAGGTAACCCCCGTCCGCCAAATCGACAACCAATACTTCACCCCCGGCAAAATCACCGAGACCCTCCTCCACGACTACGAAGCCCTGGTCCTCATGGCCCCCGAGGAAGTCGCCAAACGCGCGGCTTGAAGGCAAGCAAGGCCAGGGGGTTTTACCCCCTGGCCTTGCTTACTTCATTCCACGGGTTTGGCGTGTTTCGCGTGCCATGCGTCCATGAGTTTCAGCACGGTAGCGGCGGTTTCTTCTATTGAGCGGCGGGTTACGTCGATTATGGGCCAGCCGCGGGTATTGCAGAGGCGTTTGGCCCAGAGGATTTCTTTTTCGACGGCTTCGAAGTCGACGTATTCACCGTTGTCCTTCTGGGTAAAGCCGGGCTGCGCTCCGGAGCCGATGAGGCGCAGGCGGTGGCGGCGGATATCGATCAGCGATTTTGGGTCGATGGTGAGGCCGATGACGGGGCAGTTGGGCTCTTTGAGCAGCTCGGGGGGATCGATGCCTGGGACCAGCGGGATATTGGCGGCTTTGATGCCTCTATTGGCCAGATAGAAGCAGGTGGGGGTTTTGGAGGAGCGGGAAACGCCGACGAGTACGACGTCGGCTTCGGCCATGCCCCGGTGCGCCTGGCCGTCGTCGTGCGAGATAACGTAGTGCATGGCGTCGATGCGGCGGAAGTAGTCGGCGTCCAGCACATACTGCCGGCCGGGTTTATGTTTGGCCGGCGCGCCGAACTGGGCTTGCAGCAGGTCCAGCAGCGGGTCCAGCACGTGCAGCAGCGGCACGCCAAGGCGCGCGCAGGCGGCGTCCAGTTCCCCGCGTAACGCTGTATCAAACAGCGAGCACAATACCGGCCCGGGTTCTGCCTGAATCCCTTCGAGCACCCGGTGCAACTGTAATCGTGAACGAATCAACGACCAGCGATGGTAATTAACCTGGCCTTCATCGAACTGCGCCACGGTTGCTCTTGCCAGGGCGCTTAGCGTGTCCCCGGTGGCGTCGGATATCAGGTGTATATTGTGTTTATAACTTTCCATACCGCTGTTGATAGCGTGGATTGTTTTCCCGCGCGCGCCAAATTTTTCGGTTAACGGGGATAAAGTTACGAAACGGTAAACTGGGGACGCTTCTGGGGAGGTCCCCTACTCGCTTGTGGGAAACCGCCTTGGATACGTTAGAATCAACAGGTTAAAGCTGGTATCTTACTGTGGATAACCTTGTGGACGGAAATCCTGGGAGCCTTAACCCCCACTATCCACAGGGTAATACTACCTCCTCTCGTCTATTAACTTTTAAGATATAAGGAGGGGTAGGAGGCGGGTTGATGTGCATAACCACGCGGCATCTTTTCTCGGCAACATGGGTTTAAGAAGAAATCATCTTGCTCTAAGCGGGGGGTATGAAATTACTGCGTGTGTTGAACGGCGAAGCCATCTACCCGCCGCCGGTTTGGTTGATGCGTCAGGCTGGGCGTTATCTGCCTGAATATCTTCAGGTACGCGCCAAGGCCGGGGATTTCATTTCGCTCTGCCTAAACCCTGAACTCGCGGCGGAAGTCACCCTGCAACCCATCCGCCGTTTTGGGTTTGACGCCGCGATCCTGTTTTCGGACATACTTATCCTCCCCATGGCTCTGGGGCAGGGCCTGCGCTTTGCCGAGGGCGAGGGGCCGCTGCTACCGCCCTTGCGGGACACGGGCTGCCTCAACATTACGGCCGCCCCTGCTGTCTATGCGCCGGTGCTGGAGACCGTGCGGCGCGTGCGGGCGGCGTTACCCCCAGAAACCGCCCTGATCGGCTTTGCCGGCGGCCCCGCGACCGTGGCGTGCTATATGCTGGACGGCAAGGGCGGCGGAGAGTTTCCCCGCACCCGCCGCCTCGCCTACGACAATCCCGCGCTGGTGCAGTCCGTGCTGGATATATTGGTGGACGCAACCATCACCTACCTGCAAGGCCAGATCACCGCTGGCGCCAATTGCGTCATGCTGTTCGAAAGCTGGGCCGGCATTTTTCCGCCGGCGCAATTCCGCAAATACGTCATCGAGCCGAACAAGCGCATTGTTACCGCGCTCAAAGCAGCCAACCCTGGCCTGAAAATCATCGGCTTCCCCCGCCTGTGCGGCCTGCTGCTGGGTGAATACGTGCGAGAAACCGGTGTGGACGCCGTCGGCCTCGACACTGTCACCGACCCTGCCGCCGCCATCGCCGCCTGCCCGCCCGGCACTGTGTTCCAGGGCAATCTCGACCCGCTGCTGTTGAAGGCCGGCGGTCCCGCGCTGGACGTGGAAGCCGCCCGGCTGCTGGAGGCCTTCCGCGGCACCCCCCATATTTTCAATCTTGGCCACGGCATCACGCCTGACGTACCCACGGCGCATGTCGAACGCCTGATGCAACTCATACACGCCGGATAAATCATCCCATGAAAACCGCGATTGTCCTGTTCAACCTCGGCGGACCGGACTGTCCGGACGCGATTAGGAAATTCCGCGTCAACCTGTTCTCCGACAAAGCGATTTTGCGCGTGCCGGGTTTCGTGCGGTTTTTCCTGGCGCGGGTCATCGCGGCCTCGTCGGCCAAGGCTGCGGTAAAAAATTACGCGCTCATGGGCGGTAAATCGCCGTTGCTGGCATTCACCCAGGCCCAGGCCGCCGCGTTGCAAACCGCCCTGGAAACCACAATGGGCGGAGACACTAAAACTTTTATTGCCATGCGCTACTGGCACCCGTTTGCCGCGGAGACCGCGCGTGAGGTCAAAGCCTTCAACCCGGATCGTATTTTGCTTCTGCCGCTCTACCCGCAGTTTTCCACCACCACCACCAGCTCCTCACTGAGCGACTGGCATGAAGCCGCCGCCGCCGCTGGCCTTGCCAAACCCACCACCACGCTGTGCTGCTATTTTGACGACCCGGATTATGCCAGCGCAATCGCCGGCCTGGTTGACACTGCCCTCATCGCCGCCAAATCGACCCTTGTACCCGGTGCCCCGCTGCGTTTGCTGTTCTCGGCGCATGGCCTGCCCGAATCCATCGTGGACGCTGGCGATCCTTACCAATCGCAGGTGGAAGCCTCCGTTGCCGCCGTGATGTCGCGCCTGCGTGACCAAGCCGTGCAGCACGTCATTTGCTACCAGTCCCGTGCCACCCCGCAAAAATGGCTTGCGCCCAGCACGGTGGAAGCCATCGAACAGGCTGGCCGCGACAAAATCGCTGTTCTACTGGTCCCCATCGCCTTCGTCTCCGACCATATCGAAACCCTGGTTGAGCTCGATATCGAAAACCGCGAACTCGCCGCCCATTGCGGCGTCCCCGCGTATTTCCGCGCACCCGTGCCGAATAGCGACCCAGCCTTCATCGAGGCTTTGGCCAACATTGCCCGCCGCGCGCTGGATCAAGGCAATGGCCTATGCTCTCACCGGGGCGGCCGCGCCTGCGATGCTGAGCATAAAAACTGCCCGTGGACGAAATATGCGTCCTGAGCTGATTATTTTTGATTGCGATGGTGTCATCATCGACAGTGAAGGTGTGGCCTCGCAAGTCTGCGCGGAGGATATCTCCGCGCTCGGCTGGCAAATGACCGCGTGGCAGGCACAGGATTATTTCCTCGGCATGTCCATTACCGACATGCAGCCGATGATCGAAGCCAAACTTGGCCGCACCCTGCCAGCTTCTTGGCGCCCCGGTCTCGCTGAAAAACTCGTGGCAGCGCTCGGCACTCATTCAAAACTTATCCCCGGCGCGCGCGAAATGCTGGAGCGCGTGAACAGCCTCGGCATCCCATGGTGCATCGCCTCGAATTCATCGGATGAAGAACTGGCCGTGAAATTTTCCCGCACCGGCATTACCGGGCTCACCGATGGCCGCGCCTATTCCGCCGCCAGCGTTATCGCCAAGGGCGGGCGCGCCAAACCCGCCCCGGACCTTTTCCTCGCCGCCGCCGCCGGCGCGCAAACCCCGCCGCAAAACTGCCTGGTGCTGGAAGACAGCGCGCTCGGCGTTACCGGTGCGGTGGCCGCCGGGATGACCTGCTATGGTTTTTCTCCGCATGGCGGCGGTGCCCACCTGCTTGCCGCCGGCGCCCGCGCTGTGTGGCAAAACCTTGAGGATTTATTTGGAGCTATCGCATGACTTTCCCCGCACTTCTTCCCTATTTCCATGTCATCCTAGCGTTCCACATCGTCTGCTTCACCGCGTGGATGGCCGGTATGTTCTACCTACCCCGGCTTTACGTGTACCACTGCCAGGTCGCGCCCGGCTCGGCGGAATCCGAGCGCTTTAAAATCATGGAACGCCGCTTGCTGCGCCAGATCACCAACCCCGCAATGATGGCAACGTTCTTCTTTGGCATCCTGCTCATCCTCACCCCTGGCGCCGTTGACTGGCACGCCGCCTGGTGGTGGACAAAACTCGTCTGCTTGTTGTTAATGAGTGGTTTTCACGGCAATCTTTCCAAATGGCGCCGGGATTTTCTCAATGACGCCAACACGAAATCAGAAAAATTCTACCGCATCGCCAACGAAATTCCGACCGTTTTGTTCGTGATCATCGTCTTCTGCGTGGTGGCTTAATCCCTATCGTCAATCACGTAGGCACTGGTTAAACCACCATCGATCGTATACGCCGAACCTGTAATGAAACTGGCTTCATCCGAGGCCAGAAACGCGACCAAATTCGCGATTTCTTCCGGCTGCCCCAGCCGCCCCATCGGCAAATGCCGCCGGCGCAGCCTCCAGGCTTCATCATCCGCCAAAAACGCTTTTACCAACGGCGTCGCCGTCGGCCCTGGGCAGATTGCCACTGCGCGCAGCCCTTTGCGTGCATACGTCACGGCGATTTCCCGCGTCATCGCCAGCACGCCGCCCTTCGCCGCGGTGTAGGCAATTTGCGGAAACGCCGAGCCGACATATGCGACGATCGAGGCATTGTTCACAATCACGCCTTGCCCCGCCTGCAACAAATACGGAATCCCCGCCTTGCAGCATAAAAACACCGAGGTCAGGTTCGCCGCGATGGTGCGGTTCCACACCGCCAGATCCGTTTCCACCGGCCCGTCATCGCCGCTCAGGCACACGCCCGCGTTATTGAAAATCACATCGATGCCGCCGAATGCCGCAGCACCTTCGGCAAAGGCGGTGTTGCATGCGTCCTCGTTCGTGAGGTCGGCCACCGCCGCCACGGCCTCGCCACCTGCCCGCATCACCGCGCGCACGGTCTCGCCGGCCGCGTCGGCGTCAATATCGCAGGCGATCACCAAGGCGCCCTCGGCGGTGCATTTCAACGCGGTGGCGCGGCCAATGCCGCCGCCCGCTCCGGTAATGAACACCCGCTTATCCTTCAGACGCACGCAATGCTCTCCTCTCGCGCGGCAAAAACCAGTTCAACCCCTGCCCGGATCGCATGAATCGCCGTTCCACGCCATGATGCAACAGCATTGCAACCATAACCGGCCCGAGCACCGCCAGCGGTAGCCACATCAATGTAAACACTGCCGCATCGCCGCGCGCCAGCGGCCCGCACAGCATCGCCAACCCGCGCTGCACCGGCTCGTTCACCAGGTACAGCGGGTAGGAGATCGCCCCCAAATACTGCACCGCGCGCCCTTCCAGCACCACGCCAAAATTTTGCCGCTGCGCCAGCATGGCAACGCCCCACACCAGCGGCACCACGGCTTTGCCCACCCCGCCGGAGAAAAACCCCACCGCGCAGGCGCCAAGCAGGCACGCCGCAAACACGAGCCAGCCGCCGCCGCGCAGGCCGCCGCCGCGTAACGCCACGCAGCTGGCAATCCCCAGCGCGAAAAACGGCGCCGCGTCCGGTAAAAACGCCCGGCTGAACTGCCACCACGGCGGCAGCGCCAGCGCATGATACCCCGCCCCAGCCGCCAGCAACGCCAGCGCAAACAGCCCCAGCCGCTTCGGCGCCGAAAAACCAATCACCACATAAAACTGCCATTCGGTGGAAAGGCTCCACGCCGGCCCCAGCAGCGTCACATAGGCGAACGGCAGCGCGCCCTGCGGAATTATCCCCTGCAGGAGCAAAATATGCGCCGCCACATGCCAGCCCAGCCAGTCTGGCAGCCCAGGCTCCATCACCTCGCGCCCCGAAACCCCCACCCAGGGCATTGCCCGCAGCGGATCACCGCAGCCCACCAGCACCACGCTCACCGCCAGCACAATAAAATACACTGGCAGCAACCGCCGCCCCCGCGCGCGCATAAACGGCGCAAACGCCCCGCCAAACCGCTCCAGCGAGTTCGCAATCACCAGCCCGCTCAGCGCAAAAAACAAATCCACCCCGGCCTCGCCATGGGTAAACGGCGCCAGCATCCAGCCGGGAAAATCCGTAAACGGCAGCGCGTGGCAAAGCATCACGTAAACCGCGAGCACGCCGCGCAGCCCATCCATCCGGGTTAATCGTTGCATGGCCACAACCTAGGCGCGCAATGCCGCGCTCGTCAAAGCAGGGGAATTATTCCCCGACCAGCGCCTTGGCAAACTCTTCCGCATCAAACTCCCGCAAATCGGCAATCTGCTCGCCGGTCCCCACCGCATGGATCGGCAGGCCGAACTTCTCCGCCAGCGCCACCACAATGCCGCCGCGCGCCGAGCCATCCAGCTTGGTCACAATCAGCCCGGTCAAATCCACCATATCCTTGAAAATCCCCACCTGCGTCACGGCGTTCTGCCCGGTGGTGGCATCCAGCGTCAGCAGCACGGCGTGCGGCGCGCTCTCGTCGAGCTTGCGGATCACCCGGATGATCTTCCGCAGCTCCTCCATCAGCGCCGTCTTGTTATGCAGCCGCCCCGCGGTGTCGATCAGCAGCACATCCGCGCCCGTCTTTTGCGCCCGCGCCAGCGCGTCATGCGCCAGCGAGGCCGCGTCCGAGTTCGCCGGCGCGGTCACCACCTCGGCCCCGGCGCGCGTGCCCCACACCTGCAACTGCTCCACCGCCGCGGCGCGGAACGTATCCCCCGCCGCCATCATCGGCACCAGCCCCGCCTCGCGGTAGCGCGCCGCCAGCTTGCCGATGGTCGTGGTCTTGCCCGCGCCATTCACCCCGGCCATCAAAATCACAAACGGCTTTTTCGCCGCATCCACTTCTAGCGGCCGCGCCACCGGCGCCAGAATTTTCGAAATTTCCGCCGCCAGCGTCTCGCGCACCTCCTGCTGGCTCACTTCCTTGCCGAACCTGGTGCTGCGGAAATTCTTGATAATCCGTGCCGCCACCGCCGGCCCCAGATCAGCCGCGATCAACTGCTCCTCCAACTCCTCCAGCGCCTCGTCATCCAGCTTGCGCTTGGTGAAAACCTCGGCAATGCCGCCGGTCAGCTTGGCGGCACTGCGCGACAGCCCCGCCTTCAGCCGGCCGAAAAACCCGGTCCCCGCCATTACAAAATCTCCGGCAACATGCCGGTAAACGCCGTCACCGCCGGCCCGCGCATCATCACATGGTCATGCTTGCCGCCGCCCCAGCTAATCAGCAGCTCGCCGCCATCCATCACCACCGTTACCGGCCCGCTGGTCAGCCCGCGCCGCCGCGCGTTCACCACCGCCGCGCAGGCGCCCGAACCGCAAGCCAATGTCAGCCCCGCGCCGCGCTCCCACACGCGCAGCCGCATCCGCCGTGGGCTCTCGATTTTGGCAAAACCAATATTCGCCCGCTCGGGAAACATTTTATGCTTCTCCAGCAACGGGCCGATGCTCTCAATCGGGAGCAAAAAATCCTCGACAAAAAATGTCGCATGCGGGTTGCCCATGGAACACGCCGCCGGGTCCGCCACCGGACCCAGGCTCAAATTCAAATGCAGCGTATCCGCCGGCCCGCTTAAAGGTATGTCGTCCCACTCCAGCCGTGGCGCGCCCATATCCACCTCAACCAGCCCCGGCCCGAGAATTTCCGCCCCCAGCAGCCCGGAAATGGTGCGGATGGTTACCCGCCGCTCCCCCGTCTCCTCCGCCAGCAACGCCGCCACGCAGCGCGTCGCATTGCCGCACGCGCCGGACTCCGAACCATCCGCGTTGAGAATGCGCATGAACACATCCGCCCCCTCCGCATCCGGCTCCATAATCACCAGCTGGTCGCACCCAACCCCCAACCGGCGGTCGGCAATCCACCGCACCATGGCCACCGGCAGGTCCAACGCCACCGCCCGCGCATCGAGCACCACGAAGTCATTCCCAGCGCCATGCATCTTAATAAACGGTATCGGCATGTACGCTTCCTACCCGGCCCTGGACTAGTTAAGCAAGGCAAGAAGGCTTTGCCCCCTTGGTCTTGCTTATTGAACAGCCCAAGCTGCGCTGATAAGGTTGCCGCGAATACCGGTGGGAGGTTTGCGTGGCGGTTAATGCTGTTTTTACTCGTTTGCCGCGCACGGAACTGGGCGATCTGGTTGCCGCGGCGCGCGAGGATGATCCGCAGGCGTTCCAGTCTTTTCTGGCGGCCAACGGTACATCGGTGGCGGATTATGATTTCGATGGCCAGGTGTTTTCGGTGCTGCTGCCAATCCTCTCCGAGGATTACGACATCGACCTGGAAACCAGCGAAAATGAGACCGTGGCCGACATCGCCGAGGCCACCCAGGCGCTGGTGTTTATTATGACCGCCGAGGACCAGGACAAATATCTCGAAGCCCTGAGCCCGGATAATTTTGACGAAGAAGATCTCGCCGACGCCTACGAGGACTTCATCGAGGACGAAGACGAAGCCGCCGGCGAAATGATGCTGGCCGCGATCGGCGCCCTGTACACCGCCCTAGCCGAAGCCGGCCCCAGCCACGTCATCGTCGTAACTGTGGGATAACGCAGCCAAGGCCAGTTGGCGGCGGCAGGTCTTGGGCTTGACGCGGTTCAGGCTTTGGGAAGTTTGTGGCCCAGTGTGCGGTCAAGGTTGTCGAACAGGACGTTGAGGTCGGTTAACCCGCGCGATTTGGCGTGAGTGCGTACGCCAGACACAAGCCTATGCAAGTGCGTGGCTGTTGCCTCATCCAGCTCGCCGATCTGGTCGAGTCGCTGAATGAGAACGCCGGAGATCATTAACGCAAGCAGCGCGATATGATCGCTTTGGTTTTCCAGGTCCATGGTATCCTCCGCTCGTATTTTTGCAAGCATATCATACCATGGGCAGCATACCAGGAAATAAATTTAGGTGCGGGCGGAGCCGGGGTTATTTCGTGTTTTGCGCGGCGGCCTGGAGGTCGGCGGCATTGGCGAGGATGCGGTCCTCGAGGCTGCTGGCGGTTGCGGGGTCCGCGGGGGTATCTACCCATTGGCCGTCTTGCTGGGCCTGGTGGAAGACGCTGACCTGGATGGCATCGGCGGTTAACTGCTGGCCCAGGATGTAGGCGTTGACTTTGAAGCGTTCATTGGGGGTTGCCGGTGGTGTGTACCAATCGGTGATGATGACGCCACCGAAGGGGTCAGCCGAGACGAGCGGCATGAAGGCGAGGGTATTGAGGGTTGCGCGCCAGAGGTAGGCGTTGACCTGGATTTGCGTGCCCGGGGTGGCGCTGCTGCTGCTGCCTTTACCGAAGGTGAAGAGCGGGGTGCCGGAGTTGGTTGCCATGGCGCCCGGCAGGTTGGCGGTTTCGGGGTTATAGATTTCCGGTGTGGTGGTTTTGGGGGCGTGGCTGCATGCTGTTAACGCCAATGCGCCCAGGAGCACCCCGGCGGGGCCGGCAATTTTTTTGAACATCCGCAACTGAACTCTCCAAACCTGAAACTTGCAGGTTGTTTAGCCTTCAACCTCTGCCCCGCCAAGGCCCCGGCGGTAAATTGCTTTGGGGGCGGGGCTGGGGTGCGGTGGCGAGGCAGGCAAAGAAAAAGGGCGACGGTTGTCCGCCACCCTTTTTTGAAACGCTAATCTTATGGTCAGGCGATTACCACTTGAAGGTAGCGCCGGTGCCGACGGCCTGGGCCTGCACATCGCTACGGGCGTTCGCGACGCCGGTGTTGCTGTTGAACGCATCGATCTGGTGAGCATGGCCGTACATGTACTGCACGTAAAGGCTCAGATCCTTGGAGATGACGTAGTTAGCGCCGACGGCGGTGCCGTATTCGGAGAGCGAGCGGCCCAGTACTTTGCCGCCGGGGGTGTAGGTACCGGCGGTCTGGCCGTCGAAGAAGCTGGCGCCAACAACGTAGGGGCCGAGCACATAAGACGCGCCGATGATGTATTCCAGCCCATCGCGGGTGCCTTTGACCTTGAAGGCGTAGCCGTCTTTGACTTGGCCCGCCTTGATGTTCGCGCCAACGGTTAGGCCGGCATAAGTGGTCTGCACACCGGCCTGGAAGACTTGCAGGTTGTCGAATTTCTGCGCGGCGGTCAGCGGCGTAGTGCCATTGTAGCGGATCGGCGTGCCGTCCAGGAAGCCAATGTTGGCCTTGGTGGCGAAGCCGTTGGCCTTCAGCGTGTAGAGAGCGCCGACGTCGAAGGTGTTCTGGCGGCGCTTGCCGAGGTCGGCGGCGGAGTTGGTGGAGCTGAGGGGGGTCGGCGAGCCGGCGTAGCCATAGTTGCCGTAGCCTTCCTTGATGCCGTTGGAGTTCGGCTCAAAGCTGCCGGTGGCGCTCAGGTTGCCGCCCAGGAGGGGTTCGACATAGACGGGTGAGATGTAGACGATTTTGTTGGTCGCATACAGGGAGGAGGTATCAGCATAGATGAAGTTGCCCGGGGCTGCGTTGGTGGGCAGCACGATGACCTGGGTACCGTCGCCGGGCCATTGCGAACCGTCGCCGAAGGCTTCAATCACGCCGGTCTGCGTCAGGCCGAAGGCGCCGTCGGTCTGGCCGAAGCGGACGAAGCCGAAGGTGGGCGAGCCAATGTAGCCATAGGCGCGCTTGACGTAGATGGAGGAGGTGCCCGCCGTGGCGTTGCTGGAGGTGCCGGTGGTTTTACCCGCGCTGGTGTTGGCGTCGGAGGTGGTGGTGCGCAGTTCGATCTGGGTGCCGTAGTCGAGGCCGTCAACCGTCATGGCGTCGAAGCCGGCGTAGAGGCGGACGTCACCGTTGGTGAGGACCGGGCTCAGCTTGTCGGCGCCGACAGTCGGGGAAGTGGCATAGGTGTTATAGGTGGAGCCTTCGTCATTGATGCCGAACTGGAAATAGCCGTTCAGGTGAACAACGACGGTGCCGGCGGCGACCGGCTTGACCGGCTGGGCCATGGCGCCGGAGGTGGCGGCGAGCAGAGCGCCCATCGAGGCCGCGGAGGCCAGGAGTAACTTGCGCATAATAATTCCTTCTCATTTAGCCGGAAGCCCGGCGGGAACGTGTGTGACAGACTTAAAACCCTGTTTCTGAACGGCCCAGCCTTGGGGCGGGCCGCTCGGATGGGCACTTAAACCCCGCATCCTGGCGCTAAGGCAATCTCCGAACCGCAATGTTGAGGTATTTCATGACAACTGTGGCGAAAACGACACATGTATATGACAGGAGTGCTAAATGAGATTGGTAAATTATATGACAAAACCATGACAGTTCGGCTATTATGACAATATGACGACGATCCGCCTATAAAATAGATAGACTAAATTGATTTTCTAATAATATCAGGTATTGGAGGTCAAAAGCGCCTCGATGGCGCCCGCGCCAGCGCAAGATTTTCCCAGACGGCGGACGGCGTTTCCCTCAATTCCACCCAGGGCGAAGGGTTTTGCCCGCCCGGCGCGCCGCGCCAGGGCGTGGAAGCCGTAAATCCCCAGTACCGGCGCGCCGGGGTGGCTGGCGGTGGAGAACACCGGGGAGATAAAAATAATTTTCGCGCCGGCGCGTTTGGCCCGGTGCAATTGCGCCTGGTTGTGGGCGGAGGCGGTGACGAGCGCATGGCGAGGCAGGGGCAGGAAGCCGTGCCGCTGGCCGCCGCGCAGGTGTACCCCGGCGTGCAGGGCGGCGGCCAGCCTTGTGCCGCCCGCCACCACCAAGGCGATTTTTCGCGCCCTGCAAAGTGCTGCGAGCGCCGCCCCCAAGCTGGCGCGGTCCGGCGCTGAATCATGGCGGAACACCACGCCGCACAAGCCGGGGCCGCACAAGCCGGGCGGCAGAGTGCGCACGATCTCCAGCAGGTCCGGCATGCGCGCGGGGTCGGAGAACAGCCATAGCGGCGGGGGGGCGGAAATCTGCTTTACCCTCCGGCCCCAGGCGATTAACCGTGCATCCATGGCTGATATTACGACGATCTCGCGCAACCTTGCCAGCATTCACGCCCGCATGGCCGCCGCCGCGGTGGCGGCCGGTCGCGATCCGGCAAGCGTGACGTTGATCGCGGTGAGCAAGACGCACCCGCGCGAGGCGGTGCTGGCGGCGCTGGCGGCGGGGCAAAGCGTGTTTGGCGAGAACAAGGTGCAGGAGGCGGAGGAGAAATTCCCCATTCCGGGCGCTAAACTGCACCTGATCGGCGCGTTGCAGACCAATAAGGCGGCCCATGCGGTGCGGCTGGCCGACGCCATCGACAGTCTGGACCGCGCAAGGCTCAGCGATGCGATTGCCAGGGCAGCCCAGGCGGCGGGGCGGCTGCCGGAGTTGCTGGTGCAGGTAAATATAGGTGACGAACCGCAAAAAGCCGGGGTGGCGCTGGCAGGGGCGGACGCGTTCATCCGCGCCAGCCGGGCGCGCTTTGGCGCGGGCTTGCGCGGGCTGATGTGCATTCCGCCCGAGGGGCTGGACCCGCTGCCGTATTTTAAACGGCTGGCGGCGATGGCCGATGAGCACGGCCTTGCGGTGCGCTCGATGGGCATGTCCGGCGACTTTGAGATCGCCATTGCCGCCGGGGCGACGCATGTGCGCATCGGCACGGCGATTTTCGGCGCACGATCAATTTCCCCGGAAACTTGATTAAACTTTAACAAGTGTGGCGGATTCTGCGCCGAGCGCTCTGTGCGTCCGCGGGAATTACCTGTAATGCCTGCGCTGGTTTCACCAATTCTCGTGGAGAGCAACCCCGGTGATCAGATTATCGGTCCCGTTCAGGCAGGCTGTATCGCGTCTCACCTTCCCGGTGATGCTGATGCTCTCCTTTGCCCTTATACTTATCGGCCGCGCTGACCAGGGATTTGCCGGCCGGCTGCGTGCCGGGCTGGATGACCTGCTGGCGCCGGTATACGCCGTCATCTCCGCGCCGGTGCAGGCGGCGGAAAGCGGGACCGGGGCGATCGGGCATCTGTTCGAGCTGAATTCCGAGAATGCGCGGTTGCGCGCCGAGAACGCCAGCCTGCTGCAATGGCAGGCGGTGGCGATGGCGCTGGAGGCGCAGAACGACGCGCTGAAAGCCACATTGCATTACACCCCACCCGCCGCGCCGGCGTTTTCCTCCGGCGATGTGGTGGCCGACCTTGGCGGGGTTTACGCGCGCTCGGTGCTGGTCGTGCTGCCCACCGGCACCAACCCGGCGGCGTTGACCGGGGCGGTTGCCATGGATGGGCGCGGCGTGGCCGGGCGCGTGGTCGAGGCGGGGGGGCGTTCCGCGCGCGTGCTGCTGATTACCGATTTGAACAGCCGGATTCCCGTGGCGCTGGGTACGAGCGGCGCGCCGGCGCTGATGACCGGCACCAACGGCGCCGACCCGGCGCTGCTGTACTGGGCGCCCGGCCAACCGCCCGCCGAGGGCGCGATGGTGCTGACCAGCCCGGTTGGCGGCGCCTTCCCGCCTGGCCTGCCGGTGGGCGTGGTGCATTACGACGCGCGGAACGACCCGGTGGTGCTGCCGCTGGCGGATCTGGACTCGCTGCGCCTGCTGCGGCTGTTCAGCTACCCGGACAATCTGCCGGTGCTGACCCCCATTGCGCATACCGTGGCCAAGCCCGCCGCCATTCACCACCGGAAGAAATAGCCAATGCGCCGGCCTACCCCGTGGCGGCGGCTAGATGCCGCGTCGCGCTATGTGTTTCCCTTTGGCACGCTGGTGGCGGGGCTGTTCATTCTGGGCGTGAACTTCGGCCTGCCGGGACAGGCGCAGTTGCGCCCGGTGTATGCCGTGGCCTGCGTGTTTTTCTGGACGCTGTACCGCCCATCCTCAATGCCCGCCCCGTTGGTTGGCTTAAGCGGGCTGTTGCTGGATTTGCTGGGGATTTCGCCGCTGGGGCTGTGGGCGCTGCTGCTGCTGGCACTGCATGGGGTGGTGCTGGCCTCGCGGCGGCGGCTGGTGCCGCGGGGGTTTCTGTTCACCTGGCCGGTATTTTCGGGGCTTGCCGCCGGGGTGTTCGTGCTGGCCTGGGGCGCGGAATCGCTGCTGGGGCTGAGCATCTTGCCGGTGCTGCCGGTGGTCACGGAAATTGGCTTCGCCACCTTACTCTACCCGGCGCTGGCGGCATTTTTCGTCCACGCGCACCGCAGTGCCGCGGCGGCTGAACTGGCCTAATGCTGGATTTGCGCGTTCGGGGCATGGACAGGCCATGAAGCGTGAGACCAAGGACCGCTCGGCCTTTAACCGCCGCGCGCTGCTGATCGGCACCGCGCAGCTGGGGATTTTTGGCGCGATCGCGGGCAGATTGTATAATCTGCAGGTGTCGCAGCATGGCAAATACGCGCTGCTGGCGGAACAAAATTCCATTTCCGAGCGGCTGGAAGCGCCGATCCGCGGCCTGATCACCGACCGCTTTGGCACCATTTTAGCGGGCAACCAGCAGCATTGGCGGGCGCTGTTCATGCAGGCGCTGGCACCGGACCCGCAGGCGGTGCTGGATAATTTCTACCGGCTGGTGCCGCTGCCAGATGACGAAAAAGCGCGGATTGCCGCGGATTTGGCGCACCGGCCCGGCTATATTCCGGTGTTGCTGAAGGATTACCTGGACTGGCCGGACATGGCTGCTCTTGAGGTGAACACGCCGGACCTGCTGGGGGTTGCCGTCGAGGTGGGCGCCAGCCGCGCGTATCCGTTCGGCCCCGGCCTGGCGCATGCGGTGGGCTACGTGGCGCGGCCAAATTCCCGCGAGGCGGCGGCCGACCCGGTGCTTTCGCTGCCAGGCATCCGCATAGGCCGCACCGGGGCGGAGGCGGCGCAGGATGCGGCGTTGCGCGGCACGCCGGGCTTTGTGCAGACCGAGACCAATGTGCATGGCGAGGTGGTGCGCCAGGTGGCGCATGACGACGGCACGCCGGGGCAGACCGTGGCGCTGGCGCTGGATGCCGGGTTGCAGGCACTGGCGGTGCAGCGGCTGGCTGACCAGGCTGGAGCGGTGGTGATGCTGGACGCCAATACCGGCGAGATTCTCGCCATGGCGAATAGCCCGTCGTTTGACCCGGAGTTGTTTGACAAGGGTGTGCCGGCGGCGGCCTGGAACGGCTGGATGGCCGATGCGAAAGACCCGCTGCAGAACAAGGCGATCTCCGGCCTGTTTGCGCCCGGCTCCACCTTCAAGCCCACGGTGGCGCTGGCGGCGATGAAATCCGGTGCGCTGACCGCCGATACAGTGCTGACCTGCTCCGGCTCCTTCACGCTGGGTGACCATGTGTTCTGGTGCGACAACCACGTGGCGCATGGCTCTATTACCTTGCACACCGCGTTGCAGGTGAGCTGCGACGTGTTTTTCTACCAGGTGGCGTTGATGGCCGGGATCGACCGCATGGCGGATATGGCGGCGCGGCTTGGCCTTGGCACGGATTTGGCGGTGGACATGCCCAACGCCTTGCCGGGGCTGGTGCCCACGCTGGTGTGGGCGCGCGGCCGGGGGATCCATTGGGCCGAGGGCAGCACCGTGGTGCAGGGCATCGGCCAGGGCTACACGCAGCTAACGCCGCTGGCGCTGGCGACGATGATCGCCCGCGTGGCGACCGGCAGCGCGGTGGGGCCGCATATTACGCGGCGGATTGGCGGGCAGTTGCAGGATGGCTCCGACCCTGGCGACTGGCCAGCACTGGACGTTGACCCGAACCATCTGGCGGCGGTTCGCCAGGGCTTGTTCGAGGTGGTGAACACGCCGCAGGGGACCGCCTATGCCTCCCGCCTGACGCTGCCGAATGTGCAAATGGCGGGGAAAACCGGCACCGCGCAGGTGCATAACAATACCGCCGCCGAAAAGCAGAAAAACTTCAACGACCTCACCATGGCGTGGGAGGACCGGCCGAACGCGCTGTTCGTCGGCTTCGCGCCGTATGACAATCCGCGCTATGCCATCGCCGTGGTGATCGAGCATGGCAATTTTGGCGCGCAATCCGCTGCCCCGGTGGCGCATGATCTGATGACCTATGCGCTGACCCATGACCCCGCCGGGCGTGATACGCCGCTGGGCGGAGCGGTTGGGGTGGCACCTTCATGATACCCGAAAAAATCGCGCCGCAGCGGCCGTTCCGGGACCGTTCCTTTGGCCTGGTGCGCAAGTTTTTGGCGGTCAACTGGCTGTTCGTGCTGTGCGTCTGCCTGCTTGCGGGCGTGGGCTATACCGCGCTGTATTCCGCCGCCGGCGGCGCGCCGGTGCCTTATGCCAACAGTCAGCTGGTGCGCTTCCTCGTTGCGCTGGTGTTGATGCTGGGCATTGCGATGGTGGATATCCGGCTGATCGCGAAAATCTCCTGGCCCGCATATGCACTGGGGATTGTGCTGCTGCTGGTGGTGATGAAGTTTGGCCATACGGGGTTGGGCGCCAAGCGCTGGATGACGGTTGGGGGCGTGGAAATTCAGCCCAGCGAGTTGATAAAATTGTTTTTGATCCTGGCGCTGGCTGCGTATTTTCATCGCGCTACGCAGGAGCGTCTGAACCACGTTCTTTTTATCCTGCCGGCGGTGGGGGTGATTTTTTTGCCGGTGGGGCTGATTTTGAAGGAGCCGAATCTGGGTACCGCGGTGATTACCGCGTTGATCGGCGCCACGGTAATGCTGGGTGCTGGGGTGCGCTGGTGGAAATTCGCGATTGTGCTGGGCGTGCTCGTGGTGGCGGCACCACTGTTGTACCACCATTTGCACGACTACCAGCGGGCGCGGATTATTACGTTCATGAATCCGGGGTCCGACCCGCTGGGGGCGGGGTATAATATCATCCAGTCAAAAATCGCGCTGGGTTCGGGCGGGCTTACCGGGGAGGGGTATTTGCACGGCACGCAGAACCAGCTGAACTTTTTGCCTGAGAAACAGACGGATTTTGTGTTTACCATCATTGCCGAGGAGTTCGGCTTTTTGGGTAGCATGGCGGTGCTGGCGCTGCTGTTTTCCATCGTGGCGATTGCATTCTACACGGCGGTTTGCTGCTCGCATGTGTATGGGCGGCTGGTGGCGCTGGGGGTTGGGACGAATTTTTTCCTGTACTGCTTTGTTAATCTTTCCATGGTGATGGGGCTGATACCGGTGGGCGGGGTGCCGCTGCCGTTGATCTCCTACGGCGGCTCGGCGCTGACGGCGGTGATGCTGGGGTTTGGCGTGCTGATGTCGGTGCATGTGCATCGGGATGTGGAATTTGCGAATGAGGAATTCTAGGACGCGGTATGCATCTGCTGGTTTTTGACTCCGGCATTGGCGGGCTGGGCGTGGTGCGGGAGATACGGCGCCTGCAACCGCACGCGCGGATTAGCTACCTCGCCGATAACGGGTTTTTTCCCTATGGCGAGAAACCGGACACGGTGCTCCTGCCGCATATCGTGAGACTTATCGGTGCGGCGGTTGAAGTTTTTAAGCCCGATGCGGTGGTGGTGGCGTGCAACACCGCGAGCACGATCGCGCTGGCGGTGTTGCGGGCAGCGTACGCGGTGCCATTTATTGGCTGCGTGCCGCCGATAAAACCGGCCGCCGCCGCGAGCAGGAGCAAGGTGATTGGGATTCTGGCAACCGCCGCGACGGTGCGGCGGGCTTATTTGCAGGATTTGATTGAGCAGTTCGCGCCGGGGTGCGAGATTCACAGCCTCGGCACGCCGACATTGGCCGAACTGGCGGAGCAAAAATTCCGCGGGCATGCGGTGGATGTGGAAAGCGCGGTGGCGCCGCTGTTCATGCAGCCGGGGGCCGGGCGGATTGATGCGGTGGCGCTGGGCTGCACGCATTATACGTTCCTGCATCCGGAGTTTGAGGCGCTGTATCCGGATATTGCGTGGTTCGATCCGGCCCTGCCGGTGGCGAAGCGCACGCTGGCGGTGACGCAGGGTTTGGCACCGGCGCATGGCGGGCACGCGGGGACCGCCTGGTTTACGGCGCCGTTGCCGGATTTTGATGTGATGCGGGCAAGGCTTGCGGCGTTTGGCTTCCATGAGGTCCGGCAGGGGTTACCGGCGGCCTAAACCGGCTATGCAAACGACGCGTTGATCTTCTCCAACAGTTGTATGGCGCCGGGCATGGCCATAAAGCTAAGCCCACCCGGCAAGGGGTTCCAGGGGTCGTTATGAAAAAACATCTTTGCGGCATTGATCTGGGGGCGAGCAACCTGAAGGTCACGATTATCAACGCGGCGGGGGAGGTGGCGGGCGAGGCGAGCCAGCCTGTCACCACGGTGATCCCGCGTGCCGGGTGGTCCGAGCAGGACCCGGGCGAATGGTTTGCGGCACTCTGCCGGGCGGTGCCGGCGGCGCTGGCGGCGGCGGGAATTGGGGCTGAGGATATTGCCGGGGTTGGGGTTTCGGCGGGGGCGCATATTCCGGTGCTGACGGATGACGCGGGCGTGGTGCTGCGGCCGGCGATTATGTGGAACGACCAGCGCAGCGCGGCCGAGGCGGCGGAGCTACAGGAGCGCGCGGGTGAGCGGATTGTGGAAATTGGGCTGAACCGGGTGAACCCGACCTGGACGCTGGCGATGCTGGCCTGGTTGCAAAAGCACGAGCCGGAGGTGATGGCGAGGGCGCGGCGGTTGTATCTGGCGAAGGATTTTCTGCGGTTTTGCTTGACGGGAACTTGGGAAACGGATTTTTCCGATGCCGTGGGGACGCTGATGGCGGATAATGTTTCTCGCGGGTGGTCAGCGGAGTTGTGCGGGTTGATCGGGTGGGATGTGGCGCGGTTGCCGCCGATTGTGGAGGCTTCCGCGGTGGTGGGCGGCGTGTTGCCGCGTGCGGCGGCGCGGTGCGGGCTGGCGGCGGGGACGCCGGTGGTTTGCGGGTCTAATGATACGACCGTGGAATTTTTCGGCGTGGGGGCGATAACGCCTGGCGTGGGCGGGGTGAAGTTGGCGACGGCGGGGGTGTTGTATCTGGCGACACTTGGGCCGAGCGTTAATCCGCCGATTTCCTGTTATCCGCATATTATGCCGGGGATGTATTATACCGCAACGGGAACGAATTCATGTGCTTCGGCGCATAGGTGGTTGCGGGATTTGATGTTTGTTGAGGGCGGGTTTGAGGAGATGGACGCGCTGGCGGCTGGGGTGCGGGCCGGGGCGGAGGGGTTGGTGTTTCACCCCTATTTGCAAGGCGAGCGCGCACCTTATTGGGACCCGTTGTTGCGCGGGGATTTTATCGGGCTGACGATTTCCCATGGCCGAGCGCATTTTGCGCGGGCTTTGTATGAGGGGATTGCGTTTTCCATCAGGGATTTGCTGGAGGCGGCGCGGGGGTTGGGGCTTGAATTTGGGGTGATAAGGTTGATGGGCGGGGGGGCGCGCAGTGCCACTTGGCGGAAAATTATTGCCGATGTGACGGGGCTGGTGGTGGAGCGGACGGCGGCGGGGGATGCCTCGTTTGGCGCGGCGCTGGTGGCGGGGGTTGGGGTGGGGATGTTTGCCTCACCGGCGGACGCCGTGGCGCGGTGCGTGCGGCTGGTGGATGCCACCGTGCCGGATGCCGGGGTACATGCGATGTATGGGGAATTGTTCGGGATTTATAAGGACGCACAGGCGGGGCTGGCGGGGGTGAACCATCGGCTGTGGGGGGTGACGGGGTAGGGGGGTGTTCCACGTGGAACACTTGTGAGGAGTTGCGTGGAAGTGGTTGGTTTTATGGGAGAATTTTTTGATTGCACCCCAATTTGTGCGGGTTTGTGTCGGAAAAGGAATGATTTGGGGTTTGGGGTGGGGGAGTTGTGCGGGTGGGGCGGGGGAGATTCCCGCTTTCGCGGGAATGACGAAAAATGCGCGGGGTGGCGAAAAGGGCGGTTTGGGGGGTGATTGCGGCGCGGGGCGGGGTGGGTAATGATGCTTGCATGAGCAACGCACTTTATTATGGCGACAATCTGGATGTTTTGCGGGAGAGCATCGCGGATGCCAGTGTGGATCTGGTTTATCTGGACCCGCCGTTTAATTCCAATGCCGGGTATAATGTGCTGTTCAAGGCGCCGGCGGGGCAGAAGAGCGAGGCGCAGATTGAGGCGTTCGAGGATACCTGGCATTGGACGGAGTCGGCCGCCAGCGCGTATGAGGATGTGATCCGCTCGCGGCATACGGAAGCGGCGGTGATGCTGAAGGCGATGCGCTCGTTCCTTGGAGAGAACGATATGATGGCGTATCTGGCCATGATGGCGGCGCGGTTGATTGAGTTGCACCGGGTATTGAAACCGACTGGTAGCATCTACTTACATTGCGATCCGACGGCGAGCCATTATTTGAAGATCATTCTAGATTCGATTTTTGGTCCGAAGAATTATCGAAATGAGATTATTTGGCTCCGAACCACCGGAAAAAGCCTGATGACGGTTAAGCTTCCGAATAACCATGATACAATTCTTTGCTATCAAAAGCAGGACGGAGCTTATTGGAACTTAGACGCATCGTTTCAGGGTTATGACGAAAATAATCTCTCGGATAAAACGGCATCTAAGTTTAGTAATCGGGACGCAGATGGTCGCCGGTACAGTCTTGGCGACCTGATGAACCCGAACCCTGACCGGCCTAATCTTACTTATGAGTTTTTGGGCTTTACGCGGGTTTGGCGGTGGACAAAAGATCGAATGGAAGAGGCATACCGTAACGGTATTGTTGTGCAACCCAGCGCAGGTTCTCTTCCTCGAATGAAGCGATATCTTGATGAAACAAGAGGTGTGGCGCTGGGAGATGTCTGGACAGACATTCCTCCGCTTAATTCACAGGCTCAAGAGCGGCTCGGTTATCCGACGCAAAAGCCTCTTGCTTTACTTGAACGGATCATAAAACTCGCGAGTCAGCCGGGCAGTGTAATACTTGATCCCTTTTGCGGCTGCGGCACGACAATTCATGCGGCGGAAAAATTGGAACGAAAATGGATCGGGATTGATGTGACGCATCTGGCGGTGTCGCTGATTGAGCGGCGGCTGAAAGATGCGTTTCCGGGGATAGATTTCGAGGTGCATGGGACGCCGAAAGATATTGGCGGGGCGCGGGATTTGGCGGAGCGGGATAAGTACCAGTTTCAGTGGTGGGCGGTCTCGCTGGTGGATGCGGTGCCGCAGGGCGGCAAGAAGAAGGGCATGGACCGGGGGATTGATGGCATCCGCTGGGTTAGGACCGGGCCGCGGGAGGGTGAGTTTGATAAAGTGCTCGTCTCGGTAAAGGGCGGCGAGAATGTGGGGGCCGCGATGGTGCGGGATTTGAAGGGGACGATCGAGCGCGAAGGGGCGCTGGGCGGGTTGTTCGTGACGCTGGCGGAGCCGACGCGCGAGATGGTGCGCGAGGCGGCGGCGGCGGGGTTTTTCGAGACCAGTTTCGGGCGGCACCCAAAGATTCAGATTTTGACGATTGCGGGGCTGCTGGCGGGGCAGAAGGCGGAGCTGCCGAGTGCGGGGGCGGGCGAGGGGTTTAAGAAGGCGGCGAAGGAGAGTGGGTTGGGGAGGCAGGGGCGGTTGATTTAGGGTTTTGTGTGGGTGGGGCGGGGGAGATTCCCGCTTTCGCGGGAATGACGGTGAAGGGCGGGGTGGTGGGACAAAAGAAGATTCCGGGTCCAGGGAGCGGGGCTCCCTGGTGGGTGCAGGGCAAAGCCCTGCCCTTAGACGTTGAAGCGGAACAATAGAACGTCGCCGTCTTTTACCACGTAGTCGCGGCCTTCGATGCGGAGTTTGCCGGCGTCGCGGGCGCCGGCTTCGCCTTTGTAGGCGACGTAGTCTTCAAAGGCGGTGGTTTCGCAGGCGATGAAGCCGCGCTCGAAGTCACCGTGGATGACGCCGGCGGCGGCGGGGGCTTTGGTGCCTTTGGTGATGGTCCAGGCGCGGGTTTCCTTGGGGCCTACGGTGAAATAGGTGATGAGGCCGAGCAGCGCGTAGCCGGCGCGGATGATGCGATCGAGGCCGCTGTCTTCCAGGCCGAGGTCGGCGAGGAAGCCGGCGCGGTCTTCCTCGGGGAGCTGGGCGACTTCGGACTCGATGGCGGCGGAGACGACGACGCTGAGCGCGCCGACGGATTTTGCCATTTCCGCGACGCGGGCCGATTGGGCGTTGCCGGTGGCGGCCGAGGCTTCCTCGACGTTGCAGACGTAGAGCACGGGTTTGGCGGTGAGCAGGTTGAGGCGCTTGGCGTCCTCGGCATTGGCGGCGGAGATGGCGGTGCGGGCGGGTTTGCCTTGTTCCAGGGCGGCGAGGATGGGCTCCATGAGGGCAACGTCGATGGCGGCCTGGCGGTCGTTTTTGGCTTTTTTCTGGAGCGCGGGGAGGCGCTTGGCCAGGGAATCAAGGTCGGCCAGCATGAGTTCGGTTTCCACCGTCTCGGCGTCGCGGATGGGGTCGACGCTGCCCTCGACATGGGTCACGTCGTCGTCCTCGAAGCAGCGCAGCACGTGCACTATGGCGTCCACCTCGCGGATGTTGGCGAGGAACTGGTTGCCGAGGCCCTCACCCTTGGAGGCGCCGCGGACCAGGCCGGCGATGTCGACGAATTCCAGGCTGGTGGGGACCACTTTGATGGATTTGCCGATGATGGCCAGGGCATCCATGCGCTTGTCCGGTACCGCGACGCGGCCGGTGTTGGGCTCGATGGTGCAGAACGGATAGTTCGCGGCCTGGGCTGCAACCGTGGCGGTGAGCGCGTTGAAGAGGGTCGATTTGCCGACGTTCGGCAGGCCGACGATACCGCAGTTAAAGCCCATTTTTCTGCTCCTCCTTCGTGCTACGCGCGATGCGCGTCATGAATTCTTCAGGTTTTGCCTCCGCGAGGAGGCTTGCTTCGTCTGCTACCGCGTCCAGGCACGGGAGCAGCCAGTCGAGGTCGGCTTTGGCGAAATCGCCGAGCACATAGCCGGTGACGCGGTTTTTGTCTCCCGGATGGCCGATGCCCAGGCGTACGCGAAAATAGTCTTGCGTGCCGAGGTGCTGGTCCATGCTGCGCAAGCCGTTGTGGCCGGCAGCGCCGCCGCCTTTTTTGACGCGGATTTTGCCGGGGGCGAGGTCGAGGTCGTCGTGAAAAACCGTGATGTGCTCTGGCGGGATTTTGAAGAAGGCGGCCGCTGCTTGCACGGAGGCGCCGGAGAGATTCATGTAGGTCATGGGTTTGAGCGCCAGGATTTTGTGGCCGGCGATGACGCCCTCAGCCACCAAGCCCTTGAAGCGTTGCCGCCATGGCGTGAAACCATGGCGGCGCGCAATGACATCGATGGCCATGAAGCCGATGTTGTGCCGCTGCCGCGCCATGGCTGGCTCTGGGTTGCCGAGACCGACCCAAAGGTACATGGCGCGGAGGAAGAGTTATTTCTTCTTGGCGGCGGGCTTGGCGGCCGGAGCGGCTGCTGCTGCCTTGGGAGCGGCCTTGCCACCCTTGCCCTTGGCGGGAGCGGCCGCAGCTGCGGCTGCCTTGGCGGCATCCTCGGCAAGCTGCTCGGCGGAGACGGTCGGCGCCGCGATGGTGGCGATGACGAAGTCCCGGTCGGTGATGACGGGACGAGCGTCGCCCACGCCAATGAGGTTGTGCCAGCGAATGGTGTCGTTGATCTCCAGCGGGCCCAGATCAACCTCGAACTTCTCGGGGATGTTGTCGGGGTCGCAGGCAACTTCAACGGTGTGACGCACAACGTTGAGCACGCCGCCACGCTTGATGCCGGGGCTGATGCCTTCGTTGAGGAACACCACATGCACGCCAACGCGCACGCGCTCACCCGAAGCAAGACGCTGGAAATCCACATGCTCGGGAGCATCGGATACCGGATGGAACTGCACATCACGCATCAGGGCGCGAATGTTCTGGCCCTCCAGCTTGATCTCAAACAAACGCGAACGCCAGCCGCCGCGCTTGAGCTCGCGCATAACCGTGCGCGGATCGAGCGAAATCAGGGAGGGCTCCTGCTTCGCGCCATAAATTACCGCAGGTACTCTACCTGCACGCCTCGTCGCCCGCGCCACCCCCTTGCCGGCACGCGAACGCGACTCAGCTTCGATGAGTTCGAAATTGGCCATGTATACGCTCCTATAAACAACAAAAGCCGGCCTCCAGGGGTGCCGGCGGGCGGGGTGTAGCGCGGATTGGGGGATTGTTCAACTAAGGCCAAGGGGCTCTGCCCCCTGGACCCCCGCTAAGGGCTAGCCCTTAGAACCCTTTAGTCAGGGTCTCTGAGAGGGGCTCGCTGCGCGGGCGTTGGAGAGGCTTGAGCGAGCCCCTCTCAGAAACCCTATTAACGGATTGCAAAGGCGAGCCTTTGCTGGGGGTCCAGGGGACAAAACCCCTTGGCCTTACTTAGAACAACACCAAATCGTCGCGGTGCACCACTTCGTCGCGGCCCCGGAAACCCAGGAGGGACTCAAAATCTTCGGAGCGGTGGCCGGCGAGGGTGGCGGCGTCGGTGTTGGAGTAGGCGGCGAGGCCTCGGGCGATGCGGGTGCCGGTGAGGGTTAGGATATCGACGGGGTCGCCGCGTTCGAAGGTGCCGGTGACGGTTTTGATGCCGGCGGGGAGGAGGGAGGAGCCTTTGCGCAGGGCGCGGGCGGCGCCGTCGTCGATGACCAGGGTGCCTTGGGGGGCGAGGTGGCCGGCGATCCAGTTTTTGCGCGCACCACGGCCTTCCGGGGCGGGGAGGAACCAGGTGCATTTGGCGCCTTGCTCAATCGCGGCCAGGGGATTGGGGCGGTGGCCGAAGGCGATGGCCATGGCGACGCCGGAGCCGGTGGCGATGTGGGCGGCGATCAGCTTGGTTTTCATGCCGCCGGAGGAGTAGCCCGGAGGGGGTTCGCCGCCGCAAGCGTCGATTTCCGGGGTGATGGCTTCCACGATGGGGATGTGGGTGGCGGCGGGGTTTTTGCGGGGGTCGGCGGTGTAGAGGCCGTCGATGTCGGAGAGGAGGATGAGGACGTCGGCCTGCATCATTTCGGCGACGCGGGCGGCCAGGCGGTCGTTGTCGCCGAAGCGGATTTCGGTGGTGGCAACGGTGTCGTTCTCGTTGATGACGGGAATGCAGCGCAGCGAGAGCAGCGTGTTGAGGGTGGCGCGGGCGTTGAGGTAGCGGCGGCGGTCCTCGGTGTCCTCCAGGGTTAGCAGGAGCTGGGCGGCGGTGAGGTTTTGGCCTGAGAGGGAGTCCGACCAGGCTTGGGCGAGGCGGATCTGGCCGACGGCGGCGGCGGCTTGTTTTTCCTCAAGGCGCAGTTTGGCCGCCGTGAGGTTGAGTTTTTGGCGGGCGAGCGAGATGGCTCCCGAGGAGACGACGATGACCTCGGCACCCCGGGCGGCCAGGGCGGCGATGTCCGCGGTGACGCTGTTCAGCCATTGTGTGCGCGGGGCGGCGGTGGCGGGGTCGACGATGAGGGCGCTGCCGATTTTCACCACGATGCGGCGGGCGGCGGTCAGCGATGGGGTCATTTTTTGCGGGATTCCGTGATGATGTTTTGCAGCGCCCGCAGCACCTCGGGGATGCCCTGGCCGGAGACGCCGGAGGCGGCCATGACGGTGCCGCCCGAGGCTTTGGCAAGGGCGGCCTTGCGCGAGGAGATTTCGCGCGGGGTCATGGCGTCGGCCTTGTTGAGGACGATGATCTCTGGCTTGTCGATGAGGCCGCCGCCGTATTCGGCAAGCTCGTGGCGCACGGTGCGCCAGGCGTCGACGCAATTGCCGGCGGCGCCGTCGATGAGGTGGACCAGCACGGCGCAGCGCTCGACATGGCCGAGGAAGCGGGTGCCCAGGCCGGTGCCTTCATGCGCGCCCTCGATGAGGCCGGGGATGTCGGCGATGACGAATTCTTCGGACATGGAGAGACGGACCACGCCGAGCTGCGGGTGCAGGGTGGTAAAGGGGTAGTCGGCGATTTTGGGGTGCGCGCCGGAGACCACGGAGAGGAACGTGGATTTGCCAGCGTTTGGCAGGCCGACGAGGCCGACGTCCGCGATGAGTTTGAGGCGCAGCCAGACCCAGCGTTCCTCGCCGGGCCAGCCTTTATCCGCACGGCGCGGGGCGCGGTTGGTGGAGGTTTTGAAGCGCGCATTGCCGAAGCCGCCGTCGCCGCCGCGCAGGAGGGTGATGGTTTTGCCGGGGGTGTCCATGTCGGCGAGCAGGGTTTCCTTGTCGTCGGCAAAAATTTGGGTGCCGATGGGGACTTTGATGCGCAAAGTGGGCGCGCCGGCTCCGGTGCGGTCCGCACCGGAGCCGTTGCCGCCCTTTTTGGCGCGGAAATGCTGAGAATAACGGAAGTCGATCAGGGTGTTGAGGTTTTCCACCGCCTCGAACACGACATCACCGCCACGGCCGCCGTCGCCGCCATCCGGGCCGCCGAGCTGGATGAATTTCTCGCGCCGGAAGGCGGTGACGCCGTCACCGCCGTCGCCGGATTTGAGGTAGATTTTCGCCTGGTCGAGGAATTTCATTTTTTCGATCTGTTAAAAACAAAAAAGGCCGGCTGGTGCCGGCCTTTTTAGAAGGATTTCGCGGCCGGATTATTCGGCTGCGACTTTAACCGGAGTCACCGAAACATGCACGCGGTCGTCGGATTTACGCTCGAACAGCACCGTGCCCTCGGTGAGGGCGAAGATGGTGTGGTCGCGGCCGACGCCAACGTTGATGCCTGGCTTCACCTTGGTGCCGCGCTGGCGGATGATGATGTTGCCGGGGATGACGGCCTGGCCGCCGGATTTTTTGACGCCTAAGCGCCGGCCGGCGGTATCGCGGCCGTTACGGGATGAACCGCCTGCTTTTTTATGTGCCATGTTTCTGCTCCTTAGGCCGCGTTAATGGAGGAGACGCGCAGAACGGTGACGCACTGGCGGTGGCCGTTCTTGCGGCGGCTGTTCTGCCGGCGGCGCTTTTTGAAAATAATAACCTTGGCCAGGCGGTCCTGCGCGATGACCGTGGCGGTGACGGTGGCGCCAGCCAGATTGGGGGCACCGAGCTTAAGTGCGCCATCGCCACCAACGGCAAGAACATCCGTGAACGTGACGGTGCTGCCGGCTTCCGCCTCTAGCTTCTCAACTTTTAATACGGCGTCCGGGGTGACGCGGTATTGCTTGCCGCCGGTGCGGATGACTGCGAACATGGGTACAAATCCAATCGGGTAACGTCAAAATAGAGTGCGCGGCGGGGCAAGGCCCTGTCGCGAGAGTGGCGCGTTATAGCCGGGCGGGCGGATGTGTCAATGCTATTGCGCGCGGGGCTGGCGGGCAGCGGGCGGGGGAGAGTTGCAGGGGAGCAGGCCGGCCCCTATAAGCCGCCGCTGAGACAGGTTTGCGAGACGGATTTATGTTTGGGCTTGAACCGGGAGCGGTTCAAGCCCAAACGATCCGGCTTGAGGAGAGGTGCCAGAGTGGCCGATTGGGACAGTCTCGAAAACTGTTGTGGGTGCAAGCCTACCGTGGGTTCGAATCCCACCCTCTCCGCCATTGTCGTCTTATAACTATCTGAAAAAACTAAACAAAATATAGTTACTTTATAATACAGACACTTGACCATACACTTTGGGTACGACTTCAGGCGGTTGGGCGCGAAGGAGGACGTGCAGTATCTGCCCCTTCCGCCGCTTTAGTTGGCGCTTAATCCTTTGATTGATTATCAATTATTACCGCCAGCCTCTCTATTTGGCGGACTGTTTTTGGAACCCCGGTCGAACCGCAGATGTGTTATGGAGGCGTAGACGGCTCGCAACCTGGCGATGGCCCGCTCAACCTGTGGCATGTTATCGATCAGGCCCTTCGCTGTGACACCGAATGCCCGGTGATAGACGATCCTTATCCGCTTGAGCGGCGGTTCTGGGAGGAGCGCGCGTAAGTGCGCTCGGATGTACGAATGTTCCGCTCCGCTCGGCTAGAGTTTCTTTCTGATGATCCGAATCGTTTTGGGATTCCGGCGCGGCGGAAAATCTGATTTAAGCTTATTGCTGGATTGGAGGTCAGCATGAGATGGGTTGGCATTATTCGAATGATCTGAGGGAACGTGTTGCGGGGGCGGTTTTGTCTGGCCGCTCGTGCCGCGAGGTAGCGGCGTTGTTTTCGGTAAGCGTTGCGAGCGCGGTGAAGTGGTCACAGCGTCTGCGGCAGACGGGCAGTGCGGCGGCCAAGCCGCAAGGGCGCCGGCAAGCTCGGGCTTTGGCGCCACATCAGGCCTGGATTCTTGGCCGGCTTGATGAGCAGAAAGATTTGACGATGCGAGCGCTGGCGATTGAACTGGGCGAGCGCGGCATTGTCACCAGCGAGGTCTCGGTCTGGCGCCTGGTCCGTGACGCCCGGCTCAGCTTTAAAAAAAACGCTGTTCGCCGCCGAGCAGGATCGCCCGGACGTGGCCCGCAAGCGCCGGTTCTGGAAAAAATATCAGGCCAGACTGGCACCTGAGCGGCTGGTTTTTCTGGACGAGACTTGGGCCAAGACGAACATGACCCGCACACGCGGCTGGGCGCCATGTGGGGAGAAGCTGTTGGCCAAGGTGCCGCATGGCCACTGGAAAACTTTGACCTTCCTGGCGGCTCTGCGGTCAGATCGTATCGATGCACCATGCGTCTTGGACGGACCGATCAATGGCAAAAGCTTTGCCGCGTATATCAAACAATTTCTGGTGCCGACATTGTCACCCGGCGACATCGTCATCATGGACAATCTCGGCAGCCACAAAGGCCCAGCAATACGAAAGGCCATTCGCGCGGCCGGCGCCAAGCTCCTGTTCCTGCCGCCCTATAGCCCGGACCTGAACCCCATCGAGCAAGTCTTCGCAAAACTCAAAACCCTGCTCCGCAAAGCCGCCGAACGCACCGTCGAGGCAACATGGAAACGCATCGGCACATTGCTCAACGAGTTCAAACCGCACGAATGCGCAAACTACCTCAAGAATTCAGGCTATGCGTCAAATTAAATGAAAGAGACTCTAAAAACGTATCTTCGTATAATTAAGCTGGTTTGCGCGCAGACCAGCCGTAAACGGCAATCAGCAAATAACATAGCGCGGGGACGACCAAAGCAGCGGCAAGGCTCGTTCTGTCCGCCAACGCACCCACGATCAGCGGCACAATCGCGCCGCCGACAATCGCCATACACAGCAGTCCGGAACCTTGCGGTGCGCGCTCACCTAAGCCCTCGACGGCGAGGCTAAAAATGGTCGGGAACATGATGGCATTCATAAGGCCCACCGCTAGCAGCGCCCATCCAGCAAAGGCTCCCATGGACAATGCCGAAATCAGCGCCAATGAGGCCGCGCCGCATGCCACGTGTGCCAGCACCTTGCCCGGTGAGAATACCCGCAGCGCACCGGCGCCGATAAAGCGCCCGACCAACGCGCCGCCCCAATAGAAGACAAGCATTTTGCCCGCCGCTTCCAGCCCCAAGTTCATAACATGAGCCTGTGAGAGATAAGTGACGAGCATCGAGCCAATCGACACCTCGGCCCCGACATAGAGGAAAATTGACGCCACGCCGCCGCCAAGACGCGGCTGTCTCAGCAGGCCGAAGCTACCGCCCAACTTCGTTGCCGCCTCTGCATTGGGAGGCAGTTGCCTGCGTTGTAACCAGAAGAAGCCCGCGACCAGCGTAAGGATCAGCGCGATCACGATATAGGCATGGCCTATCACCGCCGTTTCAGTGATCTCAAACCGGGTGCGTGATTCACCCGATAAGGTCTTGAGATCAACCTTAGCCAGCGAACCCAATATGATGATTGCGCCCAAGGGCGGGAAGATCGTGGTGCCCAACGAATTAAACGCTTGCGCCAGCGTTAACCGGCTGTGTGAAGTCGCCGCACTCCCGAGGTTGGCGATAAGCGGATTGGCAGCAACCTGTAAGATCGTGATTCCTGACGCCAGCACAAACAGCGCCGCGAGAAAGGCCACATAAACGCCCGAAGCCGAGGCAGGAACAAACATCAAACAGCCCAAGGCCATTACGCTCAAACCGATGACAATGCCCTTGAGATATCCGACTCGCGCTATCAAATACCCAGCAGGCACCGATACAATGAAATAGGCCATGAAAAACGCAAATTGCGTTAACATCGCCTCGGCATAGTTCAACGAAAACAGCCCCTTGAGCTTGGGAATGAGAATGTCGTTGAGGCTCGTAAGGCCCCCCCAGATGAAGAACAGCGCGACCACCGCCGCGACGAGCACGTGAGGCGCTTTGCGGTGTTCATTTGCCGCCATTGCAGGGGATACACCGGTAATGATTTTAAAATTCGGCAACTTAGGCTCCTCCATCGTCCATTAATAGCCTAAATTGGGCCGCATACCATGCCCCAACATCGGTTCAACCCCGGGTAATTGGGAAAGGGTCATATCCACGCACTCTCGATCCGCCGGAAACCGCCGCGGCGTTTACGAGCCGTCCGCGGGCGAGCTACTTTCCTCCCACTGGGTGCCGGCCTGGGCCGCAATCGCCTCATTAGCCGCCGTCACAACCTAGTCACTCGTCCGTAAAGAAGTAAAAAGAGGGAACGGAGAACAATGATGAAGCCAGCGAACCTCATAGTAGCGGGACTGACTGCAGGGCTGGCGGTGAGCACTTTTCTGTCGCCTGCGGGGGCCTGCAACACAAAGTACAAAGGAGATGCCGCGGCGATTACAGAAACACCGGGCCCGTGGATGGACGCCAGCTTGCCGCCGGATGAACGCGCGGCGCTGGCGTTGAAGGAAATGACCCTCGAAGAGAAACTCAGCTTGGTTCATGGCATCATGCCGATCAAGCTGCCGTTTCTGCCTTCGCAACCGCCTATTCCCGCAGATGCGATTGGTTCGGCAGGTTACGTTCCCGGTGTTGCCCGGCTGGGCATCCCCCCCTTGCAGGAGACCGACGGCAGCCTAGGCATTGCCTATCCAATGAATGCACATCCCAACGACCAGGCCACGGCCCTACCCTCGAATTTGGCCACGGCAGCGAGTTTCAATCCCGATATCGCCTATGCCAATGGTGCAATGATTGGCAATGAAGCTTGGAGCAAGGGCTTAAATGTCCTTTTGGACGGTGGCGTGAACTTGGCGCGCGACCCGCGCAATGGACGGAATTTCGAGTATCTGGGTGAGGACCCTCTGTTGGCCGGTACACTCGGTGGTGCAGCGATACGGGGCATACAGGACCAGCATGTAATCTCTACGATCAAGCATTACGTCATCAACGATCAGGAGACTAACCGCAATTATGTCAACGCGGTTATCGGAGAGGCCGCGCTTCGCGAATCCGACATGCTGGCCTTTGAGATTGCGATCGAAAAAGGGCATCCTGGTTCTGTGATGTGCTCGTACAATCTCGTCAACGGGGCCTATGGGTGCGGCAACAATTACACGCTTAATCAGGTATTGAAGGGCGATTGGGCATATCCCGGTTGGGTGATGGCGGATTGGGGAGCGCTGCATGCCCTCGATTATGCAGTCAAGGGTTTGGATCAGGAATCGGCTGTGGAGTTCGATGCGGAGCCTTTCTTCAACCAGCCACTGAAGCAGGCCATCGAGAATGGTACCATCCCCGAAAGCAGGCTCGACGATATGGTGCGGCGGATATTGCGCTCGATGTTTGCGGCCGGGGTGATCGATCATCCTGCCACAAAGACGCAAATCGATCTAGAAGACCATGCAAAAGTGGCACAGAATGCGGAAGAGGAGGGTATTGTCCTTCTCAAGAATAGCCAAAATCTGTTGCCATTATCAGGCACGGTCAAGCGGATTGCGGTGATTGGCAATTTTGCGAATTTCGGTGTGTTGTCGGGTGGTGGATCCTCGCAGGTCATTCCGCCAAACTCCCGGTCGATTCCAAACCGCGCTGAAAGCTGGCCACCGATGATGGTGTGGCATCCGTCTTCACCGCTTGAGGCGATCCAAAGGATTGTACCGGATGCAGAAATAAAATTCGACGATGGCCATAATCTGTCAGCTGCGGCGAAACTGGCGAAGTGGGCCGATGTTGTGGTGGTGTTTACCACTAAATGGCAGACGGAAGGAACAGATTCGCCCGGCCTGACACTGCCCGATGGGCAGGACGTTCTGATCTCAACGCTGGCTGCGGACAATCCAAAAACCGTAGTGGTCCTGGAAACCGGCAACCCCGTGCTCATGCCGTGGCTGGACAAGGCTGGCGCGGTGATCGAAGCTTGGTATCCAGGGGAGCGTGGCGGCCCTGCCATAGCCAATGTGCTATTCGGGAAGATCAATCCTTCAGGCCGGCTACCGATAACCTTTCCAAAAAGCATCGAACAGTATACGCGGCCCGAAATTCCCGGCAGCGGCAAGCAGATGGAATTTTTTGCCAAAGCCTTCGATCCCTCCGATGTGTTCGACGTGCGCTATACTGAAGGCGCAAACATTGGCTATCGCTGGTTCGCCGCAGAGAACAAGCAGCCGCTATTCGCCTTCGGCTACGGATTGTCCTACACGAGCTTCGAATATCGCAAGTTGACGGTAAAAGGCGGCGATACGCTGACCATCTGTTTCGATGACGTAAACACCGGAAAGGTCGCTGGCAAGGATGTGCCGCAGGTCTATCTCACGGATGCGGCTGGAAAGCCGATATTGCGTCTCGTAGGCTTCACCAAGCTTGCACTGAACCCCGGAGAAACCAAACATGTTACGTTGCATGCTGACCCACGGCTATTGGCCAATTACGACGAGTCGGCACATGGATGGCGAATAGGCGGTGGCACTTATACCGTCGCGTTGGGCCACTCGGCGATTGATCCGGCCCTGACCGGTTCCGCCAATGTCGATGCTCGTATTTTGCAGCCTTGATGGAAGGCACCCTTGCAGCCGCTTGGCTCACGAGCAGCCTGTTGGACTTAACGCGCCCTGGACCCACCAGGCCAACATCCTGGCCTTTCCTTAGGTTTGTAAACCGGTTAAATCCTTCTCCATGAGCTGGCTTACAAAATTTGTCCGTCCGAAAATCCGTACTCTCCTGGGCCGTAAGGAGGCGCCAGATAATTTGTGGCAGCAGTGTCCGAAGTGTCAGCAGATGATTTTTCATCGGGAGCTGGAGGCGGCGCTAAAAGTTTGTCCGCATTGCGGGCACCATATGCGGGCGAGCGCGGCGGACCGGCTGGCGTGGACCTTTGATGATGGGGTGTATACCAGGATCGACCTGCCGAAGGCGGTGGTGGACCCGTTGAAATTCCGCGACCAGAAGAAATATGCCGACCGGCTGCGCGATGCGCGCGAGAGCACGAAGCAGGACGATGCGCTGCTGGTGGCGCATGGGACCGTGGGTGGCAACCGGGCCGTGGTGGCGGCGATGTCGTTTGAGTTCATGGGTGGGTCCATGGGCGGGGCGGTGGGCGAGGGGCTGGTGGCGGCGGCGAAATTGGCCGTGCTGCAGGCGGCGCCGTTGATTGTTTATACCGCTTCGGGCGGGGCGCGGATGCAGGAAGGGGCGGTGAGCCTGATGCAGATGCCGCGCTCGGTGATTGCCTCGCAGATGGTGAGGGAGGCCGGGCTGCCGTTTATTGTGGTGCTGACCGACCCGACGACGGGGGGGGTTACGGCGTCGTTCGCGATGCTGGGGGATGTGCAGATTGCCGAGCCGAATACGCTGATTGGCTTTGCAGGTGCCCGGGTGATTGAGCAGACCGTTCGGGAAAAATTGCCGGAAGGGTTCCAGCGGGCGGAGTATCTGCTGGCGCACGGGATTATCGACATGGTGGTGAAGCGTGGCGAGTTGACGGCGACGCTGGCGCGGTTGATCGGGCTGATGACCGGTAATAAGCACCCCGCCGCCGCGTGATGGCCGCGTGAGTGCCGCGCGAGGGCGCTTTGATGCCAGCCTTGACCGGCTGCACAGGCTTTATCCGAAACTGATAGATTTGCAGCTGGACCGGTTGGTCCGGTTGTTGGGCGCGTTGGGTGATCCGCAGTTGCGGCTGCCGCCGGTGATCCATGTGGCGGGGACCAACGGCAAGGGCAGCGTGTGTGCGTTTGTGCGGGCGATGGCGGAGGCCGCGGGGTTGCGCGTGCATGTTTATACCTCGCCGCATCTGGTGAAATTTAATGAGCGGATACGGCTGGCGGGCGCGCTCGTGAGCGATGAGGCGCTGGCCGGGGCGCTCGATGAGATCGAGGCGGTGAACGAGGGCAACCAGATTACCGTGTTCGAGGCGATTACGGCGGCGGCGTTTTTGCTGTTTGCGCAGGTGCCGGCGGATTTATGTGTTGTTGAAGTCGGGTTGGGCGGCAGGTTTGACGCGACCAATGTGGTGTGGCCGGCGGCGTGCGCGATTACGTCGATCTCATTGGATCATCAGGATTTTCTGGGTGACACGCTGAGGGTGATCGCGGCGGAGAAGGCGGGGATTATTAAGCCCGGCGTGCCGGTGGTGGTGGGGGTGCAGGAGCCCGAGGCGCTGGCGGCGATTTTGGGCGCGGCGGAAGTGGCGGGGGCGCCAGTGTTGCTGCGCGGGCGCGACTGGGAGGTTGCGGCGGTGCCGGGCGGGTTGCGGTTTGAGGGGTTGGCGCTGCCGCCGCCGGGGTTGGCGGGGGTGCATCAGGCGGAAAATGCTGGGATTGCCATGATGGCGTTGCGGGCGGCTGGGTTTGAGTTTGCGCCGGACGTGCTGGCGGCGGGGCTGCGGGCGGTGGAATGGCCGGCGCGGTTGCAAAGGTTGCGCGGGGCGTTGCTGGGGCTTTTGCCGCCAGGCTCGGAGTTGTGGCTGGATGGGGCGCATAATCCGGGCGGGGCGGAGGCGTTGGCGGCGCAGTTGCAAGCCTGGGATGGGCCGGCGACGCTGGTGCTGGGGATGAAGCAGGCGAAGGACGTGGGCGAGGTGATGCGGATTTTGATGCCGCATGCGGCGCGGGTGTTTGCCGTGGCGGAGCCGGGACAGCATTTGGCGCTGCCGGTGGAGGCGATTGTGGAGGCATCGGGCGGCAGGGCGATGGTTGGGCCGGATGTGCGCGGGGCGCTGGGGCAGATTACGGTGCCGGGGCGGGTGCTGATTTGCGGGAGTTTGTATCTGGCGGGGGAAGTGTTGAAGCTGGATGCGGGGGCAGTGGTTTAATTATTGTTGGCGCGGCCTGCGCGTTGTGGATGGGACGGGGGAGATGCCCGCTTTCGCGGGCATGACGGTGAAGGTGCTGGAGCGGTGGTGAGGGGCGGGGTGGTTGTACGGACGGCGCGGGCCGTTAGTACATGTGTTGGCCGCCGTTGATGGAGAGCGTGGAGCCGGTGATGAAGTCGGCTTCGTCGGCGGTGACGAAGACGACGCCGCGGGCGATGTCCGCCGCGGAGCCGAGGCGCCCGCGGGGGATTTTGGCGACGATTTTCTCCAGCACGTCAGCCGGGACGGCGCGCACCATTTCAGTGTCGACATAGCCGGGGGCAATGGCGTTGGCGGTGATGGAGTAGCGGGCACCTTCGAGCGCCAAGGCTTTGGTGAAGCCGTGGATACCGGACTTTGCGGCGGCGTAGTTAACCTGGCCGTACTGGCCGGCCTGGCCGTTGATGGAGCCGATGTTGACGATGCGGCCGAACTTTTTGGCCTTCATGCCCTCAAACGTTGCCTTGCAAAGGTTGAAGCAGGAGCCAAGGTTTGTGTCGATCACCGCGTCCCACATGTCACGCGTCATTTTGCTGATGACAGTGTCGCGGGTGATGCCGGCGTTGTTGACGAGAATGTCGATGGAGCCATGTTTGGCGGTGATGGCGGCGACCGCGGCGACACACTGGTCGTAATCACTGACATCGAAGCGCATGGTCTCGATTCCGGTTTCGTCGCTGAAAGCCTCGGCGGCGGCAGTGTTGCCGGCGTAGTTGGCTATTACAGTCCGTCCGGCTTGTTTGAGTGCGATGCTGATGGCAGCCCCGATACCCCGAGTGCCGCCGGTAACCAATGCAATGCGCGCCATGTGTTTTCCCTCTGGTTTTGGGGAAGGCTAAACGAATTCCATATCTTCGGGAAGGCCGGAAAAGCGCCTATTGCGGGGGGTGGATGGATAAATATATGTAACGGAAATTGATCTGAATCCTTGACGGTGCGTGAGCGAAGCTAATGCGCGCCGGGAGCCGCACTGCCAGATGTTTTGTGGAGAAATAGCACCACCACGCTGGCCACGAGCATCATGGCGCCCAGCAGCGCGAAGGCGTCACCGTAGGCCAGGAAGAACGATTGGGCTTGGACGGTGCGGCCCATGGCCATGATCGAGGCGTGGCGCGCGCTTTGAGGGTCCGCCATGCCGCGGGCGGCGAAATAGTGCTGGAGCAGGCTAAGGCGCTGTTGCGCCGCCGGGTTGAGCAGGCTGATCCGCGGCATGATGATCGCGGAATGGAATTTTTCGCGGTTGGTGATGAAGGTCTGCACCATCGCGATGCCGATGGCGCCGCCGAGATTGCGCATCATGTTGAACAGTGAGGAGGCGGTGCCGGAATCCTTGAAGGGAATGCCGGCGAGGACAAGCTGCGTTAACGCTGGGAACACCAGGGCCTGGCCGAAGGAGCGGATGAGGTTGGGGATGAGTAGCTGCGGGCCGCTGTCATTGGGGCCGAGATTCATGTTCATGAGGGAGCTGACCGCGAACATGAAGAAGCCAGTAGCCAGCAGGCGCCTGGTGTCGAAGCGGCGCATCAACACGGGCATGAAGGGGATGATGAACAGCTGCGGCAGGCCAATCCAGGCCATTACCGCGCCGGACTGGCGGGCATTGTAGCCATGCGCCACGGCCAGATAGATGGGCATGAGATAAATTACCGCATAAAGCACGAAACCCAATATGACATTCGCGAAGCTGCTCCACGCGAAATTCCAGCGTGCGAACAGCCGAAGATTGACCAGGGGGTTTGTATTGCCGGGCCGTAGCTCCTGGAACAGAAACGTGCCGAGTGAAAGGGCCGAGATGATCGAAAGACGCAGGATGAAGGGGGAGCTGAACCAGTCGTCCTTGTTGCCCTCCTCCAGCACGACCTGCAATGTGCCGAGGCCAATGGCCACGGTCAGGATGCCGGGCCAGTCGCCCTGCCTGAATTTTTTTAGCTGCATCGGCGCGGCGTCTAGGCCCCAGATCAAGGCGGCGAGCATGACGGTGCCGGGAACCAGATTGAGAAAGAATATGTAGCGCCAGCCGTAGAGATCGGTGATGGCGCCGCCGACCGTGGGACCGATGGCCGGGGCGAAGGTGGCGCAGAGGGAATAGGCGGCGAAGCCCGCCGGGCGGGCGCGGGGCGGCAGAAAAATGATGATGCAGGTCAGCGCAAGCGGGATCAGCACGCCACCGGCAAACCCTTGCGCGGCGCGCAGGACGACCATCTCGGGAAAATTTGTCGCCAGGCCGCAGGCAGCGGAAAAAAGCAGAAATAACGCGGTGCTGCCGATCAGATAGCGGCGCAGCGAAAACACATCTGAAAGCCAGGCGGAAAGTGGGATTACAATGATCTCGCCAATCAGATAGGCCGTGGAAATCCAGCCGCCATTTTCAAGCCCGGTACCAATCCCGCCCTGAATGTCCGGCAGCGACGTGTTGACCACCTGAATATTCAACACGGCCATGAACGCACCCAGCAGCGCACCGCCGACCGCAGCACGCGTCCGGAACGGGACTTTGTCAGGCATTTAAGTAAGGCTAGGGGGCGGCGCGGTAAGGGCGCGCCTTAACAAGAGAAATGAGGCAGCCCCTTGGCCATGCTTAAGACCCAATAACGTCACGGTTCGGGGCGGGTATTGATGGTTGGTTCGACGGAGAGGCCGGGGCGGAGGTTGCCGAGCAGGTCTGGGGTTAGGTTGAGGATGATTTTGACCGGGATGCGCTGGACGATTTTGGTGAAGTTGCCGGTTGCGTTGTCGGGGGGGAGGAGGGCGAATTCCTGGCCGGAAGCGGGGGCGATGGAGTCGACGGTTCCGGTGACTTTTAGGTTGGGGAAGGCGTCGACGGTGAGGGTGACGGGTTGGCCGGGTTGGATGCTGGTGATCTGGTTTTCTTTGTAGTTGGCGAGGACGTAGACCTGGGTGAGCGGCACGATGGCCATGATTTGGGTGCCGGGCTGCAGGTAGTCGCCCACGGCGACGGATTTGGCGCCGACTGTGCCGTCAAACGGGCTGGTGATTTGTGTGTGGCTGAGGTCGAGGGCGGCCTGGGCGGCGGCGGCGTTGGCCTGGGCGAGGGAGGCTTTGAGCACGCCGACCTGGGTGATGGCGCCGGCGAGGGTGGCTTGGTCGGCCGCGAGGGTGGCCTGGGAGGTGGTGAGGTCGGTATTGGCTTGTTCGCGGGCTTGTTCGGTGCTGGCGCCGGTAGCGGTAAGGCTGGCGTAGCGGTGCTGGTTTTTTTGCGCGAAGGCGTGGCGGGCGGTATCACCCTGGAGGGTGGCTTGGGCGCTGGCGATTTTGGCCTGTTGCAGGGTGAGTTCGGCCTGGGCGGTGGCCTGGGCGGCGCGGGCGGCGTCCAGCGCGGTTTGGTAGTCGCGCGGGTCGATGGTGGCGAGCAGGTCGCCCTGGTGGACGGCCTGGCCGTCGCGCACGGCGACGCTGGTGACGTAACCGCTGATTTTGGGGGCAACGAGGCTGGAGTCAGCGGCGATGTAGGCGTCGTCAGTGCTTACAAGGTACTGGCCGATGAGCAGGTAGTGGACCAGCCAAAATAGGAGGGCGAGGACGGCGATGGTGCCGGCGGCGAACAGGGGCCAGCGCTTCGTGGGGGGTGAGGCAGTCACGTCAGACACGGGAACCCCTTGCAAGCATTATGGTTAGCGAGATGGTGACCGCCCCGGAAATTACAAGGTGGTCAGATTTTCTCCACCTGGCCATATTCGAGGTCGACCGGGGTGGAGCGGCCGAAGATGGAGACGGAGACTTTGACGCGGCCTTTGTCTTCATCGACTTCCTCGACGATGCCGTTGAAGCTGGTGAAGGGGCCGTCGGCGACGCGGATCTGTTCGCCGATTTCAAAAAGGACGGCGGGGCGGCGGTGTCCGGTGCCTTCCTGGGCCTGCTTCATGATGCGTTCGGCTTCGGAGTCAGGGATCGGGCTCGGGCGGGTTTTGCTGCCGAGGAAGCCGGTGACTTTCGGGACGTCCTTTACCAGATGCCAGGCATCGTCCGACATTTTCATGTTGATGAGGACGTAGCCGGGGAAGAACTTGCGTTCGGTGTTGACCTTCTGGGCACGGCGGATCTCGGTGACTTCCTCGACCGGGACGATGATGTCGCCGATGGCGTCGGACAGGCCTTTCAGCTCAGCCTGTTCCTTGATCTGGGTGGCGATCTTTTTTTCGAAGCCCGAATAGACATGGAGGACGTACCAGCGCTTGGCCATAAATAATTCCTTAACTTCCGACGGCGAAGAGGGCACGCATACCGGCGCCGATGATTTGATCGACGGTCAGAAAAAACAATGCGGTCAAGACGACCATGGCGAGCACGATGCCCGTGGTCTGCAAGGTTTCCTTGCGCGAGGGCCAAGTGGTCTTGACCGCCTCGGCACGGACTTCGCGCGAAAATTTAACCAGGTTGAACGCCAAAGAGACAAACTCCGAAAACAGCCGTTATGTGCTGGGGTGGATGGCAGGGGCGGAGGGTCTCGAACTCTCAACCTCCGGTTTTGGAGACCGGCGCTCTAGCCAATTGAGCTACGCCCCTATCCGAACCAGCACGAAACCGGCGTTCCACACGCTGGCGCGCTTTGTGTCAAGTCTTGGGGCATAAATGCCCGGCAATATGGAGCGGGTGACGGGAATCGAACCCGCACAACTAGCTTGGAAGGCTAGGACTCTACCGTTGAGCTACACCCGCGTGCCGCCATGGATAGGGCATGAGGCAATGGGTAGTAAACCCCATTGGGTCGTTAAGACGTTGCGTCAACACCGTCCCCAAACGTGCTCAGGTGGGTTAGCTGGCGTGGTTTTGGGAGCACCGGCGCGGAGCGTACTCATGTACGCGAGCACGGGAGCGCAGCAAAACCGCGTCAGATGGCCCAGCTGAGTGCGTTTGGGGATGGTGTTGGTGGAAGGGGTTGGATTCGAACCAACGTAGGCGTACGCCAGCGGATTTACAGTCCGCCCCCTTTAGCCACTCGGGCACCCTTCCGTATGCGGTGTCGTTTCCCCGATCACGCTTTGGTTGTCAACGTAATGCCGTGGGGATAGTGAAGCGGGTATGACACAAAATCGCCCCCCCAGATCGAAATCCGGCCGTCCCGGTGACAAACCGCAGAGCCGGAGTGGCGACAAGCCACTGGGCCGGGCGGCTGGCAAGCCGCAAGGCCGCCCCGGAGATAAGCCCCACGGCCGGATGGCCGATAAGCCCCAAGGCCGGACGGCCGATAAGCCTGAAAGCGGGCCGCGAAAGTTTGACGGGCCGAAGCTGAGCCTGCCGGGCGGGCGCGGGCCTAAGCTGGAGCGCCCGGCCGGCCGGGCGCCGCTGCGGGAAAATTTTGCACGCGGGCAGGCGAGGGCACCTGCCGTGCCGAGCGGCGCGGTGTGGCTGTATGGCACCCATGCGGTGGCGGCGGCACTGGCCAACCCGGCGCGCCGGTTGCGCCGGCTGGTGATTACCGAGGAGGGACGGGCCGCGCTGGCCGCTGAACGGCCGCTACCCTGGCCGATTCAGCCGGAGATTTCCGAGCGGGAGAAAATCGACCAGCTGCTGGGCGCGCGGCAGGGCAGTGGGATCGTCCACCAGGGCGTGGCGCTGCTGACGGACCAACTCGTGGCGCCGCCGCTGCTGGACGCGCTGAAACGCCCTGGGCCGATCCTCGTGCTCGACCAGATATCCGACCCGCGTAATATCGGCGCGCTGATGCGTACGGCGCAGGCGTTCGGCGCCTCCATGGTGATTGCCCAGGAACGCAACGCACCGGAAGAGACCGGGGCGCTGGCGAAAGTGGCGTCCGGGGCGCTGGAACTCATCCCGCTGCTGCGGATTGTGAATATTTCCCGCGCGCTGATTGTGCTGAAATCCGCCGATGTGTGGGTGGTGGGGCTGGATGGCGCGTCTCCCAATAAACTCAACGGCGAATCCTTTGCCGGACGCCGCGTGGCGTTGGTGCTGGGGAGCGAAGGCGAAGGCATGCGCCGCCTCACGCGCGAAACCTGCGACGAGATCGCCGCACTTGGAATGCCGGGCGGGATGGAGAGCCTGAACGTTTCCGCCGCCGGCGCCGTCGCCCTGTACGAACTCACCCGCAGCTTCTAGCCGGTAGCCGCCGGCGGGCTGGCGGGTGAATTGTTCAAGTAAGTAAGGCCAAGGGGCTCTGCCCCTTGGATCCCCGCTAAGGGCTGGCCCTTAGGAACCCATGACAAGGTTTCTGAGAAGGGCTCGCCGCACGGGATTTGGAAAGGCTTGAGCGAGCCCTTCTCAGAAACCTTATTACCGGATTGCAAAGGCGAGCCTTTGCTGGGGGTCCAGGGGGCAAAGCCCCTTGGCCTTGCTCACCTGTACAAGTTTATCCGCCAGTTCCGCTGGTGGCTACCGGCACCCAGCGCGGGCCGGGGTTGGTGCCAGAGGCGGTATCGCCGCTGATGAGTAGGATGGCGGGCTGGTGGGATTGCGCCAGGGATTTGATCTGGGATGGCAGGGTGGAGACCGTGGCTGGCTGGCCGCCGATCTGCTCGATAAGATTGCCGGCCAGGATGCCAGCACTGGCGGCGGGGCCGTTGGTGGTGACAGCGGTGATGGTGACGCCGGTGGCGGCGGGGGTGGTGGAGATGCTGAGGCCGAGGCTGGCGAGGGTGATGGTGCTGGGGGCCGGCGGCGTTGGCGGGGCGATGGTTTCGTCGAGGGGTGGCGGCGGGGCGGTGATGAGCAGGGTTGTGGAGTGCTCGCCGCCGTCGCGCCAGAATTTGACGCTGGCCTGGGTGCCGGCGGGGAGTTCCGCGGTGCGGATGAGCAGGCTTTGGGGGTCCGTGATGGGGACGCCGGCGAGGGCGGCCAGGACATCTCCGGGGTGGAGTTTGCCGGTGGCGGGGCTATTGGGGGCGATGCTGCCGACCAGGGCGCCGGAGGTGTTGGGCAGGTCCAGCACCGTTTGGATTTCCGGGGTGATTCCCTGCGTGGCGGCGCCGAGCCAGCCGCGAATCATGCTGCCAGTGGTCATGAGGGAGAGCGCCACGGGGGCGGCCATGGCGGAGGGGATGGCGAAGCCAATGCCGATGGAGCCGCCGGAGGGGGAATAGATGGCGGCGTTGACGCCGATGACCTCGCCTTTGGTGTTGAACAGCGGGCCGCCGGAGTTGCCGCGGTTGATGGTGGCGTCGGTCTGGATGAAGTCGTCGTAGGCGCCTTGGTTGATGTTGCGGTGGAGGGCGCTGACGATGCCGGCGGATGTGCTGTCCGCGAGGCCGTAGGGGTTGCCGATGGCCAGGACCCAGTCGCCGACGCGCAAGGCGCCGGAATCGCCGAAGGTGACATAGGACAGAGGGTGTCCGGCGTCTACTTTCAATACGGCGAAGTCGGCGCCGGGGTCGCGGCCCACGATGGTGGCCGGCAGGATGGTGCCGTCCTGGAAGGTGACGGTGACGCTGGAGGCGCCGGCGATGACGTGGTTGTTGGTGAGGATGTAGCCGGTGGGGTCGAAGACGAAGCCGGAGCCCAGGGCCTCGATGGCTTTTGGCGGCGGGAGGACGGAGGTGTCCGAGGTGTCCGTGGTGTCGGCGGCGGGGTGGTAGGCGCTGTCATCGTTGTCGTCGTTGCTGCCGCCGCTGGCGGCGGGCGCGGTGGCGCTGACCGGATCGGTGCTGGCGATGCTGACCACGGCGGGCATGACGCGGGCCGCGAGGCCGGCCATTTGCGGGAGGTTGCCGCCGCTGGCGGCGTGGCCGAACAGCACGGCGGCGGCGGTGCCGGTGATGAGGACGGAGGCGAGGAGCAGGCGGCGGAACATGGTCATGGGTAAAGTTTGTGGCTTGGCGGGGATAATCGCAAGGGGGACAAGAGGCTGGACAGCGTTGGGGGCTGCGCTAAAGCTGCGGGCATGAATGAAGATGATATTCGCGCCGTGCTGGCGCCGTTTAATTTAGGCAAAATGCTCGATGGCCTGCATGTGGGCGATGGGCTGGTGCAGGTGACGCTGGCGATAAAGCGCGAGGATGCGGCGGCGCTGGAGCCGCTGCGCCGGGACGTGGAGGCGGCGGTGGCGAAGCTGCCGGGGGTGAAGAATGCGTCCGTGGTGTTCACCGCGCACAAGGCGGCGCCGCCGCCACCGGTCGCGGCTTCTGTGTTGCCGGGGGTGAAGGCGGTGATCGCCGTGGCGTCTGGCAAGGGCGGGGTGGGGAAATCCACCGTGGCGGTGAATTTGGCGGTGGCGCTGGCGCAAAGTGGGCTGGCCGTGGGGCTGCTGGATGCGGATATTTATGGGCCTTCGTTGCCGCGCATGTTGGGGGTGCATCGCAAACCCGAGGTGCGGGATGGGAAGATGATCCCGCTGGAGGCCTGGGGGCTGAAGTGCATGTCCATTGGGTTTTTGGTGGACGGGGACACCGCGATGGTGTGGCGCGGGCCGATGGCGGCGGGCGCGTTGAACCAGATGATCGCCCAGGTGGAATGGGGCGCGCTGGATGTGCTGGTGGTGGATATGCCGCCGGGGACCGGGGATATTCAACTCACGCTGGCGCAGAAAGTGCGGCTGGCCGGGGCGGTGGTGGTTTCCACGCCGCAGGATATTGCGTTGATTGACGCGCGGCGGGCGGTAAAAATGTTCGGCCAGGTGCATGTGCCGGTGCTGGGGGTGGTGGAGAATATGTCCTACTTCTCCTGCCCGCATTGCGGCGGGCGGACGGATGTGTTCGGCCATGGCGGGGCGGCGGCGGAAGCGGCGCGGATTGGGGTGAAGTTTTTAGGCGAGGTGCCGCTGCTGCTGGAAATCCGCGAGACCGGGGATGCGGGGGAGCCGGTGTGTGCCTCGGCGCCCGAGGGCGCGGCGGCGACGGCGTTCCGTGCCGTGGCGGGGGAGGTGACCAAGGCGCTGGCGCCGGGCCGCCGGGCCGCGCCAAGCATTGTTATAGAAGATTGAGGCGCAATGAGATGATGGCACATCATCGAATGCAGCCGATCGCGCGCGGGGTTGGCGGGGCGGCCGCGCGCCAAGGCAAGCCATCATGCCAGCGGGCATAATGGCTGACGCCGGGTTTTATCATCTGACCCGCATGGACATTGCGGCGGCGCTGCCGGCGCTGCTGGGGCGTACACTGGCGGCGGGTGAGCGCGCGGTGGTGGTGTGCAAGGACGAGGCCCAGGTGGCCGCACTTGATGCAGGGCTGTGGCATGCGCACCAACCGGATTGGCTGCCGCATGGCACGAAAGCCACGCCGCACCCGCAATGGCAGCCGGTTTACTTGACAGTTGAGGATGAAAACCCGGCGGGGGCGGCATTTTTGTTCCGGCTAGGCGGGGCGGTGGCGGAGATGGCGCCATATAAAAGAGTGTTCGATTTGTTTGACGGCAATGACGAGGCCGAGGTGGCGGCGGCGCGTGAGCGCTGGCGCGAGGCGAAGGCGGCGGGGCACGCATTGGCCTATTGGAAGCAGGGCGAGGGCGGCTGGGAGAAGGCCGGCTGAAACTTAATCGCCGCGATTGTAACATTACGGCTTTCCCATTCTTGACAGTCCAGGGGGGGATGGGTAGCAACCGCCCAACTCTCGGTGGTGTGAAACCGCTGAAAACAGGTGCATGAACAACGGTCGCGATAAAGAGACTTTTGAGCAACGGCTTGCGGCAGCGCAGGCAGTGGCTGAAGGCCGGACAAAGCCGGACCCGGGGCGGTCGAGCGCGGGTGCGGCGAGTCAGGCGGTGAATTTCGCCATGCGCTTGGGGGTTGAGCTGGTGGCCGCCATGGTCATCGCCGTGGCTATAGGGTGGGGGCTGGACAGGCTTTTCCATACCAAGCCGTGGTTGATGCTTGTGATGGTGCCGGTTGGAATGGCGGCTGGTTTGCGCAATCTGGTGCGGGCCGCCGGGAAAAGTAGCTGACGGGAATTTAAGTGATGGCAGGCCCAACGATCGACGCGCTTGGACAATTCAGCCTGACGACGGGCCTGGGACCGCTTGGCCGCGCCGTGAACTTCACCAACTCCAACGAGGCGATGCTGGCCGCCGCCGTAATCATCACGGCTGTGTTTGCCCTGGGCTTGCGCGCGCGCGCCCTGGTGCCCGGCCGGGTGCAGTCGCTGGTCGAGCTGCTTTATGAATTCGTGCACAACATGTGCGTTGATACGATCGGCGAGGAAGGCCTGCGGTTTTTTCCCCTCGTGTTCACCATTTTCAGCTTCATCCTGTTGGGCAACCTGCTCGGGCTGTTCCCCTACTTTTTCGCCTTCACATCGCATATCGCGGTGACGCTGGCGCTGGCGATGTTCGTGTTCGTGTTCTCGACCGGGGTCGGGTTCTATACGCACGGTTTCCGCTTCTTCAAATTCTTCGTGCCGCATGGCGTGCCGGTCTGGCTGCTGCCGTTGCTGGTGCCGATTGAGATTATCTCCTATCTCTCGCGCCCTGTCTCACTCTCGGTTCGTTTGTTCGCCAATATGACCGCCGGGCATGTGATGTGGGAAGTTTTCGCCGGGTTCATGCTGCTGCTCACCGCGAGCTTTGGTATTTTCGGCGCGTTTGCCTCGGTGCTGCCGCTGGGGTTGAACGTGGCGCTGGTGGCGCTGGAATTGCTGGTGGCGGGGCTGCAAGCCTATGTGTTTGCCATCCTCACCTGCCTGTATCTGCACGACGCAGTGCATATGCATTGATGTTTTTTGCTTAAAAAAGTTTCGGAAAGGAAAGTTTAATATGGATCCTCAGTCAGCCGCTCTGCTCGCCAAAGACATTGGCGCCGGTCTTGCCACCATCGGTGTTGCCGGTGCCGGCGTTGGTATCGGTAATCTTTTCGGCGCGTTCGTGTCCTCCGTTGGCCGTAACCCGGCCGCGCGTGACACCATGTTCCGCGACGTTCTGCTCGGCTTCGCGCTGACGGAAGCGGTTGCGCTGTACGCGCTGGTTATCGCGCTGGTTATTCTGTTCACCTGATGCGCCGCATTGCCGCCATCGCTCTGCTGAGCCTCAGCCCCGCCGCCGCTATGGCGGGGACAATGCCGCAGATGGATTTCGCCAACCCGCTCACCTCTTATCAGGTGTTGTGGATGGTTGTGATCCTGGTGGTGCTCTACCTCCTGCTGGCCCGCTGGGGCCTGCCGGAGATGGGAAAAGTACTGGCAAACCGGGCTACCGTGATCGCGCAAGATCTGGCGGCGGCACGGGCGGCGAAAATCACGGCTGATCAGGCCGTGGCGGAGCTGAATGCGACGATGAGCCGGGCACGCAACACGGCGGGGGCGCAGGTTGCCCAGGCCGTGGCGCAGGCCAAGGCGGATGCCACCGCGCAGGCCGTGGCCCTGGCCGCGGCCCTGGACCAGAAACTCGCCGAATCCGAGGCGCGGATTACCGTGGCACGGAGTGCTGCCATGGCAGCGATCAAGCCGGTGGCGGCCGAGGCCGCGGCGAGCATTTTGCAGAAGCTCACGGGCAGCGCGCCTGGGGCAGACATTCTGGGGCAGCGTGTGGACGACGCCCTGGCCGCGCGGAAGGCAGCTTAAGACATGGAATACCAGGCCCTGAGTTTTACCCCCTGGGCGCATGGCTCGTTCTGGGTCTTCGTCGCGGTGGTTATTTTTATGGTGCTGGCGGGGCGAAAAATTGCCGCTCCGGTGGCCGCGATGCTCGACGCGCGGGCGCAAAGTGTGCGCGATGCGCTGGAAGAAGCCGCGCGGCTGAAGGAAGAAGCGCAGGCCCTGCTGGCCGACGCCAAGGCCCGCCAGGTGCAGGCCACCGAAGACGCGAAACAAATTCTCGCCTCGGCTCAGGCCGAAGCGGCGCGGATGTCCGCTGAACTGGCCGAGGAAGCCCAGGCTACCGCCGCCCGGCGTGAGCGCCTGGCCCTGGAACGAATCGCCGCTGCGGAAGCCGCCGCCGTGAAAGACGTGCGGGCAGCCGCAATCGATATCGCCACCGCCGCCAGCGCGCAGATACTGCGCGATGGCTTTAGCGCCGACGGAGACGCCGCCCGGCTGGACCAGGCGATTGCCAGCATCCCCACCGCCTTGCGCAAAGCGGGCTAAGCCGGGGGTTTTTTAGGAAAGTTAGGCCGAAGGGCCGCCGGTTAGCTAACTGGCGCGCCTTCGGCGCGACGCACCTTGGCCGTACTCCTCCCCATATCTTGCCAAAAGTGGCCAGGGCCATCACATCTGCTCCATGTCCGGATCTTACTCCAGGGTGAAGGCCGTGCTGGGCCCCACCAATACCGGCAAGACGCATCTGGCGATGGAGCGTCTGTTGGGACACTCTTCCGGCATGATCGGTTTTCCGCTGCGATTGCTGGCGCGGGAGAACTATGACCGCATGGTGGCGCGCAAGGGCGCGAAAAACGCCGGGCTGATTACCGGGGAAGAGAAGATTGTGCCGCCGGGGGCCAAGTGGTTCTCCTGCACGGTGGAGGCGATGCCGCTGGACCGGCGGGTGGAGTTTCTGGCGGTTGATGAAATACAGCTGTGTGCCGACCCGGATAGGGGGCATGTGTTTACCGACCGGCTGCTGCACGCGCGCGGGATGGTCGAGACGATGTTTTTGGGCGCGGAGACCATCCGTAAGCTGCTGAAACGGCTGGTGCCAGAGATTGAGATTGAGACGCGGCCCAGGCTTTCGGAGCTTTCCTACGCGGGGCCGGTAAAGTTATCCCGTCTGCCGCCGCGCTCGGCGATTGTCGCGTTTTCGGCCGCCGAGGTTTACGCGATTGCGGAGGCGGTGCGCCGGCGGCGGGGCGGGTGCGCGGTGGTGATGGGGCGGTTGAGCCCGCGCACGCGCAATGCCCAGGTGGCGCTGTACCAGGAAAAAGAGGTGGATTTTCTGGTGGCGACGGATGCGATCGGCATGGGGCTGAACATGGATGTGGACCATGTGGCGTTTGCCGGGCTCTCGAAATTTGATGGGCACCGGCCCCGGCCGCTGCTGGCGGCGGAGGTGGCGCAGATTGCCGGCCGGGCGGGGCGCGGGATGCGCGATGGCAGTTTTGGCGTGACGGGCGTGTGTCCGCCGTTGGGCGATGAGTTGGTGGACGCGGTGGAGGCGCATGTTTTTGCTCCGCTGGAGCAGTTGGCATGGCGCAACTCGGCGCTGGATTTTGCTTCGGTGGAGGCGCTGCTGGGCAGTTTGACGGCGCCGCCCACTCTGGCGGGGCTGGTGCGCGGGCAGGATGCAACCGATGTGCTCACGCTGGAGGCGCTGAACCATGACGCCGACATCCGCAAGGCGGCGCAGGGGCGGGCGGCGACGCGGCTGTTGTGGGAGACCTGCCAGATCCCTGATTTCCGCAAGCTGGCGACGGATGCGCATGTGAAATTATGCGCAAATGTGTTCACCCACCTGCGCGCGGGCAAGAATTTGCCGGTGGATTGGGTCCGCGCCGAGATCGAGGCACTGGACAAAGTCGAAGGGGATATTGATACCCTTATGCAGCGGCTGACGGATGTGCGCGTTTGGGCGTATATAACCGCCAGAGCGGATTGGATGCGCGATGCAACGCCCTGGGCGAGGCTGGCGCGCGAGATCGAAGACAGAATTTCAGATACGCTGCACATGAAGTTGATGGCGCGGTTTGTGGACAAGAGGGCGGCACATTTGACCAGACGGCTGGAAGACCAAGAAGCGGAAGAGTTGCAGGCGGTGGTTTCCAACCACGGCGTGGTGCTGGTGGAAGGCCATGAGGTGGGCCGCGTGGAGGGCTTCAACTTCCATCCGGACCCCACGACGCAGGGGCAGGAGAAGAAGTTTTTGCTCCGTGCCGCGCGGCGCGCCTTGGGGCAGGAGTTGCCGCGGCGGATTCTGCGCTGTGAGACGGCGGCGGATGAGGCGTTTACGCTGACCGACGACCGGCAGGTGGTTTGGGAAGGTACAAAAATCGCGCGGCTGAAGCGCAGCGAGAACCTGCTCAAGCCGGAAGTGGAAATTCTGCACTCGGAATTTTTGGACGGGCTGGCGCGGGAGCGGTTGCGGGCGCGGATCAGCGCGTTTGTGGCGGCGGAAGTGGAAAAGCGGTTGGGGGCGTTGCTGGTGGCGATGAAGGATCCGCCGGCCGAGCTGCGCGGCGTGATGTACCGGCTGGGTGAGGCCTCCGGCGTGATGGAGGCGGAGACCGTGGCGCAGGATTTGCGCCTGGTGTTGAAGAAATTGGGCGTTGAGGCGGGGCGGTTCGCGTTTTTCATGCCCGCCGTGCTGAAGCCGGGTTCGGCGAAGCTGCGTGCGCTGCTGTGGGGCGTGGCGAATGACCGTAATCCGCCGCCGCTGCCGGCCGCGGGGCTGGTCTCGGCGCCGATGCCGGGGAATTGGGGGGCGGATTTCGCGCTCTCCATGGGCTGGCTGCCGGTTGGGCCGGTGATGGTACGGCTGGATGTGGCGGAGAAACTGGTGCGTGAGCTGCACTACCTGGTGCGTAAGCATCCGGTGTTTTTGCCGCCCAATTTGGGTTCGCGCATGGGGCTGAAGCCCGACCAGCTTGCGCCGGTGCTGAATGCGCTGGGGTTCAGGATTATTCCGGCACAAGTGCTGGGCGAGAAGAAATATGGCCCGGCGGCCCCGGCGATGCTGGCAAGGCGGAAGATGGAGCCAAAACCCGTGGCGCCGCCACCACCGCCGCCGCCGCCGGTTTCCGAGGATAATCCGTTTGCGGCGCTGGCTGCGTTGCGGCAGGCCGCAAAGCGCTGATGCAGGAAGAGGATGCCGGCTGGCAACGGCTGGATAAGTTTTTGTTCCATGCGCGGTTCTGCCGGACGCGCAATGTGGCGGGCGAGCTGGTGGAAGCGGGCGGGGTGCGGATTAACCGCCAGCCGGTGGAGAAAGCCCATGCACGGGTGCGGGTGGGCGATGTGCTGACCCTGGCACTGCCGCGCGGCGTGCTGGTGGTGGAAGTGCTGGGGCTGCCGGAGCGGCGTGGCGGGGCGCCCGAGGCGCAGGGGTTTTACCGGGAGATTCTTTAGAGCCGCGACGCCCGCCCCAGCCGTCATTCCCGCGCAAGCGGGAATCTTCTTTTTGCGGCACTGTGCTGGGAAAGATTCCCGCTTGCGCGGGAATGAAGATTTTTACACCGAGCTGCACAGCAAGCCGAAAACTTGACACCCGGCAACCTGGCGTTACGCTGGCGGTTTGGAGGCTAAAATGAAGGTTTTACAAGCTGTTGTGATATGTGCGGCCGCAGCTCTCCTGCCTGCGGCCGCTTTTGCTGATGACGGGTCTCCGGTTCCCCAAGCAATCCAAGATGGCAGCACCTGCGCTGGCTGGTTGGGTGTAATCCACAACAACCCGACGCCTCAGACCCTAGCCCCGTACACAGCCAACCTTACGGCGCTCGCAACCGTGCTAGGACTAATGGACAACCTCTCCGACGACCAAGCCAAGGCGGAATATACCTACATCCAGATGCAAGCCCTGCTGGCGTGCACGCTGTACCAGGGGATGACCTACCCGGACGCCCTGGATGCGGCGGCAATGCTGTACCAAGTCACTCACCCATAGCGCCGCCCGGTCCGGTTCCAATGACCGGTGTATCAACTGGACAGCACAAGCGCCACCGCCATGCCCGGCAAATAACGCCGGGCTGCTGGCATGGCGCGAACCTTGACCTAAATCCCCAGCCGCGCGCATAGGGGTGCAGAAATTCGATTGTCTTTTTACGGAGTGTCTGATGACCTATGTGGTCACCGAGAATTGCATCAAGTGCAAGTATATGGATTGCGTGGAAGTCTGCCCGGTGGACTGCTTCTACGTCGGCGAGAATATGCTGGTGATCCATCCGGATGAATGCATTGACTGCGGCGTGTGCGAACCGGAATGCCCGGCGGAAGCCATTTTGCCTGATAGCGATGACCGCTCCACCGCCTGGATTGAGCGTAACCTGAACTTCGCCAAGGTGTGGCCGAATATCACCCGCAAGGGCACGGCCCCGGAAGACGCGGACGAGTGGAAGGACAAGCCGGGCAAGGAAGCTTTGCTCTCCCCGGAGCCCGGCCAACCCTAAGCTACGCGGCCTCCCGTGACGGGAGGCCAAAATTATGCTACAGGCTCATTTTTGAAACCGGGCGCGCGCGATCGCGGCCCGGTTAACGACTGTAGCGGAGTTGTCATGAGCGAGAAACCGAAGACCGCGGCGGCGAAGAAAGCCGCGAAACCTTTGAACCAAACAGTAGATGAAGTGACAGCCGCCAAGGCATCCCAGCCAGCCGAAACAGCCCCCGAAATTGCCGCCGTGAAACCCGGCGTGAAGGCGAAACCGGCGGCCAAGGTTGCCGCCAAGCCAGCCCCAGCCCCAGCCCCGGCGCCGGTGGTGGAAGTGGCGAAACCCGTGCTCGTGGCCCCTGCTGCTCCGCCGGTTATCAGCCATTCCGGCGTGCCGGCTGGGCCGATGCGCCCGATGACGCCACCGCGCGCCATGGCGAAAGCCGAGAATTTCGTGGCAGGCGATTTCGTGGTCTACCCGACCCACGGCGTGGGCAAGGTCGAGCGGATCGCCACCGAGGAGATCGCCGGGCATACGCTGGAACTGATCCACATTACTTTTGACGAAAACCGCATGACCCTGCGCGTGCCGACCAATAAGGCGCGCACCGCGGGCCTGCGCAAGCTCGCCTCGCGCAAGCAGTTCGACGACGTGCTCGCCGTGCTGAAGGGCCGCGCGCGCATTAAACGCACCATGTGGTCGCGCCGCGCGCAGGAGTACGAGGCGAAAATCAACTCCGGTGACCCGTCCGCCATCGCCGAAGTGGTGCGCGACCTGCACCGCAACGCCGGACAGCCGGACCAGAGTTTTTCCGAGCGGCAGATTTATGAGTCGGCGCTGGACCGGTTGGCCGCCGAATACGGCGCTCTTGAGCAGGTTGATAAGGCCACAGCCATCGAACGGCTGATCGCGCACCTGAAGTCGGAATAAGCCTCCGAACCAGAAGATCCCGGGTCTACGCGGCTTCGCCGCTGCGCCCGGGACGACGGGAACTGCGGGTCAGGTCTCCGTGTCTTCCTTCCGCAGGATATCGAGGGGGATCAAGACCCCCTGACGTTCGAAGTGCCAGTAAGTCCAGCCGTTGCAGGAGGGGGCGTTTTGGACGGCAGCACCCACCTGGTGGATGGAGCCGCGGTGGGGGCCGGAGGTTAGGTTGCCTTCGGCGGTGACCTCGGCGGCGATGCGGCGTTGTTTGTCGGTGAGCTGGGTGCCGGGTTTGATGATGCCGCGCTCCACAAAACTTCCAAACGCGATGCGGGGCGTTTCGCGGCCGGTGGGCGGGGCGGTGATGGAGGCGAGCGGTGCCGGGATTTCCGCGCGCAGGCGGCCCCAGGCGGCTTCCACGTAGGCGGGGTGGCGCTCGATGCCGATGAAGTGGCGGTGCAGGCGTTTGGCGACGGTGGCGGTGGTGCCGGTGCCGAGGAAGGGGTCGACGATGATGTCTCCGGGGCTGGTGGAGGACATGATGACGCGGTGGAGCAGGGCCTCGGGCTTTTGCGTGGGGTGGAGTTTGAGCCCGTGGACGTTGCGCAGGCGCTCACCCCCGGTGCACAGCGGCATGGTCCAGTCCGAGCGCATTTGCAGGTCGTCGTTGAGCGATTTCATGGCCTGGTAGTTGAATTTATAGCGCGAGGTTTTGGATTTGGCGGCCCAGATCATGGTCTCGTGCGCGTTGGTGAAGCGGCGGCCGCGGAAATTGGGCATGGGGTTGGTTTTGCGCCAGATCACGTCGTTGAGGATCCAGAAGCCGAGGTCCTGCAGGATGGCGCCGATGCGGAAGATGTTGTGGTAGCTGCCGATGACCCAGAGGGTGCCGTCCTTGTTTAAAATGCGATGACATTCGCTCAGCCAGTCGCGGGTGAAGGCGTCGTAGGCGGCGAAATCGTTGAATTTGTCCCAGTCGTCGTCGACGCCGTCGACCAGGCTGTCGTCGGGGCGGCGGAGTTCACCTCGTAGCTGCAAATTGTAGGGCGGGTCCGCGAAGACGCAGTTCACCGAGGCGTCGGGAAGCATGCGCAGCATATGCCCGGCATCGCCGAGCAGTATCTGGTCAAGCGGGAGTTCGCGCAGCATTTCCACGGGCAAGGCAGACCCTCAAATTCGGTAGAGGTGTAAACTGAAGGGAGGAACGTGGTCGCGTCAACTCTTGGATAATAATGGGCCGAAACCGTTGCGGTGGTGTGGCGTGGGGCCGTGGCGGAGGATGGCGGCGCGGTGGATGGGCGCGGCGTAGCCGGCGTTACTGTCCCAGCCGTAAACCGGGTAGCGGGCGTGCAGCAGGGCCATCAGGTGGTCGCGGGTGATTTTGGCGGCGATGGAGGCGGCGGCGATGGAGAGGCTGATGGCGTCGCCGCCGACGATGGTGGTGCAGGGGATTTGCACGCCGGGTGCGCGGTTGCCGTCGACCAGGATGTGGCCCGGGGGCTGCGGCAAGGCGGCGATGGCGCGGCGCATGGCGAGCATGGAGGCGTGGAGGATGTTGAGCGCCTCGATCTCGCGCACGGAGGCGGCGCCGATGGCGATGAGGGCGCCGTTGGCCCGCAAGGCGGCCAGGGCGGCTGCGCGGCGGGTGGGGTTAAGCTTTTTGGAGTCGTCGATGAGGGCGGCGAGTTTGGATGGCACGCGGGTGGGCAGGATGACGGCGGCGGCCAGCACGGGGCCGGCGAGGGGGCCACGGCCGACTTCGTCCACTCCGGCGATGAGGCCGCCGATGCGGCGCTCATAGGAGAGGTCAGGCATTGCGCAAATCGGCGAAGAAGGCGGCGAGGAGGGCTGAGCAGTCGGAATCGCGCACGCCGCCGATGACTTCCGGCTTGTGGTGGGTGGTGGCGTGGGAGAACACGCGTGGGCCGTGCTCGACGGCGCCGGATTTGGGGTCGTAGGCGCCGAAAACCAGTTTTTGCACCCGGAAGGCGGCGATGGCGCCGGCGCAGAGGACGCAGGGTTCCAGGGTGACGGTGAGGGTGCAGTCGGCGAGGTACTTTTGGCCCCGCGCGGCTACGGCGGCCTGTAGGGCTATGAACTCGGCATGGGCGGCGGGGTTTTGCTGTTCCTCGGTACGGTTGTGGCCGGTGGCGATGATGGCGCCGGTGGCGTCCGTGATGACGGCGCCGACGGGGATTTCCCCCCGGGCGGCGGCGGCGCGGGCTTGCTCCAGGGCGTGGTCCATCGGCGTCATGTGTGTTTTCTTGCCTTGGTAGTGCCCGTGGGTCTAGGTGCGGGCATGAGAAAACGTCCTTTAATTGGTTTGACCCTGGATGCGGAGCCGGCGGGCGGGTGGTCTAAGTACCCCTGGTATGCGCTGCGGCAGAATTATTGCGAGGCGGTGGAGGCGGCCGGGGGGCTGGCGGTGGCGTTGCCGCATCAGGCGGGGCTGGCGGAAGCGTATTTGGACCGGCTGGATGGGCTGATTGTGACCGGCGGGGCGTTTGATGTGGACCCGGCGCTGTATGGCGAGAGCGAGCGCCATGAGACGGTGGAATTGAAGGCGGACCGCACGACCGCCGAGTTGGCGCTACTGCAGGGCGCGTTGCGGCGGAATATGCCGGTGCTGGGGATTTGCGGCGGGCAGCAACTGCTGGCGGTGGTGCTGGGGGGGAGTTTGATCCAGCATATTCCCGATGCCGTGGCGGGGGCGCTGGAGCATGAGCAGAAGACTTCGCATTATGAGGCGGGGCATGAGGTGGAAATTCTGCGGGGGACGCGGCTTTATGATATCGTGGGGCCGCGAATGCTGGTGAATACCTCGCACCACCAGGCGGTGCGGTCGGCGGGGCGCGGCGTGGTGAACGCGGTGGCGCCGGATGGGGTGATTGAGGGTATCGAGGTGCCGGGGCAGAAGTTTTGTATCGGGGTGCAGTGGCATCCTGAGTATTTGATCGACAAAGGGGATACGGCGATTTTTGCGGCGATGATGGCGGCGGCTAATGGTTGAGGAACAGCGCGGCGAGCGGATCGCCAAGTTTTTGTCACGCGCGGGGGTGGCGAGTAGGCGGGACGCGGAGGCGATGATCGCGGCCGGGCGGGTGCGGATGAACAATGCGCCGGTGGAGCATCCGGCGGTGTTTGTGGGGCCAACCGATATTGTGGTGGTGGACGGCAAGGCGGTGGCGCAGCCGGAGCGCACGCGGCTGTGGCGCTACCATAAGCCCGAGGGGCTGGTGACGACGCATAAGGACCCGGAAGGGCGGCCGACGGTGTTTGAGCATCTGCCGAAAGATTTGCCGCGCGTGATTAGCGTGGGGCGGCTGGATATTACCAGCGAGGGGCTGCTGCTGCTGACCAATGATGGGGCGCTTTCGCGCCAGTTGGAGTTGCCCTCGACCGGGTGGCTGCGGCGCTACCGCGTGCGCGTGCATGGCGGGGTGGACCCGAAGAAGCTGAAGCAGCTTGCGGACGGCATGGTGGTGGATGGGGTGAAGTTTGGGCCGATCGAGGCTTCGGTGGATTCCGTGCAGCGGGCGAATACGTGGCTGAGTGTTTCATTGCGGGAAGGCAAAAACCGCGAGATTAGGCGGGTGATGGATGCGTTGCTGCTGCCGGTGACGCGGTTGATACGGGTGGCTTATGGGCCGTTTCAGTTGGGCAACCTTGCGCGGGGCGAGGTTGAGGAAGTGAACGGGAAAATTTTGCGCGAGCAGGTGCCTGGGTTGGGTAAGTGACTCTGGGGCCTCGGATTATCGCGGGGGCCTGGCGGGGGCGGAAGCTGAGTGCGCCGGAGGGGCTGGAGACGCGGCCGACGGGGGCGCGGGCACGCCAGGCGGTGTTTGATATTTTGATGCATGCGCCTTGGGCGGGGGCGGAATTTTTGCGCGGCGCGCGGGTGCTGGATGTGTTTGCGGGCACCGGGGCTTATGGGCTGGAGGCGCTCTCACGCGGGGCGGTGGCGGCGGATTTTATGGAGCAGGCGCCTGGGGCTTTGGCGGCGCTGCGGAAAAATATCGCTGCGTGTAGGGCGGAGGGGATGACACGGGTGTTTGCGGGCGATGTGCTGGGCGCGCGGTTGGGTGATCCGCATGAGTTGGTGTTTTTGGACCCGCCGTATGGGAAAGATTTGGTGAACAAGGCGCTGGCGGTGTTGCGCGCGCGCGGATGGCTGGCGCCGGGGGTTTTGGTGGTGGCGGAGCTGGGGCCGGGGGATGCGGTGGCTTTGCCCGAGGTGTTGGCGGAGCGGGGGCATGGCAAGGCGCGGCTGGTGTTTGGGCGGGGGTGAGGGGGTGCTTCACGTGGAGCATTTGTGAGGAATTTGGTGGAAGTGGTTGGTTTTGTGGGTGAATTTTTTGCTTGCACCCCAATTTGTGCGGGTTTGTGACGGAAAAGGAATGAGTTGGGTGAAAAGAGGGTTTGAAAAACCTATCCTGTTGGGTTATTCTGCCGCGTGGTGACGATCTGGCGGGCGGATGGGCTGCGGGTGGTGATTTTTTTGGATGACCATGAGCCGGCGCATGTGCATGTGTTTGGCGATGGGCGGGGCGAAGATTAATCTGGCCGGGACGAGTGGGGCGCCGGAACTGCTTTGGGTGGACGGCATGACGCGGGCGGAAGTGCGGCGGGCGATGCGGCTGGTGCAGGCACAACAGGCGGCGTTTTTGGCGCGATGGGGTGAGATTCATGGTTGATGTGAGCGATGCGCGGATTGATGCGGCGGTGGCGCGCGGTGGCGCGGTGCGGGCGGGCGAACCGCGCGCGGAAAAAGTGCGGTATGATCGCAAAACCGGGCATGTGACGGTGGGCTTGCGCAACGGGTGCAGTTTCAGTTTTCCGGCGGCGCTGGTGCAGGGGTTGCGGGAGGCGGCGGCTGAGGATTTGGCCGGGGTGGAAATTCTGGGTGACGGCTTTGGGCTGCATTGGGAGGCGCTGGATGTGGATATTTCCGTGCCGGGATTGCTGAGCGGGGTGTTTGGCACGGCTTCGTATATGGCGGCGCGGGCGGGGGCGGTAAAAAGCCCGGCGAAGGCGGCGGCGGCGCGGGCAAATGGTGCGAAGGGCGGGCGGCCACGTAAGGCGGGGTAGGGAGAGGCGAACAGTCCACGGGGACGGATTACGTTTCTTTGCAGGTCAATTTCCCCGGCCACCAGGTCACAACTTCCGGTGTTGCCGCAGAGGGAAGGTTCGTGCTTAGATGATGCAGCCGGGCCAGCGTACCGTCTTCATCCCAGCGCACCCCGCATCCCGGCCCCCGCTTCTGGTGAACCGCACGGCAAGCGTCTAATGTCCCGCGCGTCACACCGCGCCCACAGGAGCCTCCCCTTTGTCAAAATCCACCGCCGCCGGCGGACCCAACCGCACCCTCGTCGCCGCCTGGCTCTACACGCTGTGTTTCATGATCTGGGTCATGGCCGGCATCGGCGGCTACACGCGTGAGACCGGCTCGGGCCTCTCCATCATGAACTGGGACCCCATCGTCGGCACCCTGCCACCGCTCTCCACCGCCGCCTGGAACGCGGTCTTCGCCAAATACCAGACCATCTCGCAGTACCAAATCCTGCACCAAGGCATGGACCTGAACGGTTTCAAATCCCTGTTCTGGCCCGAATACATCCATCGCCTCTGGGGCCGCCTCATGGGCGCGGTGCTGCTCCTCCCCCTCATCGCCTTCGCCCTCACCGGCCGCATTGAAAAGCGCCTGATCCCCTGGCTGGCCCTCCTCTTCATCATGGGTGGCCTGCAAGGCGCCATCGGCTGGTTCATGGTCTCCTCGGGCTTTTTCGCCGGCAGCACCGCGGTCGAGCCCTGGCGCCTCACGCTGCATTTCTGCGCCGCCATGTTCCTCTACATCTCCGTCCTCTGGACCGCTTTAACCGTCCGCCATCCCACCCCCGCCGCGCCCCAGGGCCAGCGCGGCTTGCAACGCTGGACGCAACTCGCCATCCTCCTGCTGTTCTGCGCCATGGCCGCCGGCACCTTCGTCTCCGGCACCCACGCCATCGATGTCTTCGACCCCGCCAAAGCCATCGGCGCCGGCATGCCCCCGCCGGGCTACCCCACCACCAGCTTCTTCTCTGACCAAGCCACCATCCTGTTCAACCACCAGGCCATCGCCACACTCACCACGCTGGTCATGCTCATCACCGCCACAAAAGCCCTGCGCGGCAACGCCCCCGCCCCGGTGCGCGACGCCGGGCTCGCCATCGCCGGCGCCGTCCTCCTGCAATTCATCCTCGGCGTCACCGCTTTGGTCTCCAAAATGCTGGACATCGGCGTCGCCCACCAGATGAACGCCGTCCTCCTCCTCACCGCCTGCATCCTGCTCCTGCACCGCCTGCGGGGCGCCACCGCATGAGTGGCACGTACAGAAAGCCCAACAAACCCGTCGGCAACTGGCTCATCATCCTCGCCTGCATGATCTTCGGCATGGCCATCGGCGGCGGCCACGCCCGCACCATCGGCGCCGGCTTCTCCATCCAGGTCTGGCGCCCCATCACCGGCTTCATCCCGCCCCTCAACGCGTCCGACTGGACCTACCTCTTCGGCCTCTACCAAAAAACCGCCGTCTTCCAGGCCCACCCCATCACGCTACCCGCCTACAAAGCCCTGTTCTGGCCCATGTTCATTGACCGCTGCTGGGGCCGCCTCATCGCGCTCACCTTCCTCATCCCCTTCGTCTACTTCTGGCGCACCGGGCAGCTTTCGCGCCGCCTCACCCTCTGGGCGCTCGCCATCTTCGCCGCCGGCGTGGCCCAAGCCACCTACGGCTGGTACATGGTGCAAACCGCCATGCAGCCCGGCGTGCTCTCCCCGCCCCCCGCCTGGGCCGGCCCGCACCTCGTCTCCGCCATGCTCGTGCTGCTCGCTCTGCTCTGGACCGGCCTCACCGTCCGCAACCCCAACCCGGCCCCCATCCCCGGCGCCGCCTTCCTGCGCCCGCTCACCACCGCCTCCATCGTGCTCATTCTCTGCACCATGTTCTACGGCGCCCTGGTCGCCACCACCAACGCCATCACCGTCTTCAACACCTTCCCCACCATGGACGGAAAATGGATTCCGCAAGGCTTCCTCGCCCTCCAACCGCTGTGGCAAAACTTCATCACCAACCAGGCCACCGTGCAGTTCTGTCACCGCCTGCTCGCCACCATCACCGCGCTCGCCGTCCTCGCCACCGCCGTGCTGGGCCTGCGCGCCCCGCTCCCGCCCTCCTTGCGTGACAATTTTCTCATCATCGCCGCCCTGGTGGCGTTGCAATACCTGCTGGGCATGACCACCCTTATCCTGGCCGCCCCCGAGCTGGGCTATGTCCACGAACTCAACGCCGTCCTCCTTTTCGGCGCCACCATCCTCGCCCGCCACAGCCTGCGCGGCGCCACCGGAGCCATCACATGAGCGAAGCCCTCACCACCGCCAACACCCTGTTCCACGGCACCAACGGGCTGGACCCAATCACCGCCGCCCGCCACATCGCCACCGCAACTGACGGCGCCGACGACGGCGAGCTCTTCCTCGAATACCGCGAGTCCGAAGCCATCAGCCTCGAAGACGGCCGCATCCGCTCCGCCAGCTTCGACACCCGCCGCGGTTTCGGCCTGCGCGCCGTGCTGGGCGAAGCCAGCTATTTCGCCCACGCCGGCGAGATCACCGATGAAGCTCTGGCCCGCGCCGCCGCCACCATCAAAGCCGCCAAGGCGATGGAACTATCCGTCACCGCCGCCGGCCCCACCGCCGCCCCAGCACCCCTCTACGCCGGCCTCAACCCGCTCGCCGAAATGCCCTTCTCCACCCGCGCCGCCCTGCTCCAGGAGATCGACACCTTCGCCCGCGCCGCCGACTCTCGCGTCATCCAGGTCATGGCCAGCATTTCCGGCGAATGGCAGGCCATCGAAATCATCCGCGCTGACGCCACCCGCCTCGCCGACCTGCGCCCCCTCGTCCGGCTCAACGTCTCCGTCGTCTTGGAACACGCCGGCCGCCGCGAGTCCGGCTCCTTTGGCGCCGGCGGCCGCACCTCCTACGCCCCCCTCATCGCCCCCGCCTACTGGCAAGGCGCGGTGCACGAGGCCATCCGCCAAGCCACCGTAAACCTTGAGAGCATCCCCGCCCCCGCCGGCGAAATGCCCGTGGTCCTCGGCGCCGGCTGGCCCGGCATCCTCCTCCACGAAGCCATCGGCCATGGCCTGGAGGGCGACTTCAACCGCAAACAAACCTCCGCCTTCGCCGGGCTTATGGGCAGCCGCATCGCCTCCAAAGGTGTCACGGTCGTTGACGACGGCACCATCCCCAACCGCCGTGGCTCCCTAACCATCGACGACGAAGGCACCCCCACGTCGCGCACCACCCTGATCGACGACGGCATCCTGACCGGCTTCCTGCAAGACCGCCTCAACGCCCGCCTGATGAACATGCGCCCCACCGGCAACGGCCGCCGCGAATCCTACGCCCACTCCCCCATGCCCCGCATGACCAACACCATCATGCTCGCCGGTGACGCGACCAAGGAAGACATGATCAAATCCATCAAACGCGGCCTCTACGCCGCCAATTTCGGTGGCGGCCAGGTCGACATCACCTCCGGCAAATTCGTCTTCACGGCATCCGAGGCCTACATGATCGAAGACGGCAAAATCACCGCCCCCGTCAAAGGCGCCACCCTCATCGGCAACGGCCCCGACGCCCTCACCCACGTGGAAATGATCGGCAACGACATGGAACTAGACCCAGGTGTGGGCACCTGCGGCAAAAACGGCCAAGGCGTGCCCGTAGGCGTCGGCCAACCCACCATGAAAATGTCCGGCCTAACCGTAGGGGGAACAGCCGCTTAGTACTGATTAATAGTCGCTTCGCGCAGTTTAATCCAGAGGGAATTGCGATTATCCAACCTCAAGTGGAAACCAAAAGCGTACCTACTGAAATGTTAATTCATCCAAATGCCGTGAAGCCATTTGTACAAACAGAAATTTCTGCCGCATAACATCCTCCGTCACATTCTGTTCGCGAGCAAATTGCAGGTCGGCTTGTTCCTGGAAGTGTAAAAAGGGGGACACCCGGAACTCAGTTTCGGCATACCCATGTGTAGCGGCGTATTCCCCGTACCAATTATATTCCCAGGGGCAGATCAGGATTGCGTCACCAGGTGTCAGCCCGTGCTGGCCAAAATAGTCGCACAGCCGCCGGAGCCGCTTGCCCGAAAAATATTGACCTGGCTGATAGAAAAGCCACCTCTGACTGCCGAAAACTTGAAATGGAATGCCGCTGCGTTCTGTCGCGCCGGGGTTGCTCTGGTCAAGGTCCTTGTAGCGAACAAATTCATCGAGCTTGCCGACAATTTCCGCCGGTGCCTGGGGCAGGTGCTCTGGTCCAGGCACCAGCTCCCCATGCAGATAACGCAGCAGGGTTCCATTATCCGCTTTTAGCACGGTGCGGATCGAGGAGCCGCAGGCCACGAATGGTTTACTGCCCGTCGGCCGTAAATCCGCCGCGGTTACGTCGCGTATAAAATAGCAATCCGAATCGAGTACAGCGTAGTGGTCTGCTTCCATCACCCGCCAAGACAGAGGTGGCTGGCCAAATTCGAACACTTGGATAAGTGGAATTTCTGCCTGAACTCGGCGATGCTGCCGTGGAACAGGAGAAATGATGACGAAGCGTACCCGCCGTAACCATGCCCCGGCGTTCAAGGCCAAAGTGGCATTGGCCGCTCTGAAGGGCGAGAAGACACTGGCTGAGCTGGCGCAGCTTTATGACGTTCACCCGACCCAGATCACGACCTGGAAGGCGCAGTTGGCGGAAGGTGCTGCCGGGCTGTTCGGCGGCGCGGCGGCGAGTGGTGAGCCAGCACCGGCTGTAGATTTGAAGCCGCTACATGCGAAGATCGGAGAACTCACGCTTGAGAATGATTTTTTGTCCGGTGCGCTCAGCAAGGCCGGGCTTCTGAGCGCAAAGCGATGATCGACCGTGTGAATTCTACCAATAAGCCCCGTTAAAAACGGGGGGATTACCGTCGCCACATTGATGCGGCGGGTGGGAATCGAGGCGGTGTATCGCCGGCCGAATACGTCAAAGCCCGCTCCAGGCCACAAGATTTATCCATATCTGTTGCGCGGCAAGTTGATCGGCCGGCCGAACCAGGTCTGGGCGATGGATATTACCTACACCCCGATGGCGCGCGGTTTTGTGTATCTGGCGGCGGTGGTGGACTGGTTCAGCCGGCGGGTTCTGGCCTGGAAACTGTCGATCACGCTGGAGGTGGAATTCTGCATCGAGGCGATTGAGGAGGCCCTCGCCCGCCACGGCAAGCCGGAGATTTTCAACACCGACCAAGGCAGCCAGTTCACCAGCGGCGACTTCACCGGGCTGCTGTTGAAGAACAAGATCGCGATCAGCATGGATGGCAAAGGCGCTTGGCGAGATAATGTGTTCGTCGAGCGGCTCTGGCGTTCCGTGAAATACGAGGAGGTGTATCTGCACGCCTATGCCAGCGTCGCCGAAGCCCGCGCCGGCCTCGGCCGGTATCTGAATTTCTACAATGGCAGGCGCCCGCATTCGAGCCTTGGCGCGCGTACGCCCGATGCTGCCTACTTCACTCAGGCCCCGCTGCTTGCGGCCGCCTGAAAATTTCGCGATCGGTGTCTGGGCCTCGCTCCAGTCGGGCTACGCCCTCCTTGCGCAAGGCCCAGACACCGGAATACTATCCAACAACCCGGCAGACCTGCCACTTATAGATAGCGAAACCGTGTTCAGACAAACCCGGCCACCTCTGAAAAGATGGTTGGCGGCAACTCAAATTTATCCGCGAATCGGCGGAATTTTTCGCAATCAACTACATTATTATATCGAAATAACATAGCGTTATCGAATTGTGGGTCAATTTGTGGGTTGGCAAAATTTATCAGCTCATATCTTGTTGAAAAACAGAAGTTTTTTTAATGTGTAGGCGGACTGTCTCTCCGCCACGGCCTCTCCGTATAACGTTGATTTATATCAATAAAAAATCTCCACGAGAAGTAATGCATACGTTTGGCCATATACTGGTGACGTCGCTTGAGGCGTTCAAAGGCGAATAGGTGCGAATGCGTTACCTCTCGGCGGTGCCGGCTAGTTCCGGCCGTAGGTATCCTCGATCCGGACAATATCATCCTCGCCGAGATAGCTGCCGGACTGCACCTCGATCAGCGTGAGCGGAATTTTTCCGACATTTTCCAGACGGTGCACCATGCCAAGCGGGAGGTAGACGCTCTCATTCTCTCGCAGCATCAATTCCTCGTCGCCGCGCGTGACCATCGCCGTGCCGGCCACCACGACCCAGTGCTCGGCACGGTGAAAATGCTTCTGCAGCGAAAGCTTGCTGCCGGGCTTCACCACGATGCGTTTTACCTGGAAGCGGTCACCCGCGATCAACTGCTCGTAGAACCCCCAGGGACGGTAGCAGCGGTTATGAGAAATACCCTCATGCCGCTTTGCGGCCCGCAGCTTCTCAACGATACGCTTCACATCCTGCGCATGGTCGCGGTGCAACGCCAGCACCGCATCCTCGGTCGTTACAATCACCACATCTTCAAGTCCGACGACGGCAGTCAGCATGCCATCCGAGCGCACGTAGCAATTCACCGATTTTTCCAGCAGCACGTCACCCAGTGCGACATTGCCGGCTTCATCCTTTTTGCCCAGCTCCCACAGCGCGCTCCAGCTGCCGACGTCCGACCACCCGATATCCACGGGCACCACAACGGCGCAGTCCGTGCGTTCGGCAACGGCATAATCAAGGCTGATGTCCGGGCAGGCGGCAAAGGCATCGCGGCCGAGCCGGATGAAATCCAGGTCCGCGAGTTTGGCCGCCAGCGCATCGCGCACGGCCGCAAGTACCTCCGGGGCGTGGCTCTCCATCTCTTCCAGCAATGTCTTCGCGGTGAAGACGAACATGCCGGAATTCCACAGATATCCACCAGCTTCCAGCATGGCGGCCGCTCCGGCCCGCTCCGGCTTCTCCAGGAAGCGGTTGACGAGATTGACTCCCCTGACCGCGTCCAGCTCCGCGCCGACCTCGATATAACCATACCCGGTCTCGGGCTTGTTGGGCTGGATGCCAAAGGTCACGAAATAGCCTGCCCGCGCGGCGGCAAATGCCTTGCTCAGACCGACGCGCAGGGCCGTAGTGTCTGTGATGGCAGCGTCCGCGGGCATCATCCACAGCACTGCCTGCGGATCCTCCTCCGCCGCCAGAAGTGCCGCGGCGGTAATGGCGGGGGCAGAGTTGCGGCCGAAGGGCTCCAGTAGGATACGGCTGCCGGCAATGGCGATATCGCGCAACTGCTCCGCAACGACAAAACGGTGCTCTTCATTGCACACCACGATCGGGGCGGAGAAACCAACCCCCACCGAGCGCAGCGCCGTGTCCTGTATCAGCGATCGCTCACCCACAAGGGGCCAGAACTGCTTGGGAAAGCTGGCGCGCGAAACGGGCCAGAGCCGGGAGCCTGAGCCGCCAGAAAGAATAACGGGGACAATACTGAAGGTGGAGCCATCATCAGGCGGAGCTTGGAATGGTAGTGGAATGGCGTGATCCATTGAGGGCAACCCTAGCTTGTAGCCTGGCAATATGCCGGTTTTTTATTGCTTTGCAACATGCATAATGCCCTAATAGGGCGATTCATTGAATTGCTGCGATCATTTGTGTGGCTCGGTTTCGGTTGTTCTGGAAGTGCTCGATTGCCCCTGTTGGAGAAGGTGAGACCCAGCGTAGAACTTTGAGGACAAGGCCGGTGAGCAGATAAAGAGACCTCCACGGATGCGTTGCGCCCATGGACGAGCCCGCTTGTGCGGGACGGCTGCCCGAGCTGCGATTGTATAGATGTTTACCTGCCCCTGAAGGGAGACAGCTATAACCCATAGCCTTGTGTGGATCGGTCTGCGCTGCCGCATTACGAGGACGTGGCCATGAATGTCGGCCGGGCTAGTTTGGCGGACCGGAACAGCCGGTGGACGATCGGTAGAGTCTGAGCTAAAGAGTGTTAAAACTAAAGCACGTCTGGGTTGAGTTAGTTGAGAGGCTGGGACGCATACATGAGTGTTGAGCTATCAGTAATTATTTGCACTTATAATCGTTATTCGGTGCTTCACTCAGCCATTAATTCCATTGAACTGCAAAATTGCGCTCCGTCGCGTTTTGAGTTGCTCATCATTGATAACTCGACGGACAAGATAGGGCAGGACGCGTTCAGGTCGAAATTAGATATCAGCCTGCAGCACCGTTACATTGTCGAAGAAATTCCAGGCCTGTCGCGCGCGCGCAACATTGGCGTGCGCCTTGCCAGTGGGGGTATTTGCGCCTTTTTGGATGACGATGCCCAGGCCGATGCAGGTTGGGTAAGTGCACTGATTGATGCATTTGTCGAGCCGACGGTGGGAGTTGTGGGTGGCCCGGTTGTGCCGATTTGGCCCACATCGCGCCCGTCTTGGCTGCACCCGTGGTTGGAGGGTTTTTTAACGATCGTCGACCGCGGCGCCACCACCCGTATGTTGGAAGCGCATGAGTGGTTGGCTGGTACCAATATCGCCTACCGTACCGAATTGCTGCATGAAATTGGTGGCTTTAACGAGACAATCGGCCGTGTCGGTAAGTTGCTACTGTCCAATGAAGAGTTGGTGGTCTCTGAGAAGATCCGGGCCTTGGGCTACGGTGTGCTTTATGAGCCGAAGGTAAAAATGCAGCACCGTGTGCATAGTGACCGTATCTCTCAATCTTGGATGCGAAAACGTGTGTTCTGGCAGGTTATTTCCGATATGTTCTCTAATGTAGAGGCGCAGGACGTCGACTTTGAGAGCAATATTGGTCGAGTTCTGGATTTCCTAGCACAGCTTCCGTCGCGCAGCCGTGGTATTTCTGGGCTGTTTACCAACCAGGAAGATGCTAATTTGTTTTACAAGCAAACGGAAGCGCTCGCCAGCCTAATCCGCCTGCTGGCCGTCGATGGACGAGACTGGCGTGGCTATCTCGATGTCACCGGGGAATAATCGTGGCACCGCTCAGCCGCTCGGCTCTTATCATCTCCACCACCCCGCCCGTTCCGCGCGAATACGGTAACCGCAACCGTATTCTCCAAACGATGGAGTTTTTACGCGGGCTTGGCTTCTCCATCTCTTTCATCCTTTACCCGTTCGACGAGGAGTGGGCTCGTGGCATCCCTGACTATTACCGTGATCTGGTCGAAATGTTCGACTATTTTGCCGTGATTCCCAATAGTCTCAAACTCCACCAAAATGCCGTGGGTTATTATCATGAAATTGATGAATGGTGGGACGAGAATCTTGCCCGGCACCTTGTTTGGCTAAGCGAGCGCAAGCACTTTGACGTGCTGTTCGTCAACTACACCTTTCTATCCAAGGCATTCGAGTGTGTACCCAAGAATGTATTGAAAATCCTTGACACACATGATCTGTTTACAGGCCGGCGCGAGACTTTCGAGCAAAATGGTGTAGCGCCGGAATTCTTTTACACCAGTGCCGATCGCGAAAAGATTGCATTCGATCGCGCGGATGTGGTGATCGCCATCAAGGATTCTGAGGCGGAATACATCCGTACGCTGACCAACGCACACGTCGTATCATTGCCTTATTGGGATAACCATCCAGTGGGGGTACCGGCTCCACGCCTGGTGAACGAGCCGGTATTTGCGCCTGAACGCAAGCTACGCTTGGGCTTTATAGGCGCACATAACTCAGTGAACATTGTAAACATGCGCCGTTTCTTGAAGCGTTTTGAACGCTACATGAAGTTATATAACCCGCCCGTGGAGATCGTTATCGCCGGAAATGTTTGCCGTATGCTGCACGAGGAGTATGATTTTGTTGTCAAACTTGGCCGTGTAAAAGACATTGCAGACTTCTACGACAATATCGATGCGGCAATTGCCCCCCTGGAATTTTCTACCGGCATTAAGATCAAGGTGGGTGAGGCGCTGGCGTGGAAGCTTCCTGTGCTGGCTACGCAAAACGCGTTCGACGGGTTCCGCCCGTACCATGTTACACAGTCGGCCGAGAGTGTCTCAGCGCTTTGTGATGCCATTGTAGCTCTGGCCTATAATGAGATCTCGTACGGCGATCTGCACCGTGCCGCTGAATACTCGGCCAGGCACGCTGCCGCCGCTCAGGACGCGGGGTTTAATGATCTGCGCCAGTGGATCAAGGAGCACATGCGCCGCATTCTCGTTGTCACCGACTGTGCAGCGTGGAGGCAGGCGAGCTATGCCGATGTCATCATGGCTCAGGCGGTGGAATATGCCTCCCATATAGCCCATCCCGTAGTGCTCTACCTCAATGGGGGGGGGACGAAACCGTGACGGCTGATGGTAACAAAACATGGTTTCTAGTGGAGAACATTGAGGAGGTTGGTCATATCCTGAATGAGGCTGTCACCGGCTTTGATATTCCATGCGTAATCCTGAACTTGCCGCCCGCTGAGTGCTCCAGGCTTATAATGATTGCCGAAGACCTGAGTCTGCCGACGTGGAGCATGAATATTGAGGAGTATGGCGGGCGAGCTGGCCTTTTTCTCAGTGCCTCGGGACGTGAGGAGATTGTGCGGTTCGAGGCGGCGCCGCTGCGTTATGCCCCCGTCGCGACTAACTGGGCCCTTGATTCCAAGCGCGTACTTATTTTGCATTCCACGGGGCCGGATGCCTGGGCGGAGGCCGCGCTGGCCTACGCGCTGGAGAGCGCCAAGCAGGCTGGGTTATATGCGGAGGTCTTTGCCGTGCCGAAGGAAGGCTTGCACTCCAAGACGCTGTTTGCGGCTGTGGTGTCTAGCAGTGCCGGGCGCATGGTGTTTATCGACCTAGATCCGGCGCTACGCGGCTTGCTACAACACAGCGAGCGTTACCGGCATGTGGCCTGCTTGACTTTAACGCCGGGTTTCGTGTTTCCACAGGCCGTTAAGAAGCACACCGGTTACGCTTCGGTCATGCGCTCCATCGACGATTTTATGCATGGGTGCACATTGCTGGCTGAGTCGCCAGCCTCGAACTCGGGCTGGGACAAGCTTTGGGCGGAATTGACGTCATGACTGTTCTGGACTGGTCTGAGAATTCGGTATGAGTGTCGATCTCTGCAGACATGTCGATCAGTGGGCAGGGGATGTCCATGCGGTGAGGAGGTATCTATTGCCAATCGGGCTTCGCGCGGTGTGGGTGTCGCGTTGTTCATCTAGTGTTTTTTGGGGGAGAGTATGAGTGATATAAATCTAAAGGTGGAATTTCTTGAGGCGCGGCTGACTTTGTTAGAGCGTCGCTTCACTGAACTGACTGCGACGTCTGCGCTAATGGATGTCTCCCCGCCACGTTCCACCTCTATTGTATGCAACGATCCGGGATTGCTTGTTAACAGGATTTATTCTCTTGAACATGACGAATCCGGCCAGCCTTTTTGCTGGATCGGCAATAATGGCCCGGTACAGTTCCTCATCCCCGTCGCATCAGGCTTCACCGTTTCTTGTCGGCTTATACTGCAGCCGCATAAAGCTGTGGATTTCAGCCGACTCTCAATTTTCGCTAATGACCGTCCGTACCCTTATAAGGTAGACACCACAACTCAAAGCGGCAAAATGATCATCGAATTTCACGTGCCGATTAGTGGCGCCCCCTACTTGAATGTTCAGCTGCTCGACGTATCTTCGGTGCGTCCCTGCGAGGTCGGTGACGGCGATGATGAACGCCTGCTGATGGCACGCTTCCGGGACATGGAAATTAGTTACTCTTGAGGTGAGGAGGATGGAGCTGTCGCCGCCGCTGAAAGCTGGTACTGAGCCAGTGTTGACCCGTGCGCTTATAGGCCGTGCTGCAATGAATCGCGACGGCCTTGTAGAGTTCGCGGCGGTCCAGAACCGCCACGCCGGTCGGCAACTCCGGCGCTAAACCTTTTCCCACGGCTTGGGCCAGGACACGGGTTATCAGTCCCGGACCTGTAGCCAACCAGACAATGTCAGAATCGCCGCGGTTTATCGCCGTCACGGCCATTCCCAGAGCCCTGTGGATCAGTGGGTGTCCCGGTACTGCTGCAATGAAGTTGTTCCCGATGGTCCCAAAATCCTCCTGATAGAACACCAATTCTGCACCTTCTGGAAGGATCGTTTCCAACGGGGCAAGGCAACGGTCATCAGCGTCCACATATACACCTCCCTTGGCGGCTAGCAGGGCCAAGCGGAATATATCCGCCATTTGAGTAGGCTCGTGTACGCGTTTGAAAGCCGATAATACCGGGGCTGGGTAATGCGCTGCTATAAAGGCGTGGGCTTGCGCCGCCGTAAAGCAAGCTACATCCCAACCCTGATTTTGCGTACGCCAACTGGCCATAATTGTGAGCACGTCTTGGGGTGGTGGAGACGTGTCCCAGAATTGAGTAACTCGTCGGGGTATCTCTGTCATTCCAGGTGCTGGATGTCGGTAGAGCAGCCGGGCCTCTCTCATCGCCACCATCAGTGCTGTGGCAGGGGCGATGCTGTCTGGGTTCTCATGCGTCAGAGGGACCAGCTTCTTTATGCGTCCAGAGGGTGGCAGCAGTTGCAGCGCGGAGAGCTCGGCAGTCAGGAGCGTGTCGAGCCGATATTCGTCAATGATTTGGCCGTAGTGGGTCTGTGAAATGTTTCGCGATTTGCCGAGAATCTCTGTGTACGGGGCGTCTAGTTTGCCGGCACGACGAAGAGTCATCATCGCGCCCTCCACATCCAGCATCATTAGCCGAATGCGCACCTGCTCATGCTGTACCACCGGATCTTCAGGAGTAAGCGCTGCCGCGGCTTCATACTGGCGGACAGCTTCGGCGAAGTGGCCGCGAAGTTCCGCGTAGCGTCCGGCATAGCGGTGGCAGCGACTGCGCTCCACGCGCGAGGCAGCAGGCATACGATTGAGGCAATCCTCAATCTCGGCATTGCTCCCCCCGAATAATTCGCTTTGCAGGCGCTCCTCCCATAACCAGGAGTCCAGCGGTGCATCGGCGGTAGCGCGGCGGGCTAAGGCGATGGCATCAGGATAGCGGCCGGCTTGACGCAGTAGCATGACGCGTCGTGCACGTAACTCAGCGACTTGGCTGAATGACTGCTCCAATGCCTCTAGATATGTGAGTGCAGCATCAGTCTCGCCGAGTGCCGCTAAATTATCGGCAATACCCGCATGTGTCATCAGTAGGCGTGGCTGCGCCGCTGCCGCCGCCTGGTAAAGCTGCAAGGCACGTGGCAGGTTTTTGCGCGCAGTTTCGTACTCGGCCAAATGGCAGAGTACATTCGGGTTGTTTGGTGCTAACGCGTGGGCGCGGCTTGAGAGTGTCTCATAAGCCTGCAGGTGCCCTAGAACGCGTTCCTCCATCGCCATGTCCAATATAATTTCCACTTGGTCAGGCGCCATTTCATGAGCAGTACGGAACGCGGCAAGTGCTGCCGCATGGTCACCGGCCGCGCGCTCGGTTTCTGCGACGCTGAGCCAGACAGCCACTCCCCCGGGCGCCTCGCAAAGCCGTTCAAGTAGCTTGCGAGCCTCAGAAAAATTGCCCACGGTACGATGCGCATTGATCAACTCTAGCCTGGGCCAAGAATCGTCCGGCATTGATTGGGCCGCACTTTCAAGATATTGAAATGCCATGCTGGTTTGTCCGCGCTTCATAAAGCACTGGCCAAGCCCGATAAGTGCTGCAGTATTCCTGTCACTCGAAGTTAGGACGTGCTGGTACTCTGCCTCGGCTTCATCAAGACGCCCCAGTGTCTTTAGGTCGGCGGCATATTCGATCCGCGGCCATATGTTGTCAGGGGCCTCCTGGCAAAGTGCCGCAAACTGCTCCACCGAAGCGGCGGCGCTGCTCTGGGCCCGTGTACATTGCGCCAAGCCAAAGCGTGCCAGCGTATGGCCGGATTCAACCGCAAGAATGGCCTTATAGCGCTCCTCCGCCTCATCAAAACGCTCCATGGCGCGTAGCATCTCCGCCACGTCGCATAGCCTCCAGACATTGTCCGGCGCCAGACGCAATGCCTCCTGAAAATGTATGAGCGCATCGTCCGGTTTGCCGCGGGCCCGGGCGCATTGGCCGAGCCCAGTATGGAACGTTGGTTCCAATGGCTTTATTGCGGCAATTTCCGCATACAATGCTTCGGCCTCTTGCAACTGGCCGGCGCCAAAAAGACGCTCAGCTTCGCGGTAATCCGGCCAGAGATCAAGTCTTGTCTCACAATCGGCCAGCCTGCTGAAGATGTCCTCGTGGTTTGGCAGTAGCTTTGCCAAGACGCACAAATGCGTGGCCGCTTCTCGCCAGTTCTCCAGCCCGTACAATGCTATGGCATAGTCATATCGCCGCCAAGGTTCTTCAGGTGCCAGGTGATACGCCTCTGCAAAGTACGCCAGCGCCGTTTTGCGGTTATTTAGGGCCCAGGCGCACTTCCCGAGTCCTCGATGAAACACCGCGGTTTCGGGAAATTCCGCCGCTAGGGCGGTAAACAATTCTTGGGCCTCTTGAGTGCGCTTTTGACTCAGCAGTGCTTCTGCCACATCGAAGCGGCGCCATTGGTTGCTTGGGTTGAGGGCAAGCGCCTGCTGGAAGTGCATCAACGCTTCGGCATGATTGCCTTGGGCACCGGCGCAACGGGCCAGCCCCAGAATGGCTTCTATATTTTCCGGCTTTTCCACGAGCGCTGCCGCATAAGCCTCCGTTGCGGCGGAAAATTGTTGGGTGCTTTCAAGTGCTTGTGCCTGCTCCAGAGAGGTCGCGACGTCGGTCATTTCAAGGCATCCGTGGAAATAGTTTGATATCGCGTCATAGTCTCGTCTTACCAACGGCGATCAGGGGAGCAAGTGGGTATGAGGGCGGAAACCGGGGGGCATGGTCGTAGATCGTCTGATTACTCCCAAACGTGTCATCATGCCAACGAGGCAGGGCTGAGAAGGGGAAAGCCCGTTAAGCCTATAAGAGAAGGGAGGCGATATGGGCTGCTCTCGACGTACGAAGTACCGCTTGACACGGCTTCAGATACTGCCAATGCTGCAACTGGATAGCGCGAAGGTGTCGATTATTCCGTGTCGTCATGCCCGGCCTTTCAGCAGCGTCATCCACGCCGATATATGCTTTCAGTGGCGATCAGCATTGCGGCGATGACGACCATCGTTGGGGCAACTGCCGCATCAAGCAATCTATACAACCCGTCGAGTGCTTCTGATGTGTTGCGGCGTGGAATAAATGTTACTTATTGGTTCCGAAGCCCGCCATCTCGTAACCCTGTCGCCCTGGCACGCTATCTCAGCGACGAAGATATCGATCAGATCGTCCGGGTTGGGTTTACGTTCGTTCGCCTACCCATCATGCCCAACGTCGTGCAGCGGCCGGATGGAAGCCTAGATGCGGCAGTCATAGAAGTCCTGATCAAGTCGATACAACGCCTGCATGACCACGGCCTGGGCGTAGTCATCGTCCCATTTCACGACCGATGGACCCTAGAAGCCAAGGCTGAAGATCGTCACTTGTTGATCAAGTTCTGGCAGCAACTCGCACCTGCGCTACAGCGCCTTAATCGGCGCCTGACCTTCCCAGAACTGCTGAACGAGCCGGTATTCCCAGATATAGCCCTTTGGAATGAACTGGAACGGTCGCTGCTCGGTGTTGTCCGATCCAGCCTACCCGATAACACGGTGATCACCGCCGGTAATCAATGGGGCTCGATCGCTGGCCTGTTGCGATTGGGGCCGATCGCGGATAAGAACGTTGCGTATAGTTTTCATTACTATGACCCACCGACTTTGACCTCCCAAGCCTCATGGAACAAATCCATCGATCACGGCGCATTAGCAAGATTGCCATTTCCAGTTAATGATGAGCGAACGTGCCTGACAAGCGTACCTAAGGAGGCGGGTGAGACGGAACGGCGTCTCGCCGCCGAATACTGTTCGCAGCACTGGACAGCCGCCATGGTGCAATCGCAAGTTTCTCTGGCGGCAAAGTGGGGCCGCGAACACGGTGTCAAAGTTCTGGCCCTGGAATTCGGGATTGTCTCTCAGCACGAGCGACAAAGCCGTCTCAATTATTTGAAAGCTTTTCGTATAGCTTGCGAGAAGGACGGCCTGGGGTGGGCATTATGGGGTTACGATGCCAGTTTTGGACTGAACGCGATACCATCTCGACTCCCTTCTACTCCTAAGCTCGACAACAGCGTTTTGAGTGCCCTCGGGCTAAATTCTGACGGCCAACCCCCTGATTGAAGCGCTAACCTGGGAACCGTTTCATTCAGGGCTGCTCCTTTCGCGACTATGGCAACAAACCGCTGTGCGGCTGCCCGGCAATCACCGCGCGATAAGCCGCCTCCGCCTCCCCCACGGCGCCATCGGCCCAAAAACGCGGCCGTGCCATTGACCTGACGCTGCGCCATCGCGGGCTGAATCCATTTTGGAGTCGTTTGCAACTTTTGGATGTGGGGCGTCTACCTGCCATTCTCTTGGCAAAGCTTGGTTTCATTGTTAATCGTAAAACTTAAAAGCTGGTGAGTGAAGATAGAGTGAAAGGCGTTTAGTTGTGAGCGACACACTGAGGTACCCGGACTTTATTTGTATCGGCGCGCAAAAAGCCGGGACCACTTGGTTAAGTGCAAATCTGTCACGTCATCCGGATATTTGGCTGCCTGCGATCAAGGAGGTCCAATATTTTAACGAACTCTATATTGCTGAGCATGCATCCTGGACTGCGCAGCACCGCAAGGAGCATGCGTTCGGGAGATTAAAGAGGCACTTTGAATGTGCAACCGATCTAGCCATGGTTAATTGGCCCTTGGTGGCGGAGCTCGCGCATATTGTGGACCCGGTCATTTCTGATGAATGGTATGGCAAGATTTTTTCGTTTGCCGGAGAGCATCGCGTCTCGGGCGAGATGACGCCGGAATACTCCTTGCTTCCCCCGCAAGCTATCGAGCACATCATTCGTCTCAACAACAATATGAAATTCATTTTTATGGTAAGAGACCCGATAGACCGGGTGTGGTCGCACTTGCGCATGCAGATGACGCACCGTGATTCTGCCGTCGATGAAGCTGAATTGTGCAAGATGGCCAAATGGCCGGACGTGCTGCGGCGTTGCGACTATAGCGCCATCCTTTCCAAATGGTTGAGCAAGGTACAGTCGGAGCGGTTTTTGGTGCTCAACAATGACGACTTGCCGGTCCGGCCAACCGAGGTTCTGGCGGACACATGCAGCTTTCTGGGTGTCGAATATCACCAGGCACTCACAAAGAGTGCAGGTGCGCGCGTGCATGTTGGTGTCGAGAGTGAGCTTCCTCCAAGGCTGTATGATCAACTCCGGACAGATTTGCGCGCCGTTTATGAGGCGCCCCATCCGCTGCTGGCTGATGCCTTCAAACCCTGGCGTGGGCGGCATTATCGGTAGGGGAGATAGCCGGAATGACGCCCAGCACAAGAAAAACTATCTGGTTCATGTGGTCTGCCAACTTCGCCCAGGTCTCACTCTGCCTGCGCCCGCTGGATATGTGGCTTGCATCCGTTTTGCAGCCAAGTGGGTTCTTCCGCTTCTAAGAAGTCAGCGCCCTCAGGATAACTTGCATTCCCAAAATGCCCTCTTCATTCGGAACAGACATACCGCCTCCCTCTGGGCAAGAAATGACTTCTATTCCGTGAGTAGTTTCGACGATTAGCTCCAGCCAAAAATTGAGTCTTGTCTGTTCTCCGACACGTACAGCAACGCCGGTGATATGTTCGTGTTTCCCACGAGTTCCCACGAATGCTCCTTTGCTAGACCATTCAGTCCATAAGCAGTTCATTAGTCGTGCCCGATACCAAATTTCGATATCGCTACCTGAAGGTAGCTGTAGAGAAAAGCCCTCAAATTTTCGACCAAGTTCGCGAGGCCGAATCCAACCTGAATTGCATTCAGTATCTCCAATTTTGCTAATATGAGCGAATAATGTCAAAGGTACGAACGTGGAATCTCTATCGATCTCAATATACGGCTCTATTATAAAGTGCTGTATATGTGCTTCACTTTCTCGACTTAATTCAATAAGCCTCCGGCGTCGATAAAAAGTTATCTGGTGCATTGACTGCGCATACGAGCGTTGATTAGAATCTTCATTATACTTCATTAGTATAGGCGTATCATTGATTTTCTCAGCTGCTCTTAGCATCGTTTCTGCAACTTCAATCGGGTTAATGAATTGGAACTGCCGAAGAAAATGTGCGCGCTCGGAGTAATCAACCTCAACATATGGAGCTTGTAGATAAATACTATCGTTGCCATTAATAGTATCTATAATGCCAAAATTTGAATTGATCGTCTTCTCGGCAGTAACGCAAACAATTCTTGCGCTTGACTGACAAAGTATTGATGTATGAAGAGTAGACCCTAGACAAGCCATAACGACTGGGGCGTTCTTGTAAACTAAGACCTGTTCTGCCAGCGACATTTCTTCTGGAAAAAGAATTTGAACACCTCTTTTTTCAAGATAATGACACATATCTTCTTCATTAGAAAACCTCTGTACTCCAGAATGCAGACGATGCTTAGAAAAATATACCGGAGTTGTTGGCAATCTATAATCAAGTTTCTGCGTGAGGTTTTCGCCAATCTTATTCCCAAGTTCTGCAAAGCACTGATAACCAAAGTCGCGCTCCTGACAACTTTGATGCGGAATAATAATCTCACCAATTACTGTTGGCTTATCGAAAGAAATAAAATTCTCCTCCGAAAGCCCTAATGCGTGAAATACGTCACGCACATGCGGGAGCGAGAACCAATATGAGATATCAGTGCCTTGGCATACAATTTTAAAATTTTTTAGAGGAATACGTGAATCAACCCAAAATCTTGAAAGTGTAGAAAGAAGAAAATGACCATAGTGTACGACAGCAACTCCACCATAGATGTAGTGTCCACTAGGCGCATCCTCTTTCTTTACATCTGAAAGATCTTGGCGCTCAGTTTGACCAAATAGCACGTGGCCGGGACCTCTCTTATGAGCTGCTCCGGGAATTAAGTTCCCATTTTCGTCGTACAGCCCCCATTTTTTGTCTAAATCAATTCGTGACTTGTTACTAACAGGCATATAGACTACGTTGCGCTCTATGGTAACGGCAGGCTGGTCATTGTAAATCACAAAGGTCCCAGAATACCAATTTAGTAAGCTGCTTTGGATCAACGTAAACCTCGCTTTCTCTCGGGCATTTCAAATAAGTCTAAATTATATTCGAGATAATCATTACGGATTTGTATTTACTTTTGTCCCTTGATATTCCTACTCAAGCCACACTCGCCCTTCGCCTCCAGTTAGGTACAGCTCAGAGCCTCCCACAACACCGACCAGCCCGTATTAGCCCCCGACGCCATTTGCGCCCGGTCTCCCCCGGCCAGAAACACCCGGATCGACTCCTCCACACTGGGCAGACCTTTGGAACTTGTGACCACCTGAGGACAAATAAAATTCTCTCCAATTATAAGAGACTTTACGCCAAACGGCTCCGTTATCATTGATTTCATGGCATATTATAGCGAAATCATGGCCGCTTTGGCAATCCTCTGGGCGGTAAGGCACGACATGCTCACAGTCTTGAGGTGTGGGGAAAAAAGTGTTGTAGAAAGATGTGCGGTGTGTATTTGAAGGGGCGGATTTGGACGGGACAGGTAAATCCATGAACACAGCGGAAAATAATGGCTTGGGCGGGGAAGACGCCCATGTGAAGGCCCAGTTACCGGACAGGTCTACTGCCATATTGCCGCCATCGATGGTGGCACCAAGCGAGCCGCCGGCCAGCGATGCCACGGTGGACGCAGCACTGGACATGCTGGCCAGCGCTGTTGTGGTGGACGTCACACAGAGCATGCCGGCGCCGCCAGAGGCACTGGCGACGTTCGAGGGGTATATGGATGGGCTGGATTCGCGCTGGAACGTGGTCGGCTGGGCCCGTTCTCTGCCCGAGGTGGAAGAACGTCTGACGGTCGAACTGGTCGAGGATGGCCGGGCCGTCTCCAGCGATATCGCGATCCGTTTCCGTGGCGATCTGCTGGCCGCCAAGCGGGGGGACGGGAGATATGGGTTTCAGCTAGCCATCCCCACTTCCTTGTTCAACGGTATGCGCCATAGCTTCACTGTACGGGTGGCGCAGCCGGGGACGGCGAACGTGGTGGGCCAGTTGGACATCATCCTGCCCAGCCGGTTGCCGAAAACCGCAGGTGGGGGGGGCGTGGAGCTGGTCAGTGCGGCCAAGTTGGTGGAGAGCGTGCTTGATGGCGGCGTGGCCCAAACGCCACAGTACCTCGAGACCTACATACTGCATTTAACGAGGGCGCTCGAAGCCGTGGTTCGCGAGTACGATTTCGTGACGGCGCTTGGTTTGCTCTATATACACATTTTGCGCCGCCACATCGATGAGAGCGGATTGCAGACACGCCTTACCCACCTGAGCCAGAACCCCGAGCAGCTTGGCGCCGTGGTGACTGAGGTCGTGTATTCCGAGGAAGCGCAGAGCCGTATCAAAAATACCAACGGCTATCACCTGCCCGATCTCGAAGCCATTCTGGCCTGGACACGGCTTCGCTCTATCATCTGAAAGCGATCTCATGATCTATTATAGTCATCGTACCCGCAAGGCCCTGGCCGAAGGCCATACCTATCTGCCTCTGGGGTTCGCGCATTATTCTTACGGTTCGGTCTGCCAGAAATTCCTCAAATTGTTCAAGGACGGCGGGCTCAGGTCGCAGGAAGTGATGATGCCCGAGATTTATGCGAATGCGTCACTTTTGTTGCCGCCAGATGGTTGCAAGCGGCCATTGCACGTTGCCTTCAAGCCCTATGAGGAGATTCGCCTGCTCAAGGGGGCAGCCAATGTTGCACATGTCGCCTGGGAGTTCGATAAGCTGCCGAGCTTCTCTGAGTTGCCGTTCGACCATCCCCGCCGCCACAACGCGATGAACGACTATGTCCATGTACTCGGGCTGACATCGGAAATTTGGGTGGGTTGCCGATACACAAAGACGATCTTCGAGGCGCATGGGCTCAAGCATGTCCAGGTTGTTCCGGCTCCGATCGCGACGTACGCGCCGGAAAGCGCCAGTGAGCTTGCGTTCATGAGCGGAGCATACAAGATCGGCTACCTCGAATTCACGCGCAAGCGCGTCGCCGAATGCATTGATACCACGGGTACGCCGCAGCTGGACAACAGCACAATGTTCCGCGCCGAGGACTGCCGCACGGCCGGCGGGCGGGTGTTCTTCTCCGTGTTCAATCCCGGCGATCCGCGCAAGAACGCTGCCGCGCTGTTTCTCGGCTTCCAGGAGTATTTGCGCCGTACCAAACGGAATGATCTACTGATCGTCAAACTTGTTCATGATGGCTCCCCGGAATCGTTGCGCCACGCGCTTTCTAAGCAGTTGCCGAAATTTTTCGACTATGCCGGGGTGCCGTTCTCCTTTATCGATTGCAGTAATATTCTGCTTGTACCTGAGCGCCTCTCGGCGGAAGAAATCGAAGCTTTGTACCACTCCGCGGATTTTTATATCTGCACCAGCGCAGCGGAAGGGCAGGGGCTACCGGTGCAGGAGGCCATGGCCGCGGGGCTTGTGCCGATCAGTTCGGCTGAGACCGCCATGGCCGACTATATCAAGGAAGACCACGCAATTGTCATGAAAGCCAGTCCGGCGCCGATCCCGCTGCAGGTATCGCAGGCCTATGGTCTGTGGGGTGTTTCCTGGCGGTTGGTTGACCACCACGAAGTTGTCCGCGCGCTGCAGCGCGCCGCGGAAATGTCTCCGGATGAATATGAGCGGCGCTCCAGGGCGGCGCAACTCTTCGTCCACAAGGAATATGGGATTGACGCGATCAGAGGCAAGTTTCTGGGGCGTATGAAGGAATTGTCCCAATGAGCAACGTGTTCAATAGTACCGCTGAGCTGATCAAACACCGCAATGTGGCGGTGTTCATGGATATTTCCGCGCTCATGGAGGTATCGTGGACCGGCATCGCCAACGTGACCGCCAACCTGGCGCGCGAGCTGTACCGGAAACTGCCCAATAACAGCTATTTCTTCTCGCGCGGCGTTGTCGTCGAGCCGCGCGCGCTGATGACCGCCCTCGAGAGCGCGCCAGGCGCCTATCTTGAGGTGCTGCTGGAAAATGGCTATGCCCAGCTCGGCAGCATTGGTGATTTCATCGGCCTGGCGCCGGCCTCGATCGGGATTTTTCCGAACATCAAGACGACTCATGGCAGTTTTGACGTGGAGGCGGTGGTCCTGCATGATCTCTCGGCCATGCTGATGCCCGAACTGCACCAGGATTGGGCTGCTCACGTGCACACCAAGGCGATGATCCAGGACGTGCGGTCCTCCGACGTCGTATGCAACGTGTCCGACGCCACGCAGCAAGACGCGCTGGCCTATCTCGGGCTCGATCCCGCGCGCTCCATCGTGTCTCATCTCGGTGTGCGGCCGCCGGCGGAGGCGAAGGAGCCGATGCCGCGCAAGAATTTTGCCATCGTGCTGGGGACCATCGAACCGCGCAAAAACCTGCGCCTCGTGGCGGAATTCATGCTCAACCGCCCTGACATGGCCAGCAAGATTGCCATGGTGTTCGTCGGCCGCAGGGGCTGGGGCCCGGCGTTTGACGACGTGTTCGGTGGGCTGCTCACCAATTCGCCGTGGAAGGACCGTATGTACTTCACGGATTTTGTCAGCGAGGCGGAGAAATGGGTGCTCATGCGCAGCGCCAGGTTCGCCATCTTCCCGTCGCTGTTCGAGGGGTTCGGCCTGCCGGTGTTGGAGTGCATGGCCGCGGGCTGCCCGGTTATTACCTCCCGCAGTTCCAGCCTCGTGGAGTTCGATCTGCCGGCGGACATGTATTTCGACCCATTTTCAGTGGCTGATTTCTCCCGTGCTTTCCGCCGGATTGAGAGCATGCCGGAGGAAGAGCGGACCAAACTGGCGGAGGGGTTGCGCGCGAAGTCCAAAAAATTCACCTGGGACGCATTTTGTGCCAGGCTTTTGAAGGCGGTTGTGGAACGCTTGCCAAATCATTAATGGACGGAGACGGACGGAGAGAATGGCAATAATCGGGCCAAAATTCAGGGCGCATGGCTATTGTTTTCAGGGGGCGATGGTGTGATGTATAAAACGTCCCCGCGCGGGACTTCTTTTAGCAACGAGGGTTAACGTGACGACTGCAAGTTTGACACCTCAAGTCCTAGGGGGCGCGGCTGCCGGTACTGGTTCGCTGACGCGCGACGAGGTGCTGTATGCGTATAGCAGAGTCTTGGGCCGTGCGCCGGAAAATAAAGCCGTTATTGCCGACAAGATCGCCAATTTTCCGAACTTGCCGGAATTGGTGCTCAGCTTGGTTTATTCGAAGGAATTCAAACATAATTTGATGGTCAAATCCGTATCGGTCGTGCAGCCCAAGACCTTGATCGTGGTAGGCACGCATCATAAGACCGGAACGGAGTGGATGGGGGATGTGTTTCGCACGATCTCCCATCTGATGCAGTTCAAATTTTATAATGGCGTACAGCCATCCCTCGGGGCCGGCGATCAAATCTTCCTGCAGGTCGATAGCGCGTTCAATTTGCCGAAACTCCCTCCCTACCGTGGTCTCCATATCATCCGGGACCCCCGCGACGTGATCATTTCTGGGGCGGCATTTCATGAGAAGACGGCCGAGGAGGAATGGCTGCTGGAGCCGAAAGGCGAATTTGGCGAGATGTCCTACCAGGAAAAATTGCGGTCATTGGACAGCTTGCATGACAAATTGGTCTTCGAGATGAACGGCCGTGGCAAGAAGACCATCCACCAGATGACGGCCTGGAATTATCGTAACGAAAACTTCTATGAAGTGAAGTACGAAGATCTGGTGGTTGACCATGATCTGGCGCTGTTCAGCCGGATATTTCTATTCTTGGGCCTGTCTGGCGCGATATTGCCGATCTGCCTTGATGTCGCTTGGTCGCGCTCGATCTTTTCCGGCGCGCTGCGCAAGCACGGGGTGCATATCCGGTCGGGCCGGCCCCAGCAATGGCGATCGGTCTTTACCAAACGCCTGGCCCGGCAGTTTCACGAGTTGTTCGGCGACGCGCTGATTCGTTTGGGATACGAGACGGATCAGTCGTGGGTCGACGACCTGGCCGACGAATGACTACGGGCGGCGCCATGCCGCAGGGTCGTTGTCAGCGCTCAGCCGTTCAATGCGCTGGCCCTGGCGCTCAGCCACCGGCAGGCTGGCGAGCAAGCCCAGATAGGCGTTTCTGAAGACGGTGAACCAGCTGGTGGGGGTAAGCCGGTCGGACTCGAACAGATAGCCCGCATTGATATATTCGATACCGTATAGATCATATGCCGTGGCGACATTGGCCAATGCCGCCGGGTTGTTGGCCGGGGTTGGTTCGTGCATCCCGGCATTCTCGCCCCAAAGCGGCGTGCCGGTATAGTTTTTTTGCGCCATGTATTGGCGTATCCAGGCGATCTCATGGGCATTTTGCGCGCCGGTATATTGCATCATGCAGCCTGCCTGCGCCACCGTATCGATGACGAATTGCGTATCGATCATCGAACCAATATCCGCTGGCTCCTGCGCCCCGGCGGTGGCGGCCTGCCATTCCGCGGGCGTGATATGATTGCCGGGCATCAAGGCGACGAGCCTGGAACTGTCGACACCATAGCCCTTTAGGATGGTCTGGTAGGTGGCGAGCTGCGCCGTGGTGAAATTGCGCTTGCTGCTGCGGTACCAGGTCAGCATGTCATTCCAGAGCGGTCCGGGCTCCATGCCCGGCTTGGGCGGCGCCACATCGCTCCAGGATTGAAAATCCGTGCCCCAGGCGGCATTGGCGGCGGCGATGCTGCCGTAACTGGCTTGCATGGCGGCAGAGAAGCTGGAGGCCGCATTGGCGTCGGAGCACCAGAACAGGGCGCCGCTTTGCGGCCAATTCATGTTCCAGGCCGAGGGGTATTTTGCCTCGGCGGCGGCACCGAGATCGACGACGATGAAATTCGACGGTTTGAGAATGCCTTGGCCGGCCAGCGTCATGCACATGCCCGTCAGGGCGTCGTTCAGCACGTGCCGCAGGTTGGGGTGCCAGTAGCTCAAGGATAGATGCGTGGTGTCGCCATTCTGGTCGCGGATCAGCATGTCCGGGTTCTTCTGCATGAACCAATTCGGCACGGACCCCATGGTTGACAGCACCAGTTTTAGTGCAAACCCGGCCTGCAGCGCCTGCTGCAGATAAGCCATGTGTCCAGGCAGGTGCCATCGCCCGCCGTCGCCTTGCATCTGGTCCCAGCGGATGGAGCAACGCAGCGTGCCAACGCCGGCGGCGCGGTACAAGGCGAAGCGCTGGGCGATGGTGGCGGGCGGATCGGTCCAGAATTTCTGCGGCTCGGCCAGCGACAAACGGGGGCTGGTGCGCAATGTTTGCGCCCGGAGCACTCCGCTGGGAGCAGCGGCCAGCACGCCAGCGGCTACCAGAAACAGGCGCCGCATCCGGCTGAACAGGAGCGGGGTATCCGGCTTTATGAAGTTACTTTCATTTGGCGGCGGAGATGACGGCATGCAGGGGCCCATATCACCGAACGGCGGTATTGTGGAATGCCGGTCATGCAAAGTGACTGAAAAACGGGAGCAGCTTCTTAGCCGCCTTGGGATACAGCGGCTCGACCCCGATTGCGTTTTCGGCACCGCCTTTCCGCTGCGTAAACTTTGACCCTGCCACGGTTCAAACCGTGCCGGCCGGGTTAATGCACCAGGCTCGGAACCATGTCGTTCTGGATAATCGCCGCGGCGGCCAGCGGCGCGTTGGAGGCAATGGCCATCGGTGTGCCGTCGGCGGCATGAATGGCAAAGGCCGGGCCGTTTTCCGTCATCACGGGTTTCACGAAGGCGATCTCTTCCATCCCCAGGCTCGCGAGTTGCGCCGCCGAGATGTGATGGATGTCGAGCACGGTCCCGGGCACGAAATTAGCCGTTCCGTCATGTGTCTTGATGTCCATGGGATAATTCCTTCTCAAATGAGCCAGGTTAGCCGTACGCGAAGTAAATCTTAGCGTCTTAAGTTAGTGTTTGGTCAGTCTGGGGGCTCGTTGTGTCTTAATTAGGGAGGCTTTGTGGCATCTCAGCCGTTGGAATCCCTTGAGTCTCCATCCACCACCCGAGTCGGCGCCACATTTGTTTTTGTCTGCCCGCGCGAGATGGGAATATTTTTCACCACCGGCTGCGGCACCGGCCGCACCAGATCGACATGCAACAAGCCGTTGTCGAGCCAGGCCCCCTTCACCTCAATCCCCTCCGCGATGACAAACGCCCGCTGGAACTGCCGCGCGGCGATCCCCCGGTGGAGGAACACGCGCCCATGTCCGTCGTCAGTCTGGCGGCCGCGAATTACCAACTGGTTATCTTCCAGGGTGATTTGCAGGTCGTCCATGGTAAAACCGGCGACGGCCAGGGTAATGCGCAGCGAAACAGGACTGAGCTGCTCGATATTGTACGGCGGGTAGCCGTCGGATGAGCTTTTCGCGGCGCGTTCGATCATCTGTTCCAGATGGTCGAAGCCCAGAAACAACGGCGAGGTGAAAACGCGGGTATTCATAACAGCAGGCCCCCTCCAAGTTTGAGCGAAGCAGTCAAGTAAAAGTCCGGACCCCGAAGGCGTCCAATACCTATGTTGTCATAAATATAGCCAGATGCAAGGCCTGCATGGTGGCATGGCGAAAGTCGAGCGTTGCAGCGGCGGAAATGCCGCACTAAGTGTTTTGCCATGTCAGCCACAGAAACCATCGCCCCCACCGCCCCGCTCCTGCGCATCCTTGTTGTCCCGGACCCAGTGCTGCGTAAGCACGCCCGCGCCGTTACTCCGGCGGACTATGATGAGGTGCGCGCACTCATCCCGTCGATGTTCGCCACGATGTACGCCGCCCCCGGCATCGGCCTCGCCGCCCCGCAGGTCGGCCGGCTGCTGCGGGTTATCGTGTTGGATGTGGCGCCCGGCAAAGTCCCGGCGCCGCTGGCCCTGGTCAATCCGGAGGTCATCGCCGCCTCGGAAGACAAATGCGCCCGCGAGGAGGGTTGCCTCTCCTTGCCGGACCAGTATGCCGAGGTCGTGCGCCCCTCCTGGGTGAAAGTGCGCTACCAGGATGAAAACGGCGTGAAGCATGAGATCGAGGCCGACGGCCTGCTCGCCACCTGTTTGCAGCACGAAATCGACCACCTCAACGGCGTGCAGTTCGTGGATTACCTCTCCCCGCTCAAGCGCAACATCCTGCTCCGCAAACTGGCCAAGGAGCTGAAGGAACAGAAGGAGCGCCGGGGACGCAAATAATGAAGCTCGCCTTCATGGGCTCGCCGGAATTCTCCGTTCCGGCCCTGCGCGCGCTTGTGGATGCCGGGCACGAGGTCGCGGTGGTCTACGCGCAGCCGCCCAAACCCTCTGGCCGCGGCCAGCGTGAAGCCCCGTGCCCGGTGCATCAGGCGGCGCTGGAGCTCGGCCTGCCGGTGCGCACGCCTAAGCGCCTGAAAGGCAACGCCGAGGAAGCAGAATTCTTCAAATCCCTCGGCCTGGACGCCGCCATCGCCGCCGCCTACGGCCTCATCCTCCCGCCCGAATTCTTGCAAGCGCCGGTGCGCGGCTGCCTGAATATTCACGCCAGCCTGCTGCCTCGCTGGCGCGGCGCGGCCCCCATCCAGGCCGCCATCCTCGCCGGGGACGTTCTCACAGGCATCACCATTATGCAGATGGACGAAGGGCTGGACACCGGCGACATGCTCCGCCGCCAAGCCACCGCCATCGGCCCGCGCGATACGGCGGGCGATTTGCACGACCGCCTGGCGCAAATCGGCGCGCAACTCATCCTTGAAGAACTTGCCGAGCCAAGCCACCCCAAAAAACAGCCGCCCGCGCCCGCCAACGACGAGGACGGCGGCTACGCGCGCAAACGCACGCGCGAGGACGCCAGGCTGGACTTCACCAATTCCGCCATCGACCTCGAGCGCCAGATCCGCGCCAACAACCCGTGGCCCGGCTCCCTCGCCTTGCTGAATGGCGAAACCGTGCTGAAATTCCTCCTCGCCGAAGTGGTCCCGGCGGAAAACACCACCGAAGCCACCCGCCCTGGCGACATCCTCGACGCTTATATGACTATCGCCTGCGGCAACGGCACAGCCGTCCGCCCTATCGAAATCCAACGCCCCGGCAAAGCCGCCATGCCCATCACCGATTTCCTGCGCGGTTTCACCCTGCCGGAAGGTGCGCGCTTCTTTTGATCTCCTGGGCGCTAGAGGTTGAATACGACGGCACCGGCTTCATGGGCTGGCAACGGCAGAAACATGGGTTGGCGATCCAGCAGGTGATGGAGGAAGCCGGCGCCAAACTCTGCGATGGCGTCATTCCCGCCGCGGTGGCTTCCGGCCGCACCGATGCCGGGGTGCATGCGTTGGGCCAGATCGTGCAGATGGAACTGCCGGATTTCTCCCCACACCGGCTACGCGAGGCGCTGAACTACCACATGAAGCCGCATCCCGTGGTGGTCGTGCGCGCCGCCCCCGCGCCCGCTGGGTGGAGCGCGCGGTTTTCCGCCATCTGGCGCAGCTACCGCTACGTCATCTCCAACCGCCCGGCGTTCCCGGCGCTGGAGCTCAACCGTGTCTGGCACGTCCGCCAGCCGCTCGACGCCGCCGCCATGCACCGCGCCGCGCAACTCCTGCTCGGCCACCACGATTTCTCCTCCTTCCGTGCCTCCGCCTGCCAGGCCAAATCGCCGTTGCGCACGCTCGACGAACTGACCGTCACTCGCGAGGGCGGCCACCTCATCATCCACGCCAAGGCGCGCAGCTTTTTGCACCACCAGGTCCGCAACATGGTGGGCTCGTTGAAAATGGTGGGGGAGGGGGTTTGGCCGGAAGCCCGCGTGGCCGAAGTTCTGGCCGCGCAAAACCGCGCGGTGGCCGGCCCGACGGCGCCCGCCGAGGGACTCTATTTCGTCAGTGTTGGCTATGAGTTCGACCTCGGTTTAACTTGATCCACCGGTTGTTTTAGCTGAACCTGACCCGCCTCACCGGAGTCGCCATGCCTTACGAGAATTTTGTCCATTTGCGGGTCCATTCGGCGTTTTCCCTTTCGGAAGGTGCCATCAAACCCGACAAGATCGCCGCTTTGGCGCGCGAGATGTCCATGCCCGCGGTGGCGATCACCGACAGCTCCAACCTGTTTGGCGCGCTGGAGTTCTCGCAATACTGCACCAGTGCCGGCGTGCAGCCGATCATCGGCTGCCAGCTTGGCCTCGCGCGCAAGGGCGTCAACCTGGCGCCAGACCCGGTGGTGCTGCTGGCGCAAACCCCCACCGGCTTCGCCAACCTGCAAAAACTCTCTTCCGCCAGTTACCTACTCTCGGACGGTGCGCCAAAACCGCAGATCACCCTGGAAACATTGCTCGCGCATGCCGAGGGCCTGTTCTTGCTCACCGGCGGCACGCAAGGCCCCATCGGCCGCCTGCTCGCCGAGGGCCAGATGGCGGGCGCGCAAGCCTATCTCGCCGCGCTGGCCGAAGCCTTCCCCAACCGCATCGCCGTCGAGCTGCAACGCCACGGTGAAAAACTGGAACAGGCGATCGAGCCCGGCCTGATTACCCTGGCCGATGCGCGCGGCCTGCCACTGGCCGCCACCAACGAATGCTTCTTCGCCAAACCCTCAATGTACGAGGCGCATGACGCGCTGCTCTGCATCGCCGAGGGCCGCGTGCTGGCCGAAGCGGAGCGCCGCCGCGTTACGCCCGAACACTGGTTCAAGCCCGCCGCCGCCATGCGCGAACTATTCGCCGACCTGCCGGAAGCCTGCGATAATACCATTGCCATCGCAAAATCCTGCGCGGTGATGGCTGAATCCCGCAAGCCACTCCTCCCCACCTGCCCAAAAATCCGTCCCGGCAAAACCGAAGCCGAAACCGTGCGGGAAATGGCCGAGGAAGGTCTGGAAGGACGCCTGGACGCGCTGGGCCTGCCGGAGGGCGAGCGCGACCCTTACCGCAAACGCCTGGAATTCGAGCTTGGCACCATCATTCAAATGGGCTTCCCCGGCTACTTCCTCATCGTGGCGGATTTCATCCAATGGGCGAAAGAACAGAAAATCCCCGTCGGCCCCGGCCGTGGTTCGGGGGCGGGCTCAGTCGCCGCCTGGGCGCTGCTCATCACCGATCTCGACCCGCTACGTTACGGCCTGCTGTTCGAGCGGTTCCTGAACCCTGAACGTGTGTCCATGCCGGATTTCGACATCGATTTCTGCCAGGAGCGCCGCGACGAGGTGATCGCCTACGTCACCCGCGAATACGGCGCCGACCGCGTCGCGCAGATTATTACGTTTGGTAAACTTCAAGCCCGCGCGGCTGTGCGCGACGTCGGCCGGGTGCTGGGCTTGCCTTATGGCCAGGTCAACAAAGTTGCGGAACTCATCCCCAACAACCCGGCCAAACCGGTCACGCTGCAACAGGCCATTGACGGCGAGGTAAAACTGCGCGACCTGCGTGCCTCCGACGAAGGCCTGGCGCGGCTGATGGAAATCGCCCTGCAGTTGGAAGGCCTGTACCGCCACGCCAGCACACACGCCGCCGGCGTCGTCATCGGCGACCGTCCGCTCAACCAACTGGTGCCGCTGTACAAAGATCCGCGCTCGGACCTGCTGGTTACGCAATTCTCGATGAAATACGTCGAGCAGGCCGGGCTGGTTAAATTCGACTTCCTGGGCCTGACCACGCTAACCGTGCTAGACCGCGCCTTAAGATTTTTGAAGCTGCAGGGCGTAGAAATCGACCTCGCCGCGATCCCGATGGATGACCTGAAAACCTACGAAATGATTGCGCGCGGCGACACCGGCGGCGTGTTCACGTTTGAAACCCAGGGCTACCGCAGCGCCTTGCAACAAATGCGGCCCGACCGTTTCGAGGACCTCATCGCCATCCAGGCGCTCAACCGCCCAGGCCCGATGGCCAACATCCCCGACTACTGCGCGCGCAAGCATGGTGCTTCCTGGACCGCGCCGCACGAGGCAATTCACGATATCCTTGCCGAAACCTACGGCGTCATCGTTTACCAGGAACAGGTGATGCAGATCGCCCAGGTGATGGCGGGCTACAGCCTCGCCGGCGCCGATTTGCTCCGCCGCGCCATGGGCAAAAAGATTCGCGCCGAGATGGACGCGCAGCGTAAAATTTTCTGCGACGGCACCGTGGCCAAGGGCAACACCATTGAAAAAGCCAACGAAATTTTTGACTTAATGGCGAAGTTTGCTGACTATGGCTTCAACAAATCCCACGCTGCGGCTTATGCCTTGGTCTCCTACCAAACCGCCTACCTGCGCGCCAACCATCCGGTCCCCTTCCTCGCCGCCTGCATGTCGCTCTCCATCGCCAACACTGACAAACTTGCTATTCTTCGCGCCGACGCGCTGCGCATGGGCATCCAGGTCCTGCCGCCGGATGTGAATTCTTCCGATGCCGACTTCAAACCGGAAACTCTACCCGACGGCACACTGGCCATCCGTTACGCGCTTGGCGCCATCAAGCGCGTCGGCATCGCCGCGATGGCGGACATCGCCAAGGCGCGGGCCGGAAAACCGTTCAAGGATATCTCTGACTTTTCCGCGCGCATCGATGCCAAATCCCTCACGCGCGGCCATGTTGAAATCCTCGCAAAAGCCGGCGCGTTCGATTCCATCGACCCCAACCGCGCGAAAATTTTCACCGCGGCGGAGTCCATCGTCCGCACCGCGCAGGCGCAAGCGGAGGAAAAACAATCCGGCCAGATCGGCCTGTTCGGCGGCGTGGAGCCGGAGAAAATCCGCCTGCCTAACATTCCCGACTGGCCCGAGACCGACCGCTTAAGCTCCGAGGCCGAGGCCATCGGCTTTCACGTCAGCGCGCATCCGCTGGACATGTACGCCATCGCCCTCAAACGCCTCGGCGTGGTCTCCTCGGCAAACATTGAGCGCCGGGCGCAGGCGGGTGCCACACGCATAAAACTCGCGGGCACCGTGGGTGCCAAAAAAGAGCGCATCACCCGCACCGGCAGCCGCATGCTCTGGCTCACGCTGTCGGACATGGAAGGCAGTTTCGAGGTCACGCTCTTTTCCGAAGTTTTAAGCCGCGTGCGTGAAATCCTGGTGGAAGGCACCGCCCTCCTCGTCACCGCCGATGTCAAAATCGAAGGCGAGTCTCTGCGCATCACCGCCTCGGATGTCACCCTGCTGGATGACGCCGCCGCCAAAGCCGGTGCCAGTTTACGCATTTGGCTCGACCGTACCGAGGCCTTGCCGCATATCCGCGCATTGCTTGACCGCGAAGGCAAAGGCCGTGGCCGCGTTACGCTGGTTCCAAAGACCGGGCTGGAGCGCAACCTCGACGTCATCCTCCCCGGCGGCTTCAACGTCACCGCCAAACTCGCGCAGGCGATGAAATTGGTGCCGGGGGTGGAACTGGTCGAGGATATGTAAAATTCAGCCGCCGCGCCTTGACCCACGGCGGCATCCGGGGATGATGCCGCCGACGGACCTCAAGGATAACCATGCCCTATTTGACGCGCCGCGCCCTGCTAGCCTCCACCGCCGCCGTTCTGGCCGCCCCGCGCCTGTCCTTCGCCGCCGCCAATGCCCCGCCCGTGGCCCCCATCCGCCCTGTCACTGAAATTCTCTGGGGTGAGAAAGTCACCGACCGCTACCGCTGGATGGAAGCCGAATCCCCGGAGTGGCAGGCCTATGTCCACGCCCAGGGCACCTACGCCGCGCAAATGCTGGCAAAAATCCCAGGCCGGGACGCTCTTGCCGCCGCCATCGCGCGCAACACCAGCCAGCTCGTGTCCGTCATCGCCGTCCAGACCGGCGGGGACAAAATTTTCGCGGAAATCCGCCCCGCCGGCGCCGCGCTCTCGCAACTTTTCGTGCGCGACAGCCTCACCGCCCCAAACCGCCTGCTCATTGACCCTGCCACCTTCGCCACAGCTACCAGCCACGCCGCGCTGGACTGGTGGGCGCCCTCGCCGGACGGCAGCCACATCGTCTTCGGCATTTCCACCGGCGGTTCGGAGCAATCCACCCTGCGCATCCTGGTCACGGATACCGGCGCCCTGCTGCCCGAGGCCATAGATCGTACCGCCGAGGCCAGCCCAAGCTGGCTACCCGATGGCTCCGGCCTGTTCTACAACCGCTACCAGGATGTGCCGCCGGATAGTGTGGAGTACGAGGAAAAAAGCCTCTGCTGGCTGCACAAACTTGGCGCGGACCCGGCTGCCGACATCAAAATCATGGGCCAGAGCCTCAACTCCGCCGTTAAAGTCCGGGACATCGACTTCCCCAGCGTCACCGCCGCTTCCGGCTCGCCCATCGTCGTTGGTACGCTGGCTGCTGGCGTGCAGAATGAACTCTCGCTCTACGCCGCCCCGCTGGCCGCCGCCGCCGCCGGTCCGCCGCCATGGGTTAAAATCTGCGACCAGGCCGATAATGTCACCGCCTGCGCGCTGCAGGGTGAAAACATCTACCTGCTCACGCACCAGCACGCCCCGCGCTACAAAATTGTCAAAACCACGGCCGCCGCTTCCGGCATCGCGCAGGCGGTGGAGGTCGTACCGCAGTCCGCCGCTGTCATCCGCGCCATCGCCGCCGCGCGCGACGCACTTTACATCCTGGACCTCGATGCTGGCCTCGCCAGCGTGCGCCGCTTAACCCCGGACGGCAAAATTACCAGCATAAAACTCCCCTTTGCCGGCGCCATAGACGAAGACGCATTCTATGCCGACACCGCGCATGACGGCGCCTGGTTCATCCTGGAAGGCTGGGTCCACCCGCCGGTGGTCTGCCACCTGGGACCTGACGGTACGGTCACCCAAACCGATATCGCCCCCCTGCCGCCCATCAACCTCGCTCCCTATATCTCGGAAGAAATTTCCGCCCCCGCGCGCGACGGCACGGAAATTCCGTTATCGCTGGTCTACCGCAAGGGCCTCAAGCGCAACGGCCAGGCTCCCTTGCTGCTGGAAGCCTACGGCGCCTACGGCATCACCCTAGATACCGCTTTCCTCGCGCGCTGGCTGCCCTTCCTGGATCTCGGCGGCGAGTTCGCGGTGGCGCATGTGCGCGGCGGCGGCGAGTTGGGCGAGGACTGGCACCTCGCGGGCCAAAAGCTGAAAAAATTCCACACCTGGGAAGACACAATCGACTGCGCGGAATATCTCATCCATGAGCACTGGACCTCACACAAACACCTCGCCGTCATCGGCGGCTCCGCCGGGGGCATCACCGCCGGGCGGCTGCTGACCGAGCGCCCGGACCTCGCCGCCGTGGTCATCTCCGAGGTCGGCGTATCAGACGCACTGCGCAGCGAATTCTCCCCCAACGGCCCGCCCAACATCCCCGAATTCGGCAGCGTCACCACGCAGCAGGGTTTTCTCGGCCTGTACGCCATGGACGCCTACCAGCACGTCCACGACCATGTGAAATACCCCTCCGTCCTGCTCACCACCGGTTTGCACGACCCGCGCGTTTCCTCGTGGGAGCCCACAAAAATGGCCGCGCGCCTGCAGGCCGCCACGGCCTCCACCAACCCTGTTTTGTTGCGCGTGGAAGATGACGCCGGCCACGGCATCGGCTCCACCCGTGTCCAGCGCGATGCGGAAACGGCGGACATCATGGCCTTCATCCTGTGGCGGACGGGTGATCCGCGGTATCAGCCGGAATGACAATGGCCCGCCGGGGGTACTTGCCTCCAAAACGCAACACGGCTAAACACCGCCGCGGATATGGGCGCGTAGCGCAGCGGTAGAGCACCACCTTGACATGGTGGGGGTCACAGGTTCAATCCCTGTCGCGCCCACCACTTAAATCCTTAGGTTTCCTGAGCTTTTCAGCGGTTTTAGAATCTACGGAACAGTTTAATATGTCCGGAAACGTACGCACGGGACATTAGCCGGCCGAGCTGATTTCTTGCCCGTTATTCAAGGTATCAGAGGACCGTTTGCCGCGCATTTGGATGCCCGAATAGATACCCCTGCATTTCATCGCAGCCCAGTTCCATGAGGCAGAATGCTTGCTCCATGCGTTCCACGCCTTCCGCCGTGACCTCGGCGCCGAGGCTGTGAGCCAGGCTGATGAGTGAGCCGACGATGGCGTGACCGCGGAGATCTTCGGGCAAATTCGCTACGAACCGGCCGTCGATTTTCATGCGGTCGAAGCTGAAGCGGTGCATCATATCCAATGAAGCGGTGCCGGTTCCGAAGTCGTCCAGCGCAATGCGGACGCCGAGCTCTTTAAGCTGGTGCAGGGTTTTTAAAGCGCCGGCGCTATCGATTGCGGGTGTGCTTTCGGTAATCTCCAACTCAAGCCGTTCAGCGGCCAAGCCGGTTGCTTTCAGCACCGCGCAGACCTCGTCGCGTAGTTTATCTTCGACCAGTTGCAGGGGCGAGACATTCACCGTGATGCGGACGCTGGCAGGCCACTGCATCGCGGCGGTGCAGGCGGCACGTAGGGCAAAGTTACCTAATGTGCCGATCAGCCCGCTTTCCTCGGCGATGGGGATGAATATAGCCGGGCCGACAGGGCCGTAATGCGGGTGTTCCCAGCGCAACAGTGCCTCGTAGCCGGTCAACTCGCCATCCGGCGGGTTCCATTGGGGCTGGTAGACCACATGAAGCTGATGCCTCTCCAGCGCATGGCGCAGATCGGCGTGCAGTTGCCGGTTGGCGATGATTTCCAGCCCCGGTTCGTAGGCCCTATGCCCGTGCCGGCCGGTGCGTTTGACGCTGTACATGGCAATATCGGCTTGGCGCAGCAGCTCCTCCGGCCCGGTATCGGGTTTGGAGAAATATGTGATCCCGACCGAGGCCGACACCATGGTTTGCGATTGGCGGAGTTGCACCGGCACCGCCACCACCTCGCAGATTTCCGCGGCGATCCGCTCCGCCGCGGTTTGCAGGTTCAGCCCGCCGCGCAACAATATCCCAAATTCGTCACCGCCGAGCCGCGCCACCGTGTCTGACGTACGTACCGCTTCGGCAAGCCGTGCCGCTACCACGCGCAGCAACTCGTCACCTGCTTCATGGCCGTAGGCGTCGTTCACGGCCTTAAAACCGTCGAGGTCGATCAGGAGCACCGCGATGTTATCCAGCTCCCGGTTGCCGTGGCCCACGGCCTCGCGCAGGCGTTCCTGGAACAGGGTGCGGTTGGGCAGGCCGGTCAACATGTCGTGGCGGGAGAGGAAATGGCTCTGCGCCGCTGCCTCGCGGTAGATTGTGACGTCCTGGATGATGCCGACGAGGAACAGCACGCCGTGCCCCGGCCCCAGCCGCAGCAGGGTTTTGCGGGTGACGACCTGGCGCACCAACCCTTGGGCGTTGGTGAGCCGTTCCTCGTTTTCCACCGTTTCGCCACTGGAAAATACCCGGTCGTCGGTGGCCCAGAACACGGTTGCCTCGTCAGGGGGGAAGACATCATAGTCGGACTTGCCTAGCAGCGTGTCGCGCGGATGGCCGAGGATTTTCTCCATTGCGCCGTTCATCAGCACCCAGTGATGCGCGGTATCCTTTACGAATACTGGGCTCGGGATGATGTCGATAATTTTTTGCAGAGCCTCGGCTGAGCTCAGCAGGCGTTGATGGAGCATGCGGTTTTGTAGGCAACTAGTATTAACAGCCGCATAACCATTATGGATTTTCGCGGCAGGCTCCGTCTGCCGCCCCCTTGTCATTGTGTGTAAAAGGTCCGATCTAGGCAGCAACCGGACCGCACTGGTCCACATTGGATATCCACACTGGATCGTGAGCAAAAGACATGTTTATTGAGACCGAAGGCACACCCAACCCCGCGACGTTGAAATTCCTGCCTGGACGGGAGATTCTCGGTGATCGCACGGCCGATTTCGCCGATGCCGATGCCGCTTTGCTTTCGCCGCTGGCGGATGCGCTGTTTGGCCTGCCCGGCGTGGCGCGCGTGTTCCTGGGCGGAGATTTTGTCACCGTCACCAAAACCGCCGGCGCCGAATGGCCGGTGCTGAAGCCCCAGGTGCTGGGGCTGCTCATGGAGCACCTGCTCAACAACCGCCCGATTGTGAGCGAGCATGCGGAGCTTCTGGCCGAAGATGTTGACCCCGCTGATGCGGAAGTTGTGCTTCAGATCAAAGAGTTGCTTGATACCAGGGTCCGCCCGGCGGTGGCCGGCGATGGCGGCGATATTATTTTCCGCGGCTTCCGTGACGGCGTGGTGAGCCTCAAGATGCAGGGTTCCTGCGCCGGCTGTCCGTCCTCAACCGCCACGCTCAAGCACGGCATCGAGAATATGCTGAAGCACTACATTCCCGAGGTGTTGTCTGTTACACAGGCGGCCTAAAGAGAGGGAAGACGTAATGGCATTGGACGATGGCGCGCTTGATATCCTGTTCCGCACCGCCCGCACCAAGTGGGAATTTACCGACGAACCAATCACCGATGACGAGTTGAAGGCGCTCTACGATCTGGTCAAAATGGGGCCGACGTCGGCTAATTCGTGCCCAGCGCGCTTCGTGTTCATCCGTACACCGGAGGGCAAGGAGAAGCTGAGGCCCGCACTGAGCGCAGGCAACCTGGAGAAGACCATGGCGGCGCCAGTGACTGTGATCGTGGCGCAGGATCCGCTGTTCTATACGCATCTGCCCAAGCTCTACCCACCGGCGGATGCCAAGGGCTGGTTTTCCGGCAACCCGGACCTCGCGGAAGAAACTGCGTTCCGCAACTCCACGCTCCAAGGCGCGTATCTGATGCTGGCCGCGCGGGCGATGGGGATCGATTCCGGGGCGATGTCAGGATTTGATAAAACCCTCGTCAACCGGGCATTCTTTAGCCAAAATAGCTGGAAGGCGAACTTCCTCATCAATCTCGGCCACGCCAAGCCGGGGGAACACCCGTTTGCGCGTCTGCCGAAGCTCGACTTTGAAGAGGCCGCGATTCTCGCTTGAGCATGCTGGCAGTCGACGCGTCCGGTGAGCGTGCCGGGATAGCAGTGCTGGCCGGTGACGGCACGGTTGCGGTCAAGCTGTTTGCCCCGGGCCGCCCGGGGTTGATTGAGACGCTGCCGCCGCTGCTTGCCCAGGCAGTAGCGGGGCGGGAGATCACCCAGGTAGCGGTTACCATCGGTCCGGGCAGCTTTACCGGGCTGCGTACCGCGATTTCCCTGGCTCAGGGCTTTGCCGCGGCGGCTGGCCTGCCGTTGCTTGGCGTCACGGTCGCGCAGGCTTACGCGGCCGCGTTCCCAACGATGCACCGGCCGCTGTGGGTGGCGATTCGCGCGCGCAAAAACCGGATTTTCCTCATCCGTGACGGGATTGCCGAGGCTTTCGCCGATGCGGACATTCCACGCACAAGAACCCCCGTGGCGCTGGCGGGTGACGCCGCCATTGAGGTCGCCGCCATTCTGGCTTCCCGTGGGGGGGATGTGCTGCTCACCAACGCAAGGCGGTTGGACCCGGTGTGGGTTGCCCATGCCGCCTTGGCGCGTCAGGCGGCGGGATTGCCGGCGCAGCCCGCGCAGCCGGTTTATGTCGACCCGCCGGAAGCCAAGCTCCCGGCCGCCGGCCTGCGCCCGCCACCGGTTTAAGCGTGGGTATGATCGAGGCAGGTTCCGCCTATGCGGCCGCTCTGGCGCGGATGCACGCGGTGGCGTTTCCGTGTGACCCATGGGACGAGCAGGCTTTTGCCACACTGCTCGGCCAGCTTGGCATGGTTTGCTTCATCGATTCGCGCGGTGGCTTTGTCCTCCTGCGCTTGGTGCTGGACGAAGGGGAAATTATAACCATTGGCGTTACCGCGCCCCGCCAGGGTATTGGCCGCGGCCTGATGCTGCACGCGCTCGGCGATGCGGCCCGGCGGGGTATCCGGAAGATCCACCTGGAGGTTGCGCAACAGAATACCCCCGCCCGCGCGCTCTACGCTGCCCTGTGCTTTGTCCAGACTGGGCGGCGCAAAGCCTATTACCCGGATGGCGGCGACGCGCTGACGCTTTGCCTGGAGTTGGAGGGGTAATCCCGGCGATATGCGCTTTTTTTGCAACAGCCCCGCAAATTCTTCAATACGGCGTGAGTATTCGCTAGGCCGGCACGGAAAAACTTTGATACGTGACTTTCATCAGATCTTAAGAACAAATGCGCGGATCTGTCTGGGAGACTTTCTTTTGCTACGCTTATGGCTTCTGGCCGCATTTATGTGTGGCGGCACCTTTGCGCCGGCTGTTGCCGCTCTACCCTCCTCACCCACCGGAACCTGGCTGACCGCCGATCATTCCGCAGTGATCCGGGTTGCCCCTTGCGGCACCGAACTTTGCGGCCAGATTGTTGGGATTGCCCTCAAACATCCCGCTGACTCCATGCCTATGGACTGGCGCGGTCAGCCGGAATGCGGTGAGGTAATTGTGCAAGTAGCCCCGGTTATGGACAGAAACGGTACAACCGGCTGGAAAGGCACGGTGCTCGACACGCGTGATGGCAATGTCTACCAAGCTAGGCTCTCGTTGGATGCTAACCAGAATTTGCAGCTTCGCGGTTATCTCGGCCTACCGCTTTTTGGCCGGACGCAGACCTGGATGCCGTACCGGGAACAGACATTGGTGGGCTGCAGACTGAAAACCGCGGCCAGCTAGCCGGCCGCGGTTTTTTTAACGGATCAGCCCGGTCATCGGGCTGGAGGCGCGGGCACTGCCCCGGCGCGGGATACGTCCGGCGCGGAAGGCGAATCGGCCGGCTTCCACGCCCGCCTTCATTGCGCGCGCCATTAGCACCGGGTCATCGGCCATCGCAATCGCGGAATTCACCAGGACCGCGTCACAGCCCAGTTCCATGGCAAAGGTGGCGTCATAGGCGGTGCCGACCCCGGCATCCACCAGCACGGGCACTTTCGCCTGTTCAATAATCATCTGGATCATCAGGGGGTTCTGCACGCCCAGCCCTGACCCGATCGGCGCACCCAGCGGCATGATGGCGGCGCAGCCCATTTCTTCCAGCCGTTTCGCGGCGATCGGGTCATCCGAACAATACACCATGACCTCGAAACCGTCCTTGATTAGGGCCTTGGCTGCCTCGAAGGTGGCCGGCATGTCCGGGTAGAGCGTCGGGGCTGGTCCCAGCACTTCCAGCTTCACCAGATTCCAGCCGCCAGCTTCCCGCGCCAGGCGCAGGGTCCGCACAGCTTCGTCAGCGGTGAAGCAGCCGGCGGTGTTGGGTAAATAAGTGTAACGCCGCGGGCTCACGTAATCCTGCAGCATTGGCGCGCCGCGGTCAGAAAGGTTTACCCGCCGTACCGCGACCGTGACCATTTCCGCGCCCGAGGCTTCGATGGCCGCCGCCGTGGTGGGCAGGTCTTTGTATTTTCCGGTGCCGACAACCAGCCGGGAGGCGAATTTGCGGCCCGCGACCTGCCAGCAATCGTCTGTCTGCACAATCGCGTCCAAGCTAACCTCCACCAATGAAATGAACGATTTCCAACGCATCGCCCTTGCCCAGGCGTACACTCGCGTAGGTCGAGCGCGGCACGATCTCAAGATTGCGCTCGACCGCGACTTTACGCATATCCAGCCCCAGTTGGGCGATCAGCCCAGCCACGGTTGTGTCTGGCGCCAGCGCCATGGTCTCGCCGTTCACGGTTACATTCAACCGTTCAAGTACATTGCTCATGCCCATATTATCGGCTGCCCCGCCCCCCCCCGCAAGGCCGGTCCCGAATAGAAATTTGGCGGCTACGATTTGGGTGTGCTAGCGGGGTTAAAATGACGACACCTTTAATCTTTGTACTGAACGGTCCGAACCTTAATCTGCTGGGCACCCGCGAGCCGGAAGTCTACGGCACCGGCACGCTGGACGACCTGGAGACCCTGTGCGCGGAAACCGCCGAGGGCCTCGGCATTGCCGTGGACATCCGCCAGAGCAATATCGAGGGTGAACTGATCACCTGGGTGCATGAGGCCCGTGCCCGCGCCGCCGGCCTCATCATTAACCCGGCCGGCTATTCCCACACTTCCGTCGCGTTGATGGACGCGATTCTCGCGCTCGACATCCCGGTGATCGAGGTGCATCTTTCCAATATTCACAAGCGTGAGAGCTTCCGCCATCACTCTTATGTGTCGCGCGCTGCTGACGGGGTTATTTGCGGCCTTGGTTTTGCAGGCTATAGGCTGGCACTCATCGCCCTCTCGGACATTCTGGAAGAAGACCAATGAGCCTTTCCTTCGATCCCAAAAACCTGCGCGACCTGGCGGAGCTGCTCAGCGAAACCGGCCTTTCGGAAATCGAGCTGGCCGAGGGCGATCGTAAGGTCCGCCTAGTCCGTACCGTGGCCCAGGTGCATGCTCAGGTGATTGCCGCTCCGGCGCATGCCCCGGTTCACGCGGCCCCAGCGCACACGCCCGAACCCGCCGCCGAGCACAAGGTTGACCCAGCGAAGCACCCCGGCATCGTGAAGAGCCCGATGGTCGGCGTGGCTTATCTCTCCGCCGAGCCCGGCGCAGCGCCTTATGTGAGCGTTGGTCAGACGGTCGAGGCCGGGGCGACCCTGCTGCTGATTGAGGCGATGAAGACGTTTAACCAGATCAAGGCGCCCCGCGGCGGCACCATCAAGCAGATTTTTGTCGCGCCCGGCGCCCCTGTCGAATACGACGAGCCCCTGCTGATAATTGAATAAAAAATGTTCAAGAAAATCCTGATCGCCAATCGCGGCGAAATCGCGCTGCGGATCCAGCGGGCCTGCCGGGAACTCGGCATCGCCACGGTGGCCGTGCACTCCACCGCCGATACCGACGCCATGCATGTCCGCCTCGCCGATGAGAGCGTGTGCATCGGTCCGCCGCTGGCCCGGGACTCCTACCTCAACATGCCGGCGATTATTTCCGCCGCGCTGATCACCGGTGCCGAGGCGATCCACCCCGGCTACGGCTTCCTCTCGGAGAATGCCGCATTCGCGGAGATGGTCGAGGCACATAACCTCGTTTTCATTGGCCCCACGGCGGCGCATATCCGCATGATGGGCGACAAAATCACCGCCAAAACCACCATGTTGGAACTTGGCGTGCCGCTGGTCCCCGGTTCCCCCGGCGAGGTCACGACTCTGGACGAGGCGCATGAAATCGCCAACAAGATCAAATTCCCCGTGCTGATCAAGGCTGCCGCCGGCGGTGGTGGACGTGGTATGAAGGTGGCCTACAGCAACGACGAACTGGCGGCGGCTTTCCATGAAGCCCGTGCCGAAGCCGGTGCCGCTTTCGGCAACAACGCCGTTTACATGGAAAAATACCTGGACAAGCCGCGCCACATTGAGCTGCAGGTCCTGGCCGATAATCATGGCGCCGTGGTGCATGTGGGCGAGCGCGATTGCTCGCTGCAGCGCCGCCACCAAAAAGTGCTGGAAGAAGCCGGCAGCCCGGCGATCACCCGGGCGCAGCGCGACGAGCTGGGCGCCACGGTGACCAATGCGCTGAAAAAAATCGGCTACCGCAACGCCGGCACGCTGGAATTCCTATACCAGGACGAGCAGTTTTCCTTCATCGAGATGAACACCCGCCTGCAGGTGGAACATCCGGTCTCGGAAATGATCTCCGGCATCGATTTAGTGCATGAGCAGATCCGCATCGCCGCCGGAGAGCCGTTGGGCTACGGCCAGGAAGACATTCACCTCACTGGCCACGCCATCGAGTGCCGGATCACCGCCGAAGACCCGGAGACGTTTGCCCCTTCACCCGGCACCGTCGTGATGTTCCACCCGCCCGGCGGGCTGGGTGTGCGCGTCGATTCGGCCCTTTACGCCGGCTACCGCGTGCCGCCGCATTACGACAGCCTGATCGCCAAGCTAATCACGTACGGCAAGACACGTAATGAGGCGATTGCCCGCATGCGCCGGGCGCTACGCGAGTTCGTCATCACCGGGATCAAGACCACGATCCCCCTGCATGAGAAGATTTTGCAGGCGCCGGAGTTCATCGATGGGGATTACACGATCCACTGGCTGGAGCACTTTGTCGCCAGCGAGTAGGCGGTGTTGAGCTTCTGGGCCGAAACAGACACCGGGCTGATTCTCGCGGTAAAGGCGCATCCTGGTGCGAAGCGCGTTAAAATTGGTCCGGTGATCGCCGCCGCCTCTAGCCCCGGCTGGCCCGAAGGGCGCTTAAAAATCTCAGTTGCCGCGCCGCCCGAGGATGGCAGGGCCAACGAGGCCATTCTTCAGGCGCTGGCGGATTGGCTGCGCATAAAACCCGCCGCGATCACCCAGGAAGCCGGAGCTACCGCGCGGGACAAGAAATTCCGCGTCGCGGGCGCTGGTCCGGGTGACTTTCAGGAACAATTCGCGGCACTGTAGTTTTTTATGCGAGGCTAATTTGCAGCGCCGGTTAACGCGCTGGAGCGCGTCTACCGTCAGTCGACGGGGCGCTACTGCTGCTGCAAGAGGGCGGCGAGTGCTCCCGGCGGCAGTGTGACAGCCGAAAATCCGTCCGGCGTGGCAAAATCCTGTGCGGGCTGAGGGCCGTAGGCGACCGAGAGCGCCGTCACCTCGGCCGAGCCATGCGCATCCCGCCCGGAAAAATGCAACACCACGCCGCCTTGGGTGATGCAGGCAGTGCCGGAGCCCTGGCCGTTCAGGAGCAGATATTTCTCGCACCCCAGGCCGGCATACCGCCCTGGCCCCAGCGGCGTGAAGTGTGCGCCGTCCGCGGTGGCGATCATCTGCGTCAGCGAGGAAAAATCCGGGGCCTGCACAATGGCATGCAGTGCTGGCACCACCACTTGTGCCTGCCCAGTTGGCAGGTTGGCCAGGATGTAGATGCCTTGTGCCGGGTCCGCCACGCGTGCCAGTTCGTCCGCCGCGTCGTAGTTCAACTGATAATCCTGCGCCGCGCGGCCTGGCGCGTTCAGCTCATAGGTGATGGCGACATCAGTTGTAGGCAGGAATGCCGGTGTGGCCATGGCGGGGCTGGCCATGAGCAGGGCAGGGACAACAAAGGTCAAAATTTTCATGGTGAGTTATTCCTCATGGACTCTATCTCGCGCAACAATGCGGCAGGATCAGGGCTGGCGATGAACCGTGCCGGAACTTCCACCGCATCGGCCAGCAAGGCGTGATAAGTTGCGCGCGGAATCTCGACGGTGCCGAAGCGTTCCAGATGCGAGGTGATGAACTGCGTGTCCAGCAGGGTGTACCCGCTTAAGCGCAACCGCGCGGCCAGATGCACCAGTGCCACTTTCGAGGCATCGGTCGCGGTGGAGAACATGCTCTCGCCAAAAAACGCGCCGCCCAGGCTGGCGCCGTAAAGCCCGCCGACGAGTTGGCCGTTCGCCCAGGTTTCCACGCTATGCGCGAAGCCGAGGTGAAACAGCTCGGTAAACAGGCGTTCGATCTCCGGGTTGATCCAGGTCTCCGGCCGGTTTGCCCGCGCGGTGGCGCAGGCGGCGATGGTGCCGGGGAAATCCGCATCCGCCGTTACCGTGAATTTCCCGCTCCGCAGCGTTTTCAGCAGGCTGCGCGGCAAATGGAACTTATCCAGCGGCAGCACCCCGCGCGCCTCCGGGTCCAGCCAGTGCAGCGTACGGCTGCCGCGCGACTCCGCCATGGGGAACAGCCCCAGCCGGTAGGCCCGGAGCAGCAGGTCAGCGGTGAGGGTGAATGGCCGGGTCGACATGGGCGGAGACTCGCATAAATTAAACGTGTTGCAAAAGTATAATCGGCGCCGGTGTCATTTTGCTTGCGGATGCGACGCCACATACCTCAGACTTTGCCATGCGAAATCATTTTACAAGGAGATTTCATGGCCGATAAATTCAAACCGCAGCTTGAATGGAACTTGCCGCTGTCCGGCGCGGTGACAATGCCGATTACCATGCCCAGCTTCACCGGGGGCAGCATGAGCGGCGGACAGATTGGCCTGTTCAACATCGACCTGGGCAATTCCGCCGATCCGGCGCTGGAGCGCAAACTCATCGACGCCGCCGGCAGTTACGGTAAGCAGATCGGCCGCCTGTGCGACGTGGTGGCGCTGATGCTCAAACACATGGAAGCCGGTACCCCGCTCAACTCCAAAGACCCCATGGTGGTCGCGTTCCGCAAAATGGCGCGGCTGATTGATGCAACCAAGGACGACCATCAAGGCTAAACGCGGGGGGGTAAAATGCGGGCAATAAAAAACCCTGGGAGTTACCACCCAGGGGTGTTCGCGGACGTTTCCAGAACAGGCGGCGCTTTTGCGCTGTTTGTTTGATTATTGTTCTTAGTTGAAGAGGATTCGCGCCCTCAGGTCAAGCCCGCAAGGGGCGGACACGACCTGGGACGTATAATTTTAATGTTCGGGCGAGGACATCGCCCAGGCATGGGCATGCACCAGGCCGTCATCGTAATCCTGGAACGTTACCTTGACCTTGCGCTCACGCGACTCGCGGGCCCAGCCGTGAGAATGCACCAGGCCGTCGTCATAATCGTGGCGCTGCATTGTTTTGGTGGAAGCGGTGGTGGTCTGGGTTTGCATGGCGGGTCTCCTGAATACACGGCGATGTGTCGTGACTCAGTTAATAATTTACATTGCGCCGCGATGCATAGCGCAAAATTGGCCGGCATCCACGAAATAAGTGTTTAACTTTACTGTAAAATTTTGCCATATGTAAATCATGTCAAAGACCGCCATCGGTAAAACCATTCGCCGCCTGCGCATGGAGCAAGGCTATTCGCAGCAGGGTCTGGCGCAAAAACTGGGTATCTCAACGAGTTACCTTAACCTCGTTGAGCACGACCAGCGCAACGTCACTGCCTCGCTGCTCTTCAAGCTGACCGACATTCTGCACGTCGACCTCGCTGCACTTTCCGGCGTGCAGGAGCGTGAGTTCGAGGTGGCGCTGCGCGAGGTCTTCGCGGACCCGCAACTGGCGCTCGAACCGGTGCCCGAAGCCGAAATTCAGGCCCTGGCCGCTGCCCCCAACGGTGCCCGCGCCATTCTGGCCCTGCACCGCGCTTTAGCCGGCGCGCGAGAGGAATCTTCCGGCATCACTTTGCCCTCCGGCCGCAAGATCATGCTGCCCAACGAGGAAGTCCGCGACTTCTTCCACGACCACGAAAACCATTTTCCGTCGCTGGAAGCCACGGCCGAGGTGATCAACGCGACCCTGAACGCACAGGCCATCGGAAGTAGCCACGCGCTGGCTGAGCGGCTGCGTAAGGTGCATGGGCTGATCGTCAGCGTGCAGCCGCTCCCCGGCGCCCTGCGCGTCTACGACGCCAAAGCCCGGCTGCTTACCCTCTCGGAGGACTTGCCGCGGGAAAGCCGCGGCTTCCAGATGGCCTTCCAGCTTGCCCTGTTGGAAGCGCGCGACGCGATCGAGCCGATCATCAAGGCCGCCATGCCCTCCTCGCGCGATGCCCCGGAGCTGTTGCGCATCGGCCTGCTCAACTACATCACGGGCGCCATTCTCATGCCCTACGACGCCTTTCTCAACACTGCCCGCCAGTTGCGTTATGATGTCGATGCCATCGCGGCGCGCTTTGGCGTCAGCTATGAGCAAGCCTGCCACCGCCTCTCCACATTGCAGCGCAACGGCGCGCGCGGCGTGCCGTTCTTTTTCCTGCGCGTTGACGCCGCTGGCAATGTCAGCAAGCGCTTCTCCGCCGCCGGCTTCCCTTTCATGCGCTTTGGTGGCACCTGCCCGCGCTGGATCGTGCATGCCGCTTTCGCCACGCCGGGAACCATTCGCGTCCAGGTGGCCCAGCTTTCCGGCGCCGAGACCTTCCTCTGCTTCGCCCGCGCCATCACCGGACGCCCCGCCCGCTGGGGCGAGCCGCCGCCGGTCCACGTCGTCGCCATGGGCTGCGATGTCAGCCATGCCGGCGAGCTGGTCTATGGTGACGGCCTGGACCTCGCCACCGCCGCCGTCGGCATCGGCCTCTCCTGCCGGCTGTGCGAGCGCCAGGACTGCCGCTCCCGCGCCTTCCCGCCCATCGCCCACCGCCTCAGCATCGACCCGCTGACCACCAGCGCCAGCCCGTACAAATTCGAGGCGAAGAAATAAGCGGCGGCGGTGTCCTTGACGTATCGGGACACCACGCGAAAATAGAGACAATTAAGGTGCAAGGGCGAGACATGCGTTTTGAAGGTACTGATACATTTGTCGCCACCGACGACCTCAAAGTCGCGGTCAACGCCGCCGTGGCGCTGCAACGCCCGCTGCTTATCAAGGGCGAGCCCGGCACCGGCAAAACCGTGCTGGCGCAGGAAATCGCCACCGCGCTGAACAAGCAGCTGATCTCCTGGCACGTGAAATCCACCACCAAGGCGCAGCAGGGGCTCTACGAGTACGACGCGGTTTCGCGACTGCGCGATTCACAGCTCGGCGATGCCCGCGTGCATGACATCGGCAACTACATCATCCGCGGCAAATTATGGGACGCTTTTGACGCCGATAACGCTCCGGTCCTGCTGATCGACGAAATCGACAAAGCCGACATCGAATTCCCCAACGATCTGCTGCTCGAACTCGATCGCATGGAGTTCTTCGTCTACGAAACCCGCCAAACGATCCGCGCCAGGCAGCGCCCGATCATCATCATCACCTCGAACAATGAGAAAGAACTGCCCGACGCATTCCTGCGCCGCTGCTTCTTCCACTACATCAAATTCCCTGACCGCGAGACCATGCAGCGCATCGTCGACGTGCACTACCCCGGCATCAACAGCCTGCTGCTGCGCGAGGCGCTCACCTCCTTCTTCGAGCTGCGCGAAATCCCTGGCCTGAAAAAGCGGCCCAGCACCTCGGAGTTTCTCGACTGGCTGAAATTGCTGCTGGCAGAGGATATTGGTCCGGAGATATTACGTGAGCGCAACGCGAGCAAACTCATCCCGCCCTTGCACGGCGCGCTGCTGAAAAACGAACAGGATGTGCATTTGTTCGAGCGTTTGGCCTTCCTGAGCCGCCGCGGCACGAACTGACGCATGTTCCTCGCGTTTTTCCTGGCCCTGCGCGCTGCCGGCATCAAAGTCTCGCTGCGGGAGTTTCTCACCCTGCAGGAGGCGATGCAGGCCGGGCTGGCCGATTACGACGTCGATAATTTCTACTACCTCGCCCGCGCCACCTGGGTGAAGGACGAGCGCTTCCTTGATAAATTCGACCGCGTTTTTGGCGAATGCTTTAAATGCTTTAAGGGTGTATTGCAGCCCGCGCCGGCCACGCCGGAAGGCGTGGACCTTGGCGGCATTCCCCCCGAATGGCTGGAAAAACTCGCGGAAAAAGTCCTCACATCTGAGGAAAAAGCAGAAATCCAGGCCCTGGGCGGCTTTGAGAAACTCCTGGAAACCCTGCGCCAGCGCCTCGCCGAACAGCAAGGCCGGCACCAGGGCGGCAATAAATGGATCGGCACCGCCGGCACCTCGCCTTTTGGCGCCTATGGCTATAATCCCGAGGGCGTGCGTATCGGCCAGGAATCCGGCCGCAACCGTTCAGCGGTGAAAGTCTGGGACCAACGCAGTTTCAAAAACCTCGCGGGCGATGTCGAGCTTGGCACCCGCAACATGAAAGTCGCCTTGCGCCGCCTGCGCCGTTTCGCGCGCGAGGGTGCGGCCGAAGAACTCGACCTCTCCGGCACCATTACCTCCACCGCCCGCAACGCCGGCTACCTGGACCTCAAAATGGTCCCCGAACGCCACAACGCGGCAAAAATACTTTTGCTCCTCGACATCGGCGGCTCGATGGACAGCCACATTGCCCTCTCGGAACAACTGTTCACCGCCGCCGGTTCCGAGTTCAAGCACCTCAAACACCTCTACTTCCACAATTGCCCCTACGAAATGTTGTACAAAGACGCCCGCATGCGCGCGCAGGACGGCATTCCCACGGCGGATGTTCTCAACACCTACGACCATACCTGGAAACTCGTCTTCGTCGGCGACGCGGCGATGAGCTCGTACGAAATCATGCAGCCCGGCGGCGGCATTTCCTCCTGGAACCCCGAGAGCGGCCAGACCTGGCTCAAGCGCATCATCCACACCTACCCCAAAGCCGTCTGGCTCAACCCGGTCGGCGAGCAGCATTGGAACTATACGCAATCCACCCGCATGATCCGCGAATTGATGGAAGACCGCATGTACGGTCTGACACTGGAAGGCATGGACGCCGCAATGCGCAGGTTGATGCATTGAACGACGACGCCGGTTTTAATTCGCCGCCGGCCCCCCAGATCGGTGGCATGTCCTATCCCATCTCCGACCATTTCGACGGCAAACTCTTCTTCAACCCCGAACCCACAACCCGCGCCGTCAACGGCAAGCGCCTCAACCTCTTCACCATTCTGCGCGCGCGGATGCGCCGGAACTCCGAAGAATGGTCCGCCTGGCCCGAGCATGTCGAGAACAAACACTACCCGGTTCCCACCGTCGAGCCGCCTACCATCAGCTTCATCGGCCACAGCACGTTCCTAATCCGCCTGCCGGGTCTCACCATTCTCACCGACCCGGTATTTTCCGCTCGCTGCTCCCCCTCGCAATTCGTCGGGCCAAAGCGCGTGCGCGCGCCGGGCATCGCGCTCAGCCATTTGCCGCATGTCGACTTGATTCTGCTCTCGCATAATCATTACGACCACATGGACCTGATCTCGCTCCGCCAACTGCGCGCGCGCTTCCCCAAGCTCGCCATCGTCACAATGCTCGGCAATGCCGCGTACCTGCGCAAAAAGGGCATTCGCGGCGCGGTGGAGCTGGACTGGTGGCACAGCCACCGCCACGGCGAGAGCCTCATCACCGCCACGCCGGCCCGGCACTTCGCGGCCCGCACCTTGTACGACCGCAACACCACCCTCTGGGGCGGGCTGTTCCTTGAGCACCAGGGCCAGAAATTCTATTTCGCCGGCGACACTGGAGCGACCAAATTCTTCAAAGAAATCAGGGCCCGTCTCGGCGCGCCGGACCTGGCCTTGCTGCCGATCGGCGCCTACGAGCCGCGCTGGTTTATGGGCCCGGTGCATATGAACCCGGCCGACGCCGTGCAAGCCTTCGCCGACCTGGAGGCACAACGCGCCATCGGCATGCATTTTGGCACTTTCCAACTTACCGCCGAGGCCATCGATGCCCCCCTGCATGCCCTCGCCGCCGCGCGGGAGGAAGCCGGTCTCATTGAAGAAGACTTCTTCACCATGGATTTCGGCGAGACGCTCCGGCTCTAACGCTCGGCGGTCTTGGCTTCATAAGTACAATACGCCGCCCCGGCGCAGCGCCAGCATTCGGGCGTGCGCGCCTTGCACACGTACCGCCCGTGCAGAATCAGCCATAAATGCGCCGGCTTGAGCATGTCCTTGGGGATGCGCTTGAGCAGCGCATCCTCCACCGCCCGTGGCGTCTCGCCCGGCGCCAGGCCGGTGCGGTTGCCCAGGCGGAAGATATGCGTGTCCACCGCCATGGTCGGATGGCCGAACGCCTCGTTCAGCACCACATTCGCCGTCTTGCGCCCCACGCCCGGCAACGCCTCCAGCTCCTCGCGTTCGCCCGGCACCTCGCCGCCATGGCGCTCTAGCAGCAGTTGCGAGAGGGTGGCGACGTTTTTCGCCTTGGCCTGCCACAGCCCGATGGACTTGATCCGCTGCGCAATCCCCGCAGCACCCAACGCCACCATCTCAACCGGCCCCGGCGCGTCGGCAAACAGCGTCTTTGTCACCCGGTTCACCGAAACATCTGTCGCCTGCGCCGAGAGCACCACCGCCACCAGCAACTGGAACGGTGTCGCGTAGTCCAACTCAGTTCGCGGGTCCGCATTGCCGCCGGAAATCGCGTCCAGAAACGCGCGGATGTCCGCTCGTTTCATCAATTTTCCAACTTTTCCCTTGCGAGCAGCCATATACGTACGATTTATGCGTTATGGACGCAGATACCGCCAGTGCGGGGAGCAAAGAACTGATTTTTGAGGCTGTGATCAAACCGCATCGCAGCCTCTCCCATCGCGCCATGTACGCGGTCATCGCAGCCATGTTCGCCGTCTCGCTGTTCGTTACCAGCGAAATGGCCCGCCTCGGTGCCTGGCCGGTTATTGGCTTCAACATCGTCGAAATGCTGCTGGCGGTTACTTTGTTTACCATCAACATGCGCGCCGCGCGGGCGCGCGAGACCATTACCCTCAGTGACTCCGCCCTGGCCGTCACGCGCATGGACATGCATGGCCGCCATACCAGCTTCTCCGTTCCGCCGGACTGGCTGAACGTGGTGCTGGAAGAACGCGCCGGCACCGTGCCCAAACTGATGTTTGCCTCGCGCGGCAGAAGCTTCGAGGTCGCCCGCGCCCTGGGCGAGGCACAAAAACGTGATTTGGCGGAGGCGCTGGACCGCGCGATGTACCGCTGGCGCCACCCTCTCTTCGATAACCCGCAACTGAGGTAAGCACTTCAGGCCCGCCGGTTTTTTCATTGAACTGTGACTTAACCGCGCTGTCTAAATCTGCGAGACTGGAGCCATGGACCAGATGACTGCCCCACAATACGCCGTTTCCTCCGGATTATCGCGCCGCGCGGTGGTCGACCTAGGCTCCAACTCGGTCCGGCTGGTCATCTACGAGGGCGAGGCCCGCAACCCGGTACAGATTTTCAACGAGAAAGCCGTCATCCGCCTGGCCAAGGGCATGACCAAAACTGGCCGGCTGGACGAAGCCGCCTTGCATCAGACCGAGACGGTGCTGCGCCGCTACGCCGCCATCGCCCGCGCCATGGACGCCAGCCCGTTCGACGTGCTGGCCACCTCGGCCGTGCGCGACGCGGAAAACGGCACTGAATTCGTCAAACTGATGACCAAACGCCTGCCGGAAATGCGCATCAACATCCTCTCGGGCGAGCAGGAAGCCACACTCTCGGCCGAGGGCGTGCTCTGCGGCATTCCGGCCGCCGATGGCGTGCTGGCGGACCTTGGCGGCGGTTCGCTGGAATTGGTGCGCCTGGATGCCGGCCGTGTCGGCCAAGCCGCGACGCTGCCCGTCGGGGTCATCCGCCTCGCCGACCGCTCCGGCGGCGATCTGCTCAAAGCCCGCGCCATCATGACAACCGAGCTGGAGCGCACTCCCTTCATCGGCGAGGCCGCGGGGCGCGACCTTTACCTCTCCGGCGGCGCCTTCCGCGCGCTGGCGCGTATCCATATTGCCCAGACCGGCTACCCGCTGAACATGGTGCACCACTACACCATCGGCCGTGAGGAAGCGCGCGACCTCGCCGGCGTCATCTCGGAAGCCGGCCGCAAACTGATCGAGCGCATGCCAGGCGTCCCCCGCCGCCGCATCGAAGACCTCCCCTACGCGGCGGTCATCCTGCGCCGCCTGTTGCGCTCCTCGGGCGTCAACCGCGTCGTGTTTTCCGCTAACGGCTTGCGTGAGGGCTGGTTCGCCCGCCTGATGCCGCCGGAAATCCGTGCCGAAGACCCGCTGCTGGCCGCCGGGCGCGATCTCACGCGCGGCACCATGCGCGATGCCAATCTGCCGCCGGAGCTCATCACCTGGACCAACCCGCTGTTCCCCAATGAAACCGGCCCCCAGCGCCGCCTGCGCGAGGCCGCATGCTGGCTCTCGGACATCGGCAGCCACGAGCACCCCGAATACCGTGCCGAACAAGCCTTCCTGCGCGTACTTCGCCAGGCTGGTATCGGGCTGGACCACCACGCCCGCGCCTTCCTTGCCCTCACTATGGCCCTGCGGTACGAGGCCCCGCCCGAGGCCATGTTCCTCGCCCCCGCGCGCAGCCTGCTCGACATGCATGCCACCCGCCGTGCCGAAACTTTAGGCATCGCCCTGCGGCTGGCCTACACTCTCTCCGCGGGTACGCCGCAACTGCTGTCTGGCACCACGCTCACCATCGCCCCGGGCCGGCTCATCCTCGGTTTGGCCGAAGCCAACGGCGTGTTCGCCGGCGATGCCGTGCTGCGCCGGCTCGACCGTCTGGCGCAAATGCTGGGCTTGGAAGCCGAGACCGAGGGGCGGTAAACCCGTCAGGCCGGCGGCTTTTTTGCCAAACCTCGCCCGCGCTGCACGGCCGTTTGCCCAAATTTATCCCTCAACCGGTTGATCGCATTCTGCCGCGCCAGCCGCCGCGCGGCCCCAGAATCCGCCAAATCCCCCTTGTCAGCCAGCGACTCGCCCACCAGTGGCGCCGCCCCAATCCCGATCAACCGGAACGCCGTCCCATCCACCTCGCGCGCCAGCACCCTCCGCGCCGCCTCAAAAATAGTCTCCGGCAATTGGCTCGGATTCGCCAGCCGCTGGCTGCGCGTCCGGCTGGCGAACTCCGCGGTCTTCAGCTTCAGCACAATCCCCGCCGCCGCCATCGCCTCACCGCGCAACCGCCGCCCCAGCTTCTCGCACAAATTCCACAACGCCACTTCCAACTCTGCCTGCCCGCGCAAATCCACGGGAAACGTCGTCTCGGCACTAATCGACTTACTCTCCCGCTCCAGCCGCACCGGCCGCGTGTCCTCACCCCGCGCGCGGGCCACGAGTGCCGGCCCCTCATCTCCCAGCTTGCGTACCGCCTCGCGCTCATCCAACGCCGCGAGCTGCCCAACCCGCAAAATCCCCAGCCCCTGCAAACGTCGCACCTGCGCCGGGCCGACTCCCGGCAACACACCCACCAACTCCGGCGCCAAAATCCCCGCCGCCTCCGCGCCAAACACCGTAAACCCGCGCGGCTTGCCCCGTTCCGCCGCCAGCTTGGCCAGCAACCGGTTGCGCGCCAAACCAATGGAAACCGTAATCCCCACCTCCGCCTCAACCCGCCGTGCAAACCGGTTCAACACCACCGCCGGCGGCGCATGGTGCAACGCCTGCGTCCCCGCCAAATCCAGCACCGCCTCATCCACCGAGAGCATCTGCACCAGCGGCGTCAGCCCCTCCATTAACCGCCGCACCTGCGCCGAGGCCGCCGCGTATTTTTTCATGTCCGGTGCAATCACCACCGCCTTTGGGCACAGCTCCCGCGCCTTGAACATCGGCATCGCACTGCGCACTCCATACAGCCGCGCCACATAACAACAGGTGCTCACCACCCCCCGCGCGCCGCCCCCCACAATCACCGGCACATCCCGCAACTCCGGCCGGTCCCGCTTCTCCACACTCGCAAAGAACGCATCACAATCCACATGCGCAATCGCCAGCTCAAACAACTCCCCATGCCGAACCACCCGCGCACTCCCACAAACCCCGCACATCGCCCCGGCAACCTCCGCATCACAGTCGCGGCAAATGGCCCGCATAGGGCTGGGCCTTGCTTCCGGCCCCAGCCCTATGCGGGCCATAGCCAGGCGGCGCCGCGGACGCCGGAGGAGTCGCCGTGCATGTTGCGGACGATGTTGGGGGCGCAGGTGTCGCTGAAGATGTAGGGCTGCATCAGCGGAGGGAGGGATTTGGCGAGGTTCGGCAGGTTGGAGAGTCCGCCGCCGAGCACGATGGCGTCGGGGTCGAGGATATTGGTAATATTGGCGAGTGCCCGGGCCAGGCGGCCGGCGTGGATGGCGAGTGCGGCGATGGCTTTTTCATCGCCATTGGCGGCGCGGGCGGGTATCTGGCTGGCGTCGCGCGCGCCGGGTCCGTCGCATTCAAACGCCAGGGCGGGTCCGGCGAGGTAGGTTTCCAGGCATCCGGTATGGCCGCACCAGCAGGTTCGCAGCGGCATTTCGTCCATGCGCGGCCAGGGCAGGGGGGTATGGCCCCATTCGCCGGTCAGCCGGTGGCGCCCTTCCAGAATTTTCCCATCCACCACAATCCCGCCGCCGCATCCGGTGCCCAGGATCACGCCAAATACGATATGCTGCCCCGCCGCCGCGCCGTCGCTGGCTTCGGAGAGGGCGAAGCAATTAGCGTCATTGGCTACGCGGATTTCGCGGTTCAGGATCACGCCGAGGTCCTTGTCGAACGGCTGCCCGTTCAGTGCATTGGAGTTGGCGTTCTTCACCAGCCCGGTAGCGGGGCTGATACTGCCGGGGATGCCGATACCCACGCTGGCGTGCGCGCCAATTTCCGCCTCCGCCTGCCGCACCAGCCCGGCGATGGTACCAAGCGCCGCGTCATACCCCACGGGCGTGGCCGTCCGCCGCCGCAGTACCTCCCGCCCGTCCGGCCCGAGGACCAGAATTTCAATTTTCGTGCCGCCCAGATCTATGCCGATACGATAGCTCATAATGCCAATGTCGGCTGTTTCCCGGTCTTGCTCAAGACCATTCGCGCGCGCATCTTACCCCCATGAGGGAACGCATTATCGACGCGCAATTTCAAAAATCTCCTTTGCCGGTGCTTCGCGCCGCCCGCGTGCTGCGCGGCATGGCGCCGGGCGAGCGCCTGCGCATCCTCGCCACCGACCCCGCCGCCGTGGCTGATTTCCGAGACTTCTGCAAAACCACCGGCCACGCTTTGGTCGCCACCAGCGAAAGTGCCGGCGTGTTCAGCTTCTCCCTCAAAGTGAAGCCCGAGCCATGAGCGTCGCGCTGTTCACCCACCCCGCCGGCCTGTTGCACGATACCGGGCACGACCATCCCGAATGCGCCGCCCGCCTGCGCGCCGTGCTGCGCGCGCTGGAGGCCCAGGAGTTTTCCCCTTTGCTGCGCGAGGTCGCCCCCAAAGCCCCCGTTGAAGCTTTGCAACCCGCCCATTCACCCGACTACATTGCCGCCATCCTGGCTCTGCCCACGGACCAAACCACCTACATCGACGGCGACACCGTCTTCAGCCCCGGCACGCTGGAAGCCGCCCTGCGCGCGGCGGGCGGCGCCATGGCGGCGGTGGATGCGGTGATGGAAGGCTGGGCCAAAGCTGCCTTCGTCGCCATGCGACCGCCCGGCCACCATGCCGAGGCAGACCGCGCCATGGGTTTCTGTTTTTTTAACAACGCAGCAGTCGCCGCCTACCACGCCCGTGCCCGCTGGGGCCTCAAGCGCATCGCGGTGGTGGATTTCGACGTCCACCACGGCAACGGCACGCAGGACATCTTTGGCCCGGACCCGGACCTCTTCTACGCCTCTTCCCACCAGCACCCCTGCTACCCCGGCACGGGCATGGTGCGCGACCAAGGTGTCGCCGGCAACATCATGAACGTCCCCCTGGCCGCCGGCTCCGGCGGCGCCGAATTCCGCGCGGCGTGGGAGGGCGGGATCATCCCCGCCGCCGCCTCCTTCCGCCCGGAACTGCTCATCATCTCCGCCGGGTTTGACGCCCATGCCGCGGACCCTCTGGCCCAGCTGCGCCTGTGCGAGGCAGATTTCGCCTGGGTGACGCAGGCGCTCATGGAGCTTTCCGACACCCATTGCCCCGGCCGCGTCGTCTCCCTGCTAGAAGGCGGCTACGACCTCGACGCCCTGGCCTCCAGCGCCGCCGCCCATGTGCGCGCGCTGATGCGGTTGTGAATTTTCAAGTGAACCTGTAGGCAGCAAAACCATGACGGCAAAAAACGATATTTCCGCAATGTCCTTCGAGGACGCGCTGGCGGCCCTGGAAACCATTGTCCGCGGCCTGGAATCCGGCCAGCAAAAGCTGGAGGACGCGATCACCGCCTACGAGCGCGGTGCCGCCCTGAAAAAACACTGTGAAGCCAAACTGGCCGAGGCCGAAGCCCGCGTGCAGGCGATTGTCGCCCGCGCCGACGGCACGCTTGTCCTGAAATCAGAGGATTGACCCATGGCATCTGATTTCGTGCGCAACCCCAACGCCCTGGCCGAGGCCCTGGCCGAAACCTCCCGCGTGGTGGAAGCCCAGCTCGATGCTCTGCTCCCCGTGCCCGAGGGTGCCGAGGCCCGCGTCGTCGAGGCGATGCGCTATGCCGTGCTCAACGGCGGCAAGCGCATGCGCGCGTTCCTGGTCATGGAAACGGCGCAGCTCTTCTCTGTCAACCGCACCTGCGCCGCTCGCGTCGCGGCGGCGGTGGAAATGCTGCATGCCTACTCCTTGGTACACGACGACCTGCCCGCCATGGACGATGACGATTTGCGCCGCGGCCTGCCGAGCTGCCACAAAAAATTCGACGAAGCGACCGCCATCCTCGCCGGCGACGCCTTGCAGACCCGGGCCTTCGAGGTGCTGGCCGAGGAAGACACCCACGCCGATGCTGAAGCCCGGTGCGAACTGGTGGCCGCCCTGGCCCATGCCTCCGGCGCGCGCGGCATGGTCGGCGGCCAGATGATCGACATGGCCAGCGAAGGCAAAAAACTTTCTGGTCCGGAAATCACCCGCCTGCAGGCCCTCAAAACCGGCCGCCTCATCCAGTTCAGCGCCGAGGCCGGCGCTATCCTCGGCCGCGCCCCCCAAGCCCAGCGCCACTTTATCGCCGCCTACGGCCGCGATCTCGGCGGCGCCTTCCAGATATACGACGATGTGCTGGACGAAACCGCCTCCGCCGCGGAACTCGGCAAAACCGCCGGCAAGGACGCCGCCCAAGGCAAGGCCACCATGGTCTCGGTGCTGGGCCTGGAGCAGGCCAAGGCGCATGCCGAACTGCTGGCCGAACAGGCGGCGGCGTATCTGGACAGCTTTGGTGAACGCGCGGCCATGTTGCAGGCGCTGGCCAAGTTTACCGTTACGAGGAAGAGCTAGCGGCCCCATAATGGCCAAACAGCGCGCCGATCTCATGCTTGTCGCCACCGGTCTGGTAGAGTCCCGCGCCAAGGCCCAGGCCCTCATCATGGCCGGCCTCGTCTACGCCGGCACTGCCCGCGTGCAAAAAGCCGGTGACCTGCTACCCGAGGACGCCGCCCTTTCTGTCAAAGGCCAGGACCACCCCTGGGTCTCGCGCGGCGGCGTCAAACTCGCCCACGGCCTCGCGCATTTTGGCTTCGACCCCACTGGCCGCATCGGCCTGGATGTCGGCGCCTCCACGGGCGGCTTCACGGACGTTTTGCTCACCCACGGCGCCAAACACGTCTACGCGGTGGATGTCGGCCACGGCCAGCTCGCCTGGAAACTTCGCTCCGACCCGCGCGTCATCGTGCTGGAAAAAACCAACGCCCGCCACCTCACCGCCGAGCTTATCCCCGAGCCCATCGGCGCATTGGTTTGCGACGCCAGCTTCATCGGCCTGCAAATCGTCCTCCCGGCCGCCATGTCGCTCTGCGCTCCTGGCGCCTTCGCCGTCGCCCTTATCAAGCCCCAGTTCGAGGCCGGCCCCGAACATGTCGGCAAAGGCGGCGTCGTCCGCGACCCCGAAATCCACGCCGCCGTCTGCGAAAAAATCCAAACCTGGTGGGCATCACTCCCCGGCTGGCGTGTGCTGGGCGTGGAGCGCAGCCCCATTACCGGGCCGGAAGGCAACGTCGAATTCCTGATCGGCGCGGTGAAGGACGCCTAACCCGCGTGCAGCTTCACCCAGGCGGTGAACTTATCCATCCACCCCTGCAAAAACGCCTTGCTTCCCGGCCCGATATTCCCGGCCTCGTCAAACAGCCCGTCCTTGGCCTGAATAAATACCTCCGGCCCGCCGAGCGTGGGCATATCCAGATACGCCAGCACATTGCGCAAATGCTGCTGCGCCAGCGCGGTCCCAATCGCGCCCGGAGATACCCCCAGCACGGCGGCCGGCTTACCCGCCCAGGCGCTCTGCCCATAGGGGCGCGAGCCATGGTCGATCGCATTTTTCAGCACACCGGGAATTGAGCGATTATATTCCGCGGTTACAAACAGCACCCCGCTCGCGCCCGCGACCTCGGCCTTCAATCGCTTCACCGAAGCTGCCTGGTTCGCGTCGTCATCTTGGTTATAAAGCGGCAAGTCGTCTATCCGCGCCGGGATGAATGAAAAATCCGGCGGCGCCAGCCGGGCCACGCCGGTTGCCAGTTTGCGGTTGAATGATTCCTTGCGAAGGCTGCCGACGATAATGGCAATTTTATATTGGCCCATGAAATACTCCTAGCATGATTGGAGGCAGGTTTGCGTCCAGGAAGCTAACATAGGTGCCGCCGGCCGCGGCGCTAAACACATGAAAGATTTTTTATTTTTGCGGCTGATACCTATCAGCGCATTTTTGAAGGCAGTTTGATCACCTCGCCATCCACGGCGAAGCTCCCATATCCCTGGTGATGAATGGTCCGGCGGTCCTTCTGTCCCGGATCAACCCAGGCCTTCACCACCTCAAGGACAAATAAATTATATTTATTCACCATCCTGGTGTCGGTGACTTTGCACTCCAGATTGGCCAGGCATTCGCCGATCAAAGGCGCCTCCACCTGCGCGGCTTGCACCGGCGTGAGCCCGAACTTGGTGAATTTATCCGTATCACGCCCGGAACAATTACCGATTTTCACCACTTGTGGTGCCAGAACCAGGCCAGGAATGGCGATTACGCACTGTTTGGTTGCCCGAAGCGCCGCAAAACTATAGTTGCCGCTGCTCACCACGCAGGAAATCAGCGGCGGCTCAAACTCCAGCATCATGTGCCAGGACATGGTCATGACATTGGCCCGGCCCTTGTGCGATGTGGTCAGCAGCACAACTGGCCCTGGTTCGATCAGCGCGTATACTTTCGGCAAAGGTAAATTTTTCATGGCAACCTCCCTTAAAGCCTACTCCACAAAGCCAGTGAGATGACGCGCGCCCGGCGCCGGGTTATGCTGTTTTAATGAGCAGGCCATTCGATACGATCACAATCTATTTTAACCCCCCGGGATTGCGCGCCGGGTTGGTTCTCCTGTTGCTGAGTATGACTCTGCCGGGTTGTTCACTCCCGCCCACCCAGCAACCACAGCTCAACGCCCCTGCATCCGCGCCCTCGCCCCTGGCATTGCGCCAAGCCGAGGACAAAGGCTACGCCGCTGGCTATGCCGCCGGTGAGTTGGCGCAGGCACTGCGCGACCGCGCGCGGGAAACAGAGGCAGCAGCCAAACAAACCCCACCACCAGCCCCACCATCAGCCTTAGTTCCGGCGCAGACCCCGCCGCAACCGTTAAATCCACCTGCGCCACCGCCGGCAACGCCACCGGTACAGGGCACCTTCAACCCCAGTGGCCCGGCCAAGCCTCTGGGAGGCTCGGCCGTGCCGTTTTAGGGGAATTTAGTCGCCGTAGCCGACCATGCCTTTAATCTCCAGCATGTCGTTCAGGCCAAAGTCGACGTATTCGCGCCCGTTGCCGGACTGCTTGTAGCCACCGAAGGGCGAGAACAGATCCCAGTCCGGGTAGTTGATATACACGCTGCCCGCCCGCATCCGCCGCGCCACGGCGCGCGCTTTCTCCAGGTCCTTGCTCTGCACGTAGGCAGCTAGGCCATAGACTGTGTCGTTGGCGATCTCGATCGCCTCTTCCAGAGTGTCATATGGCAGTATGGACAGCACAGGGCCAAAAATTTCCTCGCGCGCGATGGTCATATTACGGGTGACGTTGCCAAACACGGTCGGCTTCACGAAATAGCCGCCGCTCAGACCTTCCGGCCGGCCCAGCCCGCCCGCCGCCAGAGTCGCGCCTTCATCGATACCGGCCTTGATCAGGCGCTGCACTTTGTCGAACTGCACCTGGCTGACCAGCGGCCCGAGCACCGTGCCCTTGGCAAAGGCCGGCCCAACAGTCTGCTTGGAGGCTTCGTCAGCGGCAATGGCCAGTGCCTGGTCATGAAGCGCGCGCGGCACCAGCATGCGCGTCGCCGCGTCGCAGGATTGACCGCTGTTGATAAAGCACGCGCCAATCCCCTGGCGCACGGCGGAGTCCAGGTCCACATCCGGCAGCAGGATATTCGCGGACTTGCCGCCCAGCTCCTGCGCCACGCGCTTAACCGTATCGGCGGCGGCCTTCGCGACCAGAATGCCGGCGCGGGTGGAGCCGGTGAAGGACATCATGTCCACATCCGGATGCTCGGCAAGCTTCTGGCCGACTGACGGCCCATCGCCGTTCACCATATTGAACACGCCCTTCGGCACGCCGGCCTCGTGCATAATCTCGGCGAAGATGATCGCGTTGATCGGCGCAACCTCGGAGGGCTTGAGCACCATGGTGTTGCCGCCGGCAATCGCGGGGGCAACTTTCGAGACAATCTGGTTCAGCGGCCAGTTCCAGGGTGTGATCAGGCCGACCACGCCGATCGGCTCCTTCACCACCAGCGTGGTGCCGCGTTTTTCGCTCCACTCAAATTTGGGCAACGCCTCGATCAACGCCTTGAAATGCGCTTGCCCAGCGGCGGCCTGCGCGTCCTTGGCAAAGCCGATCGGCGCGCCCATCTCGTGCGCGCACGCATCGGCAATATCATCCATCCGGCGCTCATAAATCGCCAGACAGGTCTTTAGCAGCTCCAGCCGCTCCTTGGGCGTGGTGCGGGAAAACGAGGGGAAGGCCGCCCGCGCAGCCGCCACGGCTTTGTTCACATCCGCGACGCTGCCCCCGGAAATTTCGGTGTAGGGCAGCCCTGTCGAAGGATCGATAACGGTAATGCGATTGGGCACCACCGGGTCAATCCAGGCGCCATCAATATAAAACTTCAGGTTATTGGACATTTGCTCTCCTGTACAGCTTCAGTGTGTTAAACATGCCAAACAAAATCCCGAACAAACTAGCGGTTCGCGCTTTGCCTGTGATGCCGTGAATCTCGTCAGGAGTTTAGCAGATGCAGCTCACCGGTGCTTGTCTTTGCAACGCAATCGCCTACGAATTTTGGTGTGACGGTGGTGAGGTGGCTGACTACTGCCACTGCCGGCAATGCCAGAAAGCCAGCGGCGCGCCGGTTTTGGCCTGGATACAGGTGGCACCGGCGCATTTCCACGTCACCCGCGGTCAAGCCAAGGCATATAAGTCTTCGGCTCATTCAACCCGATGGTTCTGCCCTGATTGCGGCACGCCACTATATATGACCGATAACGCAAATCGCTCTGTCGGCATCACGCTCGGCACACTGGATAACCCGAACGCCGTCCACCCAACCGTCCATGGCTGGGATTCCGAGCGTCTGACGTGGTTCCAAACCACCGATGACCTGCCCCGCTATCCGCACGCCCCGCCGTACGATTTTTAGGGCGGGGGCGCCTGGGCCGTAAACTAAGCCGCGGCGCGGATGGCGGCGGCTTTCACGTCTTCGTCGACCAGGTCGGCAAAGGTGGCAAAATTATCGACGAAGCGCCGGACCAGGCCCTTCGCGGCAGCATCGTAGGCGGCGCGGTCGGCCCAGGCGGTTCGCGGGTCGAGCACTTCGTCGGGCACGTTATTCACATGCACGGGGATTTGCAGCCCGAAGAACGGATCGGTGCGGTATTCGACTTTATCAAGCTCCCCGGCCAGGGCGGCGCGCAGCAGGGTGCGGGTATGGGTGATGGACATACGCTTGCCCACGCCATAGGCGCCGCCAGTCCAGCCGGTATTCACCAGCCAGCAGGAGGCGCCGGTTTTGGCGATGAGCGCCTGCAGCAGCTTGCCGTAGACCTGCGGATGGCGAGGAAGGAAGGGCGAGCCGAAGCAGGTGGAGAAGGTTGCCTGCGGCTCGGAGCCAAGGCCTTTTTCGGTCCCGGCCACGCGCGCGGTATAGCCGGAGAGGAAGTGGTACATCGCCTGCGCCGGGTTGAGTTTCGAGATCGGCGGAAGCACGCCGAACGCATCGGCGGTCAGCATGATGACGTTTTTCGGCGTTCCGCCGCGGCCGGAGAGTTCCACATTGGGGATGAATTCCACCGGGTAGCAGGCGCGGGTGTTTTCCGTATAGGTCTGGTCGGTCAGGTCCAGGCGCCCGTGCGGGTCGGCGACCACGTTCTCCAGCACGGTGCCAAAGCGGTGTGCGGCGGCCCAGATTTCCGGCTCGTTCTTCTGGCTGAGGTCGATGACTTTGGCGTAGCAGCCGCCCTCGAAGTTGAACACGCCATCCGGTCCCCAGCCGTGCTCGTCATCGCCGACAAGGCGGCGGGTCGGATCGGAGGAAAGCGTGGTCTTGCCGGTGCCGGACAGGCCGAAAAAAAGTGCCGAGTCTTCCGTAGGGCCGATATTGGCCGAGCAATGCATCGGCAGCACACTGCGCTCCGGCAGAATCCAGTTCATCACCGTGAAGATGGATTTCTTGATCTCGCCCGCATACTGCGTACCGGCGATGACGATCGTTTTCTCGGCGAAGGAGAGCACGATGGCGGAGGAGGAGTTCACGCCATCAATGGCCGGGTCGGCCTCGAAATCCGGGGCGTGTAGAATTACGTAGTCGGGCACGAAACCGGGCAAGTCCTCCGCCGGCGGGCGGATGAACATGTTGCGGGCGAACAGCGCGTGCCATGCACCGGTGGTCACCATGCGGATACTGATCCGGTTGGCCGGATCAGCACCGGCGTACAGGTCCTGCGTGAACAGTTCGCGGCCCTGCAAATACGCCTGCACGCGCGACTTCAGGGTCGTGAACTTATCCTCAGCCAGCTTCTGGTTAACCTTGCCCCACCAGACATTTTCGGTGGTGGAGGGCTCGTCGACAACAAACTTATCCCCAACCGAGCGCCCGGTATGCACGCCGGTACGCACGATGACGGCACCGTCGGCTGAAAGACGGCCCTCGTTTTTGCGCAGTGAATGGGCCACCAGGGCCGGCGCGGTCAGGTTGGCATGCAAGGCGGAGGCAACACGCACACCCGTACCGGCGAGGGGGACAGCGTCCCGGAGATTGGCAAGATCGGTCATGTGCGTCACGGTCAAATCGTTCCTCTGCGGATGAAACCCTGACCCTTCATAAGCAGCCGCTCCCCTCGTATCAACCGGAGGAGTTCTCAAAAATGCGATTAATTTCATGCTGCAATGCAGCGATCCGTAACCGGGACGCCGCGGCAAATCCGCCGACATAATGGGCATCGTTCACAGCGAGCCGCCACAGGTGAAAATCCCCGAAATCCACATATTGGCCGGCATACGGGTGCGCCCGCAAAAACCGCGCTCGGGCCTCCGCGTCATCGCTGAGCAGCTCCGCGTTGCCCGAGAGCAGCAGCCGGGGCGTGGTTTGCGGGTTGTCATCCACGGGCGCGCCGGTGACCAGCAAGGCGCAGGCCGGGTTGGCGCGCAGGTTCCTGGTATGCGCGGCTAGATCCGAGAGCAGCAAAATCGGCGCCCCGCCGGCATCCAACGCCGGGGTCACCAGCGCCGCATGCGGCAGACCGGCGGCGGTTGTGCTCGCCAGCGTGCCAGCCCGTGCGGCGGCCAGAAGGCGCGCGGCCTCCCGGTTAAAATTACGCTCTTGATTTGCTGCCATAATCCGGTCACTCCCTCGGTGCACTTGACACTTATGTCCGTAAATATGAGTCCCAGCCGATGAAATACACAATCGCCCTTGTCGACGACGACCGGAACATCCTCACCTCCGTCTCCATGACGCTGGAGCAGGAAGGGTTCGACGTGCGGACTTTTACTGATGGAGAGTCGGCATTGCAGGCGCTCCTCGCCAAACCGGCCGACCTCGCGGTGCTGGACATTAAAATGCCCCGCATGGACGGCATGGAGCTGCTGCAAAAACTGCGCGTCCGCACGGCGATGCCGGTGATCTTCCTCACCAGCAAGGACGATGAGCTGGACGAGCTGATGGGCCTGCGCCTCGGTGCCGACGATTACATTACCAAGCCGTTCAGCCAGCGCCTGCTGTTGGAGCGCATCCGTGCCCTGCTGCGCCGTAACGAGGCCTCCAAGGCCGAGGGTTCCGGCGCCATCCCCGCCGCCGTGCTCACGCGCGGCCACCTCACGCTGGATGAAACCAAGCACCAGTGCCTCTGGAAGGGCAAGGACATCCAGCTCACCGTGACGGAGTTCCTGCTGGTGAAGGCGCTGGCGCAACGCCCGGGCATGGTAAAGTCGCGTGACCAGTTGATCGACGCGGCCTACGGTGAGAATGTGTATGTGGACGACCGCACCATCGACAGCCACGTGAAGCGCCTGCGCAAGAAGTTTCGCAACGAGGACGGCGAGTTCGACCAGATCGAGACGCTTTACGGGATCGGCTACCGCTACAAGGAAGCGTAATTTGGCCCCCTTCCAGTCGGGTAGCCCCGCATAATGACGCAAAAAAAGCCCCGCCTGTCACGCCTGCTGCGCGACATCCTGCTGGTTAACCTGCTCCCCCTGGCGCTGATTTTCGCCGCGTTGTTTTACCTGGACCAGTACCAGCAAGGCTTGCTCAGCGCCGAGGTTTCGGCTTTGCGGGAGCAGGCCCGCATCTACGCCGGCGCGCTGGCGCAAACCGCCGTGCAGGAAAATAGCAGCGGCGCCACCATCAACCCGGACCTGGCCCAGCCGCTGCTCTACCAGCTCACCGAGCCCACCCCCAACGCGCAGGCGCTCATCTACGGGCCGGATGGCGAGTTGATCGCCAATTCCCGTGTGCATCCTGGTCCAGGCGGGGCGATTATCACCGAACCGCTATCCGCGCCGCCGCCGCCGGGCTTTTTCTCCCGCGTGATCGGCTTCGTTTACGATCATTTATTAGGTTCCGTGGCTGGTCGGAACGATGAATCCGGGCTGGTAGGCTCTGGTGCCGGGGAAAACCCCGCCACGTTGGGCTGGCAGCCCGACGCGCGCGAGGCCCTCCAACTGACCAGCGCCTCCCCGGACCAGGAGGCCCCGCCCTTCGTGCGCCGGGACAAACAAGGCGAACTGCTCATTACCGTCGCCGAGCCGATCGTTAGCAGCCAGCAGAATGTTGGCACTGTCCTGCTGACCCGCGGCGCCGACGAGGTGGACAGCGCCGTGCTGGCGGTGCGGATTTCCATCCTCGGCCTGTTTACCCTGGCACTTGGCCTCACGGTCATCGTCTCCTTTTATCTCGCCCGCACCATCGCCAGCCCGATTCTGCGTCTGGCCGGTGCCGCCGCGCTGATGCGCGAAGGCCGTGCCCGCACCCAGGCGCTGCCCGAAAGCATCACCGACCGCAACGACGAAATCGGCACCCTGGCCCGCGCGCTGGATGGCTCGGCCAAAGCCCTCTGGGCGCGCATGGACGCCATCGAGCAATTCGCAGCCGACGTCAGCCACGAAATCAAAAACCCACTCTCCTCCATCCGCTCCGCCATCGAAACTTTAAGCCGCGTCGAAGACCCCACCCGCGCCGCCCGCCTGCTCGCCATCATCACCCAGGATGTCGCCCGGCTGGACCGCCTGATCACCGACATCTCCGACTCCTCGCGCCTGGACTCCGAACTCTCCCGCAGCAAGATGGAAATCGTCGACATGGCGCGCATTCTCGCCACGCTGGCGGAAATCCACGACGCCACCCGCAAGGAAAACGGGCCCCACGTGCTGGTCGACGCCCCGGCGGTTGGCCTGTTCGTGCGGGGCGCTGAAAGCCGGCTGGTACAGGTGCTGCGCAACCTTATCGGCAACGCCATCTCTTTTAGCCCGCCCAACGGGAATATCTGGCTTCGCGGCCGCGAAACTGGCGGCATCGTCGAATTGTCGGTGGAGGACGAAGGCCCCGGCATTCCCGGCGCCAAGCTCGACGGCATCTTCGACCGATTCTATTCCGAGCGCCCGCAGAGCGAGCAGTTCGGCAGCCATTCCGGCCTCGGCCTCTCCATCTCCCGCCAGATCGTGGAAGCGCACCAGGGGCGAATTTCCGCCGAGAACCGCCGCAACGAGGAAGGTGCAATTATCGGCGCGCGCTTTGTGATAAGATTGCCAAAAGCCGAAGGGTAAGAAATGGTAACGGTCATTGACCACCCACTGGTGCAACACAAGTTGACGCTATTGCGGAAAAAGGAAACCACCACCGGAGATTTCCGCAGGCTCTGCCGCGAAATTTCGCTCCTCCTGGGTTACGAGGTACTGCGCGACCTGCCGCTGGAGCCGATCACCATCGAGACCCCGCTGGAGCAGATGCAGGCCGTGCAGGTCTCCGGCAAAAAACTCTGCTTCATTTCGGTATTGCGCGCCGGTGCGGGCATCCTCGACGGCATTCTCGACCTCGTCCCCGCCGCCCGCATCGGCCATGTCGGTCTCTATCGCGACGACGACACGCACAAGCCGGTAAAATACTACTTCAAAGTGCCCGAGGATATGGCCTCGCGCCTATGCATCGTCGTGGACCCGATGCTGGCAACGGGCCACTCCGCAGCCACCGCCGTGACCATGCTGAAGGAAGCCGGCGCCAAAAACATCAAATTCGTCTGTCTGTTGGCCGCTCCCGAAGGTATCGCCACGTTCGAAGCCGCCCATCCTGACGTCCCGGTGTTTGCCGCGGCGGTGGACCGGCAACTGGACGCCAACGCCTACATCCGGCCAGGGCTGGGCGATGCCGGCGATAGGTTGTTCGGGACGAAGTAAAGCGAACAAGGCCAGGGGTGGAGCCCCTGGCCTTGGATTGCGGTTTAACCCGCCCGATTATCCACCAAATCGGTCACCACGCCCGGATCCGCCAGCGTTGAGGTATCGCCCAGGCTATCCGTTTCGTTGGCGGCGATCTTGCGCAAAATCCGGCGCATGATCTTGCCTGAACGGGTTTTCGGCAGGCCCGGTGCCCATTGGATCACATCCGGTGCGGCAATCGGCCCAATTTCCTTGCGCACCCAACCAACGAGTTCCTTGCGCAATTCTTCGGTCGGCTCCGCATCCGCCACCAGCGTTACGTAAGCGTAAATACCCTGGCCCTTAATGTCGTGCGGGAAGCCCACTACCGCCGCTTCCGCGACTTTCGGGTGCAACACCAACGCCGATTCCACTTCCGCCGTTCCCATGCGGTGGCCAGAGACGTTGATCACGTCATCCACCCGGCCGGTAATCCAGAAGTAACCGTCGGCATCGCGGCGCGCACCGTCGCCGGTGAAGTACAGGCCTTTGAAGGTGGAGAAATAGGTCTGCACGAAGCGGTCGTGGTCGCCGTAAACGGAGCGCATTTGCCCCGGCCAGCTATCGGCGATGCACAAATTGCCTTCGGTCGCTCCATGCAGCCGGTGGCCTTCGCCATCCACGAGAATCGGGAACACGCCGGGCAGCGGCAGCGTCGCCGAGCCGGGCTTTTGCGCAATCGCGCCGGGCAGGGGGGAGATGAGAATGCCCCCGGTCTCGGTCTGCCACCAGGTATCCACAATCGGGCAACGGTTGTCGCCGACCACACGGTAGTACCAGTTCCACGCCTCGGGGTTGATAGGTTCGCCCACCGAACCCAGAATACGCAACGATTTGCGCGAGGTCTTCTTCACCGGCCCCTCGCCGTCGCGCATCAGCGAACGGATCGCGGTCGGCGCGGTGTAGAATATATTCACCTGATGCTTGTCGATGACCTGCCAGAAGCGCGAGGTGTCCGGGTAGTTGGGGACACCCTCGAACATCAGCGTGGTGGCGCCGTTGGCTAGTGGCCCGTACACAATATAAGTGTGGCCGGTAACCCAGCCGACGTCGGCGGTGCACCAGTACACTTCGCCCGGATGGTAATCGAACACGTATTGATGCGTGAAGCTCGCCCACACCATGTAGCCGCCGGTGGTGTGCAGCACGCCCTTCGGCTTGCCGGTAGAGCCTGAAGTATACAGGATGAACAGCGGATCTTCCGCATTCATTTCAGCGGCGGCGTGCACCGGCGAGGCAGCGGCGGTCACATCCTCATACCAGACGTCCCGTCCAGCCAGCATGTCCACGGCGCCGCCGGTGGCCTTCACCACGATCACGGTTTTTATCGTCGGGCAGTCCTTCAGCGCCTCGTCGGCATTCAGCTTCAGCGCCACTTTACGCCCGCCGCGCCGGCCTTCGTCGGCGGTAATCAGCGCCACCGAGCCGCAATCCTGGATGCGGTTGGCCAGAGAATCCGGCGAGAAGCCGCCGAACACCACGGAGTGGATCGCGCCGATCCGCGCGCACGCCAGCAACGCCACCGCCGCTTCCAAGATCATGGGCAGATACACGGTAACCACATCGCCTTTTTTCACGCCTTGCGCGGTCAGCGCATTGGCCAGCCGGCAGACCTGCTCATGCAGTTCGCGGTAGGTGACCTTTTTGGAGGAATTCGGGTCATCGCCCTCCCAGATAATTGCCACCTGATCGCCGCGTTCGGCGAGGTGCCGGTCCAGGCAGTTGGCGGCGGCATTCAGCGTGCCGTCTTCGAACCATTTGATCGAGACATCGCCGGTGAAATTGGTGTTTTTGATCTTCGTTGGCGCCTTGATCCAGTCGATGCGCTTGCATTCCCCGGCCCAGAATTCATCCGGCGCGGCCGCCGCCCGTTTGGTCATGTCGTCGTAGCGTGCCCGTGGCATCAGCGCCGTAGCCGCAATCTCTGGTTTTACCGGCACAATATCCGTATCCGACATGTTCGACCCTCCGTAACTTATTATAGGCTTGCCCGCTTATGCCAAGAATCCCTTGCGTCCGGAAGTCTGTCCCAAATTTTAGCACTTCACCTGCCGGCTGCATGCAAGAAATCCGGTTCTAAGAGGTGCCGTCAGGGCAGCGGATCAGGAAGTCGTTGACAATACCAAAGGTTTCTGCGCGAGATTTGGTGGCAATCGACTTTGGCTTGACTTGGGAACGCGCACCCGGCGATCGGACGCATACAAGACTTCCAATCACCCGGTTGTCCCTCAATCCGCGCGGCAGGCGCGCGGCGGGCCAATGTTAAGGAGCGACGACTAGTTATGGCTACCGGCACTGTTAAGTGGTTCAACACCACCAAAGGATATGGGTTTATTGTTCCCCAGGATGGCGGCAAGGACGTGTTTGTCCACATTACCGCCGTACAATCCGCGGGTCTGCGTGGCTTGAACGAGGGCCAGAAGGTTACGTTCGACATCGCGATGGAGCGTGGCAAAGCCGCCGCGATCAATCTTAAAGCCGTCTGAGTAACCTGCCGGCAGTTCGCTGGCCAAAACCGGTCTTTCGCACTTTTAACGGGGCTCAGAGGCCCCGTTGTTTTTGTTGCAATCAATTAAAAACACCGCTACCCCGGCGATTACGTCAGGTTAAGATCCAATGGGCACCCTGATGGCTGAGTCCGGCTATATCCATGCGGATATATCTATCGGCTTCAGCGGATTAATTGGGGGGAAGACATGGACGGTCCGACTACGCCGCAGCCGGCCCTGGCTTTCGAGCCGTCTAGCAAACCTGCCTTTGCCATGCTTGACGATGCCATACGCCAGTTCGGCCGTCGCCCGGCCATAGATTTCCTTGGCCGCCGCTGGACTTATGAACAACTCGGCGCGCTGACGAACCGTGCCGCCGCCGGCATGCAGAAGCTGGGCGTCCGCCAGGGGGTAAACGTCGGGCTTTGCCTACCCAACTGCCCTTATTCCATCATCATGTACTACGCCATCCTCAAGGCTGGCGGCACGGTGGTGAATTTCAACCCGCTCTACACTCTGGCGGAAATCGAGGCGCAGGTGCGAGAGACCGATGTCGGCATCATGGTCTCGCTTGACGTCGCCCTGATCCAGGATAAAATCGGCAAACTCGCCGCCAGCGGCGTATTTAAGCGGGTCGTCATTTGCCGCATGGCATCGGCCCTCACCCCACTCAAATCCATCGCCTTCCGGCTGTTTAAGCGTAAGGAGCTGGGGCGCGTTCCCGATAACGCCCCTTATGTAACATTCGAGCGCCTGATCTCTGGCCCGGCACTACCCGCCCCGGTCGCTATCGACGCCACACGGCACATCGCGGTGCTGCAATTCACCGGCGGCACCACCGGCACGCCCAAGGCTGCCCAGCTTACCCATGCCAATATCAGCATCAATGTCCGCCAGGTGCTTGTGGCATTGCCCGAAATTATCCCCGGCGAGGAACGGATGCTGGCAATCCTGCCATTCTTCCATGTCTTCGCGATGACCGCCGCGATGAACCTCGCGTTGAGCATCGGCGCCGAGATTATCCTGCTGCCCCGGCTCGACCTGAAGCTGCTGATGCGCACTATCTATCACCGCCGCCCGACCATTCTGCCCGGGGTGCCCACGCTGTTCACCGCCATCAGCAACGCTGCCGAAGCTTCGGGCAAAACCGATCTGCGCTTCATCAAATTCTGCGTCTCCGGTGGTGCCCCGCTCTCGGCTGAAGTGCTCGACCGTTTCGAGCGCATTTCAAATTGTCATATCCTGGAGGGCTACGGCCTTTCGGAAACCTCGCCGGTACTCACCTTCAACGTGCCTAGTGCGACCAAACGCGGCAGTGTCGGCCGCGCGCTGCCAGGCACCACCATCGAAATCCGCGATCCGGAAAACCCATCCATCCTGCTGCCCCAGGGCGCGCGGGGCGAAATTTGCGCCCGCGGGCCGCAAGTGATGCCGGGTTATTACCATCAGCGGGAAGCGGCGCAGGTTTTTATCGACGGCGCGTTCCGCACGGGGGACATCGGTTATCTCGATGAGGAAGGCTATCTCTTCATCGTTGACCGCATCAAGGACATCATCCTCTGCGGCGGCTACAACGTGTATCCGCGCACCATCGAGGAAGCCGCCTACCAGCATCCCGCCGTGCAGGACGCCATCGCCATCGGCGTGCCGGACCAGTACCGGGGGCAGGTGCCTAAGCTCTTTGTCACCCTGCGCGCAGGCCAGCAGGCCACCGGCCCTGAAATTCTTGAGTTTCTGAAAGAACGCCTGAATAAAATCGAAATGCCCCGCGCCGTGGAAGTGCGCGAGACCTTGCCGAAAACCATGGTGGGCAAACTCTCCAAAAAAGAACTGGTGGCGGAGGAAGCCAAACTGGGCTGAATTCGCAAAGCCCTTCCGCTCGCGTTAAAAACTTGCCACATTCCCCTCATCATGCGCTTTCACGCCTCTTGCGCCGCCCGGCCTGGCCCGGACGGTTACGACGCCATTCTGCTCCTCGGGCCCCCGGGAGCGGGCAAGTCCGACTTTTTGTTGCGCCTGATCCATGAGGGCTTCACGCTTGTGGCCGATGACCAGGTGGTGATCTGGAACGGCATTGCCTCCGCCCCGGAGGCCCTGGCTGGCCTGCTGGAAGTGCGTGGCCTGGGTATTTTTCGCCTGCCGCATCTGGCCAGCGCGCCGGTGCGGCTGGTCATCCAGTTAGGCGTACCGGTGGACCGCCTGCCGCAGCCTGCGACCCACCCTGAGTTGGGCCTGCCGCTTGTCACCATCGACCCCTCAACTTCCTCAGCCCCCGCCCGCGCCGTGCTGGCGCTGCAGGCTGCCTGCGGCCGCGTCACCCAGCTTGCCGGGAGCTTCGCGCCATGAACACGGCGGCGCCAAAACTCAGCATCGTCCTTGTCACCGGTTTCTCCGGGGCAGGCAAAAACGCCATCCTGCGCGCGCTGGAGGACCTGGGCTTCGAGACCATCGACAATCCCCCGCTCGCCACGCTGGAAGACCTCGCCGGCCGCGCCGAGAAAAACCTCGCCATTTGCGTCGATGCCCGTTCCCGCGGATTTTCCGCCGAGGCCGTGCTGACAACCCTGGAGCATCTGCGCACGCGTCCATCGCTCACCCCCTCGCTGGTCTTCGCCACCGCCACTCCAGAGGTGCTGTTGGGCCGCTATTCCGAGACCCGCCGCCGCCACCCGTTGGCGCAATCGGGCCCCGTGGCGGAGGGAATCGCGTTGGAGCGCACGCTCACCGCTCCGCTGGCCCAGGCAGCCGACGTGCTGATCGACACCTCCAACCTGCCGTTGGCGCGCCTGCGGGCCATCGTCGAACAGAATTTTGGCGCCGGCGCTCCGGCGATGGCGATTTCCCTGGTTTCCTTTGCTTATCCTGGTGGTCTGCCACCCGAGGCCGACCTGGTTTTCGACGCCCGTTTCCTGCGCAATCCGCATTACGACCCCGCTTTGCGGCCCTTAAGCGGCCTGGATCCTGAAATAGGAAGCTTCATCGAGCAGGACCCTGATTTTGCAGCTTATTTCAAGCATACCAAGGACATCGTCGAATTTTTATTGCCAAGATTCGTGCAGGAAGGAAAAAAATATGCAACAATCTGTATCGGATGTACCGGCGGGCAACATAGATCAGTGTATATGATTGAAAAACTTAAGACCTGTTTAGGCAAAGCTGGTTGGCGCGTGAGCGTCACCCACCGTGAAGCCGCCAAGTTTGAAGCCGCACGCGCCAACCAGAAATTGCACGCCAAGGAATGAGTCTCTTAACATGATAGGTCTGGTTCTTGTTACCCATGGCGCGCTCGCCATAGCTTTGCGCGACGCCATGGAACACGTTGTCGGCAAGCAAAAAAACGTCGCCACCGTTTGCATCGAATCGGACGCCGAGTTTGCGAGCCAGCGCGCGGAAATCGCCAGCCGGATGGACGAGGTAAATTCCGGCGATGGCGTGATCCTGCTGACCGACATGTTCGGCGGCACGCCCAGCAATCTGGCTATGTCCATGCTGACCAAGCCGGGCGTGGAGATCATCGGCGGCGTGAACTTGCCCATGCTGGTGAAACTGGCGAAAATCCGCGGCACCCAGACTTTGGCCGAGGCGGTCCAATGTGCCGAGAATGCGGGACGTAAATACATCTGCTCTGGCCACGAAATTCAGCACCCCACCACCACCCCGCGCGCCGCGGAGTAGACATGAGCGAAAACAGTGCGGCGATTGAGATCGATGTTGGCATCGTCAACCGGCGGGGCCTGCACGCGCGCGCGGCGGCCAAGCTGGTCACCCTGGCGGAACGGTTCAGTGCCTCGGTCGATGTCGCCAAGGATGGCCAAAGTGTTTCCGCCCGCTCGATCATGGGGCTGATGATGCTGGGCGCCGGCCCGGGCAGCACGGTGCGCCTCACCGCCGAGGGGTTCGACGCGAGGGAGGCCCTGGATGCCATTGCCGCGCTGATCGAGGCTGGCTTCCATGAAACAGACTAGCCCAGGCGAGCGGCGCTTCACCGGCCATCCGGTATCGCCTGGCATCGGCATTGGCCCGGTGCATGAGACAGCGGAGCCCGCGCTCGTCATTACCTATAAAAAAATCGCGGCGGCGGATGCAGCCGCTGAAATGGCGCGGCTGGAGGAAGCTCTGGCCCGCTCCCGGCACCAGTTGGGCAAGCTCAAGGCGCGGCTGGCTGGCCTGCCCGAGCAAAGCCAGTCGGAAATCGCGCCGATGATTGATGCTTATCTGCACATGCTCGGCCCCTCCCGGCTGATGCGCGGCATCAAGGCGCGGGTGCAGGACGCTCTGATCGCCGCCGAGGCTGCCGTGCACGCGGAAGCCGAGGCTCAGGCCGAGGCCATCCTGGCGCTCACGGGCTCGGACCGGCAGGGCCGTGCGCGCCGGGCCGAGGAAGTACGCGAGATCGGCCGCCGCATTCTGCGCAATCTCACACGCCAACCCTTCCGCAGCTTTGCCGGCCTGCCCCAAGGCTGCATCCTAGCCGCCAACGACCTGCGCCCGCCGGACGCAGCGCTCATCCAGCCGGCTAATTTCGCCGGCATCATCACCGAGGAAGGCGGGTCGGACGGCCACACCGCTATCATGCTGCGCGCGCTTGGCCTGCCTGCCGTGCTCGGCGCCACCGGCGTGCTCTCCGCCGCGGAGCCCGGCAGTCTTGCGATTATCGATGGCGACTCCGGCACCATCATTGTCAATCCCACCCACGCCAGCCTGGACGCCGCACGGCAAAAACTCGCAGCCATCACCCGCACCCGCCGCGCGCTCATCCGCCTGCAACGCCTGCCCGCCGCCACGCGCGATGGCACCGCCGTCAGCCTGCAAGCCAATCTTGAACTGCCCTTCGAACTGCCGATGATCGCGGAGTCCGGCGCGCACGGCATCGGCCTGCTACGCAGCGAATTCATTTTCATGAACCGCGAAATCCTCCCCGACGAAGACACCCAAACATCTATCTATCAAAATATCGTGGAAGCCATGGATGGTGACCCGGTAACCATCCGCGTCCTGGACTGGGGGTCGGATAAGGAAGTCGAGGCGCTCAGCGCTTATCTGCCGGTTCATGACGAGCCAAACCCGGCGCTGGGCCTACGCGGCATCCGCCTGCTGCTGTGCCACCCGGCACTTCTGGAAACCCAGCTCGCCGCCATCCTGCGCGCCGGCGCCACCGGCCCGGTGCGCATTTTGCTCCCCATGGTCTCACTCGCCGCCGAAATTCGGGCCACCCGTGAAATCTACGACCGTGTCTGGAAGCGCCTGAAACGCAAGGGTGTGCGCATTCCCGCGCAAAAGCCGCCGCTTGGCATCATGGTGGAAACCCCCGCCGCGGCGTTGGCCGCGCATCAACTCGCCACTCTTGCCGACTTCTTTGCAATCGGCACCAACGACCTTACCATGTACACGCTGGCGGCTGACCGCGGCCTGCCGGTGGGCAGCAAACTCTACGACCCGCTGGAACCCGCCGTGCTCTCTCTCATCAGCATGACCGCCCGCGCCGCCGCCGCCGCGAACATTCCTGTCTCGCTCTGCGGCGAACTAGCCAGCCGCGAACAAGCCGCCCCCCTGCTGCTTGGCCTGGGCATCCGCCAGCTCTCCATGCACGGCAACGCCATCCCCCGCGTCAAACGCGCCATCCGCGCCGTCAGTCTGGCACAATGCGACGACCTCGCCACCGCCGCCCTGGCAGCCCCCGACGCCGACGCCGTCCGCGACATTATCCGCGAGGGTTAAGGCCGGAGGGTTACTTCCCGGTGGCCATCAGCAGCACGACGAGGGCGACGGCCACGCCTTGCAGGATCACGCGCAGGCGCATGAGTTTGTTAGAAGTTCGCGGGTCACGGTTTGCGTCCACCATGCCGATGGCGCCGATCAGCATGACGACGACGACGGCGAGCATATCGGCCATAAGCACGGCTATAATAATATCTCTCATGGGGGCTATATAAGCCTGGACTCGGCCTTGTGCATACCGCCGTGCATTGCCTTCATGGTTGACTCTGCCGCCATTACACCTTCTGGCTCACCGCATGCGCATTGCTCCTCTTCTTGTCCTCGTCCTGGTGTTGGCTTTTAGCGGCCCGGCTGCTGGTTGGGGTTCCACCCTGCCCCAAACCGTGCCAGCCGCGGCCACTTCATCCGCTCCGGCCAAGCCAGTCAGTGCCATTATTCCCGGCTCACCGCTTGCCACCCTTACGGCCGCCGCCACCAACTCGGCCGACCCCGATGCCAACACACCGGCTCCTTTTGGTACCAATTGGTTCGGCTTTTCCCTCGCCAGCAGCATCGGCGCTGACGCCGCCGGGACGTTCGATGACTTTACCGGCGCGTTCCAGCAATCCATCCAGCTCACGCCCGTGCTGGACTGGCTGCAAAGCTTTGCGCATGCCCCGGTTCGGCGTGCCCACCTCATCGGCATCGCCGAGGGGCTGTGCTTCACGATCCTTCCCGCCCTTATTGTCAAAGGCGCCTTGCGCTTTGTTCTGGGACGCCCGCGCCGGCGGCTCATTAGCCGTGCGGTGCCGCTCCCCACCACGGTTCCGCCCAATGATGACGAGGACCAGGGGCTGGCTGATGCCGAAGCTGGAGGGAGCGAAAAACTCCCCGGCCGGCGCGTCTCGTTGCGTGCCTGGGCGCGCCGCTTGCTGTTCGGCACGCTGCATTTTGGCCTTCAACTCCTGCCGCTGCTCGGTTTTGGGCTGATCATCGGCATCCTCCTCGCAAGCGGTCTGGCAGCCCCCCGCCCGGCACATCTTGCCGTCATCGGCCTGACCAACGCTTATCTGCTTGCGCGCTTCATCCTCGAAACCGTTGGTTTCCTCGTTGCCCCCGGCGCATCTAGCCTGCGTCTCATCGTCATGCCAGACGTGCGTGCCGCCTGGTTGATGCGTCAGGCAGCGGTAATGCTTGCAACCGCGTTTTTCGGCTACGCCCTCGTCTCCGTTGGTGAGCTGCTGGGGCTTGGGGAGGCTGGCACGACTGTTGTCATCCGCCTTATCGCGCTGGCCATTCATATCGAAATTGCCATCGCCATCTGGCAGAGCCGGCATCAAGTGAGGCGGTGGATTGCCGGCCCGCTGGAAGCAACCGGCGCTTTTGCCAGCTTCCGGCGGTGGCTGGGCAGCATTTGGCACTATCCGGCGTTGTTCTACATTCTCGCTCTCTGGGTCGCCTGGGCCGGCGGCGTGCACAATGCCTTTGGCGTGTTGCTGCGGGCGATCCTGGTCTGCGTTGCCGCCCTGGTGCTTGGCCGCCTCGCGTGGACAGGCAGTTCAGTCCTGCTGGAACGGCTCTTCCCCGGCACGGCTGATACCTCCCACCCGGCATTGTTCGCACGGGCGCGTGCCTATAATCCGCTCATCCGCGTGCTCATTCGCATCACCATCGGCATTGCGGTCGCCGTCATCATTTTGCAGGGCTGGGGGGTCGACGCCACCGGTTGGCTGCTCACAAACCCGATCAGTCTGAGCCTTATCAGCGCCAGCATTTCCATTGTCATTACAGTCGCTGTCGCGCTGGTTTTGTGGGAATGCGCCAATCTGCTTCTCGCCGGCCGGATCGAGCGCCTTTCCGCGACGGGCCGCGTCCGCCAGGCTTCACGCCTGCGCACCCTGCTGCCGATGCTCAAAGCCACGCTCGGTGTCACCATCTTCCTGATTGCGGGACTCATTTGCCTCTCCAAAATCGGCGTCAACGCAGCCCCGCTCCTGGCTGGCGCCGGCGTGCTTGGCATTGCCATCGGCTTTGGCAGCCAAAAGCTGGTGCAGGATGTCATCACCGGCCTGTTCCTGCTGCTGGAAGACGCGATGCAGGTCGGCGACGTTGTCTCGCTGGCCGGCATGACCGGCACGGTCAAGCGCCTCTCCATCCGTACCATCCGCCTGCGCGGCGCGGATGGTTCCAACAATATCATCCCATTCTCCGCCGTCAGCACAGTCACCAACATGACCCGCGATTTCGGCTACGCGCAGATATCCATCGACGTGGGCTACCAGGAAAACCTCGACCGCGTGTTCGCCGTGCTGACCGACATCGCACGCACCATGCGCGCCGAGCCCGCCTGGGCGGCGATGATCCGCGACGACCTGCGGCTGTTTGGCCTGGACCAGTTCGGCGCCAACGGCCTTGTCGTCACCGGGCAAATCCGCACCGGCCCCGGCCAGCACTGGGCCGTGCGGCGGGAGTTCTACGCCAGGGTACAGAAGCGCTTCGCCGTGGAAGGGATCAAAATCCCCTATGCCCAGCCGAGCTACACCATAGACCCGGCTTTAATCCAAAGTCTGGCAGTGGCGGTCGCTACCGTCCAGCATCCACCAGCACCCGCCGGCCAGAAGCCCGGCGCCGCGCCGGAATAAGCCCTTGCAGGTTCTTGGTGGCTTCCATGATGTGCAGGCCGGCCAGTTGCGGCATGAGCATGCGTCCGGTGCGTTCGCACAGATTAAAAGCGCATAGCGCTGGCTCCCAGGGCACTGGAGGCGCGAACAGGCAGCTTTCCTCTTTTTCCACCCGGAAGAATAACTCATGCAGCAGCCGGGTAAGCTGCGCTTGGGAATACGGCTGGCCATTGCCAAACGGCGTCGTCTCCACATGGGCCCACAGCCCCCGCCGGTTTGGCACCACCACGATCAGCCGCCCGTCATCCTTCAACAATCGCCACACCTCGCGCAGGCAGCGCCGTGCGTTACCCGCCTGTTCCAACCCATGCACGAGCAGGATCCGGTCAAACATCATGTCGGGGAAAGGCAGGGCGTCTTCCTCCGCGCTGCAGGCCAAATTCGCCCGGCCCGCGGGCCACGGCTTCAGCCCCCCCAGTTGCGGCGGCGAGACGGCAATGCACCGCTGCGCCTGCTCACGCCACAGATGCAAATACGGCCCGGCCGCCCCCAGCCCCAGAATCGACATGCCCGCGCAGTCCGGCCACAGGCCAAGCAATTTGCGCCGCAGCAGCGCGGCTGTCATCTGTCCCAGCGCGGTGGCATAAAATCCCGCCGCATCTCGCGTATCGGTAGCCATTCGCCCTATATATACGCGCAAACGCCAAGGAGCGACACACGTGACAGTGACCGCAACGCCTATCCCCATGCTGACCGATAATTATTCCTGGCTGCTGCGGGAATTGAGCACCGGCAAGGCCGCCATCGTGGACCCGGCGGCGGCGGAACCAGCCATCGCCGCCATCGAGGCCGCGGGCGGCCGGCTCGACTACATTTTCCTCACCCACCATCACGGCGACCATATCGACGGCGTCCCGGCCCTGGTGGCGCGCTATCATCCGGTGGTCGTGGGCAACGCGGCTGATGCGCACCGGCTGCCGAAACTCAGCATCGCGGTACAGGAAGGCGACCAGGTGGAGTTCGGCGCCGCCAAACTGCGGGTCATCGCCGTGCCTGGCCACACGCTGGGCCACGTCGCCTATTACATCGCCGACGGCGGCATCCTGCTCCCCGGCGACACGCTGTTCAGCCTGGGCTGCGGCCGGCTGTTCGAGGGCACGCCGGCTGACATGTTCACCTCGCTGCAAAAACTGTCGGCGCTGCCCGGCGAGACCCTGGTTTGCTGCGCGCATGAATACACCCAGTCCAACGCCAAATTCGCCCTCTCGGTGGACCCGGACAACGAAGCACTGCGCGCGCGCGCGGCGGCGGTGAACGCGCTGCGTGCCGCCGGACATGCAACCGTGCCGGCTACTCTCGCCTCCGAGCGCGACTGCAACCCGTTCCTGCGTGCCCCGGATGCCGCCAGTTTAGGCCGCCTGCGCGCCGCGAAAGATGTTTTCTAATCCCATGAACCGGCAGGAACGCCGCCGCCTCGCCAAAACCACCCCCACCAATAGCGCCGCGCTGCTGGCGCAGGGGTTCCACGCGCATCAGCAAGGCAATCTCGCGGCGGCGGAACCCAACTGGGCTGAGGCCTGGAAAGACCTGGGGCTGACTTTGGCGATGCTGGGCGAAATTCCAGAAGCCGAAGCCGCACTCAAACGCGCCGTCACCCTGCAACCAGGCTTTGGTGAGGCGCAACGCCACCTCGCGGCAATTCGCCGGGACCAGGCCACGGAAACCGAAACTGCCGCGCTGCTGGCCAACGCCGCTGACCCGCGTCTGCGGCCGGAGGAAAAGATCGAAATTTTGTTCACCTTGGGCCGCCAGGAGGACAAGGCCGGGCATTACGACGCAGCTTTCAAGCATTTCGCCGCCGCCAACGCGCTGCTGCGCGCCCGCCAGGCCCAATCCGGCATCCGCTTCGACCGCGCCCGCCTGACCAGCGATATCGACAAATTGATCGCCATTTTTCTCCCGCCTTCTTCGCCGCCCGAACCGCAACCGGCAGCTCATCGGAGGCGCCGGTCTTCATCGTCGGCATGCCGCGCGCCGGCTCCACCTTGTTCGAGCAGATCGCCGCCAGCCATTCCCAGGTTTTCGGCGCCGGCGAGTGCTTCGGCATCGGTGCCGCCGCATCGCGCATCGGCTGGGCGCCGTCTCCCGCGTGGGCACCGGAGAGCCTGCGCACAGAGGCCGAAACCTACCTGCGCACCCAGCAGGCAAAAGCCGGGAACGCCCTGCGCATCATCGATAAAATGCCCGACAATATTTCCCAACTCGGCCTCATTGCCACGCTGTTCCCGCGGGCCCGCGTCATCTTCTGCGCCCGCGACCCGCGCGACACCATCATCTCCCCAGGGGAATCGGGGGAAAGTTTTACGGTGAGATGAGGCTGACGAGGAACTCGTTGTCCCAAGCTGCGCTTTTTTTTCTGAGGCGCATGGAGTCTTTGCCCGGCGCCTTTCGGATCAAATTGTGAGCCATGTGCTTGATGGTGGTAAAGTTGGCGGGGGCGTGTTCGGTTCGGCCCCTGCATTCGTCGTCGCGGAAGACCATATCCATCACCCAGTGCAGGCTGTTTTCGATCGCCCAGTGGCTGCGTATGACAGGCCCGAGGAGGACGGCCATTATGACCAGAGAGGTGAGATAAAACCTTGTTTCTGGCTCGATCTTCCCCTGAATTTCCCGGCTGCTTTCGACCATCACGATGGCCTTCAGGCCGGGCCAGTTATGGCGCTTTTGCAGCCATTCGACGTCATGGATAACGGTGGTTGTGCGGGTCTCAATCCGGCCGTGGTCACTGTCAATGGTGGTGTCCTGGCTGATTTTGCTGTCGGCGAAGCCGCGGGCCTTTTGCCCGGCGGCGAACAGTTCAACATCATCGCGCAGCGTGCCCTGATTGCCCTTTAGTGCCATAACGTAATCAGCCTTTTTGTCGATGATCTTTTGGGCGATCTGGCGCTGGCACCCCATCGCATCAATGGTGACGATGGCCCCCTCGATCGCCAGCATGTCGAGCAGTTTGGGGATGGCGACGATTTCATTGGATTTTTCAGAAACCTTTACCTGTCCAAGCACCAGCCGCTGACGCGTCGCAAAGGCCGGGACCATGTGGATCGGACCATTCGCGCTCTTCGACCGGCGCAAGGTCTTGCCATCAATCGCAATCACCTCGGCCGGCGCACCCGTCAGGGCAGCAACCCAGGCTGCAAAGCAGCGCTGGAAGTGCTCGGCATCGAGGCTGGCGAAGATATCGCCCAGATGGTCATGCAAGGGCGTGCCGTCCAAAAACGGCCGGAACCTTCGCAAAAGGCTGAGCTTCTTGGCCCCAAAGCGGGCGATATCAACAAACGTCTCGGCCCCAGCCAACACCGCAAGAAGAGACAAAAGCAACACCTCATCCAGCCGATACGTAACCTTGCCGCGCTGGCGAGGGTCAGGCAAATCTTCAAAATAACCAAAAAATACAACCGCCTCGCAACCCGCCCCACTCGCCGCCAAAAAAGCTTCCAGGTCATCCCTCCGTAAGCGAATCGGAGGAGACGTACAGATTCAGAGTTTTAACAGCTTGTCACGAAGTTCTTCACCCGATTGCCCTGAGATATGCCCGGGAAATGATAGACAAAGCCTTGGCGGCGAGGTAGCATCCTTCGACCCCAATCAGGCATTGAAGATATGGATTGAAAAAAACCTAACAAAGAACGGTCACGATAAGCGGCCCGCCCCCCCTGGGGAGCCGTTTCCAATAAAATTGGCGTTTGGACAAAGTCGTTTTGTTATGACCTCCTGAAAATGGATAGCGACAAAGGCCCCGCAGTCGTTTGGGCCTTCCTTTGTAGCGCCCGCGAGATAATGGCTTAAGAATTAGCCGGTGCTCTGAGAAATAATGGAGAATAGAATGGCTATCCCTAATGGCCCCGCTGAACAAATGCACACGGCACTGAAGGAGCTCGAGCAGGCTTCTTATAATCATGAGCAATGGGCCGCAGCGCTTTACGGCACTTTGATCTGCCGACTAACGCCCGATCAACATGACGTCAGCATTGATGCCCATCGCAAGTGTCGGTTTGGGCAATGGTATTATGGGGCCGGGACAGTCGATCTCGCGCGCCATCCTGGCATCGCAGAGATTGGGCTCGAACATGAGCGTATGCACCAATATGCTAGGACGCTTCTATTATCATCCATGGACGGAGTGCCGATTTCGATCCAGGATTACGAACGCTTCGTATCCGCATTGAAACGCTTGCGGCTTGAAGTTGCGACTGTTCAGCGTGAACTCGAAGATGCACTTTACAATCTCGATCCATTGACGGGAACGCCGAGCCGTATGGGAATGCTGCCCAAGCTGCGTGAGCAACATGAATTGGTACTCCGCAAGGTACATGCGTGCACCGTTGTGATGATCGATTTGGATCACTTCAAGGCCATCAATGATAAATATGGGCACGTCGTCGGAGATAAAGTCTTAGTCAATGTTGCGCACTACATCATGGCACATTTACGCCCTTACGATAAGATGTTCCGATATGGTGGAGAGGAGTTTCTGATTTGTTTACCAAACACCGATTTGCAGACCGGCCACGACATTATTGATCGGTTACGTGAAGAACTCAGTGCGTTGCGATATGAGACGAATGAAAAGACCATATTTTACGTCACCGTCTCGTTCGGGCTCACCCTTTTGGATCCCGACTTACCTGTGGAACAGTCCATTGACCGTGCCGACAAGGCTCTTTACGTGGCTAAAGCCAGGGGACGAAACCGCGCAGTGGCATGGGAAGCATCAATGAACGCCTCGCCGGCTGAGCCTGAAAGGTCGACGTGACAAAGTTGCGGGAAATCATTCATGATTGGCATCTAGCCAACTATCTGCTTATGTAAAATGATCATGAATGCCGTAAGGTCCAATGCGGATTTACTTCCCCATGATTGGGTGTCAACCGACTGTCGAGTGGAAAAGCGACGCATAAAACGCAGGCTGACATCTCTCTCTTTGAGTTTATCGACGGAGTGGAGCACGCCGCGTGCCAGCCTCCACCACGAGGCCAAAACCGGCACCCCCCACTTCCCCAAACATCAACTCATTCTTTTTCCGACACAAACCCGCGCAAATTGGGGTGCAAGCAAAAAATAAACCAACACTAACAACTAGTTATCACAAAAACCGCACAACTGTTCCATGTGGAACACCCCCACCGCAGCCCCCCGGCCCCGGCAGCACCCGCGCCCTGCCAATCCGCCAGCGCACCAAGACACATGGCCGCACGCCCCAATTTTCTTGATCAGGCTTTACCGGCTTAGGCGCGCGCCAACCTTGATCTGCGTCAAGTGATGCCAGCAATGGCGGCACGTTGCAGGATCGCGCGCGGGTCCACCGATTCCGGCAGCGTGCCGAATGCCATCCCCGCCGCACCACCCAGGCGGGATTCACAAAATGCGGCGGCGACGGCGGGCGGGGCGTAACGCAGCAGCAGGCTGGCGGCCAAGCCCAATGCCAGATGTTCCGCCAGCCGCCTGGCATTGCGCTCCAGCGGTTCGGGCGGCGCGGTTTGCAGCCACGCATCCATGGCCGGATGCAAGCCGGCGGCCAGCGCGATTTCCGCGCGCAACAGCGCCGCCGCTTCCGGCACGCGGGCGAGGGCGCGCAGCACGTCCAGGCAGATGACATTGCCCGAGCCTTCCCACAGCCCGTTCACCGGCGCGTCGCGGTACAGCCGCGCCAGCACATGCTCCTCGATAAACCCGTTGCCGCCATGGCACTCCATGGCTTCCGCCGCCACCACGGGGGCGCGTTTGCACACGTAATATTTCGCCAGCGGCGCCAGCACGCGGTTGAGCACGCGCTCGCTCGCATCGCGCGGGGCGGCATCCAGCGCGGCGGCGGCGCGCATGGCCAGCCACATCGCCGCCTCGGATTCCAGTGCCAGGTCGGCGAGCACATTGGCCATTAGCGGCTGGTTGATGAGCCGGTGCCCGAAGGCCAGGCGATGCGCCGCATGGTGGATCGCCTGAGTCACCGCCTGGCGCATCAGCGCCGCCGAGCCCAGCGCGCATTCGATGCGGGTGAGATGCGCCATTTCCAGAACAATGGCGATGCCGCGCCCCGGCTCACCCACCATCAGCGCCTCCAGCCCGCGAAACTCCACCTCCGCCGAGGCGTTGGAACGGTTGCCGCATTTGTCCTTCAAGCGTTGCAGGAGTAAAAAATTACGGCTGCCGTCGTCGCGCCAGCCCTGCGCCAGGAAGCAGCTGATACCGGCCTCGGTATGCGCCAGGGTGAGGAAAAGATCGCTGGTGGGAACCGAGAAAAACCATTTATGCCCGGTGAGGTTCCACACCCCATTGCTACCGGGCACGGCGGTGGTCTGCGTCTGCCGTAAATCCGAGCCACCCTGTTTTTCCGTCAGCGCCATCGCCACGCCGAGCGCGTTTTTCTCCGCCGGGGGCAGGGGGCGCGGGTCGTATTCCAGCGACAGAATTTTGTCGCGGTATTTCGCCAGCAAATCCGGCTGGTGTTGCAGCGCCGCGATGGCGGCAAACGTCATCACCGCCGGGCAGCCCACGCCCGGTTCACCTTGCGCCCACAAATAGGAAAGCCCGGCTCTGGCGGCATGCGCACCGGGCCTATTCTCCGTCCAGCCCAGCGCATGCACGCCATCGTTGCGGATCAGGCCCATCAGCTCATGCCAGGCGGCGGCGAAATCCACCATGTCGATACGGTTGCCAAAACGGTCATGCGTGCGCAGTTCGGGCACGGTGCGGTTGGCGGCGCGGGCCAGCCCCTGCAAATGCGCCGAGCCGACGCGCGCGCCGCAGGCAAGCAGACGGCCTTCCGCCCAGCCAGCGCCGAACACCTGCATGGCATCGTGCAGCGCGGCATCGGTGGTGTAGGCGTTGAAACCGGCCAGCTCGCCGGGCTGGTTGGTCACCTCATGCGTTGCATATCCGGACATTTTTCCCTCCGCTTTTAACGGAGATAGGGTGCGGCGGTGGCTTTTACGAACGCTGGGCGTTCAAAAATTTCACCAGCCCCGCGGTGGAGGCATCCTGCCCGCCGGTATCCGCCTGCCCGGCCACGGCGGGGAGCAGGCGGGTGGCCAGCTCCTTGCCGAGTTCCACCCCCCATTGGTCGAAGGCGTTGATCCTCCACAGCGCCGCCTCGGTGAAAATGCGGTGTTCGTAAAGGGCGAGGAGCTTGCCTAAGGTTTCCGGGTTCAACTGGCGGTAGGCGAGGGTGATGGACGGCCGGTTGCCGGGGAACACGCGGTGCGGATTGCCGCCAGCCTCCTCCAGTGTGCGCCCTTGCATCAGCGCCTGCGCCTGGGCCAGGCAATTGGCGATCAGCAGGTCGTGGTGCGCTTCCATGCCCGGCTCATGCCCCACGGCGGCGATGAGGAACTCGGCGGGGATAATATCCGTGCCCTGGTGCAGCAATTGGTAGAACGCATGCTGGCCGTTGGTGCCCGGCTCGCCGAACACCAGCGGGCCGGTGGCGCGCGTCACCGCCGTGCCGTCCTGGCGCACGCTTTTGCCGTTGGACTCCATATCCAGCTGTTGCAAATACGCGGGCAGCCGCGCAAGCCGCTGGTCATACGGCAGCACCGCGCGGGCGGCATAGCCGCAGGCATTGCGGTGCCAAACGCCGATGAGCGCCAGCAGCACCGGCAGGTTTTTCTCCAATGGCGCGGTGCGGAAATGCGTGTCCATGGCATGCGCGCCGGCGAGGAATGCGCGGAAATTCTCCGGCCCGATGGCGAGGATCACCGGCAGGCCGATGGCCGACCACACGGAATAGCGCCCGCCCACCCAGTCCCAAAAACCAAAGATTTTGTCGGGGGCAATGCCAAATGCCGCAACCTTGTCCAACGCGGTGGAAACGGCGGAAAAATGTTTTGGCACGGCATTTTCACCAAGTGCATCCACAATCCAACGCCGTGCCGAGGCGGCGTTGGTCATGGTCTCCATCGTGGTAAAGGTTTTGGAGGCCACGATAATCAGCGTGCGCGCCGGGTTAAGCCCGCGCAGCGTATCGGCCAGATGTGCCGCGTCCACATTCGCAACGAAATGCACGCGCGGGCCATCATGATAAGGCGCCAGCGCCGCCGTGACCATGGCCGGGCCAAGGTCCGATCCGCCGATGCCGATATTGATGACGTCGGTGAATGTACCGCCGTCCGCGGCGGCGATGGTGCCGGAGCGTACGCCCGTGGCAAAGGAAAAAAGCCGTGCCAAGGTCTCGTTGATCGCGGGCATCACGTCCTTGCCGTCAACGTAAACCGGGGTGCCGGAATTGTTGCGCAAGGCGGTGTGCAGCACGGCGCGGTTCTCGGTGGTGTTGATCGCCGTACCCGCGAACATCGCCTGGCACTTTTCCGCCACGCCCGCGTCGCTAGCGATGCGCAGCAGCAGGTCCAGCGCGGGCCGGGTGAGGCTGGTTTTTGAGTAATCCAGTTTTATTCCCCCGAACGCGGCGGAAAACTCCTCAAAACGGCCGGGGTTGGCGGCGAACAGCGCCCGGATGTCCGGGCTGGCCTGGGCCAATGTGGTCAGTTCCGCCCAGGCATCCGTACTCATCGCTGTATTCCTTCAGGGCTCAAGCAAAACCAACTACCGCCACTTAGCGCCATCTTAACCTGAGGCATGGTTGTGGCAATTTGGTGGCCGGATCAAACTTCGTCCATCCGCACGCCGGGGTGGAAATACGCATACACCGCCCGCGCGGTGGCGCGGTTAATGCCGGTGACGGCCTCCAGATCCTTCAACCCCGCGCCCTTCACATCCCGCGCCGAGCCAAAATGCATGAGCAGCGCCTTTTTGCGCGCGGCCCCCACGCCAGGCACATCGTCTAGCTCCGAGGTGGTAATTTTTTTGCTGCGCGCGTTGCGGTGCGTGGTAATGGCGAAGCGGTGCGCCTCGTCGCGCAGGCGTTGCAAAAAATATAGCACCGGGTCGCGCGGCGGCAGCTGGAACGGCTCGCGCCCGGCGATAAAAAACCATTCGCGCCCAGCGTCGCGATCCGGCCCCTTGGCGATCCCGACAAGGGGAATATCGCCCAGCCCCAGTTCCTCCATAATCGCGGTGGCTGCGGAAAGCTGCCCAGCGCCGCCGTCGATCAGCACCAAATCCGGCCAGTTGGCATCGTCGCGTTCGGGGTTTTCCGCCAGCGCGCGGCCAAAGCGCCGGCGCATCACTTCGCGCATCATGCCGAAATCATCGCCAGGGGTAATGGCACTTTTGATCGCAAATTTGCGGTAGGCGGGTTTGTTGAAACCCTCCGGCCCGGCCACCACCATCACGCCATAGGCCGAGGTGCCCATGATATGCGAGTTGTCATAGGTCTCGATGCGCGCGGGCGTTTCCGGCAGGCCAAACAGCTCCGCCACGGCGGCGAGCAGCTTGCCCTGGCCGGCAGTCTCGGCGAGCTTGCGTTCCAGCGCCTCGCGCGCGTTGGTTTGCGCGTGCCGCACCACCTCATGCTTCTCGCCCCGCCGCGGCACCAACAGGGTGATTTTACGGCCCGCTTTCAGGGACAGCGCTTCGGCCAGCAACTCGTGTTCCTCCGGCTCATGGCTGAGCAGGATCAGCGCCGGGGCTGGCTTGTCGTCATAAAATTGAGCGATGAAGGCGGTGAGCACGGCGCCCGGCTCGGCATCCTTGGCCTGGGCGGGGAAAAAGCTGCGGTTGCCGTTGTTGCGCCCGCCACGGATGAAGAACACCTGGATGCAGCTTTGGCCCGCCTCCTGGTGCAAGGCGATCACATCGGCATCGGTCAGGCTGGCGGGGTTGATGACATCGTTGCCCTGGATATGCGCGAGGCCGCGGATACGGTCGCGGATGGCGGCAGCGCGCTCAAACTCCAAGACGTTGGCGGCCTCCTCCATGGCGGCGCCGAGGTCCTTCTGCACGGCGCCGGATTTTCCAGAGAGGAACGACTTAGCCTGGTCCACCAGAATTTTGTACTCTGCCTCCGACACGCGGCCGACGCAGGGCGCGCAACAGCGTTTGATCTGGAACAACAGGCAAGGCCTGGTGCGGTTGGCAAACACGGTATCGGCGCAACTGCGGAGTAAAAAAACCCGCTGCAACGCCTGCACGGTCTGGTTTACCGACCACGCCGAGGCGAACGGCCCCCAGTAGCTGCCCTTGCGCACCTGCGCGCCGCGATGCTTGGCGATCTGCGGGAAAGGGTGGTCCTCGGTCAGCATCAGCCAGGGGTAGGATTTATCGTCGCGGAGTAAAATATTGTAGCGCGGTTGCAGGCGCTTGATGAGATTGGCCTCAAGCAGCAGCGCCTCGGCCTCGGTATGGGTGGTGAGTATCTCCATGGACGCGGTGGCGGCCACCATGCGGCGCAAGCGCTCGGGTAGGCGGGAGGTTTGTGTGTAGGAGATTACGCGCTTTTTCAGGTTGCGCGCCTTGCCCACATAAAGCGCATCGCCTTTGGCATCCAGCATGCGATACACGCCAGGATTGCCCGGCATGGTTTCCAGCGCCGTCTCAATAATACCGGCGCCTGTGGGAACTGTTAACTTATTCCCGTCTGACATGATAACCTTGTGGATAACTCTGTGGAAACTGTGTAACCGGCAAGGTGGGTGTGGGGGAATGGTCAAACCCCCGCGGAGTCATGGTTTTTGAGCAATTAATAATTAACATGATGATTTTATTATATAAATTAAAGACGATATGTCACATCACCGCCACAGTTCCGTGCCGGAACCCCTTGACTCAATGTGAATCCTGGGAAGTGTACAACTAACGGCTCTGGCGCTCGACTTCGACACCCGCGGATGCTGCATCTGCGAACACGTCGAGCTTTTCCACACGCACGCGGGCAATGCGAATGCGGGCATCGCTCAGGCAGGCTTCGCACAGCCGTTCGGCCAGGGTTTCCACCAGCTGCACATGGTTGGCGGCGGCCATGGCGCGCACGTTCTTCACAATGCTCTCGTAATCCACGACGCGGCTGAGGTCGTCCTGCCCCACGGCGGCGCGCGAAAGCGGGGCGGCACCCTCGTCGGTTACCGCGAGGTCGATATTGATGCGCACACGCTGTTTGGCGGCATGCTCATGCGGGTACACACCGATTGAGGCGCTGAGCACCAGGTCGCGGATGAACATATGTCGCGTGGCACGCAATGTGTCGGCGTAACGGGGCTGGTCCATGGGGCTGTTTGTGCGCCGAACGAGGATTTATGGCAACGCTCCTCAGGAGTTGAACAAACCTTCCAATGGGGTATAGTTTGGCGTGCCCAGGATGGGTCAATTAAGGGTCGAGGAGCCTGACATGCGGAATTATTATTGGTTGGCTGGCGTCGCTGTTCTGGCGGCGGTGCCGTTGCTGGCGCAGGCGGGAACGCCCCAGTTAAGCGTGAGCAAGCCCTGGATACGCTACCTGCTGCCCAATATTCCGGCCGGCGGCTATATGCAGCTTATCAATAACGGCAATACGGACGCAGTGCTGACGGGTGCTGCTTCCCCCGCCTGTGGTATGTTGATGCTGCACCAGAGCCAGGACAACGGCGGCATGGCGATGATGATGGACGTGCCCAGCGTCACTGTGCCGGCGCATGGCAGTTTGGCTTTTGTCCCCGGCGGCTACCACCTGATGTGCATGCAGCCGAAAATGCAGGTGGGGAGCAAGGTGGACGTGACGCTGAGTTTCCAGGATGGCTCCACCCTGGCAGTTGCGATGCCGATCTACGGTGCTTCGGGCGTGCCATGATCCGCTGGGGGTTTCTGCTCGGATTCGCTCCCGCGCTGGCGCTGGCCGCCACGCCGGATGGCAAGAACATCGCCCTGCGTGGCAATGCCAACGGCGCGCTACCCTGCGCCGCCTGCCATGGCATTGATGGGGCGGGTAAGCCCTCGACCGGCGCCCCGGCGTTGGCAGGGCTGCCCGCCGGGACCATCGAGGCGGCGCTGGCCGGATTTGCCAAGGCCCAGGGCGGCACGCCGCTGATGCAGTCCATCGCCCAGGCACTCAGCCCGGCCGAGACCCAGGCCGTCGCCGCTTATTTTGCCGGTCTGCCCAAGCCCTGAAAGTCAGGCCTTCAGCGAGGCCATGTCAATCGAGAACCGGTACTTCACATCGCTTTTCAGCATGCGTTCGCAGGCTTCGTTGATTTTCTGGATGGGGATGATCTCCACCTCGGCGGCGATGTTTTTGGCCGCGCAGAAATCCAGCATTTCCTGGGTTTCGGCGATTCCGCCGATGGCCGAGCCGGAGAAACTCAGGCGTTTCATGATGAGCGGGAACACCGCGATGGGCAGCGGGTGCTCAGGCGCGCCGACCTGCACCATGGTGGCGTCGCGTTTGAGCAGCATAAAATAGGGCGAAAGGTCGTGGCTGGCGGAGACAGTGCCGATGATGAGGTCGAAGCTGTTGGCGCGGCCTTCTCATCTGCGCGGGGTCCTTGGAGATGATCACTTCATCCGCGCCGAGGCGCTTGCCGTCCTCCACCTTGGAAGGCGAGGTGGTGAAGAGCAGGGTGCGCGCGCCCAAAGCGTGGGCAAGTTTCACCCCCATGTGGCCAAGGCCGCCCAGGCCGATGATGCCGACTTTCTTGCCCGGCCCCGCGCCCCAGTGCTTCAGCGGGGAATACAAGGTGATGCCGGCGCACAGCAGCGGTGCCGCGGCGGCGAGTTCCAGGCCTTCGGGCATGCGCAACATAAAAGACTGGTCCACCACGATACTGCTGGAATAGCCGCCGAACGTGGGACCGCCGATGACAGGTTCGGTGCTGCCGTAGGTGCCGGTGGCGCCCGTTTCGCAATATTGCTCCAGCGCCCTCGGCGCAGGCGGAGCAAGTGCGGCAGGAGTCCACCAGGCAGCCCACCCCGGCATGGTCGCCCAGTTTGTACTTGCTCACCTCGGCGCCAACGCTGGTCACGCGGCCGGCGATCTCGTGCCCCGGCACGGCGGGGTATACCGTGAAGTGCCATTCATTGCGGGCAAAATGGAGGTCCGAGTGGCAGACGCCGCAGTAGAGGATTTCGATCCGCACATCCTGCGGGCCAATGTCCCGGCGGTTGAAGGTGAAGGGGGCGAGCGGCGTGGTGGCGCTGGCGGCGGCAAAGCCGGTGCAGGTGAGCATTGCTCACGTCTCCCTATAATGGTCCCCATAGGTATGGTGGCGCCCGTCCGGCTGCAATACTTGGCGGCGCGGTAGTTGGCAGGGGCCGCCCAAACGAATAAGGGAACGCGGGAATTGTATTGCGAAGGAGCGAAAAGATGCCGGATGTGAACGTGGCGGCTGATTATAAGGTCAAGGACATCTCCCTGGCGGCCTGGGGCCGCAAGGAGATTGCGATGGCCCAGGATGAGATGCCGGGGCTGATGGCGCTGCGCGCCGAGTTCGGCAAGGAGCAGATTCTTAAAGGTGCGCGCATCGTCGGCTGCTTGCACATGACCATCCAGACCGCCGTGCTGATCGAGACGCTGACGGCGCTGGGCGCCTCGGTGCGCTGGTCGTCGTGCAACATTTTTTCCACCCAGGACCAGGCCGCCGCGGCGATTGCCGCCACCGGCGTGCCGGTGTTCGCCTGGAAGGGCATGTCCGAGGAAGAATTCTGGTGGTGCATTGAGCAGACCGTGACCGGCCCGGACGGCTGGGTGCCGAACATGATTTTGGACGACGGCGGCGACGTGACCAAGCTAATGCACGACAAATACCCGGATATGCTGAACCATGTGAAGGGCATCTCCGAGGAAACCACCACCGGCGTGCACCGCCTATGGGAAATGGCCCGCGCGGGCGAGCTGCTGGTCCCGGCGATCAATGTGAATGACAGCGTGACCAAGTCAAAGTTTGACAATCTGTACGGCTGCCGCGAGAGCCTAGTGGACGGCATCCGCCGTGGCACGGACGTGATGATGTCCGGCAAGGTCGCCGTGGTTGCCGGCTTTGGCGACGTGGGCAAGGGCTCCTCTGCTTCCTTGCGCAACGCCGGTTGCCGCGTGCTGGTGACCGAGATCGACCCGATCTGCGCATTGCAGGCGGCGATGGAAGGCTATGAGGTCGTGACCATGGACGAAGCCGCCCCGCGTGGCGACATCTTCGTCACCGCGACGGGCAATGTGGATGTGATCACCATCGAGCACATGCGCGCCATGAAGCATCGTGCGATTGTCTGCAACATTGGGCATTTCGACAGCGAAATTCAGATCGAGGCGCTGCGGAACCTGAAGTGGGACAATGTGAAGCCGCAGGTTGACGAGGTTGAGTTCCCCGACGGCAAGCGGCTGATCGTGCTCTCCGAAGGCCGCCTGGTGAACCTTGGCAACGCGACGGGCCACCCGAGCTTCGTGATGTCCGCCAGCTTCACCAACCAGGTGCTGGCGCAGATCGAACTTTGGACCGCACCGGAAGGCAAGTACGAGAACAAAGTGTACGTGCTGCCGCGCCATCTCGACGAAAAAGTCGCGGCGCTGCATCTGGCGAAAGTCGGCGCCAAGCTGACCCAGCTGACCACCAAGCAGGCCGATTATCTCGGCCTGTCACAGCAGGGGCCATTCAAGCACGAATTGTACCGCTACTAATGGAGATCACCGGCAACATCCTGGTGGCGCTGGGTCTCGCGGCCCTGGTTGGCGGGATGTTGTTTTTCGGCGCCGTGATGGCGCCACTGGTGTTCACCAAACTACCGGCGGAGGTGGCGGGGGATTTTATCCGCACCGCCTTTCCGTTTTATTATGCGTATATCATCGCCACCGCGGCTTTGGCCGCCGGTGGTTTTTTGTTGCGTGCCCAGTTTGGCGCGGCCAGTGCCTTGTTGGTGGTGATGGCCGTGACCGTGTGGCTGCTGTTTGGCTGGATGCCCCATCTGGAAGCGATGCGCGTGGCGGGCGATACCACCGGGTTTGCGCGCGGGCATCGGTTTTCCGTGTGGGTGAACGGCGCGCAGTTGCTTACCGCGATTGTCCTGCTAATCCGCACAGCGATTTAGGATTTGTACCAGAAAAGTTGTTGCTGGCGCCACCGTGAAACATTTTTGGTTTTGCAAATAGGCTTGCGCTTGTGCCCGCGCGGCGCGGCTAGCGCCGTCGGCGGGGATGTTGACCAGCACGATGTTTGGCACGTGCGCGAGGTCCGGCATCTGGCCGGGATGCAGTAGTTCCACCCGCGCGGAATCCGGCAATTTGCTGATGAACGGGCCGGGTACGCCGACGCCGTCATTACCAAAAGGCAGCAGAATGAGTGTGCCGGGCAAAGCGGCGGCCTGCCGTGCCGCAATGCCTTGAGGCTGCATGGTGGCGGGCGCAAAACCAAGGCCGATGATGGCGCAAAACTCCACCATGAGCATAACCGCCAGCAGTGGGCGCGGCAGCGCGGCGGCGAACAGCAGGGCGAGATACGGCATGGAAAACGCAAGGTAACGGATTTCTATGGGCGTGTTGTTGAACACAAAGCCGAGTGCCAGCAGGCCAAGCGGCGGAGCGGCGGTGGCCAGTACCAGTGGCAGGGCGTGTTTTGGCCGCTTGCGGAAGACGTAGAATACGGCTGCGAGAAGTAAGACACCCAGCCCCACCGCCACCACCGGGCCAAAGCGTCCGGCATAAAGCGGCAGGCCGCCGAACTGTGCGGCGCCAAAATCCTTGGCCAGAAGTTTGAGTGCCTGCAGGGGCACAAACGCGGTGAACTGCCCGGTGCGCGTGCCGCGCTGGGCGATAAAAAACCAGGCGTCAGCAAGGAGAAACGGCACCAGCCCCAACGCGGTGGGAGGAAAATACCGCCAGCGCTGCCGTGCCAGGCAGAGCCAGGCCAGCACCGCCCCGGCGATGAACACGGCAAGGTAATTGGCAAAGGCCGCCGCCCCCAGCGCCAGCCCGCCGGCCAGAGAAAGGCGGCGCGTCCGCCTTTGTACAGCCAGAAATACCAAGGAAAAACCAAGAAAATTCAAAAACTGTGCCAGCGCGAACCCGCGCGCCACTACGCCGGTGTAGGCAAACCCGTAGTTCAGAAGCGTTAGGCCCAGCGCGGGGAGCACGGCAATTTCCGCCGCGTCCACAAACCAGGCGATGACCGCCAGCGCGCCCAGCGCAAACACCACTGAGAGCAGCCGCGCGGCAAACCAGGAGGGGCCGCAGACCCAGCGCCAGATTTCCAGCGCCCAGAAATACAGCGGCGGATGCACATCGCCCACACGCAAATCATGCGCGATCTGTCCGAAACCGGCATGCCCCGCGAACAGGTGGCGCACGGAACCGGCGGTAAACACGCCCGAAGGCCATGGCGGACGGGCATCCCCGGCGGTTAGGAAAATGGAGTAGGCTTCGTCGTATTCAGGCGCGCGGTGCCAGGCGATGAAGCCAAGCACCAACGCCGCCAATCCAAGAAAACCCAGTAACCTCATACAACTAATGGTAGCAAAAACCCGCCATTGTGCAATCGCCGATTATTTTGGCGGCAGCCCCGTTATTCGTCCTTGAGTGCGCGGCCCATCAAGGCCGCCATAGTCTGGGCGATATTCATTTCACCCGCCAGCAGTTTCGTCACGGCGGCGCAAATCGGCATGTCCACCCCGGCGGCGGCGGCGCGGGCGAGCAAAGCGGGGGCGGTCGTCACGCCCTCGGTCACGGCGGAGCGATCGGCCAGAATGTCCTCCAGGCGCTCACCTTTGCCCATGCCAAAACCCAGCGAAAAATTGCGGCTGCCCGGCCCAGTGCAGGTGAGCAGCAAATCGCCCAGGCCCGAAAGGCCGGAGATGGTCTCGGCCTTGCCGCCGAGTGCCGCGGCAAGGCGGGCGATTTCGGCGATGCCACGGGTGATCAGTGCCGCGCGCGCGTTCTCTCCCAGTCCCGCCCCCATCACCACGCCCGACGCAATGGCGATGACGTTTTTCGCCGCCCCGCCGAGTGCTGCACCCAGGGCATCGGGGCTGCCATAGAGGCGCAAAGTATCGGTTTTCAGCGCCGCGATCAGCGCCGCCCGCAAGGCGGCATCGGGTGCGGCCAGCACGGCGGCGGCGGGCAGCCCGGCGGCGATTTCATGCGCGAAATTTGGCCCGGTGAGCACGGCGGCGGGGCGGTTTGTCACGATTTCAGGTGGCAGCAGCATGGTGCCGGTCTCCAGCCCCTTGCAGCACAGCACCACCGGCGCATTGCCCGGCACGCGCGGCAGGACACTACGCAACTGCTGCATCGGCACGGCCAGGAGGAAAATATCCGCCGGCGGCACGTTGGCGGCAACGGCCAGATTATCCGGCAGCGCAGCGCTGGGCAGGCGGTGGCTGCGGCGCGTAACGCGCATGATGTCCGCGTGCTCGGCGTCCCGCGCGCAAAGCGTGACGTTTTTACCGGCGCGGGCAAACAGCACCGCCAGGGCCGTGCCCCAGGCACCGGCGCCGATCACCGCAATTTGTTCACTCATCGCACACTCTTTCAATTCCCCCCGCGCATCCCGGTTCGCCGAGAATGCTTTGGAACGCATGTAATACCGGCAGTGCCGTTTGCGCAAAGCCGTAGGGCGGGTTGATGACGAGCAGGCCGCAACCGTTCAGCCGCGCCGGGTCCAGCGCCGGACGGCGCAGAAATTCGGCGGCGATGACGTCGCGTACATTGGCCAGTTGCAGGGTCTCGAAAAACGCCCGCACCGGGGCCCGGTGTTTTATCGGGTACCACACCACATACACGCCGGCGCGGAATTTTTCGTAGGCGGCGAGAAGGCTTTTGGTGAGGGTGGCAAATTCATCGGTGCGCTCGAACGGCGGGTCAATGAGAATCAACCCGCGTTTTTCCGGCGGCGGGAGGAAGGCGCGCAGGGCCTCGTAGCCGTCGCGCTCATGCACCGCCACGCCGGGCGCGTTACGCAAGTTGCGCCGCAATACCGCCGCGTCCTCCGGATGGAGTTCGCAGGCCACTAGCCGGTCCCGCGGGCGCAGCAGCGCGGCGGCGATGGCGGGGGAGCCAGGGTAGAGGCCGAGTTGTTCGATCAGCGCGGTGTATTCCGCCAGCGCCGGGTCGCGCGCGGCCAGCACCTTGCCAATGCCATCGCGCCATTCGCCGGTTTTCTCGGCCGGGCCGGAGGTGAGGTCATAGCGGCCGATGCCGGCGTGGGTATCCAGCACCAGCAGCGGTTTGTCCTTGCGCTGCATGGCGCGGAGCAGCTGAATGAACAGCGCGTGTTTGACGCAATCGGCGAAATTCCCGGCGTGGAAGGCGTGGCGGTAGTTCATCGCGGTCCGATCCTGCCGCTTTCCTTCGAAGCGGCGGGTGAATCGGTACGCCAGGTGAGGCTTTCCAGCGGCCAGCGCGGTTTGCACGGGGCGGTGAGCGGGTCAGTCAGCCCGGCGTTCAGGCGTTCAATCCCGGCCCAGGCGACCATCACCGCATTATCCGTACACAGGCGCGGCGGCGGGGCAATCAGGGTCTTGCCCCGCGCGGCGCAAACCGCGTCCAGCCTGGTGCGGATGGCGGTGTTGGAGGCCACGCCACCCGCGATGATGACGGCGGACGCATCCGGGCGGGCCAAAAACGCGTTTTCCAGCCGGCCGGCCAGAATATCCGTCACGGCGGCCTGGAAGCTGGCGGCAACATCGGCGGCAAGCTGGCGCGGCAGGGCGGCGGACCCTTGCGCCGCAACCAACTGCGCCACGGCGGTTTTCAGGCCGGAGAAGGAGAAATCACACCCAGCCCGGTGCAGCAGCGGGCGAGGCAGGGGATAAGCGGTGGCATTGCCCTCGCGCGCCAAAGCTTCCAGCGAAGGGCCGCCGGGGTATGGCAACCCAAGCAGCTTCGCGGTCTTGTCGAACGCCTCGCCGACTGCATCATCCAGCGTTGAGCCGAGTTTGTGGTAGCGCCCCACGCCTTCGACCACCACGCATTGGCTATGCCCGCCCGAGAGCAGCAGCAGCAAATACGGAAATTCCGGCGGCGTCCCGCTCAGGCCCGGCAGCCGGGCGGTCAGCGCATGGGCCTCCAAATGGTTGATGGCGAGGTAGGGTTTGCCCGAGGCAATGGCCGCGCCCTTGGCAAAGCCGGTGCCCACCAGCAGCCCGCCGATAAGCCCCGGCCCGGCCGTGGCGGCAATCGCGCCGAGGTCCGCGTAACCAAGCCCGGCCTGACGCAGCGCCTCCGCCACCAGTTGCGGCAAGGCGGCCAGATGCGCCCGCGCGGCGATTTCCGGCACCACCCCGCCCCACGGCGCGTGGTCGGCGATCTGGCTCAACACCAGCTCGGACAAAATCCGCCCATCCGGCGCCAGCACCGCGGCTGCGGTTTCGTCGCACGAGCTTTCTATCCCCAATACTGGCCGAATCAGGTCCATACTTTTCTTTCCATGCCGCACGCTCTAGACCACGCTCGTGAAAACCGTAACACCCCCCGTTCAACCGCACCGCCGGGATTTGCCGCTCAGAGCCGGCACCCGCGGCTCCCCGCTCGCCCGTGCCCAGACCGCGACGTTCCTGGCGTTGCTGCGCCAGTTCTGCCCGGTGCTGCGCGGCATGGATGTGTTCGAGGAGCATATCATCGTCACCACGGGGGACGCGGTGCAAAATCGCCCGCTCGCGGAAATCGGCGGCAAAGGGCTGTTCGCCAAGGAAATCCACGAATCGCTGCTGGAAGGGCGGATCGATTTTGCGGTCCATAGCCTGAAAGACCTGGAGACGGCGCTGCCCGGCGGCATCACCCTGGCCTGCACCTTGAAGCGCGAGGATGCGCGCGATGTGCTGATCCTCCCCCCCGGCCACGCCCTGGCGGACGCGGCCAACCCCTACGCGGCGCTCCCCCACGGCGCGAAAATCGGGTCCGCCTCGGTCCGGCGGCAGGCGCAGCTCAAGCACGCCCGCCCGGACCTGGAGTTTACACTGCTGCGCGGCAATGTCGGCACGCGGCTGGGTAAGGTCGAATCCGGCGAGCTGGACGCCACTTTGCTCGCCTACGCCGGGCTGCGCCGCCTGGGCCTCGCGGACAAAGCCAGTGTGCTCATCAGCCCGGACATCATGGTGCCCTCCGCCTGCCAAGGCATTGTCGGCATTACCGTGCGCTCCGTGGATACCGAGTTGCTGGCGTTGCTTTCCGGCATCGAAGACCCGGAGGCGAAAGCCGTGGCCACCGCCGAGCGGGCGTTGCTCGGCGCGCTGGACGGTTCCTGCCGGACCCCCATCGGCGGCTATGCGCGGCTGCTGGATGACGGCACGCTGCACATCACCGGGCTGGTGGCGCGCACGGATGGCACGTTCCTGCTCAAGCGCAGCGCCACGGGCGCGGTGGCGGACGCCGAGCGGATCGGCCGCGAACTGGGGCTGTCGTTGAAGGCGGATAGCCCGTCCGACATCTTCCTGCCGTGAAAATCCTGGTCACCAGGCCGGAGCCTGGCGCAAGCGCCACGGCGGCGCGGCTGGTGGCCATGGGGCACGAGCCGGTGCTGGCCCCCTGCCTTGCCATCACGCCGCTGCCGGCGCGGCTGCCGGAAAACATCGCGGCGCTGATTGTCACCAGCGGCCAGGCGGTTGCCGCTTTGCCGCATAACCTGCACGCCACCCCGGTGTTTTGCGTCGGCGATGCCACCGCCGGCCGGCTGCGCGAGGCGGGCTTCACCCGCGTGGAGAGCGCCAACGGCGATGCCACGGATTTATACCGCCTGATCGCCGAACGCCGCTTGGCCGGTCTGCATGTCATGGCGGTGGGGGAACGGCACGGGCTGGCGCTCGCCCGGCAATTGCGCGCGGCGGGGTTTTCCGTGCAGCGCCGCACCGTGTACGCCGCCCGGCCACTGCACGTGCTGCCGAAGGCCGCCGCCACCGCTTTGGCGGGCGGGGAAGTCGCGGCGGCGCTGTTTTATTCCGCCGAGTCGGCCCGCGCGTTTATCCGCCTGCACCCCGTGGGTATGGATAAAATCACCGCCTATGCACTCAGCCCCGCGGTGGCGTTAGCACTTGGCGGCTTGCCCTGGCGCGCAATCCGTGTCGCATTAGCACCTACCGAGGCGGACCTGATGGCATTGTTTTCATGAGCGAGACCGAGACCAACCCCGAGACTGCGGCCAAGATTGAAGCGGCCAACCCCGTGGTGCCGGTACCGGCGCCCGTGCCCGTGCCGAAAAAACCGCGCGGCCCGTTGTGGCCAGTGTTTCTGCTGCTGGTGTTTGCCGTCCTGGCGGGTGGCGAGTGGTATTTGTGGACGCTACTGCAAGCGGCGGCCGGGCAGGGCACGGCGGTTGCCGTGTTGCAGGCGCAGGTGGCTGATTTGCAGGCGCAGGCCGCCCGCACGCAGCCAAGCTCCAACAGCGTTACGGTGCAGGCGGATTTGGCGATGAAATTCGCCAGCCTGAGCGCGCAGGTGAACGCCATGCAGACGCAGATGGCCGCCGACCACGGCACGCTCACCACGCTGCAGGTGAACGCCACCGACCTTACCAAGCTCACCGCGCGCATTGCCATGCTGAACCAGTTGGAAACCGCGCGCATGGCGCTGGATGCGGGGCTGCCGCTGGGCACCATCGCCAATGCCCCGCCCGCGCTGGCGCAGTTTGCCACCACCCCGCCGCCAACCGAGGCCGCGCTGCGCCTGAGCTTCCCCGCCGCCGCCAGTGCCGCTGAATCGGCCAGCATCGCCGGGGATGCGCAAGGGAGCATGTGGTCGCGCGTGCTGCTGCGGCTGGAAAATTTCATTACAATCCGCCAGGGCACGCATGTGCTCATCGGCAGTCCAGCGTCCGGCGTGCTGAGCGAGGCCGGGACATTGCTCAACGCGGGCGATCTGGCCGGGGCGGTGGCGCAGGTGGACACGCTCAGCCTCTCCACGCGGCAGGCCATGGGCAATTGGCTGGCGCAGGCTCAAGCCCTGCTGGCGGCGCGGGCGGCGCTCATCGCGCTGGCCGGGCAGGCGTAAGCCATGCTGCGCGCGGTTAAGTTCATCCTCATTGCCGCGGTTTTTCTGGTGCTGGCATGGTGGATCGGCGGGCTGCCCGGCAACGTGACCGCGCAATCGGGCGGGTACACGGTGGAAACTTCGGTCCCCGCCGCGATTCTGGTGCTGTTTCTCATTGCGCTGCTGCTCACGGTACTGTTGCGGGTGCTGGGCGGTCTCCGCCGCGCGCCGGGGGTCTGGCGCGGCAGCCGCCGGCAAAAATTAGGCAAGGTTGCAATCCAGCGCGGGCTGGTGGCACTGGCCGCTGGCGATGCCGCCGGCGCCTGGGCCGAGGCCGGGCGGGCACACAAGCAAGTAGGCGACACGCCGCTGGTGCTGCTGCTCACGGCCGAGGCCGCGCGGCTTTCCGGCAAAACCGAACAGGCGCAGGCGGCGTTCAAACAGCTCAGCCAGCACGAGGAAATGGGGTTTCTCGGCCATCGCGGCCTGCTGCGGCTCCAGCTGGCACAAGGCGACCACGCAGCCGCCCAGGCCCATGCGCAGGCGGCGGAAAGCGCTTACCCCGGCAGCGCCTGGGTGCGCGGCAAACGGCTGGAACTGGCCCTGCGCCAACAGGATTTCCGCGCGGCGCTGGGGCTGACACAGGTGCCGGCCGAGGTCGCGGCCCTCGCCACGGCGGCGGCGCGCACCAGTACGGACAAACCCCAGGCGCTGGCCTACGCCAAGCAGGCGGTGAAGGCCGATGCCACGCTGGCCCCGGCGGTAGTGGCGCTGGCGCAGGCATTAACCGATGCGGGCAAACTCCGCGCCGCGAAAAAAACCTTGGCCGCCGGTTGGGCCACCGCGCCGAATCCGTTGATCGCGCAGGCTTATCTGGCGCCGCTGACCACGCCCATTGAGCGTGCGCAGGCGGCGGGCGGCCTCGCGGCGGAAAAACCCGGCCACGCCGAATCCGAACTGCTGCTGGCGCAGACCTCGCTGCAGGCGGCATTGCCAGCGGAGGCACGCCGCCATGCCCAGGCCGCCATTGCCGCCGGGGCCACGGATGCCCGCGCGGCGGACGTGCTGGCCGCGCTGGAGGGCAATCCCCCCACCGGCGGCGCCAAGCCCGTGTGGGTGTGCGCCGCCTGCCACACGCCCCAGGCCGATTGGACGCCCACCTGCCCGGCCTGCCACAAGCCCGGCACGCTGGCATGGCACACAGGCGCGTCCACTCCTTGAGGCTTTTGGCGGCGGTCCTGCTGCTGCTCGCGGCCGCACCCGCCCTTGCGCAAACGCCGGGGGACTGCGGCACCATCGTCGTCCCGCCGGGGCTGGGCATTGGTCCGGGCGCGGATGTCACCTCGTTCAACCCGCTGTTCATCACCTCGGAATACAACGCCGAAGCATCTGGGCTGCTGTTCGAATCCCTGCTGTGGATCAACCGTTTTCACCAGATCGACTGGTCGCGCAGCATCGCCAGCAGCGTAACCACGCCCGATAACGGCAAAACCTATAATGTGACGATGCGCCCCTGGCAGTGGTCCGACGGCGTCCCGGTGACGACGAAAGATGTTGTCTACACCTTCAACCTTATCAAAGCCTATGGCACCAGCTACGCCGGTTATGGCGCCGGCGGCATGCCCGGTATCATCGCCAGCCTCACCGCCAGCGACACCATGCATTTTCAGGTGGTGCTGACACATCCGGTCAATCCGGACTGGTTCATCCTGAACGGACTTTCGCAGTTGCAGCCCTTGCCCGCGCACGCCTGGGAGACATACAACACGGACGAAATATGGCAGGGCCAGAGCAGCCCGGCGTTTTTCAGCGTGGTGGATGGGCCTTTGTTGTTAAGTGGCTTCACCGTCGGCGTGGACGCGCAGTTTGTCCCCAACCCGCGCTACGGCGGCGCGCCGATGCATTTTCAGCGTTTCATCATGAAGTTCGAGAACGCCGAGGGCCAGGAATTGCAGGCGGTGGAATCCGGCGATCTCGACATGAGCAACCTGCCGTTCGATTTATACGGCCAGGCGTCACATTTGCCGGGCGATTCCGTGGTGACGCTGCCGCCGACCTATTCCTGGCATGAGCTGATCCCCAACCTCGCCAACCCCGCCACCGCTTATTTCACCGATGTGCGGGTGCGCCAGGCGATGGCCGATGCGATCGGCCAGCGGCAGATCATCAACCTCGCCATGCACGGCCATGGGCTGGCGGATTACGGCCCGGTGCCGGTCTCGCCGGATACGTTCCTCTCCCCTGCGGCGAAAGCCGGGAAATTTCCCGTGGGCTACGACCCCGCAAAGGCAAAAGCCCTGCTGGCGGCGGCAGGTTATACGCTGGGAGCTGATGGCATCGCGCAGAAAAACGGAAGCAAGATTTCCTTCACCCTGGAAATCCCCGCCGGCCAGCCGCTGCGGATCGAGATGGCTGAATCCATGCAGCAGGATCTGCGCGCGGTGGGGATTGAAATGAAAATCCGTCAGGTCGAGTTCAACAAAATGTTGAGCGAGATGGTGCATGAGCCCACGGCGTGGCAGGCAATTCTGGTCGCGGAAAACCTCTCCGCCTATCCGTCCGGCGAAGACCTATTCGTCACCGGCGGGTATTTGAACAACAACGGCTATTCCGACAAAAAGATGGACGCGCTGGTGACACAAAGCACCAACCAGCCTGGCCTGGGCGGGCTGTACGCCTATCAGGATTACGCCAGCGCGCAGCAGCCGGTGATCTTTCTGCCCAACGAGCAATATTCGCTGCTGGTGCGCAACGGGTTGCATGGCGTGGCGGATTTCATCAACCCGCTGGGCGCCTGGGCGCCGGAAAAACTGTACTGCACGGCGGCGGGCGCGCCATGATCCGCATGGTGGCCAAGCGGCTGGCCTCGTCGGGACTTTCCATTGTCATTCTGGTGACTTTGGTATTCTTCATGGCACATCTCACGCCCGGCGGTCCGGCCTATTCCATTCTCGGCCTCAAGGCGACCGCCACCTCAGTGGCGCAGCTCAACGCGCGCCTCGGGCTGAACCAGCCGTTGTTGCAGCAATACGCGCTGTGGTGGTGGCATCTGGCGCATGGGCAATTGGGGTATTCCTACCTGCTCAACCGCCCCGTCGGCGCGCTGCTATGGCAGTATGAGATCAACACGCTGGTATTCTACTCCGTTGCGATTTTGCTCAGCACCTCGCTGTCGATTCTACTGGGTCTGACGCAGGGCGTGTATTTCGGGCGCTGGCCGGCCAAACTCATCGGCGCCTTTCAGCTTGGCTTTTACGCGCTCCCGCCCTTCTTCGCCGCCGCCATGCTTGTACTGTGGTTTTCCGTGCGGCACCGCTGGTTTCCGGCCAGCGGCATCGCCGATCTGCGGCTGGCGCATCCAGGCGTTGGCTCCTACGCCGCGCATCTGGTCCTGCCCGTCATCACCGTCACGCTGCTCACCACCTCGGCACTCTCCCGCTATTTCGGCGAGGCGGTGCATGAGGAGCTGGGCAAGGACTACGTGCGCACAGCGCGGGCAAAAGGTGTTGATTTTACCAGCATTCTTTTCACCCATGTGCTCCGCAACGCGTTGCGCCCGCTGGTCACCATGCTCGGCCTCTCGTTCCCGTATATTTTCACCGGCGGCGTCATCGTGGAGTCGGTGTTCAACTACCCCGGCCTCGGCTGGCTGATGTGGCGCTCGGCGCTGGCGCAGGACTACCCCATCCTCATCGCCATCGTGCTGGTCATCGGCCTGCTTACCGTCATCGGCAATCTGCTGGCGGACCTCGTCAATGGCCTGCTCGACCCCAGGGCAAGCTATGAGTAGCCGCGGCACCCTGGTTGCGGGCCTCACCCTAGGCGCGCTCGTGCTGTTCATCGGCTTCATCGCGCCGTTCCTCTTCACCTCGGACCCCTACGCCCTCCACCCCGCATACGCGCTGCAACCTCCCAGCCTCGCCTTCCCGCTGGGCACCGACGAACTTGGCCGCAACGAATTTCTGCTTCTGCTTTCAGGTGGTTTCGCAACGCTCATAGTCGCCCTCCCGGCGGCGGTGCTGGCCTTCATCACCGGCGTTGCCTACGGCTTGCTCTCCGGCCTCGCCCCCGCCTGGGTGGACCGCATTCTCATGCGCCTGCTCGACGCCGTCCTCGCCCTGCCCAGCCTCATCGTGCTCCTATTCTTCGCCTCCCTGGTGGCGCTGAACAACATCAGCCTGATCCTGCTGCTCGGCTTCATTTCCTGGCCCAGCCTGGCGCGTTTGGTGCGTAATGAAACTTTGGCGCAGCGCGGGCGGGATTTCGTGCTGGCCGCCGAGCAATCCGGTGCCTCGCGGCTCTACGTCGCGCGCGTTCATCTGCTCCGCATCATGGCGCCGGTGCTGGTAGTCAACGGCACGTTCATGGTCGGCGATTCGATTTTTGCCTTGAGTGCACTCAGCTTTTTGGGCCTTGGCGTGCAGCCGCCGCAGGTCAGCTGGGGCAGTCTGCTGGAATCCGCGCTGGACATCATCGCACTTAACCCATGGTGGCTGATCCTGCCGCCCGGCCTGCTGGTATTTGCCTCGCTGCTCGCCGCCTCGCTCACCGGCCAGGGTTTGCTGCGCCGCTGGGGCAATGCGCGATGACCGCGGTGCTGCGCGTCGACAATCTTTCCGTGGAGCTCCCCCGCAGCGGCAAAAACGTGCCAATTCTCGAATCCCTTAGCCTGCACATCAACGCCGGGGAAATGCTCGCCTTGGTGGGGGAGAGCGGGTCGGGCAAAACCATTGCCGCGCTCTCCATCATGCGCCTGCTCCCACCCGGCGCCACTTTAGCCGGCAGCATCTGGCTGGGCGGGCAAAACCTCGTGCAACTCACCGAGCCAGCGCTGCGCCGCGTCCGTGGCAGCAAAGCCGGCATGGTGTTCCAGAACCCGCTCGCCGCACTCAATCCATCGCGCACCGTGGCGTCGCAAATCGCCGAGGCCTGGCGTGTGCATAACGGCGGCGGCAAAAACATGGCCCGCGTGCTGGAACTTTTGGGCGAGGTCGGCATCCCCAACGCGGCGCAACGGCTGGAGGACTACCCGCACCAGTTCTCCGGCGGCCAGCGCCAGCGCGTCATGCTCGCCATGGCACTGGCCTGCCGCCCGCAACTGCTCATCGCCGACGAGCCCACCTCCGGGCTGGACCCGCTGATTGCCAGGCAGATCATGGCGCTCATCGCCCGGCTGCGGCGCGAGCTGAACATGGGCGTGCTATTCGTCACGCATGATCTTTCAGTGGTTGAGGAGCACGCGGATGCCGTGCACGTGCTGTATGCGGGAAAATCCGTTGAATGGGGCAGCGCAAAACGATTCTTCGCTCACCCCAGGCACCCGTATAGCGAGGCGCTGCTGGGCTCCATCGCCCGCGTCGGCCAGGCGCGGCTGCACAACATTCCAGGCGCGCTGCCAGAACCCGAATCCCGCCCCGCCGGCTGCCGTTTCGCGCCGCGTTGCGCGCGTTGCCAGCCCGATTGCGAAGCCGCATTCCCGCCGCCCTCGCAGTTTGATGCAACCGTGGCCGCCTGCTTCCACCCGCTGCCGTTGCGGGAGCGCCTGACTTACGCTGAACCCCTGGCGAAACCCGCCCCGCAAAAATTCACCCCGCAATTGCAGGCGGAAAACCTCACCGTGCGCTACGCCGGCAAAACCGGCTGGTTCGGCGCCGCCACCTTGCCGCCGCCCTCCTTGCGCGAGGCCACATTCGCGCTTGGCCGCGGCGAGTGCCTGGGCGTAGTCGGCGAGAGCGGCTCGGGCAAATCCACCCTGGGCCGCGCCGTGCTGCAAATGCTGCCCTATGAGGGAAATGTGCTGCTGGAAGGCCGGGATTTTTTCACCCTCCACGGCGCCGCCCGCCGCGCGCAGCGCCGCCGCCTGCAACTGGTATTCCAGGACCCGCGCGAATCCCTGAACCCGCGCCTGCGCATCGGCGACATCATCGCCGAACCCTTGCGCCTACAAGGCGGCATCCCGCATGCGGCACTGCGCGAAAAAGTGGAAACCCTGCTGCACCGCGTTGGCCTCAACCCGGAAATGGCGCGGCTTTACCCCGGCACGCTCTCGGGCGGCCAGGCCCAGCGCATCGCCATCGCCCGCGCCCTGGCGGCCTCCCCCGGCATCATCGTGCTAGATGAGCCCACCTCCAGCCTGGATGTCTCGACCCAGGCCATGCTGCTTAACCTTTTAAAAGACCTCGCCTACAAGGATGCGCTTTCCTACATCCTCATCAGCCACGACTTCGCGGTGGTCAGCTACATGGCCGACCGCATCGCCGTGCTGCACGAAGGCCGCATTGTGGAAATGAACACCACCGCCGAACTCATCGCCGCCCCGCGGCACGCCTACACCGCGGCCCTCATAGCCGCCGCGCCGCAACTGCGCGGGGGTTAGATTCTGGCGGCCTCCGCCTGGCGCAGCACGCGCAGGAAGTTGCCGCCCCAGATTTGCGCAACCGCCGCCCGGCCGTACCCGCGGCGGAACAATTCGGCGGTCAGGTTTGGCGCCTGCGCCGCATTCATGAAATCGCTTACCCTGCCACCGCCGTCGAAATCCGTGCCGATGCCGACATGCTCAACGCCGATCCGCCGCACCGCATAGTCAATATGGTCGGCGATGTCGGCCACGGTCAGCGCGGCGGCGCGGGCTTTGGGGCGCAGGAAGTTGGAGACCATGGTCACCTGCACCAGCCCGCCGGTGGCCTTCAGTATGTCAAGCTGCTCGTCATCGAGGTTGCGCGGATGCTCGCACAGCGCGCGCATGCAGGAATGCGAGGCGATCACCGGCACGCGCGAGAGTGCGGCCGCCTGCATCATGCTGGTTTTGGCGGCATGGGAAATATCCACGAGAATACCAAGCTCGTTCATGCGGGCGATGACATCGCGGCCAAAGGGAGAGAGGCCGCCGTGCTCGGCTTCCACGTCTTTTAAATCCCGCCGGGGGATCGCGGCATCGGCAATTTCGTTGTGCCCGTTATGGGTGAGCGTGATGTAGCGCACCCCGCGCGCGGCAAAATCGTCGAGCGCGCCAAGGCTTTTGCCGATAGCGTAACCGTTCTCGATGGCGGGGATGATCGCGGTGCGCCCGGCGGCAAAGGCGGCTTCGATTTTGTCCGCCGTGGGGGCGAGCACGCCGCCGCTGCCATCGGCCGGCGCCATGGCGGCGATATCGTCCAGCATGGAGCAGGCGCGCGCGTTGGCGGCCAGGTGTCCGGCGTCGTCGCGCGGGCCTTGCGGCACGTAGGCGACAAAGCACACCCCGGCGATGCCCCCGGCCTTCAACTTCGGCAGGTCAACGCAGCGCGGCCCGTCCACAAAGGGGCTAGGGCCGTCCGGCCAGGGGATGTCGACATGCGTGTCGATGGTAAGCAAATTATCATGCGGATTCGGAATCATGAGGCATCGTCCAGTGCCCGGCGCCCAGCGTCAAGCGCTTTGCGCATCACGCTGGGCAATGGCGCGGTGGCGGCGGGGGCACGCAGCGCCTCCGCGGGCAGGGTTTTGCGCCGCGCCGCCTGCACGCTCAGGGTCAGGGAAAAATGCGTGAAAACATGCCGCACCTCCCCGGCATCCCGCCACTTCGCGGCCACGGGCGGGGTTTCGGGCAGCGCCAGCATGCCGCCCAGCAGGCCGCGCGGCGGGCGGCGCAGCAGCCACACGTCATCCCGCGCGTCCATAAGCACGTACACGACCCCATTGCGGTGCGGGCGCTCCGGCTTTTTGGCGCGCACCGGCAGGCTGGCGGCAATCCCTTGTGCCTGCGCCGCGCAATGGCTGCTCCACGGGCAACGGCCGCAATCGGGGATCTGCGGCGTGCAGATGGTGGCGCCCAGGTCGAACAGCGCTTGCGCGAAATCCCCCGGCGCCGCCCGCGCGGCTCTATCCTCCAGCAAGCGCGCCGCCGCCGCGCCGATCTCCTTTTTGCCGCCGGGCAAAGGCGCGTTGATGGCGAACACCCGCGCCGCCACGCGCTCGATATTGCCATCCACCGGCAGTACCGGCAGACCAAACGCAATGGCACCGACCGCATTGGCTGTGTACGGGCCGATGCCCGGCAGCACGCGCAGCCCCTCGATGGTTTGCGGAAACGCCCCCAGCGCCGCGACGGCCCGCGCGCAGGCGTGCAAATTGCGTGCGCGGGCATAGTAGCCAAGCCCCGCCCAGAGCCCGAGCACGTCATCCACCGGCGCCGCGCCTAATAACTCAACTGTAGGATACGCCGCCAGAAATTTCGCGTAATAGGGGATCACGGTGGCGGCCACGGTCTGTTGCAGCATGATCTCGGAGAGCCACACATGATAAGGATCGGCGGGCATGCCGGGGGCTGACCGCCAAGGCAGGTGCCTGCGGTGGGCGCCGTACCAGGAGAGGAGTTTAGCGGCCGGTGGCTGAGCGGAAGAAACGGGTTTCACAAATCCAGGATGTGCCGCCTGCGGAGGCGCCGCGCAACTATTCTCCACGCGGCATCGCGGGGTTGCTGGCCCCGGTGCTGCGCCCCGCGTTCAAACGCCGCGCCCCCGCCGCCGCCGCACTGCTGGCGGACTGGCCGCAACTGGCCGGGCCGGAGTTGAGCACGCGCGCCGCCCCGGTTAAATTTGCCGGCGGCACGCTCACCTTGGCCTGCACCGGCCCCACGGCGATGGAGTTGCAACTGGTCAGCCCGCAGATCATCGCCCGCCTCAATTTGTCGCTGGGCCATAACATGATCGAGCGGCTGCGCTTCGTGCAGCAGGCGCCGGGCGTGAGCGCACCCAAGCCCCGCGCCGCCGCCATGGCCCCGGTTGCCCCGCCGGCGGATTTGCCGGAAGGCCCGCTGGGGGAGGCGCTGGCGAAACTCTACCAGGGGATACAAACCCGGCGCTGAATTTAGATTCGACTCGTCCGCCAGAATCCGCTTACACTAGATATAGAGGTAAAAATGCTTTCAACACGCCGTAATGTACTAGCCCTAGTGGGGACTGCCGTCGCGGTGCCCACCGCCGCCGCGCTGTACCTACACAAGCGGCAGCCGTTGGCCGCCCAGGCCGCCACTCCCGCCGCGCCAGTTGTGCCCGCCGCCCCCGCCGCTCCGGTCCCGGTCCCGGCTACGGCAGCCAACGCCAATTCCCCGTTCGGCCAGCGCTCCATCGGCTCGCCCAATGCCCCGGTCACGGCGCATGAGTACTTCTCGCTCACCTGCACGCATTGCGCGCATTTCGCCACCATCACCATGCCGCGGGTCAAGCCCGCGCTGGTCGACACCGGCAAATTGCAGATCATCTACCACGACTTCCCGCTCGACCAGGTGGCGCTGATGGCCGCCATGGTGGCGCGCCATTTGCCGCCCGATGAATACTACCCGTTCATCGAGGCGCTGTTCGCCAGCCAGGACGACTGGGCCTTCCAGCCGAATGAGGATTTCCATGCCTCGATCTACAAATACGCGGCCTTGGCTGGCCTGGACCAGGCCACCTACACCGCCGCTTTGGCCGACGATAAACTGAAAGCCTTCATCCTGCAGGGACAGCAGCAGGCCGAGGCGATGGATCATATCGACTCCACCCCCACTTTCATCATCAACGGCAAAATCTACCCCGGCGCGATGGAGTATGACGACTTCGCCGCCGCCGTGGCCAAAGCCGCCGCCACATAACAGGAGCGCTCCCGTGCCAGCCCGTTTTGCCCGACTGCGCATTGCCGGTTTCAAAAGCTTCGCGGACGCCACCACGGTGGAGATACTGCCGGGGTTGACCGGCGTGATCGGGCCAAACGGCTGCGGCAAATCCAATGTCGTCGAGGCGCTGCGCTGGGCGATGGGCGAGGCCAATGCCCGCAACATGCGCGGCACGGAAATGGAGGACGTGATTTTCGCCGGCACCGCCGGGCGGGCCTCGCGGAATCTGGCGGAAGTCACGCTGACGCTGGAGGACACCCTTGGCTTGGCGCCGCCGCCCTTCCATGAGGCGGCGGATCTGGAAATTTCCCGCAAAATTGAGCGCGGCTCGGGCAGTTCCTACCGCGTCAACGGCAAGGAAGCCCGCGCGCGCGACGTGCAGACGCTGTTCGCCGACCTTGCCTCCGGCGCGCGTGCCTCGGCGATGATCAGCCAGGGGCGAGTCGGCTCGCTGGTGAATGCGCGGCCGGAGGAACGCCGCGCCTTGCTGGAGGAAGCCGCCGGCATTACCGGCCTGCATGCCCGCCGGCACGAGGCCGAGCTGAAGCTGAAAGCCGCCGAGCAGAATTTAACCCGCGCCGATGATTTGAAAGGCCAGATCGAGGCACGCCTGACGGAGCTGAGGAAGCAGGCGCGCCAGGCCACGCGCTACCGCAACCTTTCGGGCAATATCCGCGCGGCGGAGGCGGAACTGCTGGCCATCCAGCGCGCCATGGCCGTGCTGGCGCGTGATGCCGCGCAGGAAGCCTTTGCCCTGGCGGAAACGCGGGTCACGGAAGCCACCATCGCCGCCGAGCAGGCTGCCACGCGCGCCGCCGAGACCGAGGCCGCATTGCCCGAACTGCGCAGCGTCGAATCCAAGTCGCGCACCGCGCTGGAACGTGCCCGCATTGCCAGTGAGCAGTCCGCCGAGGTGGAAACCCGCGCCCGCGCCGCGCTGACGGAAGCGCGCACGCGGCTGGATGCGCTGACCCGCGACCATGCGCATGCAACCAGACTGGTGGCCGATGCGCAGGCGGCGCGGACGCGGCTGGAGGAGGAACAAACCCGGCTGCTGGCCGAGCTGGTATCCGCCCCCGCGGCACTTGAAGCCGCCGGGCAGGCCGAGGATGCGGCGCTCGAAGCCATGCGCGCCGCCGAGGCCACCACGACCAAGGCGACCGAGGATGCCGCGCGAATCGCCGCCGAGGGCGACGCCGCCCGCCGCGCTTTGGCCGAGGCCGGCGAGCGAGCGCGCCGCGCCGCCACCCGCGCCGCCGAGGCGCTGGCCGAGTACAATAAAATCGCCGCCAGCGTGATCCCGCCCGAGCGCGTGGCGGCCGCCGAGGCCGAGCGCGCCGCCGCCGAAGCCGCCCTGCTGGAAGCGCGCGACGCGGTAACCGCCGCCGAGGCCGCACGCGCGCAGGCGGAAACCGAGGCTGCCGTGGCGCGTACCCAGGCGGAAACCGCGCTGGCCGCCGCCCGTACCGAGGCCGCCGCCGCTGAATCCGCGGCACATAAAATCGCCACCGAATACGACGCCCTGGCTGCCCTGCTAGCGCAGAAATTCGGCCGTGAAACTGCCCCGATTCTCGACCAGATCACCGTCCCCCCAGGGTTGGAAGCCGCCCTGGGTGCGGCTCTGCGCGAGGAACTTTCCGCCAGTGCCGATGAGCAATCCGCCCGCCACTGGCGCAAATTGCCGCCGCTCGACCTCGCAGTGGTGCCGCTGAAAACCTTCGCCAACCTGGTGCAAGGCCCGGCGGCGCTCACCCGCGCGCTCTCGCACATATTGCTGCTGCCCGAGGGCGCGGATGGCAATCTGCACCAGGGCAACCTCACCCCCGGCCAGATTCTCGTCTCCCGCGAAGGCGCGGTCTGGCGTTGGGACGGCTACACCGTGCGCGCCGGTGCTGCCTCCGAGGCCGCCGTGCGCCTGAAACAGCGCAACCGGCTGGCCGAGTTGGAGCGCGAACGCAACACCACCCGCGAGGCCGCTGCCGGGGCGCGCGAGCTGCGCGTAACCGCCGAAGCCGCCGAGCGCGCCGCCCGCGCCGCCGAGACCCATGTGCGCGACACCCGCCGCGCCGCCGAGGCCACCGCGCGCGACGCGCGCCGGGCGGCGGAGCAGCGGTTTGACCGTTCGCGCTCGGAAGCCATCCGCCTGACCGCCGAGGCCGAGCGTGCCGGCGCCAGGGCGGCCAGTGCGCGCACCACCCGCGACCAACTGGCGCATGAGGATGCCGAAGCACAGGCGGCGCTGGCGCAGGTGCAAGCCAATGCCGCGCAATTGCCCGATGTGAACATCGCCCGCGCCGCCGTGGACGCCGCCCGCAACGCGCTGAACCAAGCCCGCCAAGCCGAATCCGCCGTCCGCCAGACATTCGAAGCCCTGCGCGCCGCAGACATCGCCCGCACCCGCCGCCTGGAGACCCTGGCCAATGAGATGACCGGCTGGAACGAGCGCGCGATTGACGCCACCGACCGGCTGACCGACCTCGCCGCCCGCCACGGTGAAGCCGTGGCCGCCATCGCAGCACTTGAAGCCGCCCCCGAACAGGCCGCCGCCGCGAGGCGCGAGGCGCTGGACAGCCTGGAGGCTGCCGAAGCCGCGCACCGCCGCACCGCCGAGGCGCTGCACAACGCGCAGCGCGACGCCGATGCCGCCAGCCGTGCCGCGCGTGCGGCCGAATCGGCCTTGAGTACCGCGCGCGAGGCGCGGGCGCGTGAGGAAGGCAACATCACCGCGGCCAACCATGCCTGGGGCACCGTGGCCGAGCGCATTCTGGAACGCCTGGGCGCGAACCCTGCATTGCCCGACCCGCCGGCGGAACTCACCGCTGAATCGGAAGAAAAAGCCCGCAAGCGCTGGGAGCGTCTGACCCGCGAGCGCGAAGAAGTTGGCCCGGTTAATCTGCGTGCGGAAATCGAAGCCACCGAGGCCGAGGAGGCGATCGCCACCATCGAGCGCGAACGCGGCGAGATCACCACCGCCATTGCCAAACTGCGTGGCTCCATCGGCCATTTAAATCGCGAGGGCCGCGAGCGGTTGAGCACCGTGTTCAACGAGGTGGACCGCCATTTCCAGGCGCTATTCTCGCGCATGTTCGGCGGCGGCAAGGCGCATCTGGCGCTGGTTGGCTCCGATGACCCCCTGGAAGCAGGCTTGGAAATTTACGCGCAGCCGCCTGGCAAAAAACTCAGCACACTCTCGCTGCTTTCCGGCGGCGAGCAGGCGCTCACCGCCTTGTCACTCATCTTCGCCGTGTTCAAATGCAACCCGGCGCCGATCTCGGTGCTCGACGAGGTGGACGCACCGCTGGACGACGCCAACGTGGAGCGTTTCTGCAACCTGTTGGAAGACATGGTGCGCGAAACCGGCACCCGCTTCCTGGTGGTGACGCATCATCATCTCACCATGGCGCGGATGGACCGGCTGTACGGCGTGACCATGCAGGAACGCGGAATTTCCCGCCTGCTTTCAGTAGATTTTTCGAAAGCGGTGGAAATGGCCGGCCCTGGGCACGCGCTGGCGGCTGAATAAGCCCCGCGTTGCCGTGACGATGTGCTGAAAAACTAACAACATCCTCAGGAAACCAGACAATGCCGCGGATCGAAATCTATACCAAGTTCAAAATCCACGATGGCCGGCTGGAGAGTTTCAAGGACGCGGTAGAGGGCCTGGTTGCCATCACCAAGGCCGCCGGCCCGCGGGTGCTGCGCTACGACTGGTTCCTGGATGATGATCGGCTCGAGTGCGTCGCCATGGAAGTCTATGCCGGCGCGGCGGCGATGGAGGCGCACAGCGAGCTCGCCGGGGAAAACCAGCTGGCGTTGCATGAATATGCTTACCGCTCGGTCGAGGTGCTGAACGGCCCGATGCCCGAGGACGATCTGATCCCCGGCGGCGGCACAAAATTGTTCCGCTTTGGGCAGGGCCTGGGCGAGGACTCGGCGGCCGCGAAATTTTCTCCGGAGCCTGGTGCTGGGGCGACGCCGCATATCGAAATCTACACCAGGTTTTTTATCAACCCCGGCAGCCTGGAGGCATTCAAAACCGAGGCGGCGGAGCTGCTACGCATCGTCCGCGCCAGCGACCCCGGGACATCGCGCTACGACTGGTTTTATGACGCTGAGGGAACCCAATGCCTGGTACGGGACACCTACAACGACGCCGCCGCGATGCTCGCGCATATGAAAAATTGCCACGACGCCCATGAACGCCTGCTGGCCAATGCGATTATGGTGACCGAGTTTTTGGGCGCGCTGCCGGAGGCGGCGATGGTGGCGGTGGCGAAATACGACCCTTATATCCTGCCGTTTTTCGCGGGGCTGAAAGGGTACTCGGCGGGCGGGTTTGGGTAAGGCTTAAATTACGCGTTCGAAGGGTGGAGGGCCGGCGCCCCCCTGGCCTTAACCGCCCTAAACCTTCCCATGACAGTATTTGAACTTCTTGCCCGAACCACACGGGCAGGCAGCGTTGCGCGGCGTCGCACCCCAGGTTTCCGGGCGGGCGGGGTCTACGTCTTCCTCGCGGTAGGGGCGCACGCGGTCGGTCTCCTGCACCACGGGTTCGGCTAACGCCAGCTCGCCGGTCATGTGGCCGGGGAGCGGGTGACTTTCCGTCATAATTGGCGGCGGCGGCGGCGGCGGCGCCTCGGCGACGCTTACGTGGGCCATCAGGCTCGTCACGCGGTCTTTCAACTCATCCAGCATGGCATTGAAGAGTTTGAACGCCTCGCGCTTGTATTCATTCAGCGGGTCGCGCTGGCCGTAGGAGCGCAGGCCGATGCCCTGACGTAGATAATCCAACGCCAGCAAATGCTCTTTCCACACGTGGTCCAGCGTTTGCAGCAGGATGGATTTTTCGATGTAGTTGGTCAGATCGGCGCCGAAACGCTGCGCCTTGGCATCCGCCGCTGCCTGCGCGGCGTCGACGATGCGCTCACGCAGATGGCTCTCATCGATACCTTCCTCCGCGGCCCATTCCACAATCGGCAATTGCAAACCGAGCACGCGCAAAATATCTTCGGCCAGTTCCGCGCTCTGCCACTGCTCGGCAAACGCGCGCTCGGGAATGCGCAACGCCACCAGGTTGCCGATAACATCCTCGCGCATTTCCGCGACCACGGCCGAGACAGTGTCCGAGCCCATGAATTCGCGGCGCTGGGCGTACACTTCCTTGCGCTGGTCGTTCATCACGTCGTCGTATTTCAGCACGTTCTTGCGCATGTCGAAGTTGCGCGTCTCGACCTTTTTCTGCGCCTTCTCCAGCGCCTTGTTGATCCAGGGGTGGATGATCGCCTCGCCATCGCGCAGGCCGAGTTTTTGCAGCATGCCGCCCATGCGGTCGGAGCCGAAAATACGCATGAGGTCGTCTTCCAGCGAGAGGAAGAAGCGCGAACCGCCGGGATCGCCCTGGCGGCCGGAGCGGCCGCGCAACTGGTTGTCGATACGCCGGCTCTCATGCCGTTCGGTGCCGATGACAAACAGGCCGCCGGCCTCTTTCACCTTGTCGTGGTTCACGTCGATTTCAGCGCGGATGACCTCGGGCGGGGTGCCGGGTTCCAGTGCCACGCGCATCTCGTAATTGCCGCCAAGTTTAATGTCCGTGCCGCGGCCGGCCATGTTGGTGGCGATAGTGATGGCGCCCGGCGCACCGGCCTGCGCCACGATTTTGGCTTCCTGCTCATGGAACCGCGCGTTGAGCACGCTGTGGTGGATATTCTTTTTGTTCAGCAGTTCGGAGATGATTTCCGATTTTTCGATGCTGGTGGTGCCGACCAGCACGGGCTGGCCGCGCTCACGGCATTCCTCGATCAGCTTGGCCACCGCTTCGTATTTTTCCGCCGCGGTGCGGTAAATCTCATCATCGTGGTCAATGCGGGTGACCGGTACGTTGGTGGGGATTTCCACCACCTGCAGCTTGTAAATCTGCTCGAACTCATCGGCCTCGGTCATCGCCGTGCCGGTCATGCCGGCCAGCTTGGGGTAGAGGCGGAAATAGTTCTGGAAAGTGATAGAGGCGAGCGTCTGGTTCTCGCGCTCGACGGCCACACCTTCCTTGGCTTCCAGCGCCTGGTGCAACCCGTCCGAGTAGCGGCGGCCTTCCATCATGCGGCCGGTGAATTCGTCGATGATGACGATTTTGCCGTCGCGGTCGATGTAGTCGACGTCGCGCGTGAACAGCACGCGCGCGCGCAGGGATTGCTGCACGTGGTGGACCAGAGAAATATTGAAAATGTCATACAGATTGCCCTCGGTGAGCAACCCGGCCTCGCGCAGCATGTCTTCCACGGTTTCCGACCCGATGTCGGTCATCACCACGGTACGGGCTTTTTCGTCTTTTTCGTAATAAGCGTGGGTGCCGTCCTCGCTCTGGCCGCGCTGCATGAAAGCCTGCACCACGGCGTCCACCTTGGAATACAGCTCGGTCGGCTCGTCCGAGGGGCCGGAGATGATGAGCGGCGTGCGGGCTTCGTCGATGAGGATGGAGTCGACTTCATCGACGATGGCGAAGTGGAACGGCCGCTGGGTCATGTCCGCCAGCTGGTACTTCATGTTGTCGCGCAGGTAGTCAAAGCCGAATTCGTTATTGGTGCCGTAGGTGATATCGGCGGCGTAGGCCTCGCGGCGCTGCGAGTCGTCCAGCCCGTGCACGATGATGCCGGTGGACAGGCCGAGGAAGCCGTAGAGCTGGCCCATCCATTCGGCGTCGCGCTTGGCCAGGTAGTCGTTCACGGTGACCACATGCACGCCCAGGCCCGGCAGCGCGTTGAGGTATACGGCCAGTGTGGCGACCAGGGTCTTGCCCTCGCCGGTCTTCATTTCGGCGATTTTGCCTGCGTGCAAAACCATGCCGCCGATCATCTGCACGTCAAAATGGCGTAGGCCGAGGGCGCGCTTGGAGCCTTCGCGCACCACGGCGAAGGCTTCCTCCAGCAGGCTGTCCAGGGTCTCGCCCTTGGCCAGGCGCTCGCGGAATTCCACGGTTTTGCCGCGCAGCTCCTCGCCGGTGAGGGCGCTCAACGCCGGCTCGAAAGCGGCGATGGCGGCGACGCGGCGCCGGAACCCCTTCAAGGCACGGTCGTTACTGGTACCGAAGACGGCGCGGGCAAGACTGGCAAACATTTCTGGGCGGATTCCGCTTATCTAAAGGGGGTGCTGCGCCGTTCACATAGTCGCGGGGGGTGGCAGGGTCAATTCGGGAAGGCAAATAGCCGCCGGTCAGGGACCAGTCTTGCCGGATTTAGGCAGTTGGGCCATAGCTTCGTAAAAATCTGGAAGGTATCTTGCTCCATGCGTTTCACCACTAAGCTTTCTGCCCTCGCTCTTATGGCCAGCCTCACCGCCCCGGCCGCTTTCGCCCAATCCACTCCCGCTCCCGCTCCCGCTGCCGCGCCGCAGGGTGACCCGGTTGTGGCCTCCGTCAACGGCATAAAAATCCACTTCAGCGACGTTCAGGCCGCCGCGCAGGACATCCCGCAGCAGATGCAGCAGATGCCGCCCAACCAGCTGTTCCCGATCCTGGTGAGCCAGGAAATCGACCGCAAGGCTCTGCTCGTGGCTGCCCGCAAGGAAGGCCTGGAGAAAGACCCGGCCGTGGCCGCCGCAATGGAAGCGGCCGCCGACGTGAAGCTGGAAAATGCCTACGTGCAGCAGCACATCGCGTCCGCGGTGTCGCCGGCCGCCGTGCAGGCTGAATACAAAAAGGACTATGCAGGCAAGCCCGGCCCGGACCAGATCGACGCCCGCCACATCCTGGTGAAGACGCAGGACCAGGCGCAGGCGATTATCGACCAGCTTAACAAGGGCGCGGATTTCGCCACCCTGGCCAAGCAGGACAGCATCGACCCAGGCGCTGCCAATGGCGGCGAGCTGGGCTGGTTCAGCCAGGACGAAATGGTCCCGGCCTTCGCCACCGCGGCCTTCGCGCTCGCTCCCGGCCAGTACACCAAAACACCGGTGCAGACGCAGTTCGGCTGGCATGTCATCCTCTGTGAAGCCAAGCGCGCCGGCCCGACGCCGGCATTGGCCGACGTGCAGCAGCAGATCCGCCAGACCCTGGCCGATAACGCCATCAAAGCCACGCTGGCCGATGTGCGCAGCAAGGTGAAGGTTGAAGTCTACAACGAGAACGGCACCGCCTCGCCGCAGAGCGCGCCGGGTCAGTAATGGCCGGGCCGATCCCGCTTTCTCCGCTGGCGCTGGCGCTGCCCGAACTGCCCCCCTTGGCAGGGGTGCGCATGGCCACCGGTGAGGCGGGAATCCGCTACAAGGGCCGCACCGATGTGCTGCTCGCGCAATTCGCCGAAGGCACGACGGTGGCGGGGGTTTTCACCAAAAACCTCTGCCCCGGCGCGCCGGTGACCTATTGCCGCGAGGTGCTGCAAGGTGGCATCGCCCGCGGCCTGGTGGTGAACGCGGGCAACGCCAACGTGTTCAACGGCATCGCGGGCACCCGCGCGGTGGAGGCCACCGCCAACGCCGCCGCAGCCACGCTGGGCACGCTGCCCGAACAGATATTCCTCGCCTCCACCGGCGTTATCGGCGAGCCATTACCGGCGCATAAAATCGTCGCGGTGCTGGATACGCTGAAAGCCAACCTCGCCGAGGACCGCTTCGCCGAAGCCGCCAAGGCGATCATGACCACCGACACCTTCCCAAAAGCCGCCACCCGCACCGCGCGGCTGAACGGCGTGGAAGTGCGCGTCACCGGCATCGCCAAAGGCAGCGGCATGATCGCGCCGGACATGGCGACCATGCTGGCATTCATATTTACCGACGCCGCCATTCCCGCCCCGGCCCTGCAAGCCATGCTGGGCAAGGGCGTCGACCACAGCTTCAACTGCATCACCATCGACTCCGATACCTCCACCTCCGACACGGTGCTGCTGTTCGCCACCGGCCAAGCGGGCAATGAGCCCACCGATGACCCCGGCCATTTGGGCGACTTCCGCCGCGCGCTGGGCGAGGTGCTGCACGAACTGGCCCTCATGGTCGTGCGCGACGGCGAAGGTGCCCAGAAACTCGTGCAGATCACCGTGGACGGCGCCGTCTCCCACGCCTCCGCCCGCCGCATCGCCATGTCCATCGCCAACTCCCCCCTGGTGAAAACCGCCATCGCCGGCGAGGACGCCAACTGGGGCCGTATCGTCATGGCCGTCGGCAAAGCCGGTGAACCAGCCGACCGCGACAAACTCGGCGTCGCCGTAGGCGGCACCTGGATGGCCCAGGCCGGCGGCATTGTCCCCGGCTACGACGAAACCCCCGTGGTGGCCCACATGAAAGGCCAGGAAATCAACATCGAGGTCGACATCGGCCTCGGCCAGGGCCGCGCCACCGTGTGGACCTGCGACCTGACCCACGGCTACATCGACATCAACGGCTCGTACCGGAGTTAGGCTTTGGCCGGGGCCCGACATTGAATTGCCGGGCGGTTTGGATAGGGCCCTCAACGATAACATGGCTGTTGCTCGCGGCCGTGTACCTGTTCGGCATCGCGGCTCTGGCCACCTTGCCGCCCTTCGAGGCGCTAGACGAAGCTGAATACTGGTCCGCTGTACAGCAGTTCTCCGACACGGGGCAGTTGCCGCGATATGGGGAAGCCCGTGTGTCCTCGGATGTTGCCGCGTATCCGGGGCCGCAGCCCGCCAGCACGGGGCAGCCTTATACGGCATTCTTCGCCGCGCCAGAGGGTGGGGCCGGAGTTTTTACCACCGGGCCGTCCCACTATGCGCCGGGCGACGGGATTAACTACGAAGCGCAACACCCGCCGCTGTTCTTTTTCCTCATGCGGCCGCTATACCGCATGGCGGCCTCATTGAGCTGGCCAGCGCATTTTCTGTTGTTAAGGCTGGCAAACTGGACGATCGCCTTTATTGGTTTTGCCCTGGGCGCCCTGGTGACGCAGCGTGTGCTGCGCGAGCGTGATTATTCGGGGCCGGTTTTGCTGGTACCGGTGGTCTGGCCGTTCCTGTTTCCGCAGTTTTTTTGCGAATTCACACGGATTACCAACGATACTGTTTGCCTGGCCATTATCTCGCTGGTGTGGTGGGGGCTCGTTCGCCACCTGCAACATGGTTCCAACTGGCGGCGTTCGGTGGTTCTTGGGTTGCTGCTTGGCGCGGGACTGCTGACCAAGGCGTTTTTTCTGCCGGTGACCGCGGGGGTGAGTTTGCTGCTGATCGTCGAGGCATGGCGCACGCGCAGACCCGGCCAATGGGCCGCGGCGCTGGTGGTGCCGCTTTTGGCGGTGCTCACGGGCGGATTCTGGTACGTTCACGCCATGATTTTAACGGGGAACGTCACCGGCGCGGCCGACTTTATTCAGGTGCAGCAACAAGGTGGGGTGTTGAGCAGCGCGCATAAACACTTCCCCACATTGCTGGATATGCTGGTGCTGGCGCCGGGACTGTATCTGGCCGGGCTGTTGCGGATGGTTGTTGGATTTTGCTGGGCCGGGACCTGGTCCTTTATGCATCCGTCGCGATTGCTTGTGTTGCCGGTGGCGGTTCTGGTCTTGGTGCCATGCGGGCTTTATGCGCGGCGGGTCAGGCGGGCGGATTTATTGGCGCTGGCGCCGGTTTTCATGGTGGCGCCGGTGCTGGCCGGGTTGCTTTACCACCTCGCCACCATGTTGGCGGTAACGGGGGAAGGAAGTGGCACGCCGGGGTGGTTTTTCCATATCTTTGCCGGTCCGCTCTCCCTGGTGCTCGCGCTTGGTTGGGGGCGGCGCGCGTTGATGCTGCCGCTGGTGGGGTATGCCGCGGGGTTCGGCGCGGTAATGTTCTGGGCACAGATGGCGTTTTTCAGCGGTTGCCTGCCGCGTGCCGGGCGCGGGGAAGTGAATTTACTGGATGCGGTTTGCCTGGTTAATGCCGGACATTTGCGGCTGCTCGCTTTCCCGGAACTGGCTTTTTTTAGTGAAATTCTTGGGGCAGCGCTGCTGCTGGCAGCAGCGCTTGCCGGTTTTTCTTCGCGGGCCGATCCCCCTGGAACAATTGCGCTGTAGCGCGCTATTTCAGGCGGGCGCCGGACTCCAGCCGTTCACGGGCTTGTGTCGCTAACTCGTCAGCCCGTTCGTTCATGGGGTTACCCGAATGGCCTCGTACCCATTTCCACTCGATTTCGTGGGGTTTGGCGGCATCGAGGATACGTTTCCAGAGGTCCATGTTTTTCACGGGGTCGCCGCCGGCGGTGCGCCAGTTTTTACGGACCCATCCGGTGTGCCAGCGGGTGATGCCGTCTTTGAGGTATTGGCTGTCGGTATTGAGGATGACGCGGCAGGGGCGGGTGAGGGCGGATAGCGCTTCGGCCGCGGCGGTGAGTTCCATGCGGTTATTGGTGGTTTCCATCTCGCCGCCGGAGAGTTCCTTGGTGGTGCCTTTGAATTTGAGGATAGCGGCCCAGCCGCCGGGGCCGGGGTTGGGGCGGCAGCCGCCGTCGGTCCAGATTTCGACGGCGTTTTCCTGGGTGGTGGTATCAGAGGCCATAGGCGGAGGCATCCTGGGCTGAGTTGTGGAAGCGCAGGCGGCGGTAGTAGTCCAACGGGTCTTTAGGCGTCACCATGGCGCCGGGCGGGGTGTTCAGCCAGTCGTATAGCCGGGTGAGCAGGAAGCGCATGGCGGCACCCTGGGCGAGCACCGGCAGGGCCGCGGTTTCGGCGGTGCTGAGTGCCCGGTGGGCCATGTAGCCGCGCAGCAGGGCGCGTGATTTGGTGACGTTGAAGCTAAAATCTTTCTCGAAGCACCAGGCGTTGAGGCAGATGGCGATGTCGTAGGCGTAGATGTCCGTGCAGGCGAAGTAGAAGTCGATCAGCCCGGAGATTTCACCATCGAGAAAAAAGACATTATCGGGAAATAAATCGGCGTGGATATGCCCGGTGGGCAGGTTTTGCGGCCAGTTGGCGACGATGCCGTGCAGCAGGGCGCTCAACTCGCCGCCCAGCCCCGGCTGCACGGTGTCCACCTGGGGAGCAGATTTTTGTAACAGATCGTTCCAGGCATCCGGCCCCAAAGCGTTGGCGCGGGTGGGCGCGAACCCGGCGCCGGTCAGGTGCAGTTTGGCCAAAGCGGCGCCCAGCGGCTCGCAATGCTCCACCTTCACCCGGCGCGGCCACACGCCGGGCAAAAACGTGGTGATGGCGGCGATTTTGCCGGCCAGCGGATTGAGGTTCTTGCCGTCCCTGGCGCGCACCGGCAGCGGGCAGGACAGGCCATGCGCGGCCAGATGCTCCATCAACCCCAGGAACCAGGGCAAATCGGCGGGGTTTACGCGTTTTTCGTACAGAGTGAGGATAAAATCCCCCTGAGTTGTTTTCAGCGCGTAATTGCTGTTCTCGACCCCCTCCGCGATGCCGCGGAATGCCACCATGGAGCCAATGCCGTAGCCGCCGAGAAACTCCGCCAGGGCTTCGTCCGTAACTTCTGTATAAACCGCCATGGCGTGTAGATGACCTTTACAAAAAAATCTGGCAAGGGAGGCGCCATGAAACAGTTCACCGCTCCCCTGCTTTCGCTCATTTCCCTAGCCGCCATCGCCGGGTGCGCTTCAAGCCCGGCATCCTCCACCCCGCCAACACCGCCCGCACCCAAGCCGGCCGTGGCGCAATACTGCCCGCAAGTCGCGGTACTGCAACAAACCCAGGTGCTGACCACCTTCCTGCCCGGCCGCTCGGATGTCGCAGCACAGATCACTACCGCGCGCATTACCGGAGTCGCCGGGTCCTGCGAACTCAAGAAAAAGAAAAACCTGCTCGATGTGAAATTCCAGGCCGGATTCGCAGCCTCCAACGGTCCCGCGAACCAGGGCGCAGCCATCACCCTGCCGTACTTCGTCGCCATCACCCAAGGCGATTCCGTTATCTCTAAGACCGACTACAACATCGCGCTGACCTTCAACGGCAACGCCAGCACCGCGCAAGCCACCAGCAAACCCGTCACCGTCGAACTGCCGAACACCCCCGACAGCGCCACAATACAAATCCTCGCCGGCTTCGAAATGACGCAAGACGAACTCAACTACGCCGCCACCCACCCCGTCATCGGGCAATAAGCCTCTCGGGGCTTAGTACATCGATGAGAGGACGGTGCGGAGGCGTTTGATCTCTTCCAGGGCGCGGCCGGTGCCTAGTGCCACGCATTGCAGCGGGTTTTCCGCGACCATCACGGGCAGGCCAGTGGAGACGCGCAGGACTTCGTCGAGCCGGTGCAGCAGGGCGCCGCCACCGGTGAGCATGATGCCTTTATCGACGATGTCGGCGGCCAGTTCCGGCGGGGTGTTTTCCAGCGCGACTTTCACCGCTTCGACGATCTGGCCGACGGGCTCGGAGAGGCTTTCGGCGATTTGGCGCTGAGTGACGGTGACTTCGCGCGGCACGCCGTTGATCAGGTCGCGGCCTTTAACGAAGCGGGACGGGCCGTCGTCGGCGCTGTCCATCCAGGCGGCGCCGATGTCCATTTTGATGCGTTCGGCTGAGCTTTCGCCGATGAGCAGGTTAAAGGTGCGGCGGATGTAGGAGATGATGGCTTCGTCCATTTTATCGCCGCCGACGCGCACGGAGCGGGCGTAGACGATGCCGCCGAGGGAGATGACGGCGACCTCGGTGGTGCCGCCGCCGATGTCCACGACCATGGAGCCGGAGGGCTCGGTGACGGGCAGGTTGGCGCCGATGGCGGCGGCCATGGGTTCCTCGATGAGGAAGACCTTGCGCGCGCCAGCGGATTCGGCGGCTTCCTGGATGGCGCGGCGTTCCACGGCGGTGGAGCCGGAGGGGACGCAGATGATGATGATGGGCGAAGAGAACCCGCGGCGGTTATGCACTTTGCGAATGAAGTGCTTGATCATTTCCTCCGCGACCTCGAAATCGGCGATCACGCCGTCACGCAAGGGGCGGATGGCCTGGATGTTGCCTGGCGTGCGGCCGAGCATCATTTTGGCCTCCTCACCCACGGCCAGCACGTGCTTGCGGCCTTTAACGTCGGCGATTGCCACCACGGAGGGTTCCGCCAGCACGATGCCGCGGCCTTTTACGTAGACCAGCGTGTTCGCGGTGCCGAGATCGATTGCCATATCAGCCGACATGAGGCCGAGAAGTTTAGAGAACATCAAAAAGCCTTTCGTGTGCTGACTTGCCGTGGCCACCCCAGAGGCAAATCAGAAATCCGTGCCAGGGATTACAGCCAGGGGTGCCAAGCGGCAAGGCCCACGCCAAAACCGGCGCATTCTTGCGGTAACTTAATGCGCCCGTCAGCCGGGTGATGTGGCACCGGCCACGGGGACGCCCCTATAAAGACCGTTCAACGTTAAGAGGTTTATCACAATGAATGTACGTCTGCGCGCCGTCCCGCTATTGCTCGCGGGCGCACTTGCCCTGGCTGGTTGCGGCTATAGTCCGGGGTCGCGTGCGCTTTCCGGCGGTGCTATCGGGGCTGGTGCTGGCGCCGTTTTGGGTGCTGTTACGGGCATCGGCCCAGGTGCTGGTGCTGCCATCGGCGGTGGCGTGGGTGCCGTGGCTGGAGCCGCGATCAGCCCGCACGACCTGAATCTGGGTAAACCGCTCGTTGGCAACTAGGGGGCAACCAGGGGGGGGGCAACTAGCCTGATCGTTCCGGGTTGAATCCGGGGCGCCAGAAATTATATAACCCTAGAACAATATAAAGGACGCTTGCTATGCTTCGCAATTTGACGGCCAGCCTGTTGCTGGCGTGCTCTTTCATTACCCTGGCGGGTTGCGGCGATACGACGGGGCAACGCGCTCTTTCCGGTGGCGCTATTGGTGCCGGCGGCGGGGCGATTATTGGTGCCGCGACCGGCATGGGGGCGGGTACGGGTGCGCTCATCGGTGGCGCCGCCGGTGCCGTGACCGGCGCTGCCACCAACAAAAACCAGATCAATCTCGGGAATTAACCGCCTGGGTTAAACAAGGTGGTTAAGCAAGGCTGGGGGCGTTCCCTGGCCTTGCTTGTTTTTGTGTTCAGTTCCCAGAGATTGCGCTGGCGATGTGGCGCACGAAGGCGGCGGGGTCGTCTGGGAGGTCGCCTTCCTGGAGTTTGGCGAGGTCTAGCAGAAGGCTGGCTTTGGTTTCCAGGTTTGGGGTTTCCAGGTTTGGGCTGGTGGCCAGGGATTGGATGAGTTTGTGGCTGGGGTTGATTTCCAGCGTGGGTGGCAGGCCGAAGACGGGACGGCCGGCGCGGCGCAGGAGGCGTTGCATGGCGAGGTCGGGTCCGGCCTCGTTGGCGACGAGCATGGCGGGGCTGTCCTTCAGGCGGGTTGAGGCGGCCACACCTGAGACTTTGTCACCCAAAGCTTTGGCGAGGGATTCGCAGAGGGTGGTGATGGCCTCGGAGCTTTCAGCCGGAGTGAACAGGGCGCCGGCTTGGGAGGCGCTTTTTAGTTTTTTGTCTTTGTAGGTTTCCATCCGGGCCGGCCAGAAGGCGTCGATCGGGTCTGAGAGGAGCAGGACCTCGTAGCCTTTTTCGGCAAAGCCTTCGAGCTGGGGCGAGGTTTTGAGGTTGGTGGCGTCGCCGGCGAGGTAGTAGATTTCCGTTTGGCCTTCGGGCATGCGGGCGATGTAGTCGTCCAGCGTGGTGGCTTGCTCCTTGGTGGAGGTGAAACGGAGCAGGCCGGCGATTTCCGCGGCGTGGCCGGTGTCGTCGTAGAGGCCTTCCTTCAGCACGGCGCCAAAATTGTCCTGGAAGGTTTTGAAGTCTTCAACGTCCTTGGCTTTGGCTTTGAGTTCCGAGAGGATTCGGTTGACCAGGGCCTTGCGGATTTTGTCCAGCACCGGGGTGGCTTGGAGGATTTCGCGGGAGACGTTCAGCGGCAAATCCTCGGTGTCCACCACGCCGGCGACGAAGGAGAGCCAGTTGGGGAGCAGCTTGGCTTCGTCGGTGATGAACATGCGCTTGACGTGCAGGCGGACTTTGGATTCGCGGGTTTCCTCCACCGGCATGAAGGGTTTGCTGGAGGGGATGAACAGGAGTGCCGAGAATTCCAGCGTGCCTTCGGCGCGCCAGTGGATGGTGGCCCAGGGTTCGTCCCACGCGTGGCCGATGTGGCGGTAGAAGGCGGCGTAGTCTTCCTTCGAGATTTCGTTTTTACTCCGGCGCCAGAGGGCGGAGCCTTCCGTTACGGGAGCAAACTTGCCGTCTTCCTCAAGCTCGATGGGGAGCGCGATGTGGTCGGCCCATTTGCGGATGATGGTTTTGATGCGCAGGGGTTCGAGGAATTCTTCCGCGTCCGGCTTCATGTGGAGGATGATGGTGGTACCGGATTCGTCGCGGGCGGCGGGTTTGAGGGTGTAGACGCCCTTGCCGGTGGAGACCCAGGCCCAGGCTTCCTGGTGGCCGGCTTTGCGGGAAATGACTTCGACTTCGTCAGCCACCATGAAGGCGGAGTAGAAGCCGACGCCGAACTGGCCGATGAGGCTGGGGCGGTCTTCCGGCTTTTTTTCGGCGAGGGAGGAGGTGAACGCGGCGGTGCCGGAGCGGGCGATGGTGCCCAGATGGTCGGCCAGTTCCTCCTTGCTCATGCCGGTGCCGTGGTCGGTGATGGTGATGGTGTTACCCAGTTTGTCGGTGGAGATTTTGATGGCCGGGTTTTCGGGCAGGGACATCGCACCGTCAGACAGGGCCAAGAAGCGGCGTTTGTCGGTGGCGTCGGCGGCGTTGGCCACCAGTTCGCGCAGGAAAATCTCGCGGTCGGAATAGAGGGAGTGGACCACCAGGTCGAGCAGGCGGCCAACCTCGGTGCCAAAAGTGCGGGTTTCTTCGGTGACGGTTTCGGTCATGTGATCCTCTGGGTGGACAGTCTCTTATGGGCCGATGAGTTAGGTGAGAGCGGGAGCGGGATCAAGGGGCGGCGGGGGGGTGTTTCACGTGAAGCTATTGTGAGGAATTTCTGGTAAGATATTGGTTTTGTGGATTTATTTTTTACTTGCACCCCAATTTGTGCGGGTCTGTGTCGGAAAAGGAATGATTTGAGGAGTATGTACGGACAAATGCCGATTTTTGTTGTGCGGATGTTGTACGTACGGTATGTTGGGGTGGGTTTTTGTGAGGGGTTGTTGAAATGGCGGTGCTGGAGAAGGAGGCGAAGGCGGAGCGCATTGAGGTGCGGGTGACGCCGAATGTGAAGGCGTTGCTGATGGCGGCGGCGCAGGCGCGGCATACGACGATCAGTGATTTTTTGTTGAACCATGGGATTGAAGCGGCGGAGCAGGCGATTGCGGCGCCGCGGGTGTTTTATGCCTCGGAAAACGGGTGGGCGGCAGTGCAAAGACTGCTGGATGAGGATGAGGCGGTGCAGCCGGACGAGGCGACGGTGGCGTGGTTGACCAAGCAGCGGGGATGACGGGCGCTGAGGGTATTTCGGTTTTAGCGGCCGGTGATGATGTTAGTGGTTTTGATTGCGGGGATGCGGCGCGGAATGCGTGGCTGAAGGCCAGGGGGGTCGCGAGCCAGGCGAGCGATGATGCGCGGACCTATGTGGCGCGGGACAGCGGCGGGAGGGTTTGCGGGTTTTATGCGATTACCACGGGAGGAATCCTGCGCGGGGGGTTGCCGGGGGCGTTGCGGCGAAATGCGCCGGACCCGGTGAGTTGCGTGGTGCTGGCGCAGCTTGGGGTGGCGAAGGCGTTGCAGGGCCGGGGGATGGGCCGGGAGCTGGTGCTGCATGCCATGGGGCAAGCGGTGAAGGTGGCCGAGATTGCGGGGTGCCGGTTGTTGGTGGTGCATCCGGCAACGCAAGAGTTGGTGGGGTATTATGGGAAGTTTGGGTTTGTGGAGGTGGAGACGGCGCCGGTGGCGGTGATGGCGATGAGTTTGCAGCGGGTGAGGGGGATTTTGGGGGCTGTGGGGAGGGTGGGGTTGAGTTGAAGTGGGTACTTGGGAGAAAAGGTGGCGGAATGCGCTGCGCTGATCTGCCCTACACTGGTTGGCTCATTCATTATCTATCACACCGCCTCATGGGGCAATTTGCTCTTATAATTTTTGGCGTTCATGGAGAGAACAGTGGGCAGCAACGCGGAAGAACCAGAACATAGTCGCCTAATGTCGTTTGAGGCTAACGCAATAAGGTTGCCCGATCTGGATCGCCCAATTTACAGAATTTTTCCACTTTGGTTTTTTGAAGCAGCGCTTACTGTGAACAGTGGGTCTTTAGTTTTAGTTGCGCCTAGCTCTTGGGAAGACCCCCTTGAGAGCCTCGCTGCTGGCGTACAAATGCAGGCGCCAGATTTTTCATCAAAAATGTTACACTCATACTTGAAGCCGACCTATGCTCAATGCTGGTCGTTCGAAGGGGAATCGGATGCATTGCTGAGGGCATATTCACGGGTTACCCGCGACCCTGTGATGTCAAGGAATATGGACCCGAAGAACGAGGGGGTTCAGGTCAGAACCACTCCAAGAAAGCTTATTGCAGCTCTAAACTGTTTTCTTCACAAGCGGCAGACTGCGGACTTTAGGTTTTACGTCGGAGCCGTCGAATATGTAACCAACCCGGTACAAAATTTCTTCAATCTATTGAACGATGTGGGCCCAAAGGCAATTGGCCAAGGAAAAAACAGGGCAGCTTCGCTTTTGTGGAAGAGACTCGCATTTCAGCACGAGGCCGAAGTTCGAATAATTCTAGTAACCGAAAACGAGGTTCGTGGGGGGCTATTCTATGTTGAGACCGACCTAAACCAAATATTTGATGACGTGCGATTTGATCCCCGATTGGCGATATTCGAGAGAATAGAACGCGAGAAACGGGCTCGAGATTTTGGATACAAAGGGGCGTTTAGTATCAGCGACTCATACCAGCGGATATTGCTGCAAGCAAACTTGCCAAAACATTGGGATGAATACTCCACAGATGTGGATGGTGCCTGATTTCCCCAATGGCTATGTGTGGGCGGCGTTAATCAGTCATCCCTTTCGACTCCCGAGGCATCGTCAGCACAGAGGAAATAGAAAATGGCGGAAGGCAGGGAGGGCGGGGGAGACGTTGGCACGAAAAGATGGATGGCCGCGCTGCGCTCGCCATGACGGCGGAGCGAGGGGTTAGGCTAAAGCCTTCAGCGCCGCCGCGTGGAGTTCCGGGTTGGCGGCGGCCAGCACGGTGCCGTCGCAGCCTAGGCGGAGTTTTTCTCCGGACCAGGTGGTGATGGTGCCGCCGGCGGCTTCGATGATGGAAGCTAGGGCGGCCCAGTCCCAGGGTTTGAGGCCGGATTCGGCGACGATGTCGATTTGGCCCAGCGTGAGCAGGCCGTAGGCGTAGGCGTCGCCGCCCCAATACACGCGGCGGGAGGCGGCTTGGAGGCGGGCGAAGCGGGCGGCGGCCTCGGGGGTGAACATTTCGGGGGCGGTGGAGGAGAGTTCGGCCTCGGCCAGGTTGGTGAGGGGGCGCGGGCCGATGGTGCCGCCGAGGGGGCCGGTGAAACTGGCGGGGAGGGTGCGGCCGCCGCGCCAGCGTTCGCGGGTGATCGGCTGGTCGATGAAGCCAAGGATGGGGATGCCATCTTCCAACAAGCCCAACAGGGTGCAGAAAGTAAGGCGGCCGGTGATGAAGGCGCGGGTGCCGTCGATGGGGTCGATCACCCAGACGTATTTGGCGGTGGTGTTATGGTCGGCGTATTCCTCGCCCAGAATGCCGAAATCGGGGAATTTTTCGCGTAGGATGCCGCGCAGGGTGTGCTCGGCTAGCTTGTCGGCCACGGTGACCGGGCTTTCGTCGGATTTGTCGTCCGAGAGCACCCCGGCGCGGAAGTGGGGGCGGATGGCGGCACCTGATGCGTCAAGTGCAGCTTGCGCCGCCGCGAGCAGGTTTTTTGTGATCAGGGAAGTTTCGCCGGGCTGTCAGAGTTGCTGTTGAGGTAGGCGATGACGTCCGCGAGGGTTTGGTCGTTTTTGATGCCCGCGAAGGACATGCCGGTGCCAGGCGCGAAGGTGGCGGGGTTTTGCAGCCAGGCGCTTAAGCTGTCTGGCGTCCAGGGCGTGCCGGCCTTGCTGGCGACGGCGCTGGAGTAGGTGAAGCCGGCGGCGCTGAAGGCTTTGGCGCCTAAAATGCCATAAAGGTTGGGGCCGACGCCAGCGGCGCCACCCTTGCCCAGCGTATGGCAGGCGGAGCATTCTTGCGCCACCACGGCCTTGCCTTTGGCGAGGTCCGCCGTGGCGAATAACGTGTCGATGCTCACGGCCGGGGCTGCCGCCACGACGGGGGCGGCCGCGGTCTGCAGGCCGGTGATTTTGATGGCCGGGGTTTTTGGCGCCTCGCCGGGCACCACAATGCCGGCGATGCGGTTCGCGGCCCACAAAATAATGCCGGCGGTCAGCAGACCGGCTGCTATTTTGTTACCCAGCAAGCTGTCCTTACCCGTGCTGCTCATGCCTAACCCTGACCCCCTCGTTATTTGCCGCGATTGCGCTTACCCCTATAGCGATTTAGGCAGGCACGACAAGCATTAGTGAGACGAGAAAACCCGTGACCCCGATTATCTTGATACCCGCCCGCATGGGTTCCACCCGGTTGCCGGGCAAGGTTCTGGCCGATATCGCCGGTTTGCCGATGATTGTGCATGTATTGAACCGGGCGCGCGAGGCCGGCTTGGGGCCGGTGGCGGTGGCGTGCGGGGAGGCGGAGATTGTGCGGGCGGTGCAGGAAGCTGGGGGGACGGCGGTGCTGACCGATCCGGCGCATCCCTCGGGCTCGGACCGGGTTTTTGATGCGCTGAACATTTTGGACCCGGCGGGGGTGCATGATGTGGTGATTAATTTGCAGGGGGATTTGCCGAGTATTTCCCCGGAATACCTGCGGGCGGTGCTGCTGCCGCTGATGGACCCGGTTTATGACATTGCGACGCTGGTGGCGCCGGTGAGCAGCGAGGAGGAGGCGAATGCCGAATCGGTGGTGAAGTGCGCCTGTGCGTATGCCGAGGGGCAGGAGGTGGCGCCGGCGCTGTATTTTTCGCGGAATCCTGTGCCCTCGGGGCCGGGGCCGCTGTGGCACCATATTGGGATTTACGCTTACCGGCGGGCGGCACTGGCGCGGTTTGTGGGGATGCCGCCCTCGCCGTTGGAGTTGCGCGAGAAGTTGGAGCAGTTGCGGGCGCTGGAGGCGGGGATGCGGATAGGTGCCGCGCGGGTGGCGGCGGCACCTTTTGGCGTGGATACGCATGCGGATTTGCATCTGGCACGGCAGAATTTAGGACATTTTTTATGAGCAGCATCGCTTTTCAGGGGCAGCCGGGTGCGTATTCGGACCTGGTGTGCCGGATTTCCTACCCCGAGATGACAACGCTGCCTTGCGAGACGTTTGAGGCGGCGATCGAGGCGGTGCATGAGGGGCGGGCGGCGCTGGCCATGCTTCCGGCGGAGAACTCGCTGGCGGGGCGAGTGGCGGATATGCATGCGCTGCTGCCGGAGAGTGGGCTTTCGATCATCGCGGAGAAATTTTCGCGGATCGAGCACTGTTTGCTGGCGCCGAAAGGGGCGGGCATTGCGAGCATCAAGCGCATTCACTCGCACCCAGTGGCGCTGGGGCAGGTGCGGCGGTTGATCCGCGAGCTGGGGGCGGTGCCGGTGGTGGAGTACGATACCGCGGGGGCGGCGGAGATTATCGCGCGAATGAACAGCGTGGAGGATGCGGCGATTGCGTCGTCATTGGCTGGGGAACTGCACGGGTTGCAGATTTTGCGGCGGAACGTGGAGGATGAGGCGCATAACACGACGCGGTTTTATGTAATGGCGAAGCAGCCGGTTGTTTTCCCGCCGGACACGCCCAATTTGATGACGACATTTGTGTTTAACGTGCGCAACGTGCCGGCGGCGCTGTTCAAGGCGCTGGGCGGGTTTGCAACCAATGGCGTGAACATGACCAAGCTGGAGAGCTACATGGTGAACGGCACTTTTAACGCGACTCAGTTTTTGGCCGAGGTGGATGGGCATCCGGCGCAGGAGAATTTGCGGCTGGCGTTTGAGGAGCTGGCGTTTTTCTCCACCGAAATTAAGATTTTGGGGACATATAAGGCCGACCCGTTCCGGCTCGCGCAGCGGGCGGGGGGTTAGAGCATGCTGCCGGCGCTGTTTTTGAGCCATGGGTCGCCGATGACGGCGCTGACGGATACGCCGGCGCGGGATTTTCTGATCGGGCTGGGCGGGTTGTTGGCGCGGCCGAAGGCGATACTCGTGGCCTCGGCGCATTGGGAAACCGAGCTGCCGATGCTCAATGTGCCGGCGCGCAACGATACAATTCATGATTTTTATGGGTTCCCGAAGGAACTTTATACGCTGCACTATATGCCGCCAACGGCGCCTGAGCTGGCGGAGCGGATTGCGCAGATGCTGCGCGAGACGGGGTTTGCAGCCGGGATTGATACCGCGCGCGGGCTGGACCATGGCGCCTGGGTGCCGCTGCTGCTGGCGTATCCGGCGGCGGATATTCCGGTGTTGCAGATATCGGTGCAGTCGCATTTGGGGCCGGCGCACCATTTTGCCCTGGGGGCGGCGCTGGCGCCGTTGCGGGCGGAAGGGGTGCTGGTGATTGGGAGTGGGAGCTTTACGCACGACTTGCGGCGGTTCCGGCGGGGGATGCCGGAGATTGATGCGCCGGAGGCTAAGGACGTGACGGCGTTTTCCGCCTGGATGGATGACAAGCTGCACGAGGGGGATTTGCAGGCGTTGCTGGACTACCGCAGCCTGGCGCCGTTTGGGGCGGATGAGCACCCGACCGAGGAGCATTTGCTGCCGCTGTATGTGGCGATGGGTGCCGCGGGGCCGGGGGCGGAGGCGAAGCGGCTGCATAGCTCCACGGAGTATGCGTTTTTAAGGATGGATGCTTATGAGTTTGCTTAAACCTTCCAGAGCAACGGCAGGCGGTCCATGGCGTAGATGATGCCGGGGTGCTGCGCGGGCGGGGCGGGCGGCGTTGGTGTAGGCTTTCATTGCGGCTCCCGTGGTTTTTGCGTTTGGGGTTTTTGAGCATGGCCGGGGTGGATGGGTATTTCAAGCAGGATGATTGTTGACGTACATCGTGCTGCCGGTTCGTAAAAGGGTCGTCCGGTAAGATACTCAGGAAAGCAAGGATGGGTGAGCCCAACGTTAGCCATCCTTGATAACTGTCAAACAATGCTCGGCAATCATCGCTTCTTCGCCGGTTGGGATGACGCGGACTTCGATACGGCTTTCCACCGTGCTGACGAGCGGGGCGTTTGCTTCGTTGGCTTCTGAACAAATTTCCATGCCAAGCCAGCTCAACCGGGCGCAAGTCGCGGCGCGGACTTTTGGCGCGTGTTCGCCGATGCCTGCCGTGAATATCAGGGCGTCCAGGCCGCCGAGTGACGCGGTGAGGGCCACGATGTGGCGGGCTACGGTGTAGGTGAAGAGGTCGAGAGCTTGCGCTGCCGCGGGGGCGGGGCTTTCCAGTAGAGTGCGGACGTCGGCGGAAATGCCGGAGACGCCGAGCAGGCCTGATTGTTTGTAGAGCAGCGTGGTGAGGGCGTCCGCGGTCATGCCGCGCGATTGTTGGAGGTAGAGCAGCACGCCGGGGTCGATGGCGCCGGTGCGGGTGCCCATCATCAGGCCATCGAGCGTGGTAAAGCTCATGGAGGTGTCTATGGATTTTCCCGCCGCCATGGCGCAAAGGCTCGCACCGTTGCCCAGGTGCGCGACGATGACGCGGGCTTGTGCCAAGTGGGGCGCGACCTCTGGCAGGCGGGAGGCGATGTATTCGTAGGAGAGGCCGTGGAAGCCATAGCGGCGCACGCCTTCGTCATAAAAACTCCTGGGTAGCGCAAAGAGTTTGGCAATTTCCGGCATGGTGTGATGGAAGGCGGTGTCGAAGCTGGCGATTTGCGGCAGGTGAGGCCGCAGGGCCAGAACGGCGCGCACGGCGGCGAGGTTGTGCGGCTGGTGCAGCGGGGCGAGCGGGGTGAGTTCGTCCAGCTCCGCAAGCGTTTCGGCGGTGAGGCGCACCGGGGCGATGAATTTGGCGCCGCCGTGGACGATGCGGTGGCCGGTAGCGATGAGGCTGTCGTCACCCAGGTGGGTGTCCACCCAGTCGAGCACGGCGCCGAGCAGGTCTTCGTGCGTGAGCGCTTCACCGTGCGGCCAGCGGCGCTCGAAGGCGAGGGAGCCGCCAGTCTGGATAAACAGGTAGGGCTCGGCGCCGATGTTTTCGACTTCGCCGGCGGCGATGCGGAGCAGGGTGGCGCCGATTTCGAAGAGTGCGAATTTGATGCTGGAGGAACCGGCGTTCAGCGTCAGGATCGCATCAGGCATTCGGTGCTTCCCCAGCCATCATCACCGCCAGGGCGCAGGAGGCCATGCGGGCGCGGGCGTCATCAGCGCGGCTGGTGAGGATGATGGGGACGCTGGCGCCGAGCACGATGCCGGCGGCATCGGCGTTGGCGAGGAAGGTGAGCTGTTTGGCTAAAATATTGCCGGATTCGATGTTGGGGACGACGAGGATGTCCGCCAGCCCGGCGACGGGGGAGGAGATGCCTTTTTGCGCGGCGGCGGTGGCGCTGATGGCGTTGTCGAAGGCCAGCGGGCCGTCGAGGATGCCGCCGGTGATCTGGCCGCGATCGGCCATTTTGCACAAAGCGGCGGCGTCCAGCGTGGCCGGCATGGCGGGGTTAACAGTTTCCACCGCGGCGAGGATGGCGACGCGCGGAACTGCGATGCCGAGCACATGCGCGAGATCGATGGCGTTCTGGATGATGCAGCATTTGTCTTCGAGATTGGGCGCGATGTTGATGGCGGCGTCGGTCACCAGCAACGGTTTGGGGTAGGATGGCACGTCCATGACGTAGACATGGCTGAGCCGTTTGCCGGTGCGCAGGCCGGTTTGCGGCGCGGTGACGGCGTGCAGGAGTTCGTCGGTGTGCAGGGAGCCTTTCATCAGCAGCCTGGCCTGGCCGGTGCGCACCAGCTCCACCGCGCGGGCGGCGGAATCGTGGCTGTGGGCGGTGGGCTCGATGGTGAGGCCGGAAATGTCGATGTTATGCGCGGCGGCGACGGCGCGGATTTTGGCTTCGGGGCCGACCAGGATGGGGGTGATGAGGCCGGCTTGCGCGGCTTCCACGGCGGCCAGCAGGGAGACTTCGTCGCACGGATGGGCAATGGCGGTGGGCAGCGGCGAGCCGGCGCTGACGCGGCTGAGCAGGCTGCGCAGATGCTCGTGGCGGAGCAGGCGGACTTCCGGCAGGACCATGGCGCGGCGGCTGACTTTTTCCTCCGGCGCCTTGACCGTGGCGGTGCCGTGCAGGACCAGGGCGCCGTCCTGGTTGCGGCAGTTGCAGTCGAGGATGACGCGGTGCTTCTCGGGGATTTTCTGCGACACGGTGACGGTAGCGGTGATGGTGTCGCCGGGGCTGACCGGGGCGAGAAAGCGTAGGTCCTGGCCGAGGTAGATGGTGCCGGGGCCAGGCAGCTTGGTGCCTAGCACGGCGGAGATGAGCCCGGCGGTGAGCACGCCCTGGGCAATGACATGGTGGAACAAATCCGTGGCTGCGTATTCGGCGTCCAGGTGCGCCGGGTTGATATCGCCGGAAATGACAGAAAAGAGGGCAATGTCGTCGAGCGTGATATTGCGCGACAGGCTGGCGGTATCGCCGAGCGCGATGTCGTCAAATACGTGGTTTTCCAATAGTTCGGTGGTGATATCCATGCGAGCCTCTCAGGTCTTCAGGGCTTTATCAGGTTTCGCGGCGCGAGCCACCCTCCGGACGATGGCTCGCGCCGGTTCAGACGGCCGGTTTGCCTGGTTCGTCCGCCGCCGCTGGGGTGGCCTGGGCCGTGAGCGCGCTGAGCATCGCGGCATTGGCGCGCATCAGCGCCTGGCCATAAGCGATCTGCGCCTCGGCGACATTGCGGGCGATTTCGTTGAATTGCTCGAAAACCTTGGCGTTAGGCATGAATTTTTGTGGGGTTGAGAACATATTAGCAGGCCTCTGAAAGAGTTCAAAAGGGTTGGTGAATTTTCCGGTCATTGCAGTCTCCTTGCACGCGGGGGAAATATAGCGTTGCCTTGGCACGGAACGGGGTGGACTGTTTTGACCTGAATCAAGGTTAACGAAATGTAATGTGGACTGGCGGCCATAAATTATCTTGGTAAATTCTTATTTGCGGGCTTGGGCAAGGCGACCTAACCATTGCGGACCCAGGCGCGTGGGCATGGGTAACGCGCGAAATCCCGGCATCGCCTTGTATGCTGGCTGCTGCCGGTGGCGGCTATGCGCACCGGGTAATCCCCGTACCTTTATGCGACGCGACGCGCCGTGCTAGGCCCTTGCCAATGCAAAGAAACATCGACCCCAAAAGTGACATCGGCATTGCCCAGGCGGTGAGCCTGCGGCCCGTCGAGGACATTGCCGCCTCCCTAAAAATCCCACTGGCGGCACTGTACCGCTACGGGCCGTTTAAAGGCAAAGTCCTACTGGACTTTGCGGCGAAAGCCATGGCGGCACCGCGCGGGAAGCTGGTGCTGGTGACGGCGATCACCCCAACACCCGCGGGCGAGGGCAAAACCACGACGACCATCGGCCTGGGCGACGCGCTGCGCCGCCAGGGGCTGAACGCGGCGATCTGCCTGCGTGAGCCGAGCCTGGGGCCGTGTTTTGGCGCCAAGGGCGGGGCCACCGGCGGCGGCCACGCGCAGGTCGCGCCCATGGCCGAAATTAATCTGCATTTCACCGGCGATCTGCACGCGGTTTCCGCCGCGCATAACCTCCTGGCGGCGATGATCGACAACCATATCTACTGGGGCAACGCGCTGAACCTGGACGTGCGGCGGATTACCTGGCGGCGGGTGGTGGATTTGAACGACCGCGCGTTGCGCGACATGGTGACGGGGCTGGGCGGGCCAGGCAACGGCGCGCCGCGGCAGACCGGGTTTGATATTACGGCGGCCAGCGAGGTGATGGCGATTTTGTGCTTGGCACGCTCGCTGGAGGATTTGGAGCAGCGGCTGGGTGATATCGTGATTGGCCGCGATATGAGCAAGCGGCTGGTGCGGGCGCGGGAGCTGGGCGCGGCCGGGGCAATGGGGGCGCTGCTACGCGACGCGCTGGCGCCGAATTTGGCGCAGACGCTGGAGGGGACGCCGGCGTTTATTCACGGCGGCCCGTTTGCCAATATCGCGCATGGTTGCAACTCGGTGATTGCCACGCAAACCGCATTGGGACTGGCGGATTACGTAGTGACCGAGGCGGGGTTCGGGGCGGATTTGGGGGCGGAAAAATTCCTCGACATTAAATGCCGCATGGCTGGGCTGACGCCGGCCGCGTGCGTGGTGGTGGCCACCGTGCGGGCGTTGAAAATGCACGGCGGCGTGGGCTTGAATGACCTGGGTACGGAGCATGTGGACGCGGTGAGCGCCGGCTGCGCCAATCTGCTCCGGCATGTGGGTAATATGCGCAAATTCGGGCTGCCGGTGGTGGTGGCCATTAACCGCTTCACCGCCGATACGGCCGCCGAACTTGCGGCGGTTGAGGCCGCCTGCGCCAGTGCCGGGGTGCGCGCCATAGCCTGCAACCATTGGGCAGAGGGCGGCGCCGGAGCCGCCGAATTGGCCCGCGTGGTGACGGAACTCTGCGGCACGGCGCCGAATTTCAAACTCCTCTACCCGGACGAAATGCCGTTGGAAGAGAAAATCCGTACCATCGCCACGCAAATCTACGGGGCCGCAACTGTTACCTTCGAGCCCGCCGCCGCCAAGCAACTGCGCGAATTCACCGCCGCCGGGTTTGCCGCTCTGCCCGTCTGCATGGCCAAAACCCAATACAGCTTTTCAGCCGATGCCACCCTGCACGGCGCGCCCGAGGGCTTCACCCTGAACATCCGCGAAGTCCGCCTCTCCGCCGGCGCGCAATTCATCGTCGCCCTCTGCCGCGAAATCCTCACCATGCCAGGCCTGCCCCGCCGCCCCGCCGCGCAAGACATCTTCCTCGACCCCACCGGCCTCATCGGCGGCCTTTTCTGATGCAACCCACGGCAGTGACGGGGGGGGGCGCATCCCGGAACACGTTCGGCGCTGGCTATTCCAGCCTCGGCTATATACAAAGGCTGCTGCTTAACGAAACAAAAATAATTACCGGCCCTTGCCAGATTCTTGGCTTGGATTGCGTGATGGAAGGGGTGGCGAGGCCGGCATTGTTACGAATTATCGCACCACTGGTCCGCCACTTTAGATTGTTCACAACTTGGTGTCTGGCCACCAAAAATCTTGACTTCTCCTGAAGCTTTCCACCATTCTCCCAGCCTTCTATCCCCGTGGGTCGTCAACCAGACCAGGATTGACAACGGACCGTCACTTTACGCCGGAAATGGGAGCGAGCTTGTCAGATTCACTGCAAACCAGCCAATATTCGGCGCTTATGGGCGGTGGAACGACCGCCCCCATCGGCCATGGCGACCCCGAGGGACTCCTTGAACGCTCCTTGCTGTTGCGGGAAATTGTTGCCGCGCAACGGGAGAAAGCGCCGGAGCGCAGTATTTTCCTTATTGTCATTAACATTGCCAACACCAAGAATTACGATGATATCATCCGTATCTTCGGATATAAATTTGCCGACGACCTGCTGCAAATCCGTCTTGCGGATCTGGATTTCATCCGGCATCGGCAACCTGCTTTTCGCGTCGGCTTCTGGAGCATTGGCCTGATCTACCGGGCCACCGGCGAGGACGGCCTGAAATCCGCCTGGGCCGAACTGAACGCCCTCCTGGCCAAGCCATTGATCTGCCGGGGCATCCCTATTCCCATCAAGGCCGGAATCGGCATTTGCGACCTGATGAAAAGCCCGATTGCGGCTGAGGATTTGTTGCAGGCAACCTATCTGGCCGGGCAGGCTGGGGCGGCCTCCGCCAAAGGCTGGGCCGAGTGCAATTACGATCTGGCCGAAGACCACCGCCGTGCCTTCACCCTTATCTCCGATGCCAGCCAGGCGCTTGCCACGCCCGGTGAATTCCAACTGAGCTACCAGGCCCGCGTGACACTCCGCTCCGGGCAGGCCGATGCCGTGGAAGCGCTGTTGCGCTGGTATCATCCAAAGCTGGGGCGCATTACGCCTGATGAGTTCATTCCGCTGATCGAACCAACCGGGCTGGTCCGCGACCTGACCCACTGGGTTCTCGCCTACGCGATCGCGCAAGCGGCGCAATGGCATTCCAACAACCAAAAACTAAAAATTTGCGTAAAAATTTCAGCAACGAGCCTGGAGGATGATGATTTCGTCAGCCGTCTCCGTGAATTGCTGGAGACCTATGCATTCCTCCCCGCCTATCTGGAGCTTGAATTTTCCGAGCGGCGCAATTTCACCAATATTCCCGTCGCGCGCGGCCGGTTGCAGGAACTGCGTGAAATTGGCGTGAATATTTCGATTGATGATTTTGCTACCGGTACAAATAGCTTCTGGTTCCTGGAAAACGTCCCCGCGAACATTCTGAAAATCGACCGGCAGGTGATAAAATCGCTGCCGGATAACCCGAAGCACCAGGCCTTGGTGAAATCGATGATCCGCATGGCCCATGAGCTCGATATGGAAGTGGTGGCCGAGGGCGTGGAGACAGCCGCCGTGCGGGACATGCTCCACGGCTGGAATTGCGATTTCGCCGAGGGATTTCTGATCAACCGGCCGATGCCGGCCGATGCCTTCATCAGCTGGTTCACCGAGACTTTCCGCCGCAGTTAGCCGGCTCCGGCGGGGTAATCATTCCATCGAGCGAGCATCGCGCGAGCGCCTCAATTATGGCTGGGCGGGCTCTTGGCGCCCTCTCGCCGCGCCAAGGGCCCTAATCCTCCCCTTTATTGGCGATTTTCGGCCAATTTATCCCGAAACTTTAATGCTTTATGGTGGATTGTCCTTTTTTCGGGCTGCAATTTTGCCAATTGACCCAGGCGTACTAAACTGACCGGCATACGCCTTCCTTCGCCATTAACCGGAGCTGACCACCATAATGACCCCGAATAACTCCGCGCCCGCTTCGCCGAGCCAGCTGACGCATTTGCAGCGTCTTGAGTCTGAGTCGATCCACATAATCCGTGAGGTTGTGGCGGAGGCCGAGCATCCTGTGATGCTCTATTCCGTGGGCAAGGACAGCGCGGTGATGCTGCATCTGGCACGCAAGGCGTTTTATCCTTCGCCGCCGCCGTTTCCGTTGCTGCATGTCGATACGACGTGGAAGTTCAAGGCGATGTATGAGCTGCGCGACCGGATGGCGCGCGAGAGCGGGATGGAGCTGCTGGTGTACCACAACCCGGAAGCGGCGGAGCGGGGGATCAACCCGTTTGACCATGGCGGGCTGCATACGGATATGTGGAAAACCGAAGGGTTGAAGCAGGCGCTGGATAAGTATGGGTTTGATGCGGCCTTCGGCGGGGCGCGGCGCGATGAGGAAAAATCGCGTGCGAAGGAGCGTATTTTCTCGTTCAGGTCCGCCAACCACCGCTGGGACCCGAAAAGCCAGAGGCCGGAGCTGTGGAATTTGTATAACGCGCGCAAGGCCAAGGGCGAGAGCATCCGCGTGTTCCCGATTTCCAACTGGACCGAGCTGGATATCTGGCAATACATCCATTTGGAGAATATCCCGATTGTGCCGCTGTATTTTGCAGCCTCGCGGCCGGTGGTGAAGCGTGATGGATTGACGATCATGGTCGATGACGACCGCTTTCCGCTGCGCCCCGGCGAGGTGCCGGTGATGAAATCCGTGCGCTTCCGCACGCTTGGCTGTTACCCGCTCACCGGCGCGGTGGAATCCGAAGCGACCACGCTGCCCCAGGTGATTCAGGAAATGCTGCTGACCACGACATCCGAGCGCCAGGGCCGCGCCATTGACCATGACCAGGCCGCGAGCATGGAAAAGAAGAAGCAGGAGGGGTATTTCTGATGTCCGTTAGCACCACACAAGAGTCCTCCTATCAGACCGATGCGCTGATTGCCGCGGATATTGATGCGTATCTGGTGCAGCACCAGCACAAATCACTGCTGCGCTTTATCACCTGCGGCTCGGTGGATGACGGCAAATCGACGTTGATTGGGCGGTTGCTCTATGATTCGAAAATGATCTTTGAGGATCAGCTCGCCACCTTGGAAGCGGATTCCAAGCGCGTTGGCACGCAGGGGCAGAATATTGATTTTGCGCTGCTGGTGGACGGCCTGGCGGCGGAGCGTGAGCAGGGCATTACCATCGACGTGGCATACCGGTTTTTTGCCACCGAAAAGCGCAAGTTCATTGTCGCCGATACGCCCGGCCATGAGCAATATACACGCAACATGGTGACCGGCGCATCGAGCGCGGACCTAGCGGTGATTCTGATTGACGCGCGCAAGGGCGTGTTGACGCAGACGCGGCGGCACTCGTATCTGGTGCATCTGATCGGCATCAAGAACATCGTGCTGGCGGTGAACAAGATGGATTTGATCGGCTACGACCAGAGAGTATATGACACGATCGTTGCGGATTATACCAAGTTTGCCGATTCTATCGGCATAGAAAATTTTACGCCGATGCCGATTTCCGGTTTCATGGGTGACAACATCACCACCAAATCCGAGAATATGCCGTGGTATGAAGGGCCAACCCTCATGTCACACCTGGAGACGGTTGAGCTTGATGTGACCGCGGCGGGAGCAAAACCATTCCGCATGCCGGTGCAATGGGTGAACCGGCCGAACCTGGACTTCCGTGGCTTTTCCGGGCTGATTGCCAGCGGCACGATCAAGCCGGGCGATACCATCCGCGTGCTGCCGTCGGGCAAAACCTCGACCATCAGCCGCATTGTCACCATTGACGGCGACCTGGAACAGGCGGTGGCCGGGCAGTCCGTGACGCTGTGCTTTGCCGATGAGATCGACTGCTCGCGCGGCGATGTGATCTGCATTGCCGACGCGCCGGCGGAAGTGGCTGACCAGTTTGAGGCGGTCATTGTCTGGATGGCTGACGAGGCGATGATTCCCGGCCGGCCGTATTGGCTGAAATTGGGCACACAAACCGTCACCGCCACCGTGCATGCGCCAAAGTACCAGGTGAACGTGAACACGATGGAGCACATCGTCGCGAAAACGGTGGAGCTGAATGCGATCGGCGTGGCGAATATTGCCACCGACCGGCCGATCCCGTTTGCGCCCTATGCGGACAACCGCACGCTCGGCGGGTTTATCCTCATCGACAAGCTGACCAATGCCACGGTCTGCGCCGGGATGATCAACTTTGCGCTGCGCCGCTCGCAGAATGTGCATTGGCAGGCGCTGGATATTGGCCGCGATACGCATGCGGGCTTGAAGAACCAGAAGCCGGCGGTGCTGTGGTTCACCGGCCTCTCGGGTGCCGGCAAATCCACCATCGCCAATTTGGTGGAAAAGAAGCTGGTGCGCATGAACCGGCACACCTTCCTGCTGGATGGCGACAACGTTCGCCATGGCCTCAACAAGGACCTCGGCTTTACCGAAGCTGACCGGATTGAGAACATCCGCCGCGTGGGCGAAGTGGCCAAGCTGATGACGGATGCGGGGCTGATTGTGATCACCGCGTTCATCAGCCCGTTCCGCGCCGAGCGGCAGATGGTGCGTGAGATGATGGCGGCGGGCGAGTTCATCGAGGTGTTCATCGACACCTCGTTGGCCGAGGCCGAGGCGCGCGATGTGAAGGGGCTGTACAAGAAAGCCCGCAGTGGGGCATTGAAGAATTTCACGGGCATCGATTCGCCGTACGAGCCGCCGGAGGCACCGGAGATTCACATCGACACTGCCAAGCTGACGCCCGAGCAGGCGGCGGATTTGATTATCGAGAAGCTGATTCCATGAACGATACAGAGCTGGCCGAGCACCTTGCCGGCACGGCGGGGCAGTTGCTGCTGACCTTGCAGCGATCAGGGTTGTTCGGAGAGAGGGCGCTGGGCAAAGCGGGGGACCGTGTTGCCAATGCGTTCATCATGGAGGTTTTAAAAAATCAAAGGCCGGATGATGCAATTCTCTCGGAGGAGGAGAAGGACAATGCATCGCGCCTTACCGCCAGCCGGGTGTGGATTGTCGACCCGCTGGACGGCACGCGCGAATATGGCGAGGCGCGCACGGATTGGGCGGTGCATATTGCGCTGGCGATTGACGGTGCGCCGGTTGTGGGTGCCGTGGCGCTGCCGGGGCTGGGGCTGACGCTGACCTCGCAGGCCGGGCATGTGGTGCCGCCGGCGGGCGCCAAGCCGCGCATGCTGGTCAGCCGCACGCGGCCAGCGGCGGAGGCCGTGGCGGTGGCGCGGGCGCTGGACGCGGAGCTGGTGCCGATGGGCTCGGCGGGCGCGAAGGCGATGGCGGTGCTGCGTGGCGAGGCGGATATCTACCTGCACTCGGGCGGGCAGTATGAGTGGGATAATTGCGCGCCGGCCGCGGTGGCGCTGGCAGCGGGGCTGCATGCAAGCCGGATTGATGGCTCGGCGCTGGTGTATAACAATGCCGATCCGTACCTGCCGGACTTGCTCATTTGCCGGAAGGAAGATGCGGCAAAGATTTTGGGGCTGCTGTGAAGCCAGGCCAAGGGGCGTCGCGCCGGAGGCGCGCCTAGTGAGCTAACTGGCGGCCCTTCGGGCCGGCGCCCCTTGGAACCCCGCATTGCGGCGATGCGGTTTGTGCCTATCTCCATCGCGCGATTTCATGTTTGTTGCCGATGATGCCGACAACCGATGAGCTGCTATTTGCGCTGAAAGCCTTCGCGGGGGCGATGGCGGCATTGTACATCGCGCTCTGGCTGGGGCTGGAGAATCCGTACTGGGCGATGGCGACGGCCTATATCGTGGCGCAGCCGCTCACCGGGGCGTTGCGGTCGAAAGCGTTGTACCGGTTTTTCGGCACGCTCACCGGCGGCACCGCCGCGGTGGTGATTGTCCCCAATCTGGTGAACGCGCCGGTGCTGTTGAGTCTGGCGATGGCGCTCTGGGTGGGGCTGTGCCTGTATCTATCACTGCTGGACCGCACGCCGCGCGCCTATATGTTCATGCTGGCGGGCTATACGGCCGGGATTATCGGGTTTCCCGGCATCATGGCGCCCGGCCAGATTTTCCAGACGGCGCTGACGCGGGTTGAGGAGATCAGCATCGGCATTGCCTGCACCACGCTGGTTGGCACGGTGGTGTTTCCGCGCCCGCTTGGCCCCGTGCTGGCGCAGCGGGTGGCGGGCTGGGCGCGGCCGGGGATCGCCTGGGCCACGGCGGCGCTGGAAGGCCGGGGGGATGCCGAGGAAGTTGGCGAGGCGCGGCGCAAGCTGGCGGTGGAGGCCACCGATGTCGCGATGATGACAACGCAACTGGCGTTCGATACCTCGCATCTGCAATCAGCGGTGCGGCACATCACGAATTTCCGGATTTACGTGCTCAGCCTGATGCCGGTGCTCAGCTCCATCGGCGACCGGGTGGCGCAGTTGCGGGCGGAGGGCGGCGTGACGCCGGAACTGCAGCGCGTGCTGGATGCCACCAAGGGCTGGGTGCAGGCGGGCGGGCCGGAAGATGCCGATGCCCTGCAGGCGCGGATCAACGCGCTGGCGGAGGAGGAAATCTCCTGGGCCGGGATGCTGCGCGTCAGCCTCGCCGAACGGCTGAGCGAGCTGGTGAGCATCATGCGCCACGCCCGCGCCATCCGCCGCCACTTGTTCGAGGGCGATGCCGCGCCACAAAGCCCCGCCACGGAGGCGGCGTTCATCGCCATTGCCGCGCAGATACAAGACCACGGGCTGGCGCTGCTCTCGGCCCTGGCGGCGGCGGTGTCCATTCTGCTGGTCTGCGTGTTCTGGATCGGCACGGGCTGGACCGCCGGTGCCGGAGCGGCAGTGATTGTCGCCGTGGCCTGCTCGTTTTTTGCCGAGCAGGACGACCCGGCCCCGGCGATTGCGCTGATGACCCGCAACGCGGCAATCGCAACTTTCGGCGCCGGTGTTTACGTGTTTCTCATTCTGCCGCGCGTGACCACCTTCGCCGAGCTGGCGCTGGTGCTGCTGCCGGCCGGGCTGGTGGTCGGCACCCTGATCTCCCGCCCCGCGACGTTTGGCACCGGCATGATCTTTGGCGCCATCGGCTCGACCAATCTGGCGCTGAACAATATCTATTCCAGCGATTTCGCCGCCTACCTCAACAACACCATCGCGCTGCTGCTCGGGCTCGCCACCGCGTTTACCGTAACCAAGCTGATCCGCTCGGTGGGGGCGGCATGGAGCGCGCAACGGATTATGCGTGCCGGCTGGCGCGACATTGCCGCCGCCGCGCGGGCCGGCGGCCCGCGGGACCGCGCGGTGCTGACCGGGCTGATGATGGACCGCCTCAGCCTGCTGATGCCCCGGCTGGCCGCCGTTTCAGCCGGGGCGGACATCGCCGCGGACGATGTACTGCACGATTTGCGGGTGGGCTTGAACGTGATCGGCCTGCAACGCGCGCTCCCCGGCCTGCCGCAAATGGCACGCGCCCCCGCCGCTGCCGTGCTGGATGGGGTGGCGGCGCATTACCAGGCCAATCCGCTGGAACCGCCACCGGCGGCGTTGCTGGAGGCAATTGACACGGCGACTCACGCCGCGGCGTTTGATACCGTGCCCCATAAGGAGGCGTTGATGATGTTATCGGGATTGCGCAGCGTGCTGTTTGCCCAGGCGCCGCCCCCTGTTTGGAGCCCCGCATGACCGGCGAAGTTGACCTGTACGGCATATTGCTGCCGCCCTTGCTGGTATGGCTGGGCGCCGCCCTGCTCGCCTCCGCCGCGCTGCGCTGGGTTCTGGCGCGGCTAGGTGTGTACCATTTTGTCTGGCACCGGCCGCTGTTCGACCTGGCGCTGCTGATTATCGTGCTCGGCGCCATCAGCTTTACAATGAACCGCTTTTTCTGAAACGGAGTCCCATGAACACCGCATCCTTCCGCCTCCGCTTTCTCGTAACCCTGGTGATGGTGCTGATCGCCGGGGTGATCGGCTGGCAGCTCTGGGTTTATTACATGGACGCCCCCTGGACCCGCGACGGCCGCGTGCGCGCCGACACGGTGAACCTCGCCCCTGACGTCTCCGGCCCCGTGGTGCAGGTGTTTGTGCGCGATAACCAAGTGGTGAAGGCGGGCGATAAACTGTTCGAGATCGACCCCACGCGCTTTACCCTGGCGCTTGCACAGGCGCAGGCGGAAATGTTGAAGGCCCAGGCGGCGATGCAGGACGCGCAGCGCACCGCCAGCCGCTATGCCTCGCTGTCCAGCAACGCGGTCTCCAGCCTGTCGCGCGACGCGGCGGTAAGCGCCGCGATGGAAGCGGCGGCGGATTACCAGCAGGCGCAGGCCAATGAAGCCGTGGCGCAGCTGAACCTGCAACGCAGCACCGTGCGCGCCACGGTGAACGGCGTGGTCACCAATTTGTCGATGCAGCCGGGCGATTACGTGAGCGCTGGAACGCCCGATCTGGCCATCGTGGATACGGATTCACTGTATGTGGATGGCTATTTCGAGGAGACCAAACTGCGGCGGATCGCGGTTGGTGATGCGGCAACCGTGACGCTGCTGGACGGCGGCCCCGCGATAAGCGGGCACGTGGCTGGGCTGGCCGCCGGGATCAGCGATGCCGAACGCACCCCCACGCCAAGCCTGCTGGCCGATGTGAACCCGACCTTCACCTGGGTGCGCCTGGCGCAACGCGTGCCGGTGCGCATTGCGCTGGACCATATACCGGCGGGAACCACGCTGGTGGCGGGCATGACCTGCACCGTGGTCATTGATAAAAAATAACCCCATGAAGACGCTGCTCATCGTATTCCACAGCCTGACCGGCGGCACCCTGCAAATGGCGCGGGCCGCGGCGGACGGTGCGGCGGCTGAGGGGGATGTTCGCGTTCTGTTGCAAAGCGCGGTGGAAACAAAACCGGCCGATGTACTGGCGGCCGATGGCTATATCTTCGCGACACCGGAAAATCTCGCCGCGATGTCCGGCATGATGAAGGATTTCTTCGACCGCAGCTATTACGCCGCGCTGGACCGCATCAACGGCCGCCCCTACGCCACGCTGATCTGCGCCGGCAGCGATGGCCAGAATGCCGCGCGGCAGATTGACCGCATTGCCACCGGCTGGCGGCTGAAAGCGGTGGCGGACCCGTTGATTATCTGCACCCACGCGCAAACCCCGAAGGCGATACTGGCGCCCAAAACAATCAGCGAGGAAGCGTTGGCGCGCTGCCGGGAGCTTGGCGCCTCGCTCGGCGCCGGGCTGGCGATGGGCATTTTTTAGCGAGATCAATATCTATAAAAAGGCGTAGGAGATTCTACCCCCTCGCCTTGCCTAGCGGCGGGCCATATGCGACGGGCCGCCGTATGCTTCGCTCCCCTACTCTGCGCCATTATGGAATCAGCCTGATTTGCCTCGCGGTTTTTCTCGCCTGCTGGCTGCTGCGCGCGGTTGACCTGCCGCTGTACATGGACCTCACCGCAATCCCGGATGGCGCGCGCAAGGCGGTGCCGTTCGTGGATATGGGCGCGATTCTGCGGGCCGGGGCGTGCTGGCGGCAGGGGGTGGATGTATATCTGCCCAGCGCCTGCCTCGGTGGTGAGTATAATTATTCGCCGCTGCTGCTGCGCGCCGCCTGGCTGCCCATAGGCCCGGAGGATACCGTGCTGGCGGGCGTGCTGCTCTGCCTGGGGTTCTGCGCCGCGCTGGCACGGCTGCCGGTGCCGGCCTCGCGCCGGGAATTTCTCCTGCGGCTGACGGCAAGTGTCTCCACCACCACATTCTATGCGCTGGAGCAGGGCAACCTCGACGCCGCGATTTTTATTGCCGCCGCACTGGCACTGCCGTGGCTCTTGCGCGGCTGGGTGCGGCGGTGTTGCGCCTACGCGGTGTTCGCGCTCGCTGGGGGCATAAAATTCTACCCCGCCGCCCTGCTGCTGCTGGCGTTGCGGGAACGCATCAAGCCATTGCTGGCGCTGGCGGCGCTGGGCCTGGGGGCGGGCCTGCTGTATCTGCTGTGCTTCGCGCATGATACAGCCACCGCGATCCGCATTTTGCCGAGCAGCACGCCGTTCCGCGCCACGTTTGGGATGATCGACCTGCCGCGCGGTTTTAACTGGCTGCATATTCTCACCGCCACCCGGTTGAACCAACTGTTCGGGGACGAGGTGTTTACCTCCGGCGAGCAGGTGGTAACGCTGGCCTCCGTGGTGCTGTGCGCGTTGGCCCTGGTGCTGAGTTTGCGCCTCGCCCGCCGTTACGCTGGTTGGCAGAAAGCCATGGACCCGGCGCGGCTGGTGTTCCTGCTCGGCGGCGCGGCACTGCTCGTACTCTGCTTCTTCGCGGCGCAGAATGTGTATTACCGGGCGATTTTCCTGCTCTTCACCCTGCCGGGGCTATGCGCCATGCCAAAGCGCCTGCCCCGCTGTTTCCTCCCCGCCATCGTGCTGCTGCTATGGGAGGCGCCGCTGAGGGCCGCACTCGGCGCGCTCTCAACCAGCCTGCAAACCGGCTTCTGGCTGCTGCGCGAAGGTCTGTGGTGGTGGGTGATCGTACACTTGGCGGCCCTGCTGCTGGCCTTCGCGCACGCGGAGTTGAAGCGGTTGCGTGGCCAGGCGGCGGGTTTTCGGCTTGCGCGAAATTGACGGGCGCGCCAGTAAGCCCTAGCCCTGACAAGGGTTTAACAAATGTGGAAGCATCGCGATGACGCATGACACGCTGCCGCTGCGAGGGGTAAAAGCCGTGATCCTCGCCGGCGGGCGCGGCTCGCGGCTTTCCGAGGAGACCGGCACCAAACCCAAGCCTATGGTTGAAATCGGCGGCCGCCCGATCCTGTGGCATATCATGAAAATCTACGCCCAGTACGGGATCGAGGATTTCATCATCTGCCTCGGCTACAAGGGGGCACGGATAAAAGAGTATTTTTATAATTATAATCTGCACTCCAGCGATATTACAGTGGATTTGCGCTCCGGCATTACCGTCCATCGCAGCGAGGCCGAGGACTGGCGGGTGACGCTGGTGGAAACCGGGCTGGAGACGCAGACTGGCGGACGGTTAACGAAAATCCGCAAATACCTCGGCGATGATGCGATGTTCTGCATGACCTATGGCGATGCGGTGGCCGATATCGACATTGGCGCCGCACTGAAATTTCATAAAGACCACGGCAAACTGGCGACGGTTACCGCGGTGCGCCCGCTAGCGCGGTTCGGCGCGCTGCATCTGGCGGGGGACCTCGTGGACCGCTTCGAGGAAAAACCGGTCGAGGAATCCGGCCTCATCAGCGGCGGGTTTTTTGTACTTTCGCCAAAAGCACTCGACCTGATCGAAGGCGATGCGATGCCGTGGGAGAAGGAGCCGATGGAGCGGCTGGCGGCTTCGGGCGAGTTGATGGCCTACCGGCATCCCGGCTTCTGGCAACCGATGGACACGTTGCGCGACCGCATGCTGCTCGACCATTTGTGCGAAACGCAAAAAGCGCCGTGGATCACATGGGAAAGCTGAAGCTGCCGGCCCCCGCGTTCTGGGCCGGCAAACGGGTTTTCCTCACCGGGCATACCGGGTTCAAAGGCGGCTGGCTGACTTTGTGGCTGCATGAGCTTGGCGCCACGGTGGGTGGCTATGCGCTGGCGCCAAATACCACGCCGGATTTCTTCGGCCTCTGCAATGTCGCGGGGGTTTGCGAGCACCATCTGGGCGATGTGCGCGACCCGGCGGCGCTGGGCGCTGCCATGGCGGCATTCCGGCCGGAGATTGTGCTGCATATGGCGGCGCAACCGCTGGTGCGCGCCTCCTACGCGCGGCCGCTGGAGACCTTTGCGACCAACGTAATGGGCACGGCGAACCTGCTGGACGCCGCCGTGAAAATCCCCAGCGTGGCGGTGGTACTGATTATCACCAGCGACAAAGTGTACGCCGAAAGCCGCACCGTCCGGCATGATGAAACTGACCGCCTGGGCGGGCACGACCCGTACAGCGCCAGCAAGGCCTGCGCCGAACTGGTTGCAGCCTCCTTCCCCATGCCGGGCCACCAGAAAATCGCCACCGTGCGCAGCGGCAATGTCATCGGTGGCGGCGACTGGGCGGAGGACCGCCTGGTGCCGGATTTTTTCCGCAGTATTTTCAGCGGGGAAACCTTGAAGATTCGCAACCCGGCGGCGATCCGCCCGTGGCAGCATGTGCTGGACCCGCTGTGCGGCTATCTCCTTGCGGCGGAACATTTGTGGGCGCACCCGCAAACGGGGCATGCCAGCTGGAACTTTGGCCCCGGCCCTTCGAGCGAAGTGGCGGTGGAGACACTGGCCGGGGAAATCTGCCGGTTATGGGGCGACGGCGCATCGTACCGGGTCGAGGCACCGCAAGCCGCGCCACACGAGGCGCCGGTGTTGCGGTTGAACTCCGAGAAAGCCCGGCGCGAACTGGGCTGGCAGCCGGGTTGGGATCTGGCGCAAGCCCTCCGCGCCACCGCTGGCTGGTACCGGCACTATCGCGACGGCGGTGACATGGCGGCGTTCACGAAATCTCAGATCAAGGCGTATGGCACGGCATGAGCGACGAAGCGGAAGCATTGCGCACCGAAATCCTGCGGCTGACCGCGCGCTATGCGCAGGTTGCACATGGGGGCAAGGAATTCGACCCCGCGCGCTCGCCCGTGCCGGTTTCCGGCAAGGTGTACGGTGCGCCGGAAATGGTGAACCTGGTGGATTCCGCGCTGGAATTCTGGCTCACCACCGGGCGCTTCAACGACGAGTTCGAGACCAAACTGGCGGCCGCGCTGGAGAGCCGTTACGTGCTCACTGTCAACTCCGGCTCCTCCGCCAACCTGCTCGCGGTAACCGCGCTCACCAGCCCCAGCCTGGGCAGTGATGCGCTGAAGCCCGGCGACGAAGTCATCACCTGCGCCACCGGCTTTCCCACCACCGTGAACCCGGTGTTGCAGAACGGGCTGGTGCCGGTATTCGTGGATGTGGCGCTGCCGACCTACAATATTGACGTGGCGGCGATGGAGGCGGCGGTGACGCCGCGGACGCGGGCCATTGTGCTGGCGCATACGCTGGGCAATCCGTTCGACCTGGGTGCCGTAATGGCGCTGGCGAAGCGGAAAAATCTGCGCGTCGTGGAAGACTGCTGCGACGCCCTGGGCGCGCGCTACAACGGCGAGGCGGTGGGCAGCTTTGGCGAGGTGGGCACGCTCAGCTTCTACCCCGCGCACCATATTACCACCGGCGAGGGCGGCGCGGTTTTCACCAAATCCAGCACGTTAAAGCGGATTATCGAATCCCTGCGCGACTGGGGGCGCGATTGCTGGTGCGCGCCAGGCAACGACAACACCTGCAAAAAACGTTTCGGCTGGCAACTTGGCGGCCTGCCCGCGGGCTATGACCATAAATATATCTATAGCCACCTCGGCTATAACTTAAAAATGACCGACATGCAGGCCGCGGTTGGCGTGAAGCAGCTCGACCGGCTGGATGGGTTTATCGCTGACCGGCGCGCAAATTTTGCTTATCTCCATGCGGGGCTGAAGAAATGGGAGGAGTTTCTGGTCCTGCCCGAAGCCACCGCGAACTCGGAACCTTCCTGGTTCGGCTTCCCGCTTACCGTGCGCCCCGGCGCGCCGTTCACGCGCGATGCGCTGGTGGCACATCTGCACGCGGCGCGCATTGCGACACGTTATTTGTTCGGCGGGAATCTCATTCACCAGCCATACATGCAGGGGCAAAATTTCCGGGTTTCAGGCGCCACGCCGAATGCCGATCTGGTCATGAATTCAACGTTCTGGATCGGCGTGTATCCGGGGCTTGGCCCAGAACATTTTGATTATGTGCTGGGCTGCTTTGATGAGTTTCTAGCTCAAGCCGGCAGGTGACGCGCGATATACGGCGGCAGCCAGAACGCCGCCACATGCACATGCGGCGTCCAGTATTCGCTCTTGCCGGCAATGCCGGCGGCTTCGGCCCGCGCCGCGATTACCTCGGGTGAAAGCTGCGTCAGCGAAGCATCCTTGCCCGCCCAGCCCAGTGTCATGTAGCCGCCGACATAGGTCGGCACGGCGGCAACATAGGCGGTGACATGCGGGAAAAACTGCGCGCGGCGCAGTGAAGTCTCGCGCAGTTCGTCCGCCTGCATGAACGGCACGCCGCACTGGTTCACAATCAAACCACTGGCAGTGAGAATCCGCGCCGCGTTCTGGTAGAACTCATCGGTGAACAACACCTCGCCCACGCCGATCGGGTCGGTTGAATCAACGATGATGACATCAAACGAGGCATCCGGCGCGCGGCGCACATAGTCGATTCCGTCGCCAACAATCACCTCGGCACGCGGGTCGGTCCAGGCGTTGCCGCTAATACCGGGCAGGAACTCTTTCGAGAGCCGGATCACCTCGCCGTCGATCTCGGCCATCACCGCGCGCTCAACACCCTTGTGCATCAGCACATGCTTGAGCACGCCGCCATCGCCCGCGCCAATAATCAGCACGTTCTTCGCCGCGCCATGCGCCAGCAACGGCACATGCGTAATCATCTCCTGATACACAAACTCGTCACGCTCGGTAATCTGCACAACACCATCCAGCGTCAGCACCCGGCCGTGACTGTCCGTCTCGAAAACCGCAATGTCCTGAAACTCGCTCTTAACGCGCGCCAACTGCCGCACAAACCTAAAGCGCTGACCCCAGTCAGCATACAAAGTCTCATTCAACCAGGTATCGGTCATAAACGGTCCTCATTGTGTTAGTAAGTAAGACCAAGGGGCTTTGCCCCCTGGACCCCCACGAAGGGCCGCGCCCTTCGAACGCGTTAATAAGGTTTCTGAGAGGAGCTCGCTCAAGCCTCTCCAAGTCCCGTGCGGCGAGCCCCTCTCAGAAACCTTGTCATGGATTCCAAAGGCGAGCCTTTGGCGGGGTTCCAAGGGGCAGAGCCCCTTGGCCTTGCTTGCCTACGCGATCAGGCCGCGTTTTTGTTCGTTGATCTGCACGTGGCTGGGTTTGAAGGCAGCGCGCAGGAACGGGATGACTTTGTACGGGTCGCAGACGCCGCACATGAAGACGTCCAGTGCCGCGAAGTCGCGTTCCGGCCAGGTGTGGATGGAGATGTGGCTTTCCGCCAGCACGACCACGCCGCTCACGCCACCGTTGGGGGTGAAGTGGTGGAAGTGGTGGTGCAGGATGGTGGCGCCTGCTTCCAACGCACCGGCGCACAGGGTTTTGTCGATCAGTTCGGGGCTGTCGAGGTTCGTCGCGCCCCAAAGGTCGATCAACAGGTGCATTCCGGCGTATTTGATGCCGTCGCGTTCCACGAAGTAGTCTTTAGCCGGCTCCACGGAGACCGTTGTCGTCTGGTTTTCGCTCGGAGTCTCCGAGACCATCCCCAGTCGGGCAAGTGCGTTCATTTCGAACCCCCTCAACTAGTAGACAGCCTGTAGAACGCGGCACCGCGCCACGCCCCCCTGGGCCAAGAGGGGGGGCTTATGAGGCCATCCCCCCCCTAACGCAAGAGTTTTTTCGGCACAAAAGTGTGAAATTTCATATTTGTCTGGCGCCGCGCTTACTCCGCGGCTTGCGCGTAAGCCTCCAGCGGTGCGCAAGAGCAGACCAGATTACGATCGCCATAAACATTATCCACCCGTTTAACCGGCGGCCAGTATTTGGCGGCGGCGACAAATGGCAACGGATGTGCCGCCTGCGCGCGGCTGTAGGGATGTGACCATTCCGCCCCGGTAATTTCCTCGGCGGTGTGGGGCGCATTTTTTAAAGGGTTGTCAGTTTGCGGCCACGCGCCCGATGCAATGCTGGCAATCTCTCCCGCGATGGCGATCATCGCATCGCAAAAACGGTCCAGCTCGCCTTTGTCCTCGCTTTCGGTGGGTTCGATCATCAGCGTGCCGGCCACCGGCCAGGACATGGTGGGAGCATGGAAGCCGTAATCGGCGAGGCGTTTGGCGATATCCTCCACCTGCACGCCGGAGGCCGCGCCAAAGCCCCGGCAGTCGATGATGCACTCATGCGCCACGCGGTTTTGCGCGCCGCGGTACAGGATGGGGAACTGCGGTTCCAGCCGTGCCGCGATGTAGTTGGCGTTGAGGATGGCGATTTTGGTCGCCCGCGTGATCCCCTCCGGCCCCATCAGGCGGATGTAGGCGTAGGGGATGGGCAGGATCAGCGCCGAGCCATAGGGCGCGGCGGAGACCGGCCCGTAGCCGGTGGCGGGGCCGGCGTCCGCCCGCAGCGGGTGGTTGGGCAAATGCGGCACCAGATGCGCGGCCACGCCGATGGGCCCCACGCCGGGGCCGCCGCCGCCGTGCGGGATACAGAAGGTTTTGTGCAGGTTGAGGTGGCAGACATCCGCGCCGATGGAGGCGGGCGAGGTCAGGCCCACCTGCGCGTTCATGTTGGCGCCATCCATGTACACCTGCCCGCCGGCCTCATGCACGGCCTGGCAGATGTCGCGGATGCCCGGCTCGAACACGCCGTGCGTGCTGGGGTAGGTAATCATCAGCGCCGCCAGTTTTTCCCGGTGCTGGGCGATTTTGGCGGCCAGGTCGGCGACGTCCACATTGCCCTCGCGGTCGCAGGCGACGACCACCACCTGGTAGCCCGCCATGGCGGCGGAGGCCGGATTGGTGCCGTGCGCGGAGGCGGGGATGAGGCAGATTTTGCGCTCCCCCTGGCCGCGTTCCTCATGCCAGGCGCGGATCGCCAGCAGCCCGGCGAACTCGCCCTGCGCGCCGGAGTTGGGTTGCAGCGACACGCCCGCGAAGCCGGTCACGGCTTTGAGGAACTCCGCAAGCTGGTCGATCAGCTCCTTGAAGCCAATGGTCTGGTCCAGCGGCGCGAACGGGTGGATGTCGGCAAACTCGGGCCAGGTGATGGCCTGCATTTCCGCGCTGGCATTCAGCTTCATGGTGCAGGAGCCGAGCGGGATCATCGAGCGGTTGAGCGCGACGTCCTTGTCCTCCAGCTTCTTCAGGTAGCGCATCATCGCGGTTTCGGAACGGTGCGCTGAGAACACGGCCTCGGTGCAAAAGGCGGAACGGCGAACCAGCCCAGCGGGAATGGACTCGGCGGCCTCGGCCAAAGTGCCGCCGAGCAAACCAGCCAGCGTTTCCAGGTCGCCGCGCGTCACGGTTTCATCCAGTGCAATGCCGATGCCGGTGGCATCCAAGCGGCGCAGGTTGAACCCGGCGTCCAGCGCCGCCTGCAGCAGCGCGTCCGTGCGGGCGCCCGTCTCCAAGGCGATGGTGTCAAAAAAGTTCGCATGGCGCAGCCCAAAACCCGCTTTCACCGCCACAGCCGCCAGCAGGCGGGCCTGCAAGTTTATCCGCCGCGCGATGCGCCGCAGCCCCTCCGGCCCGTGCCACACGGCGTAAAAACCGGCCATCACGGCTAGCAACACCTGCGCGGTGCAGATGTTGGAGGTAGCTTTCTCGCGGCGAATATGCTGCTCGCGGGTTTGCAACGCCAGGCGCATGGCCGGGCGCCCGGCGGCATCCACCGAGACACCGACAAGGCGCCCTGGCATGTGGCGCTTATAAGTATCGCTGGTGGCAAAATACCCGGCGTGCGGGCCGCCAAAGCCCATCGGCACGCCAAAGCGCTGCGCCGAGCCAACCACCACATCCGCGCCCATTTCACCGGGCGGGGTGAGCAGCGCCAGCGCCAGCAAATCCGCACACACCACGGCAAGCGCGCCGGCGGCGTGCGCGGCGGCGATTTCGCCGGAGAGGTCGCGCACCTCGCCGGTGCCGCCGGGGTAGTTCAGCACCACGGCGAACGGCTTGGCGGCGGCAATCGCCGCGGCGTCACCTGGCGCAAAATCCACCAGCACAAACCCCAGCGGCCAGGCGCGGGTGGCGATCACCGCGCGGGTCTGCGGATGCACATCCGTGGCGATGGCGATGGTGCCGGACTTGGACTTGTTCACCCCGTGTGCCATGGAAACGGCCTCGGCGGCGGCGGTGGCTTCATCCAGCAGCGAGGCATTGGCGATGCCCATGCCGGTCAGCTCGCAGACCATGGTCTGGTAGTTGAGGATGGCCTCCAGCCGGCCCTGCGAAATTTCCGCCTGATACGGCGTGTAGGCGGTGTACCAGCCGGGGTTCTCCAATACGTTGCGCAAAATCACCGGCGGGGTGAGGGTGCCGTGGTAGCCCTGGCCGAGCAGCGACTTCTTCACCACGTTCTTCGCCGCCAACGCGCGCAAATCCGCCAGCACGGCGGCTTCGTCGATCGCCTGGGGCAGCGCCAGCGGCGCGTTGGTGCGGATGGTCGAGGGGATCGTCTGCGCCATCAAATCGTCGAGGCTGACGGCGCCAACGGCGGCCAGCATCGCCGCCACGCCAGCATCATCCGGGCCGATATGGCGCGCAACGAACCCATCCGCCGCGTCCAGCGCGGCAAGCTGCTCCAGTGCGGACATTACAGGCTCCCTAAAAATTCATCGTACGCGGCCTTGTCGAGCAGTTCGTTTACCGAGGCCGGGTCTTCCAGCCGCATGCGGAAGAACCAGGCGGTGGTTTCGGCGGCGGTGTTGATCAGCGCCGGCTCTTCCACGATGGCGGGATTATTCTCGGTCACGGTGCCCGTCAGCGGCGCGTACACGTCGGAGGCGGCTTTCACGCTTTCCACCACGGCACAGGCCTCGTGCGCGGCAACATTGCGGCCTGGCTCGGGCAGCTCGACAAACACGATGTCACCCAGCGCTTCCTGCGCGTGATCGGTAATGCCGATGGTGGCGAGGCCGTCCTCGCCGATCCGCACCCACTCGTGGTCTTTGGAATAAAAAATCTGGGACATGGTAAAGCCTTTCAGCGGGCGTAACGGTGGGGGATGAAGGGCAGCGGGGCGACAACGCCGGGAATGGGTTTGTCGCGGACGATGAGGGCGAGCTGCGTGCCGTCGGCAGCGCAATCGGCGCGGACATAGCCAAGCGCGATGGGCGCGTTCAGGCTCGGGGCAAAACAGCCGGAGGTGATTTTACCAACCGCCTCTCCCTGCGCGTTGCGGATTTCCGCCCCCGCGCGGGCCGGGGCGCGGCCGGTGACTTTTATGCCAACGAGAATTTCCGCCGGGCCATTTTCCAGTGCCGCGCGCACCGGGGCAGCGCCGAGAAAATCCCAATCGGTCTTGCGGCGCTTGGAAATGGCCCAGGTCAAATTGGCCTCCACCGGGTTGCGGCTTTCGTCGATGTCGTTGCCGTACAGGCAAAGCCCGGCCTCCAGCCGCAGCGAGTCGCGCGCACCCAGCCCGGCCGGCACCGCGCCGCGCGCCAGCAGCAAATTGGCCAGCGCCTCGGCGTGCGCGGCCTCGCAGCCGAGCTCAAACCCGTCCTCGCCGGTATAACCGGAGCGGGTAACGACGCAGGCGATACCAGCAACGTTCAGCGCCGCCGCGTCCATGAATTTCAGCGCGGCGCCCTCGGGCAGCATTTCCACCGCCTTCGGCCCCTGCAACGCCACCAGCGCGCGCGAAAAATGCGGGGTGATCGCCACGCCATGCGCCTGGATATGCGCAAGGTCCACATGCTTGCGCCCAGCATTGAGCACCACTTGCAGATGCGTGCCGAAGTTGGCGATCATCAGGTCATCGATAATGCCGCCTGCCGCATTAAGCAGCAGGGTGTAGCGCTGGCGGCCGGGCTTCAGGCCCAAAATATCGCTCGGCACCAGCGCCTCGAACGCCTTGGCGTCCGTGATGCTGGCTTGGCCCATGTGGGAGACATCGAACAAGGCCGCACCCTCGCGGCACGCCTGATGCTCGGCCATGATGCCCGTGTACTGCAGGGGCATCTCATAACCGGCGAATTCCACCATGCGCGCGCCCAGACGGCGGTGCAGGCTGTCCAATGGTGTTTTTAACAGCGGCGTTTCTAACAATGGTGTGTCTAACACAGTACCCCCAAACCCGAATCAGCGCCCTGCCAAGTGCCGGGCGAACTGACCCCCCTCTGTTTGGGAACCTGAGAGATTCGGGCGGGTGCGAAACCCATACCCTTGACCCCGTCGGTGCGGCGGGGGTGAGCCCGCCGGCTTTCCAGAGCGTCCCGCTTACACACGCAGCCCTTCTGCCTGAGCGTTTCCGGGGGCCGGTTGCGCCTTCGGCGGCGGGGAATTAGCTAAAATAGCCCCCCACACTCTCCTGCGTCCGAATAAGGACAATTACATAGTGACGCAGGGCACAGGTTTTGCAAAGCTGTTTTCTGAAACTTAATAAGAACAAGGACTTTTTCTCCTATGTCAGAGCCGACTCCGCCCGCACCCGCCTCGGTCGCCGAGGATATTCATAAGCGTTTCGCCGCGCTTCAAGCAGTTCCTCTCCAGCACGCTGAAGCATTAAGCCCGGCACCCTGTTATAAAACGCGCAATGAACCTATGTGAGGCGCATGGCAGAAGATCCGTATAAAATCCTTGGCGTGGCGAAAGACGCAACGCCCGAGCAAATTCGCGCGGCCTACCGCAAGCTCGCGAAAAAGCACCACCCCGACATGAACCCCGGCAACAAAGCGGCGGAGGAACTGTTCAAAGCCGCCTCGTCAGCGAATGAGTTGCTCGCCGACCCGGAAAAGCGCGCCCGTTACGACCGTGGCGAAATCGACGCCAGCGGCGCCGAGCGCGCGCCCCAGGGTTTCCGGCAAGGCCCCGGCGGATCCGGCGGTGCGGGTTTTGGCGGCGGTAATTTCGAGGATATTTTTGCCAGCATGTTCGAGCAGCGTGGCCGCCCCGCCGGCCCCGCGCGCGGGCAGGACGCCCGTTACGCCCTGACCGCCGACTTCCTGGAAGCCGTGAACGGCGCCACCAAACGCCTCATCCTGCCCGACGGCCAGACGCTGGACGTAAAAATCCCCCACGGCACCAGCGACGGCGGCGTGCTGCGCCTGCGCGGCCGCGGCCAGCCAGGACGCAACGGCGGCCCCTCCGGCGACGCGCTCATCGAAATCAGCGTCGCGCCGCATAAATTCTTCCGCCGCGAGGGCCAGGACATCCGCATGGACCTGCCGATCTCGCTGTCCGAATCCGTGCTCGGCGGCAAAATCACCGTGCCAACCCCCGCTGGCGTGGTGGCCCTGACGATAAAACCCCACAGCGATTCCGGGACCGAAATGCGCCTGCGCGGCCGCGGCGTGCCCGCCCACGGCAAACTCCACGCCGGCGATCTATTCGTAAAACTGCGCGTGGTGGTGGGACCCGTGAACGAAGAGCTGGAAGAATTCCTGAAAACCTGGGAACAACCCAGCTTCGACCCGCGTTCCGGGATGGGTGCCTAAACCTTCCGCGCCGCGTCCATTAGCCGCTGCATTTCTTTAATCCCCGCCGGTAGCCCCGTGAGCAGTGCTTCGCCCACGAGGAAGTGGCCGATGTTGAGTTCACGGATTTCTGGCAGGGCGGCGATGGGGGCGACGTTATCAAACGTCAGGCCGTGGCCGGCGTGGCATTCCAGCCCCACCTCGGCTGTCAGCGCGGCGGCGGCGGCCAGGCGTTGCAGTTCTCCGGGCTTGCCGTTGGCGTAGGCGCCGGTGTGCAGTTCCACCACGGCCGCACCTACCTCAGCGGCCGCACGAACCTGCGCCGGGTCGGGGTCAATGAACAGCGAGACGACGATACCCGCCGCATTCAGCCTGGCAATAACCGGTGCCAGCGTGCCGCGCTGCCCAACCACGTCCAGCCCGCCCTCGGTGGTAATTTCAGTCCGGCGTTCGGGCACAATACACGCGCCGTGCGGGCGCAGCTTGCACGCAATCCCGGCCATTTCATCCGTCGCCGCCATTTCGAAATTCACAGGTACCCCGGCCCAGCCGCAAATCGCCACCGCGTCCGCATCGCGGATGTGGCGGCGGTCTTCGCGCAAATGGATGGTAATGCCGTCCGCCCCCGCCGCGGCGCAGGCTTTCGCCACCGTTAGCGGGTCCGGGTGGGAGCCACCGCGCGCGTTGCGCAGCGTGGCGACGTGATCGACGTTAACGCCTAGGCGGATGTGCACGCTCATCGCCTAGATATGCAGCGCGCGCCCATCCACCGCCAGGGCGGCTTCCTTCACCACTTCGCTCAAAGTGGGGTGTGCATGGCAGATACGCGCCACATCCTCGGCTGAGGCGCCAAATTCCATGGCGGTGACCAGCTCGGCGATCAGCGTGCCGGCATCCGGGCCGATGATATGCGCGCCGAGCAGCTTGTCGGTGGCTTTATCGGCGAGGATTTTGGCGAACCCCTCCATTTCGCCCATGGCGCGGGCGCGGCCATTGGCCATGAAAGGGAATTTGCCAACCTTGTATTCAATCCCGGCGGCCTTCAGCTCTTCCTCGGTCTTGCCCACGCTGGCGACTTCCGGCCAGGTATAAACCACGCCGGGAATGGCATCGTAATTCACATGCCCGGCCTGCCCGGCCAGGCGTTCAGCCAGCGCCACGCCCTCTTCCTCGGCCTTATGCGCCAGCATCGGCCCGGCGATGACATCGCCAATTGCATAAATGCCCGGCACGTTGGTGGCGTAATGCGCGTCGGTCAGCACCAGCCCGCGCGGGTCGGTTGCCACGCCGGCGGCGGCCAGATCTAGCCCCTCGGTATAGGCGCGCCGGCCGATCGCCAGCAGCACGATGTCCGCCTCCAGCGTCTCCGCCTCGCCGCCCTTGGCGGGTTCGATGGTGAGCGTGATGCCGGTCTTGGTTGTTTCAGCGTCCGTCACCTTATGGCCGAGCTTGAACTTGAAGCCCTGCTTGGTCAGCGACTGCTGGAACGCCTTGGAAATCTCGCCATCCAGGCCGGGGGTGATGCGGTCGAGGAACTCAACCACCGTGACCTGTGCGCCCAACCGGCGCCACACGCTGCCCAGCTCCAGGCCAATAACGCCGCCACCGATAACCACCAGATGCCCCGGCACCTTGTCCAGCTCCAGCGCGCCGGTGGAGGTAACGATGCGCTTCTCGTCCACTTCAACGCCCTTCAGCGGCACGGATTCACTGCCGGTGGCAATCACGAAGTGCTTGGCGGTGTACTCGGTCCCCGCGACGTCGATCGCGCCAGGGCCGGTGAATTTAGCGGCGCCCTTCAGCCAGGTGACCTTGTTCTTCTTGAACAGGAACTCGATGCCCTTGGTATTGGCGCCGACCACCTCACCCTTGCGGGCCTGCATGCGGGCCAGGTCGAAGCTGACCTCGCCAACCGCAATGCCATGGTCCTTCAGCCCATGCAGGGCCTGGTGATACACCTCGGAGGATTGCAGCAGGGCCTTGGAGGGGATGCAGCCGATGTTCAGGCAGGTGCCGCCCAGCGTGGCGCGCTTTTCAACGCAGGCGACCTTCAGGCCAAGCTGGGCCGCGCGGATGGCGCAAACATAACCGCCAGGGCCGGAACCGATCACGATAACGTCGAAATTCTCAGCCATTTTTTTGCTCCACTGCGCTGGTTTCATGAAGATGCGCAGGCCTCATAGCCCCGCAATCCGCCTCAAGCAATTCGGCCCATCTAGCCGCTTCGTGACGGCGTTTTAATAAAACCGTCTCTTAACCCGGCCATTCCGGCTTACAATGTTAGTCTGGCTATTAAAACTTATCCGGGAGCGCAACGTGTCACTTATTCTGCTAATTATCCTTTTAGTCCTCATTTTCGGCGGCGGCGGCGGTTATTACGCGCATCGCACCTACGGCGGCTACGGCTCGGGCGGCGTGCTGGGGTTCATCCTGGTGGTGCTGCTCATCGTCTGGCTGTTGGGCGGCCTAGGCTACTCACACTACTAAAGCGCACTAATAGCCCCTGATTCTTGCGTTAAGCCTACCGGCACGGCTATGTCCGGCCATGCCATCGCTCTCCGCCCGTGTAGGCCGTACCGAACTCGCCGCCACCTTTGCCCAGGCGGCGAGAGCGCGCGCCTTGCGGGCGGCGGGGCATGACGTCATCTCCCTCTCGCTCGGCGAACCGGATTTCCCCACGCCCGAACACGTGGTGGAGGCCGCCCACGCGGCCGCCCGGCGCGGCGAGACGAAATACCCGCCGCTGGCCGGCACCGAGGCATTGAAGGCCGCCGTGCGGCGCAAATATCTGCGCGACCAGAAGCTCGACGTGCCGCAAGCCAATATTCTCATCACCAACGGCGGCAAACAAGCCATTTTCAACGTCGTCATGGCCGTCATCGACGCCGGCGACGAGGTCATCATCCCCGCCCCCGCCTGGGCCGGTTACGAGCAAACGGTGCGGTTCGCCGGCGGCACCCCCGTATTCGTACCCTGCCCGCAGGACAAAGGCTTTGTGTTACAGCCGGAAGCCCTGGAAGCCGCGATCACGCCGCGCACCAAACTCCTGCTGCTGAACTACCCCAACAACCCCTCCGGTGCCGCGATTGACACCGCCGGGCTGGAAGCCATCGCCCAGGTGCTGCGCCGCCACCCCGACATCTGGGTGCTCTCGGATGATATTTACGAGCATCTGCTCTTCGATGATTTCAAATACGCCACCCTCGCCGCCATCGCCCCGGACCTCGCCGAGCGCATTGTCACCATGACCGGCGTCTCCAAAAGCTACGCCATGACCGGCTGGCGGATCGGCTTTTCCGCCATGCCGTCCGCGCTAATCAAAGCCTGCACCGTGGTCCAGGCCACCGCCACCTCCGGCGTCTCCTCCATCGGCCAGGCCGCGGCGCTGGCGGCGCTGGAAGGTCCGCAGGATTTATTGCGCGAGCGGGCGGGCGAGTACCAGGCACGGCGGGACTTGGTGGTGGCTCGGCTGAACGCGGTGCCCGGCGTGGCATGCCACCGCCCGGACGGCGCCTTCTACGTGTTCCCCAACATTGCCGGCTGCCTGGGCAAAACCACCCCCGCCGGGCGGCACCTTGCCACCGACACGGACTTCACCGCCGCTTTGCTGGACGAGGCGCATGTCGGCGTGGTGCAGGGGGCGGCATTTGCCATGAGCCCGTACATCCGCATCTCCACCGCCACCTCCGAGGCCGTGCTGGAACGCGCCTGCGCCCGCATCGCGGCATTCTGTGCCGCGCTGCGGTAAATGGGGGGCGTACGCGGCGGAACTTTATTCTCCGGTCATTCTGTTACACTTCCCCGCGGCCAAGCTGGCGCCAGGATTCTAGCCCCGGTTAATCTCAGTATTTTTCGGGCAACCTTGACGGGAACCCCAAAAACATTGTTAACTCGAATTAACAATGAATAGCCGCTCTCCGCCGCCTGAAGCATGCCTTCCGCTTGCCGCGAACCAGAGAAATGACCCACCCAAATGGAAATGGCTGACCATATCGAACTAGAAACAGCCGCGTTCCGTAACAGCCTGGAGGAACAGCGCCTGCAGGCGCTGCATTCCTACAAAATCTACGACACCGCGGCGGAAGCCTCCTTCGACGGTTTCATGCATTGGCTCGGTTCGCTGTTGCGTGCCCCCCGCGCGGTCATTTCCTTCGTGGGGGAAGACCAGATTGCGATTAAATCAAACTTCGGCTTCCCCGAACGCCACCTGCCCCGTCGCGATACGTTTTGCCACCACGTCATTCAGAGTGACGGCATTTTTATCGTCCCGGACGCCTTGGCCGATCCGCGCTTCCAAAACATCCCCCTGGTGGCGCGCCCCAACGGCGTCCGTTTTTACGCCGCCGCCCCGCTGGTCACGCCAGATGGCTTCCGCATCGGCGTGGTCTGCATTGCCGACCATTGCCTGCGCCCGGATTTCGGCCCGTCCGAGGCAGACACCCTGCTCCAGATCGCCGGCGCGGTGATGCGCGAGCTGGAATCGCGCCGCGTGGTCTCCAACCTGATTTTCCAGCAGGAGCTGAACACCGCCATCGCCGGAACCCTCAATTTTCAAACCGCGCTGGAAATCGTGCTGCGGCGCGCGGGGGAGCGCCTGGGCGCCAGCTACTGCCTGGTGCCGCAGCAGCACGAAGACGCAACAAAATTCAACGTCATCGCGGGTGTCGCAATTGCGCCGGAATTCCAGCCGATCATTGATCGGGCGCTCAGCATCCCGGCGCAAGACATCGAGATGTTCCGCGCCCAGCCGGTGCTGACCGAACCCAGCGTCATTGATACCGGCGTACTGACAGCGGAAACCATCGCGTCGTACACTGAATATGGCGAGGAGTTATTCGCCTTGGGCATGCGCCGGCAAATCGGCATCCCGCTTGATCTGGGAACCCGCCGCGCGGCCATCCTGGTGGGCTTCAATCACGGCTATCTCGCCGCCATCGATCGGGATTTCCTGACCGGCCTCGCAACAAAACTGGTGCCGCTGCTACTCGGCCGCCTGCGCGAGGAAGAATTGCAGCGCGGCCGCAAACTCATGAACTACGCCAACCGGGCCATGCGCACGCTCATAGGCGTCAATCAAGCACTGGTCAGTGCCAGCACGGAACTTGGCCTGATCCAGACCATCTGCCAGGTGGCGGTGATGCAAGGCGGCTACAGCGCGGCCTGGGTCGGCTTTGCCGAAACCGACGCGCGGCAAAGCATCCGCGTCGTGGCAAGATGGGGCCAGCACGTTGAACAGCTGGAGGAAATGCCGCTAACCTGGGCAGACAACCACTTTGGCCAGGGCGTCTCGAGCACCGCGATAAGGGAAAACCGCGTCGTGGCCATTCATAGCATCGCGCGTGACCCGCGGGTGGACCCATTCCGCAAGTATCCAGCCCTGTCGTTGTTCGGCTCCTGCATCGCCATCCCCCTGCGCACCGCCGGAGGCGGCGTGCTCGGGGTTTTCACACTGTACAATACAGTCCGCGCGGAAGGTGAAACAGCCGGCCAGCTCTCCTTCGACCACAAGGAAGAGGGACTGCTGACAGAACTCGCCCGCGACATCGTCAATGGCATCAACCTGATGAGAATTCGCACCGAACGGAGCGAAGCGCTGAAAAAGCAACAGGCCAGCGACGCGCGCTTCGCCGATCTGCTGGCCTCCAGCCCCACCGTTCTCTTCGCCCTGGAACACCAGCGGCAAGGCTGGCGCTGCATCGAAATCACACCGAATTTCGAGCGCGTGTTCGGTCATCCCAATGAAGACGCCAAGACCGACGGCTGGTGGGAGGCGCACCTGCACCCGGGCGACCTGGCCGTGACGCAGGCCACGCTGCGACGGGTCGCGGAGGACAAACCCGAGGTTGCCCAGTTCCGCCTAGCCGATAAAAGCGGCGGCTACCGCTGGGTCCGTGCCGAACTGGCATACCGCCCGGCCAACGGTGAGGCCGCGCCCCAAATCATCGGCTCCTGGTTCGATATTACCGAAAAACAGGAAGCCCAGAGCGAAATCCACCGGCTGGCCTTCTACGACCAGCTCACCGGCCTCGCCAACCGCCAGCTATTACAGGATCAGATCGAAAAAACCGTGCTCAGCGCACGCCGCCACGACTTCCACAGCGCACTGCTGTTCATCGACCTGGACCGCTTCAAAGCCATCAACGACGCCTACGGCCACGCCACCGGCGACGAGGTGTTGGTGACCGTGGCCAAACGGCTCCGCCTCGGCCTGCGCGCCAGCGACACGGTCGCCCGCCTCGGCGGCGATGAATTCGTCGTGCTACTGCCAAAACTTGGGCTGGACAACCCTGAGGCCACCACGCGCGCACGCGCGCTGGCGGAAAAAATCATCGCCGCCATAGACCGGCCAATAACGCAGGGCGAACTGACCCTGCGGGTAACCGCCAGCGTCGGCATCTACGTATTCTCCGGCCAGGACCACAATATGGAAAAAATTCTCCGTTGCGCCGACATGGCCATGTACACCGCCAAGTCAACTACAAAAAAACAAGCCTGGTCCTGGGGACATTCTAACATCTCGGTGTTCGAATCCGCCATGCAGGACATGGTCGCGCAGTACCACGCCGTCCAGAACGAGGTGAAACGCGCCCTCGCCGAAGACCGCCTCGAACTCTGGCTGCAGCCGCAGGTGGACGGCAATGGTGCCACCATCGGCGCCGAAGGCCTGATCCGCCTGCGCCGGACCGACGGCGTGCTGATCCAGCCAAACAACTTCATCACCGCCGCCGAGGAAACCGGCCTGATCGTGCCGATCGGCCAATGGGTCCGCGCGCAAGCCTGCCGCCTGCTGGCAGAATTCCCGCCCACGCAACTGCCGCGCCTCTCGGTCAACGTCAGCGCCGCGGAATTCCACCAGCCGCACATCGTCGCGGACATCGGCGACTTGCTACGCCGCTCGGAAACCAATCCATCACGCCTGGTGCTGGAAATAACCGAAAACCTGCTAATCGACCGGCTCGACGAAACCATCGAAAAACTGGAAAAACTCGCCGCCATGGGCGTCGGCATCTCCATCGACGACTTCGGCACGGGATACTCCAGCCTCGCCTACCTGCAACGCCTGCCCATCACCGAAATCAAAATCGACAAACGCTTCATCCACGACATGCTCATCGACCGCCGCAGCGCCGACCTCACCCAATCACTCATCATGCTGGGCCAAAACTTCGGTTTCTCCGTCGTCGCCGAAGGCGTGGAAACCCAGGCCCAAGCAAACTTCCTGCGCCACCACGGCTGCCAATACATGCAAGGCTACCTCTTCGGCGCCCCCACCCCCACCTTCACCGCCATGACAACCGTAAACCATGGGGCTGGGGGTTAAGGCTTGGCCGCGTAGGTGAGGTCGGAGGCGATGCCGGGGATGTCGGGGGTTCCGCCTTCCAGTCCGGCGATAATGAACTGGGGTTTGCCTTGGGCGTTGAACACGTACACGGCGGAGGAGTGGGTAACCGCGTAGGTGGGGGCTTTGGTAACGGAGAACACCACGCGGTAGCGGCGGGCCAGCGCGTATAACTGGTCAGCGTTTCCGCGCAGGCCGGTCACGTTGGTCCCGAACAGGCTGGTGTATCGTGCCAGTGTGGCCGGGGTATCGCGATCCGGATCCACGGTCACGAACAGCACCTGCACCTGGGTGGCCGCGCTGCCCATTTGCTTGAAGATACGGTCGAGGTTGTACAGCGTCGCGGGGCACACATCCGGGCAGTTGGTGTAGCCAAAGTACAGCAGCGTGACCTTGCCTTTAAAGTCCGCTTCGCTCACCGTTTTGCCGGTATTCACATCGGTCATGGTAAACGCCAAATCCGGCACCAGCCCGGCGATGTTCACATCCTGCGGCGAGAGGTCATGGTGGCACCCAGCGAGCGCCAGGCACGCCAGCAAAAAAACACGGCGGATCATGCTGTTTCCTCTTCCTCAGGCTCGGCTTCCAGCCCCAGCATCACCTGCGCGGCATCGGCCTCCACCATTTCCACGGTGCGCAACACCCGGCCCACGGCCCGCGTCCGCACCCGGGCTTTTTCAATATTGCTGGACATCGCCGAGGCATTCGCCGCCAGTTTGCCTAGCACATCGTCCATCTTGGTCATTTCCGCCCGCGTGGCGCCCAGCAGCTTGCCGATTTCACCCGCCCGCTTCTCCAAATCCAACGTAATATGCCCCAGATGAATCGTCTGCAGCATCGCCGGCAGCAGCGTCGGCCCCAGTATAATCACCTTCTCGCGCACCCGTATTTCATCAATCAAATTAGGAATCCGCGCGACTTCCGCAAACAGCCCGTCGCTCGGCAAATACATCACGCCAAACTCCACCGTCTCCGGCGGGCAAATGTATTTTTCCCGGATTTTTTTAGCTTCCAGCCGCACCCGCGCCGCGATGCCATCACGCGCCGCCCGTTCACCCTCCAGATCCGCCACTTCCGCCGCATTCAGCAGCCGCTCGTAATCCTCGGTCGGAAACTTGCTATCCACCGCCAGCCACAACGTGCTGCGCGATGGCATCCGCACGGCAAAATCCACCCGCTCCCTTGAATCCGCCCGCAGCGCGAAATTCCGCTCAAACGCCCCCGGCGGCAGCACCTGTTCCAGCATCGCGCCCAGCTGCGCCTCACCCCAGCCGCCGCGCGTCTTCACGTTGGAGAATATCCGCTTCAAATCCCCAATTTGCGCCGCCGCCGACTGCACTTCCCCCATCGCCTGCTGCACGCTGGCAAACTGCTCCAGCACGCGGGCAAAGCTATTGGTCATCTGCAGTTCCACCGCCTCGTGCAGCTTCTCGTTCACCGAGGTCTGGATCGCCGTCAGCCGCACCTCCAGCAGCGCCAGCGTCTTCTGTGAATCCTCCGCCGCCGTCCGCCGCAACGCATCCACCGCGGTAGCCATATTCTGTGTCGCCCCGCCGATCTGCGCGAACGCCTTCGAAAGCGCATCCGTCGTCCCGGTCTGGATCGCCGTGGTCAGCCGCCCCTCCACCGCCGCCAGGCTGGAGCGCAAAAACTCCGCCTCCGCCCGGTTGCCGGCCAGCACCTTCTCCAGCCCCAGTTGCAGCCGCGCCGGGGCTTCCCGCGCCGCGCGCCAGGCCAGCCAGCCAAATACCATGGCCGCCACGCCAATAAGCCCAACCAAAGCCAGGAGCGGAAATTCAGTGTTCATGCTAGCAGCCTAGCAAGATTAAACGAGTCGCGGGAGACACCGGCATGGACTACCATTACCTAGAAGATTTCCACCCCGGCCAAGTGTACGAGAGCCCCCCAGTCACGGTCACCGAGGCGGAAATCATTGAATTTGCTTCCAAATACGACCCACAGCCGATGCACGTGGACCCGGTGGCCGCGCAAACCATCACCGGCGGCCTCATCGCCAGCGGCTGGCACACGGCGGCCCTGACCATGAACCGCTTCGTCACCGCCGGCTTCTACAACCCCGCCCCCGGCGCGCTCGGCCTCGGCTGCGAGTCCCTGAAATGGCCAAAACCCGTCCGCCCCGGTGACTCCCTCCGCCTGCGCCTTGAAGTCCTCACCGTCCGCCCCAGCGCCACCCGGCATGGCTACGGCGTCATCACCAACCGCTTCACCACCCTCAACCAGCATAATGAAACCGTGCAGGAAATGGTCACTTCTGTTATGATCGCCAGGCGACAAGCCTGAACAGAGGAACACCCACAATGAACAGCGCCGTCACCCTCATCGCCTTCCTCGTCATCATCGCGGGAGCCGCCCTCGGCTACCTCACGCAAAACCCCGTCATCGGCGGCCCCATCATCCTCATCGGCGTCATCCTCGCCCTCACCCTGCGTACCTGCGCCGAGTGGGAACGCGCCGTCGTCCTGCGCCTCGGCCGCTTCGCCGGCGTGCGCGGCCCCGGCCTCTACTTCCTCGTCCCGGCGTTCGAGCTGGTCTACACAGTGGTTGACACCCGCCGCCAAAGCACGCGCATCTCGGCCGAGGACACCCTGACCGCCGACGCCGTCTCCGTCACCATGGACAGCATCATGTTCTGGCGCGTCTCCGACGTTAAACGCGCCGCCACCGAGCTCACCGACTACCGCAACATGATCGCCCAGATCGCCCAGACTTCATTGCGTGAAGTCATCAGCGCCACCACGCTGAATGACATCCTCGCCAACCGCGAGGCGATGGACGAGAAACTGCGCGCCTACATCACCAAAAAATCCGACGGCTGGGGCATCGGCGATATTTCCGTCGAAATCCGCGACGTCAAAATCCCCCCCGAACTCAACGACGCCATGAGCCGCAACGCCCAGGCCGAGAAAGAAAAGCAAGCCCGCGTCACCCTCGCCAGCGCCGAAGTCGCCATCGCCGAACAAATCGCCTCCGCCTCGCACATCTACCAGAACAACCCCGTCGCCCTGCAAATCCGCCAGATGGGCCTGATCTACGACATGAACAAAGACCGCGGTGTCACCATTTTGGTTCCCACCGACATGGCCAATGCCCTGGGCGCCAGCATCGCGCTCAACGTCAACAACCCCGACCGCCCCAAACCCCTCCCTGCGACGGTGTTTTCTGCGCCGTCGAGTGGGTCGGTGCCGAAGGCTTAACAGGCTGCGGAAATTCACCACCGTTTGGCGGTGAAAGAGCTTTCGTCTCCGTTGTCAAAGCGGATTTCACCGACGATGGTGCGGTTTTTTTCGAGTTCGGCATCACCGTCTCCGGCGACCTCTTCCATTTCGTCTGACCCGTGGAATTTGAACCGGATACTGGTTTTGCCATACTCGCATTGCAGGCCGATCTGGACGGCGCCGAATGCCATTTGGCCACCGGCATCGTCGATTTGTATGTAGGCTGGGCCTAGCATATCGATGTACTCGGTATCCCAGCTCTCCATGCTGATGATCCGCCACTTGCCAAGAAGGAATTTGCCGCTGAAGGTTGTCATGCCGCGGCGGCGACCAACTTGGGCAGCCGGACCAAGTTGCATGCGGCGACTGTGAGGGTCACCATCCAGCCAACCCGTTTGAGGCCCCGATGGCGAGTTTTGCGCAAGCCAGCCGCGGCTTTGATCCAGCCGAAGGGCTCCTCGATGCGCTTGCGCTGCCGCTGGCTGATGGCATAGCCCGGATGACGGGTGGTCCGCGCATCGATAGCGGAGCGCCGGCCGGTGGTATTTTGCGCGACATGCGGAGTTACGCCGCGGGCGCGTAGCCGGGCCACATGCTCGGCGGTATCATAGGCTTTGTCGGCGCCCAGACTACATCGCCGGCCTCGCGGTTTGGCCGCGATCATATCCTCCGCTGCCTCGCGTTCCGCCCTGCCGGTTGCATGCGTGGTGCGGGCATCGACGATCAGGCCATGGCGGTTCTCAATGAGCAGATGCCCCATATAGCAAAGTCGTGCCGGCTGGCCTTTGGATTTGCGATATAGCCGGGCGTCCGGGCCGGTGGTCGAGGCATGGGTATCGTTGCTACGCGTCTCGCCATGAAAATTGCGCTCCGCGTTGCGCCCGGGTCCCGTCGGCGGCTCATCCGCGCCGTTCTTGCGCCGAAAACTCTTCATCGAGGCCCCGGCATCGATCAGCGTACCGTCAACCACCAAGTGCACGGGCCTTTTGCGGCCCCGCATCATTTTCTTCAGCAGAGTTATGAAAAGTTCGGCCGTGAGGCCACCCTGATAAGTGCAATACCAGAAGGCGCCACGATCATTGACCGCGGATGCAGCACTGACTGATTGGCGTTGACCTAGCCGCTCAACGACCTCGCGTCCACAGACCGAAATCCAAACCGTATTGGCGTGGATCTGCCGTTAACCCAACGAAAAACCTGCTGCTCCTGCTTCGGCGTCAAGCTGCGCGGGCGCCCAGGCAACGGCTTTGCTTGCAGCGCCCTTAACCCAACGCCCGGCTGAGAGGCCGCCTTGATCCATCTGTAGATTGCAGTGCGACAGAAGCCGTACGAAGCGATAACCACAGATGGAGACTCACCATCTCGTACCCGCTCAACCGCCATTAAACGGATGACCTCCAACGTATGATGATCAAGACTTCGTCCGTCGCGCTTCATGTGAAAACATACCAAATCAAGCCAACAAAAACCACAAAGATGTGGCCTTATTTACCAGCCTGTGAGTAAGTGGGCCCATGCCTCCTGGCCTTCCTTACTCTCTCACCCGCGCGTGAGATCGACTGTGGCGGCGAAGCCGGATTCGGTGCCGATGGCCAGGTGGGAGCCGGATGGGTTCCAGGTTAGGGCGGTGATGGCGCCGCGGCCTGGGCCGCAGACGGGGAGGACTTGTTCTTTATTGATGTCGAGGATGAGGACGAGGCCGGTGTCGAAACCGGCGGCGATGACGTCGTGTTCCGGGTGGCAGGCGACGCGTTTGACGATGCCGTCTCCGGGTCCGAGTTCCAGCGGGGCTTTGCCCATGGGGCCGCCGCCGAAGAAGGGCCATAGCACGGTGGATTCCGCTCCGCCGGTGGCGAGCCAGCGGCCGGAGTGGGTAAAGCCGAAGGATTCAGTTTTTGCGGGGTATCCGGCCATGCGCATATGTTTGCCTTCCGGCAGGGTCCAGCCGTGCAGGGCGTTTTCCTGCATGGAGGTAACGAGTGCGTCCCCCTGCGGGTGGATGGCGATGCCGGTATGGCTACCTTTCCATTCCAGGAAGCGGGGCGTGGCCGAGGCGGTGAACCACAGCGAGGCGCCGTTATAATGCGATGCGGCGATGCGTTTGCCTTTGGTATCAAAAGCGATGCCGGTGACGGTGGACGGGTGGGGCAGGGCGCGGATGGTCTCGCCTTTGCCGTTGAACAAATGCAGGTTTTTGCCCACGGCGGCGGCGAGCAGCGGGGTTTTCCCGGCGTAGCTGGCCACGTGCTCCACCCATTTGGAGCCGAAGCGGGCGATTTCGGTGACGTTGCCGTCCACGCCGATGCTTAAGAATTTGCCGTCATCGCCGCCGGTGATGAAGCCGGGGGCTACCGGGTGCCGCGCCAGGGAGAGCACGGCGCCGTTATGCGCGGCGATGCTGGTCCAGCCCAAAACATTTTGCAGGCGCAGGGTGCCATCCCCGAGCGCAAAGGCGGCGTGGGTGCCAGTGGCGTCGAAACAGGCGGCGATGGCATGGGCGCCGAGTTCAGCGGTGTTGCCGCGGGCTTTGATAAGCTGGTCGAGATCTGACATGCCTGACTAACTGCCGAACTCGGGCGCCGGGGGCAAGGCCGTGGCCTGAAGCGTGGTAAATTTGCCGCATGATTTAGGGAAAAGCCCATCGCCGGGTGATATACGCGGGTTGTGTTGTGCGGTGCGGTATGTTCTTGAGCTAGATCAAGGTAGCGGATTTTTCTGGCTGCCAGAAATGCGCTTGTTATCAGCAGGAGTGCGCAATGAAGCGGAATAAATTTAACTGGGCAGGCGCCGCTGGCGCAGCGGCCGGATTGGTGGCGATGACGGCGATGCCTCATACGGCCCAGGCGATTCCTGCCTTCGCGGCTCAAACGGGTATGCCTTGTTCGGCTTGTCACATTGGTTTCCCTCAGCTTACCCCCTTTGGCCGCGCGTTTAAGCTTGATGGCTACGTCCAGGGCGGCACTTTCCCCGATGTGAAGAATTTCGCCGCCATGGTGGAAGGTGGCTTCACCCAGTTGCACGATAAGGTGCCGGGCGGCATGGCGCCTGACTTTCCCAGCAACAATGCTTGGTCGATCCAGCAGACCAGTCTGTTCTATGGCGGTGCGCTTGATGGCAACATCGGCCTGGGCGGCTTTGTCCAAGGCACGTATGATGGTGTCGCGCACCAGTTCCACTGGGATAACCTCGATATCCGTCTGGCGCAGATGACCACTGTCGCCAACAAGCGGCTGGTTTATGGTTTTACCTTCAACAATGCGCCGGGCCTGACGGATTTGTGGAACACACTGCCTGCCTGGGGTTATCCTTTTGTGCCGCCGGCGCTGGCGGTTGGGCCAACGGCCGGCATCCAGATCAGCGCGCTGGCGCAGGCCGTAGCGGGCGTGGGCGGGTATACCTCGCTTAACGTAACGCCGAGTGATTTGCTGTATACCGAAGTTGACCTCTACAAATCCGTGCCAAACCACACCGCCTATGCGCTTGGCGCTGGACCAGAAGTGCCGATCTCCGGGCCGATCCCCTATTGGCGCGTGGCGGTGCAGCACAGCACGTGGAAGCAATCCATTGAGCTTGGCACCTCCGGGATGGTGGATCACCCCTATCCGGCCGGCTTCACCCACGGGCCGACGGATACCCTAACGGATCTCGGCGTGGACGCGCAGTACCAATACATTACGGTGAAGCAGGCCTTCTCCGTGCAGGCGTCTTATTTCCATGAGGCGCAGCATTGGGGTGCGAGCTATGCGCAGGGCATGACCGCGAATTTGAACGACTATCTGGATATGGAGACGTTGACGGGCTCTTATTTGTGGCACCAGATGTTCGGCGTGACGGAATCCTTCAATGCCATCTCCGGCAATGGAGATTCGGGATTGTATGCGGCAAGCCCGGTTACCGGCAACGCCAACGGCAAGCCGAACACGGACAGCTACACCACCGAGTTGGATTACTATCCGTTCAATACCGACGGCCCGAAAATCTTCCCTTGGGCCAACGCGAAGTTCTTCGTGGAAAACACAATCTATCCCACATTCAATGGGTTAGCGCATAATTACGACGGCAACGGCCGCTCGGCGCAGGGGAACGACGTGTGGTTTACGGGCATCTGGCTGGTCTTCTGAACGCCGGATATGCGTAAGATTACGGCAAAGGCGGCTGGGACATCCCAGCCGCCTTTTTGTAATCAAATTATAATTGTCTTGAACTTGCAAGGCGGCCATGCAAAGCTTGACAATGGTTTTTGCAACGGCTCCAGTTGGACTGAGCTTCAAGGAAGAATTGCTTCTTCTTTGCGCACGCATAGGTTTCAGCCCGCCCCGCGCTTAAGGTTTTGGCTTGCCCGCGCCAATGGCGTGCGGGTGCGTTCATTAATCTATGGGGAAGAATCAAATTATGTTGGATAAAGCTGGTGCCGCCGTTAACTGGCAGAGCATCGATAATGCACATCATTTACACCCGTTCACGGACCATAAGGCGCTGCATGCCGGTCACGTGCGGGTTATCACCAGGGCAGACGGGGTGTTTCTGCATGACTCAGAGGGTAATCGCATTCTGGACGGCATGGCTGGGCTTTGGTGCGTGAACGCAGGTTATAGCCGGCCCGAGCTGGTGGAAGCCGCGTCCACCCAGATGAACAAGCTGCCGTACTACAACACCTTCTTTAAAACCACGAACCCGCCGGCCGCCGCTTTGGCGGAGCGCCTGGCGAACATCGCGCCCGAGGGCGTCAACCACGTGTTTTTCGCCTGTTCCGGCTCGGAAGCCGTGGACACCGCCTTGCGCACCGCGCGCGTGTACTGGCAAACCCTGGGCAAGCCGGAAAAGAAGATCATCATCGGCCGCGAATACGGCTACCACGGCTCCACCACGCTCGGCGCTTCCGCCGGCGGCATGGTGGACATGCACCGCCAGGCAGGCGACATGCCGAACTTCGTGCAGGTGCTACCGCCCTATTGGTACGGCTACGGCGGCCAGATGAGCCCGGCCGAATTTGGGCTTTATGCAGCCAAGCAGCTGGAAGACAAGATCAAGGAACTCGGGGCCGGCAACATCGCCGCCTTTATCGGCGAGCCGCTGCAAGGATCCGGCGGCGTTATCATTCCACCCGAAACCTACTGGCCCGAGATCAACCGCATCTGCAAGGAAAACAACATCCTGCTGATCGCCGATGAAGTGATCTGCGGTTTTGGCCGCACCGGCAAAATGTTCGGTTCTGATTATTTTGGTATTAAACCGGATATGATGACGGTCGCCAAGGGCCTCACGTCAGGCTACATTCCGCTCTCCGCGGTGCTGATCCACGACCGCGTGGCGGAGGTGCTGATTAACCAGACCGGCGAGTATTTTCACGGCTTCACCTATTCTGGGCATCCAGTTGCTTGCGCCGTGGCGCTAAAGAATCTCGATATCATCGAGAGCGAGGGACTGGTTGAGCGGGCCAATGTGGTGGGCCAAATGCTGCGTGAAAAACTGCAAGCGATGTTCGCTGACCATCCGCTCGTCGGCGAAGTGCGCGGCATCGGCATGATCGGCGGCATTGAGCTGGTTGCCGACAAGCGCACGCGCCGCTTCTTTGAGCCACGCGGCCGCGTCGGCCAGATCTGCCGCGACTTCTGTGTTGGCAACGGGCTGATCATGCGTGCCGTGCGCGACACCATGGTGTTCTCGCCACCGTTGATTATTTCGCACGATGAAATCGACACCATGGTCGCGCTGGCGAAGAAATCCATAGACCAGACCTATGAGAAAGTGAAGCACGAGGTGGCATCATGAATATGCTGCCGCTCGCCGCCGACCGCGATGCCAGACTGGCGCTGATGGCGCAGGCTGAATATATCGAGGCCTTCATCATCGATGTGAATGGCGTGCCGCGCGGCAAATGGATGCAGCCGGACAAGGCAAAATCCTTGCTCGGCGCCGGCGTCGCCATGCCGCGCTCGGCTTTTCTGCTGGACATCTGGGGCCGCGACGTGGTCGAGGGCGGAATCGCGCTCGACACCGGCGACCCCGACGGGTTGTGTACCGCCGTGCCGCATTCCATCACCCGCATGAGCTGGGCTGAAGGCACGGCGTGCCAAGCCATGCTGACCATGCTTGAGGCTGACGGCAGCCATTTCTTCCTCGACCCGCGCGGTGTGCTGGCGCGCGTGCTGGAGCGCTACACCGCCGCCGGCCTTAGCCCGGCACTTGGCGTGGAGTTGGAATTTTACCTGGTCGATGAAGGCCAGACCGGCGGCTTGAAAATTGCCCCGCGCGGCGCGGATTACTCCGGCTGGCGCGGCTGGCATATCGATGCGGTGGGTCTGGGCGAAATCCATGACTACCAGGTGATTCTGCGCGAAATGATGTCGATCGCAAAATCGCAGGGAATCACGCTGGAAACACTGATCAGCGAGAACGGGCCGGGGCAGTTCGAGGTGACGCTGAAATACTCGACCGACGCATTGCGCGTCGCCGATTCCGCGACGCTGTTCAAGCGCACCATTAAGCAAGTGGCGCGCAAGCATGGGCTCACCGCCACCTTCATGGCCAAGCCTTATGGGCAATGGGCGGGCAGCGGCATGCATGTGCATATGTCCGTGCTGGACACCAAGGGCAACAATATTTTTGTCGGCACGCCCGAACGCGCCGCACCCGTGCTGTACAACGCGCTGGGTGGAATCATCCAGGCCATGCCTGATACGATGCTCACCCTGGCACCGCACGCCAACTCCTACCGCCGTTTTGCCCCTGGTGTGCATGCGCCCACCTTTGGTGACTGGGGGCATGACAACCGTTTGGCCGCGGTGCGCGTCATCACCGCCGACCCGCCGGCCTCGCGCATCGAACACCGCGTTGCCGGGGCGGACTGCAACCCATATCTTGCCTTCGCCTCGCTGCTCGGCTCGGCACTGCACGGCATTGAAACCAAAGCCGGCCCCGGCCCGGAAACATTTGGCGACAGACGCACTGGCCAAGCCCCGCCGCTGCCCATCGCCTGGTCCACCGCGCTCGATAAATTTGCTGACTCCGCCTACATTAAAAGCATTTTTGGCGCTGATTTCCAGCGGCTTTTCACAGCCTGTAAACGTCAGGAAATCAACGAAATGCGGCGGCGAATCTCGGATGTGGAGTATGACGCTTATCTGGAGACAGCATGAGGAACGTTACCATCGCCGCAACGCAAATGGCATGCGGACCAGATGCCGCGGCAAACATCGCCAGGGTGGAAAAACTGGTCCGCGCGGCGGCGGCGCAGGGTGCGCAGATCATTCTGATACAAGAACTTTTTGAGAGCCTGTATTTCTGCCAGGACCAGGTTCACGCCTTCTTCGGCCTGGCCAAACCGCTGGCGGAAAACGCCGCGGTCAAGCACTTCGCTCCCATTGCGAAGGAACTCGGTGTTGTGCTGCCGATCTCGGTGTTCGAGCGCGCCGGGCAGAGCTTTTTCAACACCATCGTGATTCTTGATGCTGATGGCACCAACCTCGGCTACTACCGAAAATCACACATCCCCGACGGCCCCGGTTATTCCGAGAAGTTTTACTTCTCCCCCGGCGATACCGGCTTCAAAGTGTGGGACACTAAATACGCGCGCATCGGTGTTGGCATCTGCTGGGACCAATGGTTTCCCGAAACCGCGCGCGCCATGGCCCTGATGGGCGCGGAACTGCTGTTCTTCCCCACCGCCATCGGCTCCGAACCGCAGGACCCCACGCTGGACTCCAGCGGTCATTGGCAGCGCACCATGCAAGGCCACGCCGCCGCCAACCTCATGCCGCTCGTTGCCTCCAACCGTATCGGCACGGAACCAGGCGTGCACGGCACCTCCATCACCTTCTACGGCTCCTCCTTCATCGCCGATAATACGGGCGCCAAAATCGCCGAGGCCAACCGGACGGATGAGGCCATCCTCACCGCCACCTTCGACCTCGATGCACTGGCCCATATCCGCGCCTCTTGGGGCGTATTCCGAGACCGCCGCCCGGAACTCTACACCCCGCTGCTCACCCTGGACGGCAAACACGCTAGCAGGGCGCGATAATGGGGACGGTGCCCCGCCAACTTGGTTTTGCCATGCCCGCGGAGTGGGCGCCGCACGCGGGGTGCTGGATGATTTGGCCCGAGCGGCCGGACAACTGGCGGCTGGGGGCTAAGCCGGCGCAAGCTGCGTTCACGGCCGTGGCCTCGGCGATTGCGCGGTTCGAGCCGGTGACGATGCTGGTGAGTGCAAGGCAATTCACCAATGCGCGGGCGATGCTGCCGGAGGCCGTGCGCGTCGTGGAGGTCAGCACGAATGACGCCTGGGCGCGCGATGTGGGGCCGAGTTTTCTGCTGAACGCGGCAGGGGAACTGGCCGGTGTGGACTGGCCGTTCAATGCCTGGGGCGGTTTGCAGAACGGCTTGTATTTTCCGTGGGATTTGGACGACCAGGTGGCCGCGAAAATGCTGCAGATCGAACGCGCACGAAAATTCCGCGCGCCGAAAATTGTCGAGGGCGGGGCGATTCATGTCGATGGCGAGGGCACCGTGCTTGTTACCGAGGCATGTCTGCTCGCTGAGGACCGCAACCCCGGCGCCACCCGCCAGGAGATGGAGCGGGTTTTGAAAGATTATCTCGGCGTCAGCCATGTCATCTGGCTGGGTGCCGGGGTGCCGGGTGATGAGACCGGCGGGCATATCGACAACCTCGCCTGCTTCGTGCGCCCCGGCGTGGTGCTGCTTACCTGGTGCGACGACCCTGCCGACCCGCATTACGAAGTCTCCCGAGCGGCGCAGGAGCGTTTGCAAGGTGCGCATGATGCTAAGGGGCGTGCGATCAGGGTCGAGCACATTCCCATGCCTACGCCGATGTTCATCTCCGCGGACGAGGCTGCCGGCATTGACCATGCGGAAAACGGCATGAACCGCGCGGCGGGCGAGCGGCTCGCGGCGTCCTACGTGAATTTTTATATTGCGAACGGCGCGATAATTGCACCATGCTTTGGGGTAGCAACGGATGCCCCCGCGCGGGCCGTATTGGCGCGGCTGTTGCCGGAGCGGGAGATTGTGATGGTGCCGGCGCGCGAGATTCTACTGGGAGGCGGCAATATTCATTGCATCACCCAGCAACAACCAAAGGCTTAAGGATAAACATAAGGGGGCTAGAATGGCTACGGAGTTAAAGGCGAACGCGTTATCGTTCTTCGAATCGATCATTATGGGTATAGCGGGTTCCGCGCCGGGATTCTCCATCGCGGTGGCGATTGCGGGACTGTTGGCAACAGCGGGGCATGTGTCGCCCAATGCGTTGCTGCTCTTTGCCGTGCCGATGCTGGGCATTGCGGTGGCCTATAAAGGGCTAAGCCAGAAAATGACGAACGCCGGGGCCGCTTACGAGTGGACCAAATCCGTATTCGGCGGATTTTTTGGCTATTTCTCGGGCTGGGCGCTGCTGATCGCCGCCATGGTGTTCATGGTCACCGGCAGCGTGCCGCTGGGCACCGCGACCATTGATCTGTTCGACCCGTCCCTGGCCGCCAATGTTTGGCTGACCACCTTCATCGGCGCGGTCTGGTTCCTGGCCATCGGCGCCGTGCTGATCGCCGGTATTGAACTCACCAGTAAAATCCAGGTGGTGATGAGTTCGATCGAGCTGCTGATCCTGTTCGGTATTTCCATCGCGGCATTTCTGCATACCGGCGTGGGCGGCGCGGTGTCACCTTTTTCCTGGTCCTGGTTCAGCTTCAATTATCCCGCCGGCACGTTTGCCACTTCCGCGCTCGCGGTGGTGTTTCTGTACTGGGGTTGGGATGTCACCGCCAACCTCGGCGAGGAAACCAAGGAGCACCCGCCCAATGCAGCCGGCCATGGCGGTTTCCTGAGCATCTTCGTCACCATCGCCTCGTTCGTGGCGTTCACGGCCGCGGCGCTCATGATGTTCACGCTGGCGGATGCGACCAGCTTCTCCGATAATCTGATCTACCACGTCGCGATTGCGGCGGGCCTGGGCAAGACGGGCGGTTACGCTGCCTCGCTGGCGCTGATCCTTTCCAGCGTCGCGACGCTGGAAACCACCATGCTGCAATTCTCCCGCACCCTGTTCGCCATGGGACGGGACCGTGCGCTGCCGGTGTTTTTTGCCCTGGTGCACGAAAAGACGGTGACGCCGGTACGCACCATGTACCTGCTGCTGGCCGTCGGGCTGGTGATGATTTTTGTTTCCAGCTTCTTGCCGTCGATCGCGACAATCCTGGGTGATTCAGTCGCCGCGATTGCGGTGCAGGTTTGCTATTATTACGGTCTGGCTGGGCTGGTCTGCGCCTGGGTGTACCGCGATAGTTTCAAGCAATCCACGTGGACTTTCGTGCAGTACGTGATTTACCCGCTGCTGAGCGCGCTCTCCCTGTTCGCGCTCGGCATCTACGCGTTCATGGGCTACAATATGACCGTGAAAATCGTCGGCCTTGGCGGGCTGCTGATCGGCATCATCTTCTACCGTCCCTCCGGCTACGGCAAGCTGGTCGCGGATATCGTCGCCGAAGAGTAAGCGGCTTTAAACGGACCGGGGCGTTGCCGCCCCGGTTTTAGAAATCGGCGAGCGGGTCAGGACCAAAACGGTTCTGGCCCGTTGTGCCGCGGGTGCAGAACCACACGAGCAGAAGAATCGGCCCCACCAGCGGCACCAGCCCGATGAAGTACCACCAGCCGGATCTGCCGACGTCATGCAGGCGGCGGACGATCACTGAAATTGACGGCAGCAGGATTGCCAGATTCAAGACGGCAAGGGCGATGCCGTAGAGCGCTTTCTCGTGCACGATGACGGCGAGAAAGCCGGAAACAAATCCAACCACCAGGCCGAGCAGTATGCAGAACAGGGCCCAGTACCAGTATTCCGAGCGCGGTGCCCGCCCGGCAAACCCCACGTAGTTTTGCAGGCAAATGTCGATGGCCTGGGCAAAGCTGCGGCCCCGGCCAGATGAGCGGTTAACGTAACCAGACATGCGCTTCTCCTGTTTTGCCGCGATGGTAGGCCGGAACCGATTGTTCCGGCAAGGCACTACAACGCTTTGCGGAACGTCAGGTTGATGCGGCGGGAGCCCGCCAGTTGATGCACCCCGTCGCGCAACGGCATCACGCCGTGGAAATTCAGCCGCGCCACGCCACCCCACACCACCACATCGCCGCTCACCAGTTCAATTCGTGCCGCCTTGTCGGCGCGCGCCGCACCACCCCACAAAAACACCGCCGGCAGGCCGAGCGAGACGGAGACGATGGGGGCGGTGAAATCCGCCTCGTCGCGGTCCTGGTGCAGGCTCATGCGCGCGCCGGGGCGGTACAGGTTCACCAGGCAGGCATCCGGCGCAAACCCAGCATACCCCGCAGCCTGGGCCGCGCGCGCCGCCAGTTCACGGAAAATCTCCGGCATCGCGGGCCAGTTTTGCCCGGTCCGCGGGTCCACCGCGCTGTAGCGGTAACCAAGCCGGTCAGAAATCCAGCCCAGCGCGCCGCAATTGCTCATATGCACGGACATCGGCTTGCCGCCTGGCGTGACCACTTGCCGGAATGGCGCAGCGGCGGCCACATCCTCCATCGCGGCCAGCAGCCCCGTCTCGTCGTCCCGCGCGAACCCCGGCAGCAGCGTCAGCCCCGGATAGCTTGGCGCAAACAGGCCGGAGGTCATTTTTCGGGCAGCATCAGCTCCGGCACGCGCCCGCCCGCTTGGATATGCCGGTCCAGCACTTCATCCACCGCCGCGAAGGAGTCCAGCCGGTACCATACGCCCTCTGGGTACAGCACGGCGCAGGGGCCAAGCTCGCAGCGGTCCAGGCAACCCGCCTGGTTCACCCGCACGCCGGGGATTTTCAGCTCTTTCACGCGCGCCTTCATATAGTCGCGGATTTTCTCGGAGCCTTTGGACGCGCAGCAGCCCCGCTCATGGCCTTCCGGCCGGCGGTTGCCGCACACAAACACATGGGTCTCAAAATACGGGGCGGGGTCGGTCGGCAGTCTTGTACCCAAAATCAAACTCCTGGAACGCGCGGCAGAGGTTTATACCAGCAGCGCCCCGCGCACCGCGTCAAGCTCGGCATCGCTCAGGCCGATCGCCTCGTGCAAAAACCCTTTCACCGAGCCGTGCTTGGCCTCGATGGTGGCGAACATGGTCTCGATATAGTCCCGCTCCGCATGCATCATCGGCGCCCAGATGGCTTGCTCGACGCCGTTCAGCGCATGCGAGTCGAAATCCGTCATCACGATGGCGATGTTATGCTCGAAGAAATGCTCGGTAAGCAGATAGTCCTGCACCACGGTCTCGCGCGGCACGCCCAATACGTCCAGCAGCAGCGCCGCCGCCACGCCGGTGCGGTCCTTGCCGGCGGCGCAGTGGAACAGCAGCGGCAAATCGCCCTTGGCGATGCGGCGGAACAGTTCGGTGTAGGATTCCGCCTGCTCGTAGGCGAGGTGCTTATAGATATCGACCATCTTCTGGTGCGACGTCTCGGCGGTGGCGCCGGCGGCGGAGAGTGCCGCGATCAGATCGGCGGTGCTGCCCGTATGGTCACGTTCCCACACCTCATACCTGGCGTTTTTGGCATGGCGGGAGGGGCGGCGCTTGCGTTCGCGGTTGTCGCGCAGATCAAAGATCACGCGGATGTTCAGCGCCGCGATGAGATCATGGTCTTCATCGGTCAGGCGGGCCAAATTGGCTGAACGGAACACCTTGCCCGAGGCGACCCGCTGGCCATCGGCGGTGACGTAACCACCGATATCGCGGAAATTATGCCCCCCGGCGAGGTGCAGGATGCGTGGATCTTGAAGCGGAGATGTCATCGTATTGGTCATGCCATCTCCATATAGGGAACATTCGGGTTGGTTGCCATGACACGGCCCGAAGTTATGTGATGTTTTCGATATCCACGGAGGCGCCTTTCCTGGTTCGGCAAAAATGTTGCCGTGGTTTTGTCAGCGGCCGCGGTGAACCGCAATGGTGGTTGATTTCCCATGCCGCGCCGGGGGGCGGCGGGTGTTTCTGGTTCACCAGCACACAATATACTTGCACGTGGAACGGTAAGCACACCCGCCATTGCGCGCATTGACGTGGCTTCACCCCGGTCCATATTGGCGGCAGTATCGCGATCTGCTGGCAGGGAAGACTGAAATGAAACAGATTATTGCCGCCGGGCTGCTCGCCTGCCTGGCGGGCGGCTTTGCCAGTGCGCAGGAAGCGCCGCCCGTCGTCGGGGTCATTACCGCCGCCAGCCAGCCGGTTTACGCGCAGCAGGACTATGTCGGGCACATCCAGTCACCGCGGATCGTCAACATACAGGCCCGCGTCACCGGCTTTCTGGAGACGCAGAATTTCACCGACGGCCAGGCGGTGAAGGCGGGCGACCTGCTCTATATTATCGAGCAACCGCCCTATCAGGCGCTGGTGGCGCAGGCGCAGGCGGCGGTCGCGCAGGCGCAGGCGCAGGCGCATGTGGCGCAGCTCACGCTGCAACGCGCGCAGGCGCTGCTGCACACCCCGGCCGGCCAGCAATCCAATGTCGACCTCGCGCTGGCCACCTATCTCTCCGACCAGGCGATGGTGCAGACCGCGCAGGCGCAGTTGCAGACCGCGCAGATCAACCTCGGCTACACGCAAATCCGCGCGCCGATCAGCGGTGTCATCGGCGCCACCACGGTGAACGTGGGCAACGTCGTTGGCCCGCAGAGCGGCGTGCTGGCGACCATAGTAGCCGAGGACCCGATGTATGTGGATTTCTCCCTGCCCATGGCCGACGCGCTGAAATTCCGCGCTCAGGCGTCGCGGATGGACCTGCTGCTGCAACTGCCTGACGGCTCCACCTACGCGCAGACCGGCAAAGTCGATTTTATCAACAATCAGGTGACGCAGAATACCGACACGCTGGCCTGGCGCGCCACCATCGCCAACCCCGGCCACGCGCTCACCGATGGCGAGTTCGTCACCGTCACCTTGCGCGCGCAACAGGCGCAGTCCCGGGTGGTCATCCCGCTTGCCGCCATCATTGCCGACCAGCTTGGCGACTACGTGCTGGAAGTGGGGCCGGGCAACATTGTGACCCGCCATGACGTCACCCTGGGGCCGGAGTCCGACACCACCGCCCCCGTGCTGGCCGGCATCGCACCAGGGGATAGAATCATCACCGAGGGCATCCAGATGGTGCATCCTGGCATGAAGGTGAATCCACAGCCGGCGGCGCGGAATTAATGTTCTCCGCCTTTTTCATCGACCGCCCGCGCTTTGCCATCGTCATCGCGATTATCATCACCCTTGCGGGGATGATCGCCATTACGCGCATCCCCGTCGCGCAGTTTCCCAACATCGTGCCGCCGCAGGTGCAGGTTACGGTCAACTATCCCGGCGCCTCGGCGAAAGTGGTGGAGCAGACAGTGGCCGAGCCGATCGAGGAGGCCGTTAACGGCCTCAACGACGAAATCTACATGGCCTCGACCAGCGCCAACGACGGCAGCTACGCCCTCACGGTCAGCTTCGCCGTCGGTTCGGACCCGAATATCGACACGGTGAACGTCACCAACGCGGTGCAGCAGGCGACCTCGCAACTGCCCACGCTGGTGCAGCAGGAGGGCATCACCGTGCGCAAGCGCTCCTCCGCGGTGCTGGACTTTATTTTTGTCTCTAGCCCCGGCAATCAGCTCAGCCAGCTACAGGTCTCCAACTATGTCACCCTCAACATGCTGGACCCGCTCTCGCGCGTGCCCGGCGTCGGGCAGGCGCTGCTGTTCGGGCCGCAGAACTACTCCATGCGGGTGTATTACGACACCAACCGTCTCACCCAGCTCGGCCTCACCCCGCAGGACATCATCAACGCGCTCAACGGCCAGAACGTGCAGGCGCCGGTGGGGGCCATCGGCGTGCCGCCCAACGCCGGCACGCAGCAGTTGCAGATGACCGTGGAGGCGCAAGGCCGGCTCACCACCGCCAAGCAGTTCGGCGATATCGTGCTGCGCGCCAACCCGGACGGTTCGCTGCTACGGATAAAGGACGTGGCGCAGGTCGTGCTCGGCGCGCAGGTGCAGACGCGCATCAACAAGATCGACAATAATCTCGGTCAGTCGATCGCCATCTACCTCGCCCCCGGCGCCAACGCGCTTGCCACCTCGACGGCGGTGAACCAGGAGCTGGCCCTGCTGGCGCGGCATTTCCCGGCCTCGCTCACGGCCACGCCGGTGTTCGACACCTCCAGCTTCGTGCGCGAGACCATCCAGGAGGTTGAGCGCACCCTGGTGGCGGCGTTCCTGCTGGTGGTGCTGGTGGTGTTCCTGTTTCTCGGTGACTGGCGCGCGGCGGTCGTGCCCACGGTGGTGCTGCCCATCGCCCTCACCGGCACCTTCGCCGCTTTGCTGGCGTTCGGCTTTTCCGCCAACACCGTCACCTTGCTGGCCCTGGTGGTCGCCACCGGCATTGTGGTGGACGACGCCATTGTGGTGGTGGAAAACGTCGAGCGTGTGATGACCGAGCGGCCGGACCTCTCGCCGCGTGATGCCACCAAGCTGGCGATGACGCAGATCACCGCGCCGATCATCGCCATCTCGCTGGTGCTGCTCTCGGTGTTCGTACCCATCGCCTTCATCCCCGGTCTTTCCGGCCTGCTGTTCCAGCAATTTGCCGTCACGGTGAGCGTCGCGATGCTGATCTCGGCCTTCAACGCGCTCACCCTATCGCCGGCGCTGTGTGCCATCCTCATCCGCCCCGGCCACCGGCCGCATGGCGTGCTGGGGCGGGTTTTGCGCGGCATCGACCTGGCGCGCGACGGCTACACCAGCGTTGTCACCCGCGGCCTGCGCAAAGCCTGGATCGGCCTGGCGGTCATCGCCGCCTTCGCGGTGGCCGCAGGTGTCATGGCGATTATCACCCCAAGCGGGTTCCTGCCCAACGAAGACCAGGGCGCCATTTTCGCGCAGATCACTTTGCCGCCCGGCGCCTCGGTCAACCGTACCGAGGCGGTGGCCGACGGCGTGGTGAAGCAGCTGGAGGCGCTGCCGCAGGTCAGCCACGTGATGTCGGTGATAGGCATTTCCATCCTCGACGCCGCCACTGAATCCAACTCCGCGTTTTTCCTGATCCGCCTCAAACCCTTCGCCGACCGGCCGGGCGTGGCCAATAACGCCGACACCGCGATCAAACACGCCTTTGGCATCGGCAGCCAGCTGCGCGACGCCAAACTTGTCGCCTTTAACTTCCCGCCAATCTCCGGCCTCTCCATCAACGGCGGGCTGCAATACGAGCTGGAAAACACCGAAGGCGCGCCGCAGTCACAGACGCAGGCGGTCCTCAACGGCCTGCTGGTGGCCGCCGGCCAGGACAAGCGCCTGGGCCAGGTATTCTCCACTTATGACGCGCGAACGCCGGCGTTGTTCCTCAACATCGACCGCGACAAGGCAGGCGCCCTGGGCGTCAACCTCAACGACATCTACACCACCCTGCAGTCGACGCTGGGCGGCTATTACGTCAACCAGTTCAACCTGTACGGCCGCATCTGGCAGGTGAATATCCAAGGCATCGCCGCTGACCGCGTCACCCCGGAGTCGATCTACCAAAGCTACGTGCGCAGCAGCTCCGGCGCCATGGTGCCGCTGCGCGCTTTGGCCACCACCACCACTATCCTCGAACCGCCGGTTATCTCCCGCTATAACGACACCGAAGCCATCCCCGTCATAGCCAACCCGGCACCCGGCTATTCATCGGCCACCGGCATCCAGGCCATGGCTGATGTTTCCAACAAGACCCTGCCGCCAGGCTACACCTATGAATGGACCAGCACCGCCTATCTGGAAAATGCCGCCTCCGGCCAGACCGGGCCTATTTTGCTGCTCTCGGTCCTCTTCGCCTATTTGTTTCTCGTCGCGCTGTACGAAAGCTGGGTGATCCCGGTGCCGGTGCTACTCTCCATCACCATCGGCGCGTTCGGCGCGTTGTTCGGCATCTGGTCCTGCGGCCTCAACATCAACCTTTATGCCCAGATCGGCATGGTCACGCTGATCGCCATGGCCGCGAAAAACGGCATCCTCATCGTGGAGTTCGCCAAGGAGCGCCGCGCCGAGGGCATGCCGATCGAACAAGCCGCCGCCATGGGGGCGCGCATGCGGTTCCGCGCGGTGATGATGACCTCCATCGCCTTCATCGCCGGGTTGGTCCCGCTGGTCATCGCCACCGGCGCCGCGCAGATCAGCCGCCGCTCGGTCGGCACCCCGGTGTTCGCGGGCATGATAGCGGCTTCACTGGTCGGGATTTTCATCATTCCGCTGCTTTATGCGGTGTTTCAGCGCCTGCGCGAGGCCACGGCGACGCGGCGGGCCAACCGGAAAAACCGGCACTAACAAGGGTCTCCACGCGATAATTACCTAAAATACGAATTTTACGTAATATCATTGCGCCAAATAGACCTCTGTCATGCTTTTCTGTCCGGCCCGGCAAGGGTGACAGGTGCAAAAAAACGTAATAGGTGACGCGCCAGTTTGAGAAGCAAAACAGGGATACCAGTATCATGCGCGTTTACTATGACCAGGATGCCGACGTTAACCTCATCAAGGGCAAAAAAGTCGCCATTGTCGGCTATGGCAGCCAGGGCCACGCCCATGCGCTGAACCTGAAGGACAGCGGCGTGAAAGAGCTGGCCGTGGCGTTGCGCCCGGGCTCGACCGCCATTGCCAAGGCCGAGGGCGCCGGCCTGAAGGTCATGGACCCGTCCGCCGCCGCCAAATGGGCCGATGTGGTAATGGTGCTGACCCCCGATGAAGGCCAGGGCGATTTGTACCGTGAACACCTGGCCCCCAACATGCGCCCCGGCACCGCGCTGGCGTTCGCGCATGGCCTGAACATCCACTTCAACCTGATCGAGCCGCGCGCCGACATCGACGTGTTCATGATCGCGCCAAAAGGCCCCGGCCACACCGTGCGTAGCGAATATCAGCGCGGCGGCGGCGTGCCGAGTCTGGTCGCCGTGGCGCAGGATGCCACCGGCAACGCGCTGGACATCGCGCTCTCCTACGCTTCGGCCAATGGCGGTGGCCGCGCCGGCATCATCGAGACCACGTTCAAGGAAGAATGTGAGACCGATTTGTTCGGCGAGCAGGCCGTGCTGTGCGGCGGCGTGGTGGAACTCATCAAGGCTGGTTTCGAGACCCTGGTTGAAGCCGGCTATGCCCCGGAAATGGCCTATTTCGAGTGCCTGCACGAGGTGAAGCTGATCGTCGACCTGATCTTCGAGGGCGGCATTGCCAACATGAACTATTCCATCTCCAACACCGCCGAATACGGCGAGTATGTCACCGGCCCGCGCATCATCACGGCCGAGACCAAGAAGGAAATGAAGAAGGTGCTGGAAGATATCCAAATGGGCCGCTTCACCCGCGACTGGATGCTGGAAAACAAGGTCAGCCAGACCAATTTTAAAGCCATGCGGCGCGCCACTGCAGCTCACCCCATTGAGGAAGTGGGTGCCAAGTTGCGCGCGATGATGCCGTGGATTTCCAAGAACGCGCTGGTGGACAAAGCCAAAAACTGATCCACCTTATCAAACTGGCCGTCGGGGTGCGCGATTTCGCGCACCTCGCCGCCCTCCAGGCCAATCGCGCGGCCGATGGCCAGCCCTTGCACTACCAGACCCGCAATGTACCCAAACGTGCCGGTGAACTCTGCGACGGCGGCTCCCTGTATTGGGTGATCGGCGGCATCGTGCAGGCACGGCAGAAAATCCTCGGCGTTGAGACCGCCACGCGGGAAGACGGCAGCCGCTGCGCCGTGCTGCTGCTCGACCCCGTGCCCGTGCAAGTCGCCGGCCATGCCAAAAAAGCTTTTCAGGGTTGGCGCTACCTGGAACCCGCCGAGGCCCCGCCCGACCTTGCCGCCGCCGGAACCCAGGCCAATGACATGCCCGAGGACATGCGCCGCAAGCTCGCAGCACTCGGGCTGCTGTAATGGAATTTAACGAAAAATTTTGACTCGCGCCGCGCTCATGCTAGGTGCGCCGCAGTTATATGGAGACCCAAGACATGGCGGTTCACGCCTTTATTTTCCCCGGACAAGGCAGCCAGGCAGTCGGCATGGGCCGCGATCTGGCGGCGGCTTTTGCTCCGGCGCGCGCGGTTTTCGAGGAAGTTGACGAGGTTTTGAAGCAGAAGCTTTCGAATCTGATGTTCGAAGGGCCGATCGAGGAACTGACCCTCACCGAGAACGCGCAGCCCGCGCTGATGGCCGTCTCGCTCGCAGTGCTGCGGGTGTTGCAGGCCGAAGGCGGCATCGCGATCAAGGAAAAAATCGCTCTGGTCGCCGGGCATTCGCTGGGTGAATACAGCGCCCTGGCGGCCGCCGAGTCGTTTTCCATTGCTGACACCGCCCGGCTTCTGAAGCTGCGCGGCCAGGCCATGCAGCGCGCCGTGCCGGCGGGGCAGGGGGCGATGGCCGCCCTGCTCGGCGTGGAAATGGACGTGGCGCGCGAAATCTGCGCCGAAGCTGAGTTAGGCCCGAACGGCCGTGAAATCATCGCCTGCGCCAACGATAACGGCGGCGGCCAGGTGGTCATCTCCGGCCACAAGGGCGCGGTCGAACGCGCCATCGAAATCGCCAAAACCAAGGGCGTGAAGCGAGCCATGCTGCTGCCGGTCTCCGCCCCGTTCCATTGCGCGCTGATGGCCCCGGCCGCCGACGCCATGGCCGAAGCCTTCGCCAACACCCCGCCGCGCGCCCCGCTGGTGCCGCTGGTGGCCAATGTGAGTGCCGCCAAAGCCACCGACCCCAACCTGATCCGCGACCTGCTGGTGCAACAGGTGACCGCCACCGTGCGCTGGCGCGAAAGCGTGCAGGAAATGGCGGCCCTGGGCGTGGACAGCTTCATCGAGCTTGGCACCGGCAAGGTCCTGGCCGGGCTGGTCAAGCGCATCGCCCCGGACGCCGCCACCGCCTCCGCCGGTTCGCCGGCCGACATCGAAGCCCTGCTGAAAGTTCTGTGATGTTTGATTTGACGGGAAAAACCGCGCTGGTAACCGGCGCTTCCGGTGGCATCGGCGCTGAAATCGCCCGCGCCTTGCATAAACAAGGCGCCGTCGTCGCCCTCTCCGGCACGCGGCGCGAGGCGCTGGACACGCTGGCGGCGGAACTCGCCGAACGCGTGCATGTGCTTCCCGCCGATCTGTCGCAGCCGGAAGCCGCGTTGGAACTGATCAATGCCGCCGAGGCCGCGATGGGCAAGGTGGATATCCTGGTCAACAACGCCGGGCTGACCAAGGACGGTCTGGCCATGCGCATGTCCGACGCCGACTGGGAAAAAGTGCTCAACGTCGACTTGGCGGCGCCGTTCCGCTTAATTCGCGCGTCGTTAAAGTTCATGCTCCGCCGCAAGGCCGGGCGCATTATCAACATTGGCTCCGTGGTCGGCAGCACCGGCAATGCCGGTCAGGCTAACTACGCCTCGGCCAAGGCTGGCCTCATCGGTCTGACCAAGGCCCTGGCGCAGGAAGTCGCCTCGCGCGGCATCACGGTGAACCTCGTCGCCCCCGGCTTCATCGCCACGCCGATGACCGATGTGCTCAGCAACTCGCAGCGCGCCGACCTCGCCACCAAAATTCCGCTTGGCCGCCTCGGCGCTCCCGGTGACATCGCGGCCGCCGTGGTCTATCTGGCGGCCGATGAGGCCGGCTGGGTCACCGGCGCCACCCTGCATGTAAACGGCGGGATGGCCATGCTCTGAACGATTCAGGGAGGCGGATTCACGTTTGCGATTCCCGCCCAAAAGGCGGTAACCGCAAACGATCCGGCTCCAGTTGGCGCGGCGCAATAAACCGTGCTAAGCGCCGCGACGTCTAAAGATTACCTAAATTGTCTCCCGCGGCGCCGGCTAGCGCCAAAGGTCTCCACGAAACCAGATGTAGGAAAGTGAATTACATGAGCGAAATCGCCGACAAGGTTAAGAAAATTGTTGTCGAGCATCTCGGCGTTGACGAGGGCAAAGTGACAACGGAAGCCTCTTTCATCGATGACCTTGGCGCTGACTCGCTGGACACCGTGGAGCTGGTGATGGCGTTCGAAGAGGCTTTTGGCGTGGAAATCCCGGAAGACGCCGCTGAAAAGATCACCACGGTCAAAGACGCGATCGAATACATCGAAAAGCAGAAAGCCGAATAATCAGGCTGACTGAACGATAGCCGTTCGAGGAGTTCGCATGCGCCGTGTTGTCGTAACAGGGATGGGTATCGCCAGCCCGCTTGGGGTTGGCGTTGAACATGTTTGGAAAAGACTGATCAACGGGGAATCCGGGATCAGTGTCATCCAATCGTTCGACACCACGGAGCTGACGGCTAAAATCGCCGGCCAGGTTCCGGCGGGAACATCCGCCGAGGGCGGTTTGGACCTGTCGGAATGGATTGCCATCAAAGAGCTGAAAAAGATGGATCGTTTCATCCATCTCGGCATCGCGGCGGCGAGCATGGCCATCGAGGATTCCGGCTGGATTCCGCGGACCGAGGAAGAAAAATACGTCAGCGGCGTCATGATCGGCTCGGGGATCGGCGGCTTGCAGGCGATTTATGAGGCCGCGGTTCTGGTGCACGAGGGCAAGGCCCGGCGCCTGTCGCCGTTCTTCATCCCCTCGGCGCTCATCAATCTGGTCTCGGGCCAGGTCTCCATCAAATACGGCCTCAAAGGCCCGAACCATTCAGTCGTCACGGCCTGCGCCACCGGCGTGCATGCCATTGGCGACGCGGCACGGCTGATCGTCTTCGGCGACGCCGATGTCATGGTCGCCGGTGGCGCGGAATCCACGGTTAACCCGCTCGGTATTGCCGGGTTCTGCGCGGCTCGTGCGCTCTCCACCGGTTTTAACGACCGCCCCACCGAAGCCTCCCGCGCCTGGGACAAAGACCGTGACGGCTTCGTCATGGGCGAAGGCTCCGGCGTGGTCGTGCTCGAGGAATACGAGCATGCCAAAGCCCGCGGCGCGAAAATCTACGCCGAAGTCGCAGGCTACGGCATGTCCGGCGACGCGCACCACATTACCGCCCCGGCGGAACACCACGACGGCGCCTTCCGCGCCATGAAAGCCGCGTTCAAAAACAGCGGCCTCTCGCCCGAGGACGTGCAATACGTCAACGCGCACGGCACTTCCACGCCGATGGGCGACGATCTGGAGCTGGAAGCCGTGGAAAACATGTTCGGCGACGCCGCTAAAGGCCTCGCCATGTCCTCGACCAAAACCGCCACCGGGCATCTGCTCGGCGCCGCGGGCGCCATCGAGGCGATTTTCAGCATCCTCGCCATCCGCGACGGCATCGTGCCGCCGACGCTGAACCTGCATGAGCCAAGCCGCGCGAGCATCATCGACCGCGTGGCGTTGAAGGCGCAGGAACGCAAGGTCAACGTCGCGCTGTCCAACAGCTTCGGTTTCGGCGGCACCAACGCCTCTATCCTGTTCAAACGGGCGCCCTGACGCAGTTTCGGCGCCTTAACGCGGTGCAGCCATGGATGTAAAAAAGCTTAGCGCCGGGGATAAGATCGGCATCGCGCTGCTTGCGTTGCTGGTGCTGTTTCGCCTTGCCGTCATGCTGGCCGAGCGTATTGTCCAGGCCCCCGGCCCCCTGCCAGTCTCCGCCGCCCTGGTCATCCCCGAGGGTGATTCGATCGCCGTCATGGAAGTGCTGCGCCGGGACGGCGTCATCGACCACCCTGGCGTCTTCCTCGCGGCGGCTTACTTCACGCGCGGCCAAGGCCCGCTCCACGCCGCCGAGCTGTTTTTTCCAGCCTACGCCAGCATCGCGGATATTCTGGGCATCCTGCGCTACGGCGTTCCCGTGCAGCACCATGTCACCATCCCCGAAGGCCTGACCGGGACGGAAATTGCGAAAATTCTCAACGCAGCCCCGGCCGCCAGCGGCAGCGTGCCCGCGCCGGCCGAAGGCTCCGTGCTGCCGCAAACTTATGACTTCACATTGGGCACCAAACGCGAAGCCATCCTGCAGCGGGCGCAAAAAGCCATGCAGACGGGCCTGGATGCTGCCTGGGCGCAACGTGCCCCCGCAGTGCCGCTGCAATCGGAGCAACAGGCGCTCGTCCTCGCTTCCATCGTGCAGCAGGAAACCCCTTTACCGGCGGAACTACCGCAAATTGCCGCCGTGTACGAAAACCGGCTGGCCATCGGCATGAAACTCCAGGCCGACCCAACCGTCATCTATGCCGCCAGCAATGGTGCAACCTCCGGCGGCCAGCCAATCAGCCGCGCCGACCTTGCCAACCCCTCAGCCTATAACACCTATGCCCACCCGGGCCTGCCGCCCGGCCCGATCTGCGCGCCTGGGTTGGCGGCCATCCAGGCCGTGCTGCACCCAGCCCCCATCAAAGCCATCTACTTCGTCGCCACTGGCACCGGCGGGCATGTGTTCGCGGATAATTTTACGGCCCAACTGCGCAATATTGCTGCCTACCGGGACGCAAAAAAATAACTCCAAAGCGCAGCGCGCCTTGGAGTTACCTTGAAAATCGTAGCCGGGAAAACCGTATCCAACCGCCCGGCTGCCGCCGGGCCGCCGGCTAGCCCTTGCGGGTGCCGATGCTGGCGAAGCGCTTGTTGAACTTGGCGACCTGGCCGCCGGTGTCCATCACGCGCTGCACACCGGTCCACGCCGGGTGGGATTTCGGGTCGATATCCAGGCGCAGCGTATCGCCGGCCTTGCCCATGCAGGACATGGTCTTGAATTCCGTACCATCGGTCATGATGATGTTGATCTCGTGGTATTCCGGATGAATATTGGCTTTCACCGTGTGCGCTCCATGGGTATTGCGCCGCCGATCCCGACCGGCAGCATTGAATTGAAGCGCCGCCTTTACGCGCCAGCAGCCCCGGACGCAAGGGCAGCCTTGCCAAAAGCCGCGGCCTGATCGAGCGCCTGGCGGGCTTCGGGCGCAACACGCCTTGAAGCCGCGCACGGCATAAGCCCCCGTGTGGCACCGGCGGGTGGTGGTTGAAGGCCTTGCGTGCGTAATGCGCGGTGGCGGCAGGCCAGATGCGCCAGTGCATCGGTTGCGCGGGTTAAGTAAATATTTGATGTGGGCGGGGGTAATAGAGTAGCGGCGGGTTTTGGTAATTGGCCTAACGATAGGGTGGCCTGACCGTAATTAAGGAGATGGGCAGTGCTGATTCGGGGATTGGTCATACTGCTGCTGTGCCAGCTGGCCGGCACGGTGATAGCGGCGGCAACTGGCCTGCCGGTGCCTGGCCCCGTGCTCGGGCTGGTGATGCTGCTCGCCTACCTGGTCAAAACCGGCGGCCCCTCGGCGCATGTGCGGGATACCTCGCAGGGCCTGCTTAAGTATTTCGGCGTGCTGTTTGTCCCCGCCGGGGTGGGCGTGGTGACCGAGTTGCAGGATCTGCGGCAGAACGCGCTGGCCATCGCCATTGCCATTCCGGTGTCCACGTTGCTCGGGCTGGTGGTCACGGGCATGCTGATGCAGTGGTTTGTCAGCCGCCGGAGTGCCGCTGATGCATAGTATTCTGCCGCTCCCGTTGTTCCATGTCTGGGCGTATTTGCAGACCCAGCCGCTGCTGGGCCTCACCGCCACGCTCTGCGTGTGGGAAATTGCCAATTTCATCGATGAGCGGGCGGGGCGCACGGCGCTGACCAACCCGACCGTGGTTTCCATCGTCATCCTGGCGGTGCTGCTGCTTACCCGCACCAGCTACCAGAGCTATTTCGCCGGCGCGGTGTATATCCACTTTTTGCTGGGGCCGGCCACCGTCGCGCTGGCGGTGCCGATGTACGCCAACTGGCCGGCGATCCGTGAGAATTTTCTCGCCATTTTTGTCTCGCTCACCACCGGCTCCATCATCACGGCGGCTTCGGCGATGCTGATTGCCCGTGCGCTTGGCGCGCCGAAAGTGGTGGTGATTTCGCTCGGCCCCAAATCGGTGACAACGCCGATCGCCATGGGCATCGCGCAGAACCTCGGCGGGCAGCCCTCGTTGACGGCGGTGTTTGTCATGGTCACGGCGATGTTCGGCACTTTGGTTTGTTCCGGCATGTTCCGCCTGACGCGGGTGCGCGACTGGCGCGCGCGCGGGCTGGCGGCGGGCACGGTGGCGCACGGGCTGGCAACCTCGCGCATGCTGCTGCTCAATGAGACGGCGGGGGCTTTCGGCGGGCTGGCGATCGGGCTGAACGGCATCGTCACCTCGCTGGCGCTGCCGTTGCTGGTGTCGATTTTCGGGTTTTAGAGGGGGGTCACCAGACCAGGATCTTCGCCACCCGCGCGCGGCGGATCACGTACAGTGTCCAGACCAGTTGCACCGCCAGCGGCAGCAGCAAAAACGGCGGTTTCCACACCGGCGGCAGATTCAGGAACACCAGCGCGCATACGCCGCCCAGCACGGTGAATGCCCAGTGCAGCAGCGCCACATTGCGCGCATCCATCCCGGCGCGGCGCACGACCTGGTACAAATGCCCGTTATGCGCCTGGGCGATATTCTCCCCGGCGGCTAAGCGGCGGACCAGGGTGAAGCTGACATCATACAGCACGCCCGAGAGCAGCAGCGGCACCAGCAGGAAGGATAGCGGCGCGCCTTCGAACCGAGTCGCGGCGATGCCGAACAGCGCCAGCATGAAGCCGCAGAACTGGCTGCCGACATCGCCCATGAAGATTTTCGCGGATGGGAAGTTGAACGGCAAAAACCCCAGCACGCCGCCGGCCAGCAGCAGCGAGGCGGTGTAGACGAAAAACCCGCCATAGCTGCCGGCGATGCCCGCCAGGAACAGGCACGCGAGCAGCGTCACCCCGGCGGCCAGCCCGTTCAGCCCGTCGATGAAGTTCATCGCATTGGTGACGAACAACAGAAAAAAAATGGTCAGCGGCAGGCCGATCCAGCCGATGTCAACAGTTCCGTAATACGGCAGCGCGACAACATGCATCCACAGCCCGCAGGCCACGGCGGCCAGTGCCGCGACCAACTGGGTGGCGAGTTTTATCAGGAAGGAAAGGTCGAGCAGGTCATCGAGCAGGGAAATCGCGGCCATGAGGAAGGCGGCGGCGATGACACCGAGGAAATACCCCTCGGCAAGGCGCGAGACCTGGCCGTAGCGGTGCAGCAGCAGCACGCCGAGCATGAAGGCCGCGACAATGCCCACCCCGCCGGATTTGGGTGTTACGCGGCTGTGCGCCTTGCGCGCGTCGGGCCGGTCCGGCACGCCGATGGCGATCATTATCCGCACGATGATGCCTGAGAAAATGGCCAGTCCGGCCATAAGGGCGAGGTGCCGGGGGAGTGCGAGCAGGCCAAGGGAGATTGCGGGGTTCATCTGGCGTGGACCATGGCTGAAAGTGCTGCAAATTTGAAGATGCGGGGAGGAATTGATGACAAGCCCTGGCGGCCGGGGCTTGTCTGCGGCATACGGCCAAGCCAGAACCACTGCGCGGGATTCGTACTGCTGGAGGCACGGGCGTGAAGATTGCGATCATTGGCGGCGGCTATGTTGGCTTGGTGTCGGGCGCTTGTTTTGCGGAGTTCGGCGTCTCGGTCGCGGTGGTGGAAGCCGACGAGACCAAGCGGCGCATGCTGCTGGAGGGCAAAATCCCCATCTACGAGCCAGGGCTGGACCGGCTGGTGGCGGAAAATGCCACGGCGGGGCGGCTGACTTTTCCCGCCACCCTGGAGGAAGGCATTGCCGAGGCAGAGGCTATTTTTATTGCCGTCGGCACCCCAACCCGCCGCGGCGACGGCCATGCTGATCTCACCTATGTATTCGCCGCCGTGGAACAGGTGCTGATGGCGCTGGACCATCCGGCGGTCATCGTCACCAAATCCACCGTGCCGGTTGGCACCGGGCGTAAAATCGCCGCCATGGCGCAAAAACTGCGGCCGGACCTGGGCATCGAAGTGGCCGCGAACCCGGAGTTTCTGCGCGAGGGCAGTGCCATCACCGACTTCATGCGGCCGGACCGCGTGGTGGTGGGGGCGGAGAGCGAACACGCGCGCGAGGTGCTGCGCCGGCTGTACCGGCCGCTTTATCTCATTGAGGCGCCGATCGTCTTTACCGGGCTGGAGACCGCCGAGCTGATTAAATATGCCGCCAACGGGTTTCTCGCGATGAAGATCACCTTCATCAATGAAATGGCTGATTTGTGCGAAAAACTTGGTGCGGATATTCAGGACGTCGCGCGCGGCATTGGCCTGGACGGGCGCATCGGCCGCAAATTCCTGCACGCCGGGCCGGGGTTTGGCGGTTCGTGCTTCCCGAAAGATACGTTGGCGCTGATGCGCATTGCCGAGGAAGCCGGGGCGCCGAGCCGGCTGATCCAGTCGGTGGTGAGCGTGAACGACGCGCGCAAGGAGTCCATGGCGGCGCGGGTGGTGGCGGCTTGCGGCGGCAGTGTGCGGGGCCTGCGCATCGCCGTGCTCGGCCTGGCCTTCAAGCCGGAGACCGACGACATGCGCGAGGCGCCCTCGCTGCCGCTGATCCAGGGGCTGGTTTCGCGCGGCGCCGCCGTCACGGCCTTCGATCCCGAGGCGATGCAAGGGGCGAAAGCCTTGCTGCCTGGCAGTGTCAGCTTCGCCAAGGATGCCGTCGAGGCCCTGAGCGGCGCCGATGCGCTGGTGCTGGTTACCGAATGGAACGAATTCCGCGCCCTGGCGCCGGTAAAATTAAAGCAGTTGATGCGCGGCAATGTCGTGGTCGACCTGCGCAATGTGTTTGACCCCAAAGCCCTGCGCGAGGCGGGATTTGCCTACCATGGCATTGGTCGGGCAAAACAGGATTATGCCGCCCCTACAACCGTCAGTTCTCAAGGATAGCGCCAATTGACCGCTGCTCACACGCATTATCCAGATTTCGCCAATCCCGAACTGCTTGAAAAAATTCCGCTTTCGGCCCGTACAATTCTCGACGTTGGCTGCGCTCAAGGCGCGCTGGGCGCGGATTACCTGCGCCGCAATCCCAGTGCGCGGGTGCTCGGCATTGATGTCGATGATGAGGCGATTACCCACGCCAGGGAACGGATATCGGAGGTGTTCTGCGGCGATGTCGAGAAGACGCCGATGCCCTTCAACGTGCCGGAAGGGATCGACTGTATTATTTACGGCGATGTGCTGGAGCATCTCGTCGACCCCTGGGCGCTGCTGGCCGAACACGCCAAATACCTGTCGCCGCAGGGCACCGTGCTGGTCTGCATGCCCAATGTGGAACACTGGTCCTTTGCCGCCAAGCTGCTGACCGGGAGTTTCGACTACGACGAGCAAGGGCTGTTCGACCACACGCATTTGCGCTGGTTCACGCCGCGCATGATGGGCAATGCCCTGGCGGACGCCGGGCTGGAACTCTCCGATGTCGCGCCCCGTCCGATTGCGCGTGAGCAGGCGGAGCAGTTCATCACCCTGTTGGCCCCGGGGTTGCAGGCAATAGGCGTCAACCCGGCGGAATATCTCAACCGCGCGGTGCCGCTGCAATTCATCTGGCGCGCCCGTAAATCCTCGCCGGAGCGGCTGGAGCTGAACGCCACCATGCTGACGCCGCAGGGCGGGGTGAGCGATGTGCGCGTAATCGAGCCGATTCGCGCCCTGCGCACCGACAGCGCGTTGCTGGGCTTGATCGCCAGCGAGGTGGACCTCGACCCCCGTTTGCAGGATTCGCCGCGTATCGCCGTGCTGCACCGGCCGCTGCTGCTGGGCGACTCCGGCCTGGCGCGGCTGCGCACCCTGCTGGACAAGGGCTATGTGGTGGTGAGCGAGTTCGACGACCATCCGCAGTTCATGGAAGACCGTGGCGTGAACCTGGATGAGCTGCTGACGTTCCGCGGCGTGCATGCGATTCAGACCAGCACCGAGGCGCTGGCGGATGCCCTGCGGCCGCAGAACCCGGAAATTCGCGTGTTCCGGAACGGCATTTTCTCGCTGCCGCTGGTCAATAATTTTCAAGCCCCTGAACGCCTGACGCTGTTTTTCGGCGCGCTCAACCGCGGGGCGGACTGGGCGCCGCTGATGCCGGTGCTCAACGAGGTGGCGCGTGCCGTTGGCGGCCGCCTGCATTTCCATGTCCTGCTCGATGAGAATTTCTACAACGCGCTGGACACGCCGCATAAGCGCTTCGACCCGATGGCCGATTACGCGACCTATATGCGCATGCTGGGCGAGGCGGATATCGCCTTCATGCCGCTGGGCGACACGCCATTCAACCGGGCCAAATCGGACCTCAAATTCATTGAGGCCGGGGCGGCGCGCGTGGCGGCGCTGGCCAGCAACGTGGTTTATGCCGGCACCATCCAGGACGGCAAAACCGGCGTGCTGTTCAGCAATCCGGGGGAGTTGCGCGCGTGCCTGCTGCGGCTGCTTGCCTACCCGGAAGCGACGCGCAAAATGGCCGACGCGGCGCGCGCCTATGTCGCCGGGGAACGGATGCTGGCGTACCAGGTGGAAGCCCGCACGCAATGGTACCGCGGCCTGTGGGAGCGCCGCGCGGAACTGACCGAGGCCCTTAAAGCGCGGGTGCCGGAACTCTTTGCCTGATGCCAGCAGCAGCCCGCAAAATACGGATTGCCGAGCATATTGAGGTTGACTGGCTGGACCCGCGCACCGCGCCCGCAGTGTGCCCCAACTGCGGCGCCAGCGTGCAGGCTGAGCAGATTCTCGACATCGACTACCGCCCGCCGAAAGCGATGCACCGCTTTATCTTACAAATCTGTCCGGCATGCACGGCGCGCTTCGTCGATAACATGCACACCATGGACTACAGCACCGATGAGCTGATCGAGATCGGCTGGAACGTGTATCAGGTGCAGCTGGGGGCCGGGGTATGGCCGATTTCAGCGCCGTTAACGCGGGTGGAAAAGCCGCCCGGCGCGAGGGTGCTGGAGATTGGCGGCGCGTATGGTTTCGGCCTGGATTTCTGCATCCGCGCGCGCGGCTGGCAGGGGGTGGGGTACGATCCCTCGCCGCTGGCCGCCTTTGGCGCGCGCGAGCTGGGGCTGGATATCAAACAGGCCTATTTCACCGATGCGGAGTTGACCTGCGGCCCGTGGGATGTGGCGATCGCCACCGAGGTGCTGGAGCATTTGGAGCATCCGCCGGAATTTTTGGCGCTAATGCGCAAGGCGATGACGGACGGCGGCATACTGGTGCTCACCACGCCGGACGCTGAACACATTACCCCCGCGCTGGATGCCGGGTCGCTGATGCCGCTGCTCTCACCGGGCGCGCATCTGGTGTTGCAGACCGCCGCCAGCCTGGAGCTGGCGCTGCGCGCCGCCGGGTTCGCGCATGTGGTGGTGCTGCGCGGTTCGCTCTCGCTGGTGGCCTATGCCTCCCCGGCGCCGTTTACACTGATTGAGGATACCGCCGCCGGGCGGGCGATGTACCGGCATTATCTGGTGGAGCGGAGCAAGATCACCGCGCCGGGGAGCGATCTGTGCTTTGGTTTTGCCGGGCGCGGCCTGTTCGAGGCGGCGAATGACGGTGACGCCAAGGCGGTGGAAGCGGCCTGGAACGTGCTGCTGCCGGCGGCCAAACAGCGTTTCGGGCTGGATCTGGCCGCCATGCGGGAGTTGCCCGCCGGGGCGCAAGCCGCCAGCCTGGCGGAGCTGGCGCGGTTGATGCCGCTGGGGCTGGGTATGATTTTATTCGGCCGGATCAATTACCTGCTCGGCCTGGGCACCAGCCGCGCGCAACTGCTGCCGCTGCTGCGCCTGGCGGGTGAGGCGGTGAACGCTTTGCAGGCCGCGCTGGCGAAACGCTCGCTGACGGATGGGTTGTCGGCCAGCATCGGCAACATCGTCGAGGGCGAGATACTGCTGTGCCAGGCGGAGGCGGGCGATGCGGCCAGCGTCGCGGGGCTGATCGCGCGCGGCAACGTGGTTGACGGCTGGCGCGGCTTTGTCGCGCTGGTGAATGCGGATGCTTTGGAACTGGCGCGGGAATTGAAGGAAGCCATGCTGGCGGACATGCCGGATAAAACGCTGCCCGCTGACCTGCGCCGCAACGCGTTGTTGAGTCTGGCGAATTTCACACTGACGCCGGGTGGCGAGACGCTGCGGGCACTGGATTACGCGCGCGCGCTTGAGCAACTTGGCACGCCGGAAGCGGGAGTTATTCTGGCTGCTTTCACGCGCCTGGTAAACGATGCGCGCTATGATGAGGCCGAGGCGCTGGCCAATGCGGAGGTATGTTTTGCTCACCTCGACGCGACACCGGGAAAGGCGGCGCAAGATGCCAGGATCGCCGCCGTGCTGCTGGATTTTGCGCGCGGCAGGACGGAGCTGGCGATCGGCCGGATCGCCTCGCTGGAGCAGGACGGCGGGGATCTCGCGGTTCTGGCCAAACTATATGTCGACGGCTTTGTGCGTCTGGTGAACCAACAAAAATTCGCTGCCGCATGGGAGTTTTCGCAAGGCCGGGCCGTGGAGCGCCGGCTGGCCGGTTGTCCGCTGGCGTTGCGGCATGATGCGCTGGCGGCGCTGCTGATGCTGGAACTACGGCCGGGCGGCAGTGCGGCGCGCATACCGCAAAGGCTGGAAGAGGCGATGCAGGGTGGGTTGGGTGCGGAGCGCGTGCAGGTACTTGCCCTGGTCGCCTTCGTGACCCTGGTGAACGCGGCGGATTTTGCCACGGCGCGGCTGCTGCTGCATATGGTGGAGCCGGTGCTGCTGAAACTGTGCCCGCCCCATGACGAGACTTCGCGCAATGCGCTGTTCGCGGCAGGTGTGCTGTACTTACAGGAGCGCGACGACTGGCGCCGTAGTGCTGCCACGTTTGCCCGGCTGCGCGACGGGCTGGTAAAAATGACGCCAGCGGGCAGCGAGCCCGATCCGCTGTTCTGGCCGGCGCTGCGTGGCGAGTTGGTGGCACTGAACCATTTGAAGCGTGGCGAGGATGCGGCGGCTCTGCTGACCGCCTTTGCCGGCTATTACCCCGGTGCCCCCGATGATCTGTTGCAACAGATGGAAAGCCTGAAAGCATGAGACATGCTCTGATTGAAAAAATCCGCCGGTTGCTGTTCCTGGCAAAATGGTGGCTGTGGATTCCCTTGGCCCGCGTTGTCGGGCAGCTCCGCAGCACGCGGCAGATCGTGCGCGTCTGGCCGGAGGGCAAGATCGAACTGGGGCCGCAGGTCGTGCTGTTCATGCATTTCGATGGCCGTGGCCTGGTCCGCCCGCAGTTGCTCGACTACATGCGCGAGCTGAAGGACAATGGCCGCAGCGTCGTGTTTGTGAGCAACGCGCGCCGGTTGAAGCCCTTGGCCATGGCGGCCTTGCAGGAGGTTTGCGCGGCGGTGATCGTGCGCAAAAACATCGGCTACGATTTTGGCGCCTGGCGCGATGCGGTTGATTTTCTCGAACTGCCGCGCGCGGAAACGCAAGAAGTGATTCTGGCCAACGACAGCGTATTCGGCCCGTTGCTGCCGCTGGGCGATACGCTGCGCCGGTTGAACTATGCGAAAGCCGATGTCTGGGGCCTGACGGAAAGCTGGCAGTTGCGCTACCATCTGCAATCTTTTTTCCTGGCGTTTGGCCCGGCGGCGTTGCGCGCCGAGGCGTGGGGCAAATTCTGGAAGAGCGTGCGCCCGGTACCGGTGAAATCCTACATCGTGCATACCTACGAAGTGGGCGTGACACAGGCGATGGTGAAAGGCGGGCTGCGTTGCGCCGCCGTATGGCCGTATGAAAACCTGATCAAACTGGTGAACCGCGCGGAGCTGGCCAAGCTGCTGGAGGACGAGGAGACCGAACTGGGCAAGGCCGACCCGATTGCGATTACGCGCAAAATGCAGGTCTTGCGCATTCGTGATGGCGTGGCGCGGCGTGTGGCGCTCAACCCGACCTCGGATTTGTGGCGGCAGCTGCTGACCTCGGGTTTTCCGTTCATCAAGCGCGAATTGTTGCGCGATAATCCGACCAGGGTTGAGGATGTGGGCGACTGGATGGAGGTGGTGCGCGACATTCTGGCCGCTGATCCAGAGCCGATTCTTCAGGATCTGCGCACCATGCTGAAAGGCGGCGCGCCCTGATACGTTTGGTGCTGCGGCTGGTGGCGATCCTGCTGTGGACGCTGCTTTGCATGCCCATTCAGGCGGTGATGCTGGCGTTGCCGGGGCGTGGCAAGGAATGGTTCGCGCGCGTGTACTGGCGCGGCGTGGCGCTTGCGCTGGGGTTGCGGGTGCGGGTTTCCGGCACGCTTTCTCCGCACCGGCCGACCTTGTTTGTCGCCAATCATTGCTCCTGGATGGATGTGGTGGCGCTGGGCAGTGTGCTGCCGGGGTGTTTTGTCGCCAAGGTGGAAATCGGGGGGTGGCCGTTGATAAGCTGGGTGGCGCGGCTGGGGCGCACGGTGTTTGTCTCGCGCAACCGCACCAACGTGGCGCGGGAGCAGGGCGGCCTAGCGGCGCGGCTGGACGCGGGGGATAATATTATTTTGTTCCCGGAAGGCACGACCTCCGACGGCAACCGGATTTTGCCGTTTGCCTCTTCGTTTTTTGTGGTGGCGGATGCGGACGCCAGACCCTATGTGCAGCCGGTGACGATTGTGTACGACGGGTTGGACGGGCTGCCGGTATTGCGGGCAGACCGGCCGGAGATCGCCTGGTATGGCGACATGGAGATGGCCCCGCATTTTAGCCGGCTTGGCCGGCGGCGCAGCGTGCATGCGACGATATTGCTGGATGCGCCGATTGCGCCGGGGACTTTCCCGAATCGAAAAGTACTCGCGGCGGCGCTGGAAGCGCGGATTGCGCATAATGCCGCGGCATTGAGACAGGGACTTACGGGACAAGGACTTACGGTATGACGAACAAGGTAGCCGCGCTGTATCAGTTTTTGCGGCTGGAACACCCGCAGGCGGTGCGGGAAGAGTTTTTGGCGGCCTGCGCTGATTTAAGGATTTTTGGCACCATTTTGGTCAGCCCGGAGGGGATTAACGGCACCATCGCCGGGGCGCCGGAGGCGATTGATGCGTTTGTCGGGAAGCTGCGCGTGGCGACCGGTGACCGCCCGGCGTTCGAGCGGCTGGAGGTAAAATTTTCCACGGCTGGGGCGGCGCATTTTGACCGGTTGAAGATTAAGCTGAAGCGCGAGGTTATTACATTTGGCCAATTGCTGGATGAGAGCACGAAGCTTGGCCAGTACGTGGCGCCGCGGGAATGGAACGCGCTGCTGGAAGACCCCGATGTGGTGCTGGTGGACACGCGCAACGGATTCGAAGTTGGTTACGGCACGTTCGAGGGGGCGATTGACCCTGGGCTGACCAGTTTTACCGGGTTCAAGGATTTTGTGCGCGAGCGGCTTGGCGATGCGAAGCTCAAGAAAATCGCGATGTTCTGCACCGGCGGGATACGTTGCGAGAAGGCCAGCGCGTTTATGCTGGAGGCGGGATTTGAACAGGTTTTCCAGCTCCAGGGGGGGATTCTGCGCTATCTGGAGGAGGTTCCGGAGGCGGAAAGCAAGTGGCGGGGCGAGTGTTTTGTGTTCGACCAAAGGGTGGCGCTGGGGCATGGGCTGGCGATCAAGTCACCGGATGGTCACGCAAATTTTCTTGACACGGCGCGTGGAAACATAGCGGAGTAGCGGGACGCTCAGGAGGATTCTTAAGGAATTGACCTTGACCAGTTTGCCTTACACGCGCTTTTCCGTCCGGGAAAACCGGATGAGTTTTGAGCGCGACCTGCGGCCGCACTCAAACTTTTTGATCAGAGACCGATTCACGTTAAAGGCTGCGTCAGAAGCTGACGCAACCTTTAACGATCGGGCTCTAGACGTATGACCGCGACGGAAACAAAAACCCGTAGACTGCATATAGTGACTCATGGCTGCCAGATGAACGTGTACGATAGTGCGCGGATGGCGGATGTGCTGGCGCCCTTGGGCTACACCACCGTGGACACCCCCGAGGGGGCGGACATGGTGATTATGAATACCTGCCACATCCGCGAGCGGGCGGCGGAGAAAGTGTTTTCCGCGCTGGGGCGGTTGCGCGATTTGAAGGAAGCTGGCGGCGGCAAGATGATGATCGCCGTGACGGGCTGCGTGGCGCAGGCGGAGGGCGATATTCTGCTGAAGCGGGCACCCTATGTGGACATGGTGGTGGGACCGCAGGCGTATCACCGGTTGCCCGAGCTGATCGCGCAGGTGCACCGGAGCAAGGGCTCGGTGATTGATACCGATTTCCCGGCGGAGAAAAAATTTGATTTTCTGCCGGATGCGGCGGCGGCGCAGGGGGTGATTGCGAACCTGACCATCCAGGAAGGCTGCGACAAGTTCTGCTCGTTCTGCGTGGTGCCATATACGCGCGGGGCTGAAGCCTCCCGCCCGGTGGCGAGCATTGTGGCCGAGGCCAGGCGGATGGTGGCGCAGGGGACGCGCGAGATTGCGCTGCTGGGGCAGAATGTGAATGCCTACCACGGCGAGGGGCCGGATGGGCGGATTTGGAGCCTGACGCGGCTGCTGAGCGAGTTGGCGGAGGTCGAGGGGCTGAGCCGGTTGCGCTATACGACCTCGCACCCGTCGGACATGACCGAGGAGCTGATTTTGGCGCACCGGGATAATCCGGCGCTGATGCCGTTTTTGCATCTGCCGGTGCAGTCGGGCTCGGACAAGATTTTGACCGCGATGAACCGCAAGCATAAGGCGGATGATTTCCGGCGGATTGTGGCCCGGTTGCGTGAAGTGCGGCCGGATATGGCATTTACGTCTGATTTCATCATCGGCCACCCCGGCGAGACGGATGCGGATTTTGCCGCGACCATGGCGCTGGTGCGCGAGACGGGGTTTGCGCTGGCGTATAGCTTTAACTATTCCCCGCGCCCCGGCACGCCGGCGGCGGGGCTGCCGCAGCTCTCCGACGAAGTGAAGAACGCCCGGCTGTATGAGTTGCAGGCGGAATTGCGGCGCCAGCAGGATGCGTTCAATGCCTCGACCGTGGGGCTGACGACGCCGGTGCTGTTTACAGGTTTTGGCCGCCACCCAGGCCAGATTGCCGGACGCTCGCTTTATGCGCAGCCGGTTGTTGTGGAGTCTCCGGTAGAGCTGACCGGCGAAATTCACGAGGTGAAAATCACGCACGCCAATCCCAACTCACTCTTAGGAAGTTTGAAAAAGGAGGTTCTTGCCGCTTGAGCCAGATCATCGCATCTACGGCTACCCAACCCGTCCCGCCCCCGCGGTCCCTCACCCTCACTTTTGGCGATAACGCGCTGCTTTCGTTGTTGCTGGGGGATCATGACAGGCATCTGTCGCGAATCGAGCAGCGGCTCGGGGTGCGGCTGGCGTGCCGGGGGAATCGCGTATCCATTACCGGCTCGGTGGAGCAGGTTGCCGCCGCGGAAGCGACACTGGCGGCGCTTTACCGGCAGTTGGAACGCGGCGAGATGATTGACGGGCCGAAGGTGGATGCGGCGATGCGGATGACGGACCCGGCGATGGAGCCGCGGCTGCCGCTCTCGGACTTGCCAGCGATACGGACGCGCAAGGGCGCTGTTGGCCCGCGCAGTGCTGCGCAGGCGGCGTATATTGACCAGCTGGCGCGCCATGAGATGGTGTTTGCGCTCGGGCCGGCAGGGACGGGCAAGACGTATTTGGCGGTGGCGCAGGCGGTGGCGATGCTGACTTCCGGGAGGGTGGACAGGATCGTGCTCTCCCGCCCGGCGGTGGAAGCGGGTGAACGGCTGGGGTTTTTGCCGGGCGATATGAAGGAGAAGGTGGACCCTTATCTGCGCCCGCTTTATGATGCGCTGAACGACATGCTGCCCGGCGACCAGCTGACCAAGCGGATGACGACCGGCGAGATCGAGATTGCGCCGCTGGCGTTCATGCGCGGGCGGACGCTGGCGCATGCGTTTGTGATTTTGGATGAGGCGCAGAACACCACGGCCGTACAGATGAAAATGTTTTTGACCCGCATGGGCGAGGGCACGCGCATGGTGGTGACCGGGGATTTGACGCAGGTGGATTTGCCGACCGGTACGCGCTCAGGGCTCGCGGATGCGCTGGATACGCTGGAAGGGATTTCCGGCATTGGCGTCGCGCGGTTTAATAATTCCGATGTGGTGCGTCACCCGCTGGTGGGACGGATTGTGGAGGCGTATGACCAGCGCCAGGCCGCGGCGAAGGAAGTTTCGCGCGAGCGGCGCGGATAAATGGATACAAATGGAACCCGGAAGTAGTTACCCCTTCGGGGGCGAAGTGGTTGTTACGGATAGACGCTGGAATTTTTATGTGCGGGATGTGGTGCGCGTGGCGGCCCGCGCACTGCGGGCGGCGGGGTGCGAGGCCGGCGTGGTACTCACCGACGACCGCACCGTGCAGCGCCTGAATTACCGGGACCGGGGCAAGAATAAGCCGACCAATGTGCTCACCTATGAGACCCCGCCGGAGATTATGCTGGCGCTGGGCGTGGTGCGGCGTGAGGCGGCGCGGGAAGGTAAATCGGTGACGGCGCACCTGGTGCATTTGTTGGTGCATGGGGCGTTGCATTTGCGGGGATATGACCATCACCACGTTGGGCAGGCGCGGGAGATGGAGAGCGAGGAGGCTAAAATTTTGGCGCGGTTGAAGGTGGCGAACCCATGGAAAAACCGATGAGCTCGGCATTTGGACGGATATTGAACCGGCTGCGCAGCAGTGAGCAATCAGTGCGCGATTCCATTGCGGAACTGGTGCAGGAGGCGGGGGCCACGGGGCTGGATGCGGCCGGCGAGGGCGTGGGGTTGAATTTGCAGGAGCGGGCGTTGATCGCCAACGTGCTGCGGCTGCGCGGGATTAGTGCTGACGACGTGATGGTGCCGCGGCCCGATATTATCGCCATGCGAGCGGATGTTAGTTTGGCGCAGGCGATTGAGTTGCTGCGGCAGGAAGGACATTCGCGGTTGCCGGTGTTCCGCGAGCATCTGGATGATCTGGTGGGCATGGTGCACATTAAGGATGTGTTTGCTTATAGCGGCGAGCCGGAAAATTTTTCGGTGGAAAAGATTTTGCGCAAGCCGCTGCTGGTGGCGCCCCAGATTGGGGTGTTGGATTTATTGTTGCAGATGCGCCAGACGCGGACGCATCTGGCGCTGGTGGTGGATGAGTACGGCGGGATCGACGGGCTGGTGACCATCGAGGATTTGGTGGAGACGATTGTCGGCGATATTTCCGACGAACATGACGAAATTGAAGGCCCGATGGTGGTGGAACGCCCCGATGGGGCGCTGGATTTGAATGCGCTGCTGCCGGTGGAAGAGTTTGAGACGAAGATGGGGCCGGTGCTCTCGGAAGATGAGCGCGATGCGGATATTGAGACCGTGGGTGGGCTGGTGTTTAACCTGGCGGGACGGGTGCCGGCGAAGGGGGAGATTATCGCGCATCCCTCGGGCGTGGAGTTTTTGGTGCTGGAGGCGGATGCGCGGCGGATACGCAGGCTGCGGGCGAGGCGGACGCTGACGCCGGAGGCCGAGGAGGCGGCGGCGAAGGATGAAAGCTGAAGGGGGGGCGCCGGGGGTGCTCCACGTGAAGCTATTGTGAGGGTTGTGGTGTAACGTGTTGTTAGTGTGGCTTAATTTTTTGCTTGCACCCCAATTTGTGCGGGTTTGTGCCGGAAAAGGAATGAGTTGGGGGTGGGATGGTGGTTTTAGAGCCTTGTTGGACGGTGATGGCCAACGGTGGAATGGCAGGATGGGGCCGGGAGCAGAATGGCGGGTTTGGAGTTACGGCTATCAGGTCGTCCGCCGCCTAGCCGATACCGGCGAGCCAGAATGCGGCCTGCGGAGTGGCAAAACATCACCGGGGAAGTCGCCGAGGCGCGCCGCCGCGAGTTGGCCACGATCCAGCGCAAGATCGACCATATCGTCGAGGCCATTGCCGATGGCGGACGCAATGCCGCCCTTCGGGCCAAGCTCGATACGCTGACCTCAACGTACGAGGCGTTGCAGGCAGAAGCTGGAGAGGGAGATGCTCATCTGCCACCGCTGGAAGCAGACCTGGCCGAAATCTACCACCGCCGGATCAATGACCTGCAGCAGGCTCTCGCTAGTGATGATGCAATCGAGAGCCGTGAACGCGTGCGGGACTTGATTGACCAGATCGCCGTGCGTCCGCCGGAAGACGAAGGCGAGCCGGTAGTGGAGTTCAGCGGCAATCTGGCGAGCATGCTTGCTCTTGGCGGTTTAGCACTAGCGAAGGAGCCGTCTATAAAAGAGGGGCCAGGGGACAGCGTCCCCTGGCCTTACTTACTTCCTCAACCCGCGCGTAAAAACAGGCCGATGGTGAGGAGGATGCCGATGGTTGTGATGGCGATGCGCAGGGCGGTTTCGTTGATGCGGCGGAGCATATAGACGCCGAGTTGGCCGCCGAGGATGGCGCAGATGGCGACGAGCAGGACGATGTGCCAGTGCACGTGGGTTCGGACGGTGAAGATGACGACGGCAGCGACGTTGATGACGCCGGCGAGCATGTTTTTGGTGGCACCTGCGTGGCGGACGGAGAGTCCGGCGGCGGTGAGGGCGGCGAGCATGAGGATGCCGATGCCGCCGCCGAAGTAGCCGCCGTAGATGGCGATGAGCATTTGCGCGGCCATGGCGGCGCGCGGGGTGATGTGGGCGGGTTCGTCCTCGGCGCGTTTTTTGGCGACGAAGCTGCCCCAGGCGAAGACGGCGGTGGCGAACAGCACCAGGAAGGGCACGAGGTGGGTGAAGATGCTGACGGGCGTTGCCAGCAGCAGGCAGGCGCCGATGGCGCCGCCGATGAGGCTGATGCCTAAAAGCATGCGGATGGAGAGGCCCGCCGCACCTTCCACCATGTTGCGGCCGGAGAGCGAGGTGGTGACCTGGCCGGGGAACAGGGCGATGGTGGAGGTGATGTTCGCGGTGAGCGGGTTAAGCCCGGCGAAGAGCATGGCCGGGAACACCAGGAATGAACCGCCCCCAGCCAGCGCGTTTTGCGCGCCGGCGATGAATGCCGCGAGGAGGAGCAGGATGATCGGCAGGGTCATGCCGCTTAGGCCAGGGCTTTCAGTTCAGCCGCGGGCGGGCGGGCGCCGATACGGCTGATGGCCAGGGCCGCCGCTTTGGCGCCGAGCATACCGGCGGCATGCAGCGTTTCACCTTTTGTGTAGGCGGTGAGGAAGCCGGCGGCGTAGGCATCGCCAGCACCTGTGGTGTCCACCACCTCGGTTGGCGCCGCCGCGACATGGGTTTGCGTGCCTTCATGCAAAATGATGCTGCCGGCTTCGCTGCGGGTGAGGATTGCAAGCTTGATGTCGCGCGCGGCGTCGGCGGCGGCGGCGGCGAAGTCGTTGCGCTGATACAGGCTACATATTTCAGCCTCGTTGGCGAAGAGAATGTCCACACCCTCGGCGATGAGGCGGCGGAAGCCGTCGCGGTGGCGATCCACACAAAAAGCGTCAGAGAGGGAGAGAGCGGTTTTCTGCCCCGCCGCGCGGGCGGCTTTCGCGGCTTCGGCGAAGGCGGCCTGGGCAGCCGGTGGGTCAAACAAATAGCCTTCCAGGTAGGTGACGGCGGAGGCGGCGATCACGGTCTCGTCCAGGTCGGAGAGCGCGAACTCGCCGCCGGCGCCGAGGTAGGTGTTCATGGTGCGCTGGCCGTCCGGCGTGACCAGGATGAGGCAGCGCGCGGTGGGGATTTGCGCATGCAAGGGGGCGGTGGGGTAGTGCACGCCATGCGCGGCGATCTCGCGGCGGAAAACATCGCCCATCTCATCGCCCGCGACCTTGCCTAGGAAAGCAACGCGTGCGCCGAGTGCTGCGGCCACGGCGCAGGTGTTGGCAACCGAGCCGCCGGAAGCCGTCAGCCCGCCCTGCATGGCGGCGGTGAGTCGGGTCGCGGTATCCGCGTCAATGAGCGACATGCTGCCCTTGGGCATATTATGGTGGCTTAAAAATGCGTCATTCGTTGGTAACAGGAGATCGACGATGGCATTGCCGATGCCGGTAATATCGAAGCGGGTGACGGCCATGCTGCTCTCTCCAAGGGGTTTTCAGCCCGGCCGATACCACCCCTGCCGCCGTGCGGGCAAATGTTGGCGCCGCATGGCTGAGGTTGTCCCGGGGCGGCGGGCCGTGCTAGCCCACGGGTACAATTATTGTGTCACGGAGGATTCGTGTTCAACAAACGTAAGCCTGAAGAGCCGAAGCTGACCGCCGTAATTCCACCGGCCGCCGAAACCCCGGCCCCGGAAACCGACACCGCTGCCGAGCCCGAGAGCACCCCGGCCGCACCCGCTCAATCTAGTTTCAAGGAGACTTTCATGGTCCGTTCCCCCTTTACGCCGCATGTGCCCACGCCACCCCCCGGCGTTCCCGCCCGCTCCACCGTGACCAGCACCGCCGCCTCCGCCCCGCGCGAAGACGGCCAGCGCCGCACCCTGGTGGTCGGCCGCGGCATTAGCGTGCAAGGCACCGTGCAGGACGCCGAACGCCTGGTGGTTGAAGGCACCGTGGAAGCAGCCATGATCAACGGCCTGGTGGAACTCTCCATCGCCCAGGGCGGCCTGTTCAAAGGCGAAGTCGAAGTCGACGAAGCCGAAGTCGCCGGAACCATCGACGGAACGCTCGTCGCCCGCCACGCCCTCATCGTCCGCTCCTCCGGCCGCGTGCTCGGCACCGCACGCTGCCGCCGCCTGCAGGTGGAAGACGGCGGCCAAATCACCGGCCGCATCGAAATGCTCACCGATGCCCAAGCCGCCGGGCACGAAGACTAAGCGGAGGAAGTAAGGCCAGGGGGTGCTACCCCCTGCCCCCCCGCCAAAGGCTCGCCTTTGGAATCCATTCTCCAGCAGGGCGCCCAAGGAATATGACGATGCGATTGTGCGGCTGCGGCTGCGGCAGGCGTTTGGGCGGCTCATTCGCCGGGCCGATGACCGGGGCGTGTTCGTGCTGCTGGACCGGCAGATACCCTCACGGCTGCTGAGCGCGTTCCCCGAGCGGGCGCCGATCATCCGCTCCGGGCTGGCCGAGGCGGTGGTGGGGATACGGCGGTTTTTGGAGGGGTGAGGTGGTGGTGAGGGTGGCTTAACGGACGCAAAGGTGGCGGAATGCGCTTCGCTTTTCCGCCCTACATTGCTGTATTAATTGGCGGCTTCGGCCAGAATTTTCTCGCGGGCCGCGCTGGCGATGAAACCGGAGCGGGTTAAACCGCGCTGTTGCGCGGCACGGTCGATCTCCGCCAACAAGGCGGCATCCAGGGACAGATTGGCCCGCACGGGGCGCCCGCTGTCGAGCAGAACGGGGATATTGACGATAACCTCGTTCGCCTGAACCTCCTCGCGCATAATGCGGTCGAGGGGGGTCGGCGCGGGAAGAGCAAAGCCCTTGCCCGCCCGATGTTCGGCCCATTCCCGCGCCGCGGAGATGGCATCGGCAAGCGCCTCATCAGGATTGCCGCCGCCACCGTGGCAACCGGGAAGATCGGGAACCCGAACCCCCCAGCTGTCTCCGCTGCCATCCAAAATCCCATAAAACTGCGCCATCTTGCTTTACCTTTTTAAATCCACCCGGCTTGCTTTGCGATCAAGCGCGCAACGCCTGGGGATAATACCTTGTGCCGGGGCACAACAATCAACATTTCTGGCCGGGCGGGGTGTTCGTACTTGTCGTGTTTTCCACCTCCCACACTCACCCAGCCATCAGCCTTTAAGCGGTCGGTAACCTTGCGGGTGTTTGTCTCGGTCACGTTTAACCATTCCTGCAAAAAACATCGTCATTTGTCCTCGCCTAATCTAAACTGGTAAATTCCAGTCCGGTCCCCTCAGGCATATGCGCAAATAATTCGCAATTCCGTTGTGACATACAAGCGCTAAATGCGCAAGTATTTGCGCAACGCCAGTCTTGTGGCCCAGCTATTTAATGTGGCGTAGCGGACGCAAAGATGGCGGAATACGCTTTTCCGCCCGGCTCAAACGAACCGGAGAATACCCTTATCCGCCCAGTATATCAGGGCAAGGCAAAAACATGCTGTGTATAGCGCCGCCATACCACTCACATAGCCTGACTGATCCAAGAGATACATCACGGATGCTGCGGTAGCAGCTGCAAGAGTTATAAATTTCTTTGCGCTCCATCCCACCATTTTATATTCTTGGAGAGTAGGCTTTTCATCCACCACCTCCGCCTCGTCGCCCGATCCAGCAGCTAACTGCTTGAAGGTTTTTTCCCGGTTTTTATGCAGGCCTCGTCCGATCACACCATTCAGGAGAAGGGCAAGAATGCACACCCCCAGCAGTTTCCAATCAAACCGGAACAGAGCAACTAGCGTCAACCCGGTCATGATAGCTTGGAACATATAGAGCGCCCGCAGCTCAAATCGGCGCTCCAGAGCAAAGAGGGCTTGGCTCATGATTATTTTCTATATTGGTCGAGCGTTCAGGGCGGAGGCTATGTGCTAACGAGAGGAGTTCCGCTTACTTTTGCGGGAATACTTGCGGCTAAAGTGTATCAGCCTTCGGTTCCGCGACGGGTCTACGTCAGGCTGACTTGGCGTGCGGCCATAGCTACCGTCTTTGCCCGGGGCATTAGCCACGGTCTTGTCATTGCCCGGAAACTCATCATCATTCATATCGGTCACCAGCATTATGCTACTATTTAATTATACTACGATTGTGACATACCCAGCCAGAAAATTCGCAAATCTTAATGGTTGCTACGCTATGCCCCCGCCTTGACTCTCCCACCCCCCGGTTCTAGGGGGGGGCAGAATATCGTCCGCCGTGCTGCGAGGGTTCGCACCACGGCGTGTTTTGCGTTGTGAGGGTGGTAGAGCATGTTCGACACGCTGTCGGGCAAATTAGGTGAGGTTTTTGACCGGCTCCGCCGCAGGGGGAGCTTGTCCGAGGCGGATGTGGCCGAGGCGCTGCGGGAAATCCGCCTGGCGTTGCTGGATGCTGACGTCGCGTTGCCGGTGGTGAAAGACTTTATCGCCACGGTGAAGGAAAAATCCGTGGGCGCGGAAGTGCTGCGCTCGGTCTCGCCGGGGCAGATGGTTGTCAAAATCGTCAACGATGCGCTGGTTGAGGCGCTCGGCGGCACGGTGGTGCCGATCAACCTGCTGGCCCCCTCGCCTATTCCCATCCTCATGGTTGGTTTGCAGGGTTCGGGTAAGACCACGACCTCGGGCAAGCTGGCGCTGCGGCTGCGCACGCGCGAGCGCAAAAAAGTGCTGCTGGCGAGTTTGGATACGCAGCGGCCGGCGGCGCAGTTGCAGTTGGAGCAGTTGGCGCAGCGCGCCGAGGTAGCCAGCCTGCCGATTATCGCCGGGCAGACGCCGATGCAGATTGCGCAGCGGGCCATGGATGTGGCGCGGCGCGAAGTTTTTGACGTGGTGATTTTGGATACCGCGGGGCGGCTGTCCATCGACGCGGCGCTGATGGAGGAGGTGAAATCCATCCGGTTTGCCGTGAACCCGGTGGAAACGCTGCTGGTGGTCGACGCCATGACCGGCCAGGACGCGGTGACCACCGCCACCGCCTTTAACCAGGCGCTGGGGATTACCGGCATTGTGATGACCCGCCTCGACGGCGATGCCCGTGGGGGTGCGGCGCTCTCGATGCGCGCGGTGACCGGCGCGCCGATCAAGCTGGCGGGTACGGGCGAGAAGCTGGATGCGCTGGATGAGTTCAACCCGGAGCGGATTGCCGGGCGGATTCTCGGCATGGGCGACATTGTCGGCCTGGTGGAGCGGGCGGCGCAGAATATCGACCAGGTGGAAGCCGAGAAGCTCGCCAAGCGCATGGCGAAGGGCAAGTTCGACCTGGACGATTATGCCTCGCAGTTGAAGCAGATTTCCAAAATGGGGTCGCTGTCGGGGATTCTGGGCATGTTGCCCGGCGTCGGCAAGATCAAGAAGCAGATCGAGGATGCGAACCTCGATACCACCATGTTCAAGCGTCAGGCCGCGATCATCAGCTCGATGACCAAGGCCGAACGCCGCAATCCGGATTTGTTGAAGGCCAGCCGCAAGAAGCGGGTGGCGGCGGGGTCCGGGACATCCGTGCAGGAGGTCAACAAGCTGCTGAAACAGTTTGATGACATGTCCACCATGATGAAACGCATGAATAAAGCCGGCGGCCAGGAGGCGATGATGCGCCAGATGCAGGCCGCGATGGGGGGCGCCAAAGGAGGGCGCCGGCCGTTTTAAGTTTTTTACTGTTTAACCTTGAGGAGTTACCATGTCCGTTAAAATTCGTCTGTCGCGCGGCGGCGCCAAGAAGCGCCCGTTCTACCATATCGTCATCTCCGATGCGAACAGCCCGCGCGATGGCAAGTTCATTGAGCGCGTTGGCACCTATAACCCAATGCTGCCGGCTGACCATGCCGACCGCGTGAAGCTGGTGACCGAGCGCCTGGCGCATTGGATCGCCAACGGCGCGCAGCCGACCGATCGCGTTGCCAAGTTCCTCGGCAAGGCCGGGCTGATCCCGATGCCGGTGTATCCGGAACAGCCGAAGCAGTCCCTGCCGAAGAAGAAGGCGCAGGAACGTGCCGCCGAGCGCGCGAAAGCCGCCGCTTAAAGCATAAGGCAGTTAGGTGAACGAGCAGTTGATCCTGATGGGCGTGATCGGCAAGCCACATGGCGTGCGGGGACTCCTGCGCGTCAACTGCTTTGCCGGGGACCCAGAGGCGCTGGCGGAATACCCGCTGAGCGACCGCACCGGCCGCCGGTTCTCGCTGGAATGGATGCACGACAATGTCGCGCAGCTGAGCGAGGTCACGGCCACGGGGAAACGCGCGATCACCGACCGCAACGAGGCGGAAAAGCTTACCAATACCGAGCTTTTTGCGCCGCGCGCGGCACTGCCAGCACCTGATGCGGAAGAATTCTACCTCGCCGACCTTATTGGCATGAAAGCCCGTAACGAGGCCGGAGTGGAGATCGGCAGCATCACCGCCGTGCATGACTACGGCGCCGGCACCAGCCTGGAGATTTCTCCGGGCGCGCTGCTGGTGCCCTTTACCCGCGCCGCCGTGCCGGTGGTGGATATCGCCGCCGGATATGCCGTCGTGGTGCCGCCGGTTGAAGTGGTGGTGCCGTCATGACCTGGCGCGCCGATGTGCTGACCATTTTCCCCTCCATGTTTCCGGGGCCGCTGGGTGAGTCCCTGGCGGGCAAGGCGCTGGAGGCTGGAACCTGGGCGCTGAAAGTCACGGATATCCGCGACTTTGGCTTAGGCCGCCACCGCAGCGTGGACGACACGCCGTTCGGCGGCGGGGCCGGAATGGTCATGCGGCCGGATGTGCTGGACGCCGCCATTGGGTCGGTCGCGGATGAGCGCCCGCTCATCGTACTCACCCCGCGCGGCAAGCCGCTGACGCAAAAGCGGGTGCGGGAACTGGCCGAAGGGCCGGGGGTTATCCTGCTCTGCGGACGCTTTGAAGGTATCGACCAGCGGGTGATCGAAGCCCGCCAGGCGGAGGAAATTTCCATCGGGGACTATGTGCTCTCCGGCGGGGAAATTGCTTCCCTGGTGCTGCTCGATGCCGCCATCCGCCTGCTGCCGGGCGTTATGGGTGCTGCCGATAGCGCCGTGGAGGAAAGCTTCTCCTCGCCGCTGCTGGAATACCCGCATTATACCCGCCCTGCCGTTTGGGCGGATCGCGCCGTGCCGGAAACACTCGCCTCCGGCAACCACGCCGCCATCGCCGCCTGGCGGTTGGAGGCAGCGCGGCAAACCACCAAAACCCGCAGACCGGACCTGTACAACCAATACATTGCATCTGGTGCCCAGGCACCCTAAACACCGCTTTCGAAAAGGACCTCGACCATGAACATTATCCAGACCATCGACGCCGAACAGATCGCCAAGCTCACCGCCGGCAAACCTATCCCGCCGTTCGCCCCCGGTGATACCGTGCGCGTCAGCGTCAACGTTAAGGAAGGCGAACGCTCGCGCGTCCAGGCCTTCGAAGGCGTCTGCATCGCCCGCTCCAACCGCGGCATCAACTCCTCCTTCACCGTGCGGAAAATCTCCTACGGCGAAGGCGTGGAACGTATCTTCCAGCTCTACGCGCCCACCATCTCGGAAATCCACGTGATGCGCCGGGGCGACGTGCGCCGCGCTAAACTCTACTACCTGCGCGGCCGCCGCGGCAAATCCGCCCGTATCGCCGAAAAAGCCCGCGAAGTTGAAGCCGCTCCGGCTGAGTAAGCAAGGTTAGGGGGTCTCTGCCTCCCAAAACTCGTAACTAATGGATTCCAAAGGCTAGCCTTTGGCGGGGGTCCAGGGGGGCAGAGCCCCTTGGCCTTCCTTACTCAGGAGGACCAGCTTCGATGTCACGGACTTTGTTTGACAAGATTTGGGATGCGCATGTGGTGGAGCGCATGGGTGATGGCACTTGTGTGCTGTATATTGACCGGCATCTTGTGCATGAAGTGACCTCGCCGCAGGCGTTTGAGGGGTTAAAGCTGGCGGGGCGCAAGGTTCGGCGCGTGGATGAGACGATTGCGGTGGTGGACCATAATATTCCCACTGATGCGGACCGGCTGAACGGCATTAACGAGCCGGAGAGCAAGCTGCAGATTGAGACGCTGGAGGCGAATGTCGCGGCGTTTGGGGTGCCGTATTTTCCGGTGAGCGACGCGCGGCAGGGCATTGTGCATGTCATTGGGCCGGAGCAGGGAATTTCGCTGCCGGGGTTCACCATTGTTTGCGGGGATTCGCACACCAGCACGCATGGCGCGCTGGGGGCGCTGGCGTTTGGCATTGGCACCTCCGAGGTTGAGCATGTGCTGGCGACGCAGACGCTGTTGCAGAAGCCGGCGAAGAACATGCTGGTGCGGGTGGATGGCGTGTTGCCGCCCGGCTGCACTGGCAAGGATATTGTGCTGGCGATTATCGGCAAGATCGGCACCGCTGGCGGCACCGGGCATGTGATTGAGTTTGGCGGCGAGGCGATAAGGGCGCTGGACATGGCCGGGCGGCTGACGGTTTGCAACATGAGCATCGAGGCGGGCGCGCGGGCTGGGCTGATTGCGCCGGATGAGACGACTTTTGAGTACATCAAAGGCCGGCCGTATGCGCCGAAGGGGGCGGATTTTGAGGCCGCCGTGGCGTATTGGAAGACGCTGCCGAGCGATGCGGACGCGCATTACGACAAGGTTGTGGTGCTGGATGCGGCGGCGATTGCGCCGCAGGTGACGTGGGGCACCAGCCCCGAGACCGTGGTGCCAATTACCGGCGTGGTGCCGGACCCGGCCAACGAGCCGGATGAGGGCCGCCGCGCGCAGTTGCAGCAGATGCTGCGTTATATGGATTTGGCGCCGGGGCAGAAATTGGCGGGGACCAAGGTGGATGTGGTGTTCATCGGCTCCTGCACCAACTCCCGCATTGAGGACTTGCGCGCCGCCGCAGCCGTGGCCAAGGGCCGCCATGTGGCGCCAAACGTGCGCGCCCTGGTGGTGCCAGGCTCTGGGTTGGTGAAGGCGCAGGCCGAAGCTGAAGGTCTGGCGCGGATATTTCTGGATGCCGGGTTTGAATGGCGCGAGGCGGGATGCTCGATGTGCCTGGGCATGAACCCGGACAGACTGACGCCGGGGCAGCGTTGCGCCAGCACGTCCAACCGCAACTTTGAGGGCCGCCAGGGGCCGGGTGGGCGCACGCATTTGCTCTCCCCCGCCATGGCCGCCGCCGCCGCCGTGACCGGCGTGCTCACCGATGTTAGGGAGCTTGTGTAATGGATAAATTCACCCTCCTCACCGCCACGGTGGCGCCATTGAATTTGGCGAATGTGGATACGGATAAAATTATTCCGGCGCGGTTCTTGAAAACCATCAAGCGCAGCGGGCTGGGCGTGAGCTTGTTTTCGGACCTGCGGTATAATGCGGATGGTTCAGAGAAGCCGGAGTTTGTGCTGAATCAGCCGAAATATCGTAAGGCGGAAATTCTGGTGGCGGGCGAGAATTTTGGTTGTGGCTCCTCGCGCGAGCATGCGCCCTGGGCGCTGCGGGATTTTGGCATCCGTTGCGTGATCGCGCCGAGCTTTGCCGATATTTTCCACGGTAATTGCTTAAAGAATGGCATTTTGCCGATTGTGCTGCCTGCGGCGGTTTGCGAGCAGTTGATGGAAGATGCGGCGAAGGGCACCAATGCGCGGCTAACCATTGATCTGGAAAAGCAGGTTGTGGTGCGGCCAGATGGCGAGGAAATTCGTTTTGAAGTCGATGCTTTTAGAAAGCATTGCCTGCTCAACGGGCTGGACGATATTGGCCTGACGCTGGAACATGCCGCCGCGATTGATGCCTATGAAGCCAAAACCCCAAGCTGGAAGCCGGCGATTAACGGAGTCTGAAAATTATGAGTGCTAGGAAAAATCTGCTGCTGATGGCTGGTGACGGCATCGGCCCGGAAGTGATGGCGCAGGCGAAGCGCGTGCTGGAATGGCTGCAGAAAACGGGCCGGGTGAATTTTGAAATCACCGAGGATCTGGTGGGTGGTGCTTCCATCGACGCGCATGGCGTGCCGCTGACTGACGAAGCCCTGGCGCATGCGCTGGCGGCGGATGCGGTGTTGTTTGGCTCCGTCGGCGGGCCGAAGTGGGATACCATGCCGTTTGATATCCGCCCCGAGGTGGCGCTACTGAAACTGCGCAAGGAAATGGGCGTGTTCGCTAATTTGCGCCCGGTGAAAGTGTTCGATGCGCTGGTGGAAGCCAGCTCGCTGAAGCCGGAGTTGGTGCGCGGGCTGGATATTCTGATTGTGCGTGAACTGATCGGCGGCATTTACTTCGGCGAACCGCGCGGGATCGAGACCCTGCCCGACGGCAGCAAGCGCGGCGTGAACACCGAGGTTTATACCACGGGTGAGATAGAGCGCGTCGGCCGGGTGGCCTTCGACCTCGCGCGCAAGCGGCAAAACCATGTGTGCAGCGTGGAAAAAGCCAATGTGATGGAGAGCGGGCTGCTCTGGCGCCAAGTGATGACGGCGCTGCACGCGGCCGAATACCCGGACGTGAAGCTGACCCACATGTACGCCGACAACTGCGCCATGCAACTGGCGAAAAACCCGCGGCAGTTTGACGTGATTGTCACCGGCAATCTGTTCGGCGATATTCTCTCCGACCTCGCGTCCATGCTCACCGGCTCGCTGGGGCTGCTGCCCTCCGCCACGCTGGGTGCCGTGGACGCGTCTGGCCGCCGCGCGGGGTTTTATGAGCCGATCCACGGCTCGGCGCCTGATATCGCAGGCAAGGGGCTTGCCAACCCGCTGGCGCAGATCCTCAGCCTGGCGCTGATGCTGCGTTATTCCTTCGACCAGGAGGCGGAGGCAGCGTTGATCGAACGGGCCGTGGAGAACGTGCTGGCCAAGGGCGGGCGCACGCCGGACATCGCGGCACCCGGCCGGGCGCGGATTTCCACAGCGGAAATGGGGGATGCGCTGCTCGCAGAGCTGGCCGCGATTTAAACACTTAATCGGGGTTGCCGGACGATGCCAGTTCGGTTACACCCCGCCCACCAAGCACCCGTAGCTCAACTGGATAGAGCACCAGACTACGAATCTGGGGGTTAGGGGTTCGACTCCCTTCGGGTGCGCCATTATCTCCTTCAAACATAAGAGTTTTTTGGACGGGCGCAGAGCGCGCCACGCGGTGCCGCCGCTTCTGCCCACCACAATCCCCTCGACGGCCCCATTTCGCCGCCGGTCGCCCGGTGGGACGTGTGCGCGACCGCTGGAGACGTCGCCACGCCCCGTCGTCGCTCACCACTTGACCGCGGCCAGAACTGTTGCCCTCATGGGGTGGATTCCCGAGGTCCTCCCCATGCTCCCACCCACGTCGATCTTCCGCCGGATGCCCGGCACCCTGGTCCTCTCCCAACGGCGGTTTCTTGGCGCCCTGGCCTACGCGAGCGACTGCACGGAACTCTCGTTCGAGAGGCTGAAGCAGGCCGCGCGTGCCTACCGCTTGCCCACCTCCGCCGACGGTTACGAAGAGGCTGGGTGGACGCCGGTGAACCGGCTCAGCATCATCACCGATGCTTGGGCCTGCGTCGATCACCTCAACCGCGCGCGGCAACTTGTGAAGAGGTCCCCGTATGGCAACCCGCGACCGCTAGAGGTTGATCCGTTCCTCGCCGCGACGAAGCCCGCCTTGGACATCAGGAACCGGATTCAGCACCTCGACGAGGACATCTTCACCGGCGCGAATTGCGCCGAAGGGAATCCGGTGCTGGGCGCAGTGTCTTGGGCGGACGCCCGCATCCTTGGGGGTCACCTTCGGTACTCAATTTCATCTGGCCCATCAATCGACGGCGGACGCATGGCCGGTACGCAGCTCGCCGATGTGGACGGTGCCGGTGACGTCCTGGACTTCGCGCTCAAGGCGGCGGATCAGACCATACATCTGGACGAGACCGTGAAAGCTCTGGCCGCCTTCATGGCCGCGTTCGAGGTGACTGTGGCGCGCGCGGTCACTTCGGGTCTTCGCGAAGCCGCGACACGGCAGGGGGTGTCGCTCCAAGAACCCCGCCCCCATGGAATCACGGACATGACGATGGCAATGAGGATGAGGCGGAAAGCAGAGGGTGGCTGGGAGTGCGGCAACGGCGATGGCTTCGCCTTGGTCGAGGTACCACCCGGTTCTTTCGACATCAGCGAAGCGACCGATGAAGTAGCCTGATGGCTCGGCAGGTCAGGTAGTAGGGTTCTCCTGCAACGCAGCCGAAGCGGAGATCGCCGCAAGCACCCTGGCGAGCGCTTCCGCGAAAGGCCTCGGTGCACCTCCGGGCTCTTCGTCTTCCCAACCGCCCCGCGCCAGATTCCGGGCGCTCGCGACGGTATGCCGGAGTTGGGCCAATTTCAGGCGGAGATCGAGGAAAGGGTCCCACGCTGCTTCCCGGGTCACCGCCTCCGGGAATGCCTCCTCTCCGAACGGGTCGTCGGGGTCGTAGGGGTCTTCTTCGAGCCGCTCGGAATTCCGCGCGGTGTAGTCGGTGCGCAAGGCTCTGTGAGAGGACAGTTGCGCTGCGGCCTCAAGAACTGCATCTGCGCGCAACGCCAGTTGGGTCCCGAACTCTCTTCTCGCCGAGAGCGCCTCGACATGGGCGCCGATCACGGTTTCCACTTCGGCCTTCCGGTACATGATCTCCGCACCACTGAAGCGAAGAACCGGGAGACCAGTCTGCACGCGGATCGTTCGTTCGCGCTCACGATCTGCTCTGATCTGCTCTGCGTTCTCGGCGTGCCCAATTCGACCGTCACACTCCACGAAGAATGCGAAGCCGGAGAGCTGTGTTACCCCACGAACAGCGCCAGGGTCGGCACAGACCACCATGAAATCGATTCGGTACTGGCCCACCCAGACTTGTGGGAAGACGATCAACTGGCTGCGAAGGATTACAGCAGGCTCCTCGGCCATGCCGGTGAGCGCCTCCCGCCAGCCAGGAGCGCGGGCGAACAGCGCGCGGGTGTTCGTACCTGGGCCTCCTTCCAGAATCCGGGCCAAGAGGTCTTCGGCGGGCGATTCCAGAAGGAGACCTACTGGTGACCATCTTGAGAGAAGTTCGAGACCCATTGGAATCCTTGTCGACGCGAGGAAAATCAGAAGCGGGTGAGTGTCGAACCTAGAGCCGAACCTTCGAGTCGCCTATTCCTCTTTCTGGTTGGTCACTTCCGGACCGAAGACGGCTTGTGGAATTCTTCTCGTTGCTCAACCGGGCTTCCGCCGCTTCCGCCCCGCCGGCAGCGACGGCGGGGCATCGCCCTCCGGCCCGGGGTCGGCGAACAGCGCCGCGATCTCCACGCCCAGCGCCGCCGCTATCCGCTCCAGCACAGTGACGGTGGGGTTCTCCAGCTTCCTCTCGATCCGGCTCATGTAGGTCCGGTCAACCCCGGCGTCGACGGCGAACGTCTCCTGCGAGACGCCGCGCGCGACGCGCAGCCGCCTGATGTTCACCGCAACTTTTTCCCGCGCGTCCATGACGGAGCGAGCACATATTGTGCAGGCCTATTATTCCACGCATAATAGACCCATGATTACGTGGAACGGCACAGAAATCGGAACCTGGCACTGGTGGATGGCGGTATTGGCCGCGGCATGCACCACGATTCCGCCGGCCGCCCGCCTCGCGGGGCTGGCAGCGCTCGGCGTCCTGCTGGGGCTCCTCCCCGCGAACCGGCTGCTCACGCGCCTGGGACTGCGGCGCTGGCGGCTGGCTGCGCTGTTCCTGCCCGGCATCGGGCCGCTCGTCTTCATGTGGCTGGTCGCGTTCTCCGGCGCCCACGACCAAGACGCTCCCGATACCGAACGCGATGGAAGCGACCTCGGCATGTTGCCCCAGCAGCAGGGCTGACGCGGCGAGGAAAAAACGAGGGCGCCCCAACGGCGCACCGGGCGGAGATGCCCAGCGCGCCGCTTCGATTACATTGCCGGCAATGGCCCGCCGGCCAGCCACGCCCACATGGCCCAGACGCCGGCGGCGGTGAGGATGACGTCGAGTTGGGGGGCAAGATGCAGCTCGATCTCGGCGCCGAGCAGCGCCATGGCCGGCGGCAGCATCAGGACGATTTTCACGATGGTCGGCAGGCGGCGCCAGAGGCGCGAGGTCACTGACCCGGCGGGCGCTGGTACGCCACTCCGCGGACGCACCTCGGTGGCAGCAGACTTTTTCTCTTTCTTCATAGTGGTTCCTTTCAAAATAGAGCGTCAGAATGTCACTGGAGATCAGAATCAAGCATCCACAGGTCGATTCTTTCTTGACCCGCGGGGACGGGAGCTGTACGTAATTTTGACCTCAAGATCACATGGAGGATCTTGAGAAGAAATTTCTGAGATTTTTTATGGCAGCAGTCACTGATGAGAAAATTCACGAAGTCGCACGAACACTCTGGATGGACGTCTATGAGGACGAGTTCCGCGGCAAGGAGCGAGGGCGATTTTGTCTCACCCGCCGACAACTCATGGACGCGCTGGGCACGACGCGCCTGCACGCGAGCGCCATCCAGCGCTTGCAGGATGAGGCGCTGGGGCTGGGTCTCGTGATCATCGATCTCGACGATCTCTTCCCGTGCGTCGAGGTCCGAGTTGCGCGCAGATACCGTAGGCCACCAGCCGAGGTGTTTTTGAGGCACTTTCCAGGACCGGCGGAGGAGCACGCCGGCGAAGGTGACGACGACGAGCCGTGACGCAGGCTCTCCGCGTGCCGTAGCCCGAGCATCTTTGCTAGGTGGGGAAGGCGCTTTGGCGCCTTCCCCACCTTCGTGCTGGCGGCGCTTCCGACCGCCCTCTTCACGCCGCGTTCTGCACCTGCACCTCCACCACCTCGGGCTCGGGTAGCAGGTTCCATGCCCGCAGCGCGATCGTTGCGGTATCGATCAGCCGCTGCGGGGCATGGTGCGCGTACCTCTGGGTCGTCGAGAGCTGGCTGTGACCCAGAACCGTTCCGATCTCGTTCAGCGGCGTGCCGGCGTTGGCCAGCGCGGACGCGAACGAGTGCCTCAAATCGTGGATGCGCAGGTCCTCGGGCAGTCCCGCCGCCTCCCTCGCCCGCCGCCACGCGCCGCGTATCCCCTCCACCGCCCTGTCCGGCCGGCGGGCGCTGGGGAAGACGTACGGGTTGCCCGGGTGGAGCTGACGCTTGGCGAGCTGGCGCTGGAGGATCGTCACGGCCAGGGCCGAGAGCGGTACGTGCCGCGTGCGGCCGGACTTGGACCGGGGCACGGTGAGCAGCCCGCGCTCCAGGTCCACGTTCTCCCACTTCGCCTTCAGCGCCTCGCCCCGGCGGGCGCCGGTGACGGCGAGCAGCATCAGCACCGACGCGGCGGTCTCGTCCGGGTCGGCGGCCAGCGCGCGGAAGAGCGCCTGGGTCTCAGGCGCGCTCAGGTACTTGTCCCGGTGGACCTCGCGCAGCATCCCGGGCGAGCTCGCCGGGTTCTTGCCCGCGTACAACTCCCATTTCGTTGCGAGATTGAACATCGCCCGCAACGTCGCCAAGTGCCGGTTGACCGTGCCGTTCGCCAAGCCCTCCGCCACCATCCTGCGCCGCAGCTCAGCGACATCTTGCGGTGTCACCTCGTCCAACGCCTTCTTGCCCAGGGCGGGCAGGATGCGCTTGCGCAGGTAGGCCTCGACGTTGTGCGCGGCGCGCTGAGTCTCGCGCGCGTGCGGCAGATATCGATCCTTGGCGAATTCATTGAGCGTAGGCACGGCCTTGAGCTTTGCCTTCTCCGCCGCCGGGTCGCCGCCCAGGCTGACCTCGGCCTTGAGCTGCTCGGCGCGCTTGCGGGCCTGGTCGACGGTGACGTCGCCCAGCCGGCCGAGCCGGACTTCGTGCTGGCGGCCGCGGGCATCCTTGTACCGGAAGTAGAACGTTACGGTGGTCCGGCGCTGCTCGGCGATGAAGCCGACCAGCCGGTCGTCGAAGAGACGGTGCTTGGCTGCGCCCGCCGACAGCGGGGGCAGCTTCTGCAATAGCGTGCGGGTGAGTGTGATGGCGGCCATTTGGCTCCTCTGCTGGGTGGTGCTGGTTGGATTGGAATTGGGCGTGGGGGTCATAGGGGGCATCGGCCGCACCCGGGGCGCGGCGCCTACCCCGCCGTGCTGTGGCGGCGGTTCATCAGGATGAATGCGTCCAAGTCCTCGTTCCGGTACCGGACGTACTTTTCGGAGAGCTTGACGTAGGCTGGCCCTTCGCCCGTGCCGCGCCAGCGCTCCAGGAAGCTGGGCGGGACGTTCAAGCGCTCGGCGGCTTGCTGCGCGGTCAGCAGCGGCTGACGCTCTTGGGTTTCGGCGGTGGTGTCATCGGCATTGCTTTGCTGGGTCATGCTGGGTCTCCACGTTCGGGCGCCGGTGGCGGTCATGCCCCGGCTTCGCCCATGGAAATGTTCGGTGGCCGTCCTTGGCCGTCGAAGGTCGTGCTTCGCCCGCCGTCGCCGGCACCACGCGGACAGCCGGACGGGCCAAAGCCCATCCGGCGCGTTGGCGATTCTTCAGCTTGGCTCCTCGGAGTTTGCCGAATCAGGCTCGCCAGAGGATTCCGCGACGACGCGCGCGATCCGCACGCGGCGAATCTCGGCGGCGAGGGCCTCGCGCACGGCGTTGCGGCAGGACCAGAGCCGGGAGATGTACGGCGCCCGCTCCGCCCAGTCCCGCAGCGCCTCGTCCGCAACGATGATGATCTGCTCAGGCACGATACCTTCCTGGCGACTCTCGGGATCGGGGCAGAGCTCGATCGCCAGATCGCCGCACCGCGCCACCGTCCAGCGGTAGGGAGAGGGCTGGCCGCCGGGGCAGAACTCCACCCCGGCGCCGAGAGGCTCGCCCGCCTGCAACTGCCGGACCGCCCGGCCGAGCGCCTCCAGCACGGCGAGGGCGCCGCCATCCGGCATCCGCGCGTGTTCCAGGGCCATGCGCGCCTGCGCCACGAGGATCAACTGGCGCAAGGTCCAGCCCGCCGGCGCGGTGCAGACAGTGCCGTATCGCACCGGCAGGCCGAAGCCGTCGCCGCCGGTGTCCAGCATCGCCACCCAGAATTTCTGCTCCCAGAACGGCAGTACATCGGCGTTGGTGAACAGCACGAACCGCTCGCCGTCTCCGGTGCGGCGCACGGCGACGATGGATTTCTCATCGAAGTCGATCATCGGCGTGCCTCTCCTTTGGAGCTCGAAGCAGGCGACGCGGTGTCGGCGGCCGGGACCGTTTCGGTTCCGTCCGCCTCGGCTTGATCGATCTCGAACACCAGCCACAAATCGTCGCTTTCGATGGATACAGCCACGCCCTCAGGAATTCGGAAGGCGTTGATCTCCTCCTCGTCGGGATCGTCGTTGAGGCGGAACAGGTCGGCCGGCTCGCGCACCGCGATGCCGAGCGTGCCGAAATACTTGACGATGCTGAGCGGGTCTTCGCCGGTGCGGACGGCATCGTCGAATTTGATCCGCTGCACGTCTTGCAATTTCTCGACGCTGGAGAAGCGCCGCAGCAACTCCTCCAGCGTCTGGGTTTCGTATTGGTCCATGTGATGGGGCTCCAGACGCAGGAAGCCCCGCCTTTGCGGGCGGGGCTTCCTGCTCGTTCGGGGTGGGTGGAACGCCCTGGCCTGTAGTGGCCTGGGCGAGAGCATCACATGCGGCCGTGTGGCGGCGCCGATGCGCCACGGGACACCGGGCACACCCCTTCATCCATGATGAAAGAAGTAACCAGGCGGTCGGCCGGTTCAGCCCAGCTCCGGCTCCCCGTCGCAGTCGGCGACATGCGCCGCCCACCGCGCCTTCGCCCTCGCGGCTTCCAGGGCCAGCGCCGCGCGAACCTCGCGCCGTGCTTCCCAACTACTCCGCCGCCAGGGCGTGACCGGCAGCCAACTGGTCAGCGCCATTTCGATCACGACCAAAAGTTGCTCAGGCACCACGCCACGCTGCCGCGCCTCCGCATCCGGGCACAAGACAATCGAGAACGGCCCCGCCCTGGCCACGGTCCAAGGGAAGGGTGACGACACCCCGCCCGGCGGCGCCGGCTCGAAGGCGACCGGCGGCACCGCCCAACCCGCCTGGGGCTCTCGGTGCACGGCGGCGGCGCTGTCCAGATGGCGCACGATCTCGGCCAGGATGGGCTCGCCGGAATGCGCCAGCTCGGCCTCGAACCTGGCCAGCGTCACGCTAAGAAGCTGGCCGACGGCCCAGCCATCGTACGGGCCGAGGATGGCGAGGCGGATGAACACGCCGCCGTCAGGAATCTCGACCGCCGCGCCCCACAGGCGCGGCGGCCTGCCCGGGATCAGGTCGGTGGTGATAAGCGCGACCATGCGCCCGGCGCTGGTCGTGTGCCACGCGACGTTGTCGCGGCTGTGCCCGCCCATGTCCGCCCTCATCGCGTGAAGACCATCCATTGCCCATCCGTGACGAGAAGGACAGCCACGCCTTCCTCGATGCGGAATGCTTCGATTTCTTCTTCACCGGGATCGGCGCAGGCGGCGAGCAAGTCCTCCAGCGTGCCGATCCGCACGCCCAGGTCGGAGAAATACGGCAACAAGTGCAAGGGGTCGTCGCCGCGCGCCAGAGCGTCGGCGAGACGCACATGCGGCACATGGCGGGGCAAATCGTGCCCGGCCGCATGGCGCCGCACCAGCGCGTCCAGCGTTTCGATTTGGGCTGAGAGTTCGGTCATGTCGATGGTCTCCATGGCGCGGAATGGCCAGCCCTTTGGGGGCTGGCCATTCCGTACCGGGTTGGGTTGCTTGGCCCGCACCAGCGCGGGCGAGAGCATGACATGCGCGCCAGCCTGGATGCCGCCGCGCTCGGCTTGGCGAAGGCGAGGCACGAGATGGCAAGGCGCCCTCAAGCGCCTTGCCATCTCGCATTGATCCACCTGGATTTCTCGGCAGGTCGGGTTCGAGGGCGTAAGGCGAAGCGAACTTGGGCAAAAAAGTTGCGGCGCTTGAGAACAATGGAATGGGGGAGGGGGCTTCAAGGCCCCCTCCCCCATTCCATTGCGGCACAGCCAAGCGCACCATGCCCTGCGCCACCGAGGCCGCCAAAACCCAGGCGTGTCTTGTGGCGACGATGCTCCCGCACACCATCGCCAAGGCCCGGGTGTGCTCTGAGGTGACCGAACCAAAGGTCGCGGCCCCCAAGCCCAAGGTTCCAGAATGGAATTCCCCAGCCCCCTTTAAGGGGGCTGGGGAATTCCACATGGCGACCCGCCGGGGCAAGCAAGTGCCGGAGGCATGGCCTGTGCACATCAGGCTCCAGGAGACCTGTTGCACCGACGCCACAGTGCGCGGCCAACCATGCGCCGGCAAAATTTTTTTCGGCGAGAATCCGATCAAAATTCGGACTGATGTGGAAACGACACTGGTCGCGAATCCCGCATGGCCCAGGCCCACCTGGCTTTTCCCGGCACGGACGGCGAAACGCCAGGCCCGCCCGGGCGTGAGCGCCGCCGCCCCGTAGCCTAGGCCCACGAGGGGTTTCCCGGGGCATTAAATAGAAACTTGCCAGCACCAGGCATGGAAGTCGCGAAATCGACGGCTCTAGCCAAAGTTCCAAAGTTCTGCCCATTTGCCTTTGCGGACGGTGCCCGACCAGGGCTGTCCGCAACCGTATCAACCGACGACCAAATAGAACTGACTCAAATGAAATGAGCATCCCCACGCTCGCCGACAGCGCGCCCACTGCCTTGGGCGCACCAGCGGACGTCCACACCATAGTCCCGCCGGCCATACCGGCGCGGGCACCAAGGCACCCGCTCCAAAGGCAGTTGCCGCCGGCGCCGTATCCGCCGCCGTGGAAGCTGCAAGAAGCCGCCCCGCCGGCGCAGACCGCGCCCGAAACTTCGGGCGGCGATGACGCTGGCGAGGACACGGCTGACGCCGTGCGGCCCGAGGCCGCGCAGGCCAAGGGCACTAGCCACCAGGAGGCGCTGTTGAACGGCGCCTCGATGCAGGCGGTCGATGCCGCCATCCGACCGTCGGATGCCGACGGGGGTGAGGCCGATGCGGCCGAACACCCCGGCAACCGCCATGACCGGCGTGCCTACACCGCGACCCATGACGGGGCGCCGGCGCCTTCCGGGCGGCCTGTTGCACCGCCGCTGGCGCTTGGCGCCACGCCTCCGGCTAGCACCTGCACGGCTGTTGCCGCGACGGGTGAGACCACGGACCGCGAGGGTGTACCCGCCGCCGGAAATCTGGTGATGACCGGCCTGGACGGCTTCGCCCAGGCCATCCACCAGCCGGACGATCCGGTCATCGGCCCGCTTGAGCCGGGGCTGCTTGGCAAGCTGATCGGCCTGCCGGGTATCAGCAAGACGACGATCGCCATCCACATGGCGGTTGCCGGCGCCGCCGGCCGCCCGTTCGCGGGGCTCCACGTGCCAAGGCCGCAGAAAGTCGTTATTTACACTCCCGAAGATTCTGCCAAGGAAATCGGCCGGCGCTTGATCGCCGCATGCCGTGAGCTGAATGTCGACGAAGCCATCGTCAATCAGAATCTCAGGGTGGCGAGTTTCAAACGCGGCGGCCCGCTGCTGAAGAAAGGCGACCATGGCCAGGAGCTTTCCGACAATGGCAAAGAGCTCCGCGATGCGATCAGGGACCATGGCGCCCGGCTCGTCATTTTCGATCCACTTGTGGAAATTCACACCGCCTCGGAGTTTGACAATGGTGAGATGCATGCCGTCTTCAGCGCGTTCCGTGATCTCGCGCGTGACAACAACTGCGCGATCCTGATCACCCACCACGTGACCAAGGAAGCCAAGGGCGGGCTGAGCATATTCAATGGCCGCGGCGCCGGCTCCATGGCCGGGGCGGTGAGGGTGATGTTCGGCGTCGAGGAACTTTCCGCGGCAGCGGCGGGCAAGGTGGTGCCGCAGCACCCAGGCAGCACGGCACGGGATTTCATTTCCTTCTCGATGCTGAAAGCAAATTACGAGAAAATCCCTGAAACATCGGTCACGCTCATGCGCGTGGACAACGTGGTGGGCGCGGGCAACGCGCCCAGCCTGCGGGTGGTCGCCGGCTAGCGGCGCGGCGCCAGGGGTGAGCGGCGCGCCCCTGAGGCGTGCCGCTCATGACAACCTGGCCGTGACCTTCGGGGTCATGGCCAGCAATTTCTGAAATCCTAAGGACCAATCATGACTGAAATCAACTCACTCTTCGAATCAGAAAGCGAAACCATCCTAGCTGCCGCCAACGCCATGTGCGTCTCGCTGGGGCTTTCCGAAGGCGCCGACCTTGATGACCTCATCCAGCAGATCGACTTCGAGCTGGGGTGGAACGCCATGGACGCGCGCGTGCTGACGAAAGCAAGGAAGGCGATCCGCGCCTTCATCCCCAGCCTCCCGCGCAGGAAGACGCGGCGCGGCATCGCCGTCAGCCCGCATATCTTCTACGCTCTTCGGGCCGGTGGGCCGCTTTCCATCACCGAAATCATCAACTCCGTCGCCTCGACGTCGCATGGGCGAATCTGCGGGGCCGCCGTGCGCCGCGAGATCGAAGCCCTGGAGAGCATCGGCGAGATCGCGAAAGGCCGGGACGGCTGGGACTTCGTCGAAGTGTATGCTGGGCAGGCCGATCTCTTCCAATGATCTAGCCTCCCGGATCAGGCCGCCTGCAGCGGCGGCCTGATGGCGCATCCGCGCGACCATAATCGGCGGAATCAAGGTGGCCGGCCAACCCCGGCGTGGCGCCCCAGGCCGTAAGGCCTGGGGCGTCTTTCGTCTTGGCTTGGCGGTCCTAGATGAGGTCCCTTTGGGTGACGATCTTCACCTTGCGGCGCTTCTTCCCTTCCACCTTCTGGTGGGGCTGGGGTGGCGGGCGAGATGCCGCCACGGTGGCGGCGTCTATCAGCGGACCAGCGCAGATGCGGCCAAGCAGATCGGCCTGCGCTGGTTCCAGCGCGACCAGGCGGCCGAGAACATTGAGCAGGTCGATCAAATCCTCGGTGTACTCGGCGGGCCAGCCATCGGGCTGAATGTCGCCCAAGGGTGACGAAGGCCGTTTGTCACCTATGGTCGGGCGCTCCCTGTCCTTCTTGCGGTAGCTGAACCATCGGCGCAGCACCTGCTTGCCCGAGACGGTGTAGTCCCAGACCGCGGGGGAGACGTTGTCGATGAACCCCTCGCCCACGTGCAGCCGCTTCGCCGCCAGGTCGTATTCCAGCGTGTCGGGGAAGCGCGCGGCATCGCCCGGGATGGCGCCGGCCTTGGGAATCGTGGGCCTCTGGCCGGCAGGCATCCGCGGTGCAGAATGGGGGCGGCCCGCCGCCGGGTCGATGAAGCGCTCGCCGTAGGTGTGAAGCCAGATGACCTCGCCTCCGATCGCTGCTGCCTCGGCGAAGAGCGCAGGGTCGGCGGTGAGTGGCACACGTAGGCCGGGGGTGGCGAGATCGGCCCGGAACCGCTCGATATACTCGGGATGCGCGACAAGTGCTGCTATGTAGGCGAAGACATCCACCGGCGCAGGAACGGCACCGAAGGCACTTCCCAGAAGGTCAAGCAGACCTGCCGCGAAATTTGATTCCGTAGCCGCCGAGTCCGCCCACAAGGGGAAGACACGTCCAAAGAATGAGCCCTTGTAGTGATCCCCATCCGGCACGTGTGCAGCAACTGTCAGCCCAGGCCCATCTGTTGGTGCAGTTCGTTCGAGCACCGTGAAGTAGACCTGCTGAGTCGAGTGCTCTCGCCACAGTGTCGGATTGGGCTGGTTGATGAGCCTCGCATCGGGAATGAGCCACTGCCGATCGAATGATCGAAATGAGTAGGGAATCGGATCAATAACCCCTGCCTTGTCATCGATGATTGGCACCGGACGGGTCTTGTAGATCCCCATATCTTCATTGACGTACTTGCGAATGTGCCGCCCTGATGGCTCACCCTGCCGTAGTTGGGGATGAAAGAGCCTCTCCTTCTCGTCAGGCTTGGTTTCCTTGACGAGCGTATTCCATCTCTTCGCAAGAGACTGAGCGTCTGGCGCAACTGCCCATGTCCGACCGACCATTACCCCTGATGCGCCGAACTCAAACAGGTCTCCTATTTTCGTGAATTCGGCCCAGACGCCTGTCGCGGCAGGCAGGAACGGCTCACGCCAGCCTGCGGGGGCATCAACCCAGCCCGCCGCGTCCAATCCCAATGCAGCGAGCGCCTCGAACTTCTCCTCGCGGCGCCCAGTCGGCAGAGCTCGAAAGCGCACGCGGGCCGGAACCGCCGGGTCATTCTTCGGGGTACGGGCGGCGAGAACGATGCACACGGGCTGCTGCACACCCTGAAAGATGCGCGTGTTCACTTCCGGCTGGTGCCCTTCTGGCGAGCAGTCGATGACCCAGATCGCATCGCAGGAGCGGCGCAAATCATCGCGCATCTTCTGGAAGCCCGGTCCGGCCAGGAAGCCCGCCACCGTGATGAAGCACACGATCCCGGCGCGGTCATCCGTGTTCGGGCGCGGCCCGAACACCTTCCAGGCGGCCCAGCGCCAGAAGTAGATGTAGAGGTTCCGCAGATGCTTGGAGTGCGCTCCCGCGCGCCATTCCGGGGGCGGCATCCAATCCTCCAGCGGCGCCTGGATGTTGCCCTTGCCATTCTCCACCCAGCCGCCGCGGCCCTTGGCCTTCTCCTTGTAGGGTGGGTTCCCGATCACGACCGTGATGCGCTCATGCGCCTTGATCTTGTTGGCTTCTGCGCGTGATTGCGACAAGACCTTCAAGACGCCGGGGATGTTCTGCTCGATCTCGTTGGGGTCTCCCAACGTGTCGGTGACGAACAGCCGGAGCGGCACGTGTGCGGCGTCCTGGTTCTCCTCAAGCTGCACGAGTTCCGCGAAGAGGCGAAGCTGGGCGACGGCGAACGGGCCGAACTGAATCTCGAATCCGATCAGACGCTTCGTCGCCGCCTGGACCGCCGCGGCGATGGCGCCCTCGCCTTGGCTGGACCGCACGGTATCGGCTATGGACCGAAGCACACCCAGCAGGAATGTGCCCGAACCAACCGCCGGGTCCGCGACCGTGACCTTGGAGGAGGCGAAACCCGACGGCACGTCGAAGCGCTCGATGAGCGCGGAGTCAGCGAGGCGCACCATCGCCGAGACAACTTCGGGCGGGGTGTAGTAAGACCCGGTCTTCTTGCGAAGGTCGTTGTCGTAGACCTCAAGGAATGCTTCGTAGAAGTACAGCCAGGCCTCGGACTCGCCCTTGGAAATCACGGACCAGTCGACCGCGTCGAGCACCCGGGTGAGTGTGCGCAGAGAGGTTTTGAGCGCGGCCTCGACCTCGTCCTCTTCGGTCAGCAGGCGAAGCGCGACGCCGATGAGAGTCTGCTTACCCAGTGCGTTCGCCACGGCTTCGAGGCCGCCGGCAAGAGGGATGCCCCGCGAGCGCGCCATGAGCAGGCCGAACGTGACCGCCTGCGCGTACCCATCGGCGAATTGCGCGTCGTTGGCATCGGGGAAGAGCAGCGTGCGCCAATCGTTCCCGAGCTCGGTCAGGGCAGAAAGGCCGCCCGCCAATTCCTCGGTCACTTCGTCGCGCAACAGGCGGCACAGCCGTGCCGTGATCTGGGCAAGGTCCTTCGGGCTCCGCGGTGGGATGGGCTTCCACCCCAGGAACTCTCGAATCAGCGGCAGGAGCGCGGGCGGAGCAGAAAGCTTGGCCCCGGCGGTCTGGATGTCGCCTTCGAGCCGGACCAGTCCGGCGTGTTCGCCGTTGCGCCACAGGCCGAAGCTCTCGCCGTCGGTGTAGAGAAGGTTGGGCAGGGAACGAAGCTTCTCCCACTGGCCCTTGTCGTGCTTGTCCTTGAATCGGCGCGGGTCCGAGCCCTTGCCCGGCGCCTTGACTTCGATGAACCCGACAAGAGCGTTCGCCACCGTGACGGCGTAGTCAGGCCGGCTCTTCAATTCCGCGATCGAGCTCTCGCCGACCATCGCCAGCTTGTCTGCCAGCGGGCTCTCGATTCCGGCCAGCGCCTTGAGCAGAACTTCCAGCGGGCCGCGCAGTTGGTCCTCTGGCTCGCCCGTGGCGGCCGGGTTGTTGAGCTTGCTTTTGGCCTCGGCGCCGAAGGCCGAGATGGCGGTGAGCACTTGGTCCGAGGTCATGCCCATGACGTAGCCGGAATGTCCGTGCCGGTGCAACGCACGGTGGTTCCCACCTTCCCCCTCTTTCCCTGAGTCTAGTCAGCCATCCCTCACTCCGCGATGTGCTCGCCGCGCCGGTCCTGCCCATGCAAAACCCCCGGCACTTGGCCGGGGGTTAGAGTAGCTAGGAGCGAGAGGCAAAGAGCCGGACGGTGGCTTGTATGATTTCCGCCGAACGCTCCATGTAGCCAGGATCGTTGGTGCTCCTGACAGCAGGATCAGCCTTTCGGGCCCTGCGCTGTTCGTCGGCGAGCTCCTTCTTACGAACGTGCTCGATGGTGGCATTCATTATCTTCGCCGAACGCTCCAGGTGGCCTGGGCCTTTGGTACTTGTAGCAACAAGGGCAACCATTCGGGCCCTGCGCTCCTCGTCGGCAAGCTTCATCTTACGAGCGATCTCAAGGACACCGTCCCTGATAGAAAAAAGGTCATTGTTTTTCATAGACACAACTCCACAACGCCGCCATGGGCGACAAGTAAAAAGGATTCTCTGCTGTGCTGTGTTGTGCCCCTACCCCGAAAGGTAGCGTCAGCCGGTAGGACCGGATGCGCCGAACTAGCACCGCTCGGCGTGTCGTTCAAGGAGTTTTTGTGCCGAGGCAATGACGCTCGCGGCGCCCTGAGAGCAACGGCGCCTCGTGCCCACGGCTGCGATGAAGAAGCGCGGGGGCCAGCCGAAGCCGCGCACCGCGCGGGCGCGCCGCCGAACACTGGCTGAGTTGCCGAGGGAGACTGCTTCCCCTGCTTCCCCCCATATTCCCCCCGGATGATCGGCGGCGAGCAGGAGTGACCGAAGGCCGCCGCGGAGAGCGGCCCGCAAGGGCCGCGTTCCGCGGTGAGGCAACAGGCGGTCACCGAGGGCCACCGCAGGCGGTCAAGGGCGCTCCGACTTTCGTTTCGAACCTACTACGAATCTGGGGGTTAGGGGTTCGACTCCCTTCGGGTGCGCCAGTTTTTCTTTGAAAAACAAGAGTTTTTTGGACGGGCTCTGAGCCCGCCGCGCGGCGTCGGCGCCGCTGCCCACTACAATCCCCTCGATGGCCCCACTTCGCCGCCGGTCACCCGGTGGGATGGTGCCTCCCGCGTGGTCCCCCCTACGCCGCCGCGCGGTGTTCCTCTCGGGCCGCCGTCCAGACCTCACGGGCCGCGTCAGCGTTCATGACGGCGATGCCGAGGCCGACCAGCAGGTCGGGCCACGCGGAATGCCAGAGATACGCCGTGACCGCACCCGCGAGGATGATGGCGACATTGGCCAGCACGTCGTTGCGCGCGGAAAGGTAGGCTGCCCTGGCGAGACTGCCGCCATGTGCCCTGTGGCGCGCCAGCATGACCGCGCAGGCAGAGTTGACCAGCATCGCGCCGGCGGCCGTGATTGCGAGCGGCCCGGGCGCGGGCGGCACGGGGAGCAGGAATTTGTGCCACGCCATCCAGACGGTGGCGAGGCCCGGTAGGAACAGGATGCCGGCGAGCACCATGCCCAGCCGCGCCCGCTGGCGCAGGTTCCAGCCGACGGCCAGCATGATGAGCAGGTTGACCGAGGCGTCTTCCAGGAAATCGATGCTGTCTGCGAAGAGCGAGACCGAGCCGATGGCCAGCGCCACGACGAACTCGATGCCGAAATATCCAAGGTTGAGTGCGGCGGCCCAGCGCACGGCGCGCTGGAAGCCAGGATTTGTTGCGCTTTTGTTCATGGCCCCGGCTCCTGTGGTTCTCGTTGCCCCCAAAGACCTGCCGGGCACGGAAGTCAAGCAGAGCATCGACGCCCACGGCTCAGCCTGACTTCCGCCGCTTCCGCCCGCTGGGCAGCGGCCCTGGCGCCTCATCGCCCGGCCCGGGCCGGGCGAACAGCGCCCCGATCTCCACGCCCAGCGCCGCCGCGATGCCCTCCAGAACCGCCACGGTGGGGTTCTCCATCCCGCGCTCCAGCCGGCTCACGTAGGTGCGGTCGATGCCCGCGTCCACGGCGAAGGCCTCTTGCGAAACCCGCCGCTCCACCCTCAGCCGCCTGATGTTCCACGCCACGCGCGCCCGTGCATCCATCCGCAGATCGGGTGCAGCTTGTGGACTCCTTATAGTCACGTATTAATCGCGAGCCGGTCCTGGCCGGCCGCGCCAATCCAGGATGGCCGCCAAGCCATCGTGCAGGAGGCTGGTGCGTGAAGAGACCCGACGAGGCGCTGGTGTTGGAGCCGGCCGAACTGGCCGTGCCCAAGGCGCTCGCCGTTGCCGCCGCCATGCCCATTATGTGATCTCCCTCGACCGCGCGCCCGAGCGCCGGGAGCACATGCGGGCGCAGATGGCGCGCCTCGGCCTGACCTGCGAGATCGTCCGGGCCGTGGACGGCCACCAGCCAATCGAGGGGCTGGAACGCCTCTACGACCGCCGCCGCCGGCTGCGGGTCTACGGCACCGATCTCGCCCCCGGAGCGATCGCCTGCTGCCTTAGCCACCTCGCGGTCTGCCAGCGCATCATTGAAAGCCGGGAGCAGATCGGCCTGGTGCTGGAGGACGATGTGGTGCTCTCGGACGCGGTCGGGGCAGCGCTTGCGGACATTGCCACGCTGGACCCGCGCGGCTTCGACGTTGTCCGCCTGGCCGGGCTGCGCGAACGCCGCGGCAGAACGGTCCGGCCGCTTTCGGGCGGGCACAGTTTGGCCCGCCTTATCATAGGGCCGTGCGGCACCCAGGCCTACGTCATCACCGCCGCCGGGGCGGCAATTCGACCTCGTCCAGTGCGCCGAGGTGATCGAGCACGTGCCGGACGTTCCGCGTTTCGTCGGGGAGCTCGCTGCCACCGTCGCGCCGGGCGGGGCGCTGTTCCTCACCACGCCGGACGCTGGCCATCGGCGGGTGAGCGGCGATCTGCTGCGCTGGGAGGCGCTGAGGCCGCCGGAGCACCTCACCCTTTTCACCAGGGCTGGCGCGCGCGCCGCGCTGGCGCCGCACTTCAGTCGCGTCGTCGTCCTGCCCAACCTCAAGCCTGGCGTGCGGGTGCTCGCCTTCAAGGGAAAAAATTGACCCCGCCGGAGAGCCACGCCCACATGACGCAGATTCCGGTGGCGGTGCGGAAGATGCCGGAAACGGCAGATCGTCGTCTCGCCGGGCACCGGTTCGCGCCCCAGATCAATGCCGGCAAACCGCCACATCGACAGCGAATCGTACAACGCCTCTTCAGCAGCAGGGTCAGACAGGTTGAACCACTGCTGCAGGCAGTAAATCCGCAGCATCCGCTCCAAACCAAAAGGCCGCCGGCCAGCCTCACCCTTGGGATAAAACGGCTCAACCAGCCCACACAGCTTCGGACCACGGAACCACCTGCTCCATCTCCGCCAAAAACGCCGCCCGCTTCGTCGCCAGCGTTAAGGAGGATATTGACCGTCTGTGCCATGCGGATAGAATCGCACAAATAATGCCCCGAGTGAATCCTCTGTTTGGTTCAGTGCACTAGGCCTAGCCTACATACAAATCGACGATGCCGGTGGCCAAATGGCATTCGGCGCCGTCCAGATCGGCCTGCAATGCGAGTATGGCAAAACCAGTATCCGGTTCAAATTCCACGGGTCAGACGAAATGGAAGAGGTCGCCGGAGACGGTGATGCCGAACTCGAAAAAAACCGCACCCTCGTCGGTGAAATCCGCTTTGACAACGGAGACGAAAGCTCTTTCACCGCCAAACGGTGGTGAATTTCCGCAGCCTGTTAGGTGTTCATAGCCTCAAAGAAGTCGGCGTTGGTTTTGGAGTATTTCAGCTTGTCGAGCAGGAATTCCATGGCGTCGGTGGTGCCCATCTGGCTGAGGATGCGGCGGAGGACCCACATTTTGGAGAGGGTGGCTTTTTCGACGAGCAGTTCTTCCTTGCGGGTGCCGGACTTGGTGATGTCGATGGCGGGGAAGGTGCGTTTGTCGGAGAGCTTGCGGTCCAGGATGATTTCCGAGTTGCCGGTGCCTTTGAACTCTTCGAAGATGACTTCGTCCATGCGGCTGCCGGTGTCGATCAGCGCCGTTGCGATGATGGTGAGCGAGCCGCCTTCCTCGATGTTACGCGCGGCGCCGAAGAAGCGTTTGGGGCGCTGCAGGGCGTTGGCGTCGACGCCGCCGGTGAGCACCTTGCCCGACGAGGGGACGACGGTGTTGTAGGCGCGGGCGAGGCGGGTGATGGAGTCGAGCAAAATGACCACGTCGCGCTTGTGTTCGACCAGGCGCTTGGCTTTTTCCAGCACCATTTCGGTGACCTGGACGTGGCGGGTGGCGGGTTCGTCGAAGGTGGAGGCGACGACTTCGCCCTTCACGGAGCGGGACATGTCGGTGACTTCTTCCGGCCGTTCGTCAATGAGCAGCACGATGAGGAAGACTTCCGGGTGGTTGGCCGCGATGGCCGCCGCGATGTTTTGCAGCATGACGGTTTTGCCGGTGCGCGGCGGGGCGACCACGAGGGCGCGCTGGCCTTTGCCGATGGGGGCAATGAGGTCGATGACGCGCGCGGTGTTGTCCTTGACCGCGCCTTTGGCGGTGGGTTCGGCGGTCTCGACCTCCATCTTTAAGCGCGAGGTGGGGTATAGTGGCGTGAGGTTGTCAAAGTTGATGCGGTGTTTGACCGCTTCGGGGGATTCGAAATTGATTTTGTCGACTTTTGCCAGCGCGAAGAAGCGCTCGCCTTCCTTCGGGGCCTTGATTTCGCCGTCGACGGTGTCGCCAGTGCGGAGGCTGAAGCGGCGGACCTGGGCGGGGGAGACGTAGATGTCTTCCGGGCCGGGGAGGTAGTTGGCTTCCGGGTTGCGCAGGAAGCCGAAGCCGTCGGGGAGGACTTCCAGGGTGCCGTCGCCGCGGATGATCTGGTCTTTTTCCGCGAAGGCTTTGAGGATGGCGAACATCATGTCCTGCTTGCGCAGGGAGGAGGCATTCTCGACCTCGAGTTCCTCCGCGAGATTAAGGAGGTCGGTGGGCGATTTGGCCTTGAGTTCGGCAAGATGCATGGGTGGTCCGATTCGAAGTGCGCGCCGGACGGAGCCGGGCGAAATGGGTAGGTGGAAAGGTTGCAAGCTGAAAATAGCTGCGCCGGCGCGAATGGCCTGGGCGCTACATGAGGGGTTTACCCCGAAACGTCAAGGCGGCGGCGAGGAGGGGTGGCGCCCTAGAGTTCAAAATCGTTAGTTACGGGAGCGGGGAAAAGCGCCTAATCTGTGGGCCATGAAAATTGCCCTGTATCAAGGCCCTGGCGCCGTTAATGATCCGGAGGCCGCGTTTGCGCTGATGGAGCGCAAGGCGGCGGAGGCCAAGGCAAGCGGCGCGGATGTGCTGCTGATGCCGGAGATGTTTCTCTCGGGCTATAATATAGGGGCGGAGAATGCGCTGAAATATGCGGTGACCGCGGCGGGGCTGACGACGGCGCGGCGGTTTGCCAAGACCCATGGCATTGCGCTGGTGTTTGGCTATCCGGAGCTGGTGGGCGGGAAGGTGGCCAATGCGGCGGTGCTGATAGGGCCGGATGGGGAGGTTTTGCTGAATTATCGCAAATCGCATTTGTTTGGCGAGCTGGACCGGGCGATGTTCAAGCAGGTGGGCACGGAGTTTCCGGTGGCGAAGTTGGGCGGGCAGACGGTGGGGCTGCTGATATGTTATGACATTGAGTTTCCCGAGCCGGCGCGGCGGTTGGCGCTGGCGGGGGCGGATCTTATATTGGTACCGACGGCGGCGATGCAGCCCTATGAGCAGGTGGCGCGGCATGTGATCCCCACCCGGGCGTATGAGAACCAGGTATATTTGGCCTATGCCAACCATAGCGGCGAGGACGATGGGCTGAGCTACATCGGGCTCTCCAGCATTTGCGGGCCGGATGGCAAGGTGCTGGCGATGGCCGGGACGGGTGAGGAGATGCTGCTGGCGCAGGTTGACCCGGCTCACCATGCCGCCGTGCGGCGGGCGGACCCGTTGCTGGCGGATCGCCGGCCGGAGCTTTATGGGCCGCTGGCGGCGGCGCCGCCAAAATAAGGGTTCGGGGGCGCCCGCAAAATAGGATTTGATCGGGCGGCGGAATGCTTACATACTCCCGGACGAAGGGGGTACGCTATGATTCTACAGGCCATTTTAGCCAATAAGCCGGCCGGGTTTATTTCCGTGGCCGAGGATTTGCCGATTAGTGCGGTGATTAAGATTCTCGCCGAGAAGCATATTGGTGCCGTGCTTGTGGTGGGACCGCGCAATAGTCTGGCCGGCATTTTGAGCGAGCGAGATATTGTGCGCAGCCTGGCCGACAATGCCGCGCTGACGCTGGATATGACGGTGGCGCAGCTGGTGACGCGCAACCCCACCACCGGCTCCCCCGCGACGACGGTGGAGGAGGCGATGGAGTGGATGACCAATGGGCGGTTCCGGCATTTGCCGATACTGGAAAATGGGCTGCTGGTAGGGCTGGTGAGCATCGGCGACGTGGTGAAGGCGCGGATTGACCAGCAGAAGTATGAGGTGGAGACGCTGCGCACCTATGTGGCGGGCGGCGCGTCGTAAGCCTTCTGAACAGTCTCTTAACGTGAGTTGCGCATGACGATGGGGCGCGAGAGGACGGGGCGGCAGCGGGGTTGTGATGTGGCCTGCACGCGCCAGGTTTCCTGGACTTCGCGGGAGCGGGCGAGTGCCCAGCCGAGAGCGGAAATGATGGTAAAAGCCATTAAGGGAAGAAAAACCAGGCGGGCCATGTGATGTTCCTGCGGGTGGGGATGACAGCTTCTGGTTTTGCCGGAGGCGGGTTAACAGGCGATTTGCAATTGCGTGGCTTTTTGCCGTGAATTTTAATACCAGGTTGCCTTATTGCTGATTCATGGGTTGGAGAAGAAGATTCCCGCCTTCGCGGGAATGACGGTGAAGGCGCGGGAATGACGGTGTGGGATGGGTCAGTATTAAAGCTGCTTGGTATAATATGTTGGTAATCTGGCCGTGGTATGCCGGTGGTCTGGCCCTGGAGGGATTTGACCCATGTTTGACCTATGTTTGACCTATGTCATTGACTCAGCGGCGCTGCTGGGGCTTTTCTCCGCGATAAACTCAAAAATGGCCGGTCATGCATAAGTTTCTTGTTAAATGTGATGAAGCCCTCAAGGAGATTTCCGCGCAGGGGCGCTACCGGCGCTTTGTGGCGCTGGAGAAGCTGGCGGACCGGTTTCCGTATTATTCGGTGACCATGGAAGGGCGGACCCGCGACATTCTGGTGTGGTCGTCCAATGATTATCTCGCCATGGGGACGGACCCGGTGGTGATCGAGGCCTCCATCGATGCCGCGCGGCGGATGGGTGCGGGTGCGGGCGGGACGCGCAATATTGCGGGGTCTTCGCCGTTGCATGTGGCGCTGGAGGAGGAGCTTGCGGATTTGCATGGCAAGGACGCGGCGCTGTTGTTTACCTCGGGGTATGTGTCCAACCAGGCATCATTGAGCGCGATTTTGAGTTCGCTGCCGGACTGGCATGTGTTCTCCGACGCGCAGAACCATAATTCGATGATTGTGGGCATCAAGGATGCGCGCAAGGCGGCCGTGCATGTGTTCAAGCACAATGACATGGCGGATTTGGAGCGGCTGCTGGCGGCGGCGCCGGCGGATGCGCCGAAGCTGATTGCGTTCGAGAGCGTGTATTCGATGGATGGCGATATCGCGCCGATGCGCGAGATTTGCGATCTGGCGGAGAAGTATAACGCGCTTACGTATCTGGATGAGGTGCATGCGGTGGGCATGTACGGCGCGCATGGCGGCGGGGTCTCGGAGCGCGACGGGGTGGCGCACCGGATTACGATTATCGAGGGCACGCTGGCGAAGGCTTATGGCTGCCACGGCGGGTATATTACCGGCGACTTCAAAGTGCTGGATTATATTCGCTCGGTGGCACCCGGGTTTATTTTCACGACCGCGCTGCCGCCGCCGACCGTGGCCGCGGCGTTGGCTTCGGTGCGGACGCTGAAGACGGATAATGCGCGCCGCGCGCTGCTGTTTGACCGGGCCGAGACATTGAAGGCGAAGTTCCGCGCGGCGGGGCTGCCGGTGATGCCGAGTTCCAGCCATATCGTGCCGTTGATGATTGGCAATGCGGCGAAGGCGACGCAGGTTTCGATGCGGTTGATCCGTGAGTACGGGATGTATGCGACGCCGATTAATTATCCCACGGTTCCCGCCGGGACGGAGCGGCTGCGCTTTACGCCGGGGCCCAAGCACACGGATGAAATGATGGACGGGCTGGTGGCGGCGTTGCAGAAGATTCTGCTGACCGAGCCCGCCGTGGCTGGCGTCTGACGCGGGGCTGACGGGATATTACAGGCGGCTCGAAGGGGAGTGGGCTGGCTTGTGCCGAAGGGTTTTGACCGGGGGGGGCGGCCAACGGGGTGGCACCGCCGTGACGTGCCTGTAAAAACTTAAAGAGCACCGGAGAGACACACAATGAAACTTGCCAATCCCGCGCCGCTCGGGTTGTTCGGTTTTGCGCTTACCACCTGGCTGCTGAGTCTGGTTAATGCCGGCTTTCTGCCGGGCACGTCTGTTCCCATCGTGCTGGCCATGGCGTTTGCCTTTGGCGGGACCGCGCAGTTTTTTGCCGGGCTGATGGAGATGGTGAAGGGTAATACGTTCGGCTTTGTCGCGTTTTGCTCCTATGGCGCGTTTTGGTGGAGCTTCGCGCTGTTCGCGAAATTTTTTGGCGATGGTGTGCCGGGTGCGGCGGTGGGCTGGTACTTGCTGGTGTGGGGCGCGTTCACTTTTGCAATGTGGATTGGCTCGTTCGCGCATAGCCGCGCGTTGTTCCTGATTTTCCTGGCGCTGTGGCCGACGTTCTTCCTGCTTGGGCTGGCGCCGATTACCGGTGTTGCGGAGCTGACGGCGCTGGGCGGTTACGGCGGGCTGATTACGGCGCTGCTGGCGTTCTATCTGGGCGCCGCGGATATCATCAACGAGGCGCATGGCAAAACCATACTCCCGGTTGGCGCGAGTAGCTGAAGTTTTTCCTTCCCGGGGTGGTTCGCCACCCCCAGGCCTGTATTGCGAGAAAGAACAAGAACTGACTGATTATCCCAGCCTTTATGCGCAATGGCAGGCCAACCCGGATGCCTGTCGGGCGCAGGCTGGCGCTGTGGCAGAATGACGAGGGGTACCGAGCTGCGTATCTGACCGCGTTCCCTGGGTGGTACCGCACCGGGGATGCCGGGATGATCGATGCCGATGGCGATGTGTGGGTGATGGGGCGGATGGATGACATTATTAATGTCATTAATGTCGCCGGGCACGGCTCTCCACCGGGGCGATGGAGGAAGTGCTGGCGATGCACAAGGATCCCGCCGAATGCGCGGTGATCGCTAGAGCGCGATAGGTTCAGGTTGACGCAAGAGCGCCATCCTGAACGCGCTCTAACTTATTGATAAGAGGCTGATTTACGTTCTCGGTTGCCGCGCTGAAGCGCGTCAACCTCAAACGATCAGGCTCTAGAGTTTCTTTCTGATGATCCGAATCGTTTTGGGATTCCGGCGCGGCGGAAAATCTGATTTAAGCTTATTGCTGGATTGGAGGTCAGCATGAGATGGGTTGGCATTATTCGAATGATCTGAGGGAACGTGTTGCGGGGGCGGTTTTGTCTGGCCGCTCGTGCCGCGAGGTAGCGGCGTTGTTTTCGGTAAGCGTTGCGAGCGCGGTGAAGTGGTCACAGCGTCTGCGGCAGACGGGCAGTGCGGCGGCCAAGCCGCAAGGGCGCCGGCAAGCTCGGGCTTTGGCGCCACATCAGGCCTGGATTCTTGGCCGGCTTGATGAGCAGAAAGATTTGACGATGCGAGCGCTGGCGATTGAACTGGGCGAGCGCGGCATTGTCACCAGCGAGGTCTCGGTCTGGCGCCTGGTCCGTGACGCCCGGCTCAGCTTTAAAAAAAACGCTGTTCGCCGCCGAGCAGGATCGCCCGGACGTGGCCCGCAAGCGCCGGTTCTGGAAAAAATATCAGGCCAGACTGGCACCTGAGCGGCTGGTTTTTCTGGACGAGACTTGGGCCAAGACGAACATGACCCGCACACGCGGCTGGGCGCCATGTGGGGAGAAGCTGTTGGCCAAGGTGCCGCATGGCCACTGGAAAACTTTGACCTTCCTGGCGGCTCTGCGGTCAGATCGTATCGATGCACCATGCGTCTTGGACGGACCGATCAATGGCAAAAGCTTTGCCGCGTATATCAAACAATTTCTGGTGCCGACATTGTCACCCGGCGACATCGTCATCATGGACAATCTCGGCAGCCACAAAGGCCCAGCAATACGAAAGGCCATTCGCGCGGCCGGCGCCAAGCTCCTGTTCCTGCCGCCCTATAGCCCGGACCTGAACCCCATCGAGCAAGTCTTCGCAAAACTCAAAACCCTGCTCCGCAAAGCCGCCGAACGCACCGTCGAGGCAACATGGAAACGCATCGGCACATTGCTCAACGAGTTCAAACCGCACGAATGCGCAAACTACCTCAAGAATTCAGGCTATGCGTCAAATTAAATGAAAGAGACTCTAAGGCGGCTGGCGCCGGATATGTTTGATCTGGGGCAGCAGGTGCAGATTGCCTGCAACCACGCCAAGGGCGGGGGGATCGGCAAGGCTGATTTTCTGCGCGGGGTGGGGCCGTTTATTCGCCCGCGCGGGTGAGGGGTTAAAGTACGTGAATCGTGTCGCTGGGGTGGATGGTGCCAGGGGTGATGACCTCGGCGAATATGCCGAGGTCGATGTGGCCGAAGTTTTTGCGCAGTTCGCGGACTGGGTTGGCGTCGCGGATGGCGGTGTCGGGGTTGACGGTGGTGGCGGCGCAGCGGTCGATCCGTTCCTGGACCTGCAGGGTGGCGGAGCCGATTTGCAGGGTTTTGCCGAGGAGTTCGAATTCGGCCCAGGCGGGGATTTCCTCGATATAGATGTTGGCGCGGAAGCGGCGTTTATCGCGGGGGGCGCCGGCGGCGGCTTCCAGGGCGGCCAAGGAGCCGTGGCCGATGAGGCTGAGGACCTGGGTCTTATGGTCGCAGAAGCTGTGGGCCTGGAAATAATGGAAGACGGGACGCTGGCCGAGGGGGCCGGTGCGGGATTCTTCCCCGAGGTAGGTGGTAAGGTAGGCGGTTAGGGCGGCGCGGCCATCTGGCGTGAACGGGCTGGCGGTGATGGTGGCGCCGTTTGGGGCGGTGATGGTGAGGTCGCTGGTGGATTCGTCGAAGCGGGTTTGCAGCAGGGCGATGCTGGCGTTGCGCAGCAGGCACATGAAGTTGGATTTGGAGATCCAGCCGGGGTTTTCGGGGTCCAGCGTGGCGTCGCCCTGGGCAAGGGCGAAGGCACGGTCCCAGGGGATGCAGCGGCCGGGGGTGAGGGTGGCGCTGGACAGCGGCTCGGGCGTTAGGCCTTTGACCGGATAGCGGTAGAGCGATTCAATCTTCATCTAGCACCTTCATCGAGTACCCCCCTCTTGAGCTAGATCATGGCGGTGCCAATATGGGTTTGGCAAGCTGTTGTTGCCTATGCAGGGACACGTGGCTTGCTGTTGCCTTTTAAGGGACGGATGAGGAGTAAAATATATGGATTTTGAGAAATTTACCGAGCGGGCGCGCGGTTTTGTGCAGGCGGCCCAAACCATCGCCATGCGCGAATATAACCAGCAGATTACGCCCGAGCATTTGCTGAAGGCGTTTCTGGATGATGAAGAGGGTGCTGCGAGCGGGTTGATCCGCATGGCCGGAGGCGATGCCGCGGCGGCGAAACTGGCGGTGGATGCCGCGGTAGCGCGGGTGCCAAAAGTGCAGGGCGCGGGTGCTGGGACACCGGGGATCACGCCGGATTTGGTGCGGGTGCTGGATGCGGCGCAGCAGGCAGCCACCAAGGCGGGTGATGAATTCGTGGCGCAGGACCGGCTGCTGGTGGCACTTGCGGCGAGCGATACGCCGGCGGGACGGGCGCTGAAGACGGCGGGTGCGAGTGCGCAGGCGCTGGAGCGCGCGGTGGCCGAGGTTCGGAAAGGACGCAAAGTGGATAGTGCGACGGCGGAACAGCAGTTTGATGCGCTGAAGAAATATGCGCGGGATGTGACGCAGCTGGCGCGCGACCAGAAATTGGACCCGGTGATCGGCCGCGATGAGGAGATCCGCCGCACAATTCAGGTGCTGGCGCGGCGGACCAAGAATAATCCGGTGCTGATCGGCGAGCCGGGCGTGGGCAAGACCGCGATTGTGGAAGGCCTGGCGCTGCGGATTGTGAACGGGGACGTGCCGGAGTCACTGAAGAACAAGAAGGTGCTGGCGCTGGATTTGGGCGCGCTGGTGGCTGGCGCGAAGTACCGCGGTGAGTTCGAGGAGCGCCTGAAGGCTGTGCTCAAGGAGATTGAGAGCGCGGAAGGCGAGGTCATACTGTTCATCGACGAGATGCACACGCTGATTGGCGCGGGCAAGGGCGATGGGGCGATGGATGCGTCGAACCTGTTGAAGCCGGAGCTGGCGCGCGGGGCGTTGCATTGCGTGGGGGCGACGACGCTCGATGAGTATCGCAAACATGTGGAGAAGGACGCGGCGCTGGCGCGGCGGTTTCAGCCGGTGTTTGTCGATGAGCCGAGCGTGGCGGATACGATCTCGATTTTGCGCGGCATTAAGGAGAAGTATGAACTGCACCATGGGGTGCGGATTGCCGATGCGGCGCTGGTGGCGGCGGCGACTTTGTCCAACAGGTACATCACCGACCGGTTTTTGCCGGATAAGGCGATTGATTTGATGGATGAGGCGGCCTCCAGGCTGCGCATGCAGGTGGATAGCAAGCCCGAGGAGTTGGACGAACTGGACCGCCGGCTCGTGCAGTTGAAGATTGAGCGGGTGGCGCTGAAGAAGGAAAGCGACGCGGCATCACGCGAGCGGCTGGAGAAGCTGGAGCATGAGCTTGCGAATTTGGAGGAGCAGTCCGGCGAGCTGACGGCGAAGTGGAAGGCCGAGAAGGCGCAGCTGAACGAGACGCAGAAGGTAAAGGAACAGCTTGAGCAGGCGCGCAACGATGTGGAAGTGGCGCAACGGCGTGGCGACCTCGCGCGGGCCTCGGAGCTTTTGTACGGGCGTATACCGGAGCTGGAGAAAGCACTGGCGGCGCAAAATGAGGGCCGGCTGGTGAACGACGCGGTGACCGAGGAGGCCATTGCGGGGGTTGTTTCGCGCTGGACCGGGGTGCCGGTGGAGAAGATGCTGGAAGGCGAGCGGGCCAAACTGCTGAAGATGGAGGACAGCCTGCGCAACCGCGTGGTGGGGCAGGAGACGGCACTGATCGCGGTCTCCAACGCCGTGCGGCGGGCGCGGGCGGGGTTGCAGGACCCGGGCCGGCCGATTGGCAGCTTTCTGTTTCTGGGGCCGACGGGCGTGGGCAAGACCGAGCTGACGAAAGCGCTGGCGGAGTTTTTGTTCGACGATGAGCGGGCGATGGTGCGCTTCGATATGAGCGAGTTCATGGAGAAGCATGCGGTGTCGCGGTTGATTGGCGCGCCGCCTGGTTATGTGGGGTATGATGAGGGGGGCGTGCTGACCGAAGCGGTGCGGCGCCGGCCTTATCAGGTGATTTTGTTCGATGAGGTTGAGAAGGCGCATGAGGATGTGTTCAACATTCTGCTGCAAGTTTTGGACGATGGGCGGCTGACGGATGGGCAGGGGCGGACGGTGGACTTCCGCAATACGATCATTGTGCTGACCTCTAATTTGGGCTCGGATATTCTGGCGGCGCAGCCCGAGGGCGAGGATGTGCGGATGGCGGAGGCCGCGGTGATGGCGCGGGTGCGCGACCACTTCCGGCCGGAGTTTTTGAACCGGCTGGATGAGATCGTGCTGTTCCGCAGGTTGCAGCGGGAGGATATGGGGACGATCGTGACCATCCAGCTGCGGCATCTGGAGCGGCTGCTGGCGGACCGGAATATCCACATTACGCTGGACCAGGGCGCGCGCGATTGGCTGGCGGAGGCGGGGTATGACCCGGTTTATGGGGCCAGGCCGCTGAAGCGGGTGATCCAGCGCAATTTGCAGAACCCGCTGGCAGGGTTGATCCTGGAGGGGGCGGTGAAGGATGGCGAGAGCGTGCAGGTGAGTGCTTCCGACGCCGGTTTGGTGATTGCGGGGCATCTGGCCGAGGCGGCGTAAGCGTGGTTTCCTCCGAAGGTGTTTTTGCCCTTCGGAGGAGGTCTTTATGAGCCAGACCGCGCGGCATGCGTTAGCGGCATAGCGGAAATGTTGCAATGCGAAAGCTGAGGGTTTCCGTGGAAGTTGCTGACGGGGTGTGGAGAAAACGGCGGTTTCTGGTAATTTTTTAGTATATGAACGTGCGTTGACAGCCCGGGTAAGTCAGGCGTAGAACCCGCTCCACGCTGAGACGACGCGGACGGAACCAAGGCATCGGAAACGATGCCTTTTGTGTCCGCCACTAGTCAAGGCAAAAGTTGCTACCGTTATTTGACAATTGAATAGGCTGGGAAGGGATACGTTGGTGGCGTTTCTGGGCTTCGTTTAGCGACGGGGTTTAGGTTTTTGTTTAGGTTTAGGCTTGGGCGAAGATTGGTGATGATTGATTTGGTTATGGGTTGGATTTGATCTGGCTTATATATCTGATTGTCATGATCGGGAGCGTATCGATGTTATTTCTTTTAATAAGATACGCTTCGAGAGAGCGTGATTTTGGCTGCTTGGATTTATCTGGGTGGTTTTTGATTGCGTGAACTATATGTGAGCTGGGTTTTCGTTTTGTTTTAAAGCGAGGAATAGCTTGTATTTATATATGCTAGACGGAGCTTGAGAACGGGATGAACTTGAGAGTTTGATCCTGGCTCAGAGCGAACGCTGGCGGCATGCTTAACACATGCAAGTCGCACGGCCAGCAATGGCAGTGGCGGACGGGTGAGTAACACGTAGGAATCTATCCTTGAATGGGGGACAACCGTGGGAAACTACGGCTAATACCGCATGATGCCTGAGGGCCAAAGACGTAAGTCGTTTGA